>JADKAL010000005.1 GCA_016715325.1 Methylococcaceae bacterium
ATCAGCCGATGGCAAAGCGGAGGCTTCACATTTAATCAGCCAACTGGAAACCTTGATTAACGGCATGTTAAACAAGGTTACGTTGCTGGATTTAATCCGTCATTTCATCGTCTTTGAAAAATCCAAAAAAGAAGATACAAAGACTGGTGTAATTAGCATCAGCACCGTTAAAAAAGTGGCCGCCTACCACCAGTATTACGCCGTTAATGCGGCAGTGGCCTCAACCTTGCGTGCGGTTGGGGCAAATGTCGATTTATCCCCAACCGTTCAAGAAACGCCCGCAAGTTATGGTGTCGCCAGCGTTGACACCCAGCAGCCCAAAGGTGACCGGAAAGCTGGCGTCGTCTGGCACACCCAGGGCAGCGGTAAATCCTTGTCGATGGTGTTTTATACCGGTAAGATTGTTTTGGTGTTGGACAACCCTACCATCTTGGTGATTACCGACCGCAACGACCTGGACGACCAGTTGTTTGATACCTTTGCTTCTTCAGCACAGTTATTACGGCAGGAACCCAAACAAGCCGACAATCGGCAACAACTCAAAGACTATCTCAAGGTGGCATCGGGTGGTGTGATCTTTTCCACCATCCAAAAGTTTCAGCCGGAAGAGGGAAACGTCTATGAAGCCTTATCGGAGCGGCGCAACATTGTAGTAATCGCCGATGAAGCGCATCGCACCCAATACGGTTTTACCGCCAAAACGATTGATGAGAAAGATGCCCAAGGTGTAGTGATCGGTAAAAAGGTGGTGTACGGCTTTGCCAAATACCTGCGCGATGCGCTGCCGAATGCGACCTATCTGGGATTTACCGGCACGCCGATTGAAAAGACCGATGTGAACACCCCGGCGGTGTTCGGCAATTATGTCGATATTTACGATATTGCCCAAGCTGTGGAGGACGGTGCAACAGTTCGCATTTATTACGAAAGCCGTTTAGCCAAAGTGATCTTAACCGATGAAGGCAAAAAACTCATTGCCGAACTGGATAAAGAACTGGATCAAGAAGAACTCACCGACACCCAAAAAGCCAAAGCCAAATGGACGCAAATCGAAGCCTTGGTAGGCAGCGAAAAGCGTATCAAGAATATTGCCCAAGACATTGTCAGCCATTTTGAAGCACGGCAAGAAGTGTTTGCCGGTAAAGGCATGATCGTGAGCATGTCCCGCCGGATTGCCGCCGACCTGTATGAAGCCATCATCAAGTTCAGGCCGGAATGGCATTCAGATGAACTAAACAAAGGTGTCATCAAAGTCGTCATGACCGCTGCTTCATCGGACGGCCCTATGCCCCATCAAACACCATACCACCAAACAACAGCGCAAAATCCTGGCAGAACGGATGAAAGATAACGATGATGAACTCAAGCTGGTCATCGTGCGTGATATGTGGTTAACCGGCTTTGATGCCCCCAGTATGCACACCCTGTATATCGACAAACCGATGAAAGGCCACAACCTGATGCAAGCCATTGCACGGGTAAACCGGGTTTATGGCGATAAGCCCGGCGGCTTGGTGGTGGATTATCTCGGCATTGCCTCCGACCTGAAAGAAGCCTTGTCGTTTTATTCCGATGCGGGTGGCAAGGGCGATCCCACCTTGGCACAGGAACAAGCGGTCAACCTGATGCTGGAAAAGCTCGAAGTGGTTTCGGCGATGTACCACGGTTTTGCTTATGAGGATTATTTTGCCGCTGAAACTTCGCAAAAGTTATCCCTGATTCTTGCCGCTGAAGAACATGTTCTAGGTATCGATGATGGCAAGCGTCGCTATATCAATGAAGTCACTGCCTTATCCCAAGCCTTTGCCATCGCCATTCCCCATGAACAAGCGATGGATGCCAAAGACGAAGTGGCGTTTTTCCAGTCTGTTAAATCACGGCTGGCGAAATTTGACAGCACCGGCACTGGCAAAACCAATGAAGAGATTGAAACGACTATCCGGCAGGTCATCGATAAAGCACTGGTATCCGAACAGGTGATTGACATCTTTGACGCGGCTGGCATTAAAAAACCAGATATTTCCATTCTTTCAGAAGAGTTCCTTCTCGAATTGAAAGGCATGGCGCACAAAAATGTCCGCTGGAAGTGCTTAAAAACTGCTTAACGACGAACTGAAAGTCCGAGCCAAAAAGAACTTGGTGCAAAGTAAATCTTTAATGGAAATGCTGGAAAACGCCATCAAGAAATATCACAACAAAATCCTGACCGCTGCCGAAGTCATGGATGAACTCATCAAGATCAGCAAAGAAATTGTCGCATCCGATAAGGAAGCAACCAAACTGGGGTTATCCGATTTTGAATATGCATTTTATACCGCCGTCGCCAACAATGATAGCGCGAGGGAACTGATGCAACACGACCAATTGCGGGAATTGGCAGTAGTATTGACTCAGCGGGTTAGGGAAAACGCCACCATCGACTGGAGAATAAAGAAAATGTTAGGGCTAAGTTGAAAGTGATCGTAAAGCGAACGCTCAGGCAATATGGCTATCCGCCGGATTTGCAATTGTTGGCGACGGAAACAGTGTTGAAGCAGGCAGAAATGATTGCAAATGAGGTTGGCATGGTAATAGATTCTTGTCTTTTTCATTTTCAAGTACGATCCGTTACAGCTATATGCATGTAAGGGAATAACAATATGGATACTACACGCATCGATATTTGCTACCGTCCTTTACGTATCGGTTGGGCTATTCGTTCCGGCGACATGGATTCGTTCCGGCAGGCTGTTAAATATTCGTATGCACTTTGGGGTGGTCGATTTAATCCAATCCTAATAATAGATAACGAGGAAGAAGTAGAGCGGCTAGTTGAGTTATTCCGTATCGATTTTATTTTTCCTATCGGAACCTCTACTGAGGTTAAGGCGTTTCCAATAGGTATCCTCATCTAATAACCCCATTCTTCCATGATCAACTTTTTTCCCTGATGCAAATAAACCGAGTTCCCAAGCACTCGATATTCACAATGCACTCGTTTACCTGCGCGATAGACCAGAATGGAAACAACTGAAGGAATCCGGAATAAGGCTATATAACTGGTCTCCAGACGACCCTCTTGCTGACGTGTTCTTAATGCAGTTTGGGATGTACCCAAGTTCTGAAGACACTGGCTTAGATTACCGAGACATGGTGACGAAAGCAGCAGAGGCTAAAGAAATCTTTCTTATAAAGGACGCTCCGATACCGGCGAATGAGTTGGATCATCCATCCATCCCATATCTGTCTAGACATGCACTTACTCGCCATTACAGCATACATGAGGGATGGAGCAGTCCAGGCTTTTTTGTTGGCGATTCAACAAATCTTGATGATCTCGTCTGTCATTGGAATCTTCGGGCTGCGGACATTTCTCTTTGGTTTGTGGACATAAATCATCTTCAGCGGTACTCCAATGTTATCCCCGCGTGGGAATCCAGTATGAGGGATATGGTATCTCATTGGCACGAGTTCAAGCGGCATGTGGCAATATGGTCGCGTCAGGAGATCAATGATCAAAAGGCCCTTGAAGAGATTCGCAAGCCTTTCGGTGCTCTTCAGTTAATGGTTACCAATGTCACTATTTACTCTTGGAACGGCCTCAATATACGTCCGCCGATGATGTCCTTTTACCAAGTGTCAACACTTGGTCTTATAGGAAAAGAACGCAACAAACCCAAAGTAACATTCTCTTTAATCGAAAAGCCGTTTTGCGACGATGCATGGTTCAACACACAACACTTAGTAGCATCTATATCGGTAACTTTCGGCCTTTACGGCGATGAACAACATACTTTTAACCCGCCTTTTGTTCCAGAGTTGAATGAGTTTTATGCACGTACAATGCATTTGGAATATAACAAGCTACGTATCGAATCTGAGCGTATCGGATTGATTATGGATGCTTCTGATACTGATACATTTTTGTATGCTTTGCCTGTTTCTGACCTAATGGAGCGAGTGTTCAGCATGGCAGGTTTTTCTTCCAAACCAAGTTCCGCTGGGCTTATTGCTCGTCAGCTTATCGCTCGAGTGGGTGGCCTGCAAGGAGGCCGCATATTCAAAATTCCTGGCGTTCGACGTTTGATAAAAACACATGGACCGATGGCATCGTTCAACAAAAGAACTGCATTACAGTTGATTGGTGGAAATGACCAAGACAACCCAAGCGCAAAATTTGATGATCACCAAGGCCTTTACATCGAGCCACGTCCATATGGCACAAAGCTGAATCCGGTCGCCGTGTTCTCTCACTTGGTCGAGAAAGGGCTATTCCGGATTGGCGCCGAGCTAACTTGCCCAAGCTGTAGATTGGTAAGCTGGGTCGCATTGGACACATTGAAGCAGCAGGTAACTTGTGAACTTTGTGGCAACGAATACGATGCTACCCGCCAATTAGTAAATGGCGAATATCATTATCGCCGTTCTGGTGTTCTTGGCTTAGAGAAAAACGCGCAAGGTGCAATTCCCGTAGTGCTTACGCTTCAACAATTGGATACGAATTTTCATGGCGTTTATCGAGAAAACTTGTATTCGTCATCGCTAGACCTAGAACCCAAGGATGGTATAGACCTGCCAAAATGTGAAACTGACTTTGTATGGGTTATTGCACGGCCTTATCCTCACAGGACAGTGGTTATTCTGGGTGAGTGTAAGGATAAGGGGCCAATTGATGCGACAGATATTGACAACCTTCGGCGTGTCGCAGATTCCTTTCCACGCAAGCGATTCGAGACTTTTGTGTTACTGGCAAAACTTTCGCCATTTACGCAAGAAGAAATAAAACATGCGAAGAGTTTAAATGATAAATATCATAGAAGAGCTATATTACTTACTTCTAGGGAGTTGGAACCTTACCACATATACGAGCGTACCAAAACTGAGTTTGACATCGAACGGGAAAGGTATGGAGGTACGCCAGATAATCTGGCAGAGGCCACAGTCAAGATGTATTTCGCTGAAGAGTCATCAACTGACCTTCAACCTTGACGATGGGGTGTCAGTTTTGGGTATACCTTAACCGGACAGTTTAACTTCCGTGTAAATAGGCCTTAAAAGTGTCAGATAAGGGTAGTTTTTTACACAAATGACAACATTGCGTAAAGAGTCTAGACTCTAACCTGACACATTTGTCGAAGTGAACATTTGACCTAAACAGTTTGTATCCGCCTTCCTATATTCTTTGAGACATTTGAGATCAGGTAAAAATATCGATTCTCGATTTTGCCAAGTAACTTGAATGTCGGCAATGACACGGCCTATCGATTTTATGTGGCGCAAGCCACTGTCTAGAAAACGATCATAGTGCCGTTCCCCCAAAAAATCATTATACTATCAGTCATCTAAAATCGGCTGCCTCAATACCTATGACTATGCTAAAAAAAACTCATTGTCGGAAGAGGCTTACAAATTTAGCGGCTAAATTCTTAAGCAAATCATAATGTACAACCAGATATTTTTTACTAACATACTCCGGTTATTGGATGAGAAAGATATGACCAAAGAACAACTTGCAGAAATGTCGGGTGTCTCTATGTCATTCATATCAGATTTAACCAACGGCAAAGGGAATCCCTCTTTACGGATTATGGAGCAAATCGCAGACTGCCTGGACGTTCCATTGCCAGCACTACTTGAACAAACCGACCTGGACATCAAATCCCTGGAAGCGTTAACGGGTGGCAAACCAAGGGGATTGCAGGAAGGCTATGAACGCGTATCTGTCATATTGCCATCTCATCAAGCCTACATAGCCAGAGAATGGGCGAAACAAGCAAAGGAGCAACAGGCAAAAAAAACATCACAATAAAGCAGCCATGTCCTCATAAATAACGGTTATATAAATTTTTTGCAAATAATTAAAAAAACTAGTTTCGTTATATCGTTTTAAGGCGTAGACTCTCATTACCGAACTCCATCGTGGTAGTGATTTTATGCCGAATTTATCCCTACAAGACACGCAGGCGCTGGATAGTGTCAAAGAACGCGCGAAAATAAAAATTGAACGCGACCTAGGCCAAGACCTCTTGGCAGCCCTTGCCGATCCCAAAACCGTCGAAATTATGCTGAATGCAGACGGCAGGCTCTGGCAAGAGCGGCTGGGTGAAAAGATGCGGCAAATCGGGACTATCACGACCAGTCGCGCAGAAGCGATAATAAAGACCATAGCCGGGTATCACGGCAAAGAAATCACCAAGGGAAGACCGCTTTTAGAATGCGAACTGCCAATAGACGGTTCGCGATTCGCAGGCCAGTTCCCGCCTATCGTCACCGCACCCACGTTTGCGATACGAAAGAAAGCCGTTGCCATTTTCACGCTAGAACACTATGTCGATGCCTTAATCCTATCAAAAGCTCAGTATGCTGTAATCGTTGACGCAATCAGAAATCACCGGAACATATTGGTGACTGGCAGCACCGGCTCAGGGAAAACGACCTTGGTCAACGCCATCATCAACACGATGGTCACCATTGATCCGACTGAGCGTATTTTTATTATCGAGGACACCGGGGAAATCCAATGCGCCGCCGAGAACTTTGTCCAGTACCACACCACGATCGACATCACCATGACCCTGTTGCTCAGGACGACGCTAAGGATGCGTCCAGACCGAATCTTGGTGGGGGAAGTGCGCGGACCGGAAGCACTCGACCTGCTAATGGCATGGAATACGGGTCATGAGGGCGGGGCGGCAACCTTGCATGCCAATAATGCACGGGCTGGGTTAGACCGGCTCTCCATGTTGATCAGCATGCACCCCGATTCCCCAAAACAGATTGAACCGCTGATTGGCGAAGCGGTGCAGTTAATCGTTCATATCGCCAGGACACAAGAAGGTCGTCGAGTAACGGAAATAATCGAAATACAGGGATTTGAGGACGGCAAATACATAACGAAAACCGTAGGAGTTTAGAATGAAGGTATTAGCCCATATCAATATCCCAGTCTGGTTCTTCCTGTTAACGCTGTTGCTGGTTAACCCCGACATGGTACAGGCGGCGGCCACGGGTGGCGGGTCATTGCCTTACGAGCCCTGGCTAGTGCAATTGCAAAATTCAGTGACCGGGCCAGTCGCCTTCTCGCTGTCATTGATCGGTATTGTGGTAGCCGGAGGTGTGCTGATATTTGGCGGCGACTTGAATGGGTTTTTCAGGACACTGATATTTATTGTCCTGGTCATGGCCTTACTGGTTGGCGCACAAAATATCATGTCAACCTTGTTCGGTAAAGGCGCGGTCATCACATCGCCCGTTAGTGTTGTGATGAAGTAAAGCCTATATTGAGTTTCAGCAATGGGGTCAAAAATAATGGCACTCCGCGCAATCCCAATCCGACGGGCAGGCAATCGGATTAACTTGTTTATGGGTGGTGATCGTGAGCTCGTGATGTTCACTGGCCTTATTGCCGCCGCCTTGGTATTTAGCGCACAAGAGCTCAGGGCAACGGTTTACGGTGTGATCCTATGGCTTTGTTCGCTCTACCTGCTCAGGTTGATGGCAAAGGCCGACCCTCAAATGCGTAAGGTTTATTGGCGCAGCCTCCGTTACAAACGCTATTACCCTGCACAAAGCACCCCATTTAGGGACAACACCAATAGCCAGGGGAAACAGTACCGATGATTGAAACATTGACCTTTAGTATTGCTGGCCTTGGAATCATGCTGGTCGTGATATTGCTTAGCCTGGTAACCAAGGCCGAAAAAGAGCGGCAATTAATTCAGCACCGGTCAAAGGCTGCCAGTGTGGCTGACCTGCTCATTTACGCTGCCGAAGTTGATGATGGCGTCATCGTCGGCAAAGATGGCTCGTTTATGGCGGCATGGTTGTATTCAGGGGACGACAAGGACAGCAGCACGGAACAAGACCGTGAATCGGTTTCAGCACGAATTAACCAAGGATTATCTGGCCTGGGCAACGGTTGGATGATCCATGTCGATGCGGTGAGAAGGCAAGCCCCGGCCTACCCTGAACGGGGCTTGTGCCATTTTCCAGATGCGGTTACTGCCGCCATCGATGAAGAACGCAGAAGGCTGTTTGAATCGTTAGGGGTGATGTATGAAGGTTATTTCGTCCTGACCGTGACCTATTTGCCGCCGTTGCTGAATGAACGGAAGTTTATCGAACTGATGTTTGAAGATGAATCGGAGTCACCGAATAACCAAAGCTACACGAAAGACCTGATTGAAAATTTCAAGCGCGAATGCCTCAATATCGAAAACCGCATTTCATCGGCCATCAAATTGACCCGGCTGAAAGGCAACAAAATGGTCACGGAAGAGCGCACCACCGTGACCCATGATGACTTCTTACGTTGGCTACACTATTGTGTCACGGGCATCAACCAGCCCATCCAGTTGCCGTCTAATCCCATGTATTTGGACGGTCTCATCGGCGGCCAGGAACTGTGGACGGGGGTTGTCCCCAAAATTGGCCGCAACTATATCCAGGTCGTCGCCCTCGGCGGCTTCCCATTGGAGTCCACCCCAGGCATGTTGACGGCATTAGGGGAACTGCCCATTGAATACCGTTGGTCGTCAAGGTTCATCTTCATGGAACCGCACGAAGCGCTCAACCAACTGGAAAAATTCAGGAAGAAATGGAAACAGAAGGTGCGTGGCTTCTTTGACCAAGTGTTTAACCTTAACACAGGGCCCATCGACCAAGATGCAGAAGCCATGGTTAAGGACGCAGAAGCCGCACTCGCCGAAGTCAATAGCGGAGTGGTGGCGCAAGGCTATTATACCAGCGTGGTCATCCTGATGGACGAGGACCGTAAGACTGTCCAGGATTCTGCCAGGCGAGTTGAGAAAGCCATAAATGCCACCGGGTTTATTGCCCGTATTGAAACCATCAACACGTTGGATGCCTATTTGGGCAGCTTGCCTGGGCATGGTGTCGAAAACGTGCGTCGCCCACTGATCAACACCATGAACCTGGCCGACCTCATGCCCACTAGTACGATATGGACAGGCAGGGACACCGCCCCTTGTCCAAAATATCCGCCCCTATCGCCCGCCTTAATGCACTGTGTCACCCAAGGCAATACCACGTATCGTCTGAATTTACATGTTGACGATCTCGGCCATGCCGTCATGTTTGGCCGCACTGGGGGTGGCAAATCGACAGCGCTGGCGCTAATAGCCGCCCAACTGCGCCGCTATCAAGGCATGACCATCTTTGCGTTCGACAAAGGGCTGTCTTTATACCCTCTAACTGCCGCCATCCGGGCTAGCACCAAAGGGGTTAGCGGGAAACACTTCACTATAGCTGGTGACGAAGACAGACTTGCATTTTGCCCTTTGCAATATATAGAAACACGATCAGACAGGGCTTGGGCAATGGAATGGATCAATACCATCCTCGCCTTGAACGGATTGAACACGACCGCATCGCAGCGTAACGCCATCGCCAGCGCCATCGTCAATATGGCCAATGAAAAGTCGTACACGCTCTCTGAATTCTCTGTCATGGTGCAAGATGAAGCCATCCGCGAAACCATCAAAATCTACACGGTTGACGCGGCAATGGGGCCTCTTTTGGATGCCAAAACAGATGGCTTAAGTTTGTCTGATTTTACGGTTTTTGAGATAGAAGAACTGATGAACCTGGGCGAACGCTATGCGCTTCCCGTCTTGCTGTACCTGTTCCGGCGTATAGAGCGGTCTTTAGATGGGCAACCTGCCGCAATCCTCTTGGACGAGGCATGGACAATGCTGGGCCATAAGGTGTTCCGCGAGAAGATACGGCAATGGTTAAAAGAATTGCGTAAGGCCAATTGCCTGGTGTTCATGGCAACCCAAAGCCTGACTGACGCAGCAAACTCCGGCATCCTTGATGTCATTATTGAATCTACGGCTACTAAGATATTTTTACCCAATGTTTATGCCAGGGATGAGGACACCGCAAACCTCTATAAACGGATGGGGCTCAATAGCCGGCAAATTGACCTCTTGGCGACAGCCATCCCTAAGCGCCATTACTACACCATTTCAGAATATGGCCGAAGGTTATTTGATTTTGCTATTGGCCCCTTGGCGATGGCCTTTGTCGGGGCCAGCGACAAAGATTCATTGGCGCTGATCAGGAAGCTGGGTCCGCCCACGGTAACGGCTGGATAACGGAATGGCTTGCCCTGAAAGGTTGCGTCTTGAAGGCTACCAAGGATAAACCATGAATTTTAACTCCTTATTCCAAAAGCAAACGTCAAATATCACCGATCCGCGCAGTAGTAACGAACAACTCCTCGGCGGACGGCGCAAGGGCGAAAACGATAACCCCTATTTGTCGGCTAGGCGAACCTGGAACGACCATACGAAAGCCGTGATGTCGTCACGGCAAGCCTGGCAAATAATGGGGATACTGTCATTGCTCGTAGCGCTGGTCGCGGTCGGTGGCATGATCCATATCGCACAGTTATCAAGATTCGTCCCTTACGTTGTCCAAGTCGATAAATTAGGGCAGACCGCCGCCATTTCTGTTGCGGATAAAGCAGCTCCGGCAGACCAGCGAGTAGTGGCCACCGCAATCTCCGCCTTCATAGCGAACGCACGGTTGGTTACGCCAGATGTCGCCCTGCAACGGAAGGCGGTGTTTGATGTTTATGCGTTATTACCGACCAATGTTCCGGCAACGCAAAAGATGACTGAATTTTACAATGCGACGGAAGAGGCAAGCCCGTTCAAGCGTGCCGCCAAAGAAATGGTCAGCACTGAAATCAACACGGTCATGCCGCACACAGCCGACACCTGGCAAGTGGATTGGGTAGAAACCACGCGGGATCGTCAAGGCGCTATGAAAGGTAGGCCCCTCTTAATGCGGGCAATGGTGACGATATTCATCGTGCCGCCAACACCAGCCACCACAGAAGAGCAATTGCGAAAAATCCCTTGGGCATATTCGTTCAGGATTTTTCGTGGTCAAGGACAGCAACAAGCCAATTAATTTAGGAGTCGTTATGAACAACTATCTATTGGTAACCTTATCGGCATTTATGCTCGGTACAGGACAGGCCTCGGCTGACAAGGACATGGCTGAAATGTATTTCTCAGATAAAAACCCAACATTATCCAAACAGGAGCGGCGGGCGTTGGCTATTGCCAATAAATGGAAAGGGCACAATTCAATCGGCATGGCGCCATCACCAGGAAAAAACGGGGCTGTTTCCTATCTATTCGGAGCACAACAACCCAGTGTCGTCTGTGCCGTATTGCAAGTTTGTGATGTAGCGTTACAGGCCGGTGAGCAAGTCAATTCAATCAATCTGGGGGATACGGCACGGTGGACAATAGAACCGGCCATTACCGGCAGCGGTGAGAACGAAGTTCAACATATCATCATCAAGCCGATGGATGTCGGACTTGAAACCTCTTTGGTGGTGACCACCAACCGGCGCACCTACCACTTAAGGCTAAGGTCGCACAGAAAGGAATACATGCCCCAAGTCGTATTTACCTACCCCGACGAAGAACAAACCAAATGGAACGCACTTCGTAAGCAAGCAGCCAAGAAACGCCAGGATAAGACGATTGCAAAAACGGGAGAATATTTAGGGAATCTCGACTTTGCTTACGAGATTGAAGCCAACGGGTCCATATCCTGGACGCCGGTGCGGGTCTTTAACGACAAACAAAAAACCATCATTGAGATGCCGGATGCGATGGCACAAACCGAAGCACCGACCTTGCTGGTGGTGAGAAGGGAAGGGGGACTCTTTGAGGATGATGAAACCGTCCAAGTTAACTACCGCATCCAGGGCAACCGCTATATCGTCGATTCTGTATTTGATTCAGCGATACTGATTGCTGGAATAGGCAATAACCAAGACTCCGTGACGATAAAGCGGGTGAAACCATGAAAATGCTCTTGGCAACATGCATATTGATTGGCTGGCCGGATGCGCAACAAACGGATACGATACGGTTACAGTGCAACTGCCCACAGAGTTGTGTCGTGGTATGGCAACGGACTCTATAAAGCAACTACAAGCTTTATACCCTCCCGGACAAACAAAATTCAACATCGGCCAGCCTGTGCCTCAGACGGATGTTTTTGGCACGGCTTTAGTTATGGCCATACGTGAAAATGGCTATGCAGTGAAAGAATTTAGCCCTAAGCAACCGGCAGGGTCTTCGGGCGGTTTAAACCTACGGTACACCGTCGATAAGCCAGAAACCAGCCTATTCGAAGGTTTGTATCGGGTGAGATTGAGCGTGGGTAAATCCGTGTTGACCAGGGCGTATACCGCCAGCAACAAAACGGCCAACCCCGCCGGTGCCTGGGCGTTCATGGAGTAAAGGCGATGCAACAAAGCACTGGCAATGAAGACTTCATGTCGCCTGACGTATCGCCAGGGGACGCTTCTGGACGCAGCGGTGTGAGGCGGGCAACCCACCTGCCGTTGTATATTGTCGGCGGTGCGACACTGCTCTTTCTGGTCATCATGGTAATGGTGGCGGCAGACCGGGCCGCCAAACAAAGCAAGATAGTGGACGATACCGACAATGCGAAGGTTACAAACGCCAGTTTGGCGGCTAATGAAATAACGGGTAAATACACCAGCGGGATAGTGCCGACAGAATCTAAGCCTTTGGATATTCCCCAGCAAGCCATGATTCCAGAAGAACCGCCTTTGACCGTGGTCCGGCCTATTAATCTTGAGCAGCCACCGCTGCCGCCGAACGCCCCCAACCAACCGAACAAACCGCTGTCACCGGAAGAGGAACTGGCCAATCGGATACGGCAAGTCAAAGCGCAACAGTTTGAAGAGGCGGTAAAATCGAAAACGGCTGTCAACGTCGTTGCGCCGCGCAGTCCAGGATCGCCACCCGTGCCGCCAAGCAGCCTATCTGAGCAACAAGCGATGCTGGCGAAACAGATAGCCGCCAACCAACCCACAGAAACCGATCCGATAACAGCCTACAAAAGCCGTCTCGCACAAATAAAAGAGGCCGGTATCCTAGGTGCATCAAATGCTGGCGTTGGTGGCACTGGGGAGTCGCCGACACAAATAAATTCGGCAGCGTTAGAAAATAGCGGCATTAACCAATATACGAACAATGGACAAGGTGATCGGTGGCGGCTGGACTCCAAACCAGAGCCGCCCCATTCGCCGTATGAATTAAGGGCTGGTTTTGTCATCCCTGGAACGTTGATATCCGGGATAAACTCCCAACTGCCAGGACAAATCATGGCGCAGCTTTCGCAAGACGTTTACGATACCGCCACAGGAAAGTATAAGCTATTCCCGCAAGGTTCACGTTTAGTGGGAACTTATTCCAGCGAAGTCGCTTACGGCCAAGCGCGTGTCCTGGTTGCGTGGCAACGCATTGTTTTTCCCGATGGCAAGGCCATGGACATTGGTGCGATGCCTGGGGCAGATGGCGCAGGGTATGCGGGGTTCAAAGACCAAGTGGACAACCATTACCTGCGCATTTTCGGATCGGCTTTGTTAATGTCTGCCATTTCTGCCGGCGCTACCCTTAGCCAAGAACAAAACCAAGCCAGCGGTATCAACAACGGCGGCGTTTTTGCACCGAACGCACAGAGCACGTTGAGCAGCGCCTTAGGCCAACAACTGGGGCAAGCGACGGTGCAAATGATAACGAAAAACCTGAATATCGCGCCCACACTTGAAATCCGGCCTGGCTACCGGTTCAATATCATTGTGACCAAAGATTTAACGCTCAGCAAACCTTATGAAGCATTTGATTATTAGGAGGAAAATAGGATGATTACGTTAAAAGCCTCAATCATGAAAGTCGTTATGGCGTTCGCAGTCAGCATAGCGGCACCAGCAAACGCCACCGGTATCCCTGTTGTCGATGGTGCAAACCTGACGCAAAATGTTACGTCTGCCGTTGAAACTGTCGCGGGAAGGCTAACACAATTGCAGCAATACGCCTCGCAGTTACAACAGTATGCGACGCAATTGCAACAGTTCCAAAACATGATACAGAATACTGCGCAGCCGTCATCCTTTACCTGGGCCAATGCGACGCAAACCATCTCAGGACTGACAAACACCTTGAATACTTTGTCTGGCTACCAAAGCCAATTTGGGACGCTATCCAATTACGTCAACCAATTCCGAAACCTTAGCCAATATGCAAGCTCGGCTTGTTTCAACAGCATTTCATGTACGCCAGGGGCTTTGGCCAGCCTGAACAATATGCTCAAACTGGGATCGGAAGCGCAACAAACAGCTAATGCTGCGAACATCCAGGCCATCGATAGCCAACAAACGGCTTTACAAACCGACGCAGCAACGCTTCAAAGGCTCCAAGCAAACGCACAAGGGGCAACCGGACAGATGGCAGCTATTCAATATGCCAACCAGCTTGCCAGCAATCAAGCGAACCAGTTATTGCAGTTAAGGGCATTATTGATAGCCCAACAAACGGCGGATGCCACTCGAAATCAGGTATTGGCTGACCGTGAGGCACAACAACAAGCAGCAGACCAAAGTTGGCGAAAAGATACACTTACGCCGGTCACGCACAGTAATTGGACATTACAATAAGGAGTTACTTATGAAGCAGACTTATTTAGCAATCTTATTGCTTACATTTTTTACAAGCATGTACACAGGATATTCCAGATACTCCAAAAATCAATAATCAGACAAATGAATCAAATCAATCTTCAACATCATTATCCGTTATTCAACCCGTGCCTGTTCCAGAAACCAATGATGCAAACTGCATGTTAGAAAATATCAAAAGCATTTCCGATAAATATGTTCAGCAAACACTTGCCGATAATTGTGCTAAACGGAGTACGCTTAAGCCAACTAAGCATAAATTCTGGTCTGTTAGGTAGTGTAAAGGGAATAATAAATGAAAGTTATTGCAATTATCTTGATCTGCTACCTCATACTTCAAACTCCAGAAGCTATTGCAGCAATTAATGGACAAGGCATTCTTGATGATGTGCAAAATAAATATAAATCTGTTGCCTCTGGCTGGGCGGCTACATTAACTGCACGAGCATCCTGGTTGTTTTGGGTGTTAGCATTAATTTCTATGGTCTGGTCCAACGGCATGTTGTTATTACGTAAGGCCGACCTTGGCGAGTTTTATGGCGAATTCACCCGATTTATTGTCTTTACAGGGTTCTTTTGGTGGCTTCTTACCAACGGTCCAACAATGGCCATTGATATAATAGACTCAATGCAGCAACTTGGGGATACGGCGTCAGGAGTGGGTGGAATAACACCGTCCGGTATCACCGATGTTGGGTTTCAAGTATTCAATACAGTCGTCCAACAATCATCAATTGCAAGTCCAGTAATTAGCACGGCTGGAATAATTATCGCTGTAATAATAATTGGCATTCTTGCCTTGATCGCAACAAACATGCTGATACTGCTAGTGTCAGCTTGGATATTGGCGTATGCAGGGATAATTTTCCTCGGCTTTGGTGGAAGTCGATGGACATCAGATATGGCTATCAGCTATTACAAAACCGTCTTGAATATAGGTGTTCAGCTAATGGTTATGATTCTGCTTGTCGGTATCGGTCAGCAGTTCATTAATCAATATTTCAGCCAAATGGATACCAATATGAATTTAAATGATATGGCGGCAATGTTTGTAGCGTCTCTAATTTTGTTAGGTCTAGTCAACAAAATACCTCCCATGATCGGTCATATTGCGCAAGGTGGGGGGAACTCATGCATTAGGTAATGGATTCGGGTCGGGATCGGCGATTGCCGCTGCCGGGTTAGCGGGGCAGCCGCTGCAATGGCGAGCAATGCTATAACCGCTGGTGGCGCCAATATAATGGGTGGCGCACAGGCTGTCATGGCGGCGGCGAGCAAGGCATCGCAAGACCCGTCAAGTAGTGTCGATCTTGTTTCGAGGATGGTAAGCGGTTCTTCCGGTACAACGACGTCTGCTTCAACATCAAGCCCACTTGCGATGGCAATGGGGGACAGCACTGCTGGGTTTAGTCCAGCTAGCCAGTCGTCGGGATCGACTAGCCAGGGCAGCAATTCAGGTGGCACATTTTCAAACTTAAAAGATGGAATAAAACAGGTTGTAGGAGAGAAACTACAGGCACGGATTGACCAAACTTTTCCAGGGCAAGTTGCATCGGCAATTAAGCAATCTTCTCAAACGGAAGCGCAAACTGATACGGCCACCAGCCCTAAATTTGACAACAACAGCCTCTCCGGTGAATCAGGAGATTCAATGGAAGATGAAATAGCCGCTTTCCGTGATGGCGGCGGTACTGCCAACACGTAAACAAATTCGGAAAAAAAGGGGAGCGACATGCCAATTTCCGATTTACCTCCTTCTCGCCATCAACAAGTTCAGATTGTCTGCTCGATCACTGCCGCTGAAAAATATAAAGTCCCGGCGAATATCCTGCTTGCCATTGCGGAAAAGGAAAGCGGCAAGCCTGGACTATGGGTGAAAAACTCGAACGGTACATATGATGTTGGCACAATGCAATTTAATACGGCTTACATCAAAACGCTTGGGCGGTTTGGCATTACACCTAATGATGTAGCGGGTCCCGGTTGTTATGCTTATGACTTGGCAGCATGGCGGGTACATGGACATATAACCAAAGACCACGGCGATATTTGGACTCGGGCGGCTAATTATCACTCCAGGACACCTTATTACAATCATATATACCGGGCAGACTTGAAAGTGAAAGCTAACCGATGGGCTAGTTGGTTAGAAAAATTCATGATGCCTCGAATTGTTACGGTAGATGAATACACAGCGCAAACCGACACCAAACCTGCAATGCAAATAACCCACACCACAGCACAACCGAACAAAACAACCTATGTACCACGCAGTATCGTCGTTAGCAGCAAATAGATGACATTTTTGTTGGTACTATGTTTAGCGGCATCAGTTGGCACGTTTCAAGCGGTTAAAGGTGTGGCACAGCTGTCTGACTCTATTTACAAACATCTGCCACATGGAGATTCGCACAAAAAATAATAGTTTTCTCTGATCGATAGGCTGTCGTCGTGAATTATCGTTTTATAGGTGATGACTCATAACCCGAAGGTCTTAAACGAAATGGAAAACGGCCGTTCATAATCAAGAGTCAATTCAAAATTTGAATGGTGATAACGACCCCAAACCGCCTTTGACAGAAGTTGTTTGATACGCTGGTTAGTGATAAACAACAGACGTTCGTTGGATAAGTTGAAGCCGTATATCATCAGCCTATACGGGAAGATATACAATTATCGTTCAGCGGGGAATCGCTATATCTATTGTCTAGAATGAGTTGATCAGGGATGATATACAATGTTAAACGACTACCGATCGCCGCGAAAAATCTAATTCTGGGAATATATTAGTAGTATGAAAGGAATAAAACTAAATAGACATGTAAATTCTCTTAATGAGAATTACTACTTAATATTAACTTCAAATAGTATAGAAAAAGAAGCCGTTAATCGAGTGATTCACCCTAAAAGAAACTTGGATATCAACATTGATAATTTAGGGGCAAGCATTGGAATGATTGAAGATGCTTTCATCATTCACGTTACTGGGACAAGTGGCGTATCAAACACACTTTCTATTTCTACTGTAGCGAATAGACTATTAGAAAAAGAAAGTTTTCCTAGACCTAAACTTATCCTGCTTGTAGGTTTGTGTTGGGGTAATCCGAAAAAGTGCGCTGTGGGAGATACTATTCTAAGCACTACCATTATATCAATGAATAATCAAACCGCTAGTTCAGAAGGCATTATATATAACGCCAAGACTCACAACAGCGTATTAATCTTAGATAATGATCATACGAGTAGTCTGGCTAATAAAAATGGTTATACAGTAAAGATAGGTGAGCTTGCCAGTTTAGAGATGTTACTGACAAGCACTAAAATTAGAGACAATATAATAGACAGTTTTCCTACTGTACTTGGCGGTGAAATGGAAGCGTTTGCGCTAATTCCATCACACCTTAATACCCCATGGCTAATTATAAAAACCGTATCTGATTGTGGGTGTGATGACTTTAATAGAGGCTCTCAAGATTTGGCAGCTAATAATATGGCCTCACTAATTCCATTACTATTGCCTGAAATAAATTCAAATAATAATTTGGAGTTTTCTGTATCAAACCCTGAATCTTTATGCTTAGTAGACGAACTAATAGGCAAGATGATCAATTTGGACAAAAGTCTTTTCAATTCAGACACTCTAAATGACTATTTGAATAATAAGGTTGGACCTCAATTAATAATAAAGCTAAGTCAGTACACCTCTGGAGTTGAGTATGATTATGAGTTTCCTTATATGCTGTGTGACCTGCTGTTAGAAATAACTCAAAACTCATTCAGGCATGGCGGAGCAAGCAAGGTGAGTATTACCTTTAATCCTACAAATGTTTCTTTAGTTGAGGATAAAATGGCTTTTGATGTGAGTGCAATTAAAGGTAATCGAGGAGGCTATCAAGCATGGATCAAGGTAAAAGAAAAGTATGTTGACACCGGTGAATTATCTTATTCAGTGAATGGAAGGTCTCAAAAGATATCTTTATTAAAGATAAACAAACTATTTAGAAAAATTATTGATGACTGTTCAGCTAGTGTTATTCCCAGCACCGTCAGATCAGGCTTTGTGAGTGAAGTTCTTTCTGTAAATGAAAGCTGCAGCGAAATATATGTTGACGTGACGAATATATTTATGTCGTCGAGAAGGCTTGATATAGCAAACGACATTAGAAAAATGCTATCCCAGGGCAAGTACGTATATGTATCTTGCAAAAATGAAAGTGAAGTTCAAACCTACAAAGACTATTTTTCTGAAAATTTAGATAAGCTGAGAATATTTGTAGGTTAATTAGTTTAACAAGGCATTGCTGCCGATAAACCGCTGAATGCGGTGTTAAACGACTGCTTTCGGATTTACTTCCGCCATATGCTAAAACATTTTCAATGTCGCGAAATGGCCGGTTTTGCATTTTTGCTTTTTGTAGAAATTAGGATCGTGAAGGTCCGCTTGACACCAAAACGGCCTATCACCTAGCGTGGCGCAGATTCGCTATCAAGAAACCCATCCGGGGCAAGATTTAGCAAACTCCTCGCCGCTTCATGATTTGCCTTAAGCCAAGACCAATACTCATTATCCCCCAATACCACGATCGACCTTTTCTCATCATCCGGCGCATGGAATTGTTGCATCACAGGATGCCCTGTTGCATTGATGGTTATCATGGAAAATGAACAGACGATTTCACCTGTCACATGATCGACATAGCGATCCCAGATTGAGGCGACGGCGATTGGAGAGGTATCTTGTCGTTTAATCCGCCATCTTACCGCTTTACCGGATTCGTAATTCGGTTCATAAAAACTCTGCATAATAGCCAGGCCAAATTGGCGCTTTTTCCAGGCAGTACGGTAGCTCGGCTTTTCTGAAATAGTCTCTGCCCTAGCGTTATAGGTCTTTAAGCCAAACTTAGGCCTGTCGGCTGCCCAAGCAGGCACTAGGCCGAAATGGGCCAGTTCACAGCGCGGCTGGCCGTCATCTAGCCAGATAATTGGGGATAGATAGCTGGATAGATTTCCTCACGCCAGTCAGCCAAGGGTAACTCACACTGAAAATGTGTTTTTACCCAATCATTATGTTTGGGTGTTACGGATTGGAAATTGCTGCACATAAGGTGGTTAAGTTATGCCTGAAAAACGGGGTATCAATGGTTGAGTAATTTACACCTAGCTGGCGGTTTAATCTGCCTTTTACCTTGATTGTTTGTGACTTTTTCGCAAAGGGGAAAGAGAGCCGTCTTTGATGTTTATTGTAAAAGCTTGACCAAACCCCGCCACATAACGCCCACTGACGGGCGTTAAGGCAAATAAATGAAAATCGGACAACGAACGCAATACCTCCACAATTTCGCCGAATTGAAATTGTAAAGCCATTAACTGGGTAGAATAACAGACGTCGCTCCGGTCTATTATTTTTGCTGTGCAGTCGAATATCGCCCGTTCGCGGGCAAATAGGTTGTTCGTTTCGGATTCCGGACGAACAAACATCACCGAAGCCTGTGGGTTTGCCAATAAATAACCTGTATGTGTTGCCAGCTCACTAATCAGAATCGTGAAAGAACCTGCTTCATCCCGAACATAAGGCGCATAACTGATATCGGGAATCCCGGAGGCGGATGCTGTCGAGAGTAACAACGTTTGCTGGGCGGCAAGTAGCGCTTGCAAGGCCATGGCTCTTTGAGTGAGGTCAGTCGGTTCGTTCATCGTATTATGTCCCAATTAATCAATCATTATCCCCGATCGCAGCCGATAGGAATCAGCCAGGAAGCCGCTGGTGTGTCATGCTTGGCATAATTGGCTACCGGAATCTTCTCATGAATTTCAGTTTCCAGATCAACAATGCTAACCAAATAGTCATCTAAGCGGTTCTTAGTGGCTTCTGATGAATTGGGTACTACCCAGGCAATCACATGTTCATCTTGTCCACTGCCACGCACAATGACTTTCCAGAAAGCATCCGGCGTTTTAATGCCATGCGAGTGGATAAAATAATCGTCATCTTGGATTATTGCCCCAAATCACCCCGCCAATAACCAACAATTCATCAATATCTCGGTAACATTCAACAATTTCTTCGGTCAATTCCCAGGCACCACGGTTCATGTTAGAAGCTTGGGGCAAGATATTGGTCATCGTATTGGAGGCTGTGATGGCCGAGTCTGAATAGTCCAAATGATTTGCCGGTACTAAATGGCCTCGGTCATAGCCATTACCATAACCTTTTGTCGAAGTCTGCTGGCATTCCGATGGCACATTCGGATTGAGATAAAACCGGCTACTGCGTTTAAAGCTGCCGGTATCACGTTGGGCGTTATACCTGAATTTAACGGCACCGCGCTTACCGCAATCAAGCCAAAGGGTGAAACCTTCGTAATCAAGTTTAAGTAAGTGGGTTTTAGTTGAAGTTACTTGCCGGACGGTTGCTCTTGAATAATGGAGCAACCCGACAATAATAATAGGATCAAAAATAGGTAAGGCATGTGTCCAGTTGTACCTGAAAGATAAGGCTGGCGAATCTACCATAGATTCATTTCTTATGGTTTTGTATAAGTACAAATTAACCCGTTTTTGATGAATCACACACCTGATGACTATATTCTTCTATTAAGCAGTTTTTCTCCTTACCTTAACTTGGATGAATCGGTTCGGACTAACCTTATTTATGGCACTTCACGGTAGGATTCATGATGATCTCAACGGTTGTATTGATCTGCTTTATATTTCCGCCGCAACCATTTATCAAAAGATTATCGCCTAGTATCAACGGACCTAGTTTTACTTATCAATAATGCACTATCAAAAACTGGTAAAGTTGATATTTACGATTCTAAAGTCATAGATTCGTGCCCGACTTCAACAAAAAGACACACATCTGAGCCATTGATAGTCCATTTTTAAAACTGTGACATATACAAATTTAGTGTGCCGTGATTGTGCCGGGGATAGGCTGTTTTATAGGCTGGCAAGCGTTGCAAGTTATTGATATATTAGGGTCTATCTAAGGTGGTAACGGACTCTTAATCCATAGGTCCAGGGTTCGAGTCCCTGACGCCCCACCATAAAATTAAAGTCTTAGATGATTTTCACTGAGCCTTTCAAATTATATCTAGTAATTTTGTCGCAGTTTTGAATTTCCAGCGTATTCTTTCAAGTGCTTCCTGGACAAGTGGGCATACCGCAAAACCATCGTCAAATCAGCCCATCCACCCAATTCTTTAAGTATATGTGGAGTACCATTTTGAACATGACAGCTTGCCCAGGTGTGTTTCAAGCCGTGCCATCGAAAATCAGAAATATCAGCTGATGTCTAGTGAATTCCCTAGGCATGTGTCGGTCTTTCGTCGGCTAATTTCTTACAACTCAGCTATTGGCAGAACAGTTACTCCCAGCTCTTTAACTCGTTCAGGTAATTGCCGACAGTATGGGCGATTATTTGATGCTTTTTTTCCAATACCGAAGCCAGAATGAGAACGGCCAGACCTAAGCATATCGAAAACAACCAAGGGGCGTTGCTATAGGCATCCACCACATAGCCGCAGTAAAACAGGATGCCGCCCAGAAAATTCAATTGTCCAAGGAAGAAGGGAGCTTTTTCGCGTAATTTCAGACCGCCGATAACAACCAGAGCAAGTCCGGTCGATAATGCCAGCATCGGTGCAAACGCTTGGTCGTTCAGCAGCGCTGCGTAAACCAGGATGGTAGCCAACACAGAAGCCAGCGACCGGTAGACTTTGGCGTGATAGGCTACCTGGGTCGATAACGCGAACATCACTAAGGCAACGGGGATCATCAGGCTATATACATTGTGGGACAAACCTGCAAAATGTTGCACTGTCATCGGCCAGATCGACAAAGCGGCGAGTGTGCCTAGCCATTGTCCGAAATAAACGGTCAGCGCTGATTGTGTATAACGTTTGATATCGACAATTCCGATGGTGGCGATAATAGCGGCAACGGCTATCGCCAACCAGAAGGACATCGGATACAGCAGGCTTCTGCCGATAAGTATCAGTAACGGTAGGCTTGCCAAAGCCCGAGCGGTCACGCCTTCGACCAGTTTCATCGTGTGGTCAGACTGGAACAGCCGTTCGATGAAGTTTATGCCGGTAAACAGTAATACAATCAAAATAGGCAAACCATAGCCTTCCCGTATCGGCAAGAGCAACACCAGGTTGCCGAGCAATGCCGTTTGCATCAGGGTTTTCACTTGACGTTTTGCCAACATGGAAAAGCTGGTGTAACTGACGGCAAGCAGCATGAAACCGGTAATCGCTAAATCGGCGGCAATCAATGTCGGTTGGACACCGGCAAATTGCAGCCAGGAATATTCCGGTTGCGGAGCATGAACGCCTTGGATATAGGCGTACAACATCGCGCTTACTTGTGAAACCTGTACGGGCAAAAAGGCCGCACCCAAGGCGAAAAATAACCGAGCGCCGGTCCGCTCTCTCAACCAATAGTTGCACGCCAACCCGCCTGTACATAAAGCCAATACAATCGCCAGCCCCACCCAATATCGGTAAGCGGGCAATAAATCGGCATGGCTTTGAAACATAAAGCCGATTGCGGATAGGATGATTAACAGGCAGCCTGCCCAACGCAAATAGCGAATGATTTGGCTGCTGGAAGTTTGCGGTGCGGATGTGTTCGCATCCGTGGATTCTAATTGATAATCGCTAAAATACATGATAATTCTCCTATTCGGCGGCTTGTTTGGTGGCGAGTTCTGCTAGTAACATTTTCAATTCCAATGCGCTTTCTTCCTGCACGAATTCATCGGCGAAACTGTCTTTGATGGGCGGGATCGTACCGGTCAACTCCGCGCCGATAACGGATTGTTCCCAGCGTTTAAAAATCGCTTGCGCCCCGTTTACGGGATTGATCTGTTCGGTACGTAACGAAGATTGCAACTGAATCCGGTTTTGCCGGGCGGATAACACCTCTTTTTGGGTGTACAGAGCGTGTAACTGCGCTTGGATGTCCGTCAAATCTTGGTGGCATTGGCCGAATTGCTCCTTGGCCTTAGCAAGTTCCGGTTCGATTGCTTTTATTTGCTTTTGGACTTGAAGCAGACGTTTGACACATTCCAATGCCTTTGCTTCGTCTTGGTCTTTGCTTTTAACCGCTCGTGCCGACCAAGTTTCAGCTTGATTATTCAGATCAACCAGTTTTGATTCAAACTGTTGGATCATTTCTTGAAGACGATGCTGGTGGATACGGGTTTTACCTTGATAAGTTTCCAATTCCTTGATAGCAACCCCGGCAACGGCTTCGTGATTTTCAAAATCGTCTGCAACATCGTCTAGCTGCGCTTTCAGGGTGAAAAAAATACGTTTTAAACTGTTCATACTGTTTTCCTTTAAACGATTGGTTTTGGTAAGTTGATCGACCTGAAGGAACGACAAACCTAGGATTGTCGCTCCCTGTTAAGATCGAGATTTCATCTATATAAAAGCAATACTAATGCCAATTATTTATTTTTATAAGTATCAATATGTTATTTGTATTGCATTTTTTAATCATAAGTTATAGTCATTTAATGAATACATTGGTATACATAGAATGAACAATCTCAACGCAGAACAGTCTGCTTTTTTTGCACAAATTGCCGCGTTAGCTTTTGTCAATCCTTTCAGCCGCGAACGTGAACAAGCCGAATTGCTGGCGCTCAACCTCAAGCGGAAAGTTGTTTCGGCTGCCGGGCGAAGACAATTGTTGATCGAGAAATTGGACAGCCGTTTACTTGAAGTAAGCGGGCAGAGCGGCTTCGATATACGTCGTTATGAAGGTAAAACCCAAGAGATGATGCATTTGGCGTGGCTGGTAAAAATCATTTACGCTTATCAAGCGCGCTTCGACGATTTTATCAAGGCGCAGCAACAAGCCGGGGATAAAGTATTGGAATTGCCGTTTGCGCGGACAATCGTCGAAGAATCGGAACGCGCAGGCTTTACCCAGCAACAAACGGCGCACACCATCGCATTGCTTTTTCAATTGCAGCGCGCATTTCGTTTTATCGACGAAGCGGTTTCCGGCTCTAGCGATGCTATGGTCGATATTCGTAAACGGCTCTGGAACAATATTTTTACCTTCAACCCGGCTTGGTATCTCAATTACTTGTGTCGGCGCATGGAAGATTTTTCCCTGTTATTGCTGGGCGAGACGGGAACGGGCAAAAGCCTTGTGGCGAAAGCGGTAGGTTGCTCGGGGTACATTCCTTTCGATGTTGCCGCTCGCCGGTTTGCGGAAAGTTTTACCGCATCTTTCAAAGCGATCAACTTGTCGCAATATTCCACTGGCGTATTGGAATCGGAATTGTTCGGTCACAAGAAAGGCGCTTTTACCGGGGCGATCGACAATCATCCCGGCTTATTCGCCAAATGCAGTAAACACGGCTCGGTGTTTATCGACGAAATCGGCGACATCGACATTCCCATCCAGGTGAAGTTGCTGAATGTCTTACAAGACCGCATGTACAGCCCCGTCGGTAGCTACGAACAGCGCAGGTTCGAAGGCCGGGTGATTAGCGCCACCAACCGGTCTATCGAACAACTCATGGAGGCGGGACAATTCAGAAAAGATTTTTATTATCGATTATGTTCCGACGTGATTACCTTTCCGAATTTGCGCGAGCGTATCCGGCAAAACCCGGACGAACTGCGGGAGTTAATCGCCGGTTTATTGCACCGGGTTATTGAAACGCCGGAAGCTGAACTTGTCGATAGAATTGAGACTAGAATCCGTGAGGCTGTGCCTAGCACGTATCATTGGCCGGGAAATGTCAGGGAACTGGAGCAATGCATTAGGCGAATATGCATCACCGGAAACTACCAAGGGCAAGCCTTGCCGACGGTCAATCGAGCCGATACGTCTATGTTCCAATCCGATGCTGGTGGTAACTACCCGACCGCGGAACAGTTGCTGCAAAATTACTGCCGATTTCTATACGACCAACATCATAGTTATGAGACTGTTGCCAGAATCGCCGGGTTGGATAGAAGAACGGTAAAGAAGTATATTGATTTGGATGAGTATAAGAATTTTTAACGTTGTTCAAGGCGTTTACGAGCATTTCAGGCGCTTGCGACCTTTAGGTTAAAAACCATCAAGGTGCATTGGTCACGATAGTTGATTGAGCGTATAACATAACTTTTACCAAAAAGGCACACAGCAAACACGTCGATTTTGTAAAAGAAGCGACCATCGCCCTGCGTCTTTTGTGCTGATATTTTGCTAAAGAACGAATCAATCGTATTAAGTTAAACTAATCCGCCCCGTCTTAATGTTTGACTTTCAGGAGTGAAAATACCGCTTACAACAACGCCAAGTTTTGAAGGTAAGCGGATAACGAAATATTGTGGAATTGTTGCCGGTGAGGCCATTCTTGGTGCAAATTTGTTTAAAGACCTCTTCGCCGGTATTCGGGATATGGTTGGCTGGCGCTCGGCAACATATGAACGCGAACTGCAACGCGCCCGTGACATTGCGCTGCAAGAACTTCAACAGCGAGTTCATGAACTCGTAGCAAACGCTATTGACGGTGTAGACCCCGATTATCAGGTGCTCGATCAAGGGAACCGTATACTCATGGTTTCAGCCAGCGGGACTGCCGTTGTTATCGAATAAATTCGCTGGCGAATCCTCTATCGGTTAGTATCCAATTAACTAGCGATTGGGCCGATTGCCGGATGGCCACCTCTTTTAAGCGATATAGCTGATTTGTTGCTGATGAGTTTTTCAACCGCTAATACAACGGATTCTTTGTCCGAAGGTATTTCTTTGATTAGTTTGTTAATGGTTATCGATCCGTTTGCCGATAGATACGCCAAAATAGCGTCTGATGCTATAGCTACAGGATCGGGTGTTGTAGCAGCTTTTTCGGTTAGTTTTGCTTTTGGTTTCCTAGTATTCGTTTTCGGTTTAGATGTTGACTTTGGCGTTGGGATTGTTGAACGGTTTACAGAAGGTGCTTCCTCTGCTTTGGTAATATTTTTATAGGAAACTTGTTTAGATGAACGATTGGCGGCAATTTCGTCGCCGACAATTGCATAGAATGTGTAAGCAGCAAATGCAGCAACCATTGATAAAGAGATTTCAAGCATGGATTATTCCTGTGTTTTATTATTTTATTTTTTAGGTTAACAATAATTATGACATTAAAACAACGCAGTGTCCTGTCGTAATTCACCGAAATAAGGGTTCTTTAACGATAATTGACGCAGGAAATCAAACTCCGAAATACAAAAATCATCAAACAGCCGTCGCATAAAATCTCCTTCTTTTAATCAGACTTGTCGTCGAGGTCGTTTGTTTTTTATATTATTAATAAGGACTATGTAAGCAATCACAGAGTTGTTTACAAAAGGTAAGAAGCTATTTTAGCGGTAGTTCTCTTTGTGTCTGTCCGGTATAAAGCTGTCTAGGGCGACCGATCTTTTGCTCGGGGTCGGCGATCATTTCGTCCCAATGCGAAATCCACCCGATGGTGCGGCCCATTGCAAAAATGGCGGTGAACATTTTGCTTGGAATACCCAAGGCATGTAAGACGATGCCGGAATAAAAATCGACATTCGGATAAAGTTTTTTACTAATAAAATAGTCGTCTTCCAAGGCGATACGTTCCAGTTCCATCGCCAGTTTAAACAACTTGTCATCATGCAAGCCAAGCTCGGATAACACTTCATGGCAGGTTTCTCGCATGATCTTTGCGCGGGGATCGTAATTTTTATAAACGCGATGACCGAAGCCCATCAAACGGAACGGATCGTTTTTATCCTTGGCTTTATTAATGTAAAGCCCGATACGAGAGACATCGTCGATTTCAAGCAACATGTTCAGTACGGCTTCATTCGCTCCGCCGTGCGCGGCACCCCAAAGACATGCGATTCCCGCCGTAATACAAGCAAAGGGATTTGCTCCGCTTGAACCCGCTAGACGTACGGTCGAAGTCGATGCATTTTGTTCGTGGTCGGCATGAAGTATGAGTATACGGTCTAGCGCTTTAACGAGTACCGGGTTAGGCTCGAATTCATCGCAGGGTGTCGCCAACATCATTCGCATGAAGTTTTCTACATAATTCAGCTTGTTTTTCGGGTACATGAAAGGCAATCCCGTACTGTATTTGTGGCACATGGCTACAATGGTCGGGACCTTAGCAATCAGTCGAATAGCACACATGAGGCGATCTTCTTTGGAATGAATATCCATCGCATCATGATAAAAAGCGGATAAGGCTCCGACAACGCCTACCATGATGGCCATCGGATGGGCATCGCGTCTGAATCCCCGGAAGAAAAGATTAACCTGATCGTGCACCATAGTATGCATGGTGATGTTATGTTCGAAAGTTGAAAGCTCGGCTTTGTCCGGTAGTTCGCCGTGCAACAGTAAATAACATACTTCCAGGAAAGTTGAGTGCTCCGCGAGTTGTTCGATGGGATAGCCGCGATACAACAAAATGCCCGCTTCACCGTCGATATACGTTATAGCGGAACTGCAACTTGCCGTTGAGGTGAAGCCGGGGTCGTAGGTAAACATACCGGTGTGCTTGTACAAACTTTGCACATCCAACACATTGGGACCGGTGGAGCCTGCTAAGACAGGTAATTCACAGAGCGTTTGTTCGTTTTCGATTAATTTTAGGCTGCGTGTATTAGTCATAAAATCTCTCTCACTCAAGGCTATATCTTTAGGTTACCACGATACTTTGAAATAGCTAATGCTAGTGGGCGTTTGTAATCGCTTGCCGAGCTAACTCAGTCACTTTCGACCAATTTTTTTCTGTTACCACGGACTGAGGCGCTAACCAGGAACCGCCGACGCAAGCAACATTAGGCAATTGCAAATAGTCTTTATAATTACCGGGGGAAATGCCGCCGGTCGGGCAAAACGTAATTTGCGGAAAGGGACCTGAGATGGCTTGCAGCATCGGAATGCCACCTGCAGCTTCCGCTGGGAAAAACTTGAAGTGATCGAGTCCGTATTCCATACCCAACATCAGTTCCGACAAAGTCGCAATACCTGGGATAAGCGCAATTTGGCTATTTATTGCAGCGTCCAAAAGCGATGGGGTCAGCCCCGGACTGATTGCAAAGACCGCGCCCGCCTCTTGCGCAGCTTGGAGTTGAGCTGGATTGGCAATAGTACCGGCGCCTACAATGGCGCCTTCAACGTGTTGACTGATTAGTTTGATGGCTTCTAATGCAATCGGTGTTCGCAAAGTAATTTCCAGCACCTTGATGCCCCCTTCGACCAAGGCTTTTGCAAGCGGAACGGCATCGTCCAGATTTTTGATGACCATAACGGGCATAACAGGTCCTGCATTCAGCACGTCTTTCGGTTGGATTTTCCAGTTGTTTTGCATAATAGGCCAAGTTCTCGTCTAAAAATTAAATAAATTCTTGTATATAGATATTTGTTTACAGCGTTTTCTAAAGCATTAAGTAAGTTCGATAAGTTCGACTAGATGATCTTTAAAATGTTCATGCTCAGTAGGTTTAATGTCTTAGGATACTCCCTGAGTTGAGTTCGTGCGCATAACAACTAATCATTGTCGTAATCGACAGCAAATAAACTCGACGCACCGGTTTCAGCCGATGAAGCCGCCAGCCTGAAGCGATGGAACAATTCGCGACCGCTACCGTAATTATGGTTCTTAGCCGTATTGGGCGCCGGTGTGCGGGCATTGAATTCGGCGTCTTCGACCAAAGCATTGATTTCACCGGTTTGCAGATTCATAGAGATGATGTCGCCGTCGCGGACTTTCGCCAGCGGGCCGCCGGAAATACATTCCGGGCACATATGAATTGCGGAAGGGACTTTACCTGATGCGCCCGACATCCGTCCGTCGGTCACGAGCGCGACCTTGAATCCCTTGTCTTGGAGTACGCCGAGCGGCGGTGTCAATTTATGCAGCTCAGGCATACCGTTCGACCGCGGGCCTTGGAAGCGGAGCACGGCGACAAAGTCCTTTTCCAGTTCGCCGCGTTTGAAAGCCGCCAAAAAATCTTCCTGATCGTCAAAAACGATGGCTGGGGCTTCAACAATTTGGTGTTCAGGAGCCACTGCCGATAATTTAGAGACGCCGCGCCCCAAATTGCCGTGCATCACGTGCAATCCGCCGCCGGTCGCAAACGGGTTTGCCACGGTGCTCAGGACGTCTTTATCCAGCGATTCTGCCGGAACCGGTTTCCAAACCAATTTATCGTCGATTAGCCTTGGTTCCTGGGTGTAATAATTCATGCCGGGTTGATCGCCTACCGTCAGCACATCCTCGTGCAATAAACCGTTACGGAGCAGTTCCGCAATCAAAACGCCCATGCCGCCCGCCGCCTGGAAATGGTTTACGTCGGCGGGGCCGTTCGGGTAAATTTTTGCGATGAGCGGCACGGCTTTGGAAATCCGGTCGAAATCGTCCCAGTTCAGCACAATGCCGGAGGCGCGGGCAATGGCGATCAAGTGCATGGTATGGTTGGTTGAGCCGCCGGTCGCCAGCAAGCCGATGACGGCATTGATGACGGCTTTTTCGTCAACGACATGGGCGATAGGCCGGAAATCGTTGCCCAACGCAGTAAATTTCAGGACTTGTTTAGCCGCCGCTTTGGTCAGTTCGTCGCGCAGCGGTGTGTAAGGATTGATGAAAGAGCTGCCGGGCAAATGTAAGCCCATGATTTCCATCATCATCTGGTTGCTGTTTGCGGTGCCGTAAAAAAGTGCAGGTACCGGCGCTATGGTACGAAGCGGATTCCGCGGCCAGCAATTCTTCCCGTCCGATTTGTCCGACCGCATAGGCTTGGCGGGCGCGGGCTTTTTCCTTATTGGTAATCCCGCTCGGCATCGGGCCTGCCGGGACGAAAACCGCCGGTAAATGCCCGAAGCTCAGTGCGCCGATGAGCAAACCCGGTACGATTTTGTCGCACACGCCCAAATACAACGCACCGTCGAACATGTTATGACTCATGCCGATGGCGGTGGACATCGCAATTAAATCGCGGCTGAACAGCGACATTTCCATGCCGTGCTGGCCTTGGGTAATGCCGTCACACATCGCCGGAACGCCGCCCGCCACCTGCGCCACGCCGCCCGCTTCATGGATCGCCGCCTTGATTAAATCGGGCGCATCTTTATAAGGTTGATGCGCCGATAGCATGTCGTTGTAAGAGGTGATAATCGCGATGTTGGCTTTTTTATCGCTCCTTAAATCGGCTTTGTCGCTTGTATTACACGCCGCAAAACCGTGCGCCAGATTGCCGCACGGCAACGTCGAACGGGTCGGCCCTTGTTTGGCGATACCGTCGATATATTTAAGGTAGGCCGACCGCGTTTTATGGCTGCGTTCAATGACTTCTTGGGTAACTTTTTCGATGACGGGATGCATGGTATTTTCTCTAATCTGTGAATCAATTCAATTTTGGGGAGGAATGTGGTTTTGACCTGCTTTGACTTCCTATTGTGCAAAATGCAGCCAGATCATTTTGGGTTTATCGTCGGGTTCAAAATGACAATCGACTGCTTCGCGTACTTTGCAGTGCAGATCGTCCAGATTATCGGCATCCGTGAAAATAGACGCGTCTAAAGCCCTTGTCATAAAACCGACCTCAGGTGCGTCTTCAACTAAGAATATGATATTGTTCATATTGTTTCTTACCTTATACCACTATGGAGTTATGTATGGCGTGTCTCAACCCGGCCTACGTGCTAACAAGGAATCAAAAGATACAGGTGTCCCCACTTTTTGCTCTTCGCCAAACCACAACTTACTGTCACTCCGCATAAAACCAGTACGACCTGTAAGTTCAAAGATCATACCGTGAGTTATAATTTGCGGTTCAACAGGTGATAATGTAGATTTTTCAATATTGAACACCCACGGTTTGTTACCATGAAACTTGGGTTCGAATGACTCTACCAATAGCGTGTTCTCGCTCAGTTTAGCGTAATGACTGGTAAGAAATTCGCCAGTTGCCCAAAAGGTTTCTTTACCGGATTCTAAGTTAACCATCATGAAATTCGAGGACGTTTTAGAGACAATAGCCTTGCCGCCAAGCATCAAAGCAGGTGTCGCTGATGAAACGCGATGTTGAGTATGAAACTCTTTAATTACCGAACCTTTAATTCCTTCTGGGTTACGTTCGTGTTCAATAAGCGAAAAAGTATCATTCGAACCGACTAGTACTCGTGGTGGCGAATTGCTAACTGGAAGTGCCCAACTTTGGTAACGCAGGCTAATTGCGTGAGGTTCAATTTTTGCTGTCTTGAAATCAATATAGGACAGTGTCGAATTTTTGCTATCGCTTACTAAGGCTGCGGATATTTCAGGTAACCATGTATAAAATTCATTAATATCTCTGGTTTCCCAAAGTTTTTTGCCGGATTCGGTATCGACGAATATAACTGTATTATTACTGATCTCAATAGCAGCAACCCGACCGTTTGGGGACAGAAATACATCGTCACTGCCAAATGGTCGAGTTGAAGGCATATCGGCGATTTTCTTACCACTCGGTATTTCTATTGAAATAAATTCAAAACTGTTAATTTTCAATACTGCAACCCCAGAACGAGAAGAAGTGTGAACAGAAAACACAGTTTTTCCATCAATAGTTGGAATCTCAGCAAGAGAGCCAAGTGGTGTTAATGGATGCAATGAGGGTTGGAAAATAAGATCATCTACTCGTAGGTTAACACTCAATTTTTCACTGCATCCAATAATAGAATAACAAAGTAGGGCGATAAATATATTAGTTTTCATGAGCTTAATGATCTTTTATTTTTTAGAAAAATAATTATACTTTCTTGCTATAAGGCGTTCATCACCTTCTAAAATACTATATTAAGGCATGGGTATTCAGCAAATACGGCATAACATATACTCGCTGAAATCAGCTAAAGAAGCATCAAAATCATCTCCCATCGAAATAACGAGACCTTTCATGCAGCCAAACTGCCGTTTCGAAATTGTTTTTTTGTGAGTGCGTAATTTCGTTATGATTTCTTCTAACTCCAGCAAAGATTCTTCCGGGAGTTGGTCAATCTGGCGGATTAGATTCAATTTGTGTTCTGCGATATTCATCGTAACCTCTCGAGTCGAAAAAATGCGCTATTTCGCATTGCTTGCTTACAGCCTTACTCCTCCCAAGCCCTGCCATCCCTAGCCAGTAACGCTACTGAAGCAATCGGTCCCCACGTACCCGCAGGATATGACTTAGGTGATTCGTTGTAATGCCGCCATGCATCCTGGATTGAATCCACCCAGGTCCATGCTTGTTCGATTTCTTCGCGGCTCAGGAACAAGGTGGGATTGCCGCGCATGGCTTCCAATACTAGTTTTTCGTAACCGCCGAAGATGCGGTTCTTTTTGAATGCGTCGGAAAAACTTAAGTCCAGCCGGGTTTTCTGTAATTTGATATGTTCGTCGATACCCGGAATCTTGTTCAACATTTCGATTTCCACGCCTTCGTTCGGTTGCAGGTGAATGATCAGTTTGTTGGGCGGCAAATCCCTAAAGCTGTCCTTGAAGATGTTGTGCGGAAGTTGTTTGAAATAAACGACAATTTCCGTCCGTTTTCCCATCAAGCGTTTACCGGTGCGTAGATAAAACGGCACGCCCGCCCAACGCCAGTTATCGATATCGACACGTAACGCCACAAAGCTTTCCGTGGTGCTTTTGGTATCAGCACCTTCTTCTTCAAGGTAGCCCGGGACGTTTGCGCCTTTGATATAACCGCCGGTATATTGTCCGCGTACGGTTTTTTCGTCCACATTGTTGCTGGTAATGGGGCGAAGTGCTTTGAGTACTTTGATCTTTTCGTTATGGATGCTATTGGCTTCCAAGTTAACCGGCGGTTCCATCGCGATAAACGTCAGGATTTGCAGCAAGTGATTCTGCAACATATCGCGTAATTGCCCGGTTTTATCGAAATACTCCCAGCGGCCTTCAATGCCGACTTCTTCCGCAACGGTGATCTGTATGTGGTCGATAGTATTGTGATTCCAGTTGGTCGTAAAGATCGAATTGGCGAAACGCAGTGCCAACAAATTCAAAACAGTCTCTTTGCCCAGATAATGGTCGATCCGGAAAACTTGGTCTTCGCTGAACACTTTGGCGACTTCGTCGTTGATTTCTTGCGAGGATTTCAAATCGTGGCCGATGGGTTTTTCCATCACCATCCGCGATTCGTTCGTCAAAACCCCCGAATGTGCAAGCCCTTGGCAGATGTTTTTAAACAAAAACGGCGCGACTGCAAAATAATTTACTAGAACACGGGTATTGGAATCGGTAACCGTATTTAAGACTTTGTACTGTTCGACTTGCGTCAGATCCATTTTGACGTACGACAATCTTGCAGAAAAACGATCCCAAACGTCATCGATAAGCGTTTCGCTGGAAAATTCTTGTAAGCTTTTTCGAGCGATTTCGATAAATTCCGTCGTGTTGACTTCGTGGCGATCAACTCCGGTGATCCGGGTTTCCGGTTCGATTAAATTCGCATGTTCAAGGCGGTAAAGGGAAATAAATAGTTTGCGGCGGGATAAGTCACCCAAAGCGCCGTAAATGACTAAATCGCAAGGTTTATAAGGCTTTTTTTCCTTCATAGGTTCCAGGTCGGCTAAGCAGGGTTTTAAAAAATAAGGTTTCGATTATTATCGATTGAAATTGCTGCAAAACATTATCTCAAAGTTTAGCGATGCAGGCACAGATAATGGTAGGAGATTATCTTTGGGAGTATTGTTCTATAAAAGCCTGTCCTTTCGCGGTTATATCTCATTTGAAGTCACCGAGTTGTTTTAAAATCAAGAAACAGCTTGATTGATAGCAACAGTAAAAGATAGTTGGAAGATATGGAATAGAAAGAAGCGAATCGAAAATATCTTGACAGGTACAAGTGTCGTGCCTATAGTATTGAATCGAAACTATATGTCTTGGCACTTGCTGTTTTCAGTCTAAGTTAGCGCAAACAAATAGTTGAAATAGCTTTTTTTCATTCCGTATTTTAAAGAGGAACAAACATGAACTTGGTTAAGCTTGCTATTGCATTTTTTTTTGCTTTACTGCTGATTGGTAATGCCAAAGCTGCAGGTGCCCCGGTAAATGAAGACTTCGGGTTAGTAAAATCGCTTTGCGACGACATGGTTGAATTGGCAAAGAAAGGAAATAAAGACGGGGTTGTGGAATTGGCCGATGCCGCGTTGAAATTATCGGAAGCAATGCGAAGAGACAATTCAATGGCAATCGATAAGTTTAGACCTAAGCTTAGATACGCTAAAAAAGCAGCAAAACTAGGGGATTTTAACGCCGCTATCGGGTTTCTTGAGGAGGCAAAACTGTACATGAGACCGACAGCTGCGGCATGGGACGGCGGTTCTTAAAAGTTATTCTTACCCGTGGTGCATTTGGAGAAAAAGCACTCAATTTTCCATAAATGTATTGGTTGAAGATGACAGATATTGGTCTGTTTAAGGTGTAGAAACGGTCGATATGACCGATCTTTTTATAAATTTTGGCTAAAAACCATGCGCCTTCACAGGTATAAATACCCAAATGCACCACGGGTTATTCTTTTGTTTGTATACTTTTTTTCTTTGTCCGGCATGTTGATTTGTAATACTAAATCTTAACAGGGTAAGAAGCCGAAGTTTACACGGACGTTTTTTTAGCGTTGAATAGTTAGCATTTTACCGGTGCAATATCAGTTCTTTTACCAGTTTACTTCCGAAATAAGCCAAGAGAAGAAAAACAAAACCTACTAAAGTCCACTTAATCGCGGTTTGTCCTCGCCAGCCGTAACGCTTGCGTCCGATCAGTAATCCGGAAAAGATCAACCAGGCAAGAATCGAAAGAAACGTTTTATGCGCTTGATGTTGCGCGAAAATGTCGTCTACAAACATGAATCCGCTAATGAGAGCGGTGCTCAAAAAAATCAGCCCTGCACCGATCATTTGAAACAATAGCGACTCCATTGTTTCCAAAGACGGCATCGATTGTATGTAGCGTTTCGGCGGATGGCTTCTTAGTTGCTGGTTTTGCACAACGAGTAAAACAGCTTGTAAGGCAGCGATGTTCAATAGACTGAATGCAATGATCGATGACAACACATGAAGACTTAATTGCCAGCTATGCGTATTGAGAGAGCGCTGTTTTTCCGGGAAGCAGATATCTAAAATCAACATTAACGCGGCGATAGGAAAAACAAATATCCCCAAATTTTCAACCGGTTTACTCAGCATTGCGGACGTCAACAGCAAAGCTACGATAAGCGAGACGAGAGAGGCCATACTAAAAAGACTGAAATTGAAACCATCATTTTCTAAGACGGTGGTCGTTAAACTGATGATATGGAGTGCAATTGCACTGAAGGCCCAACGTACGGCTTGCGGTATTCTGCCGGTGCTTTGATGATGCAGCCTTATTATCTTCACAGTGCTGACCGTATAAGCACAGATTGCTACAGTGGCAAGAAAATAAGTATTCATCTGAATATCGGGCTCTGATTTGAAATAAATATAACGTCTAGCGTTGATTAACGCGGTCGTATCGAATTTTTCCAGTTGGCAGTGACCGGAGTGTAAGCTATTAGCATTCGACATTCAAAAACGCCATCGGATGTAATACTAATAGCTCCTATGTTAATATACCCGATTTAAAGCTCAGGCGCATTGGCGTCTGAAATGATTACTCAATTCTATAGACCAAGCCATGTTCGATAACTTAACCGACCGATTAAGCAGTACCCTTAAAAAGCTCAAAGGCCAGGGTAGACTGACTGAAGAAAATATCAAGGAAACCTTACGAGAAGTACGGATGGCCCTGCTTGAGGCCGATGTTGCTTTGCCTGTTGTCACGGATTTTATTGAACAAGTCAAAAACGGCGCATTGGGGCAAGAAGTACAGAACAGCTTAACCCCAGGGCAAGCGATGATCAAATTGGTGCAAGCCGAATTGGTCAAGGTCATGGGCAGCGCCAACGAAAAGCTGAATCTGAATGCGGTTCCGCCGGCAATCATTCTGATGGCGGGCTTACAAGGCGCGGGTAAAACGACTACGGTTGCGAAGCTTGGCAAGTGGCTGAAAGAAAACCAGAAGAAAAAAGTCGGCGTAGTCAGTGTGGATATTTACCGTCCCGCCGCTATCAAACAATTAGAAACGTTGGCGGAAAGTTTATCGCTGGACTTTTTCGATAGCGATGTCAGCCAAAATCCGGTCGATATTGCGCAAAAAGCCATCGATGCAGGCCGACGGAAGTTTTTGGATGTCATTATTGTCGATACGGCAGGCCGTTTGCATGTCGATGAAGACATGATGGCCGAGATTAAGGCTTTACACGCGGCTATCAAGCCGGTCGAAACCTTATTCGTCGTCGACAGCATGACCGGACAGGACGCCGCCGTTACGGCAAAGGCGTTTAACGATGCACTTCCGTTAACTGGTGTTATTCTGACGAAAGCGGACGGCGACGCCAGAGGCGGTGCGGCGTTGTCGATTCGTCACATTACCGGCAAACCGATCAAATTTATCGGTGTCGGCGAAAAAGCCGATGCGCTGGAGCCTTTCCATCCTGACCGGTTAGCCTCCCGAATATTGGGTATGGGCGATATGCTCAGCTTGATTGAGGATATGGAGCAACGAGTCGATAAGGAAAAAGCCGAAAAATTCGCAAAGAAAATTCAAAAAGGCAAGCCGTTCGATTTCAATGATTTCCTTGAGCAGTTACAACAAATGCAAAGTATGGGCGGGATCGCTTCCATGCTGGATAAGCTGCCCGGAATCAATAGCGTTCCGAAAGACATGCGCAACCAAGTCAACGACAAGATGCTGGCGCGCCAAATTGCCATTGTTCAATCCATGACGCTTCAGGAAAGGCGGTATCCCGACCTCATCAAAGGCACGCGGAAACAACGGATTGCGGACGGATGCGGTCAGAAATTGGAAGACGTCAACCGGATGCTCAAACAATTCTTGATGATGCAGAAAATGATGAAGAAGATGAAAACCGGGAACATCGCCAACATGGTTCGCGGCATCAAAAACAATGTTCGAGGCATGAGAAGATAAGCGAAACTTGCTAAATTGTTCGATTACATAATTAATCCTTCACTTATTCGCTAATTCGCGTAAAATAGGCCGATTAAATTTTGTCAAAATGTTTTGAGGACATAAGATGGTAACAATTCGTCTTTCCAGAGGTGGATCTAAAAATCGCCCTTTTTATCATGTTGTCGTTACCGACAGCAGAAACGGTCGTGACGGCCGTTATATCGAGAGAGTTGGTTTTTTCAATCCAATCGCTCGCGGTAAAGAACAAAAATTATCTCTCGATTCTGAGCGTGTAGTGTACTGGACTTCTAAAGGTGCCCAACCTTCCGAGCGTGTCGCTAAGTTGATTAAGGACGCACAAAAAGCAGCTGCATAAGTGTTTTGTCGAAACAAGACTTAATACACGTCGGTAAAATTTCCGGCGTTTTCGGTATAAAAGGCTGGTTGAAAATAATCTCTTATACCGAACCAAGAGACAATATAACCAAGTATAAACACTGGTTTCTGAAGAAAGAAAACGAGCAGAAATCGATAGATGTTATAGCAGGTCACGCTCAAGGCAAAAGTGTGGTTGCACAAGTCGAAAATGTTACCGATAGAGACCAAGCCCTACAGTTGATGGGCTGGAATATCTATATCGATTACATGCAGTTGCCGCCACCGGAAAATGGCGAATATTATTGGGCTGACTTGGTTGGACTGGTTGTTGAAAATTTGGATGGGATTAAGTTAGGTAAAGTGGATAGTCTGTTCGAAACCGGTGCGAATGACGTGATTCTTATCAGCGGAGACCGGGAAAGAGCCGTTCCATTTTTGCAAGGACGAACTGTAAAATCGATTGATCTTGAGTCCGGCAAAATAATCGTTGATTGGGACGCTGATTTTTAAAAATAGCCGTGCGATTTGACGTACTTACCCTGTTCCCGGAAATGGTTAAGTCTGCGGCAGGTGTTGGAATTACAGGTAAAGCACTCGAGCGCGGAATTGCAGAATTGCGCGTTTGGAATCCCAGAGAATTTACGGTCGACAAACATATAACGGTCGACGATAGGCCATATGGCGGCGGCCCTGGGATGTTGATGAAATATCAACCGGTCCACGATGCATTGATTGCCGCAAAACTAGACTGTAATAGTCTTGGTAAAGTAATTTATTTAAGTCCTCAAGGTAAACCGCTAACGCAAGCATTGTTGGCTGCAGCGAGCAAGCTACCCCGGCTTATATTGATTGCCGGACGCTATGAAGGTATTGACGAGCGGTTTATCGAACAAGATTGCGATGAAGAGTGGTCGATCGGCGATTTCGTTTTGAGTGGCGGCGAATTAGGCGCATTAGTTGTTATCGATGCTATTGTCCGATTATTACCGGGCGCATTAGGCGACGAAGATTCCGCGCAACAAGATTCGCATGTCGACGGATTGCTGGATTGTCCGCACTATACAAGACCGGAGCGTGTTAACGGGGTTTCGGTGCCGGAAGTATTGTTAAGCGGAAATCATGCCGATATAAGCCGGTGGCGAATGAAGCAAGCATTAGGTAAGACATGGCAAAAGCGCCCTGATTTGTTGCAAACAAAGCAATTAACGGAAGAGCAGAAAAGCTGCTGAATGAATTTATAAATCAAACAAAATCGGATTAAATTGAAGGTGGATTATGAGCAACATCATTGATCAATTAGAAAAAGAGCAACTCAAACAAATGCCTGAATTTGCACCGGGCGATACTGTCGTTGTGCAAGTCAGGGTTAAAGAAGGCGACCGCGAACGTATCCAGGCTTTTGAAGGTATTGTTATCGCAAAACGTAACCGCGGATTAAATTCAGCGTTTACCGTCAGAAAAATATCGCACGGCACTGGTGTTGAGCGTGTATTTCAAACGCACAGTCCTTTAATCAGCGAAATTCAAGTCAAACGTCGTGGCGATGTACGCCGGGCGAAATTGTATTATCTACGCGATTTGACCGGAAAAGCGGCGCGTATCAAAGAAAAACTATAAATCGTTTATTTATAAACGAAAATCAAAAAGGCAACTTCGAGTTGCCTTTTTTATGTCTGGAGAATTGGTAAGCGGTACCGAATTGAACAACGATAAAACGGATGATATGATTCAACTCGGTGCACCTTTTTCGGCACCGAAAACAATCTAACAACACAAAGAGGGAGAAACATGAAACAGTATGTAGCGGAATTTTTCGGAACGTTTTGGTTAGTACTTGGTGGTTGTGGTAGCGCAGTGTTGGCGGCTGCTTTTCCGGACGTAGGGATCGGTCTGTTGGGTGTATCGTTTGCATTCGGGTTGACTGTACTAACGATGGCTTACACCATCGGACATATATCCGGTTGTCATTTAAATCCGGCAGTCTCCATCGGATTATGGGCGGGCGGTCGCTTTCCAGCAAATAAACTGGCCTTTTATATTGTCGCCCAATGTATCGGCGCAATCGTAGCGGGCGGTATTTTGTACCTGATCGCCAGCGGCAAAGCGGATTTTAATGTGATGGCCGGATTTGCATCCAACGGTTACGGCGAACATTCTCCAGGCGGTTATTCGGTAACGTCGGCATTCGTTACCGAGGTTGTCATGACCATGATGTTTTTATTGATAATTTTAGGTTCGACCGATACGCGCGCACCGCAAGGTTTCGCGCCGATTGCAATCGGTTTAGGGTTGACACTGATCCACCTGATTAGCATACCGGTTACAAATACATCGGTTAATCCTGCAAGAAGTTTGGGTGTAGCAATCTATGTGGGCGACTGGGCAATTGCTCAGCTTTGGTTGTTTTGGGTGGCTCCTATCATAGGTGCATTGCTAGGTGCTGGCGTTTACCGATTTTTGGGCAGTGCTAGTGAAGAAAAATAACTAACGAAGAATTTTTGTTCCGCCGAAAGCAAGGCAGCTTACGGCGGAATGAACAAATAAAGACAAACTAAACACTCACTTCGAATTAACCATATTCATTTCGGCAAAAAAGCGAATTAAAAAATCGACAAAAGTCGTTAATTTAGCTGGCATAAAACGTCTTTGCAAATAAGTAGCATAGATATTCAAAGAGGGGATTCGATAGTCCGGCAAAATTTCGACCAGCTTTCCTTCTGCAAGGTAGGTTGCTACCGAAAGCTCCGGTGCTTGCGTAATCCCCATTCCTAAAGCCGCTGCTTGGCAAAGCGCTCTGCCGTTATTCGAAGCAAAACGCCACGTTGTTCTAACTTTAACTTCTTCATCGCCGTCCTTAAAAATCCAATAATCTTTGTGGGGGGTATCGGTATTGTAAAGGCACAGATGATTCTTAAGATCGTCGACGCTACGGGGTTCGCCGTATTGTTTGAGATAAGCAGGGGAGGCGTAAGTACACAACCGAGTCTCCGCTATTTTTCTGGCGATTATGCCTAAATCCAAGGTATCGGTCACCAAAATGGCGAGATCGATACTGCCTTCGCTCAAATTGACTTGGCTGTTATGCAAAGTCATCATGACTTTAACTTCCGGGTACAATTGCTGATAGGCTTCGATAGCGGCGACCATATAAAGTCCGCCGAAATCGATTGAAGCGCTGATTCTCAAGATACCTTTCACATTTCTGCCGAGCTGCGAAGTCGATTCGTCCAATTCGGAGAAATCGTCGAGTAATTGTTTACTCCGGTGATAATACAATTCGCCCGCTTCGGTCAAACTGATTTTTCGCGTAGTTCGATTTAACAGCGCGACGCCCAAGGATTCTTCCAATTGCGCAATATATTTACTGATCATCATTGCCGACAAATCCATCTCGCGGGCTACTGCGGCAAACGTGCCGAGTTCGACGATCCGGCAGAACACTTGCATGTTATTTAGTTTATCCATACTGTAAACTTAAAATTTATATTTTATAAATATTTTGGGCTATTCCAAACTTTCAATGTCGAGTATACACTGTACCTCGGAGATAGTTAATGCCGCTTGGTTTTATTCATGTAATATGACTGATTCAAGCGGCTTTTTATTGCCCATAAAAAATAATAACGGAGCGAACGATGAGTAATATTCTAAATGAAGTGTTGTCGGCCAACAGAGAGTACGTAAACAATTTCGGCGATAAAGGTTCGTTGGCTTTACCGCCAGCCAGACGCTTTGCCATTTTAGCGTGTATGGATGCGCGCATGGATCCGGCGAAATTTGCCGGACTTTCTGAAGGCGATGCCCACGTGATCCGCAACGCCGGCGGACGCGCCAGCGACGATGCAATTCGTTGTTTGGTCATATCTTACAAATTATTGGGCACCAAAGAATGGTTCGTTGTCCACCATACCGATTGCGGCATGGAATTATTCACCAATGAAATTATGAGCGATTTGTTGTCGAAAAGCCTGAAAACCGCATCCATCGACGAAAACGGCTGGCATGATTGCTGTGAAGGTCCGGGCTGCAGCGAAGGCAAATACATCAACTGGTTGACTATCAAAAACCAGGAAGAAAGCGTTACCGAAGACGTCGCACGTATCAGAAACCATCCTTTAGTGCCGAAAGACATTCCCATCTACGGCTATATCTACGATGTTAAAACCGGTCGATTAGTCGAAGTGCCTTCCGCAACCGAAGTCGGTAAGTGTTGCTAAACTAAAATCGAAAATAAAATAGAAACCTTGCACCATCGGACGATGGGCAAGGTTTTTTTGTGTTTAATTCTCGTTGATTCTCCCATTAATTAGGGTAAAAAAACCGAAGCCTGTAAATGTTTTATTTTCAATATCTGAGAGCGCTTTGACGTACTTCGGCTTCGCTCAGAGAACACGACCAAGGAGTTCCCAGAGCGAAGTCGAAGGGAAATTAAAACTTAAGGAAACTCTAAACGAGTCCTTTGACATCTCAGGGCGAACGCTAAGGTTTTGATTTCGTTCGTGGTGAGCTTGTCGAACGCTCTCCTGAGCGAAGTCGAAGGGCATGAACGTAATCAACTTATTCAGAGTTTCCTTAATAAGACAGGATCAAAAAAAATCAATCCGACCTGAACCCTATTAAGGATTCAGTTGCGACAATACTTCTTCCTTCAGGCTGTCCGCATCACTCGCGATAATAAATACCAAACGGCTTATCAAATCATCGGATTCGCGAGCAGGCATATGGATCGGCGGATATAACCTACCATTTGAACCTTGAACGAGCAAAGGCCGGTCGAACTCAGGATCGAAAATAATGCCCTTTATCCTGAGTAAATTTTCCCCGTAGTGATCCATAAGGTTCAGTAAAACGACCTCAAGGCGATTCCAAGCGATGGGATGGTTAAATTGTACGCTGAGGCTAATAAAGCCGTGATCGATAACATCTGTTTTTTTGTTAATCGGTAAATGACGGAAGTGTGTTGAAAAATTCAACAGTATTTCAAGATCAATAGCCCCGTTAATGACATGAACTTGTTTGGCTGCCGGGGATAACTCGGCAAGGCGCGTTTCCAACTGTTGGATTCGATTAGGATCGGCTAAATCGGTATGGGTGATGGCGATACAATCCGCCCAGGCAATTTGCGCTTGAGCATCGGCAAAGCGGGTCAATGTATCACTCCCTGTCAACGCGGAAATCGTCGCAACAATCCCTTGCAAACTATAACGCGCTGATAACCAGCTTTGCTTAAGCACCGTATCCAGCACCGGTTCCGGGTTGGCGATGCCGCTGGTTTCGATGACGATGCGGTCGAACGGTTTTACTGCTGCGTTTTCCCACGTCATTCGCAGGTTTTTCAACACCGGCATTAATGCGCCCTTAACTTGGCAGCACAAACAACCACCCGACAAAGTCGAAATCAAAACCTTATGTTCCCTGAGCACTTGCGGGTCGATCGGCGTTGTGCCGAATTCATTGATGATGACGGCAGAGCGAGGCGCTTGAGTCAGGATGTTGTTGAGTAATGTAGTTTTGCCGCTGCCCAGAAAGCCGGTGAGGATGAGGAGGGGGATTTTTTGGATGGGTTTTGAGGTTAATTTCATTTTTGCTTCCCTGCGATTACGACATTTTTTATAAAACTGGTTTCATAACCGGCAATATATTACTTGATGACTGGATTTGCAGCTTTTAGAAGAATTTCGCTTGCTTAAAATAATCATTAACGTCAGGATTTACTCACTAATTGTCACTCAGTACCGGTATGGTTTCGATAGATTATTGATGTCATATAAACGTTTCTTGCTTCTTTTTTCGATTGGGAGTAACGTCATCAAACTTTCCGGCTCGACGTTTATCTTTATGATATTGTTATTTGAATTTTCACTAAAAACGTAACTGGAATTCAATTTCCATGTGTTGTAGAAGACATCGACACCGTTCCTTTTAGGAGGCTATTTTATGTTGCTTAAAACAGTGCAAAAATTCGTTGATGGCTCACTGATCGTCTTGCTGTGTATGTTGGGGGCCAATGCTGGGGCAGGTGAAACTACGCGAGTAAGTTTAAGTACCAGCGGAGTGGAAGGTAATGCCAGCAGCGGTAATGGCTCCAGCGGGCATCCCACTCGTAATAGTCTGAGCGCTAATGGTCGCTGGATAGCATTTGAATCCGTTGCCGATAACCTCGTTTCTGGGGACACAAATGGTACTGATGATATTTTCGTCCACGACCGTTTAACGCATGAAACCACTCGGGTTAGTGTCGATTCTAACGGAGGGCAAGGAAATCGTGAGAGTTATTTCCCCAGCATAAGCGCCAATGGTCGTTGGGTTGCGTTTTTTTCCGGCGCCAGCAACCTTGTCGCTGGTGACACGAATGGTCCGTTTGGGGATATTTTCGTCCATGATCGCGTAACCCATGAAACCGAGCGAGTCAGTGTTAATTCTAACGGTCAACAAGCGAGTTTTGGTAGTTACGAACCCAGTATCAGCGCTGACGGTCGTTGGGTAGCCTTTATAAGCGCTGATGACAATTTAGTGGCTGGAGACACTAATGGTACATACGATGTTTTTGTTCATGACCGGTTATTAAAAAGAACCTCACTCGTCAGCGCTAATTCGAACGGAGTCAAAGGGAATAGTTATAGTATGGGGCCTCGTCTAAGTGCTGATGGACGTTGGGTAACGTTTTGGTCGAATTCAGATAATCTAGTCAACGGGGATACTAACGGCGTTGATGATATATTCCTCCACGACCGCTTCAACCATGAAACTTCACGGGTCAGTATTAATACTAACGGAGAACAAGCGGACGTCCAAAGTTACGCTCCCAGTATCAGCGCTAATGGTCGCTGGGTCGCATTTCAATCAGGCGCTTCCAATCTAGTCGCTGGAGAAGACAACAATCCGTGGGAAGATATTTTCGTTCATGACCGCGTGACTCACGAAACCACCCGTGTCAATGTCGATTCCAATGGCGTACAAGGGTTTCGCGAACATGGTTATCCCAGTATTAGTGCCGATGGACGCTGGGTGGTGTTTCAATCCTGGGCTACCAATCTAGTTATCGGAGATAATAATGACGCCTGGGATATTTTCGTTCATGACCGACGTAACCATGAGACCACGTTGGCTAGTGTCAATTTTAACGGGATGCAAGGAAATAGCTGGAATCAGTATCCCAGCATCAGCGCCAATGGACGTGAAGTAACTTTTGTATCGGATTCGAGCAATATGGTTTCCGGGGATACTAATGATGCAACCGATATTTTCGTTTACGACCGCACCCTAGTTAATCGTTTTCAAGGCGACCTGCAAATCGAAACCACCCAGCAGCCCGCAACGCTGGCTAAGGGCAGCCAGGGCAGTTACACCTATACCATCACCAATAACGGGCCGGATTCTATTTTTATTGTGAAGGTCACACATCTAGTCACTAACGGACAAGTAGTAAACTTTACACCCAGCCAGGGTTGGTGTAATCGTTACGCTTCAATCAGCTTATGTAATCTCAGCCGACTGGATTCAGGAGGAAGTTTGACGCTAACGGTAAATATTAAAGCAATACGCAACGCCGTAAGCCAGCAAGTTAGCGTTTCCAGCGCAGCAAGAGCTGATCCTCAAGCTCCTAACAACATCGTTTCAGTTGAAACACCCGTGACGCCGTAATGAAAATGAAATTACCAATTCTGATTTAAATTATGTCCGGTGTTAGGGTAGGCAAAGCGTATCTTTTCGATAATTGAATTTCATTTTTAAAAGGTATGAAATGAATGTCCAACAACGAATTTTCAACTTTTACAACAAGCGCTGGTCTCATTAACATTTGCCGATGTTAGCTAACCTGAGTTGCTGAAATGAAAGTCAATTTCCTCGATGGCAAAAATGGTTTATCCAGTTTAATTGTTGCAGCCGAGCGGGATGAAGAAATGATGATCGCCCATAACGGTGTACCGGTGGCGAAAATTGTTAAATACAGTGCTCCTAAAGTTTCGTCGCCTGGTGTTTGGAATGGGAAGGTCGCTTATTTTCGGAATGGAATTCGCCTGAAGCCGATTCCGAAATGTGAAGTCTGTATACAGATGCAAGCGACAATACCGAAAATGCTTCGCTACTTTTTCCCCAGCTTGCTAGTTGAGTCTAAAAAAGCTTTGCTCAGGGTGTTTAGCAACTCGTTTGCACTTACATAACCGATGATCCGGTACCTGGAAAGTTCGTCTCGTTCAGGGCTAAAAAACAAGATGGCGGGCGGGCCGATCAGGTTGAATTGTTTTAATAAGGCTTTATCCGCCTCAGTATGTTGGGTGACATCGGCTTGTATGAGAACGGTATCGGTTAAGGCGTTGTGAACCGACGGTTCGGAAAAGGTGTTATGTTTTAACTCCACGCAGGACGTGCACCAATCGGCATAGAAATCCAGTATGGCCGGTTTATGAAGACGGCGGGCGGTGTCGAGTTGCGCTTGCAATTCCGCAACAGTGCTTACTTTTTTAAAGGCCAAGGTCGGTTGTAAGCTCGCCTCGCAGGCTTCCACGGCAGAGCAGACGAGAGCGGGGATTTCTTTGGAAAAATGACCGGAAAAGCCAAGCCATAACAGACAGCCGTAGAGTATTCCGGTGAATCCGGCAAGCCGCCAGCGGCGTTTTCTCAGCAATAGGAAGACGGGCAAGGTTGCTAATAATAGCCACAAGATTAAGGTTGCGGCAGGCGGGAGTATGCGGCTTAATAATCCGATGGCGACGGCCAATAACCCTAAGCCGAAGAAGGACTTGACGGATTCCATCCACGCGCCTGCTTTCGGTAGTAGTTTTCCCGCAAAGGTGCCGACGAAAAGCAGCGGCGTTCCCATGCCGCATCCAAGCGAAAATAAGGCCGCTCCGCCCAAGACGGCATCGCCGGTTTGACTAATGTACAGTAATGCTCCGGCCAGCGGCGCGGTAACGCAGGGTCCGATAATCAGTGCGGAAAATACTCCCATGACGCTCGCCCCCCAAAAACTGCCACCGCGCTGATGTGCGCTGTCCGCAACGAATTTGGTTTGCAGAAACGCGGGCATTTGCAATTCGAACAGGCCGAACATCGGCATCGCTAATAATACAAAGAGTCCGCTAAAAGTTGCGATGACCCAAGGCGTTTGCAGAAAGGCTTGTAAATTACTGCCGAACAATCCGGCGATGACGCCGAATACGGTGTAGGTCAACGCCGAGGCCAAGACATAACAAAAGGATAATCCGAAAGCCTTTCTGGAATTGATCTGCCGGCCTTGTCCGGCAATGATGCCGGAGATAATCGGGAGCATCGGAAATACACACGGCGTAAACGCCAACAACAAACCAAAGCCGAAAAAACTTAAGATAACAAACCATGGCGGTTTATTGTTTAACGTAAGCAGAATTTCGTCTTGTTCGGAGGTGTATGACGCACCTATCTTAGGCTGGGCAGGGCTATTGCGTTGCATGGCGGAGATTGCCGGTAAACGTACTTCAACGGTTTTGTTCTCGGGCATATAGCACATGCCCGATTCGGCGCAACCTTGATAGACAATCGTGAGCTTAAGGTTATCGATAGCCGGATCGATCCGTTGAAGCACGACTTCTACATCGACGTCTTTTTTAAATATTTCCACCTCGCCGAAAATATGATCGGTTTTGTTTTCGCCTGCCGGAAATCTCGTTTCGGCCACTTTTATTCCCGGCGTAACCGATTCGATTTTAAAGCGATGCCGGTAGAGATAGCAGTCGTCGGCGATTTTCCAGGCAAGCGCAATCGTATCCGGCGATACGACCCGGCTGGATACTTGAAACGCTTGCTCCGGCGGTAAAAAATCCTCGGGTGTTGCGGCATGTATTCCGGCGGAAAAAAGTAGAAATAGAACGATGAGTCGATTCATATAAAAAGTATTGCAAATGACAAAACTAAAACCCATAACTCCAGGTGAAATTTAACGCGCCGTCGCGGTCGAGCTGGTAGCCGTTGAAGCCGGTATCGACCGGTTGCAACCATTCGACGGCGATGCGGTTGCCTGCCAAACCGCCGGAAGGCACAGCGGCGCTCAAGCCGAAACCGACATCCCAAAACCGCCCGCCGTAGTTTTGCGGATAATCTTGCGGGCCGAATTTTAAGATACTGCTTTGCGATTGCGTACCGTCAGGTTCGGCAGGATTATAAAATTGTCCGATAGCTCCTGCGAACTGGCCTTTTACTGTGCCTTGCAAGGTGTACACGCCCCGAATCGAAGCCGTCAGCCACGGTGTAAAGTTATAACTGCCCCAAGCGGTAGCCTGGAAAATATCGCCTAAGGCATAACCGGATTTATTCCGGTTTTCCATTCGTACCGTTCCGTTAGCTTGCACCCCCCAGGAAAATTCGTTCCGGCTGCCGGTGTAAGTTAAACTCGGTTTGAAATCCCACGTGCCGCTACCTAATTGCATGCCGTAATCGATATAACCGCCGTCGATAGCGTGATTGCGCCGTAATTGGAGATTAACATCACCGGTTGGAGCGCTAAATCCGGTGGTCAAATGAATATGGTGGCTGCCGCTATCGAACAACTCGACCAATGCGTACATCCCGACATCGCCGATACCGCCGGTTTCATGCCCGTTTTGCACATGGTGCATCCCGTGCGGATTGGGCGGCGGCGCTGCACCGTCGAGTAAGCGCATATCCATGTCCATATCCACAAATTGCGGCATCAACATCAGTGTCAACCAATCGGCGGGAGCGTACATTAAATCGAGCATATGCATGCTCATGGACATGTTCGAAGGGGCTAGGTAACAAGGATCTCCGTTACAACCGTCCGATATGACGGCCTGATCTCGGCTAGGTTCGCTTCCACCGAGGATAGCGCCGCTTTGGCTATTCCACATATAACGATAGCCGACCATGAAATTTCCTGCTTGCGGTAACATGTGTCCGAACATCACACCCGCAGGCGTGGGCGCGGCATGATTATGGTGGTGGAAATGATCGGCATCGGTCGGGTTGTTTCCGCTAAACGACAAGGCATTCAAATCGACTTTCAAAGCAGCATTCGCCAGCCAGTAATCGAAATCGGCGTAAGCCGTTTCGTCCCCGCCGCCGATTTTTAACGAACCTTGGTGGGTGTAGTATTCAAAGCCAGTTTCAAGCGTTAAGCCCTTCGCGAACTGTTTAGTGATCGTCAGCCCGCCGCTTAATGCACCAAAGCCGGAAAGCCGGTGATCGCTGGAAAAATGCGCCGGAAGTTTTTTAGGGTCGTAAAATTCGCGCTTACTATCAACGGCCTGAATTGAAGGCGGCGCACGGTTGCCTTGATTGTCTCTCAGATATTGTTCGAAAGTGGCTGGGTCGAATATTTGGGAATATTCCTTGCCGTCATTGCCGATGACTATTTGGTTACCGTCAGCATCTAAAATGTTTTTATAATAAGCTTGATTCGATACCAGCCAAGGGGCATAAAAATCGGCCGCGTCTTGCGAGTAATAACGTATGCGCGGTGTGACCGTCCAACCTGCACCCAAAGGCTGCACCCAGTCCGCTTCAAAGCTGTGTGATTGAATACCCCAATCGTCCGCCGAAAACCGGTAATCGAAATGTAATGCCGCATCGAGCGGCTCGATGTATTGCACATAACGCCCGCCCAAATTCCATTGGTTGCGTTCTTCCGGTCGTTGTTCAAGCAAGGTGAACACAGTACTGTTGTATCCGTCCTTCGGAGCGCCTAATTGCCGGTCGGGATCGATAAAGGCAATTGCCGTGCCTTTGTAAGGATTGCCCATATAACCGGTACTGCGTGTATAACTTAGGTCGGCGCTCAGTAAGACATTTTTATCGACCACTTGCGTCAAACCTAAATGCGTAGACCAATCTTGGCGATTGCCATGTAGGAATTTGGCAAAGCCTAAGTTCTCCAGAATATCGATTTGGCCGGGCGGGGCGTTCTGAATACTCACTAAGGAATCGTGATCGAGAATGGCTTTGGTTTCGCTATTGGTGTAACTTAAATCGACATTCAGCGTGGTTTGTTTTTGATTGAAATCGAAGCGCCCGCCCAGATTTCCGAAACGGGATTCGTAATCGTTTTCAATAGAAAGACCGCCGCCTACGCTGACGGCAGTTTCGTCCCAATCATACGTCAATTTAAAATCGCCTTGTTTACGTGTTTCAGGCGATGCCGTCGCCATGATGTGTTGCAGGCGGTTGTTCTTTTTATACTTTAAAACGTCCAATTGCGTAACGGGATCGATTTCGCCCGTAAACACGCCGTCGAGCGGCCTAAATTTCGAGTCCAACGCTAATCCGTCCGTCACATAGGGGGACGAACCGGTTACCACAAGCCCATCCGGTGAAGAGAGAACCTTGTTGCCTTTGAATGCTGCCGGCGCCGTTGTGACCGGCGTTGCGCCGCCCCAGGTATCTTGAACATAGTTAAAGGCAAATTTAATTCGATCGGATAGACTGAACTTGGAACTGCCGTGCAGGCTTTCAACTTCTATCGGATTAAAACTTTTCGATTTGGTTTGAGTTGAAAATAAATCGCTCTTATCAATATAAATATTCCGCTTTCCCTCCTGATAGTGGCTGTACTGAAAATCGATCTCGTCGTCTTCGGCGGCATAGATTACTGGCGAGATTAAGCCCGGCAACATCAGTGCGGCTGTCGTAAAAGAATGCAGATCGATATTTTTCTTCTTATATCCTGTAGTACTCATCGTTATTTTTGTATGCGGCATAATTTGTTGCGGGTAACGGCTATCATTTTTCTGTTTGTAACTGAGTGCTTGTCTGTTCGCGATTTAGGTCAAATCCGCACGGAAATACCTTAATCCGGCTTAGGTGTGAATAAGGCTCTTGATGCGTATTTCTTACTCGCTTCATGATGTTTATTTATGTATTAACCGACCTTTGTTAGCCAAAACTAAAGTACGTGATGTCATGAGCATTCAGTTGTGTCGTATTGAAAATTGCATTTCTGTCGTTGGTTAAGGAAGTCATTTGAATTAGGGTAGGAAAATCCAGTAAATTAAATCGCACTCAAAAAACGCCGCGGATGTCGCGTCCTCAGATAGATGGAGGGCAAAAACTTCAGTTCGGACAAGTGGAGCAAACGTTAGCTGATAAAAAAATTGTTAATCTCGAAAATAAAGCAATATATGCGCCACAAATGTGGTTTTTATAGAAAGACGGTGAGCGATTTACTAGTAGGAATAAATTAGGCAACAAATTGAATTTATTTATCTTTATTGTTACTAACAAAAAATGTCGCAAAGATTGATTAGGAATTCGCTAGTTTAGCGTGGGCTAATAGGACGTTACGAAATCAAAAAGTGCGTGATATAACACAGTTCATAAATAATTTAATGCCAATAAAACCCAATATTTATAAGGGACTTAGAAAAAAAGTGTGTGATATGCCGCACAAGGTGTGTGATATGACACACTTTTTTGTAGTGATCCAGGCCAGTCAAGCGCTTAAAACATATCCAAAATTTAAAAAAACTTATACGGCAGAGCCTAATCCGTCATTCAACTGAGTTATGAGTCGATAGAAAGAAGGAACTTGTGAGCATGAAATCAATCAAGGTGCTAACTGTGACAGTAAGTTTTATCGGAGTAACCGCTCAAGCAGGGAGATTGATAAGCGGTCAATGGCAAACTGCCGTTTGCAGACAGAATCCGCCGCCTCTGACCATCAATAGAGTGGACGGATGTCAAAGTGTTAAAGACATCAACGCTTGTGAGGCATAAGCGCAGGGTAATTAAAATTGCATCGTTAACGAAGCGAATATCGTTTATCAAATTATCGCAACCACTGCAATTTCTGTTTAAGACCAATTACATCTCGAAGTTAAACGTATTCAGCAAGAATCCGAACCCGGAAAAGCTAAAGTTTACGGTGCAATTTTAAATCCGGTGAAGACCGGGTTAATCGTTTGCGTTTTATATATTTTATCTAATTGCAAAGTATGTGAAACCTGAGTAATGTTCAGTGTTATAACAATGTTAAATAATTTCAACTCTAGAGTTTCATCATGTCAGAAAAATACATCTATTCATTCCATACCGGCGACGGAAAAAACAAGGTTCTGTTGGGCGGCAAAGGCGCTAATCTTTGCGAAATGACGCAGATAGGGCTTAATGTGCCGCCAGGATTTGTTATTACGACCAAAGCATGTCTGGATTATCTGGCAAACCATCAATTGCCTGAAGGGTTGCTGGATGATGTCAAAGCCCATATCGCCGAAGTCGAAGCGCTCTCAGGGAAAAAATTCGGCGACAGCCATAATCCTTTGCTGGTTTCGGTTCGTTCCGGTTCGGCTATTTCAATGCCCGGTATGATGGATACCATTTTGAATCTGGGACTGAATACCCGAACATTGACCGGTCTCATTGAACAAACAGGCGATACACGATTCGCTTATGATGCCTATCGCCGATTTATCCAGCTATTCGGTAAGGTTGCTTTAGGCATCGACGATGAGAAGTTCGACCTGCATTTCGCCAGTATTAAAAAACAAGCCGGGATCAAATCGGATGTGGGACTGAATGCCGATCATTTACAGCAAATCAGCGAGCTGTTTTTGGAAGTAGTGCAGGAAGAAACCGGTAAACCGTTCCCTGAGGATGTCTACGAACAACTGGAATTGTCGATTAAAGCGGTATTCAACTCCTGGATGGGTAAACGTGCTGTCGATTACCGGCGCGAATTTCATATCACGCCGCAAATGGCCAATGGAACGGCTGTGAATGTCGTCGCGATGGTGTTCGGTAACATGGGTAACGATTGCGCAACGGGCGTAGGGTTCACCCGCAACCCAGGTACCGGTACGAATGAAATGTACGGCGAATATTTGGTCAATGCACAAGGCGAAGACGTTGTTGCCGGCATCCGTACGCCGAAACCCGTGCAGGAGTTGGCGCATGAAATGCCGGAACTTTATAAGCAACTCGTCGATTTGCGTAACAAGCTGGAATCGCATTACAAAGAAGTACAAGATTACGAATATACCATTGAGCGCGGCATACTCTATTGTTTGCAAACCCGCAACGGCAAGATGAATGCTACCGCTATGGTAAGAACATCGGTGGAAATGGTGGCGGAAGGCTTAATCAGCAAAGAAAAGGCTTTGTTGCGAATCAACCCCGAATTGCTGGAACAACTCTTACATCCGCAACTCGATCCTGAGAATAAACAACATCCCGTAGCGCAAGGATTACCGGCTTCGCCAGGGGCTGCTTCCGGTAAATGCGTGTTCGATGCCGACACGGCGGAATTGATGGGGCGCGCCGGAGAGCCGGTCATCTTATTGAGGGAAGAAACCAAGCCGGAAGATATTCACGGGTTTTTTGCCGCCCAGGGTATTTTGACCAGTCGTGGCGGTAAAACCTCGCACGCGGCTGTAGTCGCGAGAGGGATGGGTAAAGCCTGTATCGCAGGTGCCGAAGATATTAAAATCGATGTCCGTTCCCGTCAGGCGGTCGTCGGCGATTTACACATTCGCGAAGGCGACATCATAACCATCGACGGGAGCTCCGGCCTGATTTATATCGGTAAAATCCCGACGATTGAACCGTCCTTTTCAGATGAGTTAAAAACTCTATTGGCGTGGGCCGATGAGTTCGCCGAACTAGAAGTTCATGCTAATGTGGATACACCGGAACGGGCAAAGATGGCAAAAAGTTATGGCGCAACCGGGATCGGACTGTGTCGTACCGAGCGGATGTTCAATGCCTCCGATCGTTTGCCGTTAGTCATCGACATGATTTTAGCGGATACGAAAGAAGCTCGGCAGGATGCGTTGGAAAAATTGTTCCCTATCCAGAGGGACGATTTTAAGCAGCTATTCGAAGCGATGTCGCCGTATCCGGTGACTGTAAGATTGCTGGATCCGCCGATGCACGAGTTTTTGCCGAGCGAACATCAACTGGAAGATGAAATTAAAGCTTTGAATCTCTATAAAGTTATGATTTACGGGCAACAAGTAACCTTGGATACACTAGGCGCGCAGATTGCTTTGCCGGGTCCTTTTAATCTTTTGAACGAAGAAGTCATCAATAAGGCGATAGCTAAAAAAGAATTGATGCTCAAAAAAGTGAAAGAGTTATACGAAGTCAATCCGATGCTGGGACATCGCGGTGTTCGCCTCGGTATGTCGTATCCCGAAATTTACCAAATGCAAATTCGCTCGATTCTTGAAGCCGCCGCCCTGTGCGCGAAACAAAGAACGCCGATTCTTCCGGAAATCATGGTGCCGCAAGTCATCACCGTACAAGAGTTGATCAAAGTAAAATCGTATGTCGATCAAATACAACAAGAAGTCGAACATCAATACGGCATCCGCTTGGAATTTAAATTCGGGACTATGGTAGAGACCGTTAGAGCCTGTACCCGGGCCGCTGAGTTAGCCGAAGTCGCGGAATTTTTCTCGTTCGGCACGAATGACTTAACCCAAGCGACCTTCTCCTTTTCTCGCGAAGATGCGGAAAATAAATTTTTACCGCTTTACAACGAAACCGGACTGCTGGAAGACAATCCATTCGAAGTGTTGGATGCTAAAGGCGTCGGTCAGTTAATGAAAATGACCGCCGATGCCGGACATAAAACCCGGCCCGACATCAAAATAGGAATCTGCGGAGAACAAGGCGGACACCCGCAATCGATTCGCTTCTGTCATCATATTAAGCTGGATTATGTGTCCTGCTCGGCGCCCAGAATACCGATTGCGAGATTAGCGGTAGCGCATGCTAAATTATTGGAAAATGACTATCGAGTGATGTAAAAAGTGTACAAGGGTACGCGACAGAGTTTGAAGGTCAGTCGATATCCGTAGCGTCGCTTTACTCAAAATGAACCGAATCGAACGGCATGCCTTTTCGATTCGGTTTTCCGAAAATTTCAAGCGACTTGAATACTCTGTAACCAAGACAACAATTGCAAATTCAGCTGGCGAAATGTTTCCTGTTTAATAGGCTTGGTCAGATAACTTGTGGAGCCGGAGATTACGCTTTTAAACTTATGCCCAGGCGAAGTATTACCGGTAATGATAATAATCGGCGTCATTTCGTAGCCTTTTATTTCTCGGATCAGTGTGCAGGTTTCGAAACCGTCAAGTCCCGGCATCGTCACATCGAGAAAAATAATATCGTAACGTTTGCTTTCTACCATTTTTAACGCTTCTTCGCCGTTATCGGCGAATTCGATTTCTCCGATATGAGGGAGCGTACGAAGGCTGGCGCTTAACAGTTTTTTGGCAGGCGCATAATCATCCACAACCAACGCTCGAAAGCAGTTAATTGTAGTCAGCTGAGATTTGTTCATGGTAAATGTTTTATCGGTTTTCATGTTAACACCTCTATTATTTTTATGTCGTTTATCCGGTTTTAAAGATTGTTTTGCTGGCGGAAAGCAAAAACGAAACTACCAAAATAACGGTTTATACGGACTTATCTCTAAGCTTTTTGAGAGTATCGATGATCGCCGATAACTGTAATGTCTTAATGAAGGTTGCGAGAATCTTCGAATTGCGGCATGTTGATGATGCTTGGAATCGGTTGCGTTTGTCGAAAAAAGCGACTTTCGACAATTCTTCAATACCTAGTATAGCGACTCGTAGGTATTAACATTTCATAGGCCGGATCAAGCGTCATCGGTCGTAGCGTCCAAAGTTCTGGCGAACAAATTAAAACCTTTTAAGGCTTATAGTTTAAGTCGAGTAAAAGATAACGCGTTCTTTATGATTCGTTTGATAACCAATTCACACTTTTAACGATTGAATAAAAAATAATAAAAACAGAGCAATAGGGGGAAAGAAGCGGCATAAAAAAACGGATCTACGCAGCGTTTAAAGTTTTTTTAATGCGCATAGCCGACTCATTGTTGATTCGGCCTTTTAAAGTCTGAACCGTTCGTACCCACGGGTTATTAATGCTGAGTAAGTCGAAGTACAGACCACCTTTCGACAGGCTCAATACCCAAAGAGAATTAAAGCGAACGGGAGTTAAGGCGTAATGGAGCCTAAGCTGTCGAAAGTTTAGGCAAATCCTACCGGATTCCATTCTTCCATCATCTTTTGACGAGCGGAGTCCAGACGCACCGACATCAATTCCGCAAACTTTTTTAGTAGTTCGTAACCGAATTTCGGGTCGAGTTCGCATTGCGCAAGTATCGCTTTGCCGTCGAATCTCAATAAATCCGCATCTTCTGTCGCCTTGGCTTGAAAGCTCCATTTATAAGGCGATATCAGCCAAGACCAACCCAAGACTTGATTTTGCCCTAACGATTGAATAACTAAGCTGGGACCCAGGATAGCGGGCATTTCTATGGAAATGTTGCCGCTGAGTAGAACATAAAATTTATCGGCGGTTTCACCTTGATGGAATAGAACGTGTCCTTTGGCTATTTCAACCCGGCTGCAACAGTTGCTTAAAAATGAAAGCGTTTCAGCACTTAAGCCTCCAAAAAAAGCATGGTTTGATAAGTATTCAACAGTGGATGGGGCGTTCATAGGTCGTCTCCGAAAAATAGATGTTTTAGATTACAGCAAACGAACTTGTAAAATCAATTTCAGTCGCCGTCGAAATCTATGACAAGCCTATTAAACCGAAGTGCTGAGTTCCAGGTGAATTAAAAGACCGTTTTTCCTTATGCGCATAGAAATTCATTGTAGCGTTCTCAAATTTCGTTGTGCTAGCGGGGCAGGTGAAACAACACTAGGACCACACTGAAATTTGTTTAGCTACCAATGTTTGTTGGATGTGTTCCATTTGTAAAGCGCGGCGGCAAATAGGTTGTAGACAACATGACAAACTTGTTTGATAACAGGAAGACTCAGCAACTTCGATATCCAACTTTGATTAGGCGAATGCCGCCAAATGGTTAAAAAGGCATCAAAACCGATTTGAATTTGCCCGTTTTCGTCAATGACATGCAATCGTTCTCTGACGGATTCGAGGTCCGAATTTAACTCTGAAACAAAAGCATTTTTCTGGTGGATATCGTTCCATTGAATTTCGCAACGGCTTTCCTTTTCCATCTGACCTTCAATACCAGCCTTGCAAACAGGGCACGCCGAGTTGTAATACACCTTTAGTTTGGATTTATTCGACATAAGATGATGCGTTCAGGTTTTATGATGAAGTGTATAGATCACATTTCCGCGATAGCGGTTATGTATCTTTGTGTTATAAAAATTCAGGTATCGCAAAGACGCAGCCCGATCTACCCGGCTAACAATACAGGAAATCAAAATGGCACATGTACGCGTTCTTTAAAATGTTTAAGATTAGCGACAATCGTAAATGTCATGATTACCAGCAACGACCATGAACTCCATTTGCCCAAGTGTACGGTCGACCAAGCCCCTAATTGATTCGGATAACGCCATATTCCGAAAAATGTGCTGATATTTTCCGCAAGCCAGATAAAAAAACCGATCAGCACAAATGCTAACAAGAGCGGCATGGTCCGGTCGCGATCGAGCGGACGAAAGATAACAACGGCACGGGCGTAAAGTCCCAGCGTACACATAGCGATATACCAGCGGTAGTCGCCGATAAAATGATGCGTGAAAAAATTTGCATAGATCGTGACGGCAACGATTGTCGCCATCCAGTAAGGGGGATGATGCCTGATCCGAAGATCAAGCAAACGCCAAGCTTGAATGATATAACTTCCCACGGCGGCATACATAAAGCCTGAAAATAACGGTACGCCGAAAAGTTTGGTATAGGCAAAGTCCGGATAACTCCACGCTTTAATACCGCTGGAAGTCTTAAAAACTTCCAACGTAAAACCGACCATGTGAAAAAGGCAAATAGCTTTTAGCTCATCGATTGTTTCAAGTTTGGTAACCACCATCCAACACTGAATTACTAAAGCAAAGAACAACAGCATATCGTAGCGTGAACATCCCCCAAATCCGTTTCGCGGCACAACAAATACTGCAGTAAAAAAGAGACCGACAAATAAACAGGCTCTAGCCTGCTTGATGCCAAAAAACAAGAATTCGGTTGAAAATCGAGCTAGACCCGATAGGTTCGACCTATCTGCTCGAGTAAGGAGAAACTGATCCAATTTGTGTAATGGCATGGTTTTTTCAGTTTTGGAAGGGCAACCTTTGCTAGATGTTAGCTGAATAGGAAGGTTTTTACTCCATCGTACCGAAGAGCTGAAATTCGTGGACAATAGGATGAGAGGCGCCGTAAGTCTCCAGAAGTTTGACTTTAAAATATTTCGCTGTCACGCCGGGAAAATTAAATACTTGGTAGGGCGTTTTGAATAATTTTACATTTTGAGTCTGGAACTTGCCGATCGATTCAAAAGCCCCTGTCGGGGAGTCGTTACCTACCGACAATTCAAACGATTTCACATTCGTGTCAGCCGTTTCCGTGATCAGCATGCTAAAAGTGTCGAATAATGCGGGTTTTTCATCCTTGAAACCGTAAACGGCTTCTTTTCCCAAGCCGTAGCTGATTTGCCCCCACTCTTCTTTACCGTCGATGGTCGCTGTCCAATCATCGCTTGAGGCGACTAATAACTGTCCGCCGTTTTCGGCGGCAAGTAAGTTAATTTTTTTATGCTTTGAAGATAAATTTATTGCAGGTGTTTGCGATTTTAATCCTTCAGGTTGAGGACTTGCTGTTTGAGATTGAGTGTTTCGAATTTCAGGTCGTTCGGTTGCAGACTCGACTTCGTTTAAAACCGGTTTAGCAAAATAAGGCTGAGTTTTAATTTTGAGATCAATTTGCGTCGTACTCCAATAAAACCATAGGCTTAAAAACGTTATAACGACGACAGTAAATAGCAGATACCGTTTGACTGAAGATGGATTTCCCGGCTGATTCGGTATTATGGGTTTCGCAGGATTTTGTTTAGCTTGTGTCTGGGGAGCGTTTTCGCTCAGGAGGGATTCAATTGTTTTGAGTAAATGAGTAAACTCGAAGTGAACCTCGTTTCCCGTCCAATCCGAAAGATCCGCCGCTTCTATTCTTTTAAACTCAAGCGGAATAGCGGCATTGTCGATCATGACCGGGACTAAAACTCCTTTGACTGCCGCCTCTGCCGCTTCCGTCTTTACCCAACGAGAAGACACTGAATCCTTCGACCAGAGCACAATAACGCAACGAGCGGCGTTCAATGCGTTTTCTATGACGTCGTCGAAAGATTTTCCCGGTGGTATTTGCCGGTCCCACCACACAGACCAGCCTTTTTGAGCAAATGAATTTGCAAGCTGCTCGGCTTTTTCTTTGTCGGCACTTGAGTAGCTGATAAAAATGTCACTCATAAGCGCTTACCAGTAAATTAAGTCTATTGTTTAGGGAAGGATAAAGCCGTAATGAGCACTTTTTATTTCACAAAACACTGCTTTTCCGCCCAAGCTTCGGCATCTTTCAATTGTTTACGTAAATCTTTGGATTGTTTCGGGTCGCGAAAGACACCGCCTGCTTCGCCGGGCGTGCTTTTTAACAAGCTAAAGGTTCTGGCTGCTTCGTAGTCGGTAAAGCTCATTTTTTCGGCGATTTTATCGATCTTGCAGCCACAAGCGTATTGGGTAATAAAGGTTAGTCCGCCGTGTTGCGCGACGCAATTCAACACGTATTCGACACGGTCGCGGGTAGGGAAGTCGTTTACCTTAACCGCTGGTTCGGCGGTAGTTTTTTCGGCTTCCGCTTGTTCGGGCGTGGAAGCGCAGCCGATCAAAGCCGAAGCGGCGATTAAAGCGATCAATAACGATTTTTTATTAACTTTCATGGCTGTGTGTTGTCCTTATTGAAATGATGATTTGTAATCGAATGCCGATAAGCCGTTAATGTCGAGTCCTTCGGCTACGTTCAGAACTAACCTGTCGAACACTTAACAGCCTAACTTTACAGCTCGGAAAGCATTATTCCTCCGCTGCAAAATCGACAATACTTTTTAATATAATATTCATTTTACCCGAAAATTCGTTCAATGCTTTGTTGTCGGTGTCAGTCGGCAGTAAATGCGTTCGAATAATGGTTTTGCCTTGAAATTGATAGGTAACGACATTGCACGGCATGTGCCGGATGGCTTGCGGGGACATCAGCAAGATTGTCTTGGCTTCGGTCAGATTGCAGAATTGGACGGTATCGTATTCGGGAAAATTGGGTGTGCCGCGGTTGCGGATGACTTTACCGACACGGCTGTGTCCGGTTATCCTAAAATTGTTTTCGGCTATGGCGACTTCCAGTTCAGCCAGCACATCATCGTAAGGCTTGTTCGTTTGAACCTCGTAATAGGGCACGAATTCGCCGACGGGCTGGTTGGCGCAGCCGGTAATCCAGAATAAGCTTGCGAAAATGAAACAACGTGCAATCATTTTAAATGTAACCCATTAGTAGAAAGCAGAGCTTAGCATTATGGATAGACAAACAAAAGTCACCGGTGTCATTTTGGCGGGTGGACTTGCTCGCCGGATGAATCGTCAGGATAAAGGTTTGATTTTATTTAAACACCGTCCCCTGGTGAGTTATGCCGTAGAAGCCATGACGGCGGTTGCTAACCGGACTGTCATCAATGCGAACCGGAATATCGAAACCTATAGGGAATTCGGTTTACCGGTAATAAGCGATCAATCCGCCAGTTTTGACGGGCCGTTAGCGGGCATTTTATCTGCGATGCATTATGCAGAATCCGGGATCGTATTGGCGATGCCGTGCGATTCACCGTTTTTTAAGGCGGATCATCTAACAAAACTACTTGAATCGTTAAAGACGCACGATGTCGATGTAGCAACGGCATTCGACGGCGAGCGTTTGCATCCGGTTTTTTTGGCGCTCAACGCTGAATTGTCCTCCGACTTGGAAGACTATTTACAACGCGGCCAACGGAAAGTGGAAAATTGGGTACATCAACAAAAAGTTGTATTTGCCGATTTTTCAAAAGAACCGGATATTTTTATCAATATTAATTCGATTGATGAATTATCGGAATTGGAGACTAAAATTCCAAGGTAAACAGGTGTTTTTTAGAAAGTCACGGGTTTTATACTTGATGCGTGATGTTTGACTACTCGAGCTTTATTAAAACTCAGCGGTCTTTTCTTAACCCGGTTTAATCGCTGTAAGACTGGACAAGGTTTGACTTAGGTCAAAAGGTTTTGAAATAACATAGGCACAATTTTACACGTTAGATTCATTTCTTATGCAATGAGGAGTTCTATCGTGAAATATTTTCATTTTTATCAATTCAATACTAGAAACTTAATTTCATTCTACGAGCAATTCTTTAAAAAAAGCATTGCCGGTTTAATGCTGATATTTAGTTTTTCTTGTTTATCCGTTCAAGCAACAGCAAGCGATATTTATGTGGTAGATAGCTCTGTAGGTTTGCTTCGGCTAGATTCGATTACGGGAATACGATCAACCATAAGTGATTTTAACGATATCAATCAAGGTGAGCTCGGTTCTATCCCTTTTAATCTAGCCTTGGAGTCGAGCGGAACGGTGCTCGTCGTCGACCCGGGTGTGAATAAATTATTTCGGGTCAATATCGGCACTGGTCAGCGGACGGAGGTGAGCGATTTTAACAATGCTGCTCAAGGTCCTATTGCGGATAATGCGGCAGGGAACGGCATAGCAGGGATTGCGGTTGAAGCTACCGGCGAAATTTTAATGACTGCGGCCGGTGCAGGCAGTCCCGATCCTGGCAGTACGGCTTTTCGTATCGCGCTCTTGCGGGTAAATCCGGTGTCCGGTCAACGTACCATGCTCAGCGATTTCGGCAATCCGAATCAAGGAACGCTAGGGGGGCAATGTTCGCTCGGTATTGCGGTTGAGTCGACTGGCAAAATTTTGGTCACTGATTGCAATAATTTAAGCGGTTCGTCCGGCGGACTGTTGTTTCGCATCGATCCAGTGACCGGTCAGCGAACAGTCGTAAGCGATTTCGGCGATTCTAACCAAGGCGAAACGGTACAATTTCCCCATGGAATTACGGTGGATGGTACCGGAAAAATTCTAGTGGTGGCTCCCTTTTTTAGAAGTATCCCGGGTGGTGCACTGTTCAAGATTGACCCTGTAAACGGTAATCGAGTTTTACTCAGCGATTTTAGCGAAATTACACAAGGCCCTACCGGAACGTTATTGCGTTCTGTGGCGGTAGAATCGAACGGCAATATTTTGGTTGCGGACCAAGATGTGGACGATTTTGGCTCAGGCGGTGCAGTGTTTCGCGTTAATCCTTCAACTGGGCAACGAACGGTGTTAAGCGATTTCGCCGATATTGCCTTAGGTCCCGGCAGAGCGCCGACCGGATTGGTATTGAAATCTGCGCCGTCAATAACCGCTTTTGCTGCATTTAATTCGCAATTGGTGTTGTCGAGAACCAAAATGGGCATTTTGCTAGGAAAAGGCACATTTACGTTAGGTAGCGTCAGCGATGGTATTTTTCCTGTCAATGAACCGGTGACTTTGTCTTTATCCGATCAAAATGGCGCCGTTTTCAAACAAACGGTTCCCAAGGGATCGTTTAAGGCAATTGGTAAAGGCGCTTTTATCTTCAACTCAAAATTAGGCACGGCTGGTATCAATACGATGCTGATAAGCCCGACAAGTAAGAAGAAGCAGTATTTTTATTCGGTTTTTATCGGCAAGCAAGATTTTCGCAGTGCGGATAAACCGCCCATGAAAGTTACGTTAACGGTCGGTTCGGATTCAGGCTCCGATTCTTCACTTTGCAAAGCGTACTTTAAAATTTTGATTTGCCGTTGATCTAAAGGGGCTAAGTTTTAAAGTAAGCGTTAAGTTAAATGTTTTGGGTAGGGGGCTATTGCTTCCCTACCTTCCGATTCGACGATAAAATTCTAATTATTATGATTTATTAATTTTCAATATTTTTAAAGCAAGAGTGCTTAATTCAAAAGTGATGAGAGCTATAAAAATCTGTTTTATACGTTTATAGCCGAGTATTAACGGGCAATTTCTTTGTTTTCGACTTTAATCACTCCAGTTTTTTGATTTGGAAATCGCTTTTTGCCAATAGTGCTTTAGGGAGGCTACTTGGTTTGAAGCCAAGTGTGGTGCGAATGTTCGGTCGATTTGCCAAGAACATTTAAGTTTTTCTATGCTCCAAAAGCCGACAGCCAATCCTGCAAGATAAGCAGCACCCAAGGCCGTCGTTTCTAAATTATCCGGGCGGACGATGTTGATATTGGAAATGTCTGCTTGAAATTGCACCATCAAGTTGTTTTTCGCCGCACCGCCGTCGATTCTTAATTGGGTGATGGCTTCGCCGCAATCCATCGCCATCGTGTCTAATAGTTCATCGACTTGAAATGCGATACTTTCCAGTGCTGCTCGCGTAATATGCGCATGGGTTGTGCCGCGGGTAATCCCGAAGATAGCTCCGCGTGCATTAGAATCCCAATGCGGCGCGCCGAGGCCGGTCAATGCAGGTACAAAATAAACCCCGCCGTTATCAGTGACGCAAGCCGCCAGTTCCTCTGACTCAGAAGTCTCTTTAAACACCAATAAACCGTCGCGCAGCCATTGCATGACGGCTCCGCCCATAAAAACACTGCCTTCCAACGCGTAAGTGACCTTATCGCCGATTTGCCAAGCAATAGTGCCGAGCAATCGATGTGTCGATACCGGTTTTTTGGAGCCGGTATTCATCATTAAAAACGAACCGGTACCGTATGTGCATTTCGCCATACCGGGTTGATGGCAGAGTTGACCGAAAAGGGCGGCCTGCTGGTCGCCCGCAATTGCGGCAATAGGTATACCTAAACCAATTTCCAGATTCCGTGTGAAACCGTAAATTTCGCTGGATGTTTTTATCGCCGGTAAGATTGACGCAGGAATATCGAATAACGCGAGTAATTCGTCATCCCATTTCAGCGTATCGATGTTGAAAAGCATGGTTCGAGAGGCATTACTCACGTCAGTGATATGCAATTCGCCTTGGGTCAAATTCCACACCAGCCAGGAATCGATAGTGCCGAACGCCAGTTCGCCGCGTTCCGCCTTTGCTCGAGCCCCGGCTACATTATCCAGCAGCCATTTGATTTTGGTGGCGGAAAAGTAGGGGTCGAGCAATAAGCCGGTTTTAGATTGTACCAGTGCTTCTTTTCCCGCATCTTTTAGTCTGGTGCATTCATCCGCCGTTCGTCTATCTTGCCAGACAATCGCATTGTGAATCGGTTTGCCGGTTAATCGATCCCAAATCACCGTTGTTTCACGTTGATTAGTAATACCGATCCCCGCAATGGCTTCTGGATTAAGCTTTTGTTGTTGCAAAACTTGTCTAAAGACTCTAGCTTGGCATTCCCAAATCTCATCTGCATCGTGTTCTACCCAGCCCGGCTGCGGGTAAAGTTGCCGGAATTCTTCTTGTGCAACGGCAACCGGCTGCGCTTCATTGTTATAAAGTATGCAACGCGAGCTGCTAGTGCCTTGATCGATAGCGATGATGTATTTCATGGGTGCAACCTTAATCGACAACTGTCTAACGGCTTAAATTTAACCGGACCTTTTCATGAGGATTTTATACAAAATTGATTAATCGCGGTATGTTGGATTGATTGTAGATTGTGTGGAAAAGGAATTTGAGACCGATTGATGAACACAAGTGATAGGAAGATAGTAGAGTCTAACAAGGATGAAGACCGCTGACCGGAAAGTCGGCGGCGTTCGTGTAACACCATTAGGAAGTAATGGAGCGACAGCATTGTGACTAGTCTCTGAATTGCTCCGTGAGTTTCAAAGTTATATGGCAATAACCAATAATCCAGCAGCTGATAAATATTTGCTTTATGACATCGTTATTCTTACTTTGGGTGGTTTGAAGAAGTTGCCTAAACACGTTATAAAAATTAAATAAAAAAATGATGACGAAGACAAAAATTCGGGTAGGTCGGGATTACCTAAAAGGCAAAAAAGGCGTACAAAAAGATTGCGCTAAGATTTCAGCACGGATTAACTGTGCGGTGTAACTCAACATTGGGCGTCTGTCGATTAAATCAACTACACCCTTCGTCAAGCATTGTAGACACGCAAAACATCCATATTTAAAGAGAAGCAAAGTATTTGCGCGTATCGTAATCCACCATATCGGCGTTCTTCACATTCGGTGGTTTACGCCACGCACAAAAATCAAGAATAGTTTTAATATAGCGAGTTTGCTCCGCTAACTACGCCCTTCAACTAACCCGACGTACGAGGTGAAAAGTTATTCAGCGTCTTGTTTTGTCCTTGGGGCACGTCGCTTCCCGACATTCTTCTTATCCCTTTCCCGAACCTTTACTTTTTTAACCGCTGCTTTTTTGGGCGGTTCCTTTTTGTCTTTACTGCCGGCAGCCTTCCCGGATCCTTTGACTTTTTTCGGACCTTTGAAGCTGCCTTCCAGTTCTTTAATCGTCCGGCGGATAAATTTTTGATTTAAAAAGCGCTCGATTCCCGACATGAGATTCCATTCGGTATGTTTGACTAAGGCGATAGTGATGCCTTGGTCGTCGGCGCGACCGGTGCGGCCTATGCGGTGGATATAGCTTATACCGTTTCTGGGCATGTCGAAGTTGATCACTAAGTTGATGCCTTTGATGTCCAGGCCGCGGGCGGCTAAATCGGTGGCGATTAGGCTATTGACGACTCCGTCCCGATACAGTGCCATGACGCGATTCCGGTCCTTTTGATCCATCTCGCCGTGCAATAAACCCACACGAATACCTGATGCGCGCATGGTTTCGTAAAGTTCTATGGCGCGTAAGCGGGTGTTGGCAAATACCAGCGCTTTGTCGAAGTTTTCGTTCAGTAGAAGCCAAGCTAATAGCTTCAATTTGTGGTCATGGTCGTCCGCCAAGACCAGTTGTTGCGTGATATTGCCGTGTCCGTCTTGAAGCGTATTCAGAGCAATAACGGCTTGATTATTGAGCACCTTTTCGGCCATTCGTATGACGCCGGAGTGGTTTAAGGTTGCTGAAAATAAAAGCGTTTGCCTATCTCGATTACAGTGACGTGCTATTTCGAGCACGGCGTCGCTGAACCCCATATCCAGCATTCGGTCGGCTTCGTCCAGAATCAGCAAGTTTAAATCCTGGAAATAGTCCGTATTTAATTCGAAATGTTCCAGTAAGCGCCCCGGCGTTGCAATGATGATATTATTTTCGTTAATTAACGAAAATTGTTGGCGTTTGAAATCGCTGCCGCCGGTAATCAATCCGGTCTTAAACGTTGTGTATTTGCTCAGCAAACGGCATTGTTCATAAATTTGTTGCGCCAGTTCGCGGGTCGGGCAAAGGATTAACACGGCGATGCCGCCGGTGATCGGCGATGACGCAATCAGTTGCTGTAAAGCCGGTAGCAGAAACGCGGCGGTTTTGCCGCTTCCGGTTTCGGCGCTGACGAGCAGATCTTTTCCTTCCAAAACGGCCGGGATGCCTTGTTTCTGAACCGGCGTCGGGATTTGAAAACCGACTTCGTTGATCGCCGTAATCAAGCTTTTGTCGAGTCCGAGACGTGAAAATGGGTTTTTTATTGAGGCTAAGCTTTGCATTTATACGGTAATAATTACGCAGAATTGTCGAAAAATAAGGTATTTAGCCATTATAAACAGTTTGTATTCGCGGTATGATTAAATCGAGTTGTTGTTGCGCTTTTATCGATTGACGTTAAGCTTAAGCTAAATTTATTCTGCGAGGTTACTTAAATGATACCCATAAGAGATACAGCGCCTTGTCATTCAACGCCTTATGTTACCTGGGGAATAATGGCGGTTTGTGTTTTAATTTTCCTTATCATGCTCTTCATGCCTTATGAATCGAGTTCGCAGATAATTTACACCTACGGCATGGTACCCAATCGCTACACCAATCCGGATTGGGGCATTGAACACGGTATGCCTTTCGACGGTTATTTTTCATTTTTTAGCAGCCTGTTTTTACATGGCAATTGGATGCACATCATTTTTAATATGTGGTTCATGTGGATTTTTGCCGACAATGTAGAAGATCGGATGGGGCGGTGGTCGTTTCTCGCTTTTTATTTTATTTGCGGAATTTTGGCGACTATGATGCAGTGGTACAGCGCGCCGACGTTGACTATTCCCGTTGTGGGCGCATCGGGTGCCATCGCCGGTGTTTTGGCAGCTTATTACTTTCTCTATCCTTTTGAGTTCGTGATTGTTTATTTTTTCCCGATTGTTGTTAGATTACCCGCGGTAACATTTCTAGGTCTATGGGTGATTTTTCAGCTTTATCACATCACTACGTCGACTTATGTTGAAGGTGTAAGCGATTCGGCGTGGTGGTCGCATATCGGCGGGTTTATTTCCGGCGCGGTATTGCATCAATTTTTTCTGCGAAAAGAAGAAGCGGTTTAACTGCTTTCGGGATATAATTCGCAGTTATCACTTATCCGGGCAAGATAGAACTAATGTTTTCCGAATCTTGCATATTTTCTGTTTAAGAATCAAACAAGGCCATGAATAAATTAAATTTAATATTAGTTAGACTACTGCAATTTGTTGTTTTTTCTGTATTCACCTTCGTGGTTATTACTTATTTCGGCGCATTGGTATTATTGCCGCTCGATGCAGTTGCCATTCTGGTAAAAATCATGGGTTTGGTCGGAATACACGGATTTATCGGGGCGCTTATCGCTATACCCGCAGTCGGCTATTTGTGCTTGAAGGTTTATAAAATCCCCGGTCTTTGCCAAATGGTAATCGATACCGGCATTGATTTGATCAAAACCGGCAGGGCTAAAGTTGAAGCATTCAATCCTATAGCAGACGCTGTCAAAGGCTAAGTTTAGTTTGAATTAAAAAGGGAAGGCTATTGAATTAGTCTTCCACTTTAAATTTAGAATACGTTTTTTGAGCTTAATGCCGAGTATTAAGCTACGTTTAAAACCCGTCAAAAGCTCTTCCGCTTCTCCCACCTTTCATTTTTATCCAAGATCAATTGGAATTACGATAATTCATCATGACATCGCCGAATATTGGTTTCATTAGTTTGGGCTGCCCCAAAGCCCTAGTCGATAGCGAACGAATTTTAACCAAGCTACGTTCCGAAGGTTATACCATTTCGCCAACGTACAAAGATGCCGATTTAGTGGTGGTGAATACTTGCGGTTTTATCGACTCGGCGGTTGAAGAATCGCTCGATAGTATCGGCGAGGCGTTAGCTGAAAATGGACGGGTTATCGTCACCGGTTGTTTGGGTTCGCGCGAGGCTGAAATCAGGGCACGGCATCCGCAAGTTTTGAAAGTTACCGGGGCGCATGCGCTTGAAGAAGTTATCGCATCGGTTCATGAGCATCTGCCGCCGCCGCACGACCCGTTTACCAGCCTAATACCGCCGCAAGGCATCAAGCTTACCCCTAAGCATTACGCCTATTTAAAAATAAGCGAAGGTTGCAATCACCGTTGTACGTTCTGCATTATTCCGTCCATGCGCGGCGATTTGGTCAGCAGAAAGATCGACGATGTCATGCTGGAAGCCCGACGCTTAGCCGATGCGGGGGTTAAAGAATTATTAATCGTGTCGCAAGATACCAGCGCCTATGGTCTGGATTTAAAGTACGAGTCCCGGTTTTGGCGTGGTCGTTCTATTCAGACTCGATTTTACGATCTAGCGGAAGCCTTGGGCGAATTGGGTATTTGGGTGCGGATGCATTATGTTTATCCTTACCCGCATGTCGACGACATCGTTCCGCTGATGGCGGAAGGACAGATATTGCCTTATCTCGACATACCGTTCCAGCACGCCAACAGCCGTATTTTAAAGCTGATGAAACGTCCTGCCGCCAGCCAGAACAATTTGGAACGAATTAAAGCCTGGCGGGAAATTTGTCCCGAGATCACCATTAGAAGCACGTTTATCGTCGGCTTTCCGGGTGAAACCGAGCAGGAGTTCGAAGAACTGCTGGATTTCTTGGACGAAGCGCAATTGGACAGAGTCGGTTGTTTTGCTTATTCACCGGTGAAAGGTGCGACCGCCAACGATTTGCCGAATGCGGTGCCGGAAGAAATCAAACAAGAACGATTGGCGCGTTTCATGGAAAAACAATCGGAAATCAGCGCATCGCGCTTGCAGCAACGGATCGGCTCCATCGAAACCGTCTTGATCGACGAAGTCGTCGAAGAAGGCGCGGTCGGCAGGACGTATTCCGATGCACCGGAAATAGACGGCTTAGTTTTCCTCGACGGCGCAACGCATTTGAAAGTCGGCGAATTCGTCGAAGTGGAAATCGAAGAAGCCGACGAACACGACTTGTGGGCGCATTTAGTTTAGCGGCCTAGCTATGGTTTTACTGTGGGTAATCACCATCCCTTTATGTTGATAGATGCATTCCACAATTACATTCTACGCAATTCAGCGCGTCATTCGGGCTTCAAAGTGAATCATTCTTTTTCTTGGCGGGGATGATTCAGCAACAAATAAACAAACCCATTTGACATCTCGTTTTAGTAACAGTAATTTAGACCGATTTTATTAAACCTTTTAAATTCTGGTCTAGGAAGAGCTGTTAATGGAACAATTTCATCGCATAAGCCGTTTACCCCCTTACGTTTTCAATATTGTCAACGAGCTTAAAGCCAAGGCGCGAGCGGTGGGCGAAGACATTATCGATTTCGGCATGGGTAACCCGGACCAGCCAACACCGGACCATATCGTCAATAAGATGCTGGAAGCGACCAAGCGGCCCGATACCCACCGTTATTCAATGTCCAAAGGCATCCCACGGTTACGGCGGGCGATTTGCAACTGGTACAAGACTCGTTTCGATGTCGATTTAAACCCGGAGACAGAAGCCATTGTCACCATCGGCTCCAAAGAAGGATTGGCGCATCTGGCTTTAGCCACGCTCGGCCCCGGCGATGTCGTACTGGTGCCGAATCCGGCGTATCCTATCCATCCTTACGGTGTGGTGATTGCCGGGGCGGATGTGCGGCATGTGCCGTTGGTGCCGGGTGTTGACTTCTTCGAGGAACTGGAAAAAGCCATCGTCGAATGCTGGCCGAAACCGAAAATGCTCATCCTGAATTTCCCCGGAAACCCGACCAGCCAGTGTGTGGAAATGGAATTCTTTGAGAAAATTATCGCCTTAGCCAAGGAGCATAAAATTTGGGTGGTGCATGACATTGCCTATGTCGATATCGTGTTCGACGGCTACATTGCTCCCTCCATCCTGCAAGTGCCGGGCGCGAAGGATATTGCCGTGGAATTTTTCTCCATGTCCAAAAGCTACAACATGCCGGGCTGGCGTGTCGGCTTTATGTGCGGCAATAAGGAACTGGTCGGCGCGTTGGCGCGCATCAAATCCTACCTCGACTACGGTACGTTTACGCCCATCCAAATCGCCGCAATTGCTGCGCTGGAAGGCCCGCAGGATTGCGTCCACGAAATCGCCGACATGTACCGCAAGCGCCGCGACGTGTTGTGCGAAGGCTTGAACTCCATCGGCTGGCCGGTGGAGAAACCTAAAGCCACCATGTTCGTGTGGGCGAAAATCCCCGAGCCTTATTTAGAGATGGGTTCGCTGGAATTTTCCAAAAAGCTGCTGATAGAAGCCAAAGTCGCCGTCGCCCCGGGCATCGGCTTCGGCCAATACGGCGACGACCACGTCCGTTTCGGTCTGATCGAAAACGAACATCGGACAAGGCAAGCGATTAGGGGGATTAAGCAGATGATGAAGAAGGATGGGGTTGTATAATTTATTTTTAATTAAATTGTTGGGGTGATGATGAGAATTCTGGTAAAAAATAATGACTTTCATATTAAAAAGATAACTTTAATTATCTTTTCTTTAGTTTTGGTATTGATAGCTCATCGCGTAACCGAAGCAAATTCAAGTCCCAATAATAAACAGCTTACTGAAATGGTTGGTAAGGCTAAAGACCTGATTGACGAATATAACGGTCAGGGTAATACTTTATACGAAGCAAATGAACTTTTAACAAAAGCAACTGAGGTTGATTCGACGTTTGCACCTATATATATCGAAAAAGCAAGATTAACTCTGTACGATGGACATATCGTTTCATATGAATTTACTGGTGGAACTCTTGAAAAAGCTGAATCATTACTAAAAAAAGCAGTTGAATTAGATGCCAGAGATTCTAGAGCCTATGTGATTTTTGGTCATGTCAATAGATTAATGGGTAAATATGATGAGGCATTTCAAAGTTTAACTAAAGCTACCGAATTAAAATCTAAAGATCCGTGGTTATTAAATAATTTTGGTGCTTACTACGAAAGCTTAAAGCAAATTGACAAAGCTAAAGAGTATTACTTAAGAGTCGTTAAAATGGGTTCGGGTAAGAATGCTCAACAAAGAAGCGCATATATTGATGCTGCCTTAAAATTGCAGTGGTTTGCTGCTCTAAAAGATGATAATAAAAGCGTTTTTAAATATGCAGAATTAGCTACTAAAGCCGCAAAACCCACTGACGCTTGGACTTGGGGCAACGCGGGTGGAGTATTATTGGTTCAAGGCTACTTTGACGAAACAGAAAATTATGAGCGAAAAGCACTATCAATTATGAATTTTGGTGTTGCGCGAGAAACACTTTCCTTTGCTCTATATGGCAAATGGGCTAAGGCTGTTTCTGAAGGACATCCTGATAAAGGAGAATCTTTTTTTCAAGAAGCATACAAACTCAATCCTGATTTAGACAGCGTTATTTCTAGATTTTCTTCTTCAGTTGCAATTATGAAGAATTATGTGCCTATTTTACTAGATCGAAAATTCAAATTAATTAGCTCAAACTCAGGGTCGTAGGACGGATTGTAGCGCAAATATGAAGGGACGTAGGGCGGGATTAGCCGCGCAATCTGGATGGGCTGCTTTTGCCGGTTTTGTTTGGGCGTAGCGTAATCCCCGAATGTGTGCTGCATCTTTACCATGCGGCGGATTACGGCGCACGGAAACACCTTGCAAATCTGAATGTAAAACTTCTTGTGCGCCTTTTATGCCCTTTAGGGTAAATCCGCCCTACAGTTTTACACACTCACCTTGACAAGCCCTCACCCAAACCTTAAAGTCTTACTTTTTTCTTACTTCGGGCGCTGAATAATGGATTCCGTTAAACTCTCCAGCAAAGGCCAAGTGATTATCCCGAAACCGATACGCGATGCCTATCATTGGGACACTGGGCAAGAACTGACGCTTATCGATACCGGCAGCGGTATTCTGTTGCAACCGAAAGCCCCTTTTGTCGAATCGGCGCTCGATGAGGTGGCGGGTTGCTTGCTTTACACCGGAAAGCCTAAATCAATAGCTGACATGGATAAGGCCATCGCCGAAGGACTTAAGGTGCAATTTCATGATTGCGGTTGACACTAACATCATCGTTCGCCTATTAACCCAGGACGATGCCGAACAATACCAAAAAGCCCATCACTTATTTGCTAGCAATGAGATTTTTATTGCCGATAGCGTCATTCTTGAATGCGAATGGGTGTTGCGGTTTGCTTATCAGTTTGACTGCGTGCAAATCAACACGGCAATGACCAAGTTGTTCGGCTTACCGAACGTGCATCTGACGCATCCCGCCTTGTTGGCGCAGACACTGGCTTGGCATTCGCAGGGCTTGGATTTTGCCGATGCGTTTCATCTTGCCTTTTCGCAACATTGCAAGGCATTTTATTCGTTTGACAAGAAGATGATTAAGGCTGCGAAGGCTATTGATGGCTGCAAGGTTGTTTTGCCGTAAGTTTCGATTTTCATAAAAAACATCCCCAAAAGTCAAGATGCCACGTAAAATAGTCGATTGTAACACTTTAGGAATTGCCGATCAGGTTGATTTCATTCATACCCGAAAGGCATAAGTGGTTCGATAAGCTCACCATGAACGAAATCAACCACTTGCCGTTCGTCCTGAGCCTGTCGAAGGACAAATGAGAGATTCCTGTACTTAATGAATTGGTAAATTAAAGGATCAAACTTGAAACCTGTAAAAATAGGCATCATCGGCTTAGGCACAGTCGGCGGCGGCACGGTGAACGTGTTGAAACGCAACGCCGAAGAAATCGCACGCAGGGCGGGGCGGCAGATTGTGATTACTCGCGCGTCCGCCAAAGATTTAAGCAAGCAGCGGATTTGCGATACGACCGGCATTGCATTGACGCAAGACCCTTATGAAATCATCAACGACCCGGACATCGAGATCGTACTGGAGTTGATCGGCGGTGCGGGCGCGGTCAAAGACATGGTGCTGGCGGCGATTGAAGGCGGCAAGCATGTCGTCACCGCCAACAAATCGCTGATCGCCTTGCACGGCAACGAGATTTTCGCCAAGGCCAGCGCTAAAGGTGTGATCGTGGCGTTTGAGGCGGCGGTGGCGGGCGGTATTCCCATCATCAAGACCTTGCGCGAAGGTTTAAGCGCTAACCAAATCCAATGGCTAGCGGGCATCATCAACGGTACCGGCAATTTCATCTTGACTGAAATGCGCGACAAAGGCCGCGATTTTTACGATGTGCTGGCGGAAGCGCAAGCCTTGGGTTACGCCGAAGCCGATCCCACCTTCGATGTCGAAGGCATTGATGCCGGGCATAAGCTCACCATCCTGGCCTCCATCGCTTTTGGCATTCCGCTGCAATTCGATAAGGTCTACACCGAAGGCATTACCCGGATAACCCGCGAAGATGTAGTCTATGCTGAACAATTGGGCTACCGTATCAAGCATCTGGGCATTGCCCGCAAAACGAAAGAAGGGGTTGAGCTTCGGGTGCATCCCACGTTGATCCCTGAGCGCCGCCTAATCGCCAACGTCAACGGCGTGATGAACGCTATCGTTGTCAAGGGCGATGCGGTCGGGCCGACCTTATACTACGGCGCAGGCGCAGGCGCGGAGCCGACGGCTTCTTCCGTCGTCGCCGATGTCATCGACGTGGTGCGGGCCTTGACCAGCGACCCGGAAAACCGCGTACCGCATCTGGCGTTCCAGGCCGATGCCTTGCACGATGTCACCATCTTGCCGCCCGAGCAATTCAAGACTGCGTATTATCTGCGCCTAAATGCCGAAGACAAGCCCGGCGTGCTGGCCGATGTTACCCGCATCCTTGCGCAACATCACATCAGCATCGATGCCATCATCCAGAAAAAACCGCTCGACGATTGCGCCCTGGTGCCGATCATCCTGCTCACTCAAATCACCCTTGAGCAAGAGATGAATGCGGCGATAGCCGAAATCGAACAATTGCCGACCGTGAGCGGCAATATTAACCGCATTCGTCTGGAGACTCTGGGATAGTCTGATTTGGCTATTGCTAATTATCTGTTTAGGGTTCGACAGGCTCACCACGAACGGATAATATGTTAATTTTGTTATTTAAACCACCGTTCGCACTGAGCTTGTCGACGCGCGATTAATAGAAAGCACAAGAAAACCATGTCTAACCAAAAAAAACATTACGTCGGTCTAATTGACCGCTACCGCGACCGCCTGCCAGTCAACGACAACACTTGCATCATCAGTCTGAACGAGGGTAACACACCGCTTATCCAGCTTTACAATATTCCTAAGTTGATCGGCAAGGATGTCACGATTTACGTCAAGTTTGAAGGCTTAAACCCGACCGGTTCCTTCAAGGATCGAGGTATGACGATGGCGATAACCCAGGCTGTCAGCGAAGGCAGTAAAGCGGTAATCTGTGCCTCGACCGGCAATACTTCGGCTTCAGCTGCAGCGTATGCGGCGCGAGCGGGTATCAAGGCTTTCGTGTTAATCCCCGACGGCAAGATTGCGATGGGCAAGCTGGCGCAAACTTTGATGTATGACGCCACCATCATCCAGATCAACGGAAATTTCGACCAAGGCATGAAGCTGGTGAAGGAAATCGCCAGCCATGCGCCGGTGACTATCGTTAATTCCATCAATCCGTATCGCTTGCAAGGGCAGAAGACCGCCGCGTTCGAGATCATTGACGACCTGGGCGATGCACCGGATTACCACTGCTTGCCGGTCGGTAATGCGGGCAATATAAGCGCGTATTGGATGGGTTATAAGGAATACTCAACCGATTCGGCAACACATAAGGCTGTCACGAAAAAACGTCCGGTGATGTGCGGCTACCAAGCAGCAGGTGCGGCACCGTTTTTGGCCGGTCACCCCATCGAACATCCAGAAACCGTCGCCACCGCTATTCGCATCGGCAATCCGCAATCATGGGATCTGGCTTGGGCAGCGCACAACGAATCCGGCGGCTGGTTCGATAAGTTCATCGATGACGAAATCCTCGCCGCACAAAAACTGCTGGCGCAATCCGAAGGGATATTCTGCGAACCCGCTTCGGCTATTTCGATTGCCGGCGCGGTAAAAGACATTAAATCCGGCAAAATTCCCGAAGGCAGCAAAATCGTTTGTACGTTGACAGGCGTCGGTTTAAAAGACCCGGATACGGCGATTAAACAATGCGCCTCGGCCCGGATGGTGACGATAGAACCGGAATTGAATGCGGTTAAGAAAGCGATTTTGGATAATATGTAACTTACATTGCCGTTTTAGATTGATTTAATACCATTTGTTTAAAACGACAAGAAATAAACGGAATTAATTTGTATTTTTGAACGCAATCGTTATCCGAGAAGTGTTTCTTACAATTGCTGCAACAAGCTGGTTTTGAAATTTGTAAAAATGAAAACCAGCTTGCTTAGAAAATATTTATACTGTTAATAGTTTGCTTTTTCTGCGTTTTGCACTTAACAATCCAGCCAAGCCGGAACCGAATAACCATACTGCAGCAGGAACAGGAACAGCTGATGTTGTCATACCGCTCACGTTAACGTCATTCGCACTAAAATCTCTGTTACCCCATGTGAACCATGCAGTATTCGTATGACCTACCCAACTCATCGCATTATTGATCCAATTGTTATTGGCGATATCATAATCACCAAAAGCATCTACGGTTGACAGGTCAAGACTTGGGACGAATGAAAAGGAAAAGGATGACAATTCATCGAACTTCAAAAATCCATCGGAGTTGCTATCCGTTCCTGTAAAAACGCCGGTCAAACCATAATCGTTCAGTATATAATTTACCTTAATCTGTGCCGCATTTGCAGAAATAGATGCTAATAGAAGCGCTGCTATGCTTAGGTGCTTTATCATTTTTTTCATAAATTTTCCAGGGTTATTAAGTTGAATGAACAACTGGAATAAAGCAGCTACCGTGCCAAGTATTTATATATTTTGCCGCCGTATTCAAATGCCGTAAAAATTTGTGATGGAGTTTTTATTTTTTGTTTGAACTAACAGCCAAGTAAGTAAAGAAAAAGAATTAAAGAAATGAGTTCGAAGCGTTTTCGACGATTCTAGCTCAAAAAAGTGACAAAAATTGACAGAAAATGCCTAAAAACGCTGTTTGACCAAGTGGTTTCAGCGGGATTACGATAATCAAATATTTTCCCTAATATTTAACAAGACGATCCTTTTCACTTTCGAGTGCTCGGTCCTGAAAGGGGTACGCCGTTTCCCAAATAACTTAAAAAATACTCCAGGTTGCGGAATTCCGGGCTTTGCTCATGGTAAGCTTGGGCTTTGATATTCGTTAGACATTCGGCAAAGCGACGGTGAAGACTGCCGATTTCCCCCCATTTTAATCGGTAAGTCGGCCAGTTATTGGTGTGTCCTAAAGACGCGCTCAAAATTTCCGCACGTAGTTTCTTACCTGCATTTTGGATATGGCAAGTAGCGCAGGCAAAGTTTAATTGACCGTGTCGTTGGTAATAGAACGATTTACCTTGCTCATAAGCCGCCAACGCACGAGAGTCGTCTGTAGGTATTTTGACATCAATGGGTTTTCCGCGCGCGGTAGAGACTAAATAAGCCGTTAAATTAACGATCTCCGATTTGTCGTAAGCGAGTTCAGATTCGTTGTGGCTTAGACGACAATCATTAATGGCCTTAGATAAGGTGACAACTTCGCCTTTAGCTTTATTCCAAACCGGATATTGATGGGCAATTCCCAATCCTTTATGAGGAAAACAATCGGCGTAATGTTTTCCGTTGTTGAAGGGGGTGTTAAAGAGTTTTTTTCCGGTTTCGATGGCTGCTTCGTAAGGCGGAAACTCTTCTATCGCTTCCCAAGATTGCCGGGCGACTTTGTCGATGGCGTAAACGCCGTTTGAGTAATCGTTCAGCGTTAAGTTTGGAAAACGTTGCTGGTAATACTTTCTGAAATTAGCGAGATCTTGTTCCGGTGTCGCGCATAAGGGCGGTGAAATGATAAACCCAAAAGTGAAAATAAATAGCCTAGCCCGAAGCAAAGTATCCCAAGGTAGTCTAAGGTAAGTAGCCATTTTCTAACGGTATCAGTCTCAAGAAATCGTATGTTTTTCAGAATCCTTATTACTTAAATTATCGGTCCAATCAATCGCGATTTCATCGCCCGGCTCGCCGCCTTTTAGTAGAAAGGCAAAATACGGATCTTTTGATATTCCTGCCCCCATATCGCAAGTAGCGATGATTTTTCCGTTATGTTTAACGGTCAAAACTTGAATGAAATGGGCTGGAATAAGTTTGTTGGTGGCTTTATCTTTATTGCGGCCATGTTCCATCGGATGGGAAATCAAAGTCCGGATTTGGGTTTTGCCGTCCAGTCGTTTGGTTCGTATTTTGATACTCGACATGTTAGCCTCCGCAGCCGCCGATGGTAACTTTAACTTTCTTTTTGACGCTGTAGCAGACTTTTTCGCCTTCGGCGATGGCAAAAACAAACGATGAGTTTGCGATTTTTAAGCGAGCCGACATAAAAATTTCCAGTTCGGGCATTAGTTGCGTTTGAATAATGAGGGGAACGGGGTTTTGTTCCACGATAATGGAAATGGTTTTAATAGGGTCGTCTAGTGTGCTTGTTACAGTAAATGGTACTAGTGCACCGTTCTCTGCGATTTCCGGAATGTCTAAATTGATTTTGTCGCTTTCTACGATCGGTTTTCCGTTCGATATTTGTTTTAAGGTTTGATCGAATCCAGATTCGGCAAACCGAACAGCGGACCACTCGGCTGAAGCAAGTCGAGTTTCCAGCGAACCGAGCCCCGTTGTCGATAAAATCAGCGTGGTTTTTAAGAAATGTCTTCGATTAAATTTCATAGCCGGTGCCGTAGTAAGAAATGCGTAACGCTATTTTAAAGCCCAAAGATAATCGATGACTTGGTCGATTTCAATTTCGCTAAGAATTTTGTTTTTGCCGAACGGCGGCATACTTGTTTCCGGGTTGAACCGGGAGGCATCCCAAATCTGTGATTTAAGCGCTGCTTTATCCTTAAATCGAGACGGCAAATTTTTTAGCGGCGGTCCGATATTGCCGGGAAACTCGCCGTCTTCAATTTCGTGGCAAGCAAGACAGTTGCCTTTTTCTCGTGCGAAGGCGATTTTTTTTCCGGGATGATCTATATTCGAACTCGGCGCAGGGATTGTCGATGTGCAAGAGGCTAGTATCAAACATAGAACAAGAAGTTGTTTCATTACTTATCAATAAACAAAGGCTGGTAAGACCGTGCCGATTGCTCGGGGTTATCGTTAAATACCCCGCCGATCACGGCCAGCAAATCTGCACCGGCTTGTATAAGTTGTCCGCCGTTTTCAGGCAAAATTCCCCCGATGGCGACGATGGGAATTTTTATAGTTGGCTTTGCTTTTTTTAAAGTATCGATACTGGCAGGCGACGCCAAGGGTTTTGAAGACGATGGGAAAAACCTTCCGAATGCAACATAGCTTGCCCCTAAGTCTTGCGCTTTTACGGCGCGTTCGAGCGAGTTATAACAGGACACGCCGATGATAGCGGTATCGCCCAAGTGCTTTCTGGCTTCGTTTATGTCGTGATCGTCTTTGCCAAGATGCACGCCATCGGCATTGGATTGTATACAAAGCGCTATGTCGTCGTTAATGAGCAAAGGAATCTTATTAATCCGGCAGATTTTGGCCAGTTCAGTGGCAACATAAACGGCATCGACCAAACTTTTATCTCGATATTGAATGACTACAGCGCCGCCCCTTATCGCGGCCTTGACCTCCTCGATAATGGTCTCGGACGATTTATTGTCGCACTGGGTGATGGCATAGAGTCCGCGTTTTGGAAAGAGCTTCATTCTTCTTCAACCCAAAAAAAACGGTTTGGTATATGTTGACCTTGACCAGGCTGGTAACCGTGAGCTAAAGCGCTCCAGGTAAATTCTTGCGCTTCTCTAACGGCATCGGATACATCCAGTCCTTGTGCGATTAAACCCGCAATGCTGGCTGCCAGCGTACAACCGGAACCGTGGTAACTGTGCGGTAGTCGATTCCACGAATACGATTCGATACATTCGCCGTTATGAAAAAGCCGGTTGCTGACGTCCGTCGAGTTTTCATGAGTGCCGGTAATGAGCACATAGCCGCAACCTTTTTCAAGCAAGGCGAGACCGCATGCCTTAAGGTCGTTTAGTCCGGTAAGCCGGCGTGCTTCCATACTGTTCGGTGTTAATACGGTGGTGCATGGTAATAATAGGTCGTTAATTAATTCGATTAAACGATCGCTCGATAAATCTGTACCGTCGCCGGCCGCCAGTACCGGGTCGAAAATAACGGGAATATCCGGGAATCGTTTCAGAATGCTGTGAACGGATTCGATAATATCGGGATGCCCCAGTAAGCCGATCTTGATTGCTTTAACGGGGATGTCGGATAGCAAAGTTATGGCTTGGCTAAGGATATTTTCGGGGGACTGCGGGATTAGTTTTATGACATTTCGACTGTCTTGCTCAGTGAGACTAGTTATCACATTAACCGCGTGGCAACCATGACTTGCTAACGTTTCAATATCGGCTTGAATACCAGCGCCGCCGCTGGGATCATGTCCCGATAACGAGAGTACGGCAGGCGGGTGGAAAGTCATGCAAATGAATAGTTTTCCGGTTGTTTAACATTGCGATTAACAACCGGAGTTTCCAGACTTTATGTTATTTTCCAATTAGAGCCAAGGCTTTATCCAGAAAGGGTTGAACCAGCGCCAAAATTGTCTTGCGTTTAACAACGGCAAGGTAACTCAAAAGACCCAATAAGAAACCGTAAAAAAGTTTGCCTGCAACAGAATCTTGTTGTTGTAGTGCAGCAAGTTCTGGATTATTAGCGCCGGGTTGTACTGGTGCTTTTTGAATAGCTTTTTTAGCGGGTTCGTATGCGGTTTTTAAATCCGGCAAACCAAGGCTGTGCCACGCATCGTAATCTTGCCAAATCGGGTATTTCCCTTTCCACATGTTGGCGGCGAAATAGGGCGCTAGGCTCATGCCGTGGGCTTTCGGAATACCTTTCTCGTCAAGGTAGTCTTTGTAGACGATCAAGCTGATACCGCCACCTTCACCGATTCCATTTGTAGTGAATGTTTTTTCGACGTGATCGTGAAACATCCAGATGCCTTGCCCGTAACTATGCAAGCCGTCGTCAACGCCGCTAAGCTCCAAGTCGGCACGTTGCGCCGGGGCTAATGAATGAACATCGCGAGTGATATAAGAGCCAGGGCCGTTATCGATACCGTCATAGTGGGTAATCGTCGGCTTATGACCATGTGTATGCAAGGCAAGGGTTTCAGTATGCCCGTTAAGAACACGTAATTTGACCTTTTCATCCTTGTTCATATGAATTAACGATTCACGTAATGTAAAAGGAAATGATTTTCCATTCACCATGAAGTAATCGTCCGTTGCTTCGGTGATGTCGTACTCCATGTTCATGTGCTTGGCAATCAGCCGCGGATCGTTTGCCGATCTTGCGATGACTTCATGGAGTTCTTTATCGACCGATTGATAATGTAAATCGTATTCTCGTGCGTATTTTTCAAGCACCGCGACGGACGGATGACGAACTTGTCCGCCGCCTACGTTGAAAGTTTGCACCCAGTTGTTCGGACGGTTTTCTTCGACAACGAAAATACCCTGCAAACCCATCGGAATATGAGTATGAGGTTGGACATGGCAGTGATAATACATCGTGCCGGGTTGGCGAGGCTTGATCACATAAGTTTTACTTTCGCCCGGCATGGTGTCCATGTTGCTGGTTTGTCCGACGCCGTCATTACCGGAACCACTGTGGTCCATGTAAGGATGGTCGATGCCATGCAAGTGTATAGAGTGGGGCAAATAGTGTGTATTTTGTAAGACCAGCCAAACGACATCGTTTTGTTCGACCCGGATGACGGGTGAAGGCGCTCTCAACAAAGGATTCGCAATAGGCTCGTAAAGGCTGCGCGTTGACATATCCCGGGTTTTCGGTGCGAAGACCCAAAAGGTTGGTTGAATGCCGGGGGCGATGTCGTAAGTCGTTATCGGTTCTTTAACATCGGGCGAGTGTCCATTGATTTCAACGACCTCTAATTTGATAACGATTTTGTCGGGGTCGCCGTCGTTATCCATGTCATCGCTCATGGTAATAGCATCCGAAGCCAACTGGGTTGCCATGAGCGTTTCCATGGAGATATTGTTGGTACCTTTCACAAAGGCGGCAATATCTTCGGGAGAATCGGGATCGCATAATAGCGACTCTTGAATTTTTACGCCGTCAATGACCTGTTCTTTTCGCGATTCCGGCGACATAAGATTAGAGCAAACGTCTTCTACAGGTCCAAGTTCTACTTTCGCAGAAGGTGGTAAATCGGTAGCGGTGAAACCAACGAAACTGAATAAAAGGAAGAACACGCCACTGCTCAGAGTGACGATTTTTGTATGTTGCATATGTTAGCCTCAGTAAATCACGCTATTTGGCTTGCTACTATCCACAGACAATAGCGGCATTTTATAGTTATGGGGGTATTTTATCCGATTATGCGTAATATGAAAGTGCAGACTTGTTAATCTAGTCAGACATTGATCTAAGTCAAAAAAGCAAAAACGCCTATGCGTAATAAGCACCAGAGTAATTTTGTTTGTTTTGCCTTGAAACGTTCATACACCAGTGCGGAAATTTTACATGAGATAATTTGGACAGAATTTCGATTGTAAGTTGAATTTGTTCCTAGATATTAATTCAGGCGAAAATTAGGGGATTTAATTATTCTGAAACGTAAAACGATAATTATAGTAAGGAAATTAACCGGGTTATGGGCAACATCGTTTGTGAGGATGTCAATTTCTTGAATGTTAAGCGGATTACTCAAACTATGAAAGCAAAATATTTAATTGAAGATGGGATTTTTTTTTACGATAGCTTTGACACGGTACCTTGTCTCGTGTTAAAAATTACCTCGTTGAAAATACTTCGACAACCTACTCACAGCATTTGTTGAGTTGTTCCCTCGAAAGAGGGTGATAAAAAATATTAATAACTATAGAGGATTTTAAAATGGCTGATGCACAAGAAAAAGATAACACCTGGATAGTAGTTGGTTGCGCGATCGCTTCTATCATCTTGTTGGTTGTATTGTTGAAGAAAGATGAAACCAAGCATTTGGCAAGCGGCGCGGTTGCAGCTAGTAACGCTGAAATCGATGCTAAGTTAAATCAAAAACACCAACAGTTAGGTGCCAACAACGTCAAACAATAAGACGTAGCGGTTTTTACTGCCCTTCATTCAAACTGTGAAGGGCAGTTATTAAATTTATACTTCCCTAATTCAGTTAAAGTTTTTTAAAGCGCATCTGTTTAGCGATGATGAAGTCCCTTAATAATCTAAGTCGCTTAATCTCTCTTCAATTTCTTTAATCTTTTTAATCAGTTCAGGTAGCTTACTTAGAGCTATTTGTTCTTTATAAGCCGTTTTCTTATCTTTCGCCGGACTTCCGAAAACGTGTGCACCTGCTTCAATGTTACCAGCCACACCGGAGCGCGCCATAACCACTGCGCCTTGTCCGATATTAACGTGATCGGCGATGCCTGAACTTCCCGCCAAAATTGCGTAGTCGCCAATATGACATGAGCCGGACACGCCGGTGAGTCCGCACATGATGACATGGTTGCCGATCTTGTTGTTATGGCCTATTTGTACGAGATTATCGATTTTACTGCCTAAGCCGATGGTGGTGCTCCCTAATGCTCCGCGGTCGATACAGGTATTCGCTCCGATTTCCACATTGTCTTCGATAATGACATTTCCTACTTGGGGGACTTTGACGTGGGCGTTATTTCTGAATTTATAGCCGAAACCATCGGCGCCGATAATAGCGCCTGAATGGACGATCACATGGTTTCCGATAACGGCGTTATCGTATATGACGGCATAGGGATGGATGCGGCAGTTTTGGCCGATTTTGACATCGTTGCCGATGTAAGCGCCGGGCAGTATTGCACTGAAATCGCCGACTTCGGCATTTTGACCGATAACGGCAAATGGTCCGATAAATACGTTTTTGCCTAGTTTTGCGGTTTCGTCAATAACAGCTTGCGGGGAAATTAGGTTGCTATACTCTTTCGTTGGGTGGAGTAGCTCAACTGCTTTTAAAAACGACATTTCCGGGTCGGTGCAGATTAGCAAGGCTGTGGTTGCCGGTATATCGTCAATCTTGAATCCTTCTGCTATAAAGCAAGCCGATGCTTTCGAATCTTTAAAATATCGAGCGTATTTCGCGTTTGTCAGTTGGGTGACTTGACCTTTTTGGGCTGACGTTACATCGGCTGCCGAAGTGATTATTTCAGATGGATCGCCGCCTTCAATTTTGGCATTGCATAAGTCGGCGAGTTCTTTTAATGAAATGGACATGAGTATCTCTTAGATAAGTCTTAATCTCGAGCGTAGTTAATAATCGAAGCGATACTACCTGCGAGAAATATGTTGGCTTGGTGAATGTCAAAGTGAGTTAATTCCGATCGGATTGGAATGCGTTCAGACGTTTAATTAAAAAATAAATGCGGATAAAAAAGGGATTTTCAAGGAAGGGATATTTCTTTTCTCGACCAGTGACCGGATTTGCCGCCCATTTTTTCCAATAAACGGACGGATTGTATCACCATCCCCCGGTCGATGCCTTTACACATATCATAGATCGTTAACAACGCGATTTGCGTGGCAACAAGCGCTTCCATTTCAACGCCGGTTTGACCGATAGTTTTGATCTCCGATTCACAACGAATGCGATTGTTTTCAATTTCCGGGATGAGTTCGATCTCAACATGCGTAATGAGTATCGGGTGACAGAGCGGGATTAATTCCGCCGTTTTTTTGCACGCCATGATCCCGGCAATTCGGGCAATGGCGAGCACATCGCCTTTTTTTATGTCCCATCTCGACAATCATCTTTAGCGTTTCCGGCTGCATGGCAATAAAACCTTCAGTTATCGCAGTGCGTTGACTATTCGGCTTGTCACTGATGTCGACAATGTGGGCTTCACCGGCCTGATTAAAGTGTGGTGTGTAGGTCATTTATGGGTAGAATGAGAGTGTAAAATTAATTATGCCGCCAAAAGCTGCGGATTATTGTGTGGTTGCGAGAATGCTTGTGTCAATTAAAGTACGTTATTTTGCCAGTTTAAGCGAAAAAGCCGGGAAGTCGGAAAGCGACATGGCCGTTTCCCGCACACTAAAAGTTAGCGAAGTGTGGCGGCTTGATACAGGCGGAATAGCGATGCCCGATAATTTATTGGCAGCTGTCAATATGGAATATGCGGATCTTGAAGCTCAAGTATACGACGGCGATGAAGTTGCTTTTTTTCCACCTGTGACCGGAGGATAAAGTGAACGTCAAAATTTGTTACGAGCCGTTCGATGCTTGGGAGGAAATCCGACAGTATCAAAAGGCTTTCGTCGACGTCGTAGGAAAATACGGTGCGACCAGTCTATTTATCGGCACAATGCGCGATTTTAACGAGGGCGAGACAATACAGAGTATGTCGTTAGTGCATTATCCCGGCATGACGGAAAAGCAGTTGCATAAAATACTCGTCGAGGCCGGACAGAAGTGGAAAATTCTCGATGCGTTGATTGTACATAGAGTCGGCGAGATAAGACCGGATGACAGCATCGTACTGGTTGCTGTATGGTCGGCACATCGTGGCGATGCCTTCGATGCCTGTCGCTACATCATGGAAGCTTTGAAATCGACCGCCCCGTTTTGGAAAAAGGAAGTGCTGGAGTCGGGTCAGCAACGCTGGGTTGAAAAAAACACCGATGGTTACCGGAAGATTTAATATTTACTCAAATTTGAAAAAAACGATTAGCCTGTTTTTTGTTGTCGGTTTTATCTTTAGCGGATTAGCGGCAGGGGAGGTAGTGGAAATAAAAAACTTACCGGCATGGACTCCGAAAGACATTGCCATCATCGTCAACGATAACGACAGTCTAAGTGTAGCTATTTCCCGATATTATCAAACAAAAAGAGCTATCCCTGATGAGCAAATCATTCACGTACGGTTCAAAACCGGCACTCGAGTGTTAACGGAGAGCGAATTTAAAAAAATTAAACAACACGTTGATGAACACACGCCGTCCCATGTTCAAGGTTATGTCTTAACTTGGTTAGCGCCTTTTCGTGTGGATTGTATGTCGGTTACAACAGCGTTTGCGGCTGGATTCGATAAGGCGTTTTGTGCGAAAGGTTGTCAAAAGACTCGACATAGTCCGTATTTCGATTCGATAAGCAGGCGTCCATACGACGATTTCGGCTGGCGACCGACCATGATTTTAGCAGGAGAAGGTTTTACGGCTGCAAAGCAGCTGATTGATCGCGGGGTTGCCGCCGATCATACCGAGCCGAAAGGATCGGCCTATTTGCTGAAAACGACGGATACAGCTCGCAGTTCTCGCGCCGTTTTTTTTCCAGAAACCGTTGCAAAATTTAAGGATGTTTTTTCTATGAATTTTCTGGAAAAAAATAGTATTGAATCGAAACAGGATGTGATGTTTTATTTCACCGGATTGCCGCGCGTACAAAAAATAGCCACCAATCGATTTTTACCGGGTGCCGTTGCCGATCATTTAACATCGGGCGGCGGTATCCTGATCGACAGCTATCAAATGTCTATTTTAGAATGGATAAAAGCCGGTGCGACCGCTAGTTACGGTGCTGTGATAGAACCGTGTAATTTCCCGGAAAAATTTCCCGATCCCGCCGTCTTGATGGATTACTACCTGAAAGGAAATTCGCTCATCGAATCTTACTGGAAAAGCGTCGAAGAACCGGGGCAGGGCGTGTTCGTCGGCGAACCTTTGGCGGCGCCTTTTGCAACATTAAAACAGTAGAGAACTCGAATGCAAGGTTATTTAAGAAAGATGCAAACCCGCTTGGATAAACCGGTGCAATATGAATTGCTGCTAAGCAAGACGACTGTTTCAATAAATACGATGATCGGTAAAACGATAAAACTTAACTATACCGGCAGAATTGCTTGCGTACATTGCGGGCGAGTCACCAAAAAAAGCTTCAACCAAGGATATTGTTATCCGTGTTTTAGCTCGCTTGCGCAGTGCGATATGTGCATTATGAAACCCGAAACGTGTCATTTTGAAAAAGGAACATGTCGTGAGCCTGATTGGGGGCAATCCTATTGCATGCAACCGCATTTTGTTTATTTGGCGAATTCCAGCGGCATCAAAGTCGGTATCACCCGGCAAAACCAAATTCCGACGCGATGGATCGATCAAGGCGCCGTGCAAGCCTTGCCGATATTTAAAGCGCAGTCGCGACATATTAGCGGCTTGATCGAAGTGGCAATTGCCAAACACATCAGCGACAAAACCAGTTGGCAGCAAATGTTGAAAAATAATGTAACAACCATCGACTTGATTTCCAAGCGGAACGAGTTGGCGGAAACCTGTAAACAAGAATTGGCGGCTATAACCGGACGATTTGGCGTGGATGCTATTGAATACCTGCAAAATGAGCAAGCCCTTGAAATTCATTACCCAGTGAGCCGTTATCCCGATAAAGTCAAATCGTTTAATTTGGATGCAAATCCCGTGGTATCTGGAATGTTAGAAGGCATCAAAGGTCAGTATTTGTTGTTGGATAGCGGAGTAATCAATCTTCGTAAATATTCCGGGTATGAGCTTGAGTTGTCTGTGCTTGATAAAGCTGATGTGCTGTGACATCGGAAAGAGGAAAGCTTGAAAAACAGACTAGACCATAATCGGAAACGGCGCGCTTCACTTTGTGAAGCGCATCCATCGAATCTTATGCATTAAGCCGGTAAATCGTATCCATTTCTGACTAAATAGATAGTTACATTGGTAGTGCCATCTTCATTATTTTCATGAAAAAAACTACCTTGAGAAAGCGTTTTGGAAATATGCATAGGAAAAGCCATCATCACATTGTCATCTACGTTAGAGTTTTCCGGTTTAATTATTTCGACTTTGCATAACGTTTTTCTGCACTCATAATTTATTAAATTTATTTTTGCTCCGGCTTCGCTTTCAAAAAAACTTTTTATTAAGGCAGTTGCTTCCGGCGACCACGATTGATCCGAGGATTCTGCTAAAAATGCATTACTAATTATTTCTAGATTTTTAGATTGTTTTTCCGCTTGCTTTTTTTCCATTTCAATAGGGCTGAAATTTTGATCCTTCAATGCGTTGTCTTCAGTATCATCGGATTGCTGGGATGTGTTATTTCGAGCAACAGTTGTTAAGTTTGCTGACGGGCTAACTGAATTTTCACGGTTATTCAAACGGCTCAATTTTAGACTTGTCCCTTTCAATGAAACAATGTCCGATTTTAGTTGCTTTATTTCACGATTGATTTTTTCAATAGTCTCTAAATTCAGCTTATTTTCATCCGCGTGTTGGTTAAAATTGAATATTAAATACCCTGTAACCAATAATAAATTTACGAATAAAAATAAGTTCAAACTTTTCATGCTTACATCCTCATGGCTTTGATTAAGTTTACGGCTAGTTAGGAGTCTTAATCGTTTAAAACTCCTAACTATGTTCAAAACGGATTAATTTTCTAAAAAATGGACCGTTTGCAACGTGCCGCCCGCTGGCAGTGAACACCAGAGAGTAGCGCTGCCCCAAAAGTCATCTGACGCATCTGAAGGGATGCTGAACCAACCTGTGTTTACACGGCTAGCGCTTCTGAATGTATTCACCATATTCACGTTCCAGTGATTTAATGTGCAGCTAATGGTGCCTGTGCCGCCCCAACGCACCCAAGTTGTGCTTCTTCCGCCCAGTGCCGAAACGACGTCTTTATCAATGGGGCAAGAAACAATACGGGAAGTCGTGCTTACGTTTCTAATACCGCTGTAGTTGTTTTCAAAAAATCCTTTTTCTCCAGCATAGTAGGCTTGACAGCCTGTGCCGTTGATTGATGTGTAATTATCGCCGTCGGCATAAACAGTGCTTGATGAAAGGGCTGCCAAAATAACGCTTACTAAAGTTAATATTTTTCTCATGATAATCACCTTTTATATTTAAAAATAAATAAACATGAATGCAGTTTTCTTTACTAGCGAAAAAACCGATTCAAATAATTTTCGAAATAAATAAAGCATCTTTATCGAGTTAATTAAGTTCCTGAGATAAATTTTGCGCTTATCAATTTCAGGTACAGATTACTGCTGATGAGAAAATAATCTTGTGAGGTATTGACGTTAAAAAGTGGTAATTTTACCTGAGACTGTAACTTAAATGCTGCCGATAACCCTATTCGGCTTCTTCTAAGCAATGTCTGTCGTCCTGCTCAAATTGAGTCGTGGATGGTGTATTGTGTGGGGTCGGTGTGACGGGTTCGTGTTGTCTATCGTTTGTCCAGTAAATTATTTATGGTTCTGTAAAGAATATACTTTTAAATTAATGCTTCCTTGATTTTAGGTTAACGCAAAATGGAAGAGCATATACAATCGATTGGTAAAGAAAAGTCTGACAATATTTTTTTAAAGGTGATTGCCGGCGGCTATGGGCTTTCAACAACGTTTTGGGGGTTCGAGGTATTAGGCGATTTTGTGATTTATTTTTTAATCACGATGTTACTTGAGTTTTCATCCGTCTATTTCTTACTAGCGATTGTTCTATGTATCGTAATTTACCGAATTGCTGTCACACTCGGCATTTGGCGAGCGGCTGCTCGTTATACCGGCAATGATGCCTGGGCTTATTTCGCACAAGTATTTGTAGTCATTAACGTCTTTTCGCTTCTCAGAATGATTTATAAAATGATCCAGCCTCTGAGTACGCTCCTTTCGATCATGGTTGGATAATAAAGCCGCACAAGAACCAACGGGTAGGTTAAGTAACTCTATATCTAGGAGACGGTGACCGGTTGATTGCAGAGCAGTCGCAGGAAGCTGTTGGATTTGCTTGCCATGAAGGAAGTTGAACGCTATGGTTTATTTCATATTTTTGTAGCTAAGAGCGCTGATTCTGCCGATGGGAAATTGTTTAATGAAACCGTTCTCAATAATTCTCCCGGTTTATCCTGAACAGAGTTCGGACAACACATTCGAGTGGTCCTGTAAATGTCTGTCGCGTATAGAGATATTCGAAAGGAACTTGAATAAAACGACAAATCTTCTGTTACCTAAATCGTGAGTTAAATATAGGTTTGAAGTAAGCTCCGAAAATCCGCAAGCAATTCGAGATGCTATGCGGAAAATAAAGTGATTCGGAAGTGTTTATCTTTGCAGCTGCTCAACTTATCGGTAGGCAAAGTGTTAAAAGATTTTCATTCGTCGTACCTTATTCAACTTTACCGTAAAGCTGTCTATGAAAGTGTCCGGCTAAATAAAATCAATAAAAGCGCTATTGAGTAATTGGCATTGACATGCGTCCCCTTTGTACTTTAAAGTTACCGCCGCATAACGAATATGTAAGCAACTATTATTATAACCTTCGGAGCACGTACCATGGCAAAACCATTAATCCAAATGGCATTAGATTCTTTAGATTTCGACGCAACCGTAGGGCTTGCTACCCAAGTAGCTCCTTATGTTGACATTTTTGAAATCGGAACCCCTTGCATTAAGCATAACGGTGTCAAACTCGTTAGCGAATTACGGGCAAGATTCCCAGATAAACTTATCCTTGTTGACTTGAAAACAATGGACGCTGGAGAATACGAAGCAACTCCATTTTATGCCGCTGGTGCTGACATTTGCACCGTATTAGGTGTGTCTGGACTTGCAACTATTGCTGGCGTTGTGAAAGCAGCGAATGCACACGGTGCAGAAGCGCAAATCGACCTTATCAACGTTGACGACAAAATCGGCTGCGCAAGAGCATCTGCTGATTTAGGCGCGCAAATCGTTGGCGTACATACCGGACTAGACGCACAAGCGGCTGGTCATACACCATTCGCAGATTTGGGCGCTATTGCAAGCTTAGGCTTGCCAGTACGTATTTCAGTTGCCGGCGGTATTAAGCAATCCACAGTGCAAGATGTTGTTCAAGCTGGAGCTAATATTATCGTTGTTGGCGCAGCAATTTAGGGCGCACCATCTCCAGCTGAAGCAGCGCGTGAAATTCGCGAATTGGTTGATGCTGCATAATTAGGGATCCATATGCATCAGAAACTTATCATAGATAAAATCTCAAGTATCTTGGATGCGACCGATAGGTCCCATGACACTAGATTGACTGAGATGCTTGATGGCGCAAAGCGCATTTTTATCGCTGGTGCAGGACGCTCAAAATTGGTCGGCAATTTCTTTGCCATGCGTTTAGTACATGGCGGTTACGACGTGAGCGTTGTCGGCGAAATAGTTACGCCTAGCATTAAGAACGGAGATTTATTAATAATAATCTCTGGCTCCGGCGAAACCGAGCAATTGATCGCTTTTACCAAAAGTGCGCAAAAGGTGGGGGCAAAGATTGTCCTGATATCCGCTAAAAGCAGTTCGACGATTGGTGACATGGCTGATGCAGTATTTGCTATCGGTAGTCCAGATCAATATGGAAAAGTGGTCGGAATGCCAATGGGGACAGTTTTCGAATTACCTACATTAGTGTTTTTAGAGGCTATTATCTCGCATATTATTCATGAAAAAGGAATTCCTGAAGAGATAATGCGGGAACGCCACGCCAATTTAGAGTAAGGTGAAATTAACGAACGAATGGTAGCCCCATTCGTTCGTGTTTGACTTGTATAAAAATTTTCAAGTGACCGCTCTTGTAAAATAAAGGTCACATACCGGACAACTACATTAGGAGAACAATATGACTTCGCGCCGAGAATTAGCGAACGCCATACGCGCTTTGAGCATGGATGCCGTACAAAAGGCAAACTCTGGACATCCTGGAGCTCCCATGGGAATGGCTGACATAGCCGAAGTTCTCTGGAATAGCCACCTAAATCACAATCCAACTAATCCGAAATGGTCAAATCGTGATCGTTTTGTATTATCGAACGGTCACGGTTCGATGTTGATATATTCATTATTACATCTAACCGGCTATGATCTTCCAATTGAAGAATTGAAAAACTTCCGTCAATTACATTCTAAAACCCCTGGACACCCTGAATACGGTTATGCGCCAGGCATCGAAACCACGACAGGACCACTTGGTCAAGGCATTACAAATGCAGTGGGAATGGCTATCGCGGAAAAGGCGTTGGCAGGACAGTTCAACAAAGACGGACACAAAATCGTCGATCACAAAACTTATGTATTCCTGGGTGATGGTTGTTTGATGGAAGGTATTTCTCACGAAGCCTGTTCGTTGGCTGGTACGTTGGGTTTGGGTAATCTAATTGCTTTCTGGGACGATAACGGCATATCGATCGACGGGCACGTTGATGGATGGTTTACTGACAACACCCCAAAAAGATTTGAAGCGTATGGTTGGCATGTAATTGCCGATGTCGACGGTCATGATGCAAATGCCATAGATAAAGCCATTGAGATGGCAAAGGCGATGACAGATAAGCCTACGCTAATCTGTTGCAAAACAACGATTGGTTTCGGTTCTCCGAATAAAGCCGGTACTCATGCGTGTCACGGTGCAGCCTTAGGCGATGCTGAAGTAAACTTAACCAAAGCAGCATTAGGTTGGGATCACGGTCCTTTTGAAATACCAAGCCATGTGTATGCTGGCTGGGATGCTAAATCGAAAGGTGCAACAGCAGAGCAAGCGTGGGATGCAAAATTTGCTGCTTATAAAGCCGCCTATCCTGAATTGGCTTCTGAATTCGAACGTCGCATGAACGGCGATCTACCCAAAAATTGGGTTGCGGATGCCGATAAATTTGTAAGCGATGTCAATGCCGAAGCAAAAACGACGGCTACGCGTCTTTCTTCGTTGGCTTCAATCGAAGGTTTTGCAAAATTATTACCGGAAATTTTCGGCGGTTCGGCGGATTTGGGTTGTTCGAACATGACCGAGTGGACCGGTTACAAGCCGATGAGGGCTAATAAACCTGATGCTAACTACATAAATTACGGCGTTCGCGAATTTGGAATGTCAGCCATTATGAATGGCGTTTCTTTGCATGGCGGGCTGATTCCTTTCGGTGCGACTTTCTTGATGTTCTCCGAATATGCGCGTAATGCAGTTCGAATGGCTTCATTAATGAAAATTCGTTCGATTTTTGTTTATACGCACGATTCTATCGGTTTAGGAGAAGATGGTCCTACACATCAACCGATAGAACAAACAGCGACTTTGCGAATGATTCCGGGAATGAATGTATGGCGTCCGTGCGATGCTGTAGAAACGGCTGTATGCTGGAGAGCAGCGATTGAACGTAAAGACGGTCCAAGCGTTCTTGTGTTCTCTCGTCAGAATTTACCTCATGTTCCTCGATCGGCTGTTCAAGTCGAGGCAATCCAACGAGGTGCTTATGTCATTAAAGACGCCGAGGGCACGCCTGATGCCATCATTATCGCTACCGGATCGGAAGTTGAATTGGCATTAAAAGCAGCTGATGAACTAGCCGGTAAAGGTAAGAAAATCCGAGTTGTGTCGATGCCGTCTACCAATGTTTTCGATGCGCAAGATGATACATACAAAGAGTCTGTGTTACCTTCCAGTGTTAGTAAGCGTGTGGCCGTTGAGGCAGGCGTAACTGACGGATGGTGGAAGTACGTAGGCTCAAATGGCAAGGTTGTCGGTTTAAACCGCTTTGGCGAATCAGCACCTGCTGGACAATTATTCAAGGAGTTTGGTTTTACAGTCGAAAATGTGGTGAAACACGTAGAAGCCGTGCTTTAATCGCAGATAGACAGCGTTTCAAGAATATAACAATAGGCAGAAAGATTACGTGAAACTGTAAGATTTCTGCCCAATTATTACGTCATTATGGGGTGAATAGCGTGAAAAATTATAAATTAACCAAAAGCGTATTTATGGCCTTATCGCTGGTTTCTGTTTCAGCAATTGCTGAAGACAAATATCCGGCGTCGGATTTTCAACCTAAAGTCGTTTATCAAGATGAGTCGGTTGCAAAACAGTCTGAAAGCTCCTCTAACGCAGTAACAAAATCATCTTCATCGAGTAGCAGCGATTCACAATATCCAGCGGCAAATTTTGAACCTAAGGTTCTTTATAGCGATGAAAGTTATAAACACAACAGTTCAGTGCCTGCGAGTTCATCTTCTTCCGTTCAAAGTTCGAATGAAGTAACTGCGAATGCAGGGACTGAAGCGTCTGCTTCAGTTGCGCCTAAAGAAGAGTCTTCAGTCGGATATATGCTTGGATTGATTGTTTTCGGCATCGCCGGTTTCGTACTTTATAAACGCGGTGCCGGTGTATCAAGCACGCCGAAAGCGACTGGTTCAAGTGTCGCTAGAAGTGCTGGCGGGTTAACCGGTGTAGGAAGATATATTCTTAAAAGCTCTGGAACCGGTGTTTCCAGATATTTAGAGCAACAAAAAAAGAATGCGCCTGCTGCGAGTGCCGCAGCAACCGGTGTAGCCAAATATCTTGCCAGCCAAGTTTCTTCTGCAAAAACAACTGCAAGCGAAGCAGTTACCGGTGTTGAAAAATACATGCGCAACAAGGGGTAATTAATGAGTCAAAATGACTTTGGCGGGACTGTTTTTCCTGCAATGGCTGGTTTTTTTCTATTCGGGAAACGGGCCAAAGTTCAGGAGATTCAGCAAGAAAAATCTCAACAATTACCGGCAGTTGTAACCAAGGAAAATAATGGGCTGACAAGTGTATCCCGGTATTTACTTACCGCTCCTGTCGTTACAAGTGTTGCAAAGTATGTAAAAAAAACAGAAAAGCAACGTATGTCAGGAGTGGCGAAGTATTTGCTTCGCCAAACAATAGCTGAAAAAAATACGCCTGAACAGTCAGGAGTATCTAAGTATGTCGCCAAAGTAGCAAAAGAACCCGGTTCGCCAAGAAAATCAGGTGTTGAAAAATACTTGGCAAAGCAGGAATGGGAAAAAAGAAATGCCCCGGCTTTAACTGGTGTTGCAAAATATGAGGCAAATCAAAATCTGCTGGCTCGAAAAAAAGCAGCTTTGGAATTAGCTAAGAAATACCGTGATGCGGAAGAAGAAGCGGCAAGATTAGCTAGAGAGGCGGCTGTAGAAGCCGCGTATGAGGCGACTAAAACAATGATAGCCGAAGACCAATCGAATTCTGGAGAAGAAGCAACATCAACTACACGAGTTAGCCGATATTTGAAACTACAAGAAGCGTCTAGGAAGAATACCGCTTCAACAGGTGTTTCTAGATATTTAGCTAAACAAATTATTATCGACAGCCAAAAACCAAAGCTAAGTAAAGTTGCAAAATATCTTCAGGAACAAAGTCTAAGTGTAAATAAAAAACCTACTTTAACAGGCGTTGCTAAATACTTATCGAAACAACCTGCATCGGTTAAGGCTCCTTTTGTTAAAGAAGTCGTTACGCCGAGCAGGGTTTCTCAATATATCGCTTCGCAAGAAGAAAATGAGAAAAATAAGCCAAAATTATCCGGTGTTAGCCGATACCTTGAAAAACAAGCACGATTCGCGCATGATAATCGGGTTGAGCCAAAAGTAATTCTGGATGTGGAAGAAGAAATCGCTACAGATATTATTGAAAAATGTTTAGAAGGTGAATTTATTCCTGCAAACGAATTTATAGCTTCTAATCCAACAGGTGTTTCGCGTTATCTTGAAAGACAGGGTGCGGTTGTTAACATAACAAAAGAGAACGCTAAAGAAAAAATTACCGGAGTATCTCGTTATCTTGAGAAACGAGTGGAATCGGTTAAAGATAAATTAGCAGTTGTTCCTTTAACAGGCGTGGATCGCTACATGTTAAAAAAAGCTTCTTAATCGTTAAGAAATTCAAAGGCGGATAACTATAAATCGGTTTATATCGTATCAATGCGTACATGTTGAGAGGATTAATTTGAGTAATTTTATTTCTATCGGCTGATACCAATTTAGCAAAGATAAAAAAGCTTTTTGAGAAAACTGAGAAAAGAAAAAAGCTAATTCTTAACATTTTAATGGATTTGTGCTAGCATCAATTCCCCAAAAATACTAACTACATTACAAGGTACTAAATTATGGCAAAGAATTTACTTGAACAACTCAGAGAGATGACTGTTGTTGTGGCCGATACCGGTGATATACAAGCCATTGAAACATTTAAGCCGAGAGATGCAACGACAAACCCTTCTTTGATTACAGCCGCTGCACAAATGCCGCAGTATCAGGATATTGTCGACGACACACTTAAAGGCGCAAGAAATACATTGGGCAACGATGCGACGTCAGCGCAAGTTGCTTCGCTAGCATTTGATCGTTTAGCCGTATCTTTCGGATTGAAAATTCTCGATATTATTCCTGGACGAGTTTCTACGGAAGTAGATGCGAGACTTTCTTACGATACCGAAGCAACCATCCAAAAAGGTCGTGAAATCATCGCACAATATGAAGCCAAAGGTGTTTCAAAAGATCGCGTATTGATTAAGATTGCATCAACTTGGGAAGGTATTCAAGCTGCGGCAGTGCTCGAAAAAGAAGGTATTCACTGTAATTTAACATTGTTGTTTGGGTTGCACCAAGCGATTGCATGTGCAGAAAACGGCATTACGTTGATTTCACCTTTCGTTGGACGAATTCTCGATTGGTACAAAAAGGATACCGGTCGCGATTCATATCCGGCAGCAGAAGACCCAGGCGTATTATCCGTAACGGCAGTTTATAATTATTACAAAAAATTCGGATATAAAACCGAAGTAATGGGAGCAAGTTTCCGTAACATCGGTGAGATTACCGAGCTTGCGGGTAGTGATTTATTGACAATCGCGCCCTCATTGTTGTCTGAACTCCAAGCAACAGAAGGCGAATTGCCACGTAAACTGGATCCTGCAAAAGCTGCTCAAGCGTCGATTGAAAAAATTACCATGGATAAGGCTACATTTGAACGGATGCACCAAGAAAATCGTATGGCTTCAGATAAATTATCCGAAGGCATTATCGGCTTTGAAAAAGCGCTTGAACAACTTGAAGAGTTGCTTGCAGCTCGCCTTGCAAAATTGGAACACAAACAAGCCGAACCGGCTTAAGATCTGCAATACACTTAGCACTTAATTTAAGTGCTAGTTTATTAATCATCATCGCTCCGGCACCTAGTGCTGGGGCGTTTTTATTTTTTACTTAATCGATTAAAAATATGTCCCAAAAAATTCTTGATGTTGTTAAACCCGGCGTTGTTACAGGTGAAGATGTTCAAAAATTATTTGCTATCTGTAAAGCCAACAATTTTGCATTGCCAGCGGTAAATGTCATAAATACCGATTCGATTAATGCAGTACTGGAAGCAGCAGCTAAAGTTAAATCTGCCGTTATTATTCAGTTTTCAAATGGCGGTGCCTCTTTTTATGCCGGTAAAGGGTTAAAACTAGAGGGTCAGAATACTGCAATTCTTGGCGCTATTTCAGGTGCTCAACATGTGCATCTTATGGCCGAACAATACGGTGTTCCCGTTATTCTTCATACTGATCACGCTGCAAAAAAATTGTTGCCTTGGATTGACGGTTTGGTGGATGCAGGTGAAAAGCATTTTGCAAGTACAGGAAAACCCTTGTTTAGTTCGCACATGTTAGATTTGTCCGAAGAAAGCCTACAAGAAAATATGGAAATTTGCGGTGAGTATTTGAAGCGGATGTCAAAAATGAATATGACGCTTGAAATCGAATTAGGCGTAACCGGTGGTGAAGAAGATGGCGTCGACAACAGTGGTATAGATCATTCGATGTTGTATACGCAGCCGGAAGATGTCGCGTATGCCTACGAACAACTCAATAAAATAAGCCCACGTTTTACGATTGCCGCATCGTTCGGTAATGTCCACGGCGTTTACAAACCAGGAAACGTTAAGCTAACACCTTCTATTTTAGATAATTCGCAAAAATACGTTTCTGAAAAATACGGCTTGCCTAAAAACAGCTTAAATTTCGTATTTCACGGCGGATCAGGATCAACACCTGAAGAAATCAAAGAGTCGATTAGTTACGGTGTTGTTAAGATGAATATCGATACCGATACCCAATGGGCGACTTGGGCTGGTATTATGGAATACTACAAGAAAAATGAAGGCTATTTACAAGGCCAGATCGGTAATCCTGACGGCGATGATAAGCCGAATAAAAAATACTACGATCCACGCGTTTGGCAACGCGCCGGTGAAGTGGGTATGGTGACTCGACTGGAGCAAGCGTTTCAAGAATTGAACGCAGTCGATTCTCTGTAAGTAAAGTTATCTTTATTAGATCGCTAAAAAAACCGGCTTCGTGCCGGTTTTTTTATAAATGCCACGCCGCAATAAACGGTTTATAAAAATTTATATCGCTCACTGTAGCACCGTTTCGCCCAATTATGGCGCTAGCAAATTCTTGGGCTCTCTGCATAGTGAGTTCTAGCTCCCAACCTAAATTAATTCCGAGCAACATCACGGTAGAAAAAGCGTCGCCAGCTCCTACTGTGTCGATAACATCGGTTTTAATAGCTGGTGAAACGTTATAGTATTCTCCATCGGAATTCAAAATTGAAGCGCCTACTTCGCCGCAAGTAAGAATAATACCTTGCATGTCGTAATCGGTTAAAAGTGATGCCATCGATGATTTTATGTCATTGATGTTTCCGTTCAGCGCCTTAAGTTCGTCGATATTTAACTTAATCCAGTCTGCATCCCTTATCAGTTCTAAGACTTTGTTTTTATTCCACCAAGGTTCGCGAAGATTAATATCTACAAATATTTTGCCCAGATGTAGTCGTTTAAGTGTTGAAAGCGTTGAGTTCGATGTTATCGAGCGGGCGGCTAATGTGCCGTGATATAAAATACCCGTACGATTGATTGTATGGAGCGGTGCTAGCTCGATATGATCGTACGATTGATTTTCGACGATATTATAAGAAGGTTCTCCGTCGATAAAGCGAACATCGACTTGACCCGTAGGGTGAAGTAAGTCGGTTTGTAAAAAGTCTGTCTTCATCCCCCATGATTGCATGGCGGTTCTAATTTTGTCGCCGTCGCTATCGTCGCCGATACGACTGATAAAAACATGATTTTGCCTAAATGCTTGCAAATGCCAAGCGACATTTAACGGGGCGCCGCCTAATACGCTCTTGCCATCTGGGAAATGATCAAACAGGACTTCGCCAAATATAGTGAAGGAGTTATCTTTCATCGGCTTTAAAGATTATTGGGAATGCTATATGGAATTATCGGAGTTATAAGTATACATGTTCGATTATGTTGTATTTCCTCTACAAAACAAAGCCCATTAGCACAATTATTGCTAATCAAAAAAATTACCCAGACGATATTCGAACTTGAGCGCCGAAAGTGCGATCGCTGGACAAACTTTTTTTGCGGAACTAAGCAAACATAACTTATTATCAAGCCCGTCCAGTTACGCCGTGTGGGATGTAAAATCCAGGCTTACTAATTGTTGGCTTTAAACTTGGAAGCACGGCGCTAATCCAACAGGTCGGCCTTTTACGGGAGATTATTCGGCATCCTGCTGTATTAAACGCTTTATGAATTTGGCTATAGCAATAAGCCCTCATCCAACTGTTGAATGATGGCTTGGAGCTTATCAATTGCCGAAGAACCAATGCCGTAGAATGCCTGCCGTCGCAAAATAAACCAACACCGAATCCGATAAGCGCATATTTAGCGGCGATATTACAAACATTGCCAGAACAGACGATGATTATGGCCTCAGGGACAATTGCCCATAAAGCTGTATTGAAAGCGAATAACTTAAAGATAAGCAGTGCAAAATTTGCCCATAATGACTTCATGACTTACCCAATGGTCGCAAACTGGCTGATTCCAATCATATGCAGTCGCTACAACACAGAAACAAACTGATTGACTAGAATCCCTTGCGGAGGTTTTTTCACGGTAGGTCGGTTTGTAAACGCCTGTTAACGGTCATTAAGTCATTGCTATGAAGAAATCGCCAGAAGAACAAGTGGAAGAGATATGGAAGGGGTAATGCATTAATCTTGCTTACAAAAAAGTAAGTTTGGGTTTAATTCACGGCTTGTATCAATCCGAAACATTCTTATTCAATGTCTCAAATAATATGTCAGCTAATTTTGAGGAGTTGTCGTTGGAGAATTCAGGTGCGCCATCTTTTAAAATGCTTTCATCCATTTCATTATCATCCTCTATTTTAGAAATGGATAATTTAGTCGTATTATTTTGGGGTACTAATTTCAATAGATATTTTGAAGGTTTTCCACCGCCAAACAGAGAGAATCCGCCGAACAAACTGTCTGCTTTATATTCGACTTCGTAAACCCCTTGTTTCCGGTTTTTACGCGTAACTTCAAGTTCTTTCAGTCGGATTGCCTCACCCAGAAGTGTCCATGCATCATCAGTGGAACGCTTAATCCACAAAACTTGGTCTTGATCTTCATTCCTGTACACATCACTGGATTGTCCTTTAGTTAAATTTATGTCGGAGGCGGAATACTTATCATTCTCTTTGCTTTCCTCGGCTACGTTAACCTTTGGATAGCTCGGCGGTTGTTCCAAAGCGTAAACTGTTGAATGAGTTGGCTCTTTGGGCGCGCCACAGGAGGTAATGAGTACTATAAGTAAATAAAATGAAATATGCTTCATGTTCGTTTTCCGCAATTGCCTTTTTATTTGGAAATTTACCAGGCTGTATTGGATAATTATAAGCGAAGGCCTACAAATAAAATAAGCCGGCACCAAAATGATACCGGCTTAAGTAAAGTAGTCACAAGAATAAGGTGTTATAAGTCTCTAAGATACGTTATTTATTTTTAGATTCGGTATTCTTCCTTAGAAAAATATAAAATCCATATCACGTAAGTGGTTTAATAATTCCACTGCACCTGCATTCTCAGCAAATCGCCTGAGGCTTGGCCAAGGAAGCCGGTTCTCGAACTGGTGCTCGACCTAACATTGGTACGATCCATCGTGGAATAAGCCATAGTCAATTCCAACGCTTTCATAATTTGATATTCGACACCCACTTCCAACTCGTCTACAGAAACTCGTGGGCTGTTGGCGGCAGCTTTGTAAGCGCCACGATAGGTTTGCCATTTGATATATGGAATCAGCACGCCATCGTCACGGAAGACATTGTCGATCTTATACATGGCTTGCACGTAACCGCCGTGTAGGTTTTCTCTTTGCAGCGAAGCGGTATCTGGGTTCAATGTTGCAGCCCTACCCCAGTTCCATTCAGCCTGTACGCCGAATGGTTGCGGGAACAAGGCGGCATGTACGGCATAACGCTCTTCGCGGAAACCGCCTGGGTTATCGATCTCAGCACAGTTATCAACGCCTTCGCAATCATCGCCGTTTTGCCGCAATTGTCTGCCCGTACCGAAAACACGGGTATCAGCAGTAGGTACGTCAAACTTACCGTTCATGTAGTCGGCTCCAACTTCCAATACTTGGCCCGTGAATGGATAACCAAGGAAGCTGCCAAGCTCAATGGGATAAGAGCTGTGTGCAACTACATACAAGTCGTCATTGGTTTCACTACGATTAATCCCTTGTCCATTGTAAATGCCCAAGCCCAAGATACCGTAATCGCCCGATGTTTTAAGCCCTTTCTTACTTAAATCTTTCCACAGCTTTTGGACATGTTCGGGAGACCAATAGGCAAATAGTCCTAGATCCCGTTCGCTGGGTACCGCACTATTTAAGGCATCGGAACGATCAAGCGCTAAACGGTTTTGGGATGACTGCAGATTTTCCCAGCCGAAGGGTACTTTAGATTGCCCAGCGCGGATGCGGTATTCATGTTTTTTATCGAAAGCAAGGTCGGCATAAGCATCACGCAATTGGGCAAAGTTCCCGTTATCGATGGATGAATCTACCGATGAGGCAAAATCTGGTTGGAGATACAACGAAACATAATCGTTGATATCGCCGGAAAACACTAAGCGAACCCGCCGGAAGGTGAAACTGCTGTTGTTTTTGATGCCACCATCGCCCGGCGATCGTAGTTCCACTTGATCTAAATCTCGATCAGCCACCCGGTCACCCGATAGAGGCTGGTTATATCTGAGCTGGGTATAACCACGAACATTAATTTTATTGAACCATTTTTCGTCATTTTTAGCCCGTTCCTCGCGCTGTGCAACGACATGTTCCTCAAGGGCTTTAATTTCATTCTCTTTTAATTCAAGATCTTGTTTTATACTTTGCAATTCAGAGTTTTCAATATTGCCGGCATGTGTACCGTCATGTTTTGAATAGCCATTGGATTTAGAAACTTGTTCGAAGGACCCCATTAATTCGCGGCCTGGTCCCGGTTCTGCGAAGATTTGCTTTGTTTTAGTATCGACATAGAGATCGATAGCATACGCCGATGATACAGCACTCGAGCCGATAATGACTGCGACTGCCAAAGAAAGTTTAGTGATTTTCATCTATTGCTCACCTGTTTATAGAAATTTCGGCAAGCTTAAGGCGAATTTATGACAACTTTATTACACAAATATTACAATCATGTTACAGAATAAGAAGATTTAACCGAAAATGTGTTCTATATATATGATTATAAATAATAAAACTAACTGTTTTCGGATTCAGAAATAGGATTTGCTATTCATCTTGGCTCTAGACTAATAGGAGAAATTCAATTGACCAATCAACTCAAGTCGAAGAGAAAGTTTGATTTTCATACTAAAAATATGGCAATCAATCTTCCTTATTTTGATTATTTACTTCGAGGACTCACAGAAGGTAATGAGATCATCGAAAAAAGTTTCGGTCGACATGTGCATTGGGGTTATTGGGAAAACCCGGATCGCGCGGAAAAAACTGTTGATGATTTTGTGCGAGCGACGGAAGAACTCAGTCATCAGGTTTGCCTAGCCGGTCGCATCCAAAACAACATGGCTATTCTGGATGTGGGGTGCGGCTTTGGTGGGACGATTGCGCATATTAACGATAACTATCAAGGAGTGAACCTTGTCGGCATTAATATTGATGACCGGCAATTAGATAGGGCGAGACAAATTGTCAAACCTGCCAACACCAATACTGTCGAATTCAATCAAGGAAATGCTTGTGCATTACCGTTGCCGGATGCTTGTTTCGATGTTGTATTAGCGGTGGAATGTATTTTTCACTTTCCGGACCGGGAGTTGTTTTTTCAGGAAGCTTTCAGGGTGTTAAAGCCGGGCGGTTATTTGGCGCTTTCGGATTTTGTTCCCAAGCCTTTATTACTGCCGTTTACTAGGATTAAGTTGTCCGATAACGTAACTGCCGGATTTTATGGAAAATGTAATATCTTATGCGGTGTGGATGATTACCGTAAATTAGCGAAAAAAACCGCGTTTTTAATAGAAACAGAACGAGATATTACCGTTAATACCTTGCCGACGTATGCTTATCTTAGAAAGATGAGCCGAGAATATCGCGTTAATAGCGTATTCGCCCACATTGAAACGGCGGCAGCTGAGCTATTCAGTAAGTTAAGGTTATTGAATTATTACATCTACGGTTTTCAAAAACCGTTCTAACGATTTTTTCGATAAGCTATTTAGTCTAATCGAAAAGAAATAGAAAACGGATGAATTGAATTTCCATATTCAACTCATCCGGTTGCTTTAAGTCTATTCCGACCGACTATTACCAGCCGTATCCGATACTAAACAAATAACGTGTATCGACATTTTCTTTGCCCGGTGCGGGTTTGCTCAAGTAATCAACCTGAATTTCGTTAGTAAATTGTATGCCGTTCCAAATAGGGACGCGGAAACCGGTGCGAGAACGGATGAATAAATCGTCCGCGATTAAGCCTTCGTGGGTGTGGAAGAGTTGAACGGCACGGTTCCAAATAAATTGATCGTAATTGAAAGCCCATCGACCGGCGATGCCGCTTCTGTCTTGCAAGGGTCCGTTTCCGCAATTTCCGACACGGCTACAATCGAATGGGAAGTCGTAGAAATCAAGATTGACGTAATCGGGACCGGCTTCAAGCGAGAGATTAAGGTCTTCGGATTCAAAGAATTGATAACCTGCACCGACGCCGAAGGCCGAACGTAGTCTAATATCTTGTAAGCGGTCGTTAGTAAACAAACCATGCGCATAACCGTACCATTTCGGCGTGAAATAATGCGAATAAGTGCCGTACAATTGCCAGTTGCGTGCGTTCAGGATATTTCTCGATTCCGGGGTGTTAGGGTTATCGGTACTATCGCCGTAATTATACTGACCGCCGAGTGCGACTTTGTCGTCGCGTCCGCGAACGAGCGCGTTGGCGTCGGCGTGGTAATTTTGCCGTTCGGTGTTGCCGCCGGATAATCCGCCGCCGAAATTTGCCGAACCGGAAAAGAATTTTTTGTTGATTTCTGCGACTTCGGTTAAGGGGATAGGCTGGGTATCGTAGACGCCATTGCTTTTCAGCGTCATGCTGTTATTTTGGCTTGAGCCTGCAAGTCCTGTCAGCTCTTGTTTATCCTTAAGTGTGACATTCATAGGAATGTCGGAGCTTAATGTGTCGATTGCATCCCATTTGATGACGATTTTCTCTGCATAAGGCGTTTTCATTTCTAAGACGCTGCCGGATTTACTTAAAATCGTACCTGAAATTTTATCGCCGTTTTTTAATAATACTTCATCGGCATAGATTGAAAAACTAACCGATAAGAAGGCCGCCAGTGGTAAATAATGTGTGCTTTTCATATAGAGTCCTCTTCTGTGTGTTTAACCCAAGTTTTGGATTTATTTCTAACGTAGCCGATAAAAAACGATCAAAGCAGGTTAGAGTTGACCTGTTGTTTGTCAAGAAACAACAGATTGTGTGAAAAATACAACATAAAACTGAATGGAAGCTGAATATTTATTTAAAATAATCTATGTAAAATAGGTAAATAAGATTGAAATTTAAAAAAATAATTAAGGTTTTTTGGGTGTCGTGGATCAAGTAAAATAACAAAATCTATACTTTTTAGAGCATTAAATCCACGGAAGTGTTGTAATATTTATACAATTACACGGCTAAACGGATTTTTAAGTGAAGGGCTGAACTCATTACTTGATAAAGAGCACAAAAGAGACGGTGAATAAATGATTGAGAATATTTTTATCAAATTACGTACTTGATAAAGTTAAGTGAATGTTACATTGGCGCATACTACTTAGTAGTACGATTCTTTTCCGCACCGGACTATGGTTGATAATAGCCGTACTTGCCGGTTGCGCCAGTACGCCCGACATTAAACCGACCCAACAGGAAAGACAGCCGCCTTTAATTCAATATGCCTTGAGTTTACAAGGCATACCCTACCGGTACGGTAAAGAAACGCCCCATGAAGGTTTCGATTGCAGCGGTTTTGTTAAACATGTTTACGGAACTCAAGGTATACGGCTGCCGCGTACGGTGATAGAGATGGCTTCCGTTCTGCCCCCAGTATCAATGTACGATATAAAGTCGGGAGATTTGGTTTTTTTCAATACCAGCGGTAAAACATACTCTCATGTTGGCATTTTTATTAAGGATGATAAATTTATACATGCACCCAGCCGCCGAACCGGACATGTTTTGGTTTCTAGTTTGAATAACGGTTATTGGCGTAAACGTTATGTCGGTGCACGCCGGCCAAAATAACCTAAGCGATATTATTTCAATTAAACTGGTGTGAAGAGACTTCAGCCAGTCAAAAAAGGTTTTTCATGATCAAACGATTTGCGCTCATTATTTTTTTGTCGATTTTGCTATTCGGCGGTTTATTCGGCTGGAAATTTTTGCAAATAAGCGAGAAGATCAAAAACATTCCTATTCCTCCGCCCCCCGTTGTTGCCGTAGCGACGGTTAAACGAAGCGATTGGCAATCCGCTTTGTCCGGTGTGGGAAGCTTGGAAGCCGTTGCCGGTGTAGAAGTAAGCAGCGAGGTCGCCGGTAAAGTGAAAGCCATTCATTTCGACTCGGGACAAACGGTAAAGCGCGGGCAATTGCTGGTGGAGCTGGATTCCAGTACCGATGAGGCGGAACTTAAAGGATTGGAAGCCAGCGAGCGATTGGAGGAAGCCAAATTTGCCCGTAGCCGGCGGCTCATTGCGCGTAATTTCATTTCAAAATCGGACTACGACCTCAATAAAGCGACTTTGGATGAAGCGATAGCCGCGGTAAACGCCAAAAAAACCGCTATCCAGAAAAAATTGATTTACGCCCCTTTTGCCGGACAACTCGGCATCCGTAAAGTGAATTTAGGACAGTATCTTGCACCGGGCGACGGTATCGTACAACTTCAGCAAATACAACCTATTTACGCCGATTTTTCGTTACCGGAACAGCAATTAGCGGCAACGTCCGTTAATCAGCCGATAACGTTAATCGTGCAAGCTTATCCAGGCCAGACTTTTAACGGGCGGATTTCCGCTATCAATACCGGTATCGACGAAGCGACTCGATCCATAAAACTACGTGCTACCTTGGATAACGGCAATCAATTGCTTCGTCCCGGTATGTTTGCCGATGTCCGCTTGGAATTGAAGGATAACAAGTCGGTGCTGACAGTCCCCGACACAGCTATTTCTTATAATCCCTACGGCGATTCGGTATTTTTGATCGAATCCGCCAAGCAAGGTTATACCGTTAAATTGAGGCAGGTTGTCGCAGGCGAAACACGTGAAGGCCGAGTTGAGATAGTAAAGGGGCTTGACGAAAACGATCAGGTCGTCAGTGCCGGTCAAGTTAAATTACGAAACGGAATGGCGGTGAGTTTAGATAAGCAACCGGCGCCCGGCGAGCGAGGCAATACGCCGTGAAATTTACCGATCTTTTTGTTCAACGGCCGGTATTAGCTAGCGTTATCAGTTTATTGATTTTGGTTGCCGGATTACGTGCAATCGTAGCTTTGGAGGTGCGGCAATATCCCGAGACTGAAAATACCGTTGTTACCATTTCAACAGCTTATCCGGGCGCAAGCAGCGAATTGGTTAAAGGTTTTATCACGACGCCGTTACAACAGGCGATAGCGGAAGCCGACGGAATCGATTATTTATCGTCGAATAGCAAACAAGGCCTTTCCACGATAGAAGCGCACATGCGGCTGAATTACGATCCGAATGCAGCGGTGGCGCAGATTCAGGCGAAAGTCGCCAGTCAGCGTAACGTATTGCCGCAAAATGCCGAAGATCCGGTGATAACGTCGCAAACGGGCGAATCTACAGCGTTAATGTATCTGGCCTTATACAGCGACACGGTAAAGCCCGCCCAAATTACCGACTACATGCTGCGAGTTATTCAACCCAAAATACAAGCTATTCCCGGTGTTGGTAAAGCCAAGATGTTAGGGAATAAAACGTTCGCCATGCGGATTTGGCTGGACAGCAAACGCATGGCGTCGTTAGGTGTAACCGCTGACGATATTAATGAAGTCCTGAAAGACAATAATTATCTGTCCGGTGCAGGGCAGACGAAGGGCGATTACGTTGCCATCAATTTGAGTGCAACTACCGATATAGCCTCAGAAAGCGATTTTCGCCGATTAGTTGTCGCCGAAAGAAACGGCTCGCTTATACGGCTGGGCGATGTGGCGAAAACCGAATTAGGCAGTGAAGACTACGATGCCGTTAACTGGTACAAAGGCAAAACAGCCATCTTCATGGGAGTCGAACAAGCGCCGGGGGCGAATCCGCTGACGGTTGCCAAAGCCGTTAGAGTGGCGGTAAAAGAAATAGAAGACAGTTTGCCGAACGAACTCCACTTACTATTGCCTTACGATGCCAGCCAGTTTATTGAAGATTCAATCAATGAAGTGGTAAATACGCTGGTAGAAGCGGTCGCCATCGTTTTGTTAGTTATTTATCTGTCGTTAGGATCGCTACGCGCCGCTATCATTCCCGCTGTTACCGTGCCCTTATCTTTAATCGGCGGTGCATTTTTAATGTTGTTGATGGGATTTTCCATTAACTTGTTGACCATGCTGGCGATGGTGTTGGGTATCGGCCTTGTGGTGGACGATGCGATTGTGGTTGTGGAGAACGTCCATCGCCATATCGAAATGGGGGCGACGCGTCTGCAAGCCGCTATGCAAGGTGCAAGGGAGTTGGGCTTGCCGGTCATCGCCATGACCACGACTTTAATTGCGGTGTATGCGCCGATCGGCTTTATGGGTGGATTGGTCGGCACTTTATTTACCGAATTTTCATTTACCTTGGCTGGGGCGGTCTTGATTTCCGGCGTGGTTGCGTTGACCTTGGCTCCCATGTTGACGTCGAAACTACTTAAGGAAAAAAGCGAACCCACGCGTTTCGAGCATGCCGTCGAACGTTTTTTTACCCGTTTAGCGGAAATGTACCGGCGCAGCTTGCATAGGGTGCTGGAATACCCTTCATCAATCGTGGCGTTTGCCGTTCTGGTGGTCGTAAGCATCTACTTAATGTTCAATCTATCCGAAAAGGAACTCGCCCCGACGGAAGATCAAAGCATCTTGTTTTTTATCGCAACCGGTCCGCAAACGGCAACGTTGAAATATAACGAAGTCTACACAAAGGAATTGGTTAATACCTTCGAAACGATACCCGAATATAAAGAAAGTTTTCTATTACTGGGCTTCGGGAATAGCGCGAATACCGTATTCGGCGGTTTTAAGATGCCTTCGACAACGGAACGTAAACGTTCTCAAATGGAGATACAACCGGAAGTACAAGCCAAGGTTAACCAAATCGCCGGATTTAACACGGCGGTGTTTCCAAGACCCAGTTTACCCGGTTCCGGGGGGGGATTGCCGCTGCAATTCGTCATCGTGACCGATGCGGATTACGAACAATTAGAACAGGTGGCCAACGGATTAATCGATACGGCGATGAAGAGCGGAAAATTCATTTTCACCATGAAAGACGTGGAATTCACCCAGCCGAAATCGACGCTGGTAATAGACCGAAATCGCGCCGCCGATTTAGGGTTGACCATGAGCGACATCGGAAAAAATTTAGGGACATTACTCGGCGGCGGCTATGTCAACCGGTTTAATTTGTTAGGCCGCAGTTATAAGGTCATTCCTCAAGTAGATGATGCTTCGCGGATGGACATCAGCAAATTCAGCCAATATTACATCCGCACGGCTTCCGGCGGGCAAGTGCCGCTATCTTCGCTGGTCAAAATTCAAAACTCGGTCGAACCGAGTAAGCGCACGCAGTTCCAACAGCTTAACAGCCTGACCGTATCGGCGATGATGACGCCCGGTGTCGCGCTCGGTGATGCCATGGCTTATTTGGAAGAAGAAGCCAAAGCGACATTTCCCAAAAATTTCCGCTGGGATTACACCGGGGCGTCCAGGCAATACGCTCAACAAGGCAGTGCGTTGGTGATAACTTTTTTTATGTCTTTGCTGGTCATCTATTTGGTGTTGGCTGCACAGTTTGAAAGCTGGCGCGATCCGCTGATTATTCTAATCTCCGTACCGTTATCGATTGCGAGTGCGATGGCGTTTTTAATGTTGGGATTTGCATCGATCAATATTTACACCCAAGTCGGCTTAATAACCTTGATCGGCCTAATTGCCAAAAACGGCATTCTCATTGTGGAATTCGCTAATCAGTTACAAATAAAAGAAGGCTTAAGTAAGCAAGACGCTATCGAACAGGCCTCCGCCATTCGTTTGCGGCCCATTCTGATGACCACGGTAGCGATGATCGTAGCGATGGTGCCGTTGTTGATGGCATCCGGCCCAGGCGCAGCCAGTCGCTTCGACATCGGCTTAGTGATTGCCGGCGGTTTGGGGGTGGGAACGTTATTTACGCTGTTTGTGGTGCCTGCGTTTTATTTGATGTTAGCGAGGGAGCATCATTTAGATTAATTTGTGTTGCAAAGCTGTCTATTTCTGATTAATTAAGGCGATGATCTACTTGGTTTGCAGAATATTCCAAAAAACTAACGAATCGGGCTTGATAAAGGGCTTTGTATGCGGATTAGGTCGATTTATGATATGAGTTGATTTCCAAAAATAGTTACACATTTTCTATATGGCTATGGATCATTTTCATGGGTAATGATAATTCCGATGAAAGCAATTCTCCAAAGGAGCAAGAGCAGAAAAAACGCGGTTACAGCGATTTTTTTGCCTGGCCGGTAGACCGTCAGCTTGAGGAATGGGCTATAGTCGATTCTTTAAAGGAATCCCTGGAAAAAGCCAACGCGGTTTTTTTTAATTCATTAATTGCGCGAGGCCGCGGCAACGATCCTCCCGATTGTGAAGCAACGCTTCTTGAAGGTGGGAAAGTAGGAATCGAAGTCACCGAACTCGTCGACCCGGTAGCCATTATGGCTCACAAAAACGGCAATACCGAGTATTCGGCGGAGTGGAGCAGCGAGAAGCTTATTAAAGCTTTGACGCAAAGGCTCGATGTAAAAGAAGGTTCTAAAAATATCAAAGGAGGACCTTACGATCTGTATGTTTTGGTAATCCACACCGACGAGCCGAAACTCACCTTCGATTTCACACATGATTTACTTTCTAAACACATTTTTAAAAACTATACTCTTATTAACCGGGCGTTTTTATTGATGTCGTTCGACAAAGATCATAAATGTTGTCCTTTTATCGAATTGATTTTAAAAAGGTAATATAGGATAAGTTGTAAGATGTAATACCGGTTATTGCGACATTTCCTTCGATTTAGACCAAAATCGAATCTTTTAATACGCTACTCAAATTCATGAACCTATGAGCTTAAATCAATTAAAACCAAACCCGCAAACGGTAACAATCAATGGTTGTCAGTATACTTTAGTGGCATTTTATTATCCCGACCGGAATACGGCTTGGGATAATCTTTTTCAAGGTCAATTTCTGACAAATTTCTATCCCTGCACTATAAATATGACCATAAATGCTATTTCGGCTTCGTTTCATAATGCAGAGGCCGCTTTTCAAGCTACCAAATGGTGGAATAATCCTGCCGATTTATCGGCATTTGAAGCAGCCAAGACCGGCAGCGATGCGTTTCATATCAAAAAACAGCTTGCGAATCCGGATAACAGCTACGCCGAGTTGGGAAGAGACGGCGCGATGAAAACGGTATTAACTCAGAAGTTCAGCGATCCTGCTTTTCAGCAGGCGTTACTGGCGACAGGCGACGCTTACTTGTTAGAGCATAAAGATGCGGACAAAAATCCGGACTCTTACTGGAGCGACTATAACGACGGTAGCGGTTTGAATATGTTAGGTAAAACGCTAATGGAACTCAGGGAAGCTTTGGGCGGATCGCCGATGCCGACGGGTAATTTTAGCGTTGCCGATTTTACCGCTCAGGTAAAAAAGCTGGTAGGTATATAGAAAAAGCGGAGTTTTTGGTTAGGGTAGCGGTATATCTAATGACATTAAGTCAAGAATTAAGAATCCCCCTTTTCAAAGGGGGAGGTTGGCTTAACTTAACGGCATTAAGGTTTAACGAGGGGCAAAAAACAGTTCGTACTCTAAGCTCGCAACAAAACAGTAAGTCTCTATTCAAGTATTTTAATGCTTAAATTTCAGAATCGTTTCGATGCGGATTTTTCGAGACGCTGAATTAGTTTTTATCTATTGATTAGGCCTTTTAAAGTCTGAACCGTTCGTGCTGAATAAGTTGAAGTCCTACCCTTTCGACACGCTAAAGGCGAGCTAGCATTAAGACTTCACAAGGTCGAATCTATAAACTCTCCATCAATGCCGGAATCACCGACGGTTCTTTTCATAGTTGAAAGATTTATTTGAGGGTAGAATGTAAACGGTCCCAAAATAATTATTTTAATCGGACGGCAATGAATACAGACCCTTATTTTGTCAATTCACGTTTTTTTAAAGAGCGGTTTAACCGCTTTATGCCGAATGCTCAGGCATTTTCACTCGCAATTATTTTATTGGTCAGCTTTGTTCTGATCTATTCCTTATCCGATTTGTTGAAACCGGTCTATATCAGTATCGTTCTTGCTTACTTTTTGGAAGGCGTGGTAACGAAGGTGGAAATGTTGCGTGCGCCCCGTTTTGTCGCCGTGGCTTTGGTGTTTTGCGGGTTTATGGCCGGGTTAGTGTTTCTGTTATTTTATTTGATGCCGTTGATTACCCAGCAAGCGGTCGAGCTCGTCCAAAACATTCCGGCTTTTATCAGCCGCATGCAGACGCAAATAATGCGTTTACCGGAAAAATATCCGCAATTTATCAACGAAAGCAAGATTCAGGAAATCATGTTTACCGTACAAAAGGAATTGCTGGTGTACGGTCAGAATGTACTCTCGATTTCCGCGGCATCCGTCGTCGGCTTGGTTAGCGCGATGATTTATTTGTTTTTAGTTCCGATGATGGTGTTTTTCTTTTTGAAAGATAAAAACCTGTTGGTCGATTGGGTATTGCAGTATTTACCGAAAGATCGTCATCTCAGTATTCGGGTTTGGGAAGAAATTGAAGTACAAATCGGCAACTATGTGCGAGGTAAATTCACCGAAGTCTTTATTCTTTGGATTGTTAGTTACATCACCTTTGAAGCGATGAAACTGAATTATTCCATGTTACTTTCGGTATTAATGGGCTTGTCGGTCATTATTCCTTATATCGGCGCGACGTTGGTTACATTTCCTGTGTTGCTAGTGGCCTATTTTCAATGGGGTTTTGAAGGCGATAATTTTATGTATGCAGCGATTGCATACTCCATTATTCAGGCATTGGACGGCGTTGTGCTGGTTCCGGTGTTGTTTTCAGAAGCGGTCAATTTACATGCGATAGCCATTATTATCGCTATCTTGTTTTTCGGCGGGATTTGGGGCTTTTGGGGCGTCTTTCTAGCCATTCCGTTGGCTACGGTTGTTAAAGCGGTATTAACCGCATGGTCGCAACTCGAAGGGCATCATGCTTGATAGTTACTTACGCCAGAATTCCGGCACAAACAAAATGATGATCGAAAATATCTGAACCCGGCCTAAAATCATCGCAAACGAGCAGATGGATGTTTGTACATCGCTTAAACTTGCGTAGTTTGAAGCCGGTCCTACTTGGTTTAGACCGGGACCCGCATTATTAAAACAGGCGATAATCGCCGAAAGCGATGTTACAAAATCAAGCCCGGTCAATAAAAGCGAAAATACCAAGATAACCACGCACATAAAATACAGAAAGATAAAACCGGTAACCGAGGTTACGATATTATTGCTAATAATGTTATCTCCAATTCGTAAGGATTTCACTGTGGCAGGGTGAATAAATTTAAACAATTCGAGCTGTGTCTGTTTGAGCAAGATAATAGTTCTGATCATTTTGATGCCGCCGCCGGTCGAGCCGGAGGAGGCGGAAAGACAACTTAAAAATAACATCCACATCGGAACAAAAATCGGCCACTGATTAAAATCCTGGCTGGCGAAACCGCAATCCGTCGCGATCGTGACGAGATTGAAACTGGCATGGCGCAGTGCGGTTAGAAAGTCGGGATAAGTGCCTCTGTCCCATAACACCCATGCTGCCATCACGCAGCTACCTAAGACTAGGGATAAAAACGCGTGCATTTCCATGTCGTCCAGATAAGGCTTTAACGACAACTTACGGATCACGATGAAATGAGTGGCGAAATTAATCGCGGCCAGTAATTGAAAAATAGTTAAAACCACTTCTATCGGTACGGAATTAAAAAATCCGACACTCGCATCGTGGGTGGAAAAACCGCCCAAACTCATCGCTGCGAAGGCGTGGCAAATGGCATCGAACCAATTCATTCCCGCCAATTTCAAGGAGATAATGCAAGTTACCGAAATACCGGCGTACACCATCCATAAAGCTTTTTGCGGTTTGAGCTATCCGGGGGGAAGATCGGATTCTTTCACTGAGCCGGGCGCTTCGGCAATGTACAATTGCATACCGCCGATGCCTAAGATAGGCAAAATGGCGACTGCAAAGACAATAATTCCCATTCCTGCAATCCAATTTAGTTCATGTCGCCAGAGATTAATCGACATCGGCAGATTGTCGATACCGCTAAAAATAGTTGCGCCTGTCGTTGTAAGGCCGGACACGGATTCAAAATAGGCGTCTACAAAGCTCAAAGACGGTATCTGCAGCATTAAGGGGATCGTACAAAATACCGGTGTAAAAGACCAGGCAATGGCAACCAAAAGGAAACCGGTTTGGCGGGTGACCTTTTTAGGCGCACGCAGGGTCGGCAGGAACATCAATGCGCCGGATAAGAGTGTGATTAGCGTACCATTAAGGAATGCATCGGTTGCGCCGTCGTTAAAGATTAGTGACGTAAGTAAGCAGGTGGACATTAATCCGCCGCATCCTAATGTAATCAGACCGAAAACGTGGATAATGGTAAGTATGACGTTCATGATAAAGAGTTCATTGAACTGAAGGGTGATAAACGGCGCATGTCTGGGCAACTAAATAAATCAGAAAACCATTAATTCGCTTGATTATATGAGTTACTTATGAATTTTTGAAAAAACAGCCTTTGCAAGCAATGATAGGTTTTTTATTTCACAAGTGGCTGAAAGTTTTTCTCGATATTAACAACCAATCGCTTCTCCATTGCAAACATAACGACATGGTCGTTTTCTTCGAACACGGTGTCGTGGTGGATTTCGATCACTTGCTGATTTCTTATCAAGGCGCCCAGTACGATTCCCGGAGGAAAATGAATGGCGTCCACACGTTTTCCGACAACGGAATAAGTATTGTCGTTATCATGCGCAATCGCTTCGATGGCTTCGGCGGTTCCGCCGCATAGGGAACTTACTTGCGCCACATCGCCTTTGCGGACGTATTTCAAAATACTGCCGAGCGTTTCTTGATTCGGCAGAACGGCAACATCAATTCCGGTGCCGGGCAGCAATTTCGTGTAAGAAATATGATTCAGTAAGCAGATGGTTTTTCGTGCGCCCAAGCTTTTTGCCAAGGACGCCGAAATAATATTGACGCCATCGTTTTCGGTGATCGCACAAAACAAGTCTGTACTTTCGACAGCCTCGTCAAGCAGCAGGGTTTCATCCGCGCAGTCGCCGTTCAAAACAACCGTTTTATGCAGTTCATTGGCAATTTTATTGGCGCGTATGGGATTTATTTCAATGATTTTGACGTGATGGTCGTTTTCGAGCGCTAGTCCCAAGCGTTTGCCGACATGACCGCCGCCCGCAATAATAATTCGTTTAATGGGTGCTTCCAATCGGTGCAATTCTTTTAATACCCGACGGACTTCAGACCTTGGCGATACGAAAAACACCTCGTCGCCTGTTTGAATGACAGCCTGACCGTTAACGGGAAGCGGTTTGCCTTGACGGAAAATAGCCACTACTCGAATTTTACTATTCGCCAAACGGTCGCTTAAGTCTTTAATCTTTTTATCGGTTAAGAAAGCAAATTCCGTCACTTTTACAGAAAATAACTTTACCAAACCATCGGCAAATTCGGAGATATGCGTGACGCCGGGAAAATCGATCAAATTACGAATGTGTTCCATGACGATCATTTCAGGACTAATGACGTGATCGATAGCAATGCCTTCGGCATGGAATAATTCAGGGTGTTTTAGATAATCGATTGCTCTTACGCGAGCAATCGTTTTTGGTCGGCTGTATAAAGCGTTAACAATCATACATGCCAGCATATTGGTTTCATCGCTGTCCGTGACTGCAATGACAATGTCGGTGTTATGAATACCGGCTTGTTCAAGAACGCTCGGATGCGCGGCATTCCCGGCAACGGTGGCAATGTCGAAGCGTTCTTTCAACGAATCCAACAGCAACGGCTTCATATCCACAACCATTATATCGTTTTCTTCGCTGGCTAAGGCGGCGGCTACCGCTGAACCCGTTACGCCGGCGCCAAGAATGAGGATTTTCATTTAGTTTTTAAAACCCAGGCATCTATCAAAGGTGGCGTATTCTACTGGTTATATTCCGTGATTACTATATGAAAAAGCGTTTAAATTCATCGACCAATTGAGGATCGTTCAATTAGATTGATTCAACCAGCGCATAATTTCGTCGGCAGCCCGCGGTGTGAGTCGAGAAAAGGCGGTAACAGCCCCCTTTGCATCGGCTGTAGGGCAATTTTCTTTAAGGAAAAAATCCTTTTCAGAGGTTGGATTTTCACTGCTTCCCGCAAACGAAATAGCTTGAAATGTCATGACGGCTTCGTCATGTCCCGGCAGGTTGAATTGCTGTTCAAAACTTTGTAATTGAATAGTTAAGGGCCATGTCTGATTGGAAAGCTTGGTTAATAGTAGCTGCTCGATTAGATCATTAGGCGGCGCAATCCATCGATCTAACGTATAAAACCGTACTTGTGTCGGTTCGGAGTAAAGCAGCCGGTAACGAATGCGGTTATCGGCAAGCCAATCGGGCGCTATGACATTAATTTGCGCTTGCGATGTTTGAGAACTATCGCTGGCGGAAAGTGCAAAGCCGAAGTCGTGTACGGCGTAGGTTTCTGCTTTGGGCAGTACAGTACATCCGCTTGTAATTAGCAGACTAAGTCCGAATAGCAGCATTTTCATTGGGGCTCCTCATAGCCCGGTTCGCCGGGACCGGGCATTTGTTGTTCAGGACCTACTAAGACCGATTGCGGGTTTTTTTCTAAAGTCGCGGCTAATCTTTTAACCTGTTCGCTGGCTGACTGTATTTCGCTCACTAATTGATTCACTTTCGGCAATGTGGAATTAGCAAACGTATTTGCCGCTGTATTTCCCGATTCGGCAACGGTACCGACCCTTTTGCTCAGTGCGACGGCTTCTTTACTTAAACCACGTAAGTCGTTGGCCAAGCTGTCGATGTTCTTCAAAGTTTTTCTGGCATCGCTAGTTAACGCAGGGATACCGGCGAGCGCATTATCGACGCTTTTTTGCAGGGTGGCGAGTTTATCGCTTAACGTTTTAAGGTTGGATAATAATCCGACTATATTCTTTTCGTTTTCTTCATTCAATAGACTGCTTAAGCGGATCATCAGGTGATCGGCTTTTTTTAGCAGCTCATCACCTGAATTGAGTAACCTGTCTGTGACAGACTGCATCAACGGAATGCGGTTGGTAGGGGCATCACCCGGCGGTAGTTTTTCAGCGATCTTTCCTTCATCGCCCAATTCTAACTGGGTTAAGCCAGTTACACCTTTTAAATGCAGCGTGGCATAGACTCCTCGCGTAAACAGGATATTTTTGTCGACTTCAATTTTAATCAAAATGACACCCGAATTTTCAGGGTCGAATTTAATATGCAACACCTTACCGACAGCGATACCGCGATAAAACACTGTCGATTCGGGATTTAGACCTGATACTGAGGCTTGGGTGGCGACGACATAAACATCACGTTCCCGTTCCAAATGGCCGAGCCAATAGACTATGCCTACGGTAGCTGTCATCAATACAACCATGAAAAGGCCGGAAAGCAAAGCCCGATTATTTTTACCCATGCGCTTGATCCGCTTGATATTCGAAGACGCGCCGGGCGCGTTGATTATGGAAAAAACGTTTTACAAAAGGATGCTCGTTAACCATCACTTCGGCGAGCGTACCGAAAGCGACGAGTTGTTGGTCCGCTAAAACGGCTACTTTTGTGCATAAATCCCTTAACACATCCAAATCGTGAGTGACTAACACCACAGTAAATTTAAGCTCGCGATGCAGTTCGGATAATAAATCGACGAAATCCTGACTTGATATGGGGTCAAGTCCCGATGTCGGTTCATCCAGCAATAACAGGTTAGGTTCCAATATTAAGGTACGTGCTAGCGCGACGCGTTTAGTCATACCGCCGGATAAATCCGACGGTTTCAACCACGCATCATTCACCGATAAGCCGACATTTTCAAGTTTCATATAGACCAGCCGTTTGATAAATTCCTCATCCTCTACACCCAATTCCCGCAATGGAAAAGCGATATTTTCGAACACGTCCAAAACGCTGAACAATGCGCCTTTTTGAAACAATACACCGCAATGATTCCGCAGCCGTTCATCATGATTGCTGGTGACGGTTTTCAAGGATTCGCCCATGACCTGGATTTCACCTTGGCTGGGGGCTTGCAAGCCTATGATTTCTCTTAAAAGTACGGTCTTACCGCAACCGGAAGCGCCGACCAATCCTAGGATTTCACCTTGGGGTAATGCAAGGTTGATATCCTTATGGACGACTTTATCGCCGAACTGCGTCCAGACATGATCCATTTTAATAGCGAAAGCTTCGCTCACGGCATACCTACATTCATAAACAGAATCGCAAAAACGGCATCGACCATAATGACGATGGTGATAGCCGCTACAACCGAATTTGTGGTTTCGTTGCCCAGGCTTTCCGTATTCGGCTTGATCCGAAAACCGAAATGGCAGGCAATGAGTGCGATCATCAATCCGAAAACGGCGCTTTTACCGAGGCCGATAAGCAAATTCAATAGGGGTACCGTATCCGGCAATTTCAATAAAAATTGCTGATAACTAATATCGAGCGTATTTTGCGCCGAAAACATTCCCCCGATCAGCGCCGTCGTGCTAGTCCACACACTAAGTAACGGCATCGCTAATGTCAATGCGACTACTTTGGGTAACACCAGACGTAATGAATGGGAAATGCCCATCGCCGAAAGAGCATCTAGTTCTTCGGTGACGCGCATGATGCCGATTTGCGCCGTCATTGCCGAACCGGAACGGCCTGCAACCAAGATAGCGGCAAGTAGAGGCCCTAATTCGCGGATGATGCTCAAACCGAGAATGTCGATAATATAGATTTCCGCACCGAACAGTCTTAATTGCAAGGCCGATAAATAACTGAGTACGATACCGATTAAAAATCCCACTAAGGCCGTAATGCCCAATGCCCGCACACCGGCTTCATAAATAGTTATTGAAATCTCCGCCCAGGGAATGTCGCCGGGGTGTCTTATTAAGCTGCCTGTATCGAGTAAGAGTTGCCCCAGAATGATGACGAAGTTGGATAATTGACCGAACGTCTCGATAATCGTTTGCGAAAAATGAAGAGCGACTCTACCCAGCGAAAATACAGGCTTATCTATGACAGGTATAACTTGAGATTGCCATTTAAGGATAATGTGTTGATGCTCAGGTTTAATTTCCAGTTCGGCGGGCAATTTTCCGTCCCATGTCTGCCAAAGCAATAATGCAGTTGCGTTATCGAGGACATCCACCTCAAGCAAATCCCAAGTCAAGCCGTTTTTATTTGCAGTTAGCTTTAAGCTTTTAAGCAGAGCAGGGTTTCCGATCAGATTTTTCAGCGTCCATTCGCCGGAGAGCCGGATACAATCTTTCCCATCATTTTGCGCAATCGTTTCTAAAACGGCTTGAGTCTTCAATTTGGCAATGCCTAGTTCATTCGAGATAAATGGCGGTTATATTAATTAAGTCTGGGCTATCCTATGCTGAAATAACCGATAAGTACAAATACTAATTTTGGAAGGCGCTTGTTAATTAACCTCTTTTCAATATCACAGTAAAGGTAGCTAGGTTTTGAACCGTCCGCCCTTTAAAATAGTCCTAACGTCTAAAATTTTGTAGGAATATGACCAAAAGACCTTTACTAACGCTGATGATGCTTGTTCTGATATTGGGAGCCGTTGCCGCCCAATTCGTTCCCGGACGTTTCCAAAAAGCAGAGCTTTATCCGCCTTCGACAGCCTATAGTCGAGGACAGGGCGACACCTCTAAATTCGAGTCGCCTTGTTATAACGAACATCCCGAATGGCGGCAAGCCCAGGTGATCGACGGCGTTGAAATTACGGAAGCACCCGCTTGCGAGCCGGATAATCCTTTCGACATTGCCGCGTCAGTTAAAGGTACAAACACTATTTCGATGGCGACGTTGATGCAATCCAACCTGGCGCAAGATGCGGTCGTCATGGGCGATGACCTTGATCACGACGGCGATCCGGATGTAGTCCATCTTAAACTGGAAGTGGTCGAATTTAACGGAAATAGCCCAGACGGTGACTATTTAATAAACACCTATAATATCGCACCCGGTTTACAGCCAGGACTGTGGGCATTCGCGCCCAAATCGAGCGGTATGGCGTTGAAAAACTTTAATTCGCGAGAAGCACGCCCCTTTCTGCGTGCGCCGTCGCCGACCATCCGGGTCGAGCAGGGCGATAAGGTGTTTGTCACCCTTGAAAATACCCATTATCTACCGCACACCATCCATCTTCACGGTGTCGACCATGGTTGGCAGAATTCCAAAGGCGAGGATAACGACGGCACCGAAGAACACGCGGTTTTTCCAGGTAAAAGCCACACCTACGAAATCCAGCCGCGACATGCCGGAACCATGCTATATCACTGTCATGTGCAAACCGGCCAGCACATGATGATGGGACTTATGGGTATGTTTGTCGTCGAGGAAAACCACCCGAACAATTGGGTGCAAACCTTCAATGTCGGGGCCGGGCAAGTCCGTCATCCGTCGGTGGGGGTAAAAAAAGCCTACAGTTAGGAATACGACCTGTTCTATCAGTCCATCGATAAAAAGTTAGCGGCGACTATTCAGGCTTATACCGATCCGCGCCTGATTGCCAATAGCATGGGGCGCGATTACAACATGACAGAATCGTTCGAGAATTACTTTTTGCTTAATGGGCATTCATTTCCCTATACCCTGCGCGATGCGCTGATCGTTACGAACGGTAACGAGGCGATTAAGCTGCGGGTGGCCAATGCCCAGCGTTCGCAAGTGGCGTTACATATCCACGGACACAAGGCGACCATCACCGCGATGGACGGCGTGGACCTATCGCCAGCGCAGCAAATTACCCGCGATGTTTTCGATATCGCCAGCGCGCAACGGCTGGATTTGAATTTACTAACGACTAACGACGGCCTTCATAGCTACGGCCCCGGACTTTGGATGTTCCACGACCATGTGCCCACTGGCACGATGACCGACGGCTTGGAGCCGGGCGGGAACATGGCGATACTGGCGTACAAACCCCTTCTGGATGACAAAGGCATGCCCCAACATCACGACCAAATGATGGGCGAGCTGTTCGACAAGGATTACTATGCAAAAAAACAAGCCTTCTGGCAGCAAACCGATTATGCGGCGGTGTTCGGCGATGCGGGTTTCATACCGCCGGATATGGCAAAGTTGATACTATTCGGGATTGTTAGTTGGATTAATCCTTGGGCTGCTAATCTTGATGGCAGTAATATATAAGCGGAAGTCCCAGTCATGAGTCAAAAAAGTCGAAATAGTAATGTGGATAGCATTAAGCAGCTCGCCGTTGCACTGAAAAAGTTAATTCTATTCATGGTTCGACAAGCTCACCACGAACGGAATCAACACACTACAGTTGGTCCTGAAATTATCGAAGGACATAATCATCTTTTCCTAAAACGGTTTTGTTCGCAAATCGTTTTTACTCTATTAATAACAACAGGTATTTTTACGCCGGCCTTCGCCATGATGGAGCACGACCACATGCTGATGGACGAAAAGGGCATGATCATGAATGCCAATACCGACCGTCTTCCGAAGGATTGCCCGAAAATTTCCAAAGATGTCGATATCACCATCCGCGCAGGGCACAAATACGCAAAGAAATTCACCGGCAAAATGTTCGCGTTCGACAACCAGGAATGGGATGTGCCGCCGTGCGCGCGGTTGAATATCACCTTTATTAACGACGACGACATCCGCCATCAATTGATGATCCATGGTCTACCGGGCTATCTTTATCCACAGGGCATGTTACATCTGGAGCTTTACGGGGCAGGGCAGTTAAAAGCCTCACTTATTATGCCTTCCATGAAAAAGACCTATCTCGTGCATTGCGAACTACCGCAACATATGGAAAAAGGCATGAAAGCCCAGCTAAAAGTAGACGGCGGCGACGGCGACCTGCCCAGCATACCGGGGTTGACCAAACCGGTCAGGGCGGACAGTTATCCCGTTGATTGGAATCTGGCGATGGGGGCGATGTTGATGGCTTGTGTGTTGGTGGGTTGTTTAGTGCCTATATTTCTGCAAAAAATGAAATATTTTAAAAAAGATAACTTATAGAATGTGTTTCGCTTCTCACTGCATTTGTCTCCTTAAGTTTAAATTGCGAGATATATTTTCATTTATTAATACCGTCCAGAGAATTGAAACTTACAGGTTCCAAAATGAATAATAAACTCGATGTCTGGAAAATATCTTCTGGTGCATTTCTTATTCCGTGGAGAAATCGTTCTGACTTTATTATAGCGCTTGCAAACCCGATTCTTTTAATTGCTGCCCTCAAGGTTGCTTGGTTTTATGCCAAAGAACATGTTGCAACTTCGCTGAGTTGGGGACTTTATATATTTTATATTGTTCTTTTTACAATGTTGGCAGTCACTTGTCACAGGCTTGTGTTATTAAAAATAAAGGAAGTAAATTCGTGGTTTGCGTTTCATTGGTCTTGGCGCGAAACTCGTTTCCTTCTATGGTTAATTACAACGATGTTGGTTTCTGTCGGGTTGACGATAATCTTAGTTGGTATTCTGGGAATGCTTATATCATCTATCAAATGGTCTGCAACACTCGATGCAGATCCAACTTCTTTTATCTTGGGTGTCGTTAGGATAATTTCTTTCTACTTCATCGCTCGGCTAAGCCTAGTATTTCCGGCGGTTGCAGTCGATGAAAAGGCAACTCTGAAGATTATTTGGAAATTAGGTGAGGGGAATGGTTGGCGGCTTGTAATCATAGTTGGCGTACTACCTTGGATTCTAACTCAATTTCCTTTTATCTTTTATAGGGCAAATGCAAGCGTGTTAGAAACGATTGTTTTAACAGTATTGGCTTGTATGCTATTGGTAATTGAGATAACAGCAATTTCTCTTTCATTCTACGAGTTAACCAAAGGCAAAAAACACGGTATTAGTTAAGGTTTGATTTTCCACATCTCGTTTCATGCGGACTAAGACAAACTCTTTAGAAGATTAGCCATTCCCTTAACCTGAAAGGTACGTTTCTAATGCGCTAGGAAGTGTCGATAGGTTGTTCTTAAGAAAGCGAAGCTCGTTTTTGCGTATCCTCGATTTTAGCCAAAAACACAGTTTAGGATTGTTTCTAACAATAAGCTAAGTGTGTTGGCAATGAATGTTGCCAGATGGTCATTTTTTAATTTTTCATTAATTTACCTGTGTTATCGTTACAGATATAGCTCATTTTAAGGCCAATGCCTTCTTAATCCTCCGGGAGAAAACCATTTTTCCAAGAATTCAATACGTTCGATTGATTTGTTTAATCGCATTGTTCTTTACGGCTTATACACAAGCCGCACAAACTGCTTCGGTTAATGTCGATACTGCAATATTTCAGGCACGTACGGATCAAGTCTTACAAGGGACGAGTTTCAACCGGGAAGCGGCGTTTTCGGTAAACCAAACGACTGGGGGCATTCTGGTTTCATTGCAGGTTAACGGTAAGCAATTTTTGTTCACTTATGGCAGTATCAGCTTTAAGACAAAGCAACTCGATAGCTTACAATTGCTGCCCGATAGCCCGGAGCAGAATAAAAAAACCAAGGCTGATCAGCTCGCATTTAGTGCGCTGTACCGGCAACTGCAACCTCAACTCAATCAATTGTCTCCTCTGGAAAACGGTCTTTTGACCAGTCTGGATTATTTGCTGAATATGATTCCTATCAACGGAAGCTTCAGTACTATTAATTTTAAAAAAGCCGAAGCAGCCACTCTCTTTCAGCCGCAAGCATTCGTCAATACTTGCAACCAGCGGGGCAAGGCAGTGTCGGGAAGTTTCGATGACTTTTTCAAAACCTATACGCAGACAAAAACCGTCGGTAATCCGGCCTCCGCCTGCTTGGGTCGTTGCGGTGTGGGATGTGTGCAATCGGAACCGCAACTACGGAAACGTCAGTATACCCAGCAATGTTTTAACCATGATTTATGCGTCGGACAATTCGGCACCACCTTAGGTTTCTGTTCCGACGAATTTACAGCGGCCTCGGACGACTATCTGAATGCCCCGAATTGTAGTTTTTATGTGATCGGTAAATGGCGTCAAACGTTCGATTGGGAGTGTAACGGCGCGCCAGTGACTGTGACCATTTCTCATTTTGCTAGTCAACGTTTTAGTACATCAACCGGACTCACCGGCACATGGAGCGTTACAGGCAATAAGATCGTCCGCACTTACGATAACGGCATTAAAAATAACGGCACCATTGCAGAAACGAACATGAAAATTAGTGGGAGTATGACCAATGCGCAAGGCCGTAAAGGTTGCTTTAACGATAGTTATTTAACGACGCAACCGCTTTGAAAGTGCGTGATCCAGAATAGAACATGCGGAACCCCGGATTCAATATTCAAGTATTTCGTTTCATTTCATTCGAATTACGACTTATTTTTTAAGAAGCGAAGCCAATTGCCGTAAAGCTTGCCCCCTGTGGCTCAAAGAGTTTTTAACCTCGGGGGGTAATTCGGCGGATGAACAATGATGGCTAGGCACCCAAAACAAGGGGTCGTAACCGAAGCCGTTTGCGCCTTGCGGATGAAAGAGAATACGGCCTTCCCAAACGCCTTGAGCGATGCGCGGCACGGGGTCGGCGGCATGGTCCAGCATGACCAGTAGGCAAATAAACCGGGCCGTGCGCTCTTCAAACGGCACATCGGTTAATTCCAGCAGAAGTCTGTCGTTATTGTCTTTATCGTTTGCTCCGATTCCTGCATAACGGGCGGAATAAATTCCCGGCTCGCCGTCCAAGGCATCTACCGCTAGGCCGGAATCATCGGCAATTACGGGCAAGTGGCAATGTTGCGCGGCATGACGGGCTTTAAGCAAGGCGTTTTCGACAAAGGTCAATCCGGTTTCTTCGGCTTCGGTTTGTACAACTTCGGACTGCGGGATGATTTCGTAATCCGGCAGCAAGAATTGAATTTCTCGGATTTTGCCTTGGTTATTGCTGGCTAAGATGATTTGAGGTTTGTTAGTTTTTTTCATGATTTTTAATCGATAAGGTTCGCAAAGCTGGCTTATGAATTGGGGTACTTTAATGAAAATGCCAATTATTCTGCCATTGCTCAAAAATAAAATCACCAAGCGACATATTTACACCTTTAGGCATCCTAAATCGTGCGCCTCCCGAAGGTGTTAGTAAGGTTTTACAGGTAATTTCGTGTGTTTGACAATACGTTAGAATAGCGTCCCAGCGTTGCCGCCAAAAGGCATCGTTGACGCTTCGGGTTAAATAAACCTGTTCTATAGAGTTATGTTTTACGAGTATGTCTAGTATATCCACAAAAGAAAACTCATCGAATTGCCGGGCAATTAAATCGTCACGGTAGTTTTTAAGGGATTCGATATGATCGGCGTTGTTAGAGTCGGCATCGTCGATGCTTGCGATTAAGTCGGTTAAGGCAATTCGATGCCGACGGCAAAACGCTTTCCACTCGCTCGGCGAGGCTTGCCGTAGCGGCTGTTCTCCGTAAAGTCGCGGTAAGACATCCCAGAAGTAATTATTCCGCGTCCGTCCGTAAAACCATTGTGCGTAATTGCTTAAAATATCCCAATCCGGATTAAATGTGCCGACGATTAAAGTTGCCGGTTCAAAGTCGAGCTGTTCTAAATGCAGATCGGTAATAAATTTGTGGCGACACGGCATAGATAAATCGGATCATCAACATCACGATTTTTTGTATCCGACCGCTGCTTTAATCCGTTGCACCAGCTCACCGGCCCACAGATTCTTAAACCAAGTTTTTATATTAACGATTTTAGCTTTGATATGGAGGTAAACCGTGCTGGTTTTGATCTTATGCAGCACAGACAGCAACCATTCGTAGCAGAATTTAAACCAAACGAACGTTAACAGTTTGTCCTGGGCAATCTTGAACAGCCAAAATGTGAAGGCCGCTATCGGGATTTTTCCGGCATAGATAATCACGGCAGGAATGATGAGTCCTTGTGCAAACAAACCGATGGCGACAACACCCAAGCCTTCGACAGCAGCAAAGAGGAATAAGAACAAGATTAGTAAGGTATAACGGTTGAGGCGGGCAATCGCAATTTCGACCTTTTGCAGGATCTTAAGGCCGTGAATAAATTCATAGATCGGTTCGGCAATTCGTTCCCAAATCAGTTCATCCAATATCAAGTAGATAAGAACCAATACCGTGAGAACGGCATTTAAGATTTTGCGATAGAGCGTTTTTAGCATGGGATTTTTCTTTGAAAGGACGAACAACGCGTGTTAAGGAGAAATTATTGATTCGGCTTAGAGAAGTCTTAAGTTTCCGCTCGTCTTTCGACTGGCTCAAGACGATCGGTTCAGGCATTAGGAGGCTGAATCAATAACGGACTATTGTGCAAGTATAATCGTTTGAATCAATTGCCTGAAAGAAATTTATCCGGTCTTCCTAAGCCTTGGGTGCTTTACTTCTGGATTATAATGCTCGACAACGTTTTATTTAGGATAAGAGCGATGACGATTGACTGGACGAATACGGCAGCCGCGATCTGGCGGCAGCGGAAAGAAGTTTTACGACCGATTGCGCAAATCGATCCTATCGGACTAGAAGATCTCTTGGGTATCGATGTTCAAAAGCAGCAAATGATTCAGAACACCGAGCGTTTTCTGACGGGATTACCTGCTAACAATGCCTTGCTCTGGGGCGCGCGTGGGACGGGCAAATCGTCCTTGATCAAGGCATTGTTGAATGCTTATAAAGCGCAAGGTTTACGGTTGATCGAAGTCGAGAAGCAGGACTTGGTTTGTTTACCCGACATTGTGGACGATATTCGGGAACTTCCGCAGCGCTTTATCGTTTATTGCGACGATCTTTCTTTTGAAGCGGGCGATAGCCGATATAAATCGTTAAAAAGCGTTCTTGAAGGATCGGTTGAATTGCCGCCCGATAATGTTCTCGTTTATGCGACATCGAATCGACGCCACTTGCTGCCGGAGCAGATGAAAGACAATCTCGATACACGTTTGGTGGACGGCGAAGTGCATTACTCCGATACCGTAGAAGAAAAAATTTCACTTTCGGATCGGTTCGGTTTACGTTTGGCGTTTTATCCGCAATCGTCGGAGACTTATCTGGCGATTGTGGAAAGCTTATTCCCAAACGCATCAGACCTCGACACACTGCATAAAACGGCGTTGGATTATGCCCATCAGCACGCCTCTAAAAGCGGCAGGACAGCCAAGCAGTTTTATAACGCTTTTTCCGATAGCGATGTTGTAATAAAACAATGAGATTAGGTATAGAGCAGAAGGGAACGAAATATGCTAATTAATTGTGTGGCTTATCAAGAAGGGAAAAAATTAAAGGATATTAGTATCGAAGAAATCAGCGATTATCTTGAAATACCGGATTGTTTTGTATGGGTGGCTTTGCAGGATGTAAAACTAGAAGAGTTGGAAAAAATGCGCGAAGAATTCGATTTGCATCCGCTGGCAGTCGAAGATTCCTGGCAAAGCCATCATCGTCCTAAAGTCGAGGAATACGGCGATTCGGTTTTCGCCGTGATGCATTTGGTGAGGTTGGACGGCGATCACTTGACAGTCGGCGAAGTCGATGTGTTTGTCGGTTTAAATTTTGTACTTTCGGTGCGGAATCGAAGCAATGACGGTTTTCTCGGCGTAAGAACGCGTTGCGAACGCGAGCCGCATTTATTGAGTCAAGGTTCCGGCTTCGTCTTTTACGCCTTGATGGATGCGGTGGTCGACCGTTATTTTCCGGTCTTAGATGCATTGGAAACCGAACTTGAAGCGATTGAAGATCAGATATTCATCAAAGGATCCGCCAGTTCCAATATTGAACGGTTGTACACGCTAAAGCGTAAAGTTCTGACTTTAAAACATGCCGTTGCTCCTTTAATGGAAGACGCAGGCAAACTTTATAGAGGCCGAGTGCCGATGGTGTGTAGCAATTCACAGGAATATTTCCGCGACGTCTTCGATCATCTCATTCATATTAATGCATCAATTGATACGATGCGCGAAACGATCGGGACGGCCATTCAAGTCAATCTATCGATGGTGACGATAGAAGAAGGCGAAGTCAATAAACGTCTTGCCGCCTGGGCCGGGATATTTGCCGTTGCCACATTATTGGCTGGAATTTGGGGGATGAATTTCGAAATGATGCCGGAGCTCAAATGGAAATACGGCTATCCGTCAGCTTTGTCATTGATCGCTATTATTTGCGGCATTCTCTATCGTCGCTTTAAGAAAGCGGGGTGGCTGTGACGAATAGATAGCGCTAATTTTGCGATCACAATTTGATTTCTATCAATAGTTCCTTATGGATTTTGCGTTAAAGTTTTTGTTGTTTCAGTCATTTCTTCAGATGAGGTGGGCAATGAAAATTATTAAATTGTTGATAATGCTATTCGTTTTATTCGGGGTAAACGTAGATTATTCGGTTGCTGTAGATAACAACGCTGCTAAAACTTCAGCAGTTAAAAATGCTGCAAAAACTAATGCCGAGATAGATTACGACGATAAATATAGAGCCTATTCAATGGATGGCGTAACCTCGGCCTCTAAGCTTGCTGCCCAACGAAGCCACACGGTAGCAGGAAAAGACGAACGCAATTTTGCGATCTTCACGTCGATAACGGTTGTCTTAATCATCTATTTTTTCTCGCAATTTGAATTTTTCGATAAGTAAAGGCATCTCATAGAGAGATTTTCTCGCCACAGATTATATTCCAAATGTATATTTTTGAGTTTTGGATAACGGCAACCCCCCGTCGATATGACGGGTACTTTAAAGAACGTTGATTCGGAAGAAGCTAAGGCGTTTTCAAAAACTTTATAAGGCCGGAGCAATAGATTTTCTATTTGTTGTCGTTATACTGATTCAACAGAAGTTATAAACATAAAGAGGAGATAGGTATGAACGCATTAAGTCCAAAGACGATTGAATTCATTGCAAAACCAAAACAGCTGCTGATAAACGGGCGCTGGGAAGCCGCCGTTTCGGGAAAAAACTTTTCGGTAACGAATCCCGCGTCGGCGGAAGTCATTGCGCAGGTTGCCGAAGGCGACAAAGAGGATATCGATAAGGCTGTGAAGGCAGCGCGTCAAGCCCTGGAAAGTAGTGCCTGGGCAGCTATGACGCCGTCCGACCGGGGCAAGTTGATTTGGCGGATCGGCGATTTGATCTTGAAATACGCTGACGAATTGGCGGAGTTAGAGTCGCTGGATAACGGCAAACCGTTCACCGTTGCGCGCGCCGCCGATGTTGCATTATCGGCGGATATGTTTCATTACATGGCAGGCTGGGCTACCAAACGGCATGGCATAACGATCCCGATCTCGGCCTCCGGCGGCAATTATCATTCCTATACCCGGCTTGAACCGGTCGGTGTAGTCGGTCAAATAATTCCGTGGAATTTTCCATTATTGATGGCGGCCTGGAAGTTGGCTCCGGCATTAACAACCGGTTGTACGATTGTTTTGAAAGTCGCTGAAGAAACGCCTTTATCTGCCTTGCGACTAGGTGAAATATTATTGGAAGCCGGATTGCCCGACGGTGTCGTCAACATCGTCACCGGTTTCGGCGAAACCGCAGGTGCTGCGTTAGCGGCGCATCCTATGGTCGATAAAATCGCATTTACCGGTTCGACCGAAGTCGGGCGATTAATTGTCAAGGCCGCTGCCGGAAACTTAAAAAAAGTCTCGTTGGAACTGGGCGGCAAATCGCCGAATATCATTCTTAAGGATGCCGATTTAGAACTCGCGATTCCAGGCGCGGCCCACGCTATTTTCTTCAATCACGGTCAATGTTGCAATGCCGGGTCGAGGCTCTATGTCGAGCAAGCTATTTTCGATGAAGTTTCGGAAGGGGTTGCCGAAATCGCCAGCCACATCAAACTAGGCAACGGCTTAGACCCGCAAACCCAAATGGGACCGCTGGTTTCGAATACCCAATTCAATCGGGTTTGCGGCTATCTGGATTCCGGCTATCAGGAAGGCGCGAAGGCGATTTGCGGCGGTAAAAAACGCGAAGGTGCGGGTTATTTCGTCGAGCCGACGGTATTGGTTAATGCCAGCCAGCAAATGAAAATCGTGCAGGAAGAAATCTTCGGGCCGGTTGTTGTCGCCATGCCTTTTAACGAAGTGGATGAACAACTTATCCAAAAAGCTAACGATTCTATTTACGGACTCGCCGCCGGTGTCTGGACGCGCGACATCAGCAAAGCCCATCAAATCGCTAACCGCATAAAAGCCGGTACGGTGTGGATCAATTGCTACAGTGTTTTCGATGCAGCTCTACCCTTCGGCGGGTACAAGCAATCCGGTTGGGGACGCGAAATGGGCGCAGCGGTGTTGGAAAATTATACGGAGGCTAAGGCCGTTACAATTAATATCGGATAGAGGTTTAATTTTTCTTGATAGCCGAGAGCCTTACTTATCTCGCCAGAGTTTCTGCATTTCAATAAACATGAATGAAGACGTCCAGCCGATTAAGACCAGTCCGGTGAGTGCTTCCAAACCGGCCAGAAAACGGATGTCGCCGGTTGGATGGATGTCGCCGAATCCTAACGAAGTGTAATTGGTAAAGGAAAAATAGCTGCAATCCATCAAGCTATTATTAAATTCACCTTTTAAAGCGCCGAAGTGACCGCTTCGAATCTTGAAGTAATAGCCGAAAGCAAACAGCCAGATTTCCAAAACATGAGCGAAAAATGCGCCGAATAAGCCGAACAAAACCCGTAAACGATGTTTAAAGTTAAGTTTTGGTATCAGTATCGATAAAAAATTGAGCGCTTCATAATGGATCATGATTGCGCAAGCTACAAGAACGCAATTTATGGCAAAGGTATAGAACATAATGGTTGATCAGTAAGAAGCCTACGGTTGTTGGTCATAAGCAATAATAGATGTTTATGATGACAGATTCCAATACCTCTTCGTCGTTTTATATAGATATTTAATTCCACAGCCGTTTTCACTCTTTCCCGGATGTAGAAAATTTAAATCAATGTTTTTTTTCTAGGTGTATTTTAATGAACAAGTAAGAATAAAGCGAAAACAGAGGATTTATCGAGATTGTAAGCGATTGATACGGATATTAAATGTTTGAAAATAAAGGAAGTTAATGCTTGCACAGTGCCGAACCCATTTTGTAGATTGGATGATTTGAATTTTTGTGAATAGCTCGCACTGTTGACAGTGATCAAGAGGAGGTTTGTGAAGAAAAAACGCAACATCAAATTTGCGTCTTTTTGGGGGGTAATGGATTTTAGATGGAAAATAACAAGCTGAAATCCGTTAAGTATGTTTCTTGCCTCTTTCAGATTTACTCTGAAAGAGGCAAGAAAAAAAGTGATTTCGGTTTAAGACAGACGGTTTAATTCCGCGATCATTTTTTGCGTCGCTTTATAATCCGTGCCGGACCATGCCAACTTTCCATCGGGTGTGATGATAGCAAAATAAGGTAGTCCGATTTTCAACGGACGATGTTCTTGGCTGGCGCGAAATTTTTCGAATTCCGGTTCTTGATCGATTAATTTGACGGCGACTGCTTTTTCACGTAAAGCGTGATTAAGTTCTTCGTTTTTTGCGGTTTCTTTTTTAAATTCCGTGCAGTTAGCGCACCAGCTTGCGTAAAAATCGATAAAGATCGGCTTTCCCGTTTCTTGGGCAACTTTCTTGGCGGCGTCGAAGCTTCTATACCACGCAATTCCGGCTTCGTTTTGTATCGCTTCAGTGCTGGAAACTTTTTCGATTGCCGTGTTTTGATTTGAAACGTTGTGCGCAAAAGATTCGGCTTGCGCTTGATTCATAAATGGAATTTGCCCTAACCCGGCAATAACCAGCCAACCTCCGATAATCATCGAGAGTACGCCTACATAATGTTGCATTTTTTGATTAGGCTGAGCGTCTTGCGGCATTAAACTCAATACTTGACAATTCACCACAGCAATCCATATGGCAACTAAACCAACAGCGATTGTATCGGTTGTTGCGGCATCAACACCCAGAACCCCCATCCCTTTTTGTAAATAAGTGTAAGCAAAATACAAAATCATAAAGCCGAAAGCATATTTGACTTTATTCATCCAATATCCGGCTTTAGGCATCTGTTTAAATTTAACGACGCTTATGATAAAGAATGGTAAGCCCACGCCTAAACCGAAGCCGCCCATCATCACGCTACCTTGCGAAGCGATGGTAAGCTTGCCCCAAAAGTCTAAACTCTGATTAATTAAGGCTAACGCAGCTGCTTTTTCGGCAATATTATCGGCTACCTGTAACAGCAAAGCGAATACGATAGGGCCGACGCACGGAGAAATGACAAGTCCGGCCACGCTACCCATTAACAAGGTGCCGCCAACGCCTTTGACTTTAGAGGATTGTTGATCGAGCGTATAAACTTCGTTTTGCATGAAGCTAAGCTCGTAGAATCCCAGCAATGCTAAGGCAAAAAAAGCAAAGAACAGGGCGAAACCAAGGTTCACAGCGGCGGATTGCATAAAGGTATTAAACGCTCCGCCCGTCATGCCAGCCATAAGGCCTAAGATCATATAAGTCGCTATCATGCCGATAAAATAGGCAGTCGCGTGATGCTTTTCCTTGCTGGCATTGCCGTTAGCTCTACCGACAATAAACAGGGAAGTAATCGGCAACATCGGGTAAACGCAAGGCGTAGCAACCGATAACAAACCGGCGATAAACATCAAGCCGAACATAATCGCCATGTTATCTTTATGGCTATTGAATAATGCCAAGAGCTTATCCATGAAGCTTGTCGCTTCTTCCGTTTGGCCAGAAGATTGGGCTGTATCACCGGCAATTGGTGGTAAGGCCAAATCAACCTTCGCGGTTTGCGGACGAAAACAAACATTGGTTAATTCGTTGCAAAGCTGGTATCTAAGTTCCAGATCGGCTGAATTAACGATTGAAGGCTTTGAACCGGTTTGCGCCAATTCCAGTGTGAAGTCGCCTTTGTCGCGCAAAACTGTTGCCTTCACCAGACTATCATGAACACCGGCAGGTTTTTCGAATTTGTTAATTCGTAAACCGGATTCAGTCAATTTGGAATTGGGATCGACAGTAATCGGCAGGTATACATTTTCGTCACCGGCATCAAGATAAGCATGATGATCTTTCGGTACAGTTAAGGTTAACCGATACTGCGCAGGCCATTGGCTGGAATTAAGCGGCGTAACGCTAAGGTCCGCTTTGGGGGTTTCCGAATGGGCTAAGCTGATGCTTAGTATCCATAGTATTATGATGGTTAATACGTTTTTCATTACATTCACCTTAATTTTGTGATTAGGAATGATCTATTTTTGGGTTGTGCTAAAGTCGGATTTATTCAGTCAGTTTTCGATAAGAATAACCATAGCGGCTTACCGTATTAATAATGTGATTGAGTCTCTCATTATTAAAAGCTAAGTCCAGGACGCTTAAATTCCTTTAAAACTCAAGTATTCATGCTTTTAAATTGACTGAGTATTAAGCGACGGTTTGTCAAAATTTCAAGTTAAATCCTGCTGTTATCAAGTAATAGCCGAAATCGTTGAAGCGCTCTTTACCGTTACCGCCAAGTTCGAATTCCGATTTATGCGCGTAATATTCGAAGCCCGCTTGGAGTTTTAATTGGTTGATAGGCTCCAAGTTATTGATTTCTTTGCTAACTTTTAGCCCTCCAGAGACGGTTCCAAATCCAGCTAAACGATAATCGCTGGAGTAAGATTTCAGATTTTTAGGGCTTAAAATAAAATTAAAGTTGGAATCAAAACTCGCATTTAGGTCGCTGTTAGCAATAGGTTGGTAGAAGTCCGCCCTGTCTTGGGAGTAGTACCTGAACCGCGGAATGATTTGCCAACCATCGGCTATAGGTTGATGCCAACTGAATTCGACTGTATGGGCGTTGATTCCCCAATCGTTGGTGCTGAACCGGTAGTCGGCATGTAAAGCAGCATTATTGAACTGATCAAAATGCCTAACGTATTGAGTCAACCATGCCCATTCAAAGCGCTCCCTAGGGCGTTTCTCTGAGAGAGTGGTGTCAAAATCAGGCGCCATCAAGAAGCCGTCAAGATATAAATCCCCATGAAAGGTTACTTGCTTATAGGGATCTGTCAGGTATCCCTTATGGTAACCAAAGGTTATGTTGCTTTGTATTAACGAATCTTTATCGATTACCTGGGACACACCTAACAAATATTGCATGCTGGTTTTGTGAGCTTTAAATCCGTCGGGAAGATTTGTCCAGGATGTAAAAGTCGGTTGTATCTCGTCAAACGCAACCGAAGCGCCGAAATTCAGTGTGGTTAATTTTTTATTAAAATCCAAACTTGCGGCAGTATTAAAATACTTTGAGGAATAATCATGTTCTCTCGAATAGCCTCCGCCGATATTAAGTGAAGCCGTATCGAAAAAATAAGTTAATGCAGCGCTAGCAGCATCGCGTTTTTCACAAATTGAATAACCGCACTCGCTGGTTAGCGCTGCTCCCGATGCGCCGCTTAAAACTTGAGTGATTTTCCCGTTCGGTTCCCTTGTGTTGTAAATGGGCGAAGCACCGCCAATAATATCTTCGACAATATTTACAGAGGCTGTCATGTTTTTTCCGATGGGTGTCGAAAGCGCGGCTTCATAAATATCGACCCCCATACGACCGCTTCCTTCTTGATAATTGCCGTATTGAAAATCCGCGTTATAGGTTTCTTCAACGCGTCCTGCGTTAGCAGTTTGTATTAATCCGGGCAATGTCAGCGCGGCGCATGTTAGCTTAAAAGCAATATTCGAATTTTTTTCATTTTTCATAGCGAAGTCTTTTGTGATTAAGGTTCAGCGTTTGGCAACGGATTAATTACAACCGCAACCGCCGCCACCGCCGCCATAACCGCCTGCTGCGGCTTCTTTACTGAAAGCAGTGTGCTGACGTAAGCTGAATTCCAATGCGTCGGTTGTAAAAGCCATTTGCGAAAGCGCCAAATTTCCTCTTTCTCTGGGTTTAACTTCGGTACAAGCAGCACAGGATAAAAATAGGGCTATCAGTAAACAAAAGTTGATGGATTTCATAATTTGAACCGGTTATTTAGCAAACAAAGTCGTAATTTTTTGTTCCAATTCAGTCACATCGCCGCTGGTAAAACCGTGATGAATGTGTTGTACAACGCCTTGTTTGTCTACGATGAAAGACGTCGGCATCGATTCCACAACGAATTGATCCGACCATTCGCCTTTGGCGTCACGTAGTACGGTAAAGCCGACAGGGAATTCTTTGAGAAATTTTTCGGCTTTAGCTTTATCTTCGTCCAAATTAATCCCCACGACTTCGAAGCCTTTCGACTTAAGTTTTTCGTGGAGCTTGTTGAGTAAGGGGAATGAAGTCCGGCACGGCGCGCACCAAGATGCCCAAAAGTCGACATAGACCACTTTGCCTGCAAATTGTTTTAAAGACGTCGGTTGATCTTTTTGCAAAGTAGGTAAAGTAAACTGCGGCGCCGGTTGACCAACATCAGTTGCATTGGCGTTAAGGCAAGTAAATCCGGTAATCATTACCAAAGCGACAGTACATATTTTTTTATTTTTTTTCATGGAATCCCTCTTAAAAATAATTAATAAACAACAGGTTGTTGTTGATAGAGCTATTTTAAAATCCAAAAGCTCAGCAGTAAAAGTAGGAAGAAACGTACTTGCGGTTTGATAGTAATTGTCGAAAATTAACTGATACTTAAAATTACAAAATAAAAAATCATTGATTAATTAGAAGTGTTTTTTTTTATTTGCTTATTGAAAATTTGGGTGGATTGATTGTTCGGGAAACGAATTTATTTTTTATTATTTTTAAGCATCGTTTAATTAAAGGCCGTTAGTCTGCCCTCGACCTTTCTTAAAAACGGATTGTTTATCAAGACAGAGAAGGCCATTTTTAAGATTGGTTATTTCATTTACGACAATTTAGAGGTCATTAACTATGAATAAAAAAAACATTATTGGAAGTACAGGTACTGCGCTGCTGTTAGTGTTGGCGTCGCAACTGATTGTTACTGAGGCGCAAGCAACGGATAAAATTTATGCTCAAGCAGCTGCGTTAAAAGTGATTCCTGTTACCCCAATCACCACAAACACGACTAAATGTATGGCTTGTCATGCCGTTCCTGCTGGAGCAAAGCAGATAAAGTCAATTTAAAACCGGGTATTAAAACAGCGTGGTCGGCGGATAAAACCAAATTGACTGCACTCAAAACGCTGCTAAATACGTTGCCGACAACAACAGTGGGGTCTGCAACATCCGGCGTTGCTAAAACCGATGTCTACGAAGTTTACTGTGTAGCGCCTGCGACTTCGTTGATCGCTTCAGTTTCCGATTTGGCACCGGTCAAGCCGGCAACCGTGAGTATTCAAATTAAAAAAGGAGCCGCACTCTCTCCTGCAAAAACCGATACGGTCGATGGCGACGCAGGTTTTAGCCCGACAACAACGCTTGCAGGCGGCGTAGGTCCTTACACTGTAAATGTCACTAAAAATGCTTCAACAACAGTGGGTGCGGAAACCTACAAAGGGCTGCTTTCGTGCAAAAACGGTGCTGCTTCTGTTGGTTTAGCTTGGCGTTTAGTTACAAACAACTAATTTTCGTCAGATTTAATTTGTAACATTCTTTTGAGAAGCGTCGGTCATTTTTCTGACCGGCGCCTTGTAGGAAATGAAATATACTAGCTAGGTCAAAAATGGCCTGTATTCATAAGCATTATTGCTTTTTAAGCAGCATTCGCGATCCCAAATAACGATTATGTGTCTTTACATATCACAATATTCAGGTCCCAATTCTTTCTTTCGAGGAAGTCTACTAGGTTGCCTCATCTTACTCTCTAACGGAACTAACGCAGAATCGTCCCAAACATCAATATCGAAACAAATTTCAATGCTTGATTTTGTTTCGACTACCCATAAAGGCAGCGAGTATCGACTCGAAGTCAGACAGATGCCGTTAGGGCAGGTATTGAAGCGAATCGAAGCTGAAACTCAGGTGCCTATTCATTATTCAGTACTACCTGAGGGGTTGGTTACGGCGACGTGTGTTGGGTCGGCTCTCAAAACGATTTTGGAATGTCTGCTCGACAGAAAAGCCGATTTAATCGTTCGGTATTCCGCCGATAAAATCCAATCGAATGGCACTATCCTCGAAACTTGGGTGCTCGGTTCAAGATTGGATGGAGCTGTTGCTAGAAATTGTCCTGTCCCGCTAGAACATTATATCGACGCTACTACCTTACCTGAAAACCAACAAGAGGAGGAAGTCGCTCGATTACGAACGCAAGAATTATTGAAGATGGCTCGTTCTGAAAATCCTGAAGAACGCGCCAGCGCAATCGGCGCTTTTCTGTCCGAGGGTGGTGAAGACGATCCTGAAATTACCGCCGCCCTTGAGCATGCATTAACAGATGAAGATGGTAATGTAAGGGCGCAAGCGGTCTCAAATTTATCGCATCGAGGAGATAACGCTAGTAATTCGTCAATCGTTCAAGAAGCTTTACAGGACAGTTCCCCCGATGTCAGGATGATGGCGGTCGATAGCATTACCGACGACGAGGCGTTACTTCGACTGGCAATTCAGGATAGCGATGAAACCGTGAGGAGCTTGGCTGGCCTGAAATTAGAACAACTGACACAAGACAACAACGCTGTTAAATAACGCCGTGTCGCTGTAAATAGCTTTGAGGCGCGTGGTTTTTGCGCTTTGTCTACGTTTAAACGTTTATTTTTCCAGAAAAAATAAACGCTGGAATTAAGTATAAATCTTATTCGTGTTAAACTCGCAACGTTTTGCTATTGGCTCCAACACGCTTTTAAAATAATTTAGATGGCTGCTCACTCACCTCAGGTAATGGAATTCAAAATTTTAGATGAACTCCATTAGCGATTCATAAAATCGGGTTTTTCAGTACAAGGTATTTTAACTTTATGCATTGGAAATACTTCGTTTATTTTAACGGTACAGCGCTGTTTCTAAGTTTTTGATAATATTGAATGACGGCAGCTGCATAAAAAAAGTTATGAGCGAAACTTTTTCGAACGATTTTTAAAACTCACTCTATTAGCGCTGTTAACGGTTATATAAATTATGTCCCAATCCAATTCAACCAAAGCCGTACTTTACGCATTTTCAGCCAACTTAGGCATTGCTTTAGCTAAATCGGGCGCCGCAATGTGGACGGGTTCGGGTTCCATGTTAGCCGAAGCGATTCATTCTTATGCCGATTGCGGCAATCAAGTCCTTTTGCTGATCGGCATGAAACGGTCGGGAAAAGAGGCGACTCAAAAACATCCAATGGGCTACGAGCGCGAAGCTTATATTTGGTCGATGATGGTGGCGATTATTCTATTTTCAGTGGGCGGGCTTTTTGCCGTTTACGAAGGCTGGCAGCGTTACTTTGAGCCGCATGAGATTGAAAACGCCAAAATTGCTTTGCTTATTTTGGTTGTGGCTGTCGTCATGGAAAGCCTTTCATTAAAAGGCGCCTTATCGGCGATGGCGGAGGAAAAAGGCGAACGGTCTTTGTGGCAATGGTTTAAACAAACTCATTCCAGCGAGTTGATGGTTGTTACCGGCGAAGATATTGCGGCGTTACTAGGGTTGGTGATTGCATTGGTGACTTTAAGCCTTGCCGTATTGACCGGGAATTCGGCCTTCGACGCAATCGGTTCGATAATGATCGGTATTTTGTTGATTGTCGTGGCGGCGGTTGTGGGGGTCGAAGTCCATTCGTTGTTAATCGGCGAATCTGCTGACGGAATCCGGGTCGAGATTAAAGCTTATCTCGAAGCGCAACCTTCGGTGATAAAAGTGCTCAACATTTGGGCTATTAATCACGGTAATTCCGTCATGGTCATGATTAAAGCCGAACTCAAACCCGATATGCCGGTAATAAACGCTGTGAGTGAGATTAATGCAATGGAAAAGCAGATCAAATCGACACATAGTCGTGTTAAATGGATTTTTTTTGAGATCGATAACGAAGATTGATTTTAGGTTCGGCTTTTGAAGTTTTAACTTCCGTTCACCCTTGTACCCTTTGGGTAATGAGCCTGTCGAAAAGTGGTTTGATTCTTAGAATCACTCAGCAGAAACGGTTCAGACTTTAAATGGCCGAATCTAGATATTACGAAACTCGGCTCGCCGGATCGAAAAAAGGCTAAATAATAAATTTAGCCTAAACTCAATAGCTTTTATGTTCTGGCGGGTTTTGAGATTTATTGAGGACCGTTCCGAGAAGATTTTTTCCCGAAAGCAGTTTTAAAGTTTTCTTCAATTCTTCCGGTTGCGTTTTTCCTTCCTCAACAACCAGTAAAACAGCGTCGTAGTAGTCGGTTGTAGCGAGAACGTCGTCGGTGGCTAGCACCGGGGGAAGGTCGAAAATGATGATTCGAGACTGATTACGGCTACTGATTTCGTTCATCAGTGTTTTCATTCGAGGACCCGATAGTATTTCGGATGAACCTATCGCTTGTCCTCTTCCGGGCAAAATAGTTAAACGATCTATACCGGGGTTTATTAAAATTTCGGATAAGGGTTTATCGGAAAGGAAATAATCTCTTAATCCGCTTTCATTTTCCAAGCCGAAGTACCAATGCACTTTGGGGTACTTTAAATCTAAGTCCACCAATAAAATCGATTGGTTTAAATCCAAAGCCATTGCAATCGCAAGATTTACGGAAACCGTCGATTTACCGACGCCTTGGGTCGGCGCGGTGACCGCAAAGCTGTTCCAATTATTGTCGCGTAATTGTTTGAGTATTTTGGTCCGAAGCATTCTAAAGGCTTCGAATTCAGGATTGTTGTTGTGCAAACTCACAATCCGTCTTTCTCTCATTAAGTCTTGGTCGATTTTATGGTAGACACCATATCCGGGAACAATTTGATCGCGATAAATATTTTTTAACGAAGATTGTGCTTGCTCAAGCTCAGCATTTTGTATGGCTTTATCTAACGCGTCGTGAATGCTGGTCATTTTGTTCTCCGGTTAGTTGTAAAGCCGATAATAATTAGCGAATTAAACAACTAAGATTAGTTTAGTTACTGATTTCCGTCTAAGTGATTTTTATGGTATCTGCTAATTTTAGAACAACATTGTTATGTTGTCCGAGATCTTGTTGACCAATATGTCGAGCGGCATATAAAAAAAGTGTATTGCTGCAGTGGCGCCGATAATTAATCCCAAAATTAAGATAATGAAGTTAATTTTATTTCTTCGGCTTCTTTTTAAATCATCCTGGTTTTCGATATAGGGAATGACGGCTAAAGGTTCCGACCCCATGATATGCGTGAGCGAACTATGATTGCGGATACTGCTATCCATCGCTTCCGCAAGTAGGCCGGCGCCTAACCCGCCTGCGATGGAAAATAAGAAACCGGCAAATAATATTTTGATCCTATTGGGTTTTTCGGGCTTTTCAGGAAGTCTTGGCGGTTCGAGTAAAGTAAATTTCTCGGCTTTTTGTTCGACTTCGAGATTTTGCGATAATTTAGCCTCTAAATATTTAGCTTTTAATTCGTTATATTTCGCTTTATGGTTTTCCAAGTCGCGCATCAGATCGGAATAGCCGCGTTCTACTTGATGCGTTTGCGACACGTTAGCTTCCAATTTTTTTAATTGATCGTTAAGGCTGATTTTTTGTTGATTTAGATTTTTAGCTTCAACATTCGCAAGGTTCATTTCGCTTTGGATTTGGATGTAGGCCGGATTATTGATTTGTGCCGTTGAGGGTTCGTCCTTACCTTCCTCTTTAAAATTATCCAGCTTGCGTTTCAAAGCTTTAACGTCTGGGTGCGTGCTTGAATATTTATCCAGTAAATTCTTATATTCATTTTCAATCGAAGCACGTGTTTCTATTATTGTATTTTTAGTATTGCCCGCATCGACAATTACCGGACTGGTAACGGCGAGCTGATTGCTTAAATTAATTTTTCGTTCTTGCAGCATTTTTTCTTGCAACTGTATTTGCTGCAATGAGTTTTCAATGCGGCTAATCGCACTTAAGTTGACAGTGAGTAATTCCGGTAAACTCCCGCTGTATTTATCTTTATATTCGGCGAGCTGGTTTTCGATTTTCTGGATTTCTAACTTGAATTTATCGGCTTCTTCTTGAAGAAATTTAGTCGATTCTTCGGCGCGTTGGGTTCTTGATCTGATATTTTCGTCCAGAAATAAGGTGACTAATTCATTGGCTACTTTTTGAGCGATGCCGGCCGCTTTATAATCGAACGATAAGGTGAAAGCTAACGTGGCTTTAGTATTTTTACCTTTTCCGATGACGTCCGCGTTGATAAGTTCTAAGGTCGTCGATTCTTTAAACTGTTCGGCTAAATCGGATGAGTTAACGGCCTTTTTTTCATTCTTATAAAGATTAAATTTTTCGATAATCTTATTTAAGTTATCGATGGTCATCAATTTTTGTTGAATTTGGCGTATTCTTTCGTCTGCAAAACTGATGACGGTAGATTTAACAAGATCCGACGGGATATGTTGTTGCTCGATGAGTATCGTCGCTTTGGAGCGGTAAACCGGAGGCAATGCGATGGTCAATATGACGCTCAAAAAAAGCAAAACTAACATCGGAACAATGATGGTGTATTTACGTCTGCGAAGGATTTGCAGATAGTCTTTAATCGATTTTTCTTGTTCCAGTTCCATAGTTTTTTATTTTGAAATGCTCAAGCCTTGCCAATTAAAGTTGAGTGTTAGCATGATCAGATGCGATTCGGCAAAGTTGTTGGCGGATAGATTCCCGAAGTCGTCTTGGGTTCTATCTTGGGTTCTGTAGCGATAGCTACCGGAAAGCGTCCACTCGGGAGCCAAGTGCCAATTGATGCTGGGTTGCAAGACGATGTTTTCCCGGCTTGCTTGATCGTTAAAGTTAACTTGTGTCGATTCGGAATAATAGATATTAAAGCCCGTCGATAAGTTTTCAGCTATACGGTAGTTTAAAAACATACCGGCATCGGTTTGTTCTTGAAGACGACCAAAGTTAGAAGGCGCCAGCGATCGTCTGAAGCTAAAACTCGTGGTCAAATTATCGGTTGTATAGTCTGCGCTAAAATCGGCTAAAAATCCGACGGAGGAACTCGTAACCGAAGAAATTGTTGAGTCCGTTTGACGAATGCCGACCGTTCCCGACAGTTTCCACTTTTCCGATAAATTGTAAGCATTTGTTAAGTTAATCCCGTAGCTATCGAAGTTAATGTTCGATGTTTGCGACGAGCCGCTTTGTTTTGATTCATAATTAGAGAAGAATAAACCGAGGCTGCTGGAGAAACGTTCAGTCCATGTGCGTTGCCAAGCAAAATTAATTTCTAAGTTATTATAATTTCTGAATAAGTCATTGGTGGCATTGTCGAATGAAGTTGCCGAATAAGACGATGCTAGAGTTAGGTTGTCGATTTCAGACAGATGATAAGTCAATGAAGGCGACACGGATTGGGTAGTGCTGACTGCATTTGCAGAAAAATTTCCCGAGGTTTGTAAGGCATTGTTTCGCGTAGGCGTAATTGAATGGTTTAACGCAATTCCCCAATCGAAACGTTCGGTTTTATATTTACCGCTGAGAGCATAGTTTTGCATGTCTTGGTTAAAACCCGGTAAATCCGAGTAAACTTGTGTGCCGTATAGGGCGTCGGCTCTGATCTCGGATACGTCGGTGGTATGACTCAGCGTTAGGACCGGTATGATCTTATAAAAGAAAGATCCTTGCGCATTTTGTTGCATTTGTACATTCGAATCGTAGCCTAGCGATTGGTCGATAGAACTTTTCAGCGACCATTCCGCCGACAGCGCCGAGCCTGAGGCCGCTAACAGCACCACGCCGACTACAAGGCGTTTTGCTACGGTTGTTCTAAGCAAGTTATTACGGAACAACAACAACATCGCCGCTCTTTAGAAAATACTTTTTATCCAGACCTTTACCGTCCTCCAGCTCGCTGTATTCAAACCGGATTGATTCGCCGCCTGAGCTATTTTTCTTAGTATGATAATGTCATCTTCCGCAGCAAAAGGCGTTAAACCGCCGGCCAAACTTAATGCTTGCACAACGTGCATAGGTTCGACCATGACATATTTGCCCGGTGCTTTAACTTGTCCGGTGACGTATACGGCATTTCCGCCGGCCGATTTCACAACAATATTAACGACCGGCTCAGCGATATACTCGGTCAATTTTTCGGTTAATTCTTTTTTTACCGACTCAAGTGTTTTTCCTGCTGCAGGGACAATGCCGGCTAACGGAAAACCGATACTCCCGTCGGGCAAAACCGTCACTTCACGTTTTAAGGCGTCTTCATTCCAGACAGAAATTTCCAGAATGTCCCCCGGATTAATTAAATACTTTTCAGTGTCCGCAAAACTAAATTGCCCAAACAGTGAGGCTGCGAAAATAAGCAATACCTTGATTAAATTGAATTCAGCTAATTTGAATATTTTCATGACTCCAACCTTAAAATTAAAAAGGGGGGCTATTTGCCCCCCTTCGTAGTATAGAACAATTCGGTTTTTTATGCAGCAAGACCGGGCTGTGATTTGCGGCGAACAAGACCAATCATACCCAAGAACGCAGAACCGAACAACCAAACAGCAGCCGGTACAGGAACGACCGAGCTGATTGTGCTGATTGTTAGGCTATAAGGTTGATTTGCTGCGCTAGATAAGATAGCGAACAAATAAGTGCCTGTCGTTAAAAGCGCACTGAAGCTGCTTGTGTTGAAGTCTAAAACGGAACCGTTTCCGGCAACAATGCTTATAAATGAAGTTGTGCCTGTCAAAGCAAAATCAACGGTTGCTGTATCCGATACTGTCAACGACCATGATGAGATGGGCAAACCAAAAAAGGATGTCGGGGCGCCGGTAGCCGTTCCACTAACAGCTGAACCAGATGCCGAAACAACACTTCCACCGATAAAATTACCCAGTGTCAATGTTGCCGCGGAAGCGGTTTGCATGGATAACGAGCTGAAAGCAAACAATAATGCAATGTAAAATTTTTTCATAATAAGCTCCAATATATTTTTAAGAATGATAATAGTGAATTCCTGATACGACTTGGCGATATTCAAGTTGTAAGTCAGGTTGTAAACGCTTTGTTAGTAGCAGTAACAATTAATTGTTTGCGTTCGGATTTGCCGTCTCGTAGGTTTGAGAGGGTTTGAACCTGTTCGCAATAGCAATCGATTCACTACACTATGTCCTGATATTCTCGTTCCCGCTCTTCCTAAGCGGTTCCTTTTTTTCCAGCCCTCCTGGGTTGGATTTATTCTAATAATCTAAATCGTCCAGATTTAGTTATATCAATGTGTACTTCACTCATTTCCAAAAGAAGTACAGATTCGATTCTTGTAAATGCATCGCAAGCACTAACATATGAAATGTGTAGACTTGGTTGCATAGCCTTTGTATTAAGTTTGGTTGTAGTTTTAAGCGAACCTTGTCGTTGGCGCTTCTAACTTCAAAAGGAATAACTTCAACGATCAATTTTTAACAAATAATACAATTAGAATATTAAGTGAATATTAACTGTTTTTCTTTGTCTTTTGTTATTAATACAGCAATAATAATGCCAAAAAATAAATAAAACAAGTTGTTTGTTGTAAGCTTATGTTTAATAAAAGATAATTATTTTATTAAAATAAATTAAGTCATTGCGGAAGTTTTTTTCTGATCGTTTTAGGTGCATTTCCTTGTTAAATATGCACTGCACTGGTTAATGTTCAGATTTTAATAAGCTTTAGAACCGACAAACCCTTTGATGATCGTTAGTAAAATAATTTTGATATCTAGCCATAACGACCAATTCCTAATGTAGTTAAGGTCGTACCGAATTCTCCCTTCCATTTTTTCCAGCGTATCGGTTTCGCCTCGATAACCGTTTACTTGTGCATAGCCGGTAATCCCAGGTTTCACTTTGTGACGGAGCATATAACCTTTCACTTGATCGCGGTAAAACTCGTTGTGCGCCACAGCGTGAGGCCGCGGTCCTACAACCGACATCCGGCCTTGCAAAACATTAAAGAATTGCGGCAATTCGTCTAAAGAGGTTTTTCGTAAAAAAGCGCCTAACCTAGTGATGCGAGGGTCGTTTTTTTTCGCTTGAACGACTTCGTCGGAATCTTCGCTAACTGTCATCGACCTGAATTTCAAGACAATAATTTCTTCGCCTCTAAAACCGTAGCGTCGTTGTTTAAATAGAACCGAGCCGGGTGACGTGAGCTTTATGGCAATGGCGATAGTCAGTAAAGGGATTGCAATCAGAATTAAGATAATGGAGCTGAAAACTATATCGAATATGCGTTTTACGACGCCGTCCACTCCGTAGAAGGGGGTGTCCAGAATGCTGATGATGCGTATACCTTTGATATTGGTAACGGTCGCACTCAACATATCAAATCCGAATAAGTCCGGAACGTAATGAACGGATACGGTAGAGTCCGATAGTTGTTCGATAATGCTTTTAATACGCAGCTCCGCCCTAAGCGGTAACGTAATATAAACGACATCGATCAGGCCTTCCTTGGCGAGTTTAATGAGTTGGTCTATGTCGCCTTTCAGTTTAGTCATATCGAACGGATCTTCGTTTTCAGAGACGCGAAGTCTATCGTCGTAAAAACCGACCAGTTGGTTGCCGAGCGTTTCTTCTTCGAGAAATATTTTTTCTAGTTCCGAACCTAGTAGGGTGGCGCCGACAATGGCGACGCGATGACGGTTTTTCCCCAATTTACGAAGTAAACCCGCTAAGTTGCGAACAATGACGTGCCATGAAATTATCTCGATCGGAACAAAGACGCTCCAGGCTAAGAAATATTGTTTATAAATAGGATCGATCAGCGAGACAACTTCGTCGACAAACATCAGGACGAGCAACACGCTAAACCATGATATAACGATGAGTCTGACTTCTGTGAAAGTCGACATCGCACGGCTGCCCCGATATAACTCATTGAACGAAGCGAATACCCCGAAACCTACGATGGAAATTAATAACCACCACGTGTGTTTGTTATCCCACTCAACCGCCGCCATGTCCAGAACCGACCATAAGGTCAGGCCGATAACCAAAACGTCCAGTAATCTAGCCAATACAACAAGCTTATTACTGTGCTGACGAATAGATCTCAATGATTTTGCGGGATTCGGCATAGAACTATTATTTCAAATGGGTAATCGATTAAGGCGCGACTAATCTCACGATTTGTGTAACGCGAATGTTAAAAAAGTTATTGATTGGAAAAAATGAATGTCATGCACTTTAGTTGATGGGGAATATTAAGTATATGTTTAATCCCAAATATAGACCTGATTTTTAGGGATTCACTGCGGGAGGGGCGGCAATTTCACTGGTGCTGACGAAAATCGAGCGGTCCGAGAGATCGTCATTTTTTTTTAATGCTTCTATCAAGATTTCGTCATGACCGTAAATATCGGGATAAAAAGACAGATTATTGTTTTGATCGACATAGGTTGTCGTGTAGAAAAATAATACCGGAATCGGATTTTGTAAGATAACGCGCTGGTTAGCAGGATTTTTCATCGCCTTTTGAATGGTGTCAGCATTCCATTTACCTTGATTTTTAAGGGCGAACTCAGCTAACGCTTTAGGATTTTCGACACGGACGCAACCATGACTGAAATCCCGGCGCGATTTACTAAAAAGAGAATTAGCCGGCGTATCGTGCAAATAAACATCGTCTTTGTTGGGAAAAATAAACTTTACTTTGCCTAGGCTGTTTTTTCCACCGGGTTTTTGTCTGACTCTTAACAAGCCCTTTTTAAGCTTTTCAATTGAATCCTTATTGACGGAAGCCGGTTTGGCGGAATTGCCGAAACTTGAGACAATTTCCATATTTTGGGATAACAGGTAGCCTGGATTGCGCACCAGTTTAGGTAAAATCTCGTCTTTTAGAATATTTTTAGGAACATTCCAATAAGGTGAGAATTCTATAAAACTCATTTGGGCCATCAAAACCGGGGTTTGGTTTTTTAACGCTTTACCCACGACAACGCGCATCGTCGTCACCTCAGGGGCGGATTGGTCGGCGCCGTTAATGGCCCATAATTGGAATGCCGGAATATTAACAATAATGGAGCGGTTAACGTTAGATAATTCAGGTAGCCAGCGCAACCTTTCCAGCGCCAGTTCGATTTGGGTGATGCGCTTCGATAACGGCTCGTTGAGTGCGAGAACGGTCCCCGGACCGATCGTGCCGTCCGCACCTAAGCCGTGACGAAGCTGAAATTTTTTGATCCCTGCGACAAGATCCGGCGTATATTTAAGCTTATCCTTTACGGAATCCGCTGCGGAATTAGCGGCAAGATCGCCTAGACCTACTAAGTATTTTTCAAGTTCAAGTAATTGAGGATGCGATTCGCCGGGTCTTAATTTGCCTTTGACACTAAATTTTAGTGCGGATGTTTTAGCAGCGGTTTCGCGATAAGCGGCGAGAGCGGATTTCAGCTTTTGGTATTGTTCCAGTTTCGGTTCGGCTAATTCCGAAAGTTTGGATAAGGTGTTCAGGGTTAGACTGTCTTTTATCAAAACCGGAATATCGAGTGTTTTTTTATCCCGTAATTGCAGATTGAAATTAATCCCTTGAGGATTAATTCTGCCGTAATGAAGGTCGTGTAAATAACGCAATAACGCGATACTCAGTGCGGTATCTGAAAGCGCGAGTTCTTTATAATTCGTTTGCGGAAGTGCTAACGCCGCATTGAGTTTCGTCTTTAATTGAGCAATATCGTAATCTTCCGGATTTAAGCCTTGGCTTGATGCATTTGTTAGTAAATTGATAATTACTTCCGTATTTTTCGACGAATGCGGATTGCCGAGCCACAGCAATTGATAATTAAAGCGCTTGTAAAGCGAATCCAAGTCTTCCGTCCGATTAGAAAAATCGCTTAATTTTAGATACGGGTGAAGCCTCGCCGTAATAATATTATTGATTTCTTTGCTGACATTTGAGTCTTGCGTGGATGTTTCGGCAGACAATAATCCTATTGAAAATGTTGTTAACATCAATAACAACCAAACGGATGCAAAAATTTTTGTTCGTTGAATCAAAGTTAAGCTACCTGAGGAGAAAAATAGGTTAAGAATTAGTGTCGGCGAAAACGCTATAATGCTTTTGCTTAATTATACCTAACTCTATGCCATTCCACATTAATTTCACTTTTAACGGCTTAGTCGATGAGATTCGTTAGTCTTCGCTTTATAGCGAAGACAACTTTCAAGGCAAAATCCAATATAAGATGTTTCAACTTTTTAAAACGGATGTTATTCATGGCAAATAAACGGAAGCTTCCTTGCGACAGCCCGTTTTCGTCGGCAAAACAAGAAGCGAATCAAGTTTTTTACGACTACGGTTCACAGCAGAGTCTGTCGCCATCCTATCGATTAGCTTACGATGATTTCGACTTTATCATGAAAGACGAGTTGCGGCCGGTTAGGTTGCAGCTGGAACTTCTTAAGCCGGAGCTAACCCAGAAGGAACAGAATATCGAAGCAACGGTTGTGGTCTTCGGCAGTGCGCGTATAGTCGATCCCGAACATGCGGAGATAAACTTACAGTTTTCGGAAGAAGCATTGAGCGCTGCACCTGATGACGAACAATTGAAACAAAATGTCGAGAATGCAAGGTACGCTGTGACAAAGTCTTACTTTTACGAGGAAGCCAGAAAATTAGGTAGGCTAATTACGGTTGAAGCGAGAAAATTAGAACAATCTATTGTTGTTGTTACCGGTGGCGGTCCCGGCATTATGGAAGCGGCAAACAGAGGGGCGTTCGATGCCGGGGGTAAAAGCATCGGCCTTAATATCGTTTTGCCGGGCGAACAAAAGCCGAATCCTTATATTACACCTGAGCTATGTTTTCAGTTCCACTACTTTGCCATCCGTAAAATGCATTTTTTGATGCGGGCCATTGCGTTGGTCGCGTTTCCCGGCGGGTACGGCACTTTAGACGAACTTTTCGAAACGCTCACCTTGATACAGACCCGAAAGGTTCGTAAAGTCCCGGTCATTCTTTTCGGCAAAGCCTATTGGAACAAGATCATCAATTTCGACGGACTCGTCGAAGCAGGGGCTATCTCGGAATGCGACCGGGAGCTTGTTCAGTATGCCGAGGATGCCGAAGAAGCTTGGTCTATCATCCTTGACAGTTACAGCAACGGGGAAAATGTTTCTAAAGTCCTTTAGAAGCAGATTATTTGAATGACTGATTAGTTTTATCAATGAAGATGTTACGAATTTTTATAAACGGCCTATTTTGCTTACTGCTTTTATTTGTCGTAAATCCGACGATTGCGGCAACTGAAACTGCGCAAGTAAGCAATGCTATAACTAGCGCTTCCTCTGAAAATACGCAAATTCAGCTTAAAGCAAAAATTGAAGCGCTTACGGCGAATAAAAGTATCGACGAGGTTTCAAAGGCGCAATTACTCGCACTTTATCAATCTTCATTGGATAATTTAGCAAATACGGCGGCTAGTAACGACAAGACGAAAGCATTTGAAGAAGCCGTAAAAAAAGCGCCCGAAAAAACAAAAAAAATACTGCAAGAAATACAACAAAGCCAACAAAAGAACGATAAACAAAAACCGGAAGAATTCACCGGAATTCCGCTTGAAGAATTGGAACAACGTCTGATTTTAGAGAAAGGAAAAATCGATACGCTTGACGAACAAATAAGCTCGACCGAAAAAGAACTCGCATTACAGAACAATCGGCCTCAGCAAATTCGTCAAGAAACAGTTGCTGCCCAAGAAGCGCTTGAAGCGGCGCAAAAAAAACTCGAATCATCAAGCAAAAATACCGCCTCAAAACCGGAAGCGGAAGCCGTACAAATACAGCTTAAAACGACAGCGGATTCTCGCATAGCGGAAATGAAAATGTTATCCGCAGAAGCGAATAGCAACCTAATCCGGGTGGAATTGCTTAAAGCCGAACTGCAAAGTTTGAAACTTCAGAAAGATCAATTGTCGCCGGTGATTAGCGTTATCGAAACCGTGGTCAATGAACGCAGACAACAGGAAGCCATTAATTTACAGAACCAACTCACACAAGCAGAAAAAACCGCTTCGGGTAAGCATGTGCTTATTCAGCAGGCGGCTCGCGATAATATCCAATATAGCCGGGATTTACACGCAATATCTGAGAAAATAGAAGCTTATAGCGAACTCAATAAAAAGGTCAATGCAAGCGCGAGCGAAATCGAGTCGGATTTTAAAAGCGCCGAAAAAAAAATCAGCTTGGCTGGGTTAAGTCCGGTCCTCGGGAAAATTCTTCGGGAACAGCGTCGAAATCTACTGAGCCAAGATCAGTTTGCCGTCGAGTCGGACGCGATACAGGATGAAATGGCGTTGACCAGCCTTGAGCAATTCAAAATAGAAGACAAACTCAAATTACTTTCCGAGACGGATGTATATTTGAAAGATTTGATGGATCGGGAAGTCGATAAAGCCTTATCCTCCGAAAAACGGATGATGATCCAAGCAGAGCTGAGAGTCTTACTGGATAATCAAAAAGAGTTATTGAATAAATTATCAACGGCTTATACCACCTATTTGCGTACGCTGGGCGATTTCGACTTTGCAAGGCAGCAAAGGCTTACACAGGCAACAAAATTTGCCAAGTATTTAGACGAACGTTTGCTTTGGGTCCCCAGCTCAGCGCCGATTAACGGCGCATTTTTAAGCGGATTATACGATTCGGTGAAGTGGTTTTTATCCCCTCGCAATGGGCTGGCGTTTATCAAGGACATTTCGTCCATCGCTTGGGAATTCAAGTTTTTAACTTTATTAGCGCTGTCCGGTTTATATTTGTTGCCGAAACTGAGAAGTATGGCAAAGCTGCAATTACAAGACATTGCAAAAAAATCCGAACGAATTTATACCGACAGCTTTTCAAATACGATGAAAGCACTAGGCTTTACCCTGGTCTTGGTATTGCCGCTACCGTTTTTTATTTATTTTATAGGCTGGTTTTTAAGCGCCGATGTTCATGCCTCCAACTTTAGTAAAGCGGTAGGTGTCGGCTTGCGTAGTGTCACCATTCCGTTATTTGCTTTGCAATTGTTTTATCGCATGTTTGCCGATAACGGCATAGCAATCCGGCATTTCCAGTGGCAAAAGTCGACAGCATATCTTTTGCAGCGGCAGATAGCGTGGTTGCGATTTATTATCGTACCGGCCGTATTTATCATTAGTTCTTCCGGCGCATCTGTTATTACAACGCACAGCGATAGCATAGGAAGATTGGCGTTGATCCTTTCAATGGGCGCAATGTCGGTTTTTTTCGCAAAACTGTTAAACCCTGCAACCGGGCTTTTTCAAAGTTATATCAAGGCAAATCCCGACGACGGTTTCACCTTGCTGCGTTTTATCTGGTATCCGGTCATCGTGTTTATTCCAATTGCCGTTATCGGTTTCGCCATTGCGGGTTATTATTTGAGTGCGTTGGAATTACAACAAAAACTGGTTGTGTCGATTCGGCTAATTTTCGGACTGGTCGTCTTGTACGGTTTGGTCGTCCGTTGGTTGACGCTGGTCAATCGCGAGTTAGCACTCAAAAATGCTGTTCAAAAGCGTAAAGCCGCCGCGCAGACCGAAAAGCAAGACACATCCGGGGGCATCGTCAGCGATATGCCGGTATTGCCGGTCGACGAGCAGTTAATCGATATTCCTACCATTAACGCCCAGACGATCAAGTTGCTGATTGTTTTTATCGGCTTCAGTTTGATTGCCGGTTTGTGGATGATTTGGAGCAATATCCTGCCTGCATTTTCATTTCTCGATAATATTGTGCTGTGGCAGCATCTCGTCGTTGTCGATAATCAAGAAAGCTATCAGCCGATTACGCTGACCAATCTGATGATGGTCGGTTTGTATATTTTTATTGTAGCGGTTTCTGTTAGGAATTTTCCTGGTTTGATGGAATTGCTGTTCTTCAGTCGACTTTCGATAGCTGCAGGTGGGCGCTATGCGGTTAATCAATTGGCGAGATATGTCATTATTGCCATCGGTTTTATCTGCATAGCCAATGAATTGGGCGGGAGCTGGTCGCAAGTGCAATGGCTGGTGGCGGCGCTCAGCGTTGGATTAGGTTTCGGATTGCAGGAGATATTTGCTAACCTCGTTTCCGGTATCATTCTGTTATTCGAACGACCGATTCGCGTCGGCGACACCGTCACGATCAATAATGTGACAGGCACGGTCAGCCGAATACAAATGCGCGCGACCACGATTATCGACTTCGATCATAAAGAGTTGATTGTTCCAAATAAAACGTTTATTACCAATCAATTGGTCAATTGGACCTTGAGCGATACTATTACCCGTATCCAACTTCCTGTTGTGATAGCTTACGGCTCCGATGTCGAACTTGCCCATTCGCTCATGCTGGAAGTCGCGCGTTCGACGCCGCTGGTCCTTGTCGATCCGGCGGCAAGTGTGGTTTTGCCGGTATTAAAGAGGGGGTTTTAGAGTTTTTGATGACGGTTTTTGTGAGCGAACTCAGTCATCGAATAAAAGTCACGCATAACTTGCACGTCAAATTGGAAAAAATGCTCCGTGAAAATCATATCGAAATACCGTCGCATCAGCGGGAAATAATTTATTGCGAGATGGCAGAAAAATCAAGTTAAGCGATTTTTGAAGAAGCCTTTAATTACGTCGAATGCGCTTCCTTGATGCGGTTTTTCGCTTGTAGCACCTCAATGTGAGGAATAAACAAAAGCCGGGCAACTTTGTCGACCAGATATTCCTCATCAATATCCAGTCGCTCGTCTAACAGGGCGATTTTCCACAACGATTCGATCAGCTGTATTTTTTGTCCGTGACTGAACGCATCGCAAATCAAATGGGTAAACTCAAAGTAATCGGTGGCGCGTTCGCGTTGATGTTCGGCGATTTCGATCAGCGATGAAGCTTGGTGCTCGCTGAGCGAGAATGCGGTTTCCAGCATATCTAAAATCAGAAGGCGCTTGTTACCTTCACAGGTGCTGTCCATATGCATCATCTCCATAAACAGGGCGGCACTGGCAACTTTTAATCTCTCTTCGATATCGTCTTTGTTATCAATTAAAGCGATATGGGTATCAAAAAAATGTTTTAGCTTTTCAAACATGGCGGGTTTTCGTTGGATGCAATTGGAATTCGAGCGGATTAATCGGCTCGCCGACTTATTGTTAGGATGATTGCGACTATCCGTAAAGTCGGATTATAGTAAAATGCCCGGTCCTAAAAAATGTTTTTATTGAGGTGTGTATTGGCTTGGTTATTATTAATCATCGCGGGATTGGTCGAAATCGTGTTTGCTATAAGCCTTAAATACAATGAAGGCTTTACCCGCTTAATTCCAAGCATCATTTCGCTGGTATCGGGCGGAGCAAGCCTGTATCTACTTATATTGGCGCTTAAGTTTCTGCCGGTCGGAACGGCTTATGCGGTTTGGACGGGGATGGGCGCCGTGGGGGTGGCGATACTCGGTGTCGTGCTATTTAAAGAATCGGTCGACCTTTATCGTATAGCATCTATATCGTTAGTTATCATAGGCATTATCGGCCTTAAATTAACCGATAAAAATTAATGCTTCATCTGATTTTTCAAGCTTCGCCGGAGCGTGCCGTTATCGATCGAATGGCTATCGGCGATGCAGCGGTGTTTTTGGAAAGCGGCGTTTTGAGCATCCTGCGGCAAGGACGTTTAGCAAACGTATTGGAAGCGAAGCGTGCCGAACTAAGTTTCTATGCCTTAAAAGAAGATATGGCGATTAGAGGGATTCTTGTTGAAGAAATTGCCGAAAGTATTGTCGTAATCGACTATGCCGATTTGGTGCAATTGACCGTTGAACATCCCTTAATTCAATCATGGACATAATTGTCGGTGACCGGAGTTTACCTGCCACCGACCAAGGCTTTTTATTGCATTGGCAGGATTGGGACGGCGACGTCGCCTTACGCCTCGCCGAAATCGACAACATAATCTTGACCGAACAACATTGGGAAATCATCCGCTTTTTCCGCAACTATTACAGCCAATACAAACACCTGCCGAATACGCGTGTTTTTATCAAGGCGGTTGCGCTTACCCTGGGCGAAGACAAGGGCAATAGCCGTTATCTGCATCAACTTTTCCCCGAAGGGCCTTTGAAGTATTCCGCTAAATTGGCGGGTTTACCAAAACCGCCGACCTGCTTGTAGCGTTATTTTGTCTGTGGGATTGAGCAAAGGCAGGGTCGTCAATGATCCAGACAGCATCGAACTCCCGCTTAATTACGATGACGATATTTGGAAAGGAAGAAGCTTTCTACTAAGCCTCCATCATAAATCAAGGCATATCCGGCAGTCTTAATGTTTTTACGTCGACTATAGGTTTAATAAATCTGTAGAACCATTCCGCTGTTTTTCCCATTTTCAGCTCGGTTTAAGTTCTGTCGAATCAATTTGTTCCTCATTTCGGATACAAGATTTTGTAACCCGTCCTCATTACGCCTTCGCGATACGTCCCGTTTTCAATCATCCGTATACGTCAAATGACTGATGAGTTATCTGACGGATTGTGCTTATTCCCCGCAAATTTAACAATGGTCTCCAAGCTTTCGATGGTCGTGCCATTGAAAAACTTAAAAAAATGAAAAGAAAAGGAACGGGCATTTTTCTTGTTCCAAATCTTAATCCAAAACTTAAAGTTCATTGTTCAGGAGGTTGACGAATGAAAACGCTGATTAAGTTAGATCTTGACAAAAAGCCGTGGGAGCAGGACGGCTTGATCCATAACCGCTGGCATCCCGATTTGCCGATGGTGGCAATGGTAAAGCCCGGCGACGAGTTCCGGGTTGAATGTATGGATTGGACCGGCGGTCAGATAGGTAATAACGATAGTGCGAATGACGTACGCGATGTCGATTTAACCCAAGTACATTATCTCAGCGGTCCAATCGGTGTCGAGGGCGCGGAGCCGGGCGATTTGATGGTTGTGGATATTCTGGATGTCGGTACCTTCGATGAATATCAATGGGGGTTTAACGGGTTGTTCGCCAAAGAAAACGGCGGCGGCTTTTTGACCGACCATTACCCTGAAGCGCGTAAATCCATTTGGGATTTCCACGGGATTTATACGACCTCCAGGCATGTACCCCGAGTTAAATTCGCCGGTATCATGCATCCGGGTTTGATCGGCTGTCTTCCATCAAGAGAATTGCTGGAAAACTGGAATAAACGTGAAGCCGAACTGATTGCAACCGATCCGGACCGCGTTCCTGCGTTAGCGTTACCGCCTAATCCGCAATCTGCAGTAATGGGCAAGCTGACCGGCGATGCCGCCAAGGCTGCCGCCGCCGAAGGAGCGCGAACCGTTCCGCCGCGCGATCACGGCGGTAACTGCGACATTAAAAACCTTACCAAAGGATCGAAAGTCTTTTTCCCTGTATATGTTAAGGATGGCGGCCTGTCGATGGGCGACCTGCATTTTTCCCAAGGCGATGGTGAAATTACCTTTTGCGGCGCGATCGAAATGGCCGGTTATCTCGATATCAAAGTCAGTTTGATAAAAGACGGCGTCAAAAAATACGGCATTAAAAATCCTATCTTCCAACCCAGTCCGCTTACGCCTTCATACCGGGATTACCTTATTTTCGAAGGTATTTCTGTGGATGAGCAAGGCAAACAGCATTATCTCGATGTTCATGTGGCTTATCGTCAAGCCTGTCTCAATGCAATCGAATATCTAAAGAAATTCGGTTACAGCGGCGCGCAAGCGCTTTCCATTCTGGGTACGGCTCCGGTCGAAGGCCATATCAGCGGTATCGTCGATATTCCCAATGCCTGCGCAACGCTATGGCTACCGACGGAAATTTTCGATTTCGATTTAAAACCCAATGAAGGAGGCCCGATCAAGGTAATAACAGGTGATGTCGATACGGCCGTTGCCACATAATCCTATCGACTTAAGGAGCGCGGATTATGCCACTTTACGACTATCAATGTGAAACTTGCGGGCCTTTTTCAGCTATGAAAAAGATGACCGAATCCGGTCTTGCTGCCGCTTGCGGAAACTGCGGCAGCATGAGTGAACGGGTTATTTCGGTACCTTATTTTGCGCTGCTGACCAAAGCCAAACGATCGGCCTACGAACGCAACGAAAAATCCGCGCATGAGCCGAAAGCCGTACGTCGATCCAGTTGCGGTTGCTCAGGTGCACATACTTGTCACCCCAAATCTTCTGAAACAACCATAGCTAAGGAGAATAAGACTCAGTCAAATCAACAGGCAGGCGGTTTTCAAATGCAAACCAAGAGAACCGCACGTCCCTGGATGTTAGGTCATTAAACCATTGATGTTTTTTACTACTGGAGAAAAAAATGAGTAAGTTAAATCGAAGTCAGCCCTTAAAAAAGCTGTCTTTTCTGGCAACCGCTGTTGCTGTACTCGGCATAACGAGCGCCTATGCGGCGGATTATCCGACCGCAAAAGTCAATACGACCGGATTAGCGGTAACCGATTCAACGGTGACTGTCGGTATTTTACATTCGGCAACCGGCACGATGGCGATCAGTGAAACCGGCTCAATCCAAGCTGAAAAGCTCGCTATCGCCCAGATTAATGCGTTAGGTGGCGTACTCGGGAGAAAAATCGAGGTGATTCAGGAAGACGGTGCCAGCGATTGGCCGACCTTTGCGGAAAAATCCAAGAAATTACTGGAGAACGACAAGGTCGCTGCGGTAATGGGTTGTTGGACGTCCGCATCACGGAAAGCGGTGCTGCCGGTCTTTGAAAAAGATAACGGTTTATTGTTTTACCCCACTTTCTACGAAGGTTTGGAGCAATCTAAAAACGTTTTCTACACCGGGCAGGAAGCGACCCAGCAAATCCTTGCCGGTCTCGACTGGATAGCTAAAGAAAAGAAAGCGAAAACTTTTTACTTGATCGGTTCTGATTATATCTGGCCGCGCACTTCAATGAAAATTGCCCGTAAGCATATCGAGCAACACTTAAAGGGTACCGTAGTCGGTGAAGAATATGTCGCGCTTGGCGATACGCAATTCGGTTCGGTAATTAACAAGATTAAACTGAAAAAGCCTGACGTCATCTACGCAGCGGTTGTCGGCGGCAGTAACGTCGCTTGGTTTAAACAGTTGAATGCAGCGGGACTAGACGCTAAAAAGCAAACCATGCTGACGATTTCGGTAACGGAAGATGAAGTGCTGGGTATCGGGGGCGAAAACCTCGAAGGTTTCTATTCCGCAATGAAATATTTCCAAAGCTTGAAAAACCCTAACAACGAGGCCTTTGTTGCCGAGTTCAAAAAAGCCTACGGCGAAGCGTCTGTCATCGGCGACGTCACGCAAGCGGCTTATCTGGGTCCGTGGTTATGGAAAGCCGGTGTCGAGAAGGCCGGCAGTTTCGATGTCGATAAAGTGGCTGCGGCATTGCCGGGCTACGAATTTACCGCTGCTCCCGAAGGTTATGTCAAAGTCGATCAAAACCATCACTTATGGAGCAAGCTACGTATCGGACAATGGCGTAAAGACGGTCAAGCCGATGTGGTTTACGAATCGGAACTGATAGCGCCGGATCCATTCCCTAAAGGTTATCAATAAGGTTTGAAGTTTGTGTAACGGCAACCGATTCTAAGTTGCCGTTACCTCGTTGATGTCAAAGTGATTTTAAGTTAGTAAGCAATAGTCAAATGGAGACCGGTCATGTTTGGATATACGATGACAGAAATAGGAAGTATTGTCGTAATGCAGGGATTTGCCGGATTAAGCCTTTTCAGTGTGTTATTGCTGATGGCGCTGGGATTGGCCATTATTTTCGGACAAATGGGCGTTATTAATATGGCGCACGGTGAGTTTATGACCGTAGGCGCTTACACAACCGTCTTCATGTCGAAGGTAGCCGTGCAATACGGATGGGTAGGTTCCTATTTCATGTTCGCCATTATTACGGCATTTATTCTGGCCTTTTTCCTCGGCTATTTAGTCGAATATTTGATGATCCGGCATTTATATAAAAGGCCGTTAGATACCCTGCTGGCAACCTGGGGCTTAAGCTTAGTGATGCAGCAGATTTTTCGTTCGACCTTCGGGGCTAAAGAAGTGAGCGCCGATTTACCGGAATGGTTATTAGGTTCGTTCAAACCAACGCCGGATATCGATATTCCCATTAACGGGGTATTAGTCATGGGCTTATCGTTGATCGTGACGGTGAGCGTGTATTTATATTTGTATCGTTCCAGAGGCGGATTAAGGATACGGGCAACGATGCAGAACAGGATTATGGCGGGTGCGGTCGGGATTAATACAAAAAAAGTGGATAGATTCACTTTTGCTTTAGGTTGCGGTATTGCCGGAGTGGCAGGAGCAGCCTTTACTACCATCGCATCGACAGGTCCGACGACAGGCTCCCTTTATATTGTCGATAGTTTTATGGTCGTTGTGTTCGGCGGTGCCGCCAGTTTATTCGGCACGATTGCTTCGGCATTCGGTATTGCGCAAGCCCAATCGATCCTCCAGTTTTTTATGACCAGCTCGATGGGCAAGGTATCTACCCTAATGGTCATTGTGGTTATATTGATGATGCGTCCAGAAGGCTTGTTTGCATCGAAAGTAAGAAAATAGGAGCAAGTTATGCACGTAATATCGGAAAAATTACTGGGTGGCAAACAAGGCGCTGTTAACTTGTTGATTTTGGCGTTACTCTTATTTGTTATCTTTCCCTTGTGGCTGGATTTGTTCCGGCTGAACCTGTTAGGCAAATATGTAACATACGCCTATGTCGCAGTCGGTTTGGTCCTATTGTGGGGGAATGGCGGGATTTTAAGCTTAGGACAAGGCATCTTTTTCGGACTCGGCGGCTATTGCATGGCGATGTTTCTGAAACTGGAAGCCTCCGATCCGGTCAGCACCAAAATCCAGACCACACCCGGCATTCCGGATTTTATGGATTGGAATCAAATTACGGAAATACCGTTTTTTTGGGAACCCTTCAAAAGCTTACCTTTAACGCTACTGTTGATATTGCTCGTGCCGACTTTCTTGGCCTTGATTATCGGTTTCGCCATGTTTAAAAGAAGGGTAGGGGGCGTTTATTTCTCCATTATTACGCAAGCGATTGCGCTTATTTTGAGTATCCTGATTGTCGGTCAGCAGGGTTATACCGGCGGCGTTAACGGAATTACAGACCTGAGAACCTTACTCGGCTGGGACATTCGTACGGACGGCGCAAAATACTTACTTTATTATATCAATGCCGGATTATTGATACTTTGCATCCTTCTTTCCCGGTATATCTTAACTTCCAAATTCGGCATGTTGCTGTTGGCGATGCGGGATAAGGAAGAGCGCGTTCGTTTTTCCGGCTACGACGTGTCTAATTTCAAGATCTTCATATTTTGCATTGCCGCCATGATTTCCGCCGTCGGCGGTGCGATGTTTACTTTACAAGTCGGCTTCATGTCGCCGAGTTTCGTCGGCATCGTTCCTTCAATCGAAATGGTCATTTTTGCTGCAGTCGGCGGCCGTATGTCGCTGATCGGCGCAGTCTACGGTACATTATTGGTTAATTTCGGCAAAACCATGTTCTCGGAAACTTATCCCGAATTGTGGCTATTCTTGATGGGCGGCTTATTTATAGCTGTCGTTATGTTCTTCCCTGACGGCTTGGCGGGTGTTTACGACAAATACGCCACACGGTTCAACCTAGCGGGGCGTATTGCCAAAGTGATCCAGAAAATCAGCAAAAAAGCTTTGAAGACAGTGGGAGAAGAAGCATGAGCAATACCGATTATCTTTTGGCGATTGAAGATTTAACGGTTTCCTTCGACGGCTTTAAAGCGGTCGATGCCTTGTCCATGTACATCGATAACAATGAGTTACGTGTTGTTATCGGCCCAAACGGTGCGGGTAAAACGACCGTATTAGATTTAATTTGCGGAAAAACCAAATCGACATCCGGCTCGATTAAGTTCAAGAATAAGGAACTTACCAAATTAGCCGAACATGAAATCGTTCGTGCGGGCGTGGGCCGCAAATTTCAAACACCGTCCATCTATGAAAACCTATCCGTGTACCAAAACCTGGAAGTATCTTATCCCGTCGGCCGTTCGGTGTGGGGTAGTTTAACGTTCAAACGTACACCGGAGCTAGCGGAACGCGTCAACCGAATTGCTGCCGAAGTTTTACTAACCGACCAGCTCCAAATGGAAGCCGCATTGCTCAGCCACGGCCAGAAACAATGGCTGGAGATCGGGATGTTACTGATGCAAGACCCCGAACTGTTAATGCTGGACGAACCGGTTGCCGGTATGAGCGCTAAAGAACGCGACCAAACCGCAGAATTACTGAACAGGATCAGCCAAAACCGTTCGGTATTGGTGATCGAGCATGACATGGAATTTGTGAAAAAGATCGCGCATAAAGTTACGGTGTTACATCAAGGCAAAATTCTGGCCGAGGGTTCAATGGACAAAATTCAGCTTGATGAAAAAGTTATCGAAGTCTATTTAGGCCATTAATATCGACGAGTTATCGCCGGGGAAACGATCCCGCATAAAGGAGAACAATGAACATGTTTGAAGTTACCGATTTACAAGTCAGTTACGGACAAAGCCAGGTTATTCACGGCGTTAGTTTTAAAGCGGAAAAAAACGAGACGGTTGCCATTATGGGACGTAACGGCATGGGTAAAACCACGTTATTCAAATCGCTGATGGGTATCTTGCCGAGCAAGGCTGCCAAAGCCGAAGTAGACGGCGAAAACCTTAATGGGGCGGAAACCTACCAACGCGTCGCCAAGGGTTTGGCTTATGTACCGCAAGGGCGGATGATTTTCCCGACCATGACCGTGCAGGAAAATATCGAAACCGGCTTGCAAAACACCAAGTCGAATATCATTCCCAGCGATATCTTTGCCTTGTTTCCCGTTTTGTACGATATGCGCAAACGTAAAGGCGGCAATCTGTCCGGCGGCCAGCAGCAGCAATTGGCGATTGCCCGGGCGTTGGTCACCAATCCGAAAGTCTTGTTACTTGACGAACCGACCGAAGGCATCCAGCCGTCCATCATCAAAGATATTGCCAAGGTATTGAACGAAATCCGCAAAATGCGGGAAATTACTATTATCGTCTCCGAGCAGGTATTGAGTTTTACGATGGATATCGCCGACCGCATTATCGTCATCGACAAAGGCAATTTTATCCACGAAGATAAACGCGATGCCGTCGATGCGGAAAAGATTAAGGGGTATTTATCGGTTTAATATCGATTTTGGTCGTCACAGCAAAGCGTGTTGCGCCGTGTGAAATTTTAAGATTCGGCGCAATGCTTTTTAGTTATTGCGCCTTACGGCCTTAAGCGCGGTCAAACGTCAATACAAGTGGTAGCACGAAACCTGTCCTATGAAAATATAGGAGGGTTTACCTGTTGACATCAGCACATCGTGACTCAATCAGCCAGGGAAAAGCTCTGGGTTATTTTTAATAATGTTTTTAAGGCTTGCAAAACAATTTGCATCAATTGCTGTTCCTACGCTCTCTTCCATAATGACCAAAGTTTTATCCACAGGGATAGCGCCACGATAAGGGCGTTCTGCAGTAATGGCATCAAAAATATCGGCGGTAGTAATAATCCGAGTTTCCAAGACAATATCAGTTGCTGTTAATCCACGAGGATAACCGCCGCCATCAAGGCGTTCATGGTGCGCAGCCGATACACGTGCTAGCTCATCAAAACTACTAATGCGCCCTAAAATGGATTCCGTAAATTGGGCATGGCGTTTAACTGCCGCCCACTCGATCTCATCTAGTTTCCCCGGTTTGTCGAGAATACTGTTACTTACACCGAGTTTGCCAACATCGTGCAACAAAGCGCCACGTTTAAGCCAGCGTCTTCGTGCTTCCGGGATTTCCATCGACTCAGCCAGCAAGGAAGTGTACAGGCCAACCCTGGCGCTATGCCCTGCGGTATACGGGCTTTTTGCATCTACCACTTTACCGAAGGCTTCAGCAATATCGTCAAAATAATCCTCGTCCAATTGGACTTTATGATCTCCTGGTTCAAGGGCAAATATACGGGGTTCGACCTCGGCTGAATTCAATATCGACCAAAAATCGGGTGATTGTGAAACTTCGGTAAAAGTCTCTACTAACTCAGGGTCAAACCAAGACCCACTTCGGTTTCTAGCTTCTGCTATCGCTGCCAATTGACCGTTTGTATTGTTTACCACATCTATCACCTGAGCCAATAGTGCAATCCGCGAGTAAAGTGGTATGCTCGAACCTTGTAATCCTTCGGGGCGACCTTGACCATTCCAGTGTTCATCCAAACAATGAATGCCTTGCGCTACACCCTCGGAAAACCGTAACTGTCGGGCGATATCCGCCCCCCGTGTACATCGGGTTTGAATAAGTTCTTGAGCAATTTCCTCGCCATTTTGCAATATAGTTCCCAAGGCTTTAAGGCGATCTAACAAGCCGGAGTTGGGTCCAGTGTGGCGTAAAATAAAACGCAAAACTTGCGGCAAACTTCCATCCACCCACTTAAAGTCACGCTTAAAACTTAAGTCATCAGTCAGATAAAGTTCGCATATACGTGACGCATTGCTACTACAACCCAAGTCTTTGAGCAATAGCGTGTAATACAACTCCCACAATTGAGCCGAGGACATCCCGATTTTTTCGCCAATATGCATGCCAATCCAACAACAACGGACGCAATGACCTTCAGGTTGTCCTTCGGTTATGTCGAGGGCATGGCTTAATGCGCCGATGAGTTCGGATAGTTTTAATTCTGGCATCAGATGTTTTAATTAATCTCTACTAAAAAATTGACTTAAAGTGTAGTCCCTATCGTTCTCAACTCATAATACCCAAACGAATTTATGATACAAATATCGTCAATATTCAGCGCTAACGATGTGCCTCGTTCATCGGCGTTTCCTATAAATGCAACTTATGGACTTAGACGAACCGACCGAAGGCATTCAAACATCCATCATTAAAGATATTGCCAAGGTATTGAACGAAATATGCAAAATGCGGGAGATTACCATAATCGTCTCCGAACAGGTGTTGAGTTTTACGATGGACATCGCCGACCGCATCATCGTCATCGATAAAGGCAGTTTTATCCACGAAGACAAACGCGATGCCGTTGATGCCGAAAAGATTAAGGGGTATTTGTCGGTTTAATATCGATTTTGGTCGTAATAGCAAAGCGTATTGGCGACGAATCAAATGCCAAAATTCGGCGCAATGCCTTTTCGTTGTTGTGTTTAAAGGCTGTGATTATTAATAAATTATAGAAATAATGGTTTAATATAGGATGTGCCGAGGTACGAGGGGCACTTGTACCCTTTGGGTATCTGTAGAGAAAAATACCCTCGCGAACTATACGTCTCCCTTGGTTCGGATCATCCTATAAGCGCATCTTTTGGATTTACTTAGTAAGACGGCTCGAACGAGGAGTTAGAGCTTACTCGAAATCGCCGCTAGCACCTTTGGATCATTTGCCATCCGATGGAATTCATCCTCGAAGGCCTGCAAGCCTGTTGGGGCGTTTATGGTCATTGTGAGCGTATAACTCCCACTTAAACCGGGTGAAGATACAAGGGTGTCGAACTCAATCGTAAGTCGCCTGAGCTCGCTACGCATCTCAGTTGTCCAACCGGACATCTTAGAGAACAGTTCCGCAAAAGCTTCGTGCGGACGAACGAATCGAACATCCAGTTCCCACTCGAAGAGCGTCAGAAAAAGCGCGTACAAATTGTCGCACGCTGCTTTGATCTTCTCGGCGTCGCCAGGAACACCGGTCGGACCGAATGAAGGGGTTAACTGCTTGAGAAGAACCTTTGATACTGCTTGAGTGGTGTTCACCAAGTCATTAAGCAGATCATGTATGTAGTTCAGTGTATCTGGTCCGGGCAAGAACCTTGTCCGGCGAACAACAAATCCAGACTCGAGTTCCGCGAATCGCTCTTCGATTCTTCGTGATCGATCATTCAAAAGAGCGCATGCGAGTCTATATTCCCATAGTTCATCTTTGTCTACAGCTATACGAGTGATATGGCTAGTGTAACGTCCTCAACAAACATTAAGATATGATACAATTGGTGTCCATGAGAACGCCAATGAAAATTACACTGATTGAAGAGGATCGAACAGAACTGGAACGCTGGGTGAAGAGCCGGTCTGTTGGGGCTAAACAAAGACTACGGGCTAGAATGGTACTGATGACCGCCGAGGGCTTGTCAACAACGGTCATTATGGCAACGTTGGGGTCAGCAACCCGACCTTGAACAAGTGGCGGAATCGCTATCTCGAAAGTGGTGTTGAAGGGCTCAAGAAAGGCAAGACCCGCCCGTCGCGGATACCGCCGCTGCCGACTGACAAAGTCCAAGAAGTCCTGGCCTTGACATTGACCGGTAAACCGGCTGCCGCGACGCAGTGGAGTTGCCGGACGATGGCGGAGCAGGTCGGCATTTCCGGATGGCGGTGCACGGCATCTGGCGGGAGCACAAACTGAAGCCCCATCAGAGTGAAGGGCTTTAAGGTTTCGAACGACCCGCTGTTCGCCGAAAAGTTGCGCGATGTCGTGGGCCTTTACCTGGACCCACCGGAGAAGGCCATCGTGTTTTCCGTCGACGAGAAAAGCCAAATCAGGCGCTAGTGTAACGTCCTCAACAAACATTAAGATATGATACAATTGGTGTCCATGAGAACGCCAATGAAAATTACACTGATTGAAGAGGATCGAACAGAACTGGAACGCTGGGTGAAGAGCCGGTCTGTTGGGGCTAAACAAAGACTACGGGCTAGAATGGTACTGATGACCGCCGAGGGCTTGTCAACAACGGTCATTATGGCAACGTTGGGGGTCAGCAACCCGACCTTGAACAAGTGGCGGAATCGCTATCTCGAAAGTGGTGTTGAAGGGCTCAAGAAAGGCAAGACCCGCCCGTCGCGGATACCGCCGCTGCCGACTGACAAAGTCCAAGAAGTCCTGGCCTTGACATTGACCGGTAAACCGGCTGCCGCGACGCAGTGGAGTTGCCGGACGATGGCGGAGCAGGTCGGCATTTCCCGGATGGCGGTGCACGGCATCTGGCGGGAGCACAAACTGAAGCCCCATCAAGTGAAGGGCTTTAAGGTTTCGAACGACCCGCTGTTCGCCGAAAAGTTGCGCGATGTCGTGGGCCTTTACCTGGACCCACCGGAGAAGGCCATCGTGTTTTCCGTCGACGAGAAAAAGCCAAATCCAGGCGCTAGATCGTAGCCAACCCGGCCTGCCGATGAAGCCGGGAAAATGCGGGACGATGACGCACGATTATAAGCGACATGGCACCACAACTTTGTTTGCGGCACTCGACGTGCAGACCGGAACGGTGATTGGGCAATGCCAGCCCAGGCACCGCCACGACGAGTTCCTCAAGTTCCTGAAGACAATTGACCGGCGAACCGACAAAACCTTGGCATTGCATTTGATCGTCGACAACTATGCGACGCACAAACATGCCGAAGTAAAGGACTGGCTGGCCCAGCATCCCCGGTTCCACTTACACTTCACGCCAACCTCGGCCTCATGGCTCAACTTAGTCGAGCGTTTCTTCCGGGACATTACCGAGGAACGTATCCGGCGTGGTGTTTTCCACAGTGTTGACGACCTCAAAACAGCGATACAGGAGTATCTCGACCACCGCAATAGCAACCCAAAACCTTACCATTGGACAGCCAAACCAGAGACGATCTTGGCTAAAGTAGACAAAGCTAAAGATATGTTGAGGACGTTACACTAGATCGTAGCCAACCCGGCCTGCCGATGAAGCCGGGAAAATGCGGGACGATGACGCACGATTATAAGCGACATGGCACCACAACTTTGTTTGCGGCACTCGACGCAGACCGGAACGGTGATTGGGCAATGCCAGCCCAGGCACCGCCACGACGAAGTTCCTCAAGTTCCTGAAGACAATTGACCGGCGAACCGACAAAACCTTGGCATTGCATTTTGATCGTCGACAACTATGCGACGCACAAACATGCCGAAGTAAAGGACTGGCTGGCCCATCCCCAGTTCCACTTACGCCGCCAACCTCGGCCTCATGGCTCAACTTAGTCGAGCGTTTCTTCCGGGACATTACCGAGGAACGTATCCGGCGTGGTGTTTTCCACAGTGTTGACGACTCAAAACAGCGATACAGGAGTATCTCGACCACCGCAATAGCAACCCAAAACCTTACCATTGGACAGCCAAACCAGAGACGATCTTGGCTAAAGTAGACAAAGCTAAAGATATGTTGAGGACGTTACACTAGGTTCGGTAGCAAAGGCTGAAGGAACGACAAGTCGGTTCTTCCTTGAACGAGCCAAGAGATCGCGAAATCGAGTTGAGAGTTGAATTCGCAGTGTCGTTAGTATGTCTTCCGTACGAGTGAATGGGAACACCCATTTCGTGTCTTTAACGATTTGCTCAATGAATGAAAAGACCGCTGGGTTGTCGACGGTCGGTGCAAGATCAACTTCCTTGTTCTTTTGATAGATAGGCAATAGGTCTAAAACCTGTTTGTCAACGAAGACTATGCAGTCTAGCCCAGTGAGCCGGGCTTCTTGGTACTCGCTGTTTACCACGGACTTCTTAGTCAATGGATCAAGCGAGCCTCGTTTGCCTCCGACGATCAGTACGAGGAGATCTGCACGTTCCCTCACGACTCGCTTGCAGTTCTCGACGGTCGAAAGTTCCGGCGATACGGGAAAAGATGGATACTCACTGAGGACGGGGTCGTGGCCCCACGATTCGATCTCCGAACGCAAGTGCTCCCGAAGCGACTTCAGGTCGTAGCAAGTAGAACTAACGAAGAGTGAGAGTCGATGCATTCGTGGTGCCTAACAAATTGACTAGCCCCAAATAAAAAATTAATTTTTATCCGGGCAGGTTGTTAATTTCATACGTCTAAATATAGTCCATTCATTATCAATAACAAAGCTTTCCTAATTACACCTGATTTCGGTTAATTTAAGCGATCAAACGCACCATAATGTTTGGCTTGTGGGTTTTATCGACATTATCACTCACCGATTATCGCCGCTCATACCCAAATTCCAAGATAACAGGCGAACCCTGGTTATGGATGATAATTTGCCGTCTGGGTTCGTCGCGCTGGATTCTGACTTTCGGTTCTTCTGGGTTGGCATTTTTATCCGATTCAGGTTTTTTAACTTCCTGTTCCGATGTTGTGGTTGAAGATGTGGACGGCGGCGACATCGGGGTTGTGATCGGATCGTCCGTCGTCATTTTGTCTTCAATGCGGATTTCAGGTATCCAACCGGGCGATGTAATGGCGCCGCCTTGGTCTGCCGGTTTTTCTTTTAGCGGCCATTTGACTTCGGTGAGTAAATTAAAACACACCGTACCGATGTGGTCGGCTAATTTATCCGCCGCCAAATAGGCTTTATCGCTTTTGTCGGCCATAAAATCCATGCTGAGTTCGCTGGCTTGTTCTGGATGAAGGCTGGATTTTAGAAGACATTTGATCGGTAAAACGTCCATTTTTTGAAATTCCAACGACCGGGGGTCGGAATTTCCCGCCGAGTAGGAAAACCCGGCGGGCGACGATCCTTTTGTCACTGTGCCGACCGTTGCTATTAATAGATGACTTACCTTTGGGTTCGGACTTATCACAACCGGATAGTCCCAGTGCTTCAGATTGTTCGCAACCGTTTGGGCGACGGTGTCGAGCTGCACAGTGTTGTCGTTAGCATCGACATGGAGTTCGATTTCACCGGGATTGCTTAAATCCATCGCTAGCTGTGTTTTTACCGGTTGTTTGGCGCAGGCCGCGAGGCTCAAGGCTGCCAAAAAACAGAGCTGTTTAGTCATCGTTTTTGTTTGTTTTTTTCATGTCGATTCAGAAGGTTTTTATCAATTTTAACACTAATCGAGCGATGGATTAGTTGATATACGTCATTTGACTGATGAGTCATTTGACGCATTGTGCAAAATCCGTCCAACCAAAATAATCCCCATCAAGCCTGCTTCCGGCTCATTCGGTCTTGCCGAATGCTTCAAAAATTTATTTGTTATAACTTGGGGAAAATGAAATGATGAAATCTCAACAGAAAAACCAAGGTAAAAGCTTAAAACATCGGCTTTTACCTTTGGCGTTGTTACCCTTTGCCGCTATTCATGCGCCGTCGATACAGGCCGGCGCGACTTTTAAAATCGACGATACCAAATGGGTGAGTATCGGTGCGGGGTTGCGTACCAGTTTCGAATCGGTTGAGGACGGCGCAGGCACGCCGGGCAATAGTCAATGGACGAATGATTTTAAACTGGATAACGTCCGTTTATATGTCAACGGACAAATCCACAAATACTTGAAAGTCGAGTTGAATACCGAATGCCAAACCTGCGGCAGCGGCGGCGAAGTCCGGGTTTTGGATGCTATCGGTAAGTTTGAATACAACTCGTACGCCAATGTTTGGGCAGGCCGATTGCTCGTTCCGGCTGAACGCCGGGAGTTGAACGGTCCGTTTTACAGTCCTATTTTTAATGTGTTTGCGTCAGGCACCCCATTTGAGCCTTCCGATTACAATATTCTTATCAAATCCGACGGTACGTCTGCCGGTGCTATCGGTCGTGACGAGGGTGCTGTTTTTTGGGGTGCTGCGTTTAACGATAGATTGCAATACTCCTTCGGCTTTTTCCGCGGTTTACGAGGCGGTGCTAACGTAGACGATAATATTCTTTACGCACAACGGCTTTCGTATAACTTCTGGGAGGTTGAAAAAAATCCTGGGTACTACACCTCCGGTACTTACTACGGAAAAGGCGGCGATATTTTAACGGTTGCAGTTTCCAACCAATACCAGGAAGACGGGGCGGGTACTGCGTCTGATCCGGGTACATTCCGCGGCACTACCTTCGATGTGTTGTTGGAAAAAGTGTTGCCGAATAGCGGCGTAGTCACCATGAACGGTGAATACAAAAACTACGGCATCGGTAATGGTTATAGCCAAGCGACGCGCGATGCCTTTCCTACTGAAGGATTTTCGATGTTTGAAGGGAATGCCTACGACGTCAGTGCGATGTATCTTTTCCCTCAAAAAATCGGTATCGGTCAGTTCCAACCCTACGTTCGATATGTGAACGTGTTGCCTAGCACGAGTACCAACCGCAATTCCTACGAAGGAGGCGTGAATTATGTCATAGACGGACATAATGCGCGGGTGTCACTTAGCTGGACTTACGGCGATTTGTTAACCAAAGGTCTGGACTATAGTTCAACGGCGGCAGGCGATAGCATTAACGCCATTAAACTAGGCTTTCAATGGCAAATTTAATAATCATTCAAGAATATAAGGAGATTTAAAGAAATGAATAAACAATTTTTTGATTTGAGACTCTGGTTTTGGTGTTTTGTATTTACCTTTGGTCTTAGCAGTGTATCTCGTGCCGAAGACACCATCAAAGTCGGCGTATTGCATTCTTTATCGGGCACGATGGCGATCAGCGAAACCACGCTGAAAGACACCATGCTGATGTTGATCGACGAGCAGAACAAGAAAGGCGGTTTGCTCGGCAAAAAATTGGAAGCGGTGGTCGTCGATCCTGCTTCCAACTGGCCGTTGTTTGCGGAAAAAGCGCGTGAATTATTGACTAAAGACAAGGTGGCTGCTGTGTTCGGCTGCTGGACATCCGTGTCGCGTAAGTCGGTCTTGCCGGTTTTTGAAGAGCTGAACGGACTGTTGTTCTACCCGGTGCAATACGAGGGTGAAGAGTCGTCTAAAAACGTATTCTACACCGGCGCAGCGCCGAATCAGCAAGCCATTCCGGCCGTCGATTATTTGATGAACGACCTTAAGGTGAAACGTTGGGTGTTGGCAGGTACCGATTATGTGTATCCACGTACCACCAATAAAATCCTTGAAGCTTACCTGAAAGCGAAAGGCGTGGCCAAGAAAGACATCATGATCAACTATACACCGTTCGGTCATTCCGATTGGCAAAGTATCGTCGCCGACATCAAGAAATTCGGCTCAACCGGAAAGAAAACCGCTGTTGTTTCTACAATTAACGGCGATGCCAACGTGCCGTTCTACAAAGAATTGGGCAACCAAGGACTCAAAGCGGAAGATATTCCGGTTGTTGCTTTCTCTGTGGGTGAAGAAGAGTTGTCCGGCATCGACACCAAGCCCTTGGTCGGTCACTTAGCTGCTTGGAACTACTTCATGAGCATGGATACCACCAAAAACGCGGCTTTCATCAAGCAATGGCAGGATTTCATCAAGAATCCGAAACGCGTCACCAACGACCCGATGGAAGCGCATTACATCGGCTTCAACATGTGGGTGAAAGCGGTTGAGAAAGCCGGTTCTACCGATCCAGCCAAAGTTCAGGAAGCCATCATCGGCGTGGAATTTCCTAACTTGACCGGCGGTACGGCCAAGATGCTGCCTAATCATCACATCAGCAAGCCGGTATTGATCGGCGAAATTCAAGACGACGGGCAGTTTACGACCGTTTGGCAAACCAATAAGGTTGTCGACGGCGATGCCTGGTCGGATTTCTTGCCGGAAAGTAAACCGATTATTGCCGATTGGACAGCGCCAATCAGTTGCGGCAACTACAACACGAAAACCAAGAAGTGTTCAGGCCAAAACTATAAGTAGTTGAGTCAGGTGGTATTAGGTTGTTCGGCCTAATCCCACCTGTATTATTGATCCGTCCCTTAAATGTTTGAACCGTTCGTGCTGAGTGAGTCGAAGCACATAAAGCCTTTTGACAAGCTCAAGGTGAACGGAAGTTAAGACTTCATAAGGCCGGATCAATCTTGAAATTTACCAAAGGAAGCAGTGAAAAATTGATTTCATTCATGCCCTACGACTTCGTTCAGGAGAGCGTTTTACAAGCTCATCATTTATGACCGCTGGGTGTGAACGAAATCAACCACTCACCGTTCGTCCTGAGCTTGTCGAAGGACTTATTCAAAGCTTCTCTATCAACACTTTATTAACAAGGACTTTACTGACGATATGAAATCAAGTTTAGCTAAGCGCTGTTTCAGACTTATCCTGTTTGTAGCGTTATATTTACCGGGGTTCGGTTCGGCAGAAGACACAGCAACAAGCGATTTCACCAGCGCGTTAAATAAAATAGCAACCGCTTCCATGCAGGAACGCGAAGCGGCTGTTCAACAGCTTATTTCACTTAAGGAGCCGAGAACCTTGCTCATCTTGCAGGGATTATTGGATGGGCAGCTTTATAAGCTCAGGGATGGGGACAAATTGGTCCTTGCAAAACAAAAAGACAAAGGTTTTAGCCTGACCGATGCCGCTAACGGTGACGATTTGGGCACAAAAGAAAGCGCCGAAATACAAAAAATCCCTTTAAATAACAGCCTGAGGGTGCTGCTAAGAAAATCATTAGGCAGCTTGCAGTTAAATTCAAATGAGATAAACACACGGATCGAGGCCGTAAAAGCAATTGCAAAAGTGTTGGATGATGAAAGTTTAAAGCTTTTGCGTGATCGCTTGGCAATAGAACAGGAAAGCATCGTTCAAGACCAGATTAAGCTCGTGTTAGCGTTAGAGCAACTGAATAGTTCAACTAAATCAACGCGAATCGAGGCAATAGATTTACTAAAAGATCATCCAACCCAAGACGTTGTCAACCGCCTAAATACCTTGGTTGAGAAAGATGATGAAGGTAACTATCTCGAAACCGACAACGATGTCAGAAATAAAGCGAAAACAGCCTTGGCTGCAATCAACGCTAAGATCAGTTTGTACAGCGGTGTTGAAACGCTCTTTTTCGGCTTAAGCTTAGGTGCAGTGTTAGTGCTATCTGCCATCGGTTTGGCAATAACCTTCGGCGTTATGGGCGTCATCAACATGGCGCATGGCGAACTGATGATGCTCGGCGCATATACGACCTATGTCTTGCAACAATTGATGCCACAACAGTTAGGCACCGCGTTAATTCTGTCGATACCGGCTGCTTTTATGGTATCGGCTGTAGTCGGCATTGCGATTGAACGCGGCATCATCCGGTTTTTATACGGCCGGCCCTTGGAAACCTTGTTGGCTACATTCGGTGTCAGTCTAGTGCTGCAACAAACCGTCCGGTCCATATTTTCGCCGCTGAATCGCAGCGTTGCCGCACCGGAATGGATGAGCGGCACTTTGCAAATTAACGATTTCCTATCCTTAACCTGGAACCGCTTATATATACTGATATTCTGCTTACTGGTATTCATGTTGTTATTACAGATCTTGAAACGGACGCGCTTAGGGCTTGAAGTGCGCGCCGTTGCACAAAACCGGAATATGGCGAAAGCGATGGGCATTCCGACCGCCTGGGTGGATGCCATGACTTTTGGCTTAGGTTCCGGTATTGCCGGTGTGGCTGGTGTGGCGCTAAGCCAGATTACTAACGTCGGGCCGAATCTGGGTCAAGCTTATATCGTCGATTCTTTTATGGTTGTGGTATTTGGTGGTGTCGGCAATTTGTGGGGAACTTTATTAGCTGGATTTTCTTTAGGTATCGCTAACAAGTTGCTTGAGCCGACTGCCGGTGCTGTGTTGGCGAAAATATTAGTATTGGTGTTTATCATTCTGTTTATCCAAAAACGGCCGCGCGGTTTATTTCCGCAAAAAGGCCGCGCGGCGGAGGGCTAAAAATGTTTAAACAATTCTACGAACATGACAAGGCGGCCTTCTGGTTGTTAACACTGATTGGAGGCATCGTATTCCTGATTCCGACCGCAAATATAATTTTTCCCGAAGAATCGCCTTTTCACGTCTCAGCGTATAGTATTTCGATTATCGGCAAATATCTGACCTTTGCTTTATTAGGCTTATCGCTTGATTTGGTCTGGGGCTATTGCGGTATTTTGGCTTTAGGGCAAGGCGCTTTTTTTGCGTTGGGCGGCTATGCGATAGGGATGTATCTCATGCGTCAAATCGGTACACGCGGCGTTTACGGGAATGCCGATCTGCCCGATTTTATGGTGTTTTTAAACTGGCAAGAACTGCCTTGGTATTGGTACGGTTTTAACCACTTCTGGTTTGCGTTGCTGATGATCGTCCTGGTGCCGGGTTTGCTGGCTTATGTGTTCGGTTGGCTGGCGTTTCGCTCGCGGGTAACAGGGGTTTATCTGTCGATCATCACACAAGCGTTAACGTATGCTTTACTGTTGGCTTTTTTTCGAAATGAAATGGGATTCGGCGGTAATAACGGGTTAACCGATTTTAAAGAATTACTCGGATTTAATATTCAATCCAGTGCAGTTCGGGCGTGCTTACTGATTGCTTCCGGTTTAGCTTTAATGTTGGCCTTTGTTGTCAGTAAATGGGTTATAAACAGCAAATTAGGCCGTGTAATCACCGCAATCCGCGACCAGGAAGCCCGCGTACGGTTTATCGGCTACCGGGTCGAATTGTTTAAATTATGGATTTTTGTTTTCGCAGCGGTGTTAGCCGGTATTGCCGGAGCGCTGTATGTCCCCCAAGTCGGCATCATCAACCCAAGCGAATTCTCGCCATTAAACTCGCTTGAAATTGTTATCTGGGTCGCTATAGGCGGACGCGGTACCTTGTACGGAGGTATCATCGGTGCAGTTCTGGTTAATTAGGCGAAAACGTTATTAACCGGCTGGCTGCCGGAAATCTGGTTATTTTTTCTTGGCGCCGCTTTCATTCTGGTTACCGTGATGTTACCTGACGGTTTGTACGGCCTTTGGCTACGTCGCGTAAAGGGAGTGCAACCATGACCGCCTTGGCTTTACCGACTGGCGAAGTCGATACCAGCCACGGGCCTATCTTATATCTGGAAGGTGTAAGCGTCAGTTTCGACGGTTTCAAGGCGCTGAATAATTTATCCCTGTATATCGACGAAGGCGAATTGCGCTGTTTGATCGGACCGAATGGTGCGGGCAAGACGACATTAATGGATGTGATAACTGGTAAAACACGGCCTGATAACGGCTCGGTGTTTTTCGGTCAAACCATCGATTTATTGAAACTGGATGAGCCAGCCATTGCCGCTGCGGGGATCGGACGGAAATTTCAGAAACCGAGCGTGTTTGAAAAACTAAGCGTGTTTGAAAATCTCGAACTCGCCCTTGCCACCAATAAGGGCGTTTGGCCTACGTTATTTGCCAAATTAACATCCATTCAACGTGAGCGAATCGACGAAGTTCTCCTGACTATCGGATTGATCGAAAGTCGATGGCAACAGGCAGGCGACTTATCGCACGGTCAAAAGCAATGGCTGGAAATCGGGATGCTGCTGATGCAGGAACCGAAGGTCATGCTCATCGACGAACCGGTTGCCGGTATGACGCATCAGGAAATCGAACGGACGGCGCAGTTGTTATTGTCTTTGCAGGGCGAGCGCTCGGTGATCGTGGTGGAACACGATATGGAGTTCGTGCGTTCGATAGCCAAACGGGTAACGGTACTGCACGAAGGTTCGGTATTAACCGAAGGGACGATGGATGAAGTGCAAAACGATCCTCGCGTCATACAAGTTTATTTGGGGGATTAATGTTAGCCATTTCCGGAGTGAATCAATTTTACGGCGGCAGCCATACCTTGTGGGATGTCGATTTTAAACTCGAGACAGGAGCCAGCCTCTGTTTGATGGGTCGAAACGGCGTCGGTAAAACAACCTTGCTGAAATGCATCATGGGTTTGATACCGATACGCGACGGCAACATCGCGTTGCAAGGCAATTCCATTAGTCATCTTAAACCCGAAAATCGCGCCGAATTAGGTATCGGTTACGTTCCGCAGGGACGTGATATTTTTCCGTTGTTGACGGTAGAGGAAAATCTCAAGATCGGCTTACGCGCGGCACGGAAACACGGCATCAAGAAAGTTCCAGAACATATCTTCGACATTTTTCCGGTATTGAAGCAAATGCTTAACCGGCGCGGCGGCGATCTTTCCGGCGGTCAACAACAGCAATTAGCAATTGGCAGGGCATTGGTCATTAATCCGAAATTGCTGATTCTGGACGAACCGACCGAAGGTATTCAGCCTAATATTGTAAGTGAAATCGGAGATGTGATTATCCGCCTGAACAAGGCGAAAGGCATCGTAACGCCTTTGTTAAAATCGGATGAAGAAAGTAAGGATGCAGTACGTGAAGGCATTCTCAAAATTAAGCAAGAATTGGGTGTGACTATCTTGATTGTGGAACAAAAACTGCCTTTTGCCCGCAAGGTTGCCGACCGCTTTTTCATTATGGACCGGGGCCGAGGAGTAGCATCGGGCGCGATGGCGGAATTAAACGATGATATGGTAAAGCGTTATTTAACGGTATAGGAGAAATGATTATGCACCGTAATGTGAAATTGATATGTTCGATGGTTTTGGTTTGTTTTCTTACCCCGGTTTGGGCGCATTCCGGTCTGGATCATGTCATGGGTATTGAAACGGGTCTGTTGCATCCCTGGTCTGGTTTCGATCATTTAATTGTAATGTTTGCCGTCGGTGTGTACGCTTCTGGATTAAACGGTATTAGGGCAATTGGGTTGTCGTCGGTCATTTTAGCTTTTATGGTCACCGGTGCTAGCGCCGTCTATTTAGGTGCGGTTGTACCGGGCATTGACCTGGGTATATTATTATCCTTATTAGTGACGGGCGCTTTACATATCAGTAGCAAACAACCACCGGTATTTTTACTGTTTCCATCAATGGCTGGGTTTGCGTTTTGTCACGGATACGCTCATGCCATCGAAATAACTGAAGGTGCACATGTCTCTGATTATCTTGTAGGTTTTCTTTCAGGAACGGCATTAATAATCGGCTTGGGCTTTTCGGTTAGCCGTATCTGTAGTCAAAGAGGGGTTCACCTCCGATTACTGACTGGTTTAGTGAACATGACCGTCGGCGTATTGGCATTCGTAAATTAATCATGGCGGGTCATTCCTTTGCTTTTGCGCCAACCACATCTAAGGGTTGGGCGGCTTCGTTAAATTTACGCTTTGCGAATCGCTTTGATAAAACTCTGTTAGTTCATCGGGACCATAAGGGTCCGTTGACGGTACAACGTCCATTTTATCCTGAAGGCAACGTTTGTCATGTTTACCTGCTCCATCCGCCTGGCGGTATTGTCGGCGGCGATGAATTAAGTATTTCGATCACCGCAGATGCTGATAGTCATGCCTTGATAACAACACCGGCGGCCGGGAAGTTTTATCGTAGCGAAGGGTTGTGGGCGAACCAAACTGTAAACTTAACGGCAGCCGACAACGCCATTTTGGAATGGCTACCTCAGGAAACCATTATTTACGAAGGCGCGCATCTTAAATCGACCATCTCAATCGATTTAGCGCCATCCGCACGCTTTATCGGCTGGGAAATATTGTCTTTGGGTCGTCCGGCAAGCGGCGAAGGTTTCGATTACGGCGCGGTCGATTTACATTGGAAAATTCATTGCGAACAACGCCCGCTGTTTCTGGAGCGCTTACGGTTGGATGCACAAGCGTTTGCGGCGCGCTGGGGATTGCAGGGTATTTCAGCGTGCGGGACATTTTTTGCAAAACCCGCCAGCCGGGAGTGCTTGACTGCGATTCAAGCGATGATCGCCGAGACGCCCTATCGAGGCGTGACGTTAATCGACGATATTTTGGTGTGCCGGGCATTGGATTCGCGCACCGATCGGTTAAGATCCTTCTTTGAGCAGGTTTGGGCTTGTGTGAGGCCTGAAATTGCCCAACGCCACGTCACCATTCCACGTATCTGGTTAACCTGAAGATAACATCATGCAATTAACACCTCGTGAAAAAGACAAACTGCTGATTTTTACCGCCGGTCTGCTGGCCGAACGACGCAAAGCCAAAGGTTTGAAGTTGAATTATCCTGAAAGTGTTGCCTACATCAGCGCCGCCATTCTTGAAGGCGCGCGCGAAGGTAAAACTGTTGCCGAGCTGATGGAATACGGACGGAGATTATTATATCGGGACGATGTGATGGAAGGCATCGCAGAAATGTTGCCCGACGTACAAGTAGAAGCCACGTTTCCCGACGGGACAAAACTGGTAACCATCCATAACCCGATAGAATAAAAAGGAGACACGATGATTCCTGGCGAGATTTTCACCGCTGACGGCGAATTGGAACTGAATGCAGGCCGCGATGTCCGCATCGTTGTGGTCGCCAATACCGGCGATCGACCGATCCAGGTCGGATCGCACTATCATTTTTATGAAACTAATTCGGCGCTTTCGTTTGAGCGCGAGTCGACTAAAGGTTTCAGGCTGGATATTCCGGCGGGTACGGCAGTTCGTTTCGAGCCGGGTCAGCAGCGAGAAGTCCGTTTAGTGGCATACGCCGGTTTAAGGCGAATCTACGGCTTTCGCCAAGCGGTCATGGGCGCGTTGGAGAATCACGCATGAGCAAAATTAGTCGACAAGCCTATGCCGACATGTTCGGCCCGACAACCGGCGATAAAGTCCGTTTGGGCGATAGCGGCTTGATTTTAGAAGTGGAAGCGGATCGCACCGTGTACGGCGACGAAGTTAAATTCGGCGGCGGCAAAGTGATCCGCGACGGCATGGGGCAAAGTCAGCTCGATTCCTTATCCGCCGTTGATTTGGTCATCACCAATGCACTCATCGTCGATTACTGGGGCATAGTCAAAGCCGATGTCGGCATCAAAAACGGACGTATTGCGGGCATCGGCAAGGCCGGAAACCCCGATACCCAAGCCGGAGTTGATATTGTCATCGGTCCCGGTACGGAAATTATCGCCGGAGAAGGCCAAATTCTAACCGCTGGCGGTATCGACGCCCATATTCATTTTATTTGCCCGCAACAAATCGACGAAGCGTTGATGTCCGGCGTTACCACCATGATCGGCGGCGGCACGGGTCCTGCAACCGGCACTAATGCCACCACTTGCACTCCCGGACCTTGGAACATTCATCACATGTTGCAGGCGTTGGATGGCTTCCCGATGAATTTCGGCTTATTGGGTAAAGGCAATGCCAGCTTGCCGTCGGCCTTGGAAGAACAAATTTGCGCCGGTGCGATGGGGCTGAAACTACACGAAGACTGGGGTACGACACCTGCCGCCATCGACTGTTGCTTGTACGTTGCCGACCAATACGATGTGCAAGTCGCCATCCATACCGATACCTTGAACGAATCCGGCTTTGTTGAAGATACCTTTGCGGCTTTTAAAGGACGGACGATTCACACCTACCATACTGAAGGCGCCGGCGGCGGTCATGCGCCGGATATTATCAAAGCCTGCGGCGAAAGTAATGTTTTACCTTCGTCGACCAATCCGACACGGCCATATACTATCAATACCGTGGACGAGCATTTGGACATGCTTATGGTGTGCCACCATCTCGATCCAAGCATTGCCGAAGATGTTGCTTTTGCCGAATCGCGCATACGTCGGGAAACCATAGCCGCTGAAGACATACTGCACGACCTCGGCGCATTTTCCATGATTTCATCCGATTCCCAGGCGATGGGGCGGGTGGGCGAAGTAGTGATTCGCACGTGGCAGACCGCACATAAGATGAAACTTCAGCGCGGTCCGTTAAAAGAAGATTCAAGCCGTAACGATAACTTTCGTATCAAACGCTATATTGCCAAATACACGATAAATCCGGCTATCAGTCACGGTATCGCGCATGAAGTCGGCTCGATTGAGGTCGGCAAACTGGCCGATCTTGTGCTGTGGCATCCGGCATTTTTTGCCACTAAGCCCAGCCTGATTTTAAAAGGCGGTTTCATCGCCGCCGCGCCGATGGGCGATCCCAATGCGTCGATTCCAACCCCGCAACCGGTGCATTACCGGCCTATGTTCGGCGGTTTTGGTGCAGCAGCTTCATCGACGTCCCTGTTCTTTTTACCGAAGGTTGCTATCGAATACGATGTCGCTAACAAGCTAAAACTAAAAAAACAAATCGGAACGGTATACGGGACACGCACTATTGGTAAAAAAGATTTAATCCATAATCATTATCAACCTAAGATTGAAGTCGATTCCCAAACCTATGCGGTGCGCGCCGATGGCGAGTTATTGATCTGCGAACCGGCAACCGTTTTGCCTTTCGCTCAACGCTACTTTTTATTCTGATGATGTTGAAATTAACCGAACTCGACTCCGACAACGAGACCGCAAACACAGATGAAGTGGTCACCTTACCTTTTGAATACCGGCAAAAAAGCCGCTTATTGAGCCGAACCGACCAAGGCACCCAAATCGGAATTTTTTTGCCGCGCGGGCAAACCTTGCGTCACGGCTTAGTGTTGACCGGGCAGGATAAAATACGCGTGCGGATCAGTGCCGCGCCTGAAGCCTTATCAGTCGTATGTACTGACGATAACTTGCTATTCGCACGTGCGTGTTATCACTTGGGCAACCGGCATATTCCGTTGCAAATTTTACCGGGCGAATTGCGCTTTATCACCGATCATGTACTGGATCAGATGCTAATGGGTTTGGGCTTAACGGTAAGACATGCTTTATTGCCGTTTGAACCGGAGCACGGCGCTTATCATTCACATGGTCACTGACCTTAACCTATTACGGCTAATGCAACTGGTCAGCCCCGGTTTGCCCATCGGGATGTTCAGTTATTCCCAAGGCTTAGAAAGTGCGGTCGCGGACGGCTGGGTGACGAATGCAGAGGAAACTAGAGAATGGCTAAGTGGAATGCTGCATAACGGTTTGTCTTGTATCGATTTGCCGATTTTAGACCGCCTGTACAGCGCCTGGGAACAGGACAAACCGGATCAGGTTAACTACTGGAGCCAACAATTAATCGCCTACCGGGAAAGCGCCGAATTACGATTAGAAGACAGGTTATGCGGGCAAGCCTTGGCGCGTTTATTAGTATCGTTAGATTATGGCGATATGCAAAACTGGAGTCGTCATCGCGACACTACGTTAGCCGGTATTTTCAGCTATATCGCCGTGCAATGGTGCATACCCAAACAACAGGCCCTGCTCGGTTATTGCTGGAGCTGGCTTGAAAACCAGGTTTTGTGCGCGGTTAAACTCGTCCCATTAGGTCAGGTTGCCGGTCAACGATTACTTGTTGAATTAACCGAGGAAATCCCAGTTTTGGTCGCTTCCGCATTAAGCTGCAATGACGGTGAAATCGGCGGCAGCGCCTTCAGTTTGGCATTAGCCAGCAGCCGACATGAAATGCAGTATTCAAGGTTGTTTAGGTCGTGATTTTGAGAATATCCTGACGGGAGATATCATATTGCTTAAATAAAATGCTTTGGAACGTAAAATCCAACAATATTGATTAAATGAATTTAAATCAAATTCCGTTTGGACTTTTATTAACTTCGAATGAGCTAGTTGATGTATCTGATGTTGAGTCAGGTAAAAACTGCAAATGTATCTGTCCGTCATGTAAAACACCATTAATCGCTAGGCAGGGCAGTATTAAAGTTTGGCATTTTGCCCATGCAAGTAAAAATGTATATGAGAAAACGGAAAATGAATGCGACTTTTCTTTTTATATCTCAGTACGTTTGATGGCTAAGCAGTTGATAAATGAGAAATTAACTCTAACTTTGCCTGAATTTTATGACACTATTGAGTTAAGAGAGGATAGGTTCGGCAATATAGTTAAAGATAAGTTTCTCGTTACTGAGGAGAAAGAGATTTCAATAACAGACATTAAGATTGAAACGAACTTTTTTGGAATAATTGTAGATTTAGTTGGCAATATTGAAGGTTATAACTTTGTTGTTTATTTTGTTCATCCAGGCAGGAAGGTACCGCCAGAATTATCTCTTCTTGATAACAGAAAGTGCGGTGTAATCTCTGTGGATTTTTCTTCATTGCCAGAGTTATTTATAAAAGCGAGACGTGAAGGAACTTCATACAAGGAAGCATTAATGAGATTTTTATCTCATGAAAAAGAATCAAAAAAGTGGATTTTCCATCCTAATTTTCAAAGGGCAAAAGCTAATGCTATAGAAGCTCTTAAACGACGTTTTGAAAATGAAAGAAAGCTAGCCAAGTTCACTTGTGTAATGTGTAAAGTAGATTGGGATGGATTTATACAGGGTGGAAATATCTGTCCAAAATGCGGAGATCATTTATATAGCAAACAAATTTGATTGTTTATACGTAATTCGTAGAAACAATCAAATTGTATCGAATCACTGGATCGGTGCGGTTTGCATTCCCGAGAGTAGTATGGGAACGATAAAATTAACCAATATAAAGTAAGTAAAACCGAGATAACCCATGAACGAAAAACACATTTTAAGAGTCGGTATCGGCGGACCGGTCGGTTCCGGTAAAACCGCGTTGGTGGATGCCTTATGTAAAGGTATGCGCGATCAATTTGAAATCGGCGTGGTCACTAACGATATTTACACGCGTGAAGACCAACAATTCCTCATCCGAAGCCAAGCTCTGCCGGAAGAACGTATTTTAGGCGTAGAAACCGGCGGTTGTCCGCATACCGCCATTCGTGAAGATGCCTCCATGAATCTGGCGGCGGTCGATGAATTAAGTCAGCGCTTCGATAATCTCGACTTCATCATGGTCGAGAGCGGCGGCGACAACTTGAGCGCCACTTTCAGCCCGGAGCTCGCCGATCTTACCATCTATGTCATCGATGTCAGCGCGGGCGATAAAATCCCGCGCAAAGGCGGGCCCGGTATCACACGATCCGATTTGCTGGTCATCAATAAAATCGACTTAGCGCCTCACGTCGGCGCATCTTTGGACGTCATGGATCGCGATGCCAAAAAGATGCGCGGCGAGCGTCCGTTCGTTTTCAGTAATTTAAAAACAGGCACCGGACTTAACGATATTATGGGTTTTATCGTTGAGAAAGGAATGTTGGTTAATTGAAATCCCGTTAAGTGTTTGTGACGGCTATGTTAACGTTTAGCCATAAATCGCTTAAGATTTTGAGGGTAATTGTCGTGCTAGCAATCGAACCGGATGTATCACTTTATCGTTAACTTTATTTAGAAAGAGTGCGCAACCGAAATTACTGCTCGCCACTAAATCTGCGTTTGAATCGTCAATGAGCTGAATCTTTTTTTGTCGTAAAGCGGCGGCGTTTTCCGGATGCGTAAGCATATAACTTCCGCCTGCGCCGCAACAGAGGTGATTATCCGGTAGCGATCTGATATTCAGTCCCGGTATTTTTTCCAGCAATTTGTAAGTTGTTTGCTGATTTTTTAGAACATTACGCTGACTGCATGGTTCGTGGACGGCAATTTTTAAGTGAGCCGGGTTGAGTTTTAAATCTTCGGGCCACTGTTTTAGAAGAAAATCGTTTAAATCAAACAGATGTTGCGTGAAGCTTTCGGCTGCTTGACTATCGGTATGCCTATATTCATTTAACATAGCACCGCAACCGGTCGCGGTGTAAATGACGGCATCTAACTGCATTGAACTGAAGACCTTTAGATTATTGCCGATTAATTGTTCGGCGGATCGTCCGTTATGTTGGTGGATTGCGCCGCAACAACTTTGTTCGGTCGGTATGAAAACGTCAAAACCGATAGTCGTTAAAAAGTTAACGACGTCTTTTAATGTATCCCGGTCGAAATGTTCGGCAATACAGCCGGTAAATAATCCTACACGGCCACGAACAATTAGAGTTTTGCTCGGATAATATGGTTTTAACTGGTGTAAAGCCGGTTCTACAAGTAAGGCCTCCGCTTCCGCCAAGCCGAATCTTTTCAACAATCCGCTTTTACGCAGCGGTTTCCAGATACCGGATTTAAAATAAATGCACGCTAACGGCATTAGGCGAGTCAGCCATTGTTTATGTTCGATAAACCAGAAAGCGATTTTTGCTAATAGACTTGGCGGACGGGCCAATTGCCGTTGCGTTTCGTCGAATAACTCGCCGTATGCCATTTTGCTCGGGCAAACCGGTTCGCAAGCTCGGCATTGCAGGCAATTATCCAGATGTTCTTGCTCTTCCGTTGTGATAGCTTGATTGTAGTTAAGGATTTTATCGATGGTGCGAATGCGATAGCGCGGCGTTTCCGCTTCCTTTTTAAAGAGGCTATAGGTTGGGCAGCTATTGAGGCAAAGGCCGCAGCGCATGCAATCGCTGGCGGAAGGAAGATAAAATTTCGAGCCGATGTTATCGTTCTGCGATAGACCAAAATCCATGTTTCCATAATTTAGGTCGTCAAAGTCCATCTCAGGACTCCATGACCTTTACATAAGCACGTCTTAGCAATTCCATTTCCGTTGGCGGGCGTCCGCGTAATTCCGGTAATGTTCTTAACCTATAACCTAACGTTTGCATCAACTTATGCGGGGGATCGAGTAGCTTAAAGCGCGCCATATAAACGGTTATGATGCCTTTCGGTGTATCGACATATTCGCAATAGCCCGCTTCGCCGACCAGTAAATCGTTATCCAGGTTCAACAGCTGATTTACGCCTTGCACCAATACGGCAGGATGTACGCTGACTTTACTGCTATAACCGGATTCCTCTTGCAATATGCTCGACAAAGGCGGTAGCGGTTCCGGTAAGCAGACGCTGCCGTTTTCATGCTGGGCAAACAGAGTCAGCGCACTGATGTCGCCTTTGTAATATAGCAGCAAGCTATGGTTTTGGAATTCGTTAGGAAGCACCATGAAACCTACTTATCCGGTTAATTTATTATCATCGCCGTATATATCCCATAAGCCTTTATAGCTGCTATCCATTCTCGATAATCGCGTATTGGTAAGCTCAAGCAATGGATAGCCGGGAAAACGAGATCGATTTCCTTCGCCGTACCACGCATCCATCCGTTGAGTAAGCCGACCTTTTTCAGCGGCGCAATCGGCAATTTGTTGTTTTAACCAATTCAGGGAAACTTGCGAACTCAGTTCGGCGATTCGATAACGTAAGCCGTGGTTAAATATTCGTTTACCCCCGCCTTCAGCTACGGTTCGATATAGGATTTCGCCATCGGTCACTTCCACACCGGCTAAGTAATCGATACCGAACTCATGCAACTGCGGCAGCCAGGGTGTGGTTGGACCCATCAATACGGTTTTTGCATCGGTAGCCAATTCCGCCAATCGGGGAAAGGTTTTATTGGGGATGGAACTGGCGGTTAAAAATACCCAATCTGCCTTGGGAATTAGATATTCGCAGGCGGCATCCGGGTAGTCGTCGCTTCCTGTTTGCTTCTCGAGTATTTTTAGTTCTATTTGATCTTGATAACGTTCAATGCCAGGGTAACGTCCGATAACTACCACCTTTTTACCGGTTAATTGCGGCAAAAAATAGTCGAATACGGCAAGGTTGGCTTGTTCGCCGGTATTATCCAGTCCTATGGAATCCGGTATCGCCCTAGCATTGATACAACTGTTTATAGCCGACATTGCCACACTGGCTTGGTAGGGTTCCCATTCGAGAATCCAGGCGGCAAGATCGATAAGCGGTTTTCCTGCCAAATCGCCGGACCAGGATAAGGTACGGGTAGCAAATTGCGGACTCATGCTAAGCCCGATACTGTTACCGCTTTGGCACAGAGTCCATACCAGACCGATTAAAATGCGGTCGGCTACCGCATCGGCACTGCAATAATCCAATAGCAACTCATAAATCCGTTTAGGGTTATCCATTGCGATTATTCGGGCATTTCAAGCAGTTTGGGTTCGGTCTTGATATTTTGCTCGTTGCCCCAGGCATTAATGGCCTCGACAAAATAACGGGCTTTTTTGGGGTGCGGCAAGACGATATCGTATTCGGCGTAAAAGCTGCCGTCGCCATGAAACCGAAGCTGACCGATGCGTTGTTGCTTGGCATCATACCAATAGCCGACCAAATCCTGGCTTTGCGTATAAGGATCGGTGACGACGTTAAAGGCTGCCTCGCTGTAGATGGGGACTTTTATCTTCATCGGATCGGAAAATCCGAGTTTGATGATATTTTCCATGATCTTTTTACAGATTGCCTGACCGAAAGTCCGTTTCTGTTCGCTGAGTTGCTTTATATCGTTATCAGTCGTCATGATGACTCCTCAACGGCTTCGGCCAAACTTCTAATCACCGATGCGCCGCAGCGATCCTCCGGATCGAGATCTTGCAGCAACGTTAAAATGACTTGCGCTTCAATATCTTGTTGTTTACGTAACTTAACAAAGGCCAGCGCCTTTAAGGTATAGAGATAGTACAAACCGATTTCGTTGGCACACAAGTCCCATTTCAACGGCTGTCGTGCCAGACGCCTGAAATCGCTCGGAAAACCGCCTTGGCGAGCCGCTTCTTCCAAGGCGGCACGTATTTCACTTTCGGCGTCATGCAACCGCTTATGATGAAAATAAAACTTATACAGCGCAAAGTAAGTTTGCAAGCAGCTTCGGTCGGTTTGTTTGGCCAGCTTAAACAACTGTTCTGCCTGACCAAAATCGGAACGATTTGCCGCAACTGCTTGCTGTAACAAGTTATTGACTGCTGAAGGAATATGCGGGCTGAAAAGTACGCGCTCTTCGAATTCGCTTACCGGCAGCATTGACTACCAAACCTCGACAGGCACTTGCAAGGCAGCAACCGGCGTGTTGCCCAGAAGATGTTGTTCGATAATTGTTTTCACATCCTCTTTGGTCACTTTCCCGTACATGATGCCCTCAGGATAAACCAGTACGCTCGTTCCGAAAGAGCAGGGTCCCATGCAACCGGTATTGGTCAAGCCAATTTTTTCGAACAAATTACGCGCTTGAATTTCGTTCATGAACTCGTTCATCACTTCGGCGCAACCCGATGCAGAACAGGAACCGCGCGGATGTCCGGGCGGACGCGCCGGAGTACAAACAAAAACATGTTTTAGAGGGCGTGGCATGTAAGCTCCTTATTTTCAATAATTAAGCCGCTGCTTTATGTTCATGGGTAAAACAATCCTTCGGACAAACCTTCGAGCAAGCTTCGCAGCCGATACAGTCGGCGGCATTTTTCAGACTCATCACCATCGTGTTGTCGTCGTCTTCAAAGTCGCCGTAGTCGTCGTCAAATTCTTCAGCGTCGAATGCCTCGTCTTTGTCGATCAAATCAAAAACGTCGCGCGGACAAACTTTAAAACAGCGTCCGCAGCCGATGCAGGTGCGTTGATTTAAATCAGTGACATAGGCCGGGGTCCATTCAGTTCCGCCAAAGGTAACGCCGGTGACAAAATCGCTCATGATGGATCTCCTTATGCCGTGGCGGCGCTTGCTGCCTGTAGCTTTTTGCTGGCTTCGTCCCAGGCTTTACAGGCATCGTAAGTAGTTTGGGCGATTTCCATCAGCTCGCCGTAAGCGTCGGGCAAGCGGTCTTCGATCAGATCGTGCAATTCCATGGCGGCTTCGCTGGCAAGTCGTTTGGTTTTTTTTACTTCTTTTTCCAGTTTTTTAAGTTCTTCGTCGTTCATGGTAATCCTCACGCTTCGGCGACTTCCCGGTATTGTTCGATTAAGCCAATGGCTTTATCGATGATTTTTTCGGTTTTTTCCGCCATATCTTCCAGGCTGGGAAAACCGAATCTGTGAATATCGCGTAGAACTTTATCGACGATGATCAGTTTGCCGGCCAGAATAAAGGCCCTGCCGAAACCTTCATGGGTGATGTTGATAACAGGCACCGCCATCAAACCGGATTTCTTTTCGATCAAAGAGGCAATGGCATTGTAATAAGCTTTTACGCGCGCCAACGTCAATTCGTCAGGGTCGCCGATTATTGGCATTTCACGTTTACGTTCCTTGGTCATCACTAACGGATCGATGATCTTTTCTTCCGGCCAGCCTTCATACGTATCGTAGGTATCCAGTGCGCGAAGTTGTTTAACCATTTCGGATACAATCTCCGATGCCATGAAAGGGTCGCCGGCTTCGACGACAAGTGCGGGTAAAGCCATATTATTTCTCCGTGGAATTTATAAATTAATGTATAAAACCGAGTTATCGATCCGATCTTGTTTTAACTATTTCCTGGTCGTCTTTCGAGTCGCTCAATGCAAACGGTTCAGGCCTTAAGGAAACGCTGAATTTAGTATTCATTCCTGCCAGCCTTCGTGTTCCATTTCATCGAAACGCTGAGGATCAGGGCTTTTATGCTGATTGATCGCTTTAGCCAGCCAACTGGATGGACCGGATTTCATTTCGTTCTGCAAATCAATCAACAAATGTTTAATCGAACTGCCGTCATGGACCTTAATCGGTTGTATGCCCTGGGCGACGATTTGTTTGATTGCCGATGCGCCTATGGCTTGGCAGTAAACCGCCGCACAGCCGTCCAGCAATTGAATCTTGACCGACAACTTGTCTTCATTGCCGTCTTGCGCCAGCTCGCCGAATTGTGAGGCTTCCAGAAATTCGGATTGTTCGGGATCGACGGCATAAATTGCAAACGACTTTGCGGAGCCGAAATGTTGATTAACGTGGAGCATATCGCTGGTCGCAAACGCGACCTTGATGGCAGTTTCCATAGAAATACCCTCTTTGTTGGTATGTAAAACGTGCATGCGGCGGGTTAATGACATGATGGACTGCAGGCGTGCATTTCGGTTGCCGGTTTTTGCGCATAAGGCGAGCGGTAGATCTCGATTTCCTGATGTGAAAAATTGATGACCAGATTAGCGAGGTCGAATAAAGCTTGGCGGCTACCGCGGTAGCCGATCCAGGTTTTCTGGTATCCGCCTATAATGTCGTATAAGGGAAACCCGGCGCGTAATACTGGTAGTCCTAAGCGTTCGGCACTGTCAACAACATGAGAGTTGCCGATCAACAATTGCGCTTTGTGTTCCTTCGCCAAGATTTCAAGATCTTCCAGGTCGCCGATTTTGACGCTGGCCACCGGAATTCTAGCCAATATTGGCGCATTGGCGGCGCTGATTGCGGCGACGACTTCCGCGCCCATCCCTTGCACCAGATGGACGAAGGCATTGAGTTGGTCGGGATCGGCGGCAATCGCAATCCGTAACTGGCCGAGCATGAAATGGGTGTCGAGCATGGCATCCTGAAGTTGCGACCGTTGGCGTTCGATTTTCTGCGGAACCGGCAGTTCGCTGATGTCTGCCAACGCCATAACCAAGGCGTCATTCGCCTCCAGTCCGTATAAATGCTCGAAATAGAAGCTGGGGACGCCGGTTTTTTCCTGCAATAATTCACCGGCTTTTTGTAGCGATGCGCCGATGACGAATGTCGCTTTGGCATCTCCCAATGTTGCCAGTTCGGAGACCGGTGTGCCGCCAATTGTTACCGGCGAAAAATCATCGTCGGTTAGGCTGCCGTCCAAGGAATCGGATAAGTCAGGCACAATGACGGGGCGTAAATTAAACTGCTCGATCAAATCCCGCAAGGCTTCCAGGTCGCCAGGGTTAACATAGGGCTGACCAACACATTCACCTGTCGGTGCCTATTGCCGACTTTAGTATTGCCTGTGGCTTGATCGGGAACCAGGGTAAGGATGATTTCGTAAATTGTCGCGGCATAGCCGGTTTCCACACAGCCGGTAAAATCGGGGGTATTAACCGCGACCACGGCAACATGATTGTATTCAGGATATTTTTCGCGGAACTCGCGTAAGTTCCGGTGCACATCGCAGCCCTGGGTTTCAGCAAGGCCCGTCGTTAGCACCGCAATCAGCGCCGGATTGGATTTTTCTGCAATCGCTTTTAAGCCCTCGATGACGTTCTCATCCGCGCCCATAACCGAACTACCTTGATCCATCGCCGTGGTTTGCAAGGGGATCGGTTCGCGGAAATGGCGGACGAAAAAGACTTTGGCAAATGCTGTACAACCTTGTGAACCATGCAGCATCGGGATGGCGTGGTCGAAACCCAAACAGGCGAGGGAGCCGCCCATCGGCTGGCTGGCTTTCAACGGGCTTACCGATAAGGCTTTATTGCGCTTGATGATTTCAGCCATGATTTATGCTCCTGCTGCCGGAAGGCTGTGTTGAATGGAGTCAAGCGCACTAGTATCCGTAAGGTTATCGTCGGAGCCTACGGTCGATGGCGCCAAGCCAATTGGGCTTAGCTCAATGACAGACTTAGCCGCTCGCCAAGGCGCAGGCTTACGCACTGCATCCCACACAGGGCTTTCCAGTGCCAAGGCCAATTGCCGCACCAACTCCAACATGCCTTGGTAGCCTTCATAACCGAACTCGCGTTCCTGGTTAATGTCGAGGAAGGGAATTCGTGCCTTCAATGCCGTATACATGTTGCGGCCGCCAGCAATCAGAATGTCCGCCTTATAGTCGCGGACGACTTTCAATAAGGCTTTAGGGCTGCCGTCTTCGATCATCATCGCGTCTTGTCCCATCAATTCACGGATGCGCTCCTTATCTTCTTCGGTCGATTTTTTAGTGCCGGTGGCAACCACCACCATGCCCAAATCCTGTAAAGCGGAAATGACCGACCAGCTTTTCACGCCACCGGTAAACAGCAACACCCGCTTGCCTTTGAGGCGTGCCCGCCAAGGTTCAAGAGCTGCATGGATACGGGCTTCTTCGCGGGTAATGATGGCTTCGGTGCGTTCGGTTAAATCAGGGTCGTTGATCGATTTTGCAAAATCGCGTAGCGCCTGGCTGGTATCGGTGATGCCGTAAAAGCTGCCTTCAAACCAGGGTGTGCCGTATTCCTTGTTCAAGCGCCGCGCCACATTGACCATCGCTTTGGAGCACACCATCATATTCACTTCGGCCTTATGCATCGTTTGTACTTCACGGAATCGCGCGTCGCCCGATAAGGTGCACAGCACCCGTAAGCCCATTTCGTCCAGCAATGGCAGAACATGCCAAAATTCCCCGGCGATGTTGTATTCGCCGACCAAATTAACATCGTGAATTTTAAACCCGGGACGTTCCAATTCAGGTGAGATCGGGTCTGGGTCGCGAGTGCCGATGACGTGGTTCACCATCGCATCGCCAGCAATGCGGTTGCCGAGATTTTTCGTACCGTAAAAACCGGCGCAATCAATCGGCACGACCGGAATATCCCAGCGTTCGCTCGCCGATTTGCAAATCGCATTAATGTCGTCGCCGACGAGTGCCGGTACGCATGTGTTATAGATGAATACAGCGGGCGGGTTATAACTGTCGATGGCTTGTTTGATGGCGTGGAACAGGCGCTTTTCGCTGCGGCCCATAATCACATCCTGTTCGGTTAAGTCGGTGGTCATACCGATGCGGTACAACTGCGCACCGGAAGAGCGTGTACCCCGGTTATCCCAGGAGCTACCCGCACAGGCAATCGGCCCGTGTACGATATGGGCGACATCCGCAATCGGCAATAAGGCAATTTGGGCACCGTCGAAGGCACAACCGCCTGCCGCCGAACCGGGTTTCGGTTTCGCACAACCGGATTTCTCCTTCTTGTTATGCTCGCAAGCCGGTTCATCTAATAGTTCGGCAATGTCTTTGGTTGTCTTCATGGCAGCATATTCCGATTCGATATGAATACTTTTGCAAATGCTATGCCATTTATAAGCAATTGATTTTATTTGCGGTGTTGCGAAATGACTTGTAAGGAAACCGACAAAGGGGTTTTGGGTGGTGGAATCGTTACAAATCGTTGTTGGCTATTTGGGCGGATAAGCAAGGTTATTTTATTAGACTATAATTTTTGATCAGTAGTTATAGTGTTAGTGAGGTTAGGTGTCGCAAGCGCGACGGATTGTTATAGTGGGATTCTAGCGATTGAGTGCGCGTTTCTTACTTTTGCTTCGTCAAAAGTAAGAAAACAAAGTTTAGTCAATCCGATTGCCGCTTAATTCCTGCGCTTCTTGCATTTAACTGGGGGCAAAGGGGGGCTTCTTGCTCTTTGACGATACGCGATTTCTCTGTTGCGTCATGTGTATCAACAGCTATTGCGATTGGTATGGAAAGAGGGTAAACAAAACCGAGTTACTCTTGACACTTAAGTTTGCTTTATGAGACTGTACGGTAAAAATGGAGCTACGCCATGTTCGACAATATAAAAATCTTAGTTGTTGTCGTTTTTTTATGTGTATTTTTTAGCATAAATCCTCTTTTTGCTACTGAATTCGGTAACACGGGTTTTTCCGGGAATCCGGGTACTAATGGCGGCGCAAACTGTTCAGTTTGTCATGTGCCTGCTGCACCAAAATCCAGTGTTATATTATCGGGGCCTTCACTTGTACAGGCAGGACAGACCTATAATTACGCCGTAACTGTGCAGGGTGGGCCGGGTATTGCAGCGGGCGTGAATATATCGACCAGCGGAGCTATCGGATTGCTCTCGCCAATTGTCTCCGATTTAAGTTTGATAGGACGAGAATTAACCCATGTCAAACCGAAAGCAATGGTTTCCAATCAGGCTGTTTTTAGGTTCCGTTGGACTGCGCCTACTTACAATAAGACGGTTATTTTGTTTGCCGCAGGTAATTCTACAGACGGGAAACATAATTTACTGGGCGATAACACGAGCAGTGCCAGTCTTTTGTTAAAGTGGTCAACGGTACAACCCCGCCGTTGCCTCCTCAGCCAAAACCGCCTACCCCTATTGCACTAGAGCTTTATGTCGATGGACTTAATGCGCCTTTGGATATCACGCATGCAAACGACAGCCGATTGTTCATAGCCGAAGCGCCCGGTCGGATTCGGATAGCAAAAAGTCAAGGTAATCTGCTAACTACCCCGTTTTTGGATATTACAAGCCGCGTGTACGGAGGATTGCCTAGTTTATTAGGATTTGTTTTTCATCCTAATTATGCGGTCAATGGATATTTTTATGTGCATTATCTGTATCTTACACAAGGAACGAATATTCTTCGTTCCCGTATCTCTCGATTTCAGCGTAGCATAAATCCAGATATTGCTAACCCAAACAGTGAGTTTGTAATCATGGAATATGCCGAGACCTTTGGAACAGAACACTTCGGGGGTGATATGCATTTTGGTCCGGATGGCTACTTATACATGATATCCGGTGACAGTAATGATGCAATACGTGCGCAACGTTTCAATTCATTGCTTGGGAAACTTTTACGAATTGATGTTAATGGTGCACCGGGGGTTGCTAACGCCCCTGACTGCGACGTTTCGGGGCGGGGTAATTATCGAATTCCTCCGGGTAATGCTTTTACAGACAGCAAACTAGGTCAAGGTTGCGATGAAATTTATGCGCTTGGTTTTCGTAACCCTTGGAATTTTAGTTTTGACCGGCTAACGGGGGACATTTGGCTTGGTGATGTCGGTGCAGAAACTGCCGAAGAGATTGATTTCATTCCTGCTGGAGCAAGCGGCGGTCTTAACCTAGGTTGGCGTTGTTATGAGGCCAATGGCGTTTATGACTTAACCGGCTGTAACAGGTCATATCTATTTCCGGTGCTTAGCCTATTACACGAATCCGATTTTTCAGTGATGGGCGGCTATGTCTATCGGGGCAAAAAATATCCTCAGTTTAAAGGGCAATATTTTTTTACGGATTTCTTCAATTCTTCAATCCGCACGTTAACTGGACCACGCTCAAAACCAATTGTTAATGAGGTGCTAACAAAAGGTTTTGTGTCTTCACCAGTGAGTTTTGGAGAAGACAACAATGGTGAACTTTATGTCGTAAGTTATGACGGAACAGTGTATAGAATAATTGATCCTACTGTTCCTTAATATAAATTGCATCTCTTTCCTTCTGAGCGGTCTCGGCACCGCTCATTGTGTGTTGCAAGGCTGTATCGATACAGCCGAGGACAAACAGTTTAAATGGATCGATAAAACCATCTGATTTCTGTATCAAAAAATTAGTGACTACTATTCAAACTCTAACCTTGTTGTTAAGTAGCTGAATAGTATCGGCTTGATACTGAAATATGCGGCAAGTCGTTCGCCGGTTTTGAGGAAGAGGAATGCAGTTTAATCGATCATTAATACGTTTCCTTGTAAGATAATCTGTTATGGGAAAATAGATCATGACTTCACATATGCTTACAAGACTGAATTTTTCTTTGTTCGTGGTGTTTTTACACTTGTCGGCGCTTGTTTTAGCGGAAGAGAGCATAGTGCAAGAGAAAGCAATTTCTAATAAATCTGTTTATTTTCCGCAATTTAAACTATTTCAAACGGTTAAAGATGAGACGGATATGCTGTATGAAATTGCAGGCAAGTTGATTTTGAAAAACGAATGCCTGCGTGTCGTTTCCGGAAGTCGAGAGTATTTAGTGATTTGGCCCGGCTGGTATGAGTTTGATGTTATCGGCCGGGAGATAGCGGTTAAACATCTTCAAAAAGGCTTCATGGTGGGGCTTAAAGTGGGCGATACGGTAAAATTTAGCGGTGCGGAACTTGAAAATAACCCCATTAACTTGCAATTCGCCATACCGGATCAATGTCCTGGTCCTTATTGGGCGGTCGGTGAAATAGTATCAGTGATCGCCGAGAAACCCGTTAAAAATTTTCAGTTTAAGACTGTAAAAAAGCGGGCAAGACCGGTACATAAACAGTACCTTAAGGCTGAAAATACCGGCGCAGAAATCAAAGACTCCAGCAAAAAGCTTATTAATTTCGAAATTAAGCTTGAAGATTCAATGGTTAAATAAGCGTGTTAGTTTGCTGCTTTTTTGATGTGAACGCGAAACATTCGCTTAAAAAACGATTCTGTTCGGATAAGAAAACCTTACATTAGGTGGGATGCAAAGCTGAAAGTTAGTTGTCAAGGGAGTAGGGCCAATGCCGTTAAGTTAAGATTAATGTCTTCCTCTCTTTTTCAAAGAGGGACGGTGCTTAACTTAACGTTATTGGGAGTAAGGCTCCACTTCTATTCATTTCTCTGCAACACGCAAACGAACGTATGCGTTTTGAATCAAAATAACCAACCTCTTTTGAGCAAGTTGTTTTAACGAGAGGCTCATTTATTCATGTACCGCAAATCGCTTTCTTTCCTCAGGGCTTTTACCCAAAATCTTCGCCATCCACGGCGGAGGGGCGTCGAATACCTGCTGGAATTCCTTTAGTTTATCGATAGCATCGATGACTTCCGGCACTTTGATTGGGTAGATGTCGGCGCGGACGACTTTAGCCGCAGCGGGGCCGCCGATGGACTGGACGAATAACATTTGGCAATCTTTGATAAGATTCACGCGATAGAGGTTGCGGTCGTCGCTGCTATCGGCTTCGATAGTTGAACGGATATCGACTAAGCGGCAATCGGTACGGCTAAGTTGATAGACCAGAAAGCGGATACAGGAGCCGAAATGACCGTTGAGTAAAGATCCGCTGTTAGAGGCCACTGCAACGCGAATCGATTCCGGGAGGTCGCCGTCTTTGTAAGGCTGGATTTCCGGCAGGCCTTCATCCTCTTCTTCCTCGCCCCACAAATAGCGCACGGCGAGTTTGATGTTTTCCAGGCCGATACCGATGTCTTCGCCGTCCTCTTCGCCATCGTGACTGCCGATGCCGGTTTTAAGGTTGGTGACGGTGATGCTTTTAAGCTTTTCATCGTCCAGGGGCGAGCCCACCTTATCATGCAGGATAGCAATCAGTTTCGGCAGCTCAACACCGGGTAATACGCGTGCCGCCAGGGCGATACGTAGGGCGAGTTCTCTGGGTAATTGGCTCATGTTTTCACCTTAAAGTTTGTGGTGTTCTTTCCAGCCGGCATAGCCGCCAGCCAGACTGTAGACCTGTTTGAAGCCGAACTCGCAGAACATCTCTGCGAGATGTTCGCTGGTATGTCCGTGGTAACAATAAATCAGCAAGGCTTTTTGTTTGTCGCCTTTTTTCAGCATCGAATCGCGGAGTTGCTCATGTACCAGCATGGCGTTGTCGATGTGGCCTTCGCGGTAATCGTTCACCTTGCGGCAATCCAAAATAATCGGGCTGCTTTGGCTAATTAGCTTCTCGGCTTCGGCGGCGCTTAGAGTCTTAAAAGCCGGCATTTTGTTAAACCGGACCGGCGGCTGCACTCTTCTTAACCACGATAGTAAGCTTCAGCGCTTCTTCGTAAGATATGGGGTTGCCTTTGGGCTTGTATTGCTTGGCGGCGTCGAAAACGGTTTGGACTTTTTCTTCCGCCGATTGGCCTTTGAGATCGGCTTTTTCGATGTAGACCAGCTCCATCGTCTCATTCCACACCATGCCCTCTTTGTAAGGAATGCAATTAAAAGTCAGGCCGTCCAGCTCGATTTGCATCGGTGTATCGATGTTTTCGACGTAGCACAGGAAAAGGGTTTCCGGCGTCAAGGCGGCTCGGTATTTGTCGACGAAAATCGCCATATCTTCGACTTCAAGAAAGAGTCCGTTGACGAAAAGCAAACGGCTGGCATCGGCAAGTATGGCGGCTTGATACATCAGTAGTTCCGGCGGTTTGCGGTCGGTCGTTTTGCCTTTGTGCAATTCGCCTTCTTTTAGCACGAAATCGCCGCGAAAAGCGCCGATACCGCTGCTCCCGGCTTTACCTAGTACGGTCATGTTAACCAATAAACCTTGTTTTTCGTAATTTTCTAAAAGCATGTATCGATTCCTCTTAATTAAAAAATATTAGTCTGTCTCAATTCTGCGCCGCTTGACTTGGGCGGGATCGACGGTGATCTGGCGATAGATTTCCACCCGATCTCCTTCTTTAACCGGTGTGTCCAGTTTCGCCAATTTGCCGAAAATACCGACCTTTTGTTTGTCCAGATCGATAGTGGGGTATTGCTTTAAAACGCCTGAAAGCGCAATGGCGTCTTGCACAGTACTGCCGTCGGGTACTTCCAGCCGCAGCCAAAGTTGCCGTTCCGCTTCGGCATAACAAACACCGACATTCATGGTGCGACCTCTTCTTCGGTGTCTGATGAGATAACGGAACGGATTGGCGTTGTGGTTTGGATGGCTTGAATGCGTTGATCGATCATTCGTTTAACGGCAACTAAAAATCCCAGCACGATAAAGCCGCCGGGAGGCAGTGCAGTCAATAGAAAGCCCCTGTAGTCCGGCAACAAGGTGATTTCCATAAAGCGGAAACTTTCACCTAGCAAGACAGAGGCATTGGCGAATAAGGTACCCGCCGAGCTGATTTCGCGAATGGCGCCTAAAGCCACCATCGCCAAGGTAAATCCCGCGCCCATCATAAAGCCGTCCCATAAAGACAACATGACCGGTTGCTTGGAGGCAAACGCTTCGGCACGACCCAGGATGACGCAATTGGTAACGATTAAAGGAATAAATAACCCGAGCACTTTATGCAATTCATGCAGCCAGGCATTCAAAAACAAATCGACCAAGGTTACTAACGCGGCAATCAGTAATACAAATATGGGGATGCGAATTTCCGACGGAATCAGATGTCTGGCGAGCGATACCGTGCCGTTAGACGCCACCATGACCACCGTCGTTGCTAATCCCATGCCGAGTGCGTTGGTTGCGGTGCCGGTGACCGCTAATAACGGGCATAACGCCAAATGCTGGGTAAACACCACATTGTTATCCCATAAGCCGTCGCGGGTAATTTTTCGATACGGCTCAGATAATAGTATAGAAAGATTCATAAGTTACCTTCCGCAATAAAGACAAGCAGTAATGAAATGATTCCCTTCATTGTGAACTTGTCGAACCATGAACTGGATTCATCAATTCTTCCCGGTGTGCCTTATAAAATTCGAGACCCCGTTTTATGGCCAACACAACTTTACGCGGCGTAATGGTAGCGCCGGAAAACTGGTCGAAAATGCCGCCGTCTTTCTTTACGCTCCATTCTTCATAGGTCACGTTGTCCAACGATTTGCCGTTAAAACTTAAAATCCACGGTGATTTTTTGATTTCGATTTTATCGCCTAATCCTGGTGTTTCCATATGAGAGATAACTCGAACGCCCAGAATTTCGCCGTTCCTGTCCAGACCCATTACCAGATTTATCGGTCCGGCATAGCCGTCCGGCGCTACGAATTTGAAGCTGACGGCATTGACTTGGCCTTCTTTTTTGGCTAGATAAAATACCGTTTGCGCACTCCCCAAATTAGCGCTTGCCGATTGCAGGGTAAGTGTGTCGAGAAGCAGATTATTATCGTAGAGTTCCGCCGGTACGACTTCTTCCAGGTTTGATTTTAAGTCTTCTTCCAAACGGTGTTGGATAGCGTTTTTCGTCGCAAGATCGGCAAAGCCGAGCAGGATGCTGGCAACTAAAGCAAAGCCGGCCAAAATATACGTTTGATACTGCAGTTGCGGTCGCAATTCCTCTAAATGCTCAGGCTTCAGCCAGATTACCAGTTTTTCGCGCAAGCTAGCCGCAAACGCTTTAAAGTCTTTCCCAGCGGATTGGTAAGCCGATTCTTTTAACGGTTCTGAACTCATCGAAGTTTGCTCATGGGTTTTGGATTTCGATCGGCTTGCCGTCGCGATACCGGCCGTAGATTCGCGGCTTGATGTAATGGTCGATCAATGGTGTTACCGCATTCATTAGCAGTATTGCAAATCCGGTTCCTTCGGGATAACCGCCCCAAGTGCGGATGATAAAAATTAGCGTACCGCAACCCGTTCCGAAAATTATCTGTCCCAACGGCGTATTCGGCGAGGTGACGTAATCGGTGGCAATAAAAAAAGCAACCAGCATTAATGCACCCGAATTCAAATGAACCCAAGGGCTCAGATAGTGTTGGCTGTCGATTGCAAAAAACAGTGTCGATAACAACGCAATAGAAGCTAGCACCGACAACGGCATAGTCCATTGGATAATGCCTTGACGTATTAACCAAATACCGCCCAAAAGAATTAATAAGCTGGATGTCTCGCCCAGACTGCCGCGCTCCCATCCGATAAAGGCAAGAAAACCGGAATAGTCCGACAATAAAACGGATAATGTTTGGTTCTGGGAGAATCCGGTTTTGACAGCGCCCAAGGTTGTAGCACCCGTGATGCCGTCTAAGGAATAGGATTGACCGAAAGTGATTCCGAAACTATCGGCGAGACTGATGCCGGTAAACAATGGGCTGACATCGACCCAGGATGTCATTTCGATGGGAAAGGTAACTAAGAGCGCTACCCGCGCCAGCATGGCCGGATTGAACAGGTTTTGACCTAATCCGCCGTAAACTTGCTTTCCCAATATAATGGCAATGACGGAACCCAATACACCAATCCACCAAGGCGCCCAGGGCGGTAAGGTCATTGCAACTAATAGGCCGGTTAACACTGCCGAACCATCGCTTAGATAAGGCATTACTCTTACGCCCTTCAGGTTGAGGCAGACTGCCTCAACTAATAATGCGGCAGCGACAGTCGTCACGGTTAAATAAAATGCGGGTAAACCGAAGAGGACGATGCCGAAACCGACAGCCGGTAACAAAGCGACGACGACCTTAAACATAATCGCATCCACACGGCGGACGGTAAGAACATGCGGGCCGCTGACCGGTTTGCTATTCATACGGCTTCCTCAGCAGCAGCGTTCTCGGGCTTTATCTGCGTGGCTTGGGCATTAGCCAACTCGGCTTCACGGGCTCTTGCCGCTCGCGCTTCCATGACACGCCGAGCTTCGGCTTCATTTTCCAGGCGGATGCGTTCCATACGGTTTTGCCGGTCTTCGGCCAAGCGTTTGGTCTGTTCGGACTTGTGCTGGATTTGCTGACGTTTGAATAGTTCGCCAGACGCATATTTAAAATATTGCACTAGAGGAATATTAGAAGGGCATACGAACGAACAGCAGCCGCAACTGATGCAATCCTTTAAGCCTAGGTCGACGGCGGCATCAAGCTTATTGGCACGGATTCGGCTGGCCATTTCGAGCGGAAGCAAACCGGCAGGACAGGCTGTGATACAACTGGAACAACGGATACACGGTTTTACATCCGGTACTTCAATATCTTCCTGAGTTAGCGCCAGGATGGCGCTGGTTGCTTTCACAACCGGCACTTCGGCAAAGGGTAGCGCATCGCCCATCATTGCGCCGCCCATTACCAAGCGTGCAATCTTACTTTTGTCGACGTGACAAAAATTTAGAACTTCCGACATCAAGGTGCCGATCAGCACTTCTACGTTCATCTGCTTGCCGACCGCTCCGCCTGATACTGTAACAATTCGGCTGATAAGCGGTTGGCTTTGACAAACGGCGCGATAGACTGCGTAAGCCGTTCCTACATTATGAATAACCACGCCTATATCGGTGGCGCGACCATCGGCGGGAATTTCCCAGCCCGTGAGATAACGTAACATCTGTCTATCCCAACCCATCGGGTAGCGAGTCGGGACTTGCTGAATCGTAATATTAGCGATTGAGAAACAGGCCTTCTGCATGGCTTGAAAGGCTTCAGGCTTATTATCTTCTATACCGATGATGGCTTTTTCAGCACCCATTCCGCGTAACATCAGACGGATGCCGCCCACGACATCGCGGGCGCGTTCCTGCATCAAACGATCGTCGCAGGTGAGATAGGGTTCGCACTCGCCCGCATTGATGATAAGGGTATGGATGTTATTTTTGCGGCCTAAGCTTAGCTTAACCGACGATGGAAAGACCGCGCCGCCCATGCCCACCACGCCGGCGGCACCGACACGTAAACAGATTTCCTCGGGGTCGAGCTTATAGGGCTCTTGAACCACGACGGATTCTTGCCATTGATCCAAGCCATCCGTTTCGATGACGATCGTGCGAATCGGTAAAGCGGACGGATGCGGCGCCGGATAGTCGACCACATCCGCTATGGTGCCCGAACTGGGCGCATGCACCGGGGCGGAGATTGTGCCTTGGCTATGAGCGAGAAGTTGTCCTTTCAGCACGTTATCGCCAACCAAAACAACCGGTTCGGCAGGTTTGCCGACATGCTGTTGTACAGGGATGTATAGTTTTTTCGGTATGGGTAATCCGGTCTCAATAGGTTTGCCGGACGTAAGCAGTTTATGTCCGTCTGTATGAATGCCGCCGCGAAGCCGGGGATTTTCCAAGAATTCAAGTAAGCGCATAATTCCTCACGCCGCCGCAGCTAAAGGTTTCGGCCAACGCCAATCCCGTAAGGTCACTTCGACCGGATGCATTTGCAGACATTCGGTCGGGCAAACCGTAACGCATTTTTCGCATGCGATGCAGGCATCGGCGACGACGGCATGAATCTGTTTCGGCGCACCGACGATGGCATCGGTCGGACAAACCTTAAAGCAACGGGTACAGCCGGTGCAGGTAGCTTCACTTACTCTGGCAACCATTAGTTCGGCATCTTTAGACTGGCTCAAATCGACTTCGATACTGAGCAGCTTCGCGAGCTGCTCTACTAACGACGTACCGCCGGGGGGGCATAATGTCACCGGTGCGGTACCTGCAACTAACGCTTCGGCAGCAGGTTTACAGCCGGGAAACCCGCATTGACCGCATTGCGAACCCGGCATCAAAGCTTCGATCTTTTCGATCAACGGATCGCTTTCAACCTTTAGGTATTTTCCCGCCACACCCAAGCTTAAACCTAATACCAGCCCTAGCGTCGTCAGGATAATAATGGCAAATAAGATGTACATAGATCTCTAATCCTCAACCTTATTTCGTGTACAGTCCGGCAAAGCCCATAAATGCCAGGGACAAAATCCCTGCCGTGATAAAGGCAATTGGGGTTCCAGAAAAAACAGCCGGCACCGCCATTAACGCCAGGCGTTCGCGTAAACCGGCAAAGAGCACCATAACTATCGTAAAACCCAATGCAGCGCCAAAACCGAACAATAAACTTTGGATGAAGTTGTACTGTTCTTGAATATTGAGTAAAGCCACGCCTAAAACAGCGCAGTTGGTAGTGATTAGAGGGAGAAATATACCTAAGACCTGATATAGCACCGGGCTAGTCTTATGGATGACCATTTCGGTAAATTGCACCACTGCCGCAATTACAAGAATAAAGCCGAGCACTCGTAAAAATTCGATATGAAATGGGACTAAAAGTCGATGTTCAAGCACCCAGCTTGCTCCGGATGCAAGGGTAAGTACAAAAGTTGTGGCCATACCCATACCCAGCGCCGTATCGAGTTTATTGGAAACACCCATGAATGGACATAGACCTAAAAACTTGACTAACACAACGTTGTTGACCAAGGCCGTGCCCATAATTAACAGTAAGTAATCGCCCATAGTTTGCAGATGTTTGCCGTTGTAAACGTATTTAACGATGTAGCAGCATCTTCTATGCCAAAGTAAGTAAAATGTCTAAAGCTATGGAATTAGTAGAAAATTTATTAAACAGGTCTGTTAAATTTGTTTCTTAAATCAAACAAATCGCGTACTTCTACGCGTCGTTGTCGTAAATCTGACAAAGCGAAGTTGGCTTTAATAAAGGCTCTGAAAATTGAAGGGTCAAAGGATATGAGTCAGTACTCAATCAAGTTTGGAATGTTAATTGCATAAATTTTAGAGACGACGAAAGATTAACTGTCATAAGAAAAACTATTGCCATTTCCCGGAAAGACAAATGACCGAAGAAATAATCGATTTGAGTAGGCTCGATAGCTTTGTTAACAACAACTTGCAGATTCAATGCGAGATGGGTAAAACGTTGCCGATCTCATTGTTTTTAAAAGCGGTGGAGCACGCGCCGGTCGCCATTTCGATAACGGATCGTAAAGCCAATATTCTTTATATAAATAAGGCCTTTACCGATGTGACGGGCTATGTGGCCTGCGAAATCATCGGTGAGAATGAATCGAAATTGTCGGCTAAATCCACGCCGAGAGAGGTTTATCAAACCTTATGGAAGACCATTTCACAAAAAGAAGTCTGGCAAGGCCAACTCGTGAATTGTCACAAGAACGGACAACGTTACCTTGCTGATTTGACTATTTCGCCGATGTTGGATGAGTCCGGTGCTATCAGCCATTACATCGGTATGCATCGGGATATTACTCAATCGCATCAAGCCGGGCAATTGGTCGACAACCAAAAGCAATTGATCGAATCGGTTGTTAATGGGTCCCCGGTTGCAATGGTCGTCTTGGATGCGGATCATAAGATTATTCTCGATAACCAAAAATACAAAATGCTGGTTAGTGATATGGGTATGCCGGAACCGGCCTTGTATTTCATTGCCGCCTTACAGGAGGAAATGCCGGATTTATGGGTATCTAAGCGAAACTTCAATCAGCGGGAAGTGAGGTTCGAAGGCACGGGGCAAGGCCGTACGCGCTGGTTTTATTGTTCCGGCAATTGGTTTAGCGAGGACGATACCGATGCCGATAATTATTTTACTAAGCACACCAACTCGTATTTGTTATTAAGCCTCAACGACGTTACGTTACAACGCCGTCAACAGGAAAAAATGCACTTACAAACATTACGAAATATTCTGGCTGAAGAAGAACAAATCCGGAGTATTCGTGAAACTTTATTGGGCGCAATGCACCAGATTAGACAGCCGATGAACCAAATCGGCGCAGCGATTCAGATTATGGCGCAACGGAACGATAGTCAGAATCACGCGTTGAAAGAGCTCCTCAATCAGGTGCAACGGATGGGTGAGGAAACCTTGGCTACATTGCAACTGTGTGTGCCGGAAATTCCGGAAACGGCCGTCATTCCGGTTAATCTCAATCAATTGCTGCATGAAGTATTAATGCTTTACAGTCATACTTTTTTAGCGAATGGGGTTATCATCGATTGGTTGCCGACAGCTATTCTGCCTTCTATTTTAGGATCGGAGAATAAGTTGCGGATGCTGTTCAAGCAGTTACTCGATAACGCTGTCGATGCCATGAATCGAGCAGGCAGTAAGGAGCGTTACATCAAGATCAGCACCTCGGTTAGCGAGAAATGGGTAAATGTCAGTATAGCCGACAGCGGGCCTGGAATTCCGGCAAATCAACATAGCAAAGTTTTTGAGCCATTTTTTACGACCCAGAATATGGGTGGCATCCAGGCCGGCATGGGACTGGTTATGGCGCGCGAAATCGTCAGCCAACATAACGGTATTATTATTATCGACCCGGTTTATACCGATGGTTGCTGCTGGAGTATCAGTTTTCCATTTGATAAGAAAAGCTTCAGGACGGATTCATGACTGAACGTTTGCTATTAGTCGAATCGGAACTGGATACCTTGTTTCTGGTCAGTCAATTGCTGAACAGCAACCACAACCTGCGCAATAAGCTAAAAGGCATCCTGGAAATTCTACATAAACGCTCAGGCTTGCAGTACGGCATGATTACCTTGCGCGATGTCGACGACGATAGCATGAGCATTTGCGAAATCTACGGCGAAGGCATTGATCGTTCAGTTCGTTATGAGCCAGGGGAGGGATTGGTTGGCGCAATCCTCGACGAAGGCAGTACCATCGTTGTCGAACGGTTGGCAGATGAATCGCGTTTCTTAAGCCGATTAGGGGTTTATAACCCCGACTTACCCTTTATCGGATCACCTTTAGCGGTCGAGCAAGGCGAAGTTGTCGGCGTGATTGCCGCGCAACCCTGCGACGCCAAATTTTTGGGCGAACGCGCGCGATTTCTTGAGATGGTGGCTAACTTGGTTGCGCAAAGCGTTAACATGCTGCGTGTGCTTGAGCGTAAGCAATCCCAACTTGCAACCGAGCGAGACTACCTTAAACAAGCGCTGGTTAAAAATTACCGTTTCGAAAACATCATCGGTCATTCCGAGCCGATGCTAAAAGTGTTCGACATCATCCGGCAGGTCTCCAAATGGCATACAACTGTGTTGATCCGGGGCGAATCCGGCACCGGTAAGGAAGTTGTCGCCAATTCCATTCATTTCAATTCGGCCTGCGCCAACGGCCCATTTCTTAAGCTTAATTGCGCCGCTTTGCCCGATACCTTATTGGAATCGGAGTTGTTCGGCCACGAAAAGGGCGCGTTCAGCGGCGCCATCGGCCAACGCAAAGGCCGATTCGAATTGGCCGATAACGGCACCTTATTTCTCGATGAAGTCGGGGAGATTTCGGCGTCATTCCAGGCCAAATTGCTCAGAGTTTTGCAGGAGGGCGAATTCGAAAGGGTCGGCGGGGTTAGGACGCTAAAAGTCAATGTTCGTATCATTGCAGCCACCAACCGTAACCTGGAGGAAGATGTCGCTAACGGCGTGTTTCGTGAGGATTTATATTACCGGCTTAACGTCATGCCGATCTACATGCCGAGATTATGCGACCGGCTGGAAGACGTCCCCGATTTGGCCGCTTTCCTTCTTAAACGCATTTCCAAGCAGCAAGGCGGCAGGCCGCTGGAGCTTAAGGAAAGCGCCTTGCGCATCCTGATGAAGCATTCCTGGCCGGGCAATGTCCGTGAACTGGAAAACTGCCTGGAACGCGCCGCGATCATGAGTCTGGAAGGCATTATCGACCGCGATGTAATTGTCAGCACCGGTCTGGAAAGCGAAATCGGCATCTCACGGCCTGCCCCGACCGCTTATAAACCTGTGAACCTGCAAGATGACGAGATGGACGAACGTGAAAAAGTTATCGCCGCACTCGAACAATCCGGCTGGGTTAAAGCGAAAGCGGCGCGCTTGCTCGACATGACGCCGAGGCAGATTGCGTATCGGATACAAACATTGAATATAAAGTTAAAACAAATTTGATTAGAGGGAACGGTAATTAAGTTCCGCTATTAAGAATAAGCGTTAGTTTTCTTTAACGATGACAAAAATCGCTAGGTGGTGCTTGTCTTGAAAATCTTTTAGCTATATTTTCAGATAAGCTGAAGCGCCTTGGGATGATTATCATTTCCAAGCGTTTGGTAAGTCAGAATTACTTTAGGGCGTATAAGTAAAATCACTGGATTACGATAAAAATCAAATTTTTCTGTTCTCTTGGATGTGTCAAAAGTAATTTAACATTCTAGTCCTCTACATCATTTAAAACTTCAATATTCATAAGTCACAAGCGCTCACGTCCGTAATTTTTTCTCTGCGGCAACGATTATTTCCATCAAACCTCAAATAAAATGATGATGATAATCAGTTCTTCATACCAATTTTTTTTGGAAACTTGTACAATATCCAGTTACGTACCCGCCATGCAAGCCGGTTAAACATTCGGTTTTGCTATTTCGGCAGGTTAATTGGCAGATTCTTGAAGGCAACAAGTCATCCTAAGGTTATTGAGGTGAGCGTGGAGTTAAGCGGTGCAGAAATACTGATCCATAGTCTTAAAGACGAAGGTGTTGAGTATATTTTCGGGTATCCCGGCGGGGCGGTGTTGCATATTTATGATGCGCTGTTTAAGCAGGATGATGTCAAACACATCCTGGTACGCCATGAGCAGGGCGCTACACATGCTGCCGACGGCTATGCCCGTTCGACTGGAAAGCCCGGCGTGGTGTTGGTCACCTCCGGTCCCGGTGCAACTAATGCAGTGACAGGCATTGCGACAGCCTATATGGACTCCATTCCGATGGTCGTAATCTCAGGCCAAGTTCCATCGGCCGTTATTGGCAGCGATGCGTTCCAGGAAGTCGATATGGTCGGCATCAGCCGTCCTTGCGTTAAGCATAACTTTCTGGTTAAGGACGTTAATCAGATTGCGGAAACAATTAAGAAAGCCTTTTATGTGGCGACCACGGGTCGCCCCGGCCCTGTCGTTGTCGATATTCCTAAGGATATTACCGATCCACGGTTTAAAGTACCTTACAAATATCCTAAGAAAGTCAGCATCCGTTCGTATAATCCAGCAGTAAGCGGACAGAAAGGACAGATCAAGAAAGCAGTCGAATTACTACTTGAAGCTCAACGCCCGATGATTTATTCCGGCGGCGGCTGTGTCATTGGTGAAGCAAGCAAGGAGCTGACCGAATTCAGCCATTTATTAGGTTATCCCGTAACCAACACCCTGATGGGTTTAGGCGCATTCCCTGCGACCGATAAGCAATTCATAGGCATGTTGGGTATGCATGGCACCTATGAAGCCAATATGGGCATGCACGAGAGCGATGTCATTATCGCCATTGGCGCGCGTTTTGATGACCGCGTGACGGGAAAGCTCGACGAATTCTGTCCGTATGCAAAGATTATCCATATTGATGTCGATCCGGCTTCCATTTCCAAAACCGTCAAGGTGGATATTCCCATTGTTGGCGAGGTTAAGCCCGTGTTGGAGCAGATGATCGAGCTTATTAGAGAGAGTAAAAAAGCACCCGATAAAAAAGCGCTGGATGCGTGGTGGAAGCAGATCAAACTATGGCAAGAGAACGATTGCCTGAATTATGACCGCGAAAGTAAGCTGATCAAGCCACAATATGTTATCGAACAATTGTATGAAGTCACCAAGGGCGAAGCATTTGTGACTTCCGATGTTGGACAGCACCAGATGTGGGCGGCGCAGTATTACAAGTTCGACAAGCCGCGCCGTTGGATCAACTCAGGCGGTTTGGGAACGATGGGTTTTGGTTTGCCTGCCGCTATCGGCGTTAAGCTGGCGCACCCCGATGCCGATGTCGCCTGCGTAACCGGTGAAGCCAGCGTCCAGATGTGCATCCAGGAGTTATCTACGGCATTGCAATATAAAACACCGATTAAAATTATCAACCTGAATAACCGCTACATGGGAATGGTCAGGCAATGGCAGGAGTTTTCTTACGAAAGCCGCTATTCGCATTCCTACATGGATACCATCCCGGAATTTGTCAAACTGGCGGAAGCTTACGGCCATGTCGGGATACGCATCGATAAACCCGAAGACGTCAGGCCGACACTGGAAAAAGCCTTTGCCATGAAAGACCGTACGGTATTTCTGGACATCATTACCGACCAAATGGAAAACGTTTACCCGATGATTGAAGCCGGAAAGGCGCATAACGACATGAAATTGCGGGTTGCTGCAACAGGGACGACAACAGATAGGGAATTGGCCTGATGAGACACATTATTTCTATATTGATAGAGAACGAATCCGGTGCATTGTCGCGGGTGGCGGGGCTGTTTTCAGCGCGTGGCTACAATATTGAATCCTTGACCGTTGCGCCGACCGAAGACCCCAGCCTGTCGCGGATGACCTTGGTGACCAGCGGTAGCGACCAAATCATTGAGCAAATCACCAAGCAACTAAACAAGTTGATTGATGTGGTCAAATTGATAGATTTAGCTGAAGATGCCCATATCGAACGGGAATTGATGCTGATTAAAATCAAGACCACCGACAAAAACCGGGCAGAAGTCAGGAGCATGGCCGATATTTTTCGCGGCAGGATACTGGATATCACGCCGGAAACTTACGTGGTGGAAATGACCGGGCCATCGGAAAAACTGGATGCATTTATCGCCGCAGTTGATGCCGATTGCATCATTGAAGTTGTGCGCTCTGGAGCAACCGGAATTTCGAGAGGCGAAAAAGGCTTACATCTTTAATACCCGCCAAATAATTATTTTAATTCACAAGAACTACAGGAAAACACATGCAAGTTTATTACGATAAAGATGCTGACCTCTCAGTTATCAGGGCGAAGAAAGTCGCCATCATCGGTTACGGTTCCCAGGGCCATGCCCACGCCTTAAATTTGAAAGAGTCTGGCGTCAATGTTGTCGTTGGGTTGCGTAACGGTTCACCTTCCGTCGCAAAAGCGGAAGCGCATGGGCTAACCGTAAAAGATGTACCGGAAGCCGTTGCCGACGCAGACATCGTCATGATCCTGACCCCGGACGAATTCCAGGCGCAATTATATAAGTCGGAAATCCTGCCCAACATTAAACAAGGCGCGGCCTTGGCGTTCGCGCATGGTTTTTCCATCCTGTTCAATCAAGTCGTGCCGCGTGCTGATTTGGATGTGATCATGATTGCGCCGAAAGCGCCGGGCCACACCGTACGATCCGAATTCGTCCGTGGCGGCGGCGTGCCTGACTTGATTGCCATTCATAAAGACGTGTCCGGCACAGCCAAAGCGACTTGTTTGTCTTATGCTTCAGCTATCGGCGGCGGCCGTTCAGGCATTATTGAAACCACTTTCCGCGACGAAGCCGAAACCGATTTGTTCGGCGAACAAGCGGTTTTGTGCGGCGGTGCGGTAGAGTTAATCAAAGCTGGCTTTGAAACCTTGACCGAAGCGGGTTATCCGCCTGAAATGGCATACTTTGAATGCTTGCATGAGTTGAAATTGATCGTTGACTTGATGTACGAAGGCGGTATCGCTAACATGAACTATTCGATCTCGAATAATGCCGAATACGGCGAATATGTCACCGGGCCTAAGGTCATCAACGATGAAAGTCGCTTGGCGATGAAAGAAGCCTTGGCAAATATCCGAAATGGCAATTACGCCAAACGCTTCATCATGGAAGGCGCAAGTAATTATCCAGAAATGACCGCCCAACGCCGTTTGAATGCTGAGCATCCGATTGAAGTCGTCGGTGCAAAATTACGTAGCATGATGCCCTGGATTAAGGCGAATCAGATTGTCGACCAGTCTAAAAACTAATCGTTAAATCAGATAGAAAAAAGCCCGTACTTTACGGGCTTTTTTTATTTAAGTGGTTTAATTCGGTAAAGATTCATCCATTTGACGACTTTTATCTGGTCTATTGCAGTATTATGTCTCATATCCGGCAGGGCAATTTTTTGACTGCTGAGTATTCAGGTTATAATAAACATAATACTAAGCTGTAAAAGAGGAAAATACTCAGCTCGATGACGCAAAAATTATATATTCAGACTAACGGCTGTCAGATGAACGAATACGACTCTGACAAAATGCGCGACATTCTGCATGCCTCGCATGGTTTTGAATTAATTGACGATCCAAAACAAGCCGATGTTTTGTTGCTCAATACCTGTTCTATCAGAGAAAAAGCGCAAGAAAAGGTGTTTTCGGCATTAGGGAAATGGCGGATAATTAAGGCTAAACGGCCTGAAGTGATTATCGGCGTCGGTGGCTGTGTTGCCAGCCAGGAAGGTTCCTCCATACAAAAACGCGCACCTTATGTCGATATCGTTTTCGGTCCGCAAACATTGCATCGATTGCCGCAGTTACTGGACGAAGCCCGTAGCCAGAAAAAACCCGTCGTCGATATATCATTCCCTGAAATCGAAAAATTCGATAATTTGCCTGAACCTAAAGCAGACGGTGTTAAAGCATTTGTGTCCGTGATGGAAGGTTGTAGCAAATATTGTACGTTTTGTGTTGTACCTTACACCCGCGGTGTGGAAATCAGCCGCCCGCTTAACGATGTCATGAACGAAATCACCGCCCTCGCAAATCAAGGCGTTAGGGAAATCAATTTATTAGGCCAAAATGTTAATGCTTACAGAGGTGAGATGGAAGACGGCGACATTGCCGATTTTTCATTGCTTCTACATTATGTCGCCTCCATTGAAGGAATAGATCGTATCCGTTTTACGACCTCGCATCCTGTAGAATTCACCGACAATCTAATTGAAGCCTTCGGTGAAATTCCAAAGTTAGTTAATCATTTACATTTGCCGGTACAAAGCGGGAGCGATCATATTCTCAAAATGATGAAACGCGGACATACCCGGGAAGATTACATCGAAACCATACGAAAACTTCGCGACGTACGACCGACTATCAGTCTGTCGTCCGACTTTATCATCGGATTTCCGGGCGAAACCGACAAAGAGTTTGAAGAAACGATGGCATTTATTGAAGAAATCGGTTTCGACCATTCGTTTAGTTTTATCTACAGCGCTCGTCCGGGAACGCCTGCTGCCGATCTTCCCGACGATGTTCCGATGGAAGTCAAAAAGCAACGGTTAGAACGATTTCAAAACCGCATCCTGGAAATGGCCTCATACATATCGAAAAGCATGATTGGAACGGTCCAAACCGTACTTGTCGAGGGGCAATCGAAAAAGAACCCTTTACAAATGCAGGGGAGAACGGAAAATAACCGTGTAGTAAATTTTATTGCACATCCCAGGTTAGCCGGTCATTTTGTCGATGTCCTCATTACCGAAGCTTTGCCGAATTCCTTGAGGGGCCGTTTAGTAGAAACCTCTGTCGATAAGTTAGCTGTTCATGCCTAATTAATCCATGATATCTGAAGAAATAGCGTTAACACCGGCGGACAATGCCAGACTTTCTAATTTTTGCGGTCATCTAAATACCCATTTAAAACAGATTGAGCATCGACTTCAAGTTGAAATTGCCAGCCGCGGCAATCAATTTAAAGTGACAGGAAAAGAAAACTCTGTAAAAGCCGCTTGCGCAGTTATGCAAAAACTCTTTGAAAACACTGAGAAAGAAGAATTGACCTCCGAACTTATTCATTTAGCGATGCAAGATGCGACCATTGACGACTTGTTGGACGAGCAAAAAGAGGTTGAACAACAACCGGTCGCTATTAAGACAAAATACGGTCTAATTAGAGGCAGAGGTGCGAATCAACAAGATTATCTCAAAAAAATAGTGTCTCACGATATTAACTTCGGCGTGGGTCCCGCAGGAACGGGAAAAACTTTTTTGGCGGTTGCGTGTGCGGTTGAAGCGTTGCAATCGGAAAAAGTCAGGAAAATAATTCTGGTGCGGCCGGCGGTTGAAGCCGGCGAAAAACTTGGTTTTTTACCGGGCGATATGGCGCAAAAAGTCGATCCGTATCTTCGTCCCTTGTACGATGCGCTTTACGATATGCTAGGTTTGGAACGGGTCGAGAAAATGATCGATCGAGGGATCATCGAAGTTGCGCCGTTAGCTTTTATGCGCGGCAGAACGTTGAACGATGCTTTTATTATTCTGGATGAAGCCCAAAATACCACAGTCGAGCAAATTAAAATGTTTCTAACCCGCGTTGGTTTCGGCTCGACGGCGGTGGTGACGGGAGACGTGACCCAGATCGATTTACCTTCCGAAAAAATGTCCGGACTTCGGCATGTTTTAGAGGTACTCAAAGATGTCGAAGGCATTAGTTTTACCTTTTTTACGTCCCGCGATGTAGTTAGACATCCGCTCGTACAGCGGATTGTGAATGCGTACGAGGCGTACGAAAAGAAAACTAAACCCGTTTTATGAATCGTATAGAAGTTCAAACCGTTTACAACTCACCCGGTCAACCGGATGTTAAACAAATTCAAAGCTGGATTGATGCGGCATTAGAAGGCTATCCGCAAGATACTGAAATCGTTGTGCGTATCGTCGACATACACGAAAGCGCTCAACTGAATAAGCAATATCGCCATAAACAAGGTCCGACGAATATTTTGAGTTTTCCAATTGAGATTCCGGAAGGCATCACGCTTAATTTATTGGGCGATTTAGTCGTTTGCGCACCGGTCTTGGAAAGGGAAGCTGCCGAACAAGGTAAAGTGTTATCACATCATTGGGCTCATATTGTTATCCATGGCGTTTTGCATTTGCTCGGCTATGATCATATCGAAGACGATGAAGCCGAAATCATGGAAAATAAAGAAATCGAAATCTTACAAAAATTGAATCTTAACAACCCTTATTTTGAGGCAAATCAAACATGAGCGACGACAAACCTCCCAGTAGCAGTCCCACTCGGAAACGCTGGGTGGATCGAATCAGCCACTTCTTTTCCGGTGAGCCGCAAGATTTGGAAGAATTGCTCGAAATATTACGAGAAGCACGCTCAAACCGTTTGCTCGATACCGATGCGCTGACGATGATCGAAGGGGTCTTGCAAGTTAATCAAATGCAGGTCAGGGATATTATGATCCCGAGAGTGCAAATGGTCGTCGTACCTAACGACGCGGAGTTGGATACCATTATGCCGCTCATCACGGAATTCAACCATTCTCGTTATCCCGTTATAGACGGCGACAGGAGTAAAGTCGTCGGAGTCTTACTGGCAAAAGATTTACTCGCGCACATCTGTAAAAATACTAAACTTTTGGTGAAGGATATAATGCGCTCGGCGTATGTCGTGCCGGAAAGTAAGCGTTTAAACGTCTTATTAAAAGAATTGCGCACCAACGGCAATCACATGGCTATCGTTGTCGACGAATACGGACAAACTGCGGGTTTAGTTTCGATTGAGGACGTACTGGAGCAAATCGTCGGCGAAATCGAGGACGAGCACGACGAACAGGACGACGAAGGCTATATCTTCCGGCGAAGCGATCGCGAATTCATGATTAAAGCCTTAACCCCGATGGACGAATTCGACGATTATTTTTCTACACAGTTGGCAACCGACGAATACGATACGATAGGCGGTTTTATTGTGAGCCAGTTAGAACATATGCCGAAGAAAGGTGAAAGCCTAGTCGTCGATAATATGCGTTTTGAAGTGATCCGGGCGGATACCCGCCGTGTGCATCTCGTCAAATTAAAGCTAATCGAATAAGCGGGAATATTAATGTCGAATACCGTTCTAGTCACAGGCGGAGCAGGCTATATCGGCAGCCACGCTTGCGTGGAGTTACTGCAAGCAGGCTATTCGGTTGTTGTGGTTGATAATCTGGAAAATAGCAAGATCGAATCCTTAAACCGTGTTCAGCAGATAACCGGTAAAACACTTACTTTTTTTCAGGCCGATATTCGCGATAAGGCCGCTTTAGCAACTATTTTTACGAAAGAGAACATTTCATCCGTTATGCACTTTGCAGGCTTAAAGGCAGTCGGAGAGTCTTGCGAACAACCGCTCAAGTATTATCATAACAATGTTTACGGAACGATGGTGTTGTTGGACGCCATGACCGAAGCAAACGTCAAACAACTGGTTTTCAGTTCGTCAGCGACCGTTTACGGAACTAATCCGCAAGTTCAATACACGGAAGATTTGCCTATCGGTGCGGTTAATCCCTACGGGCGGACGAAGGCGATGGTGGAGCAGATACTAATCGATATGTCCGACTCGGATAAATTAAAGCCGACACAAACACCTTGGAAAATAGCTTTGTTACGTTATTTCAATCCGATCGGCGCGCATGAAAGCGGGTTGATCGGCGAAGATCCCAACGGCATTCCGAACAACCTGATGCCTTATGTTACTCAAGTCGCCATCGGTAAATTGCAGCAGTTATCCGTGTTCGGCGATGATTATCCGACACCGGACGGCACCGGCGTTCGCGATTACATCCACGTCGTCGATTTAGCGAAAGGCCATGTGAAAGCGATTGAAGCCTTACAAAGCGAAAAGTTCGGTGAAGGCGGTTGTAAAGCTTACAATCTCGGTGCGGGTTTAGGTTATAGCGTTCTGGAACTCATTCAGGCATTCGAAAAAATGACCGGACGAAAAGTGAATTACAAAATAGCACCGAGACGAGCAGGGGATTTGCCTGAATATTACGCCGATCCGGGGTTAGCATTAAAGGAACTGAACTGGAATGTCGAAAAAACCCTGGACGATATGGTGGCCGATACCTGGAATTGGCAGGTTAAAAATCCGCAAGGGTATAATTAAACACGGCTTAAACCCGTAACGTAAAAGTGACCGGGCCGTCGTTAATCAGCGAAACTTTCATATCGGCGCCGAATTGACCGAAACGGACATTGGGGAAGGTTGCGGTAGAAAGTGTTTGTAAATAATTAAAGAGATGTAAGCCCTTTTCCGGCGCCGCAGCGGAGGCAAAACTGGGACGATTACCTTTATCGGTATTGGCGGCTAAGGTAAATTGCGGCACCAATAGCAGTCCCCCATTAATATCTCGTAAGCTCAAATTCATCTTGTCGTTTTCGTCGGCGAAAATCCGGTAGTTTAAAATTCTCTCCAGCAGCCGTTCGGCGGATTTTTCCGTATCCTCTTTTTCTACGGCGACTAACGCCATAATTCCCTTGTCGATTTCTCCTACGACACAGTTATTCACAACGACTTTGGCGGTAGTGACTCGTTGAATAATGGTTAGCATGATTAATCAGGAACGGGTTATATTGGAATATCAATGAAAATGGATGATATATAGCAGCGATGAGATCAATTCACTCTAAAAACCGGCTAACAAGACTGTCGATAATTCTACTGTTGGGCGGATCTCTCTCGGCATTCGGGGACATCTATCAATGGCAGGATGCCAAAGGCCGCGAACATTATACCGACCGAAGTCAAGAAAACAGCAAAAAACTGCTGATAAAGCCGGGATATTCCTATTTTACGGTCGATAAAGTTTTCGACGGCGATACGGTTCGATTGGACGATGGTCGAAAAGTACGTCTATTAGGAATCAATACGCCTGAGATAACGCATCGAAATCAATACGCAGAAGTTGGCGGTGAAGATGCTAAGCAATGGTTGTCGAATAAACTGCAAAATAAAAAAGTGCGTCTGGTTACGGATGTCGAACCCTTTGATAAATACCGCCGGACACTGGCTTATTTAATAACGGAAAACAATGAGCCTATCAACGTACAATTAGTGGAACGCGGCTTGGCCGCAGTCAATATCTATCCACCCAATTTAGCTTATGTTAATGAATTGGTTGAAGCCGGAAAACGTGCGGAACAGGCTAAGCGGGGTATTTGGCAACAAGAGGCTTATTCAGTCGTGCCGGTCGGCCTGCTGGATAAAAAGGGACATGCCGGTTGGATAAGGTTGGCGGGTACCGTACGGTTGATTCGAAGCAGCCGTAAATTTGTTTATCTTGAGTTTACCGATAAATTTCAGGCGCGAATTGAAAAAAAATGGCTTAGTTTATTTCCCGAAATCGAAACCTATCGAGGAAAGACGTTGGAGGTGAGAGGCTGGCTGAATAAAAATCGGGGCGGGTGGTCGATGTTGATTCGACACCCGAGCGCTATTAAAGAGCCGTAGACTGATTTATATAAGCCGAACGGGAGTTATAGATTCGGCTCAGTAAAGTCTTAACTCCCGTTCGCCTTCGACTGCATGGATGCAGGAGGTAGAGCAACGCAGGGAGCAGTTGCCGAGAGCCTGTTGAAAGGCAGTATGTGCTTCGACTTGCTCAGCACGAACGGTTCAGGCTTTAAAAGCAAAATCGATAATTATCAGGTCGACTGATTGCACAATCTAACAATAAACGCTAACGTATCCAGTAAAGCTATTAATGTTTTACGATGCTTACGACAATCTCATTATTTCTTTAACGCTTGGAAGATTCATATGGGCTTAGATGATTTAATCAACAAACCAGGTAATTCGGATTCTCGTTTTAATTTTCCAGAATTCGATTTTCATAAATTGAAGTACATTGTCTTATTACCGATTTTAATTGCCATACTGTACTGGAATTTCGGCATCAACGACGCCGGGGAACGCACAGTCATCCAATATCCTACCGGAAAATTGCTTGTTAAATTTACACCGGGTATCTATTTTAAAGCCTTCGGGACGACGGAGATTTATAAGGACGTTATCACTTTCGATTTCGATAAAGATAATGCTGCCACGCCGTCAAGCCTCAATATTACCGGTATTTCGGTGCGTTATCAGGATGGCGGGACCGGGAAAGTGTTCGGTAAAGCTCGTTTTGCTTTGCCCGATAACGAAGAGCAAATGATTCGTCTGCACAAGGATTTTCGCTCGAACGATGCCGTGGCTTACAAGTTAATTAAAACCTTGAGCGAAGAATCGATGAATCTGACCGCCGGCTTAATGACATCGGAGGAGTCTTACGCCGAAAAACGCGGCATTTTTACGCAATGGGCGGAAGAGCAAATTGCCTCGGGAAAATTTTTCACAGAGTTGAAATCGGTGGTTGAAGAACAAAAGGATACTAAAGAGCGAGTGATACGGAACGTTCCGGTCATAAAATACGGGGCCGACGGTCAGCCTTTGCATCATTCGAGCGATTTTAAAAACTACGGCATCAAGGTAAGCGGCTTTCAAATAACCGATTGGGATTTCGAACAGAAAACCTTAGACCAAATTTCCCGCAAACGCGAAGCGACCATGGGCATTATTACTGCGAAAGCGGATGCCGAAAGAGCGCGTCAGGAAGCGTTAACGGCGGAAGAACAAGGCAAGAAAAACGTCATGGTCGATAAATACGCCAAAGAACAAGAAAAAGTACAAGCTGTCGTCGATGCCGAAAAAGAGAAGGAAGTCGCCGTTACCAAAGCCATGCAAGGGGTATTGGTTGCAGAGCAAGGCAAGTTGGAAGCCGAACAAAAGCGTTTAGCGGCTGTCGCTTATAAAGAAGAGCAAATCTTACGCGGCGAAGGCGACGGCGAATATAAGCGTTTGGTCATGAGTGCGGACGGCGCGTTAGCGACAAAACTGGACGCTTGGAAAGCAGTCCATTTGCGGTATGCCGAAGCGATCGAAAAGCAAAAATGGGTGCCGGATATACAAATGGGGAGCAGCGCTAACCCGACGGGCAGTGCAGCTACTGACCTAATCGAGATGTTGAAGGCGCAAACGGCAAAGGAATTGAAACTGGATATGACGGTTAAGGGGAATTAATTTTTTATATTCATGATAGCTAACAATTATGATCGGGTGGAAATAACGGGGATTACGCCCGTTATTTCCACCCGATCGTGTTATTTCCGCTTGTTCCACAATTGCGAATTAAATCTTTTAACAAACCAAACTTCAAGAGCGATTACAGCAATATCTGGATCTTCAGAGAGACTCCCTAAACATGAAAGTGGATGATTTAATTCAGATAAGACTGTCAAAAGGTCTTTCCCGTGCAGTACTGAAACTATATATCCCGATATTTTTTCAAATGAATGATTAGCGCATATTTCAGGCCAACATTGGCTATGAAATAGTTCATTTTTACCTAGGGACTTTAGTTCTTTGTTATATGCAGGTGAAAATCTCCACCGATCGGCTAAGCGATTTACAGAAATACCAACATAGCGCAATTCATTTTCTCCATCTTGAACGAAGTAAATGCATTCTTCTCGACGTTTCCAAAGAGACTCATCTAAAATGTTGTAATCGCAGCTGTACCAAGCCCCCCGCCTAGGACCACTAGGTTTTCTATACCATTGATCTGGTGATAATGAAGATATGCGCATGACTGGATGAGCGGCTGCTAAAATTCGATTTTTAACTTCGGTTGGTTCCATTAGTATCTCCATTTTTTTAGCGCTAATTTAATAACTCAAAACTTCAGGCATGAAGAACTCACTGACCAACAAAGGCCGGTTATGAATCGCGTAGACGGTTCTCCGTCCCCAGATGGGTAGGGTAATACCGGCTGTTTGTTTCACCTGTTGCATCCAGATTCCGGGTTGCGTCAAAGATAAATCCATTGTTAATCGCTCCAATTTGGGATACGAAAAAATGACTTCCCCTAAAGGTCGCGTACCGAGATGAGCAAGGTTGCGATGCGCGACTTTAATGGTTTCCTCTGGGATAACCGTTCTTGCCAAGATCAACGGTTTGCCGTCAATGTGCAACATGACTTCGCGGATCAGTCCGTATCGGCCTGAACGCAGGTGAAGGTGTTTGCTTTCGCCGAGGTAAGGCTTTCGCCAGTCATGAAAGAGTAGGGTGACGGCTATACGGTTGCCGTAATAGTCGCGTAAGCGCTGTGTGAGCGAGCCGGTTTCGTAAGCCCAGGATTGGACGGTTTCCGGTAGATAGTGCTGGCTTCCGCGCCGGTGTTCGTGCCAGTCCGGTTCGCGGCGGAATAAATAACTTTTGGTGTTCAATGGGGTTTAAACCTCGGAATAGTCTGAACGATAGCCTAACCAGCGTTCTATTAAGGGCGGTGCGATTTCCGGTTGTTGCGATAACACAGAATCGGCAAGCATAGCGATATTATCCAGCAAGTCCGCATCCCTTACCAAATCGGCAATTTTGAAATTCACTTGCCCGGTTTGGCGGGTTCCCATCACTTCGCCCGGACCGCGTAACAGCAAATCTTTTTCGGCGATGTAAAAGCCGTCGTTACTTTCCCGTAAAATCCCCAGTCGTTGACGCGCATTCTCCGACAAAGGCGATTGATACATTAACAGGCAATAACTTTCATCGACTCCGCGCCCGACTCGTCCGCGCAGTTGATGAAGTTGTGACAGTCCGAGCCGCTCCGGGTTTTCGATAATCATCAAACTGGCGTTGGGCACATCGACGCCCACTTCGATTACCGTGGTGGCGACTAACAGGTCGATTTCGCGATTTTTAAACGCGCGCATGATAGCTTCTTTTTCTGCCGGTTTTATTCGTCCGTGCAGAAGCGCGAGCCGGATGTCCGGTAATGCAACCGCTAAACGTTCCGCCGTTTTTTCGGCGGCTTCGCATTGCAGAATTTCCGATTCTTCAATCAATGTACAGACCCAATACGCTTGTTTTTGTTGGCTGACCCAACCGTTGATCCGGGCAATGACTTCGTCGCGGCGCTCGCTTGGAATGACGCTGGTCGTAACCGGTTTTCGGCCCGGCGGTAATTGATCGATGATAGATATGTCCAGGTCGGAATATTGCAGCATAGCCAATGTTCGCGGGATAGGGGTGGCGGTCATGACGAGCTGATGCGGGCTAACATTTTCTTTTTGGCCTTTAGTTCGTAATGCCAGCCTTTGGTGTACGCCGAAACGATGCTGTTCATCGATGATGATCAATCCGAGCCGATGAAAATTAACAGCATCCTGGAATAAGGCATGTGTGCCGATGATGATTCCTGCCGTGCCGTCGGCTATTTGTCCGGTAATTTCTTTTCTGGCGTTGCCTTTTAATTGTCCGGTGAGCAAAACGATCTGTTTAGTACACTCTTTAAACCAATCGCTGAAATTTCGATAATGTTGCTCGGCTAATAATTCTGTCGGCGCCATGACGGCGACTTGATAGCCCGAATTCAATGCAAAAAAGGCGGCAACGGCAGCGACGACGGTTTTACCCGAACCGACATCGCCTTGAACTAAGCGCATCATCGGGTAAGCGCTTTCCAAATCGGATCGGATTTCCGAGATCACCTTTTGTTGCGCTTCGGTCAAGTTAAACGGCAGAGTCTGGATGAACTGTTTCGATAAGGAATCCGTAGAACTTACTTTGGGGGCTTCCCACAATCTGGCTTTTTGTTTGGCGAGTTTTCGGCTGAGTTGATGACTGAGAAGTTCTTCGAAAGCGAGGCGTTTTATCGACGGATCCGTACCGTTTAGCAATGCGTTAGTGTCGGCGTTTGCGTACGGTGTGTGCAAGGCTTTGATTGCTTCAGCTAAGGAAGGGTAGCGGTTTTCTTTGAGTACGCTGTCAGGTATCCAATCGTTTAACAACGCTGTTGTAGTTTCACAAAGCGCTAAGGCTTGCTTTACCGCTTTTCTGATCGTACCTTGATTCAGTCTTTCGGTGAGCGGATAGACGGGCGTTAAATAGGGTTCGGTTACTACGGTGTTTTCTTGGTAGATAACGGAATAGTCGGGATGAATCATTTCCAGCCCGGCATAGCCGTAACGGATTTCGCCGAAGCAACTTAACGTCGTTCCGGGTTTGAATCCCGCATGCTGACGAGCGGTAAAGTGAAAAAAGCGAAGATCGATCGAGCCGCTATCGTCTTCTACCCGGCAAATCAGGCTTTTCCGTCCTCGCGGCAATACGTCGATAAATACGATTTTGCCGGTGATAAGCGCCGTCATACCGGCTTTAATTTGGGAAATCGCTAATACACGAGTCCTGTCTTCATAACGGATGGGAAGGTGAAAAAGAAGGTCTTGTATGCGAAAAATCCCTAGTTTTTCAAGAAGTTTAGCTGTTTTACCGCCGATTCCGCTAAGATCGGAAACCGGGTTGGACAGTGGATTACGCGTATCCACGGCTTAGTCGGCAAATTTATTCGAATAAAATAGGAGTTTTGCGATTGATTAAATGGGGTAGTCTTGCGTATTTAGAACCATAATGGCATCCATTTCTACTTGCGCCCCTTTGGGTAGCGCGGCGACGCCGACGGCGGCCCGAGCCGGGTAAGGCGGCTGAAAATAGCGGCTCATGATTTCGTTAACAATAGGAAAATTCGATAAATCCGTCAAAAAAACGGTTACTTTTACGAAATCGCAGAGGCTGCCTCCAGCCGCTTCCGCCACTGCTTGAAGATTTTTCAGCACTTGTTCGATTTGAGCATTGATGTCGCCGTCGATCATTTGCATGGTTTCAGGGATTAACGGAATTTGCCCGGACAGATAGACCGTTTGGTTTACTTTAACGGCTTGGGAATAAGTGCCGATGGCTTGGGGCGCTAAAGCGGTGTCGATAATTTCTTTGTTCATGCGTTTAACGAGGGTTTGTAAGGCAATTTATAATTATTTATGCTTTCACACGCGTGATTTTAACGACGATGGATAACTCTTTAAGGCGACGCATGATTTTAGCCAGATGAACGCGATCTCTCACGCTGACGGTGATCAAATCAACGCAGATTCTGGAATCCTGTTCGACGACGGTGACGTTTTCGATATTGGAATTCAGTTCGGAAATAGTCGATGCTACTGTTGCTAAGGTTCCTCGTTGGTTGAGCACCTCAAGACGAAGTTCCGCAGGAAATTCGCCCGCCGTTTCTTCACTCCACTCGACATCCAGCCAACTGGTTTGTTTTTTTCTCGTTATATTTCTATTTCGGCACTCGTGATGATGAACCACTATTCCTTTACCGGGATTAAAAAAACCTATAATGGAATCGCCGGGTATAGGGCGGCAGCATTTTGCCAGCGTAACGACCATGCCTTCGGTGCCTTTGATGGCTAAGGACGTTTTTTGGGTTTGCTCGTTATCTTCAAGTTTGATGGCGGCATTTACATCATCCTGACTTAAACGTTTGGCTATCAAGAAAGGCATTTTATTACCTAATCCGATGTCTTCAAGCAATTCGTCCAAGTTTTGCTTCCCGACGGAATCAAGCAACGCTTTGATTCGCGGTTTATCGATAGCTTCTAACTGCAAATGCATGTTTTGCAATTCTTTATCGAGCAGACGCCGCCCTAAACTAATCGCTTCTTGTTGTTTAAAGTTTTTCAAGTAATTACGGATGCCGGAACGCGCCTTAGCCGTCGTAACATAATTTAGCCAGAGCGGGTTGGGTCGCGCCCAGATCGCTGTGATTACTTCAACCGTTACACCGTTTTCCAGTTTGGTTTGTAAAGGCGCCAGTTTGCGGTCGACACGCGCCGAAACGCAGGCATTTCCGATGTCGGTATGAACGGCATATGCAAAATCGATAATCGTTGCGCCGCGCGGCATTTTGATGATCTCGCCTTTCGGCGTAAAAACAAAAACTTCTTGCGGGAAAAGGTCGATCTTCAAATTATCGATAAACTCGAGCGAATCGCCTGCTGTGCGCTGTATTTCCAGCAAATCCCGCAGCCATTCATTGGCGCGATCTTGAAATTTGTCGTTTTTGTCGTCGTCGGACTTATAAAGCCAGTGGGCGGCAATGCCGGATTCCGCCATTCGGTGCATTTCGTGCGTTCTAATTTGTATCTCGATCGGAAAGCCGTAAGGTCCGATCAGAATGGTATGTTAGGATTGATAGCCGTTTGCTTTCGGCACTGCGATGTAATCTTTAAAGCGTCCAGGGATGGGTTTGTAGAGATTGTGGACGATACCCATCATCCGGTAACAATCGTCGACATTGTCGCAAAAAATCCGGAAGGCGTAGACATCGAAAACATCGTTTAATGAGACTTTTTTATGCAGCATTTTTTGGTAAATGCTGTACAGGTTTTTTTCTCTACCGGAAACGTCGCAATTCATGCTTGCTTGCTTGATCCGGTTTTTCAGCGTATTTTCAATGACATCGATAATTTTACGGCGATTACCGCGGGCTTTTTTTAAGGCGTTATCTAAAATGGCGTGACGCCGTGGATACATGGCTTGAAAACTGAGCGTCTCAAGTTTATGCCGGATGCTGTTCATGCCGAGCCGATTAGCTATCGGCGCATAAATATCCAATGTTTCACGGGCGATTCGGCGCTTTTTCTCGGCAGGCATCGCACCTAACGTTTGCATGTTATGCAAGCGGTCGGCAAGTTTAACCATAATGACGCGTAAATCTTTTCCCATCGCCAGAAACATTTTACGGACATTTTCCGCTTGGGTTTCGGCATGCGATTTACTATCGATTTTGGTGAGTTTGGTGACGCCGTCAACCAGTTCGGAAACTTCCCGGTTGAAAGTTTTGGCGAGTTCCTGCTTGTCGACTCCGGTATCTTCAATGACATCGTGCAAGATAGCCGCCATAATGCAGTTGGCGTCCATTCGCATTTCAGCAAGACTGATAGCCACCGCGACGGGGTGGCAAATGTAAGCTTCGCCGCTTTTACGGAACTGTCCGGTATGGGCTTTGGCCCCGAATTCGTAAGCTCGAATACAATCGTCGATTTGAGCTTGATCCAAGTAGCTTGACAAAGTCGAGCACAAACGGCGTATCAGTTTTTCCTGAGGCCGTTCCAGTTCGATAGTGTCGGCTACTTGCAACATAATCCATTAAAACATGATATTCGAATCATGCACATCGTTAGAACGGTGCAGAAGATTAATGTTCTCGGTGGTCACGTGACCTTCGGCGATTTCTCTTAAAGCCACGACGGTATCTTTATCTTTGTTACGCGGCACGAATTCAGTCGCGCCGTGACTTAATTGACGGGCTCGCGCTCCAGCCAATAAAACCAGTTTAAAGCGGTTTTCTACATGTTCTAAACAATCTTCGATAGTAATTCTTGCCATTACGATTCCAATAGGGTTACTACATTTTGACTTTAATTATATTAATTAGTTCTAAGTAATGATTTAACATTAATTTTGTAAAAATACAACAGTTGTTGTGTTTTTCGTTAAAACAACACAACAATCAGTTTCTATCAATAGGACTAATACGGTTTTCCTTCATACTCGGTGTGTCTTGCGCTTGTCGATAAAGCTATTGCTATTTCGATTTGATCAAAACACATGGTTCAGAAAGTGAATCTCTAAGGCGAATTAGCCTCTAGAGTTTAATATTGCGACAGCCGGTAGCTCTTTTCCTTCGAGAAACTCAAGAAAAGCACCGCCGCCTGTCGAGGTATAAGAGACTTTGTCGTTGATTTCGTACTTATCGATAGCCGCGAGTGTGTCGCCGCCGCCGGCAATTGAAAAAGCCGGACTTTCGGCAATGGCCATTGATAAGGATTTGGTTCCGTTACCGAATTGGTCTATTTCAAAAACGCCGACCGGTCCGTTCCAGACGATTGTACCGGCTGATTTTAATATATCGGCATATTGTTTCGCAGTATCCGGGCCGATATCGAGAATCAGATCGTCCGCTTCAACCGCTTCAACTTTTTTGACTGTTGCAACGGCGGTTTCGGAAAATTCTTTAGCGCAGACGACGTCGGTGGGAATCGGTATATCCGATCCGGCTTCTTTGGCTGCAGCAATCAAACGTTTGGCTTCATCGATCAAATCGGGTTCATACAGCGATTTGCCAACCGGAAATCCCATCGCCGCAATGAACGTGTTGGCAATGCCGCCGCCGACGATGAGTTGATCGACTTTTTCGGACAAGGATTTTAAAACGGTTAGTTTGGTGCTGACTTTAGAGCCGCCGACAATTGCCACCAAGGGTTTTGTCGGCGTTTCCAGTGCTTTGCCCAACGCATCCAATTCGCTAGCCAACAGCGGACCGGCACATGCAATCGGAGCGAATTTCGCCACGCTATGGGTCGATGCTTCAGCGCGGTGCGCGGTACCGAAAGCATCCATGACAAAAATATCGCATAGTGCCGCCATTTTTTTACCGAGTTCGTCGCTGTTTTTCTTTTCACCTGTATTAAAGCGAACATTTTCGCAAAGCACGACTTCGCCGGGATTGACTGATACGCCGTCTAGCCAATCGCGCTCGAGACGAACCGGTTTGCCTAATAAACTCGATAAGCGTTCGGCGACCGGTTTTAAAGAAGATTCTTCATCGTACTGGCCTTCAACCGGACGGCCTAAATGCGACATGACCATCACGGCAGCGCCCGCTGCCAACGCTTTTTCAATGGTCGGCACACTGGCTTGGATGCGGATATCGCTCGTGACTTGACCGTTTTTGACAGGTACGTTTAAATCCTGACGGATTAATACCCGTTTGCCAGCTAAATCCAGATCAACCATTCTTTTAATCGACATATTTTTCTCTCGGTTTTGTTTAAATGTATTTAAAGTTGGTTTGCATCGTCTTTCCATTTTATGGAACAACCGATGCTAGAAATTTGTTCTTGAGGTCCCTGTCCGGTATTGGCGATCAGTTTCATCGCTTCGTACAAGTCGCGACGCGTTCCTTCTGGAGCCGTTTCTTTACGGCTGGCATCCAAGCGTCCGCGATATTGCAGTTCGAACTCCGCGTTATAGCCGTAGAAATCAGGCGTACAGACGGCACCGTAAGCTTTGGCAACCTCTTGCGTTTCATCATAAAGATAAGGAAACGGATAGTTATAGTCGGCCGCAATTTTTTGCATAGCTTCGAAGGAGTCGTCAGGGTAGTTGGCGGCATCGTTAGACATGATGGCAACCGTTTCAATTCCGAGACCTTTAAGATCGCGCGCATCCCTTAATATTCGGGCATGAACTGCTTTAACATAAGGACAATGATTGCAGATAAACATGACCAATAATCCGTTTCTACCCATGCATTCTTGTAGCGTCCAAAAATTTCCATCAACGCCCATTAATTTGAAATCAGGGGCTTTAGCTCCGAAATCGCAGACTGGGGGTTCTAGTGCTACCATGACTATTCCTAGAGAGTAAAAGTATTAATTGATGAAAATCAAGCTTATGACTGCCCATTTTAACAGGCGGAACACAAAAAATTAACTGGAAGATGTTCTTCTTTGAAGATTAAACGAGTTCAGCATAACACGACATACAATGCAATCCTTCAATATGTCGTTTAACCATCCATTTCGCTGTTTTTGAAGACTAAGAATAATTATCACGAATCTAATATTTCATTGCCGAATTCGTTCATTCTCCAGTCAATTTTCCAAGCGCACGAACCAAATAAAGGTAAGGTAACAATGAAAATGCCGTTGAAGTTTGTACTTCTTGAAAAAGTTGCCGGTAGCGTTCGAAATGTCGGCTCAACTCGGGTTGTTCGAAATAGTCGCTACTATCGAGTTGCCCGACGCTAAGCATGTTAATGACGATTCGGCCTGAGTACAGTTGGATATCGGCTTGTAGGTCGTCGAATAGCTTGATTTGCCATTGATCGCTCAATGGGATTTTATCGAGACTTTGTTGCACCTCATTGAGCTTTAATATTTGTTGTACGTTATCTAATTGTTTGAGAATAGCTGTAAAATCTTGTTCGGAGTCCATCGTTAATTGCACGATAAAGGGAAAATTTTGGATGCCGACGAGATAGCTCAAATTTTGTACAAGTTCGGATGGAATTATTGATTGTTCATCCTGAGCAAATTGTACTTCGTTATGCCGGGTAGGATTCTCTTCAAAATAGCTTAAATACCCATCTAAAAAGTGTTGATAGGTTTTAACCGTGCTTTCGTCAGGTTGGATGTATTTATCATTTGCTAATGACCAGCGGCAAAATTTGGATAAGGTCTGTTCGATAAGCACCAGGAGTTCGTATTGTTTACCGGTTTCGACTTTATTTTCTAACCCGAATACGCCATTCCTTAATTTGTCCGCCTGTAAAATTCGGTCGAAGGCTAAATAACAGTTAACGGCATCCAAACATGAGGTATCGCTATGGCCTATAAACAGATTTAAAAAGCCGCATCCGGCATGATTAATAATTTTATTGCTGATTACGGTTGCTTTGATTTCATTTGCTAATGGATGCTGGGAAAGATGGCGCCTAAATTTTTCAACTATCTGATTGGGAAAATAAGCAAGCAAATAATCCTCGTAATAAGCTGCATTCAACTGCTCCGGCTCATTAAGTAGTTCTTGCGTTAGAAACCTTTTTCCTGCAGCGATCAAGTCGGCGAATTCCGGTCGTGTAATAATTTGACCGTCTCTCGATTGAATATCCTTACTTTGCGGAAACGACTCGACGGTTCGATCCAAATAACCGGCAGCTTCCAACCGATCGGCGATGTGTAAAAAGTCGGATGAATGTTCTTTGCAGCGTTTTTGTTCGAGCGATAAGCAAAGGCTCTGAGCCACATTATCGGCAAGCACTAATTCGCAGACAGCGTCGGTCATGTCTGTAAATAACGCTTGGTAGTCTGAGAAAAGCTCCTGTTTTTTTAAAATGTTGAGCAATATTTTTAGATTGACTTCGTGATCGGAGGTGTCGACACCGGCCGAATTATCAACAGCATCGGTATTAATTCTGCCGCCTTTCAAGGCATATTCGATTCGCGCTTTTTGTGTGAAGCCCAAGTTGGCGCCTTCGCCGACCACTTTGGCAGAAAGTTGGCAGGCGTCTATTCTTACATTTTCGTTGCCGCGATCACCGACTTCTTCATGCTTTTCCGTACTGGCTTTTACGTAGGTTCCAATACCGCCGAGCCAAAGCAGTTCAACGGGTGCGGTTAACAGTTGACGGATCAGAGATTCGCCGTCAATCGACTTATAGCGAATACCTAACCACTTTTTTAGTTCAGGCGAGACGGGAATATCTTTGGCAGAACGCAGATAGACGCCACCGCCATTGGAAATAAGCGCTCGTTCGTAATCGTCCCATGTCGAACCGGGCAGTTCGAACAAGCGTTTGCGTTCATTAAAGGCCGTTTCGTTTTCAGGCGGGGAGGGGTCGATAAAGATATGTTGTCCGCTAAAGGCGGCCAATAAACGAATCGTGGGCGATTGTAACATTCCATTGCCGAACACATCGCCGTCCATGCTGCCGATGCCGATGACGGTAAAAGATTCGTGCCGAATATCTTTCCCTCGTTCAAGAAAATGCCGTTTGACACATTCCCACGCGCCTCTTGCCGTTATGCCGAGTGCCTTGTGATCGTATCCGTGCGATCCGCCGCTGGCAAATGCATCGCTCAACCAAAATCCCGTTTCGTCGGCAACGCCATTGGCTATATCGGAAAACTTGGCTGTACCTTTGTCCGCTGCAACGACTAAATAGGGGTCGGGGTCGTCGTGAATGATGATGTCTTTAGGATTGACGACGTTATTATTTCGGTAGTTGTCGGTCAAGTCGAGTAAACCTCGAATTAAACGGATGTAGGCTTTTTTTCCAGCTTCTTTAAAATCGTTCCCGATGCCGTTGTTCTTGACGATAAAACCGCCCTTTGCCCCGGTGGGGATTATCAAAGCGTTTTTATTGACTTGAGTTTGCATTAATCCCAGTATCTCGGATCTGAAATCATCAAGCCTATCGGACCAACGAATGCCGCCGCGCGAGATTTTACCGGCGCGAAGATGAATACCTTCCATGTCGTAAGCATGGACATAAATTTCGCATTGGGGTTTAGGTGCGGGCATATCGATGACGCCGATGCTGTTGACTTTGAAGGCGATAAAGTAATCTTCACTTTTCAGTCGTTTGTGAAAATTGCTCCGTACTGTAGCATCAATCAGATTGAAGAGTGTTCGTAAGATACGGTCGTCGTTAATATCTGAAACGTGATCGATAATCCCCAATAACTGCATTCGCAACGGAAACAATGCTCGTTCTTCTCTGCGGACCGGATCTTTCCAGTCGGGATTCGGTTTAAATCGAGCTTCAAAATAATTGAATAAACCGTGTGCGGCTTCGGGATTATTCACTAAAGCACGATGAATACTTGCACTAGTCGTTTTATGTCCGAGTTGCAGGAAGTAATTCCGGTAAGCGCGCAATACATCGATTTCTTGCCAGCACATTCCCGTTAATAGGCACAGTTTGTTGAGCGCATCGTTTTCAACTCGTCTCTCCATTACCGCTTGAATAATGTGCAGGAGCTTATTTTTTGATTGTTTTAATTCGATTGTCGCGTTTTGCGCAGGTTTGACGGTAAAGCTTTTTATCGTAGGCGTTGCATCGTCAATGGTGAAATTGAATTGAACTTGATCGATGATGCGTAATCCCAAATTTTCAAGTACGGGAATAAACTCGTCCAGATAACGTTCTCGAAGGCTGTAAAAATGCAGCCGGTAATTCGGATGATGAAGGTAAGGCGACACCAAGTCTACGGAATCGGTTTTCGATTCTAGCAAGCGTTCTATTTGTAGAATGTCGTTTAAGCCGTAGCGCGGCGAAACAAGCGTTCGATAGTCCGCCGGAAACAAATCCTTATATTTATGCCATAATTTTTCGCTGTTTTGATTACCTAATCCCTTTTCCATACTAGCTTTAAGTAAATCCGTCCATGAGCGGGTTGTGTTTTGCATGTTAATAGTTCCCTTAAGCCGGCGGCAGTTGGAAATTTTATGAAGCCGGTTAGTTACTTAAGATGTTTAACGATCTCCAGCACATTATAGTTTTTATGTCGAGTATATGTGACCGAATCCATAAAACTACGAATAAAGAAAATTCCCATGCCGCCTTCTTTTGGTTGTTCAAAATTTGGCACGGGGATATTTTCTAGGTCGAAACCTTGTCCATGATCGTAAACTTTAATGACTAATTCGTTTTCTTCGACATGAATGCTTACTCTGACGCAGTCTTTTTGATTGTCGCTACACGCGTGCTTGATTGCATTGACCGTCGCTTCGGTTAGAACTAGATTTAACTGGTACGCTAACGCTTCACGGTCGCCGGTAAAATTCTCCAACTTCTTAACGACTTTTTCGCCGATACTGCCGATCAAATCCAAATATTTGGTTTGCGTGGGTATAATTACATCGACCTGAATAATGCTGGTACACATAGGTTTTCTCTAGGTTTCACTACTCAATGCCTCATTCAAATCGGCATATATTTCGAAAACCCGGTTGAGACGGGTTAATTCGAACATTGAAAGCACTTGCTTTTGAATATTGATTAAGGCAAGTTTTCCTGACTTCACTGCAATTTGTTTATTTCCCGACAGCAGGGCACCTAATCCCGAGCTATCGATAAAGCGAACATTGCCCAAGTTAATAAGGATGCGTATCTTGCCGTTTTCAATCATCTTTAGAAGATAATCTTTTAATTCTGCGGAGTTATGAGCATCGATCCTTTCTTCTTTGATAATTAGAACATTAAAGCCGTTAATGGTTTCCAAATTTAAATTCATAATTTCATCAGAGTTACAATATGTTTAGTGCATAATTAAAGTTACTTCTTTTTCTAAAAAAATCAACCGGATATTAGCAAAATTACGCAGCCTTAAATTAGGTTATTCATGGGTTTGATAGATTAGTGGTTGGAGATAATTGAAATAGGATGACTTATTTTTAATCAAATTGTTATCATAATGACTAAAGTTGATGTCATTATAAATTTAAGAGATAATTTCCGACCCATAACTGTAAATAATACGCCATGCAAACAACAATGCTTAAAGCAAAGCTACACAGAGTCACGGTGACCCGGTCGGAATTGGGTTATGAAGGCTCTTGCGCGATCGATGGCAATGTTCTCGACTTGGCGGGTATCAGAGAATACGAACAAATCCAGATCTACAACATTAACAACGGCGAACGCTTCACTACGTATGCGATTCGTGCTGAAAACGGTTCGAAAACCATATCGGTGAATGGCGCTGCCGCCCGATTGGCTTGTCCGGGGGATTTGTTGATTATCTGTTCGTATTGCATTCTGGATCAGAAAGAACTCGCAACTTACAAGCCGGTTCTTATTTATTTCAACGAGAAGAACGAAATTCAACGTTCCGCATCATCGATTCCTGTTCAAGCAGCCTGAAAATCCCTCAGGCTGTTTTATATTTCTATATCAAGTAGTTATTCCAAAAGTACTGGATAAAGATCCAAAAACACCTTCTCGCTGATAGTGCGGGTTATTTCTTCCCTGCCGATAGTTTATAGTTGCGTTAAAGATTGCGGCAAATTCGCAGAATAACGTGTGGGGGGAAACTGTAAAGAGCTATCAAATAAAAAAGCTAATCACCAGCAAAGTCAATGATTAGCTTATTGAAGATTAAGTAACTGAAAAATTTAGGTTGACGGTGTGTTATCAACCACAATTTTTATACTTTGTCCGGGAATCAAACCTTTTCCTGTTTGCGGATTAGATTTACGCAAATCGGTTAAGGAAACGCCGAATTTTCTGGAAAGTTGCATCAGCGAATCGCCTTTCTTTACCGTGTAATGAATCAAGCGCGAAGAAGATGCTGAGGCAACTAGTTGACCGCTACCTTTGATAAACAGCTTTTGACCCGATTTCAAGTTGCTATTCGGGGAAATATTGTTCATTGCGGCAAGGCTGCTTTGGCTCATAGCAAACCGTTTGGAGACGTTATAGAACGTATCGCCTTTCTTCACGATGTAAACTTGGCCGCCTGAGGACTTCGCCTTAGATGGTTTAGCAATTTCTTTAATGACAGAGGCGCGATTTGAAGCAGGAACTTTGATAAAGGTGCCTGAATTAACGCTACTCTTAGAAAGTTTGTTAAGTTGTCTTAGGTTATCGACCGTTGTGCCGGAGCTTCTGGCAATTTCAGAGAGTGTTTCGCCGCGATTAACTTTATGTAAAGAAGTCGACACCGGGGCAAAATAGCGTTCTTTAGCCGCGATAACTTCATGTTTGCGCTTATTGGCAAGTCTTTCCTCTTCTTCATCGCGCATTCTTTGCGCCGCCAATTCATTTTGACGAACCTTTTCGGCCAAGGCTTCTTCATCGCGTTGTCTTTGATCGACTCTTTCCTCATAAGGGAGGTGCGCAAGATTTTCTTTGAAGCTCTGTACACGATGTGAGGGTATCAGTAAGCGATGAGGTCCATAAGGGGATGTGCTGCCTTTTTTAAAGCAGGGATTCAGTTTCAGGAAATGACTGAGCGGTGTTTGCGCAAGTTCGGCTGCTTTATCGATATCGAGTTGAGCGCCGACATTCACGACTTCACAATAAGGCCTGTTCGGAATGGGTTGTAACCGGATACCGTATTGCTCCGCATTCGCAAATAATTTGGCAACCGCTAATAACCGTGGTACATAATCTTCTGTCTCTTTCGGCAGATTTAAAGACCAGTAGTCGGTAGGTAAACCTTGGTATTCATTTCGCGTTAGGGCTTTGGAAACGTTACCTTTGCCCCAATTGTAGGAGGCTAAGGCTAGAAAATAATCGCCGTTGAACTCTTCGCTGAGTTCTTTGAGAAAGGTGGTAGCGGCAACAGTCGATGCGTAGACGTCGCGGCGACCGTCGTACCATGCGTTTTGTTCAAGGCCGTAAAGCCGCCCGGTCGAAGGAATGAATTGCCATAGACCGGATGCCGCGCTTCGAGAATACGCTTCGGGAATGAAAGCGCTTTCAACAACCGGTAAAAGGGCGAGTTCGCCAGGCAAATTTTTCGATTCGATTTCATCTAGGATAAGATGTAAATACGGTGCGGCGCGCTCTTGAATACGAGCGATATAATCCGGATGATCCAGGTAATAATTGAGTTGCTCGTCAACGCGGGCATTATTGACTTCAGGGAACGAATAAAGCGAAAACATTCTTTCCCAAACCGTGTCGTGATGGGAAAAAAGGTTTTTGAGCCGTTTTTTGAAATGAAAACGGGGTTGTTCTTTTACAGAACCGTAGTAAGGTCTTGATACAACCGGAGGACCATTGATGACAAGAGGCTCTTTAGGCGCTTCGGAACAACCCGTCACGATCAAAATGATCGAAAGGCAAAATATTTTTACTGACCTGTTAGAATTGTTGCGCATCCTCTAACCCATTTAAGTAAAGATTAAATATAGAATAATTTCATTGTAGCTTGTTTTTATTGAAAAATCTAAATTTAATAATCAAAATTATGAACAAACTATGAAACGGGATTTCTTATTTGCTTACTACCAAACGCCGCGAGGCAAGCTTTTAAGAGATCTTGAAGTTGAGTATCTTAAAAGTGCAATCGTCGTAAGCTGTAAACAAACCATTTTGCAAGTCGGCGGACTGGGTTGGGAAAACGAGTTTATCGACTGCACTCTCTACACCAATTATACGGTTCTGGATGCGAAAAAACTAGGTTATAAGGGTGCAAGAAGAATCCGCGCTAGGGCGTATCACTTGCCCTTGCAAAGCGATAGCGTGGATATGATCATCTTGCCGCACATACTGGAATTCGATGCATTCAGATTCCAAACGATGCGAGAAGTCGAACGTGTATTAAAGCCGGAAGGGATTGTCGTCATCCTCAATTTCAATCCCTGGAGTTTTTGGGTCAGATATCAGTATCTCTGGGATAAGCGTTTAGCCGACTCGTGGAAAGGCCATTTTATCCGCCGATCCCGAGTAATCGATTGGCTAAAATTACTCAATTTTGAAGTAACGATGGTATCGCGATTTAATTTAGACAGCATCGACACAAAGCACGTTAAATCGGTAGGCAGTTTTTTTTCATCCTCATCAACGGCGTATGCTGTCAAGGCCATAAAGCGCAGGTACAATTTAATTCCTTTAACACCCGTCAAGGCATTACGGCCGAGTTTGGCGGTCGTCGGATCGTGTATGACAAGTTTGCCGGTAAAAGAGCATGAATGATCCGGTAATTATTTATACCGACGGCGCGTGCCGGGGAAATCCGGGGCCGGGCGGCTGGGGCGTGGTGTTGAGCTACAAAGGCACCACTAAAGAACTTTACGGCGGCGAAAAAGAAACCACCAACAACCGCATGGAATTGACGGCGGTGATCAATGCCCTGGAAGTATTGACCAAACCTTGCCAAGTGCAATTGCATTCCGACTCCAAATACGTCCTACAAGGCATTACCGAATGGCTGGAAAACTGGAAAAAGCGCGGTTGGAAGACGGCCAATAAATCGGCGGTTAAGAATGAAGACTTATGGCGCAGGCTGGATGCAGCCAGGGAAAGGCATCAAATCGAATGGCTTTGGGTCAAGGGGCATTCGGGCAATAATGGGAATGACCGGGCGGATCAGTTGGCGAATTTGGGGATTGATAGCTTCTAAAAAATTAAGGCTTTGAATCCTTTGCAGGATTTATGGCCTTCAGTATCTCAATGAGTTTATCAATATTACCTTTGTGTAAAGAACCATCAATTAATTCATGCAAAGGTGAGGTCGGTTCCGATACGGATAACATTCTAGTTGGTGGAGAACCGAAATTTTTGATAGCAGTTTCCCTAAGCAATTTGATCATTTCTTGGTCTTCACCCATTTCCCGCTTATAGCCGACAAAGGCAAGCGCCGATGCTTCCTTAAAAGCGTAATCTTCAATTAGTCTCATTGTATGGCTGTATTGTCGAGCAACAAACCAAGTAAACCAAACTGCAGGTCCTGTTAAAAGTATTCTCGCTAGCACACTCCAGGCATCAATAGTTCCATCCGCTTTGATAAGCGGTGTTAAATTGATGATCCCTGTAGTGGTTAAAAATATTCCAGCAATCAAAAATATTATGCCCACAATAAAGCCATATTTCCAATAGCTTATGCTTTTTTCCAAAGTATTTCGCCGTGCTGCGAAGGATGCAGCCAACCCAGCCTTGCTTGAACCTTCGAGCACGAATAAAGCTTGTTCTTCTAATGATTTAATTTTTTTAAGTAATTCTTTTTGTTGAATATTTCCGGATTCGATATCGGATAAAATTACTTGAATCGA
>JADKAL010000006.1 GCA_016715325.1 Methylococcaceae bacterium
AATTGACACGGCGAAACTTGATAATGGTTATTAAAATGACAGAATCTAATCTTCAATCTACCTCTGAACAGACTGTTCAGACCCTACGCACAACAAATCAATTTTGCGAACGGCATCCAGCATTCACAGCTCAGGCCGTTTACGCTCTGATTTTCAATCAGGATAAAAACGGCCTCAAAGAATCCGGCGCGATTTTGCGTATTGGGCGAAAAGTCCTAATTGACGAAGGCAAGTTTTTTGCCTGGGTTAGAAAAATCAACGGACAATTAGCATGATCGATTTCCGCCGATTTTTTGTAAGGCGGCGGCAATTCGGTACGTGCATTCAATGTGACGGTACTTGGCTTGTTAGTGAATTGTCCAAGCGGGGGCGGTGTCCGGATTGCCGGTATTGGCGCGGCGTGGCAAGGTTGAACGCAATGATTCAGCAAATGATAGGCGGCGGTCATGGGTGAGTTGATTGATTTTGCCGCTATGACGATCCCGCTTGAAGCCTATTTTGATGATGTCCAGCAGGGTTTGACACTAAATAAAGCCGCTAGTTTCTCTAAAACTGAGCGGGAAACGCCTTTTCCTTTAATTGCGGCGTCTGAATTAACCGCCCACCCGGTAAAAATCTTTTGGCTTTTGCACAACTTTATTGAGGTGGCTAGCATAAATCTGTTATTTGGTGAACCCGGCGCGGCAAAGTCGTTAATCGCTTTGGAGTGGGCATTCTGCATAGCTCATGGGTTAGGGTGGCGTGGCTTGGTCACTAAAAAAACGGATGTTGTCATTGTGGCCGGTGAAGGATTTTCGGGCTATGCGCGACGGTTAAAAGCACTTGAGATCAAGCACGGTATGAAATCCCCGGATAATCTGTTTGTCAGTCAACGACCCGCGCAGTTATTGGATAAAGGCAGCGCAAGATTAGTTGCTGAAAGCGTGAAAGCGGCTTGCCCTAATCCGGGGTTAGTCATTATCGATACGATGCACCGGAATGCTGATATTGATGAGAATTCATCCCAAGACATTGGCAAATTCATCAATAACCTGGATGAGTTTTTGAAACCGTTGGGGGCGGCGGTGTTGATCGTTCATCATTCCGGGCATAGCGATAAAGGCCGCAGCCGGGGCAGTAGTGCCATTCGCGGGGCGTTGGACGCGGAATTTTCGGCCACCAAGAACGATGATTTTATTACCCTAACTTGCTTAAAATCGAAGGATTTCGAGAGTTACAGGCCGATAAATTTCAAGCTTAAAGTGGTTGAACTTGGTTGGTTTGATGATGACGATGAGCCAGTAACTAGTGTAACGTCCTCAACATATCTTTAGCTTTGTCTACTTTAGCCAAGATCGTCTCTGGTTTGGCTGTCCAATGGTAAGGTTTTGGGTTGCTATTGCGGTGGTCGAGATACTCCTGTATCGCTGTTTTGAGGTCGTCAACACTGTGGAAAACACCACGCCGGATACGTTCCTCAGTAATGTCCCGGAAGAAACGCTCGACTAAGTTGAGCCATGAGGCCGAGTTGGCGTGAAGTGTAAGTGGAACCGGGGATGCTGGGCCAGCCAGTCCTTTACTTCGGCATGTTTGTGCGCCGCATAGTTGTCGACGATCAAATGCAATGCCAAGGTTTTGTCGGTTCGCCGGTCCATTGTCTTCAGGAACTTGAGGAACTCGTCGTGGCGGTGCCTGGGCTGGCATTGCCCAATCACCGTTCGGTCTGCACGTCGAGTGACGCAAACAAAGTTGTGGTGCCATGTCGCTTATAATCGTGCGTCATCGTCCCGCATTTTCCCGGCTTCATCGGCAGGCCGGGTTGGCTACGATCTAGCGCCTGGATTTGGCTTTCTCGTCGACGGAAAACACGATGGCCTTCTCCGGTGGGTCCAGGTAAAGGCCCACGACATCGCGCAACTTTTCGGCGAACAGCGGGTCGTTCGAAACCTTAAAGCCCTTCACTTGATGGGGCTTCAGTTTGTGCTCCCGCCAGATGCCGTGCACCGCCATCCGGGAAATGCCGACCTGCTCCGCCATCGTCCGGCAACTCCACTGCGTCGCGGCAGCCGGTTTACCGGTCAATGTCAAGGCCAGGACTTCTTGGACTTTGTCAGTCGGCAGCGGCGGTATCCGCGACGGGCGGGTCTTGCCTTTCTTGAGCCCTTCAACACCACTTTCGAGATAGCGATTCCGCCACTTGTTCAAGGTCGGGTTGCTGACCCCCAACGTTGCCATAATGACCGTTGTTGACAAGCCCTCGGCGGTCATCAGTACCATTCTAGCCCGTAGTCTTTGTTTAGCCCCAACAGACCGGCTCTTCACCCAGCGTTCCAGTTCTGTTCGATCCTCTTCAATCAGTGTAATTTTCATTGGCGTTCTCATGGACACCAATTGTATCATATCTTAATGTTTGTTGAGGACGTTACACTAGCGTTTACCTTGAGCCAATAGCAAAAGAAGAGGTTATCGATAAACCGGCACGACTCACCGGCCTTGAAAGTAGCATTCTGAAGGCTTTAGATTCTGCTATCGGCTTGCATGGTACGGAGCCATCCGAAGATATAAAGCAACAAAATAACCTTGGTCAAATATCGGGCGTTTTGGTTGTTCAAGTCGAACAATGGCGGGAAATCAGTCAACAGCTACCAGTAATGATTGAAAAAATCCAGATGCACGGCGAATGGCGTTTGCGAGAGCCAAGAAAAAATTAATCCAAAAAAGATTGATTATAGAATCAGATGGTTACGCTTGGAGAGTTTCTTGATTAATAGGCGAACAAAACGAACAGAACGAACAAAACAGAACATTTGTTCAACATACCGAACCGAACGAACAGAACACACTTCTATAAGAAGTGTTCTGTTTGTTCGGTGTTCGTTCGGTTATGAGTTCGTTCAAGCTGCATGGTCTTTGACCCATTCCTTAAGCGCCTCATCCATCCGGGTTTGCCAGCCTTCCCCGGTTGATCTGAAATATTCGACTACTTCGGGGCTGTACCTGACCGATAGCAAAACCTTGTTGTTGTCCGATTTAGGCCGTCCACGTTGGATATGTTTCTTGGCTGCATTGGCATATTCTTCTTTCGATACAACCTTGCCGCCAATATGGAAGGTGGCTTTATCGAAGAATTCATCGGTTAGTTCCGGGATTTCGTCGTATTCCTCTTGGGTGATGACGTGGGAATCAAACTTGCTCCAGTCCCTTTGTGTATTTTTTGATTTCTCGCTCATTGGCTTTTCTCATCGAAATAATGTGTCGGGTTTCACCGCGTTGCGTCCAAACGATTACCACCATTCGGCTATCCAGAAAGCCGAAAGTAATGATCCGGGTTTCGCCGTAGTCTTGCCGTGTATCCTGAAAATCCATCGTAGCCCCGGCAAATACTTCGCTGGCTTCCTCGAAATCAATGCCGCGATCTTTAAGTGTCTTGTCTCGCTTATCAGGGTCATAGGTGATTTTCATTGTGTTTATTGTAGCTACATAAAACACCACGTCAAGCCAGATAAATCAGCAAGCGCCAGCATAAAGAATAACGGCCTGATTGCCCGGTCAATTGGAATGAGGACTCAGAATGATTGATGCGCTTATCTCTGGGAAACTCATCAAAGCCCCTCAACCACTAAAGCTTAGCCGGAACGGAATACCTTACTGCAATTTTATGTTGCGGGTTAATCAACAGGATTCCGATGAAACTTTGCTTTGTTCGGGTATTGCTTTTGGCGAACATGCGGAAAAGATAGCGAGGCTTGGCAAGGACGATCCGTTATCAGTGGTCGGTTCGCTTAAGTTGTCGTACTGGATCGACAACGAAGGTTATCAAAAAAGCGGATTGAATATAACCGTTAGCAATTGTTTAACAGCTTATGAAGTAAAGAAGCGCCGGGGAACCGACAAACCGAAGCCAAGCGCACAAACTCAATATGACGATCAAGGTTATGACTTTAACGATGACATTCCTATCTAACTCAATCGTTCAGCCTGATTTATTTGTCAGCAAGTCAATGTCAATGTCTTTATGCAATCTAATAGACGGATAGGGGGTATCAAATCTCAACAGCCTTCTATCCGCTTTGCGTCGCCCTAAGTATATTTTTGCTGAAGTAATATTTTGAAATACAAAAAGCCCATAGCTACGGTTATTGTATTAGATTTAGAAACAATAACGCAAAAAGTGATTTTCACCAGCATAGCGGGCAAAACATGACCTACCCGAACGACCAAATGAATTGCCAAGCCATTGATAACGCATTTACCGCAATTTATCGGGCCTTGCGCAAATATTAAATATTGTCATCGAATCTGACCTTCAAAGTCAGTTTGTAAGATAAATAAATCATCCTAACTAAGTATTTTCATACTGCCCATAACTTGTTCTATCGAACTTCAAAAAAGCAGTCTGAAATCAGTCTTCACAGACCTATAAAGTAATTGACGGTCATATTTCGTTACTGATAGGCAGAAACGCTGTCGTTTAAGTCTAACAAATAGAAATAGTAGTTCCGCCATGTGTTGCCGCTTACTTTTTGCTAAAGTCGACCTGCAAAAAGTTGAACCCAGACATTCATTTGAAACTGAAACAGCTCACTGAGGCTATCAGAACCGGTCGTAGGTATTCTAGAATGTCCTTAATTCAAATGTTAATCCGATTTTTATCGATGAGGTTGTTGAAGAAAGGAGTGTGCTTATAAAAAACGGCGGAAACAGTTTTGATTACTGATAAGATCATGATAACGTTAAGTATAAGAATAAAAAATAATTAACCCTATGCGAACGCTCGCCGTTTATCCCGAAGAATTTCCCGAACCCTGGGCATCCGACTGGGGCGAGGACGAATACGGCCTGTGGATGGGGTTTACTTACAAAGGGGTCAAGCAGTTTTTTCGCTGGATTGAACCGGGGACGTTTTTGATGGGTTCGCCCACCGTTGAACCGGAACGTTCGGCTGACGAAACCCAGCATTCCGTGACCATCACTCAAGGCTACTGGTTGGCTGACAGTACCGTCACCCAAGCCTTATGGCAAGCCGCGATGGGGTCAAATCCAAGCAGTTTCATAGACGATGACCTTCCCGTTGAACAGATCAGTTGGCACGAAGCCCAGACGTTTATCGACACATTAAACGGCTTGAAGCCGGAACTGAAACTGTGCCTGCCGACTGAAGCGCAATGGGAATATGCCTGCCGTGCCGGGACGCAAACGCCATATTCCTTTGGCGAGCAAATAGACTCTAATCAAGTCAATTTTTATGAAATTAATCCTTACAACAGCGGTAAAAAGAGTGAAGACCGACGGCAAACGGTAATCGTGAAAAGCCTACCCCCGAATCCCTGGGGCTTGTATGAAATGCACGGCAATGTTATGGAATGGTGCCAGGACTGGTATGCCAAGTATCCCACTGGCACAACAATTGACCCGATAGGGCAGGACACAGGCGATAACCGCGTTCTGCGTGGCGGCTCGTGTTTCCTCTTCGGCAGGCTCTGCCGTTCAGCCCGTCGCTACTTCTTCGAGCCCGATCTTGCGGGTAACCCCTTCGGCTTTCGTCTTGCCCGAAGTCATTGAGCCAGTCAGGTCAGGAGCAGGCCAGCAGCCGGATGGGACACACGCGGCGGCAGCGCGTGGGGCACAGGCGGGGGATGGGCTGCGGAGCAACAACAGAAATAGAAATAAGGGTAATCCATTGAAACTATTTAACTACATTCTAAATGATGATAGGGTTAAACCGTTGGAAGTAACTATAAATTATTACCACTGATATCCGTCGATAAAAAAAACTGCCATGCGATCGCTCACCATCTATCCCGATGAATTTCCCGAACCCTGGGCATCCGACTGGGGCGAAGATGAATACGGCCTGTGGATGGGTTTTACCTACAAAGGGGTCAAGCAGTTGTTTCGTTGGATTGAGCAGGGGACATTTCTGATGGGATCGCCGAGAGTTGAGCCGGAACGATTTGATAATGAAATCCTACATGCCGTGAATTTATCTAAAGGCTATTGGCTAGCGGATTGCACCGTCACTCAGGCTTTATGGCAAGCGGCAATGGGCTCGAACCCCAGTAATTTTAAAGGCGACAACCATCCCGTTGAACAGGTCAGTTGGCGCGATTCCCAATCTTTTATTGACAAATTAAACGGTATGAAGCCTGAACTGAAACTGTGCCTGCCGACCGAGGCCCAATGGGAATACGCTTGTCGAGCAGGGATGCAGACCCCGTTTTCCTTCGGCGAGCAAATCGACTCCAATCAAGTCAATTTTAATGGCAATTATCCTTACAACAACGGCAGGAATAGCGTATACCGGGGGCAAACGGTCGCCGTGAAAAGCTTACCGCCAAATTCATGGGGTTTGTATGAAATGCACGGCAATGTTTGGGAATGGTGCCATGATTGGTACGGCGAGTACCCGATCGGAAACGTTGTCGATCCCAAAGGGATAGACTCAGGCGGTCACGGCGTATTGCGGGGCGGCTCGTGGCACAGCCGCAGCAGGCACTGCCGTTCTGCCTACCGGAACCTCAACGTTCCCGGTAATGCGAACCGCTTCATCGGCTTTCGTCTTGCCCGAGGTCATTGAGCCAGCCAGGTCAGGAGCAGGCCAGTAGCCGGATGGGACACACGCGGCGGTAGCGCGTGAGGGACAGGCGGGGGATGAGCTGCGGGTCAACAAAAGAAATAGAAATAAGGGTAATCCATTGAAACTATTTAACTACATTCTGAATGATGAGAGGGCCAAACCGATGAAAGTAACTATAAATTATTCGCACTGATATTCGTCGATCAAAAAACCCGCCATGCGAACGCTCGCCGTTTATCCCGATGAATTTCCCGAACCCTGGGTATCCGACTGGGGCGAAGATGAATACGGCCTGTGGATGGGTTTTACCTACAAAGGGGTTAAGCAATTCTTTCGTTGGATAGAACCGGGCACGTTCTTGATGGGATCGCCGACGAATGAACCAAAACGATTTAACAACGAAAGATCTCATTCTGTTGATATCACATGCGGCTTTTGGTTGGCTGACTGCACAGTTACCCAGGCTTTGTGGCGAGTGGCGATGGGAGCTAACCCCAGCCGATTTAAAGGCGACGATTATCCAGTGGAGAATGTAAGTTGGTACGATGCAAATACATATATAGATAAGTTGAACAGCATTAAGCCGGAGCTCAAACTGTGCCTACCTACTGAAGCGCAATGGGAATATGCTTGCAGAGCCGGAACGCAGACTCCGTTTTACTTTGGTGACCAAATCGACTTCAACCAGGTTAATTTTAATAGCGATTACCCTTATAACAACAGCAAGAAGAGCGAATATCGAAACCAAACAGTATCTGTAAAAAGTTTGCCACCCAACATGTGGGGAATGTACGAAATGCACGGTAATGTCTGGGAATGGTGCAATGATTGGTACGGTAGGTATCAGACCGGAACCGTGACCGACCCTAAAGGACCGAACTCTGGAGGCCGCCGCGTCTTGCGAGGTGGCTCGTGGAATCGATACGGAATAGCCTGTCGGTCTGCCTTTCGTTTCGAAGCTTCACCTGAAAAAGATGTAGGCAACGCGGGATTCCGCTTAGCCCGAGGTCATTGAGCCAGTCAGGTCAACAACCGGATAGGACACACGCGGCGGTAGCGCGTGGGGGGCAGGCGGGGGATGGGCTGCGGGTAAGTTGAAGTAATTAGGGTTTAATTAAGGGTAGGGTCAACTGTTTTCCTTGGAATGAAAGAGAGAAAAAGATATGTCGAACAGTAAAGCGTTTGTGTCCTATTCTTGGGCAACCGAGCATGAAACTGGGATTGTTGAAACCTTGGGAGCACTTTGTACGCAACGGGGGATTTACCTGATTCGGGATAATCAAGCCCTACAACACGGGCAGCTCATTAACCAATTCATGGATGAATTGAGCAAGGGCGATCATGTTATTACGGTGTTCAGTAAACCGTATTTTCAATCTAAGTGGTGTATGTATGAATTATTGAAAATTTATCAACGTGGCGAGTTTGAGCAACGCACTCACCCTGTCATTGCCGATGATTGTGACTTACAAAATCAATCGTATCGCTTAGAAATAGTCAAATTCTGGAACTCCCAATACGAAACTGCAAAATCGGCGCTTGCAGGCATTGATCCTGCCGTGGTGGTAGAAGAACAAAAGCGGGTCAATCTTTACCGTGATATCTATCAAAATATCAATGAACTGGTAAATTTTGCAGCAAACCGGGTTACTACGCCATTAGTAACTTTAAAACAACAAGATTATGCTCCTTTGTTGGATCGAATTAAAATTTCTAGCCAGGCCATTAATCACCTCAATGAATTTTCTAAGGAAAATGTGCGGAAATTATTGCCAAAACGCACTGATAGTGAGTTTTTAGCTGAAATTAAAAGAAGCATTGCTCAACAATTAGAAGCTCCGGAGGTGGCAGGTTTTAAAATTGTCTTGAAGCAAGAACTCGACACAACGTTAAAGGGAATGGGGCAACCATTAACAACTAACAATAGAGGGGAATCGATTGCAGAAAGTTTGATAGTAGGCCTTACATTGGGCGGTAATCCACCGCCCGTTATTAATGAAGCTATTATGAGTGCAGCCATCAATTGCCTAGATAAAGATAAAAAAGGGGGATCATTTCAATCGAATCTGGGCAAACACGCAGACATTAAGTTTGCTATTGAGCAAATCTTGGGCTGGTTAGTATTAGCTTCAGTAGAAGAGAGCTATGCTCAAAATATCACAGATGCATCAGATTTGTTTTTTGAATTGCCGGTAGCAACATTAGGGGGTGTTGAAGTCATTGCATCCCGATTTTTTCAACGCCAAGCGAAATTAAGGCAGGAAGGAACAAAGCTTATCCCTAACCATGTTCTTGATGTTAGCACGCACATTAGTTTATCCGCATGGACGACCAAACCAATCGTTGACCAGTTAAGAATTTTATTGTGGAATCAAGTTTTTACAGATAGAACTAAAGTTGAAGGAGAATCGGTAGTCGGTGACGATTTGGAAGAACTCAATGCTGAATTAGCTAACCGACGCTCCTACAAAGAAGAAAAATATAAAGAGCATCACATGATGGCATTCAAAATGGGAACATTGCCTTCAGAAGACTTGCAACTAGACGTATACCGGCAACTTTATAAGGGATTGAATAATTTGACCTTGATTCGCTTTGGCTCAAAGGATGAAACTGTATTTTGTGTGCCTGAGTATTCTTTGATATCCGCTGTTAGGGCACTTTTAACCCATATAAACAATTTGCCATTACTATGAAAATTCCCGACTTAGACCAATTCATCAATATCCAACATCATCTACCTGCGGTGGGTACTTGGCGGAGCAGTGTGCATGTTTTTGACGAACGCACTGCCCAAGCTATTCGGGCGGCTTTAGCGTCTGGTAGGCCCTTGCTCGTTCGAGGTGAACCAGGTACTGGCAAAAGCCAGTTGGCGCGGGCGGCGGCGAAAGTATTGGGGCGAAAATTTCTGGCGCAGGTCATCGATGCCCACACTGAAATTCAAGATTTGTGGTATCGCTTTGATGCCGTTAGCCGTCTTGGTAATGCCCAAGTGCTCAGTGCGACTGGTAAAGATAAAAGTGAAAAAGAAATAGAATCTATTCTCGATCCGCAGCGCTATCTTAGCCCTGGCATCTTATGGTGGGCATTTGCTTGGGAAAAAGCGGAGCAACATGGTTGCCATCATCCACAGTTTAAACCCGATGAGAATGTTCCAGGTGATGTCGGGCAAGGGGTCGTCTTGTTGCTGGATGAAATCGATAAGGCAGATGCGGATTTACCCAATAGCTTGCTGGAAACCTTAGATAACGGAAAGTTTACCGTACCTTGGATTCAGGGTGCCGTTGGGGTTGATGCAACTAACACGACACCGCGTCCTTTAGTTGTGATCACGACTAATGAAGACCGGCAACTACCAGGCGCGTTTGTTCGGCGCTGTTTGGTTTTGGATTTAAGTCTGCCAGACGATACCGAAACTAACCTAACAGAATTTTTAAAAGACCGCGCAGCTTTTCATTTCCCTAGTCAAAACACAAAGGCCGAATTAAATGCTCGGGTTGAACGGGATAGTAAGGGAAAGTTTTTGGGTGCATCCCGTTTTGATGAAGACGTGTTAAACGAAGTCGCAAAACAACTTTTTCAAGATCGTCAGCAAGCCCGCAGTTTTGGGGTAACGCCGCCCGGTCAAGCCGAGTATCTGGATATTTTGCGGGTGTTAGACCAACTCGTACCCAACGATTCACAACAACAGAAAGAGTTGCTGAAGACTATTCAACCTTTCGCTTTACAAAAATATCCAAACATGCAAAAGCCGGAGCGGGAAAAAACTGTAACGGAAACCAATATAACTCCTTCAGCTGATGAATAAGTCCTGTTTCCAGGGTTGAAGTAATGGATATATCGAAATTACCCGTTAGCAGGGCAGATTTATTAAGGGGTTTAATACTGGCTGGTGCGAATAATCTGGAAAGTATTGCTGAATTGACCGGGTATCAGGCACCCATGAAATCCCCGTTAAGGACGGAGCCCCCAGATTCAAAAGCCGAAGAAAAAAAAACCGATCCGGGAAAAATCATAGACCCTGATCCTGATCTACCCCCTCATTCAGGTTTACATTATTACCGAATAGTCGACCGGAAACCCAGCGAACTGCTGCCAGAACTGCCGCCAGGAGAGACACAGTTTCCGGATTGGTTTGATGATATTCCCGCTCTGGATGTCGACAATGTTAAGGCGGAACCCATAACCCCGCCAGAGAAAGAGCCCCTAGTACAGTGGGCAAATTTTTGGCCGATGCTGCAAGCACTGTTAAGTGAAACTAAGCGAAGCCGACAAATCGATATCAAGCGTCTAGTTAATCAAATGGCACGTGCAGAGATTCCTGCCCGAATTCCCCGTCGATTGCGCAGCGGTTGGATTGCTGGCTTACAGATTTTAGTCGAGCGTGCCGACCGGACTGAATTATTTAACCATGATTACAACCAATTGCTGTTACAGTTGCAAAAACTACGTGGAGAAACCGGCCTACAAGTTCAACAACTTGTCCAGCGCCCAGGGGGTATAGTAAGAATAAAACAGGGCGACCGATACCTAACCCAATCCTGGCGCTTACCGGAATCTGGTTCAGAAATCATGATCCTAAGTGATTTAGGCTTATTGGATCAAACCGGCCAAGTGATGCAAGATTGGTTACGGTTTGGTCGACGATTGCGGATGGCAGGGTTTACGCCAGTGGTATTAATTCCCTTACCACAGCGCTATTTAATTCCGGAACTATTAGCCTTATTTACCTGTGTCTGTTGGACTCGGCATAGTGGCCTGCGTCCTGTCCGTTCAGTGCCGGTAGCTAAACAAACGTTTGACCACCCTAAAACAATATTTGCCCAAGATAGTCGAATTGCCTTTGATTTATTAGCCTGGCTATCACCGGCGGTTCGAATAGAACCCGCTCTTCTTCGTGCAGTTGCTTACCATTTACCGGCACCCCATAATGATTCAGGGGTTGAAACGGCTGCTTGGTTGCATGAAGATGTACAAGCAACGAGCATAGGCTTTTATTTTAAACCGCAGCAACTCGAAAAATATCGGAAACAGTTCCGTTCCTTAGCGACCGACGAACCGTTGCGCGCGAAAACCATCGTGCAGCTTTTACGCCGTTATCATCGCCATGTATTTCCAACACAATTACATGAGGAAATGCTGATATTAGCCGCCTTGATGGGCGATCAACTGGATTCAGTTTATCAACCAGAGATTGAAGCTGCCAGCTTACATGGTAAGCAACTGCTCAAGGCGCTGGTGGAAAAGCCTGCGGGAACCGAAGGCTTAACCGCATTTACTGCCCATGCCAGTGAACGGCAACCCGCCGCTGTCTTAAAACATCAACAATGCGAGTTTTGGCCTGCCATGCTGGGTGTTCTAATGCGCGAACAAAATTTGCAGCCAAATTCCCAACTTGTGCAGCATATTACCGCTTCGCCCGAAGCCTTGCGGACATTTTTGGCCTTTGCTAATGAAGGTAGGCCTGAAAAGCTCGATTACGTATTGTTTCAATTTGGCTCTAAAACCTTACAGGCCAGTACGCTTAGCCGTTACCAGGCGGGGGATAGTAAAGGCTTTAGCGAAGGTAGTTTGTTACTGGAGCTGTCCGTAGCGGCAAGATTTGGCTTGCAACAAAAACAAACTAAGGACGGCAACTGGGATACCTTATTCCTGCCCTTAAACAACGATGATGTCCAAACTTTCCAATTTGAGGAAAAAGAAGCACAAAAGTTACATATTGCCGGAGAAGAATTAACGATAGAGCGCTTTACTAAACCTGAATGGACTGTTGGAATTGGTCGATATCATGATGTCTTAACAGTTACCACAAGATCGGCAAATAAACTACAGACTTGGTATTGGCATCCCACTAAGATTGATCGAGTTTTCTAATTTACGGAATCGCCAGAAAAGGATACCGTAAAAATTGTATCTTGCCCCGGTTATTGGTACTACCTACAACCCAATGGCGACTTAAAACCGGACTGGGCAGATGCTATTGGTATCAACCGTTACGGTCTGTATGCCGATGTCAATATCGCTGGCATCATCCAACGCTTCCGCTGGATACCCCCCGGCAGTTTCCAGATGGGTTCTCCGGACGGTAAAGATGAAAAATATCCGGTAGCTGAAGTAGGACGATATGACAATGAAACCCAGCATCAGGTTAACCTAAGCCAAGGCTATTGGTTGGCCGATACCGCCTGTACCCAAGCACTTTGGCACGCGGTGATGGGCAGGAACCCCAGTCATTTTAAAGGAGAGAATCGCCCCGTTGAGCAAGTTAGTTGGGATGATATCCAACTATTCTTTGGCGAACTGAACGCCAAGTTCCCTGAGTTGGCATTGCGCTTGCCGACCGAAGCCGAATGGGAATATGCCTGTCGAGCTGAAACGTCCGGTGGATTCAATTTCGATGGCGAACTCACCCTGGACAAAGCCAATTACAGGGGGGCTTGGGATGACTTCGATGGATGGGGTGAGGGCGCTTTGCAGCAAACCGCCGAGGTCAAAAGTTATTCCCCAAATCCCTGGGGTTTATATGAAATGCACGGGAATGTTTGGGAATGGTGCCAGGATTGGTATGGCGAATATCCCACCGGAACCGTTACCGACCCTCAAGGGCAAGACACAGGCGATGACCGCGTTTTGCGTGGCGGCTCGAGGTTCAACGGCGGCAGGTACTGCCGTTCGGCCTGCCGCCACAGCAGCGCGCCCGGTCTTGCGCTCAACTATTTTGGTTTTCGTCTTGCCCGAGGTCATGAGCCCAGTCAGTCAGGCGCAGACCAGCAGCCGGATGGGACACACGCGGCGGTAGCGCGTGGGGCACAGGAGGGGGATGGGCTGCCAGCAGGAGATGGAAAGCGGAAAACTAAAAAAGCCCAAGGTGTATTTGATAATATTAAGGACTTATTCAAAAAGTGAAATACAAGTTCTTTGCCATACCCGCCCGTTTTCCTGAAGTGGTTGAAGCCGAACTCAATGCCTTTTGCAGCCAGCACCGCATTTGCTTCAATGACAAGCAGTTATTGATCCGGCCTTGTGAAGTTTTATCTTCCCTTCGGCTCCGCTCAGGGAACATAGCAATAACGTACCCTGAGCGGAGCCGAAGGGCGTTGCAACGAATTCAAACATTAAAAGGCCGGATCAATAATGACCAGACTTTCATCCAGACCTGCCGGAGCCAAACCCGGGTGGCAAAAACCAAGGCCGCCAGCTGTGCTAGTAATCGTCGTGGATGCTTTGTGAACGCCCACTGGCTGGCCGCTTTAACCCTTCAGTTTTTGGCATAAAGGCTGACATGCGAATACTCAGCATATTTCCTGATGAATTCCCCGAACACTGGGCTTCCGATTGGGGTGAGGACGAATACGGCCTGTGGATGGGTTTTACTTATAAAGGAGTCAAGCAGTTCTTTCGTTGGATAGAACCGGGTACGTTTCTGATGGGATCGCCCACAAACGAACCGGAACGGGTTAAATACGAAATCCAACATGCCGTAATAATATCTCAAGGCTTTTGGCTAGCGGATTGCACCGTCACCCAAGCCTTGTGGCAAGCAGCAATGGGGACGAACCCCAGCGAATTCAAAGGCGATAACTACCCCGTTGAACAAGTCAGTTGGCACGATGCCCAATCTTTTATTGACAAATTAAACGGCCTAAAGCCGGAGCTGAAACTTTGCCTGTCGACCGAAGCGCAATGGGAATATGCTTGCCGAGCAGGGACGCGGACCCCGTTTTCCTTCGGTGACAATATCGATTCAAGCCAAGCCAATTTTGATGGCAATTACCCCTATAACAATAGCAGGAAGAGCGAATACCGGCAGCAAACGGTAGCCGTGAAAAGTTTGCCGCCTAACCCCTGGGGTTTGCATGAAATGCACGGCAATGTTTGGGAATGGTGCCAGGATTGGTATGGCGCGTATCCGACAGAAACCGCCACCGACCCGCAAGGGGCAGACTCAGGCGATTCTCGCATATTGCGTGGCGGTTCGTGGATCAACGGCGGCAGGCTCTGCCGTTCTTCCAGCCGCCTCTACAGCGCGCCCGATATAGCGAATCGCAACGTTGGCTTTCGTCTTGCCCGAGGCGATTAGGCTGGCTAGATCAGGGACAGGCACTGCGGCAACGCTGGGCACGGGCGGCGGATTGGCAAAATAAAGCAAGGATATTTTTGTTGATGCTTTGTAAATTATTCTAAATGATTTTTGATGCAAACCGATAATTAACAAAACAAACTATCGCTAATCCCGAACGAATAACAAAATACTACTATGCGCACTCTCACCATCTATCCCAACGAATTTCCTGAATCCTGGGCATCCGACTGGGGCGAGGACGAATACGGCCTGTGGATGGGCTTCACCTACAAAGGGGTTAAACAGTTTTTTCGTTGGATAGAACCGGGTACTTTTAGGATGGGTTCCCCCACAGATGAGCCGGAACGATGGGAAAGTGAAACTCTCCATTCCGTAACAATTTCCCGTGGCTTTTGGTTAGCTGACAGCACCGTCACTCAAGCCTTATGGAAAGCGGCGATGGGGACGAAGCCCAGCAAATTCAAAGGCGATAACCACCCAGTTGAACAGGTCAGTTGGCATGATGCCCAATCTTTTATAGACAAATTAAACGGCCTTAAACCAGAGCTGAAATTGTGCCTGCCGACCGAAGCGCAATGGGAATTCGCTTGCCGTGCGGGTACAGCGACACCTTTTTCCTTCGATGAGCAAATCGATTCCAGTCAAGTCAATTTCGATGGCGATATCCCATATAACAATGGTAGAAAAAGCGAATACCGACAACAAACAGTTGCCGTTAAAAGTTTGCCGCCCAATCCCTGGGGTTTGTATGAAATGCATGGCAATATATGGGAATGGTGCCAGGATTGGTATGGCGAGTATTCGACCGAAACCGTCACCGAACCGCAAGGGCCAGACACAGGCGATGACCGCGTTTTGCGTGGCGGTTCGTGGATCTACGGCGGCAGGCGCTGCCGTTCAGCCTACCGTAACGCCCGCGCGCCCGATGATGCGAGCCGCTACGTCGGCTTTCGTCTTGCCCGAGGTCATTGAGTCAGTCAGGTCAGGCGCAGGCCAGCAGCCGGATGGGACACACGCGGCGGTAGCGCGTGGGGCACAGGCGGGGGATGGGCTGCGGGATGTTATGTCTCGACCCATTGCAAAATAAAAGTCAAGGCATGGCGTGTTATAGATTCGTCCTTGTGAAGTTTTAATTTCCTTTCGGCTTCGCTCAGGGAACGTGATTTAGCATTCGTTCTTTTCCGCAGTGTTCCCTGAGCGGAGTCGAAGGGGGCGCATACTTATTTCTTTAAACTTTAAAAGGCCGGATCAATAAATGCCAAATCATCTTTGTTGAAGGTCTACTTGGGACGTATTTTCATGATAGGTTCAATAGTGTCTAACGAGTTGGCTTGATCCTTTCTTTTGAACTGACTCCTGGTTTTTTTATGGTCACCGTATGAGCATGAGTGCTCAGAATCATGAGAATACTCGAATAGGGTGTAACAGCTTAGGAAAAGATTTCCCATATATCTGCCTTTCACTTGCGAATAAGCAAAAGGCTACCTGACCAAGCAATAATCTCAAACTTTAAAATCGAGAAGATCAAAAGGCAGCAGGCGGTGATCTTAAAAACCGAACATGAGAGAAAAAGAGAACCCTTTGACTCATAATAACCGGCTTTTTTTGCCTGAAATAAGGGATTATGTTTCCTAAATCAATAAAAATTATTGGTGTGTTTAATGAGAAGCAAAGGAGTTTCAGTGCGTCATGAGTGCGTCATGAAAATTTCAGGCATAAAAAAAGGACTATGGAAAAATCCTAAGTCCTTGTTTTTCTTTGGTACCGAGGGCCGGAATCGAACCGGCACGATGTCACCATCACCGGATTTTGAATCCGGCGCGTCTACCAGTTCCGCCACCCCGGCAAAGAGCGGCTATTATAAGTAGACTTAAGTTAAAATGCCAGTCTATTTTTAAAAATTTAACTAACCGGAAATAATTAATTGCTCGTGAAAAAAAGTGATTTTAGCTATCAATTGCCAGAAGACTTAATCGCCCAGAAACCTTTGCCGGAACGGATTGCAAGCCGTTTATTAACCTTGAACAAAACGACTGGTGAGATAAGAGACAAGCAATTCAGCGATTTTATAAATTTGATTGAGCCGTCGGATCTCTTGGTTTTTAACGATACAAAAGTCATTCCCGCCCGGCTTTACGGTTCCAAAACGACAGGCGGAAAGGTAGAGGTTTTGATCGAACGGATTCTTGACGACCATCATGCTGTCGCTCACGTTAAAGCCAGTAAATCGTCGAAACAAGGCGCTGTAATTAAATTCGACCATGAGGTCAATTGTATTGTAAAGGGCAGGGAAGACGACTTATTTGTAATTGAGTTCGATACTGGTCGGTCAATCTTGGAGATTGTTAATCAGATAGGCCACATTCCGCTACCCCCTTATATTGATAGAGAAGACGATCAAGACGATGTTTCACGCTATCAAAGTATTTTTGCAAAACACGCAGGCGCTGTCGCGGCGCCGACAGCGAGCCTGCATTTCGATGAGAATACGATAGACAAAATTAAAGCCAAAGGCGTCGCGACTACCTTCGTAACGTTGCATGTCGGCAGCGGAACTTTTCAGCCGGTACGGGAAGAAGAATTATCTAACCACCGAATGCACAAGGAGTATTATGCTGTGCCGGAAGAAACCGTTGACGCCGTCGAAAAAACAAGAGCTGCTGGCGGGCGCGTAATCGCAATAGGTACGACGGCGGTTAGAGCGTTGGAGTCGGCTTCGAAAACGGGCCGTCTTGAACCGGGTATGGGCGATACCGATTTATTTATTACACCGGGCTATCAATTTAAAACTATCAATGCGATGTTGACTAATTTTCATTTGCCGGAATCGACTTTATTAATGTTAGTATCAGCGTTTGCCGGTTATCAACCCGTTATGGATGCTTACAGTCACGCAATCGAACAACGTTACCGGTTTTTCAGTTACGGCGATGCAATGTTTTTAAGCGATTAAGCCTTGTAGTGCGTTGATTATTTATTAAATTAATAGAATATCCACGTTAAAATTAGTTTTATACATTGATAGTCGAATTTTAAAGGATCTTGGTTGGATACTCGTTTATTATGCCCTTGCGGCTCCGGTGTCGATTACGCGGACTGTTGTAGACCTTATCATTCCGGTGAAAAATCAGCGCAGACTGCGGAGACGTTAATGCGTTCGCGCTTCTCAGCCTATGCTTTGGACGATACCGCTTATATTATTAAAACCTGGGCAGGTTCGGTGCAGCCTGAAAAAATCGATTTTTCGAAAGAGCCAATTGAATGGAAGCGCTTGGAAATAATCGCTACAAAAAAAGGCGGCATTAAAGATAGCAAGGGTATGGTAGAGTTCAAAGCATTCTACAATCAAAATGCTAAAGAACTTGTTCTCCATGAGGCGAGCCGATTTATCAAAACTAATGGGCGTTGGTTATATCTGGACGGCGTTGTTAAGTCGGTCGGAAAGATCGTTCCGCAATCAAACGAAGGAAAAAATGCGCCTTGTTCTTGCGGCAGCGGTAAAAAATATAAACGTTGTTGCGGCGCGGCATAATTTTGTTTTTATGCGTATTTCGTCTAACAAGTAAAACTTCCAGATTAAAAATTCATGAATATTCAGTGGTATCCGGGTCATATGCATAAAGCTGGGCGAGAGATAAAAGAATCTCTGGCACATGCCGATATTGCGATAGAAATTCTGGATGCCAGAATACCTTTTAGTAGCGAAAATCCTTTACTTGCTAAATTGAGAGGCATAAAACCCTGCATCAAAATTCTCAATAAAAGCGATCTCGCCGATCCTGATTTGACCCGGCAATGGCAGTCTTATTTCGATCAGGAGAAGGGAATAAAAACGCTGGCAGTGTCGATGGATCAGACGGATAAAATCAAACAGTTAAGCGAACTTTGCCGAAAGCTGCTACCCGAGGAGAGAAACGAGAGCAGGCCTATTCAAGCTTTAATTATGGGAATCCCGAATGTCGGAAAGTCTACGACAATAAACATACTGGCCGGCAGAATGATCGCCAAAACCGGCGACGAACCGGCTGTGACTAAGCATCAACAGCGCATTGACATCGGTAATAATGTTGTATTGCTGGATACGCCGGGTATGTTGTGGCCGAATCTTGAAAACAAGCACAGCGGTTATCGTTTGGCAGCAACAGGGGCAATAAAAGATACCGCGATCAGTCATGAAGATGTTGTCGACTATACCTTGGAATACTTGATGCTTGCCTATCCGGAATTGATAAAAACGCGTTATCAGATCGATGAATTACCCGAGAATCCGGTAGAGCTCATGAAAATTATCGGTAAAAAACGCGGGTGTTTGCGGTCGGGCGGCATTGTGGAACTGGATAAAGCCGCAAAAATAGTTTTGAATGAATTCCGCTCCGGTACATTGGGCCGGATCACTTTAGAAAGACCGGATATGATGGTGCGGGAATTAAAAGAATTGGAGGTCGTTAGAGCGAATAAGGCTGAAAAAAAACTCGCTAGAAAACAACCTAAAACAGGATTGCTTACGTAAACTTAGCCGGTGATTGCGTAAATCGATCTGTTCAGAGAGTCGTAGGTTGAACCCCCTAAAACTAACCTAAAAATCAAATTTTATTCCAAAAATCGGGACATTGAGATGGTATCAGCAGAAAGGCGGCAATCGCCCCGGATTAAACCTAGCGGCTTAAAAGCGACTATTTATTTGGAGCCGTCCCACGATCCGGCTTCTATGGAGGGTGAAGTCCTCGACATCAGTTATACCGGGATTAAAATTCGATTGAACACACCGATTACTAATAACATTGACGGCAAAATCAAAATTCAGATTTTTTTACCGGACTCCGGCATACCGCTTTCCATTACCGGCATTTTGAAACATCAAAACTCGCAGAGTGAAATCGGGATGCATTACGTTCAGGGACCTAAAGTTTACGAAATGGACCGGTTTATGTTTGAGTGTACTAAGCTTGTTAAGAGTTGACGATCAGAGTTTTTCAAATCGGGCGAAAAAAGAAAACAAGGCTCAAAACGTAATGTTTTTATTCTCGTGTCTATAATTATTCATTATTAACTGACCGAGAGCCGACATGACAGGAATAGAAAGACGCCAATCCCCCAGAATTTCTCCAGTCGGCCTCAAAGCCATCATCAAACTGGAGACAGGCGAGGCACCGGTTATACTCCAAGCCGAAGTGGTCGACATCAGTTTCGACGGTATCAAAATAAAGCTTCAACCGCAGGATGCAAGTAATTTAGAGGGGAAAATAGGAATCGAGGTATTTTTGCCGGATTCCATTATGCCCTTATCATTCATTGGCGTGCTCAAGCACTTCAATCAGTCCGGCGAGCTTGGTTTGCGCTACGTGGATTGTCCTGTCGTCGAATCGTTAGACAGTTTTATGTTTCAATGCAATAAACTGGCGAAATCCTAAGGAAAATCCGAAAAAATTGATTTTATTTCTAATTAGACTCGCTCGCTACAAACGAAATCAACTGCTTACAGTTCATATTCGCAAGGGATAGATTCTGTGACTGCCGATTCACCTTATTGACCCGGCCTTTTAAAGTTTAAACAAATGAGTATGCGTCCCCTTCCACTCCGCTCAGGGAACGCTGCGGAAAAGCACGAATGCTAAATCACGTTCCCTGAGTGAAACTGAAGGGAAATTAAAACTTCAAAAGGACGAATCTATAGCATTTAGACAAGCACAATGCTCCTAAGGGCGAACGGATACTAAAATCTCATAAAGCCGGATCGAAAAACCTTAAATTTCAGCAGTCAGTTTATAGAATAGTTGCAGTCGATTCGATGATGACTTCTGCCGCGGCGATTTTATTTAAACCGCACCGAAATCCCTGTCAGCTAAGCATATTAAAATGAGGCTTGATATGCTACGATTTCCTTTTTAGTAGGTGATATTCGGCAAGTAAATCGATAAGGCATATAAATAAATCGTGAAGATAGTAAATAACAAGCCGTATCGAAAACAGACGGTCATATGAATCTGCATAAACATATATTGATATGGATTCTAACCCGGCAATCGTAATGCTGATAGAATCCAAACAAAAATAATCATAATAAATAATAATTTAGGAGGAAGCACTCATGTCAGAACATATTTCCGAAGCGCTCGAAATAGCCAATCAAGAAGCCGAACGCGCCAAACAAGCCGCCGGTCGTAGCGAAGACTTTTCATATTATGCGGAGCAATCCCAAAAAGCCGCCGAGCAATACGCGCAAACCGCCGCTCAATTTGCGGAACAGGCCGATCGAAATGCGCAACAAGCCGACTCGTCTCGTCGTCAAGCGGATGAAAATGCTGATAATTCCGCTTCTTCTGCAAGACTAGCACAGGAAAACGCTCAGATCTCAGCTAATAACGCCGAGCAATCCGTCGCCTATGCCGAGAAAGCAAACAATGCCGCATATGAAGCCGAACGTGCGAGAGAATTAGCCAATCGCAGCGAAGATTTTGCAGCGGTTGCTGAGCGCTCTCAACGGACAGCCGAAGACCAAGCTCAAGCGGCATCCCGCTTTGCCGAGCAGGCAATCGGCTATACCCAGCAAGCGGATTCGGCATTCCGGCAAGCGGATGCTTATGCAGAATCGGCAAGATCGACAGCCGGACAAGCACAGGATGAAGCCGAGCGCGCCAGACAAGCAGCAGGCCGAAGCGAAGATTTCGCCAATTATGCGGAGCGTTCTCAGCGTACAGCGGAAGATTCTGCGGCATCCGCTGCTCGATACAACGAACTGGCCGAGTCTGCCAGCCGTCAGGCGGAAGCTTTCTCGGAATCGGCCAGATCGTCTGCAGGCCAAGCGCAAGATGAATCCGAGCGCGCTAGACAATCCGCCGCCCGGAGCGAGGATTTAGCGCAATATGCCGAACGTTCACAACGAGCGGCAGAAGACTATGCCGTTTCGGCGTCACGTTATGCCGAACAGTCCGAATCCGCAAGCCGGCAAGCGGATACGTATTCTGATACGTCAAGATCGGCAGCCGGGCAAGCTCAAGAATATGCGCAAGTTTCGGCCAATAATGCTGAAAATGCAGGTATTTATGCCGAGAGAGCGAGTAATGCCGCTCAAGAAGCGATTTCCCAAGCCGATGTTGCCGGACGCTATGCCACCAGCGCCCGTGAGTTAGCAGGAAATGCGGATCAATCCGCTTACAGTGCGCAACAATCGGCAAATTCAGCACAAGCACAAGCCGATGAAGCAGCTCGCTATGCCAGTGCAACTATTGAGGCTAACAATACCGCGCAATCAACGCTCGCTGCTATCGAAGAAACCTCGAACAGGGCGCAATCAGCCATGAGCGAAGCCCAAAACTTTGCTCAACAATCGCATGAACATCTTGTTCAAACTGCCGATTTAACGCAACAAGCGATGAATCGGGCGCAAGAAATCGAACAACGCTTGAATGAAGCAAATGCGTCTGCGGAACAAGTGCAAGAAACGAATCGTCAAGTTGAAAGCTTCTTGTCATTAGCGCAACAAGCGCTTAAAGACAGTCAATACGCCCAGCAAATGGCAGAACAAGCCCGCGATGAGGCGCAAAAACTGCGCGATGAAGCGCAAGAATCCTTAGTACGGATTGCAGAACATGCCCGTAACGCAGAAGAAAACGTAACTGTTGCGCAACGTGCCGCCAAAGATACGATTAGTATGATGCTGGAAGCAAAGGATGCTATCTCACGCGTTTTTGCTGCGGTTAAGTGGCATAAGTAGCGTTTAAATGCCGATATAAGCGTTTAACAATTAGGAGAAATACAAAGGTCATTCCGGCATGGACTGCCGGAATCCAGCCTACTGGGCTGTAAGGCCAGTGCCGTCGAATAGAACGCAAAAAGCGTAGCAGTTGATTTGATGTGCTACGAATTCATGTTTCATTACCGATTCTACAAAGCGTTTCAGGATGCAAAAATGATTAAGTTGAAACCCTAACATTATTAAGTCGTTAAATGTTAGGGTTTTTTCAAGCACTCTGAATCAAAATTGCCTCAGCCGACCTAAAACGGTTTAACCACAGCCAAAATTACAATGGCTATTAAAAATAAAACCGGTATCTCGTTCATCCATCGATAATAGACATGGCTATGGGGATTGCGGTCGTATTTAAACAATAATAGCCAGTGCCCGCAGACGATATGGTAGACCAGTAGCAATATCAGCAAGCAAAATTTGGCGTGAAGCCAAATACTGCCGTGATATATCTCCCAGGCATAATTGGCAAGCATCCAAATGCCGAAGATAAACGTCAGAATCATACCCGGCGTCATAATTCCGTAATAAAGCTTGCGTTCCATGACTTTAAATCGCTCTATGCTTACGATATCCGTACTCATGGCATGATAAACAAACAAACGCGGTAAATAAAACAAACCCGCGAACCAAGTTACCATAAAAATCAAATGTAACGCTTTTAACCAGAGCATCGTAAAGTCCTTAAGGCAAGTGAGTTATCTCGTCTCAATAGAAGACAACTAAAGAAAATGGATAAAATCTTTAAATAGTGTTTGTTTTTAAATTGCTAGAACACCTTCTTCAGAAATAGTTTAGATGAGATTGGAGTGAATTTTAATCGCTTATCCGGTATTTTTCTTTATCGATCTAAAGAAGGCCGTTTTTACTTGGAGTAAATGCTCGATTCGGCTTTCAACGTCTTTCAGATTAAACGGACCTAAAATGCGCTTGCTAACATCGCCGTTTCCGTTAATTAACAGCGTTGTCGGCGTCGCCCAAACATGACCGAAAGCTTTGGCATAGTTTCCGGTGATGTCCAAAACGACGTGGTAAGGCAGTTTTCTTTCTTGCGTCATGTTTACAACTCGGTTGGGCGGGTCGTAATTCATAGCGATAGCAATAATTTCAATGCCTTGCGGATGAAACTTCTCATGGAGCTCAATCAGGTGCGGTATTTCTTTTACGCAGCTCGGACAGGTGGTCGCCCAAAATGTAATGATCGCCGGTTTGCCGTGCAAATCTTTTAATGCCACCTTTTGCCCGGTTATGGTAGTAAAAACGGTGTCGGGTAGAAAAGTGTAAGGATTGTGCTTTGACAACCATAGCGGCAGTGAAATTAGCAAAAAGATGATGCAGCCTTTAACCCAGGCATTGATTTTTGTTGGTTGTACTAACATATTCGGCATACCAGGATTATATCAAAGCTGATAAACTATTGACTTTTTTAGCGCGATTTCTATTGGTTTAAACATACATGAAAAAAATCCTTATTTCCGACAAATTGGCAGAAGCCGGTATCAACTATTTAAACCAGCAAGCTGATTCTGGTATTCAAATTCATATAGAAACCGGTCTTAACGAAGAGCAACTTTGTAATATTATCGGCGAATACGATGCCTTATTAATTCGGAGCGACACCAAAGTCACCAAAAAAGTATTGGAAGCCGCCAAAAATCTGAAATTGATTGGCCGTGCCGGTATCGGTGTCGATAACGTGGATATACCGATGGCGACCGAAATGGGCGTTATCGTCATGAATACGCCGGATGCGAATGCAACTACAACGGCGGAATTAGCGATTGCCCATATGATGTCGTTGAGCCGCCGTCTTCCCGCTGCCGACCGTTCTGTTCGCGCCGGCAAGTGGGAACGTACGTTGGTTGGTGCTGAAATTGCGCATAAAACCTTAGGCATTGTCGGTTTCGGAACGATAGGTCGGATCGCGTCTACACGAGGCTTAGGTTTGCGCATGGACGTCATCGCGTACGATCCTTTTGTCGCACCTGAAATTTATGCCGAATACGGCGTTGAATCGGTTAGTTTAGATGAGCTGGTCAGCCGTGCCGATTACATTACCTTGCATTGTCCGTTAATCGAAAAAACCAAAAACCTGATTGGCGCAGCCCAGTTCGCCAAAATGAAAAAAGGCGCAAGGATTATCAACTGTGCCCGCGGTGGCTTAATTGATGAAAAAGCTTTATATGATGCCTTGAAATCAGGCCAATGCGCCGGTGCAGCACTCGACGTTTACGAAAACGAGCCGCCTGTCGGATCGCCCTTGCTCGAATTGGACAATATCGTATTTACGCCGCATTTAGGTGCGTCAACCTCAGAAGCACAAGTCGCGGTCAGCGTGGAAATCGCCCGCCAAGCGGTGTTATTCCTGAAAACCGGCGAAGCCGTCAATGCGCTTAACTTGCCGAGAGTATCGGCTGAAGAACTCAATAAATCGCATGATTTCATGAATTTGGCGACCAAGCTCGGCAAAATTTTAGCGGGTATGGCGAATCAGCCGATTACTAAAGTGGAAGTCGCTTTATTCGGTAGAGCAGCGGAAGCGGCGGTGCGTCCGGTGTCGGTCTCTGCGCTGGTAGGAATTTTAAGCGAGCAAGTCAGTACGCCGGTCAACCGTGTCAATGCCGAAAATATCGCCAAACGCCAAGGGATAGCGTTGATCGAATCGACCTGTAAAGATTCGCCGGATTACGTATCCCTCATTAAAGTGACTGCGCATTGTGCCGATAAAAGCATCACCTTATCCGGTGCGTTATTGGGCGGTCGTCAACCGCGTTTGGTCTGTATCAACCATTTTGATATTGAAGTCGTACCGGAAGGCACACTCATCGTGACCCACCATGACGACAGACCGGGCGTAATATCGGCGATCAGTACCGTATTAGGCAACGCCAATATCAATATCACCCGTATGCAAGTGAGCACTGCGGATGTTAAAGACCAGGCAATGGCGGTCATCAGTGTATCCGAGCCGGTGCCGGAAGCTATCATGCAGCAAATTTGCAACCTCACGCCTGTGATAAACGCTAAGCAAATCAATATATGAGATATGACGTTATCTGCTTCGATTGCGACAGCACCTTAAGTAAAATTGAAGGCATAGACGAACTGGCAAAATGGGCAGGCGTCGGCGAAGAAATGGCCAAATTGACCGATTTGGCCATGAACGGCGAACTCCCGCTCGAAGCCGTTTACGCCAAGCGGCTGGAGACCATCCAGCCGGATCGTGCCAGCATCGAAAAGCTCGGCGATTTGTACATCCAGGAAATGGTCGAAGGTGTTGAAGATGTTTTCAAAACCTTAATAGGGCAGGGTAAGGACGTCCACATCATCAGCGGCGGCTTGCGGCAGGCGATCCTGCCGCTGGCGAGCGTCTTAAATATACCGGAACATCATGTCCATGCCGTCGATATATTTTTTAATACCGACGGCAGTTACTCGAAGTTCGATGAAACCTCGCCGCTAGCAAGATCGGGCGGTAAACACGAAATCTGTAAGCAACTGCTGGATGGCAAACAATCCCTAGTCATCATCGGCGACGGCAAAACCGACATGGAAGCCAAACAGCCTGGAGTAACGGTAATTGGCTTTGGTGGGGTGTGTGATCGGGCTGTGACAAGGGAATTAGCAGACTATTTTGTGAATGATAAAAGCATTAATTTTTTGTATCCTTTGATTAAATGAAAAGACAAATTTTCGTTGTTCGGATTACATTTTTAATTTGTTTATCCATTTGGATATCGCCTTCTTACGCATGTAATTGCCCCATAGGTACAACAGACGAACTATTTTTTTCTGAATCGAAATTGGTTTTTCGAGTTCGAATTACAGCCAACGAATTAAGACCGAGCCAAGAATTAAATGTAGATAAGTCGAGTTCTGAAGCTATAGGACCTGAATATGTCAGAGCAAAATATCGTCTCTTGGAAGTCTTTAAGGGAAAGCCCAGCGCTGAAGGGTATTTGAATTTATTGGTTTATACTAACACTGGTAACTGTGCTGTGGATTTAATGACTGGTGTTGAATACGTAATATTTCTAGATGCTAAAGATGATTTCATTATCGCTTGTTCACGTTCATTTCCAGTATTTGTAAATGAAAATGTTGGTAGAGTTGAAAAATTAAGAAAACTGAAGGCTAATTAGCCATAGCATGGAGATGGGCGATGCCTTGATTTGGGCATCGGCATTGCCGCAGAATGAATTGCTTTGTACCGGAAACAGCAAGCATTTTGCCCAAATTAAAGGGTTGCGACTTGATCTTTTTACCACCTGAAAAGAAATAATTTGTAATTTATAGACTTCAAATTATTTTCATTTTAAAAGCAATTTAAGAGAACAATATCAACAATGGCCGGACACAGTAAATGGGCTAACATCAAACACCGGAAAGCCGGGCAGGATGCCAAACGCGGCAAGATTTTTACCAAACTTTTACGCGAAATCACCGTCGCCGTCAAAACCAGCGGGCCGGATGTAGCCAGCAATCCAAGTTTACGCACTGCAATTGATAAGGCCTTGGGCGCTAATATGCGCCGCGACACCATCGACACTGCCATCAAAAAAGCCTCCGGCGCATTGGAAGGTGCAAATTACGAAAACGTCCGCTATGAAGGCTATGGACCCGGCGGCACGGCGGTGATTGTCGATTGCCTGACCGATAACCGCAACCGCACTGTTGGCGAAGTACGTCACGCATTTTCCAAAGCAGGTGGTAATTTGGGTACTGATGGTTCCGTGGCTTATTTGTTCAACAAACTCGGTATATTGAGCTACGCTCCAGGTGTGGATGAAGATACCCTGATGGAAGCTGCGTTGGAAGCCGGTGCCGATGATGTTATTACTTACGACGACGGGGCGGTGGATGTCATGACCACACCGGAAAGTTATCTGGCCGTTAAAGAAGCGTTAGTCGTTGCGGGTTTCGAGCCGGATAACGCCGAAGTCACGATGCAAGCCTCAATCCAGGCGGAACTCGATGATGAATCCGCCGAGAAAATGCTGCGTCTGATCGACCGCCTGGAAGACCTGGACGACGTGCAGAATGTTTATTCCAACGCGGAGATTAGTGATGAGATTATGGAGAATTTAGGTTCTTAAGCCAATAAGATCAGATACACTAACCATATCGTTCTAACCCTCCAATATTGGGGGTCGTACCTCACCCCAGCCTACAATGATAAATGAGAATATTAGGCATAGACCCCGGTTCACGATTGACAGGGTACGGCGTGATTGAAGAATCGCCGCGCGGTTTCCAATACATTGCTAGCGGTAGTATCAAGGTGACGGCGGATTATTTTCCCGACCGCCTTAAACAAATATTCAAAGGCTTGTTAGAAGTGGTGGAACGCTATCAACCTGAGCAAATGGCCATTGAACAAGTCTTTATGCATATCAACGCGGATTCTGCTTTAAAACTGGGTCAAGCTCGCGGCGCAGCGATCTGCGCGGTGCAGGCGGCGGGTTTGCCGGTTTTCGAGTATTCCGCTAAACAAGTCAAACAAGCGGTGGTAGGGAAGGGCAATGCCGCCAAAACGCAGGTTCAGCACATGGTGAAAATTCTGTTAAATATCCAGGGCGAGATGCAGATTGATGCCAGTGATGCGTTGGGTATCTGTCTTTGTCACGCCCATCATCAACAAACAGCAGTTCGCTTACAGAAAGGTTGGCGGCAATGATCGGTTTTTTGCGTGGTAAATTAATTCATAAAGCACCGCCCGTTTTATTGCTGGATGTAAATGGCGTGGGTTACGAGGTGGAAGCGCCGATGACCACGTTTTATAACCTGCCCGCCATCGGCGCTGAAATCCTGTTGCATACGCATTTAGTGGTACGAGAAGACGCCCACATTTTATTCGGCTTCTCCGCCGAAGCCGACCGGACGATGTTCAGGACGTTAATCAAGGTGAATGGCGTCGGCCCCAAGCTGGCGTTGACGATCCTTTCCGGCCAAACTGCCGAAGAGTTCCATCGCTGCATCCATAGTAACGACACACAGGCTTTAGTCCGTCTGCCGGGAGTCGGCAAAAAAACCGCCGAACGGTTGGTTATCGAAATGCGCGACCGTCTGCCCGATCTGGGAGATTCGCAGATAGGTAATCTGGAAGTGGTTAGTTCAAATATGACGCCATCACTTTCAAATCCCAAGCAAGAAGCCATCAGTGCATTATGTTCTTTAGGCTATAAGCCGCTGGATGCTGGTAAAATGGTGCAGAATATCGCTGTTGAAGGCAAAACTTGTGTGGAGATTATAAGGTTGGCTTTACAGGGCGTGGTGAGATAACCTGAAGCACCTCGTTCGAGCGATTCTGCGTCACTGCCATTAAATTAAGCCGTTCGTGGTGAGCTTGTCGAACCATGAATGGTTTAATTTCGCAGGGTCGGATTTTCCCATTCACCCTTCGACAAACTCAGGGCGAACGGAAAAATCCTTTTATAGTTCCACTCTCTGTGCGGGAAGCGCGGCAAAATAACTCAACAAGTTAACTTAAAAAATAAGAGGCTTATCATGAAACCGAATCCTGTCGGCTGGTTTGAAATTTATGTGCAAGATATGCCGCGCGCAAAAACATTCTATGAAGCGGTATTCGAAACCCAATTAACAAAATTGGATAACCCCGAAGTTGAATTATGGGGATTTCCTATGGAAATGGATCGCATGGGCGCAGCAGGTGCTTTGGTTAAAATTCCTGACTGTCCTTCCGGTGGTAACAGCGTGCTGGTTTATTTTACGTGTGAAGACTGCGCCGTTGAAGCGGGGCGAGTCGTGGCAAATGGCGGGAGCCTTCATCGAGAAAAATTTTCTATCGGACAGTACGGATTTATTGCTTTAGCGGTCGATACGGAAGGTAATATGTTTGGTTTGCATTCAAGAATATGATAACTATTTATAGCTCCGCCGCTTCGCATGGAAACGATGAAATCTATATGTTACGGACAAGGTGAACCATGAAGCCAGCATCAAGATTTATGCCTAAGTTCGAGCCCAAAAAGGCAAATAAATTTGCTTCGTTTTGTTTGATTTCCTTAGTAATTGCTATCTTAATTTATAAACCAATTTATATCGCTTGTATTGCTCTTTTGATTTTACTGGTGATTACTTGGGGTAAATTCGAGCAGCCCAAGATTGAAAAATATTATGAAAAGTTGTGCGAGGAGCGACGAGGACTTTCTATTTGTGAGTTTGCCAAGGAATTTGATGCTAAAACTGTCGATACCTGGATAATACGAGCAACCTACGAACAACTTCAGGCTGCACTTCCTACTAAACATATTGTTCCGATTAAGGCATCCGATAACCTATTCGATACACTAAAACTCGATGAAGATGTTATTGATTTAGATCTAGTCGAAGAAATAGCTCAAAGGACTGGTAGGGGTTTAGAGAACTATGAAAATAATCCTTATTACGGCAAAGTAACCACTGCGCGTAATTTGGTTTTGTTTTTTAACCATCAGACCGGTGCTAATGCATCGTAACAAACTGCTGATGTTTGTTAAACATACGTCAAATAAGGCTGATTAATGATCGAATCCGACCGCATGATTAGCGGCCAAAGTAAGCCTGACGAAGAACGCCAAGACCGCGCCATCCGTCCCAAACGGTTAGCTGAGTATATCGGACAGCCGGAATTGCGCGCGCAGATGGAAATCTTCATCCAGGCGGCGACGGCGCGCAAGGAAGCGCTGGATCATGTGCTGATTTTCGGCCCGCCGGGTTTAGGTAAAACCACGCTGGCGAATATTATTGCGGTGGAAATGTGTGTTAATATCCGCCAAACTTCCGGTCCGGTGCTGGAAAAAGCCGGGGATCTGGCGGCGTTGCTGACCAATCTTGAAGCGCACGACGTGCTGTTTATCGATGAAATCCATCGTTTGAGTCCTGCCGTAGAAGAAATTCTGTATCCGGCGATGGAAGATTACCAACTGGACTTGATGATCGGCGAAGGTCCTGCCGCTCGTTCCATTAAACTCGATTTGCCGCCGTTTACCTTGGTGGGCGCAACCACGCGGGCGGGCTTGTTAACGTCGCCGTTAAGGGATCGTTTCGGAATTGTGCAACGGCTCGAATTTTATAGTATCGACGAATTAGCCACGATTGTAATGCGTTCTGCTAACGTATTAGGCATCACGATGGATGCCAAAGGTGCGAATGAAATCGCCCGGCGTTCGCGTGGGACGCCGCGGATTGCCAACCGCCTGTTAAGACGGGTACGGGATTATGCCGAAGTAAAAGGCAACGGTGAGATTACGGAAGAAATCTCCGGAAAAGCCTTGGATATGCTTAGAGTCGATACCAATGGTTTCGATGCGTTGGATAGAAAGTTGTTGATGGCCATGATTGATAATTTTTCCGGCGGTCCGGTGGGTTTAGATACTTTGTCGGCTTCGATAAACGAAGAACGCGGCACCATTGAAGATGTCCTTGAACCTTATCTGCTGCAACAAGGCTTTATTATGCGTACCCCGCGCGGACGCGTCGTAACACATCAAGCCTATTTGCATTTCGGTTTGAAGGTCCCAGGCAATTTAAACCTTAGCGGGGATTTGTTTGAATAAGCCGTTTACTTGGCCGATTCGGGTTTATTACGAAGACACCGATGCCGGCGGCGTGGTTTTCTATGCCAATTATTTGAAATATCTGGAGCGGGCAAGAACGGAATACTTGCGAAGTTTGGGCTACGAGCAAGATCGTTTGATGACCGAAGCTGGAATTATTTTCGCCGTGCGTTCATTACAGATAGAATATATAAAGTCCGCCCGCTTTAATCAACTGCTTACAGCGAGTGCGGAAGTTAAACATTTTAAAAAAGCCAGCCTTGAATTTTCCCAGCAAATTACCCATGATGACAGACTTTTAGTGACAGCCGATGTCCGTATTGCCTGTTTAGATGTAAACACAATGAAACCCAAAGCGATTCCCGATTTTTTATTAGAGCATATTGCGAATGAATACTGATTTATCCCTCTTTCATCTTATTTTAGATGCCAGTTTTGTCGTCCAATTTGTCATGTTGTTGCTGGTTGCAGCGTCCGTGGCGTCCTGGACTTTTATATTTGCTAAACGCAAGGATTTTAACCGCGCCATCGAAATTACCGACGAATTCGAAGAAGAATTCTGGTCCGGCGTCGCGCTAGCCGAGTTATTTCGTAAACTGTCGGCAAAAGATTTCGAGCCGGAAGGCATCGAGAAGATCTTCCTGGCAGGCTATAAAGAGTTTTCGAGAATGCGTCAAAGCGGCACGGTTGAGCCGATGGTGCAAGTGGAAAGTGCACAACGCGCCATGCGGATTGAGTTGTCGCGGGAACTTGACAGGCTCGACCAGCATTTGCCGTTTTTGGCGACGGTTGGTTCAATCAGCCCTTATATCGGTCTATTCGGTACGGTCTGGGGCATTATGAATTCGTTCATGTCGTTAAGCACCGTCAAGCAAGCGACCTTGGCGCAGGTCGCGCCCGGTATTGCCGAGGCTTTGATTGCCACAGCGATCGGTTTGTTTGCCGCGATTCCAGCGGTCATTGCGTATAACCGCTTTTCTTCTCGTTTAGATAGCTTAACGGGTCGTTACGAATTATTTGTTGAAGAATTCGTCGTCTTGCTCCAAAGACAGGCGCACATGAAATGAGAAAGAATAAGCGCAGAAAACCGATGGGGGAAATCAACGTCGTTCCTTATATCGACGTTACTTTAGTCTTGTTAATCATCTTTATGATTACCACGCCGATGTTGCAAACCGGCGTAGATGTCGATTTACCGAAAGCGGAATCGGCGAATGTCGAGCAGAAAGAGGGCGGCAAGCCGCCGATAATTATTTCAATCGACAAAGATAAGAATTTTTTTATTGAGGCAGATAATGGGAGTGAACCTATAAAAGTTATGCCCGATGAAATCGATGAAAAAGTTACAGAAATCATTGCTAAGAACAATAATCCACAAGTTTTTATTAGAGCTGATAAAAATGTAGATTATGGCTCTGTGGTTACTGTAATGGCCTCACTTAAAAATGCCGGAATCCCCAACGTCGGCTTAATGACGCAGCCGGAAGACAACTAAAGCATTGATGGATAGTCAACAAAAACTCACCAGGGCGTTTATTTTAGCCTTGGTTTTGCATTTTACCTTGTTGGGTCTGTTTGTCTTAAGCGCCTTGTTTAAGCCGAAAATGGAAATCGTACCGCCTGAGGCGGATATTATTCATGCGACGGTCGTGGAACAAAGCAAATCGGCTTCCAATGTAAAACCCAGTGCAAAGCCGAAGGCGACACCCGAAGAAGTTAAAGAACCAGTAAATGCCCAATTACCCGAAAATACGGAAACTGAAAAAGCGCAACTTCTAAAAGAAAAAGCATTTGCTAAAGCGGAAGCAGAAAAAAAAGCAGCAGCAAAGTTAAAAGCAGAAGCTGAAGCACAAAAACGTGAAGTTGAGGAAACTAAAAAACTAGAAGCCCTCAAGCTTGCCGCGGCCAAAAAAGAAGAAGCTAAAAAAGCATTAGCGGAATCCGAAGCCAAAAAGCAAGCCGTGGCTGAAGCAGCAGCGAAAGCAGCGTCCGAAGCGAAAGCAAAAGCCGAAGCGAAAATGAAAGCGGCAGCAACAGCCGAAGCCAAGGCAGAAGCGAAGAAAGCCGCCGATGCAGAAGCCAAGAAACAGGCTGGGGCGGAAGCAAAAGCGGACGCTGCCGCCCATGCTAAGATGGAAGCCAAAAAAGCGGCTGAAGCCGAAGCAAAAAAACAAGCCGCCGCCGAGGCGAAAGCCAAAGCTGCAGCAGAGGCCAAAGCGGAAACTGCCGCCCAAGCCAAGGCGGAAGCGAAAAAAGCCGCTGAAGCGGAAGCGAAGAAAGAGGCAGCCGCCGAGGCGAAAGCTAAAGCCGCAGAAGAGGCCAAAGCGGAAGCTGCCGCCCAAGCTAAGGCGGAAGCGAAAAAAGCCGCCGAAGCCGAAGCGAAGAAAGAGGCCGCCGCCGAGGCGAAAGCTAAAGCCGCTGCAGAGGCCAAAGCGGAAGCAGCCACCCAAGCCAAGGCCGATGCCAAAAAAGCCGCAGAAGCTGAAGCGAAGAAAGAAGCAGCCGCCGAGGCGAAAGCCAAAGCCGTAGCAGAGGCCAAAGCGGAAGCTGCCGCTCAAGCCAAGGCCGATGCCAAAAAAGCCGCCGAAGCCGAAGCGAAGAAAGAAGCAGCCGCCGAGGCGAAAGCCAAAGCCGTAGCAGAGGCCAGAGCGGAAGCTGCCGCTCAAGCCAAGGCCGCTGCCAAAAAAGCCGCCGAAGCCGAAGCGAAGAAAGAGGCAGCCGCCGAGGCGAAAGCCAAAGCCGCCGCCGAGGCTAAAGAGGCTGCAGAGGCTAAAAAAGCTGCCGAAGCTAAACGATTGGCGGAATTAGCAGCGGCAGAAAAGTCAAAATTAGAAGCTGTTGAAAAAGCGAAAGCAGAGGCGGCGGCAAAAGCTAAAGCCGATGCAGTTAAAGCGCAAGCGGCATCGAATGCAGCAGAAATTCAAAAATATAAGGAACTCATAAAACGGCGAGTCAAAGGAAATTGGGTTGCTCCGCCAGGGTCGACAGGATCGAGTTGTAACGTTCGTTTGAGGTTAACGTCGGACGGCTCGGTGATGGATGTAAGCGCAAATTGCAATGGTAACGAAATTTTTACCAGATCAATAGAAAATGCATTTGAAAGGTCGTCGCCATTACCCGTTCCGTCCGATAAAAATTTAGTCAAAGAATTTAGGTCTATATCGTTCACGTTTAATGCTAATTAAGGTGAGATAGTGTTAATATCCTATTGATATTCATGGTATGTTAATATTGAAAGATTAATATCGATTTTTAACTATAAAAAACAAGTTTTACGAGGTAGAAACGTGAATTTTCTGAACAAAATCCTCTTGATCGGCTTCACGGTGCTTTTTTCACCGTTAATTTTTGCCGAACTGACAATAGACATTACCGAAAGTGCAGATAACGGCATTCCGGTTGCTGTTGTGCCGTTTGCCGCCTCCAGCGCACCGGTCGATATCAGTGCAGTGGTGAATGCCGATCTTGCCCGAAGCGGTTATTTCAAAATGCTGTCTCAAGGTAGCATGCCGGAAAGACCGGCTTCGGCTTCGGCGGTTAATTTTCCGCAATGGCAGGCGATAAATCAAAATTATCTGGTGGTTGGGCAGGTGAATGGCGGCGGCGGTCAATACAGCATTCAATTTCAACTGCTCGACGTGATGAAAAACGGTCAGCTTCTGGGTTATCAAATGAACTCGTCGGCTGCCGATTTACGCCGGACAGCGCATTATATTGCCGATCTGATTTTCGAAAAATTAACCGGCAAGAAAGGCGCATTCAGCGGTCGAATTGCGTATGTGACCAATAACGGACAGCAAAGCCAGCTCCAGATTGCCGATACCGACGGTTTCGATCCGCAAACCATTACGACATCTAAAGAACCTTTAATGTCGCCGTCGTGGTCGCCGGATAAAAGCCGGATTGCTTATGTCTCCTTCGAGAAAAAAACAGCCGCAATTTACGTGCAGACCTTAGCAACCGGACAGCGCACGAAGGTAGCCGAATTCCCCGGTATCAACGGCGCGCCGGCATGGTCGCCTGACGGTCAAAAATTAGCATTAACTTTATCTAAGGACGGTAGCCCAGACATTTACACATTAAATCTCGGCACCGGCGCTTTGATGAAGCTCACCAAAAGCTTCTCCATCGATACCGAACCGGTCTGGTCGCCGGACGGCAGTTATATCGTATTTACTTCGGATCGCGGCGGCAAACCTCAGTTATATAGAGTGTCCAGTACTGGCGGCGACGAAAAAAGAATCACGTTTTCGGGGACTTATAATGCCCGGGCAAGTTTTTCTCCCGATGGCAAAAGTATTGCTATGGTTCATGGCAACGGCGGTGATTACAGGATCGGGGTGATGGATGTCGGCAGTCGATCAATCAATGTGATAACGACCGGACCTGCCGATGAATCTCCCAGTTTTGCGCCGAACGGCTCAATGGTGATCTATGCGGCTAAAAAAGGCGGGGCGGCTTACTTATCCGCCGTATCGTTAGATGGTAAAATGCAACAAAGATTGGGTTTTAACAGCGGTGCGGTTCGCGAACCGGCGTGGTCGCCTTAGTTTTAGTAAGTACCCATTTACATTCAGACATTTTAATCTCAGGAAATTATATGAAAATTAGCAAGTTATTGATGGTGCTATTGGTAGCTTTTTTTGTTTTAACAGGTTGTAGCGAAGACGAAGCGACCGAAGGGCTGAATGGCGCGGCGCAAAATGCGGCAAGCGGCATTAACGATGCTTCAACGAGCGGTTTGAATAGCGGTTCTACTTTATCGGGAATGGCCGGTTCAGGTTATACCGGCGTAACCGGCAATAATTCCTTTTTGGGGCCTGAATTTAGTGATCCGAACAATCCATTATCGAGAAGCACTATCTATTTCGTTTACGATAGTAGCGATGTCCAACCCGACTTTATTCCGGTTATCAATGCCCATGCCGCCTATCTGGTTGCCCACCCTAACCAAAAATTGACGCTTGAAGGCCATGCCGACGAACGGGGTTCGCCAGAATACAATATTGCCTTGGGCGACCAGCGTGCAAAAGCGGTTGCCGGTATGATGAAAGCGCAGGGCGTTTCCGACGGGCAATTAACCTTAGTCAGCTATGGTGAAGAAAAACCCGCTGTTTTCGGTTCCGATGAAAGTTCTTATGAGCGTAATCGTCGAGTTGAAATGTCTTACCAAAGGTAGTAACAAATGAAACTTCGGATTGTATTTCTGCTAAGTCTTTGTAATGTAGCGTGTGCGGAGTTACCGCCTGTGGTGGGTGGCAACGGAAACGTTTCGCCTAATCAGCCGGTCATCGTGCCAAAAGCACCCGCTTCAACGGCAACTTATGAAACGATGAAGCGTTTAGAGCAAATGCAAGCTGAAGTTCAGCAACTTACCGGTAAAGTCGAGGAACAGGCTTTTCAAATTGAAGAACTGAAAAAACAACAGAAAACGATGTATACGGATTTTGACGACCGGTTACAGACCATCGAAAACAAATCCGATTCGACTCCGCCAGCGGCGGCTACTGACTCTTCAACGCCTTCAAGCTCAACGACAAGCGATTCCGAACCGCCACCGCCTGTCGACAACGAACAAGTGAAGCCCGAAGTTAAATCGGAACCAGCGCCGGTTTCGCGTAGTAGTCTTGGCGATTCGTCCGCAACAGGAGCCGTGGTTTCAGAAACTTCATCAGCATCAAGTTCGGTTGAGGTATCCGATGTCGAGAAGCAAGACTATCAACAGGCTTACGATGATCTTCGGAATGGTAAAACAGCTCAATCCATTACCGAGTTTAATGCTTATTTAACGAGTCATCCTACCAGCGGTTACGCTAGCAATGCGCAATATTGGCTGGGCGAAGCGCATCGAGTGAATTTGGATAATACTTCAGCTCGCAGTGCTTTTAATCAAGTGGTCGATAAATACCCAAATTCAGCCAAAGTGCCGGATGCATTGTATAAATTGGGCATTATCGAATTAGAGGAAAAAAATCAGGACAAAGCGCGCGAGATTTTCACTAAAATAACAACCGAATTTGCTAATTCCAAAGCTGCATCCTTAGCGCAAAAAAAATTACAAACACTGGATGCAGCCCCGCACTAATTGTGACTTCACTCAGGATAACGGAAATATTTCTTTCTCTTCAAGGAGAATCTAATACCGTAGGTATTCCTACGGTATTTATCAGGCTAACCGGTTGCCCGTTAAGATGCGTATATTGCGATACGGAATATGCCTTTAGCGGCGGCGAAAGAAAGGAAATTCGCGATATTGTCAATGAAGTAGCAAGTTTCGGTGTTCCCTATGTCACCGTGACCGGCGGAGAGCCGCTCGCCCAACCGGCATGTTTGGAATTAATGAGGCAGCTTGTTGATCTTAACTACATCGTATCACTGGAGACCAGCGGTGCTATCGATATTTCCGAAGTCGATCCACGTGTTGTTAAAGTGATGGATTTGAAAACGCCTAGTTCGGGCGAACTGAGCAAAAACCGCTATGAAAATATCCCATTTTTAAATCGGTGCGACCAAGTTAAGTTTGTAATCGGTAACGATGACGATTACATATGGTCCAAAAATACAATTGCACAATTTCAATTATTCGACTGCTGCGAAATTTTGTTTTCGCCGGTCATGGATCAACAAAATCCGAAAGAATTGGCTGAAAAAATTCTAAGGGACAAATTACCGGTGCGTTTTCAAATCCAGCTTCATAAATATCTTTGGGATGATGCAAGAGGTAAATAAGCAGGATGAACGAAAAGCCATAATTCTTTCCTATCCGGCGGTCTCGATTCAATTACCGTTCTGGCTGATGCCAAACAAAATGGCTATGAATGCTATGCAATAAGTTTCGAATACGGTCAACGCCATAATGCCGAACTTAAAGCTGCAACAGCAATTGCAAGGCACTATAAAGTCAAAGAACACAAGATCATCAAAATCGATCTTGCCACAATAGGCGGTTCAGCGCTCACCGATCAAAACATTGAAGTTCCCAATACCCCGCAGGAAGGCATTCCTGTTACATATGTACCTGCCAGAAATACCATATTTCTGGCATTTGCATTAGGATGGGCCGAGGTACTCAATGCGAGGGATATCTTTATAGGCGTTAATGCGGTCGATTATTCCGGTTACCCCGATTGCAGGCCGGAATTCATCAACGGCTTCGAGAAATTAGCCAATCTTGCAACGAAAGCCGGAGTTGAGGGTAGGGATTTTAAAATACATACTCCACTCATTGATCTGAGCAAGGCGGCGATAATCAAATTGGGGACACGACTTGGCGTCGATTATAAAATGACAGTATCCTGTTATTCAGCGGACGAGAAGGGCAGGGCATGTCGAGTATGCGATGCTTGTAGACTTAGAGCTTTTGGATTTAAAGAAGCAGGTTTAAACGATCCTACACAATATCAAGAATAACAATATATATTGAAAGGCTTGTAATATAATTAAAATCTATTATAATTGTAATTCTTTGTCGGGTCGCTAGCTCAGCCGGTAGAGCACCGCACTTTTAATGCGATGGTCATGCGTTCGAATCGCATGCGACCCACCACAATTTATTATATAAATTAAGCAGTTAGCCTTACTTGGCAACTGCTTTATGCCTGATTTTGGGGCGCCCGGGGGAAACCCCCCAGAAAAAACCGACAATACAACAAATTAGGCTGTATTTAGTTTGATAATCTGCCTGTAAAGCGCTCTACAATTCGTCTTTTCATTTCACTTTTTAAATTGTCCAAAACAGCCAAAATTGGGTCGATTTTATTTTAAAATGCCCCATAAGTGCCCTTTACAACAGTCGTTAAATATAAACGACTGTTGTAAAACAACATATGTTTATAAAGCAACGCATTAATGATGCGTTGTTGCAGTTTGTTGTGTTTTGTTGTACTATTTTTACTGGCACAAAATACGGGCTTATAGGCGTACCATCACCGAACAAGCCCTAACCACAACTTAACAAGCGAGTTAAGCGATGGCTAACGAATATTATACCGCCATTGCCCCAAGGGGTTTACATGGCAAACATTGAAAAGCGCACTACCAACACCGGCGAAACTTCCTTTCGGGTAAAAATTAGGATGAAATGTTACCCCCCACAAACCGCAACCTTTCAACGATTGACTGATGCCAAAAAATGGGCACAGCATACCGAATCATCTATAAGAGAAGGTCGACACTTCAAAACAGCAGAAGCCAAAAAGCATAGCTTCAGCGACTTGGCAATCCGATACTATTCTGAAATTCTACCCAGCTACAACGAGAAAGAACAAAAAGAGCGTAAAAGCAAGCTTGAATGGTGGGTAAAAAATATTGGGCATTGCTTGCTATCAGACATTACACCGGCAGCAATAACCGAACATAAAAGTAAGATGTCTCAAAGCCCTGCCACCGTGGATAAATACCTTAAAAATCTGTCCCATGCTTTTACGGTTGCGGTTAATGATTGGGGATGGTTGGAAGATAATCCTGTTAAAAAAGTAAAAAGCCCCAAGTTACCCCGCGGACGAGTACGATTTTTGGACGAAAATGAACGGGTAAAGCTTTTGCTAGCTTGTAAAGAATCAAGTAATAAGCAACTTTATTTATGCGTAATTCTGGCTTTGTCTACCGGAATGCGACAAGGTGAACTCATGGGCTTGAAGTGGCCGGACGTAAACCTAAAAGACGGTTATATCATTTTGCACCAAACCAAGAACGGCGAACGGCGGCGCGTACCTTTATCTGGTTTAGCATTATCTCTATTACAAGAACATGCCAAGATTAGGCGGCTTGATACCGCCTTGTTATTTCCCGGCACTATCCACGCGGATAAACCGATAGATTTACGCAAGCCCTTTGAAACCGCCCTTACAGCAGCTGCTATCAATGATTTTCACTGGCATGACCTACGGCATTGCACAGCCAGCTACCTTGCCATGAACGGCGCGTCCTTGGCTGAAATAGCCGAAGTCTTAGGACACAAAACCCTAAGTATGGTGAAGCGTTACGCGCATTTATCGGACGGGCATGTAAGCAATGTGGTTGCTTCGATGAATACCAAGATATTCGGCGGTGTGTGATGAGTGAAGTGAGTTGGATTGATGACGAAGGTCGTCTTAGGGTTAGGTAAAATGAAAATTACCAAATGGTGACATTCACATCTGTAAACTCAGCTGAACTAATAATGGACAGTTGGGATAGTGAACTTGCAGGTAGGATGGTTCTTTTTGGTGACGGCATGGACGTTAGCCTGACAGTAGAGTATGGACTGACAAAATGTCCCAGCGGCACTACAGGCAGGGATAGGGCTAACCACATGCTGATTGTATTAGACAGATTTTTAAAGCTTGCCCGATCTGCAATTGCGATTGGTATTTTAAAAAAACATGATACCCCCGCGAATTGGATAAGATGGGCAGAGGGTAAAGGGTATTCAGTGTCGCACCTCAGCCCAAATGCTCAGATCGAAGCCCTTCAGCTTGCTTTGCAGGATTGCCCCGACGATTGCCCAAGTTTACGCGACAGCTACCGTAAACAATTAGAACAATGGCAAAAGTTTTTTTTGACAACGAGCGTGGTAACAACCCAGAAAACCAACGACTTGCCTGATGTTGATGCAGATCACGAACAGACAAGCGATAAGAAAGAAGGCAAAAATCAAAAGCGAATAAAATATTGAAAATTTGGTATGAGGAAGTATGTACCAAGCAAAATAATAACCACGATCTTATTATTAAACACATCAATAGCCTAACAAATAACCAAATAATAAAAGAGTTGGCGAAACTTACGCAACAAAATGAAAAGTATATTTGGGAAAATGGCGCGGTTAGGTGGTTCATGACAAATGGCTCAAGTGTATGGGGAAGTAAAAAAGATCAGGGAAGAAAACCCAAAAACAAGTAGTTTTAAAGGTTTAATGGTGCGAATTTAAAAAGGCGACTAATTGTCGCTTTTTTTATGCACGTCATATTTACAGGGTGTGCTAAATGGTGCTAATGATGCGAGTATTAAAATTGTCACTTTTAGCATTATTTATTTATAAAATACATGAGGTTATAGTTAACGCCATCAAAAGCGGCAAACGCTGGCGACAAACTTTATTAAACAATAATGATGGTGGATTTAATGACGACTCCAAACTACTCAACCGTTAAACAGTTATGCGAAAAACATAAAGCATTAAAAACTGGCGGCGTACGTTCCCTTATTTTTAATGAACGCACAAATGGCTTAGCTAAGTCCGGGGCAATAGTACGTATTGGACGCAAGGTTTTAATTGATGAAACAAAGTTTTTTACCTGGATTGAATCGCAAAATAAAACGGAGGCATAAAATGAAAGGATACTTTTTTGTCAATACAATAGCGACGAACCATAACGGCGTTAGCGGTATTCAAAAACAGGGGTATTTCTCATCAATTATTCACCACCTAAAAGGTGAATTTATCCGGCAAGCAGTATGGATATCAATTGCTTGGAGTTCGATATGTTAGAACAATGGGCAAATATACCTCTTGAATTACAAAATCGTACTCAGTGGGTAATTGCCGGTAAAGACAAAATTCCGCTCTCAGCAAATGGAAAAAAGGCTGACGTGACTAACTCTTCGACTTGGTGTGACTTTAATACTGCTTGCCTGTTAGCACAAAACTCTAATCTAAATATTGGCTATGTGCTTTCCATAGACGACCCTTACACCTGTATTGACTTGGATGTTATTGACGAAGAAACTCAAATAAGCAAGGGGCAACCGATTAACCCTGCAAAATGGACAACACAAGAGGATTTGAACAGATATAGGGAAATAGTTGAAGTGTTGGACAGCTATAGTGAGAAATCATTAAGCGGAAAAGGATTACATATTTGGGTGAAAGGTAAAATCGGTTCGGGTATGCGCAGGGATGGCGTCGAGGTATATAGTCAAGAGAGGTTTATTATCTGCACAGGAAATGGACTTACCAATTCAACAATCCATGATAGGCAAGAGATTTTAAATCGTATGCAATCGCAGATGAGAACTAATCAAGTCAAAACTGATTTAGTGGATCACCCAGAGGTTCTTAGCGATGAGGAAATAATCGATAAGGCAAAGAATGCGTCAAACTCAGATAAGTTTACTAGTGTAACGTCCTCAACATATCTTTAGCTTTGTCTACTTTAGCCAAGATCGTCTCTGGTTTGGCTGTCCAATGGTAAGGTTTTGGGTTGCTATTGCGGTGGTCGAGATACTCCTGTATCGCTGTTTTGAGGTCGTCAACACTGTGGAAAACACCACGCCGGATACGTTCCTCGGTAATGTCCCGGAAGAAACGCTCGACTAAGTTGAGCCATGAGGCCGAGGTTGGCGTGAAGTGTAAGTGGAACCGGGGATGCTGGGCCAGCCAGTCCTTTACTTCGGCATGTTTGTGCGTCGCATAGTTGTCGACGATCAAATGCAATGCCAAGGTTTTGTCGGTTCGCCGGTCAATTGTCTTCAGGAACTTGAGGAACTCGTCAGTGGCGGTGCCTGGGCTGGCATTGCCCAATCACCGTTCCGGTCTGCACGTCGAGTGCCGCAAACAAAGTTGTGGTGCCATGTCGCTTATAATCGTGCGTCATCGTCCCGCATTTTCCCGGCTTCATCGGCAGGCCGGGTTGGCTACGATCTAGCGCCTGGATTTGGCTTTTCTCGTCGACGGAAAACACGATGGCCTTCTCCGGTGGGTCCAGGTAAAGGCCCACGACATCGCGCAACTTTTCGGCGAACAGCGGGTCGTTCGAAACCTTAAAGCCCTTCACTTGATGGGGCTTCAGTTTGCGCTCCCGCCAGATGCCGTGCACCGCCATCCGGGAAATGCCGACCTGCTCCGCCATCGTCCGGCAACTCCACTGCGTCGCGGCAGCCGGTTTACCGGTCAATGTCAAGGCCAGGACTTCTTGGACTTTGTCAGTCGGCAGCGGCGGTATCCGCGACGGGCGGGTCTTGCCTTTCTTGAGCCCTTCAACACCACTTTCGAGATAGCGATTCCGCCACTTGTTCAAGGTCGGGTTGCTGACCCCCAACGTTGCCATAATGACCGTTGTTGACAAGCCCTCGGCGGTCATCAGTACCATTCTAGCCCGTAGTCTTTGTTTAGCCCCAACAGACCGGCTCTTCACCCAGCGTTCCAGTTCTGTTCGATCCTCTTCAATCAGTGTAATTTTCATTGGCGTTCTCATGGACACCAATTGTATCATATCTTAATGTTTGTTGAGGACGTTACACTAGATTAGCTAATGGTGAATGGCAAGTTGAATACTCTAGTCAATCCGAAGCCGACTTTGCTCTTATGTCAATGTTCGCATTCTATAGTAAATCAAACACTCAATGTCGTAGGTTGTTTAGAAGCCTGAATTAGGCAAACGTAAGAAAGCTACTGATAAGTATCTTCACAATATGTTAGAAAAAATGCGTGGAGGAGAAAAAGCACAAGAGGAAAATATTGAGTATGTGAGGAAATTAGCCGAAGGTTTGCTTAAGAAATTTTATTCACAACAAGCACAAGGTCCCAATTTAGTTAATCCTGCGAGTAATATTGGTACAACTACAGAAGCCAATACTGAATCGCCATTCAAACGCGTTAGCATAGCCGATGTATTAAGTTCACCTTCGGAACCGCAGCGATATATTTGGGGCGAACGAATACCATTTGAAGTATTGACCTTGCTTGCCGCTCACGGTGGAACTGGCAAAAGCTTATTTGGCTTGCAATTGGGAGCCCATGTAGCGGTAGCTAAACCTTTTTTAGGCTTGCCTACCGATCAAGTTAAGACGTTGTATTTTAGTGCTGAAGATTCTACCTGTACTATTCGTCGCCGCATGGCGGGTATATGTCGAGCTGATGAACTAAACCCCGATGAGGTTGCGAAGAATCTTATTGTGCTGGATGCAACGGATGCTCCATGTTTATTCGATGAGCTGAGCATAGGCGGGGTTCGCAAAGGCACAATTACAAAGCATTACTCAGAGCTTAAGGCAATGATTGAGTTTGAGAATGTAGGGTTTTTGATTGTAGATAATGCCAGTGATACCTTTGGCGCAAATCCCATTGATCGGCAAGCTGTAACACAGTTTATCCGCGCATTGGTGCAACTTGTGCGGGGTAAGGGCGGGGCGGTGTTATTGCTGGCGCATGTGAATAAAGTAACTTCCCGCAATGGTAAAAATCAAACCGACACTGAAGGTTATGCCGATTCTGCTGCTTGGCATAACGCTGCAAGAAGCCGTTTATTTTTGAATTCCACTAATGATGAGTGCTGTACCCTGTCATTGACACATCAAAAAAACAACTATGGCAAAAAACAATCAGAGATAAAAATGGCTTTTCGTGATAACGGTTCCAGCTTGTTTGTGACCGATGCCGCATATATAACGCAAACCGAAGTAAGCCGAGATTTTTTGAGACTATCTAAGCGCGTTCCTTTACTCAAATTAATCCACGAGTTTTATTTGCGCGAGGAATGGATAAGCCCTTCAACAAATAGCGCGACAACCAACGCACATGCTTTACTCAAAGCAGAAGATAATTATCCGTTTGATAAAGTAAAAGTGGCAAAGATGAATGCTTTGCTGTTTTGCGCGACTGTGAGCGTGATAATTTAATAAATAAAGAAAAATATAAAAAAGCTGACCGTCATGAAGGAACACGATGGGCATTAACTGAAAAGGTCTGGAGTATATCAAAACACCAATTCACGATTACGATAATGCCCTAAATGCGGGAACGCGGGAAGTTGCGGGAGGTAATCGTTTTTTAACCTACCGCAAGCTACCGCGCCACCGCCAGAACCTGCGGTAGGTGGGTGCGGCAGCACCTAGGGGGTATGGGGGTATCACCGCCGCAAACTTACAGCCTAGTTGCCGCCGCAATGCTTGCCATGTTTAACATTTTGCCCGAAAAAAAATTGTACACGCGAGAACCTCCAACAACTTAATTAATAGAATTTAACCCAGATTTTCACATTTACTCATTAGGGAAATAAAAATGAAAAAAAATAGTTACGAAATAAAAATTAAAGGTCCAGTTATTCGAGGCCGACGAATGGTGATGTGTCAACACTTTTCCGGACACAAGGTTAAGCAGATTTAAACTGCATTTCATAGTCCACTGGCGAGCAATAGTTATTGGCGGAATGTAACCGTTCCCGATTATAGAATACCTCGATGTATTCGAATATTTCCATCTTTGCTTCCGTCCTGGTTTGATAATGACGGTGGTGCACCAACTCTGTTTTCAAGGTGTGGAAAACGCTTTCTGACACGGCATTGTCCCAACAATTACCTTTGCGGCTCATGCTCTGCCGGATGCCAAAATGCTTTATTAGCTTCCGATGGCTGGTGGCAGCGTATTGGCTGCCACGGTCACTATGCCATAACAAGTCTTTCCCTGGCTTGCGTTTCCAGAGTGCCATCAGTAAGGCATCATTAACCAGCGATGCGCACATGTGTTCTGCCATAGACCATCCGACGACTTGCCTGGAAAACAAATCAATCACCACTGCCAAGTACAGCCAACCTTCTTTGGTGTGGATGTAGGTGATGTCGCCCACGTAAACTTGGTCGGGCTTTTGTACCGTAAACTGTCGATCCAGAATATTTTCAGCGACCGCAGGTTATGCTTGGAATCCGTGGTCGCCTTGAATTTTCGTTTGGTCTTGCAGGCCAGCCCCGTCGCACTCATCAATCGGCCGATACGACCTCTACCAACCGACAAATTTTGTCTTAATAACGATTGCCTAATGCGTCGTGTACCGTAAGTGGCACGGCTCTTGGTAAAGATTTCTTGGATGACTGGAGCCAGTTCTGCATCCGCCTGTTCACGCGCTGTCGGGCTACGGTGTAGCCAATCATAATAAGCATTTCGGGAAACATCCATAAACCGACACATCGAGGTTACAGGGAATTCGTTGCCTTGTTGTTTGATCCACGCGTACCTCACCGTTGTTCCTTGGCAAAGTACGCTGCTGCCTTTTTAATAAATTACGCTCTTCGGTCAGTTGGGCAACCTCTTTTTTGAGGCGCTTCAGCTCTTCATAAAGATGGATGTCAGTGCGCACTGCCCCACCATTATTAACAGGCCGACTGTATTTGCTGATCCAGGTATGTAATGTATTTTCATTCACACCAATATCCCTGGCAATATGGGCTATCGGCTTATCCGATTCGTTGGCTAGCTTTACCGCCGACTCCCTGAATTCAGCCGTATATATTTTCGGTTTTTCTTGATTCATTTTTGACTCACTCCCCCTTTCAGGTATTTTAAGGAATGTGTCCGGTTTAGTGTAGCCACATCATATATTGACGGAGTAGTTTATTAGTATTCTCATTAGTTCCTTTTTGCCAAGGTGACTTAGGATCACAGAAATAGACTTTGATATCGGTATCAATAGTGAACAGTTTGTGCTGCGCCAATTCCATCCCTCGATCCCAGGTCAACGATTTTTTCAGTTGCTCGGGAAGCCCGATGACTTTTTGGGTGATTGCATTAACCACAGCATGAGTATCGTTTCCAGTTAATTTAACCAGTAATGTATAGCGGGAAGTTCGCTCGACTAACGTAGCGATATAGGACTTTTGGGTGCCACAGATTAGATCGCCTTCCCAGTGTCCCGGGATGATTCGATCATTCACTTCTGCCGGCCGATCATGGATGGATACCGCATCAATAATGCCACCCCGGGCATTGCCTTTGGTATTGAAGTGCTTGGATTGACGCATCACCCGTTGTGTCCGCAACTCCCGGAGCAGCTCTTTTTAAAGCCCCACGTGATTTAATAAACAGCGTCTTATAGAGGGTTTCATGTGAAATATGCATAGCCGATGAATCAGGATAAGTTTGTTTCAGCCAACCCGCCACTTGCTAGCCAGCTTAACCGATACGATAGCGCGCAAGTTGGCGTCGTCATTAAGCTTACAGGTCTTTGGCTGTTTGGCTTTCATCCAGGCACGTCTATCGGCTGCTACGGCACGGTATTTAGACAAACCACCATTGCGGTTGATTTCCCGGGTAATCGTTGAAGCGGCCCTGTTGAGAGTTCTGGCAATCGCTCTAAACGATAAATTAGCAGAGATTCCTCGTGATATTTCTTCACGTTCTTGTAAAGACAAATCCCTTGCAGAACGCTTGGGTGTCGGTGGTTTAATCCCACCTGATTTTTGTAAGTAACAAAATACCGAACCGGCATGCTTATTCAGTTGCCGACCGATTTCACTCAACGATTTGCCTTGTGACCAGAGCTGCCACATAGTTTCCTGTTGATGATACGTAAAACTTCGTTTTGAGGGTTGATAGTTCATAGGCTCACTCCAAAATGTAAACTATACAATTTAAGTGTTGCTTTCACCCATTGAATCTACAGCCGCCTTTTTTAATTGGTTGCGCTCCTCGGTCAGTAGGGCAACCTCCTTTTTTAACCGTTTTAACTCTTCATATAAATGATCGTCAGTACGTGTCGCCTTCGTATTATCAACTGCTCGACTGTATTTGCTGATCCAGGTATGCAGCGTATTCTCATTGACACCAATATCCCTCGTAGTTTGGGCGATCGGTTGGGATGATTCATTGGCTAATTTTACGGCTGACTCCTTTAAATTCAGCCGTATAGACTTTCGGTTTTTCTTGACCCATTAATAGACACTCCTTCTTAAAGATATTTTAAGGAATGTGTCCGGTTTAGTGTAGCCACATCACTTCTTTGTCGGTGCCAAATTCATAGAAATTGTTATAACTAGTAACATCCTTATATGGCGTAAGTTCTTCATCCACCGTGATTGCGGATTTTTTCCCTATTAATTTTTCGCCCGCCCAAATGGAAATAGGCAAAGCAGCTGCCAAGGTTGCACCTGCCGTCATTTGCATAAAGCGCCGGCGCGATTAGAATAAGGCTTTGGGGGTAATTTCCGACGGTTTGATGTCTTGCATGGGATAGGTTTTCATCGGGTTTTCCTTTCGTAAGAGTTTTGCAGTAATTGGTTTAGCACTTTTTCTAGCTCCAGAATTTTTCGGTACGAGCGGATATTCACTTCGTAATCCAGTTCGGCTCGCTTTTCTGAATAAGCCGCTTGGTGACTTTGGCTGATGAGCAGGAACCCGGTAATCAACACCGCTTCTATCGCCAGTATGATACCGAGCAGGCTGTAGGGATATTCGTCGAAATTGGCAAATTGTCCGAATGCGCCTTGGTTAGCCGCTATCCATACGCCAAACCACAGGATATGAATGATGATGAATTGGGGATTGGCGATGAAGCCCGTCACTTGGTCGGCCAGCTTCTCGATCCAGTTTTTCTTGGCTTGCAATTCTTCCAATACGTATTTGAATTCACCCAGGGCTTTGTGGCATTCGTGGTTGCCGCAGAACACCGCATCCGCAGGATTTTCACCACCGCAGGCGGGGCAATTGATGCGGTCAATGTTTGAAATAGTTGTTGCATTCATTTATTAATCCCTCCCTTAAGCAACGGCTTTATTTATTGTCGGCAATGGCTGTTCTTGTTCATCACCCGTGTCGAATCCTGCTATATCCCAGCCATAACAACGCATGACCAAATTTGCCAGCAAGCCCGTCCAGCCTGTTTGGTGGGCAGCGCCCAAGCCTAGACCGTTGTCGCCGTGAAAGTATTCGTAAAATTGCAAATGGCCTTGCCAATGCGGATCGGATTGCCAGGGGCTATTTGCAGGGAAAGCAGGGATATTGCCGCTGTCATTAGGGCGATATAGATCAGCCATGCGCCGAGACAGACTATCGACTACTTCCCGTAAGGTCAGTTCGCTTTTCGCAAGGCTCGGCGCATTGACGGTAAAGCCATCACCCAGGAAGCGGTTGAATTTCTCCAACGCCAGAATCAGCACATAATTGGTCGGTAACCACACTGGGCCGCGCCAGTTGGAGTTACCGCCAAATAACCCGGAATTCGATTCGCCCGGTACGTATTCGATCAACTCTTTGCCGATCCCGGGCAAGTAACCTAAGTCCCGATGTTCGGCATGGACACGGCTGACGCTGCGGATGCCGTGCGGCGACAGGAATTCGTTCTCATCAAACAAACGCCTAATGATGGCGGGTAGCATGGTATGGTCAACCAAGGACAACAAATGCTCGCCCCGATCATTTTCATGCGCTGGGCAAGCGCAGATGAAGTTGCCGTGAAAGATACCACCTTCATGACTGTCCAGCAGCTTGCGGAAACGTGGTGCATGTTCCAACAAGCGTTGATCGACGACTTCACAGGCGAACAGCGGAATCAAACCAACCCAGGAATACACGTCTACGCGATGATGGTTGCCATTGGGTTCTACCAGTAAATCCTTGAAGAAGCCATCGCTTGCATCCCATAAGGAAACGCCGGTACCCGCATGACCGGCAACGCTGTTGGCGATATTGAGGAATTGCTCATAGGTTTGGATGGCAGTGTCTTCGTAATCGGGATCGTCAACCGCCAGTTCCAAGGCTATTACGGTCATGTTCAAGGCGAACATCGCCATCCAGCCAGTGGCATCGGATTGCTTGAGTTTATACCCCTCCGGCAAACGCATGGAGCGGTCAAACACCGAGATATTGTCCAAGCCCAAAAAGCCGCCCTCAAACACGTTGAGGCCGTCGCCGTCTTTGTTGTTGATCCACCAAGTGTAATTCATCAGCAGCTTGTGGAAAACCCGTTGCAAGAAGTTACGGTCGCCTTGCCCGCGTTGTTGCCTTTCGGTGCGAAAGACCTGCAAAGCGGCAAGCGCATGGACAGGCGGGTTAACATCGCCAAACGCCCATTCGTAAGCGGGTATCTGGCCGTTGGGATGCAAATAGGTTTCCTTCAGCAACAATTCGAGTTGATCCTTGGCGAAATCGACATCAACCAAGCTGAACGCCATGCAGTGGAAAGCCAAATCCCAGGCCGCAAACCAAGGGTATTCCCATTTGTCTGGCATTGAGATTACATCGCCAGCACGTAAGTGTTTCCAATGTACGTTACGACCCAAATTTCGGTTATCCGGTGGCGGTAAGGTGTCGCCATTCAGCCAGCGTAAGACATCAAAATGGAAGAATTGCTTGGACCAAATCATCCCAGCCATCGCCTGTCGGAACAGGCGTATGTCATCGGTATCGCCGTTGGTTAGGATGCTGTGGTAAAACGCATCAGTTTCGGAACGACGCTGATTAAATAACGTATCGGTAGCGGCAAACGGATCGTTTGATTGCTTAGTAGTCAAGACTAATTCGATAGTCCTAGCTGCTCCAGCCGGGACGTAAAGCTGATACCACGCCGCACATTTGGTGCCGACCAAAGCAGGGTTGACCGCCTCGGTATCGCCATTGATGATGTGTCGATGAAAACTGTCTTTGACATAACGCTGTTCGTTCTTTAAGCCCCACAAACGCTCGGCATTGCTGTCGTTTTCGGTGAACAACAAGTCCGCCGATTGTTTGCCGTATAAAAAGTAATTGCCCAAGGCTTTGTGCGTAGCTTTGACCGCCCAACCTTGATCTTGCTTGGCCATTTGAGACAAAAACGGTTTGTCCAGTTGTAGGTTGTCAGCCCAACTCCAGGTATTACGGAACCATAAGGTCGGCAACAGATGCAAGATCGCCTCATCTGAGCCGCGATTGCTGACTGTGATGCGGATATGGATTTCGTCAACCTTGGCCTTGGCATACTCGACTTCAACATCCCAATAACGGTTATCTTGGAATACGCCTGTATCCAATAAGTTGAACGGTGGCTGGTCGCGGCCCCGCTTGGAGTTTTTATCCACAAGTTGGCTGTAGGGATAAGCCATATGCGGATATTTATAGAGATACTTTAGGTAACTGTGACTGGGCAAGGCATCATCGTAAAAATAGTATTCCTTAACATCTTCGCCGTGATTGCCTTGGTTGCCGGTCAAGCCAAAGGCGCGTTCCTTCAGGATCGGGTCTTTGCCGTTCCACAACGCCAGGGCAAAGCAGAGGTGCTGCTGCTCGTCGCAAATCCCGCCCAGGCCATCTTCATTCCAGCGATAAGCGCGGGAGCGGGCTTGGTCGTGGGAGAAATATTCCCAGGCCGTGCCGTTGGCGCTGTAATCTTCCCGCACCGTCCCCCAAGCCCGTTCAGCGAGATAAGGTCCCCATAAGCGCCAGTTTTCAGTGCCATTGCGTTGCTTGTCCAAGCGTTGTTGTTCTGCATTAATGATAGCCATCTTATTCTCCAGCAACTGGATTATTTCGAGATGAGCGTGGGATAACCTTCCACAAACACCCAGTCGGTTTTTTGGGCTGGCGTGTGGCAGCCAAGGCAGCTTTCGGTAAAACCTTTTGACACGTTGACTTTGGGATTCTTGGCTTCAAACAAAGCCCAACCCCAGCCTTCGCCCCAATTTGGATTGCCCTTAAACCGCCCTAAGTTATCCTTGACCATCACAAACCACACGGCATTATCGGTTGCCCAGTGCGCCTCCCCAGTGGTCAATTTGCCTGAGCCAAGTTTTCGGATTTCTTTGACCAGCACCGCTCCGTCAGGGAATTTTCCAGTGTCATGAAAGGCCTTAACCGTTTCTGATTGCGTATAGACATCATGAAAACCATGCCCCGGCGCTTTGGCATCCGTAACCACCCAAGAACCCAAATGCACCCAATGTTGCCTGAAGTCAGCAGGAAGTTGTATTTCCCCGGATTTACCGACAAGGTTGCTATACGTTGCACTGGCTAAATCACTTGCTGATGCTGGGTTTACGGCCAAAAAGCAGGCCAAGGTGATGTTTGTTAGAATTAATTTGTTCATCGTTATCTCCTCGTTATTGTGTTGGTCGGATTAAACTGAATTACGCCGTTCCCGTTCCAGCCGCCACCAAGCCTCCAGCACACAAGCCACAGACCAGGCTTGAGAAGGCGCGCCACGCGGTTTGTGGGGCGGGTCGGCATCGAATATTTCACTGACTGTTCCTAAGCCAGCATCAAATAAATGTTCGCGGATCGGTTCCAATCGGCTCATTGCCATATCGACATCGCCGTATACCTTATGTTCGGCGATGGCATACTGGCCTAGTGTAACGTCCTCAACATACTTTATTTTCTTTACCAGCGGGGCGTTGGTTGTTGCGGGGGGCCCGGGGGGGGGGGGGGGGGGGGGGGGCGGGGGGGGGGGGGGGGGGGGGGGGGGGGGGGGGGGGGGGGCGGGGGGGGGGGGGGGGGGGGGGGGGGGGGGGGGGGGGGGGGGGGGGGGGGGGGGGGGGGGGGGGGGGGGGGGGGGTGGCTCGGCCGGGGGGGGTGGCCGTAGGCCCCGCCGGGGCCGCCGGCCCTCCGGGCCGCCGCGGCCGGCGGGCGGGGGGGGGGGGCGGGGGGGCGGGGGGGGGGGGGGGGGGGGGGGGGGCCGGGGGGGGGGGGGGGCCGGCGCTTTGGCCGCGGCGCCCCGGGCGGCGGGGGGGCGGTTTGGGGGGGCCGCGGGGTTGGGGGGTCTAGCCCTAGTCTTTGTTTAGCCCGGCTTCTTCTGTTCGACCTCGCCCGGCCCAATTGTCCTAATGTTTGTTGAGGACGTTACACTAGCAACCACGCCCATACAGTGCCTTGGTGATAAGCGCCGTCCCGCTCTTTTACGCCGCCAGTGTAATGTGGTATGTATTGCGGGTGGTCGGAAGACAAGGAGCGTAAGCCATAAGAAGTCAGCAATAACTGTCCACACAAATCAACCACCCGCTGTTGAGTTTCTAAGGTCAAGGGACTGAACGGCAAGCTGACAGCAAAGAGCTGATTAGGCCGGAACGAAGCATCATTTCCACTTGGGCTATCCAGCACATCCAACAAGCCCCCGTTCTCTGGATTGATAAACCGCTGGAAACCGGATTTAACAGCAGTGCTTAGGTTTTGATAAGTTTCAGAAGGCAGTTGTAATTTCTCGGCAAACTGAGCCATGATTGCCAAGGCGTTATACCAAAGGGCGTTAATCTCAACTGCTTTTCCGGTGCGCGGCGTAACGACCCAATCGCCGACCTTAGCATCCATCCAGGTGAGCTGTACACCCGCTTCACCCGACTTCAACAGGCCATCCTTTTCGTCCATGACGATACCAAAGCGTGTACCTTTGCAGTGCCATTGGATAATGTCTTCCAGCACTGGAAAAATTTTCCTTAACTCTGCCCAGTCATCGGTTGCTTCCACAAAAGCCCGCCACGCTTCGATATACCAAAGGGTGGCATCCACGGTATTGTACTCAGGCGTTTCGCCACTACCGGGGAACACATTCGGTAACATGCCTTGGTCAATGAAACGCGCGAAAGTTTGCAAGATATTCCTGGTGCTTTCAAACCGCCCGGTAGCTAAGGTCAAGCCCGGCAAGGCGATCATGGTGTCGCGCCCCCAATCGCCAAACCAGGGATAACCGGCGATGACGGACTCGCCTTCAGTACTTCCTGAAATAGGTCTGGCAAACAAGAAGTTATCGGTCGCCAGCACCAATTGCTGTATCCAATCGGGACTTTGCCTAAATTCAGGGACGGTGACTTGAGTTCGCGTCAACACGCCGTCGTCATGGGCAAAGATCCGTCGCATGGCTTCTTCGATGTAAGGCGAAGCATTGTCGTCTAAGCTGGCGGTCAAGCCGTTCCATTCGCCATTGGTAAGCGGCAACAGGCATTCGCCGACACAGAGATGGTGGTCGCGGTGCGGTAGGCCACGTTCGGCTTCTATGGGCAGGTCAAAGTTTTCATACCAAGTGTGGTCCGGTTTTACCTTGCCGCCACGTGCTTGAAATTTCAATCGATAAGGGTGCGATCCTGATCCTATTGGATTACTGACGATCAGGGTATCCGCTCCCTGTGGTTCAATCACCGGATTAAAACGCCAGGGTTCGGCTGTGCCATGATGGTCGCGGGCATTGACCAGCAGCCGTATCCGTAAGCTGACCTTACGCTGCTTTGCTTTAGGAAAGTCTGGGCGATATGCCAAATAAACCGTGTTCGCGCCTGGTTCCAGCCAAAGCCGCAGCGTCAGTTTTAGGTCGCCGAAAGCAAACTGCCAAACCGGCATTCGGCCATCCAACCAAAATGTTTCAATGTGATGGTATCCGGTAGGGGCAATTAGGTCATCCGGCCAGCGGTTGCTGAACAAGGGATAAGATTGGCCGTCCAACTCCAACGTGGCATCGGCTTTGGCAAACACCAGGGAGCGACCAAGCGGCGATTCTAGTGGCGCGATTAATAAACCGTGATAGCGGCGGGTTACCGTACCTGCGACAGTACCCGCGGCATAAGCACCGAGTCCGTTACTTAACCACCATTCGCGGCGTTCGGCTTGCCCCAGTTCGCCGCAGGTTTCGCGGCCAAAGCAGATAAATGCGGGTCTAGTCATGATCACTGCCCTCCTTTTTTAATTATCGTTGGTTGAAGAAGCTGATCGGCGATCCGTAAGCTCCAGGCATATATCGTCAAAGCTGGATTAACCCGGCTAATTCGTGGCATGATGCTGCCATCCACTACGTAAACATTGTCTATGCCATGCACTTTGCCTGCTGCGTCCACAACCGAAGTTTGTGGATCGTTGCCAGAAATTAATGTCCCACATGCATGAGCCGTACCTGCCAAGGGGATGGATTTGGTAAAGCTGATGCAGCCTGCTTTGGATAAGGTAGATTGGAAGTTACGTACCATCTGCACATGTTCTTGCTTGGCATTGACAAGCCGTTTGAGGTCGTAGTCGAGTTTAGGTAAGCCCATTGTCGTTTGGTTTTTTGCCACGACCCGATTATCTGGATGCGAACCCTCTTCGGTTTGCAGAAAAAACCCATAAGCCCGCTTGCCCAGCCACCGTGCAATAAACCGTGGCACAATGCGTGGAATCAAAGTGGTCAATACATCTTCGCTGAAGCCTAAAGGCTGTACGCTGCTGTGGGGAAAGCGATCATGGAACCACGCCGTGGTCTTACGTAAGGCATCGGTTTTTGGGCCAAGGGAAAACGTCAGCATCGCAGTCAGGATATGCCGTTTAAAATAACGGCCTACTAGCTTCGCAACAGGTAATGTATCGCTTAAGCCACTGACGTTAAGATAGTCTTGCAGTAAGCGCGGCGAGTGCATGGCTCCTGCCGCCAACAAAATAGTATCAGCGGTAAAACATTGCCCGTTATCCAACATGACGCCGGCAATTTGCCTGGTATCCGTATCGCTACCGAGCAGGTGTTGCACAGCGTGTCCAGTGAGTAAGCGTAAATTATCGTAGCCTTTTAATTGTGATAATAACGAGGTTTGCCCTTCGGCTTTCAGTCCTGCAACCGACGCAAAACCATCAAAATGCCGAGCCTCATTGTCGTTTTCTAGTGTAACGTCCTCAACAAACATTAAGATATGATACAATTGGTGTCCATGAGAACGCCAATGAAAATTACACTGATTGAAGAGGATCGAACAGAACTGGAACGCTGGTGAAGAGCCGGTCTGTTGGGGCTAAACAAAGACTACGGGCTAGAATGGTACTGATGACCGCCGAGGGCTTGTCAACAACGGTCATTATGGCAACGTTGGGGGTCAGCAACCCGACCTTGAACAAGTGGCGGAATCGCTATCTCGAAAGTGGTGTTGAAGGGCTCAAGAAAGGCAAGACCCGCCCGTCGCGGATACCGCCGCTGCCGACTGACAAAGTCCAAGAAGTCCTGGCCTTGACATTGACCGGTAAACCGGCTGCCGCGACGCAGTGGAGTTGCCGGACGATGGCGGAGCAGGTCGGCATTTCCCGGATGGCGGTGCACGGCATCTGGCGGGAGCACAAACTGAAGCCCCATCAAGTGAAGGGCTTTAAGGTTTCGAACGACCCGCTGTTCGCCGAAAAGTTGCGCGATGTCGTGGGCCTTTACCTGGACCCACCGGAGAAGGCCATCGTGTTTTCCGTCGACGAGAAAAGCCAAATCCAGGCGCTAGATCGTATCCAACTCCGGCCTGCCGATGAAGCCGGAAAATGCGGGACGATGACGCACGATTATAAGCGACATGGCACCACAACTTTGTTTGCGGCACTCGACGTGCAGACCGGAACGGTGATTGGGCAATGCCAGCCCAGGCACCGCCACGACGAGTTCCTCAAGTTCCTGAAGACAATTGACCGGCGAACTGACAAAACCTTGGCATTGCATTTGATCGTCGACAACTATGCGACGCACAAACATGCCGAAGTAAAGGACTGGCTGGCCCAGCATCCCCGGTTCCACTTACACTTCACGCCAACCTCGGCCTCATGGCTCAACTTAGTCGAGCGTTTCTTCCGGGACATTACCGAGGAACGTATCCGGCGTGGTGTTTTCCACAGTGTTGACGACCTCAAAACAGCGATACAGGAGTATCTCGACCACCGCAATAGCAACCCAAAACCTTACCATTGGACAGCCAAACCAGAGACGATCTTGGCTAAAGTAGACAAAGCTAAAGATATGTTGAGGACGTTACACTAGTATTGATTTGGATAATGCCAGAGGCAAAGGCGCGCTAAACCACCCTGAATTCTGCTTGGCTATTTTATCGCTAATTATTTTAAGGTCGGGTTCAATGGGGAAAGTCGCTACGCCCAAGAGTTTTTCAACTTCGTCGTAATAAGGCGCCAGGTCTTCGTATTCGATAGGCCACGCCAGGCATTGGTAATCAGGGTCGGCATCAAACTCAGCCGGATCAAAGCGCAGTAAGGCAGCACCGTACCACTTGGTTTTGCCGCCTAGGTTAAAATATTCCTCTGGCACGAAAGGCTTATTTGCTTTATCCAGCCAAGGTTCTTTGCTTTTGAAAATGCCTTGGTTGATGACTTTATGGAAGTCCTGGGTGGAACCGTCTTTGGGCAATTTTTTACCTTTTTCCACCAGCAGGACTTGCTTGCCCGCCTTGGTCAGCCGATAAGCAGCAGCCGAACCACCTGCGCCAGAGCCGATTATGATGTAGTCGTAATGCACCTTAGCCGCCGTTGTCAAAGCCGGGATATAAGGTCATGCCGCCATCCACGTATAAAACAGAACCGGTGACATAGTCGGATTCGTCAGAGGCTAGCCAGACTGCGGCTTTGGCGATATCTTCTGGTTCACCGACGCGGCCATAGGGAATCAGCTTAAGCAAGTCCATGACTTCTTGTGGGGTGTCCCGCGCTTCCAAATTAATGGGCGTTTTAATTGCGCCGGGGGATATGCTGTTGACCCGGATTTTATGCCGCGCCAACTCCTGTGCCAAGGTCTTCATCAGCATATTGACCCCGCCTTTGGACGCAGCGTAATTAGCATGGCCTGCCCAAGGTATGACATCATGCACTGATGACATACAGATAATCTTGCCGACTGAACGCGACACTTCCGGCACGAGGCCACGACGTAAATATTCCCGTGCGGCAGCCCTGGCGCATAAAAACTGCCCAGTCAGGTTGACGCTAATCACCTTATCCCATTGCGCCAACGACATATCGACCAGCGCGGCATCTTGTTACAGGCCTGCGTTGTTTACCAGAATGTCGATGCTGCTCCATTCCTCGATCATTGCCTGAAACATGGCCTGAACTTGGTCTTCCTGGCTGACATCGGCTTGAAAAGTAATGGCAATGCCGTTGTTGTTGCGGATGCACTCAGCCAGGTTTTCGGCCATTTCGGGGTTGGCGACATAGTTAATCATTACCTTGGCACCGGCATTGGACAGGCCTTTGGCCACCGCAGCACCGATGCCGCTGTTGCTGCCTGTGACTAAAGCGCGCTGGCCTTCCAAGGGTTTTTTGTAGCTTTGCATGTTCATTTGCTTTTCCTTCGTAGTCGTATTTATTATTTTTGTTTAATCAAGCATTCCGTATCGCAATTCAGTCATGCCGGGTTTACGTATTTACATTAAAAAACCGCTGCCTAACCCAATGGTCTATCGACAGTTTCCCTGGGCCATGCAGAAAGCACACCAACAACATCACGCCCCAGACCTTATGTTGCTCAATGCCTGCCGCGCCGAGGTCGGGGTAAGAAATAACGGCGACGATGTTAAACAAGAACAAAGCTAAGGCCGCGAACCGTCCCAATAAGCCAAAGCTCAAAAGGACAGGCGAAACCAATTCGGCGGCTGTCCCCAAATAAGCCGCGATTTCCGGCGGCAGAAAAGGGACTGAATACTCCTCGTTAAAGAGATATAAGGTACTGTCCCAGTTCTGGATTTTGGTCAGGCCAGACACCCAGAAGGCGTAGGCGACCCAGCAGCGCAGGATCAAATCGCCGATGGGGGACAAAAAGTTTAAGGTTTCCGTTACCTTATTTAGCAAGTCTGTAGGTTTCATTGCTGTATCCTTATGGTCTAAAAAAGTGGTCGTGGTCATGGTTTTTCCTCTATGAATGTTTAAGGTAAAAATCGGTCAACAAGCCCTTCGTTAACCAATGTTGTAATACCGCTTGTACAGCGAAATTAGGATTCTTCATTAACACTTGTTCCACCGCTTGGTTCAGGCTCATCTGCATTGCCAGCAAGGTCAGGAATAGGTATTCCGCTTCGTCTAACGTAATAAGCTCAACTTCCAAGCCAGGGCGATAAAGCAACAGCCAGCAACCGCCGTCATCAAGGTTAATTCGGCCATCGCCTTCGTAGCCGTCCTGGTTGGTTTGCCAAATCTTAAGCACCGGATAATCGGAAGCCAGAAAGCGGGTGCTGGGGTGCAGCTTAAAACCCAGCTTGGCGTAAGCCTCTGGTTTCACTGTTGCCAACGTACTTATCTCTAAAGCACTCGCCCCGGCCTCATGAAAGGCTTCATGCCATAGCCACTCCAGCCTTGCGGTATCGGGAAGGTAAGGCAAGCCTGCTGCGGGATGGAAAGCGGCTATAAATTCGGCAAAGTTGCCGCCGAAGGACAACAAACACCCTGCCTTAAGCGGAAAACGCTGAATGTAGCTACGGGCAAGGTGGTTAAAAAATTCAGTACCGACCAATTTATTGAGGACGGGGTAGCCATCGCGCAGGGCTTCGGTCAAGCCCAATTGGGTGTTGTTGCGATAAATACTTAAGCATTGTTGTGGCGTAAGCTGGTTGTCTTTGATGCCTGCAACCGCCAAATCCAAGCCCTTATCTCGCAAGACATAATCGGCAAATCGGAGTTGAGTTTCATAAAGGGTGTTCACGGCTTTGCTCCATAAAACTATCGGCTTGCTTGGCTTCATCGACTAACACCGATAAAGCGGGGACATCCGTGTCCCATTCAATAAAGGTCGGTTTTGCTCCTACGACCTGTACAGCGCAGTGGTACAACTTCCATACCTCGGCGCAAACGGGTTGGTTGTGGGTGTCAATCAGGATCTCCTTATCCCCAACGCGGTTAACCGTATGCCCTGCCAGATGAAATTCACCCACCCGATCTGCAGCAATCCCTTGCAGATAAGCAATGGCATCCCAGCCGTGGTTTTGGCAAGACACGTACACGTTATTCACATCCAGCAAAATGCCGCAGCCAGTCCGGCGGGACAATTCGTTCAGGAATTCGTATTCCTGAATGGTGGAATAATCGTATTCCAGGTAGCTGGACGGGTTTTCCACCAGGATGTATCGGCCAAGAAAATCTTGAACTTGGGAAATACGGTCTACCAGATGTCGCAACGCTTCCTCGGTATAAGGCAAGGGTGCGAGGTCGTTAAAATAGTCTCCACCAAACGAGCTCCAGGACAGGTGTTCCGATACCAATCCGGGTGCGATCCGTGCGATCAATCCCTTGAGCGTCTCCAAATGTTGCCCGTCCAAGACATCTACCAAACCCAACGACATCCCCACGCCATGCAGGCTGATAGGGTAATCTTCCCTGATTTTTTCCAGGTAATGCAGCGATGCGCCCCCCTTGCCGAAATAGTTCTCGCTATGCACTTCAAACCAGCCGACTGTTGGGTTGTTTGCCACTACATCCCGATAATGCTGGTAACGCAGGCCGATTCCGGCAGAAACCGGAATCGCCGCGCTGTGGGTAAATGTTTGTTGGACGTGCGCCATGACCAATGCCTTATTTAGCGGTTGGGACTTCCAAGCTGCCGCCAGCCAAACGCTCGCAAGTTCCCTTAGGTATGGCGATGAAAGCATCCGGTTGGGCATCGGTAGTGGAATGGCCAGCGCATGCGCTGCTTAGGGTTTTACAGTCGTTTTTGCCGACCTTGACGACACCGTAACATTTTTCCATGTCTTTCTTGTCTTCAGCGGCTGACGCAGTTTGTGCGCCCATTGCGCCTAATGCGATCAAAGAAGCCAAAGCCGTTGTGACGATAGTGTTTGTATTTTTCATTGTTGAATCTCCGAATAGTTATATAAGTAAGCCACCAAATGTGTGACATTAAGTACTAAGCAACACCTGTGCCAACTAAGGAAATAATTAATTAATCTATTTATAATCAATGCATTAATAGTGTTTAATGGGTATTTTTGACTTTTTGCAATGATTGCTTACGCCACAATAATTGGTGGCAGCCGCAAATATTGGTGGCTAGGCTTTGTGGGCTGGTGGGAGTAAAATTCAGTCGTTGCCAATTCAATTCTTTAGATATGCAAGAAGACCCACAACATCCAGGGAGCCTAAGGGCGATAGAACAGTCAGAGCTTTCCGTTCTTCAAGCGATTGTGGAGGGAACGGTCACTGCTACGGGCGACCAATTTTTTCGCGCTTTAGTCTCTAACCTGAGCATGGCAACCGGCGTGTCTGGGGCCTTTGTTGCTGTATTTGCCGAAACAAGAACGAAGGTTCGTGCTTTGGCGTTTTGGATGGACGGGCAATTTCTGGATAACCAAGAATGGGAACTTGAAGATACACCCTGCCAGGAAGTTTTGCAGGGCGGGCTATGCCATTATCCAGCGAACGTTTGGCAACAATTTCCCAAGGAAGAAGGCGTTGAAAGTTACCTCGGTGTACCGCTAAAAACGGTGGAGGGCGACGTACTGGGCCATCTTGCCATCTTCGACTGCCATGTCATGCCTGCCCAACCGCAGTTGTTATACACCTTCAAAATCTTTGCCGCTCGGGCAGCGGCGGAACTAGGTCGGCTTCAGATGCTGGAGCAACTCCGGCACAGCGAGGAACAATATCGCGACCTGTTCAATGAAGCACCGATTGCCTATGTTCATGAAGACCTGGAATCCCGGTTTATCAGCGCTAACCGCACTGCCATGCGGATCCTCGGCATTACCCCGGAACAAGTACCAGGTCTGGTGGGCATGTCTTTAGTGCCGGATACACTGGATGCCCAATACCGCGTACAGGAAGCGTTCGAGTCCCTTGGAAACGGCACGGACACCAGCGGCATAGTGCTGGAGTTGCGCCGCAAGGATAACGGCAAGCCGATCTGGATTCAGTGGTGGTCCAGGCCAGACCCCAGCGGGGAATTCACCCGCACCATGTTTATCGACATTACCGACAAAGTGCTGATGGAGCAGGAACAAGCCCGGTTGCAGGCACAAAACCAATATTTGAAAGAAGAAATTAAATCGGTCCACAACTTTGAAGACATCGTAGGCCGCAGTCCAGCAATCCAGTCCTTGCTCAATAACGTCAGGCGGGTTGCCGATACCGATGCGTCGGTGTTAATCCAAGGGGAATCAGGCACCGGCAAAGAATTGATCGCCCGCGCCATCCATTCCGCCAGTAATCGCAGCAAAAACCCACTGATAAAAGTCAATTGTGCGGCCTTGCCCGCAAGCTTGATTGAAAGCGAGCTGTTCGGCCACGAAAAAGGCGCATTCACAGGGGCGATCAGCAAACGGATCGGACGCTTTGAACTGGCTGACGGGGGTACTTTATTCCTGGATGAAATCGGCGAGATTCCGCTGGACGTGCAGGTTAAACTCTTGCGGGTATTGCAAGAACGCGAATTCGAGCGGGTCGGCGGGCAATCGCCCATCACAGTGGATGTCCGCATCATTGCCGCCACCAACCGCAATTTATTGCAGGAAGTGACGGAAAAGAACTTCCGCGAGGACTTATATTACCGGCTCAACGTGTTTCCGTTAACCACGCCGCCCTTACGTGACCGGATTGACGATGTGCCCTTGCTGATTAGTTTCCTGATTGATAAATACGCCATGAAAATCGGCAAAAAAATTTCCGGAATCAGCGAGCAATCCATGCACTGGTTACAGGCCTACCGTTGGCCTGGCAACATCCGAGAACTAGAAAACGTGATAGAGCGGGCCATCATTTTAGCTGACGGGCCTGTGCTGGAAATCGCCGCCGACCTGATGTCCGGGCGAAGCGGTTCACCCTTAAATCCCATAAGACAACTTGAGACAGCGAGTGATGCCAGTTTCGAGACAATCAGCAGGCAACATATTATTTCAGTATTGGAGAAAACCCGCTGGATCATCGAAGGCGCGAATGGTGCGGCGCAAATCCTCAGCTTGCAACCCAGCACCCTGCGCTACCGGATGAAGAAGTTGGGAATAACAAAGCCCAATCGTTAAATGCAGCAGTTGCAATAAGTTAATTTTTAAACTATTTTCGAACCCAAGGCTCTAATAACGCGTTGGAAATCAACAAAACTTAAGTTCGTTGCCTTCTTTACAAATCGGGACCACAGTAAAGTGCAGTAATTGTTTTTAACCGCAAAAACTCAACAATTTAAGGGGTAAAATCATGAAAATAATCTCACCGACCCAACATGGCTATCTTGATTATATAACAGTCGTTTTGTTTTTGATTGCACCGTCTTTGCTTGGATTGACGGGTACGGCTGGAACAATTGCCTATCTCCTGGCTGGAATTCACCTTGCAATGACACTGGTTACGGATTTTCCACTGGGTGTTGTCAAAAAACTACCGTTTACGATGCACGGATGGGTGGAACGTGTTGTCGGTCCAGCGTTGGTCTTGTTGCCTTTTGTGCTTGGCTTTGATGGCTTGGCTATGGGCTTTTATGCCTTGGTCGGTATCGTCATTATTTTGGTTGGCTTGTTGACAGATTACCAGTGGCCACAATAATTTAAGGGCGTAATAACCACTGAAATTGAGGGCTTTTAGTAAGCCATACACGTAAAGCGGCACACTATAAAAAACTTCATTTTTAGCTTTAGGGTTGCATTTGGAAGAAGGTTGATGCAGGTTACGCTTATGAAAAATAAGTAACCGTAACCGATTTTGTTAATTTAATAGTTGTGCTGTCCGAAGTCTCGAAACTATAAAATCAACAAACGTCCTGATTTTTGCGGAAGCATAACGGCCTTCGCGATGGACGACATGGATAGGTAATGTTTTTGTCTCAAATTCGCTTAGCACCGTTTGCAACTGCCCAGAATTAACATGGGAAGCAACCTGATACGACAACAATCGGGTAATCCCCAACCCTTGTAGAACGGCGTCGATGGCGGCATCATTACTGTTTACGGTCAACAGTGGCTTTACCCTAACAGTATTGCCCTGGGCAAACTTCCAGTCCATAACGGGCGTAACCCCGCTGGCGGCCACTATTTTGTGGTTTACTAGTTCAGCCGGACTGTTTGGCATACCATTTTCTGCTAAATACTGATGATGCACACAGCACGCGCCTAACTTGGCCGACGCCAATCGCCCGCATACTGGAATCCGGCAATTCCCCGATACGGATGCCGACATCAAAACCCTCTTCAAGTAAGTTGACCACGCGGTCAAGGAAAACGGCTGATACTTCCATATCGGGATAGCGTTGCAGGTAATCAACAATGCCGGGAATGACGAATAACCTGCCAAACATGACCGGGGCGGTCACCGCCAAATGCCCACGCGGTTCGCCATTGATGCCTGCTGCGGCCTCGTCAGCCTCATCGGTATCATGGATAATTCGGCGGGAATCATCAAGATAGCGGTGTCCGGCATCGGTGACCCGCACATAGCGCGTCGTCCGGTTAAGCAGTTTCACCCCCAGGCGCTCTTCCAATGCCGATATGGCACGGGTCACGGCTGGCGGCGACATGGCAAGTCGCCTTGCAGCTGCAGCGAAGCTTTCCTCCTCGGCAACTGCCACAAATACTGTCATTAAATGTAATCTGTCCATACTTTATTCCACTTGACGCAATAATATATTGTGCTTGGCGATTATTCTCTTTGCAAGTGGAATATGGGAAAGTATCACCGTCCCCACCGCAATCGTGCGCTATGGACTAAACCCATTACTCTAAACTTGGAGAACACTCATGAACAGAATCACCCTGCCTACCTCAGAGCAAACCCCTGCAGCCACTTTGCCCTTGCTGGATGCGGTCAAAAAGCAACTGGGTGTTGTGCCCAATCTAATGAAATTAGTGGGCAATAGCTCCGCCGCCTTGGAAGGCTACTTAAGCCTCAATGGCGCCTTAAGCAAAGGGGTATTGGATGCCAAAACCCGCGAACGCATTGCCTTGGCGATTGCCGAATTCAATGGCTGTGGTTATTGCCTGTCCGCCCACACGTATCTGGGCAAAAACGTTGCCAAGCTGGATGATGTTGAAATCGCGGCGAACCGTAACGGCCACTCATCCGACCTGAAAGCGGCGGCTGCCGTCCATTTTGCCACCCGCGTGGCGCTGGAGCGTGGACATGTTTCGGATGCCGACCTTAATGCCGTCAAGGCGGCGGGTTACAGCCAGGCTGAGATTGTTGAAATTGTCCTGCATGTCGCCTTGAATACCTTAACCAACTACATCAACGAAGTCGCCCAGACCGAGATTGACTTCCCTGTCGTTAACCCGAACACACGCGCAGCAGCATAAAGCCTTAATGCTGTCTTAGGAGATTGTCATGAATTACAAATATTTTCTACTTAATATTCTTGCTTTGATATTGTTATCAGCACCGCCCCTAGTAACCGCCAAACGCACGAGTAATGCGAAAGCCGTTGCTGTTCCAGTACAGCTGAGTTATCACACCGCTAATGTCGATGGCGTGGAGGTGTTTTATCGTGAAGCGGGTGCGAAAAGTGCGCCGACACTGGTACTGTTGCACGGTTTCCCGACTTCGTCGCACATGTTCCGTAACCTTATCCCACAATTGGCCGACAAGTACCATGTCATCGCGCCCGATTATCCCGGTTTTGGCCAAAGTGCTAGCCCTGAGCGCGATAAGTTCGCCTATACCTTTGACAATTACGCCAAAGTGGTTGATAAACTAATCCAGCAACTCGACCTAAAACGCTATGCCTTGTATGTGATGGATTACGGTGCGCCCGTTGGTTTCCGGCTCGCGGCAGCCCATCCGGAAAAAGTGACCGCGCTGATTGTCCAGAATGGCAACGCGTATAATGAAGGGCTGGAGCAGTTCTGGGATCCGATCAAGGCTTATTGGAAGACAGGTGGGATGACCGAACGCGAAGCCATCCGTTGGTTGACGTCCATTAAGGCGACGAAATGGCAGTACACGAACGGCGTTAACGACACCTCACTGGTCAGCCCTGATACCTGGACGGTAGACCAGGCGCTGCTCGACCGTCCGGGCAATGCCGAAATCCAGTTAGACCTGTTCTACGACTACCGTACAAACATTCCCTTGTATCCGCAATGGCAAGCTTATTTCCGGCAGCATAAACCGCCAACGTTGGTGGTTTGGGGCAAGAATGACGCGATCTTTGTCGCCGCAGGTGCCGCGCCCTACAAGCGTGACCTTCCCGGTGCGGAAATACATTTGTTGGATACTGGCCATTTTGCCCTGGAGACGCATGGTAACGATATTGCTAAATTGATACGTGATTTTCTTGGCAAGCACCTTAAGCCTTAACAATGAAGCAATAATGCCCGCCGACAGCGCGTCGGCGGGATTCGGTTCATCAATAGGCACAAACATAAATTACTCGAACAATATAGGAGGCTCAGATGGCACGCGCATTTTCAGAAATCGCATTCACGGATTCAGTCAGGTCAATGCAAAGCCGCTACGGGTCGCGCACAGCCTATGCAAAGTTTGACTTCGCCGAAGACCGCCGAGACCGTCTTAGCGAGAATGAAATCGAATTCTTGGCTGAACGCGACAGCTTCTACATCGCAACGGTTGGCGAAAACGGCTGGCCTTATGTCCAGCATCGGGGCGGGCCGAAGGGCTTCCTGAAAGTATTGGATGATAAAACCATTGGCTTGGCCGATTTCAGAGGCAACAAGCAATTGATCTTGCCCTGATTTCACGGACACTCCACTAAGCGATTTTTTCGGCTTCAAACGCTTCCGGGCTGAGATAGCCCAGTTTTGAATGAAGCCGTTTGCGATTGTAATATACTTCGATATATTCGAACACCTGGGACTTAGCATCAGAACGGGTCTTAAAGCGTTCACCATGAATAGCTTCGACTTTGAAACTGTGGTTCCAGCTTTCCATGGCGGCGTTATCATAACAGTCGCCTTTTTTTACTCATGCTGCAAATCAGCTGATGTTTTCTGAACAGCGTTTGGTAAACGGCTGAACAATATTGGCTGCCCCGGTCAGAATGAACTATCACACCCTTCGGCATCTTCCGATTCCATAACGCCATGATAAGGGCATCGCACACTAAAGTTGCCGTCATGCGCTCGGCGATTGCCCAGCCAATGACCCGCCTCGAATAAAGCTCAAGCACGACCGCCAGGTACAGCCAGCCTTCGTCCGTCCAGATATAAGTGATGTCCGACACCCACTTTTGGTCGGGCTTGGCTGCACTGAAATCCTGACCTAGCAGATTGGGCGCAACCGGCAAGGAATGCTTGCTGTTGGTGGTCGCCTTGTATTTCTTGGCCGCCTTCGCCCTAAGGCCATTGATCCGCATGATCCGGGCGACGCGGTGGCGGCTCGCCAAAATGCCTTCGGCCTAAGCCTGCGGGCGACCCTGGGCGCACCGGGACGTCCTTTCTCGTCATCGAAAACACGCTTTATTTCAATCTTAAGCGACTGGGTCGATCGCTCCCTAGCAGAATGTGGCCTGCGTTCCCAGGCGTAATAGCCACTGCGCGACACCGACAGCAGGCGGCACATCATGCCCACCGGGAATTGCGTTTCATTAGTCTTGATCATGGCGTACTTCACTTGGGCAGTTTCGCGAAGTACGCCGCCGCCTTTTTTTAGGAAGGCAACCTCGTCTTCCAGGCGGGCGTTTTCACGCTTAAGCCTAGCCATTTCAGCTTGCTGGAGCTTTTGCTCTTCAAAGGGTTGCCCTGTTTGCCGACGTTTTGCACGCCAGGCATACAAGGTCGCCTCTGTAAGCCCTAAATCTTTCGATACCGTCGGAATACCGTCCCGATCAGCACGTTCCAATGCTTGCTCTTTAAACTGTGGCGTGTATTTGTTTCGTACAATCTGTAGGTTTGGTTCTTTTTTGGTTTTCATTATTCACCTCGGTTTTAGAGATTACTCTCTTAGCCGAGTGTCCGCTAGAGTGGGGCAAGATCACCTCATTTCCTGTCCGTGCCGGCGAACTATTGGAAAGGGCGACCATTTTGGGCATGAACGTGACCGTTCGGAAAAAAAGCAATGAACCCAATCAACCCAATACCGATGCAACCGTTATAAGAGAGTATGAGAAAAATGGTTTGAACTGCAAGGAAGTAATTACCCACTATTATATTAATCAATCAAACGAAAGCATTATTTTAACAATATGCTATCGAGATCGAGACGGCATCAATCCGGGTTGGTTTATGGATACAGATTAATTTGCCAATACAAATTTAACTTTCGTTCTATCGGAAATATAGCGACCGACCGCTATCGCTAAGGTCAGACTTTATGAAATTTTATTTCATCGACTCTTTTGGGTCGGTTTTTCACTGTCACTTTAAGCTAAGATTGAAATTTTTGACGGTCGGCTAAAGAGAAGTTTATTAAATTAGATTTTCGTCTATAAACACCTTCTAAAATATTTGCGGATTTCCATGTCATCCTTTAAACTAGTCATATATCTAGTCATATATCTAGTCGTAGGAGGTAAATTTGAAAATTTGGCAAGTACAAGACGCAAAAGCCCGTTTCAGTGAATTGTTAGATGCCTGTGTTAGTGAAGGGCCTCAGGTTGTAACCCGGCGTGGGACAGAAACTGCCGTCCTTGTCCCTATCGGCGAGTGGAAACGACTCAATAATGCCGCTCGTCCTTCTCTCAAGGAACTACTTATGTCAAATGAAGCCCGTTTTGACTTCGATATACCACCGCGCGGAAGAGCGAAGCGTCGATCAGCACCAGCTTTTTAAAGAAGCCATGTTTCTTCTTGATACCAATATCATTTCTGAACTAAGAAAAAAACGTCCGCATGGATCAGTTGTCGCTTGGCTGGAGAGTGTTTCGGATAATGACCTCTTTATTTCAGCGGTAACACTTGCCGAAATACAGGCGGGCATTGAAATAACACGAGAGCAAGATCCAGCTAAGTCAGCTGAAATTGAGCTTTGGCTCGACCAAGTAGGATCAACCTATAATGTTTTGCCTATGGATACCTCTACATTTAGGCTTTGGGCAAAGATGATGCATCGTCAGTCAGATACGGTTTATGAAGATGCGATGATTGCTGCGACTGCAATCGTTCATAAGTTAACTGTGGTTACCCGGAATGTACGTGACTTTGAACGATTCCAAGTGCCTATCCTTAATCCTTTCGAGAGTTAAATCTTATAAATACAATAGCTTATAATTTATTCAAGCTAGCATATTTTGATTTCTCAATACCGGACTGTGGCTAAAATCAACCAGTGCAGACTAGATCGGCCAGGAAGAGACATTCGCCCGTTCCCTCTTGGTCAATGCCGTTAAGTTAAGCCTCACCGATATTGCCGCCTGGGTTTGGGTCTGATCCAGTTTTTGGGTCTAGGAGCTTTTCGGTTGGGTCGTTTGCGTTCGAGAGTTCTGGCGTAGAGTTCAATCAGTTCCAAAATATGGTCGTGCGGCACACGTTGGATCAGCCATGCGAACAGCCGGGTTTTCAGAGAGTTGAGAATGTAGGTGAGGTTGCGGATAATAATGCGCCGCTTTATCCTCCGGCAGCCTATCGTAAGCCTCGCGTGCGAGGGCTTCCGCCAAATTCGCGGTGAATATTTTGGCATGAATGTCCTGGCGTATCGATTCGGGTAGTTCGCCGGTGAATTGTTCCAGGTAAAGCCGGTGCTTAAGTACTTTGAAGGCTTCTTCGATGTTCCAGCGGGCGTGGTACAACTCGACGAAGGCTTGGGCAGGATAGATGTCCCTGTCGGTCAGCGTGGTCGCCAGGACTTCGCTATGGCCGGTGGACAGGATCACCTCGATCAAGCGTAGTGTCAGACTTTTGTGCGTCAATGTCTGACCGGCTGCTTGGGCTTGGCGATGGGCTGAAGCGGATACGGGTAAGGTGATGACGGTTTCGGGCAGGCCTGACCGCAGAAAGGCTTCCACGGCGGGCCATTGGTTGCCGTCCATTCGGGCGAGGAAAGGTAAGCCGCGTTGTTGTAGCAGGAAAACAACCATACCGCCGGAAAACCACGATCCATGACCAACAGGTCATCGCTGGCCAGATGTGGCAGAAGTTGCGCCAATAACGCCCGCTCGCCATTATCAAAACGCGCGATGACGGTTTTAATCATCAGCTTTGAGGCGGTCGTAAACAGGCCCAAGACACGCGCCAACACATAAGGCTGACCGCCGCTGTCGGTTTGAACGCCGAACGCTTCTCTGTTTTCCAGCCAGGGCGGTAAGCGGAAGGTCGTTGAATCGGTGGCAACTAAACGCAGCCCTTGCCAGCGCGGTTCAGGCAGGCGTGATGTGGCTACACTAAACCGGACACATTCCTTAAAATACCTGAAAGGGGGAGTGAGTCAAAAATGAATCAAGAAAAACCGAAAATATATACGGCTGAATTCAGGGAGTCGGCGGTAAAGCTAGCCAACGAATCGGATAAGCCGATAGCCCATATTGCCAGGGATATTGGTGTGAATGAAAATACATTACATACCTGGATCAGCAAATACAGTCGGCCTGTTAATAATGGTGGGGCAGTGCGCACTGACATCCATCTTTATGAAGAGCAAGCGCCTCAAAAAAGAGGTTGCCCAACTGACCGAAGAGCGTAATTTATTAAAAAGGCAGCAGCGTACTTTGCCAAGGAACAACGGTGAGGTACGCGTGGATCAAACAACAAGGCAACGAATTCCCTGTAACCTCGATGTGTCGGTTTATGGATGTTTCCCGAAATGCTTATTATGATTGGCTACACCGTAGCCCGACAGCGTGAACAGGCGGATGCAGAACTGGCTCCAGTCATCCAAGAAATCTTTACCAAGAGCCGTGCCACTTACGGTACACGACGCATTAGGCAATCGTTATTAAGACAAAATTTGTCGGTTGGTAGAGGTCGTATCGGCCGATTGATGAGTGCGACGGGCTGGCCTGCAAGACCAAACGAAAATTCAAGGCGACCACGGATTCCAAGCATAACCTGCCGGTCGCTGAAAATATTCTGGATCGGCAGTTTACGGTACAAAAGCCCGACCAAGTTTACGTGGGCGACATCACCTACATCCACACCAAAGAAGGTTGGCTGTACTTGGCAGTGGTGATTGATTTGTTTTCCAGGCAAGTCGTCGGATGGTCTATGGCAGAACACATGTGCGCATCGCTGGTTAATGATGCCTTACTGATGGCACTCTGGAAACGCAAGCCAGGGAAAGACTTGTTATGGCATAGTGACCGTGGCAGCCAATACGCTGCCACCAGCCATCGGAAGCTAATAAAGCATTTTGGCATCCGGCAGAGCATGAGCCGCAAAGGTAATTGTTGGGACAATGCCGTGTCAGAAAGCGTTTTCCACACCTTGAAAACAGAGTTGGTGCACCACCGTCATTATCAAACCAGGACGGAAGCAAAGATGGAAATATTCGAATACATCGAGGTATTCTATAATCGGGAACGGTTACATTCCGCCAATAACTATTGCTCGCCAGTGGACTATGAAATGCAGTTTAAATCTGCTTAACCTTGTGTCCGGAAAAGTGTTGACACATCATAAATGGCTGGCCCCCATACTACAGCCCAGGTAGCGTTGGGTGCTGCGATGGGTGGTATTTGAGGCATAGCTTTGTTGATATATCCGAGAATGGTTTGTTCGGGATTCGGCGTTGTGATCAGCTCCCCGCAATAGGCTAGTGTAACGTCCTCAACAAACATTAAGATATGATACAATTGGTGTCCATGAGAACGCCAATGAAAATTACACTGATTGAAGAGGATCGAACAGAACTGGAACGCTGGGTGAAGAGCCGGTCTGTTGGGGCTAAACAAAGACTACGGGCTAGAATGGTACTGATGACCGCCGAGGGCTTGTCAACAACGGTCATTATGGCAACGTTGGGGGTCAGCAACCCGACCTTGAACAAGTGGCGGAATCGCTATCTCGAAAGTGGTGTTGAAGGGCTCAAGAGAAAGGCAAGACCCGCCCGTCGCGGATACCGCCGCTGCCGACTGACAAAGTCCAAGAAGTCCTGGCCTTGACATTGACCGGTAAAACCGGCTGCCGCGACGCAGTGGAGTTGCCGGACGATGGCGGAGCAGGTCGGCATTTCCCGGATGGCGGTGCACGGCATCTGGCGGGAGCACAAACCGAAGCCCCATCAAGTGAAGGGCTTTAAGGTTTCGAACGACCCGCTGTTCGCCGAAAAGTTGCGCGATGTCGTGGGCCTTTACCTGGACCCACCGGAGAAGGCCATCGTGTTTTCCGTCGACGAGAAAAGCCAAATCCAGGCGCTAGATCGTAGCCAACCCGGCCTGCCGATGAAGCCGGGAAAATGCGGGACGATGACGCACGATTATAAGCGACATGGCACCACAACTTTGTTTGCGGCACTCGACGGCAGACCGGAACGGTGATTGGGCAATGCCAGCCCAGGCACCGCCACGACGAGTTCCTCAAGTTCCTGAAGACAATTGACCGGCGAACCGACAAAACCTTGGCATTGCATTTGATCGTCGACAACTATGCGACGCACAAACATGCCGAAGTAAAGGACTGGCTGGCCCAGCATCCCCGGTTCCACTTACACTTCACGCCAACCTCGGCCTCATGGCTCAACTTAGTCGAGCGTTTCTTCCGGGACATTACCGAGGAACGTATCCGGCGTGGTGTTTTCCACAGTGTTGACGACCTCAAAACAGCGATACAGGAGTATCTCGACCACCGCAATAGCAACCCAAAACCTTACCATTGGACAGCCAAACCAGAGACGATCTTGGCTAAAGTAGACAAAGCTAAAGATATGTTGAGGACGTTACACTAGGTAAGCGAAGCTGAGCATAATTTGCCGTTGCTGAAAATTCAAAATGTTTGGGGTCATGGCATTAGGAAAAGGTTAATGTTGGAGTGGGAACGCTTAACTATGTCGAACTTAAGCGGTACTGCCTTTGTTATTTTTATTGTAGAAACGCATTGGGTTTAACTCACCTTCACACAACCAAGTTAAGTATAGTCAATGCTTGGTTTATTTATTGGGTTCTATGGGCCAAAGACGCCACCTAACAGACTGCTCAAGCAAAGCGCCTAAATGGTCAAGACTAAAGAAGATAGCTATTTAGTCCCTGTGATTTGTTATATCTCAAAGCGGTCGATATTTCTGAATAGCATCAAAGGATTTACCCTGAATGTTTTCCGAAAACAGCGGTTAAAATGGGCGGAATCGGTAAATCCGGCCTCCATGTTGGCATAGGTGAGATGAACTATTGAATGCCGGTCTTCATGGCAGAGATGATGCGCTTCCATTGCCGGTAGCGGCGAAACGGAATTGACGACTGTTCCGTAAATAAATGCCTGAAGCGAGAAGCGGACAGTCCTAACATAGTCGCCAAGGTTTAAAATTTCACACACATTTAATACGTGTTATCCCTTACGGGCTTGCACGAATTACATTAGTCACTTTTTTAAGATTTAATATATTTAAGGTAAATCCCAAATAAAGAATGTTTGGTGCAGTTTATTCCAGCTTTTCAATTAAATTGATAAAAGGAAAATAATGACACCCGTACTATTAAACGAAGCGCAAAAGCAAGCATCCCATCATGATCCAAAGCCATTAGCAAGGCATGGTCAAATGGCATTTAAGCCCGATGCATTCCAAAACCATCTCCTCAATTTTTTACCCAGGCATGCTTACGAGCGACTTTTTCCAAAACTGGAACTGGTCTTTATACAATGTGGCGAAGTCATTTATGAATCCGGTAGCCTACTGCGTTACGCTTATTTCCCCACGAATTGCATAGCGTCGCTGCTTTATATCATGGAGGATGGGGCGTCGTCTGAAATTTCCGTGGTCGGAAACGAGGGAATGATTGGTCTAGCCTTGTTGATGGGAGGTGATACCATGCCCAATCGTGCAATCATTCAGTCGTCGGGATACGCCTATCGATTAAAGAAACAAGTGTTAAAGCAGGAGATCAACGATAACGGACCATTACTCCACATTTTGCTTCTTTATACGCAAGCCCTGATTACTCAAATGGCACAAACCGCTGTCTGTAACCGGCATCATTCTCTTGATCAGCAGCTTTGCCGATTGTTACTAGAAAGAAGCGACCGGCTCGTTTCTGATGTATTGTCCATGACTCAAGAATTCATATCGAATATATTGGGTGTTCGACGCGAAGGGGTAACGGAGGCGGCCGGGAAATTACAACAAGCTGGTTTAATTGAATATCGTCGTGGTCATATCACAGTGCTGGATCGGCAAGGTATGGAAGCCCGGGCCTGTGAGTGTTATCAAGTGGTGAAAACAGAATTCGATCGCCTACTTCCTTTACCCGCTGGACAGAATGAATCGAACCCCTCCTTTTTGAATATCCCGACCTTGAAAAACCAACATGTATTCAACCACCCTTTTCTAAAGGAAGCTATGTGAGAAATTTTTAGTTTAGTAAAAGGGTGTTGGTTTTGAACAAGGCATGATTATGAGTAGAAAAATCGGATAAACAGACTGTTTTGTTTGCAGGAGTGTAGTGAAAATACGGCCGAAAGTACTTGGAATCCCCTGAAATCAAGGCAAGAGCATTAGAGATTTGTTGATATGTGAACAGCCTTTTCAAGGGACCTGCCATGATGTATTTGGCCATTTTTAATAAGATTATGTGAGCTAATTTTGTAATATTTTTTCACACAATATTGAAAACTATCAAGATCAAAAATAGTTTGTACCTAATCAACCCATTTTTTATCTTTACAGTCTGAACTTGCACTATCTCGGTCAAAAAAACCAAAAAAACTTCCCTTGTTATAGATTTTCAAAGTGACAGCTAAATGCGAAACGAAGATTTCAAAAGGAAATCAAAACCTGTAGTCGGTACCCTTACAAATCTTGGCGTGGCGAAACAACACTTGTATCCGCTCGGCAGAGATGAAACAAGCCGTACTCAAAATTATGCCTATGAGGCGTTTCCCTGGCTATCAGCGACCGGCTTTCTAAACGGTGGAAAAAACCAATAACATCTACAAAGAGGTGGATTGCAAAAGGTCTTACTATTTGTCTATGAAGTTTTTAATGGGCCGCAAGCATTAGTAATGCCATGCTCAACTTAGGTTTTAACGATGTCGTCGATAATGCGATTTACGAATTCGGCGACAAACTGAAACTAATTTTTTTGCTGAATTATTGTGTTTCCGAGATGGAAAAAATTTGCCCTGCCGCTGACCTTTTAGAACAAATATCAACGACCGGAAAAGAGGCTTCTGTCACCAGCAATATGAAATTCATGATGAATGGGGCATTGACTATAGGTACGACGGATGGTGCGAATATCGAAATTTACACAGAAGTCGGTGATGACATTTCTTCCTGTTTGGCTTGACTGAAGTCCAGGTTGAAACAATGAAACAACACTATGAACCTGTTGCAATGATCGATCAAGATGAGGATTTAAAAAGGGCGCTTTATCTTATCGAGTGCGGGCTATTTAGCCAATTCGAGTCCGGAGGGTATGATATTTTGACATCATTAAAAAATCCGCACGACCCATGGATGACTGTTGCGGATTTTCGTAGCTAAATTGAGGCGTAAAAGCGCGTGGAAGCAGCCTTCCAGGATAAAGAACGATGGACAATAATGAGCATTATCAATTGTGCCAACAGCGGTAAGTTTTCTACTGATCGGACGATCACTGAATAGAATAATGACTTGTGGATGCTCACACCGGTCACTGTTAATTTATAGGGTTGGGAATCGGGCAACTTTTGTGGCCTTGGTTAAATCCCCAAAGGAGGTTAATATGAAAAATCAATTTGAGCCAGATTTGTATGATTATTGTGAAGACATTGACTTGGACGAATTTAGAGAAATGGTAGCTGTAAGCGCTTACTTTAGAGCGGAAAAGAGAGATTTTAATCCCGGTCAAGAACTGGACGATTGGCTTGAAGCGGAGCACGAAATCAGAAAGCAGCGCCGCTATTGGCTAAAATAAAGTCTTAAAATATCAAAATGTTATGTGTAATTAATGCCCTAAAAGAATTGCCTTCATAACAAGGATTGCCGTTTGGCCCAAAGTAAATCCATTCATGCCCTTCGGCTTCGCTCAGGAGAGCGTTCGACGATGCTCGCCACGAACGGATTTACTTTTACGAAGTGTCATAAAGCCTTATAGTCTGCGTATTCTGAATAATTTGAACACTGATTCTGGACGAACTTGAACACCTAAAATCGAACGCATTGGTGAAGTTTTATTTTTACTCTAAGTGTTCAACTTGGGTCAAGACATTCATTTTTTTTCGCATAGATTCTCCTTTTAAATTGATCCGGTGCGCGTTGTGCATAAGTCTATCCAAGATGGCGTCGGCCAGAGTATTATCACCTATAGACTGATACCACTGATCGGTGGGCAATTGACTGACCATCAGTGTTGAGGAATGACTATAGCGATCATCCATCATTTCCATTAAATCATGGCGGGCAGCGGCGCTTAAAGGTTCTAAGCCCCAGTCATCGAGGATTAACAAATCAAAGCCAGCGATACTTTTTAACAGTTTAAGGTAAGAGCCATCGGCCTTGGCTTGAGTCAGGGCGAGTGTCAGTCTAGAGACGCGGTAATATTTTGTGCTATAGCCTTTGAGGCAGGCCTGATGGCCGAGCGCACAGGCAATATAGGTTTTCCCGCTGCCGCAGGGGCCAGTCAGCAACACATTCTGGGCTTTGTTGATCCAATCGCATTGCAGCAGTGAAGCCATCTGCGTTTGTTTGAGGCCACGGGACTGCTGATAATCAATGTCCTTGGGGTAAGCGTTGAGTTTGAACTGGGCCAGGCGCAGTAACCGGTCTTGTTTGCGCTGCTGGCGTTCCTGGTCTTCATGGTCAATCAATAATTGCAAGCGTTCGGTAAAAGCCAGTCCTTCATAGGTACCGGGCTGTTCCCGTTGGCTTTGTAGTGCGGCTGCCATGCCGCTAAGTTTAAGTTGGCGTAATTGGTTGAGCAGGGATTCAATCATGGCTGTCCTCGGTATTGGTTTTTTTAATGAGTGCTCAGTGAAAACTGGCCGCACCCCGGATGTTTTCATGGTCTTGCGGCAACAAGGCGGCTTGTACCGGGACGGATTCCGGCAATTGATCCAGGTTGCTTTGCAAAATGGCTTTTACATTTTTCAATTTAAATAACGCCCTTTGGTTGGCGATGGCACAGGCTCGGTTTAAGCGTTCAGCCGGATAAGCACGGCTCAGGTTCAATAAGCCAAGACAAACCCGGTAAGCTTGTTCGGGATGTGGTTTGCGCTGCAGTTGTGTTTTGACCCAGGCGAGCACATCCGGGCCAATCGACTGCGCCCAGTTCAACAACCGCCCGGGCGTCCATTGCTGGTGTTTGGCGTGCCGTTCCGGCATATGTGCGGGTTGAGTGGAGGTGCCAGGATGAAACCGACGGACATGGCTGGCAATGTGTTTGCCGTGGAAGTACACGTCCAGCACTTTATCGCCGACATAAAGTTCAACCTGCTCACCGACACAATAATGCGGTACCGAGTAAAGATGCCGGTCATAGCTGATGTGATAATCGATATTGACCCGCGCTTTTTTAATAGCGACAAACTGATAAGCCTGGGTCGGCAAGGGCGACAACGCAGGCTGATCGAGGGTTTCAAACCATTGCCGACGATTCCCAGGCCATTGCTTAAACGGCTTTTAGGTTTAAATCCGTCACGAAAATACGGAGGCATTGGTTCAGCTCCGCCAAAGAGAAGAAGGTTTGGTGCCGCAATTTAGCCAGAATCCAACGTTCCACAATCTGGACGCCCACTTCAACCTTCGCTTTGTCCTTCGGTTTATAAGGCCGGGCGGGTATCACGGCGACCTGGTAATGGGCCGCCAGTTGCTGGTAGCTGGGATTCAATTCCGGATCGTAACGGCAGCTTTTATTGACGCCGCTTTTTTAAGGTTATCCGGCACCAGCAGCTTGGGTGTGCCGCCAAAAAACTCAAAAGCTCGGACATGGCTGCCCAACCAATCCGGCAAGCTTTGGGTCCAGGTCGCTTCGGCGTAGGTATAATTGGAAGCGCCTAAGACCGCCACAAAGATTTGGGCCTGGCGGATTTCGCCGCTGGCTGCGCAAACGATGGGGATCGTTTGGCCGGCATAATCAAGAAACAGCTTTTCCCCGGCGTTATGGGTTTGGCGCATGGAACGCTGTTGCTTGCCTCGCCAGTCCTCGTAGCGGGCACAAAACTGCGAATAACTGTAACAGCGATTCGGAAACTGCTGGGTGTATTCCTCCCACAGCAATTGCTTGGTGACACCCTTTTCTTGAGCTCGATGCAACTCAATCCAATCCGGTTCCTGATGCCGACGGGCGGGTTTGGCATCAGCGCGGGGATAAAACTTCAGGGCTAAGGCCTGGTCATCCAGATCGTCCGGCAGCGGCCAAGACAATTGGAATTGTTCGGCCCGCTTTAATATCTGCTGGATACTGCCGACACTGATCTTGGTGCTGGCGCTGATCTTCCGGATGCTTAATCCGGCACTGAGACTGAGTCTAAGGACTTCTCTTAATTGACGCATCGTAATTCTCTTGGCTGACATTTCCTTTCCGTAAATAGCGGAAAAGGTAGTCCGGTTTAAGAAACAATGCGTTAGATTTCATTTTGGACAACTTGAACACCGATTCTGGCAAGTTGAACACCTATTCCGGAAATGCCGGAAAAGTGTTCACCTTCAAACCAGAATCACTGTTCAGATTTATTCAGAATCGGTGTTCAAATTAAATCAGAATGGCTGTTCAGATTGAGCCAGAATATGCAATAGTCCTTGTGTTACTCACTATAATTCATATAGAACCAAAAATTCATCATCACGCAAAGAGCGATTTTTTGCCTCGGTTAGTGGTCCCTGCCAACAGGTTGATGATATAAGCCTTTAACGCGTAGCAAAATTCTGTTTCTTGAAACCAGGAAAGTGAGTGTGTGGCTTCGACAAATGAGGCCGATAAATTTTGGATTCGCCGCCCCCTTCAACTTTGGCAGGGAACTTACAATAAAGGACAGCATACCTGTAGGCATGTTGTTTGGCGGATTCTTGTGGTTTGATTACGATTTGGAAAGGGACGGCAGGAATTAGCTTTTGCTTGTTGACGAGATAAATGGCGGCGGCATCATGCCTAGCCTAGTGAAAAACGTTTCTCCAGCCAATGTCGATGCGGCTATCTTTACGGGTATTCATGGTGATGTGGATATGTATCATTTAGGTCTCTGTTATTATGATAAACACTGACAAACAGCTGTATCCACGGGCGACACGCCTAAACAAAAGAGTAAGGGCTCAAGTAACAGTAGAAACCAATTTGATGGGCAGTTTTATCGTTTACAGTTTATTTATTGATTCGGTCTTTTAAAGTCTGAACCGTTCGTGCTGAGTAAGTCGAAGCACGTACCGCCTTTCGACGGGTTCAAGACGAACGGGACTTAAGACTTCACAGGGCCGAATCTATAACCTTAGGGAAATGACAAATTATCGTATCCTTGCCACAACGGTCAACGTCATAACCTATGTATTCTGTAGTCCGCTCCATCCCCTATTTTGATACATTTGTCTCAGAGCTCATCTCATAATGCAGTGAGCCCAAATCTTCCTGATTCGAGTCGCTGCTAGCTTCGGGCCAATCTTCCCAATCGAAATCCGGTTCAAATCCACGCGTCTTTTGTGCTTTATACCAAGCCAGCATAGCGTTCTTGGCATGACGACCGAAATCAAGGTTTAACCTTTCATCACCTGGAGTTTGGTGGACCTTTTTTTGTTTGATTGCCTTCGCCATGTTGTACCTCGTCATTGTTGACAGCTTTGTGCTGGTGCATCTTGGGACTGAGCTTTTCAACCCGGATAGTTGACCGTAAGTGTATTAAAATAAAAAATGGAAAGGATGAAAATACGTGCAACCTCGTATGGGGTATCCAGGATTATGGCGAATACAATCTATTCTTGAGAGACCTCTTTTTCAGTGGACATCTAATACTCCCAGCGATTCTTACCCGAAAACACGTATGCGCTGCATGACACCGAAAGCAGGGCAATGACAAGGTGTCGGTAGTGAGGGGAAGTGAGCTTGCGATTTTTAACGACAATCAACTGACAAACACCCGTTTGTTTCACGGCCATCTCAAAATGACGGCAATTAACTATGAGCTAACCCATAAGAGCTTGCACGTATGTTCATTCGTTTGAATATCTATTTTAATATTACCGTAAGGCGATTCTCGAATGGGTAAACGAATACATAAAGACAAGAGCCTACAATACAGTTATGGCTAAAGTTGGGTTAATTCCAGCTAAGGTTCTGGGGTTTAAAAATGGTTATAAAAACGGTAAAAGCAAACGTTCACGGACTGTCACTTAGAAAAGGGAAGGACTGTGCTCAGGAGAGGGACGCAAAAATTACTGAATTGGTTATATTAAAAATGAAATTAGCCTTTATAGTGAGATTTTTATGATGAATAATTGGACAGCTATTAATGACTTTCAAGAAGCCCGGATAAATATTGACAAAGCGACTGCTTACCATTTGGCTGGTCATGCGGTAGCTATTTGCCTGGGGAACAAACTAAGGCAATTGCCCGATGTCCATTTCCAAATCGTTATTAACCAGCCAATGCCGGATAAACGGGCTTCAGGACTAAACTCGGACAAAGTGAGCGGATACACCGCCCTCGTTGAGGGAGGCCGGTTAATCCACCATTTGCCTTTGACATTGGCAACAGCTCTCGAGGGCTTGCCTAGCCAGCAGCAAAAGGACGAATATAAACGCGCTTTTGAAGCCGATATCATCAATTTACTAGTTGGCCCTTTGGCTGAAGCCAAATATATTGCATCTCGTGATGTAAAGGCTTTCAATGCAAATCTGGTCAATATTAGCGGGCTACGATCCAATAATGGCAGGCCAGACTCGTCCCTGATTGTTGAATACATGGATTGCTTTATGTTCGATCAGAAAGATTATGACCGAATGAAAGAACTTTATTTGGATGCTTTCAGTTTTGTTAACAACCGTTCAAATTGGTTCACTATTTCGTCACTAGCAGCCTATATCCTGGATAAGCCCGCTGGCTGTATCGATTGTGAAGAAGTGGTTTCGTTGATGGAATCTCGATTAGCGGCTTAAAGTAATTTTAAGCCACTTTATTATGATACCTTAGCAAAAGAGGGCATACGTCCGACAGCGACTCGGGACTTACAATATTTGGTGATTAAAAGTGCGGTAACAAAGACAGGGGAGTCGAAGCATTCTCGGTATTATCTTAATCTTTAAAGCAAATAGCGAATATAACTTATTGATTATTTGAATGATGTCTTAGCTTTTCCAAAGCCGGCAGTGGCTCATACCAACTAATTTTGTAAGATCGGCCAATTGAAGCTTGTCAAACTTAACAGATTTTGGCATCCGTTACTCTAAATGCAGCTATTCAATTAAGCACTAAGTGGTTTCTTTAAAACCATTCATAAATATTATCAATGCCACTATGAATAATGATCATTTAACAGTTCGCGTGGGATAGCGTACTTTGTTGCTAAATTCATTTTTTAAGTGGAGATACGCATGAAGACGTTACCTAAATTGACAGCCCTTTGTTTTTTACTCTTGTTCGCGATTGGGGCGAATGCTAAATCAAACTTCGACATTATCGCCGAACTCGATAGTGGCCCTGGCAATGTCACGGTAACAGATGATGGACGTATTATTTTGAGTTTGCATCAGTTTTACCAACCAAAATATACCGTGGTTGAATTTAAGAACAATGTACTTACACCGTTTCCGAATAAAGAGTTGGCGGATGTGGATTCAAAAGCGGCGATGAAACTTGATTCTGTGCTAGGAATTCGCTCAGCGAACGGGGTCGTGTGGATGCTCGATAATGGCATGCGTAGCGGGGTTTCGCCTAAGCTGGTGGGATGGGATATTAAGGCCGATAAGTTGCATCAGGTCATCATGTTGCCATCTCCGATTGCCCCCAAGGATGCCTTCGTAAATGATTTTGCGATTGATGCCAGCCACAATCATATATTTATCAGCGACCCGGCGGGCGGAGCAAATGCTGGGTTGATAGTCGTCAATCTCAACACAGGTAAGGCAAGACGCGTGCTGGAAGGGCATTGCAGCGTGATCCCTGAAAATCTCGATTTGATAATCGATAAGGTTCCGGTTCAAGTCAAGGATAAATCAGGGAAGCTAACCCGTCCGCATATCGGGGTTAATCCGATTACCGAAGACTTGAATAATGAGTGGGTCTATTTCGGGCCGATGCACGGACATAGCCTGTATCGGGTAAAAGCAGATGACCTAGTTAACGAAACACTGGATGCTAAGGCTTTAGCAAGCCGCGTTGAACGCTACAGCGACAAACCAATTTCGGATGGGATTACTATAGACAAGGACAATAATATCTATCTGGGTGAATTGGCGGAAAACGCGATTGGTGTTATTACGCCGGATAAAAAATATAAAAAATTAGCACAGAGTGCAGAGCTATCATGGGTGGATTCATTCAGTTTTGGTTCGGAAGGCAAGTTATATGCGATTGTCAATCGATTACATCAATCGGCAACCCTAAATGGAGGGGTTGAAATATCAAAACCGCCGTATTATCTTTTATCTGTAAAATCATTAGCTTTCGGGTTATCTGGGCGATAGTTGACACCAAAATTGGTACAGGAGAAGACGCATGAATGATGAAGAAAAGCTCAAATATTTGAAAATTGCACTTTATGTAATAGGCGTTATTTTTATAGTCGGTGTACCCGTATTGATGATTTGGCTTTGGCCTAGTGGTTGGGGTTGGACACCGCCGCAACACGAATATGAACACATGATTATGGGGGTCTACGCCACTTTGGGTGTGTTTTTAATTCTTGCTGCAAAAGACCCGTTAGCTAATGCAAGCCTAATTTGGTTTACAGTTTGCTCCAGCATTATCCATGGAGGAATTATGTTGGTTCAAGCGATTAATGATGATACTGACCGAGACAATCTAATAGGTGATGTGCCTGCCTTATTTGTTGTAGCCTTTGTCCTGTGGTATCTAATGCCCAAAAGGTCTCGGAAACAGCTTTATTAACGCTTAAAAATTGAATGATTTGGGGAAATATAACCTTATAAACCATCAATACCCTGGCCTGCCACTGTGATTTTATTCCTTAACCACTGATGCGCTGGGTCTTTATCGCGCAACGGATGCCAGATCATGACCAAATCATAGCCTGGCAGTTCGATAGGCACGGGAAATATAGCCAGCGGAGCGATTTTGGTAAATTGCTCGGCAATCCGGTACGGGAGTGACAGGATCATATCGGTTTTGGCAACAATCAACGGCGCAGAAAGGAAATGCGGAACGATGAGTTTAATACGCCGTTCCAAGCCCAGTTCGGTTAATTCTTGGTCGATAATGCCGACATTGCTGCCCGTCCGTGAAATCAACATGTGCGGAACAGCCACAAATTCTTCTAAGGAAGGCGGTTTGCTTATCAATGGATGATCCTTCCTAACCACGCAAGCCATTTTGTCGCTAAACAGATATTGGCGGTGCAAATGGGCTGGCGGGTTCAACACCGATTCAAAACCCAGCACCACATCCAGACTGCCGATTTCCAGTTGTGCGGCCGGAAATGTCATCTCAGTTCGTTTAACATGAATATCAATGCCGGGAGCCGTTTTCTCGATCAGCCCCGACAACTCAGGCATTAGCAGGAATTCAATGTAATCGGTAGCGGCAAGCACAAAACGCCGCTGGCTGATTGCCGCATCAAATGCTAGGGGCGGTTGAATAAGCCGTTCGGTTTCTGCCAATAACGCCCTGACCGGATCAATCAAAGCTAACGCCCGCTCCGTCGGTTTCATGCCGGATGGCGTTTTCACCAGCAACGGATCGTCCAGTTGCTGCCGCAACTTGTGCAAGGTGTGGCTCATCGCCGATTGGGTGATGAACATCTGCTCCGCTGCGCGGGTGACGTTCAACTCCCGCATCAACACGTCGAAAGCCACTAAAAGATTGAGGTCAAATGTTCTTAAATTGGACATACCACGGCTTATGAGAATGTTTCGGTAAGACTTACGGTTCTATGGTAGCCGAAAACTCGATTGTTACCGGTATGAATTGCTTGAATGACCTCATGAATTTATAACATTTCACAAATATGCTGCGAATCTCTAAGTTATTGGCAAGCGTGCCGAAGGAGTTAAGGTTTATCTCTGCCTCTTGAGGCATTTATTTCCAAGGCACGCGCTTTTTAAACTCACGCTCATTATTCGTTTAGGAGACTCGCGATGTCAGCCAATTCATCAACCCGAACATTTCGGCCCTATACCGGGGAAAAGGCGCGGATCGCCCGCGCTTACGATTACCTTGTCCTGGTATTGGCGCTATTCCTGTTTATCGGTTCATTCCACCTGCATTTTGCGCTCACGGTTGGCGACTGGGATTTTTGGGTGGACTGGAAAGACAGGCAATGGTGGCCAGCGGTCACGCCTATTATCGGCATTACCTTCCCGGCAGCAGTGCAAGCCGTGCTGTGGACTAATTTCCGTCTGCCCTTAGGTGCAACCTTGTGTGTTGCCTGTTTGTCGATAGGCACCTGGATTGCCCGCATCTTTGCTTACCATTACTGGAATTATTTCCCCATCAACATGGTGCTGCCATCGACCATGCTGCCCAGCGCACTCGTATTGGACGCTGTCTTGATGTTGAGCAATAGTCTGACAGTTACCGCGATTTTCGGCGGCTCAGCGTTTGCATTGTTGTTCTATCCCAGCAACTGGCCGATCTTCGGCATGTTTCATGTCCCCGTTGAAGCGGGCAATAGCCAGTTGACCGTGGCCGATATGTTCGGCTTCCAGTACATTCGTACCGGGATGCCGGAATATCTTCGAATTATTGAGCGTGGGACATTACGGACATATGGGCAAGTTGCGGCACCGCTCTCTGCTTTCTTTTCAGCCTTAATTTGTACCTTGATGTATACCTTATGGTGGTATATCGGCAAGTGGTTTGCGACCACCCGTTACCTTAAAAGAATCTAAGGGAGGAGATGACGATGAAAAAGCTATTTAATAACACATCAATGTATCAGTTGAATCCGTCCATGGTTCGACAAGCTCTCGGCAACTGCTCCATGCGTTGCCCTACCTCCTGCATCCATGCAGTTGACCATGAACGGATTCAACAAGTCACTTCTGGACATAGCCAAAAAGAATATTACAGTATGAATAAGATTACTTCCGTTCGTCCTGAGCCTGTCGAAGGACAACTTGAGAAACTACTAAAGTGTCTATTGTTCCTGGGGCTGATTCTTTCAGTCTATATGCTCACCTTACAACCCGTCATGGCGCATGGGGAAAAAAACTTGGAGCCTTACGTCCGCATGCGCACTATCCAATGGTATGACGTGCAATGGTCCCAGCAAAAGTTTAACGTAAACGATGAAGTCTCAGTAACGGGCAAATTTCATGTAGCGGAGGACTGGCCGATTAGCGTACCCAAACCGGATGCGGCCTTCTTAAATATCTCAACCCCTGGCCCAGTCCTGATCCGTACCGAGCGCTACCTAAACGGCAAGCCCTATATGAACTCGGTCGCCTTGCAACCGGGCGGTGACTACGATTTCAAGGTGCTCCTGAAGGGACGTTTACCCGGACATTACCATATCCACCCCTTCTTTAATTTGCGCGATGCAGGGCAAGTGATGGGGCGGGGCGCATGGCTTGATATTGCTGGCAATGAAGCAGACTTTACCAATAACATCCAAACCATTAACGGCGAGATGGTCAATATGGAAACTTATGGGCTGGGTAACGGCATTTTCTTTCATAGTTTCTGGGCATTGCTGGGAACGGCTTGGCTGCTCTGGTGGGTACGCCGCCCCTTATTCATTGCCCGTTACCGGATGCTGCAAGCAGGTTTGGAAAATGAATTGGTTACCCCATTGGACAGGAATATCGGCAAAGTCATATTAGTCGGTGTGCCGGTGTTGGTGTTTGCATTTTACACCATGACGGTCAACAAATACCCCAAAGCGATACCCTTACAAACCTCGTTGGACCAAATCCTGCCTCTGTCCGCTAAAGTCAATGCCGGGGTAGTCGATGTTGAAACCTTGCGCGCTGAATACCGGATACCGGAGAGGGCGATGAAATTAAGCTTAAAGATCAAGAATGGCAGCGATAAGCCGATACAACTTGGCGAGTTTGCAACCGGTAGTGTTCGTTTCCTTAACAAAGCTGTCCCTGTACCGGAACAAAGCAATGCCGAAAGCGTAGTTGCACCGGAAGGCTTGAACTTGGACAACCCAGCACCGATTCAACCCGGCGAACAACGCACGGTGTTAATGACCGCTGCCGATGCCTTGTGGGAATCAGAACGCTTGGATGGCCTGATTAACGATGCCGACAGCCGGATCGGTGGTCTGGTCTTTTTCTTTGACCCCGAGGGTGAACGTTACGTCTCCAGCATCACGGCTGCCGTCATCCCTAAATTCAATTAACTTAGCAACTTAAGGAGTAACACTCATGGCTACCACAACCGAACAAGTCAAGGTAATGACGAATCAAAATAAGTTTCCACCCTGGTACTTGAAAGATTTATACCGGTACCTGTCTGCATTTGCCGTACTGACTGTCATCTATATGGGATTTCGCATTTATCAAGGTGCTTTTGCTGTCTCAACCGGGCTGGATTCCACTGAACCCGCTTTTGATGTCTACTGGATGCGGCTGCTTAACTTTGAACTCGTGTTCATTACATTATTCACCAGCATAGCATGGGGATGGCTATGGTTTACCCGGGACAAGAACCTGGATAAACTTGAACCGAAGGAAGAAATCCGCCGCTACTTAACCCTGACCATGTGGATCAGCGTTTACACCTTTGCCGTGTACTGGGCGGGCAGCTATTTCGCCGAGCAGGATAACTCCTGGCATCAAGTCGCCATCCGCGATACCCCGTTCACGGCCAACCATATCATTGAGTTTTACTTTAACTTTCCGATGTATATCATCCTGGGCGGTTGTGCCTGGTTGTATGCCAGAACCCGCTTGCCGCTCTATGCCAATGGTATTTCGTTGCCTTTAACCTTGGCGGTGGTTGGTCCTTTTATGATCTTAGTCAGTGTAGGCTTCAACGAATGGGGGCATACTTTCTGGTTTCGGGAGGAGTTTTTCGCTGCACCCATCCACTGGGGTTTTGTGATCGGGGTATGGTTTGCCCACGGTGTAGGAGGAATTTTGCTACAAGGGGTCACCCGTCTGATTGAATTGCTCGATGGGCTCGAAGAAGCGGCTTGAGACAATAAATTGAGCCGTTTATATAACCGGGGCAGGCTTTTATGCCTGCCCTTTCGTGAATTCAAGGATGCTTTGAAAATAAACACAGTAGTTAAGCCACGTGAATCCCGTTCGCCCTGAGCTTGTCGAAGGGTTGAATGGGATTCACGTGGCTCACAAACTGCGCGAGTGTGAAGAAACCCGTTCATGCTTCGACTGGACTCAGCATTTATACCACAGAGGGTGCGAACGGGATTCTTCACACCCAACTGATTTTTTAGGATAAAAGCATGACGAGAATCAAGCGCACGGACATCCACTATGCATGGACTGTCCTCGCTATAACTTTCGCTTGCCTCTTCGTCGCTTCCGCACTTCGTTCAATCCCCGGCATCATCATGTTGTCTCTTGAGCAGGAGTTTCACTGGGACAGGGAAACCATCAGCGGCGCGGTGGCGGTCAACCTGTTCTTGTTCGGGCTTGCAGGGCCGTTCCTTGGCCGGTTGATGGATATGTACGGTGTCAAAGCCATCACTATCTTGATGATTGTTCTGGTGACTATAGGAGCAGGCGGCAGTGTCCTGATGCAACAACCTTGGCAATTGTACCTGCTTTGGGGCGTCGTCATCGGTGCAGGTTCGGGCGGGACTTCCATGATCATGGGATCTGCGGTCGTTAACCGCTGGTTCCACGAACGCCGCGGGTTGGCTTTGGGAATTTTGGGCGCGGCGTTTTCGTCCGGGCAATTGATATTTACGCCAGTCCTGATGAAGCTGAACATCCTCGAAGGATGGCGCATTTCAACCTTGTTTATCGTCGTACTACTGGCTTTGGTGGTGCTCCCTTTAGTGATCTGGCTTATGGCTGATAGTCCTAGTTTAAAGGGTATGCGCCCTTACGGAGCAAACGGGCATACGGAAACAACCCTTAGCCCTGATCCAAATCCGATGTGTAAAGCAATGGCTAACCCGCAATTCTGGTTACTAGCCCTAAGTTTTGGAATCTGCGGCCTGACAACGTCGGGGCTGTTCCAGACCCATTTAATCACTCACGGCATCGAACATGGCTTCCCTGAAATGACAATGGCGGTTTCATTGGGGTTGATGGGGGCAACGGATATATTTGGCACGATATTGTCCGGCTGGCTCTGCGACCGCTTTGGAAAACGCTGGCCGCTGGCAGTTTATTACCTGCTTCGGGGAACAACCTTGCTGCTGTTGCCTTATGTCGAATCGACCGGACAATTGATGGCGTTTTCTGTCGTATATGGGCTGAATTGGTTATCGACCATTCCGGCCACATCGGCACTCACTGCCGATTTGTTCGGCAAACAAAATGTCGGGGTCGTATTCGGTTGGATTTGCTTCGCCCATCAGGTCGGCGCGGCGATAGCGTCTTATGGCGCAGGCTACCTTCATCAAATAGCGGGAAATTACACCCTGGCCTTTATGGCTTCCGGCCTGTTTGCCTTTGTGGCTACTGGGCTTGTAGTTTTAATTAATGAATAATAAGGCAAGCCATGAAATATTCTTATGCTGGATTTGTTGCAATTGAATATTTGAATGGCAGCTATCGAGATATTTGAAGTTTTGGTTGATAGACCGTTTTTGGTGTGCGCCGTGCTAAGGCGGTGCTTTACCAGTGGGTGAGAGACCAACCCGGCTAAATCGCTCCTGCCGGAAGCATTCGGGGCAGTCATGGAGGTAACGAAATGGCTGAAGTCCCCGAGTTAAAGGGTCGCTTTAGGCGATCCAGCGAGTGTACAGGCTTTAATGTGAGTGAACCCTGAGCAAGCCTCGAAAAGGTCGATGCGCAGGCCGACCTGACCACCCTTTCGGGGAAGGCTGATATGTCTGGGTGTCAATCATCACCTAAAATTGAGCCACTAAACGTCATCCAAAACTGAGCCACCGCGGCCCCAGATCAACTGTTATCGATGATTTTTTTACGCTGTTTAAAGCGATACGAATCATTACCGGTTTCCAGGATGTCGCAATGATGGGTGATGCGATCTAACAAGGCAGTCGTCATTTTTTCATCCCCAAAGACTTGAACCCACTGCTGTCCCACAGTTTATTGATAAAGTCGGCCTAAGAACCGCGTGTTGAATTACAATATATTAACCACAACTTATAGAAACACATAGGAACTTAGGTCATGTCCCATTGTAATACAGTCTTGTCGCAATTACTAAAAATGGTAGGCAGACATGAATTTGACAAAGTCGCTTCAGCCCACCATGAAGGTCGGCGACTGCGTAAAACCAACCGCTGGTCACAGTTCGTCGCCCTGGTTTTTGGGCAATTAAGTGGGCGGCAAAGCCTACGCGGCATTGAATCAAACCTTAACGCCCAGCGGCAATACAGCTACCACCTGGGCGGCGCACCGATCACCCGTTCGAGTCTGGCACGGCTCAACAACCGACAGCCCGCAAGCTGTTACGAAACCCTGTTTTACAAGCTCTATAACCGCTGCACCAAGCATGCACCCAAACACGGCTTCCGGTTCAAGAACCCGCTTTATGCATTGGATGCTTCGCTCATCGACTTGTCGCTCAAGCTGTTCCCTTGGTCGCACTATGCCTTGCACCCACAGGGCATAAAGGAAAAGGCGCGATGAAGCTGACCGTCGGGCTGGACTTGCGGGGCAATATCCCCGCATTCGCCACGCTGACCGAAAGCAAAAAGGCTGACAGTGAATGCGCCAAGCTACTCACATTGCCCAAAGGCAGCATCGTAGTCTGCGACCGGGGCTACAATGATTATGGTTAGTATAAGTCGCTGACTGCAAATGGCATTTTCTACATCACCCGGCAACGCAGCAATGCCACTTATGACGTTGTTGAACGCCGTTCCGCCCTAGGCAACCCCGCCGTTGTCAGCGATTCGGTGATCCGCTAGAACTCCCTGCGTTTCCAAAAAAAGCAAATGCCTGACGTCCGGCAAGTGGTCTATTATGATGCCGAGACCAAAAAGGAATACACTTTCATTACTAACCACTTCAAGCTGTCGGCGCAGACCATCGCAGATATCTACAAGCAACGTTGGCAGGTCGAGTTGTTCTTTAAGTGGATCAAGCAGAACCTCAAGATCAAGTCCTTCCTCGGCACTAGCCAGAACGCGGTGATGACCCAAATTTGGGTTGCTATGTGCGTCTACTTGCTGCTGGCCTACCTCAAGTTCTGCAACAAAATCGACACCTCATTGCAGCAAATCATCCGCTTATTGGCACTTAACCTGTTCGTCAAACGCGACCTCATCCAACTCATTAAAGCCGAACCACCGCCTGATGATTGCTCATTTATGCAAGTGGATTTATGGTGCGCCTAAACTGTGGGACAGCAGTGGGCAGCACCCGTTTGGTCGCGAAAAAAATTTACAGTCTGTTAGGTGAGGAACTGGCTGACAAACCCAAAAACATAAACCGCACCCGGCCGGAAGACCTGCTGGCTTACGGTGTCTTTATTTTAGCCACTCCCAGATATGGTGTTGGCGATCTGCCGGGGATGGCGGTTGGTTGCAATGAAGTCGGCTGGGCGGAGTTTGTGCCTTATCTCGATGGTGTCGACCTCACCGGCAAACGGATCGCGCTGTTCGGCAGGGTGTCAATCAACTTGGAAAAACTACCGGCTTGGCCCAATAGCCGCATTGATGAACTACTGCCGTTAACCCCAGAATGGATCGAAACGCTAAAACAGAATAGGTTAGAAAAAACAATGTGGAGCGGCTAGGCCGTTACATACATGAAGGTTAAGAAACTTAACGAGGCAGTGCATATCAAGTTTTGACTTATCCGATAATGAACCGGAATTGGCAAATATTTCAGGCTCACAATACTCAGAGCTGGAGCAATACCTGACAAACTATGCCTCTGGTGAGGATTAGATTAAGACAATCCGGAAGCAAAGCACTAAATTTAGCGAACATCCATATTTGTTCCCTTTGCTTTGTTAAACTCTTGAACGAGTTCTGGTGGCAGCAATGGCGTAGCACCATTATGTGATGCAACGAAGGCCCCAAGTTGGCAGGCATGTTCGAGAACGGTACGTTTGTCAATTCCTCGGGTAAGGCCAACAATAAGGCCTGCCATGAAGGCATCTCATGCCCCTACTGTGTCTTTCACAACTACATGTGGGGCAGGCGCGGTTACAAGTGCTTTACCACTCTCCCACAAGGCGGCACCTTTTTCGGCCCTAGTTACACAGATGAGTGATGCATCGGTCGCTTCAGCGAGAATTGAGCAGGCTTTTGTGATTGCCTTTTCATCCTGAGGAGTGTCAGTGGTCGCTTCACCCGTCATTAGCCAGGAGGCAAGCTGGCCGACCTCGCCATCGTTCAATTTCAGAACGTCAGCACGCTTTGCCAGTTGCATGATGAGGGGCGGCCCCGCAAAGGGGGGGCGCAGATTCACATCAAAGAACTTCAAAGGGCCCTTAACCGCAAGAAGACGATCCAATTGTTCCAGATTATAGGGTGAACGGCCGGCGAGCGATCCGAACGTAAAGCCACGGGCTTTTGCGACGGCATCTATAGCTTCGTCCGAAACGCTGATTTCATCCCATGCCGCTGGTTCAACAAGTTCGTAGGTCGCGTTCCCGTTTTCGTCCACAGTGACCAATACGATACCGGTTTGAAGACCTAACCGAACACGGCTGACGAATTCCACGTTGACACCTTTGTCCTTCGCTACCTCCAGAATCTCGTCACCGAGAGTATCTTGTCCGATGGCCGAGATAAGCGAAACGGATTCTCCCAATTGCGTCATATGCGCACTCACGTTAAACGGAGCGCCACCGGCGTGTCTTCCTGATGTCAAACAGTCCCAGAGCATTTCACCAAAGGAATAGAAGTCAGTGTTCATAAGTTTACGTCAGGTTCGTAAATGAAGATAAGGTCTTGATCCATTCCCTTTGGATCGATGGCGCGTTCGAATACCAGCAGGTTTTCCGTGCCAATCAGGCAATGTTCCATTCCAGGCTCAAAATGAAACTCCGCTCCTGGTTTTAGTGACTCGACTGTCATTGCTTGCTCCAAAGCACGCCGCCAAAGAATTAGCCCCGCGCCTTCCAGTACCTCTAGATTTTCAACTTTTTCCTCGTGCATTTCAAGTGCAAGGTATCCACCTTGCCGGATTACCAGAAATTTTTCCACATTCGGGCCTTCACGCCGAGTGATGATAACGCCACCCCATTTTGTCTTGATAACGTCTTGGTTGCAGCGTTCTATTTGTTCCATTAATTCAGTAAACTGCGAAGTGGTTTCACCGACCGGAACACTAAAATTAATGTGCCATAATCGGCATGCCTCGCGACAATAACGGTTAAATGTCTCGGTTGAACCAATCGATGTAAACGCAGCAAGATCAGTGGCGAACATTGCAAATCGCGGATCGGCGGCTAACTTCTCGTGGTTCAGTCCTAAAACTTTGTTCATTAGGTCAGTGCCCCCTTGAAGTGGACACGCCGTGCATTCCCGCCGAACCGCTCAGTTTCGGCCACATAAACCCGTAGACTGCAACAACGGTAAAACAGAACATAGGGACAATAAAGCCTCGCGAAAGATCGTAGGTATCGGCTACGTGCCCCATCAGCTTTGGCAAAATAGCACCACCCATGATCGCCATCACGATGAATGAAGAAGCTTTTTTGGCGCGTTGTCCCAGACCAAAAATGCCAAGAGCAAAGATAGTCGGGAACATAATAGACATGAAAAAGTAGGTGAGGAAGACAGAAATCACGGAGATCCAGCCCAGCTTCGCGAAAACCAGCAGGCAAAGTACAACGCTTGCAGCGGAGTAGAACCCGAGCACCTTGTGCGCAGCAAGTTTCTTTAAGATTGCGCTGCCTGTGAAACGACCAATGAGAAAACAAAGAAAACCTAACGAGGCCAGATTCGATGCGCCTTTATTACTGAAGCCCAAGTTGCCGTCCGAATGTATTTCAAACCACCCGCCTAACCAACCCGAGTCGCCCAAAACATTCCACGAGCTGGGAACTGGTGGAACCTGTGATGTCATGTAATTGATGAAAAAACTAAAAATGCCAGCCTGTGCTGCAACATATAGAAATTGCGCAATGACGGCCATCCAGAAATGTGGATGCGACCAAATGGAATGGGAAACATGTGGCATTGAATTATCGAGGTGATAATCGTCCTCCATCTCAATGTCAGGCATAGTTGAGAAGTAAAAGATGATCGCGAGGATGAGGGTAAGCACGCCAATCGCCGCATAGGGAATCCAGAGGTTTTCACTACCTGTGCTTTCGCCTGCAGCGTTTTTGGAATAAAAGAACATACCTCCGACAATGGGCCCAAGCAGCAAGCCTATGCCGTTGGTGGATTGCGCGAGATTGATGCGGGTGGCTGCAAACTGCACTGGCCCCAAGACCGTTGTGTACGGGTTTGCGATCGTCTCCAGAAAAGTGAGTCCAGCAGCAATGATGCAAACGCCAAGCAGAAACGCCCAAAAAGAGCCTATATGCGTAGCAGGGATGAACCAAAAACCGCCGATTGCCGTAATTAACAGCCCAGTAATTATGCCGCCCTTGTAGCCGAGCTTTGTTGCCAACCAACCCGCTGGTAACGCCATTAAAAAGTAACCAAGATAATGTGCAAATTGTACCCAGGCAGATTGGGCAAGGGTCAGATGCAGTTCTTCCTGAAAATGCTTGTCCATTACGTCGATCATTCCGTTGCAGAACCCCCACAGGGCGAATAGCAGGATGAGTAGGACAAAGGTGAATAAGGTGTTTCTGCCATCTTCCAAAACAAACATACCTCTGTTAGGTGCAAGTCGTGGATCCAGCAATGTCGGTTGATGTTCGGGTGCGATCATAATCGTGATCTCCGCAAGGAATATTTTTAGAAAGCCACGCCCATCTGCGTACCAATGACAACCGCATTAGGGATGTCTCCGGTACCGCCGGGATCGATAACGTATTGAATATCGGGTTGAAAATAAGCCCAAGGCGTAAGCTGAAAACGGTGCGCGAATTCCAAAACCTTCTCGGACTGCGCTCTGTTCTGCCCAGGAATATGCACGCTACGCGCGTAAGCGCTGCTAATATCGCCGTAGATGAAATGCAAAATGGTGCGGTCGTTATTCCGCGTAGGAAATAAGCCTTTGTAATTTAAACCTATATTTATTTGAAACGGTACAATGGATATTGCCGTTTGCGGATAGTAACCGGCGGCCAGAAACGCGAATAAACCCTGGCCATCGCTCGGAGATTCTTGATAAATCATCTGATCGGCATGCGCATAAAAACCGTAGGAATGATCTTCGAAACCGCCTTCAAAGCGCTCATACAATTCCCAACCCGAATAGGTAAACCCAACCCAATAGTGCCCCAGCAACCCATCCTTTAACAGCGCTGACATCGATTTGTTGTCGCCAGTGTCGTTATCATTGTTCGTAAAAAGCAGTGGCGACCAGCCGATCTGTGCAATCGCGGTATAGCCATCACTGCCGGAGATACCCCAATTCAGTCCGTTGTCGTTAGGATTAAATTGATCCTTTGACGTTTGGAAGATCCCAAGTTTCACATTGAAATCGGGCGACGGATCGTAAAACAGCGCCCCGGCCCAAACCGCGAAGGGATAAGCCGAAAACGCGTATTAAAGAGAACATTGCGGATGTCGCCGTTGATACCATTGTTCAGCGAGTAACCATAAAAGGGAGAGGCATTAAAGTCGTCCGATGCGCCAAAGCGTCCGAGTTTCAATCTGAGTTTATTCTCGAACAGTTTTTGTTGTAGATAAACCTGATAAAGAAATGGCTGCTGACCGCCGACCATTTGTTGAACCGAATAAATGCTCCCGACATAATTCGTGGTAAGACTTTTGCCGCTTCGATTGATTCCGCTGATAACGAACAACCCGTTCCGCCAGTCGAAAAGTTTTTCCAGATCGAATTTCAAGCCAAAAAACGCGTCATCCACATAACTAGAGTGCTGCGGATGACTGCCACCGCTGACGTTGCCATTGAAAATACTGTTGTAGAACGCGAATATTTCCACGCCGGAGTCGTACAAGCGATCACGAACTCCCCACCAATTTCCTGTCATGTGATCAGCTTTTTCGAAGGCGCTAGCCTGCAACATTGCTTCTTCACGTGCCTGAAGGATTGATTGATACGAAGTGGAAAGTGACACAGTATCGTGTGCAACTGCATCGCAAACAAAAGAAAAAACACAGATAAGGCATAGATAAACTTCATATAAAGTTCTGTGGATATCCGATATATTAGAAATTCGAGGGACAATAAAAGCAGACTCAACATAACCGTTCATTTTCTTTTGATAAGTGAGTTTTCCTTAATATAATTGGGGCAGGGCACAGCCAACATTGAAACTGAACCCACACGTAAAGTTCCTCAGTATTCTCCAATAGAACGCTCTCGAGCCGTTTATGACCAAGCAATTATTCGACAAAATAAGGACGGGCTTGGTTCAATTTCAAACAGCATTATCCGTAGGCAACCACATGATATATTTGAAAAAAAATGGTATTTTGAGCGGGGTGTGTTGACGATATAAGAGTCGAAAGCTTTATTCCAATCTTAATTTTGAAAGTCTGTATATGGAGACTTCCCGTATTGCAAACAAAAATCACCTTTAGCTTTTAAGTACGACTGTACACGTATATTCGGCTTCTTAATTGAACATATCTCGGACAATAATAGCTATTCGCGCGTTTGTTCCTCATCACTTTCAAGTGTTGTATATCAGAACCTAAGCTTTGAATTGACTTCCCCAGAAGCTACTAAAAACCCGGAATTAACACGATCATGGGGTGTCACTAAACTAGATGTTAGTATCGGCTTGCTATATATTGAATAATAATGGAGGCTGGAATACTTATATGCTATTGTCTTGCTTAATGAATACTTTCCAATTGACAACTCATTATGGATACTGCGAACGTCAACGCGATTGGGCATTACCTCCTGAAACGCCTTTATGATGCAGGAGTCAAGCATACCTTTGGTATACCGGGATTATGTGATTCATTGTGATGAGTCGTCCCCCGACCTTACGTAGGTCTAACCGGACGGGACGGGCGGGATAGGAAAGCTAAATAACCAAAACCGCATTAAAAGCGCGTTTCGGTTGGGCGGAATGATAGTCCGTACTGGAATACACGACATTATGTACGTGCCAATTTTTTTCCAGGCGTCGAAGTTGACCAGGGGTCTCCAAATCATGTGCGTTTGGTGTCAACATTTACGCCCTAGTTATGCCTATCCCTAATGTTTATATTTTCTCATCCATTGTCTGGAATATCTAGCTCAACGAGTCGAGCAAGTTGTTCCAGTGACTCTTGCCATCCCAAGTAGCACATTTCAACTGGAATTACCGAGGGAATTCCTTCCTGTAAAATACTGATATCGGTTCCACAAAACAGGGTCTTGAGATCAATCGAAACAACCATTTCACCGGGAAGGTTTTCGTCCTCAAAACGATCGGTGTGCAGAATTCGTTCATTAGGCACTAGTTCGACATATTCGACTTTAAACGAATGGGTACTTCCAGTACCAAAATTTGTGAAAGACATCCGATAGCCGCCACCAACACAAACATCAATTTCGTGGATCGTGCCTGTAAATCCGTATGGAGGTAGCCAGCGTTCTAAAGCACTTTTACCCGTAAAAGCCTTATAGACTCGTTCGACTGGTGCTCGCAGTACGCGGTGTAGCCGTACTGCACCTGTTTCAATTGACATACCAATCTCCTTTAATACCTTTTTATCAAGATTAATTTAATGAATGAGTGGCAGTAGTAAAGCAGATTTCGTGCATGTCACTTTGAAAAATTTCTGCTCCTACAATTATGCATATCACAGAACAAGACCTTTATCTTTTAAGAATAAGTAACAAGAATGCCAGCCAAACATTGAAACTCAATATTTCAACAGTTTTTGCTACATGCCTTCTTGCTCTGATCTGCAATCAAAATGCCCACAATGGCATGGCCCATCTTTTTGCTGATTTTTGCAAATCTCGCTGCAATATGGTTGGTTTGGCTCTATCTTGCACCCACAGCCGGGAGAAGCGCAGTTAATCATTTCATCGCTATCATGCTCATTGTTTCCTGTTTCCATTTAAGCCTCCAAAAATTGATTACACGCCAATAACTTTATACTACTAAAGATGCTAAAAGACCCCACCTAATCGATTGAGATTACAACAGCTCGCACCTTTGAGCCCTGTACCATAATAATCGACATAGTTGTTAAAATATGTACGCTACCTAACACAAGTATTTTCAAAAATTATGAGCTAAGTCGATCGAAAAAAACCATGCTTGTACTTTAAAAAATACTCTTTCGCTTGGCATCATTCAATCTCATTGACCTTTAAAGAGGGATGAGCAGGCTGGCATAACTTTTGTTAGTTAATCGTGACGGAAATTCTTCTTGTTTGGTTTTCATTGTTGACTATGGGTATTTATTAGCCTAGTAACTGAATACTCGGATGAGCGGGACAAGAATCAATTCATTTTCTCACTGATATTCCCGGTTTCACCATCACAGAATACCAACACATCCACGTCATTTTTCTGCGTTATCCTAATTTGGAACAAAAAAACTCCATTTTGATGGAGAGTTCGTAGGCCCTTAATCGTGCCCGGATGCAAAAGCAGGGCCTTTTTTTGACAGACAGGAATGTTTACCATGCTGGATGGAAGTGCAAATCGATCTTTTTCATCCGTCTCTGCGTTAGCGACCGTCATGAAATTTAGCAGGATAAATAATCCAAAACTAAATGTAAAAAAAAGACCAAATTTCAGCTTTTTAAATGCCATACCCATTAACTCTGCTAATTAAAATTTATCAGCAATACTGACAGAAGGTGTAAATTTTATAACTTTCAGCTCTCCCATTCCGGCTATTTGAAAACAGCTAATGAAATATCAATAGATTGCTCAGTAACCAATATTTTTTTCAATTGAAGTTCTGATTCGTAAAACCTACCTATGTGTCTATTCTTTCTAAGCACATCATATTGATGTTTACCATCCATTGATTTTTATAGGGCGGCTACATGGATTCAAACAAAGAAGCCCGTAACTGCTTTTGATTGTCATTAACTTCCATTTCCGCCAAATTATCAAAAATCAGTCGGACTTTTGGTAATTCTGATTCGTTTGCAGCTTCATGGTAAAAACTTATAAGCACTTCATTTATTTCAGCAACTAATTGAACGAGTTGCTCCAAAGACATGAAAGTCCCGACTATGTGGCTATCAATTAATTCATAAATGTTGATACTGGGACTGTATTGCATCCAGCTATTTAAAATGGATAACTGACATTCCGCCTTAAACCTAGTCAAGACTTCTTCTGTTCGGCCATGTTCTCTAATGAGGAAATTTAGCATCATTGTCACCCTCTCTGGCTGACGATTTTCGTTGAGCGCTGCAAAAAACATCCGCAACCTGCCATGGATCATCTTGTTATAATCAATTACTTCTATAACTTGTTTGAATGTGTGCATTTTCAATCTCCCTGCTGACTTAATGGATCAAAATACTCGCTAACTGCCCACCTATACTTAGGTTTTAATATCATCTGACTTAGACTTTTTCGGCAAACCTACCGACCTATAGATAAGACAGTAGGTATAATCAATAATTTCATCTCTTAAATTTTTTGAATACTTAAACGAAAAATGGGCCCAAGCAAAGTTCAGTTTGCGATATTAAATGGCCTGGAAAAATTATAAGATGGAGTATGTCAATCATTTCTAGCAGAAAGCCGAGTATTAAAGGTTACATAAACAAGGATTCCCCCGTTTTCAGGGAAAATCAACGCACAAAATGGTTCTCACCCTGTTCAGGCTTCGGGGTACAAATTTCAAGGTACTCTGTAATTTTTTTATGGATAGAAAAATGGTAATTTATGCAGCGACTATTTCACTTGCTGAATTCGGCTTGCTTTTACTTTCAACTATATCCGTTCGGATCTTTATTTTTTATCCGCCAAGCCCAACCAGCGTGCAAAAAACGGTAGGGAAAAGCCTTGAATCAGCACCGACGACACTACAATGAAACTGACGAGAACAAAAATTTCCCCTGCTTCTTCGAGACCCGCTGCCAATGGAAACGTGGCCAACACAATCGGGACCGATCCACGCAAACCGACCCAGGAAACCAACAACTTTTGTCTAAGCCCGATCTTTGCCCAAAACAGACTGATAAAAACACTGAATGGACGCGCCACAAACATCAGAAATAGACTGATGGCAATAGCAACCCCGGCCAACGAAGGCAGTTCGGCCTTGTAAGGAACCGACAGCATACCCAGCGTTAAAAACATAACAATTTGCATCAGCCAAGCGAAACTATCATGAAAGGCACCAATGTAGTGCTGATGGGCCACTTCACGGTTGCCTGCCACGAGACCAGCGACATAGACCGCTAAAAAACCATTACCTTTTAGCAGAGAAGCACAACTGTAGGTCAACAGTACCAACGCAATTGAAGCGATGGCATATAATCCAGCCGAACTTAACTTCAAACGATTTAACAGCCAAACCATGAATCTTCCTGCGCCATAGCCAATACTCAGTCCGATCACCAGTTGTGAAACCAAGAACAGCAGACCTTGCAACAGCGAAGTTTCACCACTGCCTTTGACGAAACCTAGCAAGGTAATAGTCAATAGAACAGCCATTGGATCGTTGCTGCTGGATTCCAATTCCAATAAGGGTTGCAATTGGCCTTTTAACGTGATGCTGCTAGAACGTAATACTGAAAAGACCGCCGCCGCATCGGTGGAGGAGACTATAGCTGCCAAAAGTAAACCTTCGGCAAAGGTAATGCCATGGATGCCGACGGAAAATGAACTAAATGAACCGAGCACAAACCAAGTAAAACTGCCCAATAACAACATGGTGATTAAAACACCGAAGGTTGAAAGGCATAATCCTTGCCACAATATTGGGCGGATATTTGCCCATTGCGAATCGAGTCCCCCGGTAAACAAAATGAAAATAAGTGCAAAATCACCAATAAATTTGGCAATGTCTGGACTCTTGACTTCGAATATTCCAAATTCAGCTATCAACCAGCCGGTTAATAAAAAAAATAGCAATGAAGGTATTCCAACCTTATTAGCCAATTTACTGGAAAAAATACTGATCAGTAACAAAACTGCGGCAGCTAGGCTAACGGATTCTATGGTTGGCATGGAGTATTTATTGAAATAATAGAAATCATGCTTTTTGCGGCATAAATGATCAAGATATTATTGGCACAAGGCGAATTCATACTCAATTTTTGAATTACCATCCTTTTTATTACGGCTATGCTTTAATTCCTTTCACTTTGCATTCTTTCTTTACCTTTCAAGTCCACGGTTTCCACAGTAATATTTGCATCCGCAGCGGTTTGCTGAAAGTCTTCGATGGTTTCCAGGATGTCGTGGTCGATGAACTTTGTTTTCGAGCCGTATATAATAAGTGAGCCCCTTCAAAAGGAACTGGCACTCACTTTCATCACACGGCATAATACGGTCACTTGATTAGTCTTCTTTTACTTCAAGATAAACACGTATTTTATCCGATTTCCTTGGCAAAGCCTGTCCTGAGCGAAGCCGAAGGCAAGACTGCCTTTTTTATGATTTCACGCTCAATATGTAACTGTTCGATTTCTTTGCGTAGCCGTATCATTTCAGCTTGGTCCGCTAAGTTTAAGGTGCCGTCTTGGTGCTAGATGGACTCGTAGGTCCGCGTTCTGCCCTCGACCTGTTCCGCTAAATGAAATCCCTAAGCTATCGGCCGCTTGTTGATGGGGATAGCCTTGTTCAGTTATCAACTTTACGGTAGCTTGTTTAAATTCTAATGTGAATTTAGGATTGGGGCGTTTTATTTGAATCCGCGGATTATTAAACTTTACTTCTTATGACATTATAAACCTGTCTCTAGAAGGGTCCGGTTTAATTAAATCATTACACCATCTGATGCTGTTCTGAAATTGTTACGTAGCCATAAATTCAAAGTATATTGAAAAAGATAGGACATGAACATTTTACAATTGATAGAACTTGAAAAAAAGAAATAGCCAGTTTTAGCCAATGTGCCCTTATAAGAAAATTCTTCTAAAACTACTTGAAAATATGATTAATTTATCGTAAGAAGAAGATAATAATTTCAATAATGAATTTTCAACCTGAAATTTAATGTTCCAATATGGCATCAATTCTAGTTTATTCTAATTCCTTGTGCGCTAAACTCCTTTGTATTTGCAGGTATCTGCTGCTGCCCCCCGCATACTGACTTATATCAGTTGGCCAGCCCTGGTTTTTTTACCAATGGCTCTTTTTAGGGGAAGCACACTATATTATCAGGGCAATATCAGGCCTAACCAGAATGCGCCAAGGTTGCATTCATTTCTTTAGGCAAAACCCAGTGTCCTTGTCAGAGAGAGGGATTGAAGATTAGCCATAATGAGTATTTTGCGTATGTAAACCTAGACCGTGCTAAATGACTCCGAAATCGATCATATTAAGGAATCTCTGAACAAGTTAATTTCATTCATGGTTCGACAAGCTCACCACGAGCGGAATCAACCACTTATAATTCGTCCTGAGTTAGTCGAAGGACTTAAACAGAGCTTCCTTAAGTACATAATAAGCAATCGGCACTAGCCTAATACGCTTAATGCTTCATTTAACCAAGGATCGCAACCCTTATTAAAACCAAAAATTGACTAGCCATGGCAAAAAAGAACAATAAACAGCCAACTCCATTTACCACCCTGCCTAAATCGCCCACGGGTATCCAGGGTCTTGATGAAATCACCGGCGGTGGCCTGCCGACAGGCCGCCCTACGCTCGTTTGCGGCGGCGCCGGGTGCGGCAAGACGATGCTGTCGATAGAATTTCTGGTGCGCGGGGCGACTCAGTTTGGTGAACCGGGCGTGTTCATGATGTTCGAAGAAAACGCGGAGGAACTCAGCGCCAATGTCCGTTCGCTCGGCTTCGACCTGGATCGGCTTGAGGCCGAACAACAGATCGTGCTCGACCATGTCCACATAGAACGCAGTGAAATCGAGGAAACCGGCGAATATGATCTTGAAGGTTTGTTTATCCGCCTTGGCTACGCGATTGACACCATTGGCGCCAAGCGTCTGGTTCTCGACTCCATTGAAGCGTTGTTTGGCGGTCTGCCCAATGAGGGGATTTTACGCGCTGAACTGCGCCGGTTGTTCCGGTGGTTGAAGAACCGCGGCATGACCGCAATCATTACCGGCGAAAAAGGCGAAAACACGCTGACGCGCTATGGGTTGGAAGAATACGTGGCTGATTGCGTGATTGTGCTCGATCATCGTGTGACCGAACAGATTTCCACCCGCCGGTTGCGGGTACTGAAGTATCGCGGCACGGCACACGGCATGAACGAGTATCCCTTTCTCATTGGTGAGCGCGGCTTCTCGGTGTTACCGATCACCTCCTTACGGCTCGACCATGAAGCCTCTACAAAGCGCATCTCCACGGGCATTGACAGCTTGAATGCCATGCTGGGGGGAAAAGGCGTATACCGCGGCAGTAGTGTACTGGTTTCCGGATCGCCGGGTACCGGCAAGAGCAGCTTAGGTGCAAAGTTTTGCGAAACCGCTTGCCTCAACGGCGAGCGTACCCTATTGTTCGCTTATGAGGAATCGCCCGCGCAAATCCTGCGTAACATGCGCTCTGTTGGAATTGATCTCGATCCCTGGATGAAAAAAGGGCTGCTCCAGATTCATTCGTCGCGCCCAACGCTGCACGGGTTGGAGCAACATTTGGTGATGATGCACGACACGGTACGCGCCTTCAATCCTGCAGTGGTTGTCGTCGACCCAATTAGCAACCTTACCATGGAGCGCAACGAAGGCGAGGTGAAACCGACCCTGATGCGGCTCATCGATTTCCTCAAGCAGCAGCAGGTCACCACTCTGTTCACTAGCCTTACATCGGGCAGCTGTGCAACGCCGGAGGATTCGCAAGTGGGTATTTCTTCGCTGATGGACACCTGGCTGCTGCTGCGCAATGTGGAGTTCAACGGCGAACGCAACCGTACGATTTATGTGTTGAAATCGCGAGGTATGCCGCACTCAAACCAAGTGCGCGAATTCGTGCTGAGCGATAAGGGAATCGACTTGGTGGATGTTTACCTGGGCACTGACCGTATGCTCACCGGAACAGCAAGGGTCGCACAGGAAGTCCAGGAACGCGCCGCCGCCGAATTGCACTGCCAGGATCATGAACGCAAATTGCGGCAGCTTGCCAGCAAACAAAAAGCCATCGAAGCTCAAATCGCCGCGTTACAAGCCGAGGCTGAGGCGGAAGCCGCGGAGGTGAACTTTGCCATCGCCCAAGAAACCTTGCAGGAACTAGCCAGCCAGCAAAACAGCAAGGCAATGGCACAATTACGCGGCGGCCTTACCAATAACAAGCGAGAGGGCAAAAGAAAATGATGGAGGATACCCAATCAGAACAAAATTGCCCAGAAGTAGTCCAATACGAGCTGCGTCTTTATGTGGCTGGCCAGACCGCAAAATCGCTCGCTGCCTTTGCCAACCTAAAACGCATCTGCGAGAGCCACTTACATGGTGAGTACCGTATTGAAGTTATCGACTTGATCAAAACCCCGCAGCTCGCCGCCGGTGACCAGATCCTTGCTGTGCCGACGTTGGTGCGCCGGCTACCGGAACCGATCAAGAAAATTATCGGCGACCTGTCCAATGAAGAACGGGTGCTCGTCGGCCTTGACATTCAGCCAGTGGAGGTTTGAGATAAGATGCCAAAAATCGATTCTAACCCGACTGAATTTAACGCGATGGAAACGGCCCTCGTCGATCAGTCCAATGCCCGCTACCTCCTGAAGCTTTACATTACCGGCACCACGCCGAGTTCCACGAAAGCGCTTGTCAATATCCGCAAGATTTGTGAGGAACACCTGCATGGGCGTTACGACTTGGAGGTCATCGACATCTCCCAACACCCGACATTGGCGGAAGGCGAACAAATCATCGCCGCGCCAACTTTGATCAAAAAGTTGCCGTTGCCCTTGCGCCGCTTCATTGGTGACATGTCGCAGACAGAGCGCATCCTGATCGGACTCGACCTGCGCAATGTGGGCTGACCAGGTTCCTTCTGCGTAAACCTGCTGCTCCTTAATGCCGACTCAACCGCCCAACGAAAAAGCCCTTCTCGCAGAAAACGCCGAGTTGCGCTCCCGGCTGGAGGAAGCCGAAGAAACCCTGCGTGCCATCCGCAGTGGCGAGGTGGACGCGCTGGTGGTGGAAGGCCCCATCGGCCCAAAAGTTTACACGCTACAGAGCGCGGATGCCGTATCGAACCGCTTCCGCGGCGACATCCTTACCCAGATCAATGATGTGGTGATCGCAACGGACCTCGAACAGCGCATCACTTATTTTAACGCTGCCGCCGAGCGCCAATATGGCGTCCGCGCTGTTAACGTGCTTGGGCGTCATATCGACGAGGTTTATACCAAGCACTGGCCAAGTCCAGAAGCGGAAGCTGCCGTGTGGGCTGCACTACGCGAGCGCGGCGAATGGCAGGGGGAAGCGATTCACCGCACCTTCGATGGCCGCGAGTTCTATGTCGATGCCAGCGTCAGCAAGCTACATGATAATGATGGCGCTAATAGTGGCATGCTCGCCGTCATCCGTGACATTACAGAACGCAAACAAAACCAAAAGCTACTGGATGAAAGTCAACAGCGTTATGCCGGGATTGTCCAGTCGGCGATGGATGCAGTGATTACTGTTGATCACACTTATAATATTTTGGTGTTCAACCCCGCAGCGGAGCTTATGTTCGGCTGCCCGGCGGATGAAGCTATGGGGGGATCGCTCGAACGGTTTATCCCCGAGAAGTTTCGCCACGCCCATGACTTACATATTCGTGCGTTCGGACGCACCGCCAACGCTATCCGTACAATGGGCAGTGTGGGCAGGGTGACTGGCCTCCGCGCCAATGGCAAGGAATTCCCAATCGAAGTGTCCATATCCCAGTCCGGAACCGAGGGTGCGAAACTATTTACCGCCATCCTGCGCGACATTTCGGATCGGGTACACGCAGAAACTATTTTGAAAGAACAGCTTAGGTTGCAAGATCAAGTCACCAAGATTGCGGCATCGGTGCCTGGTCTGATTTGTGCCTTTAGGATGCGTCCGGACGGCTCATCTCATGCCCTATGCCAGCCCTGCGGTCGAATCCGTACTTGGACTTAGCGCCGAAACTGTGGCAGAAAATTTCAGCCCCGTCTTTACCCGCATCCATCCTGACGATATCGGCAAAGTTAATGAAACTACCGCCGAATCCGCCCGTAACTTAAAGCCCTGGCATGACGAATTCAGGTATTCGCATCCAACGAAAGGCGAACTATGGCTCGAAAGCCATTCCATTCCCCAACAGGAGGCAGACGGCAGTATTCTTTGGCAGGGTTATATCCAAGATGTTACTGGACGTAAACTGGCGGAAACAGCATTAGAAATTAAGGAACGCGAACTACGGCTGATTATGGACGCGACCCCGGCACTGCTTTCTTACTTAGATACTGATTTCAGGTATTTGCGGGTCAATAAGACTTACGAAAACTGGTTTTGCCTGCATCAGAAACAAATCCTCGGACATGCGGCGCGGGAAATTCTCGGCGAAAAAGCCTGGGGTATTGTTAGCCCCTATCTCGAACGGGCGCGGTCCGGAGAACGGGTAAGCTTTGATTATCAGATACCTTATGGGACAGGCAGACCGCGGTGGGTGCACGGAAACTATATTCCCGACAAGGATGCAAACGGCAATGTCAAAGGTGTCGTCGTGCATGTCACCGATATTGATGATAGAAAAAAGCGGAACTGGAACGGCAAAAATTCGTTTCCCTCGCTAATAACAGCCAGGAGTTTATCGGCATATGCGACATGAATTTCATGCCGTTCTACGCTAACCCCGCCGGGATTAAGCTGGTCGGACTGGACAGCCTTGAGCAAGCTATAAAAACGCCTGTGCAAGAATTTTTCTTTCCCGAAGACCAGGCTTTCATTCTCGAGGTGTTTTTCCCTCAGGTAATGCGTGAAAAACGCGGACAAGTGGAAATCCGCTTCCGCCATTTCAAGACCGGATCCGCCCTCTGGATGATCTATAACGTTTTCTATATTACCAACGACCAAGGTGAACCGGTTGGCCTTGCTACCGTAAGCCAAGATATCACTGCCCGCAAACAGGCAGAGTTGGCCTTGGTGGAAAGTGAGCGACAAAAAAGGTTTCTCGCCGACATTCTGGAGCATGCGGACCAGCCTTTTGCAGTCGGTAATCCAGACGGACGGCTGGAGTATATTAACCATGCCCTTGAACGGCTTACGGGATTTAGCCGCGTTGAACTATTGGCGATGGATTGGGCGACGGAACTGACACCGCCCGAATGGAAAACGATTGAGCTGGCCAAACTTGCGGAACTTCAGCATAACCATAGGGCTATCCGTTATGAAAAAGAATATTATCGTAAGATTGGCACACGAGTACCGATTGAGCTTCTGGTGGAAATGGTGTCTGACGAGGCAGGACGGCCACTCCATTATTATGCCTTTATAACCGACCTTACTGAACGCAAGCAGGCGGAAGCCGCTTTGCGCGAAAGCGAAGAACGGATGCGGCTGGCGACTGAAACGACGGGGGTAGGTATTTGGGAATGGAATGTCATAACCAACCAGGTGCGCTGGGATGACCAGATGTTTCGGATCTATGGCATCGCCCCCACACGAGACGGGTTTGTTGACTTCACTACGTGGAGCGCTACTGTTTTACCAGAAGATTTGCCCTATCAAGAAGAAGTGTTGCAAAACACGGCCCGCCAAGGCGGGCGTAGCGCCCGCGAATTTCGTATTCGGCGGTCTGGCGATAAGGAAATCCGCTACATCAACGCCGTAGAAACAGCCCGAATAAATGACTTAGGAGCTATCGAGTGGGTGGTGGGGACAAATCTCGACAATACCGACCTAAAGCTTGCAACAGAAGCGCTACAAGCAAGCGAGGAAAGGCTGGGGCTCGGCGTGCAGGTGGCAGAATTGGCGCTGGCAGAGGTAGACTATAATTCAGGACAGAACTATCTAAGTGCCAAGGCAGCACAATTGTTTGGGTTGGGCGACGCGGAGATAGTGGTGCCGCGTGAGGCAGTCCATGCAACGTTCCATCCCGATGAACGTACTGAATTGCTTCGCCTTATTGATGAGTGTCTCAGCCCTTCTGGCAGCGGATGGTTCGATATGAGCCATCGGGTGATTTTACCCAACGGCACAGTGCGTTGGTTACATGTGCGTAAGCAGGTAACTTTCACAGGTGAAGGCAAAGCCCGTAGACCCATAAAAGCCACTCTCGCGTTACACGATATAACGGCGGAAAAACAAGCTATCGAGGTTGTCCGTACAAGTGAAATGTTTGTCCGTGGCGTGCTGAACTCCTTGCCCGAACACGTCGTTGTGTTGGATGCCAACGGGGAAATTACTGCCGTAAATGAACCGTGGGAGCGCTTCGCAAGCGAGAATGCTGGTACACCCCACGCCGTCTCCAAGGGGGCAAATTATCTTGAAATCTGCCGTAGTTCATCTGCAGCGGGTGATCGCTACGCGCACCAGGCACTTACCGGTTTGGAAGACTTATTCGCCAACCGTCGGCAGGAATTCGTCATGGAATATCCTTGCCCAACGGCTAGTCTAAATCGATGGTTCCTTATGCAGGCAAAACGCACCAACCAAGGCATCGATGGAATCATCCTTAGCCATGTCGACATCACCGAACGCAAACGCACCGAGGATGAATTGCGTAATGCCCAAGCCCGTCTCGCCCTCGTCATCGAAGAGGTAAAAGCGAGTTATTGGGATTGGGATTTAAAAACTAACAAGCTTTATATTTCTCCCGAATGGAACCGGCAGCTTGGCTTGGATGAAGAAGAGTCACTTCTCCAATGGGATAGAAAGAATGACCGTCTGCACCCGGACGACCGTCCTATGGTAACTGTCGCAACAGAAAACTATATCGCTGGCCGGCTACCGAACTTAGAATTACAGTTCCGTCTACGCCACAAAGACGGCTCTTACCGCTGGATTCACTCACGTGGCGCGTTGTTACGAGACGAAGATAAACAACCCATAAGGTTAATGGGCCTTAACCTGGATATAACGGACTACATCAAGGATAAGGAGTTGAGCAAGGGACGTGATGAGATGGAAAAATCATTCCGCTTATATGTCGCCATCCAGACGGCTGCGGCTATCGCTCATGAATTGAACCAACCGCTTACTGCCATCTCTTATTATGCTTATGTGATGAAAGACATGTTGACATCGAGCACCCCGAATCCGCAAAAGCTTGTCAAAGTTATGGAAAAGTGTGACGTACAGGCACAGCGTGCAGGCGATGTTATTAAACAATTAACGTCTCTGTTGCATAAAGGCGAGACAAATATCGAGCCTCTCAATATCAATAAATCTGTCAATTTCGCGTGCGATCTTGTCAAATCAAACGGTTATCACGATAAAATTAAACTTAAACTTAATCTTACCGATGATTTACCATTAGTGACATCAAACGCCCTGCAAATACAAAAAGTGCTGGTCAATTTAATCAATAATGCCCTCGAATCCATGAATGAAAGTGGAATACAGGAAGGAACGGTTACGGTGACAACATGCCGTCACCCTGAGACTCAAACGATGGCCAGGGTAACCGTATGCGACAGTGGTAAAGGTGCGACAGATAGTGATGTCCTGAGCAAAATGTTCCAACCCTTTTATACCACTAAGCCCAAAGGATTAGGCATGGGACTCGCAATCAGCCGTGCCCTGGTCGTAGCCCATGGCGGAAAAATGTGGGCTGAGCCAAACGCCGATAGGGGCATCAGCGTCCACTTTACCTTACCTTTTGTGTCATGAACGCCCAACCCCGCGTCTTTATCGTCGATGATGACGAGGCTGTCCGTGACGGCCTTGAGATGGTCATGTAAACTGTCGGCTTGGCTTGCCTGACTTTATCAGCCAGCTGATCGAACATGTCCAGGCGGAGTTACTACACGTAGTTCAATTGCAGGAACAAAATAAGGTTGATGTGGATTTCCGTAAACGTCTAAATTCCCTGACGCCCCGCGAAATGGATATCTTGCCACTGACAATTGCGGGAATTCCCAATAAGGAAATAGCCCAGCAATTGGGCGTCAGTTTTCGTACCGTTGAACTTCATCGAACCAATATCTTAAGGAAAACAGGGGCAAGCAATTTTTTGGAATTAGCTCACCAGTGCGAAGTCTGTAGAGTTTCGTTTGAATCTCAACAAGAAAACTCATAATCCGAGCCTGCTGATCTATATTGTAAATGCAGGTTCTATGCACATTTAGCAAGAGCACTAAATCTTCAACTTTCAACTACTCGCGGTTTTTTTTACGGAAGGTTGATAATGCCATCCATAATCTATGTGTTATCCCCTACGGGCTTGCGCGTATGTTAATTTGTTCAGATATCCCTTTTAATACACCCCAAGGGCGATTCTCGAATAGCTAAACAATTTCATATAGGCAACCCTATTAAATTTTGATGTTTAGTGTTTATACCTTCACGTAGTGGATTGCCTGTCCTTTTTTGATGACGCGGTTTTTTGTATAGACAGCGTCCCGTTATAACTTATTCGGTTCCAATAGGAGTTATTCGATGGATTCAGATTACGATCTCTTTGAAATTGTCAAAGTCATTCGCGATTTTTGGCTCTTCGATGCCGAGTCTTATCAGCGGCAATATAGCACTACCCGAAGCCAGCCTCTGGCAGCCGGTTATTATGTCGTCACTTGGCCGGAAACTATTCGGATCAGACGATTTAACAAACAGGCTTCGTTCCATGGCCCTTATAAAAATCGTCAAGACGCACAAGCATTCATTTATACCATGCGAGAGCACAAGTATAAATTGATCAAGCCACACAAAAGGTGGGCTTTAAGCCTTCCGAATACTGGCCCAATCGAAGAGCAAAAAGTTGCCTGACGAAGTTTTCGTACTGACAAGGGAAAGGCTGCAAAATTTCGACCTATTTTTGGTTGGAAGCCTGGGGTAACGGAATTTATATTTACCCAATACCAGGAAAATGACAACATGGCAATCGGATGGTAAGTTGGAGTCAAGTGCCACCAAAACTTCAGTATTATGCATGCGCTTTGCCATCAGCCGTACATTGGTGGGAGCACATGGTGGAAAAATGTGAGATGATCAAAATGCTGGTCTTGGCATCAGTATCAAGACCAATTTAGCGTTCATGTCATGATCTCCCAACCCTGCGTTTTTATTGTCGATGATGACGATGCCGTCCGTGACGGACTTAGCATGGTCCTCGAAACGATCGGACTAGCATGCCAGGTTTTTGAAAATGCAGAACGTTTTTTGGAAGGTTATGTTCCGGGAACGCCGGGTTGTCTGGTATTGGATATCATTATGCCGGGTATGCGCGGTGACGAGCTACAAGTCGAACTTATCCGCCGTAATATCCTATTGCCGATTATCTTCGTCACTTCACATAACGACACAATCACGGCTGACCGTACCTTAAAAGCGGGGGCAGTCGACTATATGATAAAACCGCTCCAAAAACAGCTGTTGATCGAACGTATTCAGGCATTGCTTTAACACGAACTATGGAAATAGTCCAACTCTATAGGGTAGGATTCGTTCTGTAGGAACCCTTACTAAAAGGTTCTGAATAAAAACATACACATGGGAATTATTTGGAATTGGACTGCAAGGAGTGTGAAGCTAAATTCTGATCCAACCGCGAAAATCCTTAATCCTATATCGCTTTCACCAAGAAATAAAATTTCACACACATTTAATCCTAAAAAGAGCAGTTTGCCCCGTATGTAGGCGTGGGAAGGCAATCGGGTGGATACAATTGCCGGCCTCGAAGATACTTTACTAGCGCCAAACTTAATATCCGGCACCAACGCTGTTGGGCATTGAACTGCTCCGCAGTTGCCCAAAGCTCTTTGAAGAATGCGGCAATCCGGCGGTAGCACTGTTCAACTTTTACCGCCTCGGCGTGGGTACTGCTGACGGTTAGTCGGGTTTGTCCCGCGTGACGCGTCTGCCTGCCGATGCCATAGAGCATCAAGGGGCGACTGGTGATGGCTTCGGTATGTCGGTCGGGATCGGCGAGCCGGACGAACAAGCTCCACCAGTTATAAACCAACGCGGTGATCCTGGCCATAAACCGGCAACGTTTCAGGTCCTGCGTGGTGAAGCCACCCCAGCCCCAATGATTTTTGAGTTCGTCAAAACTGTTTTCAGCATCGGCGCGGTCTCGGTAAAGTTGGGCAACGCTGAGCATTTCGATGTCCAAGGAGGTCACCAGGACGCTATATTCGTACACAGCGACATCATCGTCGGTTAGTTCCGCAAAACTCAACTGTCGCGGGCCTTGTTGGTTTTGGCCGACCACCGCCAGGTTTTTCTTTAGCTGCCGACGCAGGACGACTACACGCCGGGCACAACTCCAGCCAGTTAGGCGCAGTTCTGACTCTGCGGCTTGCCAGCCCTGTCCGGCCTTTACCCACTGATTACCCAGCATCAGCCGTTCAACCAAGCGCCGCGTGTTCGAGGTCAGCCGCAGTTTGAACAAGTACGGGAGACCTGCTTGCTCAGCCGCCTGCAGGTTGGCTTCGGTGCCCCAGTCCCGATCTCCCCTGAGCAACGCTGGCCAATGCTCACGGGGCAACCGGTTCAGCAGCGCCCATAACCCCAGGGAGCTGTGCTTGGATGCCACTTGTTTGCCGCTTTGCACTTCGACATCCAGAATCAGCCGGAGATTGGCAATCATATAAGTGTGGTAGGTATGCGATGGACGACCCGGCTTGTGCGGGTTATAGCCGACTTCCGCGCCTTCTTGGTGGCCATGCAACGTTTTGATGCTCGTATCCGCATCTAAAATCCACGGCTCACTCAACAACGGCGCATACACATCGTAATTGCTGTCCTGCAGCCAATGCACGCCTTCTACTTCGTCCATCTGCTGCAACGAACGCCGGACTGAGTCCTCGCTGACGACCTTGTTCATCCCCAGCAAGCCCGGATTGACACCGTCTCCCCGTAAGCCATTGATATGGGCATAGCGTTTGTGACCTGATAACACAGAAAGCAATACCGTCCCCAGCACATTGCGTTTGCTTGGGGCGTTGGGGCTAATCCAGTGCAAAGGACACCGTGACACCCAATCACCAAATAATCCGCTAATGTGCAAAAATTCTATGAAAAACGGCAATTGTCCCATCGCTGTCACCGATGCTTGTGGATCCCATTCCACATGGATTCGACCGCCAAATGTTTCTACCCTGACAGGTTCAGCATACGGAATTAATGCCTTTGGTTCGGGATCACCCAAAGGGTGAATGATCTGTTCTGCCATAAACGCCTCCTGGTCGCCTAATTTCAAACAGTTAACAGTTTTTTTGCAAGCTTTAGATGCTCTTTTAAGGTTAATACGTGTTATCCCTTACGGGCTTGCACGAATTACATTAGTCGCTTTTATACGATTTAATACATCCTAAGGGTAAATCCCAAATTCCGTATGTTTGACGCGGTTTATTCCGGTTTTTCAATTAAATTGATAAAAGGAAAATAATGACACACGTACTATTAAAGGAAGCGCAAAAGCAAGCATTCCATCAACATCCTAAGCCCTTAACAAGGCTTAGCCCAGAGGCATCAAAGCACCCGGCTTTCCAAAACCATCTCCTCAACACATTACCCATGGAACTATACGAGCGTCTTTATCCGCAACTGGAATTGGTGCCGATGCAGTGTGGCGATGTCATTTATGAATCCGGTGGTATGTTACATTACGCCTATTTCCCCACAAATTGCGTAGCTTCACTGCAATATATCATGGAGAATGGCGCGACGTCTGAAGTTGCCTTTGTCGGTAACGAGGGAATCATTGGGGTAGCCTTATTGATGGGGGGCGATACCATGCCCCAACGTGCAGTCATACAAACAGCGGGATACGCTTATCGGTTGATGAAACATTTTTTAGAACAAGAGATCAACCGTAACATGTCATTTCTCCACACTTTGCTACTTTATACACAAGCCCTGATTACTCAAATGGCGCAAACCGCTGTCTGTAACCGGCATCATTCCCTTGACCAGCAGCTCTGCCGATTGTTACTACAAAGAATCGACCGGCTCGAATCCGATCAATTGGCCATGACCCAAGAGTCTATATCCAATATATTGGGCGTCCGACGGGAAACCGTAACGGAGGCGGCCGGGAAATTACAACAAGCAGGTTTAATTGAATATCGTCGCGGCCATATTAAAGTGTTGGATCGGCAGGGGCTGGAAGCCCAATGCCGTTAAGTTAAGCGCAGCAAGCTATTTTCTGGTACAACAAAATTGTTAAGTTATTAATCTAAAAGGTTAAAATATGAAACCGACTTAGCAATGCCCATGCCAATATTCTCGCCCGTCTCACCGACTTATTGCACAATCCCAAATTTATCGCCAGCCATCGGGTGGATGCCAAGGCATTTTCCCGCCAGCGCGTCCTCACTTTCCCGGTCTTGGTGGCGTTCTTGCTGTGCGCCTTCAAGGGTAGCCTCCAGGCCTTGCTTGACGAGTTGTTCGAGGCTCTTACGGGCGAGAATGGACGCGCCGTCACGAAGAGTGGGTTGAGCCAAGCGCGCCTGAAGCTGAAACACTCGGCCTTTATAGCACTCAACGATCACTTGTTGCCGTTGCTCGAAAGTCATTGGCCTGAACCGCGCTGGCGTAGTTTCAGGTTGGTGGCGGCGGATGCTACGGTCTTGCGCCTGCCCAATAACCCACGTACCCAGGCTGAATTCGGTGTCCAGTCCGACCGCCACGGCCAATCGTCCGTAATGGCTCGGGCCTTGGGCTTGTACAGCACGGCCTCAGGCCGGATGCTCAAGGCCAATCTGTCCGGCTACCGCGGCGGCGAACGCGAACTGTTGCTGCCGTTGTTGCCCGTCTTGCAGCCCGATGACCTGCTCCTTCTGGACCGGGGCTTCCCCTCGGTCTGGCTGTTCGCCCTGCTGCAGCAACAGCGCCGGCCTTTCTTGGCACGTATCGATGGCGGGCAATGGGCGGAAGTCACCGCCTTTGCCGGCAGCGGCCTGAGCGATCAGGTCATTACGCGGGCCGTTGGCCGCGACACCCGCCGTGCCGCACGCGCCGTCGGGGTTGACAACCTGCCCGATACCGTCACTTTCCGCCTCATTCGGGTACGGCTTGAGAACGGCAGCGAACAAATCCTGGTCACCTCTTTGCTGGACACGGAAAATTATCCCGCTGACGACTTCGCAGGCCTTTACCATGCCCGCTGGTCAATCGAGGAGGCTTTCAAATGCCTCAAACAACGCTTGACGGTAGAGCAGTTCAGCGGCGAATCGCCCGAAGCCATCCGCCAGGACTTCTACGCCAAGCTGCTTACCGCCAACTTGGCCGAAGCCTTCGCCCATTCCGTGCAACAAACGCTGCCCGAACACAAGGCCGGACGCTACCAGCCCAACCTGACGTACACCCTTGCCCGTCTGAGGCTGCGCCTGTTTGCCTGGCTGCTAAACCCATTGGGCCCGGATGAACTGTCTACCCTGCTGGACCTCATCGCCAAAACCCTGGAACGAAAACGACCTGGGCGATCTGCGCCTCGACCCAAGTCAAGACCCAACCTCAAACCCAGGAGGCAATATAAATGAGCCTTAACTTAACGGCATTGGCTGGAAGCCCGGGTCTGCGAGTGTTATCAAGTGGTGAAAACAGAATTCGGTCGCCTACTTCCTTTACCCTTCAGGCAGGAAGAATCGAAAACCTCCTTTTTAAAATTGCCGACCATGAAAAGTCGACATGCTTTCAACAACCCTTTCCTAAAGGATAATATGTCAACGCTTTTCCGGACACAAGGTTAAGCGGAATTTTGCTGCATCTCGAAGTCAACGGGTGATATATATATCCATTAGCGGAATGTAATCGCTCCCGGTTATAGAACACTTCGAACTATTCAAACACAGCCTGTTTAGCTTCTTCCCGAGAGTGAAACGTTTGATGATGGATCAACTCGGTTTTTAAGGTATGGAAGAAGCTTTCCGACACGGCATTGACTGTATCCCAATGACGTCAGTGAAAGCGGTAAGGAGCTGCGCCAGTACCTACCCAAAGATGAATACTTAAGCGTGTTGCTTATGAGCGAGAAACGGGTTCGTGTTAAACCTTCACTTAATTTTAGCCGGAAGGGATATTTTTGTCGGTTCGCTGTCGCAAATAAGCGCACATATTCCATAAGACGGTGTGTGTGGTACCGCACAGACTAGGAGTAGCATGAGGAGTATATGTATTGTGAAAGACTATAAGTAATTGTTATCTATGGAATCCAATCTTAGAGGAGTTCTAATATGCATAAATTAGTAACTGTATTGATTCTGGCCATGGCCTTGCCAATTGTTTTTAAGACCGTAGTCGCAGCAGAAAACACGCCAGAAGTTCTTGTTGCAGAACCTAACGGTGTTACTGAGCCAAAGGCTGTTCCGAGTCCGTCTCCTGAAGCCTTGCCACCGGGCACAAATAGCGAAGCCTTCGATATCTGCTTGCGTGCCACCCAGCGTTTCGAACAACAAGAAAAGGCCAAATTGAACGGGAGTGGCAAAATTCCGGTAACGTCCCTGTCTGCGTCATGCAAGACGGAATTAAAACCGGCATCCTATTGGCTTTGTATGGACAAAGAAGCCAAGGGGGAAGTAGACTTTAACACTGCCCATTGGCGTTGTGCGAAGCAAACAAAATTATTGAATTAACATGCTGGGTTCTAGCTATTATAGCAATTGTGATGCTATAGGATTGCAACCAGATAACAGGCAGGCTGGTGGAGTGGTTACTCAGAATAATCAAACCGTCGTCCCTCCAGTTGCGACGGGATAGATCACTAATAACACTCAGTAAACTGCGCCTCGGTAAACCTGGTGCACCAATGTTCATATTGAGTTTCAACGACGACTACTGGTCACGCAAATCCAAGCATTGGGCGCATCGTATATTGTGAATAAACGGGTCGGCTTGGGTGCGTCTCATACCAGCTGTGGGTAATTCCCATTAGCCTTTTCATCATTGGTCGGATAGAAAAAGCCAAAACTTTACGTCGTTAACCCTCCAGTCCTGAAAAAGTGAATTGCGCTATAAATTGAACTTACGTAATTTTAGGGATTCGATTTCACCATTTATCTGTCACAGGACGGGGTGCCCATAGCAAGAGCCTACCCCTCCTGCCAAACCATTCCCGCCTCGGCTGCGAAGGATTAGGCCTTGCAGACAGATTGCAGGTTTACCTAAACTATGTCGTTCTCCACCTCATTTCAATCGCACATTTTGAAATCAAGAGTCAAAATCATTGCCGTCTTGGTCTTGTCAGGTTTGCTAGACGCGTGTTCAGGATACAAGCCAGCCACCGCCACGGCCAGAATCAAAGTCGTCAATCCCAAAGCGAAGATCCAAGCTAAGACCGAACCTGCAATGCAAAATATGCCACCACCATGCTGCCTGGTCAAAGGACTGTGGAGGAAATTCTGCAAACTTACAGGGCATACGTTAAGGGCAAGTTAAACTACTATTTCGACAAGGCCAAGGTGACCTACCCACCCCGGGAGGTTGTCTTGATCGCTTTTAAGCAAGAAAGGAAGTTGGGACTATGGGCAAGGGATAGAAATGAATTCCGCTTCATTCGCGACTATTACATCCTGACCGCAAGCGGCGTGGCAGGCCCTAAATTGCGCCAAGGTGACAGGCAAGTGCCGGAAGGCATTTACCGCATCTTGGAGCTGAATCCCAACAGCCATTACCACTTGTCAATTAAAATAAATTACCCCAACGAATTCGACCTCCTCCATGCAGGGCAGGAAAGGCGTACCAATCTAGGCTCGGATATTTTCATCCATGGCAAATCCGCCTCCATTGGGTGCCTGGCCATGGGCGATAAAACCATAGAAGAACTTTTTGTACTCACTGCGTTAGTTGGTGCCGAAAATGTCAAAGTCGTGATTGCCCCGCATGACCCAAGGATATACCCTCTGAAGGCCGATCCCGAAGAACTTCCAGAATGGACTTCGGAACTGTATTCGATCATTTCCCGTGAAATTGAAGCCCTGTCACCTGAGGTGAAGTCAGGAAAAAAATAGTTATGACCATGAAGATTTGGCGTAATACGAAATCAATCCTGGAAGCAGGGCAATTCAACCCACGAACCTATCGAGAGTTTGTGGAGTACTTTCCTAACAATGAATCCTGTATTGCCTATCTGGAGAAGTTACGATGGCCTAATGATATTATTTGCCCAGGTTAAGATTCTGTTTCAAGTCCTTGTATCAAACTCGGGGGAGACTGCTGTGCACATTTCTTTGTCGGGAATGTACCGGATTGCACAATGCCGTTAAGTTAAGCCTCACCGATATTGCCGCCTGGGTTTGGGTCTGATCCAGTTTTTGGGTCTAGGAGCTTTTCGGTTGGGTCGTTTGCGTTCGAGAGTTCTGGCGTAGAGTTCAATCAGTTCCAAAATATGGTCGTGCGGCACACGTTGGATCAGCCATGCGAACAGCCGGGTTTTCAGAGAGTTGAGAATGTAGGTGAGGTTGGGATAATAATGCGCCGCTTTATCCTCCGGCAGCCTATCGTAAGCCTCGCGTGCGAGGGCTTCCGCTAAATTCGCGGTGAATATTTTGGCATGAATGTCCTGGCGTATCGATTCGGGTAGTTCGCCGGTGAATTGTTCCAGGTAAAGCCGGTGCTTAAGTACTTTGAAGGCTTCTTCGATGTTCCAGCGGGCGTGGTACAACTCGACGAAGGCTTGGGCAGGATAGATGTCCCTGTCGGTCAGCGTGGTCGCCAGGACTTCGCTATGGCCGGTGGACAGGATCACCTTGATCAAGCGTAGTGTCAGACTTTTGTGCGTCAATGTCTGACCGGCTGCTTGGGCTTGGCGATGGGCTGAAGCGGATACGGGTAAGGTGATGACGGTTTCGGCAGGCCTGACCGCAGAAAGGCTTCCACGGCGGGCCATTGGTTGCCGTCCATTCGGGCGAGGAAAGGTAAGCCGCGTTGTTGTAGCAGGGAAAACAACCATACCGCCGGAAAACCACGATCCATGACCAACAGGTCATCGCTGGCCAGATGTGGCAGAAGTTGCGCCAATAACGCCCGCTCGCCATTATCAAAACGCGCGATGACGGTTTTAATCATCAGCTTTGAGGCGGTCGTAAACAGGCCCAAGACACGCGCCAACACATAAGGCTGACCGCCGCTGTCGGTTTGAACGCCGAACGCTTCTCTGTTTTCCAGCCAGGGCGGTAAGCGGAAGGTCGTTGAATCGGTGGCAACTAAACGCAGCCCTTGCCAGCGCGGTTCAGGCAGGCGTTCGTTGAGCAAACCGATCAAGCTGTCGTTGAGTACTTCAAAGGCAGTGGCCTTGAGTTTTTGCCGGGCTTGCGAAACGGCGCTTTTGCTTACGGTTCGTAAAGAACTACCCTCCAGCGTGGCAAACAAGTCGTCCAGCAGTGACTGTAAACTGCCTTTGAAGGCGCAGAGCAGGAATGAAACCAACACCGGAAAAGTAAGGACGCGCTGCCGGGTAAAGGCTTTGTCGTCAGTCCGGTGTGCGGTGATGAAGTCGGGCGAATGGATAAGTTTTGAAAGATGGGCGAGAATGCTGGCATGGATACTGCTAAGTCGGTTTCATTTATTTATCCTTTGTTTTCAGCTGGTTATATTATGCATTATAGCACAAGTAGCTTAACTCGCTGACAGGTAAGCCACTAGTTTGACTAGTGGACTCATAAGGCTTGGCCTTTAGATTCAGTGTAAATGGTGGATGGTAAAGCGATGATGTTGTAATTTCCCCTTGGGCTTGACGGTCACAAGGAGAAAATATAATGATAACATCATCTTACGAAAGCAAGCCATTCGAAATGGGATTGCAAATACCACATTGTGTTCATACCGAAAGGCAGGAAAAAGAGTTGTACGGAAAGATTCGAGGGTATTTGGGGCCTTTGTTCCATGAGCTTGCGGCGCAAAGGAACTGCCAGATAATGGAAGGGCACATGGTTCAGGATCACGTCCACATGCTGATAAGGATACCGCCGAAATACTCAGTTGCGGAAGTGGTAGGGTACCTGAAAGGGAAGAGCGCCATTTCCGTTGCGCGGCAGTTCAGCGGGAGGCAGCGAAATTTCAACGGCGAGAATTTCTGGGCGCGAGGCTATGCGGTGTCGACGGTTGGGTTTGAGGAAACGCAGATTCGCGCCTACATCAAAAACCAAGAGCAGTTGGACGGCAAGGGTAGTAGTGAGCAGGGCAGGTTTTAGGCGGTGACTTCGGCAGCCCTTGGGGCTGCTAACAACCGTCAAGCCCCCCGCTTCGCGGGGGCGTTATGACTTAACGGCATTGCCGGATTGCAAGCCTGCCCAAACTGTGAATTCTCGGTACATATCAAAGACCTTATTCATCATAGCGACCGGGGTAGCCAGTACTTGTCGATCCGTTATAGCGACCGGCTTGAGGAAGCCAAAATCCTGCCATCGGTCGGCAGCGTGGGGGACTCTTATGATAACGCTATGGCAGAAACGATCAATGGTCTTTACAAAACCGAAGTAATCCGACATCGAGGGCCATGGAAACAAATTGAAGACGTCGAGTATGCCACGCTGGAATGGGTGGATTGGTTTAATCATCGACGCTTTTTGGAACCGATCGGGTATGTCTCGCCAGTTGAATATGAAATACGCTATTATGAATCAATTCAAGAGTCGGCTAAGGCAGCTTGACTCATACAACCCAGTCTCCGATGTTTTCGGGGCGATTCAGTAAATGTTGTAAGGGAAGATACAGAAATTATTGGGGCCGGTGTTCTATGAGTTGGCGGGGCAGAGGCGGAGCAAGATACTGGAGGGTCATATGGTTCAAGACCATGTCCACATGTTGATCCAAATCCCGCCGAAGTACGCCGTGTCGGAGGTCATTGGTTACCTGAAGGGGAAATGCGCGAGGCTATGCGGTATCCACGGTAGGGTTTGAAGAGGCGCAAATCAGGAACTACATCCAGAACTAGGAACAATTAGAAGGAACTGGTTCTTGAAGACAACGGGGCGTTTTAACAAACCACCCAAACTCAACAAAGGCAGTCCTTGGGACTGCTAACAAGCCGTCAAGCCCCCGCGTTGCGGGGTCGATATGACTGTTTAGTCCCAAGTATAAGTAATTAAGAATTGTTGAATAAGTGTCCGGTTTTAGTTGACCATTATGCCTTATGACAGTTACACAAAATCATTTACCCTCGCGACCGATTTTAAGCAGTCAAACTCTTCCGTAATTATCTCCAAAACGCACGATGTCGTCTTCGCCTAGATAGCTGCCGGACTGAATTTCCACGATTTCCAACGGAATAACGCCGGGGTTTTCCAAGCGGTGTACGGTCCCTAGGGGGATGTACGTCGACTCGTTTTCGGTGAGCAATATTTGTTCGTCGCCTCGCGTGACTAAGGCGGTGCCTTTCACCACAACCCAGTGTTCTGCACGGTGGTGATGTTTTTGCAATGATAGTTTAGCGCCCGGTTTCACTAAAATACGTTTGGTTTGATGGCGATCGCCGCTATCGACCGAATCGTAATGTCCCCAGGGGCGATATGCTTTTCGATGGACTTGCGCTTCGCTTCTGCCGTCATTTTTAAGCCGGTCTACAATCGCTTTGACTTCCTGAACCCTGTCTTTGGCGGCAATCATCACGGCGTCTTTGGTTTCGACAACGATAAGATTTTCAACGCCGATGACGGTCACAAGTTTATTTTCCGAAAAAATATAGGAATTTTTGGTATCGACTGTGAGTACATCGCCGCTGATTGCATTACCTGATTCATCTTTTCGGTCACTTCCCACAAGGCAGACCAGGAGCCGACATCGTTCCAGCCTGCATTTAAGGGGATTACCGCGCCTTTACCGGTTTTTTCCATGACGGCGTAGTCGATGGAGTCGGCAGGGCAGGTCGAGAAAATCTCTTTATCGAGCCGTATGAAATCCAAGTCGGTTTTTGCAGCACTAAGGGCTTGTTTGCAAATGGATAACATGCGCGGATTGAATTTTTCCAATTCCGTCAGAAAACTTTTTGCCGTAAGCGCAAGCATGCCGCTATTCCATAAATAATCGCCGCTCTTTAAATAGTTTTTTGCCGTCGGCAAATCCGGTTTTTCGACAAATGCGGCGATTTTATGGGCATCGCCGATTCGTTCAGAATCTTTCATGATATAGCCGTAACCGGTTTCAGGGTGCGTCGGTACAACGCCGAATGTAACAAGATAACCTTGTTTGGCGAGAACTTCCGCTTGAGCGACCGCGGTCTGGAAGGATGCAATGTCCGAGATGACATGGTCCGCCGGTAATATCAATAAGACATCATCCTCGGATTGAGCGGACAATGCCGCGATAGCGACGGCAGGCGCCGTGTTTTTACCGACCGGTTCCAGAATAATAGCAGCAGGTTTTTTGCCAATTTCCCAAAGTTGTTCCGCCATCATGAAGCGGTGGTCTTCGTTGCAAACCGCAATAGCAGCGGAAACACCCGGCAATCCCGAGAGCCTCAGTATAGTTTCCTGAACCATCGTATTGGCAGAGGTTAACGGAAGGAATTGTTTCGGGTACTGTCCGCGCGATAAAGGCCAAAGCCGCGTTCCGGAGCCGCCGGATAAAATAACCGGAATCATTGTAAAGTCCTCTTCAAAATAAAATTAGAACAGTAATAACGCGTTGCTTTTATTATTCAAAAGCAACGCCTTAAATATTTTGAGGTGCCGGTTTGAGATAGGCTCAATGATTTGCTCTAATCGAGTCTATTAGCCGGAAAGCATTATCCTTTAATGGTTTTCAGTAATTCTTCAACGGCTTTTTCTTCGATAAAGCCGTCAGAACTTTTACCTAATTTCAATGCTTCTTCCAGTTCGGTAATCGCTAAAGCCTTGTTATTGGTTTTATGGTAAGCCAAGCCTAGGTGGTATCTGAACACAGGAACTTGCGGCATATTTTTTACTACATCGCGAAGCACTTTTAAGGCTTCGTCGTTTTTACCGCTGTTCAACAACGCCCAGCCGTAACTATCTACGAAATAAGGTTGATCGGATCGTTCGAAACGTTGAGCCAAACTGACCGCTCTTTCGATATTTTCTTTTGTATTAAAGTGATCGAGCAGAAGGGAAACTAAATTATTCACAATAATGTCGACATTCGGGTTTTTTGTAATTAATGTCTCGTAGGTTTTCAGTGCATTATCGTAATCGCCGGTTTGCTCGTAGGCGGAAGCTAAAAACATCGTGAGCCGAATTTGATCGGGCATCGCCTCCAAACCTTGATTGATTGCGGCTATTGCTTTTTCGGAATCCTTTTTTTCTAAGTGTATGCTTGCAACCGCCTCATATAACTCAGGTGTTTTAGGCCATTTTCCAATGGCTTCCGATAAAATTTTCAGCGCATCGTCGATTCGTTTTTCCTTAGCCAATAATTGTCCTTTTAATAACCAAGGATAGGTATCGTTCGGATGAGCGGCGATAAACTCATCGAGATAGCCGTACATTTCTTTGATTTGTTCTAACTTTTCATAACAGCTAGCAATGCCGCGTAAGGCGTCTGTTAAATCGGGCGTCAGAATTAAAGCTTCTTTGTATTGACCGATAGCCTCTTTATAGAGCCCTTGCTCTTCGGATATTTTTCCGCCGATAAATTTCGAATACCCGGCGCCTTTTGGTTTTGAGGCAATTATATCGGCCACTTTTTGAGTACCTTGCCAGTCCTTTTGCATGATCTTGACTTCGGCGAGTGCTTGTAAAGCGCCGGGATGATCGGGCTTTATAGCTAAAGCCTTCTGTAGAAGTTCTTCGGCGCGATTAACATCTTTATTTTTGATCATGTTCGATGCAACCGGGATCAGGGCATCGAAATTTGCCGGGTTTATGGCTAATGCTTTCCGAAAGTGTTCCTCCGCTAATTCCGGAGAATTTTTTCTCGTATAAGCTTGCGCTATCAATACCAAGGCTTCATCGGAGTTCGAATAGTCGCGGAGTACGACACGTAAGTTAGTGATGGCTTCATCATAAGTCCCTTTTTGCATATCCAATCGAGCTTTCATCAACAAACCTTCAAGGTTATGTGCGTCGTCCGATAAGACTTGTTTTACTAAATTTTGTGCCAGCTCGCTATCGTTATCCTGAAGCGCCATCTTCGCCAAGGTAATTTTGGCGTTGTGGCCTTCTTTTGTCTTCGGTTTTAGCTCGATAATTCTATTTAATGCTTTTTTCGCTTCGTTTACTTTATTTAATTTGATATAAAGCGACGCGGAACGGAAATGAAATTCAGGCTCTTCGGGATATTGAGCCAGATAACCGGCTAATGTTTTTTCAACAAGTTCCGGTTTTTTTTGCATCAGAAAATCGACCAAAATAAACTTGGGTTTCATTTGATCGGGATGTAGGTCGACCAAGGCTTGTAAGGTGCTTAAGGCTTTATCCGACTCGCCGATTTCGGCATAGTGTTTCACCAGTGCATAAGTGTATTCAAGTTTATCCGGGTACTGTTTAATCAGATTGAGGTAGTCTTGTTCGACAGCCGTATTATTCTTGCTTTGAGCGTGTACTTGTAATTGAAGTAATTGCAACGCAAGGTCGTTCGGTTTTAGTTCAAGGGCTTTTTGCACGGTATTCAGGGCAGCCGACTGATCTTTTTTGGTTAAATAAACAACCGTTTTTAAACTGACGGCGTCGCTATGGTCCGGGTGTTGTTTCAATATTTGTTCGGCCAACTCCATTGCTTTATCGTAATTACCTTGCTTAACTAATAAGGCGCCTTTTAACGAGAGCGCGTCAGGATTATCAGGCGAGAGTTTTAATAAAGCATCGATGTTCTTGAGAGCTTCATTTTGCCGGTCCGACAACAGGTTTAAGCGACTCAGCTTTAACAGCGCTTGGGTATTTTTGGGATCGTTGCGGATCACTTGCATAAGATTGCCAAACATACTTTGCCAGTTTTGTTTGGTTTCATCGATCAAAGCCAAGTGGTAGTAGGCATCAACATTTTTGTTGTCTAACTGGACGACATTTTTAAACTCAATTTTAGCTTTATCTAAGTTGCCTTGTTCGTAAAGCGATTTGCCGCTAGCTAAATAATTCTTAACTTTGTCTTCGGTTTTACCGCAACCGTTTAGGAGTAGTAAAAACAAAAGGAATAATAATTTTTTCATAACGCTTATTTTCAGTTTGGGATAAATTTAGGTAAAACCGGTTCAAGTTCTAAAGCAAACGCTTTAAGTCTGTTATCTGCATCGGCAATGCTTTCATGTTGTCCGACGGGTGTTGTGATGCGCACAAGGGCGCCGTCAGTCCGGTTGAGGAGAAGGGCGTCTTTAAACAAATACCATTTCATCAAGTATTCGTTTGCTAAGCGTCTGCCGCGTTGCTGGAACCAATAATAGACTAATTGCGTATTGTCTTCTTTCTTTATTACGATTCGATTAATCGGTAAATCGCCGATTTGCCTTCGGTCGATTTCGCTGATTTGCCAGCCGCCTCCGGGAATACAAACTCGCGGCGAATGGGGCGATACGCCTTTACGCTGGGATTCGTAATAGGCCGAATAAAAGTTAACTAACTCCGATTTTTCATTTTTGTAGTCGGCGAGAATGTAGTCGGTTAACCCCAGATATTTTGTAACCGATTCATCCATGTTAGTTTGCTCGCCCTTCCAGTTGCCAAGTTCTGTCGGAAAATTAGGAAATAACGTTCTAGGCGGTATTATTTCTTCACGCTTTCCGATACTGGAAACCAATAAGGCGGAAATAGCCAATGCACCGACTGAAGCTATTAAGGGTAAAGACTGTCGTCTTTCTTTTACTTCGAATTGACTGACATCGAGATCTATTTCCTGGCTTAAACCGAAGATTTCGAAGAGAGATTTTTTATTTTTACCGATGCGGCTTAAAACTGTCATTTCAATAAACAAAACGCCGAAACAAGCCATAAACACAATCCAGCCTTCGAAATCGTGAAGGAAGCCTTCGGCCATTGCGATACCCCAATTATCGACTAATACCCCGATCATTCCAATTCGGAAGCTGTTCATCAATATCGTGATTGGAATAGTCGATAACACAAGAACTACTTTTTTCCAAAAGTCCGCGTCGAATAAATAGGCGCAAATAAAACCCAGACTGAGTAGCGGAAACAGATAGCGTAAACCGCTGCAAGCTTCGACAACTTGAAGTTTAAAGTCGCCGAGGTCGATGACGTTGCCTTCCAAGTAGACAGGTATTTGACACCAGCGGATGAAATAAACCCCCAGTTTCGACGACAGCAATTGCAGATTGGCGGATAAGCTCGCTTCTAGAAAATAAGGTAAAGGTATAGCGAATACCAGCAGTAGAATAGGAATCAGGACCGGTTTGCATGCCGGCCAACCCATGACAGCGAGCGTAAGGCCGAGCAATACTATTATCAGCGCGTATTGCGTCAGAATAAAGAGAGCACTGACTTCGCCGATAATGAAGATAATTAAGGCAAAAACAATAAGACCTAAACCCCACCATGACGGATTAAATTCACTTTGAACGATGATATTTTTTTTTTGCCAGATAAAATACAGCGTAAGGAACGGCAGTAAATAGCCGTGGCTATATTCTTCTTGTTTGCCCCAACGCAGGATAAGTTCGCTGATGCCTTCCCAAAATGCGGAAGTCATTAAGCCCAGAGCAACCGCCAGCCAGAGCCACGCTTGCCAATTCATGCGCCAGATAGTGTTTTTATCCATGCTTATCTATTGAAGTAAAATTATCTAAGTCTCACAGACTCATGCTAAATGAACAAATCGTTAACCTTTTGCCACTTTAGAATACGACTTACGGTTTTATTGAAGTTGGCAAACTTTAACGAATGGCCCGATGTTTTTAAGTGCTTATACAATATCAGAGATAATCCCAGAAAGGCACTGTCAATTAAGTTGACATGACTTAAATCGATAATGACATCGCGCTCACTCTCGGCAGCTTTTTTAAATTCCGTTCGAAGCGGCATCATCGTAAGATGCGAGCAATCCCCGCTTAACTTCATTTCATAACGGTTTTCGGAATTAATAGACGTTTGAATACTAACGGGTTGATCAGTCGAGTTTTCCGAATTAAATTTCAACCACAACCAGTAAGGTAAAACGTTACAGACCAACAACTTTAAAAATTGCAGCCCATCGTCGTAATAACGTTTCCAGAGCGAAGGTTCCTGATAAATCCGCCAAAGCCATTCCAAGCCGATGCGTTGAACGGTTTCTGGGGCACGTTTGACCGTGCCGGCAAAGAAATTGATAACTGCCCCTAAATGACTGACAACCGGAGCTTTCAGTTTGTGGCGATTAAGTTCGATCCAGGCTTGGCCTTTTTTGGCGCTGATTGCGACAATCAAAAATTCTATGTCATGCTTATTTATAGTTTCGATAATATCGGGTGTGCTCATGTCCTCAATCGAGCCGAATCCAGGGGTGTGGTATCCAACTGAGAACAAACCGGACGGATTTTCATTGACTGCGCGATGTGCCTTTTCGGCCACACCCGGCTCACCGCCGAAAAAATAGACTTTTAACGGCACATCGGTTTTACGGCGATATAAAAACTCGACTAGATTCGAACCGGCAACGCGTTCGGGTATCGGAATGCCTAGCAACTTAGCGGTTACTACGATCGGAAAGCCGTCTACAATCGATAAGTCGCTGTCGATAACGGATTCTCTAAACGCCTTATCCTTTTGCGTGCCGCAAAGAAAATTAAGATTGGGCGTTGAAAGAAAACAAGGTCTGTTTTCGTTAGCGGCCGACAAGATTTCGATTGCGGTTTGATTCATATCGACTGCATCGAAGGGTAATCCGAGCAAACACCAGCTATTTCGTGAAAAGTCTTTATCGAGGTCCATGTTTAATTATTAATAGAAATTATGAATTCCGGTCGGTTCTGACCCATTCTTTTTGGCGCTTACTTAAGTAAGTTAAATATATCGACAGTTTTGAAACGACATACAACGGTATTGCAGCTAATTCTTTAGCAGATAAATAATGTTGTCCGTGAGTTCGCCAAATTCCGGCTAGCATGACGGCGAAGTAAATAAAGCTACTTAATAAAATGACAAATGCAGTTGTGGCGTCGGTTATGAATGCAAGTAAAGCTATTGTCAGTAAACCGCTTAACGAAATCATCACCGTCAAGGATAGCGGAGGTACGCCGATGTCTAAAGCTAATACGAACAAGCGCCAGTTTTTTCGGATAAACGACTCTTTTATAAGCTTAGGAACTTGTTGAAAGATCGTCTGCAAATGACCGTGTTCCCACCGGGTGCGCTGACTGAGCTCGGCGGCGGATTGTTCGGGGAAGTCGCTATAAACATACGCTTCGGAGCAAAATACCGGGGGATAGCCGTTGATCGCGCAATCGATACCTAACTGCATATCTTCGACCAGATTGCCATGCCCTAAATTGACGGTTTTGAGTGCATCCCAGGGAAATGCCATCCCCGTTCCCGTTAACGTTACCGGAAATCCCATTTTGTTCATGGCAGACAAGCGTATTTTATTTTTCAGCAACCAGGCAAATCCCGATATTTTCTGTTTTATCGATGCATTTTCAATCGTATGCATCAGATAGGTCATCTGGGCCGGCAAATGGAGCAAGGCTACCGTGTTGATCAGATTAATCAATGCGGCTTTCGTCGTTTCGCAATCGGCATCCATAATCACTAGAATGTCGGGACGACCTTTCGATTCCAAATGTTTAATACCGAAATCCAGGGCATAGCCTTTCCCGCGATTGCTAAGATCATTACGTTCAAGGACGGTCGCACCTAAGTTACGCGCAATTTCAGCCGTAGTGTCGGTGCAATTATCCGCCACAAGTACAATATCGGCAGGATTTTTACCGGGTAATTCTGCAATCAACCTGCTTAAGGTGAGTCCGATAATTTTCGACTCGTTATGCGCAGGAATAAGAATTTTGTAAGAGATTGAAGGTTGTAATGTTTCCGGGCACGGTTTAGATTTGGTATCGAGGAGAATCGCAATTAAGCATTCCGTACCGACAACCCATAACGGGATCGAAATCAGCAAGGCTATCGAAAGAGCTAATATATCGAGAATCATCACGCAAGCGCCTCGTGAATGTGACCGGCTAATTTGGCGGCTTCCGTTTCAGCATTATGTTGGTCGCAAACAGCTATAAAGCCGATGTCGCATATGGTTTCTAGAGCGGAATCGGTGGTATTGAGCAATTCTTTTATCGCGTGTTTCAACGCATCGACATCGCCCGGCGGAACAAGCCAGCCGTTTTTACCGGGCTGGATCAGTTCAGGAATACCGGCGACATACGTTGAAATGACCGGTCGACGCAAAGCCAAGGCTTCCATGATAACAACGGGCAAGCCCTCCGCAAAACTGGGTAACACCATTGCTCTGGATTCAAGCAAGAGTTGTTTGACTTTATCGCTGCCGATCCAGCCGGTGATTTCTACTGACTGTATTCGATATTCCGCAATTTTCGCTTCGATGTCTTTCCGCATGGGGCCGTCGCCTGCCAAAATCAAATTAAAGTCGACGCCTTCGTCTTGAAGTTGTTTCACCGCTTCCAGTAGTAATAGTTGACCCTTTTGCTCGCATAAACGCCCGATACAGAGCAATTGCCGAGTTCCAGGCGGAATTTTTTGTTCTTGGTTGTTAAGAAAACTCGAATCAAGCCCGCAATGTACGACTTTGACTTTATGCCATGCCGATGACGGAATCCAACGAAATAATTGGCTGCGTCCGTAAGAGCTGATTGCGACGACGAAACGACTGTGTATTATTTTTTCGGATAAATGAATGAATTCCGGTTTGTCGAATTCCTCCGGTCCATGAACAGTAAAGCTATAACCGGAGCCGCCCAGTAAATAAGCTAACATTACAACGGTTGTTGAATTCGTACCGAAATGCGCATGGACATGCGAAATGGCCGAAGCTCTTTGCCATTGCAAAAATAAGCACGCTTCGACTAAATAAATAAGGTGCATGATTAGTCCTCGCTCGGAATGTAATCCCAAGCGGCAAGCAGTTTTTAACGCAATAAAAAACAATAGGGGAGAAGTCGCAATCGTTTTGAGGAAGGCCGCTAAGATTTTGTCCGGTCTTTCTTTGAGGATATAACGCGTCTTTTTTAATTCGTCCTGATCGAGCGGATCGACCAATTCATCTTTGTCAGTGCGCAAGGCAAAGCGCTCGATTTCGTAGCCTAATTTTTCCAATGCCATGATTTCTCTTCTAATAAAGCTATGGCTGACTTTAGGGTATTGGTTGACAAAATAGGCTAATTTCATTCAGTTAATTTGGTAATTACAAAGTCGAATCTGTTTATTTTACGAGCTTATGCTTGAAATATCTCAATAATGATTTTATGCAATAAAAAGGATACAAAATAAATAATTCCTTTATCCAAATGCCGACGCCCTCAGGCGGACGCAAATTAAAATCCGCTTTAATTTTTGCCGAAAGAATCGAAGGCAAGCCAAAAAAGCTAACCCCAGAATGATTTTCCCCCGTATTCGTTAACCATATTGCCGCCGCATAGGGAAAGGCTTTCAAAGGAAGATTTCTCTCGGAAAACCAAGCGGTAATTTTTCGATGTCCGCCCAGGACGCTGAATAAAAACTCATGGTCGATCAACTCCATAATGCTGTCCTGACTGGCGTTTAACGTTACGGCATCCGGCTGGCGGAGCAAGTCGAATTTTAAAATATGGGATGATCCGCAGACCTGATTGAAATGATCGGTTTCAGAGATTAACAAGCCGCCGTCGCGATAAACAAAACCTTTGTCGACATACCAGCCGTTTTCCCCAGGATGGGTGTTCACAAAGCCGGCAATATCTTTATGCAGATAATCGTCCGCATCAAAAAACATGACGTATTCGGGATTAAATTCTTCCGCTTTTTTCAGGCTGATGACGTATTTTGTGCCTTTATCCTTTAACACAGCCGACATGCCGGTGCGTGCCTGATTCGCCTCGGAAGGCGCTGGAAAGCCTACTTTGACATAGTGAACGTTGGTGAAAGTAGGTATGTCGGAAGGAATTTGATTGCAAACGACGATGACTTGAAATCGATTGTCGGTTTGTGCGCAAACCGAATTCAACGTGCGGGCAAGCAAATGCTCGACTTTCCGGTAATCGCTGCTATTTTGCGGGTGTCTTAAAGAAGTGATAAACACTAACATGGATTCGTTTCTCAATTATTGTGCGCGGTGCAGTGAGAAGATAAAAAACATTGTTTCGGTTAATCGACCGATCTGAATGTTACTGTCGCGTAGCTGGAAATAAAGTCGTCCATTCATCATAGCGTTTGCCGGTAAGTGTTGTTAGTTCCGCAACCTGGGGTTGCATGATGGGACGCAGTAGTTCAACAACGTCGGCATGATTGCCGTCATCCTTTTCAACTTTTCGCGACATCGATTTTAAAAGTTTTGCTTTTAATTGAGGGCTGATCGATTTTTTCAAAATATCCCAAACAAAACTGCCTTTTAATTTCGATACAAGACCGGCGGCAATGAATTTATTTACCGAAGCTTTAGATTTATTGTGCACATCAAATTGCTCGGGCAGTTCGATTTCCGCGCTCACGCCCAGCCAAGTGAAGAGATCGATTAGCGTTTGTTTGGGTTCCTTGACCAAGGCTTCCGTGGTTAAAGTGAATACGTTGTCTTCGCCGAACAATTCAAGATACGGCGTAATCTGTAGGGCGTAATGACTGGCGTTCATTATCCAGGGATTCTCGAGAATACCTTGCGGCATGTTCCGGCCTTCGGCGCTGAATTCAACTTCCCACCAATACTGGCTGATAGCGCGTTCGATAGGATCGCGCATGATGTAAATGATTTTGGCGTCGGGGCAGGCGGCATGAATACGCTCCGGAACCCCGGCGTAATGCGGCGACTTGGTATAGTCGGTGGATGATTCGCCGCGAAATTTTTGAGTTTCAGCTTCGCTAAAGAGATTGCTATACCAATCCCAACCCTTATTCCAGTTTAGCTCCTTGACGAAGAATCCGGGTTCTTTCCACGGGTCGCGCGTCATGAAAATATCGGGGTGCAGCGCCAGATAATTATGTAGAGACGTCGTTGCGGCTTTCATGGCCCCGACCACAAATAAATTTGGCATTCTCGTATTATTCATAGACTTCTACGACCGACGCGATAGTGGCTTTAAAGTGTTTAACATAGTTTTCTTCCGAACATTCCAATGCTGCAAAGGCTTTCCCGCTTTGAGCCAATTTGTTTCGTAAAACTGGATCGTTCCAAAGGGCGAGGATTTTTTCTTTCATACTCTCTTTAGACCCGGGCAAGCATAACAAACCGCTTTCATGGTCTTTCACATAATCGCTGATGCCCGATGAGTCGGTCACAATGATCGGAACGCCGAGATAGAATGCGACCACAATGGTCACGTGTCCGCAGGGTATTTCGTTGCTCTTAAGCGGAAGCACCATGAATTGGGAATGAGCTATGACCGAGTAAGCTTCATCCTTAGGAATATTCGTTAGTACCGTTACGTTTTGAGGGATTTCGAGGCCGATGAGATTATGCGGCCTTACCACAACAACAGCCGGAATTTCAGGCAACTCCTTCATGGCGAACATGAAGGTCCGGTAGTCTCTGGCATTACCGCCGACTGCGCAAATGTAATTCTTGGTAAAGGTATTCCCGCTATCTTCAAATCGGGGATCTTTAACACCCCAGCGGACAAAGTCGAATTGTTCGTAAGGAATTTTGAAATAATCCGAATACAAACCGATTTCCATTGTAGACGACACAACAAGTTTGTTGATTTTTTTAAAGGCGAACTGCATACGTTTTAAAGCAAAACCGACCGGGAGTTCCGCAAAATTAAAAGCATAGACGATATGGGGCGTGCGAATGCGAAAACACCACAATAATACGGCGCAATAAAACGCCATGTACGGTCCGTGCGAGACGATAATGTCGCTTCGACGAGCTTGCATAACGGCTTGAAACGAGGCAAACAGTCTTTGGAATGGCAATAAAAATTTATTGCCCGGATGGGCGCGGTAAAAAAACCAATCGACATTCTCGAAATGCTTATCGATCCATCGCCAGGTCGCGTTGGTATGCTCTGAACTGATTACGACGACTTTTACGGCTTTCATAGCTTTTTCACTTATATTCGATGAGTTTGGCTTTTTCGGAGAAAAGTTGGGTCTTTAGAAACCGACCAACCCCGGAAATTTGTGGAAATTTCGCTAGCATGACCGAACAAGCGTAGATCAATGAGATTCGGCGTGATGATTTATCGACCGGATAAATAAACGCAATCTTTGCAATCTGTGTTGGATAAATTAACCAAAGACTGAGAAACCAGGGGTTAACGAAGAACGATAAGATCAGGCTAGCGATAGGCAGAAAACCGCCCCAAAAAACAATGCTGCGGGTTTCTTTTACCCAATATCTTTCGGGTGATTTGCAGTGCAAATGGCTGCCTGCCGAATAGGCGAAACCGGCGCGTTTAGTGCGTTGCCACCATTGCCTAAAATGCGTCATATTCGCATCGTGCACTGTCATATCGTGATCCAGACGCCTTATTTTCCAGCCATTTTCACGGAGACGGAAACACAGTTCCGGTTCTTCCCCGGCGATTAAATCGTTGCGGTACCCCTTCGCTTCGCTAAATGCGGAAATTCGTATTAAGGCATCGCCGCCGCATGCGGTTGCATCGCCGGTAGGGGTATTCCATTCGATATCGCATAAGCGATTGTAAAGCGTTCGCTCAGGAAATCGTTCGCGACGCCGTCCGCAGCCAACGGCATATGTCTCGTTCGACTCTAAAAATGAAAATGCAGTATCAAGCCAACCGGAAACGATTTGGCAATCGCCGTCAATGAAATGGACGTACTTTAACTCGGGAAATTGATCGATTAAGGCTTTAAACCCCTCGTTCCGCGCTCGCGCCGCCGTAAAAGGTATGGACAAGTCAAGTCTTACGAGTTTTACCTGATGTTTTTCCGCAATGTCGACGCTATTATCGGTCGATCCTGAATCCACATAAACGATACAGTGCAATTCTTTCCTTAACGAGTTGAAACAATCGTTAAGACGTTCCCCTTCATTACGACCGATAACAACCGCACCTATCAATTCTTCCTTTTTCATTCCTCACCCGGCGATTGATTAGCACTCAGTTTTTTTACGACTTTGGCAGGAATGCCAGCGACCACTTCATAACTGTTCACATCTTTTGTGACCACCGCATTCGCACCGACTAAACAATGCTCATGCAAGGTTATACCGCCCAAAATTTTTGCACCGGCTCCCATGTCGACATGACCTTTTATAACCGGGTAGCCGCCGTTCATTTTCGTGCCGATCGTTACTTGCTGGTGGATAAGGCAGTTAACGCCGATGATTGCGGCGGGGTGTATCACGATCCCGTTCGGATGAGGAATACGCAAGCCGCCGCCGATTTGGCAATTTAAAGGAATGTCTGCGCCGGTGACAACCGACCAAAAACGATGGCGGAACACACAAAGCTTTTGGATGATTAACGCCGCAAACCCTTTTCGTTGCCGCCACTTTTGGTAATCGCGCAACGATTTCAGCAGTTTTCGACCGGGATCCCAAAATCGGACGGGTGTTTCTCGCGCCCAGTCGGGAAGGGTTGCCGATATAGCAGAATGTATTTGTGTATCCATGTGCAATTAACGCCAGATAGGTGAGTCCGATAACGCGGTTTTAGCGAAGTTTGCACAATTAAGATCGAGATTGAGCCAATCGCCTAAGATGGCTAAATCTTTGTCGAAAGTAGCGATTAATCGTTCCGTATTATTTGCATCCAGGACAGGCCGGTTTTGCATCGTGAGGTTTTTTTTGATTTTATTTCTGATAAATTGGGGTACGAATACACGTCGCAAACTTGTCATGATAGGCGAATCCACCAGTAGATCGTATCCGGGAAATCGCCTGACTCTTTCGTTGGAGGCGTTCTGCTGTGCAAGTTCCTCCACCCAGGCGACCGGTTTATCGTAACCGATAAAGTTAGCAATGCATTGCAGTTCTTGCTGCGGTCTTGCTTTAACCGCTTCAAAGAAAACCGGCAAGATGTTGTTTTTGCCGAAGGCTTGGATATAAGGTTCCAACTGTCTTGCATAACTGCTGTAGGCGATCAGTTCTTCATATTGATCGATTGCTTGGTTGATGTCGCAAGTGAATACATTTTGCGACCACTGATGGATGTAATGCGAAACCAGACGATCTATCGGATGGCGCATGACATAAACCAATTTAAGTTCCGGTAAGTAAGCCTTCATTCGAGCAATACAGCCGGGATAATCGGGAAGCTTGGTGTAATGGGTGCTGGATTCGCCGCATAAATCGCCCGATTTAGCCTCGGCAAACAAAGATTCGTACCAGGACAAGCCGCGCGCATAGTGATCGTCGTCGCTGAAAAAATTAGGCTCTTTCGGCGTTGACATGAAAATGCCCGGCTGCAGTGCTAATTGGGTATGTATGGAACTCGTTGCGCATTTCATTGCGCCGATAATGATAAAATCGGGCTTATTTGCCATATTTCTCAGGATGTAAATAAGGTTTTTCGGGATTAAAAAAGTTTGTCCAAATATCCATCCACTGTTTTTCGGAAACATCGGGTAAATAATTTTTTGAAAAACATCTGCGCATCGAAGAAATCATCCAGCCTAACGTCCATAAACTATTTGCTAAGAATAGACCTATTCTGCCGTAAACCTGAAAAAAATAGCGGGTTCTGGATTCATAAAAATAACGGGGTATACGTTTGCGAAGTTTTGCCTGGGCTTTAACCGGCGAGGTGCCGCCGCGCAGATGAACAACGTGAGCGGCAGGTTCGTACTTAATTTGCCATCCGGCCTTTTTCGCACGATGACAATACTCGACGTCTTCAAAGTACATAAAATACCGGTCGTCCATTACCCCGATCATTTGGATAACGTCCGCTCTAATCATGACGCATGCGAAACTGACCCAATCGTAATTTTGTGCGCTATCCGAAACCGGTTGGGGGACAACGGCGTGTTGTAATAATCGGGTAATCGCGCCGGTTTTTGCCGAAGCTAAAAATTCGCTAACGGGCGAATGAAATTTAAAACAGCTTTCCTGCGCAGTCCCGTCCGGCCATTCCAGACGAGGGGCAACTATACCGATGGATTTGTCGGCATTCATGCTGCTGAGCAACGTTGCTATAGCGCCTTTTCTCACCAGCGTATCGCTATTTAACAGCAGGTAACAATCCGCATTAAACGCGTTAATACCCGTATTATTTCCGCTTGAAAATCCTCCGTTATGTGGAGAGCAAATTAAATGAAAGGAATTTTTGGCATTGTTGTCAATCAACCAACTATTGATGACGTCAACCGATTGATCGTTTGATGCGTTATCGACAATCGCCACGACGGAGTTATCGTTTAACTCGGTCTTTAAACTTTCCAGACAATCAATTAATAAGGTAGGCGTTTTATAATTGATGATAACAATGCAAAGTTCATACTTCATTAGTAGTTCGGTCATCTCGATATAGTTTGCAGAAGTCGACTTCATTGGTTGGTCGTTAAAAAAAGGGAAATTTTTGCTCGTTTTTAAGGCCATCCTACCTAAGCCTAGTTTATTCAAGCGCAATTACCAAACCAATTTACTTAATGCGGAGATATAATACAGACTGTCTTCGTATTTCAAAATTTGAATTAAACAAAAATTTGTTTTTCTTGAATTGTTTAACACATTTAAACGTTATGCCAACGCAATAAACCATAGGACGCATCTATGAAAAACTTAACAACACGCTTTTTATTCATTTTTACAATCGTTTTATCAAGTAATCTTTGCTTAGCCGATTCCGGGCTCGATACCTGTATTAAAACCATAAAAACATTAAAAACAGGTTACATCATCAAGCTTGAAAAGCTGAATATGAACGGTAAAGGGATTTACGAGATCGAATTAGGCGACGTCGACAAAGGCGAATGGGAATTCTTATGTGAAGCCGACAGTGGGAAGATAATCGAAAAGGAAGCCGAAGTCACCGATCCTAACAGTCCGGCATTCAAGAAGAATGCAAAATTTTCCGAGGATGAAGCAGCCAAAATCGCACTCAAGACTTACCCTGGTAAAATCGAAGAGGTCGAATACGAACTGGAAGATAATGGGGATTCCAGTTACGAATTCGATATCGTGAACAATAAAAGCATTGAGACGAAAGTTGAAGTCGATGCGTCAAGCGGTAAGATCATAGAGACCGCCGTTGAGGAGTGGGAAGCAGGCGAAGAAACCGATGAAAAACGTTAACGTTTATTGACTATAGAGCGCAGAAATCATTGTGTATAAGGAATTAATGCGCTAATTTCCATACCTTGTTGGGGGTGTGTTCGAATGGTCAAAGTACCCCCCAAGCTTTGGATGCGCTCTTTCATTCCTAGAAGTCCAAACCCGTTTTTCAATTGACCGGCTTGGCAACCTTTGCCGTTATCCTTGACAGACAGAGATATTTGATTTTTCGCGCCCTCTATGATCGCAAGGGTAATGGTTACTTTGCTGGCATCGGCATGACGGACGACGTTGGTTAGGCATTCCTGGATTACTCGAAACACTTGAATCGAGATTTTTTGCTCGGCTAAATCGAGCGCGTCAGGACAATCCAGGCTTATCTTTAAGGCGGGCTGTTTGCCGGTCCATCGCGTAATCAAATCTTCCAAGGCCGCTTTCAAACCTAACTCCGACAGCACCAAAGGATGTAATTGGTGCATCAATGTCCTGACCACGGCTATCAGATTGTCGCAAATTTCGGCAATGGCTTCGGTCATCGGCTTAATTTCGCTTTCCTTTCGGTTTGCGGTAATCGCCATGATTTTGATGGCGGTCAGCGATTGACCTAATTCATCGTGCAATTCCTGGGCAAGTTGCTTGCGTTCGGTTTCCAGTATTTCCAATGAATGCTGGGTCAAGGCGCGGTTCTCTTGTTGAGCTTTTTCAAGTTCACCAATCATATGATTAATGGCCTTGGCGATGCTGTTGTATTCGGTGGTCTCGAATTCTGGAAGTTTAAGCCTGTAATTTCCGGTTTCGATCAATCGCAACGCATCGACAATCGAATTGATCGACTTGATTGATTTGTTCAAGGCCAGATAGACCGACAAAAAGGTCAGCTGCGTTAACAGCAGGATCGTCCCGAAAAAGCCGAGGCTTTCTTCCCAGACTTCCTCGGTTTCATCAAGTGGGTCGGCCTGGATCAGCAAAGAAAATTGTTCGCCGATGGAAGTCGTTAATTGTTTTTCGGTTTTCGCCTGCCTTGATCCGATCAGGTCGGCGAACCATTGCGGGGACAGTTGGTTTCGACTGATTTGATGGTCTTTTTTGACGAGGTTTATCACTTCCCCTGAAGGTTTGAGCAACTCGATTTTTAAATGCCGGGTTTCTTTTAACGAATTAAAACAATTCAACCAAGCGGCATCGTTGGGCGATTTCTGCGCCAATCCGCAGGTTATGATATGAGTGGTCATATTGACCGACGAATCGATTTCATCGCGAATTGCATTCTTTGCATGCCAGATCGTAATGGTGCAACCAATAATCAAGATAACAAGCGAGGACAAGAATATCCTCACGTTGATTTGTGTATTTAGTGTCATTTGGAGGCCGATAGCATTTACTTTTGCCTAGTTGTCTTTACAAATATTGATTTTTATCCGGGTGATAACCAGAAATAATCCTAAACATAATGAGGAAAATTGCCCTCAACGATATTTCACCCGAAAGCGATAATTCTTTTTTTACTTAATGATTTGTCCCAATGAATATTCGTAAGCTAGTCATACCCGTTTTACTTTTGTTGCCTTCATCCGTTTTCGCCCATGGACCGACTCCACAAAAAGCCAAAGAAAGCATCGAAATTATCGCTCCAGTCGAAAAATCATGGGAATCCGTAAAGCAGTTCGACAAAATTTCCGAGTGGTATAGCGACATTAAGATCAGTACCGGCGACGGTAAGCTTGAATCCGGCGGCACTCGTACCCTGACTTTCCAAAACGGGGAAAAATTGGTCGATGAATTGGATTTCTTTAGTGACAAAGACCATGAATACAGTTACCGGATCAAAACGGAAAACGTCAAAGCCTTACCGGTCAGCTCATATTCCGTTACCGTTAAAGTCGAGCCGGGGAATAACGACCGAAGCAGTATAATTATATTAAAAAGCAGATTTTATCGAGGCGATACCGGAAACACCCCGCCGGACAACCTGAACGACGAAGCCGCTGTCAAAGCGATGACCAACTACTTTAAAAACATCCTTTCCGGGTTAAAACAAAAAATAGAACAATAATTTAACATCAGCTCTAACCGTTTAGGCTTTTATTCACTCGGTTAACCTATCGATATTCGGGCTATCGATAATACCTTGCCGCGCCGCCAGCAAAGACAGCTCGGCCAAGGTTTTGATCCCCAGTTTCTCTTTTACGGAAGTCGTGTGGTTACAGACGGTTTTATAGCTCAGGCAGAGCTTTTCTGCGGCGTCCCGAGTGGTCATGCCGCGCGCTAACAGACAAAACACATCGAATTCTCGCGGTGATAAGGGTTGTAATGGATCGGTGACGTCCGTATTGGTCGCGACATTCACAGCCAGTTGCTGGGCAAGGACAGGATCGATATACGTACCGCCGGAGGCGACTTGGCTGACCGCTGCAATCAAGGTTTCCGGTACGCTATTTTTAGTAATGTAACCGCGTGCACCGGCTTTGATAGCACGGGTCACATAAATCAAATCGTTATAAATACTGAAAACTAATATTTTACAGTTTTGGTCGCGAAGCATTAAGCGGCGGATACACTCGAAACCACCTATCCCTGGCATCGACAAATCCATAATGACGACATTGGGTTGATATTGGTTGTACAACTGGCAGGCGATTTCGCCCCGCTCCGCCTCATAAACCGTCCTGATCCTCTCGGACAACGACAAGTAAGCCTTATAACCCGCGCGGACAACGGCGTGGTCGTCAACCAGCAAGATGTCAAATTTATCGTTTTCTAAATTCATAAAAACATAATGCCGATTTTATAGGCGAAAGGAAATGGGAAAAATTCCTGTTTTATCAAAGCGGTGACCAAGGAATTATTCTGTCCGCCATTTTCCGTTCTTTCCCTTTCATTTTAGGGGGTTTTCCGTAACGCTCACCGGGCTGGCTTCAGTAACATATCGACCAGCGCGTAGTCCTGACTGTCTGAAATCTCGTTATGCGTTTTCGATCAAGGCAAGCTGTTTGATTTATTCGGCAATGCTGACACTTAGGCTACGCCTACTTTGAAATAGGCGAAAAATAATAAACTGGAGGAGTTATGCAAATTACAAAATTTGCGCGGAATATTGGGGGTACAGCGACTTTAGCAGTCTTGCTGCTAACAGCAACACAGTCTGCGTATGCCAACAAAGAATTGGATCAACTGTCCAAACAAAATACTAACTGGGTCATGCAAACCAAAGATTACAGTGCGACCCATTTCAGTGACATGTACGACATCAACGTCACCAATGTCAAAAACCTGAAAGTGGCGTGGTCGTTTTCTACTGGTGTGCTGAATGGTCACGAAGGCGGGCCTTTGGTGGTTGATGGCATCATGTATGTCCATACGCCCTATCCCAACAATATTTTTGCGCTGGACTTGAAAGAGCCTGACAAAATCCTCTGGCAATACAAGCCCAAACAAAATCCTGCCGCCCGCGCCGTGGCGTGTTGCGATGTCGTTAACCGTGGTTTGGCTTATGCGCCCCAAGGCGATGGTTATCCCGCCACCATTTTCCTCAACCAACTAGACGGCCATATTGTGGCCTTAAATGCCAAGACCGGGGATTTGCTCTGGAAAATGGAGAACTCCGACATCGCGATGGGTTCAACCTTGACCATTGCTCCTTTCGTCGCCAAAGATAAAGTGATTGTGGGCAGTTCCGGTGCTGAACTAGGTGTTAGGGGTTACGCCACTGCTTATAACATCAAAGACGGTAAGCAAGCCTGGCGGGTTTATGCGACTGGGCCTGATGAAGATATTAAATTAGCGAAAGACTTCAACAGTGCCAATCCACATTATGGTCAGTTTGGTTTAGGCCAGAAAACGTGGGAAGGCGATGCCTGGAAAATTGGGGGTGGCACCAACTGGGGCTGGTATGCGTTCGACCCTGAGCTTAACATGCTTTATTACGGCTCAGGCAATCCTGCGCCGTGGAATGAAACCATGCGTCCAGGCGACAACAAATGGACGATGACGATATGGGGACGTGATGTCGATACCGGCGAAGCCAAATTCGGCTACCAAAAAACACCGCATGACGAATGGGATTATGCCGGTGTCAACTACATGGGCTTATCCGAACAAATGGTGGACGGCAAAAAGACCAAATTGCTGACCCACCCAGACCGCAACGGCTTGGTGTACACCCTCAACCGGGAAAACGGTACTTTGGTTAATGCGTTCAAGATTGATAACACCGTCAACTGGGTGAAACACGTCGATTTGAAAACCGGTTTGCCTGTACGCGATCCTGAATATTCAACCCACATGGATCATCAAGCCAAAGGCATTTGCCCATCGGCGATGGGTTATCACAACCAAGGTATAGAGTCTTATGATCCTGCCAGAAAGATATTCTTCATGGGCATCAACCACATCTGTATGGATTGGGAACCGTTCATGCTGCCTTATCGTGCAGGACAGTTCTTCGTTGGCGCAACCCTAAATATGTACCCAGGGCCTAAAGGCACACTAGGGCAAGTCAAAGCGATGAACTCTGTAACTGGCGAATTCAAATGGGAAGTCCAGGAAAAATTCGCGGTTTGGGGCGGGACGATGGCTACCGCCGGGGACTTGGTGTTTTACGGCACGCTGGATGGCTGGATTAAAGCGCGTCATTCCGAAACCGGTGAAGAACTGTGGAAATTCAAGCTGCCTTCCGGCGTAATTGGTCACCCCATTACCTACAAGCATGACGGTAAGCAATACGTCGCTATCTACTACGGTGTTGGCGGCTGGCCCGGTGTTGGCCTAGTATTTGACCTGAAAGACCCAACGGCTGGTTTAGGTGCGGTAGGTGCTTTCAAGGAACTGGCGCACCACACCCAAATGGGCGGCGGCGTGATGGTATTTTCTCTGTAATTAACGAAAATTTATCGGGTTAACTGGTTTAGTCCAATTAACCCGATACGCAAAAAGAGAAAAATTATGTCACCAAAAATAATGTTATTCCTAATAAGTTGTGTCGGTATTAGCGCTTGCAGTCAGGTACCTGTGGTTGAAGCCGTGCAAGGTGCACCATTAAAAATCTGTGCGGCGGAAAACGAAATGCCGTACTCCAACACCAAAGGAGAAGGTTTTGAGAACAAACTGGCTGAATTTCTCGGTAAGGAGTTGGGACGGAAAATCGAGTATGTCAGTTGGAAAGATCCCCGCTATTTCATCCGGGACTTGCTGGATAAGAAACAATGCGATTTGGTGATGGGCTTAGATACCGGCGACCCTCGCGTTGCCACCACCGAGGCGTATTACCGCTCGGGTTATGTGTTTATCACCAAAGAACAAGATGCTGATGCAGCACAAAACTGGGACGGCGAGTTAATCAAGAAAGCCAAAAAAATTGCTTTCATGCCCGGTACACCGGCGGAAACCATGTTACGGGCAATTGGACGTTATAACGATATGTTCAATTATCAGCACGAGTTGGTCGGTTTTAAATCCCCGCGCAACCAGTACGTGAAATACGATGCTTCCAAGTTGGTCGGCGAAGTAGCTTCCGGCAAGGCGGAAGTCGCCGTGCTCTGGGCTCCGGCTGCGGCGCGTTATGTTAAGGAATCGACAGTGCCTTTGGCGATGACGGTTATTCCCGACACCAACGTACGTGCCGATGGTCAGAAAGTAGCGCATCATTTCAGTACCTCAATGGGTGTAAGAAAAGATGACCGCGATTTGTTGGCAGCCTTGAACGGGATCATTAAATCAAAGCAGGATGAGATCGACGGTATTTTAGAAGCGGAAAACATCCCTTTATTGTCGGAAACTGAATCAGCTTTGGCTAAAAATAATTAAGGAAAAATTACATGACGAAAATTTCAAAAATAATGACCGGCATCAGTATTGGCTTGGTTTTGGCAAGTCCCATAGCGATTGCCGATATTACTCTTCGTAATGCCATCACTGGTGAAACGCTGGATATGAGTTTCGCGAAAAAAGGCGGCGATACCGATGCTTTCAAGCAATTCATGAAAGACGGCAAAAATCCCTACAACGACAACAAAGAAATCATAGAAAAAGGCAAAAGCCTTTATATGACCGGTTGTTCCGGTTGCCACGGCCATGAAGCCGAAGGCAAATTGGGGCCTGGTTTGGCCGATGATTACTGGACTTACCCACGTAATTCCACCGATCAAGGCTTGTTTGAGACGCTGTTCGGCGGTGCAAACGGCATGATGGGGCCGCAGTACGTCAATTTTAATACCGATGAAATGTTACAAATCATGTCATTTCTCCGCTCGATTTATACCGGCGATAAAAGTAAAGCCGAATGGTTAAAACAATAATGAGGACATAAGAATGAAAACTTTACTGACTAGCACATTAACTGTAATCGCATTAAGCCTGAGCTTTCAAGCATTGGCTTATGACGGCACTAATTGTAAAGAACCAGGGGTCTGCTGGGAAGCCAAGCCAGGTTATCCAGAACAGGTCGCGGGCAGCAAGTACGACCCCAAGCACGACCCTAACGAACTGAATAAACAAGCCCAGTCGATCAAGGAGATGGAAGTGCGTAACGAAAAGCGCTGGAAACAACTCTCTCAGACCGGCAAGTTTGTTTATGAAGTAGAGGGAAATTAGTTACTTCCCTTTTTACATGGATATGAGAGAGATCCAGACTTCTATATGGAATTAGCTAGGCGCTATCGTCTAAACGCTCATTTTGCAGCGAAGGCTTTGCTAGTTATTAAATTCCATTATTAACTATTTTTTAAGACTAAACCTCGTTACTCCGGTCACGCCATGCGCCGGAGTTTTTTTTATGATAATGAATATAGAACAATATCTAAACGATTGGCGAAACTCAGCATTGGCCTTTGAAAGCCAAATCAACAGAGTCGTAATCGGTCAAAAATCCGTTATCAGGCAGGTTATCATTTCTGTTTTCACCCGAGGCCATGTTTTACTGGAAGGCAACGTGGGCGTTGGCAAAACGACGTTGCTTAGGGCAGTGGCACAAGGCTTGGGCGGTAACTATCAACGTATTGAAGGGACTATCGATCTCATGCCGGCTGACCTTATCTATTACACGTATCTTGATCGAAATGCCAAGCCTTGCATCGATCCCGGGCCGTTGTTAGCTAATGGCGAAAAACTGTCCATTTTTTTCTTCAATGAAATCAATCGCGCCCGCCCGCAAGTTCATTCTGTGTTACTCAGGGTTATGGCGGAGCGTTGTGTCAGTGCTTTCAATAGCGAACACAGGTTACCGTATATCCAAGTTTTTGCCGACCGTAACCGGGTCGAGCGTGAAGAAACGTTTGAACTACCTGCTGCAGCACGAGACCGTTTCTTAATGGAAATCGGCATGGATGCGCCAGTTGGTGACGGTTTGCTTAACGAGTTGATGTTCAATTCCCGTTATCATGACGTCGACCAATTAGTGGCGGAAGTTGATTCCAACCTGATCCCGTATTATCAGCTAAATGAGGTCGCCCAGGTAATTCAACAAACTGTGACAGCCAGTAAGGCTTTGCAAACTTATGCCCTCGCGCTCTGGAAAGCGACATCAAGACCACAAGCCTTCGGTATAAGTCTGTCTGACGTCGATATTACGAGATTGATTCAGGCTGGAGCGAGTCCTCGTGGCATGAGCTTTTTAATTCAGGCGGCCAAAGTCAGAGCGTGGCTTGAAAATCGCACCGTCTTATTCCCGGAGGATCTACAAGCCGTATTTAAACCGGTGTTGCAACACCGAATTTTTTTACAGCCCATGTACGCTTATCGTAGCGGGGAGTTGTTGCCTGATCTTTTTGGCGGCATCCTTGAACAAATTGCCGCACCATAATCACTGAGTTTATTCACGATGCCCAATATCTCGGACACGCATCCTAATACAGCGCCTAAATCGGGCTATGTGAAGCTTCTAAAACAGTTCATTAAACAAATAATCCCAAAAGCGGGGTTAATTCATTTTGTCGACACCTATCTGACGTGGTTTACGGTCGGATTTTTTAGCGCCTTCGTCGCCGGGGTCTTGGATAATCATGCGGGAGCTGTCTATGCAGCTTATTATACCGGCGCAGTGAATGAGGCAGTCGGCTACCGGTTTTGGGTGCTGCTTTCAGTGATCGGTATTCTGTTGTTTTGTATCGGACTTCCGGTCATTTATTTCGACAAAACATTCAATCTCTTTCCTAAATTAATAAATCGATACCGACAATTCACGTACACGTTTTTTGTAGTCGGTTTCGATGAAGGCGCGTTGATGATTGGTATTTTGTCTGCCAATCTTGTAAATACGAGCGACCGGAGTCTGTTGCTTGCCAATAAATCATTTTTGTTTAGCGATGTCGGATTTCTGACAATTTTTACATTGGCATTACTGAACTCGTTGCTATGGTTGTTAGGCGAATCATTCTATAACCGCGAAGATCGCTCATATTCCGGTATCGTCGGTCAACTAATGACAGCACCCTCCCGTTACGCGATCCCCTGCTATTTTTTGGTGACAGGGATTATTATTTACTGTGTTATTTCCCAGTAATGGCAAGTCAGGTAAGGCCGTTCCAATACCGAATCTCACAATTGGGTTTGCGCTCGATGCCGGGTACGCATCGCAGTGAAATGACGGGGTTCGGTCAATTGTTCAAGCGCCATGACTCGTTATTAGCAAATCCCGATCCGAGACGGCTGGATTTGCGTGCCAGCGTATTGAATCCATTTAAGGAGTATCGTGTTAAGGTTTACGAGCAAGCCAGCCGGATTTCAGTTTTCGTTATTGCTGATTTATCACGTTCAATGAGCTATAGCGGTTCGTTTTGCAAGCAACAGATAGTGTCTGATTTCGTCAAGTCGGCAGCTTATTCTGCCCATCAAGCCGGCGATCTTTTTAAGTTTATTGGTTGCGGAATAGATCTCGATCCTCAAGGTTTGAGGATGGCTCAAAAAGATTACGGAGCAATTTCAAACTTGGTTGATAGTCTGAGTTCTCGTAAATTAATGGGTAAGGCCGAAAGCATGATGAAGGCGCGGTCAATTTTGCCCAATCAGCGGGCCTTAATATTTATCGTATCTGATTTTCATTTTCCTTTATCTCGATTACAAGTATTGCTAAGCCAATTATCCGGCTATGTTGTCGTCCCTGTTGTGTTATGGGACGAAACAGAATATTCGACGCTACCCAATTGGGGAATTTGGAAAGCCAAGGATTTAGAATCCGGTTCTCGTACCTTTCTGCTGAGACCATCCTATAAACAAAGAATTGTTGCCGCTTTCCGGCAACGCAAACGCGCATTACAACAGATTTTTCGTCAGTTTGACGCCGAACCGCTCTTTATCGACGGTGAATTTCAGTCGGAATCGGTAACCGCTTATTTTTACGGCAGGGCGGTATGAGTTGGTCGATACGAGTACTATGGATCGCCTTATACGCTGCCTTGCCGTTCTTATCCGCTTGTTCTCCAGATTTGCAAGCGCCGGTCAAACATTTTGAACTCCAAGCCCCAAAGCCTTATGGCTATGTAATTGGCGATGAAATCCACCACAGAATTGTGGTTGAGACCCGGCAACATCTGTCTTTATCGAAACACAGCATACCACCACTTGGTGACTTAAACCGTTGGTTACAGCTAAAAGATACTAAAATCTCTGTGCAATCGCTAAGTGATGGTAATAAAACCGAAATAGACCTTACTTATCAAATCTTTTATGCGCCGCTTGAAGTCAAGATGCTCAAAATCCCCGGCTTTACATTACAGTTTACGCAACACGGTCAAGTGATCGAACAACGTGTGCCGGATTGGTATTTTACAATTTCCCCGCTACATGAACTGGCGATTCGAAAGGAGGGAGGTCAAATATACTTACGCCCGAACGCCGCTCCCGACTATCTTGCCGAACACCCGGTATTAATCCGACTGTCTATTTATATGACAGTTGTATTTCTGAGCGGTTGTTATCTTGCCTATCTGTACGGCTTATTGCCTGGATTAAAGCACCGTACCCTTTTTAAACAAGCCAATAAGCAATTGATGAAGCTTTCTGAAAAAGACATGGGCAAGGCCTTGAGTATTTTTCACCAAGCGTTGAATGCCCGAAACCGCAAACCGTTATTTAAAAATCAACTGGAAGATTTTTACCGGCTACAACCAGAATTCAAACCATTGGCGGAAGAATTCAACTGGTTTTTTACTTTTTCAAATTTTTATTTTTCGGCAATAGGCAATATGTCGCCGTTGACGATTTATTTAAATTGCAAAAACTGTGCGCCAGCTGCCAAAAAATCGAGAGGGAAAACCCTTGAATTTCGCTTTTGAAACACCGTCGGTATTGTTAGCCCTTGCTTTGCTCCTTTTGCCGTTGCATAGCACTGGTGTAAACGTTAAAGCATACCCTTGTCTTGAAATGCTTCCTCGCGACCCTCTTTCGGGTTTATTCGCCGGTTTGCTTCGATTAATCGGCGTAGCGACTGTAACCGCATTAGTGTTCGGCTTGGCAGGGCTATATCAAAAGGAACAGCAAATTGAACGTATCGGAAATGGTGCGGATATCGTATTGCTGTTTGACCGTAGCAGCAGTATGGATAATACGTTTGCCGGAAGGCGCCAAGCGGCAAGGATGAATCTAAAACCGCCGCAGCCGCCGCTTATTGCTCGAGTTCATAGAACATCGCAATCATGACCGTTTTGGCGTAGCAGGATATAGCACTTCTCCCTTATTCGTTATGCCATTGACCGAGAACAAAGAAGCCGTCCGGGCTGCCATTTCTGCAACGGTAACACCGGCTTTAGCTTATACCAATATCAGCAAAGGCTTGGCTTTGGCTTTATCCTATTTTAATGGCGTGCCTTTAAGCGGCTCTCGGATCGTACTATTGGTTTCGGATGGAGCCGCTGTTGTTAATCCCGATACAGAAATGGAATTGCGCAAGCAATTCAAAGAACAACAAGTAAGTCTGTATTGGTTGTTTTTGCGCACTGCCAACAGCCCAGGAATTTTTGAGCGCGTTGATGATCCTCGACTTGATAATGCCGAGGCCATGCCGGAACACTATTTGCACCTTTTTTTTTCCAGCCTAAACATACCCTATCAAGCCTATGAAGCTGAAAATCAAGAAGCCATGAAGAGAGCAATCAACGACATTAGCCAATTGGAAAATAAACCCTTTCATTATATCGAACGCATTCCTAAACAAGACCTATCGATCTATTGCTACCAGTTGGCGACGGTGCTGATAATTTTGTTGTTAGGACTGAAGTGTGGTGAATTTCGGTGATGGCTGAGTCAGTAAACATTATTTGGTTTGGTTGATTTTGCTGGCAAGCCTGATGTCGGCAAGCTTAACCGTCTTGGAGTGGAATCGGATTAACCGGGAAAACGATTGGATAGCGCAACTCCTAAAAGGAGAGGATATCAATCTGAACGATATTGTATCGGCTAAACCTGAAACTCGATTGGCCAGGGCGCTTTTTCTTCAAAAACAAGGTCTGCACCAAGATGCTTTAGCCACATTAAGTATTCTCCTAGACCAGGGTGGACGAGAGCTTAGGACAAAAACCCGTTATAACCTAGGCAACCATTACCTTCGACAAGCCATTGCTCAAATTGAAGCCGGCCGCACCGAAGAAGCTAAGATACTGGTTAATCTAGCTAAACAAGCTTACCGAGAGGCCTTATTACGGGATAGCGGATTTTCGGATGCTAAATATAACCTTGAAGTTGCTATGCGCTTGTTGCCTGATTTTGATCAAATTAATACTAACGAGGAATCACCACAAGAACCGAAAAACCCTCTATGGACCACCGTACCCGGATTTCCGCGCGGGTTGCCGTAAGCGGTTTAAGAGAACGGCATGGTTAAGTTAAGCAAAGATTTCCGCTTTTGGTGTTTGGGCGGTGCCTTATTAGCTATGATTTTGAGTTTTATGTTTCCTAGGGAAAACCGGCAAATTCCTGTTTATAGTCTAATTGCTATCGTTGACATTACACGTAGCATGAATGCGGAAGATTATGAACTCGATGGGAAACCCGCTAGCCGTTTAGCTGTCGTCAAGCAACGCTTACGTGATTTGCTTTTGGAGTTGCCGTGCGGATCAAAATTGGGATTGGGCATTTTTACCGACCGGCGTTCCACGCTGCTATTTGAACCGATTGACGTTTGTAATGGGTTCAACGAGCTTGATACTGCTATCGCCGCACTGGATTGGCGCATGGCCTGGGCAGCCGACAGTCGTATTGCAAATGGCTTACGATCAACTATAGAAATATTAAAAGAGAGAGATGCGGGCATTCTCTTCATAACAGATGGTCAAGAAGCCCCGCCAGTTAATCCGCACTACCGCACCGATTTCACCGCCGTTAAAGGCAAGGCCAAAGGCTTACTCATTGGCGCCGGCGGCTTTGCAAGCTGTACCGATCCCGAAGTTTAACAATAAGGGCGAACGGATAGGCATCTACCAGCCGGACGATGTTCCGCACCGGTCATCCTTCGGGGAATCGGACTTAAATCCTGAGCGAATCGAAGGCTATGATGCCCGTAACGCGCCGTTCGGCAATTCTGTTGTAATTGGACACGAACACCTATCTGCCTTGAATGAACCGTACTTACAAGATCTTGCAGCTCAATCGGGTTTTACCTACCAACGATTAATCAAACAAGAAGACATTGCATCGGCTATAGAACGGAATTTGACCCCACGCCAAATTCAAATTTCTGCCGATGTCCGTTGGCGTTATGTTGCCATAGGACTGGTATTGTTGTCGGCGATATGGCTTTAACCGGAGTATTGATCCTGCCTTATGAAGTTTTATCTCCCGTTCGTCTTGTACCCCGCAGCACTCAAGGGCATAAAAGCTCGTCGAAAGGTTTTATTTGCTTCGACCGGATCTGCATTTATAACCTAAATTTTACAGGCGCCCTTATACCCTTGGGTGCTGGGGTACGAACGATTTAAACATTTAAAGGCCGGAGCAATAGTAAAAACCTCTTTACGAATAGCCTACAGAACAGAAAAACTTCAATTGCTTAGAATTTTAAGTATTAGGCCAACATATTCCGGTGGCCTAATTTTTAATTACAACGTTACAACAAACCAAAGCAAAGTTTAAGGATTGGTGTTTGCTCCCGCAGGCGCATAACCGTTAATGGTGATCGTTAGGTTAGGTTGGCCTTCCTGCCCCATTTGCCGTAGACGAATGGCTCCGGTTAAGGTAGACGGTGCGGCTGTTGTGCAAGTACTTTTTACGAACATCCAGGAAGAATCCGGCTTGGTTGATTCGTCAGGATCGAAAGAGTTCAAGTCGGTCGTGAAGTCGACCCAGTTCTGGCTAATCGGTGCGGCGGAGGTCAACGGTTGTGCGGGGTCTAACGGTTGATGCACGACGGCTGTCGCTGTCAAACCGGCGCGAAACAGGACTTCATCGGCTACCGCCCCGAAATAATACGCTACAGAAATCGGCCCGCGATTGTTAAACCCTGCCCGTTGCATATCGTTGACTTCAAAATACTGAATACCGGCTTGGTTCGGGTTGTAATCGATCTGGTCGAGATGAATTCGAGCGCCGTAAACGCAATTCGTACCGCTACGCCAAACCCTATCGGTTAATGTACCAATCGTTATGTTGTTAATCCTAATATTACGTACGGTGTTTGCAACTTGGCTGTAACCGGCGATAGGCGGCGTTCGGCTAGGAACAGCGCATGTATTATTCGTTCCGCCGTTTGGAGAAAACGTCGGCGCAATGGAGTCCTGCGAACCGAAATCGCCGGTCAAATTACAGGTAATGTAGGCAGAAGTCCCGCCAGGAACGGCAACGCCTCCTGCGGGTATTGTCACAAACCCTGTCGCCATGGCCGATGTTGAGCCTATCAACAAACCTACTGTTAGGGCGTTCTGTAATGCTGTTTTATTCATACTTTTGGTTCCTGTTTTGTTGGTTTTTCTTATCTTTAAAATGCTTAAGTTCGTTTTAAAACTAAGCGATTATCGTTTCATCCATGATGTTGAACGACGGCTTTAAAAACCATGCCCAATGCAGGTCGTGACCTGTGTTCCATCCACGGTTACGCCATCCGGACAAATAGCGGCAGTGAAATCGGTTTCGTTATCGACGATGGCGGTGTTTCCGCCTTGTGCGGCAGAAAAGTTGACACCGCGAAGATCGGCCCCTGAAAAGTTCGCTCCGGCAAGCTGGCTGCCGGAAAAATTCGCTTTTTGTAGATTGGCATTGGATAAGTCCGCCCGGCTCAAATCGGCTTGTTCCAGGTTTGATTCTGTCATTGCGGCGTTTAACAAGGAACTTGCAGATAAGTTTGAATACGCCATATCGGTTTTATCAAGATTGGCATTGTCGAAATGAGCGTAAGACAATTGAGCGCCGGTTAATACAGCTTCAGGCAATTTTGCATCAGTCAAATCAGCGTATTGAAGCCTTGCCCCGTAAAGACTGGCTTTGGTAAAGTTGACGCCTTGCAGGTTGGCCGATTCTGCAATTACCGGATTATTGCCGTCCGATTGCAAATGCGACAAATCGGCATGGTCTAGCCGGGTATCCGGGCTAATAACTAAAGCACCGATGACCGTCGCGCCGCTCAGATTGGCGCCGCTTAAATCGGCAGTACCCAGCTCGCCATTCAACCGTGCTTTCGTTAGCACAGCATCGCGTAAATCTTTGCCCCTTAAACTGCCACCTTCGGTAAAATCGCATTCACCCATATCTAAACCCGGTGCAGGGGAAAAGCAATTCTCTTCATGCAAGGCTTTAAATTTATGGACCAACTGCCAATAGCCCGGACTGGTCGCGGGCGGCTGGTTTTGATTTTCCTCAACGAGGCTTAAATACGCCCCTCTTTCATAATTCACCCTATCGTTTTTAGCATAGACCGGCGTTGCCCCCCAATCGCCACGAAATAGTCCCGGTAGATATTTGGATTTTTGCCTAATCGGCGAGTTATCCGAAAGCGGATTGCCTTGTTGATCGGCTATTGAAGTTGCAGGAAGCAGGGCTATTCGTTTTATCTTCAGGCTGGAATTGGCTTCCTTAACATCCTGGGTGGTTGAAGTCGGGATTGGGTCAGGAGAAGTATCTAACGAACTCCGGTTCTGCAACGCATACGAAGCGCCGAGTACGACTACTGTCCAAATCGGTAAAAGAATACGGCTGGATTTAATATTACTCATAGTTTTCTTAAAGCTGTGATGCGGATGATCGGTTAAACGCAGTCATTTTGAGTCGAATTCAAAGTAGAGAAATCCTAAGGGAATTTATTGGAAGTCACTAAGCGAAAAATTCCTTAAATTTGCAGGAAATTTTCCCATGACAGTGATTTTGGCTTCCCTTTAACATGCACTCGCTCGTAAGGGGAATTCAGTCGAATTCAAAAAATTAAAAAAATTAAAAACAAAAAATCATATTTTGCATGTTTAAAAGCATACGCTTGGGCTATTCGCAGCTCCTTAATTACTTCTTCTTTGTTATTAATTTCGTTTTATTTCTATCGTGTTCATGGGTATATGCCGATGAGGACGTCGACCCGACGCTTATTCAACTCGAAACGGTTGTTGTAGAAGGTAAAGCAAGCGATTTGAAGAAACTCGGCCCGATAGAAGGCTTGCAATTATCCAAAGAACAAATACCGAGCAATGTGCAATCGTTGTCGAGCGACGACATTAAAAAGTCAATGACAACCAGCATCGGCGATTTGATGAACAGCAAATTACAATCGGTCAACGTTAACGATTATGCGGGCAATCCCTTCCAAATGGATGTGACCTTTCGCGGCTTTTCCGCCTCGCCGCAACTCGGTACGCCTCAGGGCTTATCGGTATTTTTGGATGGTGTCCGCGTTAACGAACCGTTCGGCGATGTCGTTAACTGGGATTTAATCCCAATGGGCGCCATATCAACTATGGATGTGTTTCCTGGCTCGAATCCGTTATTCGGCTTAAATACCTTGGGCGGTGCTATCGCGTTGAGGACTAAAAATGGTTTTGACGATAGCGGGTTCAACATCAACTTCCAAGGTGGCTCGTGGGACAGAAAGCGGGGCGAAGTAACCGCAGGCTGGAACAATGGTACGGTCGGCGCGTTCGCGTCATTCACGGGTTTTAATGAAGAAGGCTGGCGCAACAATTCGCCGTCCCAAGTTAATCAAGGTTTCGCTCGCTTCGATGTGCGCGGCGATGAATATAATCTCCGGTTCAGCACCTTGGTGGTCGGCAACAATCTGCTGGGCAATGGCCTGATCCCTACCGACTTGTTCAACAAAAATCCCGAATCGGTGTTCACCTCGCCCGACCAAACTGAAAATGAGTTGCAACAATATACTTTGGGCGGTGAATTCTTCTTTAATGACAATCTGAGCCTCACCGGTCAAATTTACCGTCGCGACAGTAACCGCCGATCAATTGCCGGGGACATTTATGAGGATTTCGACGAAATGGACAGCGGTTTAGGTGGCCATGTTTTGGGTAAAGCCGATGGTAAATCGACCGACACCGGCCAACCGATTTGCCAATATCTGGACAAGAACAAGGACAAGCGGCCGGATTATTTCGTGCCGACGGACAGGGACGGTAGCGGGGTAATAGACGAAGACGATTTTATCGATCCGAATACCGGGCAATTGCAAATCGAGCCCACCTGGATCAATGCGCCATTGACGAGCAAAAATAACGAATTCGCCGAATTGATGCCGGCGCTGAATGCAGATGAATTCGGCAGTTGCGGTCGCCTAAAATATAACGACGTCGTGGGACCTCTCGGTTCTGTCTTAACCCGTAACGGGGCGTTTTTTAACACTTACAAAGGCGATACACCCGAAAAAAAGGGCTGGATTCCCGGTACGCCCATCGGTATTCTCAGCAAATCCGCCATTGAGCAGAACACCGACGGCGCGTCTTTGCAATTGAACTGGAACAGCGATGAACACAAATTCATGGCGGGTGGTTCTATCGATGCCGCCACGACGGATTTCGAAACCAGCCAACGGCTCGGCTTAATCGACGCCAGCCATCGGGTGTACAGCGATCCCAGCCAGCTTGACCCGATTTACTTGGCGGGTAAACAGGATATTCGAAACAATTCATTTTTAGGTAAATCGACCACAATCAGCGGCTATTTCAGCGAGACTTTTTCGCCCTGGGATAACTTGCACCTGAATTTTGCAGGCCGTTTCAATAAGACGCGAGTCAAGAACAACGTACGTTCCCGTACCCGGATTGGTTTCGCCAATCTGCACAGCATTCTCGATGTGCATCAGGTCAGGCCAAATGTAATTCTTTGTCCGTCGAGCGACCCGGCTTCGTGTCCTGCCTTGGCCAATTACAACATCAACGAGTTCGACCGCGATGTCCGGCAACCTGCCGATCCACGGAACGGTTTAGGTAAATACAGCGAAACGCCGACACAAGACACCTTCGACTATACATCCTTCAATCCATCATTGGGCTTTAGTTATTTGCCCTTTAAAGATCAAGATGTGGCTTACAGGAGCATGGACGTGTTTTTCAACTGGAGCCGTGGCAACCGAGCACCGTCGAGCGTGGAACTCGGTTGCGCCTACGATCCTACCCTAGTGCCGCAAAACCCGGACGATCCTAATTCGCCGTTAACGCCAAAAAGTTTCTCAAGTGTTGGCGGCGCATGTACTTTACCGACTGCATTGTCCGGCGACCCCTTCCTACCGCAGATCAAGTCCGACAGTTTTGAGTTCGGTTTACGCGGCAAGTTGTTCGAGGACTTTAAAGGCGGCTTATTCGAGGACATCAGTTGGAACGCCAGTATTTTTCGCACCGACCTTAAAAACGATATTTACTTGGTCGGGATTACCGCCGACCGTAGTTTCTTCGACACCATCGGCGAAACCCGGCGAGAAGGCATTGAATTCGGCTTTTCCGGCAAGGCGGGCTTTGTCGATTTCGGCTTAAATTACGGCTATACCGATGCGACCTTCCAATCCGATTTATTCATGGTTAGCCGCCATAACAGTAGCGCCGAATACCGGCAAAATTCGGTTCAATTCCAATACGACCCCAACACCGGGAGACCTTTACAGCCGCTCACCGATATGATCCACGTCAAACCCGGCGACCGGATGCCGGGTATACCGCTGCACAATATCAACGCTTCGTTGAATTTCCACATCACGCCGGAATGGGAATTCGGTGTCACCATGATTGCGCATTCCGATAGCTATGTCCGTGGCAATGAAAACAACGAACACCGGCAAGGCGATTACGAATTGATCGAGAAAAACCCAATCGTGTTCGGTGACGATTATGTGATTGAGAAAGGCCGCCAGTTCAAGGATCCCGGCAGCATACCCGGCTATGCGATTTTCAATTTGAAAACGCGCTATGAGGTGTTTAAAGGATTTTCAATGTTCGCCATGGTCAACAACCTGTTCGATCGCCGTTATGCCACCGCAGGTCGTTTAGGCATCAACCCGTTCTCGCCTTCCGAACGAGGCACTATCGGAACCAGCGGCTGGAATTACAATTCCGGCGATTGGCTTAACAGCACTTTTATTGGACCGGGTGCGCCGCGTGGTATTTGGGTCGGGTTCGATTATAAATTCGAGCCTTAGTGAAACCCGGATAGAATGAAAATAATATTATGTAACAACAAGTTGACGTTTATGTATTTTGACTGATTCGGGCGGTATTTGATTTTACATATGAAACTATTCAGTGTCATAGCCATAGGTCGATAAATCGAAATTAACGTGTAATGAAAGTCTTAGATTGCTTTGCCTATAATGGTCTTCGACCCATTTGTTTATTATAGTGCGATAGCCGGCTTCGATTTGCTTGTTAAATTTATTTGGCATTAATTTGTCCGATAATGCGCAAATTTTTTCAAGAATTCTATAAGAAAATGGAATTTTTCGAGTGCCCCAATCAGGTTAGAAATAATTATTCAATCTTCGCCGTATTTCAATGGTGCAACTTTTTAATGAGGACCGAACTTTTTCAAAATTAACGTTTCCGGTTTTTTTTGTTGTAAAACCCAGTAAATTTTCGATAAAAAGGTTAGGGTTTGATTCAATCATTTCAAAAGGTAAGACAAGCACGTTCTCCATACCGAAAAGCTTTTGATAATAGGAAACAACTTTATCGTATTCGAGAAAGCTTTTTTGAAAAATACCGCCGAAGCCGACTCTATCGACATTAACGCCTAGATAACGTTCTAGCGAGTAAACACCGCCGTTTCGAACGTATTCTTTGTAAGCGCTCAGAATATAAGACCGCTGCTCTCTGATACAGATGAAAACCTTTGCCTGAGGAAATGTTTCATAGAGTCTATCGGCGACTATTTTCCCCCAATAGCGTCCTTTTGCAGGGTCGCCTAATAACGTTTCTTCCGAAATTACGCACACATCCTCGTTTGTGTCTGGAAAATGTTGTGCAAATGCTGCAATCGCATCTTCTCGGTTAAAGTCGAATGGATTGGCAACGGCGAATTCATCGATCGCCAATCCGCATCGAATTCCCCACGGGCTTGAGAAACCTAAAGATTTGTTGCTAAATACGTTTGTTTGCAGCCACGTGGAAGCAGTTTTCGGAAATCCGGCGTGAATAAGTAACGGTACTTTATCTGAATATTTTGTCTGATTCATAACGTGAATTAATGACGGAAAGGTACTCTTTTAATGCAAGTAAGAGGCATTAAGTTTCGTTTGGTAATAGATTATCTAGATGTTTTATGCGCTTGATAAACACATTTTCAACCGTATGTTCTTTTGCAAAAGATAATGCGTTTAAACCAAAATTTTTCAGTTTATCCCTATCTTCGGCTAAGGTATTTATTATCCGGGCGAGTTTTACATAGTCGTCCATCGGTGCGGATAAGCCTATCTCCGCATATTTAAGTATTCCTGCAAAAGCTTCGTTAGCATAGCCGACTATGGGAACGCCGCAGGCTAAGGTTTCAATGTAAGTGCAGGAAGGATCGCCTTGTCTATGGCAACAAACGAATAAGTCGACTGAGTTTTGTATTCTCGGTAACAATTCAGTTTCAAAATCCAAAACGCCTTCTAATTTTACTTGTTCTGTTAATCCGTAGGCGACTATGTCGCTAGTCATTTTTTCCGCTAGTTGGCCTGAGCCGAAAATACTCATGGTAAACGGTGTATTCAGTCTTTTTAATTCGATAGCCAATTTTATAAGATGATCGGCCCCTTTTATTTCGATTAATCTGCCCGAAAAAGCAAGCCTAAGAGGCGTATCTTGGTCTAGGTACTTAAACCGGGTATTTAAATGCTCAAGTGATATAAATTTATCTAGCGAAATTCTATTATCGAAATAAAGCAAAGCATTGGCATTTATCTTGTGATAAGCCTCGTAAGTAGGAGTGCCGTTACATTGAATGCCACTTGCTTTTTTAAGGGCTTTTTTGAGTTTAAACTCTTGGTTTAGCAACCAAAACCATTTTCTTAGTTTAAGTAAAAAGTTAATTTTAAACGTATTAATAATTTGAAAATTTGTTTTCAGAGAATATTCGGTAATGTATACGCAAGGAATGTGAAGGGATTGGCTCAGTGCACTGACATTATTATTTTCGTGTGTTCCCGAGGCTAGAACGATAGATGCCGACTTTAAATCGTCAGCACGGATTTGACCTTGGATGATGCCCAACTTAAAGGGTAACGTCTCGTAATCGACATCCATTGCATCGAGGTTTGTGCTTTGTTTATTCCCAACCCGCATGAGCACTTCGATTTCCCCTTGCCAGTATTGTTTGTATTGAAATATTCCGTCGACGAATTTTTTTGTAATCTGATGTTTACCGTTTTTTCCGGGAGATAACACGAGCGTCGGCAGTATTAACAAGGTTTTCATAGCGTTCACAGGTTTAATACAAGTTATTTTAGTACCGGGAGATAAAAGAACATTAAGCCTTATCGGACTTGATGAAGTTTAGTAAAGCTTGTTCAAACTGATCGCAAGAATATTCCCATTTATTTTTTAAAGCAGTCTGATATGCGGCTTCTGAAGCAACCAGCCAATCATCGTTACGCATTTCGGCGTATTTAAGAATTGCTTCTGCGGTTTGGTCTATGTTATCGACGTCAACTAAAATGCCGTTTCGGGCGTCTATCAGTTGCGGCGCGGCTCCGCAATTTGAACCTATAACGGGCGTTCTGCAAGCCATTGCTTCTAATATGGGTAGGCCGAAACCTTCCGTCCGGCTGGTAAATAACCAAGCATCGCAACGGTTGTATATATCTTTCAATTGCGCTTGATTGGGTCTTTCAAAATAAAGGCTGCCCTCGGGAAGCGCTATTTCCGGCTGTTCTGTGCCGAAAGCGATTAATTGCAATTGCGGAATGACGGCTTTTGCTTTAATGAATGCATCAATCGCGATGTCGCTGCCTTTATAAATCCTGCTCGAATACATCATGCCGATAGTCGGCAGAGCTTGTTTGTTTCTGACCGGGGAAGAGAACTGATTTAAGTCTACACCATTCGGAACTACGATAGAGTCGTCGCAATTGTAGTCGTCTCGAAGAATATCCGTGATCCATTGCGCGACGGTTACTTTCTTGAAGGGTAAAAATAAAGTCGCTTTCACTCTTTCCACGGGAAGCCATGGATGGATCTCGTAATGTTGCAGAAAATAAACTTTAATACCCTTTTTACTTGAAAAGGATGAGATCCACTCGGCGGTGATCCAAAACGTTGCAATGACGATATCGGCGTCCGGAACGTCGGCATCACTCACAACGCGGTTTGCATTTAAGATTTTTACATCATAAGGCGCGTTTTTAAAAAATGAGTCGTCGAACGTTGGTTTATGACCGGTTTTTGTGCGGCGAAAAAGGAATTTAATTTTTTGACGAAAATTAAAAGCATCTTTTCGTGGTGATACGATGGTTATAGAGTGGCCTCTGGCACATAAAAGCTCTGCGTAGATGGAGACCACTCTTAATCCGCCGGTCAAATTGATATTTGGTGTAACAAATGTGATTTTCATTCGAGGTTCGTTTATTTCCAAGACGTCAAATCACGTTGCCAGAATTTTTCAAGCTCCAGAATTTCATCTTTAAATAAGTTTTGTAAGTAGGACTGAGTTCCATCGACCATTTTCGGCGGTCTTGGTTTGTCGTCTTTCTTGCGAACCAGCGAGGTATATAAATTTAACAATGCTTTGCGGATAAAAGGTGGGGTTAAATCGTTCAGTTTTTTCCCTATTGGATTATTTTTAACTTTGCCGACAATGCCTTGTCTTACAATTTCTTTATCGATATTGACGAAATGTTCGCTTGATATATTTTCTCTGACATTTACTTTATCGACCATTTCGTTAGGATTCAGACCTATAAAAGCGCAAATTTCAGCCACGACATCATCCGGTTTTTGAATAAGGTCGTTGAAGTCGACTAAGAGCAATTGGCTTTTATCGAATGCGGCAAGATAGTTATCGATGTGGACCATGTAGCGGCTGCCTTCGATTAATGTCTTCGGGTTGTCGGGCAAGTGCGTATCGTAAGGCGCGAAGAAGCGTTCTCGCTCGGCTCGAAGAGGATATTTTTCCGGAAAAAGGCACTCTTCAAATGACCGATTGACAGTAAAGTTCCGGGTGCTGTTCTGGTAGTTTTTGACTAACTGTGTGTAATAAGAATACGTGCGATCGACGGGTTCGCGTAAAACATAAATCAGTTTTACGTTTGGGACAGCGCTGTGCATTCTCGCCACCGTGTCCGGGAATAAAGTGGTTTGCGAATAAAGCGTCGACGCTTCGCCGCAGAGTTGATTTTCATTGGCTTGGTCGAATAAACCGGCATACCAGTCCAAGCCTTTTTGAAAAATATCGTCACGCGCAAAAAACTCAGGTTCTTTGGGCGTGCTCATAAACACTTTAGGATGCAAGCTTAGTTTTTTATATAAAGATGTAGTGCCGCATTTCGCAGCACCGATAATGATAAAGTCGGGCAGTCTCTTCATATCATTTCAACCAAAAAGTTACCTAAGTAAGCGCCTAAAAACAACAAGGGTAGCATAAGGAGTTCTTTAATGATGTGGAAGAAAAAGAATATTTTCTAAAAATACCCGAAATAATTAGACGAATAACGGGGGTGGCGGCAATCATCCAAATAGCCCCGGTTAATCCGTAATGCATAAAGGCTAATGGTAACCCGACGTACAAGGCGACGGTCTGAATACCGATGAGCATGGTAACGATGGAAGAACGTCCGTTCGCTAAAAAGCATTGCCCCGCCAGGGTAAATCCAATGCTGCACATCGACAAGCCTAGAATTTGTAACATCCAGCCGGCTTCATGATAACGATCGTCGTACAGGAGTTCGACGATTTTGTTACCGGTGGTAAACAAAAAACCGGCGCAAAACATGGCGATTGCATCGACGCGATGCCGGATTTTGTAATAAATGTCTTTTAGCCGTTCCGGCCTTTCCCTTATGGTTTCGCTGATGACCGGAAAAAACACGGAGGAAAGCAGCTTGTTCAATATATCTTTTACCGCATTGGCAAGAAAAAATGCGACCGAATAAACGCCAAGCAGATCGGGCGTAATTAGCATACCCAAAATTAACCGGTCGCCTTGGGCAAGCATAAAGCCGAGGATTGATGAAATCATGATCCATTTGCCGAAATTCGCAATTTCAGTAATGGCTTCTTTATTCCAAGCAAACCGGCATTTATCCCTAATGACCAAATGTGAAAGCAACATTTTGGTAAATGCAGAAAATACGCTGCCTGAGACCAAGGCGTAAACCGTTCGATATTCCCAGGCGATATAAATGATGACTGCAAGTCCTGCAATCTGGCTGGTTATTTCGATAAAAATCGATTTTCCCAGCATTAACCTGCGGTTTAACAGGAACAGATAAATAGAATTAAAGCTGGAAATGAAAGAGCCGAGCGATAAAAATGCCAGCAGAAAGGGCAGATCCTTGTCGGCGTAGGCCATCGTTGTCGGAATGAATCCAAATTTTCCTGCTTGATAGAATCCTGCGCTGGCAATCAAAATCATGAGGCCGATTGAAAACCCCCTTATGATCTGAACCGTCCATGCTGTATTTAAAAAAGTCGGTTCTTCACCATTTTTACTACGGATAATATTTTGGTTAAGACCGATGTCGGAAAACATGCCGATCCCGAAAATAATGACATTCACAACCGCCATGACGCCGAATACTTCCGGCATCAATAATCGGGTCAAGATGAGGTTGCCTCCAAAACGGATGCATTGGGTCAATAAATGCCCTGCAATAATCCATACCCCCGCTTTGATTGCGCGTTTTTTTATATTTTTCTGAGATGATTGCATAGTGTTATTGAACGAAGCGAACCGCGAATCTTGATCGTTTTGTAAAGTTCATTATTGCCGTGGATGCGAGAAAGGCTGTAATCCTTTTTAGCGATTGTCTATATAACCATTAAGTTTTTTGTTGAGAGCAAGCTTGTTATCTCATCTATCGACGAGGTTGTGTTTTGCAACTCTCGGTTAGATTCAAGTCGAAAAAACATGGAGTTCATTGTTGAGAAAACAGCTTGTGGTCTCACAGCTTATGAATCATCATTTGTTTTCGTATTGTGAAATTTACTCGCCATTCCATATCAAAGCTGTTTTTATAAAGCTTAAATTTAAGAGCTTAAGTCGTAAGAACACCCCGACCGATAATCGATAAACAGTCTATATTTATGAAACTAACGAGTATATATTATCAATTTTGTTAAACTTTAAGGGATAAAAATTTTCCGGTTTTGTTAACGTTAGTAGTTGTAAAACAGCGGGCGATTCTTTTTGGACATCTCAAAACAATAACTTTGTGGTCAAACACTTCACAAAAACGATTTTCCTCTTTCATACTGACGGTTAAATTTCCCAATGCCTGAATTAATTCGATCCTTAATCGTTGTATTGATATTAAGCGGATCTACTTTTTTGGTGATTCGAAATGCGTTGCCTACATTTATGCCGACCGGAGAATTCAAACGTTGGCGGAATTTATGGCTAATCACCCTTATCGCTGGATTTCTGGCGCATTCAGTCTGGTTGCTAGCGGGCGTTTTATTTCTATTGGCTGCTTTCCTTGTCCCGTCAAGTCCGAAGCAGAAAGTCATTTATTATCTAGTGCTGGTTTGTGCGTTGCCTTTGTTTACAGCGGAGATTCCAGCATTCGGCAGCATCCGTTATCTTTTACGCTGAATTACACGCGATTGTTAGCGATTATTTTGCTTTTGGGGATCGTTACCAAAGCCGGAGCAAAAGCTAAATTATTTACGGTCAAATCAGATTGGTATGTAGTTTTATTCGTATTATTTATCTGCTATTCAGCCTTTCGCGACAATACCGTTACAAATGCTTTGAGAACTAGCTTACTTCATGTAATAGACATTTTTGTGCCGTATTACGTCTTAAGCCGCTTTCTTGATAGTAAGGAGCAGTTGAATAGGGCCATTTTTGCGTTGTTGATTTGTATCTCGCCATTCGCATTGGTAGGGATTTTCGAAACGGTAAAGCATTGGCACGTTTTTAATACCATGAAGCAAGGTTTAACCGGGGCTAGAGGCAATCTCTACGATATAAGGGAAGGGGCGCTGAGGGCGTCGGCCATCTTTGGAACCCCCATCGTGTTAGGCTATGTCATGGTCATCGGCTTCGGGTTGTTACTGTACCTCAGACCTTTAATTAAAAATACGCGACTGACTACCTTAGCGGGACTCGGCTTTGTTGCCGCATTACTGTCAACAATGGCGCGCGGTCCCTGGGTTGGTTTTGTCTGTTTGTGTTTTGCATTTATGTGGACAGGACGCGGGGGGATTAAAAAAATTGCATCCTGGTCGTTAGCGGGCGTTTTATCGCTTCCGGTTCTTGCTCAAACTTCAGTAGGTAGTAAGTTTATCGATCTTTTGCCTTTTATCGGAAATGCACGCTCCGATACCATCGAGTACCGAACCCGCCTTATTCAACAATCTTGGATTGTTTTTAAACGACATCCCTGGACGGGATCAACTACGTTTCTCGACACGCCGGAAATGGAAAGCATGCGGCAAGGGCAGGGGTTAATCGACTTGGTAAATACCTTTATTGCAATTGGATTACCCTATGGGATCGTAGGACTCTTCCTTTTTATGGCGATCTTCCTAGGACTAATGTGGCGATGTTTCTTTATATTAAATAGAATTCCGCGTTCCGAAGACGAATTGATTCTTATGGGTCGAACGTTATTCGCCATTTTAGCGAGTATTTTATTGATGATATCAACGGTTAGCCCAATCGATTATATTCCGGTTTTATATTGGACATTTACCGGAATAACTGCCGCATATTTAAACGTGACTGAAAAAACGATCAATCAAATTAGGACGGCAAAATGGTCGATTGAGGCAACGCCTTGATAATTTAAGTCGTTATTAATTTGAATTGCATACATTAAGAATTAATCGAATAGCGAGGCTGAAATAACTTAACCAGCTTAATTGTAAATATAGAAATTCAAGCCGATTTATAGCGTGTTTCGCCGGATACTGAGACATGCTAAACGTTGTCATTACTTCAAATTAATAAAGCCTAATATGTGTCATTCAAGACTTATTAAATTATGCATTTTGCTAATTCGGTTAATTGTTATTAGCAGTTTGCTCACGAGCCTTACTTGTTATGGGTTCGACAGCATCAATCTCGATCGTAAATCGGGTTTATTCGTCGTGACGGACAATACACTTCCGGTTGTTTCATCCAAGTATGTCGGTTGGGAAGAAAACTGGCAGTGGGCTGGCTTTAAAATCAAACCGGCTCGATTTATCGAATCCGGCAACGCGGGCGTTAAGAATTATCAAGGTCAAGTTCCAAATCTAGATATTGATTTTTTAAATACGATAACCGGCAATAAAAGCGAATTCGTGTGGACTTACGATTGGAGCAAGAAAGCCGGTCATCCGGATTCGCTCGGTGTGGGAGTAGAATTTAATCTTAAGACGAATTCGCCGACATTCGATTCCACTACTCTAGCGGTACCCGAAGCGCTGCCAAATAACGAAGGTTGGCGTTGGCAAACCCCGGACGGTGAGAAATTGGAAGTTAAGTTTTCACCGCCGCTTGCCAAGATCGCACAAGATAGCGCCAAACCGAATCTGATCAGAGCCTTTTTTTTTAAAGGCATCGTCGCCGGAAGCGAAAAAACCAGTATGACGGTAACGATAACGCATAATTCGTCGGCTAAGAGCGCCTCGGTCGCCGATCCGCAAAGCTATGAAAACATCGAAGCGCAAAAGTGGCACAAGGACATTTTATCGGACAATGAGTCGCCGGTGGACTTGTCGTTTTTAAATGCGAATGATTTGCCCGCGGGTAAGCATGGTTTTGTTAAAGCGAAATCGGATCAATTGGTCTTTGAGGATGGAACACCTACCAAGTTTTGGGGCGCAAATCTGATCGCGTACTCATTATTTCAGACTTCCGAAAGCGATATTAAAAAACAGGCAAAACGTATTGCCAAATTGGGCTTCAATTTAATCAGAATCCATCATCATGACTCTAATTGGGTCAATCCGAATATATTCGGAAATAAAAGCGACAATACCCAAACGCTTTCTGCAGAAGCCTTTAAAAAACTCGATTGGTGGATAAAGTGCCTGAAAGACGAAGGCATCTATGTTTGGCTCGATTTACATGTCGGCCGTTCGTTTACCGAAAAAGACGGTGTCGAAAATTTTAACGAACTATTTGGAAAAAAAGGTCGCATCAAAGGTGGAAAAGAGCTCACGGCGGCGCAAGGTAAAGGTTTTAATTATTATAATGAAAGTATTCAAAAGCAAATGCAGCGCTTCAGTGAAGCTTACTTAACGCATGTCAATACCTATACCGGTCTTCCTTATTTGAAAGATCCGGCTGTCGTAACATTGTTAATAACGAACGAGAACGATCTGACCCAACATTTCGGAAATATTTTGTTAGCGAATAAAGGCGTACCCGAACATAACGCGCTTTTTTCAAACGATATGAAAAGTTTTTCCGAACGAGCCGGTTTTAAAGCCAACAAAACCGGACGAGTGTGGGAAATGGGGGAGCCGAAAATCTATTTGGCGGACGCAGAGCATCGGTTTAATCAAAAAATGATTTCGCATTTACGGGGATTAGGCGCTAAGTCCTTAATCGCAACAACCAATAGCTGGGGCAAAATGGGCTTGTTCGGTTTGCCTTCATTGACCGACGGTGACATTATCGATACGCATTCCTACGGACATGCGGAAGAGTTTAATTTTGATCCTCGTTATAATCCGAGTTTTCTTACCTGGATCGGCGCGGCTCAAGTAACCGGAATGCCGCTTGCGGCGTCGGAATGGAATATGGCGTCTTTTCCAATAGACGACCGGTTTACCGCACCGATATATACCGCAAGTATTGCCGGTTTTCAGGGTTGGGATGCCATGATGCTTTACGGCTACAGTCAATCCAAATTCGGGCCTAACAGTCCGGCCAGTAATTTTTCGTGCTATAACGATCCAGCGATTATGGGCTTGATGCCTGCGGCTGCGCTACTGTACAGGCAAAGCCATGTGTCGTTAGGCAAACAGTCTTATGAACTGAAATTGAGCCGGGATGATTTTTATTATAAAAATCAGGATCCGAATACCTCAAAAACATTAAGAACGTTGTTGGAAACCAGCCGATTTACTGTGACTTTACCCGAAATCCCCGAATTACCTTGGTTAAAGTCGAGTAAATCGGCAACAAAACCGGAATTGATAGTGACCGACGCGAACAAAGATTTTATTCCTCAAGGTCAAAATTTTATTCAATCGGATACGGGCGAATTGAAACGCGATTGGCAAAAAGGAATTCATACGATAAACACATCGAAATCGCAGATTGCTTCCGGCTGGATTGGCGGGGCCGAAATCAAACTTCAAGATGTCACTTTTAAAGCAAATACTAAAAAAGCGGTTATTGCGGTACAAAGTATGGACGATAAGTCGATCAAACAATCGAAAAATCTATTTATTACCATAATGGCGAGGTCGATTACGGAGAACGGCAATAAACTGCCGTTTCTTTCCGAGCCGGTGACGGGCGAGATCGTTATTAACGCGCCGGATAATCTTAAATTATTTCCATTAAGCAGTTTGGGGAAAAAAGGTAAGGCCATAAATGCTAACTATACCAAAGGCAGCTACCACGTAAAACTGGACGAAAAAAACAAAGCGCATTGGTTTATGCTGTCGACCGATTAAACGAATTGATTCAGCTTTCCGAATCATCGGCGAGCGTTCTTTTTTGGTAGTGGGTTAACGCTGTAATTTAATTTGATATAGAACAGAGTGATAAACCTAGCTTAGTCACTCCAAAATAGATGTGACTCAGTGATTTAAGGCCGACATCGTCATCATAAAACACAGGTTTAACCGCTACCGTTTTTTGTTCCTTAATGTTGATCCATATCAACGTACCGTTTCGCCATAACCTATAAACTTAGCATTGTGTAATGCTTGTTCGATAGTTCGGCTTTGCGAAAACGGCTTGGATTTAGCGTTCGGTTAAATTGAAAACAATAACTACTATTTAGGAGATCGACGGCTATGAAGAACTTATTGCTATTATTTTTTGTTATGTATTCGGCAACAGCGATAGCCGGTTCTCGTACAGGTCATCATGGCGATTGGCTGGTTAAGTGCCATGTACCCAAATTCATTCAGGAAAAACCGGCTCAAGATTCGAGTGTACAATCTTTTCAAGAATTTGAGTTTGTTGCATCCGACAATACAGATGCCGCTACTTTAAAAGTATGGGTTAACAATAAACCGCTCATCGTTAGTATCGATAAACGTCCCAGCGGCTATTACCGAATATTTGGTAAATTGCCGGAACCCTTGGTGGAAGGAAAAGCGTGGATTAAGGTGTGGTCTGAAAGTAACGACGGTTGTAACGATTTACGTGCATGGAACGTATTTATCAAGTAATGAAAAGATAAATAATGCTTCTCAACTCAATTGGCATTGCGATGTGAGTATGTTGAACGGGCGTTCGAGCGAATTTGAAGGCATGTTGGCTGCATCTTGTTGAATTGTGGAGTGACAAACCTAGGCTTGTTACTCCACCCAATATCAAGCTACAGACTTAAATCACTATTCTAAGAATTTAAGTGATATTTTGCGATAAAAAATATCCTTAAAAGATATGAGTACGGGTAGGTATTAACTGAAAAATACCCCTCAGTAAGACGGTGTTGAAATTGCTTTAATTTTTGTTAAAAAACTTTAATGTAGAAACGACCACAGTTTAACCAATGTCCACGATACGCCGCCGGCTGCAGGAATTGTCAAAATCCAAGCCCAAATAATCCGTTCTATAACGGGCAATTTAAGGGCGTGAGGATTCTTTGCGAAACCGACACCCATAATCGCGGTAGAAATACTGTGCGTTGTGGAAACCGGCATCCCAAAATGAGCGGCAGTCAGCAGAATCGTTGCCGAACTTGTTTCGGCAGCGAACCCGTTTATGGGGTGTAACTTAACCATTTTATGCCCGAGTGTCTTGATAATTCGCCAGCCGCCTACGGCGGTGCCTAACGCCATAATCAAAGCGCAGGTGACAATAACCCAACTGTCGATATCTTTCTCACCGCCATCAGGTCGAAGAAAATCGGCCCAAACCGGTAAATTATCGAGCGTTCCGGCACTGTTGGCTGAAAAAATGGCCAATGCAATAATCCCCATTGTTTTTTGGGCATCGTTACTGCCGTGAGCAAAACCCATATAACCGGCGGATAGAAGCTGCGCTTTTCCAAAAATCGCATTAATCGCTTTAGGACGGGATATACGCGCAAAAAAACCGCCTAACGAATTCATTCCGCTGATAACCGCCATCAATACCCCCATAATAAGGATGCCGAGGGAAAAGCCGGCTACCGGTGAACTCACCATAGGAATAACAACTTTCCATAATAAACCCTTATTTTCGGTCCAAACCGCTGCGGTTTTCGACCAAATCAAAACATCTAAATTATTATCACCGGCTGCTAGCGCTGCACCGCATAACCCGCCTATTAAGGCATGACTGGATGAAGAGGGTAAACCCAATGCCCAAGTAATAAGATTCCAAATAATGGCGCCGGTTAATGCACAGATCAATATTTCCGAAGTGATGTTAACCATACCGGTGTCGACCAATCCCGACGAAATCGTTTTGGCAACAGCGGTGCCTGAAAATGCTCCGATAAGGTTTGTTGTTGCAGCAAGAATGACGGCTTGTGTTGGTGTTAATACTTTGGTTGCAACAACCGTCGCAATCGAATTGGCTGTATCGTGGAAGCCATTGATAAATTCGAATATCAATGCAGCCAAGATGACAAGCAATAGCAGAGACAGCATGGCAGTCCTTTAAGAATTTTTTAAAACGATATGATAAATGACATTTCCGGCATCCCGGCAACGGTCGATTGCTTTTTCTAGAATTTCGAATAAATCTTTTTTTACCAGATAACGAATTGGATCGGTCTCGTTGGTATAAGCATCTCTGTACAACTCGAGAATTTGCCGGTCGGCTTCGCCTTCAATAATTTGCAATTCGTCGTTTAGCTTTTTTATTCTTTCTAAATCCATGCCTTGGCGCAATTGTCCGACCATTTGTTCGACGACTTTACTTGCTTGTTCTAACATGGCGGCTCGGCTTGAAAAATCGACATCCGCTACGCGAGGCGCGGCAAGCGTATATCTTTCAGCGAATTTTTCAACAATTTTGGGGATCTTATAGAGCGCGCTATTCAACGCTTCGATATCTTCCCGGTCAAGAACAGTGACAAAGGTATTGACCAATTCTTCACTGATTTGAGTAAAGAGATTTTTTTCACGGCGGCGTGCTTCTTTAAATTTTTCCAAGGTTCGCTCAGACGCCGATGTGCCCAGAAGTTCAATTAATGCACGGGCCGAAGTACGCGCAGACTCTGCGCTGGCTTCAAAGCCATAAAATTTATCGCCTTTTTCCGAAGATGGTTTGCAACGAGAACATGTACCTTCCTTTTTTATTATGCTTGATGGCTTTTTTATATACGCTTTAATTATCTCATAAGACGATGGTTAAAATTAAATTGTTCTACTATCTCCTCAAGGTAAAGTTGCTGGATTTACAGTCAACGCCGACGCTAACTTCCATTCAAAATTGAACACTTCCGCCAACTAATGGTTTAGGTGTTGGCGTTCTCCGAAAATGTCTTCTTTGTGGACAGCATGCCTTTGGAAATCTGCAAATTTGGTCGCGCTAAGCTTCTGCGCATTGGTTAGGAGGGCAACGGTGCAAAGGCTATTGCGCAGTGTATAAGGCGAATTATTTCGGCTATAAACTCCATCCGGTGTAACCAAGTTATTTTGTCCCGTTCAGCGCCGTGTTGAGGAAAACCCGGAAATGCATCGAAACCCTCTTCTCGCAACTTTGCGACATTTCAAGATCGCAACTATGTTAAGTCATTCCAAGGAATATCAACCCGAATACTGTCTAAGTTGATACGCTATACTCAACAGTGGCTTAATCTCGCCATCGTCAAGACGTTAACAACATTGAAACAGGTATAGCCTAAATTGCACTACAAGTTATTGAATCCTTACTTTAGGCAATACTATTGTTGAATTCTATGCGTATAGATCCGCTGAGATTTTAACTATTCTAAAATATTTAATTTTTCTAGCAGCTGGTCTGCACGTCTCTGACCAACATTTTTCCATAAAAAATAATCAGCGGATTGATGTGCCGCTTTGCTTTGAGACTCACGTAACGCATTGTTAAATACAATAGATCTGATTGCATTTATCCAGCCTTCTTTATCGTAAGGATCGATAATACTACCACTAAGGCCATCTTTGACGACCCCGGCACCGCCCATTGGCGATACCAAGCAGGGCAAACCAGCCCCCAAAGCTAGATACGTAACTAATGGACTACCTTCTTCCAAACTGGGAAGTATGAAAAAATCGGCATCGCGATAACATTGTTTAATATCTTTTGTAAATCCTACAAATTGAATCTTAGAATGGTTTAAATAAGGCTTGATAATAGCTTCAGCCGTTTTTTCTATATTTCCATATATCTTTAATACGCCGTCTATGTTTGCATTAACCCAATAATCCAGCAGTAAATGTATACCTTTTCTGATACCCACACGACCAACAAAGATGGCTGTTAATGGTTCCCCTTCTTTCTTTTTTCTTAATTGGTAAGGGAAAATTTCATCATCCGACAGTCCGTAACTAGAGGAAATAATTTTTTCAGGTGCAACCCCAGAATCAAGTAAAGAATTGGTAACATTCACACTTGGGGTAAATACAAAATCACATAAGTCCAATTTGCTAGATTCGTCTTTACTTGATTTTTCTATTGATGCTTCGTTTAATTTATTATCGGTTATTCCAAGACTCGCATATTCTGCCTGAAGTATTTTTAAGCTAGTGTGCTGATGGCAATTGATATTTTCCATTACAATTATATTGCCATTACTTTTAATTTTTTTGAACAACGCCAACGAAGTGGACGGCCATAAATAAGCGATATCTTGCTTTTGCAAGCCAGAAAAAAAACGTAATTCTGTTAAATGACGAAGTTTATCGCGACTAAAAACCCGAAATGCAATCGGTGACAAGAATGCGGGTATGCAATTTTTATAATACGGCCATTGATAGGCTATGTCAGAGCTAATGCCCATGACCGAAACCTCAATATTTTTTCGGGCCATTGCTGACGATACGGCAATACATGCATAAGTCGCGCTATGATTACAAAAGTAGTTAGGATACAACGTCCTTATTCTTATCTTTTTTTTCATAGTTTTAGTAATTGTTCATATAACGGAGTGTTAGCTGATCACACATGATTTTTGTAACAAGAAAAATTCGTCCGCATGTTCAAGGTATCTTTGGCAAAATTGATCTCACTCGTGGTTAGGCAATCTCATCATGAGTTAAATCAACAGCCTATAGTTTGTATGCAACTTCTCGAAGGACTTAGTTATGGACACCTTAACGCCATTCACTATAGCCCGGTAAAATTAAATTTACAAGCTGCTCCCCGAGTTTTAACCAAGCTGACTGTTTTTATACTTACACAATAGCCGATACAGGGCTTATAAAAGACTTTGAAATTAGGACTTCGGTATATAGCCGAGTTACGTCAAGGATTTTATAAAAACCATATTGTCGTAAGGAAAAAATATGATAATTCTACCAATTAAATTGAAAGAGACTTTAATAAATAAATAAAGTATTTGATTGATAAGACGGGATATCCGAACCGTTAGGGAATGGGTTATGACGTGGTAAATTTCAAAAGGGTCTTTAAAATATTGGACAATGTGAAATTGGAAATCTCGCCGAGGAGCCGCTTGTTTGGGCTTGAACGCCCAAACAAGCTTAGTCACAATAATCGTCCCAGTTTAGTTAGGTAATTGACCTAAAAATGGACCAAGGAAACTATACTGTTGTTCAAATTTTACGTAGTTATAAACTGTTTTAGTTTGACCAGTAAAGCGGTTTGAAATTACTTCCGGCAATTTAACATATTTGCTGCCATCGGATGAAGAATAGTATCCCTGTTTAATAAAAACTAGAAGCGAGTCTCTGCTCCATAATGATTCAAAACTAGCTGAACCTAATGAATCATTAATCGTACCCACGACATTAAATCCATCGAGTAAACGTGTCGGCATGTTGAGGATATTGAGAGGTATATCTAATTTCAGCTCATTTGTTAGAGACGTTGGTACAGAGTCAATAGATTTATGAATTTCCGGATTGTAGTTACTGATTACATCATTAGTAAACGGAACTTGAATGTCGATATAAGGGTCAAAGGATCTTCCATCAACCGTTGTATTCACAAATATAATATCTGTTTCATCAGGTGTTTCGTTAAAGCTAGTTCCGCTTATGAAGGGATGAAGAAAGCCCGTTACATTAGAATCAACGAAAACAATTCCTCTGTCTCTAATGGCGACATTAACACCATGATCCCAATTTGAACTGCTGGAATCAGCGACTAATTCCAAGTCTTTAAAAGTATAGTTTTCAACATATTGAATTTGTAATCCGTTAACAACAGAGTAACCCTTGAGGGATTCAAATAAGTTTATTCCGTTGTGTCCAGAATTACGATTAGCCTTAACAACACTGAGTGCTGACCCGCTCGACAAAACGGTCGTATTTTTATGATCCACTATCGGCACACGGCTGAAATAGATTGTGGGCATTCCTCTAGTAATATCTTTTGCGCTAGTTAATAAGTTTTCTTTAGGAATTTCAGTGTTGATTCCATCAATCGCAGTACGATGGTAATAGACGACACCAGCATTATAAACACCCGATATAACATTATTTTGGACCGATAAATTTCTGGAGTGAAACCAGAACCCATGTCCGGTATGGCCGTGATCGTGATTGCCTAATCCAGCTTTAACGATTGCTTTTCTTCCTTCGGATTTTATAGCAATATTATTTTTGAAGGCGCCAAGTTCATTTCCATCTTCGCTAACAAAATGGCTGCCGTATACATTGAACGAGGCGTTATTTTCCATAATAACGTTGCTGGTATGATTGACAAAGCCCCAGCCTTTACTAGAAAAAACCGCATTGCCCGAACAAATAACGGGCGGTATTTTGATATCTGTTCCGGTATGGTGAAAATGGACTGCATAACGTCCTCGCGGGTTAGAATTTTTACCGGGTACATAGTCACCATTCGTGTCGGTAAGTCGAAAAACCTTGGTCGTTTTGAGTTGAAAATCATCAATCGGTATTGATTTATCGGTACGACCGAAATAATTAAAGCTCGCCCCTTTAATAACAGTGTCGGGATTATGCATAACCATGAAATGGCCACGCTGTCTGGCAGGAATCGATTCGCCACCTTCCCCGATGAACGCAATGTTGCGAGTTAAATTGGCGGCGTAGACCGGCATATTCGCATTTGCCGGAACATGACTGTAAGATAAAGGCTCTATCAGCGTTGAATTGATAACTTTACCCAACGTAATGATGTTACCGGAAATTGCTTTGATTGTTCTTAGTTCATCTTCGGTTTGATAGGAGCTATCGCTCTTTAATTTATCACGGAATTTGGTTGCGGTGATTGCAATCACATCGCCTGCTATCCAGCCAGTCGGAACGTCAGCAAGCTTAATTTGAGCCGAACCGGCAGACGGATTCACTGAAAGTTTTTGGTAAGCAGATTTTTCAGAGCCATATATCCTTGTTTTACCTTGTATAATAATACCTCTGCTAATGTTTTCCGGATCCCATACTCTGTCGATGGGTCCGTTATTCGCCACATAAATTTTGATTTTAACGTTCGCCGGTATGCGAGCCGTTTCCGAGCCAATTTCAAAAGTACCGGTCTCTGTGACAACCAGCGTATCGAGTTTAATACTGACATTTTTATAGGTGGCAAATTTTATAATACCGTCGGCTCTGACAGTATTGAAGCTTAGCTTGCTATCGACATCGACCGTCAAGGATTTGTTCGCCGGAATGTGAATGTTTTCACCGGCTTGAGGAAGAATTCCGTCATTCCAGGTCGATGGGTTGGACCACAAGCCGCTTTGAACAACTTGACGGTTTACAGCTGAAATCGGGACCAGATCTAATGCAGCCTGTTGATCGGCCATAGAGGCTTGTGCTGGCTTGCTGGAAAAAATTAAAAATACAGCGGAAATAAAGATAGCAAAATAACCTTGTTTTATTACAAGTCTAAAGCCTCGGCTAAAATTCCTCATGGGTAAAATGTTTTGCATGGTAAAGCGCCTCAATAATTATAAATGCGAGTTTTTTTTCACTCATAGAAAAAGTAGTCTGATCGCCGAATTAAGATTGTGATGTCAATCACAAAACTAGTCGCATACTGAGAATGAGCGTTTGGATTTGTGTCTTACGTCACACAAAAAGCTAAGGTGAAAATGATTATTTAAACTTTGTTGATGAAAATATATTAAAAATAATAATGTAATCATAGGGATATGTATTGTGTAAGCCTAAAGCCTACCATACAAATATGAAGGTTTGAAGACTTAATTACTCAGTCGTTTGATGAGGCTAAGTCAATTAAGTCTGTTTGGATGCTAGCCGATTAATCTTTGGGTCGGCTTAAAATCGAGATAAAAAGCCGGTAAATTGATTTGGGAAGAACGGAGTTCAATCTGTTACGTTAGCTTGTTTGATACTGTAAAGCCGCACGTACGCAGCGTAAAATGTCGTAGCTGTAAATTCCTGAGAAAGATTCATAAACCGGTTTAAGCGCGTTCTTTTGGCAGTCTGGAAGTTGAATGATAGTGTCTTCGATTTGTTTAATTTCGCTTTCGGATAAGTTAACGACATCGGTCAATATCAACTGACCTTTTTCCAAATATTGGGCTAAGTGTCCGTAAACGGTAGATTCTTGAAGCTCTCGTTTTGTTGCAATTTGCCGGATGTTAAAACCTATCCTGAATAATTCAACTGATTCGCTAGCTGTGTCCGAAGTTGTGAGCGCCGATTCCCTAAATTCATCGATAACGGCCAAGAACTGATCGCCGTAGCGTTCCAGTTTACGTTTTCCGACGCCCGGAAGAAGGCTCAATTGTTGCAGCGTTGCCGGACGCTGTTCCATCATGGCCATAAGACTGGCGTCGTGAAAAATGACGTAAGGAGGTACGTCTTGTTGATCCGCCAGTTCCCGGCGCTTATTTCGAAGCGCATCCCATAGTAAGCTGTTTGTTTTTTTGTGATTTCCGTTCGTTGAAACACTTTTCGAGCCTTTGATTTTTTCAATTCGGCTATCTTTGCGGAGCATTAACGGGTGTTCGCCCCGCAAAATAGGTCTGCAAGATTCAGCTAAACGTAACGCGCCGAAATTTTCAAAATCGACTGCCACCAAATTTCGCGCGACTAATTGCCTGAACACAGAATGCCATTGCTGCTCGTCCAACTGTTTGCCGATACCGAAAGTCGAGAGGTGATGATGCCCGAAACGATTAATCCTTTCTGTCGATTTACCTTGCAATACATCGATAAGATAAGCTACGCCGAAACGCGTTGTCCCGTCCTGTGGATGCAGGATAAAGCTTGCTGTGCGGCTAAAGTAGCGTCCCAGGTTTCTACCGGTTCAAGGCAGGTGTCGCAATTACCGCAGGGCTGTTCCAGGGTATCGCCGAAATAGCCGAGCAAAGCCTGACGACGACAATGTATCTGTTCGCACAGGGCAAGCATGGCGTCCAGCCTATTGTATTCAATTCGTTTTTGGACTTCGTTAGCGTTAGATTCCGCCAGCATGCGCCGTAGGGTAACAACATCCTGAAGCCCGTAAGCCATCCAGGCGTTTGCCGGCGAACCGTCGCGACCGGCGCGTCCGGTTTCCTGATAATAGCCTTCGATGCTTTTAGGTAAGTCGAGATGGGCGACAAAACGGACATTCGGCTTATCGATGCCCATACCGAAAGCAATCGTCGCAACCATGACAAGGCCGTCTTCCATTAAAAAGCGATGTTGGTGTTGTTGCCGATGAACATTGTCCATCCCGGCATGATAGGGCAGGGCTTTGATGCCTCTATCGTTGAGCCATTGCGCGGTATCGTCCACTTTTTTGCGCGACAAGCAATACACGATGCCGGCGTCGCCGTCATGCTCGGTTTCAATAAAATCGAGCAATTGTTGCCGGGCGTTTTGTTTTTGGACGATACGATAACGAATATTAGGCCGGTCGAAGCCGCTCAAAAACATTCGGGCTTGTTCAAGACCCAGCCGAAACCGGATTTCCTGTCGAGTGCGTTCGTCGGCTGTCGCCGTCAACGCAATTCTCGGAGTCTTGGGAAAGCGTTCGTGCAATAAAGACAGCTTTAGATAATCGGCGCGGAAGTCATGACCCCACTGGGAAACGCAGTGCGCTTCATCAATGGCAAACAAAGCAATATTTATCCTGCATAATATATTTAGGGTTCTTTCATTCGATAAACGCTCGGGAGCAATATAAAGGAGGTCGATCTCGCCTGCGATTAATTGTTGTTCCGTTCGCAAGATTTCTTCAAACGTTAAAGACGAATTGAGGAAGGCGGCTTTGATGCCGAGTTGCAATAAAGCACTGACCTGATCTTGCATTAAAGCTATCAACGGAGAAATTACAATTCCTACGCCTTCTCTGATCAACGACGGAATTTGAAAACATAAAGATTTGCCACTGCCGGTCGGCATAATGACCAAAGCATCTTGCCCGTCAACCAAATGATCAATTATCGTTTGTTGTTGACCGCGAAAGTTCTCGTAGCCGAAAATTGAATTGAGAAGTTCGATAGCAGGGGGCTGTTGGGTTTTCATTGTGATGATTTTTTTCTCGTCCCGCTTTTACCATTATAATGGTGCGATTATACAGGACAGTTTAAACATAACAGACAATGGCCTATCATGAATAACACGCATTCAGCGCGTCTTAACCAACTTATTGCAAATAATAGCCAGCATTTCATTTGCGGCGGGCAGAAAGGGATAGAAAAGGAAAGTCTCAGAATTTCCAAAGACGGCTCAATTAGTCATAAACCGCATCCGAAGTCTTTAGGTTCAGCTCTGACGCATCCTTGTATCACAACCGACTATTCGGAAGCATTGATAGAACTGATTACCCCTCCCTTTACCGATATTAAAGAAACGTTGGCCTATTTAAAGGCTATCCATCATTTTGTCTACCAGCATTTGGACAATGAAATGCTGTTATGCACCAGTATGCCTTGCGGCATTGACGGCGATGAAAGTATTCCGATAGCCGAATACGGAACCTCCAATATCGGAAAGATGAAGCATGTTTACAGGCATGGTTTATGGCATCGTTATGGACGGACCATGCAAGCGATTGCGGGTATTCATTTTAATTATTCGGTTCCTGAAGCACTTTGGCCGGTTTTGCATCAACAGGAAAAGAGCGAAATCAGCCTTGAAGAATTTATAGCGAGTGGATATTTCGGCTTAATCCGGAATTTTCAGCGTATCGGTTGGTTGATCCTGTATTTGTTCGGCGCTTCGCCCGCCATATGCAAAAGCTTTTTTAAAAGCCGTCCGCAGTTGATGGCTCAATTTGAAGAGTTCGACCATTGTACGTTGTATCATCCTTATGCGACTTCATTACGCATGAGCGACATCGGGTACAAGAGCAAAAATCAGGCAAATTTGAGGATTAATTACAATTCGCTACCCGAATATGTCGCCAGTTTGGGCCAAGCTATTGCGACACCATATCCCGACTATGAAAATATCGGCGTGGTTGTTAACGGTGAATATCGTCAGCTCAATGCAAACATACTCCAAATCGAAAACGAGTTTTATAGTGTTATCCGCCCCAAACAGATTGCCCATTCCGGCGAAAAACCGACCTTAGCTTTAAAACGTCGAGGTGTTAGGTATGTTGAAATGCGTTCGCTGGATTTGGATTTGTTCAATCCCATTGGCATCGATGAAGATAAAGCAAGATTTGTTGAAGCATTATTGTTGACGTGTCTACTGCAGGACAGTCCGCCTATGTTGGAGGCCGATTTTCAAACCAATAACCGCAACCAACTTCAAGTAGCCAATCAAGGCCGGAAACCGGGGCTTGAACTTGAAAAAGATAAAAAAAATATACCATTAAAGGATTGGGCGCTGGAGATTTTGGAAAACATTCAAGCGGTTTGCGATGTATTGGATCAAGGCCAAGACGATAAACTTTATACCAAAGCATTGCAGGTTCAAAGGCAGCGAGTGTTGAATCCTGAGCTAACGCCGTCCGCACGTATGTTAGACGCCATGAAGAACGTTGAAGAACCTTTCGATTGTCTCGCCTTAGCTAAATCGGCAGAACACGCCGCCTGTTTCAACGGCAAGAAAGCCGACGAAGCGTTTACCAAGCAATTCAATCAAATGGCGCAACAATCCTTAGCTAAGCAGGCGGAGCTGGAAAATAAGCCGCAACTGCCCTTCGATGAATTTTTAAAACAGTATTTTGCGCAGCAGTAACAATGAACCCACTCAATATAGAACAATTACAACAAGAACTGGCTGGAAAGAATCCCCGTTTCATCTTAAAAAAAGCATTGGCTTTATTCGATAATATTGTTATTTCTTTTAGCGGTGCTGAAGATGTCGTGCTAATTGATATGGCGGTCGGTATTCGAAAAGACATAAAGGTTTTCACCTTGGATACAGGGCGCTTGCATCCTGAAACTTACCGTTTCATTGAAAAAGTCAGGAAGCATTACGGCGTGGAAATCGAATTGTTAACGCCGGACCGGGCTGTTCTGGACGACTTCGTCAAAAGAAAAGGCTTATTCAGCTTTTACGAAGACGGTCACGAAGAATGCTGCAAAATCCGTAAAGTTGAACCGCTAAGAAGAAGGCTGGCAACGGTTGATGCCTGGATCACCGGTCAACGTCGCGACCAAAGTTTGGATACCCGTCAAGATATACCTGAAGTGCATGTCGACAGCGTATTTTCCACCGCCAAAAACCAGTTGGTTAAATTCAATCCGCTCCTTAACTGGAAATCCGCTCAAGTTTGGGATTATATCGAAGCTAATCAAGTTCCCTATAACGACCTTCATAATAGAGGGTTTATCAGTATCGGTTGCGAGCCGTGCACACGACCCATTTTGCCCAATCAACACGAACGGGCAGGGCGGTGGTGGTGGGAAGAAAGCACAAAGAAAGAATGCGGATTGCATGTCAGCAAAATCGATAGTTCGCAAGACTGATAAGCGGCGTCTCAATCCGGTTCAACGGCGAAGGCAGGTAAATGGCTAAGTACATCAAGGTCTATGGCGAAAGAAATACAAACACCAAGTACTTTAGCAAGCTTTTGGAATTGAATCTCGATATCAAAGAGATTTCCGGCGTAGCGCCGCCTTCGGTGATAAAAATACAAAAACTATTGCCGGGCGATGAATTAGTTAGAGATATTTATTTTTATTTAACCTACGCCAGAAATTTAGGCTGGAAACATACCTGCGTTAAATCGGTAACCCAGCTTCAGCGCTATGATTTAGTCAACGACGATCTGGTTTTTGTAACGATCACGAAAAATCCGTATTCATGGCTGCTATCGTTGTACCGGAAACCTTATCATCACGCTTATACGAAGCGGCCCGATTTCATAACTTTTCTTCAGTCGCCCTGGAAAACGCTCGGTAGAGACGGCGTAAATAAACAGTTAAATAATCCTGTCGAACTTTGGAATATTAAAAATCGATCCTACTTGCAACTTAACGAAGGCAGAGCATTGAATATAACCACGGAACGCTTGCTTGAAAATCCTGCAAGTATTATCGAGCAAATGAGTGTTCGTTTCGGTATTAATCGATTAGGCGGTGCGTTCGTGAATTACGAGTCCGCTACCCAAGACAAACGTAAGGACGGTAGTTACTACCGGGATTATTACTTAAATGAAAAATGGAAGAACGATCTGCCGAAATTGGCTATCGGGCTAATTAACGATAAGCTGGATCGATCGCTTATGTCGTATTTCAGTTATGAGCTGTTGCCGGTTTGAGGTAAAAAACACGATCATTCAGCTTATTGTCCGCCCGCAAATCGAAGTTGCCGCCAAGCCTCATAACTGATGATGGCCACAGCATTGGAAAGATTCAGGCTGCGATTGTTCGGCATCATCGGGATTCTTATTCGATATTCGGGCGTGATACTATCTAGTATTTCAATGGGTAATCCCGCCGTTTCGGATCCGAAAAGCAACACATCGTCCGCTTGATAATTCACTTTGTCGTAAGATTGGGTTCCTTTTGTCGTGCAAGCGAAGATCCGCCTGCTTTTCATGGCTGCAGAAAATGCCGCGAAATTCGGGTATTTGCTGACCTTGGCGAGGTCGTGATAATCCAAACCGGCACGGCGGAGATTTTTTTCCGCCAGATCGAAGGCCAAAGGTTCTATTAGGTGCAAACTACAGCCGTTATTGGCGACTAAGCGGATGATATTGCCGGTATTCGGAGGAACTTGGGGTTCGAATAATGCGATATGGAACATGGGAGCCAATGGAAGCTAGTCTGTTGAATTTAGCTTGAAATGATTATGCAAAGAGAGTGCGGCTGGATTGTACAGGAATGCGCGTAAATCCAGAATTTTATTAAAAGGTATTATTTTAAGGGATCTCTTAATAAGTCCTTCGACAAGTTCAGTCCCCAAAGGGGCTAAAGACATACGGCAAGCAGTTGATTTCGCTAGTGGTGAGTCAGTCGAGCCATGAATGAAATCGGTTTATCCAGAGAATCCTTAAAGCAACTCTTAATGATGTTTTCGTACGCTATCGATAAATAAATGCTTTTTAGTGCGGAAACGGCGTTTATAATAGTCGCTTATTTTTAACACGAGGTGAATAAAAGTGCATAAAATTAATACTCAACTTGTTTCAGCCCTGTTTGTTATTTCACTTGGGTTTACTTTGTTTTCTTTTGCCAATGCCGGTACGCCGAGTGAAAATAAAGCGGCAGGCGAAAAATTTTTAGCCGAAAACGCCAAAAAACCGGCAATCAAATCGACATCCAGCGGCCTTCAGTATGAAGTTCTGACGCCTGGAACGGGTAAAGTTAACCCGAAAGCAACAGACACCGTTACGGTTCATTACAAAGGAACCTCTATCGACGGAAAAGAGTTCGACAGTTCTTACAGTCGCGGCGAACCGACATCTTTTCCATTAAACGGCGTCATCCCCGGTTGGACCGAGGGTTTACAGCTGATGACGGAAGGTGCAAAGTATAAGTTTTATATTCCGTCCGCTTTAGCCTACGGCGAAAACGGCGCAGGCGGTGCAATCGGACCGAACGAGACCTTAATTTTCGAAGTCGAGTTACTCAAAATTAATTAAATGCGTTATCGTTTTCTGATTTATCGGAAAATGACTTTTAGATCTTTTGCAAAAGCCTTGCCCTGCAAGGCTTTTTTATTTTAACAATGCCGAACTTTACTTTCTTTGCCACAACGCCGAAAGCGATGGAAGACATACTCGCCGAAGAGATCCGCTCGCTCGGAGTCGCAAATGTTAAATCGTCCGTTGCCGGTGTGTATTTCGAAGGCGATTTAACTGCCGCCTATCGGGTGTGTTTATGGTCGAGAATTGCAAATCGGGTGTTGATGCCCATCGCAAGCTTTAAAGCGGTCGATCAGGACGAGTTATATCAAGGCATAAAAAAGATCGACTGGTTTGAACACCTCGACCCGGAAGGCAGCTTTGCGGTGACATTTAATGCGAAAAATTCGGAAGCCATCAACAACACCCATTTCGGCGCGTTGAAAGTAAAAGATGCGGTGGTCGATCAAATGCGGGCTAAATTCGATAAGCGTCCGAATATCGATACCTTGCAGCCCGATCTTCGCATCAATGTCTTGCTGAAAGGCGAGAGTTGCAGCGTTAGTTTGGATTTATCGGGCGAAAGCCTGCATCGCCGTGGTTATCGCGATACGACGATCAAAGCGCCGATCAAGGAAAATCTGGCCGCTGCTTTATTGTTACGCTCCGGCTGGCCTCGTATCGCTAAAGAAGGCGGAACCCTGATCGATCCCATGTGCGGGTCGGGAACGTTGTTGGTCGAAAGCGCACTGATGGCGGCCGATTACGCGCCGGGGTTACTGCGGGATTACTTCGGCTTTCTCGGCTGGAAAAAACACGATGCCGGTGCTTGGCGAGCATTATTGCTCGAAGCGCAGCAACGCAAGCAGGCCGGTTTAGGCGGTTTACCGATGCTGGCGGGATTCGATAAAGACCGCCGTAATTTGAATACGGCGCACATTCATATTGAGAATGCCGGTTTAAAAGGCAAGATACATCTTGAGTGCCGCGATATTAGTGATGCAGCGCCGGCATTAAGCTGGAAGCCGGGCCTTGTCATTTGTAATCCGCCATACGGGGAACGGTTAGGCGACGAGCAGGAGACGGCCGAGCTGTACAAAAAATTCGGCGAGTCTTTAAAGTTGCATTTTTTGCATTGGCGCGCCGCTATGATTATCAGTAATCCCGAGTTGGGATTTCGCTTGGGAATTCGGTCGCAAAAACCCGTCACTTTTTACAATGGGGCGTTGGAATGTAAATTATTGCGTATGAAAATTGAAGATAGTGCATTTTTTATACCGAAAGCTAAATCGGACGAGGAGCGTATCGCTCAAGTTGTGACCGTCATGATCGCTAGCGAAAACAAGGAACACGTCATCGCGCCAAAAAATAACCAAGCGCCCCAAAAAACGGAAGTCGCACCAACTCAGTTCGACATGCAGCAAGAGCAAAATGCGGTAGGCAAGGATGATGAGCAGGGTGCGCAAAGCTTTGCAAACCGGTTACAGAAAAATCTGAAAAAACTCCAAGCTTGGAGGACTAAGAATAAAATCCATTGCTATCGCATTTACGACGCCGATTTACCGGACTATGCAGTGGCTATCGATGTCTATCAAGGTTGTGAAACTTGGGTGAATGTTCAAGAATACGAACCGCCGAAAGAAATCGATCCCCATAAAGCCAATCAACGGCTCGCTGCGCTGTTAGCCGAGATTCCAAAAGTATTGGCTATTTCGCCCGATCATGTTTATTTTAAAATTCGCCGCAAACAAAAAAATACCGAGCAATATCAAAAATTAGGCGATGAAGGTCATTTTCATGTGGTTGAAGAGCATGGCTGTAAACTTCAGGTCAATTTTTCAGATTATCTGGATACAGGCTTGTTTCTGGATCATCGCCCCGTCCGCTTAATGATTCAGCAACAAGCCCGAGGAAAACGATTTCTCAACCTGTTTGCGTACACCGGCAGCGCAACCGTGCATGCTGCGGTGGGCGGGGCGGCGAAAACGACGACAGTCGACATGTCCAATACGTATCTCGAATGGGCGAAATCGAATCTGGCATTAAACGGTACGCAGGGCGATCACGAGTTCATCCAAGCGGATTGTCTGGACTGGTTAAAGACCGAATCGGAACAGACTTTTCCAAGACAATACGATTTAATCTTTCTCGACCCGCCGACGTTTTCCAATTCAAAGCGGATGGCCGCTGTGTTCGATATCCAAAACGATCACGTAAACTTGATTAAGCAAGCGATGTCTTTGTTAGCACCTGACGGCTTGCTCTATTTTTCCACTAATTTCAGGCGATTTAAGTTTGATTACGATTCACTTGCGCTATTCACTGTTGAAGACATTTCGGCCTTAACGATTCCTGAAGATTTTAAACGCAATCCTAAAATTCATTACTGCTGGAGAATTCGCGCATGAAACGGCATGTCAAAATTTGGGTATCCGGTCGCGTTCAAGGCGTTTTTTTTCGCCAATCAACCAAAAATAAAGCGAGGGAATTAGGCGTTTTCGGTAAGGTGAAAAATCTCGAAGACGGTCGTGTTGAAATTATCGTGCAAGCGGAAGACACGCAACTTCAGCCGTTTCTCGATTGGTGCCGGAAAGGGCCAATCACAGCGCGTGTCGATCATATTGATATTATCGAATTAGGCGAAATAACGGAGTCTTACATTTCGTTTCAAATCGATTAAGTATAAAGCGTTTCCAGCCGAACAGGCACGGGAATTGGCGCGGAGGCTGGCGTTCCGCCACACCCAAAAACATGGAAGTTGGTTGAATATTGCCGAAATTGAGCTGGCTGTCTTGTCGAACATGTGTCTGTCGCAACGAATTCCAGACAAAGAAACTCTGCGTCGTGAGATTGAAGCTAATGTACAGGAACGTAATTTAAAAGCTAAAACAATCATTTGGCGCTTCACCCATCAGGGCGCTCGGCGTAAACTGGCTCGACTCTATCCTGTTGTTTCAACATGACTGACTACTAGGCCGAAAAAATAATAGATGACCGTCGATTGCGAAATCACAAATATAATAAGCGACCCTATGCAATAAGAATGATCTTTCGCACTATTATGAAACCCGTTAAACAATTATTTTTCAAGTGAAATATTACCTTTTTTTCTAACGAAAAAAGTGGTTTAATCAGTCCTAGAAATCGACAAATACCGAATAGACTGTTTCCCTATCTAAGCTAGTCAATAGTAATTATTCTCTCAATGACGGGCTTGGTCAAAAACAGTAAAGACCCGCTAAACGAAGACGGTTAAATCTATTCTGTTTTATGAATATAAACAAATTTAAAACCGAAACATGAATCCGTATTAAAAAAACTCAGTAGAGGGGTAGCAGGATTATGGATAATGATTTGCCATTAATTTTGTCAGGCCCGATATTACGCCGGGTTGAACCGACATTGGTTTCTGTTTGGCTGGCCTTAAGCAAGCCTTGCACTGTTGAGTTAACGCTTTGGGAAGGCCGAATTAAAGACGATTCGACTTTGGAAAACTTTAAGGTTGACGGCCCTGTCATAGCGAGCTCCACCACGGAAACTTTAAGAATTGGCATCAATCTCCATCTCGTTGTTGCTACGCTGGAACTCCAGTTACCGGTACAGCCCTTGTTACCGGGAAGACTGTATTCTTATAATGTAACAATGCTGGTTCCGCCCGATGCAGGCGGTCCTATTCAAGATTTAAAATCGTTGGGATTATTAGCGGATACTAAAACGCTTCCGAATGGAAAACCACATTTACCGTTAGGATATGAGATTGGCTTCTTACCTAGTTTTTCTCTTCCACCGGCAAAGTTAGAAGACTTGCAAATTGCGCATGGTTCCTGCCGTAAAATCAATCATCCTACTGACGACGCCTTGGCTTGGATTGACGGCTTTATCAAAAAATCCTTCAACGAACCCAATAAACGCTTACATCAATTACTTTTAACCGGCGATCAAATCTACGCGGATGATGTCGCCCAGCCTGTTTTATGGCAACTCGTGATTCGCGGACAGCATTTGTTAGGATTACAAGAAGGGGTAGTAGAGTTTTTGCCGTTATTCAAATCCACCATTACGACTGAAAATATTGTTACCAATAGCAATAAGCCTGAAAGTACATCGGTAAAATCGGATGACGTAAGTTAGTGGCCTGCCGACGTCAATCATTTTCCACCCGGCATGCGCCATCAACTGCTGTGGTCCGAGGCTAGATTAACAACAACTGACGTCGCTCAGCATTTAATTTCCTTTGGCGAATTTGCCGCAATGTATCTTTTTAATTGGTGCAATGAACTTTGGAAGATAGAAGACCTGAAAGATTTCGACGATATGTTTACACAATTCGCCGACCAGATGGAAGTCGATGGCGTAGATATTAAAGAGGTGCCATTACCGGAAAATTGGCTGTCTATTTTTAAAAAAAGAGAATTCGTCGATGATATAGATGAAGCAAGTGAAATAGAACTAAACGAAGGCTTATTAAAAAAATTTCTATTATTTCTATTCGGCGAGCTGCCTCGGGCCAAATTAATAGATAGCCTTCGGTACAATCCAGACAAAGCAAATACACCCTTAGATACTGATTTACTTAACCATGAAAAATTAAACGCATTGTCGGGGGAATGGTTAACATCCGATTTCGGAAAAATATTTACCTTTGCGCAAAATTTAGATCAGAACAAAGAACTTCCGCTCTTTCAAACATTTTATAGGCGTCTGCAAGACGATTTCGGCGGCAAATTCAAAAAAACCGCGGATAACGAGCCGCAAAACCCGAATAATCGAAAACGGCAAGTCGAGCTGTTTTACGAAACCTTACCGCAAGTCCGCCGGGCATTGGCCAATGTACCTACCTATATGGTGTTCGACGACCATGAAATTACCGACGACTGGAATCTTTGCCCGCTTTGGCGCGACCGAGTTTTAACAACCCCGTTGGGACGAGCGGTGATTCGTAACGGCATGTTGGCGTTTGCTTTATTCCAAGGCTGGGGTAACGATCCCTTGCTTTATAAAAAAGGAAAGCATAAAGAGCTGCTTGATTTAGCAAGCCAGCTTTTGCCACCGGAGAGCAAGCTAAACAGGCTGCAATAATCGACAAACTGGATACGCTATTCGGTTTAAATCAGCAGGCGCAAGCCGACAATACAGAGCAACTCTCGTGGCATTTTTCGCTGCAAGGTCCCAAACATTTAGTATTGGGACTCGATTGCCGAACCCGTCGAAGCTTTATTACTCGCTACGGCCCGCCCGGTAATATCTCCGATTCCGCTCTGAAAGAGCAAATACCAGAGGCTTTGCCCGCTGGTATTGACGTTGCTGTGGTTATATGCTCATTGCCGGTATTCGCCGCGCCGTTATTTGATGAGGTAGTTGCGCCGTTAAGTTACCGGGTTTTCGATCTAGTCACCTATGCCGGTAAACCTCTTGTGCACAATGTTAAAAACATATGGGGTCGTCTTATCCATGGAAATCCCTTAAAACTATCGTCTGGAATTAAAAACGCTATGCCCGGTACAAATCCAGACGCAATAGAAGGCTGGGCAAACGACACTGTCCGCATGGAAGCTTTGTTCAAACGCTTGGAACCGTTGCGAAAAGTAGTGCTGCTATCGGGCGATGTTCATTACGGCTCCAGCCAGCAAATGAGCTATTGGAAAAAAGGCGACGTTCAGCCAGCACGTTTTATTCAATTTATTTCCAGCGGTATGCGCAACGTTATGCACCAAGTTTACGCCGCCGATAGACACTTTGGACGAGTGCAATCTTTGATAGCAAGTAAAATAGGCACCGAACGGCTGGGATGGTTAAACAATTCCGACGACCTTGTCGTTCTGCCGGAAGGCGCAAGCTTGGTGCCTGCACTTAAATCGAAATTGCGCTCAAGTCCGGTTTTACTGCCTACAAATCTACCGCCCGGCACGCACTTTAAAACCGAACCCGATTGGCGCTGGCGTTTCGACATTATTAAAGACATGCGCCGCGACGAGGATAGACCGGAATCTATAAGACCGAAAGCATTAACCGTTAGCGATTCTAACTTATCGTCTCAAGATTCATTATCTGCTTACCAAGCTGTAGTTGATCGGCACGCCTCGCAACTTAAAAATCCAAACACGGGCGGCAAGTTTTAGTGGCTCATAACCTTGGAATCGTTACTTTTTTTAAAACTCCTTCGGAAAATGAAAACGATTACTTTTTAAATGTCCGGCAAGATCTTTACGCCGTATTTTCAGGTACCGATAACATTCCTTTAACACCAACCCTTGAGCCTGACCTAATGTCTCGTCATGACGCCAAGCTTGCCGCAGTCGGCAGTGTCAAGTTCGAAGAGGAACCGCCCAAGGTCCCTGATATTGAAGGAGCATCCGCATGAGCGAGTCAATCGATAAACCCGCCGAAAAGAAAGAAAGCCTGCTAAAGCGCTTCTTTAACCTCGTTGAAGCTATTAACCGGTGGATTCAAAAAACCCTGGGGGACGACGCCACCCGCCGGGCAATGTTGCTGGATTTAGGTTTATCGCCCGATCTTCCCGAAGGAACGCAACCGAAAGATTTTCAGCCGAGCAGTCTGCCGGGCATTACTAAGTATCGTGAACAATCCGATCCCGACAAAGACGCATTTCTTGAGGCGGTCAAAGACCTCAAAGCTATTTACGAAGCCGTCCACAGCTTTATAAAGCCGTATGTGGATCAGGAACCTAACGCTGACGAACAACTTCTGGAAGAAGTTACTCACCGATTCTTTGAATTGATCTCTTTAAATTATCTACGTATTAATCATCCGATTTTATATTGGTTAGCACAACCTTTGGGCTTAATTGAGGAGAAACTTACTGTATACGGTGCCGGCGGCACCTACCCGGAAAAATTAACAAGCTTATTTAAAGATATCGGACATCATTTCAAATCGATCGGAGGAGGACTCGATACCCAAGAGGAAGCAGACGCTTGGACCGACTTACTAATCCCTATTGAAGCAATATTTGCCTTTGTCACAGATAATGTTTTTTACCACGGCTGGGATCCTGAGCTCAACTCCCCCATGCCCCAACTCGACCAAGTAGCGAGCCGAACGATTTCTTTTGGCTTCGACAATTATAACGGCAGTATTGTACTGGTGCCGCGAGACCATGGTGGCCCGGGTTTTTTACTCGCGTTAGGCGGAAGTTTTACCATTCCGCCCATTCCATTATGGGACAACAAAGCGCTCCAGATCGGCTTGAATGCAACCGAGGCGGCCGACATTTTTCTGCGCTTGGACAAATGGCAAGCCAAACCCGATGCAAATACGCCTAAATTGAGCTTTAAACTGGTAGAAACACAAAAAGATAGCAAACAACAACCCGCAAATCCGCAAGCCTTAGTTGCTAAAACCGGCGCACAAACAGGGAGTGAAACAACTTCCGAAGCGGAACTTAGATGGACTTTAGGCGCTGAAAAAGGGACGCATCTGGAACTCGGCCCTATGACCTTAGAAGCGGGTATCTCTGAAGAAGGCTTGAGTTTTAGTATTGCTTTTAAAGATAGCGCTATCGTACTTAAAGATGGCGGATCTTTCGTTATCGAAGCTTTGGGCAGTAAAGAATCGCGATTTCCTTTCGATTTCGGCTTAGGCTACAAATCAGGCGGTAATCTCTTTTTTGAAGGCGGTTTGGAGTCCGGTCTTAAGATGGTCGTACCGGTATCGAAATCGCTCGGCAAAGCACGGTTGCAATTTCTATCAATAGCTTTAGATCCAGAGTTAGGGGACAATAAAAATCGCTTAACCTTAGAGACAACAGCTGCGCTTGATGTAAAACTCGGCCCCATCAAAGCAAGCTTGGATCAGATTGGATTTCAACTCGGCTTAGATTTTAAAGCGGCTGAAAAAAATCTGGGGTTTGCAGACCTTGATTTCGGATTTAAGGCGCCGAATTTAATCGGAATAACGGTGGATGCAAAAACCGTATCAGGCGGCGGCTTTCTAAGTATTTCAAAAAATCAATATGCAGGAGCCTTACAACTTGCGATAGACCATAGAATCAACCTCAACGCATTCGGTTTATTAAGCACTAAGATGCCGGACGGTTCGGCAGGTTATTCATTGGTTTTGTTTATTACCGCCGAAGGTTTTAAATGGCGTCTGGGTTACGGATTTTCGGTGACGGGAATCGGCGGTATTCTTGCCGTGAACCGGCGCGCCGATAGCCAAGCGTTACAAAGCGGGTTAAGAGAAGGCAGGCTCAATCATCTTTTATTTCCAACGAATATCGCAGCCAATGCCCCTGAAATTCTCAGCACCCTGAGTAGGGCGTTTCCGGCGCAACCCGACAACATTATTTTCAGCCCCATGGTAAAAATTGTTTGGGGCGAACCCGTTACTTTGATAACTCTGAATCTGGCGTTGATTCTGGAGTTTGGATTGGGCGATTCGCTACGCTTACAAAAATTTATTTTGCTAGGCCAATTGCTGGCGTTTTTACCTGAGCCGGATAACGATCTTGTTCGAATCAAGGTCGATGCCTTGGGAATCATTGATTTCGATCAAGAATTAGCGTCGTTCGATGCCCGTTTGTATGATTCCCGGTTAGCAAAATCATTTGAAATGACTGGTGAAATGGCTATGCGCCTTAGCTGGGGTGCAGATCCGTCATTTGCCTTATCAGTGGGCGGCTTTCATCCGGGTTTTAAAGCTCCGGCTAATTTTCCTGCACTCGCAAGAGTAGCTATTTGTTTGCCAAGACGGATTACTTACAACTTAATTGCCAATCGTATTTGGCCATCACTTCCAATACCGTACAGTTCGGTTCGCGAGCGGCATTAGAAGCGCATGTGGGGAAAGTCAGTCTTAACGGTCAGTTCGGTTACGACGCGCTCATCGTTTTCGACCCCTATTTCCACTTTATCGCTTCTTTTTATGCTTCAGTGGCTATTAAATACCGCGGTTACAGCTTGCTAAGCGTTTCGTTGTCAGGTGAATTGTCTGGTCCCGAACCTCTGACTATCAATGGCAAAGCCTCTTTTGGAATTCTGTGGTGGGATATCGATGTCAGGTTTAACTGGACGTTAATAGACGGTACAGCTCGCCGCCGCCCGAACCTGTCGAAATCATCGGTAAATTAAAAGAAGCGTTATCGAGTCCGACAGCTTGGTCGGCTAGTTTACCGGAATTACCCTTAGTGACCTTGCGTGAAAATACACCTGCCGGACTTATGTACATTCACCCGCTGAGCAGTTTGGGCGTTAAACAAAAAGTCGTACCGCTCAATATGGAGATAAGCCGTTTCGGGAATGCAAAACCCAGCGATGTTAACCCTAGATTTAGTATTGATAAAGCGCAGATAGGGAATACGACTATCGAATTGAATGAGAGCCATCAAATACGTGATTTTTTTGCCCTAGCGCAATTTACGGAAATGTCGGACAGCGAAAAACTGGAGGCGCCTTCGTTTGAATCTTTACAAGCAGGCGTTAGATTCGGTTCCGACATGATGACGTGCGGCGATGCGATTTCTACTGAAATCGATTATGAAATCAAACAAATACCGGAACTTAAGACTGAAGAAATATCAACCCCATCTAGTGTAACGTCCTCAACAAACATTAAGATATGATACAATTGGTGTCCATGAGAACGCCAATGAAAATTACACTGATTGAAGAGGATCGAACAGAACTGGACAACTGGGTGAAGAGCCGGTCTGTTGGGGCTAAACAAAGACTACGGGCTAGAATGGTACTGATGACCGCCGAGGGCTTGTCAACAACGGTCATTATGGCAACGTTGGGGTCAGCAACCCGACCTTGAACAAGTGGCGGAATCGCTATCTCGAAAGTGGTGTTGAAGGGCTCGAAAGGCAAGACCCGCCCGTCGCGGATACCGCCGCTGCCGACTGACAAAGTCCAAGAAGTCCTGGCCTTGACATTGACCGGTAAACCGGCTGCCGCGACGCAGTGGGTTGCCGGACGATGGCGGAGCAGGTCGGCATTTCCCGGATGGCGGTGCACGGCATCTGGCGGGAGCACAAACTGAAGCCCCATCAAGTGAAGGGCTTTAAGGTTTCGAACGACCCGCTGTTCGCCGAAAAAGTTGCGCGATGTCGTGGGCCTTTACCTGGACCCACCGGAGAAGGCCATCGTGTTTTCCGTCGACGAGAAAAGCCAAATCCAGGCGCTAGATCGTAGCCAACCCGGCCTGCCGATGAAGCCGGGAAAATGCGGGACGATGACGCACGATTATAAGCGACATGGCACCACAACTTTGTTTGCGGCACTCGACGTGCAGACCGGAACGGTGATTGGGCAATGCCAGCCCAGGCACCGCACTGACGAGTTCCTCAAGTTCCTGAAGACAATTGACCGGCGAACCGACAAAACCTTGGCATTGCATTTGATCGTCGACAACTATGCGACGCACAAACATGCCGAAGTAAAGGACTGGCTGGCCCAGCATCCCGGTTCCACTTACACTTCACGCCAACCTCGGCCTCGTGGCTCAACTTAGTCGAGCGTTTCTTCCGGGACATTACCGAGGAACGTATCCGGCTTCGTGCTTTCCACAGTATTGACGACCTCAAAACAGCGATACAGGAGTATCTCGACCACCGCAATAGCAACCCAAAACCTTACCATTGGACAGCCAAACCAGAGACGATCTTGGCTAAAGTAGACAAAGCTAAAGATATGTTGAGGACGTTACACTAGTGTGGAAGATATCTATGTATTTGGCGGCTTTAACGCCGCAGGCCGTGCCGACATTCGCCGAGTCGGTACTCGTAAATTCCGAGCTCAACACATTGCTATTGAAAAATCCGGTAAGGATTTCGTTATCAGCGCTATCGATCCATTGTTAACGGACAGTTCGAAGATGCCGGTCGGCGACAAAAAATTTAAAACGTGGGCGGAAGCAAAAGACACCTATAAAAAAATTCAGAAACTCAGCAGTCAATACGCAGATAAATTGCAAATACTGACGGAGATTAATTAATGTCAAATCATTCTCTTCTTTATTTTTATCCTTGGGTCCGCCAAGGTGCTGCGACTAATGTCGCCTTAACCGATAAGCTTTCCGGTCCGGATGCCGAAATCCAACCTGCGAATGTTCAACTTCCCCTATCATTGTGGCTGAATGACAATCAAACTCAAGCTGCGGACATTACTCAAACGGTTAATCTTTACGGTCCCAGGGACATTACCGGCATCGACCCCAGACAAATAGTCAGGATGGAGCCAAACCCCTTTACGGTTAATTTCGAGCCGAATTACTTGCCAGCGATTGAGTTCGACTCCCCCGATTTTCCTTGGTTATTTTCGCCTTTATCCGCTGGAGAGAATCAGCGGCTGAGACCCTGGATCGTATTAGTCGTCGTAAAAAAGCAGGATGGCGTTGAATTAAACCGTCAGCCCGAAAAACCTTTGCCGATTTTAAGCATTCAAGCCCCCGCTAAACCCGGGGACGAACTGCCGGACTTGGCTGAATCCGATTTTTGGGTTCATGCCCAAGCGGTGGCGGATCAAGCGTTTTCAAACCAAGTACAGGCTTTACAACAAAGCCCTGAACGGACATTATCTCGCTTACTGTGTCCTCGCCGTTTGTTACCTAATACCGCCTATACGGCCTGTGTTGTACCAGCTTTCGAGGTTGGACGTATCGCCGCTGGTTTACCGCCTCAAGACCTCGCCTCAATCAATAATGAAATTGCTACCTTAAAACCGGCTTGGTTATCCGGCGAACAGTCGCCCGATTCAGTAACGTTACCCGTTTATCATCATTGGGAGTTTTCAACAGGCGAAAACGACGATTTTGAATCGCTCGTTAAAAAATTATTACCAAAGGGAAATCAAACGACTGAATTGCCGGCAGAGATAGGACAATTTAAATTGCATATAGGACAGGCCGACAAAGAACTCCCCGACTTACCGGACATGCAGGAGCTACCCCTATCCGGCTTGTTGCAACCCGTATCGGATATCACAATCGAAAGGCAATCGATTCCTTCGGTATTGGCTGACGCGTTATCGACTATTCTGAATCTTCCTGCAGATGCGCTAATCGATTCTACAGTAATCGACCCTGTTGTAGCGCCGCCTATTTACGGTGTTACTTTTGCAATTTCCGGACAACCAAAAGAGTTTAAGGTCGGTCAACCCGTCGGAAAAGCTTGGTTAAACGAGCTAAATCTCGATCCTCGCCACCGCGTGATTGCGGCATTGGGTACACAGTACATCCAACGTGAACAAGAAAGTTTGATGGCTGCAGCCTGGGAGCAAATTGAGAAAGTACAAGAATTAAACAAACAGCGACGCCAAACGCAATTAGCTAGCGTCATAAACCTTAACACTAAAGAAAGAACCTTCGATCGTTTATCGGTAAATGACTTAGTACAGTTTACCGCTCCGGCTCACAACCAAATGTTAGCAAGGAGTCAAGCAACAGGGTCCGGCCAAGTGTCGAATCTATCCATGATTGCAAAAATGCAAATGCGATCTGCGATACCGGCTAATTCCGGTTTTATCTTCGCCAAAGGCTTAGAAGGCTCAGCCTTGCGCCGAATTACTAGGCCGCGCGGGGCTATCACCCGCCGCTTCGTTAAACAAGACACGGTAAGTAAAGTGTCTTCGCGATTAATCGATATTTTAGCAACGTCTGTGTTGATGACGACATCCAGCACTGAGCGGGTAAAAATCGGCGGCAAAGTAACTCAACAATCCTTTTTGACAGCTGAAAACATTAATAACAAATCCTTTAGCGGTAACGATCAATGGCCGAATTGGTTGGCGCTTTCCGAAAGCGGCTCCGGCTATTGGCAACTAGAACAACCGTTCACCAAAACGATACCGAGTATTCCGCCTGAACCGACGGCAGACGATATAGGATTGCAACAAGTGGGAGATACTTACTTCGAAGTAATCGAAGATGATTTTCAGGAGCCTGAGGCCGATGGAGGGTTTATCGATCCAGATACCGGAGTGCCAAGACCGAGACCAAGAACAGGCCCTTTGAAGCCTAGGCAAAATCGAATCGTGATTAGTCATGCGACAGTGCAAGCACTAAAAAACCAGTGGATTGAAAACTGGCGTGCTGAACATCCACCCCAACCAATCACGGTGAATCCACCTGATCCGACCGACGACGAGAAAAGCCGTTGGGCATTATTTAGTAATCTGTTTAAAGCAGCGGCTTCAAAACATGTTGCTGCGATTACGCCTTTGTCTATGCAGACTCAAAAAATTGAGCCTAGCGATTTAGACCTCCGTTTATATCGTATAGGACATTTCTATTACAGATTGGATGATGACATTTCATGGACGCTCGAAAACGATTCAAAGTTAATCAATAAATCTTTTAGAACTCCCGTTAGTTTATCGGAGCGCGAAGCATTGCGGGAAGAATGGTTGCAAACTAACAGCTCGTTAATTAATACGGAAGTTTTGCAGATTCCTGATGAGGCTGAAGTAAAAACCGAAATTCTCGGACAGTTGGCCGACAATATTAAAGTCGATGACGACGTTTCCGTAGTTGCGCATCCGGTATTTGCGTATCCGGTTTATGAAGCGCTATTAGAACTCGCACCGGAATATATCCTCCCAAATTTAGACAAAGTCCCTTACAACAGTGCAAATCTAATGGTAGCTAATAGTCAATTTATCGAAGCATTTCTGGTTGGGATGAATACCGAAATGGCAAGAGAATTTCTGTGGCGGGAATATCCCACCGACCAACGAGGCACCTGTTTTCATCATTTCTGGGATACACAAAACTCCGTATCGAGTAGCGAAACACCACGAGATATAAAAGATATTCATCTCTGGGATGGACTATTGGGAAATAACAATCCGAATCCGGTCAATGCCGAACCTGTTGTTTTATTATTGCGCGGCGAATTACTTCAACGCTATCCGGGAGCTATTATTTATGCCGTTCCAGCCGAAACCGACGGTTTAGGCTTACGTCCAAGTTCTGATCAGAGCAAAGTTAAATACCCCTTTTTTCGAGAAAACTTACCGCCGGATGTCGCTTTGATCGGTTTTGCGTTATCACCAGCGAACTCAATAGCGGGTCGGGCTGGTTTTTTATTATCAAAGAACAACCCAGTGAACCGCGCTTCGGTTTTGACAAGGCTCCCGATGAAACGCTAGAAGAGGCCGAAACCTTAAACGACCTGACATGGGGCCATTTAGCCGGTAAATTAGAAGATTTGCCGGCGTTGAATCATATCAAGGTTGCGCTAACGCCTTCTCATGCGGCGGCGGCTTTTAACGGCGCACACGTAGAGTGGGGGAAAAATGCCGCTCATATGGCGCGTATTGCGATGCAACGTCCTTTTTTAGTCGCCATCCACGCAAATCAATTACTAGGGTAAATCGTATGCGAATCGTGAGGACAAAATATGTCTGCTGTTAATCCAACTGCTACCGCATTAATCGGAAATGATAAGCCGTTAGTTTTATTACCGGTTCGTTTGGAAACCCGTTTCTTCAGAAATGGAACGCAAATCGAGTTATGGATTAGAGTGTTCCCGGACAAGATTTATGTCGATACACACGAGGCTCAATTAACCGACGAAGAAGTGCTTTGGGGAAATGCGTATCGAGACGCTTGGACCAAAGCACAACAGGAGAATGAAAAAAAAGCCTGCTGGCGGCAGCTTGTGAACCGTTTTGGCGCGCCACGTGCCGCTTGGATTAAAAAACAGATCGATAATCAATCCGGTCCGTTAACGGCAACAGGTAAGCTGGAATCTTGGACGCGTGCGCCTTATTCCAAAGTCTTGCCGGATAAATGGATTGCAATCGCTCATTTCGCCGACGGACAAAAACAATCTGCTTACGGTAATCTCATTATTCCGCCTAATGGAAAGATCGATGATGGCTTTCCGTTCGGCCCGAAGCCTGATTTCCAATCGGATGATACGACCAAGGATGAAAGCGTAGCCGATTTTAAAAATCACCCTGAAATCAGTGGCTAACGGATTTTAGCGTTGCAGAATGACTTGGAATGGCAATAAGGATGCCTTTAGCGGAAACAAATCTGCAAGTCATCAAACGATTGTTCGTCTTCGGTGTAAAAGCGACTTTGAATAGCGCGCAGTCCGCCGAGCGGCTCCATGAATTACTAGTCAGTCATCAATTTTCTAACGGCATCAACATAGTAACGCCGGGCACACCGACCAATAACACGCCCGATGCGCCCGCCGGCTTTAGCACTCGCGATCCCGGTCATGAGACGAGTTACGATGTTACCGTCGCAACTCCCTATACTCCGGGTAAAAATGCTCAATCAAACGGCGATCTTTTAAGAGTTGCATTGGGTAACCGGAAAACAAAAGATACCTTTGCAGGCGTCGCAGAAGCCAGCTCCGATGAGTGCGCTGCCGCCAAACATATGAATGTTGCGCTCTGGCAGTCGACATGGGGTTACTACCTCGAACAAATGATGACCGGTTTTTGGTCGAACGATAACGTCGATGCCAATCTGACATGGATTCGTCAGCATTTTATCGAACACGTTAGACCGGGCGGGCCTTTACCGACAATTAGAGTGGGAAAACAACCTTATGGCTTATTACCTGTCACTGCATTAAATGCATGGGTTTCAACCGATTCGAAAGAAAATGCACTCATACAGCTTTTGGTAAATCTGCGCGATTTTTGGATCATACTCAGTAAAGAAAACAAGACGCCTAAACTGGGACGAACAAACGATCCTCAGCAAGACCTTAAAGAAGTTTTGCAACACGACGCTTTATCATCCAGCTTTCAATTGCGAAACGTTAATGCTCGCGCCTATTTTTATAATTTATTGTCTCTCATTTTTAATGTTCAAACCGGACAAACTCAGGGAGAAACCGCAATCGGGCAATCCGGGCAAACGGTTCTCTCTTATTTCAAGCTGACGCCGTTTAAAACACCTAGAATCGTCGATGGAATTATTTTTTCGGCTGACGCAAAACTATTTAATTTCGATAATTTTCCCTTAGTTTTGCCGAAAGCCGCACAAGCCGAAATTACGAATTATATCGACAACTTGCTAAAGACAACCAATTTAGAAGCGTTGAGCGCTACCGATGTAAAAGGTAAACCGTTACTCTATTTATTGTTACGGCATTCAATGTTATTGGAATATGCCAGGCTTTCAGTACGGGAAGGAGATGGTAGCAAGCCATTTATCCCCGAGCGGGAACAAGAATTCGTTAATATTCCCGGCGCCACCGATAGCAGTTTCACAGCTGGCCCAACAGCTTTTCAAAAACTCATCGATTTGGAAAAAAGCGGTAAAAATCCTTTGGGTTGGAAAGACGCTCGATTATCGGAGTTCCATAATAGTCTTGTGCAGTTAAAGTCTTTATTTAATCAACCAGACGTGCTTTCTCGCTACATGGTCGGAACATTAGATGCCTGTTCCTACCGATTGGATGCCTGGATTACGTCTTTTGCAACGGCGCGTCTTAATACGCTAAGACAACTCAAAATGCAGCCGGACGGCGGCTACGACTATATCGACGGTGTTTATTTGGGCGGCTACGGTTGGATAGAGAACCTTAAACCTAAAGATACTCTACTCGATGCTCCCAATAAAGGTACTGCGCCGTTAGTTCCATCCGATAATCCCGGCTATACGCACACCCCTTCGCTCGGTCAAGCTGCGACGGTCGCCGTACTTCGTAACGGTCATCTGAGTTATACCGACACAAATTCGGAGAAAAGCGATTTATTAGCGATCAATCTAACATCGGAAAGAGTAAGGACGGTTTCGGTATTACTCCGTGGAATACGAAACGGACAACCGTTAGGCGCGTTATTAGGCTACCGTTTTGAACGCTCGCTGCACGAAAACTACCCAACGCTAGGGTTTAATCGTTATATCGCTAAATGCCGCGAACTTGCTCCGCAAATAAGCAAGAAACTGGATAGTGAAGGAGAAGTTAGCGAATCGGTTCCTGCCAGTCAGGTTGTCGACGGCTGGCGATTACACAAGTTATACAAAGAGCTTGGAGAAAACGCCTTGCTTGAAAAACTCGGCTTGCTAAAATTAGATCCTAGTCAATTGCCGGCATGTAACGCGATTATTACGGAAATCCTTGAATTAGGTAATCTATTGGATGGATTGACGCATTATTAGCCGAAAGCACGCATCACGTCGTGCAAGGAAATCCAATTAGGGCTGCCGCTTCATTGGAAGCCATCGGTCGCGGAGAAACGCCCCCGGCAGAACTGGAAGTGGTTAAAACCCCGCGCACCGGAAGAGCAGTCACGCATCGCGAAATTGTTTTGTTTAACAGTACGCCGACAATGCTAGCCGGTTGGAGCACAATCAAGGATGTTGATTTCAGAGTCAATGCCGAACCACGATTAAACGCTTGGGTGGGCCGCTTGTTCGGTAATCCGGAAAAAGTTCGAATAGTAGCCGACGCAGTCGATCACAAAAACGGTGCGGTTGTCGTATCAAAAGAGTTCGGTCTCGATAAGCTCGGGCTTCATCCGCTCGACATCCTTTACATGTCCGATACCGACGGCATCGCCGAGACTGAATTCGAACAGCGGATACTCTACTATCTCAAACGTTTACCTAAAGAAACAACGGTTCAAACCAATTGGAAAATTCGGCCTGACTTTCGCAGTCCCGATTGGTCCGGCGACCTACAAAGTTTCGGAGAATTTCTTGAGTTGGTTAGAACGGTACGTCGGCTTATCAACGATACCTGCGCCTTGAATCAAAACGATGTAACGTTTTGCGCTTTGAATGAAAGTAATATCGATCTCGCCGAGCTGGGAGCGCGATTTACGAAAGCATCCGAAGCGTTTATTAAAATCAAGAAAACACTCGAAAAGTTTAAAAAAACAACAGACGCCGATGAATCGGAAGCGATGCGATATACATTGCTGCAAATGGCGCACTTCGGCATACCCGGCGCCATACCGAAATCAGCGCAAGGAAATGATGCTGCCGCTAAGCGACTCTTATTTGAACAAAAAGCGACGGTTTTAAGACTGTTTGCTCAAAAAATACAAGCTACAAACGAAATAATCGACAAGTTAAAGAATCAAAATAACCCAAACGTCAAAGTCAAATTGTTAGTTGAGGGTTTACAGGCTTTATTCGGCAATCAATTTTTAGTATTGCCTTTATTTAATTCGCCGAATAAAGCTGAATTAGCAAACGCAATTGCCGCAAGCTCACATATTCAAGATGACGATCCGCTAGCTGTCGTCACTTGGCATCAACGCGCCTCGCGCGTTCATGATGGTATTGGTCGTTTACACGATGTGTTTTTATACACGGAAGCGTTAGCTACCGGTGAACGAATGAACCTTCATGTCGCCCAATTACCGTTTCTCGAAAACGACCGTTGGGTTGGACTTCCTTTAGCATCGGAACAAAATATTCCTTTTGGGCGATTGTCATTGATCGCGCACATCCCTGAAAACATAGATTTTAATAACGCTATAGCCGGTTTATACATCGGTGAGATTGCCGATTTTGTTCCCCATGCCAAAGAAACCACCGGTATTGTTTACCAATACGACCAACCGAATTCCGTAGCACCTCAAGCGGTTTTATTGGCGGTGCCGCCCGATATGACGGTGGCTCATTGGACTGAAAACACACTAGAACAAGTGCTGATTGAGACACTGGATTTAGCTCGTATTCGGGCGGTCGGTCCCGAAGCACTGGAGGAATTAAGTCAATTCTTACCGGCGTTACACTTTGCTTTTAACACGGATAACGAAACGGTTTCCACCGATTTTGTTCGGGCAAGCTCATAACGACAGGATAATGCCATGACTTCAATAACCAGTTGGACGCGTTTAGAACCTATTACTCAGAATGATGATATAAAACCGGCATTGCAAGCGCGTATTTTCGATCCGGTTTGGATGTTGACTCGTCAATGGCAGGTCGGTGAATTTCAAGGAGAAGACGCTGGCTCGCCGATAGTGACTAAAATAGATGCAGAATGCGCCTTATTATCGCGAGTTCAACCCGGTAATGCGGAAACGGCTGTCACCGGAATGCCATACAACCCTAAAGTTCAGCCGCTTGAACCGTTTATAGAATGCGAAAGCGTTTGCCCTCTTTCCGACAGTATAGAAGGACTCGTGCAGTCGGCAGAAGCAGGTCAGCATTTTTTACGTTTACTTGGCATCGAACTGGAAAAAAAATACCGGTCAGTATTGGTTAACCGATTCGCAAGGCCCGCTATCGATCAATTTTCAGCTAAGGAAAATTCGGACCCAAACGGATTGCGATTTTTAAGGATTATGACCGGACGAGTACCGAACGGCGCTAAACTCATGTTAGCTTACCGGCAAAATGAGTTAATAAGCCAATTTGATACTGCCGATGTCAACATAATTCTTCCTATCGCCGAGGCCTGGAGTAAATGGTATAACGCTTTATTTGTTAAACCCGACGACCAAACCCAAACGGCTTGGTCGTCAGAACGGATGGAGTACGCATTCAGCATTGCCGCACCCACGGACATTGAATCCCCCAGCGAAACCGTACTCTGCGCCAGAGAATATTTCGACGGACATCCGGATTGGTATGATTTTCAATACCGACAACAAAGTTCTCTCGGAGCGATACAAGATCATCGAGCCAATAATCCGAACTCGGAAAATCCTTTCTTGATCGAACAAAGTACCATTCCAGCGCCGGTGACGTATCCCGGAATGCCGGCAATGCGATGGTGGGAGTTTGAAGACGCCGACGTAAATTTCGGCGCCGTCGAATCCGCACCAGATGAACTGATAAGAATGCTGATGGTTGCGTTTGCCGTTTCCTACGCTAACGATTGGTTTGTAGTGCCTTTAGAGCTTCCTGTAGGCTCACTTTGCCATATCAAGTCGTTAGTCGTAACAGATACGTTTGGCGTTAAATCCTTGATTCCTTCTTCAAAAGCGACGACAGAGTCGGGGATTTCCTCCCTATCTTCATCCTGGCGAATGTTTGAGCTTTCGGAAGACCGAGTAAACTCGGTAAGTACCGCTTCAGCTTCAACAAAGTCGGATTTATTCTTTTTACCGCCAACGTTGCTAATCGTCAGCGAAAGTAAGCCGTTAGAAGATGTATTGATTTTACGCGATGAAATGGCCAACTTAGCATGGGCTATTGAATGAACGGTGGAAAGTATTTTAGGTTTACCGATAGATCGGCGCGAGCAGTATAAACAAAAAATGAAAGTGTTATATCAAGCGAAAGATCAGGAAAATTCCGATCTTAAACCTTCATTCGACACACTAAACTGGCGTTTACAATCGGAGGTACCCGATTATTGGATTCCCTTAATCCCGGTCCAGGCAGATGCAAATACCGGTGCTATCAACTTTCGGCGAGGACGGAATCGAAATGCGCTAGGCGGCGCTCAAGGACGCATTTTAAAAGCATTCGACGAAAGATTAGATATATTGGAAGAAGAAATTCCCCGGGAAGGCTTACATTTAACGCGAACCTACCAGCTAGCGCGCTGGATCGACGGTTCCACCTACCTATGGGTAGGACGATATAAAGAGACGGGTAGGGGCGAAGGATCGAGCGGTTTGCGGTTTGATACCGCTTTGCCCAGTGCAAAAAAAGAATGATACTAACAGATTTTGACCTGTGAAGTCATAATTTCAGTCCATTTCGATTGCACTGATGTAGCAGGTAGTGCGCAGGGCAGTTGCTGAAAGTCATATCGCCTCCGCAAAGCGGGGGCGATATGACTTAACGGCATCGACTTCGATGGACGAGTTTAATTGGATAGATTATATGGATGTTACTCATTTACGAAGGAATCCTTACGTTACTCCGATTACACAATAGCACCGTTTCTTTGATGGCTTTATTGTTGTGTAGTAACGAAAGATAGCTTACCAATCCCGGAGCGTTGTGCACTCGCCATGACTTTTGCTACCGCGTCGAACACGGCCGATTTGTCGGCTTGTAATTGCAAGTTGATATCGGGATCTTTTTCTTGTAAGGCTTTTAATTCCGTTTCCAGTTTTTCTAACGGCACCGGCTTATCGTCAAGCAAAGGTTCTCCGGCTGACGAAACACTGAGGATGGTGATGTGTTGATCCGGCGCCGGCTCGGTTTGCTCTGTTTTCGGCAACTTTACCCGCACCACTTGTGTAAGCAACGGGGCAGTCACTATGAAAACGACTAATAATACCAGCATCACATCCACTAACGGTGTGACATTGATTTCGCTCATTTCGCCATCATTATCATCTTGCGTTTGAAAGGCCATGCATACTTACCGTTTGTTGTTGTAGATCTTGTTGAATAATGTTTCGCAAATAATCGTTTGCGAAATGATCGAGTTTCGACAAATTGCTTTTATTCAATCTAACAAAAAAATTATAGGCAAGCACCGCCGGTATGGCGACTGCAATACCGATTGCCGTGGCGATTAACGCTTCACCGATAGGCCCCGCAACGACCTCTAAGCTTGCAGAACCCTTACTGCTAATATCTTGCAAGGCGTGCATAATGCCCCAAACCGTGCCGAACAGCCCGACAAACGGCGACGTACTGCCAAAACTAGCAAGCCAGCCTAATCCCGATTCCATCACCGATTTTTCTTTAAGAAGCTGCTGGTGTAAGGTTTTTTCAATCAACGTATGCCATGCTTTGGATTGTTCTAAATTTAGCAATGCTTGTGTTGGTATTTGATTGAGTATGGCCTGTCCTGAGTAATAAATTCGGGCGCGCTGAGATTTAGATTTATCGAATAAATTAAAACTAGGAATCGAAGTCTCTTCAGGATCGGTCGGATTTTTATTGCTGAACGCATAATTGCGCGAGACATTGAGTCCCCACTCACCGAGTTTGAGCAAAATAATGCTCCAGGTGAGCAATGAAAAACAACCCAGTAGCCAGAGTGTGGCGTTAACGATACTGGTTTCAGATAAATCCAAAATAACCTCCTCATTTTAAAGTATTTTTATTTTTCCGCTGTTAACAGACTTGCTGTAGGCTGTTAACGCAAATTAAACTCAATCGGTACAGTCACCCAACTGGCGATTGGAGTATCGCCGCGCTTACCGGGTACAAAACGCCAACTTCTAACAGCCTCGACCGCCGACTCGTCTAACACATCATGACCGCTACTACGAGCAACGTTGATATTTCCGCACCGTCCGTCCGGCGTTACATAAACCCGCAACAACACAAGTCCTTCCCAATTTCGACTGCGCGCAATCCCCGGATAATGCGGTTTCGGATTATTTAAGTAAGCGGCAAATGCGCGAGCTTGCGTCACTTTGCCGGATTCACTGTGTTTAGCCTTACTGTCGGCTTTCGTCCCGACTACAGGGTTATTCCGTGAAACATCTTTTACCGGAGACGCTTGCGCTTGCTCCGCAGGTTCCGGCTGTTGTTCGCTAACGATCGGCTTTTTTATTTCCGACTTGGTTTTTTCTTTGACCGGCTTTGGTTTAGGTTTCGGTTTAATGACCGGTTTAGCTTTGGGCTTAGGTGGTATAGGTTTGGGCGGTAATGGTTTGGCTTCTTCAGGCGTCCCTGTGCTGGGCGCCGCCAAAGCGATGTCAATCATCGGGAGTGCTTTAGCTTCCGTCACGGGCAAAGGTTCCGGGCGAGTCGCGTACCACATCAACACAAGACAATGCAAAATGCAGGCGAGTAGCACAACCATAGCCACTGAGAATGCACGTCGCCAAGTAATAGGCGTTAGTAATCCTAAAGGCAGACGAGAAAATCTTCGCTGCGCCGTTTCAACAAAAAACAAAGTCACTTTTTCTCTTTAGATTCAATTATTTCAGATGTAAAGAAAGCGAAATGACTCTGCAAATCGGCCATTTGTTGCTGTAGTTTTATCAAACATTGCTTGGTTTCGCTCAATTGGTTTTCCATGTGCTCGAAATGAATTTGGAAATATCTCGCAGATGGAAACTGAGATTGCGATGAAGACTCATTTTTGGGCGGATAGTATTTTTGTTGAAGTTGAGTGGATTTTGTCGGCATTATTTTCCCCTCTAAATTACCGTTCAATTCATTAAGACGTTTTAGAGAGTAAAATCCCTCACCTTAAACAAAAAAATATTTACGCTGACAGGATACTTTTTAACCGTGGTCGAGGGTATCGGCACGACGCCCGCTGGTGAATCGGCATTAACTTAATACGGCTTGCAATTAAGTTGTTGACAATACGAACAAATCATTTTAAAAAAATTGCGCGTTAACGAAGCGTAAACGTTGCTATTTAGTTACCTTAGACAAATTTTTGCGATAATACTTGTTGTTATCGTATTCTCTACTCAGGCTCTCGCACAAAACAGAACCTATGTTTCTAAAACCGGAAACGATGCAAACGATTGCTTTTCGCAGACAACATCATGTGCTACCTTCTTTAGAGCCATATTACAGGCCGCAGATAAAGGAGAAGTTATGTGTCTTGATAGCGGATTCTTCGGAGCAATAAACATCACCTTTTCAATCCATATAAATTGCGAGGGGCATATTGCGCAGTCCGGATATAATTACAACACTGTCAATATCGGTCCGGCCGATACCGTTGTTCTCAATGGCATCGACATTGACCATCGGGGCTTTCCTGGAACGATTCCCGCTCTTGCATTTACGGGTTCTGGAACGCTTTACCTGCACAACTCAACCATCAGGGGGACCAGCACAGGGCTTTCTTTTACGCCGAATAATACGGCAAAGCTCTTTATAACCAACACAAAGATTGATAATAACTCCGGTTTCGGCGTTACGATCCAACCGACGGTAGGGCGTTCATCCGTTAACATTGATGGACTTAGTGCTACAGGCAATAAAGGCGGGGTTTTGGCGGCCGCTTTGGGAAATGCAGGCGCATCTATCCAGCTCGAAATGCGAAATAGCAATCTTTCGCAAAATGCTGATTTCGGTCTTTTTAGCGGCGGCGTTACGCTACCAATAGTAACGGTAATCGATAATTCGGTAATATCCAACAATGCAAATGTCGGTGTTAAATCAAATGGTTCGAATTCACAAGTGTTTATAAGCAATTCCACTATCAGCGGAAATAAAATCGGATGGATTTTTTCAACCGGGGTAAGCTTTTCAGCTACGGAAATAATAATGTCACAAACCTGACTACCCAAGGCGGTCCATCCGCCAAAATTCTTCAACAATAGCTTAAATCAGATGAGGATAACGAGAGAGTACCTGCTATCTCTCCCAGACCGCCGGACATGCGGTAAGCTAAATCAGGCGGTTAAACCAAATATGATAGGTCCCGTAATCCCAATGCCGTTAAGTTAATTATTAACAGGTATCCCTCTCTTTAATTAAGACGGAGGTTGGCTTAACTTAACGACATTACCCATAATCCCTAGTAGTCAGTCATTGCAATACAAAGCGTTAGAATATATTTATAAACCAAGCTGTTATAGCATACGGCAACCTATTTCAGAGGTTGGCCCATGCCCGTCATTAAATATTATAAAGTGACCCTGTCTGACGATGAAATTTAGAACTTGGAAAGGCTACTACACAAGGGTAAATGCACATGCCGAAGCCTTGGATGTTTGCCCGTCAATGGTCTACAAAACACGCCAGAGAGGTGTCTAGGAAGGGCAACACTGAAAGACCGCCCGCGTCCCTGGAAAGCACCATAGTTGACGGAGAAGCAGATCGCCCCTGTCATTGCCGTGGCTTGTAACGATGCACCGGAAGGCCATGATCATTGGACCTTACGGCTATTAGCCGGGAAGTCGCGAAGCTGGAGTTATGAAACCATCCGTCAGCTTTTACCCATAAGACACAAGTAAAAAAACACCCTAAAACCCTGGCAGAAGCAGGAGCGGTGTATTCCCGAAGTGAGTTCTTATTTTGTACCCAAGGGCATAAATGGCCGCCCTGGAAGGGGGGATGTATCTTTACGAAGACCTCTATGATCCCAAATGACCGATAGCTTGTTTTGATGAAAGTCCCAAGCAACTCATCGCCGAAGTGCGTGAGTCGATACCCGGCGTACCGGGGGGCGCCGGCACGCTATGATAACGGCTATGAACGTAAAGGTGTTTGCGATTTAATCCGGTCTGTAGAAAAATTTATTTACGCGGTCTCTATTTGTCCCAGGGGTTAATATCAACCACCTTTAAAACCTCAGCCGACGTAGCATCGACTATGACGGTCATATTTTTGGCATTACTGGCTAAAGGCAACCATTTGACGTCGTTATCTTTCCAGTCCGCCAATCCCGCTTGAACAGCGGGGTCGTTCTTGCGCAGCTTACGCAGCATTTCTAACGTTTTTCCTTTTTCCAGAATTTGTTTCTTAACTTTGGACAAAGGCACGAATAACTCCGGCAGTTGCGGCCAGTCGTTACCGCCTTGCACAGAATCGAACATGATTTTTTGGCGTCGGTCATGGTCTTTTGAGGCGACCGCACCGACCCATTTGGGTTGCAGCCAACTCACTTTAGCATTTTCGTTTTTGGCTTTTAAAGCCGTATCGTGGCTTTTCGGATCGATTTCATAGGCTCTGGACACTTCAAAGCGATCAACGCTGAATACCACAAACACCGGGCGGCCTTCAAACACCGTGTTCATGCCGTAAGCTAAGGCGGCGACTTGTAATAAGGCGATAACGGTTAAATCGAAAGTCAGGGATTTTTTGCCTTTCTTGAAAATAATAAAAGTAATCAATGGGCCGATGGTAATATCTACGGCTAGCAAAATGAGAAAAATCTGCGTTACTCCGACAGCGGTATGAAGCGGGGCAGGGTACCAGATAAAAAATACCACAAACATTGAAATGGCGGCGATTACAGCCGAAATGCCTAGGTGAATCAAAAATGCATTAATACGGTCTTTTAAAGTATGAGTCATGTCGTTTATTAAGACGTTGAAAATTTATGCGGAAGGATTAAAGCAATATGAAAAATAAAATTTCTGTATGTTCACATATATCAATGTAAATAATAGCATGGGTAGGGCGGATTCGGAGCGGAGCGACAATCCGCCAAAGCCGAACAATGTAAAATTTCCAGACATGTCACCGAGCAAATAGCCGATGGTTGGAAATGTTAAAATACAAATCAGCATGATAGGCTTCGTGTGCGGTGGTTCGCTAAAGCGGAACCACCCTACGATTTAACCTCCGTACGGTCGTAAGACGATTGAAAGCCAAGCCGTATCACTTAAAGCAAGCGAGCGGCTCAGTAAGGACATGGCGTTTAGCGCGAAGCCCTATGCTGCAAACCATGCTGAACAACACGCGGCTTTGGCACTGGGGATTATTTGTACCATCAGATTTTGCGACGATTTGAGTCGCTGGGTTTAACCGCCGGATGCGGAAAACCGCATGTCCGGTGGTGTGGGAGGGATAACGGGCGAAATCCCGTTATCTCCACCCGATAGATTTAACCGCCGTACGGTCGTGGAGTTCATCTGAATAATGAGTTGGCTTATCCAGAAAAGTGCTTAAGGCTTTGACCATTTTTCAAAAAAAAAGCCGGAAGCAGTTAGAGGGCAAGCCAGCTTTTTGGATTCTTTCATAGTCTCTAAAGCGGAACCACCCTACGATTTAATCGCAGTAAGGTCGTTTACAATTCAACCGTCATACTGTCATATCGTTAAAACTTTAACGACATTCAGCAGGAACGAAACGTTCCGGAACCCCATTAGCAAGCCCTATCAGGGCAGCATTAAAACGCGAATTGGCAGATGCAGTAGTGGCAGAAATACAAGCCCAGTCTACTGATCCTGAATTATTTCCAGCAGTTAATTCTGCCTGTAAAGTAGGCACAGCCACAACGCCTGTTCTAACATAAGGAATTAAACGTATCTGGTTATTACCTGCGGGTAAACCTACTACTGCTTCATTGTATGTTATTGTAATAACACCATCGGCATTTGTTGCGTCAATGTTACCAACACAGTTAGCGCCACCTCTGGTAATGCAAACACTCGTGACATATTTGCTAGTGGCGCCAAGAAACCCATTTTGGGAATTCCATGAATTCGAAACGCGAACCAAATCGGTCAAGGTTGAAGTCCCTTCTGAAACCACAGCGAGTTTTGCACTGCCTGAAAGATTTAAACCCTCTGTAATACGCGAGCGCACTACATAGTCCTGATAGGCCGGTAAAGCAATTGCCGCCAGAATGCCGATAATGGCAACGACAATCATTAGTTCTATCAAAGTAAAACCCTTCTGCTGCTTTAATTTAAATGGAATCATGTTTACAGCCTATGAATAAAGCTAATTAAAATCATATATGTTAGTAATTCTTGATATTTTTAATGGTTTTACCTTCATCAATATCACTCTGTGTAGCTAAGACAATAAGGAACATCGCATTTATTTCCTAATTCACACCTTATTGTAAATAAAGATAGCGCCCTTAATAATTATTTCAAACTAGTAACTTTATCAAATGTAACCAGTTTGAAATAAAAACCCCCGATTGGAAAAACCTTTCGGGGGTCGGGTTTGATTACTTGGCTGTGCAACAAGTATCTCTCATGCACATCCAGTCAGAAAACATTTTCAAGCTATTAACGGCATTCTGCTGGTACGAATCTTTCTAACATTGTTCCCATTGTCGCCGGATTTGCACCGAAGCGTGTATTCGCTGTTGCGGCAGCAACAGAAGCACAGGCCCAGTCAATTGACCCAGGGGTGCCAGCAGCAATTGCATCAAATAACGTAGGCGGGTTTCCAGCAGCGCCAGTACGCACGTACGGAGACAATGTGACAGTGTCTGCACCGGCGGCAACACCAACAGCTCCAGAGTTATATAATATGGTAATAACGCCGCCTGTAGCAGCTGCACCTGAAGCTCCCAATAGTATCGATGTGACATACTTGCTAGTTGCGCCTAAGTTGTTGGCTTGAGCATTCCACGAAGTAGTGACACGATCAAGATCTGCTTGAGAAGTCGCTCCTTCCGAAGCGATCATAGTTTTGGCGCTTTCAGCCAATCCCAAACCTTCAGTAACCCGTGAACGCACGACGTAATCTTGATAAGCCGGTAACGCGACCGCTGCCAGGATACCAATGATCGCAACAACGATCATTAATTCGATCAAGGTAAAACCTTGTTGCACTTTTTGCATTTGTTGTTTCATTGTAAAGTTTCCTCTTGTTGTTAAGGTGAGTTAAAGTAAGCAATGTGTCCCATTGTGTTACGTAGATAATAAAGCAGTTATTGTGCCAATATTTTTTTTAAAAAACGCTATAACCGGTATATTTGCGGCATAAAGCTATTAACATATTGATATATTAGGATATTAAATTTATATTGAAATTGGATAATCGTTCTGTTGTTTGAAGAAACAGAGTGATGGGCTACGATTTTTTTCCCGTATTTAACTCTAACCGTTAATCTGTCCTGTCACAATGTGACAAAATTTGTCAGCGGTTGATTCGTTTGGTTATTTGTGACTTTGAGTGGGTAAGTAAAATCGCAAAAGCAAATCCGTCCATCCTTCGACAAGCTTGTATGGTAAAGCTTAAGAGAATCGGGGAGACTTTAGGGGTCGGGATGGAGGGACGTCGACAAGTATCTGCACAGACAGACCTCGCTGAGAATTCATCCCATCGCGTCTTCCAGAGTCGATGAAGAATCTAGCGGTAAAACCGCCGATTTGTGCACAAGCTTACTCGGTGGATGCACCACCCCGACGCTCTTATTTTTCAACAGGTGGAGGGTGTATGACAAGTGAAATGTTAATCGGGATAGATGTAGCGAAAGACGAATTAGTGATTGACTCGGAGTTGGGCATAGTGACTATTGCGAATACCGCAAAGGCTATCGATAAGTGGCTGAAAACCTTGCCCGCCGAGAGTTATATCGGTTTGGAGGCTACCGGTGCTTACCATCAACTCCTATGCGAGCGAGCGGTCTCAATGGGTAAAGTCGTCTATCTGCTGAACCCACGAGATATGCGCCATTATGCGCTGGGCTTGGGCCGCCGGGGTAAGACGGATCGGGTGGATGCGCAAATGATCCGGCGTTTTATTACGGCAGAACGCGGTCATTTACGCCCCTATCAACCTGCCTCGACCACACAGCACCAATTGGCCTTGTTGCAACGGCGCCGTGCGACGGTCGTCAAACATCGCCAAGCACTGCAAAAGGCCTTGCGTAGCGTGAGTGAGCTTGAAGAACCACTGCGTGATGCCTTGACGGCAGTAGACGGGCTATTGACGCGTATAGACCAACAATTGGACAGCTTATTGACCTTACAACCCGCGTTGAAAGCCGACGCCCGACGGCTTGAAAGTATTCCGGGCATAGGCCGGCAAACCTCGACACAACTTGCCGTCTTGTTTGATCGAGTGCCATTAAGCCATAGCGATGCGGACGTAGCTTTTGTCGGGCTTGATCCCAGGGCGAGTGACTCCGGGCAAAAGCGGGGGCGCAGGCGGGTGTCTAAACGGGGACCTAGCGAACTGCGCCGATTACTATACAACTGCGCCCAGGCAGCGACCAAAACCGCCGTCTGGAAACCCTATTACCAAGCGTTACGCGCCCGGGAATTCTCAGCGACACAGGCGCTGGTGATTATTTCCAGAAAATTATTACGCATCGCTTTTTCGCTTTGGAAGCAAACAGGTGCCAAATTCGATGCTCAGAAAATTGGCTGCCTCAAAAATGCGCATTGACAAGAACCATAGAATCTCAGGACGAACGGACTTACTTTGAGCCAAGTGCCACGCAACGATTAACCATCAACTAAAACACTTATTTTTGTATTCATTCCAACAAATCGATAAGTATATAAATTATTTAACATAACTAAGATTTTTGACAGTTATGCCACTGTATTTCACATAGAACTATAAATTTTGGCTGTCGAGATAGTCTTCGTAATTGCCGTTGAAATCGACAATGCCGGAAGGCGTCAGTTCGATAATCCGGTTTGCAAGCGATGATACGAATTCCCTGTCGTGGCTGACGAATATTAACGTGCCGGGATAGTTTTCCAGTGCGGTATTCAAGGATTCAATCGATTCCATATCCAAGTGGTTGGTTGGTTCGTCCATGACCATGATGTTGTTTTTTTGCAGTATCAATTTTCCAAACAGCATCCGGCCTTGTTCGCCGCCGGAAAGGACTTTGACCGGTTTGGTGATTTCGTCCGATGAGAACAATAAACGTCCAAGCGTGCCTCTGATTGTTTGATCGTCGTCGCTTTCTTTACGCCATTGTCCCATCCATTCGATAAGACTGATGTTTTCAGCAAAATCGTCGGCGTGATCTTGTGCGAAATAGCCGACTTCCGCGTTTTCGGACCATTTAACCGAGCCGGTATCCGGTTTTAAGTCGCCGACCAGGGTGCGGAGTAATGTCGATTTGCCGATTCCGTTCGGGCCGATGATAGCCACTTTTTCACCGACGGCAATGGTCAGGTTCAGGTTTTTAAATAACGGGACTTCCGTATAACCTTTACTTAAGCCGTCGACTTCCAAGACCAATCTAAATAGTTTTTTTCCTTGATCGAAGCGGATAAACGGATTAACTCGGCTGGAGGGTTTGACTTCGTCGAGTTTGATCTTTTCCAATTGTCTGGCACGTGAAGTGGCTTGTTTGGCTTTGGATGCATTGGCCGAAAACCGGCTAACGAAGGTTTGCAGTTCGGCGATCTGGGTCTTTTTCTTGGCGTTTCCTGCCAGAAGTTGTTCGCGCACTTGTGTCGAGGCCGTCATATAATCGTCGTAATTGCCGGGATAAACACGTAATTCGCCGTAATCCATGTCCGCCATGTGGGTGCAGACGCTGTTTAAAAAATGCCGGTCATGGGAGATGATAATCATCGTGCTGTTTCGTTCGTTGAGAACGTTTTCCAGCCAGCGGATGGTGTTGATGTCCAGGTTGTTGGTTGGCTCATCCAGCAACATGATGTCGGGATTGGCAAACAAGGCTTGCGCCAGCAAGACTCGCAGTTTCCAGCCCGGTGCCACGGCGCTCATCAAACCGTAATGCTGTTCCAGCGGAATATCAAGACCCAGCAACAATTCACCGGCGCGAGATTCGGCGGTGTAACCGTCCATTTCGGCGAATTCGACTTCAAGATCGGCAACCTGCATACCTTCTTCTTCCGTCATTTCCGGTAGCGAGTAGATGCGGTCACGCTCTTGTTTTATTTGCCATAGCTCTTTGTGGCCCATGATGACGGTGTCGATTACGCTGAATTCTTCATAAGCGAATTGATCCTGCCGCAAAATTCCCAAACGTTCGCCGGGGCTGATGCTGACGTTTCCGGCTGACGGCTCCAGATCGCCGCTCAAAATTTTCATAAAGGTCGATTTGCCGCAGCCGTTAGCGCCGATCAGTCCGTAACGGTTGCCGTCGCCGAATTTGACGGAGACGTTTTCAAACAGGGGCTTGGCCCCAAACTGCATGGTAATGTTTGCGGTGGATATCAAAGTTTTTTTCCAAAAAAGGGGAAGTAAGAGTGAAGACTAACGCAAATCGTTAAATCATTCGGGTAAAACTTGCCTATTTTACAGCAATTAAGCGGCGATTTCTTATCGATGCTGAGGCTTTAGATACGAAACTTCCCATGCTGGAAGTCGATGCTTATAGTGCTGAAAGATTTATCGATAAAATCCTGTTATTGAGCGGGCCTTATGAAGTCTTAACTTCGTTCGCCTTGTGCCTGTCGAAAGGCTTTATGTGCTTCGACTAGCTCAGCACGAACGGTTCAAACATTTAAAGGCCGGATCAATAGAAAAAGGTAAGCGATCAAGATTTCTGCCAACTTTGTATTTTCCGATAAATAGTCGACGGACTAACGCCGAGCAATGCCGCCGCATGGGGGATATTATCGTTACAGTGCTGTATCGCTCGCTCGATGGCATCTTTTTCAACTTGCCAAAGCGGAACTATCTCAGAATGTTCGAGCGGTTTTTCAGTTGTCGATAGGTTTAATTCGCGAGTTTTTCGTTCGTTTGAAGCGGAAGCCGATTTCAATGCAGGCGGCAGCATTTCCGCTGTTATATATTTGCCGTGGTTCAACACAACGATATTTCGCATGATATTTTGCAGTTCTCTGATATTTCCCGGCCAATTGTAAGCCGTAAAGATCGATTCGCATTCAGGCGATAATCCGATGAACGGTTTATTTTCTTCAGCGCTGTAGCTTTCGAGAAACTTGTTGGCGATTAATAAAACGTCGTCCTCACGTTCTCTTAGCGGCGGTAAATGTATGGGAATGACGTGTAAACGGTAGTAGAGATCTTCGCGGAATCGTCCGGCGGCAACTTCGTCCAAGGGATTTCGATTCGTGGCGCAAATAAACCGGATATCGACGGTTTCCGTTGTCGAACCGCCTACTTTTTGAATTTTACCGGTTTGGATAAAGCGGAGCAGCTTCGATTGCAGATCGATATTCATTTCGCATATTTCATCCAAAAATAGCGTTCCGCCTTCCGCTTGCGCAGCAGCGCCTTTGCGTTCGGCAAAGGCGCCGGTAAATGCGCCTTTAACGTGTCCGAAAATTTCGCTTTCTATCAAGTCGTTTGGTATTGCGGCGCAATTCAGTGCGATGAAGGGTTTTTTGTTTCTCGGACTTTGCTGGTGAATAGCCTCTGCGCAGACTTCTTTTCCCGTACCGCTTTCGCCGGTGATGAATACGGTTGCTTTGCTCGGAGCGGCGCTGTCGATAATGCGGTAAACCGATTGCATCGCGATCGACGAACCGATAAAACCGTGATAAGAAGAGCGGAAATCTTGCCGGAGCTGGTCGATTTCGTTATGTAGCAGTTGGCTTTCGAGTGCGTTTCGCAAAGTGACTTGCAGGCGTTTGGCCGTAAATGGCTTTTCGATAAAATCGAAAGCGCCGTAACGCATGGCGTCGACAGCCACATCGACACTGCCGAATGCAGTAATAATCACCACTGTACAGGGTAGTTTGCGGTCGTGGACATGCTTTAGAATAGTCATTCCCGCCATATCGGGAAGATTCAAATCCAGCAGTACCACATCGGGAGTGCGTGTATCGATAATCTTTAAGGCGCTCGCGCCGTCGGGGGCATGATCGAGTTTGATTTTTTCAAGCCGCAGATAATCTTTGTACAGCACGCTGAGCGACGGGCTATCTTCGATTAACAATACGCTAGGTGATTTTGCCATAAATTTATTTAATTTAAGGGGTTGAGGTGTTGCTCAGTGTTAAGTGATATTTTTTCAGTTCGTTATACGCCGATTGCCAGGATTCCCGGATTTGTTTGGCTGCTTCAAAGGCGGAGTCTGTTTCGTTTTGGTGGCAGAGTAAATTAATTTCGGCTGTCAATTCCCCTAATTTTACTGCGCCGTAAGTCGCGGATTCGCTTTTCAGCGAATGAACTTCGCTGGCGAGGACTGAAAAATCGTTTTCATTAACGGCTTGTTCGATTTTTGTAACGCGCGATTTACTTTGCTCTAAAAAAATAGCAATTAATTCCGGAAAAATATGTTCCGAAGTATCGGCTTTTAATTGTTCCAAAATGCTGTAATCGATAATGCGATTATTCGCTGCCAAGCTCAATAGCGGTGCTGTATCGTTTTCGGGGTGGGATAATTTTACGGTCTTCTGTTTCAATAGCCTTGCGATCTCTTGTTGCAAACTCGCCATGTTAAGCGGTTTCGACAGAATGCCGTTCATTCCTATCTGAATACAATCTTCTCTTTTATCGTCGTAAGCACTTGCGGTCAGCGCAATAATAGGCGTTTTTTGGTTGGGCCCCTCGTTCTTACGAAGATGTTCCGTTGTCTCCATACCGCCCATGACCGGCATCGATAGATCCATTAATATCATGTCGTAAACGTTGAGCTTAGCTTTTTGAAGCGCTTCATGGCCGTTGTCGGCAATATCGATTTCATAATCGGCTTTTTCCAGCATCGCTTTGATGACTTTCTGATTATTGATACTGTCTTCTACCAACAATAAATGATGTCCTTTGCCGCTTAAAGTCTTTACTCGGTCGGATTTTGCAGTTCGGCGCCGTATTTTCTGTCCTTTATTATAGTAGTCGAGGCAATTTTTGATGAACGTATGCAGTTGTCTGATTTGCAGAGGTCTTACCAAATACGTATCGAAGTCTTTAAGCGAACGGCTTTCTTTATACTTAGGTCCTATCTCGGTAATTAAAACCTTCACGAGGTCAATACGGTTTAAAACATTTAGCGCTTCAACTTCAGTCGTCGAATAAAAGGGTAATTGGCGTTCATCGATAAAAACGATGGAAAGTCCGGGTTCGTGTGGGATTTCATGAGTGCTTGAAATAAATTTTACGTTTGCACACTGCGCATTCAGAGTTTTATAAAAAGCATAAGTGCTTTTTTGGACGCTATTGAAGACATAGCAATTTAGATCTTTATAAAGTGTCGGACTTGAAAGCTCTTTATTTGCCGGTATGACGGTGAACCAAAATGTACTGCCTTTTCCCTCAACACTTTCAGCACCGATTTCGCCGCCGAAAATGGAAACCAACCGACTGGCAATCGCTAGTCCCAAGCCTGTACCGCCGTATTTCCGGGTCGTACTGAGATCGGCTTGCGTAAATTCTTCAAAAATAAGTTTTTTGGCATCTTCCGAAACACCGATTCCGGTATCGGTAACGGAAAATTGAAGCGAGGAACTGCCAAGCGTATTGCTTTTCATTCCGACACGAATTTCGACGCTGCCTTTTTGGGTGAACTTAATTGCATTAGAGACAAGATTTAACAATATTTGCCTGAGCCGCGCCGGATCGATAAGCGTTTTTTCCGGGATGGGATAGTCAACGGTAGTAAACAGGTCCAGTTTTTTTTCCGACGCTCTCGGACCCATGATCGATAATACGGAATCTACAACCGCCAATATGTCTGTTTTCTGAAGATGGAATTCCATTTTTCCCGCTTCGACCTTCGAATAATCCAGAATGTTATTGACGACTTCTTGCAATGATACTCCGGCCTGATGAGCAATTTTGACGTATTCCTGTTGCTCCAGATCGAGTTCGGTTGTTTGCATCAATTCGTTAACGCCAATAATGGCATTAAGCGGCGTTCGTATCTCATGGCTCATCGCGGCTAAAAATTGCGATTTGGCTTTGTTCGCATTCTCGGCGGCTATGCGGGCGTTTTCGATGGCGTTTTTCGCACGGTTTTTTTCAGTGATATCGTTAATAAAAGACGTAAATAATAGTTTGCTCTGCAGTTTGATCGGTGAAATGACTAATTCGACTGGAAATTCTTCCCCCGATTCTTTTAGCGCGGTAATTTCTATGCGCTTGCCTATGATGTTGTGTTCGCCGGTTTTTAAATACTTTGCCATGCCTTTCCAGTGTGCGTCTCGATAGCGCTCCGGAATTATTAATTCGGCCATTTCTTTCAACAATACATCGCTTTTTTTAAAGCCGAACATATCCTCTGCATTTTTGTTGAATTCGTAAATTTTACCTTGTTCGTCTATGGTAATGATGGCGGCAAGACTGGATTCCAACATGGCCTGTTTTAGTGCTTCGCTGTCTTTTAGTTTTTGTTCCGCTTCTAATCGGAGATTGATATTCTCAAAAATGATAATAGCGCCGGTTATGGCCTCATTTTCCAATATAGGCGTACTGACATATTTGACCGCGATAGGTTGTCCGATTTTATTCCAGAAAATTTCGCCTTCAACTTCATGTTTTTTTCCGTCCATGAACGTAAGGTAATAGGGCTCGTTATTTATTAAGTCTTGATTCAAGAAACAGATTTTGCAGCCTTCCAAGCCGGTTTTATCTTTTCCGGTGTCTGATGCTCTTGTCTGGATTAATTCGTTTAAACAGCGGCCCACGCATTCTTGACTACTCCAGCCTAAAATTTCTATCGCAGCGGCATTAACGAAGACAATCTTGCCGGCTTTATCGAGGATATAAACGCCGCTACCGGCGGAATTTAAAATAAGATTGAAACGACCATTTATTTTTTGAATTTCATGCTGCGTTTCTTCGAGCGTCTTTTTAACTTCTTTATGCTCTTTATACGAGGTGCCTAATAATAAGAGTATATCGACCATTTTCTTGAATTCAATGGACTTTAAGTTCTGTATCGGTCGTTGTATTCCAGAGCCTAATAAATAAACGTTCGCGAATAGTAGAATATTTTCGAAAGGATTAATGAAAAATTTCAGCACAACATAAAAGGCTGCCATCGCCAAGAGTGCTAGGGAGCCGATAGATAGTAAGAGTGTGTAAGAGGAAAGTAAGGTTTTAAGCGGTTTTGAAGACTGCTTGATCCATACTGTTTCAAGATGCCCAATCGATTCGTTGTTGTAGACGATTTGTGTTTGAAATCCTATTAAGGCGTCGGAAGGGAAGGGCGCCGGATTTTGCCAATCTAAAAATACGCTTGCATTTTTATCGATGGCTTTTACACGGAAAAGTTTTTCGTCCGATTTTGCAAATGCGTTTAAGAGCGCTTGCATTTCCGCCGGGTTATTGGAAGTTAACGGATAGGCGAGAATTGAACTGAGAAGCTCGAGATTTTTATCCAACGCAGTTTTCGAATCGGTTTCTATCGCCTGATCCTGAATGACGCGATGTAGAACAACCGTAAGAGCGGACAACAGAAAAAAGGCTGTGAGTAGTGATATTAGCAATCGCCGTTTTAATGGCCGAAGCTGAGCGTGTTTATCGGTTGTTTTCAAACAATAATCCCACGGTGTTATATTTTTAGGGTTTCAATAATTGTTTTGACTGCATTTGTTTTTTTATACAACACACCGAATCCCTTGGTTAGTCTGGTGTTATCTCCGTGATAAAAAAGTAACGGTATTAGAATTTTACAAATCGACTGAAGCAAACTGACGCAGTATTTCAGTTAGTTTTTAAGGATAGCAGCTAATTCTATGCAGAGATAGCTGCGTATCGGAAATATTACGGGGAGCGGTATTCGGATAACAATTCGCCCTTACAAAAATTAAAGCCTAAGTGCTGGATTAGAGCGTTGCGATAAACTTATTATCGTTAATAGGAATAACGACGCCAGAATCGACCCGGATAACTTCGTTGCCGGTCACTATCGCTTCGTTTAAATCCAAATAAGGCCCGACATAAACGCCCGGCATTACGATAGTGTTGTTAATATCTACACAACGGTCGATATAAGAGCCTTTGCCGATAATAACTTCTCCTTTAATCTGGGAGTCTTTGTGGACGTAAACGCAATCTCCGAAATACCCGCGGTCTTGTAATTGGCTCGATTCGTCGATGCTATTGTGCCAGCCTTTAATAAGCGGGCTACCTTCTTGGTGGGGTTCCAGAGCGATATGCGTAAACTCGCCGCGAATTAATTGCATCGAATGTTTATGATAATTTTTCGGCGTATCCACTTCGTGAATTTGCCCGTCTTTAAGCTGCATAATTTGCCATTCGAACGATGTGAGCAATTCATGACAGTAATCGAGATTACTCATGTTCGGTTTAAATTCCGGATAAACGCTTTCAAATTCGCCGTCGTATACGCGTTTAAACAAGATTAACGGAATGCATTTTTTATAAAACATAACCGGCATATCGTCGGCAAAAATGGCAATACAGTGGTTTTCGCTATTTCTTAAACCGGCCAGCAAGCCGGAAAAATCGATGTCGTAGATTAAATCGTCTCTAATCCACAGCATTTCATCGGATTGTTCCTCGACGATATAAGATATAGCTTGTAGCTTTACGTCCCATTCAAGGTACGGCGAAAGCTTGTTGATTAATACGGCGGTATTATCAGGGCTGTGAATATTTATTTTGGATTTAACCGCCGCTTGAATGCCGGCAATCGAAAACGCAACTAAAGGCTTTTCGACAACATGGAGTGTTCCGGTAGGTAAGCCTTCCGTTAGAAGGGCTAATTCACGATTGACGGTGCCCGCCACTATTATAGTTTTCATTATTGTCTCCTCGAAGCAAAAGAATATTTCATTGACATTCTTAAAAAGAACAGATCGAATAATAGGATATAACCTTGTTTTTCACTTGGTATTGTTCGTGACGGACCTCTCAAATTACACACTTAATAGGCCCCTTTGCCGAGTAATACCGCGGGTATCGTCAAGAATAGCAGTTTAATATCTTCTGCCAGCGACTGATTCAATTTGTATTGCACATCCAGTTTTACCTGCTGCTTAAACGGGATATCGGATCGTCCGGATACCTGCCAGATGCAAGTAATACCGGGGACTACCGCTAAACGTTGTTTGTCTGCCAAAGTATAAGACTCGACTTCCTGGGGTAAGGCCGGACGTGGCCCGACCAGAGACATATCGCCGATTAAAACATTCCATAATTGCGGTAGCTCATCGATCGAATACTTTCGGATAAACCCGCCTATTTTGGTAATGCGCGGATCTTTTTTGATTTTAAAACGGACGCCGTCAGACATCGCTGTAGCGGATAATTGGCTTTTAATTTGTTCGGCGTCCGAGCGCATTGAACGGAATTTCCAGAATGTGAACGGTCTGCCGCCGAAACCGATACGGGTTTGCGAGAAAAATACAGGACCTTTCGATTCTAGTTTTATCAGTATTCCCACTATTAAAAAAAGCGGCGTCAGTAATACGAGTAAGGTGGAAGAAACACCGATATCCATCATTCGTTTAATCCACTTCGATCCGGCGATGGAAGCCTTCCAAAAGCTTAAACGGCTTTTTCGGAACAGTTGGGCGGCTAAATTGCTATGTCCTTGATTTGCAAAATAGTCGCTTGCTTCCAGCGCAATCGCATGTTTCCTGCCGAACAATTTTTTTATTTCCAAACGGGCCCATAGCCAAGCCCGATAGAGAAATAAGGGATTGCCGATTATATAACGCCGCCACATGCGTTTAGGTTCTTGGGCTAAACGCCAAGTCCATTCCATAGACATTTTGCGTAACCACAAAGGCGCGCGAGGGATGCGATCCGCGTAAAAATCGATACATCCGCCGACACCGATACACACAGGCACTTTTAAACGGCTACGGTATTTGTCCATCCATACTTCTTGTAAGGTGCACCGAGCGCAACGATAAGGATTTCGGCGCCGGAACTATTAATGTTGTCGATGACTTGTGGGGTCTCGGTTTCTTTGAAATAGCCGTCCTGTGTTCCGGCAATTATTAATTCGGGGAAGCGTAATTTCATTTTTTCCGCACACAAAGCCGCTACACCGGGACGAGCGCCGAGTAAATAAATCTTGAGATTTTTTATAGCGGCTTCCTGGCACAGCAAAGGAAACATATCGGTTCCGTTAACATTATCGGCTACCGCTTGCTTTTCCAATTTTGCCGCCAGCTTAACGCCAATCCCGTCGGCGAAGACCGCCGACATGCGGCCCAAAACATCACGATAAGTTTCCTGAGTCCATGCCTTGTTTAAACAATCGGCATTGACGAAGGCGAAATTACCGGTTTTACGTTGCTTGGCATAATCGACGATTGTTTCGACGGCATGTTGCATTGTGCAATTCGTGATAGCCACCGAGAATAAGTCGATAAACTGCGCTTTTAAAGCTAACGAATGGTCGTCACCCGTTAAAGGAAATGGATACCGGTATGCGCCGACGGATAAACTCGGATAATAAAAGTCTTCAAGAAAGAGTGTATCTGTTACGTTTTTCATTTGGCACCTTGTACTTTATGCGATTTAGTTTCAATATCGTCAATAAAGCAATTTAAGTGCCAATATTTAAAAAGGGGAGTTAAATATAATAAAACGCTGGGTTAAGTCCTTTATTAAATGAAAATTGGCGGATAGAAGCCCACTGCGTCTAGTGTTGGTCAATATTTTTGTTAACGCCGATCAACAGGAAATGGAATGTTCTTCTGTCATTTTCAAAGATAGATCAGGTTTAATACAAGTATTTATTTGCAAATTGCAAAATACAATTTTGCAGAATGCTATGCGAAAAAATATAAAGGAGCCATCGCATCCATATTAGGTTTATATATCAGTGATATAAATATATTTTTCAATATGGCACGAGTATTGCTTAATCCTTGTTGAATTTATTTAACTCGGAGACTGAAGTGAAAATCGGCCTAATCAACACCTATTCTTATAACAATGTCGGCGATGCGGCAATTTATGCCGCGTTGACGAAAATGCTGTCGGGGCATGAAGTATATACAACACTCGTTGGGCCGAACGGCTCGCCGCCCGAAGGAATTCACTTCGGAGAAAACCTTAAGCATTGTGATGGCTTTGTCAGCGTGGGCGGAGATATTTTTAATAATTCTCGACCCTGGTCGATCACCCGCAATTTTTTAAGCAATCTTAGCCAATTAAAGCAATCGCCCCTTCAACCTTTCTATTCGGTCAGTCGATACCGGCATCGTGCCGAGGACTCAGTTTAAAATTGTTAGTCGATGGACTGAAACATATCAATTCGGTCACTATACGAGATCAAGAATCCTATCGGTTATTGACCGGTCTGGGCGTCGACTGCACGCTGTCTTACGATACGGCTTTCGTTCTTAAATGTTCCGATGAGGCATTGCATTGCGCAAGTAATATTCTAAATTCAATGGATGCAAGATACAGCGCAGTCATCTCGCTACGAGAGTTTAACGCGCTTTATCCCGTCGATAATCAACAATTTGTAGAAAATATTGCTTCACTGAGCCATCAATTATGGACGCGTAAATACCAGCCTGTGTTGCTAATTCAATCGTCCGTTTCGGAAATGGATAGCGATTGGGTTATCGCTAAAGCCATACAAGAACGCTGTCCGGAAGTTAAAGTTTTGGATTTGGTTAATTATGTAAGCGCGTTTCCCAGTTGGGAGCTTTTACAGGCGATCTTGCAAGTGTCTAGAATTATTGTGGCAGTTCGTTATCACACGGCGGTACTGGCTTTGGCCGCGGATCGAACGCCTTATAATCTTTATTATTCCAATAAAGGCGCCGATTTGTCCAACCGTCTCGATATCCCGGGCGGCCACATCAAGCATTTTTGTCCTAGTGAAGAAGTCGACTTAATCGTTCAATCCGGCTTGGTGCCGTTCGATGCACAATCGGTTCGCAACCGGGTTCAAAACGATTTCAAGCGGGCTTTAGATAACGTAGGTTTTCAGCAATCATTATTAAGTCAGCACTATGAAACTGCATAAACAAATGCGGCAATCGAAAACGCCTTCGCTTGCGCGTAACATCAGTTGGTTAGCGCTTTCGGAACTGATGATTCGGGTAACGCGCATTGCGACGGCAGTTGTTCTAGCGAGAACGCTGAATGCACACGAATTCGGTGTTATTGCGATAGCGATGACCGTGCAAGAGGTTGTTCAAACCTTAACCCGTAATGGAATCGGCGCCAAGATTGTTCAAACCGCACCGGCACATTTAAATTCGGTCTGCAATTTTGTGTACCGGCTAAATTGGCAAATTTGTATCGCATTGTTTTTTATCCAATGCACGGTCGCGCATCCGATCAAGTTATTTTACAGGGATGATGCGCTCTATCCTTTGGTTATCGCTTTAGCGATTCCCTATTTGATTTATCCGTTCTCGATGGTCCAGGTCTATCTGATTCAAAGAGAAAATCGTCTGGGTACGACTGCGCTGGCAAACGGCGCTCAAGTATCGATCGATAATATCAGCAGTGCGATTTTGGCTTTGTGCGGATTCGGAATTTGGTCCGTCGTTATTCCCAAATTGATTGTTGCGCCGTTGTGGGTGGTATTTTTCCGTTACCAGGAAAAATGGCGGCCGAATAAGGAAGTTTCTAATTATGCAAAAAACGATATTTTGGCGTTTTCGTTGCATGTTTTGGGCGCTGAAATTTGTGCAACGGCAAGGAGGCATATCGACCGGTTGTTAATCGGCTTTTTCATGGGCTTGGATACCTTAGGTATTTACTATTTTGCAGTCAATTCAGGGCTAGGCTTAAGTCTATCGTTAGCCAGTGCTTTTAATACGGCTTTTTATCCGCATTTGTGTGCGCAACGAGAAAATCTGTCGGCTATCCGTCGCGAGTTTAAAAAAGGGATAAAAATAATTATAGCCTTATCGATCATTGTGTTCGGTTCTCAAGCCATGCTTGCGCCTTGGTATGTGCCGCTGATTTTCGGTGAAAATGGTCGCATGCCGTGCCTTTACTCATGC
>JADKAL010000007.1 GCA_016715325.1 Methylococcaceae bacterium
GTTGACCATGTCGTCGAAAACCTTCGCAACGGCAGCGCCGAATTTGAAATCGGTCGATTTGCCGTTTTCATCTGCAAAAACTTGATCTTTATCGGACATGGATTTGGTAAATTGAACAGCAGGTCGTCTGCATTTTTGATCGGACGCGGGCAAGGCATGTATTGTTAATCGCTAACGGGAGTGCAATATAACCGCGTGAATGAAAACCGGCAAGGCGATATTTATTTTTAGGAATCTCTGAGCAAGTTGATAGGGTTCGTCCTGCCCATGTCGAACGACTTGATCAGAGATTCATTAAGACGTAAAGAAGTATTGTTAGACCGGAATTCTCAGTTCATTAAAAAACATCGGCAAAAAGATTATTAGCCCAGGCTAACATCGTTTTATAGTTATCGCCGTTAATGGTTTCCGCTTCGCCGAATGCTTCGGGAATTCTTACCATCAGTTGTTGAGCAGGATCGAAACGATAACCCGCCGTTAAGAACGAAGCGGTTGTAGCGGTAATCGGGCTATAGCATGCCGAATTCGTGACAGGCGCTTCATCGGGCATCACTCTGGGCGGCAATAAGCCTAATACTCTTAGTAACGCATCCGCGCAGACTTTAGCTTCCGAATTCGCGATGTGACCGGCTTTCGGTTGGTTTGAGTCGTGAGCATCGCCAATGACATAGATATGGGGATTAAAGAGTGATTGATATGTATCTAAATGTACGCCGGCCCATTGTTTTCCGTTGACCTTATCAATCAATCCGGCATCGAATAGTAATTTCGGCGCGATCTGATTAGGAATGACATTCAGCAAATGACACGTTTCGGAACGCGAAAATGTTCCGTTTGTAACGGTAATCGATTTTGTAGCAAATTGCGTGGTACCCGAAACACTGACGACGGAGTGATTGGGCGCATACTCGATAATATTTTGATATAGCTGAGTAAATGCTTTTCCGAAATTGATGGGTTCGGCAAGGATGCCGGGATTGGCGTCGAAAACAATTAGTTTGCCGCCGTTTTTGGTCCTTTTCATGAAATCCGCGATTAAACAGGCACGTTCATAAGGGCCGGGAGGACAACGATACGGCGCTTTCGGTATCGTCATGACAACGACTGCCGAACCGTCCGACGGCAATGCCCGCAACTGAGCGCGTAAATTGGCTGTTTGTAATCCCGCTTTCCAGGCATGTGGAATCGGTGTGGTTGCGCCGGGAAGCGCCGGATCCATTCCCGTCGGAAAAACAAAACTAATGCCGGGCGATAAGACAAGCTTATCGTAAGCGACGGAAAACACGGTTTTATCGGGTGCAACGGCAAATACTTTTTTACCGGCCTTATCGATTTTATTTACCAAACCTTGGCGAAAGGTGAAGTGGTTTTTAGCGGCCACTTTGCTTAGATTAAACGACAAGTTTGCCAGCGTTTTTTGATTGTTTAGTACTAAGTTCGAAAGGATGCAAGAAACATGAGCGGCAACCGAATCGATTAAAGTTACGTTGATATTCGCTTGGCCCCAGAGTTTTAGGTACTTGGCTATAGAAGCGCCGCCAAAACCGCCGCCGACAACAACGATTTCAAACGGTTTTGCAACGGCTGCATCGACTTTATCTAACGATGTTGACGCTGCAACGGCACCAATCCCTAATGATTTCACAAATGATCGTCTATCCATTTTATTCTCCTTATTTGGGCAATGTGCCGATGTAGTTAGCAATTGCTCGCATTTCTGCATCGGTGTAAATACGCGCTTGCAGGTTCATAATGTCGTTCTTAGGTTCGAATTTAAATTCGACTAATTCGTCGTAAATTTCAGCAGCGGACTCTCCAGCTAACGAGTCGATTTCGCCGACTGATCTTCCGTTCGGTCCGTGACACTGAAAACACTGCGATGCTAATAACTTACCGTTGGGTTGCGCGATTGCCGTCGTACTTGTTATGAAAAACAAGATGATAATTTTCCTCATATTAAATCTCCTCAATTAATCTATCGCCAAATCATAAAGAGCAACATCGCTTTATGATGCATCCTTGTAACATGTCGAATATTAAACAAAGATTAAACTAACTTTATCTATTTGACCTATATCAAAGGATCGTTAAATAATTATTTTTAATGTCTTATGGAGGCTGTTAACGGAAACGAAAATCTTTATGTTCTTTACGAGATTTTGTCGAACCGTTTTTTCAGGATTGACTTAGACGCGTTGTTTTAAATAATCGATACGGGAAATTGTGCAGAAACATATTCACCAAAGAATCTTAGATAAGATTCTTTGGTGAATATGTTTTTAATGATTGATTTAGTTGTGTAAAAGGGTAGGTATTATTGCCATAACGACCATTTTCCAAATGCGAGAACGGAAACGGCGATCAATGCATTCGTTGTCATATGCGCGACAATCGCATCTCCTATCCTGCCATGACGATAAAGTACGAAAGCATACCCCATGCCTGCTAGCACTCCAGCAAACCATCGATCATGTAACAGGCCAAAAATTAGCGAAGACCCTATGAACGATAGCGCGGTAAATGTCTGCGGTGTTACGTTTTCAAAGTCGGTGGAGACAAGTTTTCGAATCAGGTAGCCGCGAAATGCGAATTCTTCCGCTAAGGGGATAATAAGCACCGAACCGGCGATGCGAAAAAACATCCAAGCGATAACGTAAATCGAAGGTAATTTATTAATTTCATCAATCAAAAGGTAAGTTTCGATTGATTGTGCATCTTCTAGCCCAATCCAGATAATAAATACCAAGACTCCCATTAAAGGCGCTTCCCAAGACCAGTTCAAAGCAAATGCTCTATAAGTGTGGCGATAACGAAAAAGCACAGCGCTAATCAGGCATATTCTCATCGGGTAAAATAGATCGAAATCATTAGTTAGTGCGGATGTAATCATCAACGATGCTATTTGTGCCAGCCACGGCGCCAATAATGCTATCGCCAGGACATCAAGCTTCGAATTCAATTTCTTTGATGTTCGAAGCGGGAGAAAATACGCATTCGATGGACAAGTACAATCAAACACACGGCAATTAAGGTAAAAGCAATCCATCCGGCTTGCGCATGGAAAGCGCTTCCCGCAACTTCTGCCGAATAAAAATGACCCAAAATTACAAGCAAGGCAATACGAATTGCATTGGTAAACCAAATTGCAATAATTCCGATAGGAAAAAGCCATAAAACAGCAGGAAAATGTAATTGTTTGTGGAAAAGAAAGAGATAAACTGCAAGGAAACCAGTGATGAGCGATACACCTTCGATACCCGAACAGGCATAGGTAATTTCCACCGGAAAAACGTCAGTGCCGATTACCATCGAGTCTGGTTCGTAGATAAGTTCGTTGTCGGCAAAGACTAACTTCAAAATTGAATAGGTTATCTGTAATGTGAGACCGGATAAATAAGTCCAAAGCGCTTGTTGAGCCAACGGGGCTTCTTGACGGGCGAACAAGTCGAAGATTGCGTTCGTCAGTATTCCTAATAACGCGCCTGCCAGTAAATTTATCCGATACCTGCGCGTTATTGTTAACCAAAAAGTAGAAGGCGCTAAAGTAAGCAACAACAGGATAAACGCGATAACACCCCCGGACATCCAGCATACAAACCAGAAGGCTGTGAGATAGTCGGGACGAATCCCGCTCGTGAAAATTAAAGTCGATAAAATCAGGAATGCGGCAAAAAAGAGCAGGTGTATGGATAGTAATTTGTACCAGACATACCCTTTGATTTGTTTGATGTATTCAATAAAAACCGGTTTCAAATGCGGTGTAATCGAAATAAAACACCCTGCTAGGATCCAGCAACCAAGCCGCCAATTATCTTTAATAAAAACGAATAGAGCAAAAATTGAACGGCTGGCGACAGGTAAATCAAGATCTTGTTGTCGATATAAATCAATATTATAAGTAATTGTCAGGATTTCTGATAAAAGCAGGCCTAAAAAGAGAATCCATCGGTAGGCGGGTTTAGCAGCCGATAAGGTCAGCATTTAAACAGTCTGTAACAAAATGATTTTACGCTAACGAAAATAACTATAATTTGAAAGCCGAAAAGGTTCGCATCCCATTCGGCTTTACCGGAAATGGCCTAGTTTCAAATACGACGGCTGCGGACTCTTTCGCCAGCAAGCAATAACATCCCGGAAAGCAAGGCAATAGCGCTAGTACCGCTTTCTACCGATATTTCGGGAACTCTAGTTTTTTTGGGTTTGTCTTTGTCTTTAGGTTTTGCCATTGCCATCGTTGAGGTTAGAAACAAAACCGCACAAAGGGAAATTAGTAGGGGTTTTCTATTCATGTTAATCACTCCTTCAAAATTGAATAAATTATTGTAAGAAATATCCCTAATTCAGGTTTGGATGCAGACCTAAGAATCCTTTTGTTGTAAAATTTTGAAATATAAAGAGAATAATTTTAACATTCTCCTGCCGGATTAAAAGCAAAAAAATTTCAAATCAATACACAATATAGAGCACGGCTTTGAACATAAGTTCCTGTCTATGATTTTTTTTTAAGAATTAGAGACAGCTTTTTATGTTATGATTTTGTGTTTTTATTTTTCGATATTTTCTGTGGGGATAATGCGGACTCGAGTTAAAATCTGCGGCTTTACAGATGCTGAAGAAGCCGTTTTTGCAGCTAAAGCGGGAGTCGACGCGATCGGTTTGGTTTTTTATGAACCTAGCCCTAGACATCTAAGTATCGAAAGAGCCGTTAAAATTGTAAACGCATTACCCGCGTTTGTTTCCGTTGTAGCCTTATTCGTTGATGAACTTGAAGAGACGATTAATAAAGTACTAGAGAAGGTTCCCGTCGATTGTCTGCAATTTCACGGAAACGAGGAGCCGGAAGCCTGCCGTAAATACGGAAAACGCTATATTAAAGCCGTGAGGATGCGCCAAAATACAGATATTTCATTGCTTAGCAGTCTGTATGCCGATGCCGACGGCTTATTGCTGGATGCCTATCATCCGGGCATTCAGGGCGGAACGGGGGATCGATTCGATTGGGATTTGGTCCCCAAACAATGCAATCTACCGATTATCCTAGCTGGCGGGCTCGATGCAACGAACGTTATAACGGCTATTGAACAAACAAGTCCTTATGCTGTGGATGTCAGTAGCGGCGTTGAATTAGGTAAAGGGATTAAAGATAAAAATAAAATAGCGGCATTTATGTCCGCAGTGCATCAAGGTAACACAATAACATTATGACAGAAAAATATAACATGCCCGACGCTCGAGGACATTTCGGTCCGTACGGCGGAATGTTTGTAGCGGAAACGTTAATTCCACCTATTCAGGAGTTAAATGAAGCGTACAAAAAGTACTTGAACGATCCGGAATTCATCGCCGAACTGGATGCGGATTTAAAGCATTATGTGGGCCGCCCGTCGCCTTTGTACTATGCCGAGCGATGGAGCCGCGAGCTCGGCGGCGCCCAGATTTACTTGAAACGGGAAGATCTCAATCATACCGGATCGCACAAAATTAACAATACCGTCGGTCAGGCGTTATTAGCGAAACGTATGGGTAAAACCCGAATAATTGCTGAAACCGGAGCTGGACAGCACGGTGTAGCAACAGCTACGGTAGCTGCGCGGCTCGGACTCGAATGCGTGGTTTACATGGGGGCCGTCGATGTCGCGAGACAGTCGCTCAATGTTTATCGGATGAAGCTTTTAGGCGCCACAGTGGTGGCCGTTGAATCCGGCTCGAAAACATTAAAAGATGCCTTAAATGAAGCATTACGGGATTGGGTTACCAATGTCGATAATACGTTTTATATCATCGGAACAGTCGCCGGTCCGCATCCTTATCCTGCAATGGTGCGCGATTTCCAGGCGATTATCGGACGTGAAACGAAGCAGCAATGTTTGGAAATGACGGGCAAGTTACCCGATGCTTTGGTAGCTTGCGTCGGCGGCGGTTCCAATGCCATCGGTTTATTTTATCCGTTCATCGACGACGAATCGGTGCGGCTGATCGGCGTTGAAGCGGCAGGAGACGGCGTGGCTACAGGCCGACATTCAGCTCCCTTATGTGCCGGACGTCCCGGTGTATTGCACGGCAATCGAACCTATTTAATGGCTGACGACGACGGTGAAATTATCGAAACGCATTCCATTTCCGCCGGTTTGGATTACCCCGGTGTAGGCCCTGAACATGCTTGGTTGAAAGATACGGGACGCGCCGAGTATGTCAACATAACTGACAATGAAGCATTGGAAGGTTTCTATGCCTTAACTCGCATGGAGGGGATTATTCCAGCGCTGGAATCCAGTCATGCAATGGCGCATGTCTTGAGGCTTGCACCCACGATGAGAAAAGAAGAAATTATCGTTGTCAATTTATCCGGTAGAGGCGATAAAGATATGCAAACGATGGCTAGGCGCGAGGGAATTGAATTATGAGCCGTTTAGCAGCCACCTTTGAAAAGCTTGCCCAATCGGGGCGTAAGGCGCTGATACCTTTTGTTACCGCCGGCGATCCGAAACCAGAGTTTACCTTGCCGTTGATGCATGCGTTGGTTGATGCGGGCGTCGATGTGATCGAACTCGGCGTACCATTTTCCGATCCAATGGCGGATGGTCCTGTTATTCAACGGGCGAGCGAACGGGCATTAGCCCACAAGATGAGTTTATCGAAAACTTTGGCACTCGCCACCGAGTTTCGCAAAACCGATCAAAAAACGCCGCTGGTATTAATGGGCTATTTAAATCCTATCGAAGCGATGGGATACGAAAATTTTGCCAATGCGGCGCAACGAGCCGATATCGACGGCGTATTAACCGTCGATTTGCCGCCGGAAGAGGGCGAACATTCCGCCGAGTTATTGCGGGAACGCGGGGTCGACACAATTTTTCTACTTGCGCCGAATAGCAGCCATGAAAGAATCCACAAAATGGCTACTATCGGTAGCGGTTATCTGTATTATGTCTCGTTGAAGGGCGTCACCGGAGCCGGTCATCTGAATGTTCAAGATGTCGAAACTAAGTTAAACGAAATTAAATCGATAACTTCACTTCCGGTAAGTATAGGATTCGGCGTGAAAGACGCGGAAACCGCCAGAACAATTTCAAGTTTAGGCGACGGCGTTGTGGTTGGAAGCGCATTGATCAGTAAAATTGAAAATAATCTCGACGATCTCGAAAGTGCAAAATCGGAAATAATCAAACTATTGACATCAATGCGACAAGCTATGGATAGTTAACGGTAATTGTTGGATAGTAGCACTAAGATCACATCACATAACACGACGGTAAATGTAATGAGTTGGTTTGAAAAACTTGTACCCTCAACGATAAGAACGGATGCATCCAATAAAAAAGGCGCCGTTCCCGAAGGATTATGGAATAAATGCCCAAGCTGTAATGCTATTCTTTATAACCTTGAGTTAGAGAAAAACTTTAATGTTTGCCCCAAGTGCGAACATCACATGCGAATATCCGCGCGGACGAGGCTGAATATCTTTCTCGACGAAGAGGATCGAGAAGAAATCGGCAAAGGCGTTAAGCCGAGCGATCCGTTAAAGTTCAAGGATAGTAAAAAATATAAGGATCGTATTGTACAGGCGCAAAAACAGACTAAGGAAAACGACGCATTAGTTGTCATAAAAGGTCGGTTAAAAGGTCAGGATGTCGTCGTCGCCGCTTTCGATTTTAATTTCATGGCGGGTTCGATGGGTTCTGCCGTCGGAGAAAAATTTGTCCGCGGTGTGAACAAAAGTTTGGAATACGGTTTTCCGTTTATCGTATTTACAGCAAGCGGCGGCGCACGAATGCAGGAGTCGCTGTTCTCATTATTTCAAATGGCAAAAACCAGTGCAGCACTAACGAAGCTGTCAGAAGCGGGTATTCCGTTTATTTCTTTTATGACCGATCCTACGATGGGCGGCGTGTCTGCCAGCTTAGCCATGTTGGGGGATCTGAATGTAGCGGAACCGAATGCGTTAATCGGATTTGCCGGACCTCGGGTTATTGAACAAACGGTTCGGGAAAAATTGCCCGAAGGATTTCAGCGGAGCGAGTTTTTGCAAGAACACGGCGCAATCGATATGATTATCGACCGCCGGGAGATGCGAGATAAAATCGCAGCTATTTTAGCAATGCTGACGCACAACAAAAGCATAGCTGATAACGTTATACCTGAAGCCGAGCAAGAATCTGTTGAAATTCCGGAAACTCAAGAAGACTATGACACGGAACGAGCTTCCGAGCAGGAAAGTTAATTTAATTTTCCAATGGTTCACTTTGATTCGTTAAAGGGTTGGCTGAGTTGGCAGGAGCAATCGCACCCTCTGACTATCGATCTTGGTTTAGATCGCGTAGCAAAAGTTTACCAAGCGCTAAATCCGTCCGGTATTAAACCTTTAACAATTACCGTAGCGGGTACGAACGGGAAGGGGTCGTGCATTGCCTATCTTGAGGCTATTTATCGAGAACAAGGTTATAGAGTCGGCGCTTACACGTCGCCTCATATCCTGAAATATAATGAAAGAATTAAAATTGACGGCTTACCTGTGGGCGATGCTGAAATTTGTCAAGCCTTCGAACGTATAGAACAGGTTCGTAACGATATATCTTTAAGCTATTTCGAGTTCGGAACGCTTGCGGCGCTGGATATATTCGCTAAAGCGAATCTCGATATCCAGTTACTTGAAGTAGGGTTAGGCGGACGTTTAGATGCTGTTAATATCATCGATCCGGATGCAGCAATCATTAGCAGTATCGGTATCGATCATGTGGCTTGGCTTGGCGACACCCGAGAAGCTATCGGTTTCGAGAAGGCCGGTATTTTTCGCGATTCAATTCCGGCTATCGTAGGCGATCCTTTACCGCCGAGTTCTCTCTATCGCGTCAGTCAAGAGAAAAATGCACGGTTTTATGCGCTAGGGAAGGATTTCGGATATACCAAACAAGTAAATGGCTGGGAGTGGTATTCCAAAGTTAAAATTATCAGCAACTTACCTGAACCCGCTTTGAAAGGCGAACACCAATTTAGAAATGCTTCGGCAGTTATTATGGCAACATTGCAGTTGGCTAATAAAATACCGGTTGAAGAGCAAGCTATACGAAGTGGATTGTCGAATGTTAGGCTTCCCGGACGTTTCCAGCTTCTTGATTCGAATATCCCGGTTCTTCTCGATGTCGGTCATAATCCTGAAGCGGTTAAAACCTTAGTTGAGTATTTAACGCAAAATTTTCCGAACAAACGCATTCATGCTATCTTTTCGATGATGAGAGATAAGGACATAGCCGAAGTTCTTAGAATAATGAATCCTGTCGTTTTCGATTGGTTCTTTGCGCCGTTGGCAAATGCCAGAGCAGCCTCGGAAACGTTAATGCGGGAAATGTTTTCAAAACAAGCCATGAACAACGTATCGTTCGGTTATTCTGGATTTGCCGAGGCATTCACCGCCGCAAAAAAGTTGGCAAATGAAAACGATTTGCTGCTGGTATTTGGTTCTTTCTTTTTGGTATCCGATTGCTTAGCTGAATTTGAAAAAAATAGGTAGAAATAATGGATCATGAATTAAAACAAAGATTAATTGGTGCGGTTGTTGTAACTGCCTTGGCAGCGATTTTTATTCCGATGTTATTTGATGATCCGGTCGATACCAGCGGAAAAACTGTCACAGAGCTTGCTATTCCGCAAGCCCCGTCCGATTCGGCCTCGGCAACTGCACAAAATCCGCCTGACAATAAAGAAGATGTATTAGGAAAAGCGGATACTGAACTTTCAGTTTCGGAAGAAGAGGGTAACGAGCTAACAACTGTTCCCGGCGGTGAACAAGAGAGCAGTAATCCGGTAACCGACCAGACTATACCGCCGATGGAAACCGGCACGGAAAATGCGCTTAAACAATCCGTTGATGATACAGCCGCTAAAGAAACGGAGCAAAATCCAGCACCGGAATTGGATACCGGGGTTGTAGAAGAGCACGACAATTCTGAAAATGAGAAGGCTATTGTAGCTAAACCGATCATACCGGCAAAAAAACCGAAAGCCGCCGTTCAAGCAACTACCAGAAAACCGGTTGTTGCGGAAAACCGAAGGCAAAAGCGGTTCAAGCTATTGAGAAAACTAAATCGGCTTCCAAATCGGAACAAGATAAGTCTAAGAAAGCGACGACTAAACTGGTTCGCTATTCGATTCAAGCAGGTAGTTTTAGTAAAAAAGAAAACGCGCAAGCGCTAGTGGATAAATTACGTAAACAAGGGCTTGCAGCGACACTATCGACCAAAGGAAGCTTATTCAGAGTTAAAATAGGGCCTGAATTAGATAAAAAGAAGGCGGCGGATATAAAAGCTAAACTAGATAAGCAAAATATCAGCAGTTTAGTTACTTCCGAGTGATTTTTGTATTTTACGCTTTAAGAATCATTGCGTTATTGAGAAATGATCTGGGCAGATAATGCGATAGCCGGGTTAATAATTATCTATACAATCAGCGGATTTATACGCGGTTATAATCAAGAGTTGTTTTCATTGGTTGTATGGATCGTCGTTCTGGCTGTGGGATGGTGTTTCTCAAGCGATTTCGCAATTTTTTTAACAAAGGTGTTCGCAACATCTTCAACAAGGCTTGTCGCTTCGTTTGTTTCATTAGCATTGATTACATTAACCCTCGGTTGGGTTATTAATTTATTGCTTTCGGATAATGGAAAAACGACTGGCTTATCAATCATGGAAAGATTCGGCGGGATACTATTAGGCTCATTCCACGGCATGATCGTAGCTTTTGTGATGGTATTAATCGCTGGAATGACTCCGTTACCCAAAGAAAATTGGTGGCATAAGTCACAGTTTATACCGCCGATGCAAACATTAGCGACCATACTAAGGGATAATATTCCTACAAAGTTGGCGGCTTCAATAAATTATCGATAACTCCTTGAAGGCGGATTAAAAGAGCATGTGTGGTATTGCAGGTATCGTTTCACATCAAAATGTCAACCAAGAGCTATACGATGCGTTGACTGTTTTACAGCACAGAGGTCAAGATGCAGCCGGTATCGTGACCTGTGATAACGGACGACTGCACCTGAGAAAAGACAACGGATTGACACGAGATGTGTTTAACGATGCCGAAATGATAAAACTCAAAGGCAATATGGGTATTGCCCATGTTCGTTATCCTACAGCGGGTTGTTCGAGTTCGGCGGAAGCGCAACCCTTCTATGTCAATTCTCCGTTCGGCTTGACTTTGGCGCATAACGGCAATTTAACCAATACGGTAGAACTCAAAAAAGCCTTATTCGTTGAAGACCAAAGGCATATCAATACCGATTCCGATTCCGAAGTCCTACTCAATATATTTGCTCACGAATTGCAGGTTTTAGGTAAATTGAGTTTGACTGTCGACGATGTGTTCAATGCCGTTTCGGGTGTGCATCGCCGCTGCCGTGGCGCTTATGCAGTGGTCATTATGATTGCCGGCGTCGGTATTTTAGGTTTTAGAGATCCTAACGGTATAAGGCCGGTTGTCTTTGGCGAAAGAAAGACCGAGCAGGGGTCGGAGTTTATGATTGCTTCCGAAAGTGTCGCTCTGGACGTACTGGGTTTTGACCTAATCAGAGACATAGAACCCGGCGAAGCTGTTTTCATTGAAGAGTCAGGTAAACTCCATACCCGCCAATGTGCGGAAAAAGTCGATCATTGCCCTTGTATTTTCGAATATGTTTATTTCGCCCGCCCGGATTCTATTATTGACGATATTTCCGTTTATAAGGCGCGACTGCGCATGGGTGAAAAACTGGCAGAAAAAATACTGCGCGAATGGCCCAATCACGATATCGATGTCGTTATTCCTATTCCCGATACCAGCCGAACGGCAGCTTTGCAAATGGCTTTTCTTTTGGGCGTAAAGTTCCGGGAAGGTTTTATAAAAAACCGATATATTGGGCGGACTTTTATTATGCCCGGACAGAAAAAAAGGGAAAAATCGGTTAAACAAAAATTAAATGCAATCGGCCTTGAGTTCGAGGGCAAAAATGTTTTATTGGTTGATGATTCAGTAGTTAGAGGTACTACATCGGAGCAAATTATCCAAATGGCAAGAGATGCAGGCGCAAAAAAAGTCTATTTTGCTTCTGCGGCGCCACCGGTCCGTTATCCGAACGTTTATGGAATTGATATGCCTTCAGCCAGTGAATTGATTGCCCACAATCGAACAGAAGATGAGGTCTGTGCCGCAATCGGGGCGGATAAGATGATTTATCAAGATCTGGACGATCTGATAGAAGCGGTCAGGCGCGGAAATACCAGCATCAAACATTTCGACACGTCATGCTTTAGCAAAATTTATGTCACCGGCGATGTAGACGACAGTTATCTTAATTTAATGGATGTGCTACGTAACGATGGCGCTCAAGAAAAACGAAATGCATTGAATGTTGCTGTTGAAATATAGGGCTCATACCAAGCAAAATATAAAAGTTTAGTATTCGCATTTATACATTTTTATACTCTATTTATCGAATTTATGGCAGATAAAAACTGGAAAAATTACAGTCTTGAAACTCAGGCGATAAGAGCAGGTCATAATAGAACGGCGGAAGATGAGCATAGCTTGCCTATATTCGCAACCTCCAGTTACGTCTTCAAAAATGCAGAAGAAGCCGCATTGCGATTTACCGGTCAAAAGGCAGGTAATATCTATTCCCGTTTTACCAACCCTACCGTCAACGCATTTCAGGAACGCCTTGCTCTTATGGAGGGTGGTGAGCGCTGTTTAGCCTTTTCTTCAGGCATGGCGGCTATTATGGCGGTCGGGATGGGCTTATTAAAAACCGGCGATCACGTCGTCTGTTCGCGCGGCGTATTCGGCAATACGGTATTGATGTTCCAAAATTATTTCGGAAAGTTCGGCGTCGAAACTGAATTTGTCGACTTGATCGATGTAAAGGCCTGGGAAGCAGCGATAAAGCCCAATACCCGGTTTTTATTTCTGGAAACACCGTCCAATCCGCTCATTGAGATTGCAGATATTGAATTATTAGCTACTATTGCTCATAAGCACGACTGTTTATTAATCGTTGACAATTGTTTTTGTACGCCGGTACTACAAAAACCGTTTTCAATGGGCGCTGACATTGTTATTCATTCGGCGACCAAATATATCGACGGTCAAGGGCGCTGTGTCGGCGGCGCGGTGATTGCCAGTAATGAAATTATTGAGAAGTCGATCTATCCTTACTTGCGTACCGGCGGAGCCACGATGAGTCCCTTTAATGCCTGGGTGTTTTTATCCGGCCTAGAGACATTGTCTATAAGGATGAAAGCGCACTGCGATAGTGCTTTCGAACTCGCTCGTTGGTTGGAGACCCGTCCGCAGGTTGCAAAAGTACACTACCCCGGATTGCCTTTGCATCCTCAGCATGAGCTTGCCAAACGTCAACAAACACATTTTGGTGGAATTGTCAGTTTTGAGTTGAAAGGCGGAAAAGAAGAGGCTTGGAATTTGATCGATTCGACGGAAATGATCTCGATCACGGCGAATCTGGGCGATGTTAAAACAACAATAACGCATCCCGCCACCACGACTCACGGGCGCTTATCGCCGGAAGTTAGAGCTCTGGCCGGTATTAAAGACGGATTGGTAAGAATCTCGGTCGGCCTGGAAGCTATAGACGATATTAAGCATGACTTAGCGAGGGGTTGCAGTGAGGTTAGAAATGTAAATTGAGGACATCATGGTCTTAACAATAGTACAAAGTTTATTCGCCGACAATGTCCGGCTGCTTAAAAGCGAAGCATCAAAGACTGCTTATCAAGGCGTTGCCATAGCGATAGGTACTGTAATTATTGCTACTTGTTTAGTTTGTTATGTCGATACAGGAACGCTTACAACAGAAGGATTATGGGCTGCGCAAAAACATAACGTCGCGCTCTGGATATTGAATTGCATGCCTTTTGCTTTCGGATTTTGGGGGCAGTATGCGAATTCGCTCATGGCCTATCAAGCAGGAGCCATGATTGTCGATCAAACTCACGACCTGAGAAGCAAAGCCGATGATCTTGAGAAACAGACCGCTTACGTTAGTACGCATGATCGATTAACCGATCTTCCTACACGGGCATTATTTTACGATCGTGTTGAAAGAGCGATTATCGCCTCTACCAAGCCGGGCTATCAGTATATAAGTTTATCGATCCTCTTGATTGAAATAGAAAACTTTAAGGATATTTACGATGCCTTAGGACGCAACAGTAGCGATCTGATTCTCAAACAAATATCGACTCGGCTTCAGGGGGTCATGCCCAGGCGAGACGATGTGGCAAAAATCGATGGAAATATTTTCGGCGTTTTGCTCACGAATATAACCGACACGGAAAAAGCGGAAAAATTCGCTCAACAGATTCACCAAACAATGGAATCGCCGTTTATGGTCGAAGGCCTTCCGGTCGCCATTCATCCGAATATCGGGATCGTGCATTTCCCAGAACATGGGGAAGATGTCGACACCCTTGTGCAACGTGCGGGCGTTGCTTTACATGTGGCGCAACGATCCAATAAAGGTTACGCAACTTACGATCCGTCGCACGATAAACATTCGCCATTGAGGCTCACGCTTATATCGGAATTAAGAATAGCGGTTGAAAGCGACGAACTGGATTTGTTTTATCAACCCAAAGTATCGATAAAAACGGCTGAAATTTGCGGCGTCGAAGCGCTTTTACGCTGGAATCACCCTGTACACGGTTATGTTCCGCCCGATGAATTTGTCCCGTTGGCTGAACGTAATAGAATTATCAAGCTGCTTACACAGTGGGTTTTAAAACGGGCGTTCACGGATTGCGCTAAATGGCATCAACAAGGCTTACCGATAAAAGTATCGGTTAATTTATCGGCCAAAGATCTGCACGACCCTGAGTTGCCTGATCTCATTTCTGGAGTCGCTGTTGCAACCGGAATTCAACCTGAGTGGATCATGCTGGAAATTACCGAAAGTTCGGTAATGACCGATCCTGAAAGCGCGCTAGGTATTATCGAAAGGCTTCATAAAATGGGTTATCGATTTTCAATCGATGATTTCGGTACCGGATATTCGTCCCTTGCTTATTTAAAACGATTGCCTTTGACAGAGATCAAAATAGACAAAGGTTTCGTATTGGATATCTTAACCAGCGAAAACGATGCTGCTATCGTAAAAGCAACGATTAATCTCGGACATAATCTAGGGTTATCTGTAACCGCCGAAGGCGTTGAAAATAAAGAAATAATGTCGATTTTGATGGAGTACGGTTGCGATATTGCTCAAGGGTATTTCCTAAGCAGACCCATTTCATTTCAAGACTTTAATCAGTGGTTAAGTTCTTCTCAATGGAAAATTAAAACTCAACCCGAATAATTTACGATGATTGAAAAAATCGACTTCCTGACAATTTAAGGCTAAAAGTCGGCGGGGGCATTATTCATTCTTTTGGAAATTGTACTTAATTGTTTACTATCAAGTCGTCTAATTTCTTCTGCTGTTCCAGCGCATAAAGCTCGTCGAAACCGCCCACATGAAAATTTCCGATGTAAATTTGCGGAACAGTGCGGCGTTTGGTTTTCGCCATCATTTCTTCTCTTATTCCCGGTTCGTTATCAACATTAATCTCCCGGTAAACGGCTCCTTTTTTATCCAGTAATCGCTTAGCCATGATGCAATAAGGACAAATTCGCGTGGTGTAAATCAAAATATCTGCTGGCATAGTCGTTTAGTTCAAGTGAAGTCCGGTTATTTTACCCGATTAAAGCATCTCGATGAGCCGTGTTCTCTAACGAACACCATCATAATATGGGATAATAAGGCTGAATAAGTAAATAACAATGAACGAAGAATACAAATATTCGGTTACGAAATGAGATGCCCTTTTTGTGCCGCGCAAGATACGCGGGTAATCGACTCCCGGCTGGCGAATGAAGGCGACCATGTCCGGCGCCGCCGAGAGTGCATTGCCTGTAAGGAGCGTTTTACAACCTTTGAAACCGCGGAGCTGATATTGCCGCGCGTCGTCAAACGCAACGGTATCCGCGAACCGTTCGACGAAACCAAACTCCGTTCCGGTATGTTACGGGCTTTAGAAAAACGACCGGTCAGCAGCGACGCCATCGAAGCCGCTATTATTCGCATCAAAAAGAACCTACTGTCTAGCGGCGATAGGGAAGTCGCCGCGCAAGAACTCGGTGAAAAAGTGATGCAGGAATTAAAGCTGTTAGACCATGTCGCGTTCGTCCGATTCGCCTCTGTGTACCGCAGCTTTCAAGATGTCAGTGAATTCACCGACATGATCCAGGATTTGCAAACGAAATAACATGGAACAAGCCGAACTGGACGCCGCTTATATGGCACGGGCCTTATATTTGGCTCGCAAAGGGTTGTACACGACCGATCCCAATCCGCGCGTGGGTTGTGTGCTGGTTAAAAACGGCAAGATTATCGGCGAAGGATGGCATAAAAAAGCAGGTGAAGCCCATGCCGAGATTGATGCGTTGGGCAATGTTACTGAAGATCCGTTCGGTGCGACGGCGTATGTCACACTCGAACCTTGCAGCCATCATGGTAAAACGCCCCCGTGTTGTGAAGCCCTGATCAAAGCAGGCGTTAAACGAGTTGTTGCCGCCCTGCAAGATCCCAATCCTTTGGTCGCAGGCAAAGGCTTTCAGTTACTGGCACATGTCGGTATCTCTGTCGACTTTGGCGTACTGGAAGCCGATGCAAGGGAATTGAATCGCGGTTTTATTCAGCGCATGACTCAAGGCCGCCCCTTCGTGCGTAGCAAACTGGCAATGAGTTTAGACGGGCGCACAGCGATGGCTTCCGGGGAAAGCAAATGGATAACATCGCCCGAATCAAGAGCGGATGTGCAGCGTTTACGCGCTGAGAGTTCGGCGATTTTGACCGGAATCAATACCGTCCTGGCGGATGATCCCTCGTTAACGGCACGCATCGATAAAGGAGTCGCCCAACCGACCCGGGTGGTGCTAGATTCCAATTTGCAAATCCCTCTTACGGCAAAAATGTTAACTTTGCCCGGACGAACTTTAATATTGACGTGTAATTACCATAACTCCGTTCGTCCTGAGCCTGTCGAAGGACATAAAGACAAACGCCACCAATTACAAAACATTGGTGTTGAGGTTTATCAATTGCCAGAAAATAATGGTCGACTTGACCTTGCCGAAGTCCTTACGTTTTTAGCTGGACAGGAAATCAATGATTTGTTGGTTGAAGCAGGTGCAGTATTGAATGGGGCATTATTGACTGAAAATTTGGTTGATGAATGGGTGTTTTATATGGCACCTAAAATTTTGGGTGACAAAGGAAGAGGTTTGTTTCGCTTGCCAGGATTGGATAAATTGGTGCAAGCGAACTCAATGAAATTTAAGGATATAAGGCAGGTCGGGAAAGATATAAGGTTAATGCTTAAAACTAAAGTTACTGGAAGTGAAGCTTGATAGATAAAAATATAACAATTCGTAGAAGCCAGTTTTGTCAAACAGCTATATTGATATTTTGTTATAGTTTTTTGTTAAAAGCCTATTCTTGTGAAATGCCAAACGTTTCAATAGCTTATTTTAAACCATTTAGTGTTCAAACTTATTTGCCTATAGAAAAAAAGGACTTTGAGGGTTATAAGGTTGTTATTAAAAATAAATATTTTAAAGAATTATTAGATAAGGCTAAAACAAATAAGGGGTTTGAGTTTTTTGAGAATATAAGGATGACTGTAGCTTTTGAAAACAAATTCTATTATTTAAACGAACAGGCGGAAATTGAATTAAACAAAACTTCGATTGGAAAATTAGATAAAGAAACAAGAAATCGGTTGGATCTAGGATATGGGCTTTATGAATGGAAAACATGTCGCCCTTTAAATGAAGTAATGGCTGAAATGCTAGAAAAACATAACAAGCATGTGGATGAGCTAATGAAAAAGTCTGGTACGATTATTTATAGAGGAACTAACAAAAATTAATTGGTTTACTAAATATGTTCACCGGAATAATAAGTGCCATCGGAAAAATTGCTGCCATCGAACACAAAGGTGGCGATTGCCGTTTAACCATTAACACGGGCAAACTTTCTCTGACAGATACCCAGCTGGGAGATAGCATCGCCGTCAGCGGCGTGTGTTTAACAGCAGTGGAATTGGGCAAGCAGTATTTTTGTGCAGATGTCTCTAACGAAACCCTGTCCCGGTCGACATTAAAAAATACAGTGATTGGAACGCCCGTTAATCTGGAGCTGGCGTTAACACCTACCACCCGCATGGGCGGACATATCGTCAGCGGTCATGTCGACGGCATCGGTGAGCTGGTCGAACTTAAGCCGGATGCCCGTTCGTGGCGGTTGACATTCAAAGCGCCTGACGAGTTGGCAAAATATATCGCTGAAAAAGGTTCGATCACCATCAACGGCATCAGCCTAACCGTCAATACCGTGAATGGTGCTTTGTTTAGTGTTAATATCGTGCCCCATACGCTTAAAGAAACGACCTTGGCGAACATAAAAGTTGGCAATCACGTTAATCTTGAGGTCGATTTACTGGCGCGGTATTTGGAGCGGTTGTTGTTGGGCGATAAGGCTGCAAGTCCACAGTCGAGCATCTCTGAAGTACTATTGCGTGATAGCGGGTTTATTCCTTAACGTGATTGGAACCGGTTGATTCCTTATCATAGTTCGACAGGCTCACTACGAACGGAATCAACCCACAACCGTTCGTCCTGAGCTTGTCGAAGGAAGCTTGTCGAAGTACGATTATTAGCTGGATATGTAAATAAATTTTCAAATGAACACCATCGAAGAAATTATAGAAGACCTGCGGCAAGGCAAAATGGTCATCATCATGGATGATGAAGACCGCGAAAACGAAGGCGACCTCGTGATGGCGGCGGCGTTTACCCGCCCGGAAGACATTAATTTTATGGCGCGTTATGGACGGGGCTTGATCTGTCTGACCTTGACCAGCGAACGCTGCCAGCAGTTGCGTTTACCGTTGATGACAAACGAAAACAAAACCGCGCATTCCACCAATTTTACCGTGTCTATCGAAGCCGCGACCGGTGTAACGACGGGCATTTCCGCCGCCGACCGCGCTCGCACCGTGCAGTGTGCGGTTGCTCCGGATGCCAAAGCCGACGATCTCGTGCAGCCCGGACATATTTTTCCCTTGATGGCAAAGTCGGGCGGCGTATTAAACAGGGCAGGGCATACCGAGGCAGGTTGTGATCTGGCGAGATTGGCAGGCGTCGAACCGGCGGCTGTGATTGTCGAAATCCTCAATGAAGACGGTTCGATGGCGCGTAAACCCGATTTGGAAGTGTTCGCCCAGCATCATAACCTCAAAATAGGCACGATTTCCGACCTGATCCATTACCGCATCCAGAATGAAAATACGCTGGAACGCATCAGCGAATGTGCATTTCCCACCGAATTCGGCGATTTTCGTTTATATGCTTATCAGGATCGAAACGACAACAACCTGCATCTAGCCTTGGTCATGGGTAATGTCGCCGACGGCGAGCCGGTTTTAGTGCGGGTACATGCCCGAAACTTAATCGACGATGTATTTTCATCCAAACGATCCGACCGGAGCATTTCGATGCGGGTCGCCATGCAAAAAATTGCCAAGGAAGGTCGTGGCGTGTTGGTTGTGATCCGGCAAAACGAAAGTAACAAGAGCTTGGTGGAATTGATTCATCGCTACCAACTGGAAGACAACGGCGTACAACCGCCCGAAATAGAACCGCCCGATTGGCGTATGACCGGAACCGGGGCGCGCATTTTATCTGATTTGGGCGTCTATAAATTGAAAGTGCTCGGCGCACAGAAAAAATATGTCGGCCTAGCCGGTTTCGATATGGAAGTCACCGAGCACGTGAATTGCGACGCCTGGTAAGACGGCGAGCTTAATAAATAATTTTCATTAATACACAGAGAAATAAATGTCTGAAATCACCACCTATGAAGGAAATTTGTCCGCCCAAGGACGCACTGTTTGCATCGTCGCATCGCGTTTTAACAGTTTTATCGTAGAGCAACTCCAAGCCGGCGCTATCGACGCCTTGGTTCGTCACGGCGCCGACCGGGCGAGTATTCACGTCGTCAAAGCCCCCGGCGCATTTGAACTACCGCTGGTTGTCCAACGCGTCGCCGCCACTAAAAAATACGATGCTATCGTTGCTATCGGTGCGGTTATTCGCGGCGGCACACCGCATTTCGAATACGTTGCCGGCGAATGCGTTAAAGGTATCGCGACCGTTTCTTTACAATACAGTGTCCCGGTCAGTTTCGGCGTATTAACCGTCGATACGATTGAACAAGCGATCGAAAGGGCAGGAACTAAAGCAGGCAACAAAGGCGCGGAAGCCGCAATGTCTGCAATTGAAATGATGAGCTTACTGGATAACCTGTCAAAATAATGAGCCAATCTAAAACCAACGCACGGAAAGCCGTAGTCCAGGCCTTATATCAATGGCAAATGACGGGGCAAAGCCTTATCAACATTGAGCAGCAATTCGAGGAAGAAGAGCGCCTAAAAGGTACGCAAAAAAGCTATTTTAGAGAGTTGTTTCACGGTGTGCCTAAAGAACTCGATAACATCGATACGATTCTTAACGAATTTGTCGATCGCCCTGTCGATGGTATCGATCCGGTTGAGCGTGCAATTCTCAGAATAGGCGTTTACGAATTATTACATCGTCCTGAGATGCCGTATCGAGTCGTTCTTAACGAAGCGATCAATCTGGCTAAACATTTCGGCGCCGACGGCAGTCACCGCTATGTAAACGGCATTTTGGATAAGGTCGCCCAACAGAAAAGAACGGTGGAGATTAAACTGAGGTCAACCGAGAAATAGTCGACGGGATAGAGGTATTTGTTAAAAAAGAACGAGGCGGTCTAAGAAGTGAAACGCTTCGTTAAACAAGGTTCTACGATGTTTTTCAGCTTATCCATGTCGTTGATTTGAACGCCGCGATGTTTAATAGTGATCGCGCCGGATTTTGTCAGGCATCCCAATTGACGGCTGACGGTTTCAATGGTCAAGCCTAAAAAATTGGCGATGTCGTGCCTCGGCATTGTGAGATTGAATTCGGTACTCGAATAGCCTAAAGCATTATAACGGCTGGAGATCATAAGCAGAAACGTAACGACTTTTTCCGTCGCGGAGCGATTACCCAACAACACGATGTTATTTTGTTCGGATACGATATGCGATCCTATAACGCACATCAGTTGCATTTGTAATTTGGGGATTTTACCGCATAGCTCGTTAAGCCGAGCCATCGGAAATTCGCAAACGGACGCTGTTTCGAGCGCAATAGTCGTGCAATGATACTTACTCTGCTGACGAAGCGCATCCAAGCCCATGATTTCGCCCGGCAAATAAAATCCTATAGTTTGCTCGCCGCCGTTAACATTCCAGATAAAGCTTCGGAATGAACCCGATTTTACAACAAATAAGCTTGTACATTGATCCTCTTGCCGGTACAGATATTCATCCGCTTTAATCGGACGTTTACGCTTGACTATGGTTTCCAGTTTGGGAATATCGTCTCGCTTCAAGCCATAGGGTAGACAAACACCGGACAGCTTGCAGTTTACGCAATCTACTTTCTGAAATATCGATTCCATGTTGCGTTGAGTTATCATTTTCGATTTGTAGTGAAGAATTTACGACCAAATGAGGTCAATAAAAAGCGTTATTTCATAGGGTTAGTGCATAAGTAACGTTGTAAATTTTCGCATAGCCCATGTTAAGCGCAATATTAAACTTTAATGGATTACTGGATATTTATTGGGTATAAAAAATATCCAATCTGTTGTTTCATTACTTTTCCTCAAAGACAGTAGCATGATTGAGACAGAGATACGTATATATTCAGCTTAAACCGTAACAGGTTGATTGCCGTCGGTCGAGGCGATGGCTTCCTTGTAAATTTTAACTATCGCAATAGCGTCCGGATTTGTGTCGGTATTGCGAAATAACAGCTCTGATTTAAAATATTTAGTCGCCTGAACTTAACGCTTTGAATCGAGCGGAAGCTCCCAAAAAACCTACGGCAAAAAAAGCGGTGCCGACAAGAATGAAGCGCAGATGCGCTTCTTCGATCGTTAAGTCGTCCGTTGCATAAAGCATGATAATGATGGCGATAAACCCCAACCCAAAATCGCAACGCTGCGCCTGTTAAAAGAACGCCTAGCGTTTCCGATTGGCTTACAGGTATGTCCATTCGATAGGCAACAAAACCGCACATAAGGGCCGGTAAAATTCCCCAACGCATATGTTGAACGAAGCTTTCCAGAAAATTAAAGTGTTCTTTGTAATAGGTTAATTCGAGAACGAGCGTCGATGCGGAGGTACTGACTAAAAATCCTAGTAGCATAATGACAATATAGAACCCATAGTTTAGGTCGGAATGTTCTCGTTGATGACTGAAAGCAATAACGCGTGTGAAAAAAACAAGCGCAATGGGAAGAACATAGATCGATATGGCGTAGGCCACCCAACGCAGCGTCGTATAGTCGAAGTGAGCGAGCGGTTTATCGGGAAAGAGGAACGCATTATGAAGCGAGACGGAAATTTCTCGCCCCAAAATGACTCCAATACCGGTCGCCGCTGTAAAAATCAGGAGATACTTATGGGTATGTTGCAAGCGCGCAACGCGAGTTTTACCGCCAAGGCGCTTTACCGTCGTCCATATTTCATTTTCTCCTGCGCTGCCGAAGACAACAAGCGAAGCAAGTAGGCGGCAAAGGAGTCCGGTAAGGCGATCCAGTTCGTTAATCAGTTTAACCGTCTTGGTATAATGCGGTTCGGCTTCTTTCCAGATAATCACTTTTTCCGACATCGCATTGTAGGAAATACAGATTTCTCCCCATTTCAACGACGGCTCATTAAAAAAACGCCTATAAGACGATTGATTGGCGTAATTCTGTATCTGGTCGAAAAGTAGGCAGTTATGCGCCCATTTGTACTCGACAGTAGTGCTCGATTTATCGAAATCGCCGGGATCGATACTCGATACAAGCAGTCGATCGGCTATTTGAGTTTTTAAAGTATCCTCGATTGCAGAAAGCCTGGACGAAACTAACGCGTTATAGACGTCAACCGCTGTGGACGGCATGGCGAAAGCATCGTGAATGCTGTCACGCAAAATAAGTAAAGGATTAAACTTACTTTCCCACGCGATAAAAAAGAGAAATAGGACGGCGATGATTAAAGGTACAATTGTGCTCCCATCCAAGCCATTCAGCAGATCGATTAATTCACCGGTGCGTAGGCTATTGACAATAAGCCTTATAATCGGCTCCAACGGCATTAGAAGTGCAGTTAATAGCCAGTAAAGCGCGGCAATTAGGGTGCAATAAGATAAGGTGCTTATCCAATAGGTGCTTCTACGAATAAAATACTGTGGGAGCGTCGGTTCGGTGCCCAATTGAATACGACGTTTCTGGAAAGACCGGTAGGCCAGGAAGAATGCGAAAGCAGTTCCAAGCAACTCCACCCCATTGTTGATAAATACTTCGGCTGGCATCTTACAATTGTTCCTATCTAGGCAAAATGATTTCTCGTTCGAAAAAAAAATGAGTCCCATCTAATTTTTAACCGAGCTTATTTTCCATACCGGTCTTGTTAGAGACAGGATACACCGGTAAATTGAATAAAAAAATGGGTAAATTTGCGACAATAAATAAAAATAAAAGTTTTTTGATAAACCCGCCGGATCCATAATTTTCTTATCGTAAAAAGAGTTTAAGACAAATATTAAAACATTGAATATCAAACTGGGGCGATTCGATGGGAAAGCCTTGCTCTATTGCTACTTATGTCAGTCGAGTTGTTTGTCGTCTACTATCAATTAAGCCGTATTGGTAAACAAGAAAAGCCATAACGTAAATTCCTTAGTATCGAATGTAAAAGTCTCGCCCTATGCTCGCATATGCCAAACGTCCTTAGAAATCGCAAATTTGCGAAAGTCATATAGATTGATGCGGTGAAAATATGGCGATTTACAACTTTGCTGTTAAATTATGCGGGAATTTAAAAAAAATGAGTTAATAAGGAACAATAAAATTAATGGCGAACACCAAACATATCATCATCGTCGGCGCAGGACCGGGAGGATTATGCGCAGGCATGTTGTTGAGTCAGCGCGGCTTTAAAGTTTCAATATTCGATAAAAATAATGAGGTTGGGGGACGTAATCGGGCGATCAGGATGGACGGTTTTACGTTTGATACCGGCCCGACCTTTCTTTTGATGAAAGGCGTACTGGATGAAATGTTCGAGCTGTGCGGCAAGCGCAGTGAAGATTACATGGACTTTGTGCCGCTGAAACCGATGTACCAGCTAGTTTACAACGACCAGAAACTGGATGTGTATTCTCAACCGGATAAGATGCGCGCCGAACTGGACCGGGTTTTTACGGAAGGTAGCGCCACTTATGATCGGTTTATATCGAATGAACGGACACGTTTTAATCACCTTTATCCCTGCATTACCCGGGATTATTCCTCGTTAAGTTCGTTTTTATCGTTGGATTTAATCAAGGCAATACCTTGGCTGGCGTTCCCGAAAAGCGTGTTTGCGAATTTAGGCCAGTACTTTAAAGAAGAAAAAATGCGTCTGGCGTTTTCCTTTCAGTCCAAATATTTGGGCATGTCGCCATGGGAATGTCCCGCGTTGTTTACCATGCTGCCTTATCTGGAACATGATTACGGCATTTACCATGTGACCGGTGGATTAAATCGCATTGCAACGTCGATGGCTGAGGTTATGAAGGAATTCGGTGGGAAAATTCATACTAATGCACCGGTGCAATCGTTAATCATCGAAAATAAGGTGGTTAAAGGCGTGAGGCTCGAGAATGGCGAGCAAGTATTCGGCGATGAAGTTATTGTTAATGCCGATTTCGGTCATGCTATGTCACATCTGGTCGAACCAGGCGTTTTACAAAAGTATGACAGCGAGCAATTGAAAAAGCGCGATTTTTCCTGCTCAACCTTCATGCTTTATCTGGGCTTGGATAAGGTTTACGACCTGCCGCACCACACCATTGTGTTCGCTAAAGATTACCGCACCAACGTCCGCAATATCTTCAATAATAAGACTTTAACCGACGATTTCTCGTTTTATGTGCATAATGCCTCGGTGACCGATAAGACCTTAGCCCCGCAAGGCAAATCGGCCTTGTATGTGTTGGTGCCGATGCCGAATAACGACAGCGGTCTCGATTGGCAATTTCATTGCCAGCAGGTCCGTGAACAAACGCTGGATACCTTGGGCGCACGATTGGGATTAGCCGATATTCGCGAACATATCGAATGCGAAAAAATCATCACCCCGCAAACCTGGGAAACCGAAGAAAACGTCTATAAAGGCGCAACGTTTAGCCTGTCGCACAAATTCAGCCAGATGTTGTACTGGCGGCCGCATAACCGTTTTGAAGAACTGGATAATTGTTATTTGGTCGGCGGCGGAACGCATCCCGGCAGCGGCTTGCCGACCATCTATGAATCGGCACGGATTTCTTCCAACCTGATCTGTAAAAAACATCAAGTGACATTTAAAGAAATCAAGCAAAGTGCTTGGTTGAAAGAAGGCTAAAATTCAACGGTGTCTATTATTCAATCCATATCGCCGATTGACGGGAAAATACTGGGCGAGTTTGAAGCCAGCCTTCCCGAGCACATTGAACAAGCACTACAGTCTGCGCGGTCTGCTGCCAAACAATGGGAAGCCATTGAAGTGAAGCAGCGTTGCCGTATCCTTGCACAATTCAGCCGCATTCTATTAGCCGAGATTGATTCCGTTTGCGAGGTCATTAGCCGCACGACAGGTAAAGTACTGACTGAAGCATTGTTGGGTGAAGCTTATCCTGTTTTAGATATAGCTAAGTATTACGAAAAACATGCGGCCCGTATATTGCGGAATCAAGGCATTGCTACATCACCTTTTGCTTTTCCAGGAGCGACCGCTGAAATTACCCGCAAACCTTATGGCGTTGTCGCGATCATTTCACCGTGGAATTATCCATTTCAAATCACAGTGTCCCAAATCTTAAGCGCGCTCTTTGCCGGAAATGCCGTTGTTTTTAAACCATCTGAATTAAGCCTGCCGGTTGGACAACTCATTATGGATCTATTCGCCAAGCTGGAGTTACCGCAAGGCTTGGTGCAATGGGTTGTTGGCGATGGACAATGCGGCGAGCAGCTAATTGATGCTAGTCCCGATCTGGTGGTGTTTACCGGCAGCTTGAATACGGGTCGTGCGGTGATGCAACGCGCTGCGCAGCATCCGATTCCAGTCATACTGGAATTGGGCGGTAAGGACGCGATGATCGTCTTTGAAGATGCCGACCTTGAACGGACGCGCGACGGCGCTTTATACGGTGCGTTTTGCAACAGTGGGCAAGCATGTGTTTCGGTTGAACGCTTGTACGTGCTGGAAGGTTGCTATGAAAAATTCCGACAGATGTTGTGCGATGGTATAGCAAAACTGAAAATCGGACATGGCACCGAAGGCGATTTAGGCGCGATGACATCCAAACGGCAAATCGAAATTGTGCAAAAACAATATGATGATGCCTTGGCAAAAGGCGCTAAAGCGTCCGGACAGTTAGAATTTGAAGGCAATTACCTTAATCCGGTCGTATTGTGGGATGTTACGCCGGATATGCTGGTCATGCAGGAAGAAACCTTCGGGCCTTTATTGCCGGTCATACCTTTTATTAGCGAAGATGAAGTTATCCAGTTTGCCAACAAAGGCGACTTCGGCTTGAATGCCAGCATCTGGAGCACAGATATTGCCAAAGCGGAACGTGTTGCTAAGCAATTAGAAGTCGGCAACTGGTCAGTCAACGATGTCTTGAAAAATGTCGGTCATCCGGGCTTGCCGTTCGGTGGCGTCAAAAAAAGCGGTTTTGGCCGTTATCACGGCGCGGAAGGATTAAGGAATTTTACCTATCCGGTTTCCGGCTTAACTAGTCGAAGTCATTTAGCCAAGGAACCAAACTGGTTTCCTTATTCGGAAGAACGGTACCAACAATTCAAAGGTTATATCGACTTTGTTTACGGAACGGGTTCATTCTTCCAGCGCATTAAACGAAACTGGCAAGCCTTACAGGCTTTCCGTGAATACTCAGCCTTCGATTTAAAACAACGGTGGCAAAATCTGCAATTAATGCTGCCTTGGAAACGAGACTTTTAAATGAACGAACATAATAAAAATACCCGTATCGTTGTCATCGGCGCCGGACTCGGCGGGCTTTCCGCTGCGATTTCATTAGCAACCGAAGGTTTTAGCGTAGAGATCGTCGAAAAAAACGATAAAGTCGGCGGCAAGCTTAATATCATGGAGAAAGATGGTTTTACCTTCGATCTGGGGCCTTCGATCCTCACCATGCCGCATATCTTCGACGCCTTATTTACCCGTGCGGGTAAAAACAGGGAAGATTACGTAAGCTTTGAAAAAGTCGAACCACATTGGCGGAATTTTTTTGAAGACGGCGCGGTTATCGATTTAACGCCGGATAAAGAGGCCATGCGTAAAGAGTTGAATAAACTCGGACCGCACGTTGCAGACCAATTCGAGCGTTTTATGGCCTATTCAAAAAAGCTCTGCACGGAAACTGAAGCCGGTTATTTCGCGAAAGGGCTGGATACTTTTTGGGAGTTGATACGTTGTTACGGGCCGATTCGAAGCTTATTAAGTTTCGACGTGTTCCGCTCGATGGATCAGGGCGTTCGCCGCTTTATATCAGATCCCAAACTGGTCGACATTCTCAATTACTTTATTAAATATGTCGGTTCGTCGCCATATGATTCACCTGCTTTGATGAACTTGATGCCATATATCCAGTTTGAATACGGCCTTTGGTATGTCCACGGCGGTATGTACGGGCTTGCGCAAGGCATGGAACGGCTGGCGGAGGAACTTGGCGTTAATATCCGGCTTAATACTGAAGTCACCGAAATCCGACAGGATGGTAATCGAGCAACCGCTATTTGTCTGGCTGATGGTCAAGTTTTACCGGCGGATATTGTCGTTTCCAACATGGAAGTGATTCCCGCTATGCAAAAGCTATTGCACAGCACAGAAAGTGAACTTAAAAAAATGCAACGTTTTGAGCCGACCTGTTCCGGCTTAGTATTGCACTTGGGTGTTGACCGTATTTATCCGCAATTGGCGCATCACAATTTCTTTTATTCCGAGCATCCGCGCCATCATTTTGATGCTATTTTCCAGAGTCATACCTTATCGGACGACCCGACGATTTATCTGGTTGCGCCTTGCAAAAGTGATCCAAAACAAGCGCCGCCGGGCTGCGAAATTATTAAGGTACTGCCGCATATTCCTCACCTGGATCCCAACAAGCCGCTTTCACCGGAAGATTATCTGGCTTTCCGCGAACGGGTGTTAATCAAGCTAGAACGCATGGGTTTGACCGATTTGCGCAAGCATATTGTCACCGAAGAATATTGGACGCCGCATGATATTCAGGCGCGTTATTATTCCAATCAAGGTTCTATCTATGGTGTCGTTGCCGACAGATTTAAAAACCTTGGCTTTAAAGCGCCGCAACGTAGCAGTCAGTTAAGCAATCTTTATTTTGTCGGCGGCAGCATTAATCCAGGCGGAGGTATGCCGATGGTGACCTTATCCGGTCAACTGGTGCGGGATAAAATTTTGGCGGATAGAGCAGGGGATTAAAGATCTTCGATTCGTAGTTGATTCCGTTCATGGTCCGACAGGCTCACCATTTATGCCCTGTGGGTACGAACGGAATCAACATCTTACCGTTCGTCTTTATGCTCTTTGAGTATAGAGATTCAAAGGAATTGTCAGAGCTTCCCTAAGATAACCGAACTCTTGGATCGACAAGCGTATAGGAAATATCGGTCAATAACAGCCCGATTACATATAAAACCGAACCCAAAAAGACCATTGCACGGACGATCGCGAAATCCTGGCTGTTGATGGCGTCGATGGTATAACTGCCGAGTCCCGGAATACTGAAAAACGATTCCATAATCAAACTACCCATAAACAGTGTTGGCAACACGACGACAACACCGGTCAAGATCGGGATCATAGCATTGGGCAAAACGTGGCGAAACAGGGTTTGGGTTTCGGTCAAGCCTTTTGAACGAGCGGTCCGGACATAATCTTTGCCGACTTCTTCCAGGAATAAGGTTCGGTACCAGCGCACGCCGGAGCCGAGCCCGGAAAATACGCCGATTAAAACGGGCAGAATTATGAATTTGATGGCGGCGGTGCCGTCGTCGAAACCGGAAATCGGCACCAAGCGCAATACTTTAGCAATCACAAACTGACCGCCGATAATATAAAAGAGGGAAGAAACCGACATCAGAATGACGCATAACACCATACCGCCTAACTCCAATTTACTTCCCCTAAACAGTACAACCATTAATGCAACGCAGATATCGGTTATCAAACCGATTGCCAAGGTGGGGAAGGCAACCCATAAGCTTGGCCAGGCACGTTCTTTAATATCCGCACCGATATTCCGCCCGCTGTCGGAGGTGCCGAAGCGGAAAAGAAATAGTCCAACCGATTTTTGATAAAAAATCGTATTTGTTAGTTTTTCCTGTCCTTGGGATTGATCGTTCCATAGCAGCGGCACGTCATAACCATGTTGATGCTTCCAGTTCTCGATGGCTTGTTGGGTCACATGCTTTTGCCCAAGTTGCATACGGGCCATGTCGTCCGGGCTGTTAATGATAAAAAACAGCACGAACGTCAGGATATTCACCCCGATTAAAATGGGAATGGCATATAACAAACGCCTGATAATGTAACTGATCATTGCAAGGAATTCCGGGTTTGTTTGCGTATTGCAATGACCATAAAGCAAACCAGCATCAAGATCAGCAAACTGCAGAGCAACAATGGCCATAGGACTGGCGAATTCCATGCTTGTCGTTGCTGCTCTCTGGAAACGGCGTCAATACGCAGATATTTAAGGGTATTATTCGCAATTACATGCGGTTTAATATTTTTATACCAGTTATGGAATAAAGAGAATTTCTTGGGATGCAGCCCGAAAATCCAGGGAGCATCGTGACGTACCTGTTCTTGCATTTGCTGGATGATGTGAAAGCGCTGGTCGATGTTGTCCATATTGCGCATGACTTCAAACAGCCGGTCAAATTCGGGATTTTGATAATTGCTCGCATTTTCCCCACCGAATTTGACTTTTGAATTGCCGCCGTAAAGTAGGAAAAAAAAGTTTTCCGGGTCGGGATAATCTGCATTCCAGCCCCAAACGAAAATCTGGGCATTGCCGCCGCGCATTTTTTCCTGGAAGCGGTTGTAATCGGTTGCGCGAATAATCAACTTGATGCCGAGTTTTTCAAACTGCTTCGATACCAGCTCATCCGTGGCCTGTCGTCAACGCTGGTTGAAGTGCTGTCGAAATAAAGTATTAAGGCTTCATGTGTTTTAGGGTCGATGCCGTTCTCATAACCGGATTCTTTCATCAACTGTCTGGCGGCTTCAATAGGTTTGCGTTGCGGTTTGTTGTTGATCCAATCGTATATATAAGGATTGATCCCCGATGAGCCTTCTTGATAACCGTAAATACCCGGAGGCAACACACCTTGTGCCGCCAAGCCGCGTTCGTTCATGAAAATCGATATAAATTCTTCGTAATCAACGGCAATGGAAATCGCTTGCCGTAATTTTCGCGCCTGTTCGGAAGTGCCGCCGATAGTAGCATCCAACATATTAAAGCCCATGTAGAAACTGGACGTTTCGACCGAGGTTTGTAAGTGGATACCTTTATCAAGCATGTTCTCAGTCAGCTGTACGCCACTGCTGCCAGTAAACTGCACGGCTTGGTCGAAATTATCGGACGCAATGCCGGAGGCGTCGTAGTAGCCTTGCAGGAATTTCGACCAGTAAGGGATGGTTTCCTTTTCCAGCATGAAAACAACTTTATCGATAAAGGGAAGCGGTTTACCTGCGTCGACCAATAGCCCTTTGGAGCCATCTTCCGACTCACCTTCGGTCGGGTACATTTCCTTGTGAAAATGAGGATTCTTCTCCAGGATCATCCGGCGATTGGGATTGTTTTCAGCCAGCCAGTAAGCGCCGGTGCCGAGTGGATACCAGTCTAGGGTAATGTTTTTATCGGCTAAACCGGGCTGACCGTAAAATACATCGGCTTCCCAAGGCATCGGGGCAAAAAACGTCATCGCCAGCCAGTATATAAATTGAGGATATTTGCCGTTGATGCGGATCCGGTATTGGTAAGGCGACAAGGCCGTCACGCCGGACATCGGTACGTCTTTAATGGCGGTGATCGGCTGCTGTTTGACCTTTTCCGAAAATTCACCGAAACCGACGATGTAATTTTTCATCATTTCAGCAATCGGCGACTGGATTTTAGGATGCGCCATCCGTTTTATTTCATAGACGTAGTCTTCAGCAACCAGCTCGCGGCTACCGGTTAATGTAAAATCGCTGAGGTTATTGGCCGATGTTATCTGCTCGCTCGTTAAATGATGATAGGTATAATCGCCACCATCTGTTTTCGCCAATGCCGGATGCGGCTGGTAACGGATACCGGGTTTGATGGTGATAAGGTAATCGGTAAACGCAATGTCTTTCGCATCGGCATTTGCAGTTAATAATTCGCCTTGCTTATTGAGATAGCGAATTTCCGGCATTTGTTGTGCGGTCAAGGGAATCAGCTGATAAGGCCGTTTCAGATAATGATACTGAACGGGCGGCTCGTAAATCTGGGCAATAAAGGCGTATTCGTTTTCGCTATAAGCAACGGCAGGGTCGAGATGTTTAGGGCGTTCTTCGAAGGATTGGTACAAAATCGACTGATTGTTTTGATCCTTCGGATACGGATTATTTAGTTGGCTCAGGTCGCAGCCTGACAACAACAAAACGAATAGAAAGATGAGTTTGTACAATGTAATATTCTTGGACAAAAGACTGGACATCAATTAACGGGTCGTAGATACTTTCCGCCCTATTGTAACAACAAATCTTAATAATAAACGTATCGGGGAGATGACAATGGGTTTTATGCAGGGTAAACGGGTTTTGATTGTAGGTTTGGCGAGTAACCGCTCGATCGCGTGGGGCATTGCACAAGCCATGCACCGCGAGGGCGCCGAATTGGCGTTTACCTTCCAGAATGAAAAGCTGCAAAGCCGCGTGGAAGAAATGGCGGAACAATGCAACTCTAAAATCACGCTTGAATGCGATGTCAGCATTGACGAGCATATCGACACCGTATTCGACAAATTGGCGAAACACTGGGACGGCCTGGATTGCATCGTACATTCGGTTGCGTTTGCACCGCGCGATGCGCTGAACGGCGATTATGTCGACGTTACCACCCGCGAAAATTTCCGGATTGCCCACGATGTCAGCTCGTACAGTTTTACCGCCTTGGCGAAAGCGGGCAGGGCGATGATGGCAGGGCGCAATGGTTCCTTGCTGACCTTGACCTATCTCGGTGCGGAACGGGCCATCCCCAACTACAACGTCATGGGCGTCGCCAAAGCCAGCCTGGAAGCCAATGTCCGTTATATGGCGGTAGCCTTAGGACCCGAAGGTACGCGCGTCAATGCGATTTCAGCCGGCCCCATCCGCACCTTGGCGGCCTCCGGTATTAATGACTTCAAAGCCATGTTGAATAAAGCCGCCGATGCTGCGCCGTTGCGTAAAAACGTCACCATTGAGGAAGTCGGCAACGCCGCCGCGTTCATGTGTTCCGATTTGGCTTCGGGGATTACCGGGGAAATTACTTATGTTGACTGCGGGTATAACATTGCGGGGTTGGCGGCGGTTTGATTGGTTGAGAGGGCGCGCGCGCAAGTGAACAAACACAAAACAAACTTGCGTGTTGATGGCGATGTAACCATACGATTGCGAAAATGCCGTGGATATATTTTCATGCTGAGACAATTACTCGCCGTACTTTTAATCACGTTGTGGGGTACGTCACCCGCGGAAGCTGGTGTCACTATTCATTACGAAGGATTTGCCGCCTCTCCGGATGCCGTCCTCAAGATTTTGTCCACTATTGTTGCCTTCGCAGAGAAAAAATGGAAAGTTGAAGATGCATCGTCAGCTTATGGTCGACGAGAAAAATCAAGATTACGATGGAAAGGTTACTGGCTTAGTGATTTTTGTTGCAGACAACTGCGAGCCGATACAATTCCAATTTGACGACGATCAATTCATGCAGGACTAAGTGAAAAAGCAGTTCGCAGGCGCGGACATATACGTCAAGATCGTACCGCTTTTGAAGTCTCTCCGCCCTTATTATAAGTCCATGAATGTTTTCGATGAGGGTGGATATTGGGATCTCCAAGACAAAACGGTTCTTGAAAGACACATCGCTAAAATCGATTCGGTGATCGCAGATATCAAAAAAAAGAATCCAAAAGCGCAAAGTTCACTAAGGAGGGAATCTGGACGAATTGATGATGTAATACAGTAAAATAGTTTAGCTTCCAAAACTGTAAATCAGTCATCTGGATAACTTTAATATCATATTGATTTGGCCTTTTAAAGTCTGAACCGTTCGTGCTGAGCGAGTCGAAGCACAGACCGCCTTTCGACAGGCTCAAAACGAACGGAAATAAATACTTCGTAGGGCCGAATCTATAGTATCGCAACTAAGATAAAACGACCATTGAGCGTTGGGTACGATGCGCCCAGCATTACATTCTAAATATTTTTCATTTAATCTGAACCCACTCAAAAATGAACGTATCAAATTTTGAAAAACCCGTAAATGGACAGAAAAATATTGAAGGCATTCAATATCTCAGAGGTCTTGCCGCTTTAATGGTGGTTTTTCATCACTCACGAAATTCATTCGGTGGCGAGCAGTTGCTTCCCGGTTTCGGTTTCACTGGCGTCGATATTTTTTTTGTCATTAGCGGTTTTGTGATGGCGTATACCACGCAATCCCTCGATCCGAATTATTCCTTAAAAGGCAGGTTGCTGTATTCTTATGAATTTATAAGGAAACGTTTAATTCGGATTGTACCGCTTTACTATTTTTGTATTGTTTGGGTTTCCAGAAAAGAGTTGTTTAAAGGCGTAATTCCGAATGATTTACTGAAGGATTTATTATTTTTCCCGCATGTTAATTCTCAGTATCCTGCTAAGGTTGCACCGATTGTTATTCAAGGATGGACATTAAATTATGAAATGTTGTTTTATATATTATTCGGACTAGGGTTGATATTAGGAAAAATCAGAACATTTTTTGTAATAACCGCTCTTTCGATATTTGTAGTCGTTGGATTGTTTTTAAATAATGAAGGCTTAATAGCTAAAGATGTTGTATTAGATTTTTATACGCGAGACATAATCTTAGAATTCGGGCTTGGAATATTGGCTCAGAAAATACTTTTCAAATGGAATTTATTTCAATTCTCTCGCTCAGTCTGGCTGGTTATAGCGCTATTTGGTTTTATTTTGCTTTATAAGCTTTCCAATATCCAGAATCCAAGGATCATTTTATCGGGAATACCTGCCTTTATAATTGTGGTTTCTATTACAAGAGCTAGCGTCGATTTCAAATCGTATCTATTAAAACTTCTAGGCGACTCTTCTTATTCTATTTATCTGTTTCATTTATCGTCTTTTGGTGCGATAAAGCCGCTTCAAAAGCTTCTGGAATCCAGCGCAAACGATGATAAAACAATCTTATTATTGGTATTTGCCAGTATTTCCGTCAGTGTTATTTCCGGGGTAATTATTCACGTTTTTATTGAGAAACCTGTTCTTAAAAGATTAAGGTCGATTGGAAAAATAGCGGTATAAATTGAATCTGCTCTTTTATTTCAATTATTTTATGTTTATTTTGGTTTTAAATTAATGCTTTGTAAGCTTATGGTATAACTTTTATCGATTTTTTATTCGCTGGTAGCGAATTTAAGTAAACAAGGAAATTTCAATGCAACATTCAAATAAAACAATAATAATTTCCCTTGCGTTGGGAATTGGATTTATCAATGCGGCGTCTGCACTAGAACTTTATGAAGATACCGTTACAAACCAGGTATTTACTAAACCGGGTCCTAACCGTATCAAGCTGGGTTCTTACGAAAAAGTCGATGAAAAAATAACTTCGCAATCTATTGGAACTGGCAAACAAGAGGCTTTAAGGCCGAATAACAGTTCCACCAGTTCCCAAGAAATTCAAACGGTTGATAATAAGGCTGAACACCTTCCAGAGAAAATGGAACCTGCTAAGCCAAAGGAAAAAAACAATCTCCCAGCTGGCGTCAGTTACGGTAAAAACGGTTTCGAATTTAAAACCGACGACGGCAAATTTTCTATCGCTCTCCAAAATAGAATGCAATTTCGCTATGCCATGCCGTTCGATAGGGATCCGCGTTCCATCGACGATTTAGAAAAGCCGGACAGCAGTTCATTTATGATCCGCCGCGCACGGACCAAAATTAAAGGCCATGTGATGTGGTCGTGGCTGAAATATTATTTTCAGTACGATTGGGCGCAACCCGTCATGCGCGACTTGAATCTCACGGTTGATAAATATCCGTGGGCGAAATTGTGGGTAGGGCGCGGAAAGGTTTTTTACAATGACGAACGTGTTTCTTCTTCGGGTAATCAACAATTTGTCAATCGTTCGATTGTAAACGATATTTTTACGGTCGATCGTCAACAAGGGGTGCAGGTATACGGAAATCTGTTCCCGGATTCCTGGCACGATGTTAGTTATTATGCCGGAGTGTTCAGCGGTTTAGGCGTAGGGGAGCGCAACAATGACGATGACGATATGATGTGGTCGGGACGGTTGCAATGGAATGCGCTAGGCGGTGAAATGCCGTTCACTCAATCCGATGTCGAATATCACGAAAAACCGGCGTTGAATATTGCCGTGGCGGCCGCAACAAATCGCAGTAAATGTACGGCTTTTGAAACAGCAAACGACAGTTGTCGTGCATTGCCCGGTTATGAGATTGGCGAAAACGGTCAGTATCGCTTGAATCAGATGATGGAAGAAGTTCGATTCAAATGGAGAGGCTTATCTATTTTGCATGAAATGCATTGGAAAGATGTCAGAGATAAACTTAACAAACAAAATACGAACATGATGGGCGGATTAATACAAGCCGGATTTTTTCCGCATTATTTAGCGGCGATTATTCCGAAAAATCTTGAATTCGCAGGGCGTTATGCTTTCGTCGATCCGAATCGCGATATCGATAACGATTTACAACAGGAAGCTAGCGGCGTAATGACTTATTTCTTAAACGGTCATTCCAACAAAATTAACTTTCAAGTAAGTCATCTGATTATCGAAGATCCGATAACAGGATTAAGCGAATCTGACGAACGCTTCTGGGCGCAATGGGATGTAAGCTTTTAAGGGTATTTAAAAGTAATTTCTTGGCAGGTTAAACGAAAAAAGGGCGGTTAAACCGCCCTTTTTTGTGTTTCGAAAACCCTTATTTTTTAGCTGGTTCTGCCGGTTTAACCGCTTCCCCTTTAGCAGGTTCAGGTTCGGCAGGCTTCGCCGCTTCGACCGGGGTTGCGTCTTTAGCAGGTTCTGCAGCCGCCGGTGCAGCAGCATCAGCCGGAGCCGGTGTTACCGACGGTGGCGTTACCGGTTTCGGTTCTTCTTTCGGCAACATGATCTCTACTTTGGCTTGTTTTCTAAGATTTTCAACCATTGTTTGAATCTTTTGGCGTTGCAGCATCGGCGTCAACTGGCTTTTAACAGCGTCCAGCGGCGGTGGGGTTTGTTTTCTGGAGTCTTCTAACAAAATAATATGCCAGCCGAATTGTGTTTTGACCGGCGCTTTGGTGTATTTGCCTTTTTCAAGTTTTGCTACAGCTTCTGAAAACGGTGCAACCATTTGACTTGGATTAAACCAGCCTAAATCGCCGCCGTTTTGGGATTCTTTGGCATCCAAAGAATGTTTATTCGCTAACGCGGCAAATTTTCCGCCCTTATCCAATTCGGCGATCAATTTTTTGGCTTCGGCTTCTTCTTTTACCAAGATGTGGCTGGCTTTATATTCCGTACCGCTGCCGCCAACTTGTTTGTCGTATTCGGCTTTTATTTCCGCATCCGTGATCGGTGCGGTTTTTAAGTAGTTTTGCAAACTTGCTTGGGTGAGTATGGCTTTTTTGGCGGCTTCAAGTTGTGTAAGTGTTTCCGGCGCTTTATCCAGTTTTTTTTGTACAGCATCTTGAACAAGTAGTTCACGCTGAATCAGTTCTTCAACCAGCTTTTCTTTCGGGAAAGCCGGTGCTTGGCCTTGACTCCGCTGGGCGATGTCTTTTTCGAGGTCTTCCAGCGTTTTTTTGCTGATGTATTGGCCGTTAACGCTGGCAATGGCATCTTCTTTTTTTACCGCCGGGCCGGATGAGCCGGATGTTGCTTGTGGATCGCAAGCTGAAATTATCATGGCGCTTGCTACAGCCATTGGGATCAGTAGTTTATTCATTAATGGTTTCCTTATGTGTGTTCTGAGGGTGAAAGTGCATTGATGCCTAAGGCATGAATTTCTTGCTTCATCATATCGCCTAACGCCTTATAAATTAGTTGGTGGAGTTGTACTAACGATTTTCCGCTAAAGGAATCGGCAACGATGGTGACATGATAATGTCCGCCGCCGCTTCTGGCTCCGGCGTGACCGGCGTGGGCGGCGCTATGATCTATTATTTCTATTAACTGCGGGTTAAACGCTTCGTTTAATAAGCGTTTAATAGTTTCTGACGTCATTGAGGGAATACCTTTTTAAAGGGTTTAACGGTTATTTTAGAATAGACTTTTGCTTCCATGTAAGGGTCGGTATCGGCCCACAATTGCGCATCCTGTAAGCTTTCGAATTCTGCAACGACTAAACTACCGGTAAAGCCTGCTGCTCCGGGATTCTCACTGTCGATAGCCGGATGCGGACCGGCCAGCACAAGGCGGCCTTCATCTTGAAGTGCTTGCAGTCGTTTTAGATGGGCAGGTCTGGCTGCCGTGCGTAATTCGAGGCTGTTTGGAACATCTTTACTGATGATGGAGTATAACATCGGGTTATTTCTCGGTTTCCGGCAGATATTTGTAAAGATAGATCATTTGCAACAGAATGAATACAAGCATTAATCCCGGTACACCGAAAGTTTTGAAGGTAACCCAATCGTCGGTACTGAAGTTATACATCACATACACATTTATAAAGCCGACACTCAGAAAAAATACGCCCCACATTGCATTTAATCGCCGCCAGACAAAATCAGGCAGTGTTAGCGTTTTGGACATCATCCGTTCGACGAATGGTTTTTTCCCGATGAATTGGCTGCCTAAAAATGCTAAACCGAATAACCATTCAATAATAGATAGCTTCCATTTAATGAATTGTTCGTCATGCAATAAAATTGTAGCGCCACCCATCACAACTATTAATCCGAGCGTAATCCATTGCATCGTCTCGACTTTTCGATGACGAAACCACGTATAGGAAACCTGAATAATCGTCGCCACAATAACAACCGCCGTGGCTACATAGATGTCGTATAGTTTGTAAGCTATAAAAAATAAAATGATTGGGAAAAATTCAAAAAGCTGATTCATAACCGGTTAGTCGGCAGGATTGTAAAGTAGTTTAGAATGTGCGAATCAACTCGGTTGATTAGTCAAAATCAAAGCGAATTGCAAATGATAGAGTTGAGTTTATTGACATGTCATTATGCTTTTATTTTTTTAGGCACTAGGAGTGTTGAATTGCACGATAGTTCATTTTGCTTACTTTAGTTAATGAACAAGTAAAGGGATTAATAATAGAACTACATGGCGCATTGTTAACGTTTAAACTTACCTTATTGTAAGTCCATTATCTTTCAATGTACATGTTTTTATTGCTAATTCTGCTAAAATGACGATTCATTCAGGAGATTTTACAGTGGACGATAATATAAAAACCCAGTTGGAAGCGGCTGCATTTAAACGGTTAGTTCATCATTTTCAGACGCATACAGACGTGCAAAATATCGATTTGATGTTGCTGGCCGATTTCTGCCGAAATTGTTTGGCAAAATGGTATGTCGAAGCCGCGAAAGATCAAGATGTGGAAATAACTTACGAACAAGCCAGAGAAATGATCTATGGTATGCCTTATAAAGAATGGCAAACTAAATATCAGCGAGAAGCCACGCCGGAACAGCTTGCCGCGTTTGAGGATAAAATGAAAGCCAAATTATGATCCTACAGCCCATTAATTACGATGCGATTTTTTCAGGCGTCATCGGTCAAGAATATGAAATGCTCAAACTGATTTGCCCGTTGATGACAGAAATGAGTCGCTTGGTCGGCGAATCGGTTCGTCAAATCAGTGCAACTCAAAATAAGTTGAATGTCGTTGAACTGGGTGGAGGTACCGGCATTACAACCTTGGCGCTACTAACGGCAAGTGAAGATGCGCAGATAATCAGTATCGACAATGAGCCGACCATGCAAAATCAAGCCAAACACAATTTAAAAGCTTGGTATGATCAGGGAAAATTACTTTTAATGATCAGGATGCGCTGTCTGCTTTGCAATCGATGCCGAACGACAGTGCCGATGTGGTTGCGTCGGCCTATACGCTGCATAATTTTCTAATCGATTATCGAAAAAAAGTGGTCGATGAAATTTATCGCGTTTTAAAACCGGGCGGCAGTTTTATCAACGGCGACCGTTATGCGCTCGACGACATTTCCCGGCATACTCGTATCACGCAAGAAGAAGTCTCCGGTTATTTCAAGGTCTTGACAAAGATCAACCGGCTGGACTTACTCGAACATTGGATCGTGCATTTATTCAACGACGAATCCGAAAATCATGTCATGCGTGAATCCGGTGCGCTTATACAGTTGCAAACCGCGGGATTTATCGATATTAAATTAACCAATAGGATGGCGGTTAATGCATTAGTCAAAGCCGTTAAGCCTGCATAAAAAAATTACCTATTGAACAAATAGTTGTAACAATTAGTCGCTAAATTATCGAGTTTGTTTCGTAACACGTATACCGTTGTTCATCGTTTAGCCTTGCCGGTATGGGTGGGGCTTTTGTCTTCAAAAATAACCTAATAGATTAATTATGACGCTCTACGGCCAAGATGCCTTGCTATTTGAACTGAAAAAAGTAAAGCAAAAAATCGACGACTTCATGATGCCGATTGCCGTCATTTCAAGTCAATTTAGGGATAAGGACGCATTCGTTTTCGATCAAATTCATATTGAAGTCGCGCGCAATGCCTCCGATGACTTTAATTTATTTCACGACAAGCACAAATGGCTGCAAATCACCCATAATCCGTTTAAAGGTCCGATTGTGATGGGCTTTCAGCTCAACACTCTGATTGAATATCAAATGCGTATCTACCGCGAAGCGCATCATGAAAATAAAGTCATTCACGAAAACGATTTGAGATTTAGTAATTATCAAATAACGTTTGTTAATGCGGTCCGTCCTAAAATGCCGGTCTATTTAGAGATCAAAAAAACACTGATCAATACTATCCCTAATCTGACATTGGCTAACCGTATTTCGATGAAATCAGACGGTAAAACGGTGTTGTTGGGCTACAAGAAAGAGACGCAAACGCCGCTCTTTCTTGCCGATATTAACCTGGACGATTTGCCCGATCTAAATGAAATTCCCGATTTAACGATTGTTCCGGGTTCGCCTTATTTCCTCAAACGAAAATTTATGAATAACGGGTCTGTTAAAAATTTCTTATCCGGTTCGTTAGCGGAACAATCCGATTATTTCGATGAACTAACGCAAGTCGCGCAGTACCCCGAAATATTTCCCTGTAGTCTGACATCCGGCGCCTTAATGGAAAAGGCACAATTGGAAAATCATGATTTTAAACGGAATCCGATGGTTTATACCTCCCATGAAATTTCCATTGATCGTCACCAATTGGCGAAACTTAAAAATAACGACGTTTTGAATATTTTGGTTGAACAATTGCCTGAATCCGACGACAACACGTTAAACCGCACCGGAATACGAGTCAGAACTTATCGTTGTTTCGGTCTAATGGAAAATAATACCGAGCTGTTCAGAATCCGAATGAATCTTGTCCCGCTAGAAGAAATTCTCAAGAATTTAGCTCGAAAATAAAATTATTTATAAGAAATTAAACTATGTTTTTGAAATGCGATTACAAAAAATAATGCATTTATTTCGATTATTTAATTGTTTCTAAGTGTCACTAAGTATCGACAAGCTGTTGTTTAACAATATTTTAAAGCCAATATTTTTCTGACGCTTTACTAATAATAATTGTTGATGTTTAAAGAATTTTATTTTTTTGATCTAAATCAAAATCTCTATATCGATTTTGTGGTTATGCAAACGATGGACTAATAGTCTAAAAAAGGTTATCCTTAATAGGTCTGGGTAAGCGGTTACAATCCGGTGATTCAAAGCTTAAGTTTTGGTTTTTATGATGACTAGCTGGTTTTAAATCGACCTGCGGTCATATTTTTATATTTGCCGTCGAGCAAATAGGTACATGAGGAAATTTGATGAATTTTAAACACATTTTGGCAGCGATTATGCTGTCTTTGTTATCATTTGGTGTAGCACAAGCGGCAGGATCACCTATCCATGAAGATTACACAGCGCTTTTAGCGGCTTCCGAAAAAATGTTAACAGCTGCAAAAGCCAGCGATATTACCACTTTCACGGATGCAGCAACCGAGGCTTCTGATATTGCCAAAGATCAAGGTAACAAAGGCAATTCTCCACGTCTGCAACGCATCAGCACCAAAATCAAACAAGCGAAGAAAGCTGCAAAAAGCGGCGATTTTACATTAGCGACGACATTGACTGAAGAAGCTAGAGTTGAAATGAATAAACCCGATGTCAAACCAACATTCGGTGGCACGACTGAAGGCGGCGGACGTCAAGGTATGTTCGGCGAGTTTTAATTTATTTAAGTTAAAAACTTGTAAATTGGACAAAAACCCAGACTTTGTTCTGGGTTTTTTTTTATCTTACGAGTTAGATATTTAGAACAGAGACGTCCAAATCTTGTCGATTTTTTTAATAACATCTTTCGACATTGTTATCGGAACACCCCATTCCCTGCTAGTTTCCCCCGGCCATTTATTGGTTGCATCAAAGCCGACTTTCGATCCCAATCCCGACACAGGCGAAGCAAAATCGAGGTAATCGATCGGCGTGTTTTCGAGAATTGTTAAATCTCTGGCCGGATCCATGCGTGTGGTAATCGCCCAGATGACATCTTCCCATTTCCGGACATCAATATCGTCGTCTACGACAATCACAAATTTGGTGTACATGAATTGTCTTAGATAAGACCACGTTCCCAACATGACCCGTTTGGCGTGACCGGCATACTGCTTTTTCATACTGATAACCGCCATTCGATAGGAACAGCCTTCGGGCGGCAGATAAAAATCGATTATTTCAGGAAATTGTTTTTGTAAAATGGGGACGAAAACCTCATTTAAGGCAACACCCAGTATTGCGGGTTCATCGGGTGGTCGACCTGTGTACGTGCTATGATAAATTGGATTATGCCGCTGAGTTATTCTTTCAATGGTAAAGACTGGAAACTCGTCTACTTCGTTGTAATAACCGGTATGGTCGCCGTAAGGCCCTTCTTTTGCCGTTTCATTGGGATAAATAAAGCCTTCCAACACAATTTCAGCGCTCGCCGGGACTTGCAGGTCGCTAGTCAGGCATTGTGCTACTTCAGTTTTGCTTCCGCGCAATAAACCGGCGAAACCGTATTCCGATAGCGTATCTGGAACGGGTGTAACTGCGCCCAGTATGGTCGCCGGATCGGCTCCTAATGCAACGGCAACAGGAAATGGCTTATCCGGATTAGCTTTCTGCCATTCCTTAAAATCCAGTGCGCCGCCGCGGTGAGTAAGCCAGCGCATGATCACTTTATTTTTTGCAATCACTTGTTGGCGGTAAATCCCCAGGTTTTGACGCGATTTGTTAGGGCCTTTGGTGATGACCAAAGGCCAAGTAATAAGAGGCGCAGCATCTCCTGGCCAACAGGTTTGTATTGGATATAGGCTTAAATCGATTTCATCACCCTGGAGGACGGTTTCCTGGCACGCAGGTGAGGTCACCACTTTAGGCGTCATGTTTAGAACCTGTTTAAAAACAGGGAATCTTATCAAACGCATCTTTCATGCCTTTGGGTGGTTCTGGTTCTTTTAAATAGGCGAGCAGTTCACCAATGCCGCGAAGCTCGTTAATATCCTTAGCCCCCATTCCCATTGCAACCCGTTTGGTCGTACCAAAGAGATTACAAAGCACAGGGATATTACTGTTTTTTGGGTTCTCGAAAAGTATTGCCGGTCCGCCCTGTTTAAGGACACGATCACAGATTTCGGTCATTTCCAGATAAGGATCGACTTCTACCTTAATCCGTTTAAGTTCGCCGGTTTTTTCGAGCTGTGCAATAAAATCGCGGAGATCCCGATATTTCACGCCGCGACACCTATCCCATTATGTCTGAGTAACGCATCGATGGTGGGTTTACGTCCGCGGAATTTGACATACAGGTCCATCGCTTTTTGGCTGCCGCCCATTTCCAGAATATTGTTTAAAAACGCCTTTCCGGCTTCCTGGTCGAATATGCCTTTGTCCTCGAATAAGGAAAAAGCATCGCTCGATAACACCTCAGCCCACTTGTAACTGTAATAGCCAGCACCATAGCCTCCAGCAAAATGTGCCCGAAGCTATGGGCAAACCGGTTAAATTTGGGCGGATGAACAACAGCCACTTGATTGCGTACCTCTTCCAATGTTTCATAAATTCTTCCGCCTTTAGCCGGGTCGTAATTCATATGGATTTTGAAATCGAATAAGCTGAATTCAAGCTGTCTGACCATCATCATGCCGGATTGAAAGTTTTTAGCGGCTAACATTTTGTCGAATAAGCTATCCGGCAGTTTCTCACCGGTTTGATAATGGCCTGACAACATTTGTAGGGATTCCTTTTCCCAGCACCAGTTTTCCATAAATTGGCTCGGCAATTCAACGGCATCCCACTCGACGCCGCTGATGCCGGAAACGCCCAGGTAATCGATTTTGGTTAGCATATGTTGCAAACCGTGGCCGAACTCATGGAATAAAGTCGTGACTTCGTCGTGCGTTAACAGCGCCGGGTCTTTGCCTGTGGGCGGTGTAAAATTACATGTTAGATAGGCAACGGGGGTTTGCACTATATTATCGAATTTTTTACGGCCTCTGCAATCGTCCATCCATGCCCCGCCGCGCTTTTTTGGACGGGCGTAGAGGTCTAAGTAGAATTGCCCTCTTAACTGATTATCTTTGTCGTGAATCTGGAAAAAACGCACATCGGGATGCCATGTGTCGAACGAATCAATTTCGCTGATCTGCAAACCGTATAATTTTTCGACCACAGCAAACAGGCCTGGTATAACGCGAGTGTCAGGGAAATAAGTTTTTACTTCTTCTTGCGACAGTTGGTAATAATGCTGGCGCATTTTCTCGGAGTAGTAACCGATGTCCCAGGATTTCAGGTCTTTAATACCATGAACTTCATCGGCAAAAGCTTGTAAATCGGCTAAATCTCTTTTTGCTTGTGGCAAGGATTTTTCGGCTAAATCCTCCAAAAACCGGATGACATCATCGGTTTTTTCAGCCATTTTGGTAGCTAGGGATAACTCTGCGTAATTATTAAAACCTAACAATTGGGCTTTTTCATATCGAAGCGCGAGAATTTGCTCCATGTTCTCGCTATTATCCCATTGGTTAGCATTCGGGCTTTGTTCCGATGCCCGCGTTGAAAAAGCTTCGTAATGTTCGCGCCGAAGATCCCGGTTGTCGGCGTAAGTCATCACCGCGTGATATGACGGAAATTGCAATGTAATCATCCAGCCGGTATGGCCTTCATGTTCTGCTGTTTGTTTAGCTTGGGCGATGGCTGAAGCGGGAAGACCGGCTAAGTCTTGTACATCGGTGAAAAGCTTTTTCCAAGCGTTGGTTGCATCCAGCACGTTTTCTTCATATTTACTGGCCAGTTTGGAGAGTTCCTGGCTAATTTCTTTGTATCGCTGTTTTTTTTCGCTATCCAGGGCGATGCCGGATAACTTGAAATCTCTCAAAGCATTGCTGATTATTTTTTGCTGGGGAATTGATAACGAAGCGTATTCGGGACTCTCAGCAATCGAACGGTAAGCGTTAAATAAAGCTTCGTTTTGCCCCATTTCTGTTGAATATTCGCTTAGTTTAGGTAAGCAGGCATTGTAGGCGTCCCTAAGTTCATCGTTGTTGATGACCGAATTCATATGGCTGACAGGCGACCAAGCTTTGCCCAGCTTGTCATCCGCATTTTCTATCGGATCAATCAGGTTATCCCAAGTGTATTTTTTATTTTCGGCAAGTTGCTTTTCTACCGTTGCCCGTGCTTCAGACAAGAGTTGATCGATGGCAGGTACAACATGTTCCGGTTTTATTTCGGAAAATACAGGTAATACAGAATCTGTTAGTAAAGGGTTATTCATAATATTCTGATGTTTATTGAGAAAATAATGCCGATTTTTGTTATTGGCTATTAAAAAATAGCTGAGTCTTGCGAATTGAAGATAACAGAGTGTCGATATTGTGCAAGTTTATCAACTAGGTACGTGGCGCTATTCGTTTGTTGTTATAAAGTAAACCGCCAAATAAACTCAGTTAATCGGACTGTTCGAAAAAAACACCCGACTTAGATGAAATGTCGTGCCATGTCCGGCTTTTCTTGTCGAAAAAACCCACCGAAAACCTAAACCTAGAAAAAACCAAGACAAAATAGAAACGATGAAACGGATGAACGCCTGACGCCAGCTAATTGTTTTGCCGTTGTCGGAGACAACTTTAATTTTCCATGCTTTTAATCCTAACGTTTGACCGCCGTGGGTCCAAAACCAGCCATAAAAGAAAAAACTGACAACGAGAAGGTATATTGGATAAAAAAACTGTCGGCTAGAGAAAGCTTCGCCGCTATTAAAAGGTAATAAAAGCGCAGTGGCAAAAAATAATAGTGCAGTTAAAAGCGAAAAATCATAGAAGACCGCAGCCAAATGTCGTGTCAGGCTTGGTTTTTTCATCTAAAATTAACGGGCATCACGGCAGGAAGGCCTTACACCCGCTCGAAAATTTATATTTTAAATATGGCTAATTTTTGTCCGAAATACATGCACATAGCCATCAAACCGATTAACATGGCTAAGGAGAAGATAAAAGGCGGACGATGCAATAAAAGTATCGCGAAATCAGCAACAAACAAGCTAGTCAAAAATGGTTGTTCGACTAAAGCGTTAAGGATTTTTTTTAAAATAGCAGTCCAATCATTCATGTCGGTAATTAAGTTGTTAGAAGTTTATGGTAAGAAAAAACCGCTTGGTAAATATGTCTAATAACATATACGCAAAACTTTGTTAAAATCTACGTAGGAATTTTACTATATTCAAAAGATGTATGTAAAAGAAAAACCCTTTAATTGACTTGGACTACCTACGTCAAACTTATAAGATTAACTATAACAATAAAACCAAGGACATAAGGTCATTTTAAATTTTTTAAAAAAATTTATCGGTTCGCCCAAAGCTCAACTAAAGCCGCAATCCTCAAAAGTTAGGTTGTACGCCCGGTCGGAGCATACTATATCGCGTTCGCAAGTCAGCGATAACGCCCTCAAGGTATTGTACAAATTAAAAAAAGAAGGTTTCGACGCCTACTTGGTCGGCGGATGCGTGCGCGATCTGTTGTTGGGCCGAGAACCGAAAGATTTCGATGTGGTAACAAATGCCGACCCCGAGGAGATCAAAAAAATCTTTCGCAACTGCCGGTTAATCGGAAGACGATTTCGGCTTGCGCATGTTCATTTCGGCAAAGAAGTCATTGAAGTTGCGACTTTCCGCGGAAAAGGCGATGAACAGAACGAAAAACAACTGCTTAACAAAGAAGGCCGTTTGCTTCGGGATAATGTCTACGGGACGATTGAAGAAGACGTTTGGCGCCGCGATTTTACGGTTAACTCGCTGTACTACAATATCAAAGATTATTCGGTCGTCGATTATGTCGGAGGCATGGAAGACCATCAGGCCGGTAAAATTAAATTTATCGGCGATGCCGAAATTCGTTGCAAAGAAGACCCTGTGCGCATGCTTCGAGCGGTTCGTTTTGCCGTTAAATTGGGATTTAATATCGACGAGGAATGTCAAAAAGCAATTCACGAAAATTCGTCATTGCTAGCCAGTATTCCGCCCGCACGGCTTTACGATGAAATGTTGAAACTTTTCTTGACTGGATACGGATTGCAAACGTTCGAAATGCTAAGACATTTCGGTTTGTTTCAAATTTTGTTCCCAGCGACTGAGAAAAGTTTATCAGTCGAGGAAGAGGGCTTTCCAAAGCTTTTCTTAATTAAAGCCCTGCAAAATTCCGATAACAGAATCGGAGACGGCAAAACCGTCACCGTCTATTTTTTGATGGCGGCATTTTTATGGGAGCCCTTGCAAACGATTGCTAAGAAGCTGTTGAGTCAAGGCGTGATCGAATATATGGCTTATCAGGACGCCGCAAACGAGGTTTTATCTAAGCAGGTAAAATTAACGGCAATGCCGCGATATATTACCACTGCCATTAGAGAGCTTTGGACGCTTCAACCCAAATTCAATACACGTGTCGGCACAAAACCTGCTAAGTTATTAACACATCCGCGATTCCGTGCGGCTTACGATTTTCTTTTGTTACGTGCCGAGACAGGCGGCGCGGAACAAGAACTTGCAGAGTGGTGGACTCGTTATCAAAGTGCGAACGAATACGAACAGCGTAAGATGACTCAGCCGAGCCGAAATCGTAAGACTGGATTAAAGCGCAATCATCGCAGATCGAATCAAAATAAATCCAAAGATACGCCTTAGTGTACCGCATCGCTAATTTGTATTAATTTCTTAAAGAGTAATGACTACTTCTTCGTCTGAAACGATCGCCTATCTCGGTTTAGGCAGCAATCTGGACTCGCCCGTCGATCAAATTAATAAGGCGCGCATTTCAATCCGCGGTATTAAAGGTGTAACCGAACTTGCGTTCTCAAGTCTTTACATTAGCGCGCCGATGGGTCCGCAAAATCAACCGGATTATGTTAATGCCGTCATGTCTATTGAAACAACATTATCGCCTATGGCATTGTTAAACGAATTACAAACCATAGAACGTTCTCAGGGTCGAATACGAGGCGATCAACGCTGGTGCGCAAGGACGCTGGACTTAGATTTGTTGTTGTACGGCGATCAGGTAATCGACTTGCCCGAATTGACGGTGCCGCATCCAGGAATGGTTGATCGTCCGTTTGTGTTATATCCTCTTCACGAATGTGCTCCGAGGCTTTATATTCCCGGAAAAGGGAACGTTGCCGACTTACTCGAACATTGCCCAATCGACGGTTTACGGCGGTTAGAGAGTGACTAATCAAACGATAGAAAAAGCGTTGTCGATCATCGATATACTTGCGATGAAGGGCAGGGGAGAGAAAATTTCCTGCCTAACCGCTTACGACGCCGGTTTTGCATCGATTATCGATCGAGTCGGCATCGACATTATGCTGGTCGGCGATTCGCTCGGTATGGTCGTACAAGGTCATACGACAACAGTACCGGTCACGATTGATAATATGCTTTATCACACAACCTGCGTAACGCGGGCCCGGAAACGTGCCTTTGTCATCTCCGATTTGCCATTTAACACATATAGCAATCCAAAGGCCGCCTTAAAGAATGCAGCCCGATTGATGCAAGAAGCCGGCGCACATATGGTCAAACTAGAAGGCGCGAGACCGGATTGTGTTCGCTCGCTGATTCAAGAAGGCATTCCGGTATGCGGTCATTTAGGTTTGCAACCTCAATCAATCTACCAACTTGGAAGTTATCGCGTTCAAGGAAAAGAGCCTTTGTCGGCGCAAAAAATCCGTGATGATGCGCTACTATTACAAGATGCCGGTATCGGCTTATTGATCCTGGAATGTGTACCCGTCTCGCTTGCCCGCGAAATAAGCCGGGAACTTACCATTCCCGTCATCGGTATCGGCGCCGGGATCGATTGCGACGGACAAGTGCTGGTTTTGTACGACATGCTCGATATCGGTATCGGAAAACGTCCGCGCTTTTCTAAAAACTTCATGATTGGACACGAAAGCGTGGAATCTGCAATTGCGTCTTACCATCATGCCGTCAAAAAAGCCGAATTTCCTAGCCTTGAACATAGCTTTTAAAGATGCAAATAGTGACATCCGTTGTGGAACTTCGGGAAATTGTGAATCGATGGCGTAAAGACGGCGAACGTATCGCGTTTGTGCCGACGATGGGCAATCTCCATGCAGGCCATATCAAGTTAGTTCAATCGGCAAAATCGTCGTCCGACCGTTCTGTTGTCAGTATCTTTGTTAATCCGACGCAATTCGGCCAAGGTGAAGACTACGCTACCTATCCGCGCACCGAACAAGAAGACTTTCTGAAACTGGAAGCAACCGGCAGCGATCTGGTATTTTTACCTAGCGTTGCCGAAATGTATCCCGACGACGCCTTGACCGTAATTTCGGTAAAAGGACTTTCGGATTTGCATTGCGGAGAATTTAGGCCGGGACATTTTAATGGCGTGGCTACCGTGGTGTGTAAACTGCTCAATTTGGTACAACCCGATACGGCTTTTTTCGGGCAAAAGGATTTTCAACAGCTCGCGATAATCCGCAAAATGGTTCAAGATTTGAATATACCGGTCGCCATCGAATCCGTCGAAACCATGCGCGAAAGCAACGGCTTAGCCATGAGTTCGAGAAACGGCTATCTAAGCTCTGAAGAGTTAAATATCGCTCCTAAGCTTTACCGAACATTATGCGACGCGAGGCATAAAATCTTAGCTAAGGAAAAACCCTACACCGCCATCGAAAACGAATCCGTCGAGATATTGCATACATCAGGATTTCAAGTCGATTATTTTCGGATATGCAGATCAAACGATTTGTTAGCCGCTAACCCAAGCGACAATCATTTAGTTGTGCTCGCTGCTGCAAAATTGGGCAGAACCCGTCTGATCGATAATATAACCGTAAACTTGACTACGGTTTAATCAGGTGTCGCAGCCAATTCTAACTTCAATAGCGGCTGGTTGCCGCTTTATCAGGTTAAATCCTACGAAATCAAAATTTTCTTTGCGAGAATTATCACAATTCAAAATACGTCTACTAGACGTTGCATACTTAAAGTAATTTTGTTGTACAGGTGGCTATTAAAGAGATTAAAACTAATCTAATAACTACCGGAATCTCTTCAAAAACATATATAAATTTATCATATTGATTTAAAAGTTAAAAAAATAACAGATATTTTTTGAAAATACGCTAACTTTCCGTAGATGAATACACAAAAAGGCGGGTTTACTTTGTTGGAGTTAATGTTTGGGGTCGCAATCATTTCTTTGCTGACGTCAATAGCTATTCCCGTTTATAGAGGACAAATCGAAAAAACCGACAATAACAATGCAATAACCCATATCTACGCAATTCAAGTTTGTATCGAACGGTTTTATACTGAAAATTTCAGTTATCCCGCAGACATTGCGCAAAATGCCAACTGCCTGCCTAATCAAGGGCTAGATCCTTGGGGAAACCCTTACGCATACCTCAATATCATCGACGGCGGTCCCGGAATCAAGGGTCAGGTACGAAAAGATAAGAATCTTAATCCTATTAATACAAACTATGATTTATACAGCATGGGTAAAAACGGGGTAAGTAAAAAACAGCTGGACAATAAGGATAGAGTGGATGATATCGTGCTTGCACGGGACGGCGCATTTGTCGGTTTGTCGTCGGACTTTTAGCGAAATTTGTGGTCGTGTTAAAAAGATTTTTACTAAGAAACAGCGTAGCTCGCCGCATTCTGATCTCCTTTTTACTGGCCGCACTGATTCCGGTGGGTATCCTCGGCTACTTTTCATATAAACAAGTCGACAGTCAACTTCAAGATCAGGTTGTTACAACGCTTCGAAAAAACTGTAAAAACTATGCGTTAGGATTACTCGACCGGATCGTTAGCGCTGAAAGCGCACTAAAAATTATTTCTTTAAACGTTAAAAAATCGGAAAAAACCTCGACATTAACCTCAATAGATCGCGAAAGCCGACTTTTTCAGGCGTTTCAGCAATTAGTAATAATCGATAAGCATCGTAAACTAACTCCGCTGAGGGGAACTGGAGAGGATATTCCTGAATTTACCGAGGAGGACATTCAAACAATCGGCTCCGGTAAAACGTTGTTTAAGTTTGCAGACTCAACCGGGTCGAACAGTAACCGATTTTGGTTGGCTACTAAACTAATTGAACATCAATCCGACAGCGGAATTTTAATTGCGGAATTAAAGCCGGAATTTCTCTGGGATGCAGAAAACCAAGAGCCCAATGTCCTTTGGATTTTGAGCGAGAAAGGGCGTTTATTGTTTACCTCCGAGCGAAACATCGACTTGGCGGTCGATAAAGCACAGATTCTAAGAACGACGAGCGGTCAGATTGCATGGAAAAACGGTGACGAAGCTTATTTAGGGGCCTATTGGAAATTGCCTATCAAAAGTATTGTAGCCGCTCCTGATTTAATTATCGTGCAAGCTCAGCCGAAAAAATTGGCTTTTAGAGCCATCGAACAATTCAGCACCATCTACCCACCGGTCATTGCATTGGCTGTGTTAATCGTTGCTTACTTAAGCTTGAGATTAATCGCTAAGAACTTAAAACCGCTTGAACGCCTAAAGACGGCGACACAACGCGTTTCGGAAGGCGATTTTCATTATCGGCTGAATATTCAAACACAGGACGAATTCGAAGTGCTTGCCGATTCGTTTAACGAAATGACACAGCAACTTCAGAGTCAGTTCGATATATTGTCGACGATGGCGGAGATAGATCGCCATATTCTCTCATCCTTGAATGCCGAGGATATTGTTGACACGGCATTAATCCGGTTGCCGGGTATTTTACACTGCGATTTGATCTCGATTGCACGTATCGATCCGGAAACCTACCGCGTGAGCGATATTCGAACACGACTCGAAGAACGCACAATTGAATCGGCGATTGCGGACGTCAAATTCAGTCTTCACGAGGTACTCGAACTCCTCGAATTTCAAACCGCAGTCATTGAGACGACTAGAGAAGGAAAATTTTCGGCATATTTTCAACATTTCAACCTAGACGGGGATTGGGGATTTTTGATTGTGCCGATTGCTGTAAACGGCGGCTTATCCTCGATCATTGTCCTCGGTTTTAAGGCACAGCACAGCTTTCATCGAGAGATTGTTACTGCTGCAAGAAATTTCGGTGATCGTATCGCAGTGGCGCTATCAAACGCCGCGTGGGAGGAAAAACTCTACCAACAAGCCCATTACGACTCGTTAACCGGTTTGCCGAATCGACTGGTGCTGCATGACCGGTTAGCGCAGGAATTGGCGCGTGCGAGACGTGATGTATCCCAACTGGCCGTCATTTTCATCGATTTAGATCGCTTTAAAAATGTAAACGATTCATTGGGTCATTCAGTCGGCGACGAATTATTAATCCAGGTATCTCGTTTATTTACCGGGTGTGTACGCGAAACCGATTTGGTCGTTCGGCTGGGAGGAGATGAGTTTGTTGTAGTCGTTACCGATCTTAACAATCATATCAACCCAATGTTGCTGGTAACGGCAATAGCCGAAAAAATTAACACAACGCTAAAGCAAACGTTGATGATTGCAGGGCATCCGATGAGTTTTACCGCAAGCTTGGGTATAGCTGTGTTTCCTAGAGATGGAAACGATGTTCAGGATTTGCTCAAAAACGCCGATGCCGCGATGTATCATGCTAAAAATCAAGGCCGGGATAATTTCCGTTTTTATTCCAGCGAATTGAATGCCAGCGCGCTTGAAAATATTAAAATGGAACATGAACTGAGGGGCGCTATTCCGAAAGGAGAGATGCGAGTTTATTATCAACCTAAAGTGGATTTGACCGGTCAAATAGTCGGTGCGGAAGCCTTAATCCGTTGGCAGCATGCCGAATCGGGCTTGATCTCTCCAGCAAAATTTATACCTATCGCCGAACAATCGGGTCTCATCGTAGATATCGGAGAATGGGTGCTCGAACAAACCTGTATGTTTATCAACTCTTGTTCAAAAGAGGGGATTCAGCCGGTTCGTATTTCAGTCAATCTTTCGGTTATAGAATTTAAGCGGCCCGAACTAGTTGCCAAAATAGCGTGGATTCTCTCAAAAACCGGCGTCGATCCGCAGTTTATCGAACTAGAACTGACCGAGTCCGTTGCCATCGGTGAAGCTAAAGCCTGTATCGATAGAATGAACGATCTAAAAGGCTTAGGGCTGAAGCTTTCAATGGATGATTTCGGTACCGGATTTTCCTCCTTATCTTATCTGAAAGAACTCCCGCTCGATGTTTTAAAAATCGATCAAGCGTTCATGCGCCAGCTTGAGACCGAAAAGAATAGCCAAGCAATCGTCAAAGCTATTCTCGCACTGGCCAATGGTTTAGGTATGGAAACGGTTGCAGAGGGAGTCGAGACAATGCCGCAACTAGAATTTTTGAAAAATCACGATTGCGGCATGTTTCAAGGTTTTTTATTCAGCCGTCCCGTCACCGCTATCGATTTTATGAAATTGTTGGCTGACAAATCCATTCAGCGCGACATGATCGGAAAATCCTAAGGCTTACGGTTTTCATTAAGATTTCATTTTTTTTAAACATGATCGATTTTAGAAAGTTTAACGAATCATCATGGTCAATTTGTTACCCTGAGCTTCCGAATAATAAAATAACGTATCGTCTAAATTAAATTTAGATCGTTCTATTTTGACAAGAAGCGGATTTTATCGGCGATTCGCTGGTTAAAATGATAAAATTCCTGCCAATAAAAGAGCAGGGGGCTTTGGTGTCGAATTCTATTCGTAAACATAAGATTGTTATTGTTGGCGGCGGTGCGGCGGGATTAGAACTTGCTACGAGTTTAGGCCGCAAGTTAGGTAAAAAAGGCCTAGCTGAAATCATTTTACTGGATGCCACGACCACGCATATTTGGAAACCGCTCTTACACGAAGTAGCCGCCGGCACGCTGGACGAAGCCGAGCAGGTCGATTATTTGGCGCAGGCGTATCGTAATCATTTCCGGTTCCGTCTGGGTAAAATGGAAGGATTAAATCGTCAAAAAAAGGAAATTTACGCCAGTCCGACCTTTAATGAAAGCGGGGAACAAATTATTCCGCGTCGCACTTTTTCTTACGATACCTTGGTTATGGCAATCGGTAGTGTCAGCAATACCTTTGGGATTAAAGGCGTCGAAGAAAACTGTTTTTTCCTGGATACAACGTCGCAAGCTTTTCGCTTTCAGAAGCATATGGTGGAGTCCTACATCAAATCGATTGCCGCAAACGAAACCGAATTGAAAAGTCTGTCCATCGCCATTGTCGGCGGCGGCGCAACCGGCGTTGAGCTTTCGGCTGAACTTCATGAAGTGACCGATATGCTGGCCGTTTACGGTCTGGAGCAATCCAGTAATGTCAAACTGACGATTATCGAAGCGTCCCCGCAATTGTTACCGGCCTTACCCGCAAAACTCGCACTCGCCACGCAAAATCAATTAGCCAAGCTGGAAATCGATTTGAAACTGGGTTGCCGTGTTGTTGAGATTACGAAAGAAGTGATTAAAACCCTGGATGGCGAGATGATTCCTGCCGAGATTAAAGTTTGGGCAGCCGGGATTAAGGCGGCGGATTGGGTGAATCGGCTTGACGGTTTGGAAACCAACCAAATCAACCAATTGATTGTGGACGAAACCTTAAAAACCAGCGATGACGATATATTTGCGATCGGCGATTGCGCCGCGTGTCCGTGGCCGGGTCATAAAGGAAATGTTCCACCGAGGGCTCAGGCCGCTCACCAGCAAGCGGCGACTTTGTGTAAAACAATTTTAAACCGCTTGAACGGACAGGCTCCGGTGAAATACGACTATAAAGATTATGGATCGCTGGTTGCGCTCGGCAAATACTCGACGGTAGGAAATTTGATGGGAAATCTTATGGGTTCGGTAACCATCGGCGGATTTATTGCCAGAGTGGTTTATTTATCGCTCTATAAGATGCATCAAGTTGCAATTCACGGCTATTATCGTACAGCGCTATTAACCTTATCCAATCTATTCAGACGAAGCGCCCATGCCAAAATAAAAATGCATTAGCGATCAGATAAACAAACACCTGCAATGCCGTATGTGTCTGTTTATAAAAATTTAATTTAATAATAAGAATACTTTTTTAATCCTACAACACCTACCGCCATGCTTGAAATTGAATACGAGTTTAGAGAAGAAGATTTAATCCATTTTAACGAAGTGCGCTTTAAACAGACCGATGAGTATAGAAACCAGCTTAAAAAAAACCGCTGGATAGTTCCCGGTGTCATGATGTTAATCGGTTCATTTTATTACTATTACTACGGCGACTTTAACTCTGCCGGTTATATTTTCGGCGTGGCGATCTTATGGGCTTGGTTATCGCCTCGTGTCGTTTTGTTAAATGTCGGCAGGCAGATTCTTAAGACATATTCATACAAAGAAAGAAAAAACATGTTCGGCACGTATGTGTTGACGATAGATCCGGCGAATCCTAATTTTCTCCATGAAAAATCGCCGTCTGGAAAAAACAAAATGGCTTGGTCAGAATTGATACGCGTGGATTATGCCAAAGGTTATGTATATATCTACATCGATCTCGGAACGGCTTTAGTGATTCCGGAAGCCACTCTAAAAAGAGGCGATTTGCAAGCCTTCGCCAAACAAATAGAAAAAATGATCGAGTTGCACGGCTAAGGTCCGGCGTTTCTATTTAGATGGATTATTTTTTTCGTTTTCCGGAGATGCAACGGCATCCTTATCGGTCGGTTTAGCATGAACTTGCCAATATAGCTGTTGTTCTTCGGCCAAAACCAGTTCAATTCGTTCGACAAACATCCGGTAAGCACTTGGCTCATCGCTGGCTTCTTTGTAGTTATCGGCATTATTGATATAAAGACGCAGTTCGCGTTTCATACTTTCTGACGCTTTGCGATAGGCTTGCCACGTTTCGCCGGGGCGTAGCAAGCTATCGAGTGCGCGTATTACAGATACCGCTGCACCTAAAGCAGCAGTCAAATATTTGATCCACTCCGCCGCGTCCATAACTTGAATTAGAGAAATCAACGCGCCCAGTACGATTACTGAGATAGCAAAGATAAGATGCCGCTTTTTTTGTATGCCGGCTTTATCAGAGTACCATTTATATTGATCATTTAAGATCGTTTGAAAGTAGTAATCGGCTTTCTCGTTGCGGCTTTCTATTATTGCATTCCATTTTGAATTTTCTGTCGATAAATCAGGTTTATTTGCCATAATGAGTACCTCTCGTTTGATTAAATATAAAATTAAGGAATATTATTGATACAAACCTATAGAATTCAAAAACGAAATTCTGATCTGTCTTAATAATAGTCCAAATAATAAATATAAGATTATGTTGAATAAAGCAGCAAAAAATCGAAAAAATCTTGCTATGTTAATTTGTTGGTTGCTGGTTTTCTTATCGGGTTCACCGGCTTTAGCAAAACCTAAAGTAGCGGTGCTGGATTTTGAATTAAGGGATTTAACAATGCTTCCCGGTATTCCGGAAGAAGTCGACCGGACAGCCTCTGTTAAGCCTATGCTAGAAGAGGAATTAGCGAAATCGGGGTTTGAGATCGTGTATATACCTCATGATAGCCAAATAAAAGCGACATCCGGTTTCGGGTATCTATTCGATCATCATGATCTCGCCGCACAATTAGCAAAGCAATACCATGCGGATTACGTGCTTGTAGGACGATTGCACAAGCCGAGTTTTTTATTTATCTATCTGATGGCTCATTTAATCGATGTAAAAAACGAACGATTAATAGCGGACTATCTTTCGGAAGTGAAAGGTGGCGAGAAAAAATTGACGCGTAAAGGCGTTGAAAGCTTAACCGTCAAAATTAACGATACGTTTATGAATCTGAAGTAACACTATTTTTCGATTCATATAACGGTATGTTCCTGACATATTTTTTCACTGTCATGCTCGCTAAGCGGTTCCTTCGTCAATCCGCACAGAAAACCTACCGGAAGTGAAGTAAAGTATTGACAGGTCTTACATAGACCGAAAGTATGGGATTTGTTCGATTTTTGCAGCGCCGTTAGAACAGTCACTAACGCATCGTCGTAGCGGGAAAGCTCATTATCGTCTAACAAGCCTGAAGCCTTATCGAATAATTCGCAAGGTTTCGCTTTTTCAAGCGTCGCTTTCCCTTCAGGTTCCAAACTTAAATGCACGACACGACGATCCGTTGTATCCGTTGTTTTTTTGATAAAACCCTTTTTTTCCAGTAGCAACAATGTTTGCGATACCGTGCCGCGAGTCATTCCTAGGTAATTCGTGACAGCCGCTGGGGTATCGCTATATTTATTGCAACGGCTGAGGTAATCCAACACCTGAAGATGAACGGATTGCAAACCGTATTGTGTGCATTTTTTGCGTTCTTCAGATCGAATTAATGCAGATATACGTTCAACTACATCGAAAAGATTCATTTTTTCCATGAAATCATGCGCCTCATAAGCGGTCGGTTGACAAGTAAATTAGGGTAACATAAGATTATGTATCGAATCGATATATATAGAGCAATTCGATTTGAGAATTTTATGGTCTTGATTTAATTAAGATCGATTTTACCGGATTAAGGAGATAATTATGCCACTTTCTCATGTCTTTGACACATATGTAAAAACGGCCCAAGGAAGAATAATGCATTTCGATGTGGTGCTTGACGAACAAGACCAAGCGAAAGCTTTACAGTATGCTAAGGAGTGGCTGACCAGCATCGGTCATCCCGATGCGGTAGTCACGCAAGAAAACTGTGCTTTTTGCCATAGTGCGGAAGCGCCGCCGGAGTTGCGTCAACAAATCGAAAACCAAGGCTATGGTATCTTTAAATTAGAAGGCTGTCCCAAATAATATATTTGGTTTAAGCGTTTCCAATCCCCCGTCTGTTAAATAGCGATGATAAAAGATGAATTAATTCAGTCGCCTTGTATTAGGAATTGCTGCTTAAACGAGGACGATGTCTGTTTGGGCTGTTTTCGCGCGTTGACGGAGATTATCGATTGGTCGGATTCCGATAATACAAGACGAATAACAGTACTGGAAAAGGCTAAAAAGCGCAGACTTGCTTATCACAAAAGTAAAGTATAAGGCGTTGCCAGTATGCGATCTTTTGAGTAAAAGCCTAGTTTGAGGTAGCGCATCATAAGTAATCCGGCCTTTTAATGTTTGACCCGTTCGTACCCACGTAGCGTAAGCGATAAACTAATCAAAGTAGATTTAAAGGTTCGGATCGTAAAAGTGTGTCATATCACACACTTTGCGTGATATGACACACTTTTTTAAATGGCTCCTCAGGTAAGTATATAGAAATAAAGCTAAAATTGAAAAGGCATAGAAATTGCATAATTGAGTGGTACTAACACAGCAATAGACCCTTTCATGAATGCAGATATTTCAGTTTTATATACCGATTGCCGAAATGATTTATTAAGCTATTTAACGCATTTATTACATTGTCAAGATACCGCTGAAGATATTGCTCAGGAGGCTTTCACAATTGTGATGAACACAGCTAAGGACATTGCAATACAGCAACCGCGGGCATTTTTATTTAAGACTGCCGGTAATTTAGCTATCGATTATGTTAGGCATCACAAAGTTGTTGCCCGTCATATCGAAAAGAATTGCTTACCTACGAAGAGCCGCAGTATGCTTCGCCTGAACAAGAAGCCTCAGAAACCGAATGGTTTGAAATGTTGCAGAAAACACTTTCCGAGTTGTCATCGAGGACACGCGATATTTTTATTCTGAACAAAGTTCACGGCTACAGTTACCGTGAAATAGCCGGCTATTTTAATATTTCGGAAAGCGCGGTCGAAAAGCATATTAGCCGGGGAATTCAACATTGCCGTAATAGGCTCGGAAGGCATTTATTTTCATCCGCCAAATAAAACTGAGAAAAAGTCCGCGATAAACGTCTTAATGGTTATAGCCGGTTTAGTGCGACATTCATTAAGACTTATAATGACTCCATGATATTTAACTCCAATAATTGCTCTGAAGACAATGACGATAGAGAGCGAAGGCGTATTGATCGGCAAGCTGCCGATTGGGTTGCAAAACTTGATAATGACCCCGCTAACGAAGAGGAAAAGCTTCGATTTCAAGCGTGGTTGACACGAAATCCCGCGCATCAACGCGCTTACGATGAACTGCAAAGATTTTGGAGCGATCCCCGATTAACACAAACGCTTACAACGTTTCCGCTGTCTCCTAAGTCAGCAAAACGTCCGCGCTATTTTGCAAATGTTTTCCGCCTTGCTGTCCCGGCGGCGGCCGTCGGTTTGTTTTCGGCTGTATTTTTTTACAAGCTAATATCAGTTGTTTCCAGTCCGATTTTTGCACCCGCACCGGAGAAATCAAAACGGTCGCGCTTAGCGACGGCAGCACCGTGACTTTGAGTTCGCAAACGGCAATCAACGTTGCTTACAACGAACACTTGCGGCAAGTCCGCTTACTACGTGGCGAAGCTTATTTCGAGGTTCAGCCGAATCCCGACCATCCCTTTATTGTCGAAGGTAATTACAGCCGGACGAAAGTCGTCGGCACTCGATTTATCGTCCGCGAAGATAACAATTTCGATACTGTGACCGTAAATCAGGGGATCGTCGAGGTCGGTCGAAATAATATTAAACCTTATGTCTTGCGTGTGAACGACCAACTTTCTATCGGCGAGGCGAATTCAAACGGGCTCCGACATGTTTCAGCGGCAACGGAGGGAGCCTGGACGAAAGGGCATCTGGTTTTCGAAAATGCTTGTTTGGATGTCGTGATAAACGAGATCGAACGCTATAGTAAAGGCGTGATCGTCATTAAAAATAGTCGTTTAAAATCTGTAAAAGTCAGCGGGCGCTTTGATATTAGTACTCCCAATAAAGCGCTTGAGGCACTGGAGCAGACACTGCCGATTAAACTGTACCGCTTAACGCCGTGGTTAACGGTTATAGCTTAACTAAGCGGCAACTAATAATCGTTCTCAACTGATTTTTTCCTAAAATGTTGCTGGACGTCAAAAATATAACTGTCTTGATGGGGTAAAATCCCGGCATAAACGTCCTATCTCTGTATCCGAAAACTCGGATAAATGCACATCCATACTGGAGATAGAAGTGACCACTCAAAAAATAATAAACAAGGGCGGCAAAACCGAAGAAAACATTCGCGGCAATGCCTTAGCGTTCGCCATTTTAACAATTCTTAACGCACCGTTTGTACATGCCGGAGAAAATACTCAAAACTTTCACATTCCGCCGCAAAGTTTGACCGGCGCGCTGAACGATTATGCTGAAGCGGCCAATGTTCAGCTCAGTTATCCGGCGCATGAGACAACCGGGTTGCGGTCTACTGGACTGGACGGCGAGTTTACGCCGCAACAAGCCTTACAAAAATTACTGACCGGTACCGGCTTGCAAGCGGAAATCACCGGAACCGGCACCATCACCTTACTGCAACCTGGCGGTTTGATGCAGATTGCTGACACCACGCCTGCGAGCGGAGCCGATCAAACAATGCCGAAAGTGACGGTGGAAGCGGATTCTGACAACCCTTACAGCGACCCAAGCTGGACTAACGATCCACGCAACACCGACTATAACCGTCCCAATGCGACGACAGCTACCAAGACCGATACGCCATTGATGCAAACGCCATTGTCGGTCAAAGTCGTACCCAGCCAAGTATTAAAAGACCAGCAAGTGATTACCGTCGATCAAGCGCTTAGAAATGTCAGTGGTGTCGTGGCAGGAGCGGGCGGGACAGGGACATTTTTTATCCGTGGTTTCGGCAATTTTAATACCTACAGGGACGGCTTTCTAAATCAAAGCCAATGGGCACACACGGTAGATCTTGAGAATATCGAGCGGGTTGAAGTGCTGAAAGGCCCAGGATCGGTTTTATACGGACGAACCGAGCCGGGTGGATTGGTCAATTTTGTGACCAAAAATCCGCTGGATACGCCTTATTACAGTTTTCGACAACAGTTCGGTTCTTTTGACCATTACCGGACTAGTATGGACGCGACTGGCCCTTTAACCGCGAACAAAGACCTCGGCTATCGTTTCAATTTGGGTTATCAAACCAACCGGACATTCCAGGAGTTTGGCGGCAATGAACGGTTGTTAGTGGCGCCGACCTTGCGTTGGAAAATCAGCGACCAAACCACCTCAACCTTAAAGGTGGAATACAGCGATATCAAGGAAAAAGGTTACGGCAACGTTCCCTTGGCTGGCACTTGACCGGTCAAAATGCCGCGGTCACTTAATCTGGGCGATCCCTGGAATCTCCAAGAAGATGAATACGTAATGCTCTCGCTTTATACTGAACATGCGTTTAATGATGACTGGCAACTTAGACATCGTTTCAACTATAAAAATTACACATTAACGATGGCTGTTAACAACGGTAGTAATTTAGACACCGCTACTGGAAATGTTGATCGCTTTTTCTTCGGCCAAAATACCGATGGCGAGGATTATCAACATTATTTTTTCAACGCACTTGAATTGACCTGCAAATTCAATACCGGCTTTGCAAAGCATACTTTGTTGATCGGTGGCGACTATTACCGTGCCGATTACAGAGCAACAATGGCCTTTCATTTCACCAACTACCAAATTAATGTAAATAATCCAGTCCACCAGCAAAATCAGCCGTCCGTATCTCCATCGGATATTGGTCTATATGCTGGGACAGTTCCATGGTTTGGTCTTTATGTGCAGGATCAGATCGAATTGCCTTACCATGTGCATCTTTTGGGCGGTTTTCGTTATGACAATGCGGAAAGTACTGGAACAAGCGACGATGCATTTGGAACCCCGGATGAACCCAATAATACTTTCGATAAAGTTTCACCGCGTGGCGGCATTTTGTGGCAGCCTCTCCCTGAATTATCCTTGTACGGCAGTTATACCGAAAACTTCGGCGTATCGAATATTCTAGGGTTGGATGGTAGGCCGTTACCTCCGCAAACAGGCGAACAATGGGAAGCCGGTATTAAAACTGAGTTGTTGAACGGACGATTTAATGCATCTTTAGCCTATTTCGATTTGACAAAGAAAAATCTGCCGATACCCGTTGACCGGCTTTTTAATAAGGCGGTCGGCGAAGCCGAAAGCCGAGGACTCGAATTCGATTTTAGATTTTAGCGGCGAGCTGCTGCCGGGTTGGAATATCATCGGCAACTATGCCTACACACCGTTCGCGAAAACTCTAAAAGATGCTGCCTTCGACGATACAACGCCTAATGGCACAAATCCTGGTAATACCGGTAAGCGCTTAAATAATGCGCCAGTCCATAACGGTAATGTATGGACGACGTATGAGATTCAAAATGGATTGGCACAAGGCTTAAAGTTTGGGGCGGGCGTTCAAGCGGTGGGGCAGCGCGAATTCGGTTATGGCGAAACCGAACAAGCCCCCGGTTATAATGGCAAGCAAATTGTGGAAAGTCGGCAAGACAAATATTACTACTCAACTTAATGTTGATAATATATTGGATAAAACTTATATAAGTCGTATCTATAGCTACGGCCCGACCAATTAAGGCGCACCGTTGAGTTTTATGGGTGCAGTAAAGGTTGAGTAATAGACCGAAAAATAAAGTATAGGTCGAAGCACAAAGCTTCGACCTTATCATCGGTCTGTCGGTTCGGAAAATTGCGAGAGTCTTGGGTTAATCAAATCAAATCATATCGCCCTGAACACCTACATCAATAAGCGGCAGATAATATCGTCGGTCAAATGTTGATGAGATAAATGATATGTTGTAACATATCAATATTAATTGGTAAAAGTTGGTTATTTTATGAATGTATTCCCTGGGTCAGCTTTCACAGAATTGATTCCGCTCACTCATAATCATGACAATTGCCGTACTAAGGCCGTACAAACTGCAGATCGGCTTTGTGCGGAGCGTGGCGTGCAGTTGACGACAATCCGTCGGCATGTATTGGAACTGATATGGGGTAGTCATAAGGCAGTTAAGGCTTATGACCTGCTCGATCAGATGAAACCACTGCAACCCTCTGCCAAACCGGCGACCGTCTACCGTGCCTTGGATTTCCTGCTGGAACAAGGGCTAATTCATCGGGTAGAAAGCCTGAATGCCTTTATTGGCTGCATGTGTTCCGAACAACAGCACGAACAATTGTTGTTGATTTGCCTTCAATGCCACGAAGTTGAAGAACGGCCAGGTAAGCTGGTAATGCAGGCGGTCAGCCAGGAACTTAGTCACGCAGGCTTCACACCGCATCATAAAGCGATTGAGGTGCAAGGCATTTGCAAGCATTGCAAGCAACCCGAGCCGAACGCGATGTAATAAATAGAAAAGACAGATATTTAATTTCAGCGGAAATGTAACGATATAACATAGATTACAAAATCAAAGGACAATTGCAATGCATAAAAAAATATTATATCTCGCTGTTCCCATCAGTATGGTTGTATTACCTGCTCACGCAGAGCAAGACTCCAGTGTAGATCTCGAACCCGTTTACGTCTACAGTTCGGGTATTAAGCACTCCACTGCCAAAACCGCCCGTCCGGTCAATGTGTTGAGAGGCGACGATCTCCGCACCAAAGTCGGCCAAACCTTAGGCGAGACCTTGCAAAATGAGCTGGGTGTCACCAACCAATCGTTCGGTGCGGGCGTGGGAACTCCAGTGATTCGCGGGCAAGCGGGTCCGCGCGTTCGGGTCATGCAGAACAGCCTGGGCAACAATGACGTTTCTGCCTTAAGTCCTGACCATGCTACTGGGGTTGATCCGGTCATTGCCGAGCGGGTGGAAGTGTTGCGCGGGCCGTCTACGTTGTTGTACGGCAACGGAGCAATCGGTGGCATCGTCAACGTCATCGACAACCGTATTCCTGAAGTGGTTCCGGATAAACTCATCGGCGGCGCGGGCGAGCAGCGTTATGATTCCGTTACGAACGAATCCGTTAGTTCGCTTAAGCTCGAAGCTGGAAAGGACAATTTCGCCTTTCATGCCGACGGCTTTTACCGCGACCAGAATAACACTCACATTGGCGGTCTGGCCATTGACGAAGCTGCTGTTCGCCAACACGACCCCAGCTTCAATGCCATTCCGCCGGGCGGCTTGATTAATACTGACGGCTTCATCGGCAACTCGCAAGCACGTTCGCGCGGCGGTTCGGTCGGAGGCTCGTTTATTGGTGACATGGGCATGGTGGGCGCTGCGGGCAACAAGCTGGAGAAAGTCTACGGCATCGCGCCCGATGGCCATGGCGAAGCCCCGGTTACTATCGACTTAAAGCAATCCAAGTACGATATCAAAGGCCAACTGAATAAGCCCTTCGCCTTTGCCGAACAAATCCGCATGAAATTCGGCTATACAGACTATAAACACAACGAATTGGATGGAGGCGCTATTGGCACGACCTTCACCAACGAATCCTTTGAAAGCCGGTTTGAGCTGGAACATAAGCCCATCGCCAACCTTAACGGCGTATTCGGCTTCCAGTCGGTCAACACCGTCTTTGAAGCGACCGGTGAGGAAGGCCAAATTGTGCCCAAATCAGACATCGAATCTTACGCCCTGTTCGCGGTGGAGTCGTTCAAGCACCATAGTCTCACTTTCGATTTCGGCGCACGGGCCGAATTAAACCAGATTTCGCCCACCGGCGGAAATGAAAAGTCTTATGTACCAATCAGCGGTTCGGCCTCGGCCTTATGGGATATCACCGACCAGCACCAAGTCAGCCTGGCCTTCACCCATTCCGAACGCGCCCCGCAAATCCAGGAACTGTTCTCAGACGGCTTCCACCACGCCACCCGAAGCTACGAGCGGGGTAATGCCGGACTGAAAAAAGAACTGTCGGAAAACCTCGACCTGGGCTACCGCTTTAACAGCAGTTGGGTGACTGCCGAATTCAACCTGTTCCATAACTGGGTCAGCAACTACATTTACCAGCAACGTTCCGCCGGTGAATTGTTTGACGAGGTAAGTGGTAGTTTCGTGGCACCGGGCACGGATTGCGACGAATGCTTCCCGGTGCTGGACAGCAAACAACTTGACGCCACTTTTAAGGGCTTTGAAGCACAGACGACCTTCCCGCTCATGCAGAACAATTACGGCGCGCTGGATTTGACCTTATTCGGCGACTACACCCGGGGCGAGTTCAACAACAGAGTGGACGTACCAAGGATGCCGCCGCTGCGCTATGGCATCCAGTTGGCTTATGAAAAAAATGACTGGTCTGCCAACGCCAGGTTAACCCGTGCCGAAGCCCAAACCAACCCCGGCGACAACGAAACGGCAACCGACAGCTATCTGCTGCTAAACGTCGGGGGGCAATACAAATTAACCGATTTCTACGGTACGGATGTCTTGTTGTTTGCCAAAGGCAAAAACCTGCTGAACGAGAACATCCGAAATTCCACGTCCTACTTAAGGAACTTCGCCCCGGAACCGGGCAGAAGTGCGGAAATTGGCATAAGGTTGAGTTACTGATGTAGCTCTAAACACTTTTCGTTTAATCATCTACCTTCTTCATTAGGCTTAATGAATCTCGAAACAAAGAGTTAGCTGACTTAGCTTCGATTAGCGATAAGGTAAAATGGGAAGTAGAATCAACCAACACATACTATGGCTCTTTCTACTCCCAAGATACATATGAAAATTAAATGAAATTCGTTCCTGGAAAAACCGCTCCCGACATTCCCCGTGAATTAATGGAAGCACAAGAAAATGACAATCTTATCTTCTTTTGTGGTGCGGGCATTTCTTATCCGGCAGGTTTACCCTTATTTAAGGGATTGATTGATGATGTATATAAAGAGCTTGTGGTTCTCCCAACAAAACAAGTACAAAATGCACTCAATCAAAGTCGTTATGACACTGCGCTTGAATTACTGGAACGGCTTTTCCATTCTGAAAGCCGAGTGGATAAACATCTTGTCCGCAAAGCAGTTGCCACTCGGCTAACTTTAAAACACGACGCAAACCTTGACACCCATAAAGCCATTTTGCAATTGGCAAAAACTAAACAACAAAAATATCGCTTAGTCACTACCAATTTTGATCGTGGGTTTGTCTTAGCTGAACCTGCAACATTAGCGATGAGCGATGCCGCGCCCAAGCTCCCCGTGCCGAAACCTCACAAATGGCAAAGCATCGTTTATCTGCATGGGATTATTGACGAGGAATCTGATCCCAATAGTGAGCACCTAATTTTTACCAGTGGCGATTTTGGAGCCGCATATTTAACGGAACGCTGGGCAAGCCGATTTGTAAGCGAATTATTCCGACATTTCACTGTTTTATTTGTCGGTTACAGTATTGACGACCCAGTAATGCGATACATGACTGATGCTATCGCTGCCGATAAAAGACGCGGCTATACCCACATGAAACAACCTTATGTTTTAGCTGGAGTTAATACAAATCAACAGTCGTTTGAAGATGCCTGTCTCGATTGGGAAGCAAAAGGTGTTATCCCAGTACTCTATGACGATGAAAATGATCATCTTTATTTGCACGAAACTTTAAAGGAATGGGCAGCCTATTGTCGCGATGGATTGGATAGCATAGAGCGAATTATAAATAGCCATGCCAGCACACCGCCATTACCGCCTTATGAACATGATGAGTCGGTTCAATTGGTAGTTGATGTACTTAAGAAAAACGATAAAGAAAGCTTTGCCGCTAAAAAATTCTGCGATGTTGCGCCAATTGAATGGTTGCCGGTACTTGAAAAAGAAGGTTTGTTGGCAATGTCGGTACCAAGGGAAAGCAGCATTCTAACGCATAACACTGACTATGATTTAGTTAAACCACATCCAACAACTTATTACCTTTGGTCTTGGTTGGTTGCAAATCACCTTGAATCCAAAGAATTTATAGAGTGGATAATAAGCAAAAACGCCAGTTTACATCCTTCGTTTATTCAACGCATCAAATGGAAACTAGAAGAAACATCACCCAAGGAACCTTACCTAACTTTTTGGCGGATAATCGCTTTAAAACATAACCAATGTGTTTTTACTGATCTTTATCAAGAATTTCCTGATTTGAAGGCAAGCAGGGACGATTTGACCTTATCTGCTTTATTGAAACAGCTTGAACCCAAAATAAGATTTTCCAGATCGTTTTCTTGGGATGATGACCAAGCACCAAATATACCCTATCAAGGTGATGTTGATATTGGAATAGATAATTGGCATTTTGAACAACTATCTAAATATTATTATGAAATGACATCAATGTTGTTGCCAATTACCAGTTTGTTAAAACAGGCAATGGACTTCTGGCAATTGCTAGGGCAAGCAAATGATAAATACGACTCAAGTAGTTTGCATTTAGCTTCTATATCACCGCACCACCAAAACAATCGTTTTCACAACTGGACATTTCTCATTGAGCTATGCCGTGATCTTTGGAATGCCGCTTATCAAACTAATAAACCTCTGGCTGTAGCTGTTCTCGAATTATGGAAAATGATTCCTTTTCCAGTTTTTAAACGCCTGATATTTCATGCTTATGCCACTTCAGATTGTGCAACACCATCCTAGAAATTGAGTTACTTGTTAACCGATAAAAACTGGTGGCTTTGGTCGGCTTCTACAACCAGAGAAAAATTTAGGTTGTTGGCAGCACTGTGTCCACAACTAAAAAGTGATGAATTAGGTACTTTGGAACAAGCTATTCTTGCCGGTTTGCCACGAGAAATGTATCGGGAAGATTTAACAGAAGAAAAATGGCAAGGCTTTAATGACCGAAAAATTTGGTTGCACTTGGCAAAGTTGGAGTCCTTCTCAATCACCTTATCGGAACAAGCTAGTGTAACGTCCTCAACAAACATTAAGATATGATACAATTGGTGTCCATGAGAACGCCAATGAAAATTACACTGATTGAAGAGGATCGAACAGAACTGGAACGCTGGGTGAAGAGCCGGTCTGTTGGGGCTAAACAAAGACTACGGGCTAGAATGGTACTGATGACCGCCGAGGGCTTGTCAACAACGGTCATTATGGCAACGTTGGGGGTCAGCAACCCGACCTTGAACAAGTGGCGGAATCGCTATCTCGAAAGTGGTGTTGAAGGGCTCAAGAAAGGCAAGACCCGCCCGTCGCGGATACCGCCGCTGCCGACTGACAAAGTCCAAGAAGTCCTGGCCTTTGACATTGACCGGTAAAACCGGCTGCCGCGACGCAGTGGAGTTGCCGGACGATGGCGGAGCAGGTCGGCATTTCCCGGATGGCGGTGCACGGCATCTGGCGGGAGCACAAACTGAAGCCCCATCAAGTGAAGGGCTTTAAGGTTTCGAACGACCCGCTGTTCGCCGAAAAGTTGCGCGATGTCGTGGGCCTTTACCTGACCCACCGGAGAAGGGCCATCGTGTTTTCCGTCGACGAGAAAAGCCAAATCCAGGCGCTAGATCGTAGCCAACCCGGCCTGCCGATGAAGCCGGGAAAATGCGGGACGATGACGCACGATTATAAGCGACATGGCACCACAACTTTGTTTGCGGCACTCGACGTGCAGACCGGAACGGTGATTGGGCAATGCCAGCCCAGGCACCGCCACGACGAGTTCCTCAAGTTCCTGAAGACAATTGACCGGCGAACCGACAAAACCTTGGCATTGCATTTGATCGTCGACAACTATGCGACGCACAAACATGCCGAAGTAAAGGACTGGCTGGCCCAGCATCCCCGGTTCCACTTACACTTCACGCCAACCTCGGCCTCATGGCTCAACTTAGTCGAGCGTTTCTTCCGGGACATTACCGAGGAACGTATCCGGCGTGGTGTTTTCCACAGTGTTGACGACCTCAAAACAGCGATACAGGAGTATCTCGACCACCGCAATAGCAACCCAAAACCTTACCATTGGACAGCCAAACCAGAGACGATCTTGGCTAAAGTAGACAAAGCTAAAGATATGTTGAGGACGTTACACTAGAGCCATTTATAACCAGTTGACGGAAAAGTATCCGCAGTGGGAATTAGAAGAGGAAGAACGCGACGAGTTTAATACTTGGTTTTGGACTGGAAGAAAAAACAGATGCGACATAACTGCCAATGAGTTAATCGCATTTCCTATTCAGCAACGAATTGAAAAGCTTACCGAACCTTCTGATGATTATCCAAATGACCGATTAAGCCTATTTGCTAGTATTTGCCAAGAAAAGCCTGAGTTTGCTTTAGAAACGATGAAAGTACTCGTTGAGCAATCAAATTGGGATGCATCCGTTTGGCATTCAGCAATCATGGCATTATCGGACGCAAATGCTCCACAATATTGGCTTGAAACAGCGAAACTCATCGTTCAATTACCCAATGGTTTTTTTGCGACAGAGGCGTGGGTCATATCAAGGTGGCTAAATAAAACTATCGGTGCAATCGCTGCAAATAGTGTTGAAGAAGCCTATTTCTGGCAAATCTTCGATTTATTGGTCACTCACGCACAACCGGTAGAAGCTAAAGAAGATGTTATATTCGGGGCTATCAACAACCCAATCGGTATTTTGACCGAAGCATTCATTAGCCGTTTTTCCGTTAGGGAATATAAGGCAAAAGAAAAAATATCCGAGGATAATTTGTTATCCAGATTAAACAAGTTGGTTAGTGCAGAGGAAAGCCCATTTATTCTGGCACGAGTAATCTTAGTGTCCCGCTTGCATTATTTTTATGCGATTGATCCTGGTTGGACTCGAAATAACCTTATTCCACTTTTAGATTGGGATTTATCTGGCGAGGCGGACGCTTTATGGCAAGGTTGGCTTTGGAATCCACGAGTTTCTGTTGATCTTGGTTTGGATATAAAAGAACATTTGCTTAAAACCTTGTTGCTACACTCGAGCGAATTAGGTAAGAAAACGGAAATGCTTTACCAGCTTTTTGCATCTTTGTGTTTTGAGTACAAAACGCTCTATAGTATTGAAGAACAGCAAAAAATATTGAACGCCATTGGACAACAGGGTTTAAAAATAATTGCTAGGTCTATTAAACTCAGTTTTGGCGAAAATACTCAACAAAACGACCAATATTGGAAAAACCGTATCAAGCCGTTCTTTATTAATGCTTGGCCTAAAGAATCTCAGCTTTTGAGTCCAGAAATTTCCCGTTTTTTTGCTGATATGAGCCTTGATTTAGATGAAGAATTTGAAGATGCAGTCAGGTGTATAAAAAGCATACTTACTCATTGTGAAATTGGCTCGCTTTTAAGGAAGCTGAAAAAATCACAGCATATTGAAAAACATCCTCGGACTGCTTTTGATTTGCTTGCGACTGTTTTTGATCCTGATAATGAACGATTTATACATATTAATGATTTCAAAGAAATTATTGACTCACTCGTAAGTAATGATCCAGAAATAAAAAATGATCTTCGTTATCAAGCTATCGAACAGTATTTGAAACGAAATTCTAGTTATTGATATTAGCCAAATCCTTTTCAATTCTTATTAAACCGATGCCGAAACCCATCCAACGCATTCCCGTCCTGGTCCTGACCGGCTTTCTGGGCAGCGGCAAGACGACGCTGCTCAACCGCTTGCTGACCGGTTTGCCGCGTTCGGCGGTCATTATTAATGAGTTCGGCGCTACCCCGATTGACCAGCAACTGCTCAGGGAACATAACATCCCCTTATCAACCTTGTCCGGCGGCTGCTTGTGCTGCGAGGTGCGCGATGCCTTGGCGCCGGTGCTGAAAAACCTGCGCATGGCCTGGGAAGATGCCAGTGATAAGCCCTTCGACCGCATCATCATCGAAACCAGCGGGGTCGCCAACCCGGAACCCGTACTGGATGTGCTTTTGGGCCAAAACTGGCTGTCTACGCGCTACAGCCTGCAAGGGGTTTTCGCTACTATTTCGGCCGTTCAGGGCTCGGCGAATTTAGCCCGATTTCCCGATGTCCACGCTCAAATCGCCTGGGCGGATACGGTGGTCATCACCCACACCGACCTGGCTGATGTCGAACAGATTCAATTGCTTGAGAAGCAGATCAAGCGCCTGTCGCCTACTGCCCACCAAGTTTTTGCGGTAAAGGGGCAGATAGCACTTGACCGGCTAATGCCGCCTTTACCCAAATTCCGCCCCATACGGAAAGAAGCGATGGCGGACTTGCCCGACCACGGCTTCAACAGCGTGACCTTACAAATCGAGCAGTCCTTGTCATGGCTGAAGCTGGAGCCGATTTTAAACACATTGATTGCCACCTATGGCGAAGACCTGGTCCGGCTAAAAGGCCTGGTGTTTGACCCGGAATTCGACCACCCCTTGCTGGTACAAGGTTCAACCGGTATTTTGCATCCGCCCGCCCATCTTCCGGCACGGGCAAGCGACGATTTCATCAGCCGCCTGGTGTTTATTATGGCAGGCCCGGTCAATGACCTGGCGAATGATGTGATGCAGCAACTAGAACTTTCTTCAAATCAAAATATCCCTTTGGAGCTTAACCATGTCTGATCCCACCCGAATAATACCCGTCCCCGTCACCATCCTGACCGGATTTCTGGGCGCGGGTAAAACTACCTTGTTGAACCGCATCCTGACCGAAGAACACGGCCAGCATATCGCCGTCATCGAGAACGAATTCGGTGAGGAAGGCATCGACAACGACCTGCTGTTCCAGGGTGAGGAACAAATCGTCGAAATGAACAACGGCTGCATCTGTTGTACCGTACGCGGCGACTTGGTGCGCATACTGGGCGAATTATCCGAAAAGCGCGAGCAGGGCAAGATCGATTTCGAGCGCGTCATCATCGAGACGACTGGCTTGGCCGACCCTGCACCCGTTGCCCAAACTTTCTTTATTGAAGAAACTATCCACGATTATTATTTGCTGGATGGCATCATTACCGTTGTCGATGCCAAACACGGTTTGCAGCAACTGGAGGAACACCATGAAGCGCAAGAACAAATTGGCTTCGCCGACCGCTTGCTGGTTTCGAAAACCGACTTGGTGAATTCAGATTCTGTTACAAAACTACAAGAACGGCTCAGATTGATCAATGCCCGTGCCCCGATTTCCCAAGCCCATTTCGGTGTTGCCGACATTGGCGAAATCCTCGACATCCGAGGCTTTAACCTTAACACTATCCTGGAAATTGAACCGGACTTTCTGGATGATGTTAGCCATGAACATGACGACAATATCAGTTCTTTCGTCTATCGGACGGACAAACCCCTGGATGCCGCTCGCATCATGAAATTCATGCAAGTTATGATCCGCGATTATGGCAACGATTTACTGCGTTACAAGGGGATTTTAAATATTCAAGGCTGCGACAAAAAAGTCATCTACCAAGGCGTACACATGCTGCTCACCGAAACCTTCGGCAAAGCCTGGAAAAACGGTGAAATCAAGGAGTCGGCGATGGTGTTTATAGGCCGCAATCTGCCCAAGGAGGAAATGTTGGAAGCCTTGGACAGTTGCAAAGTATTATTGAGACTTCAAGAATCTTAATGAATTGTTATGCGGTTTATCCTGTCAGGGGCATTGTAAAACATGAAATTTATTGGAGATGGAATATTTTATATTTTAATATTTTATCAACATAGCCATTGCTGATTTCAAAAACGATGTTTAGCCTGTAAGCCACGTATACCAAGGCTTACAGAGGTAGCTGGGTACAAGTTCTTTTGGTTAAAAAACCCAATAATGATAAGACATTTACAGCCGGCAAGAAAAAGTGAGGCATTTCACACATATTTTGGATTTTCTTGGTATTTTTCATCCAAAATATAAACATATAATTCAATAACATACAAATCCATCAAAAAAAGTGTGTGATATCACGCATTTTTTTGATTTATCCCGCCCCTATTCAATTTATCTTAAGCTATATAAAACAGCCGCTTATAACCATCCCAAAAAAAAGTGTGTGATATGACTCAGATAAGTGTGGCATATCACACACTTTTTCCGCGCAAAACGACCAAGAAAATCGCTTTCTAACAATAATCATATATATATCAGTATTATATAAATTTAGGCCTAATTATTGCTTAATAAATTCCCGTCAATCACCAGATTTGTCAGCGTACGCTGACAGCCCTTGGTAGTTGATTGAGCTTTATTTTATAAAATGAGGAGTTATTAAGCATGAAAAATAAAATTTATAAGACCACATTATCCACAGCAATGTCGGTTGCAATGATGACGTTAGGACTGGCCGCGAGTCAAACAGCCTCTGCGGGTATGGTGACTTACGGCGATCCAGTCCCAGCCGGAGCAAGTTATCCAGGCTGTCTTGAAGACCTGGGCGGGACGCCTACCGGTAACGATGGCGGTATAAGCTATGAGTGGCAGGTGAAAATGGGCAAACGTGACGAAGTAAGCTTCGTCAATCATGTGGGCGCAAAAAGCTTTAACGAACCACCACCGGACTATGAACCTCCTTTCACAGGTTGGACGCATACCTCCAACTGGGTGGCGTTGGAAATAACCCATCGTACGAAGGTCAAAATTAAGGTAGCAAGACAGGAAGGCGTTCCCTTTACAAACGGGACATCAATAGCGACTGCCCGTAATAAATTAGTGCCTGCACTAGCCATCTATTCCGGATGGGATAACACTAGTTGTGAAGATCATCGCTATAACACGGCGGGTAACATCGACTGGACGACCGTTCAATATATTGCCAGTCAGCCGAATAGCCGTGGCAAGAAAGAAGTAGAGTATGAAATCATGTTAGACGCCGGGCAATATAGTATTGCTATTGGCGGCAGCCCAAAAGTGCCTTCTGTTTATCCTGATGCCGCCACTTGTAATCCTTCAACAGACCCGGTTTGTTATGCCTACACTGGACGTCACGGTTTTCGCGTAGAGATGAAAACAGGCTACTAAGCTATTCAAACTGATACGCTTAATTAAATGGAAACCATTTATACACTAATAAACACAATAGAAATTAAAGACATGAAAATAATATTATTACCTGTAATCGCTCTAATCATGACATCAGCTGTACAAGCAGCAGATAAACCTTGCTCAATGAATGACTTCAATGGTCGATGGACAGCATACCAAGGTGCGGTGACGGTCAATCCTCATACCGGTATCTGCCATTTCAGTGTTGCTAACGGTCTGGCGCAAGGAAATTGCGATTTCAGCAACGGATTTGCAGGCCCGTTTAAAGGCGAAGTCGTTGTTAATCGAAATTGTTCAGTCGATTTTGAAATGGACTTTACTCCGGTGCCTGTTGTATCAACATTCCAAGTTCAAATGCACAAAGATAAAAAATCTTTTGTAGGCCGTTGGAAAAATAATTTCGACGTCATTGGTGTTACAAACGCAGTAAAACGGTAAATCACAATCTTCGTTATACCGGCTCAATCGACCGGTATAACGGCATGATCATCAGCATCGTGATTATCAATTACGATGTCCAACGAATATTAATTCTTAAGTTAAACTATCTTAGCCAAGAGAAATCCTATGTTTAGATTTTACCGTCCTCTTAGCTTATTGCTAATAACGGCTGTCAGCAGTATGTCCCCTGCCGGACAAGCAGCTGATCCAGCCCGGCCACCTTCACTTAAAACGGTTGCTGTGCCAGAACCGTCCAATTTGGCCGATTTTGTCGTCGATAAAGAAAAAGCCATCATCCTGGGCAAAGCCTTATTCTGGGAAATGCGCATCGGCAGCGATGGGGTTACCGCTTGCGCCAGTTGTCATTTTAATGCCGGAGCAGACAGCCGGTCGATAAACCAGATTAATCCTGATACCCGGCGGGTTCATAGCGATGGCTCGTCCAATCCAGACCAATCTTTCGATTTCGGCCCGAACCGCCAATTATCGATCAATGATTTCCCCTTCCGCCAATTAAGTGATGTGCTTGATCGCAGCTCACTACCTTTATTAGATTCCAATGATGTCGTTTCGTCGCAAGGGGTATTTGCCGCCGATTTTATTCGTGCCTATCAAGGTAAATCAGTCGATCAAGTGGCGTATAAGCGTGATGACAGTGGATTCCTATTAGGTAATAAAAATCTACGCCGCGTAGAACCCAGAAATACGCCTTCGGTAATCAACGCCGTTTTCAATTACCGAAATTTTATGGATGGTCGTGCCCAAAATGAGTTTAACGGCGTCAATAATTGGGGTTCCCGCGATTCCAATGCCAAGGTTTTTAAAGCCATATCGGCAACACAAATTGAACCGGTGCATATCAGCTTAAATAATTCCAGCTTGGCTTCCCAAGCCGTTGCTCCCCCATTGAGCGATTTTGAAATGAGTGCATCAGGGCGAATGTATCCCGATCTAGGACGCAAATTACTTTCAATGCGGCCATTAGCCTTGCAACAAGTCCATCACAGCGATAGCGTGCTTGGTAGCGTAAGTGCGTGGCCGCATAAAGGTTTAAAACTAAGATCCTATGCTGACTTAGTAAAAGCCACGTTTCAGCCGTCCTGGTGGCAATCGGACAAATTAATCCGGGCCGGTCAACATGGTAACCCGCCAACCATTATAAACCGCCATAAACGGCAGAATGGCGATTACAGCTTGATGGAGTATAACTTTTCGTTATTTTTCGGCCTTGCTATTCAAATGTACGAGTCCACTTTGGTTTCGGACGATACGCCCTACGACCACTATATGATGGGAGATTCCGGGGCTATCAGCGAAGCTGCCGTTCGGGGCATCGATCTATTTCGTAGCCAATCTCGGGGACGCTGCATTAATTGTCATGAAGGCGCGGAAATGACCGGTGCATCAATAACAAGGGTAAGTGCAAGCCCAATACGCGTCCGGGAAGAACAAGCCTTCGACCGAGGTTTCAATAACATAGGCGTACGATCAAGCCATGACGATATCGGAATCGGCGGAACAGACCCATTTGGCAACTCATTGTCTTATACCCGTAGTTCATCCAACGTGCCGATTTGCGCAAATGGACTACCGTGCCCCGTTATTGCCGACGGTTTCATTAAAGTTCCTGGACTGAGGAATGTAGAATTAACGGCGCCTTATTTCCATAATGGCGGAACGTTGTCATTACGTGGCGTACTCGACTTTTATAGCCGCGGCGGCGATTACGCCAAACTTGAGCAGTTGGATGGGTCAGAAATTGCGCCGCTTAATATCCTGATGAATAATGAGGACGAAAAAGCGGACATGGAAGCCTTTTTATTGGCATTGACCGATGACCGGGTACGTTTTCAAAAAGCCCCGTTTGATCACCCTCAACTGTATGTGACCAACGGACACAAATTGGAAATGAATGAATCTACTGCGAAACCGGGAAACGCTAAAGATAAGTTTCTCGAAATCAAGGCTGTGGGTCGCGATGGCGGGCCGGCATTAAGGAAGTTCTTGCAGCAATAGCTTAGTGAGTGCGCCTTAGATCAGTGAAAAAACCGCTGGGAAATAATTGTTTCGAAATTGTAAACCTTCCTATTCACCCTTCAACCTTACCGGTTCGGGCAAAAAGCCCGAACCGGAGCATATTCCAAAATCTCATAACTTTCTCGAGGGCATCAAAAAAATAACAATGCAAAGTTTCATTCAAGCTCTTACTTTCTTCATAAGAACTTCAGTAATCGCTGAATCATTATTTTTAATGCAGTTTTAAATACTTTTTGTTGAGGTAAATCCCTGACATAAACGTCTTATTCCTGAATCCGAAAATACGGATGAAAATTTCCACACGGGAGAAGACATTGACAAAAATCAAAATAACATCAAACAAGGGTGTCAAAGCTTTTAATAATACCGTTAGAAGCCCGTTATCGTTCGCTATACTGGCGATCCTTAGTGGCCCATTTACAATCGTTGAGGTATCCGCGCAAACTTTTCATATTCCGCCGCAAAACCTGTCTGGCGCATTGAACGATTATGCCGAAGCCGCAAATGTTCAATTGAGCTACCCCGCAGCGCAAACATCCGGGTTAAAATCGAATGGTGTGGACGGCGATTATACGCCGCAAGCTGCGTTACAGAAAATACTAGTCGGAACAGGAGTTGCCGCCAGAGAAACGGCCAATGGGACCGTTACACTAGAAGAACAAGGCGGTTTGATGAAAGTGGCGGAAACGTCGACTCCTGAATCGACCGGTGGCGAAACAATGCCGAAAGTGACGGTGGAAGCGGATTCTGACAACCCTTACAGCGACCCAAGCTGGACGACCGATCCCCGCAACACCGACTATAACCGTCCCAATGCGACGACAGCTACCAAGACCGATACGCCGATTATGGAAACTCCGGTCAACATCCAGGTTGTGCCACAACAAGTGTTAAAAGATCAACAAACAACTCGCATTGAGCAGGCTCTGCAAAACACCAGCGGTATCTATAAGCAACAAGCGGAGTCGGCAGAGTCGTTCAACATAAGGGGATTCCAAACCTTTGAATATTATCGCGATGGCGTACGTAATCAATCAGCCTTAACGCAGGCAGGTGACCGGGAAACGGCAAACCTTGAACGCATAGAGTTGTTGAAAGGACCGGCGGCGATTCTATTCGGACGGCTTCAGCCGGGCGGTATGGTCAATTTGGTAACCAAAAAACCTTTGGAACAATATTATCATTCGTTGCAGCAACAGTTCGGCTCGTTTAGCCAATTTCGCACGACCTTGGACACGACCGGGCCCATTACGGACGACAAAGAATTATTGTACCGGTTTAATTTAGCCTATGAAGATAAAGGCTCGTTCCGAGAATTCGTCGATAACGACAGAATTTTTATAGCTCCAGTAATTAAATGGAATATCAGCGACCGGACGCTAGCGACATTCGAAATGGAATATAAACATGCCAACGAAACCACCGATTTCGGCATTCCGGCAAAAGGTAACCGGCCTGTTGATATACCCAGGGAGCGTAATTTGGGCGAGCCGTTCGCCTTTTCCGAATCGGACGACGTCATGCTGGGTTTCAATTGGTCGCATGCATTTAACGACCAATGGAAGATTGCGCATAAGTTCAACGCCAACTTTACCCATGAAGACGACGATGTCGTAATCGGCGCTGACGGCGTTCCGTTGGACAGCAACATCTTTCCTCGTTTTTACGCAGGCTTCAGGGACAATAAAACCCAAAACTATTCCAACAATCTGGATTTGACCGGGCATTTCGATACTTTCGGTTTGGAGCATACCTTGTTACTGGGCGGGGATTATTACCTCTTCCATAATACCGGACTGATAATCGATAACTTTGATTTTCCCGGTATTGATATTAACAAACCTGTCCACGGCAGTTTGCCTATTAAAAACCCTGCCGATGACTTTTTATACGAATCCTCGGAAGAATGGTACGGGATTTATCTCCAAGATCAAGTCAAGTTACCGTATGACTTGCATTTGCTCGCCGGTTTCCGTTACGACAATGCTAGGTTTTTGTCGACCAATAATTTCGGCGGTAATTTTCGCCGTAAAGACGATGATATTAATCCTCGGGTAGGACTGCTTTGGCAACCGATCAAAGAAATCTCGCTATACGGAAATTATGTCCAAAATTTCGGCGTACCCAATGCTTTTCAATCCGGGATTGGCGGTGCTGCTTTGGGTCCTGAAACAGCCCAACAGTGGGAGGCCGGTATAAAGACCGAGTTACTAGGGGGAAGGTTGACCGGTACGCTTGCGTGGTATCGTTTGACTAAACAAAATGTTGCAACGGTCACACGCGATTTTGCAGGCGCGAGCAACGATGAATTCGAACTGGCGGGTGAAGCTATGAACGAAGGCTTTGAGCTGGATATTGCGGGAGAAATCTTGCCGGGCTGGAATGTCATCGGTGCTTATTCGTTTATCGATTCCGAGATTACCGCCGACACAGGGAGAGTCTTCGATCTGAATGGTAAGGTTATCAGGGTTACATCAGGCAATACCGGAAATCGATTGGCAAATGTGCCAGAACACGGCGGCAGCATTTGGAATACTTATCAGTTTCAATCCGGTCCGGTGCAAGGCTTAAAACTGGGCGCGGGACTCGTAGCAAAAAGCCAGCAAGAAGGCAATAGCGAAAACAACTTTCAACTGCCGGGCTATACCTTGGTCAATTTGATGGCGGGCTATGAATTTAAAGTAGGCAAATCCAGAATCACTACCCAACTAAATGTCGATAATTTGTTGGATAAAAATTACTTCCCAACAAGCAACGGTTTCGGCAGAAACCGGATCGATGTCGGCAGTCCACGCACTTTCTTGGGTTCAATAAAAGTAGAGTTTTAATATCGCCATAGTTAGTGTTTACCTGCTTCAGGTCGGTGTTACAAATCTTGACCTGAAAAATTTTTGTTATATCTGTCAAAGCCTAACAAATCGAATAGCAAAATTTTTCCGACGAATAAACCAAGTATGTCTATATGGGAGAAGAAATACCGATTAATACGCCTCAAAAAATTATAGGTAGGTATAAAATCTGGCTAGTGGATTGTAAAGATTACAATCCACTAGCCCCAATGGTCGCAAACTATGTGGCCCAACTGATTTTATCGTCGCTGCACGGTATCCGAATCGAGCATATTGGCAGCACCGCTGTCGAAGGTTGTGCGGGCAAAGGGATCATCGATTTGATGGCTTCATATTCGAATGGTGAATTAGAAAGCGTCAAAAGCAAACTCGATGAACTCGGCTTTCAAAAACAAACCACCCGTGATCCATTTCCGGAAACAAGGCCGATGCGGGTTGGTTCGTTCGAATATGGAGGTAATGTATTCCAATTGCATATCCATGTTATTGAAAAAAATAGTCCTGAAGCCGTTGAATTAATCGAGTTTAGAAATTCCTTGCGTGCAGACGCCGATCTTCGAGAGCAATATGTCTTGCTAAAAAAATCTATTCTCAGCCAGGGCAAAACGGATCCGATCGATTATTGTAGGGCTAAAGAACAATTCATTAAAAAAGTAACCCACCATCACTCTGCTTTTTCTGCCACTTCTATTCTTAAAAAGTAAGACAAACAACAGTTTTAGAATTTTCAAAAAAATAGGTCATTTCACACACTATTGTGTCATATGACACACTTTTTATTTGCCCGCTTTCTATCTATTTGTTTTAAAACAACTATTAATTGTGCATGAAAATTGCTTTTAAATTGAGCATAAGCTTGTCAAAAAAGCTAAAACAATCTTTTAAACATAATAATAAAAAATCAAGTTGTCATGACCCAATTTCAAACAAGCGCTGTCTATTTTCAGGATTTAACCGAATTTTTTAACGACAAACACCCCCAGTTGCAAAACTATTTATTCTGGCAAGTCCGTTCTCATGAAATTGCGGAGGAATTGGCGCAGGAAACGTATGCCCGGTTTTTACGTCAACCTGAGCCGTATGGCATTCTTGACCTTAACGCATTTTTATTTACCATCGCCAAAAACTTGGCTTTCGATTATTTGCGCGGGTTAAAGCGCCAGCAAGCGTATGAGTTTATCCCGCTCGATTCGGAGTTGCCTGATCGTCAGGCCGATACGGAAACCTTGGTCGACCAACAACAATTGTCGAATCGATTGGAACAATCCATTGCCAACCTGCCGTATAAAACCAGGGAAATATTATTGCTCTATCGGGCAGACGATTTAAGTTACAAAGAGATCGCGTCACGGTTAGCTATTTCCGAACGCACCGTTGAATACCATCTGCGCCGGGCGGTCTTACATTGCCGAAAAGAACTTGTCGCATGGCAGGGTTAAATGTTTCTCGCCGAATCGACCTCGTGTTATAACTACATTAAGTCAACACATTGAGAATCATCGCTCTTCCATCCATGTCTTCAGAGGCCAATAAAGATCGTTTGTTTGAGGAAGCTTCAACTTGGTTTTTTCGGCTTCAATCAGGTGATTTATCGGAATTTGAAAGACATACCTATGAAAATTGGCTATCGGAGAGCCCTGCGCACAGACAGTCCATGACAGAAGTTGAAGGCTTGTTAAACGCTATGCAAACACCGTCAAAAAATATCCGTGACCGTGAGCAAGCAACCCTTGTTCCGCACGTTCGCAAACGTCGATTATTTTCACCGGCATTTGCCAAGGCAGCGTCTGCCTTAATGGTTTGTACCGCACTCATCCTCTATCTGCAACCGGCGCTACTGCAAAATTTTCAAAGCGATTATTACACTGCAACGGGGGAACAACGCGAGATCGTATTAGCTGACGGGTCGCATGTATTGCTTAATACGGACACCGCAATAAAAGTACATCTTCAAGGGAATAGGCGCAAGATTGAATTACTGCGCGGCGAAGCCTTTTTTGAAGTCGTTCATAATCAATCTCAGCCGTTTGTCGTTAATGCAGATCATGTCAACACTAAAGACATCGGTACAGCATTTAGCGTTAGCCGTTTGGAGGATAAGGTTACCGTGTCGGTCAGCGAGGGCGTGGTGGAAACCGCAATTGAACCCATTCTCGAACCTGTCGAAAGGCTTACAAAAGGACAATCGGCTGTTTATAAAGCGAATAAGCTGATTAACCGGCAATCTATAAATACCGAACTGGAATTGGCTTGGCGCGATGGCAGAATGGTTTTTATCCAGGCGACACTGGATGAAATTGCACTGCAAATCAACCGCTACCGCACCGGAAAATTGTTAATTGCCGACCCTAAACTTAAACAACGCCGCCTTACTGCTGTGTTTTATCTTAACCGGTTGGATGATGCTATCAACACACTTCATCGGAATTTTGGGATTCCGGTTCGGCGGGTGACAAATTATCTGGTTTTATTGGGTTAAAACCGCCAAAAAATTTAACCACTCCACTAGGGATTTCTTGGTATCCAACGTCCTTATCTTGTAACGGCTGCTTTTTTGCAGCTTTTTAATTACAAGAGCAATAAAAGGCGATGGAGAATAGAATGCGAAAAACGATTTACCCTAAACCTCAAGACTGGCGGCAATGTCAATTATATGCGCCGTTGCTGTTGGCGTTTTCTGTGGCGTGTCCCGTACAGGCAGATAACAATACACGCTATGAGATCGCGCCGCAATCGCTCGATCAGGCACTGGTTGAGTTCTCCAGCGAGTCAGGTTTGCAAATAATGGCCGATGGCGCAATGACATCGGGCGTTAAATCGTCAGGCGTTATCGGGAATTTTTCGACTACTCAGGCTTTACAGCAACTTTTAGCAGGTACCGGCTTGGAAGTGCAATCGACACAAAACGGCACTGTTACCTTACAACCTGCGGCTAGGCTGATCACCGTCGCCGCTACCCAAAGCGAGGGGGAAACGTTACCGAAAGTCACGGTGCAAGCGGATGCTGAGGTGGAAGCCGACCCGTACGATCCAACAAACACAAACCATCCGTATAATAAATCATATTCGGTGAGCAATTCCACAACCTCGACAAAGACCGATACCCCGATCATGGAAACACCGGCATCCATCCAGGTTATCCCGAAAAGCGTGCTGCACGATCAACAGGCTTTTCGCCTGGAGGATGTAATTAAGAATGTCAGTGGTGTACAGACCCAGCATTCTTTTGGTGGCGATTACGAAACCTTTGTCATGCGCGGCTTTCTGCAAAGCACGGCCAATTACCGCAACGGCATCCGCAATCCAGCCATCAAATACGACTTAGCTAATGTCGAGCGTGTCGAGGTGTTAAAAGGCACGTCCGCCATGCTTTACGGTTTCGGCGATGCGGGCGGGTTTATTAGCACGGTCACTAAACAGCCTAGCTCGACACCGTATTATTCCATCGAACAACGCTTCGGTTCTTACGATTTCTTCCGCACCGAAGTCAGTGCTACTGGGCCTTTGAGCAAGGAAAACGGGCTGAATTATCGGATGGATTTGTCGTATTTAGATAATAACTCATTCCGTAACACGGACAGAGACCGCATCTTTTTTGCGCCGACTTTAAGCTGGGAGGTTACGCCCGATACCAAGTTGACTTTGTCGTATGAGCATTTTGATGAGAATAACTCTTACGACAACGGTACGCCGGCCATTGAAATGGGTGGACGAGGGACAGGAAATGCCCAGTTGGCGCCGATCCCGCGGAATAGAACTTTCATGGATCCGGATTTAACCAACACCAACACCACCGATTTAGCCGACTTCAGGATTGACCATCGTTTCAACGACAACATCAAGCTCAATGCGGGATCAGTCTATTCACACAACAAGAAACACTGGGAATCCGTGTACCTTAGCAGAGTTGACGATATAACTCCCGGCAGCGCAACGTTCGGCAATGTTAATCGTAATTTCTGGTTCGGGCCGGAAGAACTGAACTCTTGGACATCCTTTATTAACGGCACTTTCGATTTTGAAACCTATGGTGTCAAGCACAAGGTGCTGTTGGGCGGGGAATATTACAATAACGATTTCGGCTATGATGTTGCCTTTGGCAAAATTGATACGGTCAATATATTCAAAGACCAAGTGCCCGATATAACGCAAGCCCAACTTAACCAATACCGGACGAAAGCCCTAGATTATTCGCCCAGGACAGAAACCACATCCCAGGCCATTTATCTGCAAGATCAAATGACATTTTTTGACAAGTTGCATTTGCTCGGCGGCTTTCGTTACGACTGGGTTGAGCGGTCGCAAGATTTTAGTTCTTTTTACGATGCAGACCCAACAACAGATGAAGGGATTGACTCCCGTAGCGATGATTATGTCAGCCCTAGGGTGGCTCTGTTGTATGAAGCTACTGATTGGCTATCGGTGTTCGGTAGTTTTTCCGAATCTTTCGGACCAGCTTTCGACTATGACGTAGGTCCGGCAGATATGCCAGGACTTTTCCCGGCAACCCAATTTGAAGGAGGCCTAAAAGCGCAAGCCTTGGACGGTAAAATGACCGCCAACTTGGCCTATTATGATTTGGAAAGAACGCAGTTTTATAATTTTGGCGGCATCGGAGATCCAGCGGAACCCCTCAAAGGCCACAGCAACGGCGTTGAATTGGACGTGCAAGGTCAAGTCTATGACGGCTTAAGCCTGATCGGCACCTACACCTACACCAACACCGAAATCTTAGAAGACGTTGCTAGTCCAGCAAACGTCGGCAAGCGGCTGCCTTATGCACCTATCCATCAAGGCAGTCTTTGGTTGAAGTACGACTTTAACTATGGCCCGTTGAAAGGCTTCAGCCTGGGTGGCGGAGTGTATACGTCCGGTGAACGCTTCGGTGATAACGCCAACAGTTTTGTTGATGATTCTTACGCCCGCTTGGACTTGATGGCGGGATATAAAAGGAAACTCAACGACATGACCTTGAGTACGCAAGTTAACATCAACAATGTCAACGATGCCGAGAATTATATCTTGCGACGGACGCGAGGTAATCTGCCTGCCGAGCCTTTGACGGTCATGGGTTCGATCAAGCTGGAGTATTAAACATAATCCTTAAAGTTGTCAGGTTTATGGATAACCTTTAACAGAGAAATAAGAATTGTGCCGATAATAGGTTTTAGGTTGGGCAAATGGAATGAAGCCCAACCTGAATCAAAGCCTTAAATGTTTACTTTTACTCAAAACTAATTGTATTCGCAAAGCATAATTGGCTTTCAAGCTATATAGGCTTCAGCGTTGCTCAGTATTCGAAAATATGAAATCAACGGTTAACCGTTCACCATCCCTTTTGCGACTCCAAACCCGCCGCAAACGCTGGCTTCAAGTACATCTTTACTTGGGGCTGTTTGCTGGGGCTATCTTGGCTGTAGTCGGTTTTACCGGCAGTATCTTGGTGTTTTTCGAAGAGCTGCAAGAAATCCTCAATGCGGAGCAAATCGTTATCTCGGCACCGCCGGAAAGCCTGCGCAATATTCTCCCCTTGGATGAAATCATCGCAGCAGCGGAGACGGTTAAGCCAAAAGGCAGTAAATTCTATTCGATATATTACCCGCGCAAGCCTGAATTTGCCTATAAGCTGCAATACAGGGTGCGAGCACCGGAACAGGACAATAACGGCAGCGGGTACTATATTTTCGTTAACCCCTACACCGCCGAAGTCACCGGCGTACAGTTTTGGTATTTTGCAGACGGCAAGCGATACTGGGGTATTCCTTTCGTCAGTTTCATCATGCAATTGCATTATTGTTTGGTGTTGGGCGATACAGGTGAGACCGCGGTTGGGATTTTGGCGGCACTCTCGATTATTTCAGTATTATCCGGACTTATTCTTTGGTGGCCGTTAACGGGTAAATTCAAGCAAGCTTTAACTTTTAAACGCCATGCCAGTGCTGTGCGTTTCAATTTCGACTTACACAAAATCGTCGGATTTTATACGACGCTGGTGTTATTACCTGTGCTGTTTTCCGGGGTGTATTTCAATTTGCCTGATCGGGTAAATGTAGTATTCAATCAATTTTCGCCTATCACCCGTGATAATCCCTGGAGCGGTTTGGCGGCGTCAGGTTTTACTTCTACAAAACAACTTGGGCAAAAGCCAGTTTCTTACGCTGCATTAGAAGCAGCCGTGCAAAATCGGTATCCCTCGGGCAGGTTATGGCATCTATATGCGCCGAAAAATGAAAAAGACAATTATATTATCCAGAAACGTGATGCCGGCGATTTAAGCTCATTTGTCGGCTACCGGGATTTTCTCGTCGACCAGTACAACGGCAAAATTCTGGCGACATATCAAGCCGGGACCGGCAACAATGGCGATGTTTTCTTGGATTGGCAATGGCCGCTGCATTCCGGTCAAGCCTTCGGCTGGACGGGGCGTATTTTGGTTTTTTTAAGCGGCTTAGCATGTCCGATTTTGTATGTGACCGGCGTTATCCGTTGGCTTCAGAAGCGAAACGCACATAAGGTGCATAAGAATAAGTACATTTCCATTTGAAGTTGTAAGCAAGTATATAAGTTTTAGATACTCCTAAGTAACATCAAGTCATTTGATTCATTCATAAATATTATAAAAGTGAGTCATATCACACAGTAGGTGTGTGATATGACTTAGTTTTCTATATTCGGTCGCCTCTATTGATTTATTTTACTATAAAAAATAAACAGTTATGTGGCTTTATAGATGCGGCCTAATATTTGCTTTATTTTGTGAAAACGATAAGCAAATTAGGTTATGTACAAGCTTTCTTCCGACACAGCTCTTACGCTCATTGAACAACATCGTGAGGATTTACGCGGATTTTTATTGTGCCGCGTGAAATGTCCCGATATAACGGATGATATTCTGCAAGATACGTTTATCAAATTAACTCAAGCACGAACGGAAATCCCAATCCAGAATCCGAAAGCATTTTTGTATCGTGTGGTTAATAATTTGGCGATCGATTATCTGCGAAAAAGACAACGCGAAGCCGATTTTTTTACCGATGACGGTCTGTTATCGGAGGTTGTCGATTCAACACCGAGTCTTGAACGGCAGGTGTTCAGCCAAGAACAAATCGCACGATTAAAGCTAGCGATATCTGAATTGCCGCCGCGTTGCCGACAGGTCTTTATCCTGCATAAATTCAAGCATTACACCTATTCCCAGATCATGGGCGAACTTAATATCGCGGAAAGTACTGTGCTTAAACACATCGTCAAAGCAATGGAGCACTGCCGTCAAAGAATGGAAGAACTTGATTCGGATTGATACCAATGCTGTTATGTTAAGTATTAAATAAATCCCCCTCAATCCCCTTTTTCAAAGGAGGAAGTTGGTTTAACTTAACGTCATTGGGATAGATACTCCAGGCTACCAGGAACGTCTTACAAAAAACAAATAAAAAAATTCAATGCCGAATTCTAATATTACTGCGGAAAAACAAGCCGCCCATTGGCGGGCGCAACTCAGTTCCGATCTGGCGACCGAACAACATCGCCGCGCGTTTGCCGAATGGTTGGCGGCAAACCCTGAACATAAGGCCGCTTGGGATAAGATCGATTCTTTTTGGCTTGCGCTAGATAACGTGTCAGCATCAGATGTCGATTTAGCTGAAATTCCAGCGCTTGCTCATGTCAAGCCTAAGTACCAAAAACCAGTGTCCAAAAGGTTTTATCGCCCCGTATTCGGCTTAGCGGCATCAATTTTAGTGATAGCCGTTATCTCGACAAAACCCTTTAGCTTTTATTTTTCGGACTACCGAACCGAAACCGGGCAACAACGCCAGATCGTGCTTGCCGATGGTTCAGAAATTTTCATGAATACCCAAACAGCCCTTTCGGTTAATTACGCAACCCAGCAACGGAAAATTTATCTCCATGCCGGTGAAGCCTATTTCAAAGTGGTTCCTGACCGACAGCGCCCTTTCATAGTCGAAACGGATATGGGCCAAACTCGTGCGTTGGGCACAGCGTTCGATGTCAAGTTGCAAGCCGACGAAACTGTTGTGACGGTTTTTGAACATGCTGTAAAAATCACCACGGTGAATGGTAAGACGCTTGAGAAATTACCTGCGGGTGAACGGGCCGTTTTTAGTGAAGACGACTTAAAAACAGAACAAAAAATCGACATCGTTAGGGCGGAATCCTGGCGCAAACAACGCATGGTTTTCCAAAATCGAGCTTTAACGGACGTTGTTGCCGAGTTGGAGCGTTACCGCACAGGTCGCATTCTCATTCTAGGATCGAGTATTAAAAACTTGCGGCTGACCGGCGTTTTCGGCACCGAAAATACCGACATCGCACTGCGGACCATCGAACAAAGCTTACCGGTTAAAATCAACATATTGACCGGCAAGTTGGTAATACTTTCAGCAAAATAAATATTAAAATTTCGTAAGGGAATAGATACTTTATCGTTTCTGATCGTCTTGGTAATAATCGGTATCAAAAAGTAAATAAAAACCGATTGGTCTTAACCAAAACGAAGAACAAGGGAACACCATGACGATCATTTCACTACCAAAATCTCGCATCAATCCGGTGATGTTTGCAATGCCGGTTTTACAGCCAAGTCCAAAACAAAATTTTAAAGTTGAGAAATTTAGCTTCATTTGTACTTTATTGTTGCTGATCTTAGCAGTCGATCCGGCGAGAGCGGATAACAGCGGCGCTCAACAGTTTAATATTCCTGCAGGTGAATTGTCGGATGCACTGTTGCAGTATTCCGAAGCTAGCGGACGAAAAATTCTGGTTAATGCCGAACTGGTTAACGGCTTACAAACCAATGGCGTACGCGGCAACTATTCCGGCGACCAAGCATTACGGCATTTACTGTCGGGTTCCGGTCTTATCGCAAGGGAAACTTCGACTGGAAGCCTAACTGTTGAAAAGCAATCGGGTTTCATGAACGTAGCAGATACTTCATCGGCTCAATCGACAGATGGCGAAACGTTACCGAAAGTGACGGTGGAAGCGGATGCGGATAATCCCTACAAAGATCCAAATTGGACCAATGATCCGAATAATACGGATTACAACCGCCCAAACGCGTTGTCTGCGACCAAAACGGATAAGGCAATTATGGATACGCCGCTTTCAATCCAAGTCGTTCCGCAACAAATTCTTAAGGATCAGCAAGTCATCCGTATGAACCGTGCGGCGGAAAATGTGAGCGGTGTGTATCGTGGATCGTTCGGAGGGGATATGGGTGTCGATCATTTCATCATCCGGGGCTTTCAATCCGACCAGATATACCGTAACGGTGTGCCTTACGAATCCTCCAGCTTTATCAGCAACGAGGAAGCCGCCAACGTGGAACGGATCGAAGTATTAAAAGGCCCTGCTTCTACTTTATATGGACGGGCGGAACCCGGCGGTATCGTCAACATGATTACCAAACAACCGCTATCGACGCCTTATTATTCCTTTCAGCAGCAATTCGGATCGTTTAATTATTACAGGACAAGCGCGGATGCCACCGGGCCGATTAATGATGACAAATCCTTACTTTATCGTTTCAACGGCGCTTTTGAAACACGGGATTCATTCCGCAAATATTCAGAAGGCGAAAGCATTTTTTTAGCGCCATCATTTCGCTGGAATATCAGCGACCAGACTCAAGCCAATTTGGAATTCCAGTACCGCCATAATTCCGATCCGTTTACCTACGGCTGGCCTGCCATCGGTAACCGTCCGGCAAGATTGCCCAGGGATACAAATATTTCTGGACCTTATGCTACGAACCTTAACTCGGAATCGTATGTTGTGGATTTCAATTGGTCGCATGCGTTTAACGACCAATGGACACTCAGCCATCAGTTCAATATGCAGCGCTCCGATGCCAACCAAGATGCCCTTGTTTATTCGCTTGGCTTACGAGATGACAACCGCACGTTGGATCGCGGGGTTTTTCCTACCAAAAACGCCTTATCCGAGCGGTTTTACAATACAGTCAACTTAACGGGAAAGTTCGATACCTGGGGTTTAGATCATACGTTATTGATGGGCGGCGACTATATGAATTACAACCTCAGCGGAGAAGGATTCTCCCGTGTATTTAATTCGCCGATTGATATATTTAATCCAGTTGAAACTATCTCGCCCGGTTCTTTTGAACCCAGTTTTACTTACGACAATCACACAGATTGGTGGGGCTTGTATCTGCAAGATCAAATACAGTTGCCTTTGCATTTTGAACTCATGGCTGGGCTGCGCTACGACAACGTTGTCAGTAAAGATAATACTATTGATGCGGATACCGAATCTGCCGATAGGGTCACCCCACGAGTTGGCTTGACTTGGCGACCGTTGAATGAATTGTCCTTCTTTGGCAACTATCTGGAAAACTTCGGCGCTCAAAACTTTGGAAATAACCGTTCTGGTGCGACATTGCCGCCGGTGAGTGCGCAGCAATGGGAATTCGGCGTAAAAACGGAATTGCTGGACGGCAGATTGACGGGGTCATTGACTTATTATGATCTGACTAAACAGAATACCGCCATTCCCGATCCGCTCGATCAAAGCGGGTCATCTTCGATTGCGATCGGTGAAGTTAACAATAGCGGTGTCGAGCTAGATCTATCCGGCGAAATTTTACCCGGCTGGAATATGATTGGATCGTATTCTTATATCGACTCTGAGATTACTAAAGACATCGCGTTGATTACTGATGACGACGGCAACGTCATTGGCAGCACCGACGGCAATACCGGCAACCGTTTAGCAAACGTACCACGTCATGGCGGCAATCTTTGGACAACCTACGAATTTTTGGAAGGCGATCTTAAGGGCTTAAAATTCGGCGCGGGTATGCAAGCCAGAAGCCAACGCCAAGGCGACAATGAAGGTAGTTTCCAAGTGCCGGGTTATGTCACCATGAACATGCTAGTGTAACGTCCTCAACAAACATTAAGATATGATACAATTGGTGTCCATGAGAACGCCAATGAAAATTACACTGATTGAAGAGGATCGAACAGAACTGGAACGCTGGGTGAAGAGCCGGTCTGTTGGGGCTAAACAAAGACTACGGGCTAGAATGGTACTGATGACCGCCGAGGGCTTGTCAACAACGGTCATTATGGCAACGTTGGGGGTCAGCAACCCGACCTTGAACAAGTGGCGGAATCGCTATCTCGAAAGTGGTGTTGAAGGGCTCAAGAAAGGCAAGACCCGCCCGTCGCGGATACCGCCGCTGCCGACTGACAAAGTCCAAGAAGTCCTGGCCTTGACATTGACCGGTAAACCGGCTGCCGCGACGCAGTGGAGTTGCCGGACGATGGCGGAGCAGGTCGGCATTTCCCGGATGGCGGTGCACGGCATCTGGCGGGAGCACAAACTGAAGCCCCATCAAGTGAAGGGCTTTAAGGTTTCGAACGACCCGCTGTTCGCCGAAAAGTTGCGCGATGTCGTGGGCCTTTACCTGGACCCACCGGAGAAGGCCATCGTGTTTTCCGTCGACGAGAAAAGCCAAATCCAGGCGCTAGATCGTAGCCAACCCGGCCTGCCGATGAAGCCGGGAAAATGCGGGACGATGACGCACGATTATAAGCGACATGGCACCACAACTTTGTTTGCGGCACTCGACGTGCAGACCGGAACGGTGATTGGGCAATGCCAGCCCAGGCACCGCCACGACGAGTTCCTCAAGTTCCTGAAGACAATTGACCGGCGAACCGACAAAACCTTGGCATTGCATTTGATCGTCGACAACTATGCGACGCACAAACATGCCGAAGTAAAGGACTGGCTGGCCCAGCATCCCCGGTTCCACTTACACTTCACGCCAACCTCGGCCTCATGGCTCAACTTAGTCGAGCGTTTCTTCCGGGACATTACCGAGGAACGTATCCGGCGTGGTGTTTTCCACAGTGTTGACGACCTCAAAAACAGCGATACAGGAGTATCTCGACCACCGCAATAGCAACCCAAAACCTTACCATTGGACAGCCAAACCAGAGACGATCTTGGCTAAAGTAGACAAAGCTAAAGATATGTTGAGGACGTTACACTAGCAGCCTATCAAATGAACATTGGTAAAACAAAGGTCACCACGCAGTTGAATATCGATAACCTGCTCGATAATTATTACTTCGGTAGTGCCGGGTTTAATAATTTAAGGGTGAATATTGGTACGCCAAGGACTTTTATGGGGACAATCAAAGTAGAGTTTTGATAAATACTTTGTCTTTGCTACTGACGCTAAAATTTTGACTTTACGAAAAAGACTAAAGATAAACCGTTTAACTCGGCTCCAAACCCGCCGAAAACTTTGGCTTCAGGTACATTTGTACCTGGGGTTGGTTGCCGGGGGGATTTTGGCTGTGGTGGGGTTGACCGGCAGTATTTTGGTATTCTACGAAGAACTCCAGGAAATTTTGAATAGCAAGCAAATCGTCATTACCGCGCCGCAAAAAAACCAGCGGAAATCTCACAGTTTGGATGAAATCGTCGCTGCCGCCGAAACGGTCAAACCGAAGGGCAGCAAATTTTTCGCCCTTTACTATCCACGCAATGCGGAGGTGGCATATAAATTTCTGTACTTCGTGCGCGATCCTAAATTAGCCGAAAACGGCAACGGTTATTACATTTTCGTTAACCCGTACACCGCGAAGCCAACCGGCGTTCAGTTCTGGTATTACGCCGACGGCACGCGATATTGGGGTATTCCTTTCGTCAGTTTCATTATGCAGTTGCATTATTGTTTATTACTCGGCGATAACGGCGTGATCGTCGTCGGCATTGTTGCCGCCCTGTCGCTGATTTCGATATTGACTGGACTTGTGCTGTGGTGGCCGTTGACCGGTAAATTCAGGCAAGCGCTGGTGATCAAGAAAAATGGCAGTACCGTACGTTTTAATTATGACCTACATAAAACCTCAGGCTTCTATACAGTTGTTATCCTATTGCCCGTGCTGTTTTCGGGCGTGTATTTCAATCTGCCGGAACGGGTTGAAGTGTTAGTCAAACCGTTTTCCCCTATTATCCGGAATAATCCTTGGAGTGGGTTGTCGGCGGCTGATTTTCCTTCCCAGGTAGAGTTGGGGCAGCAGCCGGTTTCCTTCAGCGCAGTGGAAGCCGCCCTGCAACAGCTTTCGACTGAAGGGCGGTTATGGTTATTCTATGCTCCCCAGGATGAAAAAGGCTCCTTCGTCATCCAGAAACGCGATGACGATAACTTAAGCCGCTTTGTCGGCTATCGCGATTTCATCGTTGATCAGTATAGCGGTAAAATCAAAGCAGAATACTCATCCGGCAGAGGCTCTGCTGGCGACGTACTCTTGGACTGGCAATGGCCGCTGCATTCCGGTCAAGCTTTCGGCTGGACGGGGCGCATTCTGGTAGCGCTGAGTGGCTTGGTGTGTCCAGTCTTGTGGGTGACTGGCGTACTGCGTTGGTTTCAGAAACGTAACGCCAAGGCCAAAAGCAATGTTAAAAGACGCTTTTAGCGTATCGCCGTAAACTCAAAAGTGTGTCATATCCCATAGAAAGTGTGTCATATGCCGCACTTTTTATTTTTTCATCCTCTTATTAGTTTATAAACCATTGATAGAAATATAATTTTATATATGGCCTGGTTATTGCTTTTATTATTTATCTAGTTGTCTGTTGATACGGTATATCGTGCGTTAATTTGTCATCGACGGCTTTGGAGACTACTCAAGATTTCGTAGCTAAAAATAAATAAAATAAAAAGCAATGACTCATTTTAACCATAGCCTTTTAGGCGACTTATTCGTAAAGCATTCCGATGAAATGTTGAGTTACATTCGCGGGCGCTTTCCGAATGAAGAATCGGCGGATATTGTCCAGGAAGCTTTTTTACGTGTGTTGCAATATCCGAGTCCGGAAACCATCCGGGAGCCTAAATCCTTTCTTTTCCAAACGGTTGCTAATGTAGCTGTCGATTATTACCGGCGATCTAAAACCCGTGACCGGTTCTCCGATTATGAGGCGGATATCGACACGCTTGAAGATCATCAAAGCTTACCGCTCACAGTGTGTGAAACTGAGGAAAGGCTGCAACGCTTTACCGGCTTGCTGGAACAGTTGCCTGAAATTCAGCGGCACGCCTTTGTTTTGTTTAGGATAGAAGGTTACTCGCATAAAGCTATCGCCGAAAAATTAAATATTTCGGTACGTTGCTCGGAACGTTACGTACAACAAACCCTGCGGTATTTGGTATCCTGTCTCGAAAACAGCGATAATCCTTGAGATTGAATTGGCGGTTAGCCTCCCGCCATCCGTCTTTTTACGATAATAACAATAAAGAAAATCGCAAAATAAACCGTGTCGAACGAAATACCTCCTAACCCGATCCGCGATCAAGCAATTGATTGGTTTTTGCGCTTACAAGCAGAGGATGTCACTGAAGACGAACGGCGGGCGTTTGTCCGTTGGCTAAACAAGAACGCAGAGCACCAGCAAGCCTATCAAACGGTTGAAAAACATTGGCAATGGATGGATCCGTTTAAGTTGTCGTCGTTTCCCGCTCGCAAAGCAGCATTAAATTACCGGCCAAAATCGAAAAATCGAATTGTTGCTTATGCCGCCGCCGCTCTGGTCTTATTAAGCGTTGCGCTATCGATTTATTGGCAACAGACGGGGATGCTATTCCCCAAAACGTATCAAGTCGCCAAAGGCGGTAGGCAAACAATCATGCTTGCCGACGGCTCAACCCTGGAACTGAATACCGGCAGCAAGATTAAAGTCAACATCACCCCTTGGCAGCGCGATGTTGAATTGCTGCAAGGCGAGGCTTTTTTTCAAGTCAAGCACGATAACCAACGGTCATTCAAAGTGAGGGCAGGGCGTGGATTGATTACCGACATCGGGACAGCTTTCGACGTCTATCAACAACCTGGAAAAGTGTTGGTCGCGGTACAGGAAGGCATCGTCGATGTCGAAGCTAAAGAACGACGACGGTTAACGGCAAACCAACAAATAGCCTACACAGACAACGGTGAATTTGTATCCGTTGAAAACCAACCCATCGCAAGCTTAACAGCTTGGCGGCGCGGACAGTTAGTCTTTCACGCCCGTCGCTTAGACGATGCGCTTGCGGAAATGGCGCGTTACCATAACAAGCAAATTCGGCTTGAAGATGACAAGCTTGCCGCTTTACGGATTAGCGGCGCTTTCCCTTCGAATCGGTTGGATAGCTTATTGAATGCCGTTACGCGTATTTTGCCTGTTCGAGTCGAGCGGCAAAACGATCACGATATTATGATTAGGCGCACTACGAAGTCTAAGTAAAAAGGCTATTTCAAGCGAAAAAAATCTATCGTATTTACAAAACGAAGATAATTGAAAGGAATGATAAACCTAGGTTTGTCGCTACAAAATACACACGACTCACTTGGTTTTTTTGCGTCATGCGCATAAACAAATCTAACTTACTCTCTGAAAACCTCGGGTATGAGGCATCGTGTCTGGAATCGATTACCTAAGATTGCCCGAACAAATCGAGTCGTAACAATGATCGTTTCGTTTTTGTTTCTCGGCGCAATAAAACCCCTTCTGGACTTCATCGTAACTTGGGTCCGGCGCGAAAAAACCGGAAGCGGCGTTGTAATAACGACCGGAGTTGGATTCGTAACTACACGCTGTTAAAGCATAAGTAGTTATTAGCAGGACAAACAGTTTACTGTAAATAGTCATGACAATAGGCCTTAAATAACTTTAACCTAGCTTATTTTTCAATTGCTGAATAAAGAATGAACAGGTCCTGTAGAGATTAAAATAAAACGATTTCATACGCCGAAAAAATAATCCTGGCGGTTTTTGACGAGATATACGTCTTTTCTTCGTGAACAATAATAAACGAGGAATAACCGAATGACTTATCACTTAAAGCCATTGTCTGCCGCTTTGCTAATCACACTGGCACACAATGTACAGGCGGAGAAAAAACACCGTTTCGAAATCCCGGCGCAGCCGTTATCCAGCGCCTTGCAGCATTTTGCCGAGCAGTCGGGTGTGGCGATGTTGTATACCGAAGCCAGCGCGCAGGGTAAATACAGTTCAGGACTTAACGGCGATTACAACACAGGCGAAGGATTGGAACGTCTGGTTGCCGGCAGCGGTTTAATACCTGCTGTCGCACCTGATGGGACGGTGACTTTAAAGCCGAGCGCTTTTATCAAAACCGCTGCGGATAGCAATGAGCAGATTTTGCCCAAAGTGACGGTCGAAGCGGATGCGGAAACCGACCTCTACGATCCGATCAACACAACGCAGCCTTACAATAAATCCTATGCCGTGTCCAATTCTTCAACGGCGACTAAAACCGACACGCCGATCATGGACACTCCGGCGTCAATCCGGGTTATTCCCCAAGCCGTCTTGCGGGATCAACAGGCGACGCGTTTACAAGACGCCGTTAAAAACGTAAGCGGCGTTCAGCTTTTACAGGCGGCGGGAGGACAGTATGAGGACTTTATCATTCGCGGTTTTGGCGGGGGCGTTAGTTACGACCGCTTCCGTAACGGCATTCGGTTGCCAGCCCTGACGTTTGATTTTGCCAATGTCGAACAAGTAGACGTGTTAAAAGGATCGGCAGCTATGTTATACGGCAGAATGGAGCCGGGAGGCATCGTCAATGTTGTCACCAAAAAGCCATTGGATACACCTTATTATTCAATACAACAACAGTTCGGTTCCTTCGATTTTTATCGTACAACATTAGATGCAACGGGACCGATTACCGATGACAAATCGCTGGCCTATCGCTTTGACCTAGGGTACACCAGCCGCAATTCGTTCCGTGATTTCGTAACTCAGGATCGCTTGCTGGTTTCCCCCAGCTTGCATTGGCAAGCTACGCCGGATACCGAATTTAACCTCAATTTTGAATATCTTCGAGAGAATCCATCAGTAGCGGACACCGGCATTCCTGCAATTGGTAAAAGTGTGGTGAATGTGCCGATCCACCGTAACTACATCCAACCAGGGCCGTTTAACCAAGACCAGATCAACAGTACTTTAGTGGATTTCAACTGGTCGCATAACTTTAATGACAACTGGAAAATCCAGAACGGTATTGTCGCTAACCAAGTCGAGTACAATTTCCGCGATACGCCGGTGGCGTATATTCAACCACTTCTGGAAGGTACGCCAAACCCCGAAGTCAGGCGTGGCTTGTATTTTGAGGATATCAACCGAGATAGTCATACGGTATATCTCAATTTAACGGGAAAGTTCGAGACTTTTGGCGTTAAGCATAATGTTTTGCTGGGAGGCGATCATTACGATTTGGAGGTTAGTAACTCCGGCTTCTTCGGACTAAATCACGCCATTCTGAATAATTTTAGTGATGAAGGCCTTAAATACTTCACTTTCGTCAATTTGAGGAATCCCAATTACAATGCATTTCCTTTTAGTTTTAACCAGTTAGATAATCTAAGAAAGAATGCGCCGAACGATTTCGGCAAATCCAATACCTCGTGGTATGGCTTGTATTTCCAAGACCAATTATCCTTTCTTGACGACAAAATCCAGCTATTGCTCGGCGGTCGCTACGATTGGTCAAGGTTAACCCAAGGGGTTTCGTTTACTTCGTTTAAGGATATTGCCTTGGAAGCAAGGAATGAAGACCATTTCAGTCCACGGGTCGGTTTTGTCGTCCGCCCCTGGAACTGGGTGTCGTGGTACGGCAGTTACCTCCAGGGATTCGGTGTCAATAATGGACGTACCGGGAATGGCATCCCTTTGCGCGCCGAAACTTCTGAACAGTTTGAAACCGGACTCAAATTTGAAGCTTTCGACGGTAAATTGACATCGAATCTAGCATACTATCATTTGACCAAACATAATCTTTTAACACAAGTCGACGACGGTGGCATCTCCAATACAATTGGCGAAGCCCGCAGCCAAGGCATAGAGCTGGACATTGCTGGTCAACTGACCGATGGACTCAGCCTGATCGGTACCTATGCCTATACCGATGGAAAGATTACTAACGATAAAGCCGCTATTTTTGGCGGCCCAACCGGGGAAGATGTAGTCGGTTTTTCAAAAGGCTTTACAGGTAACCGGTTGCCGAACGTTCCTGAACATTCTGGCAGCACTTGGCTGAAATATGCTTTTCAAATACCGGAGTTAAGGGGTTTAAGTCTGGGTGTTGGTGCGTATATGGCAGGAGCACGACAAGGCGACAACGAAAACAGCTACCAATTACCGGGTTATGTCAGGGCGGATACTTACGCCGCTTATACCTTTGACATCGGCAAAACCAAGCTGACCACACAGCTTAATGTAAATAACTTCCTGGATAAGCGATACTATTTTGCCGGTCAGCCTTACAACACTTCCAAAGCCTTCAACATCATCGCCGACCCTTTGACTGTGATGGGATCGGTGAGATTAGAATATTAATCAATTTTTTATCTTTGGACATAAACATAACTGTATCTCCAGATAATCATCTGGGCAAAAAAAATCCCCATTTGGTATGGGGATTTTTCATACTGACTTAACGCCAACTTCTAAACTTCGCAACGCTGTCCGGTTCCGCAGCAGTCCGTCATGTTGCCGCCGTGTTTGGCGCAATGCGCTTCGCTGCAATCGTGAGCGGCCTTACCGGGATGCGTCGCGCAATTCAAGGCGGTGCATTTTTTGGTCGCTAAGGTCAAGTGCTTGTCGCAATGCGCACCGTCGCAGGCGTGAGCGGCTGCGCCGCTAACCGTCGAGCAGTGCGCTGCACAAGCCGCGTCTTTTGCGCCCGGATGTTCGGCGCAATGTTTGGCGCAATCGTGCGTAGCTGCCGCCGGATGCGTGTCGCAATGTTTAGGCGACTCTTTTGCCCAGACGTTGCCCGAAACCGCGCCAAGTGAAAAAACCAATGCTAATAAAATTGTCTGTAATTTCATGAGAAATCTCCTATCTATGTTTAACACAATTTTATTATACCCTGATAAATCAACAGGTAGTAATTAAACTATGTTATATCACACACTTTTTTACCGCTGCGTTTTTTACTAGATTATGTGGGGATTTTTCAGTTCTCAAACGTCTTATCTACTATCGGACACAATTCTAAATCTCGTTACTTCTCAAAAGACTTTGATCGATCATGAGCGCTCCCACCTTGCAAACAGATCTACCGCACAAAAATAAAACCTTGGAAAAACTCAAAGCCCGTCGAAAACGCTGGCTGGATGTCCATCTATGGCTTGGTTTGGGCTTCGGTTTTTTTCTAGCGATTATCGGTCTGACCGGATCGGTTCTGGTTTTTTGGCATGAGCTTGATGAAGCGATTAATCAGAGCCTTTACGAAGCCGAACCAAGCGTAAATTTAAAACCTAAATCGTTCGACGAAATTCTCGCCGCCGCCAAGCAGAACGCCCCCAAAGGTTGGAATTCGGTTTGGTTGGATGCGCCGCAGGAAAACGGTAATTACGTATTCGGTTTTTATTACCCGGAAGCCAGCCCGAAACCGGAAGAAGCGGAATCATTGAACATCGTTGTAAACCCCTATACCGCCGAAGTTACCGGTCGGCGGGTTTTTTATCACAGTTGGCATCCGTTGAAACACAGCTTCGTAGGATTTTTATTCAAGCTTCATTATGCGTTGTTCTTGGGCGAAACCGGGGGGACGATTGTTGGGATACTGGCGGTGTTTTTCTTTGTCTCCGTAATGACAGGCTTAATCTTGTGGTGGCCGCTAACCGGCAATTGGAAACGGGTGTTAACCATTAAACGCCGCGCCAGCACCGAACGCTTTAACCACGATTTACACCAAAGCGCCGGGTTTTATAGCCTGATTGTGATGATGTGTTTGTTAATGTCCGGCTTGTATTTCAATCTGCCGGATCAATTCCGTTGGCTTGTGGAACGGTTTTCAACGTTAACGCCGGAAGTTGAAGCGAAAGTGTCTGTAGAACTTCATAAACAGGACTTTCCGATTCAAAACGCCTTGAGCAGGGCGCAAGCGCTATATAAGGACGCTACGGCGCATTTTTACACTTTCGGCAATAGTGAAAACGCCACTGTGACCGCCTGTTATAAAGATATTCCTTCGTTACGTTCAAAAGTATTGGATATGGGCTGCGTAGTGATCGACCCCATAAGCGGCGATATTCTCCAAATCAAAGATTCGGCGCACGGCAGCGGCGGCGATGTTTTCATGCAATGGCAATGGCCGTTGCATTCCGGAGCGGCTTTCGGTTGGACAGGACGGATACTGGTTTTTATCACGGGTTTATTGTGTCCCTTAATTTTTGTCACCGGCGTTATTCGCTGGTTGCAAAAAAGACGCGCTAAAAGCTTCAAGAAAAATATCGTTCAATCCATTGAATAATAAAGTTATATCGGACTGTGTCATTTCACACATTTTTTAGGAAAACTGTGTGAAATCACGCAGTTTTTTTTAAAAAATTCCATCCGAATAATTAATTACAGGGATTTGTTCGAGCTATGTAATTGATAAAAAACAAATAATAAATATATGGCGCGGTATTTGCTTTAGTTTCATGATTCGACTTGTTTGGAGTCAATCACGCAACGATAACAATTACAACGAGGATACTATGCAATGAATATCGATAAATCTTGTTCACTTAGTTTTGCAATCCTGTTCGCTCTATCTACTCAGGCTTTCGCCGGGACCTTGTCCGGCGATTTGAATACGGTTACGGAAAATTCGGATTGGGGTGAGAACAGCGAAAAAAATGACCATGTTCAAAAAAAAGAAGAAAAATATCTGATACCGATTAAGTCGGAAGCGGATACCGCCACGGATGGCGAAACATCCCTGCCGAAAGTGACAGTGGAAGCTGAGGTGGAAAGCGAGAGCAATCCCGAGGACGATCCCTATAACAATCTTGATCCGCACAACAAGGATTATTCGACCTCGTATAAAAGCTCGACGACAAAAACGAATACGCCGTTGATGGATTCGCCGTTTTCTTTGCAAGTGGTGCCGCGGGAAGTGATGAACGACCAGCGCAGCACGACGATTAAGGATGCTCTGCAAAACGTCAGCGGCGTACGTTCGCATAGTAACGAACAGGAGGGCTATGCTTATACGATACGCGGCTTCGATGTATTAAATCTCTATCGTAACAGTTTGCAAGTGCCGCTTTCCATAGCGACCACTCAAGAAACGGCGAATCTCGAAAGCGTACAAGTGTTGAAAGGACCGTCATCTATATTGTTTGGGCGGGTCGACCCTGGCGGGACGATTAACATGGTTACCAAGTCGCCTTTATTTGAGCCTTATCATAGCCTGAGTCAGGAGTTCGGCACGTTTGGGCATTTCCGTACTGTATGGGATAGCACTTCACCCGTGACCAAAAACGGCGATTTGGCATACCGGTTTTCCGGTTCTTATCAAAATAGCGATACCTACCGCGACTTTCAGAGTATTGACCGGCTATTAATCAGTCCGTCTTTGCTCTGGAAAATTAGCGAAGCGACTGATCTAAAACTTGAAGTCCAGTATTTGAATAATGACAGCGAAACCGATGTTGGTTTTCCGGCATTCGGTACACGCCCCGCAAATATTCCAATTCGGCGTTCGTTTCAGGAAGCTAACGACCCCAACGACTCCAGTTTTCATGTGTTGGGCAGTTATGAATTAACTCACCGTTTCAATAATGACTGGACATTCCATAACCGATTTCACGCCGTTCAATCCAGCCTGACTAAAAATAACCTTGCACCCGTTGGTATGGAAAATAACGGCACCTTGCATAGACAATACCAATATCAAAAGCTGGATGGAGAGGCCTATGCCACCAATTTCGATATCAACGGAAAGTTCGAGTTGTTCGGCAGCAAGCACGACGTGCTGGCCGGTTTTGACATCTTCAAAGATCACTATAATTATGCTTTTACTGCCCTTGGAAGTCAGTTTTTTAACGGCAATAACTACGATTCTTCTCTCGATATCAATATTTTCAGACCCGTTTACGGTCGGGCTGATCCGGCTAATTTTTCACGCGTAATAACCAACCCCGATGCGGCTTTTTTTAGCAATGTCGGAATTGAACAATTTGGTGTGTATTTCCAAGATAACATCACACTGTTCGATAAATTACATATTTTGGGTGGCGGTAGGCACGATTGGGCAACCCTTGCGTCTAGCTTTCCGTCGAAATTTGCGGGTTCGGCCAGTACCGAGGAAGTGACCGATGAACATTTCAGTCCTCGTGTGGGTATTCTATACCAGCCCAAAGATTGGTTAAGTGTCTATTGCAGTTGGTCGAATTCATTCGGGCTGAACAATGGCAGGGATAAAGACGGCAATCTGGTGAAACCGCAAACTGCGGAACAATGGGAAGGGGGGCTTAAAACCGAATTATTTGACCACCGCTTGAGTGCGACCTTAGCCTATTTTTATTTGACCAAAAACAACATTGTCATTACTGATCCGAATAGCACACCTCAAAATCCTATTGTTAGACCAATCGGTGTAAGCCGTAGCCAAGGCATAGAGTTTGATATGGTTGGGCAAATTACCGACAACCTCGGCGTAATCGGCAACTACGCTTATACTGACGGGCGAGTAACTTTCGGGGATGTAGATTTGCAAGGAAAGCGATTGCCGAATGTCGCTGAACATTCTGGACGCTTGTTTTTAACCTACGATTTTAAAAATCATGACGTGATGGACGGTTGGCGATTTGGCTTGGGAATAACTGCAGTCGGCTCACGAAAAGGCAATGCTCTAAACACCTTTATTTTACCCGGATTCGCACGGTTTGATGCCTTTGCCGCTTACAGTATTAATGTAGGTAAATCACGTATTACAGCTCAACTTAACTTGGAAAACCTGACGGATAAGAAGTACTTTGACGGAACTGATTCCTTTTTTAATGCAGCATCAAACTTAGCCATTTACACAGGATCTCCGTTTGCCGCCAAGGGGACAATACGGGTAGAGTTTTAGCAGGTTAAAGCTGACGAACTCGACAAACGATGCTCCACTACACCATCCGGAAAGGTAAAACCAGCGATAAGCAATGGTTGTTCGAACTCTATAGCTTAACCTTACGAGCAGCTATCGAGGCGACTTGGGGTTGGGACGTTGAGTTTCAGTTTAATCTGTTTAGCGAACACTTGCAGCCGGAAAAATTTGAAATTTTGCTCATCGAAGACAAACCTATAGGCGGTTTTTATGTTGTGCAGCATGCAGACCACTTTTGGCTGGAAATGCTGCTCATTCATCCCGGTTATCAAGGGAGAGGTATCGGCAAAAGGATCGTCAGACAAATACAAAGAACGTCTGCATCAAAAAATAAGGTATTGAAATTATGTGTAATTAAAGCAAATCCTGTAAGATTATTTTATGAAAAACTGGGCTTTAAGGTTTATGATGAAGATAAAGCGTTTTATCAAATGAGATGTGAGACGCAAGTCACCAGATAATTACCATCTAATGTTGAAACCGGGAAAGCTAAATATTGAGGTCTAAATACTTCAGGAGATCCGATTGTTTTGACCTTTTAATGCTTGAGGGTAGCCTGCTCGTACCCTTCGATTCCGCTAAGGGATCGCCGTGAACTATAGATTCGGCCTTATGAAGTATTTACTTCCGTTCGTCTTGAGCCTGTCGAAAGGCGGTCTGTGCTTCGACTCGCTCAGCACGAACGGTTCAGACTTTAAAAGGCCGAATCAATAGTATTAATACTGAATAACGTTTTGTGAACGAGTCGAAGGGAAATTAAAACTTCACAAGACCTAATCTATAATTTCGATTTAATTTTTGAGCCTAACCAAATGACTTTTACAAAAGCGGACGACAGCGCTTTAGAACTGAAATCGGTTTCTTTTTTTTATGAAAAGAATGTCGGTGTTAAGAATCTCAACTTGAGGCTTCCGCATCGGAATGTTTACGGTTTTCTAGGCCGTAACGGTGCAGGGAAATCGACCACGCTTCAAATTCTATGCGGGGTGCTTCGTCCCCATCAAGGCCGTGTTTTATTTAACGGCGACGAATCTCCAATCGTGAAAACCGAGTGGAAACAAGCGATCGGTTATGTGCCTCAAAATCCGGCATTTCCGCAACAGGTTAGCGCTGTGCAAACCGCTTGGCTGTTAAGCCGGCTCTATCCTAAATGGCAAGATGATCGCTTCAAAGAAATGTCGTCCGCTTTTCAATTGCCCTTGAACCGGAAAATCGAAACCTATTCGTTCGGCATGAAAACTATGCTGTCCGTTAGTTTGGCTTATGCGTGCGATCCCGAAATCTATATTCTCGACGAGCCTACTTCAGGGCTTGATCCGATTTCCAGACGCCTTGTTTTAGGGTTGATTCGGCAAGAAAAGGCGAAGGGAAAATCGATTATTTTCTCTACTCATATTGTCGACGACTTATATGAGAATTGTGATTATTTGGGTATTATCGACCAAGGCGAATTACTGAAAGAAGGACCTCTAATCGAGTTCGGCGACAGTACCGAAAGTTTAGAAGAACGTTATTTTCAATTGATAAAATACCGGCAAGCCGAAGATGTTGCTGCCTAGTATTCTTAAGTATTTATGGCTAAGCCACCGGCAAAGCATTCTTGCTTATACGCTTGCATCTGTTGCGCTGGTCGCCGCTTTTGCCTACGCAGGTCATAAACAGACGCACGATTTCAATGCGCTATCGTTGCTGCGTTTTCTAAATATTAGTTTTATTCTGTGCGGCTTACTGATGGCGAGACAATTAATATATCGTCATTATCAGGACGGCTCACGCTATTTCTTTAATACCTTGCCTATCGAGCCGTTAACAATGCGGCTGTACGAGCAAACCTCTTATTATTTGATGGTGGCGTTACCTTACCTTTTGACGATCCCGTTGTTATTGCTGATGGTTAATTACAACGGTTTATGGAGCAATCGCCAAATCTTTGGATTTCTCGGCTATCAGCTCTTCTTCGGTTGGGTAATTGCCAATATAGCTTTGTGTTTGGCTATGTCCGGGCGGCTTTGCTGGTACTTGTTCATCGCGATATGTGTGGGTTGCAATCTTTATTTCCGTTACAGTAAAGACGAATCGCTCGCCTTTTTGGGGTTTCTGGATGTCGAAAAAGTTTTGTTTAAAACAGACCCTTTAGACATAGGAATTATTCTTCGCTACGGCGCTGTCGCTTTGATAAGTTATGCAGCGGCGATAGCTTTGAGCTATACGGTCGACCGGAAAAACTTCATCTGGCTGCATCGAAAGGAGACCGGGCTATCGTACGGCTTGTTAACGCTTTTTGCCTTTGCGGCATTAACCGGCAATTTTTATTATTCCGCTAAATTGAACGCGGGGCATACTAAATTTAGCGGCTTATATTTAACGCAAATAGGTAAAACACCGAACGTTTTTTGGAGCTCCTCGGTACAGCTAAGCGCTGAGGAGCAAACCGGTTACAGCGAAAATATAATTCGGTTGAGTCAGGATATTCAGGCGTTTGCAAGCCACTACCGACTGACGTTTCCGGCCTTGCATTACCGTCATAATCCTGACGTTACATCGGTAAAACCGGTAAAACACAAAGAACATTTCAATGACGATTTAGAAATCGAATTCGATTTCAGCCAATTAAATATCCGGCCTGCAGACCTTGAAAGCGATATTCTGATTGAAAATTTATTATTTCTTTCCAAAGGCTGGCTGGGGAAGGAAAATAAATTACTGCTACTACGCGGACTCGCTGCACAGTGGAGTTGGAGAAACGACGATAAATCACTCGTGCAAAAACGCTTTCAAGCTTTTCTTACCGATCCGCCGCACCTTCAATCTTATCAAGATGGGGAATGGCTGAAAATTTATCAAGATAAGGGCGCTTGTTTGTTTGACGCCTTGGCCGAGCGCACCGTCTCTGAAGTCCTTCAAACCGTTTCGCCGGAAGAGTTTTCGGACTATCTACGTAACGGGCTGAATCTCGACGGATCATGGATGCCTTACCACGTGTTCCGATCGCTGTTTATAATTTCTCCAATCGATGAGAAACAGACTGAAGCGTACCGCATGTACCGGTCTCCAGTTAACGCTACGGAAAACGACTCCGCTCCTCGTCTTAACGAAGAATTAAAAGAAACCTTTCCCAAGGTGTTCAAAATTCAATACAAAATAGACAATTTACGGTCCGAGCATGAAAATGCTCAACTTCATTTTTACGAACATGAGCATACAGGCCGACAAGTGGATAGACATGCGATGACGAACGAACCGATAACCTCGGCAAACCCGGATGTGCCTAAAGCACAACAAATCATGTTGAGGAAAGAAAGATTTTCAGCCACCGTATCTTGGTACCGTAAAGACTTAGAGTGCCGGGTCAACCTACCTTGGCGGTATGTTGAATTATGACGATTAAAGCTATTCTTCACTCTTGCCGTTGGGAGTTTAAAGCGGGAACTATCCGAAATTGTGTGTTCATATCGATTATCGTGCTGTTGACGTTGTTCGGGACATTTACCGATTTTCCTTATAGTCCGTTGGAAAAAAACCAGGAAGGTGAAAAAATCGGCAGATTGTTCAACTTTCTAACCATGCAATTAATAATTCTGATGGTGTTTAGATACGCTATATTCAGAGAGTTAGACGATAGAGAATTCTTTAATCAGCACCCGATCGATTATAAAAGCCATTACTTAGGCAAATGCTTATTTCTGTTGGTAATGAGCGTGGCGGGCGATGTATTGGCTTTTTCCGTATATGACGTTGCGGATTATTATTACGGCAATTCCTTGGGTACTTATTCGGCATCGAGTTTCACGAATAAACTGCCGACTCATTTGTCGAATAGTTTAGTCGGAGCTGCTTTCATATTTCTTGCCGCGCTTTGCAGACCTTTTCATTATGCTGTGCTCATAGCGGTTCTGACTGCCGGATTTTGGGCTGTCGATAGCCATCCCGAGATCGGCGTCTATCTGCCTTTTTTTTCTACCGGCTACGGGGCGAATTTAATCTGGGCACCGTTCCTACTTTTTTTCGGTATGTATTGGTTTGAGTGGCGAATGATTCGCCAACCGGCGAAACAAGCGAAATTTCTATCGAACACTCGTTTTAAAAGGTTAAAAAAATTAAAGCTAAACCGATTGCTACCAATTACTATGACATTAGTTTGTTTGGGTTTAGCAGTATATGTGGCTAGACCGCAGCCGAAGATGCCGACTAACCGGCAATTGGAAAACCGGTTATTCAGCACGTTGAGTCCCCTTTACGATCAGGAATTAATCGAAACAAGTTACTTTAATTTCAGCTTTGAGAAACAAAACCGCTGGATTGCCGAATCCGCTGCCGAATATGCCGATCGCACATGGCGGCAACTGCATGAGGAATTCGGAGTCGCTTTCGATGAAAGCGCGACTTTAGATGTTTTTATCAAAGCATCGGACGAACATGCCTTAGGTACAACCCGCGGCGCGTTTATCATTATTAATGCAAATACCGTAAATGCAGCCGACGATAAACAATCAACCCTCAATGCAACGCTCCGCCATGAATTAACGCATGTCCTTATCAATCGATTATCGCAATATCGTCTTGTCGATAAAAACGGCATTCTTAGCAGCTTTTTGCACGAAGGTCTTGCGCAATTGGCGGAACACCGCTGGAATGTAAACGAAGCGCATCTCAAACAAGAAGCGGCGCTGCACTACAACGTGTACGGTTTGGAAATACTGGAGCTGTTACCGAAACTAGAGCGTTACAGCGAATTCGATTACGATCTCAATTACAGTCTCGGTTATGTATTTTGGACCGAGTTTGTCAATACTTACGGGCGGCATAAAATTAAAGACTTTTTGAAAGCGCTGGCCGACGACGATCCTGATGACAAAAATTTCGAAGGTGTTCAATTTTTATTCCATAAAGCCGCGCTTGCGAATATCGATTTATACCAATTGCTGCAAAACAGCAAACGGCAATTTGTATTGAATCTCGCCGGTATCGATCAACAAATCCTGTTGCAAGCACAGCAATTAAAAAAGCCGAAAACTTTGCGATTGCCGGACGATACGATCTTAATTCCCTATCGCTTTGAAAAATCTCAACGCATCCGCTGTATTTTTAGAAAAAAAGACAGTTTAGAAACTCGAAAGGAATGGGCTAAAACCTGGATATATCATGATTATACCGGCAGTCTATGTCATTCGGCCAAGCACGCGAAAGAGAAAGTTCAAATTGTCGTATTTTTCGATTTCGGTCTGGAATTGAGGTCGGCTTGGATCGATATACATGAATCGCTACAGGCTACGGAAAACGATATGCTAAAGATTTAGCACGGTGTGCTTTCCGCACACCGAAAAAATCTAAAAATAGTAGCGATTAAAACCCATAACTCCAGGTAAAACTCAACGCCCCATCCCGGTCGAGCTGATAGCCGTTGACGTTTGTGTAGACGGGTTCCAGCCATTCGAAGGCAAGGCGGTTGCCAGCGAATGCGCCGGTGGGGACGGTAGCGCTCAGGCCGAAGCCGATGTCCACGTAATGGCCGCCGGAGTTACCGGTGTAATCCATCGGCGCAGGGCGGTCGTCTTTAGCAGGATCCAAGCTGGGGTCATTATCCTTACTATCGAGGCATGCTTGGTGAGCCGCCGCATCGAACACACCGGGGCCGATGGGATTGCCGTTCTCGTCGAATTGACTGTATGTCGTAAAATCAAATTTTGAGCAGTCGTATTGTTTCGCAAGGCCAACCCGCCATTTGGGGTAACGCCCTTTTACGGCGCCTTGCCAGTTATAAGCTACTCGCACCGTGCCTGACAGCCAGTGGGTCAAGTCGTAACCACCCCAGAGGCTGCTTTCGAACAGATCGCCCAGGGCATAGCCGGATTCATTCCGGCTTTCCAACCGTTTGGTGCCGCCCACTTGTGCCCCCCAGGAGAATTTGTCTACCTTACCGGTGTAAGTCAAGCTGGGTTTGAAATCCCAGGTGCCGCTACCCAGTTGCATGCCGTAATGGTAATAACTGGTATCGGTATAATGTCTTGTATCTTTTTGCTTGATGGCAACATAGCCTGTTGGCGCTGTTATGCCTAGGCTTAAGTGCAAATGATGCTCTGGACGATTGAACAAGCTAATCAAAGCATACATGCCGGTATCGCCGACGCCGCCCGATGGGAGGTCATGCACGTTGGCGCCATGCATGCTATGTGGCCCCCCAGTGGTATCGGCATTAGTATGGAAGGATGGCATCGCCATGTCCATGAACTGCGGCATCAACATTAACGTTAACCAGTCTGCCGGTGCATACATGATGTCCAACATATGCATATTCATGGTCATCTCGTGCGGCAGCATGGTGCAGCCATCGACCAGATCCGGACAACCATCGGCGATAACCTGTGCTGCGCTTACTTTACTGTCTCCGTTCAGAAAACTACCGGCCTGCCAGTTGCGCTGGTAGCGATAACCGACCATCCTATCGCCCGCATTTTCCAGCGTATGGCCGAACCATACCCCTGCTGGTAGGTTGGCATGAGTCTGGTGGACGCCGTGGACATGGTCGCTGTTAAGAGCACTTTGTCCCACCGCGCTCAGGTTAAGCTTAAGCGCGGCATTGGCGACCCAGTAATCGTAGTTGGCAAAGCTGTCTTCCCCGCCACTGCCCAGTTTTAAGCTGCCCTGATGGGTGTAATATTCAAAGCCTGCTTGCAGACTGATACCTTTGGCGAATTGCTTTTCAACTGTCACCCCGCCGCTTAAAGCGCCGTAGCCTGACAGGCGCTGATCGCTAGAGAAGTTTTCAGGAGGATTAAATGTAGTTAAATCCGGAAAATCAGGGTTAACATTAAGGTCTGGTGTCACGCCACCGCCCCAGAAATAAGTCCCGTAAAAATCGGCGGCTGATTGGCTGTAATAGCGAATGCGCGGCGTAATCGTCCAGCCCGCGCCTACGGGTTGCACCCAATCGGCTTCGAAGGTATGGGCGTTGATGCCCCAGTCGTCGTGGGCAAAGCTGTAGTCGAAGTGCAGGGCGGCATCCAGGGGTTCTAGGTACTGAACCCAACCTGTTGACCATTGCCACAAATTCCGCTCGTCGGGGCGCTGTTCAATAAAGGGTCTGCCGCCATATTGAGTAACATCCACACCATAATAATCCCTCAAAACGTTGTTGCCCGAATCACGGTCAAATACCCAGCCTACTTTATAAGGGTTTTCCAGAAAACCCGTGCTGCGAGTGTAGGTCATGCCCAGCTTGCCGATGGAATCCTTGTTAACTATTTGGGTTAAACCTAAATGAACCCCCAAATCTTGCCGTGTGCCGCTTAGCGTCGTTAAGCCGGAAATAGGGCTGTAATTCAGCTGGTCGTCGTGTTGCGCGCTCCAAGTAAAATAGTTGTCCGCTTGCTGGTCCAGTTCGGCATGGATATCGCTGTGGGTGTAACTCAGGCCAAGATCCACGGTGGTTTGCTTTTGGTTGAAGTCCAGGCGGCTTCCCAAGTTGACAAAGCGGGATTCGTAATCGTTTTCTACCGAAATTCCGCCGCCGATATCCGCCGCCACATCATCGTTCCACTGGTAAGATAATTTAAAGTCGCCTTGCTGGCGGGTTTCCGGCGAAGCATAGCCCATGACATGAACAATACGATCGCTAACTGGTGTAGCAGTGCCGGTATTGTCAAACAGTGGATAAATTAGACGGTTTTTATCGTCTATCGTTAGCTGCGAGGCATGAGTAAAATATGGCGAAGCGCCGCCGTAAATCACCTTACCCTGGTCGTCTTTGCCGAGTGTATAAAAGGATAATGCGCCTGATTGTAACGGCGCGCTACCGAAAGGGGTGGCACCCGACCAAGTGTCTTGAATATAATTGAAAGCAAATTTAACTCGGTCGGTCAAGCTGAGTCGGGCGCTACCATGCAGGCTTTCGACTTCAATCGGGTTGATTCTGTTCGGCACCGCAGCTTTAACCTCAACGCCTGAGTTATCAAAAGCGTAAGCATTAAATCCCTCCCTGCGCCCTTCCTGGTAGTGGCTGTATTGGAAATCAACAGTATCTTCTTCCGCAGCATTTATAGATGAAGATTGGATCAAGCCCGGTAAAAGTAATGCCGCACTTGTTAGAGCGGCACATAGCGTTGAAGATTTTTCTGAAGCATCTTCGATAAAGCGATTTGCAAAACTGCTTTTTAAGGGGCTATTTCTCATAAGAATCTGTGTCCTTTATCTAACAATTAATAGTTTAAAATCCAAAGCTCCAGGTGAAATTCAGCGCATAATCCCGGTTCGGCTGGTAGCCGTTGAAGTTGGTGTAGACCGGTTGCAGCCACTCGAACTTCAAGCTGTTGCCCGCAAAGGCGCCGTGCGGAATGTTGACGTTAATCCCCAAGCCTAAGTCGGCATAACTGCCGCCGTAGTTTTGCGGCTGGCCGAAGGTGTCGATGTGCTGGTCGACGTAAGGGATTTGCGGGCCGGTCGGATTAAACGGATCGTCAACATAAATCGTCGGATTGCGTCCCCGGATTTCGCCTTGGCTGGTAAACACACCGCGCACTGTCGTCCCCAGCCACTCCGTCCACTGGTAGCCGCCCCAGGCCGTGCCCTGGAAGATGTCGCCGAAGGCGAAGCCGGATTTGTTTCGGCTTTCCAGCCTTATGGTGCCGTTCACCTGTGCCCCCCAACTGAACTTGTCCGCCTCGCCGGTGTAGGTCAGCGCCGGTTTGAAATCCCAGGTGCCGCTGCCCAATTGCATGCAGTAATGCAAGGGGTTATTGTAGATGGGGTTTATGGCGGTTTTACGCTGAACGATATCGACATCTCCGGTCGGCGCGGTGCCGCCCAAAGCTAGATTAATGTGGTGACGTTCGTCGCCGTAAAGCTTGAACAAGCCGTACAGTCCGAAATCGCCGATGCCGCCGGTCTGGTGTTCGTGCACTGCGCCCGAATGACCGCTATGCCCGCCAGGCGGCGGGATATAATCAGGATTCGGCGTCATGGTCATATCCATGTCCGTCCACTGCGGCATCAGCATCAAGGTCAGCCAATCGGTGGGGGCGTACATCAAATCCAGCATATGCATGTTCATGGTCATGTTGTTGGGAGTGACTGCACATTGTTCTCCATAACAACCTTCCTGCCGCGCCTGATCGATGCTTATCATTTCGTCGCCCAGGCGGAAATCGCCCGCCTGCACGTTACGCATATAGCGGTAACTCACCATGAAGTCCCCGGCGTTTGGCAGTACGTGGTCGTATTGCACCCCGGCAGGGGTGTTGCCGTGATGATGGTGATGTCCGTCGTGGCCGCTACCAGGCATAGACAATGCCGCCAGATTAACCTTGAGCGCGGCGTTCGCCACCCAGTAATCGAAATCGGCATAGTCACCTTCGCCGCCCCCGCCCAGCTTCAAGCCGCCCTGGTGGGTGTAGTATTCGAAGCCGGTTTGCAGGCTCACGCCCTTGGCGAACTGCTTTTCCACCGTCACGCCGCCGCTCAAGGTGCCGAATCCGGACAAACGCTGGTCGCTGGAGTAGTATCTGGCTGGAAAAATTAGGGAACCATCTTGGTCGTAGTTCAGTTCATAAAATATGCCTGTAGTATAAAAATCCGCCGCAGATTGGCTGTAATAGCGGATGCGCGGGGTGATGGTCCAGCCTGCACCTAAAGGCTGCACCCAGTCGGCCTCGAAGGTGTGGGCGTTAATGCCCCAGTCGTCATGGGCAAAGCTGTAGTCGAAGTGCAGGGCGGCATCTAGCGGCTCGACAAACTGGTCGTAGCCTATGTGCCAATTGAGCAGGTTGCGTTCGTCGGGGCGGGTTTCAAGCGCAGTAATTGATGGATAAAACTCGTTTATGTCGCCCCAGAAACGATATACTGACTATAAAAAATCACCAATTGGTAAGGATTTGCCAAATAGCCGGTGCTGCGGGTGTAACCGAAGTCGAGTGAAACTAAGGCATTCCGGTTTAGCACTTGGCTCAGGCCAAGCTGCAGCCCCCAATCCTGCCGGTTGCCCCGCAGAGTTTTACCTGTTTCGACATTGTTAATATCATAAGTAATTTCAACCTCGCCGGCATCTGTCTCAGGTAGTTTTGTAATAATCTTCTGTATAGGGTCATCGCCAATAAAACCAAGATAGGAGTTGTCATATTGGCTGGTGTTGAAATACGACCGCACTTCCGGGTCGAGTTGAGCGTTGGTGTCGCTGTTGGTATAGCTCACGCCCCAATTGACCGTGGTCTGTTTTTGGTTGAAGTCGATCCGTCCGCCCAAGCTGCCGAAGCGGGATTCGTAATCGTTTTCCACAGAAATGCCGCCGCCGATGTCGAAAGCTGCCTCGTCGCTCCAGTTGTAACTTAACTTGAAGTCGCCTTGCTGTCGAGTTTCCGGCGAGGCGTAAGATAGCACATGGCTTAATTGGTTAGATTTTTTACCCGGAATAGTATAGCCAGAGCCGGGATCAAAAATACTCGGATAAAATGCGCTCTGAGACGAGTTAGTATAAATATTATGAAGACCGTTACCATCGCTGCCCACAAAGGGAGATGCATTGGCGATTGCATCCGGCTTGACATTTGGTGGAAATTGATAAGGAGCGGCAACTGCGAAGGTAGTAGCAACCGGTGTAGCCCCGGCCCAGGTATCCTGCGTGTAATTAAAAGCGAACTTGATCCGGTCGGTCAAGGTAAACCGCCCGCTGCCGTGGATACTGTCCACTTCAATCGGGTTCAAATTTTGCTTTATCTTTAACGTGGTATCACCAAAGAAATCGCTATTAGTATCGGAAAGTGCATAAATATCCCGCTTGCCTTCCTGGTAGTGGCTGTATTGGAAATCGACGCTGTCGTCGTCGGCAGCATGTAAAGGCGGGGCTTGGAATATCCCCGGCAGCACCAACGCGGCCGTAGTCAAGGCGGACAAAGGGGGTAGTTTACGGCTTAATTGCGGTCTTTCCGGATGAGTCATCGTTCTTTCTCCCATATTTTTTTTGATTATCAATGACAGGTCACGGCCTCAGTGTAGGTTTGTTCGGCTACAATTATTCCTAGCGATTTTTTAGGCCCAAATGACAATAAAGCAATATCAATGCCAATAGCATAAGATTATGATTTAATAGGCTTATTCATGTTATGTATGTGCGGGCTGATGAAAAAGTGTGTGATATGACACAGTCAGTGTGTGAAATGACCTATTTTTACTAGGAAATCCACTACTAAAAGCCGCATTTGGAAGGGATTCCAGGAAAAAAATGCCAAATTTGCCGCAGCAGGTGTGTTATATGACACATTTTCTTTGCCATTTTTGGCGGCTATTTTGGTTTTATGGAAAACAGCAAAGTAGGGGGCATTCCATGCACCTTGTTTGGTACGTACAACATACCCTACTTGACTTAATAAAAGGTACGCAGTGTATATCCTACAAAACACCTCCAGCCGGACTGGGCATATTGCCCCGTTTAAAGGGTTTCAACGCGGCATAACCAAACCGTCGTCAAAATATGCTTGGCGGGGTTAAGATACTCCCCATGCGTTCGGACAATGGGCATCACTCTCGATCAATCCGCCTACCTTCGTTCGGCACACCTTACCAAGACCGTCAAAACCCGTAACTCCAGGTAAAGTTCAGCGCATAATCCCGGTCGAGTTGGTAACCGTTGCAGTCGGTGTGGACGGGTTGCAACCATTCAAACTTGAGGGTGTTTCCTGCAAATGTGCCGCTTGGGATGGTGACGTTGATTCCTAAACCTAAATCGACAAACTGTCCGCCGTAGTTGGATGTATTGTCGAATGTGCCGGCATGAGTTGGGGTATAGGGCGTGCCGTATCGGTTATCATAAATCTGCGGATATTCGCCGCGAATACTGTCTTGCCAGGTGTATACGCCGCGGACGATGGTTGCCAGCCAATTTGTCCAGTGATAACCGCCCCAAACACTGCTTTGAAAAATATCCCCAAAAGCGAAGCCTGAGCTGTTACTGCCTTCTAGTCGTAACGTTCCGGTTGCTTGTGCGCCCCACGAAAACTTATCTGCATTTCCCGCATAGGTTAGGCTAGGTTTGAAATCCCAAGTACCGCTACCCAGTTGCATACCGTAATGAATGAAGGCCGGATAAGGGTTGGTGTTGGTTTTTCTCAGCATGACCTGATTGTCTCCTGTCGGCGCGGTACCGCCCAGGCTAAGTGTCAAATGATGTTGAGGATGGTCGAACAGTTTGAATAGCGCATACAAACCCGTATCGCCGATACCGCCGGTTTGGTGGCTATGCACCGGCCCGCCGTGGTTGTGACCATGACCGACATGCTCGACGAGCGGCGTCATGTTCATTTCCATATCCACCCATTGCGGCATCAGCATGACCGATAGCCAATCCGTGGGCGCATACATCAGATCGAGCATGTGCATGTTCATCTTCATTTGTTTGGGTGCGACCATGCACTCTTGGTCGCCGCACCCATTGAACCGGACTTCATCCGGGATCACCGTTTGGCTACCTAGCAGCATATCTCCGCCTTGATCATTCCTCATGTAGCGGTAGCCGACCATGAAGTCGCCGGATTTTTCCAGGGCATGGTCGAACATGATGCCTGCAGGGGCATTAGAATGGTGATGGACAGCATGGCTTGTATGCAAGTTATCGCCTGAACCCGCCACAGCATCAAGATTGATTTTAAGAGCTGCATTGGCGACCCAATAGTCGAAATCGGCAAACTTGCCTTCTCCGCCGCTACCTAATTTTAAGCCACCTTGATGGGTATAGTATTCAAAGCCTGTTTCAAGGCTCACGCCTTTGCTGAATTGTTTGCTGACGGTTATCCCGCCGCTCAACGTGCCGAAACCGGACAAACGCTGGTCGCTTGAATAAAAGTCGGGCAATTTATTGATGTATCGTTCCGGTACGATGACTGCTCCAGTCTCTTCGTTATAAACAGCCTCTTGGTATATTTCGAAAAAAATCGGCGCATAAAAATCAGCTTTAGATTGTGAGTAATAACGAATCCTGGGCGTAACCGTCCAGCTGGAACTAAGCGGTTGTACCCAATCGGCTTCAAAGGTATGGGCAACAATACCCCAATCGTCATGGGCAAAATGGTAATCCAGATGCAAGGCAGAATCGAAAGGTTTAAGGTAATGGTTATAGCCGATAGCCAAGTTGAATTGATTGCGTTCGTCGGGGCGTATTTCCAGCGTGCTATAGCGGCCTGCGCCTAGTAACTTATTATTTTGAATTTGCTCAGGTGTGCCTGATGCACTCACAATGCTAACCAATTTGTAGGGGTTCCCCAAATAACCGGTGCTTCGGGTGTAGCCCATACCCAGTTCCAAAATAGCGTCTTTGTTCAGCACTTGGGTTAAGCCAAGTTGAGTGCTCCAATCTTGGCGGTTGCCGTGCATGATTGCGCCGGTTCGACGGAGCTGTTTCAAATCGTAGGTGCTTTCTACTTCCCCGGCTGAAACCACCGGTTTACTTGATACGATTTTATAAATTTCCTCGCCGGAAGGATCGAATCCGAAAAATTCTATTCCAGAATTATTGTATTTACTGGTATCGAAAAATTGCAATCCATCCGGATCCAGGGTGGCGGATGTATCGCTATTGGTATAACTTACACCGAGATTGACGGTAGTTTGTTTTTGGTTGAAATCCATCCGCCCGCCAAGATTGACAAAGCGAGATTCGTAATCGTTCTCCACTGAAATTCCGCCGCCGATATCGACCGCGGCTTCATCCCATTCATAAGTCAATTTAAAGTCACCTTGTTTGCGGGTTTCCGGCGAAGCGAAGCCTAAGGTATGGACGAGCTTATTATTTTTGCTTCCCGGAACCTCTTGTCCAATAGTGTCGTCATAACCGCCAGATTGATAGATATTTAGGTTTTTATCCAAGAAAAATTGGGCTTGATCTCTGGCAAGCGGCGATGCCCCGATTATTATCCCAGCGGAAGAATCCGGCTTGGTATAGCGGTACATCGCACGATTGCTGGCCGAAACCAATGGAGCGGTAGATAGCGGCGTTGCGCCAGACCATGTGTCCTGCGTGTAATTGAAGGCAAACTTGATCCGGTCGGTCAGGGTAAACCTGCCGCTGCCGTGAATACTGTCCACTTCGATAGGGTTTAACTTGTTCGGCAGTTTTGTCGAATAAAAACCACCCTTAAAGTCATACGCCAAACCAGCAATATCCCGCTTACCTTCCTGATAATGGCTGTACTGAAAGTCCACGCTGTCATCTTCTGCGGCATGGGACGGATTGATCTGGAGTAGGCCCGGTAGAATTAGCGCAGCAGTGGTTAATGTGTTTAAAAGACTGCTTGATGTGAGGGGTGGCTTGTTGTTTTTCATATTATTCTTATTGTTTTATAAAATATCGAATGCCAAATGGATGGTTGGGTTGTTTCGAAAGAAGCAACGCTTCGGTGTATTCGTCCAAATGATCTAGCTAAATATATAAGCAATAAGTATGCCGATAGCTTGATGTCAACGGCGATGGGGATTGCAGGCCGCGGGGCTTCTTTAGATTTTGAAAAAGTGTGTGATATGACACAGTCACTGTGTCATATCACACACTTTTTCAAACTGTTCGATTTAAACCAAGAGGAACGGAGCGGAACAGAAAATATTTTAAAAGTAATTGATATACATAGATAAATGCATAAATGAATAATGTCTGCGCCTAACGTTATCGGTTTTTAAAGAGTTAGGAAATTCGGATTAAGAGCCGATTTTTAACCGTATTTATTTGCAAATTGTGTTATTTCACACACTTTGTTTTTGCTGGAAATTAATAAATAAAGATAAAAAATCATAGCTTTAGTGTAAGTGTCCGTATAGAAAAATGAGCTTTGTTAGAGAGGATAGGCTTTATAATTTTCAGTAAAAAAATCATAAGTAACTGAATAAGTAACATAAAAATAATGTGGCTTATTAATTGCTTATATTTCTTATAAAAGTCATTTAACGATTTCAAGACGGGTAATGACTTGCCTAAATGCATGTTCTCTCTCATTAATGCGACGGATGTTAAAAAAAGCGCTAACACCACTTTTAAAAATTATTTTTCAATAGCTTAGTTATGAAAGTTATTAACGCTATCGATGAATATCTGAACCGAATTTACCTCGAGAATCACGCGGCATTGTTGCGTTTTTTAACGTTATCTACAAAATGCCCGGAGACTGCCGCCGATCTAGCTCAGGAAGTCTATTTGAAACTACCCGGATTGAAACCTGTCCCAAATTCCGAACATGAAATTAAAGCTTGGTTGTTTCGCGTGGCGTCGAATATTGCGGTTGATCATTACCGAACGAAAAAACGGCATTTGGAAATAATAAATGACGAATTGCCGCAAAGAGATATCTCTAACCAAGTTCCCACACCGGAAACGCTGTTTTTCCAGGAGGAACAATTACGGGAAATTCAAAATTCTCTTAATGAATTGCCCTCTGTTTGCACGGAAGTGTTATACCTCAGTCGGATTGAAGGGCTAACGCACCAAGCCATTGCCGAGCGTTTGGGTATATCCAAAAGCTGGGTTGAAAAACAATTGTTCCGGGCATTGGACCATTTGCGAAAATCCATGCACGACGATTGAATAGTACGGTTTTTGAGAACGTTATTCGTTATAGTAATGACACTATTTATTCGGCGTTCTCAAGAAAAGTAATGAAAAAGCTTATTACAAACAACCGCGATCGGCTTGAGCAGGAGGTTGTCGAGTGGTTGATCTATTTGACTTCGGGAGAGGCGATGCCCAATGATTTTGCCGAGTTTGCTCAGTGGCAAAAACGAAGTCCGGCGCATAAAGAAGCATACCGTAAAATTTCCGGGCTTTGGGATAATCTCGATAAACCCTTACTCGCCTGGCGAGATCAAACGGATATTTCAATACAACCTCAATCTTACTACGTCCAGCAATCAGCGGCAGCGTCCATCGGTATACAAAAGCAATCGCCTTTAAAAAAAATAAGCGGTTTTATTGTTACCGCTGTGCTTTTAACGGTCTTATTTACCAGCCTGTTTCCCGATTACCTGATTTCAACTCAAGCCGATTACCGTACCCGAATCGGCGAGCAAAAAACTATTTCACTATCCGACGGCAGTTCAGTCCATTTGAATACTAATTCCGCTATTAAGGTGAATTACAACGAAAAGACAAGGACTGTCGAACTGATAAAAGGAGAAGCCGTATTCACCGTTGCCCATAACACAAATAGACCTTTTATTGTGCGTTCGGGAGAAGTCCGAACCCGTGCAGTGGGTACCCAATTTGTCGTTCGTTACGACAGCCGCCTGAGCTCGGTGACCTTATTAGAGGGTAAGGTTCTTGTGGCGTCAGATAGGGAGAGCAACATAAACCGAACAACGCTAACCTTAATTCCAGGCGACCGGATAAGTTTTAGTGAAAACCGTCTCGATTCTGAAATTAAACATCATGTATCGGGTGCGGATGCGTGGCGAAAAGGTCGATTGCAATTCGATAACATAACGTTGGAACAAGCTGTGAACGAAATCAACCGCTACCGGCGGGGATCGGTCAAACTGCTTGCGTCTCAATTGGCTATGCGTGAAATCAATGGGGTCGTCGACTTAACACAGATCGATGCTTGGCTCGACGCTCTTGAAACCCTGATGCCCTTAACAGTTTATCGGTTCGGACCGTGGATATTTATCCGTGCGAAAACCTGAAAAATAATTTGAGGATGTATGCGGAATAAGAAGCAGATAAACGTATTAAGAAATAACAAAATCGTAATAGGAACCAAAATATGAAATTATCGAAATTTTTAATGTTTGTATTAAGCCTTGTTTGTTTGAATGCACAGGCAGGAAATCTGATGAACGGTCAATGGCAAGCCGCCAACTGCGGGCAAAAACCGCCTTCGCCGACGATCAATACAAAGAGCGTGGACGCTTTCAACCAAAGCATCAAGGACATCAATGCTTGGCAAGCTAAAGCCCAGGAATATTACAACTGCATTGTCAAAGAAGCGAATATTGATAACCAAATTATCGCCACAACGGCGAATTCCGCTCAGGATGAGTTTAAAAATGAAGTGAATCGAATCCAGAAAGAAGCGGAGGCTGGAAAAGCCAAAGTTGAAAAGGATTAAACCGCTAGAAAACTTTGGTGTTATATGAATCATAGTGGGTAACACAAGGACTATCAAGGTTTTATGGCGCTCCGTAAAAATAAATACGTTCTTGGTGGCTATCAAAAAAAATTTAAAAAATAGTACGGTTTTTTATTGCCTTATTCGTTTTAAGGAAAGTTTACATCTTCTTTTCTAACTAATAAGGTAATTTATGAACCGTAAAATGCTGTCGAAAATTAAATCTTTTAGAGAAAGCGGCCGATCGAATTCTTTTGTATGGCTGCTCGGCCTATTCGTGTTATCGGTTAATTATTCTGCCCATGCACAAGAAAAATTTTCGACTGGCGATCAACCTTTACGAACCGCTTTAACAGAGTTTGCGGATAAGTCGGGTATTCAATTCGTTTACGATGCGGCTTTAGTGGAAGGATTGACCGCTCCAAAGATAAGCAACGTTACCGATACTAGGCAAGTTATGTCGGAATTGCTGAAACACTCGGGAATAAACTATCGCTTTACCGGTCCGGATACGGCGGTGCTTTACCGGGCCGAGAAAAGTGAGTCTGAGTTAACGACTGCCGATTCGTCGAATCTTCTTCCCGTCGCACAAGTAAGCAATGATGCGGAAAGTACAGATAACATAACCGTATTGCCCAAAGTCATTGTTGACGCAGCGCCAGAAAATGACAGACTCAACAATATTATCGTCAACAAGAACGATAGCCGGTTTGATAAATCTTATTCGGCAAAATCGTCTAGTTCGTCTACCAAAACCGATACGCCGATTATAGAGACTCCGCAGTCTATTCAGGTAATTAAACGTTCTCTCATAAACGATCAACAAAATATTATGGTCAGCGAAGCGTTAAGAAATGTCAGCGGAGTTACGACCATGAGTTCCGTATTTACCCCAGCGGCTGATTTCACTCGAATACGTGGTTTTGCCGCCGAACAACTTGTTGACGGCTTCACGCAATATTACAATCCCGGCGATAAGGAAAGCATAGTCAACATCGACCGTATTGAAGTATTAAAAGGCACTAACGGTATTTTGTATAGCGGCGGCTCCGGCTCGCCGGTGGGTGGGGTGGTCAATATCACCTCTAAGCTGCCGCAAGCCGACCCGTTCGGTGAAATCGGCTTTAAGATCGGCACTAACAGTTGGTATCAGCCCTATTTGGATGTCAATCAACCGATTAACGATAACGTATTATTTCGCTTTACAGGCGAATACACCAATTCGGGCAGTTATCTGGATGTCGTCGAAACCGAACGCTTTAACCTGAACCCGACCTTTACTTTTACCGATAATGAAAAAACCGCATTCACAGTGCAAGCTAAAGTCTCGCGCTGGGAACAACCGGAATACCAAGGCTTGCCTGCAACCGGAACGATTACCGGCGATTTCACAATACCTAAAAACACCTTTATCGGACCGCGCGACATTCCCAACAGCACCAGCGAATTCAACGGCGTGTGGGGAACGCTGGACCATAAGTTTAACGATGTGTGGTCGATTAATCTCAAAGCCCGTTATTCCCAGTCTGAGTTTAGGGAGCTTGCTCAAGCTTTATTAGGTGGCGATGCATTTTCCGATTCACCGTTTTTTCCTCCATCGACGTGGGGTTTATTGAATGTGGAACTTTATCAGGAGCAAGAAGAGCGTAGTTTTTTGGGTAATTTAACGGCTAAGTTCGATTACGGCCCGACCAAGAACACGTTCATGATCGGCGCGGACCACAGCGATTTTGCAGATAAAGGGTTTATAGATTTTCCATTTTCCCCCGGCTTCGTTGACCTCAGCAATCCGGTTTTTACCATGCCTTTTACAAAGCCGGGATTAGGCGTCAATAATTCATTCGTCGATAACACCACCTACGGTGGATATGTTCAATGGCAAAGCACATTGTACGAGCGTCTGCATTTATTGGGTAGCGTTAGGATCGGTCATGTCGGCATCGATTATGCCAGTACATCAGGAGCCTTCCAGACCGATAAAACAAAATTTCTGCCTCGAGTCGGCGGTGTTTTTGATATTACGGATGAGTTTTCCGTATTCGTTAATTATAACGAAGGCATGAGAGGACAACCTTTCAGTGTATTTAGTCCCGGCACCACTGCACTGCCTGCGGAATCGAGAACGCTCGAAGGCGGGTTAAAATTCGATTTCGCTCATCAACTAACCGGTCAAATTGCCGGTTATCAAATTGACCGGACCAATATCGCGGTAAGTTCAGGCATATTCGGTTCAATTCCCGAAGGAAGACAAAGATCGTTAGGTATCGAAACAGACGTGGTATGGCAGCCGACTGAAGCCTTGAGCTTTTTGCTCAACTACGCCCACACCAATGCCGAATTCACTTCGGATCTTGCCGGTGCAGGTATTAAAAAAGGGAATAAGGTGTCGTTGGTCCCTGAAAACTCAGGGCGTTTATGGGTCAATTATCGTTTTCAACAGCCTATGTTAAGAGGCTTGAGTATCGGAGGCGGGCTTTACGCGCAGTCTGGAGCTTATTTATCCGACAACAATAATTTCAAAACCGATGGCTTTCATACCTTCGACGCCAGTGTCGCTTATGAGTACGACCGCTTTAAGCTGGCGGCGACTATTAAAAACCTGACCGACGAAGATTATTTTCAAACTTTCGGTTATCTCGGCGGACATGTTATTCCGGCGGAAGGCACGTCGGCTTATGTGACCGGGTCGGTCAAATTTTAAGGTGCAAAAGATGGATCGCAGACAATTCAATAAATCCATATTATGGGCAGGCGCCGTTTCGCCTTTATTAGCAAGTTGTAAAACATCGGTCATTAACGATGCGTAGAAATCGCCAGTTTTGCCTGTGACAGATTACGGCAAAATCAGCAAAGATAAAGCGAACACAATGTCCCATAACGCTCATGAAGCATTTATGGCCGTTAGAGAGCAGGGGTTTAAAATGATGGGGAATGAGCATATGGTTATGTTTCTATACCCCGGAATGAACCCTCTGGATTTAGTAGCTCCCCAGTACTTGTTTGCCTCCATGATGGGCGCGAAAATTTATTTGATCTCGTCGAATAACGATTTACAGCCGGTTTCGAGCGGAGGCGGGTTGGCAATTCTGCCGACCCACACCTGGGGAGAGTGCTACGCTAAGCCGGATGTTTTGTTCTTACCCGGCGGCGCTCAAGGGACCTTGGAGGTGATGAAAAATACTTTGTTTATCGACTTTATCAAAAACAAAGCGCCTGTATCGAAATATATCACCAGCGTATGTACGGGCAGTCTAATATTAGGTAAAGCGGGCTTGTTGAAAGGCAAACGGGCAACCTCGCATTGGGTAACCTTAGACATGCTGGCAAAACAAGGTGCAATTCCGGTTAATGAGCGTGTCGTTTGGGACACGCTATCGGGTACAAATGGGAAGATCGTCACCGGCGGAGGAGTGACCGCTGGTATTGATTTCGGTCTGGAAATCGTAGCGGCTCTTCGGGGGAAGACTTATGCCGAGGCCATTCAGTTGGAAGCGGAATATAATCCGAAGCCGCCTTTTAACGCGGGTTCGCCCGATACCGCATCGCCTTTTGTTCGAGATAATCTCAAGAATATCTATGCGCCATTCCTGGTAGATCTTGTGTCCGTACTTTAATTCTAAACGCCGGGATTTCTTTGTTTCAACTAAACGCAACTCTGAAATGCCGGCGTCTCTTACAATGTTTGATCCCCATAAGAAGCTGAAATCCGATTATCGTTGCTGAATGTGATCAAATAATCGAGACATCTATTTACAGGAACTTATTTAGGGCCGAATCCATAATTTCAGTCATGCCTTTCAACTTCGTTCAAGAAGAGTTCAATGTCAATACTCCTGGACGAAGGGCGAGCGGAGATTAAAACCACATACGGACTGCTCAAAAATCCTAAAAACCCCCATGTCTTGCCCAATGCGCTTTAAGCCTTCAAAGAATTCTTAAAAACTGTGTGATATGACACACCTACTGTGTCATATCACACAGTTTTTATTGGAAGCCGCGTGGAATAAGGGTTTTCAGTGGTTGCTTCAAATCGATAATTGCGTGATATGACACACTTTTCATTGCAACGAAAGGAAAGGGGAGTGAATGCTGAGTGTTTTCGCAAAATTAACTGAGTGAAGCGAAAATTGAAAAATAATAACTAATTATATTTAATCATATAGTTATATAGCTTTTTTAATAAATAATTCAAGAGTAATAGCCGATTATTAGCGGTAGTTTTTACAAAAATATTGGCATGTAAAATGCTTTATATTCAAGGTCTCAGCCGAGGTTTCATAGACATTAACTTCCTTAAGCTTCGTCTGAGCATTGCAGTATTGCTTAATGCAACTTTTGGAATTTAATCGTCCCCATTAGTTGAAAGCATCCTTCCTCTCTTAGCGGATTGATAGCAATTAATCAAGCGCGATTAATCCGCTCTTTTTAATTTGAGGTGCCTATGAAATTTGAACAAAACGAGACGCTTATTAACAAATCGCCCATGCGAGTTAGCAAACGAAATGCTTATCATCAAGCCGGTTATTCAGTGTCGATACATTTAGGTAATAAACAAAAGAAATTACCGGCAGTGCATTTTCAGATTGCTATTACTTCTCCCCGACAAGAACCGCTGGTATCGAGGCGGTATGTTAGACTTCCTGTCAAACAGACGGTTAAATTAGAAGGCGGTCGCTTGATAGAAAGTTTACCGAACTCCTATGACGCTGCGGTTAAACGATTAAGTCCCAGCCAAAAACAACAGTGCCAAGACGCCTTTGAAGCCGATGTAATCAATATCTTGACCGGATCGTTGGCCGAGGCCAAATATGTTGCACTTCGCGACGGTGAAGTTTTCAACGCCAATCTAATCTATTTAGGTGCGTTGAGATTTTACGGAGGCAGTATGGACTTACAACTCATCAACGAATACATGGCCTGTATGATGCCGGACGATCCTCAAAAGCAGCAATCGAGGTTGGCGGAGTTGTTTTTACAGGCTTATAGCTTTATTAACGATAAAGATAACTGGTTTATTATTGCCAACCTAGCGGAAACGATAACGAATTTTCCTAAAGATCTTTATACATGCGAAGAATTGATTCACATAATTGAGTCGGCTAACCCGATGAATATCGAGAGGTTTCCAAAATCAAGTTCGTATATAGCAGCAACTTTAACCGCTTATTGACGTCAATTCGGCGGCAGTTTTTCTATAGATGGATAATTTCACAAATTGATCGGAAACAGTAAGAAATCGTTCATCGTTCACTCGGCGAACAATCAAGCAATCGGTTGATGCTGCACAATATAAAGCTGAGTGTTTAGTCTGAGTTTGCGTTTGGAATAGTGATTTTTTTGTCTAATCAACCCCATAATCGACGAAAATAAAAGCAAAAGTTAATGCTATTTTCCTTAAACGTCTCTTTTGAGTTGCTTTTTCGTCGCCATCAGCAGGAATTACTACGTTTTGCCGGGCAATATTCAAATGATGAAGTTGCCGAGGATTTGGTACAAGAAGCCTATCTTCGTTTAATTCGTCAGGCACAGACGGAAAAAATCGACAATCCTCGAGCCTATCTGTATAAAATCACGCGAAATCTCAGCGCCGATTATTTGCGGCAAGGGCAAATCCGTTCGCGCTATCATGAGGATAGCGAATTTGAACTGGAGCAGGTTGCCGACCCGCAGCCGGAGCTTGACGCCGAAGTCGAAGCGCAAGCGAAGTTGCAACGCTGTTTAGATGCGTTGGATAACTTGCCTGAAGTTTATCGACATGTGTTCTTGTTGCACAGGATTGACGGCATGACTTATGCTGAAATCGGTAAAGCCTTGCAAATCCCTGCCCGAACCGTTGAGCGTTACGCTGCTAAGGCGCTGGCGCATTGTTTCGCAAAAGCCCACGATAGCTTTTAGGCTAACATAGCCTGTAAAATTAGTGGCGGTTAATAGATAGGCAAACCGTCATATAAGCATCACGTTTATAAAAAACCATAACACTGATGGCATCACTCCCAACAAAACCCACTACTGACCAGTATGAACAAGCCAGCTATTGGGTTAGCCTACTGCATGACGGCGATTGTTCGCCAAAGAAACACCATGATTTTCTAGCCTGGCTAGATGAAAATACGTTTAATCAGAAAGCATATCAAGAAGTCGAAGCGTATTGGCAGCAATTGGATGGCCTGGAAACGATAGTGAAACCGCAGCTTGATGCGGCCCGAAGCGCGGTCCGGCAGCCGCAAAGCGGGCGGAGGCGTTCGTTTCTAAGACAATCCTTAGCATTAGCGGCATTAGTCTTTTTGATGGTTATTGCCGCGCCGATGGTGCAATTATGCCTTGATAACGGCAGTTACCGAACCGCTAAAGGCGAACAGAAGCAAATCCTACTAAGTGACGGAAGCCGAATTGATCTCAACACCGAAACCGAAATCCATGTCAATTATACGCTCTTTAATCGCAAGATTAAGTTAGAAAAAGGTGAAGCCTTATTTACTGTAAAACATATTGCAGAAATGCCGTTCGAAGTTGCTGCTTCCGACAGCATTATTCGCGATATAGGCACCCAATTTAATGTTTACAAACAAGCCGACAACGTTTCCGTAACCGTGTTGGAAGGTGAAGTCAGCGTCGGTAAATCTCTGAATACAACAACGCATACTCTCACTGCCGGTATGCAGTTCACTTTCAACCAAGACGGACAGAGCCAACTGGCGAGTAAAGACGACTTTAAGGAAATTGCTTCATGGCGAGAAGGTCGCATTGTTTTCAAAGGCCAGCGACTGGATGTCGTACTGGAACAGTTGTCACGTTATCATGCCGTTAAATTAAGCACGGGCAATTCAAGTTTAGCTTCATTAAAAGTCAGCGGTAGTTTCCCAACTGACGATCTTAATCTTGCTCTGAACACCATTGCGGCTAGTTTACCGGTTAAAATCGCCAATAAAGGCCTTGGCAACATCGTTTTAGAAACTTCGAGTAAGAAAAAATAATCTCAAGGTACGCCTAGTGTAACGTCCTCAACAAACATTAAGATATGATACAATTGGTGTCCATGAGAACGCCAATGAAAATTACACTGATTGAAGAGGATCGAACAGAACTGGAACGCTGGGTGAAGAGCCGGTCTGTTGGGGCTAAACAAAGACTACGGGCTAGAATGGTACTGATGACCGCCGAGGGCTTGTCAACAACGGTCATTATGGCAACGTTGGGGGTCAGCAACCCGACCTTGAACAAGTGGCGGAATCGCTATCTCGAAAGTGGTGTTGAAGGGCTCAAGAAAGGCAAGACCCGCCCGTCGCGGATACCGCCGCTGCCGACTGACAAAGTCCAAGAAGTCCTGGCCTTGACATTGACCGGTAAACCGGCTGCCGCGACGCAGTGGAGTTGCCGGACGATGGCGGAGCAGGTCGGCATTTCCCGGATGGCGGTGCACGGCATCTGGCGGGAGCACAAACTGAAGCCCCATCAAGTGAAGGGCTTTAAGGTTTCGAACGACCCGCTGTTCGCCGAAAAGTTGCGCGATGTCGTGGGCCTTTACCTGGACCCACCGGAGAAGGCCATCGTGTTTTCCGTCGACGAGAAAAGCCAAATCCAGGCGCTAGTGTAACGTCCTCAACAAACATTAAGATATGATACAATTGGTGTCCATGAGAACGCCAATGAAAATTACACTGATTGAAGAGGATCGAACAGAACTGGAACGCTGGGTGAAGAGCCGGTCTGTTGGGGCTAAACAAAGACTACGGGCTAGAATGGTACTGATGACCGCCGAGGGCTTGTCAACAACGGTCATTATGGCAACGTTGGGGGTCAGCAACCCGACCTTGAACAAGTGGCGGAATCGCTATCTCGAAAGTGGTGTTGAAGGGCTCAAGAAAGGCAAGACCCGCCCGTCGCGGATACCGCCGCTGCCGACTGACAAAGTCCAAGAAGTCCTGGCCTTGACATTGACCGGTAAACCGGCTGCCGCGACGCAGTGGGTTGCCGGACGATGGCGGAGCAGGTCGGCATTTCCCGGATGGCGGTGCACGGCATCTGGCGGGAGCACAAACTGAAGCCCCATCAAGTGAAGGGCTTTAAGGTTTCGAACGACCCGCTGTTCGCCGAAAAGTTGCGCGATGTCGTGGGCCTTTACCTGGACCCACCGGAGAAGGCCATCGTGTTTTCCGTCGACGAGAAAAGCCAAATCCAGGCGCTAGATCGTAGCCAACCCGGCCTGCCGATGAAGCCGGGAAAATGCGGGACGATGACGCACGATTATAAGCGACATGGCACCACAACTTTGTTTGCGGCACTCGACGTGCAGACCGGAACGGTGATTGGGCAATGCCAGCCCAGGCACCGCCACGACGAGTTCCTCAAGTTCCTGAAGACAATTGACCGGCGAACCGACAAAACCTTGGCATTGCATTTGATCGTCGACAACTATGCGACGCACAAACATGCCGAAGTAAAGGACTGGCTGGCCCAGCATCCCCGGTTCCACTTACACTTCACGCCAACCTCGGCCTCATGGCTCAACTTAGTCGAGCGTTTCTTCCGGGACATTACCGAGGAACGTATCCGGCGTGGTGTTTTCCACAGTGTTGACGACCTCAAAACAGCGATACAGGAGTATCTCGACCACCGCAATAGCAACCCAAAACCTTACCATTGGACAGCCAAACCAGAGACGATCTTGGCTAAAGTAGACAAAGCTAAAGATATGTTGAGGACGTTACACCAGATCGTAGCCAACCCGGCCTGCCGATGAAGCCGGGAAAATGCGGGACGATGACGCACGATTATAAGCGACATGGCACCACAACTTTGTTTGCGGCACTCGACGTGCAGACCGGAACGGTGATTGGGCAATGCCAGCCCAGGCACCGCCACGACGAGTTCCTCAAGTTCCTGAAGACAATTGACCGGCGAACCGACAAAACCTTGGCATTGCATTTGATCGTCGACAACTATGCGACGCACAAACATGCCGAAGTAAAGGACTGGCTGGCCCAGCATCCCCGGTTCCACTTACACTTCACGCCAACCTCGGCCTCATGGCTCAACTTAGTCGAGCGTTTCTTCCGGGACATTACCGAGGAACGTATCCGGCGTGGTGTTTTCCACAGTGTTGACGACCTCAAAACAGCGATACAGGAGTATCTCGACCACCGCAATAGCAACCCAAAACCTTACCATTGGACAGCCAAACCAGAGACGATCTTGGCTAAAGTAGACAAAGCTAAAGATATGTTGAGGACGTTACACTAGCGTATCTTCAACCTGAGTAAGCGGCTTAATATTGATAGCGACACTGGGCAATAAAATCGCCATCATCGGTAGCCTTATAAACAATCCGATGTTCACGGTCGATGCGGCGCGACCAGTAGCCAGTCCAATTTTGCCGCAAGGGTTGTGGATCGCCCAAACCGGAAAATGGGTTTTGCTTAATATCAGTAATTAGCAAATTAATGCGCTTTAAGGCTTTTTTATCGGTGGCTTGCCAGTAAAGATAATCTTCCCAGGCTGTTTCTGCCCACAACAACCTCATTCGTCAATATTGATTCGGCCTTTTAAAGCCTGAACCGTTCGTGCTGAGCGAGTCGAAGCACAGACCGCCTTTCGACTGGCTCAAGACGAACGGAAGTAAATACTTCATAGGGCCGAATCTATAAGGTCATGCTGCACCGATTTTCCGGCTTCAATTTCGGCGATGGCCTGGTTTAACCGCATCGCATTTTTAGGGCTTGCGATCAGGTAAGCCGTTTCTTCATAGAATTTAAAATCTTCCAAAGAAATAATGACCGCAGGCTTACCGTTCTGACGTGTAATCATAATCGGCACATGATCGTCATTAACCTTATCCAAAGTGCTCGCAAGATGACTACGAAAATTTGAGTAACTGAGCGTATCCATAAACTAATTTATATATAAAAAAGTACGCATTTTTGTACTTATATCGAGTTAAGAAAATATTCATAACGATTTTTTTATAGTGCATCAAAAAAAATGGCGTGATTTTCCTACTTAACCGTCTTATAGGTGAATGTAATAAAAACAATTACCTGGAGACCTTATGCAGCTATCTAAAAAAACATTATTGGGGCTTTGGTTAAGCGTGGCAATAACGCCGGTTTTAGCTGAAGAAGCACGAACCTACAATATTCCCGCCCAACCCTTGGCGAGCGCTATTGACAGTTTATCCAAACAAAGCGGCTTGCATGTGTTTTATGCCGATAATGTTATACAAGGAAGAGAAAGTACCTTGGTAAAAGGAAATTACACCCCGCAACAGGCATTGAGCCAAATGCTCGCGGGTAGCGGTGTTGAAACCAGTTTTACCGGTGAAAATACGGTCGCTTTGAGAGCAACGGCTGGCTTAATTAAGACCGCGGCTGAAGCTGATAGTGAGCAAATCCTTCCTAAAGTCACTGTGGAAGCCGATACGGAACCCGATCCTTATGACCCCTACGGCTCAAATAGCCCACATAACAAATCGTATTCGGTAACGAGTGCCTCGAGTGCCAACAGAAATGACACGCCGATTATGGAAACACCACTATCTATTCAGGTCGTACCCAAGGCGGTTATCAGGGATCAACAGGCGATACAGGTTGGCGACGCTATCAAAAACGTCAGCGGTGTTTTCCAAGGATTTACTTTTGGCGGATTCGCTGAAGAATTCATGATCCGTGGTTTCAATACCAGTTACAACAATTACCTCGACGGATTTCGCTGGCCTGCCAGCCGCTTGACCCTAGCCAATGCGGAGCGGGTAGAAGTCGTCAAGGGGGCAGCAGCGAATCTGTACGGGCGTATTCAACCCGGCGGGATGATAAACATTGTCACCAAACGCCCGCAAGCAACGCCTTATTACGCCTTGGAACAGCAATTCGGCTCATATGACCTTTATCGCACGACCTTAGATGCCACTGGTACGCTAAATTCTGACAACAGCCTGATGTATCGCTTTAATCTGGAATATTTGGACAAAAAATCGTTCCGCGATTTTGCCTTTACCGACCGGATATTTTTGGCGCCATCGTTGACCTGGAAAATCAGCGACCGCACCCAACTCGACCTGGATTTTATCTATTCCAATGAAGATACGCTTGAAGATTACGGCGTGGTGGCTCTAGGTAATCGTCCGGCCAATATTCCGATAAACCGCTATTTGCACGAACCATCCACCGACATATCGAATTCCACGCTCTATAATACCGCACTAACGCTAACCCATGCGTTTACCGAAGACTGGAAAGTAAAGGCTAGGTTCAACCATTTCCGTCGAGAAACAACAGATATACAAACTTTTGGAGGCTCTTTGGATGAAGTCCCCAGTAGCCCAACCTACGGCAGCCTGGGTAGATTCTATTACGGTTCTTTCAATCCTTCAGATGGTTATTACGCCAACGTAAATCTAAGCGGTCGATTCGTAACTTGGGGTGTTGACCATGAGGTGTTGATGGGCTGGGAAAATTACAGCACCGACAGCGATAAACTTGATCCACAGCAGTTTGGCGATGCGCCAACTATCAATATATTCAATCCACGCTACCAACCGGCAAACGTGTCGGCAATCCCTCATTCCTTTGGAGATTTCGGCACTGGCAAAAAAACCTCAAATGGCGTTTATTTTCAGGATCAGATTACCCTGTTTAACAAATTGCATATCCTAGGCGGCGGCCGCTACGATTGGATTACTGATGCCAGTGGCTTCAGTGATATTTCCTCTGAAGATGCCATATCTAACCAAAGCGTACTTAAGGCCGAGCGCTTTAGTCCGCGAGTTGGCCTGCTTTACCAGCCTTGGCAATGGCTGTCGGTGTACGGCAACTATGTGGAATCGCTGGGCAACTCGAATGGCGCTAGCGACCCTAGCGGCAGTCTTCTTGGACCGGAAATCGGCGAGCAGTATGAGATGGGTTTCAAAACGGCCTTTTTCGATGAACGACTGACTTCCAACGTCGCGTTTTATCATCTGACCAAGCAAAATCTGGCTGTCCAAATACCTGGCACACCTTTTTCCGAAGCCATCGGCAAAGCGCGTAGCCAGGGTGTGGAAATTGATGTAAGCGGGCAAGTGACGGATGGGTTAAGCATAATCGCCAGCTATGCCTATACCGATGCCGCCATTTTGAAAAGTGACAATAATCAAGGCAATCGTTTGTGGAACGTACCTAGAAATGCCGGCAGCCTGTGGGCCAAATATGACATGCAGTACGAAGCGCTGCGTGGTTTAAGCCTGGGCGCCGGTGTATATTTCCAAAGCCAGAAACAGGGCGACAATGCCAACAGCTATCAGTTGCCGGGCTGGGGACGGGTGGATATGCTAGTGAAATACCAGTTACCGATACCTAAAGCGAAAACAACCTTGCAGTTTAATATCGATAACCTTTTGGATCACCAATACTACACCGCGACATTAGGTGACCGTTTTACTGTAAATGTTGGACAGCCTCGCACGTTTATGGGTTCGGTTAAAGTAGAATTTTAGCCTTATGTAAGTCAGGAGTCGCGTTAGCATACCCTGACCCTTTGGCTTTAAATTTCTATCTGAAAAGGTTTTTAGATGTGAGATGACTGTAAACTTATCTTACCAACCCAATCTATAACGGTAATCAAAACTAGAATGACAATTTTAACCACGAGGACAAACGTTAACGACTCAGGTAAAGGGCGCTACGTGAAATTTTATCACGCGAAGTGTCTTGTAACCCCTATCGTGGCGCGGGCTATTCCTTAGCCCAATCATCCCACCCTAAGCCTGCTAATTGTTTAAATTCACTTATGTTATGGGTAATCGGCGTGGTTTTTTAGAAAACGCAGGCTTATCCATAGGTCGGTCGCCCCTGTCGTAATGCCCTGGGGTTTACTAACATAAATTGTTTGGCGTAGTGTTGGCAAAGCTTAGGCTTGGTATCGTAAGTGTTTTATGTCGGGCTGCTGCGCTTGCGACGCCCGACAATTACCTTCATTTTCTAGCCTTTAATAATCCCCAACGCCGTTGCAATATGCGCCAATTCGGCAACGGTCGAGACATTGAATTTAGTTTTGATTTGGGTGCCGTAATTCGCCACGGTTTTGTAACCTAAGCAGAGTTCTTCAGCGATTTTATGCGTTGTCATTCCTTTGGAAAGCAGGCGGAAGATATCGAATTCTTTCGGCGATAAACGATTAATAATGACTTGGTAATCGATTTCAGATAGATATTTGCCCGGTTTAGCCAAGCCGGATTCGATGTATAAGTTGCCGACGGCGATTTGCCGAATGGCGTCGATCAAAATTTCGGGTGCGCTGTTTTTGGTAATGTAACCTAAGGCGCCTGCTTCAATTGCACGGTTAAGATAAACAAGTTCGTCATGGACGCTGAATATCAGTATTTTCGCCTGCGGGTCGCGGTTACGAATCCGTCTTATGCATTCCAGTCCGCCGATACCGGGCATCGATAAATCCATGACGACCACGTCCGGTTTTTTTTCAAGATAAAGCTGACAAGCGGCTTCGCCTCGGTCGGCTTCGGCAACGATTGCTATGTTTTCGGTTGATGATAGCAACATTCTGAAGCCTGCTCGGACCACAGCATGGTCGTCGACCAATAAGACTGATATTTTATTCACACAATCGGGATATCGGCAGTAATGGTCATGCCTTGATTCGGTTCCGTCTTTATGGCGAGCTCTCCGTCCAGACTTTTGACACGTTCGCGCATGCCTAACAGGCCGAAGCCTTTTTGCATTTCGGCTAATGAACAGCCTTGACCGTAGTCGGAAACGATTAATCTCAGCACATTATTCGTGGTAATTTCTAAAGTGACTTTTGCTTCATGCGCGTTGGCATGGCGAATGATGTTGGTCAGACATTCTTGAACGATTCTAAACACTTGGATGGTTACGTTCTGCTTGAGGCGATCGACAGCATCCGGGCATTGAAGCGTCAGCGCCAATTGAGGATAGCGTTGAGACCAATGGTTGAGTAAATCTTCCAGACTCGCTTTTAATCCCAACTCGGTGAGAACCAAGGGATGCAAATTCCGCATCATTGAGCGTACGACAGTTATCAGGTGATCGCAGACGGAGATAATGGTATGGGCGATTTCCTCGGTTTTTGTCTGATCGGCCTTAGCGGTGGCGGCCATGATTTTGATTGCAGTCAGCGATTGCCCAAGTTCGTCATGCAATTCTTTCGCCAAATGCTGCCGTTCTTCTTCCTGGATTTGTAAGGTATGAAGGGTTAAAGCCTTATTTTCCCGATGGGTATCGTCCAACACGCCGGTCATATGATTGATGGCTCGGGCGATATTGTCGTATTCCTGGGTGGAAAATTCCGGAAGTTTTTGTCGATAGTGACCTTGTTCGATGGCTTTTAAGGAGTCGACGATGACTGTTATGGCCATTAATGATTTGTTAAACAATAGGTTAACGGCAATAAACGTAATGAGTGTCATCATCAGCAAGGTGGCAAAAAACATGCGGCTTTCTTGCCAAGCTTCGCCAATTTCGTCGATGGGGTCGGCCTGAATGATTAGGCTTAGTTTTTCCCCATTGGCGTCGGTCAATTGCTGTTCGATTTTGGGCGATTGCGCTGAAATCAACGCAATAAACCAGTGCGGCGGTTGGACTTCGCTGGCCGTTATACGTTTCCCGGAAAAATTAACGATCTGACCGTCGGGCTGGCGGATTTCTATGATGAGATGGCGGGTTTGTTCGAGCGAGACAAACCGCGGCAGCCAAGCATTCGCATTTATGCTGCCGGAATTTGCGGCTTCATGAAAATTGATTTGTATCAGTTGCGCAGCTAAGTTCAGTGAAGAGTCCAACTCGGTTTTCACCGATTGCCGTGCTTGCCAAATAGCGATGATGCCGCCGAAAATCAGGATAATCGCACTCGTCACCACTATTCTGATGTTGATTTGAGTGCGTAAACTGACGGTTTTCATTGTTCAAGATTCTTCAGCCGCTTTGTCTTGAAATTTTTTGTAATTGATCGATATTTTTAAACCGGCAAAATTTCCCGCCATTCTAATCAGTTCCTGGGTTTTATTATCGAAACTCAATTTAACTTCATTTAAAGCATTTTTTTCGTAACCGGGTTCGATCTTTTTAGAATCGAGCAAGAACCGGTAAACATAGATCTCTTTGTCCTTTTCCTTTTTAATCTCAAAAGGTTGACCGAGTTTGTCGACAACGGCCGATTTTTTAGGTAAGTCGTCGGCAATTTTTTTAACTAAGTCGGAATTGCCGCGCAATTGCATTTTATCTTTGTTGATCTCGGCGCCACCGATTGATCGTAAGGAAACTTCCAAAAATTTCGGCGGGGCGATTTCCAGAAAAAGCGATGAAAAAGCCCATGCAGCCAGTTTATCTTCTTTATTGAACGACATATCGGAATAAAACTTCACTTCCGGTTTGACAATCTTTTTATAACCGTCGACTTTATAAAACCAATAACGCCAGTGTTTGCCGTCAGGCGTCGGCTCTTCCAGGCTCGGTCTCATATTGGACATTGAAACGAAATCTTCGCTCAGCATGACCGGTTCCTTGAATTTCAGGGTGAAATCGTCGGTAACCGCCACGGAAAAATATTTGTCGAATTCGCCCATTTGCAGATAAGTTTTATAAGCACGCCACCAGTGAGCGCAACCGGTTAACGTGGCGGCTAAAAAAATGACCAAGAGTAATCGAAGTGTTTTTGTTTGCATAGGGTTAGGTTAATAGTGTGCTAGTTAATAAGCGATATCTGGCAACTGATTTGGGCAATTTTAATGCCGTTTCAATGGGTCTCCCGTTGCGGCAAGATCGGAGCGCAGCAATTGCTCTACGTCGATTCGGTCGAAACGGTATTGTTTGTTGCAGAACTCGCAATTGACTTCAATTTGTCCCTGTTCGACGAGAACGCTTTCCAATTCATCGCGACCTAAAAAGCGTAAAGTATTCTCGATTTTGAGGCGCGAACAGGAGCAATCGAATTCTACCGCTTCTTCGTCGTATAAACGGACTTTTTCTTCATTAAATAAGCGGTAAAGCATTTCTTCGCAGTCTAGGCTTTGAATCTCCTGTTCCGTCAATGTGTCGGCGAGCATTTCGATGCGTTCCCAATCCGCCTTATCGCTGAGTTGAGCGGGCAGTTCCTGAAGCATCAGCCCGGTTGCTTGCTGAGAATCCGCAAATAACCAAAGTCGTGTATTCAGTTGTTCGGATTGCAGAAAGTAGCTTTCCAAAGCGGTTGCTAGATCTTTGCCAAGTATAGGAACAACGCCTTGATAAGGCTTGGCAGTCTCCGACGATACGGTAATTACCAATCGTCCTTCGCCGAAGATGGATTGCAATGAATCTAATTGAATATCGCCGTGACTTCTAACCAAGCCTCTAATTTTGCGGTCGTGCGTTGCTTGCGCTACGAGGGTTTTAACCGGTCCGTCGCCTTGTACTTGAAGTATTAACGAGCCTTTGAATTTGATGGTTGAGGACAATAATACGACTGCCGATAAGGCTTGACCGAGTTGTAATTGAACGTCGAGAGGGGATTGCTGATTTTGTTGAGCTATTTGCCAACTGTTCGATAATCTGACCCACAGGCCGCGAACGCCCAAGTCTTCGAATAAAAATCGGCGCAGTACGTCTTGTTGTTTTGTGTTCATTGAGGTATAGGTTTTACGCTTTCTATTAATCGGGAAATATAGTAGGCTTCGTTTCAACATTAGCCAAGTATCTTTTAACGCATATGTTTCTTTCACGAAAAAAACTCGAATTACCCAACCCGGACAATTGTCTTCCCGGACGAGATACGCCGATGCCCGTGATAAACCGGCATTATGTACTAGGAAATCCGATTGCGCCGCCGTTTCCCGAAAATATGGAGACGGTGCTGTTCGGATTGGGCTGCTTCTGGGGTGCGGAACGTAAATTTTGGCAATATCCCGGTATATTCAGCACTTCAGTCGGCTATAGCGGCGGGATAACGCCGAATCCGACTTACAAGGAAGTCTGTACCGGCTTAACCGGGCATAACGAGGTCGTCAGAGTCGTGTTCGATCCGTCAATAGTATGTTTCGATGACTTGCTTTCGTTATTTTGGCAATCTCACAACCCGACCCAAGGCATGAGTCAAGGCAACGATATTGGGACTCAGTACCGGTCCGCCATTTACACCTCCAATCCGGCACAATGGGACGCCGCCGTTAAGTCGAGAGATCATTATCAACAACGTTTGAAAGAATCCGGTTTTGGAGAAATCACGACCGAAATTTTAGCGGCAAGCGAGTTTTATTATGCTGAAGATTACCATCAGCAATATCTCGCTAAAAATCCTGACGGGTATTGCGGAATCGGCGGATTAGGCGTTTGTTATGATTGATATTTCGTTAAAAAATTTAGGATACTGCAACTGAATGAAGTAGCCAGATAGTGACGGATAGAATTTGCTAAACTAAACAGGCAAAAAAAAGGCGGTTTTGCAAAAACCGCCTTGAAACATTAGGAAGGATATAACGCAACTTTCAGCAATCTAGGTTCTTAAAGAACCTTTAAAAGTTAGTAATATAATAGCAACGAGATAAGCAATTGGGTATGTGACAAATTGTCGCACCCCTAAACCTCAAATATGTTAGCAAGAAATATCTTTAAAGCTTTGAATAGTAATGTATTTATTGATTTTTTTATGGTCCTGAAAAACAGATTGTGAAATTAAATGAGATTTTTTAAGATCAATTTAATACAGTGTCAACTCTCCATTTACAATAAAATCATCTTTAGTGCGTAGAAAAGCCGTTTAAAGGGTTGTTTATGGTTCTTAGAAAACCCAAAAGATCCTATATTTCCATTAAAATTACTGTTTGCCCATCAATTCAGGACAGCTAAATAACGTAGCCAACATGCTTACAAACGTTTTACCGAAATCCGAAATTTCCGCTCGTCAAAATTTGAAGTGGCTGTTTATTTTGAGGAATATGTTGCTGCTCGGCGAATGCTTCCTCGTTGTTATGTTTGTTTACGGTTTAAATATCCAGATTCCAGAGCAACAATTGTGGCTGGTCATCGTGGCGATTATTGTAGTGAACATGTACACGTCAATGCGCTTGCAAACGGATGATCCGGTCACTGAAATCGAAATATTTTCCCAGATTTGTATCGATGTCTTTTCGATTGCCGCGTTGCTATACCTGACGGGCGGCGCTTCCAATCCGATAACATGGGTATTTTTGTTGCCGCTCATCATTACGGCCATCATGTTGCCGCAAGCATACGCTTGGTACATGGTTATTTTGACGACCTCCATGTATTCCATCCTGATTGCCTTTAATGTGCCGTTACCCTCGATAGAGCCGCATATGCCTGAATCCGGCTTATTACATCCGAGTCCGAGTGTGATGAGTTATCAAATGATGCAAAAAGCGCATGAGATTAGCGATAAACATTACTACAACTTGCATATGTTCGGGATGTGGTTCGGCTTCGTCTTTAGCGCCGGGTTAGTCGCTTTTTTTGTAGCGGAATTGGCTAAAACCCTCAAATTGAGGGAACGAAGCCTAGCCGAAGCTAGGGAAAAAGCATTGAGGGATGAAAGAGTCGTAGCGTTGGGTACCTTAGCGGCAAGCGCCGCACACGATATGGGTACACCCCTTGCTACAATTGCGATTGTCGCCCACGAACTTATTCAGGATTTTCCGAGGCATCAGTTTCCTGAATTCAATGAAAAAATGGAAATAATGCAAAATCAGGTTAATCGGTGCAAAGAAGCCTTATCGTTAATGTCGGCTTCAGCCGGAGAAATGCGGGCGGAATCCGGTAAAGTGATGTTGTTGACTAACTATATCGACGACGTCATTTCACAATGGCGCACGCATAAACCGACGGCGAAGTTACACTATTTTATTGATCCGGCTATCGATACAGAGGCGCGGATCATCGCCGAAAGAACTTTAACGCATGCGTTAATCAATATTTTGAATAATGCGGCTGAAGCGTCCGATCCCGAGAAAGGAATTGAATTTCATGCAATATGGAGTAAGGATGAGATGATCCTCAAAATTCGGGACTACGGTCCTGGATTTCCTGAAGAATATATCGACTTAATCGGAAAGCAGCCGTTAACGACTAAAAACAAAGGGCTAGGGGTCGGTTTATTTCTAGCATATTCCACGATTAATCGTTTGGACGGCACAATCGTACACAGTAATATAGATACAGGAGGGGCTTGCGTTGAAATTGAGCTGCCTTTATTGAAAAAAACGGAGAATGAAGATGAACGCCCAAGTTTCGGATCAGCCGGTCTTACTGTTGGTTGACGACGATAAAGTTTTTTGCAAAGTGCTGAAATCAGCGTTGGAAAGACGCGGGTTCGAGGTGCTGGTCGCACACAATCTGGAGAAAAGCCTGATTTTGGCCGAACAGTATTTGCCGGAGTATGCCGTCATCGATTTACGTATCGGTCACGATTCAGGACTGGAGCTTGTTAAGAAACTCATATCGCTCGATGCGAATACCGCCTGTGTGATGTTGACAGGTTTTGCCAGTATAGCCACGGCTGTCGAAGCGATTAAGCTCGGTGCAATCCATTACCTCACCAAACCGACCAATGCCGATGAAATCGTGGCGGCGCTTGGGAAAAACGAAGGCGACCCCGGTGTTTTTATCAATAAAAATCCACCCTCTGCAAAACGTCTGGAATGGGAGCATTTGCAAAAAATATTGTTGCAGCACGACGGTAATATCTCGGCTGCCGCAAGGGCGCTAAATATGCACAGACGGACGTTACAAAGGAAATTGGAAAAGCGGCCGGTAAGAGAATAACCGATTCACGTAAATCTAAAAAACTACTTGAAGTTGAGTGAGCTAGCCTGCAAAGCTTAATCATAAAGTAGTAAGTTGTCCGTAAAATCGGGTAAAACAGTTTAAACCCGTCGATCCGTTTCAGACAAATTCCCTATTTGGCGCTATCATGTTCGGTTTTTATAAAGTCATCATTTAGATATTGCCCTTAATTTCATGGCGAGCCAACCTCTATTTACCCCTGAAATACCCAAAAGTAACGTAGAAATAGTCGCCTGGAGAGGTTTATCGGGCTGCGGCGATTCTTTGGCGTTGTGCGCCGCCATTCAAAACGAAAACCGTTTGTTTGTGGTGGTAACGCCGGATAACCAGACCGCCTTGCGTTTGGAACACGAGCTGGCGTTTTTTTTACAGAATCAATACCCAATCTTGCATTTTCCCGATTGGGAAACGTTGCCCTACGACGTATTTTCGCCGCTACCCGAAATCATTTCGGAGCGACTGAAAACCTTAGCCCTGCTTCCGCAAGTTAAACGCGGCGCGTTGGTCGTTTCCGTTACCACGTTGATGCACCGACTAGCGCCGAGAGAACATGTCCTAGCGAACAGCTTTGCCGTTAAAGTCGGCGACGATTTCAATCTGGAATTAAACCGGATTAAGCTGGAAAGCGTCGGTTATCAATGTGTTTCGCAAGTTTATCAACACGGCGAGTTTGCGGTCAGAGGATCGATTGTCGATTTATTTCCGATGGGAAGTAAAGTGCCTTTTCGTATCGAACTTTTCGATGAGGAAATCGAATCGATTCGCACGTTTGATGCGGAAACACAAAGGTCGTTGGAGTTGTGTACCGAAATTCAATTGTTTCCGGCGCGTGAGTTTCCGTTTACCGATGAATCCATCAAATTCTTCCGGCAATCGTTCCGGGATTACTTTCCCGAAACATCGCCCAAAAATGTTCTCTATGTCGATATCAGCAAAGGCATTACGCCGGGCGGCATCGAATACTATTTACCCTTGTTTGTAGAGCAAACGGCCACGTTATTCGATTATCTGCCTGCTTCCGCGGTTTTAGTGGCTACAGAGTCGTTCGACTCTACAGCACAGGCCTTTTATAGCGAAGCCGAAGATCGTTATCAGCAACGAAAGTACGATGTCGATCGGCCTTTATTGGCGCCGGGGAAACTCTTCCTAACGGCAGATGAATTGGGAGAAAAAACAAAACATTTCGCGCGGATTAATTTCAGCAGCAAACCAGAAGGCAAAAGCCGTTCGTTTAATTGTTTAGCTTTGCCCGATCTAACAATCGATCCAAAATTAACCGAACCGGCGCTGCGGCTTCATGAGTTTGTAAAATCCTATCAAGGAAAAATCCTCTTTGTTGCCGAATCGGCGGGGCGACGAGAAGCGCTAATCGATAGATTAAGACAATACAAAATTCCGGTTAAACCGGTAGACAATTGGCAGTCGTTTTTAGCTGACGATATCACAACAGCCATTACGGTTGCGCCGATGGATCACGGCCTGTGGCTGCAAGAGCCGCCGCTCGCCATCATCACGGAAAATTTGCTTTCGGGCGAAAAGGTTCAACAACGTCGACGGCGCCGGCGTTCCGCCAGCCGTGAACTGGAAAATATCGTCAACAATTTAAACGAATTGACGATAGGTTCGCCGGTTGTTCATCAGGAGCACGGCGTGGGCCGTTATTTGGGCTTGCATACGATCAATGTCGGCGGTATTCCTGCCGAATTTCTAGCTTTAGAGTACGCCAACGGCGATAAGCTCTATGTGCCGGTTTCATCTTTGCATGTGATCGGTCGTTATACCGGTGTCAGTCCCGAAAATGCGCCGTTGCATAAACTGGGCGGCGATCAATGGACGAAAGCCAAGAAAAAGGCGATTGCGCGAATTCGTGACGTGGCTGCCGAATTACTGGAAATTCAGGCTAAACGGGCGGTGCAAAAGGGCCACGCATTTTCAATTCTGGATGCCGATTATGTCACTTTTGCCGATGCATTTCCTTTCGAAGAAACCCCCGATCAGCAAACCGCCATCGAAGCGATTTTGGAAGATATGGCGAATCCGCAGCCGATGGATCGGGTTGTTTGCGGCGATGTCGGCTTCGGTAAAACCGAAGTGGCGATGCGCTCGGCCTTTATAGCGGTACAAAGCGGCAAACAGGTAGCCGTGTTAGTGCCGACGACTTTATTAGCGCAACAACACTACCAAAACTTCCGCGACCGTTTTGCCGACTGGCCGGTTCGGGTTGAAGTCATGTCGCGCTTTGTGACGCCGAAGCAGCAAAAAGAAATTTCGGCTGATTTAGAGCAAGGCAAGGTCGATATTGTTATCGGAACGCATAAATTATTATCCAAAGATTTGCGCTATAAAGCGTTGGGTTTAGTCATAATCGACGAAGAGCATCGCTTCGGCGTGACCCAGAAAGAGCATTTCAAAAAGCTCAGGCATACGCTGGATATGCTGACCTTAACTGCCACGCCGATTCCGCGTACGCTCAATATGGCCTTGTCGGGGTTGCGCGACATAAGCATTATCGCCAGTCCGCCGCCGAATCGCCACGCCATTAAAACGTTTATCAGCGAGTGGGTCGATGCGCAAATCAAAGAAGCTTGCCAGCGAGAATTGAAACGCGGCGGACAGTTGTTTTTCTTGCATAACGATGTCAAGTCGATGGGCAAAATGGCGGACGATCTGGGCAAACTGGTGCCGGAAGCAAGGATTGCTATGGCTCACGGGCAGATGGCGGAACGCGAATTGGAGCACATCATGATGGATTTTTACCATCAGCGCTTTAATTTGCTGCTCTGTTCGACGATTATCGAAAGCGGTATCGATATTCCGAGCGCCAACACTATCATCATCAATCGCGCCGATAAACTCGGCTTGGCGCAGTTGCATCAATTACGCGGCAGGGTAGGGCGTTCGCACCATCGAGCCTACGCGTATTTTATCGTACCGCCGAAGGCGCTGATGAGTTCGGATGCGGTAAAACGCTTGGAAGCCGTCGAAAAATCCGGCGATTTAGGCGCCGGTTTCATGTTGTCCTCACACGATATGGAAATTCGCGGAGCAGGGGAGCTTTTAGGCGACGAACAAAGCGGTCAAATCCAGGAAATCGGTTTTACGTTCTATACCGAATTGCTCGAACGAGCGGTTAACGCCCTTAAATCCGGAAAAGTGCCGGAGTTGGATGCGCCGATGGATAACGGTCCTGAGGTCGATTTGCAGGCGGCGGCGCTTATTCCGGAAGATTATCTGCCGGACATTCACGCCCGCTTAGTGCTTTACAAGCGTATTGCCAACACCGAAACTAAAGACGATTTAAGAGAGTTGCAAATAGAAATGATTGACCGCTTCGGCCTATTACCGGAAGCAGCTAAAACATTATTTGCGGTTACCGAATTAAAACAAGAGGCTGCAAAATTGGGCGTCAAAAAAATCGATGCAAATCAGGGCGGCGGACGAATTATTTTCGGTGAAAAGCCTATGATCAACACCGAAGTTTTGATTGAATTAATTCAAAAAGAAGCGCAATGTTACAAATTTGACGGAGCCGATAAGTTAAGAATTATCAAACCGTTTAACGATACCGAACAAAAACTTGAGTTTATCGGCGGGTTGCTGAGAAAATTAACACCGAAAACCGCACCTAACCCTGAGCGAAACAAATGAATAAAACGCTGATTTTTTGCCTTAGCCTAATTTTTTCCTATTTTAGTCAAAGCGTTTACGCCGATGGCAACCGCTACCAAATCGAAATTTTAGTGTTTTCGCAAAATTTACCGACGAGTGAAGTATTCGATCAAACCGAAAGCAAAATACAATGGCCGACGGCGTTAACTGAATTATCCGCTTATCAACAGACGGATATTACCTCGCTTAAGGACGGCGCATCCGTCCTACTTAAAGATCCCGCTTATCAGTCCATTGCGCGTTTTGCTTGGGTACAATCAACGGGTCCGGGAAATGCCATCTTGCCGGTACATATTCAAAGCACGGATGGCGTTTTGGACGGCTTTATCCAGCTTCGAAACACACAGCCTTTTCAATTAACCTTGGATTTGGAACAGAAGTCCTCCAGCGTGAATAGTTCAGGACGGCGTTATCTTTACCGCGTTAACGAAAAAAGGAATATCAATCTGAACGAGATTCACTATTTCGATCATCCTAAAGTAGGTGTTATCGTTCGTGTTAGCGGCGCTTAACGATAACTTGCAGACTGGGTTGAAGCACTAAACACAGCCTTGTGTAAGTTCGTATTTTGGCGTGAAAAATCAAGAATTGTCACTTCTCCTTGCATCAAATTACCGGTTTAACCCGCTGACAAATAAATAAATTTCCGTTCATCTGGTTTTGGCTTATTATTTGTCGGCTCGTAAAAAAATTTTTCGATCTAACTAAGGCCTAGTTGCGCATTCTCAAGCCCATCAACTCAGTTGATTTGCAAAATGCAAACTTGTGTAAACCTTAAGTATTTCAGGTTTTCGCTTTGTTACAATCCGGCTTACGAACTCATTTTTAAGGAGAAGGTTATGCGGTACAACATATCAAAAACAGTTTTATTCTTCACAGCACTATTACTCTGTCTGCACAGCAATATCAGCTTTGCCGTTGGGGAAACTTCGCAAGTCAGTGTTAGTTCAAGTGGTGTACGAGGAAATGGTAAGTCAGATCGATACAGCAGTCTCAGCGCAAATGGTCGTTACGTGGCATTTACTTCAGAGGCAACTAATCTGGTCCCGGAAGACACTAATGCGCAGGGTGATGTTTTCGTCCATGATCGCGTAACTAAGCAAACCACGCGGGTCAGTGTCGATTCCAATGGAATTCAAGGGGATGATGGGAGTGGTTTACCAAGCATAAGCGCCGACGGGCGTTACATTGCGTTTCTGTCTTTATCACGCAACCTTGTCGCCCCTCCTGTAGTTGGTAGAAGTGTACCTCATATTTTTGTCCACAACCAGGTAACTAAGAAAACGACTATGGTGGGCAAGCAAGATCCTAGGATTTATTCAGGCCCATCTATTAGCAGTGATGGTCGTTACGTGCTGTTTTTTCAGATAGCCCAAATCTAGTCCCAGGAGATACCAATGGCCACACTGATGTTTTTGTTTATGATCGTCAATCCAATCAAACAACTAGAGTGAATGTTAGCTCTAGCGGGCAGGAAACACGTGATCTGAGCTATACCCATTTTAATTGCATAAGTGCCGATGGCCGCTACGTACTTTTCATATCCCGAGATTCCAATTTAGTCGCAGGCGATACCAATAAAGTAGATGACATGTTCGTTCATGACCGCCAAACTCATCAAACAACTCGGGTTAATTTACGAACGATTGGTTTTATTGATAGCATCGGAATCAGTGCTAATGGTCGCTTTGTTGGTTTTTCTAACACTGCTAACAATCTAGTTACCGGGGATATAAATAATTTTCGTGATGTCTTTGTTCATGACCAACTTACCCATCAAACTACAATAGTCAGTGTCAACGCCAAGGGTGGGGCCGTAGGTGGTAAGTTTAATAGCATTAGTCCAGATGGACGCTACGTAGTATTCACATCTGCAGCCGCACTTGTTGAGGGAGATACTAATGGCACAGACGATGTTTATGTCCGCGACCGCTTGAAGCAAACGATCGCACGAGTAAGTGTCGCTAATAACGGACATCAATCGAGTTCCTATAGTATGGATGGTCGAATAAGTGCCGATGGTCGACATGTGATATTTATTGCCGATGATGGAGTAGTTGCGGGAGATACGAATGGTTTACTGGATGTATTCGTCCGCGACCTAAGACTCGATACCAGTCATCAAGCCGACCTGCAAGTCACGGTCAATCAAAAACCGGCTACGTTAGCCCGCGACAGCCAGGGTAGTTATAGCTACAACATCAGCAATCATGGCCCGGATGATTTAGGTATATTACGTGTTACCCATTCAGTTTCCAACGGGGAAGTTATTGGATATACCCCCAACCAAGGTGTCTGCAACCGTTCTGCGACTATCAGCTTATGTGAGCTAGGTTGCTTCCGGCAGGTGGGACGATAACATTGAAGTTAGATATTAAAGCCAAAGCTGTGCCGTCGTTAAATCAACAAATCAGCATTTCAAGCAACGGTCGTGCCGATCCGATACCCGGCAACAATTACCTTACTGTTAATACACCGGTAACGTTGCCTTAAATCGGTATTGCCATGTCGAGTCCGGGGTATAACGTTTTTGTAATGGGAGAGCCTGGGTTAGGCCGGTTGTCGATGATCAACGCCCGCTTGGCGGAGTTGTCGAAAAAGCTGCCGACCCCGTCTTCATTCGCTTATGTCGATAACTTCTCCAATCAAAGAGAACCGCTCGCTATTCAATTGCCGACCGGACGGGGACAGCAGTTTTGCTGCGATATAGAATGCTTGATCGACCTCTAAAACCTAGTTGCGCATTCTCAAGCTCTTCAATTCAGTTGATTTGCAAAATAAAAACTTTTGTAAACCTTAAGTATTTCAGGTTTTCGCTTTGTTACAATCCGGCTTACGAACTCATTTTTAAGGAGAAGGTTATGCGATACCAGATATCAAAAACAGTTTTATTCTTCACAGCACTATTACTCTGTCTGCACAGCAATATCAGCTTTGCCGTTGGGGAAACTTCGCGGGTTAGTGTCAGTTCAAGTGGTATGCAAGGAAATGAAGACCCAATTCTTGGTGGATTCTTCTCTTACGGCAACAGCCTCAGCGCCGATGGTCGTTATGTGGCATTTGCTTCAAGGGCATTCAATCTGGTCGCGGGAGGTATTCATAATATTAATTTTGATGTTTTCGTCCATGACCGTCTAACTAAGCAAACTACGCAAGTCAGTGTCGATTCAAATGGAATTCAAGGGAATGGTGATAGTTTTGAACCAAGCATAAGCGCCGATGGGCGTTACGTAGCGTTTTCTTCTAAGGCAACCAACCTTGTCGCTCCCCCGTTAGTTGGGTTTCATATTTATGTCCATGACCGCGAGACTAAGCAAACGACTTTGGTGAGGAAGCCCAAATCTGGTTCCTGGGGATACCAATGGAATAGGCGATATTTTTGTCCATGATGTCAGACTCACGCAAACAACTAGAGTGAATGTTAACTCTAGTGGGCAGCAAGCGGAAATTGCCCTCCCCAGCCGATTAACGAGCAGTAAAATCCCAAATTAAGTGTCGATGGCCGCTATGTAGCTTTTTTTCCTTATCTACCAATTCGGGTCACAGGAGATACCAATAGAAACGCGGACGTTTTCGTTCATGATCGCCTGAACGCATCAAACGACACGGGGTAAGTGTTGATTCAAACGGATTTCAGTCGAATGTTGTTTCTGAAGCACCGGAATCAGTGCTAATGGTCGTTTTAGTGTGTTTAATTCCGTTGCAAATAATCTAGTTGCCGGTGATATTAACCATGAATCTGATGTATTCGTTCATGACCAGCTTACTCATCAAACTACAATAGTCAGTGCCAATGCCGATGGGGTGGCTTCAGGTGGCACCTCGCTTGCGATGAGTTCCGATGGCCGCTACGTAGCGTTCTCAACTAGAGCAGCTTTTATCACGGGAGATACTAATCGCCAACCCGATATTTATATTCGTGACCGCTTTAAGCAAACGACATCGCGATTTTACAATGTCGATATCGACGATTTAAGTGCCGATGGTCGATATGTGTCATTTTCTACTAGTCATGGATTTTTTCCGGACGATACTAAGGGGACTGATTGATGTCTTCGTCCGCGATCGAAGACTCGACACCAGTCATCAAGCCGACCTGGAAGTCTCGCTCAGTCAACAGCCCGCTTCTTTAACGCGAAACAGTCAAGGCAGTTATAGCTACAATATCAGCAATCATGGCCCGGAAGACATAGGGATATTGCGTGTTAACCATTTAATTTCAAACGGTCAAGTCATCGGATTCACGCCCAGCCAAGGCACTTGCAACCGTTATGCGATTATCAGCTTATGTGACCTAGGTTTACTTCCGGCTGGAGGCGCGGTAACATTACAGTTAGAAATTAAAGCCAAGGCTGTGCCGTCGGTAAGCCAACAAATTAGCATATCGAGTAACGGTCCCGCCGATCCGATACCCGGCAACAATTACCTTACTGTTAATACACCGGTAACGTTGCCTTAAAAATGCTCTATTGAAACGTGCCAGTCTTATCAAAAAAACCGTCGGCTGAGTTTTGGTAATAAACCCAGCCGACGAACGGTTCAGACATTAAAAGTCCGAATCAATAAAGAATCTAAAAAACTTTTTATCCCCGGAACGATGTTAAAATTAGCGGCTTTTTCCACGCCTTAAACCCGTTAATGCATACACATTTAAAGCTCTCGCCCGAATCGCTTAAATTAACCATTGAAATTACCGAATTAGAGGTAACTACAGAAGCAGTATCGGAAAGCGTTATTCTAGGCCAACCTAGAGCGCAATCGGCGTTGGAGTTCGGTATTGCCATGTCGAGTCCTGGGTATAACGTTTTTGTTATGGGAGAGCCGGGGTTAGGCCGGTTGTCGATGATCAACGCCCACTTGGCAGAGTTGTCGAAAAAGCTGCCGACCCCGTCTTCATTCGCTTATGTCGATAACTTCTCCAATCAAAGAGAACCGCTCGCTATTCAATTGCCGGCCGGACGGGGTCAGCAGTTTTGCAGCGATATAGAAAGCTTAATCGACAGCCTGCTCATCACATTTCCCGCCGCTTTTGAAAGTCCGAGCTATCAGCAGAAAAAATCCGCTATCGATCGCGTCTTCAACCAGTCTTACAATAATGCGATCGATTTGGTCGAAAAAAAAGCACGTAGCCTTGATGTGGCGTTGTTTAGGGAAAACGAAACGATCACCTTCGCGCCGTTCAAAAACAATAAGCCTTTAGATGAGGAACAATTTACGCAACTTCCGGAAGAAGAGCGCGATACGTTCCATCAGAATGTCGAGACGCTTGAGGATTATTTAAGCGAAACGTTATTGGACTTGCCGCAGTGGCGACGGGACATGGTCGATAAAATCAAACAGCTCGATAGCGATACTATCGAATCGGCTGTCGGTCCGTTATTTACCGATTTAGAAACAAAATACACAGACTGCGGCGATGCTTTCGCTTATATACTGGAAATCAGGCAGAATTTAAGTAATGCCATTACCGATTATTTGATGCCGGTTAGGCTAATGGAATCGACGGCGAGTAGCTCGAAGCGAGCGGCGCTCGTCGAATTATTTGTGCCGAACGTTTTGGTGGACTTGGCTCAAGATAGCGGGGCGCCTGTCATTTTCGAGCCGCATCCGACTTATCAAAACTTATTCGGACGAATTGAATATGTCAGCGAACAAGGTACGTTAATTACTAATTATCGAAAAATCTGCGCAGGATCGTTGCATAAAGCCAACGGCGGTTATCTTATTCTGGATGCAGAAAAACTGCTGACCTATCCGTTTGTGTGGGAGAGCGTAAAGCGCGCATTACAGTCGGGCCGTATCGAAATTGAAACACCGTATGCAGACATCGGGATCAACACATCGACGTTAAAACCCCAGAATATTCCTTTATCTATCAAGGTTATCCTCGTCGGGTCGCGCGACATCTACTATTTGTTGGAAGAACTCGATAGCGAGTTTAACGAGATGTTCAAGGTGCTCGCCGATTTCGATAATTACATCCCGCTCAATGCCGATACGACCCGGCAGTTTACGGCTTTGATGATAAGACACGCGCATGAGTCGGGATCGAAACCGCTTACCTTAGCCGCAGTGCAAAAATTGATCGAACACAGTTGCCGCCTTTCCGAAAACCAGCACCATCTTTCGGCGCATGTTAACGATTCACTGGATATCGTATCGGAAGCACTGTTATTTTCAAGGCAATCCGGTCATGAAACAATCGATAAAGTCCATATCGAACAAGCTTTATCGTCGCGAGATTTCCGTAACGGCAGAATTCCGCAGGCGATTTTGGAGGAAATGCTCGACGGCACCATTTTAATCGATACGGAAGG
>JADKAL010000008.1 GCA_016715325.1 Methylococcaceae bacterium
AATTAGTGAATAAGTAGAACAAATAACTGAATTAGCGCTCAAAACATTTAGCGGGGCATTATAACTGAATAAAAGCTGAATAGCCCAATCAAAATAGTTTGAATCCGTGAGACGCTTTAAAGATGTGTTTGTGTTATTACAAAGTGAGTCGTTATGGAAATAATGATTTGACGTAGACAGATTTTAAAAATACAATTACAGGTTAATTTCAGTTAAATAATGCTTTATGGAGTCGTAACCGATGTATGCGGTAATTCAGACAGGTGGTAAACAGTACCGCGTTGAGGAAGGTACTTACTTAAAAGTAGAAAAGCTAGAGCTTGGAGCAGGCGATAGTGTTGAGTTCGATAAAGTTCTGATGTTTCAATCGGGCGATGCGGTTAAAGTTGGCGTACCTTATATTGAAGGCGCTAAAGTAACAGCTAAAGTGTTGTCACAAGGTAGACACGACAAAATCAAAATTATTAAATTTAGAAGACGTAAACACCATATGAAGCATATGGGTCATCGTCAGTTTTATACAGAAGTCCAGATAACTGGCATTTCTGCTTAATAAGGAGAGAGTAAAATGGCTCATAAGAAAGCGGGGGGAAGTACCCGTAACGGACGCGACTCCAATGCGAAAAGATTAGGCGTAAAACGTTTCGGCGGTGAAGTTGTTACTGCAGGTAATATTATCGTTCGTCAACGAGGCACTCATTTTCATCCGGGTAATAATGTCGGATGCGGAAAAGATCATACCTTATTTGCGACAGCTGACGGTCGGGTTGTGTTTGAGGTCAAAGGTCCAAACAGCCGGAAATTTGTGAGCATCGTAGCTGCATAAAATTTCCTCTGTTGCCCTTGGCAACAGCGTATTTAAGCAAAAGCTCCGCGCTTAAGGTGACGGGGCTTTTTTTGTTTTTGCAGGATTTGAAATCCGCAATTAAAAATTATGAAGTTTGTTGATGAAGTAGTTGTTCGAGTTGAAGCCGGTGATGGCGGTAATGGTGCTGTCGGTTTTCGTCGAGAAAAATATATTCCTATGGGCGGGCCTGATGGCGGCGACGGCGGCGATGGGGGTAGCGTCTATTTAATTGCAGTCGAAAACCTAAATACCTTGGCGGATTTTCGATTTCATACGGTACATAGAGCCGAGCGCGGCCAAAATGGCATGGCTCGAAACTGTACCGGCAGAAAGGGAGAAGATTGTTACGTTTCGGTACCCGTGGGGACGCTTGTGTCGGATGCGGATACCGGAGAATTAATCGGCGATTTAACAAAAATCGGTGAAATGCTATTGGTTGCCAAAGGTGGATTTCATGGGCTTGGCAATACGCGTTTTAAAAGTAGTATCAATAGAGCGCCTCAAAAAGCCAGTAAAGGCACGCCTGGAGAGCATAGAATGCTCAACCTTGAGTTGACCTTGATTGCCGATGTAGGGTTGTTGGGTATGCCAAATGCGGGGAAATCCAGCTTGATCAGGGCGGTATCTTCAGCGACGCCGAAAGTCGCCGATTATCCGTTTACTACGTTATATCCTAATTTAGGAGTTGTCAGAGTTGACGACCAGCGTAGTTTTGTCATTGCCGACATTCCGGGTGTCATAGAAGGTGCGGCGGAAGGCGCTGGTTTAGGGCTTCAATTTCTCAAGCATTTATCGAGAACGCGTTTACTACTTCATGTCGTTGATGTAAAACCCTATGAAAGTATGGATACGCCTGTCGAAGCGGCGAGAAAAATTATTCATGAGGTTGAGAAGTGGAGTGACGACCTAGCCAGCAAGCCGAGATGGCTGATTCTGAATAAAATCGATAGATTGCAAGACAATGAGGAGTCTTCATTGTGTAATGAGATTGTTAGGACGTTAGGTTGGTCGGGTCCTGTCTTTAAAATATCGGCGATTAACGGAAAAGGGACGCAAGAATTAATGTTCGCCATTATGGGTTATTTGGAAGAACAAAAGCGGAAACAAAGTGAGTAGATCTGATTTTCAAGGGGTAAAGCGAGTTGTTATAAAAATTGGCAGTTCGCTGTTGACGCAGGGCGGGCAAGGTCTGCATAAGGCGGCAATCAAGGAATGGGTTGCCCAAATGACCGGATTAAAGCAGCGGTCAGTCGATGTTATTTTAGTCTCCTCAGGTTCCGTTGCGGAAGGGATGAGTCGCCTTAAGTTAAAGCAGCGCCCGAAAATATTGCATGAACTGCAAGCCGCTGCAGCTGTCGGACAGATGGGCTTGGTGCGTGTTTTTGACGACAACTTTCAACATTATGGCTTTCATGCAGCGCAAGTACTTCTAACGCACGATGATCTTTCGGATAGGCAGCGATACTTGAATGCGCGCAGTACGTTGTTGACGTTATTAAAGTTTGGCGTTGTTCCGGTTATCAACGAAAATGATACGGTCGCCACGGAGGAAATCCGTTTCGGCGATAATGATACCTTAGCGGCGTTGGTTGCTAATTTGGTTGAGGCTGACTTGCTAATCATTCTAACCGATCAGCAGGGGTTGTTTACCGGTGATCCCGGCATTTATCCCGACGCACAATTAATTCCGCAAATTAGTGTCAATGATAGCCGCTTAGAAAAAATGGCGGGCGAAAGCCGAAGCGGTTTGGGACGAGGTGGAATGTATACCAAAGTCAGAGCGGCTCGGTTAGCTGCAAGATCAGGTGCGGCAACTGTGGTTGCAGCCGGGAACACCGAAAATGTGATCGCAAAAGTTCTGGCTGGTGAACAGCTTGGAACGCATTTTCTGCCCGATATTGAGCCTTTAGCTGCTAGAAAACGATGGTTGGTAGGTCAGTTACAGGTAAAAGGTGTATTGATGTTGGATGCCGGTGCAGTCAAGGTGTTGAAAAGCGATGGAAAAAGCTTATTAGCAGTGGGTGTTAGATCAGTATCCGGCCGCTTTGAGCGGGGTGAACTCGTGTCCTGCGTCGATGAAAACGGTTTAGAGATAGCCAGAGGGCTTGTGAATTACGGCAAGGCGGATGCGGAATTAATTGCAGGTAAAAGCAGTGTGGAATTTGAAAAAATATTGGGCTATGCGGACGATTCCGAAATGATACACAGGGATAATATCGTGCTGGTATAGCCGGTTGTTAAATATTATTTGATTATGTGGTAAACAGAAGTTATATGACTAATAGCTAGTTTTAAAATTTTCAATTCTCCCAAGATATAATTCTCGTTTTGTAAAGCAAGGCATCGGTAAGTATGAGAATAATCGTTATTTTCCTATTTATTTTGTTGACTGGATGCAAGCCGGAATCGTATCCGGCTGGGGAAAAAAAATATCCGGCTGAATTACATGATCAGTATTATCTAACCGAGGATGGTAATTATCTTCCATTGAGAATCTGGTTGCCTGACAAATCTAACCCCCCGCGCGCAATCATTATCGGCGTGCATGGTTTTAATGATTACAGTAAATTTTTTCAGCAACCTGCTGAGTTTCTCAGTAAGCTGGGAATTATATGCTTTGCCTACGATCAGCGCGGTTTCGGTGCCTCGTCTCAACGCGGATTCTGGGCGGGAACTGAAACCTATACCAAAGATCTACAAAGTTTTGTTCATTTGGTTAAACACAATTATCCTGATTTACCGGTCTATTTACTTGGTGAAAGTATGGGGGGGGCTGTTGTTATTGCATCCATTCGAGATGCTCGGATGCCTAAGATAGACGGTATCATTCTTATAGCGCCTGCAGTCTGGCCGCGTGAAATCATGCCTTGGTATCAAACGAGTTTGTTATGGGTTTTGGCGCACACTATGCCGTGGCTTAATTTGAGCGGTGAAGGCTGGGCGGTTCAGTTATCCGATAACCGGGAAATGATTCGAGCTTTGGATAACGATCCTCTGGTCTTAAGAAAAACGCGTGTTGAATCCATGTATGGCTTGACGGATTTGATGGATTTGGCGTTTTATAATGCGAGTTATATAGGTGTAAATACGTTGCTGCTCTATGGAGAGAAAGACAACATAATCCCAAAAGACGCTATTTACCTGTTTTTAAATCGATTGTTTGAGGGGGGCGCAAAGGGGAAGTCGGTCGGATTTTATCAGAGCGGCTATCACATGTTATTACGAGATCTTAACGCCGAGATAGTGTGGAAGGATATTTCGGCTTGGATATTTACTAAGGGTGCGGGAGGTTTGCCGTCTGGAGCTGATACGCGAGCCAATAATCAAATTAATAGTCCGCAGCTAAAGCTTTAAGGTATAAAAAAAGCCGACACTTAATCAAAGTGTCGGCTTTTTGGTTTTTTATAACTAGTATTTTAACCTAACGCTTTAACTCTAGCATTTAGTCGGCTTTTGCTACGAGACGCTTTGTTCTTGTGGATAAGGCCTTTGTTGACTGCTGAGTCGATGATAGGCATGGCGGTCTTGAAAGCAGCTTGGGCTTTTTCTTTGTCGCCTTCGTTCACGGCGGCAATCACTTTTTTAATGAAAGTGCGCAAATTGCTTCGTTGTCCGGCATTGCGAATACGGCTCTTTTCGGCTTGTTTCGCTCGTTTTTTAGCTTGTGCTGTATTAGCCATGGTATCTTTTTCTTGCAAAGTCAGTTATCAGACCGCGCATTATCTTTATAAATGCTATCATTGTCAAATTTTAATGAAAATAAGTTTTACTAGATTGGAGGCAAGGATAAAAAGTGAGCAAGGGGCTTTTTAAGGCAACGGTTGTTGTAAGTAGTATGACCTTGATATCCAGGCTTTTGGGCTTTGTCAGGGATATGCTAATAGCCCGGTTGTTCGGGGTGGATTTGGCGACCGATGCTTTTTTTGTTGCGTTTAAAGTGCCTAATTTATTACGCCGTTTATTTTCTGAAGGCGCCGTCTCTCATGCGCTCGTACCGGTTATAACAAAATGCAGTCAGCAAGGCGGGGAAGACGCGTTAAGACTTGTTATCGGTAAGACGGCAGGCACGATGGCGGCGTGGGCTTTCTTATTCGTCATGGCCGGTGTTTTATTAGCGCCGCTCATGATATTGATTTTAGCACCCGGATTCGCGTGGCAAGGCAATCAATACGATTTAGCCGTTAATTTGTTGAGGCTAACATTGCCGTACGGTTTTTTTGTAGTTTTAGTTGCATTTGCCGGCGCAATTTTAAATGCGCGGGGGATATTTTGGGTTCCTGCAATAACACCGGTTTTTCTTAATATCTGCATGATCGCGGCGGCAATCTGGCTGGCGCCTAAAGTAAATGTGCCGATTACCGCCTTGGCATGGGGTGTAAGTGTCGCAGGCGTGGTGCAGTTGTTATTTCAAATACCCAGTTTGATACGACTGGGTTTGTTGCCGAAACTTACGATTCGATTTAAAGATCCGGAAGTCGCAAGCGTAAATAAACTTTTGCTGCCTGCAATATTCAGCGCCTCGATCACACAGATCAATTTACTATTAGACACTTTAATAGCCTCGTTTTTGGCAAGCGGCAGCGTATCTTGGCTTTATTACTCGGATCGTTTGGTCGAATTTCCGATGGGTATTTTGGGATTAGCTTTAGCAACCGTTATTTTGCCGAATCTTGCTAAAAATCATGTTGCGAAGGATCCGGTTGCCTTTTCGATGACACTAGACTGGGGGCTGCGTTTAGTTTTATTAGTTGGAATGCCTGCGACAATCGGATTATTTGTGCTCGCCGAACCGATGTTATCGACCTTATTCCAATACAACGAATTTACATCGGACGATGTAGTGAAAGCGGGCTTAAGCTTAAAGGCGTATTCGGTGGGTTTGTTGGGTTATCTCTTTATAAAAATCCTCGTGCCCGGTTATACCTCGCGACTGGATTTAAAAACACCGGTTAAGTTTGGTATTTGGGCGATGATCGCCAGTCTTGCGTTAAATGTTCTGGCAATCCCTTTCGCGCATGCCGGATTGGCCTTGGCTACTTCATTTGGTGCTTTTATTAATGCCGTTTTGTTATTGGCAAAACTACTTCGCGATAAGGCTTATAAACCTGCAAAAGGCTGGTGCCTTTATTTAATACGCATAACCTTGGCGAGCAGCTTAATGGCGTCGTTTTTATATTATTTTGTCGATAACAGTTGGTGGCAGGATTGGGGCGCTATGGATCGAGTGATTAATCTAACGAAGTGGATTGTTTACGGCATTTTAATTTATTTGCTGGTTTTAGGATTAAGCGGCTTGAGGCTGAGGCATTTGGCGGGAACAAGTGATAAAATCGCCAGCTTTTGATTTAATTTAGAGAGCGATGCGTTTAATAAAGGGAATACCGTGTCAGCCGATTTTTCGGGATGGATGTGTTTTGACGATCGGTAATTTCGACGGTGTGCACTTAGGGCATAAGGCGGTCGTAGAAAAACTAGCGGAACGGGGCCGGCAGATGGGTTTGCCGGTGGTCGTCATGATTTTCGAACCGCAACCGCTGGAGTTTTTTTTAGGCGATAATGCACCTTCGCGATTATCTCGTTTGCGGGAAAAAGCGATGCGGCTTGAGAAACTGCCCGTTGATGATTTGATCATTGTACGATTTAATAAACAGCTAGCCGATTCCGAGCCGGATGTATTTGTCGATCAATATCTCATAAACGGCATCAATGTTAAACATCTCGTAATCGGGGACGATTTCCGATTCGGTAAATCAAGACTCGGCGACTTCGATCTGCTCAAAAAGATCGGCAAAATTAGGGGATTCACAGTTGAAGATACCGGGTCGTTACACAAAGAGGATGCCCGTGTCAGCAGCACCTTGATAAGACAGGTGTTGGCTACCGGTAATCTGGAACGCGCAAAAGCATTGCTGGGTTATGATTACGCCTTGAGCGGACGGGTGGTGCATGGCGATAAGCGGGGAAGAACAATGGGTTATCCGACTGCCAATATCGCGTTGTTTAGGAAGAATGCACCGGTTAACGGTGTTTTCGCGGTAATCGTGACTGGAATAGATAACCAAAAAATTGAGGGCGTTGCCAACGTAGGTGTGCGACCTACGATAGACGGACGGAATAAGGTAGTTTTGGAGGTTCATTTATTCGACTTCGATCAAGACCTCTATGGACGGTATGTAACCGTTCATTTTAAACATAAAATCAGGGCTGAATGTCGTTTCCGGTCGGTAGACGAATTGAAAGCTCAAATCGTAAACGATGTTGCGAAAGCCAAAGCTGTTTTCGCTGCACAAGTAATAGAAGACAATGGATTATGACGTTGGATTATAAAAGTACACTCAATTTGCCGAACACCGCGTTTCCAATGAAGGGCAACCTTGCCCAACGTGAGCCTGAGCGCTTAAAACACTGGCAAGAGCTTGATTTGTATCAAGCTATCAGGACGGAAATGCAGGGTCGGCCTAAATTTATATTACACGACGGCCCGCCCTACGCGAACGGCGAAATCCATATCGGTCATGCCGTGAATAAAGTACTGAAAGACTTCATCATCAAATCCAAAACGTTGAGCGGTTTCGATGCGCCTTACGTGCCGGGGTGGGATTGCCACGGTTTGCCGATTGAGCTTCAGGTTGAAAAGAAAATAGGGAAAGCAGGGGTAAAAGTCGCGCCCGATGTTTTCCGTAAGGCTTGCCGCGAATATGCAGGTAAACAGGTCGCCATTCAAAAAGAGGCATTTATCCGGTTAGGCATACTAGGCGATTGGGATAAACCTTATCTGACGATGGATTTCAATTTTGAAGCCGATATCGTGCGCACTTTAGGTAGCATTGCCCAAAAAGGCCATATCACCAAAGGCGCCAAGCCGGTGCATTGGTGTACGGATTGCGGATCGGCGCTGGCTGAGGCGGAAGTCGAATATGAAGACAAACATTCGCCGGCCATTGATGTCCGTTTCCAAGTCGTGGACGAAGGGAGTTTCATGGCCGCCTGCCATCATGTGCCGCAACATGATGGAGGAGGCGAACTTTCTGTCGTTATTTGGACGACGACGCCCTGGACCTTGCCTGCAAATCAAGCCGTGGCATTAAATCCCGATCTCGATTACGCCGTTGTGCAATGCGAAAAAGATGGTGTTAAAGAACGTCTGGTGCTGGCAGAAGCTTTGCTCAAAGACGCAATGCTGCGCTACGGCATCGAACAATACCACGTGGTGGCATATTGTAAGGGCAGCGCGTTGGAAAACCAGCGCTTACACCATCCTTTCTATGATCGGCAAGTTCCGGTTATTTTGGGCGATCATGTTACGACCGACGCGGGTACCGGCGCTGTTCACACGGCTCCCGGGCACGGTCAGGACGACTATGTTGTCGGCATGAAATACAATTTGCCGGTCGATAATCCAGTCGGCGCCGACGGTGTCTTTTTACCGAAAACGGAATTATTTGCAGGACAACATGTGTTTAATGCGAATAACCATGTGCTGGAAGTACTCGAAGCCAAGGGTAAATTGCTGCACAATCAAGCGATTCTCCACAGTTATCCGCATTGCTGGCGACATAAAACCCCGATTATTTTCAGGGCGACGCCGCAGTGGTTTATCTCGATGGAACAAAACGGCTTACGCGAGCAAGCGCTGAGTGAAATCAAGCAGGTGGAATGGATACCGGATTGGGGGCAAGCGCGGATTGAAAGCATGTTGGAAGGCCGTCCCGACTGGTGTATTTCCCGGCAACGCACATGGGGCGTACCGATCGCATTTTTCGTCGATAAAGATACCGGCGAATTACATCCCAGCACCGGCGAGTTGATCGAACAAGTGGCCAAACGCATCGAACAAAAAGGCATTGATGCGTGGTTTGAGCTCGATGCGAAAGAACTTCTGGGTGAAGAAGCCGAGCGATACCAGAAAATTACCGACACGCTCGATGTCTGGTTCGATTCCGGTGTAACCCATGCTTGCGTTCTCGATAAAAACTCAGAACTCCAATTTCCTGCCGATTTGTATCTGGAAGGATCGGACCAACACCGCGGCTGGTTCCAATCGTCGCTGTTGGCCTCGGTCGCTAAAAACGGTGTTGCACCTTATAAAGCCGTGTTGACCCACGGTTTTACGGTGGATGCCGAGGGGAAAAAATGTCCAAATCCAAGGGCAACGTGGTTGCTCCGCAATCGGTTATGAAAGATTTAGGTGCCGATGTGCTGCGGTTGTGGGTCGCTTCGACCGATTATCGCGGCGAAATGTCGGTTTCCAATGAAATCCTGAGCCGGACTTCCGACGGCTATCGTCGTTTGCGGAATACGGCGCGTTTCCTGTTGGCTAATTTAAACGATTTCGATCCCGCCCAACATTTAGTGGCAACGCAGGATTTATTGGCGTTGGATCGTTGGATTATGGATCGGGCTTCTCTTTTGCAGGATGAAGTGATTGCGCATTACGATGCTTACCAGTTCCAGCAGATTTATCAGAAAGTACACAATTTTTGCGCTATCGATTTAAGCAGCTTTTATCTCGATGTCAGCAAAGACCGTCAATATACCGCTAAAACAGGCGGATTGGCGCGGCGTTCAACCCAAACAGCCTTATATCATGTCCTGGAAGCTTTAGTGCGTTGGCTTGCGCCGATCATCAGCTATACCGCCGATGAAATCTGGTCGTATATGCCGGGCAAACGAAGCCAGTCGGTATTCTTGGAAACTTGGTACAAGGATTTGGTCGCGTTGGATGATAATTCAGTAATGAATCGAAATTTCTGGCAGCAAATAATGGCCGTTCGCTCCGCTGTGAGCAAAGAGCTTGAGAAGAGCAGGGCGAAAGGCGAGATCGGCTCGTCGCTGAATGCGGAAGTCGAACTTTACTGTAATGACAGTTATTTCGAGCTGTTGAATTGTCTTGATAAGGAACTGCACTTTATATTTATTACATCGAATGCGTTGCTATACGCCGACGAGTTTGCACCTAGCGATACGGTCCAGACCGAGCTGGAAGGCATCAAATTGAAAGTGCTTGTCTCGGAAAATGTTAAGTGCGTCCGCTGCTGGCATCAACGGTACGATGTCGGCGAACACGCGGATCATCCTGAATTGTGCGGACGGTGCGTTGAAAACGTTGATGGCGATGGCGAGCAACGCCGGTATGCGTGAGTTCGGTATGTTGAAATGGTTGTGGTTGTCGCTGTTGGCGATTGTTTTGGATCAACTGAGCAAACTGGCGATAGCCGATACGATGCAGCTTCATGAATCCATTCCCTTGCTGCCTTTTTTCAATTTGACTTATGTTCATAATCTAGGAGCGGCATTCAGCTTTCTAAGTGAAGCCGGCGGGTGGCAACGTTGGTTTTTTGCAGCCTTGGCTTTGGTGATCAGCGTTATTTTGTCGGTCTGGCTGGCGCGTTTGCAAAAGCATGAAACCTTGCTTGCGGTTGCATTAGCACTGGTATTAGGCGGAGCAGTAGGTAATTTAATCGATCGCTTGGCGTACGGATATGTTATCGACTTTCTCGATGTGTATTATCAAGAATGGCATTGGCCGGCTTTCAATATTGCCGATTCGGCGATTACTTTAGGCGTTGCGCTTATGTTGCTGGAATCTTTCGGATTCGGAAAAAGCAGTAACGCTGAATAATGTGCGTAAAAAGGAAGGCGGTCGCGTCTTCCTTTTAGTTTACCAGTCTGTCATTCTTTCCATTAAATAACATAAACAATCCTGACGGATGATGTTCACATCTCGCGTCAACATCGCGGGCATAACAGGACGTTGTGTGGTGAGCTTTCCCGAGTCGATTTTAAAATAATGCGAGGCTATATCGTCGCCTGCCTCATCCCATGCTTCGATCGGGAAGGCTTTACCGTTTTTGACTTGCGCTATATAGGTATCGGGTAACAGTTCGCGAAAATTATAATGGTCGATGTCGTTAATTAGGTTTAATTCCGAGGCGGTATCGTCAACGCCCAAACTGACATGATCGGGAACTTTTACGGTGGCGACCGTATGAAATAAATCGAAGTCGTGTCGATGGACCGGATGACTTGGAAATTTGGATAAGTTCAGCACGGCGTCGACAAATTCGGCGGCATGTTCCGCGCCGCTCGACAGTCCGGGTTTACCGCATTCGAGCGTTACCGAAGGGCAGAGTGCAGCGAATGCGCCCGATTGTACCCCTTTCGGTGAAGTGAAATACACTACAATCCGGGAAAATAAAGTTGCCAGCTGCAAAAACGCATCGTCGAGTTTATTAACACAGGCATAATGCGGATTTAATCCCGTATTGTTGTGGATATCGATACTGGCGAAAACCTTGCGTGCGGTCATGATACGCACGACTTCCTGGGCCATTTCGTGCTCAGGCAAAAGGTTATCGCAGTCGTAACTCCATACTCGATTGTAGTCCGGTTGATCGGGAAGTCGGCGTAATCCAACTCTGGCAGCGTCTATATTGCCGATAAACAACGACAGCGATCTCGGCAGCGTTTTATTTTTGTATTTTTGTAACAAGGCTTGCATGGCCTTTAAACCGGTGTCTTCATTGCCGTGTAAGAGTATGGAGACAAATAACGTTTGTTCGCGCCGTCCCGTTAAATGAATCAGCGTCGGCGTCGGCAATAGTGTGTACAAATCGCGAGCGTCGGTTTCAAAAAAATGTTCGGGTAAGAAATCGAGTTCAGTTAGCATGTTAGTGTTACTTCAGATGTCCCATTCATGAACAGGCGCGCCGCTTCGCTGTTTTTCCAAATAAGCCGCCACCAGATGCGCATTATACCGCCGGTATTTTTCACGATAAGCCCGTTGCCATGTTGCGCCGGTTTGCCGGGATAATATTCTCGCTTTGAGAATGCCGAGGAAGGCATCTATATCATTATTGTTAATGTTGAGTAAGCTCAATCCGCTTTTGGCCATCGGCAACAATTCGTCCAACAATAAGGTGCGCGCATCAATTTCACTGCCATCGATCCATGTCAGCGTGGCATTCAAACCGTCTTTGGCGGCGGCATAAAAATTAAGGCGTGTATGCTCAAAAGAAATATTTTGTTCCAGCGGTTCCTTCAAGTTGGTCATGAAGCTTACCAAGCCAAAGTATAAAGCGGCGTTTGCCAGCATGTCCACGATGGTGGGCCCGGCCGGAAGTACCCGTTGCTCTATCCGAAAATGTGGCGTCTGGTCGCTATCGAAACCGATAAGCGGTCTGACCCAGCGCCAAATAGTGCCGTTGTGTAGCCGTAAATGCGTAAAATGTTCGACCGGCGAGTCGGTCAATAACGGAATTAATACGGGATGATTCAGCACATTCTCGACGAAGCATTCATGAAGCGATTCCAATGCATAACCTTGTCCGAAACTGACGCGGCGATTTTCTTCCGAGGCGTTAGCGTTAATATCGACGGATTGCTCGAACAACGGAATCCGTGTTTCATCCCATAAATCCGCACCGAATAAATAGGGCGAATTCCCAGCCGCGGCAAGTATTGGCGCAGCGGCGATGAGCGATGCGTTGAATGATCGCACTGCATTCTTTTGCGATGTTTGTAAATGGATTTGAAAAGAGGTAGTTGCCGCTTCCAGCATGACATCCGAATGAGTGATGTCCAAGGTTTCATTGCCAGTTATAGAAATACGGAGCGGTTTGCCTTTACGCCGGTTTAATACTTGCTCGTTCAACGCACGATAGCGCTTTAAGGAAGACATATTTGCCAAGCAGAGGTCTTTCTGCCGAATGGTCGGCAAGGTGCCGATCATCATCAGGAGGCTGTCCAAGCCGTGGGCGGCCTTTTGACAGCGCCGCCAGGTATTAGATAGTTCGGCGATCATTGAAGATAAAGCATTTCCCTTCAGAGCCTGAGGTTGTCCGTTAATTTCAATATTAAACCGCGACAGTTCGGGAACAACCATCGGGTCGTTCAACGTATCGAGCAGTTGTTGATTGATGGGCGCCGGAAAATAGTTGTGATCCAACAGCCAGCATTCCAATTCATAACCGCCGACATCGCCGAGCGTTGAAAAACGTTTCTGCGCTAACAACGTTTCTAATAACGCAGTTTCATCGGTCAGTCGGCGCTGATATTCAGCGAATGCGGTGTCGTCGAAATAGGTTTCCGAAATTTCCACGCCCATCGCATTTGTCTCAACGGCTATGCGGGTTCGTTTGCAGCGACGTCTTTATGAAAAGTCGTATAGATGTAGATTGGTATAGTCAGGTCGCCTAAGTGTTTTTCAATAAGCGGCGAGACATCTTTCCAATCCAGCCCGCCGACACCCGTTGCCAGTCGCGGTAAGGCTACACTAGAAAATTTTTCTGTATCGATTAGTTTATGCAATTCGCGCAGACTATGGTTTACATGTTCTAGGGTTGCTTTGCCTGGTTTTTCGCCATGTCCGTAAGCGGCTTCTTGAGTAAATAAATTGATAATGCGAGTGCTTTGCGCGCCGCTCCACATCCATAATGTGCCCGATTTCGGATGCGATGTTTGGCAATAATGCCGGAAGTCTTTATACATAGACGGCCAAGATTCTCTCAAACTATGCGCCAATCCGCTTGAAAAAGGATCATTGGGTGCTACGCCGTGCGCAATGGCTTGCGCTTTGCTCAGTAAAATATCTCCGCTTACTTGATGAATCATAATTAGTCCTACAATTGAAAAATAAATAAAACAAATAACAACTCCCTATTTAGATAAGGAGGGAATTGACGATTATTGTAATTATTCTGAGGAGCTCGATATTGTTTCAGATCAAGATTATTGAACTTTTAACCGATTATTAATCTTGAGTCATCCTATAAAGCGCTAATTATTGATAAATCAAAGGCGACTTAATAAGCACACATAAAATACAAATAAGAATCATTTGTATTAACTTGTGTGTTTGTATTATACTCCTTCCATATTTTTAATTATGGAAGGAGAAAATGTAATGATAATCCGACGTTTAGCACTGAAAAAAAGTGTCTTAACAATATCCTTAATTCTGAGCGCTCCAAGTTATGCGCTTGAAAAGCCGAAAACAATGGAGGATATGTGGAAGATCATCCAGGCTCAGCAACAAGAAATTGAGGCTATGAAAGCAAAAATATCGAATGTGCCGGTCAGCGATCAACCGCCCTCCGCCACTGCAGATGCAGGCCATGTTAAAAATCTCGAACGCAAGACCGATGTGCTGAGTCAGGAAGTGGAAAAGCTTCGGACAAATTTAGCCATTCCGGAAGAAGCCAAATACAAAAGTATGTACGGCTTGGGACCGGCGGCGTCGAAGATTTATCAAGTCGGAAAAGGGTTATCGATCGGTGGTTACGGCGAGGCCAATTATTCTGCAAAAGTCGGCGATAAAGGAGATGCTACAAACGATGCCGATCTCGAGCGATTTGTGTTGTATGCCGGTTATAAATTTACCGACAATATCCTATTTAACAGCGAATTAGAATTCGAACATGCAACTACCGGTGAAGGCAGTGAAGAAAAAGGAGAGGTTTCTGTCGAATTTGCCGCCCTCGATTTTTTCATCGATCCAATGGCGAATGTTCGGGCCGGTTTAATTTTAATGCCGATGGGATTTATCAACCCTATTCATGAACCGCCGTTTTTCTTCGGTAATAACCGTCCGGTTGTCGAGCGAAATATTATTCCGGCGACTTGGCGGGAGATGGGTGTTGGTTTGTTCGGTCAAATCACGCCCGAGTTGACTTATACCACTTATTTGGTTAACGGTTTAAACGCCGAAGATTTTTCTTCTAGCGGTATCAGAGACGGTAGAGGCGGCGGAAGTCAGGCGAAAGCGGAAACCTTCGGCTACGTGGCGCGCGTCGATTATGCACCGCAAGCGGTCCCCGGATTAACGGTCGGCGGTTCTGCTTATGTAGGTGAGGCAGGGCAAAATGAAACCTTCGCCGGTAAAAAAGCAAGCGTCTTTACTCAACTTTATGAAGCGCATGCGCAATGGAAATACAGAGGTTGGGAATGGCGTGCGTTAGGTTCATGGGGGCATATCAATAATGCCGATTTATTGAGCATGGCAAAAGGCGAAACCATTGGAAAAGAGAATTACGGCTGGTATACCGAACTCGGTTATGATGTTTTACCACTGCTAATAAGCGATACCGATCAATACTTGGCGCCGTTTTTCCGCTATGAGCAATTCGATACCATCGCAGAAGCGCCGGATGGATTTCTCGACAATGAAAACATGGATCGCCACATTTATCAGTTCGGTTTACAGTACAAGCCGATACCGAATGTCGTTATCAAAGCGGATTACCGGAATATTAATGCTAAAAAAGGCAGTGTGCCGGACGACTTTAACTTAGGCTTCGGTTTTATTTTCTAACAACATTTTGTGATAATCTTTACCGATTATACTTTCATGTTGTTAATTTGATAGCAAAAATGCAAGCCGTCGGTTAAGTTTTATTAAAAGGTAATTGACGGTTTGATTTAGTTGTTTTTCGTATAAGTTTAAATATATTATGAAAATATCCGGGAATAGAATGTTAATGAGTATCGTATTGCTATTAGCGGTATCGGTACCTGTTACGGCTACGATTTTTTTTAGCAAGAATGAAGCGATGGTTTTGGCATTCGGCGAAGCTGCGAAAGTTGAAACATTATCTTTATTTCCTGATGAACAGCAAAAACAGACTATAGAGAAAGAAGCTAAAGTTAAATTGGACTCGGGGATGTTTAGCTTTTACGTTGGCAAACAAGAAGACAAAATAGTCGGTTATGCCTCTATAGAAACGATCACTGTGCGAACAAAGCCCGAAACCTTAATGATCGTATTAACACCGGAAGGGAGTGTTCGCAATGTCTATACGCTCGCATTTCATGAGCCGCCGGAATATCAGCCGCCGGAGAACTGGTTTAATCAACTGATAGGAAAGCCGCTTGAGGAAATGGATTTTAGTAAAGGCATTCAAGGCGTCGCCGGCGCAACGTTAAGTACGCGTGCGGCGGTTAGCAGCACGCGGAAAGTCGTTTCCATTTTTCGTACGATGCTGAAAAACCAAGGCCAACCCTGATGCGATATTTCGTGACCGGCGAACAACACAGGAAATCATTGTTGAATGCGCTTGTATTAATGTTTTTAGGATACGTTGCCTTGTTATGGTTGAGCAACGGTTTGATGTATTTCCATCACATGGATTTAACCGCAAAATCTGTGGTTGTCTATTATCTGGGTTCCGAAGAAGAATTTACTCAGCCGAGAAGCTATCAAGGAATGTTGGAGGTATCGCACTTTCACTTGTTTTCAATGGGCATGCTGGTGGTGACGTTGACGCATTTAATGTTAATGACTAATTTTTCCATACGCTTAAAAAATTTGGTTAAGCGCATTAGTTTATATCTCAGCGATTGCCGATGAAGCAGGCGGCTGGCTAGTCAGATTTGTGCACCCGTTATTTGCTTATTTCAAGATAGCATCCTTTCTGACATTGGAGTTTTCATTAGCGGCGTTAATTTGTGTCGTTACATTCGCGCTTTTGAGTTCGAGAAGGCATTTTAAAGAGGTTGAACAAAATTAAAGGCATCAATAAATGGAAATAAAAAAATCATCGGAGGGTGTTTGGTGAGGTTATTGTCCGCAATACATTTCAGGTCCGTTTATAAGAGTTGAGTCAAAGTCGATATGCGCGTTCTATTTTGAAGAAATTAACAAAACCTTGACTTTAATGTTGCCTAAAGTATCATTATCCGCTCCATTTGCTAGATAAATAGCAATTTCTAAAAACAAATTATAGGTAGGACAGATATGGGGTTCATCTTAGATTTAACTGAAACATTAAAAACACCGGCTGGTGTTGTAGGTCTAATTGTGGTTGTAGGCGCAGTTGCGATGTTGTTTAAATGGGTTTTCGCGCCACATCCAGACGACGAACAAAAATAAGTTTTATTGATTTTCTTTTAAGGCCGCTATCGATTCGATCGAATCGATAGCGGCCTTAGTTTTTTGTGGTTTCAGTTTTTTAATTTCAATTACTGGATAAATCCAGTGTCGCTTTATTATTTCGGATTCCGAAATGTACTCATTTATTTACCAGAAGATTTTCCAGTTACTTTCCAAACAAGTACCGGCTACCGGCATCGGATTATTACGTTGCCTATACGGGCTTGTTACCTTGCAGGAAGTTTTTTTCCTGAATTATTTCGATCATTTAATTTTCGATCCGATTCCTTTTATCGATGTCGAGTTTCCGTCGATACCCTTGTTTTTAAGTTTGTGGACCGTTGTCGCTTTTTTTGTGGTTATCGGATATCGATACCAATTTACGATGATCGCAAATTACCTTTTTTGGATCGTGTTCGTAAATTTCACCTCGATGCAACGGGATTTCGACGGCGGGTTCGACACGTTTATGATCGGTGTCGGATTTTTTCTGCTGTTTATGCCGGGCGATCGGTTCTTTTCAATCGATAGTTTGCGCTACAAGCTCAGTAAGCCTTTTACACACTACAGTCATTATCCACCGCCCAAAGTTACTGCATTGGCTTACTATGCGCCAGTTTTTGTGTGCTTGGGCTGGCTTTATTTAGATTCCGACGTTCATAAAATGTTTGCCCAACATTGGCGTAACGGTTTAGGATCGTGGCTGCCTGCAACGCAGCCGTATTATGTGTCGGCTATCGACATGTCGCCGTTGCTCAATATCGAATGGTTACAAAAATCGATCGGTTACACGATCATGATTTTTCAAGCCACGTTTATGTTTTTATTTGCGCATCGGTGTTTGCGTGTCGTTTATCTTTTTATCGGTATTGGTCTCCATCTCGGCATTACACTGACTTTAAACATTTACCCTTTCGGTTTAGGAATGCTTTCTTGTTATGTGTTGCTGGTTCCATTCAGTTGGTGGCGGCGAGTCAGTTCGTGGTTTAAATCAGCAAATCCGGCGTTAACGGTCTTTTACGATAAAGATTGTCCGTTATGCAATCGAACCATTCTTACTCTCAACCATTTCGATTTGTTTAAGTGTATCGATTTTCAAAATGCGCAAAACCACGCCTTAAAATATCCGAAGCTTGCGCAAGTCGGCATGGAAACATTATTGACTGATTTATACGCCGTAGACGGACGTGGCGAGGTTTTTTTCGGTGTCGAAACCTATCGTCGAATTTTGCTAAAAATGATTTATCCGGCTCCTCTGGGCTTTATTTTAGGACTGCCCGGAATTCTTCAATTAGCGGATAAAAAATATCGGGCCATAGCAGATTCGCGGCAAAGAATTAATTGCGGGACGGAATGCATCGTCGATCCACCTTTGGCGGATAAAACGTTCTATCACCGCATATTCGAGGAATACGCGAGCCGAAGACCCAAAGCGCTTTCAAGAAAGCTGGCAAAAATAACGGTCGCGCTTATTATTTTGCAATTGAACAGTTCGATTCATTATGGGGTTTTTTATCGACTACCCTTCGATTATAAAAAAATAGCGGTCAGCCAGTCTATTTCGGAAGCCAGCAATGCATTGCTGATGGTATCGTCGACTTTCGTCGGTATAACGCCCCATGCGCTGTATTTGCACGATCATTTTGCCGGTTACGATCACATATTGGCAATTACTTATCAAGATAGTCAAGGTGACGAGCATTGGCTACCGTTTGTCAACGAGCAAGGACGGTTTCTTGCGCCGAATTGGGGGCGCGTTCACTCAATGTGGGCGAATATTGCGGTTACGCCAACGATAAACAATGTTAGAGTCCGAAAATTTATCATGAAAGTTACGGCATTCTGGGGGCATAAAATCGGGTTGAATCTTGAAAATACGGAATTTAAGATCAAAATGAAAAAAATAGATTCACCTTCCGATTGGGTATACGACCAATTACATAAAAACTTTGAATCTGAATGGGTTACTATCGGAGCAGTGCGTTGGATGGGTAATGAAATATATTACGATTTACCGCCGGACATCAATTCACTATAGGGAATAAGGTTTTAATGTATTGCATCCCCTTTCTAGTCATGATATAAATTCACCGTGCTTTTAAGGCGCACAATAAAATAAAAAATTCAAACCCATTGGAGGATAATTTTATGAAAAAAGTTATATCACTAGTAGCTGTCGCATTAATGATTGTTGGCTTAACAGGCTGTATGGATCCTCAAGACGGAACAAAACAAAGACCTGGTGAGTCAAGCCACATCGCTCTTTAAGATCTTTTCCGTTTAAAAAACCCAGCCTAGTGCTGGGTTTTTTTATGGGCGGGATTTAAGTGAATTCGTTTCCTTAAATCAGTTGACCAAGATTTTGGTCAACTTTCCTAGTGTAACGTCCTCAACAAACATTAAGATATGATACAATTGGTGTCCATGAGAACGCCAATGAAAATTACACTGATTGAAGAGGATCGAACAGAACTGGAACGCTGGGTGAAGAGCCGGTCTGTTGGGGCTAAACAAAGACTACGGGCTAGAATGGTACTGATGACCGCCGAGGGCTTGTCAACAACGGTCATTATGGCAACGTTGGGGGTCAGCAACCCGACCTTGAACAAGTGGCGGAATCGCTATCTCGAAAGTGGTGTTGAAGGGCTCAAGAGAAGGCAAGACCCGCCCGTCGCGGATACCGCCGCTGCCGACTGACAAAGTCCAAGAAGTCCTGGCCTTGACATTGACCGGTAAACCGGCTGCCGCGACGCAGTGGAGTTGCCGGACGATGGCGGAGCAGGTCGGCATTTCCCGGATGGCGGTGCACGGCATCTGGCGGGAGCACAAACTGAAGCCCCATCAAGTGAAGGGCTTTAAGGTTTCGAACGACCCGCTGTTCGCCGAAAAGTTGCGCGATGTCGTGGGCCTTTACCTGGACCCACCGGAGAAGGCCATCGTGTTTTCCGTCGACGAGAAAAGCCAAATCCAGGCGCTAGATCGTAGCCAACCCGGCCTGCCGATGAAGCCGGGAAAATGCGGGACGATGACGCACGATTATAAGCGACATGGCACCACAACTTTGTTTGCGGCACTCGACGTGCAGACCGGAACGGTGATTGGGCAATGCCAGCCCAGGCACCGCCATGACGAGTTCCTCAAGTTCCTGAAGACAATTGACCGGCGAACCGACAAAACCTTGGCATTGCATTTGATCGTCGACAACTATGCGACGCACAAACATGCCGAAGTAAAGGACTGGCTGGCCCAGCATCCCCGGTTCCACTTACACTTCACGCCAACCTCGGCCTCATGGCTCAACTTAGTCGAGCGTTTCTTCCGGGACATTACCGAGGAACGTATCCGGCGTGGTGTTTTCCACAGTGTTGACGACCTCAAAACAGCGATACAGGAGTATCTCGACCACCGCAATAGCAACCCAAAACCTTACCATTGGACAGCCAAACCAGAGACGATCTTGGCTAAAGTAGACAAAGCTAAAGATATGTTGAGGACGTTACACTAGTGTGTTGTTTAGTTCCCGTGGATTTCCGTATACAAGGCGCGGTATTCGTGTGTTAATTTGTGGTTCGGAACGTAATGCACTAAAGGCTGCGACACCGAATGAGATTCCCTCACTTTTATCGAAGGCGAAAGCATGGCGCCGAGTACAGGTAGACCCTCGGCAATTAATGTATCGACCAACTGCTGAGGCAGATTGGCTTGTCTTTGGAATTGGTTGACGATAATGCCTTCGATCTCCAGTTTTTGGTTGTGGTCGGCTTTGATTTCCGAGATCGTTTGCATCAAGGTGTATAAAGCCTCTCTGGAAAAGCTGTCGCAATCGAACGGGATTAAACATTTATCGGCGGCAATCAGCGCGGATTGGCTATAAAAGTTGAGCACCGGCGGCGTGTCGAGGTAAATATTGTCGAAGCCGGTCAGTTTATCCAGCGCTTCTTTCAATTTGAATGTTTTCATACGCGACTCCAAACGGCTTTGCAACGGTTCGAGTTCCGGGTGAGAAGGTATTACGTACAGATTGGGAAACGGTGTCTCATGAATGGCGCTTTCTAATCCTGAGTTATTATTATTTCCGAATAAAGAAAGACTTAGGCAGTCCTTGAAAAAATGAGCGATGGTTTTATCGCTTTCCGTTACTTTCTTTCCTAGCAAATATTGGGTGGTATTGCCTTGAATATCCAGGTCAATTACTAAAGTCTTTTTTCCTTCGACAGCATTTATGGCTGCCAAGTTACAGGTAATAGTCGATTTACCGACCCCGCCTTTCTGATTAAAAATAACTCTGCGCATAACAATTCCCCCGCGAAATCAAATAGATGAAGATAACATTATAGGGCTAACTGGGCTAATATCAAATTCGTTGAAAAAGATGTCCGTGACAGACAGGGCATTGGGGGATTTGGCTGGTTTCTTTGAATGCGATTTCCTTGCCGCATTTTTCACAACGAAACGTACCCGGCAACGTGACGGCGCCGCTTTGGTAGACATGATGCTTTGCTTGTTCGCCCAGTTTCGCCAGTTCGATACGGGTTTTATCGGCGATGCTCAAAAAGGCGTCCAACGCGAAGTTTTCGATCAGTTCAATATCGAACTTAAACCATTCCGAAAGTGAGTTTTTATCCTTTTGATCGGGTAAGCCGTGCGCGGCGCTCTCGATATCGCGTTTGAGCGCATCTGAAATAATATCGATTTCTTCCAGCGTCAGATCGCCGGCTTTGCCGATTTTTTCTTTCGCAATTTCCAGGGCGTCCGCCATCGTATGAAGCGTATTGTCCATCGCGATGTAAAGATGCTCCATCAATTCGGTGTACGCGCTGGTAAGTTTGTTTTTGTCCATGGTGTTGCTCCTCAAAAATTGGCACTTTAGATTTAGTCTTGTGTACGGTATTCTAACGTTTTTGATTGAAGATAGACGAGAAGGATGCAGGAAAATTATCAGCCGCTTGACATAGAACAAAATGTACAGAAACTTTGGGCGGAATCCGGTACGTTTAAGGCAACGGAAACAACGTCTGCCGAAAAATATTATTGCTTGTCCATGTTTCCCTATCCCAGCGGTAAATTGCACATGGGACATGTCCGCAATTACACCATCGGCGATGTTATTAGCCGTTATCAACGCATGTTGGGCAAAAATGTTCTGCAACCGATGGGCTGGGACGCCTTCGGACTTCCTGCTGAAAATGCCGCCATGCAGCACGGCGTTCATCCGGCGGAATGGACGTACAGCAATATCGACTACATGCGCGATCAGCTTAAACGGCTGGGATTCGGTTACGATTGGGATCGGGAAATCGCCACCTGCGATCCTGACTACTACAAGTGGGAGCAATGGTTTTTCCTGAAGCTACTGGAAAAAGGCTTGGCGTATAAAAAGACTGCGCCGGTTAACTGGTGTCCGCATGATATGACCGTGTTAGCGAATGAGCAAGTTATTGACGGTTGTTGCTGGCGTTGCGATACCAAAGTCGAACGAAAGGAAATCGCTCAGTGGTTTCTGAAGATAACCGCTTATGCCGATGAATTGTTGCAATCGCTCGATACGCTGGACGGCTGGCCGGAGCAGGTCAAGACCATGCAAGCCAATTGGATCGGCAAAAGCTACGGCGTGCGTTTTGCTTTTCCTTATCAATTGGACGGCAAAGACGAATTACTTTGGGTTTATACGACGCGTGCCGATACCATCATGGGTGTTACCTTTTGTGCGGTTGCGGCTGCACATCCGTTGGCAATTCATGCTTCCAAGTCGAATGCCAAGCTAGCCGAGTTCTTAAAAGAATGCGAGCAAAGCGGTACCGCCGAAGCAGACATGGCGACGATGGAAAAGAAAGGTCTGCCGACCGGCATCTCAGTTACTCACCCGTTAACGGGTGAACAAATCCCCGTTTGGGTCGGTAACTATGTCTTGATGAGTTACGGCGAAGGCGCCGTCATGGCCGTGCCAGCACATGATGAGCGGGATTTTTATTTTGCCAACACGTACGGCTTGCCGATTGTTCAAGTTCTTGATCGTAACGCAGCAGATACCAAATCGTTCGATCAAAAAGCATGGCAAGAATGGTATGCGTCGAAGGACGAGAAAATGGTGTTGGTAAATAGTGGCAATTACAGTGGACTTAGCCATAAAGCCGCCATCGATGCCATTGCCGACGACCTTAAAATTAAAAATCTCGGCGACAAACAAGTCCAATTCCGCCTGCGCGATTGGGGCGTATCCCGCCAACGTTATTGGGGCGCGCCGATACCGGTAATTTATTGCGACGATTGCGGTACGGTTCCCGTGCCGGAGCAGGATTTGCCTGTCACTTTACCTAAAGACGTGGTATTGGACGGTTCGCAATCGCCCTTAGTTGCGCATCCGACTTTCTCGAAATGTAACTGTCCCACATGTGCTAAACCGGCGCGGCGTGAAACCGATACCTTCGATACCTTTATGGAGTCGTCCTGGTATTTTGCTAGGTTTGCCTGTAACAAGGCGGATGCTATGCTGGATAAAGAAGTCGATCATTGGTTACCGGTCGATCATTATATTGGCGGAATTGAGCATGCCATCCTGCATTTGCTGTACTCTCGCTTTTATACAAAATTGTTGCGGGATGAAGGGTTAGTGGCATGCGACGAGCCATTTAAAAAGCTCCTGACGCAAGGGATGGTTCTGAAAGACGGGAGTAAGATGTCGAAGTCCAAAGGCAATACCGTCGATCCGCAGGGCTTAATCGACCAATACGGTGCGGATACTGTGCGGTTGTTTATTATGTTCGCCGCCCCGCCCGAACAATCTCTGGAATGGTCGGATAGCGGCGTAGAAGGCGCATCCCGGTTTTTAAAGCGACTTTGGAAGCAGGTGTATCAACATGTGTCAGGCGGTATTCCTGAACAAACTCTCGATACGGCGTCCTTAACATCGGAACAACAAGCCGTAAGAAGGCAGTTACATCAAACGATCCAGAAAGTGACGCACGACATGGGTGTTCGCACCATCTACAACACGGCAATCGCCGCGAATATGGAATTATTGAATACGCTGTCCAGATTCGAAGACGATAGCGCCAACGGTAAAGCGATACGGCAAGAGGCGTTAAATGCTATCGTTTTGATGTTATCGCCCATCGTTCCGCATATTTGTCACCAACTGTGGCAAGATTTAGGGCATAGCGATTCGGTTGTCAGCGTTTCTTGGCCGCAATTCGACGAATCGGCGCTCGTTCAGGATTCGATAGAATTCGTTCTACAAATAAACGGTAAACTGCGGAGTAAGCTATCGCTACCGACTTCAGCAACCAACGACGAAATCGAAAAGGCCGCGTTAGCGGATGTAAATATCGTTAAATTTATTGAGGGACAACCGGTGAAAAAAATCGTTATCGTGCCGAAAAAACTAGTTAATATCGTAATTTAGGCGGAATAAAGTGCGGATTAGAATAGCTATCGTAGCCATAACGGCACTTGTAACAAGCGCATGCGGTTATCACATGCGCGGCGCTTACGATTTGCCGAAGTCCATGAAAACTGTTTATATTCAAGGCGGTTCATCGATATTCAGGGAACAGTTCAGCGCCATGTTGAAGTCTTCGTCAGGTCAATTGGTTGATTCGCCCGATAAAGCTGAAGTGATTCTAAACATCTATAAAGACGGGGTGGAACGCAGGGTCTTGTCGTTAAGCGAAAGAGGCCGGTCGAACGATATCGAGCTCGCCGGACATATCGAATACGATCTGCGCGATGCCCAAAACAATATAGTAGTGCCCAAGGAACCGGTTGACTTTAGAAAAGAATATTTCAACGACCAGCAAGATGTGATGGCCAAAGATAACGAAGAAACCGTTATCAGAAAGGAAATGTATCAACAAGTCGTAAGAACAATCATAAACCGGGGCAGGGCGGCATTCGAAACGATGGTTAAATAAGATGCAAATCAAGCCGCCGCAGTTGGCTGGCGTATTGCAGAAAGGTTTGGCTCCGGTTTATTTTCTCAGCGGCGATGAACCGCAGCAGGTCGGCGAACTTGCCGATTTAATCAGGAAATCGGCAAAGCAAAGCGATTATCTCTCGCGTGAAATTTTTTTTGCAGACAAAAATTTCGATTGGAGGCAGCTAAATGCCGCCTCCGAAACCTTATCCATCTTTGCCGATAAAAAGATAATCGATCTCAAGCTTGCCGGAACGCCGGGGCTGGACGGCGGCAAGGCCTTAACGGCTTATTGCCAGCGGTTGCCGGAAGATACTTTGCTGTTGATATCGATGGGCAAAATAAACAAGGAAAGCCAAAAATCATCCTGGTTTCAAGCGATAGACAAGGTCGGTTGCATCATTCAGGTTTGGCCGCTGTCAGGACAAGACTTAATCCGCTGGATTCAGGAAAGGATGCAGAAAAGAGGGATAGTGCCGGATCCAGGTGCGGTTAAATTGTTGGCCGACCGGGTTGAAGGCAATTTATTGGCGGCAGCGCAAGAAATCGAAAAACTGTATGTTCTGTATGGCGCAGGTAAACTGAGTTCGCAGCAAATTATCGAAGTCGTGGCTGATAGTTCCCGTTATGACGTTTTTAAACTGGTCGAATCGGCTTTGGCGGGACACGCCGATAAGGTGCTTAAAATACTGTCATCCCTGAAAGCTGAAGATGCTTCGCCCGTTTTAGTACTGTGGGCGCTCGTGCGGGAAGCAAGAATTCTGATCAGCTACAAAGCCGCAAAAAGTCAAAACGAAAAGGATTCCCTTTTAAGAAATCAGGGGGGTTGGGGAGAGCGTAAGCAATGGCTTGAACTTTCATCCAAGCGTTTAAGCTATACCGAGTTAAACCAAATTTTGGTTTTAGGCGCAAAAGCCGACCGCCAGATTAAAGGCCAGCAACAGGGTGATGCTTGGGAGACTTTGCTGGAGGGCTGTTTAGGCCTGGTTTCGGTTTCGCTGATGGATAAAACGGGATAATTGTACCTCGGGCGCAGCGTTGTAGAATCTGCTATTACGCGGCTTTGATATTCCTGTTTTCCGCACAAGACTACAACCCAAGTCGCCTTTTTTTGTATTTTCCTTTACAGTATTTTGCAAAATGCTGTAAATAAGTCGGATGATTCTTTCAATTTAAGAATCGTCATTCATTAAAAACAATAATAAAGAGGAGAGTACGATGAACCTTGATAATAAATTTACCGCGTTACAGCTTGCCATCATCAACGACCAAGCCGCCCTTTACACTTGTGCATGTCCTCTTCATGTCAGTATGCAGATTACCAATTTGCGTAAATTATTCGATTACCAAAATCAGTGTTTGCAAATGGACGATCTCGCCGAAAACAATGTCCTAACCCAAGTGCATCAACGCATTGCCGAAGCTACAAAACAAGCACATCAAGTTATGGAACAATGTCTTGACGAAATATTGGATATGGAAGGCTGGGATAGAACCAAAATGGAGATGCCTGCCGGAATTCGTAAGCGTATGGATGAGCATTGATTTTTTCGTGTTTAATCGCGCAATAGATTATTAAAGAGCATCGTTCTGGTGAAGTAATTTGGGTCAGCTTTAATAACTTCATCGAAATTTCTCACCCTTAATAACGCATGATATGGAATTCAATTTAATCAACCAGGACGGATATGCCCGCCGAGGGCAATTAACCTTAAATCACGGCATTATCCAAACGCCTGTCTTCATGCCTGTCGGCACCTACGGGGCTGTTAAATCGCTCACGCCGGACGATTTGAATCAACTGGGTGCGCAGATTATTCTAGGCAATACCTTTCATCTTATGCTGCGCCCCGGTACGCAAGTCATCAAGTCGCATAAGGATTTGCACGGTTTTATGAACTGGAAAAAGCCGATTCTTACCGATTCCGGCGGTTTTCAGGTATTCAGCCTCGGCGCGTTAAGAAAAATTACCGAGCAGGGCGTGACGTTTAAATCGCCTATCGACGGCAGTAAAATTTTTATGGGACCGGAAGAATCCATGCAAGTGCAACGAGACTTGGGTTCCGATATTGTGATGATTTTCGACGAATGTACGCCGTATCCTGCAACTGTTCCTGAAGCGGCCAGTTCGATGCGCTTATCTTTGCGGTGGGCGCAACGCAGTAAAGCTGCGCACGGCGAAAATCCGAACGCCTTATTCGGCATTGTGCAAGGCGGCATGTATGAGCATCTTCGAAAAGAATCGATTTCCGGATTGGTCGACATCGGTTTCGACGGCTATGCTATCGGCGGTTTGTCGGTGGGTGAGCCGAAAGAGGAAATGATGCAAACGCTTGATGCTATTCATCCTATGATGCCCGTCGATAAACCGCGTTACTTGATGGGTGTGGGTACGCCGGAAGATTTGGTGGAAGCGGTCCGGCGCGGCATCGATATGTTCGATTGCGTGATGCCGACGCGTAATGCGCGCAACGGACATTTGTTTACAACCTTCGGTGTGGTAAAGATACGGAATAGCCAATACGAGTTCGATACCGGTCCTATCGATGAAAATTGTACCTGTTACACCTGCCGGAATTATTCCAGAGCTTATTTACGACATCTCGACAAATGCAAGGAAATGCTGGGTTCCAGGCTTAATACGCTCCATAATCTTCATTACTATCTTAATCTTATGCACGAAATGCGCGAAGCTATTGCAAATCGTGCGTTCGATAATTTTGTCAAGCGCTTTTACCAACAACGAGGAAAAGTTATTCCAATTGTGTCATAATAGGCGATTAGATAAAAATATTGAATTAACCCGAGGATTACAATGAGTTTCTTTATCTCTGACGCTATGGCAGCCGGATCGACCGCTGTCCAACAACCCGGTATGGAAGGCCTGCTTTTCCCCATCGGTATATTAGTGTTTTTCTATTTCCTGTTTCTACGTCCTCAAGCTCAGCGCGCTAAAGAGAAAAAACAAATGGTCGCTGCGTTAGGTAAAAATACAGAAGTCGTAACAGCTGGCGGCATTTTAGGAAAAGTGGTCGATCTGGACGATAATTTCGTAAAACTTGAAGTCGGCGACAATATGTTTATCCAGGTACAACGTCAAAGTATTGAAACGATGCTGCCTAAAGGAACTTACAAGGCAGTCACCAAAAAGGCCAGTGTCTAACCGACAGGTCACACACCGCTAGGTCGCTCAGCAAAAACTCAGAAGCCTCGCGCAGTTTAATAGATGGAATAACAGATGCAAAACTACTACCCTCTGTGGAAAAACCTACTAATAATAGGCATTTTTCTAATCAGTTTAATCTATTCGTTGCCTAACATTTACGGTGAAGATCCGTCTGTACAGGTTTCTTCAACCAAACCGTTAACCCAAGAACAAGCCAGCAAAGTCGAAGCGACCATCAAATCCAACGGCGTGAGTTCAAAAGGATTCGAGTTTAAAGACGGCAGGATTTTGGTCCGTTTCGCGAATACCGACGATCAGTTAAAAATTTCCGACCTGCTGAGAGATCAAATGGGTAGCGACGCCACGGTGGCTTTGAATTTGGCGCCGACAACGCCGAGCTGGTTGCAGTCGATCGGCGCTGACGCGATGTATTTGGGCTTAGACTTACGCGGCGGGGTGCATTTTCTGCTCGAAGTCGATATGGATGCGGCTGTGAAGCAAGCGGAAGAGCGCTATACCGAAGATTTGCGCATAGCGCTGCGCGAAGCCAAGATCCGTTACGTGTCTGTAACAAAAGACGGCGGTTTCATCAAACTTAAATTGAAATCGGCGGAAGATAAAGAAGCGGTCTATAAGGTTTTTAATAAAGATTTACGTGGTTTAAAAGTAACCGAACCGGCAGAACAAGACGAGCTTTGGGCAAAAATGTCCGAAGCCGATGTGCGTGAAGTTAAAAAAAATGCCGTTGCGCAAAACATGACCACGCTACGTAATCGGGTTAATGAATTGGGTGTTGCGGAGCCGGTTATTCAACAACAAGGCGATAACCGTATTGTGGTGCAGTTACCAGGTGTGCAAGATACTACCAGAGCAAAAGAAATTTTAGGCACGACCGCCACCTTGGAATACCGTTTGGTGGATGTCGAACACGATTTACAGAAAGCCGTCGAAGGCCATGTGCCGGTCGGCAGCAAGCTCTATTTCGATAAAAACAAGAGTCCGGTCTTGTTAGATAAACGAATCATCGTCACCGGCGATCAAATTGTCGATGCTTCTTCGGGCATGGATCAAGACGGTCGCCCTGCTGTTTTCATTACCTTGAACGGTGTCGGCGCCGCTAAGATGGGTAAATTGACCCAAACCAATATCGGCAAACCGATGGCAGTCGTGTTTATCGAAAATAAAGTAGAAACAAAGGTTGTGGACGGCCAAAAAGTTCGGCATAAAGAAATAGTCGAACAAGTCATCAGTGTGGCGACCATTCAAGGCGTGTTCAGCAAACGTTTCCAAACCACAGGGCTGGAAAATCCTCAGGAAGCCAGAAATCTTGCGTTATTGCTGAGAGCAGGCGCGTTGGCGGCTCCGGTCGATATTGTCGAAGAACGCACGGTCGGTCCAAGTTTAGGTCAAGACAATATTAACAAAGGTATCTTGTCCTTTGTTGTCGGCTTCATATTGGTTGTGTTGTTAATGGCGGGTTATTACAAAGTCTTCGGCATGATAGCGGACTTAGCGCTTGCATTTAACGTCGTGATCGTTGTCGCGATCTTATCCATGCTGCAAGCAACGCTGACTCTGCCGGGGATTGCAGGGATTATCTTGACCGTCGGTATGTCCGTCGATGCTAACGTTCTGATTTTCGAAAGGATACGTGAAGAGCTTAGAAACGGCGTATCGCCCCAAACTGCCATTTATATGGGCTACGATAGAGCTTTCGCGACGATTTTAGATTCGCACGTTACCAACTTAGTGGTTGCGATTGTGTTGTTCGCTTTCGGTACCGGTTCGGTCAAAGGTTTTGCGGTGACGCTCATTATCGGTATTTTGTCTTCCATGTTTACCGCAATATCCGGTACCCGGATGGTAATCAATTGGATATACGGAAATCGCCGGGTTGACAGTTTGTCTATCTAGTAACGACTACTCGCAATGTTCTTAAATAACAATTTAATGCACTTATGAACCGTAAACAAATTGATTTTATCGGTAACCGAAAAATAGCCATGACCTTTTCGGGTATATTGATGGTGGTTGCCATTATTTCTTTGGCCGTTAAAGGCTTGCATATGGGTATCGATTTTACCGGCGGTACCATCATAGAAGTCGGTTATCAGCAAGCTGCCGACCTAACCGCCATCCGTAAAACCTTAAGCGAGTCCGGCTTTGAAAATGCGTCCGTACAGAATTTCGGTACGACGAAAGACGTACTTATTCGCTTAAAATTGCAAGAAGGCGTGAGTAGTGCGGATCAAAGCACCCGCGTGCTTGAAGCCCTCAACAAAAATACGACAACGCCCGGCAGTTTACGTCGCGTTGAATTTGTGGGACCGCAAGTCGGCGACGACTTAGCGCAAGACGGCTTTTTGGCTTTGCTGTATTCCACCATCGCGATCTTGATATATGTGGCTTGGCGTTTTGAATGGAAATTCTCCGTCGGCGCTATTATTGCGACGTTTCACGACGTTATCGTAACGCTGGGCGTCTTTTCCGTATTCGCGCTGGAGTTCGATTTGACCGTGTTAGCGGCGATTCTTGCGCTGATCGGTTATTCGCTTAATGATACGATCGTTATTTACGATAGAATCCGGGAAAACTTCAGAAACATGAGGAAGACCTCGACTATCGATATTATGAATATCGCAATCAACGATACCTTAAGCCGTACTATCATGATCTCGATGACGGTTTTCCTGGTGCTACTATCGCTGTTTTTCTTGGGCGGAGAAGTCATCCATAACTTTTCGATTGCCCTATTATTCGGCGTGGTTTTCGGTACCTATTCTTCTATATTTATTGCCAGTCCGGCTGCGTTGATATTGGGAATTAGCCACGAAGACCTCATCGTTCCTGAAAAAGAAGGTGCGCATTTGGATGGCATGCCTTAACAGTCGGAGCGGTCTTAAAGACTGAATCGGTTATAATAAAACATTAATTTCATTATCTTTTTGGAGTTTTAAAAAAATATGGCGATAGAACGCACTTTTTCCATCATCAAACCCGATGCAGTTGCAAAAAACGTTATCGGTGAAATTTACAGCCGTTTTGAACAAAACGGTCTGAAAATCATTGCCGCAAAAATGTTGCACTTAACTCAAGCGCAAGCGGAAGGATTTTACGCCGAACACAAAGAGCGCGGTTTTTTCAAAGACCTAGTTGCATTTATGATTTCCGGACCTGTTATTATGCAAGTGTTGGAAGGCGAAAATGCCGTACTCAAACACCGTGAGATCATGGGTGCAACCAATCCGAAAGAAGCAGCACCCGGCACAATCCGTGCCGATTTCGCCAACAGCATCGACGAAAATGCCGTCCACGGTTCTGATGCGCTTGCTACGGCTCAAAGAGAAATTGCGTACTTTTTCTCCGACGATGAACTCTGCCCTCGCACCCGCTAAGCAAACGTCATTGAACTTGCTGGATTACGACAGAGAAGGCTTGGCGGCCTTCTTTGTCGAATTAGGCGAAAAGCCTTTTCGCGCCACTCAATTACTCAAATGGATTTATCAGGAAGAGGTCGTTGACTTCGACTTGATGACCAATTTCAGCAAATCTCTACGTACCTATTTAAAAGAGAATTGCCAAATTACAACGCCACAAATCGTCCTGGAAAAGATAGCCAGCGACGGGACGCGTAAATGGGTGGTTGAGACACATTGCGGAAATCGTGTTGAGACTGTATTTATTCCCGAAGAAAATCGAGGGACTCTATGCGTTTCTTCGCAAGTCGGTTGCGCTTTAGCCTGTACGTTTTGTTCGACAGCCCAACAAGGCTTTAACCGCAACTTGACGACGGCGGAAATTATCGGACAAGTCAAAATTGCTCAAGCACGTTTAGGGCAAGACAAAAAGATCACCAACGTCGTCATGATGGGCATGGGCGAACCTTTGTTGAACTTCGATAACGTCGTTGCCGCCATGAATCTCATGATGGACGACTTTGCTTTCGGTTTATCCAAACGGCGTGTAACGATCAGTACCTCCGGTGTCGTTCCGGCCATGTATCGCTTAACCGAAGTTTGCGATGTCAGTTTGGCGGTCTCGTTACATGCGGTAACCGATGAGCTGAGAGATGTGCTTGTTCCCATCAATAAAAAATATCCGTTGAAAGCGTTGATGAACGCATGTCGGGATAATGCGAAAATAGCACCTCGGCGAACCATCACATTCGAATATGTCATGCTCAACGGCATTAACGACTCTATGGAAGATGCGAAAGGCTTAATCAAGTTGTTGAAAACGGTGCCGTCGAAATTAAACTTGATCCCGTTCAATCCCTTTCCTCAATCCAACTACACCTGTTCCAGTAACAATACGATTAATCGTTTTAAAACCTTATTGAATGATGCAGGCATTGTGACAACCGTAAGAAAAACGCGCGGCGAAGATATCGATGCCGCTTGCGGACAGTTAGTCGGACAAGTGGCGGATAAAAGCCGAAGGCATCTTAAACTTAAAGCGATGGGAGTGGATCATGCAGCATAAAGCAACGCTCCTAGCCGTAACCTTTTTATTCATCTCTGGCTGTTCATGGTTTTCCAGTAACGAATATGCGGAAAAACCTTCCGAAGTTTATATGCAATTGGGTGTCCGCTATATGGAACTCAATAAATTGGAACTTGCAAAAGAGAATCTACTGAAGGCTTTAGAGAAAGAACCCGGTAATGCAAGAGCGCATAGTGCTTTAGCTTTTTTATATGAAAAAATCAATCATTTCGAAGATGCTAAGCAGCATTACGAGAGCGCCATAAGTTTAGCGCCCGACGATAGCGGCGTTTTGAATAATTACGGTCGGTTTTTGTGCGATCGCAGACAATTCGATAAAGGGCTTTCTTATCTTAATCAAGCGGCTTCCAACATGCTGAATGATCGTCAATGGATGGCAATGTCGAACGCGGCGCGTTGTCATTTAGGGATAGGACAGCGGCCTCAGGCCACGGTGTTGTTTAAACAAGCATTGGATTTGAATCCTAACTACTCCGTCGCCTTGTTTGAAATGCAGAAAATCAGCTACCAAGAAGGCGATTACAGGGCTGCCGAGGAGTATTTACAGCGGTATTTAGGGCAAGCCAATCACACGGCAGAGTCTTTGTGGATCGGTATTCAAACTGAAGAAGCTCTAGGAAATACATCGCTGGCTAATGAATACCGTAATTTATTGCTGGAAAAATTTCCTCATTCCAATGAAGCCAAGCAAGTGGCGGGCATTCGTTAAAATCGATTTAATTACATGGCTACCAATATACAAGCAATTCGAGGGATGCACGATGTGCTTCCCGAGCAAACACCACTATGGCAATATGCGGAAAAAATTATACGGAATGTGCTGTCCAGCTACGGCTATAGCGAAATTCGTATGCCTATCGTCGAAAAAACGGAGCTGTTCAAGCGTTCTATCGGCGAAGTGACCGATATTGTCGAGAAAGAGATGTACACCTTTGAAGATCGTAACGGTGATTCTTTAACGTTAAGACCTGAAGGGACCGCCGGCTGTTTGCGGGCGTGTTTAGAACACGGCCTGTTGAATCAACAAGCGCACCGGTTATGGTATTACGGCCCGATGTACCGGCATGAAAGACCGCAGAAAGGTCGCTATCGCCAATTTGTGCAATTGGGCGTTGAAACCTACGGCATGGCTGGACCTGAGATTGATGCGGAACTGATATTATTGATGCATCGCTTATGGAAACAGTTGGGGCTTTTGGATAAAGTCAGGTTGCAATTGAATTCATTAGGCACAATTGCCGAACGGCTTATTTACCGGGAAGTGCTTGTTAATTATTTTAAACAGCATCAATCCCGTTTAGACGAAGATAGTCTGCGCCGATTAAATTCAAATCCGCTAAGAATATTGGATAGTAAAAATCCAGACATGAAAGAGGTCGTTGCGAACGCGCCGGAACTCATGTCGTATTTGGGCGAAGAAAGCTTGCAACATTTTAAAGCGATTACTGCAGTTTTAGATGACTTCGGCATCGGTTATGAAATCAACACCAGACTGGTTCGAGGTCTTGATTATTATGGAAAAACCGTATTCGAATGGGTAACCGATGAGTTGGGTTCCCAAGGAACCGTTTGCGCCGGCGGTCGTTACGACAGCCTCATCGAACAATTAGGCGGTAAATCCAATCATGCCGTCGGTTTTGCGATGGGGATGGAACGGTTATTGGCCTTGCTGGAAACGCGAAATGATCTTCCTGTCGCTAAACCGGTTGATGCCTATTTAATCCGTGTTGGAGAAAAAGCCGAACGTGAAGGCTTGCGTTTTGCGGAATTAGTTAGAGACCAAGTTGCCGGTTTGAAATTGCAAACGGCGGTTGACGGCGGCAGTTTTAAGAGCCAATTCAAAAAAGCCGATAAATCCGGCGCGGAATTCGCCATTATTTTAGGCGATGACGAAGTGGATCGGGGTGAAGTCGGAATTAAATATTTACGAAAAGAGCTGCCCCAAGAAACGATGTCGCAAAGTCAGGCAATCGGTTTTTTACAGCAGCATTTAGAAGTTTGACAATGAGATATAAGGAATTCTTTCGATGCGACGATCGGCTAGAACGGTATGATTTTCATCGTGTTTGAAAGATTCAAAATAATCGAATAAACATAGATAGTTTTCAATTAGCGTAGAGAAAAACAGTGGCAATATACGACACAGAAGAAGAACAGCTTGAAGCGTTAAAGCGTTGGTGGAAAGAAAACGGCACATCGACAATCGTGGGTCTTGCCATCGGTATTGCCGTCATTGCAGGTTTGAATTATCGTCAAGAGTACAAACGAGATCAAGCCAACCAAGCTTCCTCAATCTACGATCAGTTGCTCAAAGCAGCCGAAACCGATCAAAAAGATTCGGTAGATAAGTTGGCTAAAAAATTACAAGAACAATTTTCCGGTAGCGACTATGCGGCATACGGTGCTTTGTTTCAAGCTAAAGTCAGCGTTGAAAAAGGCGATATAGCAACGGCAAAGGACATTCTTAAAAAAATAGCAGACGGACCTGATAAAGAATTGAGCCATGTCGCCAAAATCCGATTAGTTAAACTGATGTTGGCTAGCGGAGAATACGAACAAGGGTTGAAGGTTATCAATACGGTCGATCAATCGAGCTCATCTAAGTTCTCGGACAATTACGACGAATTAGTCGGCGACTTGTATGTTGCGTTGGATCGATTGGACGAAGCGCGTACCGCTTACCAAAAAGCCTTAAAAAATGGTTATCAATCGCCGTTATTACAGCTTAAGATCGATGACCTGACGGCTCCAGAAAAAGTAGAAGCAAAAAAATAATGCGATTTCTAACGGTTTTGTTCGTCATTCTGATCTTATCGGGATGCGCAGCTTACGATACGGTAGGAGAATCCCTATCCGGTATTAAAGATTATTTCACTGGCGGTGCGGATAATACCGATCCTCCGAGCCCCTTAACCGAATATTCTCCTGAAGTTGAGGCCGATATTGCTTGGAAAGAAAGTGTCGGCGTCGGTACCGATGAACAGACCTTAAAACTTGTTCCCGCTATTGCAAACGGTCGAATTTTTGCAGCGGATAGGGAAGGATTGATTCAAGCCAGAGATTTGGGCAGCGGAAATCTTCTTTGGGAGTCTCACATGGAAGACGAGAAAGAAGAGGTCATTGAATTTTCAGCCGGACCCGGCGTTGGAGTTACTGCGGTTATAGTGGGCAGTAAAGACGCCGAAGTCGTCGCATTAAGTGTCGAAAATGGCTCATTGCTTTGGAAAACACCGGTGTCAAGCGAGGTATTGTCAGTACCGGTTGTAGCAAACGATCATGTGATTGTGCGTACTACCGACGGTTCGGTTATTGCCTTAAACGAAAAAACCGGTCAAAAGATCTGGAGTTACGAACACAACGTCCCCACATTAACCGTTCGCGGAACCGGCGTCCCTTTAGTGATCGAAGATACGCTAATAGAAGGTTACGACAACGGTAAATTGATGGCCTTGAGATTGGACGACGGTAAGTACGTGTGGGAATCCACCGTCACCATTCCTAAGGGACGTTCGGAAGTCGAACGTCTGGTCGATATAGACGTCGATCCAATCGAGTCCCGCGGCGTTATTTATACGGCTAGCTATAACGGTGGATCGGCAGCCGTTTCGATTTTGGATGGCGATGTCTTGTGGCGGAACGAAGCGGTTTCTTCACATACTGGCTTAGCTCAAGACGAGCAATACTTGTATATCTCGAATTCCGACGGACATGTCTTGCAATTGGATAAACGTACCGGTTCGTCCTTATGGGAGCAGAAAGATTTGCACGGACGAAAATTAACTGCACCTGCCGTTTATCAAGGCTATGTTGTTGTCGGCGATATTGAAGGATATGTTCATTGGCTCAGTACGACGGACGGTCATCAATTAGGCCGCGTTCAAGTTGCCGATGAGGGCATTGATGCAAAACCGGTTGTCGTTGGGGATACGGTTTATATCTATGCCAAAGACGGAACCTTAGCTGCTTTAAAAGCCCGGTAGAGATTGAATGTTACCAGTCATTGCCCTAGTCGGGCGACCCAATGTGGGGAAATCCACACTTTTTAACTATCTTACCCGCAGTAGGGAAGCTTTGGTTGCCGATTTTCCTGGGCTAACCAGAGACAGGCAATACGGACGTTTAAAACATGGTAACCGGGCGTGTCTGATAGTCGATACCGGCGGGATAGCCGATGAAGCGGAAGGTATTGAAAGCTTATCGAAAAAACAGGTCGATATCGCCTTAGGCGAGGCCGACGTTATCTTCTTTATGGTTGACGCACGGGAAGGCTTAAGCGTTTCCGATAAAACGATAGCCGAAACATTGCGCAAACTAGCCAAGCCGGTTGTGCTGGTTATGAACAAGGTTGACGGCCTGGATACAAGTTCAGCAACGGCAGATTTTCATTCCCTGGCGTTAGGCGAACCGGTTGCTTGTTCGGCTGCGCATGGGCGCGGAATTCCGGAGTTACTGGAGAAAGCCTACAGCGTATTGCCGTCGGATCAAGACATTGTCGAAGACAATCAAGGCACCATCGGTATAGCCATCGTCGGCAGACCGAATGTCGGCAAATCGACTTTGGTTAATCGCCTGTTAGGCGAAGAACGGGTTATTGTTTACGACCAACCGGGCACAACCCGAGACAGTATTTATATTCCTTTCGAACGAAACGGCAGAAAATTTACCTTAGTCGACACAGCGGGAATGCGACGCCGTTCCAGAGTTTCTGAAACCATCGAAAAGTTCAGTATTATTAAATCTTTACAGGCGATTGAAAAGTCGCATGTGGTGATTTATCTCATCGACGCTAGCGAAGGTATTACCGATCAAGACGCGCATTTGTTAGGATTGGTTTTGGAAGCGGGCAGGGCGCTCATCATCGGTTTGAATAAGTGGGACGGTTTGAGTAGCGACCAAAAAACACTCATACAACGCCAGTTGGATGTAAAGCTCTCATTTCTCGAATTTGCCGAAAAACATCCGATCTCTGCCTTGCACGGTAGTGGTGTCGGTAAATTATTCGATGTCGTCCATACCTTATATGATTCGGCGATGGTCAATATGTCCACGCCGATATTAACGCGAATATTAAAAGAAGCGACCGATGCACACCAGCCGCCGCTTGTCGGCAATCGCCGAATCAAATTGAAATACGCCCACCAAGGCGGGAGAAACCCGCCAGTCGTGATCATACATGGCGTTCAAACCGATGCGTTACCCATCTCCTATAAACGATTTCTAACCAATTATTTCAGGACTAAATTACACCTGTCCGGTACGCCGATAAGGCTGGAGTTTAAATCGCCGATTAACCCCTTCCAGGGCCAGAAAAATAAATTGAGCGATAGGCAGTTAGAAAAGCGGAAACGCTTGGTAAAACATTACAAAAGTAAAAAATAAAATGTCGGATAATCCGATTTAAGCTGCAAGGAAAAAACATGGCAACGATTAAATTTCAAGGCAAACCGCTGCATACCTCAGGCGAACTCCCTCAAGTAGGTAGCAAAGCGCCCGATTTCAGTTTAGTTAACGGCAAACTAAAGGACGTTACGCTAGGTGAGTTTGTAGGTAAAAAAAAGGTCCTGAATATCGTTCCAAGCTTGGATACACCGACTTGCGCAATGTCTACCCGTAAATTCAATGAAAAGGCAAGTAAACTGGCTAACACGGTTGTGCTGGTCGTTTCTGCCGATCTGCCTTTCGCGCAATGCCGTTTTTGCGAAACCGAAGGGCTAAAAGATGTAATCCCTCTGTCTACATTCCGATCCACATTTGCGGACGATTACGGCGTTAAGCTGACCGATACTTTTCTTGCGGGCTTAACGGCGCGTGCAATCATTGTGATCGGCGAGGACGATACGGTTTTATATACACAACTCGTCGAAGAGCTTGCCGACGAGCCGGATTACGACAGTGCATTAACTGAACTGCAGAGTTATTGATCCAGGCCTACGAAGTCTTAACTATCGTTCGCCTGTCGAAAGGCTTTATGTGCTTCGACTAGCTCAGCTCGTAGGGTTCAAACATTTAATGGCCGGATCAATAGATCGAGCGTTTGAAAAGCATTAAAGTTTGAGTTCCTCGCCAGCAAATTTGTGATCAAGTTCACAAAAGCAAGTACGGATGAAACGCCATCCGAAAGATCTGTGAACTGTTTCACAGAATGCACTTAATCGCTGTGTGAATATATGTCCGGGAATTTTGAAATGTTCCCTCTTTGTTAGTGAGCTAAACTCAAACTAATAAGCCGACCCAACGGATGGGGAGGCTTTTTTTTTACCCTTATCATCAATCATTCAGTTAAAGCACTACAATACAACGATATTCTCTCAAGGATTATCGCTAAGTGCTCAATCTTATCTGGATCAGCTTTTTTCTCGCCGCTTTTTGCACTGCATTAATTAAGCTTGTTGTTTTCGGCGATCAGCAGGTATTCGCGCAGCTGATGGAAGCCATGTTTACCCTTTCCAAATCGGCCTTCGAAATTTCCTTGGGATTAACGGGGGTACTGTCGTTATGGCTAGGCATCATGCGAATCGGCGAACGGAGCGGATTTATACAATTGCTGACCGAGTTTCTTACGCCGCTCTTTAGCCGCTTAATGCCCGACGTGCCCAAAGGCCATCCTGCCTTGGGGGCTATCGTCATGAACATAAGCGCCAACATGCTGGGCTTGGATAATGCTGCGACGCCTTTGGGTATCAAAGCTATGAAAGAGTTGCAAACCTTAAACCCCAGCCCAAATACCGCCAGCGATGCCCAAATTCTGTTTTTAGTCATCAATACCGCAGGAGTCACGTTATTTCCCGTAACGATTTTGACATATCGCGCCCAATTAGGCGCCGCCAATCCGTCCGATGTATTCATTCCGATTTTGATTGCGACCTACATGTCTACCCTAACCGGCTTACTGGCCGTGGCTGCGGTGCAAAAAATCAATCTATTGGATAAAGTTATCTTGGCTTATCTGGTCGGCTTTACAGCAATCGTGGGTGGATTGTTGGGCTATTTTATGCGATTACCCCAGCAGGAAATGTTGGCGCAATCAGCATTGATGAGCAATTTCATCTTGTATTCCCTTGTTATCACCTTTATTTGCGGTGCTATTTATAAAAAAGTGAATGCTTACGATGCTTTTATTGAAGGCGCACGGGAAGGTTTCCAGACGGCAGTCACCATTATTCCTTACTTGGTAGCCATGCTGGTGGCTATCGGCGTATTTAGGGCGAGCGGAGCGTTGGATTTACTCGCAGATGGAGCACGGAGCATCGTACATTTTTTTAATATGGACGACCGCTTTGTCGATGCGTTACCGACGGCGCTCATGAAACCCTTTAGCGGCAGCGGCGCCAGGGCGATGATGATCGACACCCTAAAAACCCACGGTGCGGATTCGTTTGCAGGTAGACTTGCTTCGATTGTCCAGGGCAGCACCGAGACTACCTTTTACGTATTAGCTATCTACTTCGGCTCAGTCGGCATCAAGCATATTCGCCATGCCGCTGCATGTGGGATAATAGCTGACTTTGGCGGCATTATCGCCGCTATTTTTGTGGCTTATTGGTTTTTTGGTTAATACGAATGGGGCTAATGCAGAGATTCATCCTACATACCGGGGTAGGCATGGCATTAACCCTTTTAAATTGGGCAGGCGCAAATGGAGACTTATTTTAGTTTGAATAGCTTAAAAATACGTCTATATACTTGTTTTCTACTGCTCCTTACGTTGTTATCGATAGCAGTGCTATTGGTGTGTAAGCAACAAGATGACATAGTTCTTCCTAACGATGATGTAATCCTTCCTAAAGAGGGTGAAACTGTGACATGGAGAGGGAATCGGTTGCTGATAATCAAAGCTGTTCTCGGCCAGCGTCGGAAGCACATAGAAAAAAACTTGTTTTACCCTCTCGTAGAAGAACAGTTTATCGGTCAGTTCCCAATTGATTATGTGCCAATACCTTTCCCAAAATTAACACAAAAAGAGGCGATAGCCCTTGAAGTGGCGGAAGAAAAACGCCTTAAAAAATATGGTGATCAGCCCATGCACAACGACATTGAATTTAACTTAATGCTGAATGGCAGTACAGTAATACCAACGAACCTAGACACTCATAATGATGGTGTGGATCACCCTGATCAGATAAAAGTGAGAATATCTCGCTACGAGTTATTTTACGATGATTTTTTCTACAAACGCGGAGAGTTAATTAATTCTTATAAACAAACATTAAGTAATTGGGGACGACCTTTTGACGAGTGGGAACGCTTAAATATAGATACAAAAGTATCAAAAGCAGGGGTGAGTTGTTATGAATACAAAGAAAGGTTTTATAAAGAGGGGGCCAGTAAAGAATGCTTAGTACACTCAGACACACCCTTGGCACCAGATTATCATTTTTATGTTGCCCCTGAAGATTTGGGAAACTACATTGCCGTCAATCGTTATGTTGCGGGATACATACTTTTTTGGTACGCAGATAAAAAACATATCTACCGTGCAAAAGAAATTGATGCGGCAATTTGGCGGTTATTAGAAGCATGGAATGTGTCGCCTTTTCAAGCCCCACCTTTGCAAGCAGGGGTAGCACGTAGATACGATTTGCGATGGGTACCCAAAGGGCATAAATAATCGTTCGTATGGAAAAAATAGTAAGTAAAGCTTAGGAATACAAATAGAATTTTAATGAAAGTCCATTTAAAAACATTAGGCTGCCGCCTTAACGAAGCCGAATTGGAAACCTGGGCGCAGGCTTTCCAAAAATCCGGACATCAAGTGACCCGGCAAGCCGAAAGCGCCAACCTGATCGTGATTAACTCCTGTGCGGTCACTCAAGATGCCGCCCGCAAATCCCGGCATTTAATCCGCAAAGTCCATCGCGAAAATCCCGCTGCTAAGCTGGTCGTAAGCGGCTGCTATGCCACTTTAAACCAAGCCGAAGCCGAGCAATTGTTGGGCGTGGATTTGGTGGTTAGCAATAAGGATAAAGACCAACTGGTCGAACGTTCCATTGCTGAGCTAAACCTGGATACCATGCCCGCCATGTCCACGGAACCGGGCGCGATTTCGCTGTTTACACGTGGACGGCAACGCGCTTTCGTTAAAGTCCAAGACGGCTGCCGTTACCGTTGTACCTTTTGCATTGTCACCGTGGCGCGCGGCGAAGAAAAGAGCAGGAGTGTGCAAGACGTGGTTGACGAAATCAACGCCTTGCATAAGCAAAATATAAATGAAATTATCCTAACCGGCGTTCATCTAGGCGGTTATGGCAGCGATTTGGATAGCAATCTTACCACTTTGATCGAAGCTATTCTTAGCCAAACCGACGTACCGCGTATCAGGCTGGGTTCGCTTGAACCGTGGGAGTTGAATGATGCATTTTATAAGCTCTTCGATAACCCCAGGATCATGCCGCACCTGCATTTACCCCTGCAAAGCGGGTCGGATTCTGTGCTGCGGCGAATGGCGCGGCGCTGTAAAACGGAAGAATTTGCCGCCATAGTTGCCAAGTTGAGACAAGGCAATCCGTTATTCAATATCACCACCGATATTATCGTCGGTTTTCCGGGCGAAACCGAACAGGAATGGCAGGAAAGTATTGCGTTTATCGAGTGCGTCGGCTTCGGTCAGCTGCATATCTTTACCTACTCGCCGCGAGAAGGCACCAAAGCTGCCGGGTTGCCTAATCCCGTGCCGGAGCCAATTAAAAAGCAGCGCAGTCAACAACTGCACAAATTGGGCGATAAGATGCGTTTAAAGTTTTACCAAGACAATCTAGGCAAGCAATTTCCGGTCTTGTGGGAAGGCTATTCCGAACTTGTCGATGCAGACAGACAGCGCGTATTCGGCTATACGCCCAACTATCTAAAAGTCGGCTGCGTTATCGGTAAAGACAAGACTCTTGAAAACAAAACCACCCTTGCAACGTTAACAGCCGTAAACGATTTCTATATTTCGGCAGATTTTAGTGAAGACTATAGATCCGGACCTTTGAAGTTTTAACTTCCGTTCGACTTGTACCCATAGGGCATAAAAGCCTGTCGAAAGGCGGTCTGTGCTTCAACTTGCTCCGCACGAACGGTTCAGGCTTTAAAAGGCCGAATCAATAGTTTACTTGAATATAACCTGAGCTTGCCTTGATTAGCAGACGGCCTTTATATTATATTACTCAGATTCCAGTTTGAATAACAGATTACCCATTTTATACAGCTTTCGCCGCTGCCCTTATGCAATTAGGGCAAGACTGGCGATCACCTATGCAGGGATACCTGTTGAAATCAGGGAAGTCCAACTAAAACAAAAGCCCGAGCACCTGCTGGTTATTTCGCCTAAAGGTACTGTGCCGGTATTGCAACTGCCTGATGGCAAAGTGATTGAAGAAAGCCTGGATATTATGCGCTGGGCTTTAGCCCAAAACGATCCTGAATATTGGCTCGAAACCGGAGAGGATGCGGAAAAGCTAATTCAATGGAACGACGGCGAATTCAAATATTATCTGGATCGTTATAAGTATGCCGACCGTTATCCCGAGTTTCCGCCGGAAGATTACCAAAACCAAGCTGCAATGTTTTTAGCCGAATTAGAAGCAAAGCTTGCGCGTTATCCCTACTTAGGTAGCAAACATCGATCATTGGTGGATGCTGCAATTTTTCCGTTTATCCGGCAATTTTCAGCGGTGGATCATGGTCGATTAATTTCGACAGACTATCCAAGGCTGAATGGTTGGTTAAACGAATGGCTGAGCTCTCAGTTGTTTACAGCAGTCATGCTTAAATACCCAACCTTTAATGAATAACTTATTGATTCGGCGTTTTAAAGTTTGAACAAAAAATGCGCCGATTGCGTGGCTTCCTAGCCTTGATAATAACAACATTAACCCAAATTTAAATCGCAATTTAGGCGATATTGAGTTGTTTCTGGGATTGCGGTCCTTTGGGATTGTAAATCGGCGTTATTTAAAAAACAAAATAGCACATAATTAAAGTCAGTGGTTGGCAAATCTTCAATTACATGGTTTTAGACCTGTTTGTATCTTTTATTGTCGACGTAGTGTTAGCCTCGTTTCCGACAAGATCATGATCTTGCCCCACTCTAGCGGACACTCGGCTAAGAGAGTAATCTCTAAAACCGAGGTGAATAATGAAAACCAAAAAAGAACCAAACCTACAGATTGTACGAAACAAAAACACGCCACAGTTTAAAGAGCAAGCATTGGAACGTGCTGATCGGGACGGTATTCCGACGGTATCGAAAGATTTAGGGCTTACAGAGGCGACCTTGTATGCCTGGCGTGCAAAACGTCGGCAAACAGGGCAACCCTTTGAAGAGCAAAAGCTCCAGCAAGCTGAAATGGCTAGGCTTAAGCGTGAAAACGCCCGCCTGGAAGACGAGGTTGCCTTCCTAAAAAAGGCGGCGGCGTACTTCGCGAAACTGCCCAAGTGAAGTACGCCATGATCAAGACTAATGAAACGCAATTCCCGGTGGGCATGATGTGCCGCCTGCTGTCGGTGTCGCGCAGTGGCTATTACGCCTGGGAACGCAGGCCACATTCTGCTAGGGAGGCGATCGACCCAGTCGCTTAAGATTGAAATAAAGCGTGTTTTCGATGACGAGAAAGGACGTCCCGGTGCGCCAGGGTCGCCCGCAGGCTTAAGGCCGAAGGCATTTGGCGAGCCGCCACCGCGTCGCCCGGATCATGCGGATCAATGGCCTTAGGGCGAAGGCGGCCAAGAAATACAAGGCGACCACCAACAGCAAGCATTCCTTGCCGGTTGCGCCCAATCTGCTAGGTCAGGATTTCAGTGCAGCCAAGCCCGACCAAAAGTGGGTGTCGGACATCACTTATATCTGGACGGACGAAGGCTGGCTGTACCTGGCGGTCGTGCTTGAGCTTTATTCGAGGCGGGTCATTGGCTGGGCAATCGCCGAGCGCATGACGGCAACTTTAGTGTGCGATGCCCTTATCATGGCGTTATGGAATCGGAAGATGCCGAAGGGTGTGATAGTTCATTCTGACCGGGGCAGCCAATATTGTTCAGCCGTTTACCAACCGCTGTTCAGAAAACATCAGCTGATTTGCAGCATGAGTAAAAAGGCGACTGTTATGATAACGCCGCCATGGAAAGCTGGAACCACAGTTTCAAAGTCGAAGCTATTCATGGTGAACGCTTTAAGACCCGTTCTGATGCCAAGTCCCAGGTGTTCGAATATATCGAAGTATATTACAATCGCAAACGGCTTCATTCAAAACTGGGCTATCTCAGCCCGGAAGCGTTTGAAGCCAAAAAAATCGCTTAGTGGAGTGTCCGTGAAATCAGGGCAAGATCACTTTCACACATCATGTTTCGTAATCCAAACACAATTTGTCAGCAGCGGCGACGGCATTTTTTGTGCCGAGCAACAACTGCGACGTGTACTCCTTTTCTGCTCGATCATATGCGTTCTGGGGCGCGCCGCCCGAAGCGATCGACCGCACATCGAATTGTGAAAGATATTGTCCGAAATAGAGTCCTGCGCTTATCATCGAGACTTCGCCGCAATAACCGCCGTTATGATTCCATTGCAAGCGCGGACGGATATCGTTGATAAAAAGGTTTCGAACCGGAATCGGAAGTTGGTTTCTCATAGATTTTTCCTCGGGTATAGATTGCCTGGCAAATACGTATTTTCCTATCGTTGTCGATGTTCGGTCTGTTTAGAGAGTAACGATACGCAAATATGCTTGAAATGATGAGGCGAAGTATAGTCCGGCTTGGCGATAACAGAGTGATTTTAAACGTTGTCGTTAAATTGAAGGAAAAAACTAAGCGGAGTGTGTGTCGATCAGCGGGATTTCAGGTTGATTGAAAGGTCAGGGGAGTTCGATGCTGCTTATTTAAGCGGGTAGGTATAAGGCGCATTAAATTTTGCATTCGGATATGTAGGAGTTTTCGTGTGTGGTATGTCCTTAAAAACTAATTGTTGTCTGCCGCACGATGTGTTTTATTATCATCTTTAAACTTACACCTCATGCAATGGCGTAACTTCCCCTGTTTTTCTAAATCTAACATAATCCTCAAGCACTTTAGCATGATCGAACGCTAACAGTTCAGGCAGCGCATCCAGGTTGAAAATCCGGCAGTTTTTGGCGTCGTCGGCGGCTTTCGGTGTACCGTTGGCTTCGGCGACGTAACAGGCGGTGACGGTATGGCCTCGGTGGTCGCGGCTGGGATCGGAGTAGATGCCTAATAGGGCTATCAGCTTAACATTAAGGCTTACTTCCTCTTTGGCTTCCCTGAATGCGGCTATCTCCACCCTTTCGCCGATATCCACAAAGCCGCCGGGTATTGCCCAGCCATAAGGTGGGAATGCTCGTTCGATGAGGACGATTGGACGGCCTGGATAATCGATTAATTCGATAATGATGTCGGCGGCAAGGGCTGGTGTTTCCGGTCTGGGCATAGTTTAACGAGTTATATGAATTATGTTTTTCCCCTCGACTCCGCTCGGGGAACGTTATCAAGCGTACGTGCTTTAACATGGTGTCCCTGATCAGGGTCGAAGGCGGACGACTTATTTTTATTCAAATAGAAAATGATCTTATAAGCAATATTAAATGTCTCCTTAGCGTACCATTTCTTTGGCTTGCAGGTCGGCGTGGTATGACGAGCGTACCATCGGCGCGCTGGCAACTTGTTTAAAGCCCATTCGTCTGGCAACTGTGCCGTATTCGTCGAATTCGGCGGGCGTAATATAAGCTTTAACCGGAAGATGCGCTTTACTCGGTTGCAAATACTGTCCCAAGGTTAACATAGAGCAACCGTGATCGAGCAAATCCTGCATGACTTGATGGACTTCTTCTTTCTCTTCACCCACACCCAGCATTAATCCGGATTTGGTCGGGACAGCCGGACGAGCTTCGTGAAATTGCTTAAGCAATTTCAGCGAGCCTTGGTAATCGGAACCCGGCCGGACTTGTTTATACAATCGCGGCACGGTTTCCAGATTATGGTTGAATACGTCACAAGGTTCGTTCGCCAGGATGGCAACGGCTTTTTCGATTCTCCCCCGAAAGTCGGGTACTAGGATTTCTATTTTTGTGCTGGGCGTTTGTTGGCGGATTTGTTTAATGCAATCGGCAAAATGTCCTGCGCCGCCGTCGCGTAAATCATCGCGATCTACTGAGGTGATTACCACGTATTTTAGCGCCATCGCTTTGATGGCATTCGCCAAGTGTTGCGGTTCGTCTTTATCTAATGGCAGCGGTTTGCCGTGCGCAACATCGCAAAAAGGGCAGCGGCGGGTGCATAAATCGCCCATAATCATGAAGGTTGCCGTGCCGTGCTGGAAACATTCAGCTAAATTGGGGCAGGCCGCTTCTTCGCAAACGGTATGTAGTTGATGTTCACGTAACAGTTGTTTAACGCGAGTGATTTCGTCGCTTGCGGATATTTTGATGCGTATCCAGTCCGGTTTACGTAAGACGCTTTCGGGCTGTTCGACTTTGACGGGTATTCGCGCCAATTTTTCTGCGCTACGTTGATGCGATTCCGGTGTAGAGCGGGAAGGAGCGTTAATTGTCATGCGTAAAGTGTCTCGTTAATGGCCTTTGCTACTCGAACGGCTAGTTCGCCGGTGCCGATCGATATTCCCAAATCCGCTAGTTGCGTAACTTGTAGGTTTTTGAAACCGCAAGGGTTTATGTGTTTAAACGGACTAAGGTCCATGTTGTTGTTAAGGCTAATACCATGATAACTGGCATTATTTTTTATTCTTATGCCGATGGAGCCTATTTTTTTGTCTTCGACATAGACGCCCGGCGCTTCCGGCTTAGCGCAGGCAGTGACCTCCAATTGAGACAATACGGTTATCATTGATTGCTCTAAAAGCGTTACCAACTGACGTATGCCGAGTTTTGTACGTTTAATATCGATTAAAGGATAGACCACCATTTGACCTTGTCCGTGGTAGGTTACTTGACCGCCCCGGTCCGTTCGTATTACCGGTATGTCGCCAGGGTTTAGGACATGTTCCGTTTCCCCGTTCATGCCTAATGTATAAACGGGATAATGTTCCAGCACCCAAATTTCATCGCTTGTGCTATTGTTCCGTTCTTGGGTAAAACGTTGCATCTTTTGCAAGATGGGCTCGTAATCGGTTAAACCCAGTTCTCGGATAATTGCGGACACTTTTTTATAATCCGGCATTTCTAATGAGCTGAAGTTTTAATTTCCTTCAGACCTAGTAAATAATTTATAAAGCCATCAAAACCTGCGGATGGTTAGTTAAATCCTGGTATATAGCGTCGAGTTGCGCCTTGCTTGTCGCCTTTATTGTTACCGTTACTGCGAGATAATTAGCGCCTTTGCTGGCACGGGTTGTAACGGCTTGTTCGTGGAGGTCAGGCACATGCCGGCGGACAATTTCAATAACTAACAGGTCGAATTCAAGATTACTTTTACCCATCACTTTGATAGGAAATTGGCAAGGGAATTCCAGTAGGGTTTCGTCGCTCATTTTAACGATTGTTTGTATTCCTGAAATAGGTTGTGGAATTTTTGCCAGAAACGGCCTGGTTTTCCGCTACCGATTATTACACCGTCCAGTTCGCAGACGGGTATGATTTCTCGCGTCGAGCTGGTTATCCAGATTTCACTTGCTGTTGATATAGAGGCTTTTGAAATGTCTTGTTCGCTGAAAGGTATTTGATTCTTTTGAGCTAATTCCAAAATGACATCACGCGTAATACCGGGCAGAATGGCAGGGCTTTAGGCGGTGTCATCAACACGCCGTCAATCACTGCAAATACATTACTGGCTGCGCCTTCCGTTAGCGTGTCGTTTTTAAACAAGATTGCTTCGGCACAACCGTTTTCAACGGCTGCTTGTCTTAGCAGGACGTTGGCTAATAAGGTGATCGCCTTGGTGTCGCACAGCTTCCACCTGCTGTCTTCCATACTTATCGCTTTCACGCCATTTTCGGGATCGGAGTAAGGGGTAATGCCGGTTACCATAGCAAATACCGTCTGCGAGACTTGTTCGGGAAACGCATGATCACGTTTGGGCGCTGCTCCTCGGGTGACTTGAAGATAAACGGATTGGTCGACGCCTTCTTTAAGAAGCGGGTTCAACAAATTTCGCCATTGTTCGTGGGTGTGTGGATTCTGTAAGCGGATCGACTTGAGGCTGTTATCAAGGCGTTCAAGGTGGTTATCCAGGCGAAATAGCTTCCCGGAATAAGCGGGTATGACTTCGTAAACGCCGTCGCCGAACAAAAAACCTCTATCCATGACCGAAATTTTCGCTTCGGAGAGAGGAAGATATTGGCCATTAAGGTATACGGTATCATTTTGCATCTGATTTACCCATCATCATTAAAGCGCCGTCATAGAGTTGCCTTAGAATACCGCCTTTTTCAACAGCTTTCAGGGCGATCAGGCTTTTTGTTCCAACCGGCTCGCCTTTCAAGGTAACCGTTACTGATCCTAGTTTATCGCCTGCGTTTACAGGTGCAATGATTTGTTTGTCGATATTGACGGTTGCTTTCAGATCGTTATAGCGACGCCGCGGGATTGTAACGTAAAGATCTTCCGCTAGGCCTACAGAAACGTTCTCAGTTTCTCCTTTCCAGATTCTGTTTTCCTGGATGGCTTTTTTACCTTCGTAAAGACGGTGGGATTCAAAAAACCGGAAGCCGTAATTGAGAAGGGTTTGGTTTTCATTAGCACGGGCATTTACGCTTTCGGTACCCATGACAACAGAAATTAAGCGCATTCCGTTGCGAAGAGCAGAGGCCACCAAGCAATATCCGGCTTCATCGGTATGTCCGGTCTTAACACCATCCACCGACGGATCACGAGACAGCAACATATTCCGGTTTTGCTGGGTGATTTTGTTATAGGTAAATTCTTTCTGCGAAAACCAGGGATAAAACTCTGGGAACTCTTTAATCAGCGAGGTGGTAAGAATGGAAAGGTCTCTTGCCGTAGTGTAATGTCCGTCGCTGGGAAGTCCGTCGCTGTTTTCGAAATGGCTATTGACCATACCTAAACGGGCTGCGTGTTGATTCATTAATTCGGCAAAGGTGGCTTCATTACCGGCGACATGCTCGGCAAGTGCGACGCTGGCGTCATTACCGGATTGGATAATTACGCCCTTTATCAGGTCTTGGACTTCGACTTGGTCGTTAACCTTGACGAACATTTTTGAGCCACTGGTTTTCCACGCGTTTTGGCTGATCGTGACTTTGTCGGTCAATTTCAAATGTCCGTTTTTGATTTCGTTGAAAACAACGTAGACGGTCAGGATTTTGGTAAGGCTGGCGGGAGCGAGTTTGGTGTCCGCATTGTTTTCGGCGAGGACTTTGCCGGTGTTGTAATCTTCAAGGATGAAGCTGCTTGCGGCTATGGCAGGTGCGGAAGGCACCGGAATTTCGGTTTCTTCGGCATTGGCTTTGATGAAGGTAAATAAAAGTAATAAAAATAAAAAACGGTAGATTTTCGGGCTTTTAAAATAGGTCATGTAATAAGCATTTCATTAAAAATCGATTGCTTATTGTAACATGCGCTATTTTAATTTTGTCTGGTTTCGGTAACGATTTGAGGGTCTTTAATTCCTAATTTAGCTAGTTGGTAACCCAATTTTTCTGTATTTTTACTTGAATTTAGAGGGCCCATTTGGACTTTATAAAGCGTATTTTTTCTATGTTTCGACGTGCGAATGGAAGGTTCAGGCAAGTGGTTAGCGGCGATTTTATCTTGCAACTTTAAAGCCTTATTATGGCTTTCAAAGCTTCCAAGCTCTAAAAATACACTTTTATTCTGCCTTTCAGCTGTTTCTTGGATTTGTGATAAAGCCTGTAGAGGGGATATTGCTTTGATCTCTACTTTGCCGGTTCCTTGACTTTGGATGCCGATTTTTTTAGCGGCGGCATAAGATAAATCTAAAACCCTGTTATTGACATAAGGGCCTCTGTCATTAATACGGACGATTACGCTTTTATGATTTTTTAGGTTAGTTACCTCGGCATAGGAAGGTATTGGCAAGGTTTTATGCGCGGCGGTCATTTCGTACATATTGAAAACTTCACCTGTCGCTGTTTTTTTGCCGTGGAATCCGGGGCCGTACCAAGACGCCAAGCCTCGTTTGATGTATTGGGTTATGCTTGGAAACCAGCTTCCGTCTTGATCGGTTTCTTTATTTTCTTCGTATTCCGCATCATTTCCGTTTAGTAAGGAGCGATCTTTAACCGCTACGATTGAATCCAGCCTCTTTTGAGGTGCTTTTAAGGTTATAAGTTGTTGTTTGATTTTGGGTGAGGAAGCGATGTGAGAGATAAACGGCGTTTGGATAGACGCTTCGCTGGTTTTAATTTGATTGCTAGAGCACGCGCTTAGAACCAGAATTAAAGGTAAAAGAATGATGATCTTTTTCATAGGGAGAGGAAAAGCTAGAAATTGAATATAAATTAGAGATGGCAAGGCTCAACTGATAAACAGCCATTGCATATAAGGGACTTTTGTTGTAGCGGGTAATCACGTAAAAATTGTCTAATGTTGCCCATAATTCTTCGCCATTCTCTTGTTCGAAAGCGATAATTTTCGCTTTTTGGGTTGAAAGTAAAGGTTTACTTATGTTTGGGTTGATTGCATTAGACTCAATCAATCTTAAATCTTCCTTAAGAGAAGTGGGCTGTGGTCGAGATTTTTGACTTTGATCACGAATTTTTATCGCAATAGGTTGGCCTGATTTCCAGCCGTGTTTAACAAAATAATTGGCAATACTAGCAATAACGTCATCGTCGTTATGCCAAATATCTCGATAATTATCTTTATTATAATCAATTGCATAGTTAATATAGCTGCTAGGCATAAATTGCGGGACACCCATTGCGCCGGCATAGGATCCTGTCGGTATTAACGGGTCGATTTTTTCCTTACGGCAAAATAATAAAAAATGCTCAAGTTCGGTGCGAAAAAATTGACTTCTCGGCGGGTATTCGAAAGCTAAGGTTGAAAGAGCATCGATTACTCGATATTGACCGGTATGTTTGCCGTAATACGTTTCAACGCCGATGATGGCGACAATAATTTCTTCAGGAACGCCGGTTTCTTTAGAGACAATTCTTAAAACCCGTTCATTTTTGCGCCAGAATTCAACACCCGCTTTGATTCTAGGTTCTTTTAAGAAAATTCTGCGGTATTTATACCAAGATAAGTTTTCGGAGGGTTTTGAAATCTTCGTAATGATGTCTTCTTTAAACTCAACTTCGTCGAATAAATCAGAAAGCTCATTTTCATTGAATTTATGCTGAATCGCCATTTGCCGGACGAAACTAGCGACTGTTTCCTGGTCTTTTATAGGCGTTGCGCAGGAAATAAGGGTAAAGCTATAACAAATAAGGAAAAGTCGAAGGAATGTTCTTCTAATAGTCATGTATATCCTCAATCTTCATCAATCAGGAATAAATTTTTTATGCGTATGGATGGACATCAATATTCCAAATCCGGCTAATAAAGTCACTATCGATGTCCCGCCATAGCTAATCATGGGTAAAGGTACCCCTACAACAGGAAGAACACCGATAACCATGCCGATATTGACAAAGACATACACAAAAAAGGTGAAGGATAAACTGCCGGCCAGTAGGCGGCTGAAAGTATCTTGCGCTTGCGTGGCTATATATAAGCATCGTCCAATCACCAGAAGATAAAGCGTTAACAAGCCTAGGCAGCCGAACAGTCCGAACTCCTCTGCAAATACGGCAAAGATAAAGTCGGTCGAACTTTCCGGTAAAAATTCCAATTCCGATTGTTTACTGCCTAACCAGCCTTTGCCGTAAATGCCGCCCGAACCGATGGCAATTTTGGATTGAATAATATGATAACCCTTGCCCAAAGGGTCGGCTTCAGGATCTAGTAAGGTAATGATGCGGGCGCGTTGATAATCGTGAAGCGCATAATTCCAGATAACCGGCGCTATCGCGGAAATAACGGCAATAATCGCTATGATGAATCGCCAGGATAAACCGGCAAAAAACAGAACGGCGGCGCCGGATGCCGCAACCAATACCGCTGTACCTAAATCGGGTTGTTTGGCAATGAGAAGCGTAGGGATAAGAATCAAAACGCCTGCGATAAGCAATTGTTTAGGCTTCGGCGGCAAGACATGATCTGCTAGATACCACGAAATCATCATCGGTGTGGTAATTTTCAGCATTTCCGATGGTTGAAACCGGAAAAGACCAAGATCCAGCCACCGGGTTGCGCCTTTCCCGGTATAACCCATTATAAAGACGGCAATAAGCAGTAGAACGCCAAGCCCAAACAATAAGGCTGAATAGCGTTTAAATTGATAGGGATTGATATGGGCGAGAACTCCCATGAGCAAAAACGCTAGTCCGACGCGAAAGGCTTGCCGTATTAACAAGTCGATTTCCTTATTTCCGGCGCTATAAAGAATGACAAAGCTCAACAGAGAGATAAGTAAAAGAACTATAAATAAAGGAACGTCAATATGTAGTTTCGCTAATAGGCGGCCAATCAACGAAGGGGAGTTGAATTGTTCGCGGCGTGTTTCGATTTTCATTGTTGATAATCGCTTAGGTACTGTTTGATAACTTTAGCCGCGATAGGTGCCGCGACTGAACCTCCGTGACCGCCGTTTTCGGCAATGACCGCAACAGCAATTTTCGGATTGTCAGCCGGTGCAAAAGAAATGAATAAAGCGTGATCGCGTTGTTTGAAATCGATTTGATGCTCATTGTAACTGGCATTTTGCTTAATGTTGATCACTTGAGCGGTTCCGGTTTTACCGGCGATTTGGTAATTAATGCCGGTGCTGATGCTTTTTGCAGTTCCTCGGTTGCTATGCACTACGTTAACCATCGCTGCAATCACCGTTTTAATATTGCTGGCTTTAACCGGCAGTGTAGCCTCACGGTAGTTGTTATTGAGTTTATCGGCAGAGCCATTTGAGATTTTACTCACCAAATGGGGAGTTACGACTTTACCGAAGTTGGCCAGCGTTGCGGTTGCTTTGGCAAGTTGTAAAGGGGTGACTTGATGGTAACCTTGGCCTATGCCGGTAATGACGGTTTCGCCTGGAAACCATTGCTGATTTTTTTTGCTCATTTTCCATTCTCTGGACGGCAGCAGACCGGTTTTTTCGCCGATAAGATCGATTCCTGTTTTTTCACCGAAGCCGAATTTTTGTAAAAACGAGTGAATATGGTCGATACCTAGCATACCCGCAAGCCTGTAAAAATAGACGTCGCAAGATTGCGTAATCGCTTCGGGCAGACTGACGGAGCCATGTCCGCTTTTTTTCCAATCGCGGTAGCGGTGCGGCGAATTCGGTAGCTGGTAAGAGCCCGGGCAAAACATGGGTTGTTGAGCGCTAACGGCGTTATATTCCAATCCTGCCAATCCCATAAAGGGTTTAATCGTTGAGCCGGGCGGATATAATCCGCGCAAAGCTCGGTTGTATAGCGGTTGGTCCGGTGAAGATTGCAGGGCTTGATAAGCAGGGGTGCTGATGCCGATCACGAAAGGGTTGGGATCGAAACCGGGTCGGCTGGCGAAGACTAGGACGCCGCCGGTTTCGATTTCAATCGCAACAACAGCGCCGTTGTATTGCTCCAGGGCATCGTAAGCTGTTTTCTGTAAGGCCATATCAAGGGTTAAATGAAGATTGGCGCCGGATATAGGGTTAACTTCTTTAATCGTTTTTAAAGGACGGCCTTGAACATTGGTTTCAATTTCGGCATAACCCGTGGTGCCGTGCAATTCTTTTTCGTACGAGCTTTCAATACCTAGCTTGCCGATAAAAGTAGAGCCCCGGTATTCGGCAATGGGCAGTTCTTTCATTTCTGCTTCATTAATACGCCCGACATAACCGACAACGTGAGCAGCTAAATCGCCGTAAGGATAATATCTTAATTGCCGTACTTGGACGTCCACACCCCGGAAGAAAGGTCTTACAACAGCAAACTTGGCGAGTTCCTCTTCTGTCATGTTGGGCAACAGCGGAATTCCGATAAACTTTTTTTGACGTTTGCGAAGCTTCTCAAAGAGTTCTATTTTTTCGTCAGGAATTGCGAGCAGCTTCTTTAGCTTTTCGAGCGTTTCATCCAGATTTTGGGTTTGTTCGGGAATGATTTCCAAGCTGTAAGTCTGAGTGTTTTCAGCGAGGATACTGCCGCGTCTGTCGTAAATGATGCCGCGAGAAGGCACGGTCGGCTCGAATTTGATGCTGTTTTCCTTAGCCTTTGTCGTATACAGTTCGTGTCCGGCGATTTGTAAGTAGGCTAAACGAACAATGAGGCCGCTCGTTAACAGTAGAATTAAAACAAGAGCTGCAATGATTCGGTTAAGAAAAAGCCGGCTTTCTTCCGGGGTGTCCTTAAAGCTTAAGTTACGGGGCATTTCAAACCGGCAGATGTTACTTTATGGGTTTTGCCAGCCTGACAAAACGCAACACGTTATAAACCAAAGGCCAACATAACGTGCCGGTAAACACTGGCACCCAAAAAGTCGGTCTCAATTGTGCGGTATGTTGAAGATTTTTAATAAACAAGAGTAGGAGTTGCGCAAGAAGTAAGCAACAGAAAATAAACAGTGCTTGTTGTATAAACGGAAATTGACGTAAACGTTTATGCGCCAGGAGGCTTATATAAATGACTAATGAATAAGCAAGCGCATACTGACCGAATAGCCGTCCGGTTAAGACGTCCGTCAATAAACCGAAAGTCCAGGCGTGAAAAATGCCGACACGTTCAGGGAAGGCAAGCGACCAGTATATCAGCGTTAACAAAACCCAGTCCGGGTTATAAATTGCCAGCGAGCCTTGAATCGGAGCAATTTTCAGGCACATTGCAAAGACAAGCGTCAGGATAATACGACCGAAGCCGTAAGTGTTATTCATTAACGTTATCCTCTTTTTGTGGGTTTTGTACCGTTTGCGTCGGCGTTATAGGAATCTGATTTGCATTGCTCCATACGATCATCAGTTCCCGGTTTCGATCTAGTGCGGCCTTCGGCGTTGCCGTAATTTGTTTACCTGCAGGCGGTGTAAACGGATCAACGACAGCTACCGGATAACCTGGCGGGAAAGTACCGCCCAGTCCCGACGTAATCAGTAAATCGCCCGGACGTATATCTGCATTATCGGGAAGATAAGGAAAATTAAGCCGATTTAATTCCCCGCTGCCGACAGCTATAGTTAAAAGACCGTTGCGATTGACTTGGACGGGGATCGCATGGTTTGGGTCCGTAATCAGCATAATTTCCGACGTCGTCGGCAAGGCCCGGAAAACCTGCCCGACCACACCGTTAGCATCGACAACCGGTTGTTGAGGGTGGATTCCGAAACGAGTGCCTTTGTTAACGACGACGATGTTTTCGTATGGTGTAGCGATATTTACAGACAGTAACTCGGCAATCAATACTTGCTCGCCCAACTTGAACGAGTTTTCGAGTAATGCACGTAAACGGATATTCTCTTTTTCCAATGCATCGTATTTTAGGAGACGAATTTTGTCGAGGCTTTCCGTTTCCCGAAGTTTTTTGTTCTCCGCGAGTAAAGTCGAATAAGATTGTAGCGAATCACTCGTTCGTCTTGTAATTTCGGAGGGTAGATCGACCAAATACTTAATAGGGTCGACGACAAGCGAAAGTCCGGCACGGAGCGGATCGAGTCGAGGACTGATATGTTCAATCATCAACAAGCCGATGGACGCCGATACTGCAATAAGCAGCCGCATATGAATCGATGGGCCTTCAGCAAATAACAGTTTTATAGCGGGAACTCTCGAATAAATTTAAAGAAAGCCGATTAAATCGCGTTGGCAGAAATCCGTTTGCTTTTAATCGGCCTACGAATAGCCCGGCTTGACTCCGGGATTAACAAGTAATCGTGTTATATTTTAACGCGTTTAGTGCGGGTTTTGGTGTTGAATTTTATTAATGATCCGACACCAATTAATGATGCAATCTTTGCTTCTCGATTAAATGGGATTGCATAAATCCCCTGTATTTATAACCGGGCATGGCCTTGGTTAACAAGACATTGCCGCAGTTTATTCGAAAGAGTAAGCGGACATGCCCTTTTTATCCAACATTTCTAAGACCATACCGCCGCCTCGCGCAACGCACGTTAAAGGGTCGTCTGCAATATGAACGGGTAGACCGGTTTCTTCCGCAATCAAACGGTCGAGGTCTGTTAACAAAGCGCCGCCGCCGGTCAAGTAAATGCCACGGCTTGCTACGTCGGATCCTAACTCCGGCGGTGTTTGTTCCAAAGCGATTTTTACCGCGCTGACAATGCCTGATAACGGATCTTGCAAAGCTTCCAGAATTTCGTTGCTATTTAGAGCGAAGCTACGAGGAACGCCCTCAGCCAAATTACGGCCTTTGACTTCGATTTCGCGGACTTCGCTGCCGGGATAAGCAGTGCCGATTTCAAGTTTAATTCTCTCAGCGGTCGATTCGCCAATCAAAGTACCGTAATTTCTACGCACATAGTTGATGATGGCCTCGTCGAATTTGTCGCCGCCGATACGAACTGAGTTGGAATAGACTATTCCGTTAATGGAAATAATCGCTACTTCCGAGGTGCCGCCGCCGATGTCCAACACCATAGAGCCGCTCGGTTCGTCGACAGGCAGACCCGCTCCGATAGCGGCGGACATCGGTTCTTCGATCAAGAAAACCTCGCGCGCACCGGCCATTGCCGCCGACTCGCGAATAGCACGGCGCTCTACCTGAGTCGAGCCGCAAGGTACGCAAATTAAAATACGCGGGCTAGGGCGAAGGAGTTTGCTTTTATGGACTTTTTCGATAAAGAATCGAAGCATTCTCTCGGTAACGGCAAAGTCGGCAATAACACCGTCTTTCAACGGTCTGATGGCAGTAATATTGCCGGGCGTTCTGCCAAGCATTAATTTCGCTTCCGTGCCCACTGCGGCAATGCTTTTGGTGCCTCGCACCTTGTCTTCCTTGATCGCCACGACGGACGGCTCGTTGAGGACAATGCCTTGTCCTGGGATATAGATCAAGGTGTTGGCGGTTCCAAGATCAATTGAAAGATCGTTAGAGAACAAACCGCGAATTCTTTTGAACATTTTTTACCTGCGAACGGAGAGAAGGGAATAAAACCCACATACTTTATCAATCAAGCGGGTATTCGAGCAAGATATAAAGTATCATATTTTATTACTTTGGTTTAAATAGAGTAGAAGATGGTTTTAACGGCAGATGATGTAAAAAAAATTGCTTATTTAGCCCGGCTGGGTATCGATCATCAGGATATCGAATCTTATGCCCGAGATTTGTCGAACATGTTGGATTTGATGAAACAAATGGGGGAAACCGATACCGGCGGCGTTCTTCCGATGGCCCATCCGATGGATCAAATTCAGCGTTTAAGAGTCGATGACGTAACTGAAACGAATAACCGGGATAATTTTCAAAAGATCGCGCCGCTGGTTGAAGACGGTCTTTATCTAGTGCCTAAAGTTATTGAGTAAGGGATTGCCGTGCATAATAAATCGATTAAAGAAATAGCCAAGGGCTTGCGCTGCGGGGATTTTAGCAGTGTTGAATTGACGCAGTTGTTTTTATCCAGAATCAAACAACACGCGCAGTTGAATTGCTACGTCACCGTCACAGAAGAGTTAGCTTTAAAGGCTGCCAGGCAGGCGGATGCCAAAATTGCCCAAGGCGACACCTCCTTGCTTACCGGCATTCCCATTGCCCAAAAAGATATTTTTTGTACGCAAGGTGTAAAGACATCGTGCGGTTCGAAGATGCTCGATAATTTTATTGCACCCTATAATGCGACGGTCGTTGAAAAATTAAACGCCGCCGGTGCAGTGATGCTCGGCAAATTGAATATGGATGAATTCGCAATGGGTTCATCCAACGAAACCAGTTATTACGGTCCGGTCAAAAATCCCTGGCACACAAACTCAGTCCCAGGAGGGTCGTCCGGCGGCTCGTCGGCAGCGGTAGCGGCGCGTTTATCAGTTTGCGCAACGGGAACGGATACCGGCGGTTCGATACGGCAGCCTGCCGCCCATTGCGGTATCACAGGTTTAAAGCCGACTTATGGTCGCGTGTCTCGTTTTGGAATGATTGCCTACGCGTCGAGTCTCGATCAAGGCGGTCCGATGGCGCGCAGCGCAGAAGACACGGCTATATTGTTACAAGCCATGTCGGGTTTCGATCCGAAAGATTCGACCAGTCTGGATTTGCCCGTACCGGATTATTCGGCAGCCCTCGATAAAGACATCAAAGGCCTGAAAATTGGTTTGCCGAAGGAGTTTTTCGGTGACGGCCTTAATAACGATGTGGCCTTAGTTATTGAAAAAGCAATCGAAGAATATAAAAAGCTGGGTGCGGAACTCAAAGAAGTTTCCATGCCGAATCTCAAATTGGCGATTCCAGCTTATTATGTCATCGCACCTGCCGAATGTTCCGCTAACTTATCGCGCTTCGACGGCGTCCGATTCGGCCACCGTTGCGATAATCCGCAAGATTTGGCCGATTTATATACCCGCTCTCGCGGCGAAGGTTTCGGTAAAGAGGTCAAACGCCGCATTTTAATGGGAACGTACGCCTTATCGGCAGGTTACTACGATGCTTATTATTTGAAGGCGCAAAAAATTCGTCGACTGATTAGCGACGATTTCAAGAAAGCGCTGTCTGAAGTTGATGTCATCATGGGGCCGGTGGCGCCGACAACGGCTTTCGGACTCGGTGAAAAAATAGACAACCCTATTGAAATGTATTTGTCCGATATATATACGATTGCGATTAATCTTGCCGGATTGCCTGCGATGTCTTTACCGATAGGCTTTTCGGAAGGCAAACCGGTCGGTTTACAAATAATCGGCGATTATTTTGCTGAGGATCGATTATTGAACATCGCGCATCAATATCAAATGGTAAGCGATTGGCATCGGCAAATACCCAAAGGTTTCGAATAGGAGGGGCTATGGAAAATTATCAGGAAAATTGGGAGAGCGTGATCGGGCTGGAAATCCATGCGCAACTTGCAACACAATCTAAAATATTCTCCGGCGCATCGACCGCATACGGTGCGGAACCGAATACGCAAGCCTGTGCAGTAGATTTGGGGTTGCCAGGGGTATTGCCTGTATTGAACGAACAAGCCGTAAGTTTTGCGGTTAAGTTCGGCTTGGCTATAGACGCCGAAATCGCGCCGTACTCCGTATTTGCCCGGAAAAATTATTTTTATCCGGACTTGCCGAAAGGCTATCAAATCAGCCAGTTTGAACTGCCGATCGTCGGAAACGGTCATTTGGATATCGATGTCGACGGCGAAACCAAACGCATCGGTATCACCCGAGCGCATCTGGAAGAAGATGCCGGTAAATCTTTGCACGAAAGTTTTCACGGCATGAGCGGCATCGATTTGAACCGCGCCGGGACGCCCTTGCTGGAAATCGTCTCCGAACCGGAATTGCGCTCGGCTAAAGAAGCTGTTGCTTACATGCGAAAAATGCACGAACTGGTCCGCTATTTGGGGATCTGCGACGGTAATATGCAGGAAGGCTCGTTCCGTTGCGATGCTAACGTCTCGGTTCGTCCAAAGGGGCAGCAAGAGTTCGGAACGCGTGCTGAAATTAAGAACATCAATTCCTTCAAATTCGTCGAAAAGGCTATTAATCATGAGATCGAGCGCCAGATCGAGCTGATTGAAAGCGGCGGCAAGGTCGTTCAGGAAACCCGTTTGTACGATGCGAATAAAGATGAAACCCGATCTATGCGGAGTAAGGAAGAAGCCAACGATTATCGTTATTTTCCCGATCCGGATTTGTTGCCGGTAGAAATTACCGAAATATTCAAGGCGCAAATCAAAGCGCAGCTGCCGGAGTTACCTGCGGCTAAAAAACAGCGTTTCACCGAACAATACGGTTTGGATTGTGAAAGTGCAGGAATACTGACGTCGTCTCGACAATTGTCGGATTATTTCGAGTCTTTAGTGAAAGAGTCGTTGTGCGAAGCTAAGCTGTGCGCGAATTGGATTACCGGCGATCTTTTGGCGTCGCTTAACAAAACGGATTTGGATATTGCCGATTCTCCGGTTAGTTACCAGCGATTAGCCGGATTATTAATACGAATCAACGATCAAACGATTTCAGGCAAGATAGCGAAACAGGTTTTTGAATTGATGTGGCAATCGAATTCAACGGCAGATGAGATTATCGACGAAAAAGGCCTTAAACAAATCACCGATACCGGCGCAATCGAAGCCATTATTGATAGAATAATCGCTGAAAATCCCGGTCAAGTTGAGCAATATCTCAGCGGTAAAGACAAAGTATTCGGTTTTTTCGTCGGCCAAGTTATGAAAGAAATGCAGGGTAAAGCAAACCCTGCTGAAGTAAATAAGATGTTAAAGGCTAAACTAAAATAACTCGAGGTTCTGGCGCTAAGTTCGTAAAACCGTTTGAAGCTTAAATTTTTTGGATATTTCCCATAATAAAAAACAAAACTAGCGGAGAAAAAATGAAAGTGATGACTCAAAAGCTGTTAAATAACTTTCTGATTGGTATTTTTGCGGTTATCCCTATTGTTGTCGTATTGCAAATTATTCTTTTTATTAAAAATATGTTGATGGCGCTGTTCGGTTTAGTGCACGGTTACGCGAACAGTTATTTTTATACCGTTGTGGTGTTTGTACTAAGTTTTTTTATTCTGGTTTTTATCGGTCACGAAATCGTCAAGAAAAGCCGCCCTTTACTTATTACGTTTGTTGAAAAAATTATCGACCGTATCCCGCTGTTAAATACCGTTTACCGGGTCGTTAAAAAAGTGATTGCGATGTTTTTCAGCGCGGACCAGACCATTGCCAAGGAAGTTGTTTATGTTGAATATCCTAAAGAGGGTATTTGGGTGCCTGCTTATGTTACAAATCGCCACGATCATAAGTTAGTGCTTTTTATTCCAACCTCGCCGAATCCAACATCAGGCTTTACTGTGATTGTCGATAAATCCAAAGTCATTGAATCGGCTATGGATATTGAAGACGCCACCAGTTTTATCGTCAGCGTTGGCGTCGATTACGATAAAGCGAAAGAAATGTCGCAATTACCCTAATTTCGTTAATTTTTATGACAAAAATTTTAGCCTTTTCGGGGAGTGCCCGTGTCGGGTCGTACAATCAAAAATTAGTTAGGATAGCCGCTCGCGGTGCTGAACAAGCAGGCGCCGAGGTAACGATTATTAATTTGGCGGATTATCCTATGCCCGTTTACAACCAAGATCTGGAAATAAGCGAAGGATTGCCGCCGTCGGCAAAGCTATTGAAATCTTTGTTTATCAGCCATGACGGATTACTTATCGCGTCGCCTGAATATAACAGCGCATTCACGCCATTATTAAAAAATACGCTCGATTGGATTTCCAGGCGCGAAGGGGAAGACGCATCTCTAGTGGCTTTCCGTAATAAAATAGCCGTCATTATGGCGGCATCTCCCGGTGGTTTGGGCGGATTGCGAGGTTTGGTGTTTTTGCGGATGTTGCTGTCAAACTTTGGCGTTATCGTATTGCCCGAACAACTCGCCGTACCTCATGCCGATAAAGCCTTCGATGAAGACGATCAGTTGATCGAAAAACATAATCAAGACTCTCTGCTCAAGTTAGGAGCGGGCTTGGCGCAAACACTAAAAAAATTACAATAAGGTATATCGGTTGTACACAGTTAGGGAAGCCGATCACATTTTCGCCATAGCCGTTGCCCGGTAGGTTTTAGATTGTACAACCTGTCGGGCAAATCTATTTTTGGCATAAATGTCATAAATCATTATCAAACCCTATATTCAAATTAAAGAGGGAACTATGCGGAATTTAAAATCATTACCCGCAATTATCTTGGCAGTGCTGGCATTATGCTTAGTTCTGTTTGTTGCTTTTCATTTTATATTTCTTAATTTGTTCGTCGATTTGTGGTGGTTTCAATCGATTAAACTCGAACATTATTTTTGGTTGCGCCTGCTTTACAAATTTTTTCTTTCTGGCGGCGTTACGCTGTTTTTTTTCCTGATTTTCTTTTTTCACTTTTGGATCGCATCCAGTTATTTGGGTTTAAATCCGCAAGATGAAGTCTTAAGTAATTTCGATAAAAATCTGCGCTTTCAAAAGTTTTCGGAAAAGTTTTTGTACGGTTCCGCAAAAGTCTATACGCCTATTGCATTAATTTTAGCAATCTTTATCGCCATTCCGTTTTACGACCAATGGGAAACCACGTTGCTGTATTTTTTCGGCGGCCGGTCCGGTGTTGCGGATGCGGTTTACGGTAACGACATCGGGTTTTATCTACTGTCATACCCCATTTACAAATTAATACAGCCCGAGCTCTTAGGTACGGCAATATTAATTTTTATCATGGTCGGCGCATTGTACTGGGTTGAACATATTTTCGTACCCAACCAAAACAAAGAATTACATCCCGGCGCAAAAATACATTTAGTCGTATTGATGGGGTTTATCGTACTGTTTGTCGTCTGGGGGTTTATGCTGCAACGCTACTCGTTGTTGTATATCGATGCCCATGAACCGGTATTCTACGGACCGGGAACTATTGAAATCCGATATCAATTGCCGTTAATTTGGCTGGGAATCCTTTCATTTTTAGCGATAGCCATCTCCAGCGGTATTTACATATTCTCAGACATGCACCGAAGCAAAACCCCGTTAGTGCTATCGATGGCTGCATTTCTTGTCATTTTGGGACTACGTGAAGTCGAATTTATTCCGAATATAATCGAAAGGTATATTGTTAACCCGAATCCGGTCAGAACCGAAAAGCCCTTCATCCAACATAATATTGACGCAACCTTAGACGCATACGATTTAAAAAATATCGATACGGTCGATTTACAGGTTAACTTGAATGCAGCCGAGGATATTGCAACCTGGAGCAGTCAAAAACGATTCGAAAATATTCCGGTTTGGGATAGAGAACATCTCATCAGCAGCTACAAACAATTACAGGAGATAAGACCGTACTACCGCTTCATCAACCTGGATGAGGACCGTTATCCTCTGCTTAACCATACCCGGCAAGTCAATTTATCGGCAAGGGAAATAAACATTACGAAACTACCGGAAGAAGCCCAGAATTGGGAGAATACCCATCTTCGTTATACGCACGGTTACGGCGCGGTGATGAGTTCCGCCGCGCAAGATGCCGATAAGCCCTTAGTCTGGTATTTGCGGGATTTGAATATGTTTTCGCCTGCGGGGTTGACCATTAAATATCCTGATATTTACTACGGCGAAGATCAATACGATTACGCCATCGTTCCGAATAATCTCAAGATTGTCGACATCTCGGGAAGTAACGTCGGAGAGGATCCCGGTATTTCTCAAGCGTATCACGGCGAAGGCGGGATACGGATTAGTTCATTGTTTAAAAAGGCCTTATTGGCATTTTTTCTGAAGGATGAAAAAGTCTTTTTTTCAACCAACATCAGTTCTGAAAGTAGAGTCAAAATACATAGAAATATTATCGACCGGATCATTAAACTGACACCGTTTTTACATTTGGATAACGATCCTTATTTAGTCGTTGGAAACGATAGATTTTATTGGGTCGTCGACGCTTATACCTTGTCCGGCAATTACCCTGTATCGAAGCATCAACGGTTTGAATTCGCTAAAGAAATACACAATTTTAACTATATACGTAATTCGGTCAAAATTGTTGTGGATGCTTACGACGGCGACATGGATTTTTATATTTCCGATTCTTCCGATCCTATCATCCAGGCATACGATACGGCTTATCCAGGCTTATTCAAAGCTTTGAGCGAAATGCCGGAAGAGTTGCGTAAACATTTGCGATACCCGCGCGATCTCTTTTCCGTGCAAATGAATATGTTTGCCAAGTACCACCAAAAAACACCGGAAGCCTTTTACGAACAAGGTGAAACATGGCAGTTTGCAACGGTGCGTGATAAACCGGTCATGCCGTATTATCAAACCATGGATTTCGGAAATTGCGGCGATACGGAAGAATTCGTCCTTATAAACCCCATGACGCCGGTGAATCGCGATAATCTCAGCATGATTGGCGTTGCCGGTATCATGGATAAAACCAAATGCGGTTCCGATTACAAACCTGGGATTAGAGTTTACAAATTAGGCAAGGACGTTCAAGTCAACGGACCGGCGCAAGTTGAAGCGTTGATTAATCAAGATCCTGAAATATCGGCTAATTTTACCTTGTGGGGGCAAGCCGGTTCTTCAGTTGAAATGGGTCGGATGATAATCTTGCCGATGGGTAAAACAGTATTGTATGTTCAGCCTATCTACTTGACGTCCACAAAAACTAAAATTCCTGAACTGAGCCGGGTTATTGTTGCTATCGGCAATCGTGTGGTTATGGATACGACGCTCTGGTCCGCATTCAATCGATTAAAACAATTTTATCTCAAAGATGCTGCGGAAATTAAAGAAACCGGAGCGGCGAAAGCCATTGTGAAACCGGATGGTCAGTGATCAGAGTCATAAGAGTGGCTTTAGTCGGAATATTAACAGCGAATCGAGCAAGAGATTTTTAAAAACAATTTTCGAGAGGTTTTGATGATTCGTTCACCTGCCGTTCAGCGAAGAGATTGTAAGGTTGCTTTGCCGCTGAGAAATTACTCCAGGATTCATTTAGCCGTAAATTTACGGGTTTTTGCTCTAAACGGCAAAAAAATGAATTTCACAGCGTGCTTAATTAAATAATCGATTTACCGCGAAGACGAGGTGTTATATGAAAAAGTTATTCATTATTTTTGGTTTATTATTGTTTTCAACAGGGGTTAACGCCGGTATCTGTAATAACGGCAGCGTTGCCACATCATCAGGTTATACCTTCAGTTTGACGAACACAGGTGGTTCTAGTGGGCAGAATACGTCTGTTATCGATGCGGGGCGGATGGTTTTCAACGGCGCTGGCGCTATGTCCGTTAGCGGTTTTGAATATTCGGGTGGAGGTACTCGCACGATCAGTGTTAATGGGACTTATTCGATAACATCCAGTTGCGTCATGACTGCAACTTTTAAGTTGCCGCCGCTGTCCTCGTTGACTACGGAAAAAACGTTTACGGTAACTGTCTATTTAGACCGGTTGGATATTGCGCAAAGCGTTAATGTTGCCTATCACGGTAATGCAATTTTTAGAACATCCAATAGTATGTCTGGAATCGGTGTTTTCGATCGAGTTATTGGGAAGTTTTAAAGCCGAATTAAGCTATTTATCGAAAAATTAAACAAAGATGAGCAAAGAAACGAGTTTGCAACGTTTAAACCGAGCAAGCTCGTTTACGTAAGATATTTCAATAAACTTTAAAACAACCCGGTAATCCGTCCGTCGTCGTCGATATCAATTCGTTCAGCAGCCGGTTCTTTCGGAAGCCCCGGCATCGTCATAATATCGCCAGCCAGCGCAACGATAAAACCAGCGCCGTTCGCTAATCTAACTTCTGTGATTTCTACGTTGTGACCGGATGGCGCGCCTTTCAGGTTTGGATTGGTGGAAAACGACATTTGGGTTTTCGCCATGCAGATGGGGAATTTACCGTAATGTTCATCCCAGGCAAGGAGCTGGTTTTTGATCTTGGACGTGGCGGTAATGCCGGATGCGCCGTAAAGCCGGGTGGCGATCGCTTCTATTTTGTACCACAGCGGCAGGTTTTCTTCATAGACGAAACTGCAACCCGGTTCTCGGTGATCCGCCAAGGCGACTATTTCATGCGCCAAAGTTTCCGCCCCTGCGCCGCCTTCCGCCCAATGTTTGGCGACGACGCACTTTGCGCCTAGTTCGTTGCATTTGAGCATCAGCAAATCCAGTTCCGCTTTGGTATCGAAGGTGAAGTGATTAATCGATACGACGCAGGGCAATCCGTAATGCTGGGTAATATTCCGGTAATGGCGCTCCAGATTTTCAAATCCTTTTTCTAACGCCGCAAGGTTTTCCTGGTTTAAATCTTCTTTGTTAACGCCGCCGTGGAATTTCAATGCCCGGATAGTGGCAACCAGGACGACTGCCGACGGCTTCAATTCTGCAATACGGCATTTGATGTCGATAAATTTTTCTGCACCTAAATCCGCGCCGAACCCCGCTTCGGTAACGACGTAATCGGCAAGTTTAAGGGCGGTTTTGGTAGCGGTGACCGTGTTACAGCCGTGCGCGATATTAGCAAACGGCCCGCCGTGGATGATGGCGAGGTTGTTTTCCAGCGTTTGGACTAAATTCGGTTTGATAGCGTCTTTTAACAAGGCCGCCATCGCGCCGTGGGCTTTGAGGTCGCGGGCGTAAATGGCTGTTTTGCCGTCCGCTTTGTAGCCGATAACGATGCGTCCGAGACGTTCTTTCAAATCGGCAAGATTAGTTGCCAAGCACAAAATCGCCATCACTTCGGAAGCGACCACGATATCGAAGCTATCTTCGCGCGCGTAACCGTTACCGACGCCGCCCAAACCGATGATAATTTTGCGCAAGGCGCGGTCATTCATGTCCACGACGCGTTTCCATTGGATCCGGCGCGGATCGATACCGAGCGCATTACCTTGGGTAATGTGGTTGTCGATCAGGGCGGATAACAGATTGTGCGCCACGCCGATGGCATGAAAGTCGCCAGTAAAATGCAGGTTGATGTCTTCCATCGGCACCACTTGGGCATAACCGCCGCCCGCCGCACCGCCTTTCATGCCGAAACAGGGACCTAACGACGGCTCGCGCAGGCAAATCATGGCTTTTTTGCCGATGCGGTTGAGTGCATCGCCCAAACCTACCGTCGTTGTGGTTTTACCTTCACCCGCCGGAGTCGGGCTGATGGCGGTCACCAGTATCAGTTTGCCGTCTTTTTCGTCTTTTAAGTTGTTGACATAATCGAGCGATAATTTCGCTTTGTAGTGGCCGTAAGGATCAAGGTGTTCGGCAGCAATGCCGAAACGTTCCTGTGCAAGGCCGATGATGGGTTTAATGTTGGCTTTCTGGGCGATTTCGATGTCGGACATGTCTTTTAAAATAGTGATTAACCGAGATTGACGTTCTTAACGGTTATTATAAATGTATTAGCTCACAAATCGTGCGAAACATGCGGATTTAAGCATGCTTTGGTCAATATCTCTTAATACTATGCTGGATTAAAGCAAACAGAACCAGTTTATTAAAACGAAATTGTCTAACAACACAATCACGACGATTTAAACAGCCTGCCTAACAGTCCGGTTTCGTCATCCAGATGTTCAAGCCGGTGTTTGGCAGCTTGCCCGAATTCGGAATCCGGTTCTTTATCGATGATTTTCTGGAGAACCGCTTTGCTTTTTTTATCCAGCAATTGGATGGCGCGCAGGCGAACAGAGGGATAATTCGCCCGCAATGCAGCCAATTCTCTGAGATAAACCGAACTGCTGTTGACCAGTTTTAACAGCACTTTTTCCGGGTCGTCGGTGAATAAGTCGCGCACGAGTTCGTCGTAACGCATTTCCGCACGGGTCAGTTCGCGAGGGTCTAACTTATTAGGTGGATCGGTGGGATCGTGGCAGCAGGTGCTCATCGCGGTTTCTTCTTGCTATTAATTGACACAAATCAGGGGGGTACAAGTCCTCATTTTAGGAGTAAATTGCCAAGTTTATAGTGGCTATTGCTTTATTCGTAGAGTTCCATGCTTTTGGCCATATTGTTGTTTTATTTCTTTGTAGAACGTATTTCCTTGGTCAATTAGTTGTTGTAACTTATCCTTCTTATAAGTGCCATACAAACATTTTGCTATGATACTTTTATCCAATTCAATGTCATTCTCAATTAAGCCAGAAATTAGCCTACTGATGTAATTATCATTTTTTACCAATTGCCAACAGTTTTTATCTGCCGAGTCTTCGGTAGATTATTGTGTAGTAAACAACTTAGATTTCCAAAAAATGGATATTGCTCGAGTTATGTCAGTTGAAGTGATTTTTTTATCCTCGATTTTTCCTATTACTGCTTCGGTTAATTCATTTTTAGGCAATGGAGGCAGTGTTATTAATGCTTTGTAAACTTTGGTTAAGTAATCATTGGGAATAGAAGGCCAACTTTTTTCTTTTAACAATTTTTGATAAGTTTCAATAAGAGCTGAAATTTGTTGATCTTCTTGTTCTGATTTCGGTAATTCTGTTTGCTCGTTTTTTGATAATTTAGGTGCGGCTAGCCAAGTTTTATTATCGTCTGAACGAATCAGATCAAGTGAGTCAATCGATTTCAAAAATTCACTAAAAGACTTAAACCCCAATGCTTTCTCATCAAAAGCACTGTCTATATTTATCATTGCAGTTTTTAACAATGAGAAGGGCGCAGGATCGTCAAAGTTTTTTAATGCTTTTTCCACCAAATCAATAGCATCATCCATTACCAATTTAATAGTTTCTTGGGTAATGTCCGTATAAACGTATCTTGAGCAAGAAGTTTTGACGCTCTCGCTTAATGCGGATCTCGGCCCGACCCCGATAACTTCTTTACCAATTTCCCTTAAACGCCTAAATAATGGTGAAAAGTCGGAATCACCAGTTGCAAGGACAAACCACTCTACATCACTTAAACGTAGGGCGTATTCCATTACATCAATAGTCAGCTGTATATCAGAAGAATTTTTACCGCTAATTGGATGAAAATTATGAATGAGCTCAAACCCTGACCTATTCAAATTTCCTTGAAAATTGAATAGGTTTTGATTTGTCCAGTTACCATACGCCCTGCGAACGATAATTTGCCCTGTAGAACTTAACTCAGATAAAAGCTTCTCAGGACCATCTTCTTTAACCCATTGAGTAAGGTTTTCAACATCAATGAAGATTGCGATTTTTGAGCTTTTCATTCTCAAATTAAGGGATTTTGCTTTTCGCTAACCATAAACCGGAAACCGCTTACAAAGTGCCGTCACTTTTTCTCTTACCTCTGCAATCACCTTTTCATCTTCCATATTTTCCATCACATCGCACATCCAGTGGGCGACATCGGTGACTTCGGCTTCTTTGAAACCGCGCGTAGTCGGGGCAGGGGTGCCGACACGGATGCCACTGGTGACGAACGGCGATTGCGGGTCGTTGGGGACGGCGTTTTTGTTGACGGTGATGTGTGCTTTGCCTAACGCAGCGTCGGCAGCTTTGCCGGTGATGCCCTTGGGGATGAGCGATACCAGCATCAGGTGGTTGTCGGTGCCACCGGAAACCACGTCGAAACCACGGTCGACGAACACTTTTGCCATGGCTTTTGCATTTTTAACGACTTGTTCTTGGTAGATTTTGAACTCCGGCTGCATGGCTTCTTTAAAAGAAACCGCTTTGGCGGCGATAACATGCATCAACGGTCCGCCCTGGATGCCGGGGAAGATATTGGAATCGATTTTTTTCTCAAGTTCCGGGTTGCTTTTGGCCAGTATCAAGCCGCCGCGAGGACCACGCAAGGATTTATGCGTCGTGCTGGTGACGACATCGGCAAACGGCACCGGGTTGGGATACACGCCTGCCGCCACTAAACCGGCGACATGCGCCATATCGACAACCAGATACGCGCCGACCTTATCGGCAATCTCGCGGAAACGTTGCCAGTCCCAAATCCTAGAATACGCCGAGAAACCGGCGACCAAGATTTTCGGCTTATGTTCCAGCGCCAAAGCTTCAACTTGGTCGTAATCGATGTAGCCGGTGTTCGGATCAAGCCCGTACTGAATAGCATTGTAGATTTTGCCGGAAAAATTGGGTTTTGCACCGTGGGTTAAATGACCGCCGTGCGCCAGACTTAAACCTAATATCGTATCGCCCGGTTGGATCATAGCCATGAACACCGCCATGTTCGCCTGCGAACCGGAATGCGCTTGCACGTTGGCGTAATCCGCGCCGAACAAGGCTTTGGCGCGGTCGATAGCTAGTTGTTCGGCCTTATCCACGAACTCGCAGCCGCCGTAATAACGTTTTCCGGGATAACCTTCGGCGTATTTGTTGGTCAAACAAGTGCCTTGCGCTTCCTGTACGCGCGGACTTGAATAGTTTTCCGATGCAATTAATTCGATATGGTCTTCCTGGCGTTGTTTTTCTTCTTCAATCGCTTGAAAGAGTTCATCATCGAATCCGGCGATGGTCATGGATTTGTTAAACATTTATTTCTCCTAAAAATGAAGGCTTGATTAATTTAATTCTGTATCAACAGGACTTGCACATCGGCGACGTTCGTCCCCGTTGCGCCCGTTATCAGCAAGTCGTGCGAGGCATTTAATGCTGTATTGGAATCGTTATCGGCTAACAAGTCGGCAGGATTCAGGTTTGCGTCCATTATTCGTTGTATTGTACCCGAATCTACTATTGCACCGGCAGCCTCTGTCGGTCCGTCGCGACCATCGGTGCCGCCGCTTAAAAACACCCAATTTGCTTTTAGTCCGTGCTTTTGGGCATGCATGGCGAAGGCTAGCGCCATTTCCTGGTTGCGTCCGCCGCGACCGTTTCCTTTGAGTGTAACCGTCGTTTCCCCGCCGGCGATAATAGCGATTTTTTTATCGAATTTTTCGGCTTGTTCTTTTGCAAACAACACAAGTTTTTCGGCCGCTTCCCGGGCTTCTCCGCATAGGGTATCACTGTATAGGATGGCTGCAAAACCAAGTTCTTGCGCGGTCTTCACGACAGCGTTTACGGAAATGCGGTTACTTCCGATCAAGGTGTGACAGGCGAGGGCAAAACAGGCATCGTTGTTTTTGGGTGTTTCTGGAATAAGCCCTTGTTGTCCTTGTTGCAGAACACGTCTCACACCTTGCGGCACGGCGTCCCAGATGTTTTTGGCTTTAAGAATTTCGATGGCTTGGGTAAAAGTGGTTTCATCCGCTACTGTCGGACCGCTGGCGATGGTCGATAAGTCGTCGCCGATAACATCGGACAGCATGAGGGCATGACAATCGGCTGGTGCAATTAGCCGGCACAAACCGCCGCCTTTCAATTGCGATAAATGTTTACGCACACAGTTGATTTGATTAATGTTAGCGCCGGAAGCCAGGAGCAAATCGGTTGTGCGGACTTTTTCAGGTAAAGTAATCGAGTTGATCGGATAGGGAATTAATGCAGATCCGCCCCCGCTAACAAGGACTAAAACCAGCTCTCCTGCTTTAGCATTGTCGGCTATCGCGGCGCATTGCTTTGCGGCGTTATACCCAGCTTCATCAGGCAAAGGGTGCGATGCACCGAGCACGGTAACACCGTCTATTGCGGTTAAGTTTTCGTAATTGGTAACGGCGATTGCCCGACCTAGTCGATCATGAGGGATAACTTCCAAAGCGGCTTCGATCATAGGGCAAGCCGCTTTTCCGAAAGCGATAAGATGAATTTTCGGCCATTTGCCGTTCCGTTTTTGCCCGGTGTTGTCGAGTAATATTTCGAGACGGTCTTGAGAAGCCGTTAAGCAACGTAAGACAGCTTTATAAGGATCGGCGGCTTCGATACCGGTTTGAAATAGGGCGGTTGCACAATCTCTCAACGCGGCCTTCGTCGTTATCAAGCCATATCCTTAGCTAAAGCGTAAATATTATCTGCATCGAAAATTTGTTTGTTGTCTTCGAACAACTTGGCAATGCAGGCTCGGTGCAAAGATAATTTGAACGGCCCGAACCCGATTGACCCCCAAATAATTTTACCGTGGCGTTCGATGCCTTTATCCATCATCCCCGTTCCGCCGATGCCTAACGGCGGCGTGGTATTCGCATCGGCAATCAGTTCGATATTCGGGTTGTCCTGCCAATCTTCTTCGCTCAGAAGCTCAACGCCGGCCGATCCGGTGGCGAGCATAATATTAGCGTCTTCGATAGCTATTTTACGGCTGTGCCGATCCGGCGCTTCCAGCGGTTTTATCGATACGCCGAAGCGGTCGGTCATGGTTTTACAAATTTCTTCGGCGGATTTGATGTTTCGCGATGTAATCGTAACATCGGCGCCTTCTTTGGCAAGCATAACGGCGGCTCGCTGACCCACCGGGCCGGTTCCTGCCAGCACAACGGCTTTTTTTCCGGTTAAATTCCGGCCTTTCGCCAGCTTGGCAACGACTGCCGCGGCTGTTGTATTGCAGCCGTTACTATCGAGCATCACGGAAACGCTAAATCCGCCGAAAAAATGATTTTGTACGGATTTTAACAAGGCTTGACCTGCCGACAAATTGCTGCCACCGATAAAGATAGCGGTATTTTTCTTATCTTTCGGTGCGCGTGTGAAGATAGCGCCTTCGACCAGCATTTTAACGTTATCCGGCGTTAAACCGCCGTGTCCGATAACATGATCAGCGCCGCCGTCGTATGCTACCACCGTGTCAAACACGGAGGGATGGGTGTCCGTATCGAATTGGAACAACAATTTCTTCATTAACGTGCCTTGCAGTGAATGTTAAAGAGTTAACAGATAAATATTTTAGAAATGAATATGGAAATCGAGTTCGGTATTCTTCCAATCGCAGAATTATATCCGATTGGCAATTTTCCATAAATCGTAGATTCTTGAAAGTTCAGGAAAAGGATTTGAAGATGTTTTATCTATTTTAGAGCGCTGAGGATAAAAGCAACAATACATATGTCCAAACAAATATGAATATAAGACTTGTATTGTTTGCCGAGCCGCCGTTTAAACAGGCGAAGGAAGGATTTTATGAATGCTTATCTTGAATTAATGAGTACCCTGAATTACAGACGTTGTAAACGACACGGAGATTCCGAACTCAGCGATATGGAAGTCATTAGTTCCCAATCTTCTCTTATGGAGGCGGGTAGTTTGACATTTCATGCAATACAGGTCGGAGAATTATCTGTAATTTTAACCGGATTGGTTGCTTTGGCTTATACCGCTTTGGACATTTTAGCATTGAAAAACGTAGCGATAGTTGAGGATGCAAACGCAAAATCCAATGATTACATCATGATAGCCATCATGCGCCGATTAACGCAAAAAATCGCCGATTGCAGCTCCGGAAATCCTACAGATTATTTAACTCTTTTTAATTATTGTCGGCATCTGGCAAGAGATTTTATTAACGCCGATTTTGATAATGCTTTAATCGTTTATCATCATTGGCGGGTCTCACAGCCGAATGCGACCTTAGTTAATTGGAAAAATAGTCTTCCCGACTTAGCCGATTGTCTCTTTGAATAACAATTCGATAATACGACAGCTATCTTGCAAGTGCCTTGAAAAATCAGCCTATCCGTTATCAAAAAGTGTTAAAGCCGATATTTCGATAAATTGAGGAATTAATGAATTTCATTATTTGATAGTCTAACTGTCGCAATTAGATTGCTTGTTACACCGGCTTTTCGTTATCATCCCGCTAAGACACAGTCATCGTTTAAGATAAGCAATACTAAATAGGATGCATATGAAAACACCCGTTCACATCGCAGTCACAGGCGCCGCAGGCAACATTAGTTATTCTTTACTGTTTCGATTAGCGGCAGGTGCCTTATTGGGACCGGATCAGCCTGTTATCCTGCATTTATTGGAAATCACTCCGGCGCTTCCTGCACTGGAAGGTGTTGTCATGGAATTGAACGACTGCGCCAGTCCATTGTTGCATCGGGTGGAAATAACCGACGATCCTTATAAGGCTTTTAAAAATGTCGATTATGCATTTTTAGTAGGCGCGCGTCCGCGCTCAGCGGGTATGGAACGTAAAGACCTTCTAACCGTTAATGCAGAAATATTTTCTGTACAGGGGAAAGCGTTAAACGACGTCGCCAGCCGAAATGTTAAAGTGCTGGTGACAGGAAATCCGGCGAATACTAATGCGTTGATTGCAATGAAAAATGCGCCCGATTTAAAGCCGGAAAACTTTTCTGCGATGACTCGGCTCGATCATAATCGCGCCATAAGCCAGTTAGCGGAGAAATGCGGTGTGCTAACGAAAGACGTCAAGAACGTCATTATTTGGGGTAATCATTCTGCGACGCAGTACCCTGACATCCATCATGCCGATGTTAAAGGGCTTGATGCCTTGTCTTTGGTTGATTACAAATGGTTTACCGAAGAATTTATCCCTAAAGTACAACAACGCGGTACGGAGGTCATCAAAGCTCGGGGGCAGTCCAGTGCGGCGTCGGCGGCTAACGCGGCGGTCGACCAAATGAGGGATTGGGCGCTCGGTACGCCGGACGGTACGTGGGTCAGTATGGGAATTCCTTCGGACGGCAGTTACGGTATTAAAGCAGGATTAATGTATTCCTATCCCGTAACGGTAAACGATGGAAAAATCACTATTGTCCAAGGACTTAAGATCAACGAATTCAGCCAGGGAAAGATGAAAGCGACAGAAGCCGAATTGAAAGAAGAAAGGGAATTTGTGAAACACTTGTTTTAGAAAGACGTATTTTCCATTAAAAGCGAAATTTGACGGGATTTCGCTTTTAATTTAAAAACATTTCGACAGACGCCAACACTGCGTTATTAAAGCGATCATGCTCTGTTTTGTCAAAACTGGTGGTCAAGCGATGACCAAGTCTCGTAAATTACGCTTCCTCGTAAATAACCTCACGAAAAAACGCTTCTGCTTAGCCTGTAACATCGGCTAAATAAGTTGTAGTCGCAGGCTACTTCTATGTTTCTTAATGAAATATTCGACTTCATGCTGATGATTTGCGTGTATTTGGAACGACGAACCTTTTTTGAGCCAGAGGTTTAGGATTGTCGCGTCACACTATTCATGATTTTTTCCAGCGTATTGTTCTTTAATCCTAAGATTTATCAATTAAGTGCTAATAAAATTCGAATGAAGTCAAAATAAACATTAAACAAAAATTGACTTAATCTAATATTTCCATTAATTTAGAAATATGAAATTAAATTTTGCAGTTAAAGCCTTAGCCGCCTTAGCCCAGGAAACCCGACTTTCTTTATTTCGCCTGCTGGTTCAAGCCGGCGAAGCCGGACTATCCGCTGGGCAGATTGCCAAAGAGTTAAACATTCCCAATGCCACCTTATCTTTTCATTTAAAAGAACTGACCCATGCGGATTTGATTACCGCCCGCCAAGAAAGCCGATTTATCTACTATGCGGCAAATTTTTCGGCGATGAATGAATTGTTAGCCTTTCTCACAGAAAATTGTTGTGCCGGAACGCCTTGCGGGACAGAAACGCTGTGTTGTAAAGAAGAACCTTAATTTTTGTCGTTTTTACGGAGTAAATAGCTTATGAAACGATTTCATGTCCATATTGCAGTCGATAACCTTGCCGACAGTATTTGCTTCTATTCGGCTTTATTCGGGACCGAACCGACCGTCACTAAACCCGATTATGCCAAATGGATGCTCGACGATCCTCGAGTAAATTTAGCGATTTCACAGCGAGGCGCTAAGGCCGGATTGGATCATTTAGGACTTCAAGTCGATTCTGACGATGAGCTTGAAGCCCTGAATCAACAGTTTCGTGCAGCTGCATTGCCGGTTGAAGAACAAAAAGGCGCAGCCTGTTGTTACAGCGAAAGCGATAAATATTGGACGATCGATCCGCAGGGTATTGCCTGGGAAATGTTTCATTCATTGGCGACTATTCCTTTGTTTGGTAAAGATACCCCGGTACCGGTTATAAAAGTCGAATCGGCGTGTTGCCCTTCGTCTTCCGGCGGTAGCTGTAAATAGGGTAGACGGCGGTTATCGTCCTGCCCTTTAATGTTTGGGCCTAAGGATCATGATTTCCCTTTGACTCCGCTCAGGGAACCTCATGATAAAACTCGAACGCTTGAAAACCCACCCTGAGCGGAGCCAAATGGAAGGTGACGTGTCATGGGGTTGGATCGATACTAACCGAAGAAAAATAGAAATTCACTTAATTGCTTCATTAGGACCTATCAATCATGAAAGTACTCTTTCTTTGCACCGGCAATTCTTGTCGTTCGATACTGGGCGAAGCCACGTTCAATCACCTTGCGCCGGACGGGTGGGAAGGCATGAGCGCCGGTAGTAAGCCGACCGGTAAAGTTCATCCGCGGTCGTTAGCGTTGTTGGAACGGGAAGGCATTTCAACCGAGGGTTATTACAGTAAATCTTGGAACGATCTTCCCGCTACGCCCGACATCGTGCTCAGTGTTTGCGGAAACGCCGCCAACGAAACCTGCCCGGTTTATTTAGGTGCCGCGGTACGCAGTCATTGGGGCGTTGAAGATCCGGCGCATGTGGAAGGTAGCGAAGAAGAAATAAACGCCGCCTTTATAACGGCCTATCGTATTCTCCGGCATCGCATAGAACAATTTCTGGCGCTGCCGATCGATGAGTTACAGCACGACCCTACTCGCTTGAAAGCCGAGTTGGATCGAATCGGCAATCTGATACCTTAATTCCTTATGCGGTTTTAAATTTAATAACGTAGAAGTCATCATGAATCAGCCTAATTGCTCTCCATGCTCGAAGTCCGGTTTATCATTCCTGGATCGATTTTTAACCTTATGGATATTTATAGCAATGGCAGGTGGGGTGGCTATCGGCTTTTTCTTTCCGGTCGAAGTTATCTCGGTCAATCGAGCCGTGTCCCTTGGAACGACGAATATCCCGATTGCCGTCGGATTAATCTTGATGATGTATCCGCCGTTGGCGAAAATCCATTATGAGGAGTTGGGCGACGTCTTTCGAAATTGGCGGATTTTGGGTGTTTCGTTAGTACAGAATTGGGTAATCGGTCCGATCTTAATGTTCGTTCTAGCCGTTACTTTTTTGCGCGACTATCCTGAGTATATGACCGGGCTGATCTTAATCGGCTTGGCGCGTTGTATAGCGATGGTGATCGTCTGGAACGATCTGGCAAAAGGGGATAATCAGTACACAGCCGGATTGGTGGCCTTTAACAGTCTTTTTCAGGTGCTGTTCTACAGTGTTTATGCGTGGTTCTTCATTACCGTGTTACCGCCGTTGTTCGGGTTGCAAGGCAGTATTGTTGCGATAACCATAAGCGAAATTGCTCAAAGTGTTTTTGTTTATTTGGGTATCCCTTTTATCGCAGGATTTTCGACGCGTTTTGTGCTGATACGCGTCAAAGGGACAGCGTGGTACCAAGAACGTTTCTTGCCCGCGATCAGCCCGTTAACGTTAATCGCTTTGCTCTTTACCATATTCGTCATGTTTTCGCTCAAAGGCGATTTGATTGTGCAATTGCCTTTAGATGTCGTTCGTATTGCGATACCGCTGTTGATTTATTTTGTAGTGATGTTTTTCTTGAGTTTTGCCATGGGCAAAGCAATCGGTGCCGGTTATGCCAAGACGACGACCTTGGCTTTCACGGCGGCCAGTAATAATTTCGAACTGGCGATTGCCGTGGCAGTTGCTGTGTTCGGCATCAATAGCGGCGCTGCATTTGCGGCGGTTATCGGTCCGCTAATCGAAGTGCCCGTCATGATTGTGTTGGTGAATGTGGCATTTTGGTTTAAAAAACACAGTTTCACATCAACCCCTTCCACAAACGTCCTCAATTAATTTGGTTGAAGCGGTATCAATAGTAACAATGTTGTCATTACTATGTCTGATAGAGCTTCTTTACAATTAATGAAGCGCTGAACACGTTGATTTAATTCATGTCCTTCGACTTCGCTAGGGAGAGCATTCGACAAGGCTCTGCTGAGTTTATCGAAGGACTCACCGGAAACAAAATCAATACCTTGCCGTTCTGTATAGGCCTTAATCGGAATTTCCTTATAGATTCGGCCCTATGAAGTATTTACTTCCGTTCGTCTTGAGCCTGTCGAAAGGCGGTCTGTGCTTCGACTCGCTCAGCACGAACGGTTCAGACTTTAAAAGTCCGAATCAATAAATAGCGCTCCATGAGCGTAGTAGAAGGTAAATTAAAACCTCGCAAAGCTGAAGCTATCGTTAATATTTGGTTAACATTAACTGCTTCATCCTATTCAAATTCATCTGTTTAAAAATCTACCGGGTTTCATTAATTCGTTGTTCAAATCCGCCGTAAATTCTTTAAGGAACCTCTGATTAAGTCTTGAGACAGGCTCAAGACGAACGCTAAGCAGTTGATTCCGTTCGTGGTGAGTTTGTCGAACCATGATACGGAAATCAACTTGTTCAGAGTTTCCTTAAATAATTGAAATAAAAATTAACGACGGAAAACGACTAGAGATACGGTCTATTTCTAACATTAATCGGCTATACTAAGGCATTACATTATACTTAATAGATTGTTATAAGCAATTGATTATAAAAGAACAGTTTTCTGAATGGATTTAGTAACTCAACATGATTATTAATGAAAAACGTTACCCGGTTTTAATATGGGGAATAATCATCGTCGTTTTAGCGTGGGAGGCGCATGTTTTTTCTGTTTTCAGTTTAATTAACGGAGTGGCTTACGATGTTTTCGTGCGCTTGAGCTTCCGCAACGAAACATCCGATCAATTGTTAGTGCTCGACGGCAACAAAAGCTACGCCGAACAAGGTGATGAAGTCTGGATGCCGTTGTTGAAGAACTTACTCGCTTCGCAAGCAAAACAAGTCGTTTTCAATTTTTTACCCGAACACGTATCGAATAATTTTTATCGAACGGCGTCCGATTCCGGCAAAGTGATATTCGGTCGGCATGTTGAAATGAGCGATCCGTATGCAAGCGTTAAATTGGAGCCGATTCCGCATGTCGCGGAAAATATAGACATTATTACCGGGGTGATTACGATTCCTACGCCGGAAAACGGTGTTTTTAGAAAGCAACTCAAGCGGATAACAACCGGCGAATCAACGCTGTCTTCGCTCGAACAAGCCGCGGTAGATAAAAGCACGGCGGCAATTAACAGTGACGGCAATAGTCTCGATTATCTTGTTAACTTTGTCGGCGGTTCGGTCAGAATTCCGAAAATGCAACTGGAACAGGCCGTTTCAGGAAATCTGATCGGCGAATTGTTAGCCGGTCGTACAGTCCTGGTCGGACTTTACGGTGTAGAACCTTTAAGTAAGTATGTAACGCCGCTCTCTAAAGGCGATGGGTTAATGCCCGACGTGCTTTTTCATGCGTTTGCTATGGACACCTTGTTGTCTCGTCGCTCAATAAGCGTTCCCTCGGAAACGGTCATGCTAACCGCATTTGCAGCGGTTTGTGCGATAACCTTGTTTTATTGTCAGTATCTGAGCTTTCATCAAGCATTTATTTTATCGATGGCGATGTCGCTTAGTTACGGTTTGATTTCATGGTTGGGCTTACAGTTATTTTTCCTCTGGATTCGGCCCTTTGAGTTGATATTAACGCAGTGGCTTTGTATCGCTTTAGCGTGGCGTTATAGAATCATCGAGGAGCAGATAATTGTGGATAAAACACTGGCCTCATTGTCTGGCGATCTGCAAGAGAAATTTGTTCCTAAAGATTTTAATGAAAACGACGATGATTGGCTTCAAATCGTCGATATGATTAATCAATCGCTTCACCTTAGCCGTATGCTTTTTTTCGGACTCGTCGAAGGCGATCATCGCATAAAAGTAGCTTGCGCGTTTAAATGCAGTGCCGATGATGTTGACGAAAGTCGCAGAGACTATAAACGCACCCCATACAGCACAGCTATACAAGAAAATAAACCTCAATTGCAAGAGCGGCCTTTTTTAAAGCCGAGGCATAATGAAGAAATTCAATACTTAGTTCCGCTTGTTTTTGCAGGTGAAATATTAGGATTTTGGGCGTTTTCCACGGAACCCGAAACGATAAAGTCGACGGAAAAGTTTCATGCCTTAATTCAGGCCTATATGTACCAAATTAGTGAGTTTTTATATGGCAAGCAAGCGCAGGAAAAACAACATACGCGCGAAAGCAACAGGCTTCTTGCGTATTTAAATTATCAATCGGTTATAAGTCCTTATCAAAAACTCAACAGCTCGGTTGCAATTCTTAATAAGCGGGCTACGCAATTACAGCAAGTTTTCAATACCTTGAATACAGGGGGTATCCTTTACGATCTATTCGGGCGTGTATTGTTGTTAAACAAACATATGGAGGAGTTGGCGCAATCGGTTAACTTGAAGCTCTATAATATGACGGCTTTGGAATTAGTAGTGACCGTGACCGGGATGGACGAAAATAAAGCGCGGAGCCTGATTAGAAAAACGATTTTCGATTTGGAGTCTGCCTCCATACCCGTTTCAAATTTTAAATCGAATCGGGATTACCTTTTTCATATTCAGCCTTTAAAACTCCAAGAGCACGAATACGGTGGATTGGACACAAAAGCCGTATTACCCATCGTAGGGATTCTATGTGAATTGGAAGATATTACCGATTTAAAAATTATTTACCGTTTAAAAGAGGATCTTTTCTCTCGCCTACATCATCAACTACAGGATACTTTTTCATCCGTGTTATCGGCCTTGCCCGAAATTGAAAACACCGGCATATCCCGTGAAGAAATGAAAAGGTTGCTTACCGGCATACGAAGCAATATCGATACCAGCCTCTCGACATTGAACTTAGTGCATGACCAAATGAATAACGAAATCGGTCATCTGGTTTCCAATATCGGTTGTTATCCGATAAATGCTCTGAAAACTATCGATAAAGCCATTGACGCCTTGACCGAATACGCGGACGAACGATTTATCGATGTGCGATTACAGTCTCCCGAGTCATTAAATTTAGTCATTGCTTCGCCTAAGGAGTTGTACCAAATAATTTATGCGGTGTTGCAAGCGATGATAGATGACACTTTTGACGGAACCGATGTGTTTATTATCGTGGAGGAAAAAAAAGAATCAATCCAGTATTTTTTTAGTAACAGAGGCATAGGCCTGATTAACAATAAAATCGGTCATTCGGACACGGACATGTTTCCGGATTTAGTCGAAGGACTTAATTTTAATAAATTTAAACAATACGTTTCGCATTGGGAAGGCGAGCTCGAACTCTCCAGTCAAATGGGCGAAGGATCGCAAATCGTTTTAACGCTAAAACGATTTCTATAGTTTAGATATTGCTTTCATGTGCTTATTGCCTAAACTTAAGGCAATTCCTAACTCAATCTTTGTCAAGCTCAAGAAGAACGCCAAGTGGCTGATTTCTTTTTTATCGACGGGACATCAATGAGGAGTCCGGCAGCTCGTTTGGGTAAAGACGAAGGACAGACGGAGTAAGCTTGTCATGAGTTTTTTTTAAGCTAACTCGCAAACGATTGCAGACAGTGAACGAACGGAAATTAAAATGTGATATGGACGGTGTTAATATTGACCTAAAGTCTGCCGGACCTAACTCGATGTACGAAATCCCTATAAAAGCCTATTCTGCGTGAATATTTTTCCTATTCCTCTTTTTCCGGAAAATAGCTTATCCAGTTCGGTTATTCCGGCGGTTTGGGTCGGAATGTCGGTCGTTTGTTTTTTTAACTTGCGGCTCGGCTGGGTGCTTTCGGGGCTTGTGGTGCCTGGGTATTTGGTCCCGTTAATATTAATTAAAAAATGGGCGGCGGCGGTCATTTTATTAGAGAGTATCGTGACTTACTTTCTGGTTTGGTTCGTGTCCGAATATCTATCACGATGGGCGCCTTGGTGTAATTTTTTCGGACGGGATCGCTTTTTTGCGTTGGTGCTCGGCAGTGTTTTTGTTCGTTTGGTATTCGACGGTTGGCTGTTGCCGTCCTTAGGAGCTTGGGCAACCGATTATTGGCATATTACTTTCGATTACCGTAATAATCTGCATAGTTTCGGTTTGATTATCGTCTCGCTAGTTGCCAATCAATTCTGGAAAACAGGCTTTCTCAGGGGGTTAATCCCTTTGCTGACCACGTTGACATTAACCTTGGTTATTGTGCGTTACGGCTTGATGGAGCTGACGAACTATACGTTAAGTAGCGTCAGTTATCTCTATGAGGACATGGCGTCGTCGATTTTGGCTTCGCCTAAAGCCTATATTATCGTGATTATCACCGCTTTTCTGGCGTCGCGGATGAACTTGTTATACGGATGGGATTTTAACGGTATCTTAATTCCTTCCTTACTTGCGTTGCAGTGGTACCAGCCGATTAAGATTGTAGGAACAATTGCGGAGTCCTGCGTCATTCTCTGGCTATCGATGTTGATGCTGAAAACGCCCATGCTCAGTAAAATGACGATTGAAGGCGCACGCAAACAACTGCTGTTTTTCAATGTCAGCTTGATATACAAAATCCTGCTAGGTTATGCCATCCTGCATTTTTTTCCCGAGCAGAAAGTGACCGATTTTTTTGGCTTCGGTTATCTGCTATCGACATTGGTTGCCGTCAAAATTCACGATAAAGGAATTTTCGCCCGTTTAACGCGGGCGACTTTGGAAACTTCTTTGGTTGCTGTTATCGGGGCGACTTTCATCGGTTTTACATTGACGCTATTGCCCTTTCCTAAATTAGTTTCCGAGCTTGAAAACATCACGATTAATGCCGAACCTGCATCGTTGCCTTTGTCAAAACAGGAGGATTTGGAGAGTTTATTACGAGAAGCTCAGGTCAAGTTATATCAATCTAAATTATCGGAAAAATTCCATGTTCCCAGCGATAGCGATTTGGCTGTTTTTACGAACGGGATAGAACAGATCAAGGTTTTCTTAACCGAAAATGATGCGGACGCTCTGATTAAAGCGACCGAACTGTTAAAGCAAGTGAATTATCGATTAGATCGAGTAAATAACGGCCGTTATTTGTATTTGCACGAACAATCTGCGCCGCGCGGCTGGGGAACGTATGTGATCGATACGCAAACGGATTCTAAACTCGCTTTGGAAATCCCTGCGCCATTGGAAGAGCCGAGTATTTTCGATGCAGGCATGGGTTTGTTTAATGCCTTCGATGCGCGAGTGCTTTCTATTTCAGGAAGCCGGTTGATGAATAATGCCGATGCTTCCGGCAATGTTTTAACAAACGGCAAAAGCTTTTTTAACGTATTCCATCGCGTGTTAAACCGGTCCGACGTCCTGCAAATAAGTGTGTTCGATGCCGAGATGGCTCGACAGGTTTCCGGCGTCCGCCGTGAAGCGGAAACAACCGAACTGAGCGGTTTGAAGTCAAGTCTATGGGTAAAAGAACGCTTGCCCGAAAGTTTGAAACTAAACAAGTTGAAAACGCTAATCCCTGATTTTACGATTAATTGGCATGAGCCTCCCTTCGAAAACTTACAACGCGAGTCGGCGGAATACGGCTTCGCCGAGTTAATGTTAACCTACGACGATATTCGAAAATTACTATCCAGATCCTTACAACTGTCCGATAAGACGACAGTGCAGGATGTCGAAAGAAATCTTAGAATCGAGGGCTATTTACAGGAATGGGTGTTAAATCTTAAAACAGCCATAGCGCCCAAAGGCAGTCAGCTCTACCAAAAACCCAAGCAAGAAGAACTACTGTATCTCGACGAGCAGGTTATATCGCCTTTACTTAATCTGTTGTTTCAGACAGCCGTATCGAAAACGGCAATTCTTGCGCAAGATAAGGCCTTGCAAACTATTTCCCAGGCAGCCAATAAAATCGGTTTTCAGCTCGTTAAATATAAGGATAGTTTAACCGGTCAAGAATATTTCATCCTGGCCGAGCAGACTACATCCAACCCAAGATATTGGGGGATGTATTTATTCAGAATCGGAGAGTCCAGTCCGGTTGCGGTAGAAATTCCGCGGCCTTTGTTTGAAAAAAATAGCTTTGAATACGGGGTGTCGCTTTTCGAGCGTTTGAAAGCACAAGCGTTGTTTATCGCTACAACGCATCCCGGCGCCAATTCCGACGGCAGTGCGGATTTAATCGACCCGAATAACAAGCTGAGTGTTTTCAATCTTCTTAACCAAGTGTTGATCAGAAAGAAAAACGAGGCGCCGTTGTTACTGCTAAATGTCCGGGCATTTTCATATAGATCGGATCGGCCTTATCCCGATGCCGATATGGTGCTTTCGCTGGCGGACGGTATCGTATCGAGAGCGCAATTAAATCCGCTAGCGCAAAATTTATTAACCACGCTTGAAAGCGAAGGATTTAATGTCAAGCTGTTAGACGGGTCGGACCAAACCAGCGGGTATGAAGTCGGCGCGACGGCGCAGTCATACTATCTTGAAGCGGCTTCCAATAAAACCTTCGCCATGCTTTGGCTGTCTCCTACTGTTAGAGCGGCCTACCGCCAACAAAGTGAAAACCTTTTACAAGCCGCTCAATTTAACGGATTGGAGATTCCGACGGTTGAAGGCGATTTGGAAACCTATTTGCAAAATCAAAACGCCTTTTCGGGACGTGAAACAATCGATTTAAGTTTCCGCGACCAAGTGAACGATTATATCGATCAACAAGATGTTATACGATTACAGCAAATTTTAGGGAATGCGAAAGCCTTGGGTTATTCGCTGATCAGATTCCTCGATCGAAATAGTAAACAAGCGTTCTTAGTAATCAATAAAAATAATGTATCGATTGCTTTAACTAACTTGGGGGTAAAAAAGCACGACGTATATACCGTCGACGACCGGCAGCCTTTATCGAGTCAGTATCGTGAATACCTAAGCCAACGAAAAACATGGCTGCTAAGACAGGTTGATTGATGCGAAGGTACGGACGGTTTCTAGCGATACTGGCGTTTTGCGCGACGGGGTTTTGGTTTATCGTTCCCATCGCAACCAACTATGTTCAGCAATGGTTCCAATTTGTAGAAAACGCCGATCCGCATACACTGTCGACAAAGGCAGTGAATAGTTTGGTCTATCCGATAACCGCCGACAAATGGCTGACCTTTGCAGTCCCGGAGGAAAGTCAGCAATTACGCATCATTACCAACGCACATATCAAACGGGCCGATAGTTTGAGTTTAAATCCGAATTGGGCCTATGCCGTTCGTTATGAAATGCTGGACAAAGACGATCATGTCTTATCGTCCGGACTCTATCATCAATACAGCCGAATCAGCAGTTACAAGGATGAAAAAGGCGAGCTTATCTATAATAATTACTATGCCAACAAGGCGTTGGTGCCGCTGGACGGACGTTTGATATTATTCGGTTTACAAGGAATGAAGAAGATTGCTCTGCTGCGTCTGAAATTGGAAGTCACCAATCCTGCCGTAATCGAAGCTGCTGTTCGTGTGTATGTCCCGGTAAAAATTGCCGAACAATATTTAGCGACGGAATGGTTGCGAATGAAACAAACGCAACGCGAAAATTTAGCCAAGAACAGTATTTATCCGGCTTCTTTGTTATCGCCGTCGGAGAAGAAAAATTTAGTAAAGCATCAATGGCAACCCTTAGGTCCTACAGGCATTATCGAGAAAGATTACCGGACGCTCATTTTATATACTTTAAACGACATCGAAGCGGATGCTACATTAACGCTGGCATCGGGACTGCAAGCGGATAATCGTCATTCTGCCGTGATTCCGTTGCCTGAGGACGGGGGAGACGTGGAATTGTCGTTTAAAGCATTAGACGGTTCCGCTTTGACGACACCATTGGAGATAAACGTACAGTGGTTTGGGCGTACTTCGAAGGAGCGGTGGCAAAAAACGGAGATCCGGCCAAAAGATGCAACATCGACAAAGTTTAAGTTAACCGGCGGATTGCTGGTTATCCGTCCAGCCTTACCTGTTATCGTCAATGCGTCTTTAACTACGGCGACAGAGGCAAAACACGATATATCGGATGCTTTGTTGTCGATCAAGGCTTATCGTGCAAATATCGGCGTCGAATTCGGAGTGTTGCATTATCGGCAACAGTCGTCGGCATTGCGGGTCGATGTGAGAAGAATCGTCGACTCGTCGCAATCGACCGACAACGAGAAACTCGGCTATCAATGGTTGAACGCGGAAGGCCAAATAATAGCCAGCGGCGAATTGGCAGCGCCGATGCAAGCGTCTTTGTACGACCGGATTGCCAGTATTGCCGACGGAATCGATGTGACCGATGCCATGAGTTATTATCTACAAGTACCGCCGGAAGTCGTACAAATTCGGTTTACGGCGAATCGACCTGAATTGCTGGTGTCTGTCTATAATCAACCTTACGGCTTCACCAAGACGCAGGTGATTCCCGAGGATCTGTATGTTGCGCATAACACCTTTAAAGAAGTGCGCGACCAGCAATTGTCGTGGTTTCCTTTGCCTGCATCCAACGAAAAGGAATTGATTACGCAACAAGGCGTGCAGTGGATAAGCGGGCAATACAAACCGCCGGAAGACAAACCGGAGGCGTTGGCGGGCGATTACTTGTGGCAGGATTTTATACCGCAACCGCCCGCTCCGGCAGAGTACGTGTTGACAGACTATAGCGGCGACGAACCGCGTGCCGAGGCATTGCCGAGTATATTTTGCGATTTAGCGCAAAACCGGAATAACACCGTAAAATTATCGGCTATTAACGGATTGCAAACGATTGCGCCGGAGCTGATTTATCTTCGGAACGACATAAAACCGTTTAAATTCGAGTTCATTGTCGATAGCGAAAAAATAAATACGATGGAAGCAATGGGTAAACAGGGTGTCATTCGAACGCCCGAACTGGAAGTCGGTAGCCGAACGATGCGTTTAAATACGGATAGCGGAGGCCGATGGCTAATGAATTATCGATCTCAATGTCAAGGTAAACGCTATTTAAAAAAGCGGGTATTTGCATTGAATAGTAATCGGCCTTTAGAGTTTATAGTGGAACATGGGTCTGAAGACGAAGTATTCACGGCGCGTTTTTACACCGTCTCCGGAAATGCCGAGCGTTCGCAAATTAAAGTGAGCATAACACCGCTAGCCGAAATCGAAGGTCGCGGTTTTATTACCGAGAGCTGGACGTATACTCATCGCTTATACGATATACGGCCATTGCCGAACTCAAAACTTCCTGTTTTATACAAACAATATCGAAACATGAACGATAGAGAATTGATTGCTATACCGCTGAATAGCGATTTACCGGCTGGTTCCTATCGAATACAGGCGGCTTTAGTACAAGGCAGTCCCGGTTATGCGATTCTTTCGCAAATAAAGCCGGGAAAGCATGAGCAACGGCGGTTCTACCGGGAGGTTAATCTTGAAAAACGTTAAACTATTTGTTTTAGCCGGGATATTAGCGGTGGGAAAAATTCAGGCGAACGAATTGGACGATGAGTTGAAGGAAGCGACCGGGAAGGCTGAAGTTAGCGAAGCAGAATCTACCGAGTTAAAAGCGTTTAAGGACCGTATTATTTCAATGTTACAAGGCAAAAAGGTTGCAGATTGGAATAGTATCGATTTCGAGCAAAAACATCATAAAGACTACGAAACGCTACAAGAGCAAGAAAAATCCAAAAATGGTCGAGGCTATTTTGCTGTAAACCTTAATTCGAAGAATAACTGGCTGCTGCAAGCGCCTCATGCGGACTCGGATTTGCACACCGGTAAAATTGCCAGCCGTTTGTTTCTGACCGATACCTTTAAAGCGGCGCAATGGAATACCGTACACCGTGACATCAGCGATATGGCCCACACGCCGGACACTTATTGGCAGGCCTTTACTCAAGCATTTGCAGAACAATATCCTGAAGGGAAGATCGTTCAAATTCACGGTTACGACCAACAGAGCCGTAAGACGGCATCAGGCAGCGATAGCGATATGATTCTAAGTGCGGGTCACGAAAATCCGCCGCAATGGATACATCAGACCGTGCGTTGCTTAAAAGATACGTTGCCGTTTCATGTCGGATTGTATCCCTACGATGTTAAAGAACTCGGCGGCACTCAAAACGTACAAGGACAAATGCTGAGAACGATGGGCTTCGACGGTTTTTTGCACATTGAAATGAGCAAAGCAATGCGCGTCGAATTACTGAACAACGAACAAACAAGGAAACGGTTTATCGGCTGTTTATGAGGGATCATTCGGTTGTTATAAAGCAGGTTATCGGAGTCGCTACATTGTCGTTTTGCCTTTTCTCCACCGTATATGCCGGTATCGACCCCATGCAGCTAAGATTGCTGGAGCCGTATAGCATGCCGTTGCGGTGGGATAATATCGAAGACGAGCCGTTTTGGATAAGCGGCATAAAGCCCGAATATAATGACGATTGGGAAATGGAAACGATTCGCCTAGCACCTAATCGGCAATTAACGGTTTTTTTGCCCGCTTACGAAACTTTGCGCTTCTATCATCCTCGACAAGCATTAGATGCAAAATCGTTCGATGTATACAGTTCGGATGGCACCGGTTTGGGGTTGAAGCAAAACTTAAAATCGTCAACTGACGGACGATCTTTAATATTGTCGCCGAATTCGGATCAACCGTTGCTGGTTCATATTCAAAGAAAATGCTGCCAACTCGGTGAAGTTGAGCTTGCTTTATTCGTTTCTCGTAAAGAACCGTTGAATGAAATCGCCCCTTACCGCAATTTGATTTTGTCTTCGGCGCGATGGTGTTTGTTAGGGCAGACGCCTTTCGGCTTACCCGAAATTTATCATAACTTGCTCGGCCTTCAGCCGCAGCATTTTGAGGTGAGGGGGCCAGCGCGGATTGCACTTAAAAGCCGTTTGAATTACGAGAGAACGGCGAGTGAAATGCTGCAACATTACCGACTTAAATATTGGTTCGATGACGATAAAAATAAGCAAACACAGCTGATTTCGACAGAAGTAGAAAAGCGCCGGGTTATTACCGTGAATGAATCGGTCGAAGTCGTCGGCCGTGAGGAACAAATCTTTTTTGAAGTTCCGCCGGGCCGTCATCGGCTGTATTTGCAAGCGGATCGGCCTGTTTACGTGCAATTGTTGGCGCAAACTGAGCGCGATTACCTGTTCAGAGGGTTGAATAATCCGCAATTGCCCGTTGAGTCGATCAGAAAACTAGGTTTACTGCCGAGCACGGAGTTTCCGGTTAAAGAACAAACGGCGAAAACGATTGCCCGAGACAATAGCCGGCGATTAGGTGCAACGGCTGCGAGCAATTTATTGCGCGATGCGGCGTTAAAACGCCAAGACTACCCGCAAGCAAAAACAGAAGCGGAATATCTTAGGAATGCGAGCAGCTATTACCGGGATGTGATGCCCAGCAAAAAACCCGATAGTGGAGACCAGTTTGCAGCGTATTTCATTACAAAAGGTTTACAGTCGATTAACCGTCCGGGGCGCAATGCTATCTTGTCCGAGCAACATGCGGTGGATGCGCTAGAACAACTAAGCCAAGGCTATTTCACACCATTGACTCAACAAGGTAGTGCCGGTGCAAATGAATATGCTCTACCGGAACAGGAAGCCGAAGGCGAGTTACGTCTAATTGTCGATAAAAGCGATTGTGGTTCCGAGTATTTGCATATCGAGATAAATCGAGAAGCCAGTAACGATTTATGGCTGCATTGCCAGCCCGACGTCGGGGCGGAGGCGTTTGTTCGCACGATTACCGAAGCCGCATTGTTCGGCGTAAAACCGGAATCGAAACATACTCAACCGACCTTAAGACCTTTTTTTGCTGCGTTCTCCGAACCCGGTAAATTGATTCCCGCCGCCGTTTATGAGGTGCCGTTACCGAAAAAGGCGCGAACATTGAAGTTATGGCGCAGTTCGAAGCCGGATAAACCCCTATATGTCGCGCTTCAATACCGGACTACAAAGGCTTTTACGCTTACCGAACAAAGCTATTTGTCGTTATTGCAAAGTTTGCCCGGAAAAGAAGCGGCGCGGACGAAATTAATTGATTTTCTATCGCACGAAGACGCCGAGTCGCCGAATAAAAATCCGCCGGATAGTCTTTACCAAGATGAAGAGCAGTTGCGTAATCAATGGATCGCATTCAAACGTTTGCTGTTTTCTGAGGTTAAATTGTACAAATCGGCAGTCTCGGACTTTCCCGCACAGCGTCGAGATTCCGGCGATAGGGCAACTATCGCCAATTTAACGAAGCTTGCGCAACAAGCGGAAGACCGGCAATTTTGGCTTGAGGCGTTGGAATATTGGGGAGAAATCGTCAATAAAACCAGTGGGTTTGCGCACGAACAAGCACAGTTGCATCAGGCTGAACTGCTAAAAAAGTTGGGTGAAGACTATCTGGCGGAAAATTTGTTTCGCTATCTGACGCTCTTCGCGGACGATAGTGTAGCGGAAGCGGCGGCGGCAAAATTAAGTGACAGTTATCAAATCCAAAAAAACGATGCAGGATTATTAGCGTTGACGGCATCGATGTTCATTCATAGGCCGACGGATTTACATGCCGATCGGTTATTCAATGCGTTAATGAAGAACGGCGAATACCGCTTTGCGCTTTTGTTCGGATTGGCGTACGGAAAAAATATACCTTCTGAGGGGTTACTAACAGCGGCTTATCAGCTCGAATGGTGGGAAACCTATGATCGATTGCTGGATCGGATGACGCCGACACAACGCGCATTCGCAAAAGGTTTGAAAGCGCAACATTTTGCCGACTTCGACGGTGCACTGAAAGCATGGGCCGGCGCAGAATTGAAAAACTGGCATGACTATCTGCAACAAGGACAACATTTGCGCGAATTATTGGCCCATAGTACCGCAAAAAACGCACAGACGCTTTATGAGCAATGGGCGAATTGGCAGCAAAAAAATCCCGGCGAACAGCTTTGGAAAAACGGCGTTCGTTACATCAAAGATTACGCGGCAAGCGATACTTATTACCTCGTAGAACGAGACATTTACTCCCAAGCTTTCCGGGCAACTCAAGAGCGACCGGTGGTTTTGAAATTACTCGGTCCGGCGACTTTAAATTTATTGGTGAGACCGATGCATAGACCGGATCAGCCCGAGCTTGCCCTCGACGGCTGGCTGGATATTGCGGACAATGACGAAAGCTACCGCTATCCCTACTTGAACAATCAAATCGCCCGAGGGCTAAAAATCGTGGGGTCGGACGATTTTCAAGTAGGTAATTTAGTCAGTTTAACGTATCGAGTCGGTCTTGGATGGCATGAAATTAAACTATCTTCCGAGCAAACGCCCGTATCGATTTCCGTTCAAGAACAACGTCCTGAACTGGCAATGACTGTATTGCCGCCGTTAACTGAAGAAACCTGGTCTGGAATCGCTGCCGTTACGCCGCCGAATTATTCTCAATTTTCTTCAGGTAAACCCTAGCCTGTATGTCAAAATCGCAATCAGCCTTTTGGGGTATAGGAACGATACCGGGTGTGGCGCTAATCTCTGCTTTAACCCTGACAGGGTGCGCTATCGATTCCGATTTCGAGCAACTATTCGCCGAGCCGAATTCAGTCATAGTGATAAAACAGAAAGGCCGAGATAACGAACTGGTCGTACCCGTTGAGAAAATGGCTGTCACACAAGCGCAAACACTCGTTCTCGATCCGAAAGGGATATCCGCCAAGTCGTCGCAATCGATTGCCGTTGAGAATGAAAATTTATCTGGAATAGGGGCTACTCAATCCTTGTCCGATTTAGAAAAAGCGCAAAAAACGCTGATCCGTTATCTGAGTTTAGTGGAAGGTCAGCCGGAAAAAATCGAAAAAGTGTGGATCGATGCCGAGCAACTGGCGCAACATTATCCCGACGATAAATTAGTGCAATCGCTATGGCAGCGGCTTTCTCAATTTAGCGATTGGCAGCCGGTCAACAGCATAATCGGAAGCGCCGGGATCGATATAGCCAGTTTTAACGGATGGCGACCCGAAACGCCCGCGCTTCGTGTGCGTAAAGCGTTGTTGCCGTCCATTGAAGAGAGCGAACAAGTTATTCTGGGCGATCAACGGCTCGTTTTAGTGATGGTAAATGAAGCTAAGACCGATTTAAAAGTCGAGGTTAAGCTGGAAGACATCCCTTTTTTACCTCAAGTACCGGCGCTATTGTTATACCAAGTAGACGAGAGCCCGCCGAAGCAAATTCTTTTAAAAGATAATGACGATTGGAGGCAAATTGCGTTAGCTGTTCCTGTCGGCGAACATGCCATACGGTTTTACCAAGAAAAGCCGTTGGGCAACCAATTTATCAAATTGCGCTTCGATGAACGAAGTGGTCGAATCGGCGTTACTCAGGAGCGTCCGTATTTCATCAGCACGAACGAATCACCCTTGGAGTTCTATAGCCAAGGCCCGACGGAAATAAGGATTGACGAGTTAAACGACGGTAAAATCGCTTACCGTTACCAAAAGGTGCCGGAAGGTTGGCACACTATCCGCCTGTTACCTCCTGAAGGAAGCGCACGGGCTTTATATCGAGTGAGCCAGCGGGTCGTTAATTTCGCCCCCAAAAAACCGAACAATCGTATCGTTCAGAGAGAACTCACGACTGTCCCTGACGTTAAACTTTCGGAAAAACCGTCGATTAAAGCGGATAAAGTGGAATTGATCGATGCCTTTAAATTAGGCAAGCAACAAGACGGGACGTTGAGCGCCGGTTTGGATTTTGTCCGCCGGAACAACAAGCAGGAAAGCGGTATAAATTTGCCTGAAGAACAATTTATGCAAGCACGGGCCAATTACCGCTATTTCGACGAGCCAAACGATGTGTATTTTAATACGGCCGGATTTGCCCGTCATCGTGAGTTCGGCGGTCCGACGTTGGGTTTGGACGAGTCGGTTTATTACAATCCCGATTGGCTGCCGTTCAATGTTTCGGGAAATGCTAAAGTTAATGCGCAGGCGCAAGCCGATAACTTGGAAGCGCTCGCACAGATGAATCTAACGCTTTCGCAAGGGTATAATATTGTTCCTAAAGTGCGTTTGTTACCGAGTGTCACGTTTTTTGCCCGGACCTTAAGTCTGGATGATCAGTCGGCGAGAAAGTTTCAAGACGATCAAAGAAATCAAATCGACCAAGATGTCTATACGCCTTATAAATCCCAACATAAAGCAGGTTTTAATTCAGCGCTTAATGTGCAGGCTAGACCTTGGTTAGATACGTTGCTGTGGACTCGTGTCGGCATGGGGACAAACGAAGATTTTAACGTCGGCCATCCCGATCATTACAATACCGAAGCGCATTGGCAACAAATCTTCGGCAGTATGGCGCTTGATGCATATTATCGAGTCGCGTTTTACCAGCCGGATAACGATAGAGCCCAAGCGCAAACGCGCAGCTATGCCGGTCTTGAAGCGAATTGGCAACATTGGTTGTACAACCAACAACGTCTCGAAATCTCGGCGCAATACAGCTACGATATTGAACGCAAAGCTAATTTAGCGATGCTTGGATTGACGTGGCATTTCGGCGAAGGCCGTGGGTTGCGGGATTTCGCCCCGAATGAAATCGATTTCCGCGACATCCGGCAGCGTCAATTCGTCAACGGACTCAATAATTCGATGCGCATTGACAACCGATGCGTTCCGCCTTGTTCCGAACCTTAGTCGTCGAAATGTCCGATCAAGAGAATACCCAAGATACCGTTCTTACCCGGCAGGAGATAAAAGAGATTTTATCTCTAGAGCAGAATCGATATTGGCATCAACTTCATGCCGATCTAATCGACCGACTGTGTCGCGATTACCGTCTTTGGCCGGCGGCGGAAACGCTTGAAGTGGACTATGTGGGTAACGAGCAGGCGAAAAAAGCCTTGGTTTTAGTTCATTTTTTACGCTATGAAATTACGCATGTCGCAGACGGCTTGGTACAGTTAAAAAGCCGATTCGGGGAATACACAAAACGCTATACCAAAGCGATCAGCGATTCGGATAAAAAACAGCAAATTTTGAATTATGCAAAAGAGCTGGGCGCAACGCCTAGACAATTGCGAAAAGACGAGAAAGCTTTCGAACGCTGGTTCGGACACGATACCGTTAGCGATCGCTATCAGCGGCGTTATCTGGAGACCGAACGGTTTTTAAGTTTTGCATTGCAATGCCTGGGTAAGGTTGGGGTGATAGTCTTACAAGAAACTAAACAAGTTACTCATGCGCAAGCGCTGTGGAGGCATTTGCAACTGGAAACGGTTCTCAAGCCATTACTGGATTATCACGGCGACAATCGGGTTTTAGTCAGTGCCTTTCATGCTTTGTCGGAAACGATCCGTGCGTTACCGGAAGACATTCATCAAAGCTGTATTTCGGACAGTACACGGCGTTTTATTCTTCATTCCTGCCGCGGCAATCAATCGATATGGGTTCAATGCGAAGCCCTTCAACTATTACAAAGCGTATCGCCTACATCGTTAAAAGTTTTTTTAAGAAATCGCTTTGAATTTCCCAAAGACAACGACGATTTGTTCGTCAGGCGGAAAGTCGTGCAAATCGTCGTGGAGCAACTCCACAAAGAACCCGGTCTCGAAGATATTCTGGTTTTCGCCGTGCAGGATAATTCGCCGTCGGTCCGGCAAAAACTAGCCGAGTTATTGCCGAAAACCGATGTGGAAGTTAAAAAACTTTTTTATCCGATTTTGCTGTTCGGCGATAAATCCGCACCCGTTCGCGCCTCGGCGCTGTTGAGTCTGCTGGATTTATTGGTTAACGAAGACGAGTTCGAATTGGCGTTGGTTTATTTGGGCGAAGTGCTGCTTACTGAAAAAGAACGGTTCGTGCTGCGAACCGCTTTACATGTTTGCCGGACAGGTCTGGATAAGCTTATTCAATATAATATTCCTTCCGCTAGGCAAATGTTTTTTGCCCAGTCTTTGCAGCCAGCCATTAAGTCGCTCCATGAAACGGCAGATTCGCTTGCCGTTAGACGATACGCCGCTCAAACCAAGGAATATTTGTTTGCTTTTTCCGATGAAGGCAGGCGGCAACGGATTAATCGATTAAAGCAATTTGTCGAAGTTATTCCGCCGGGGAAAACGCGCCGTTTGCCGAAGACGATCGCAGATTCGGACGATGCCGATTTAGGCCGGTTGCTTTCAGTCATCGCCCAAAAAGATTTCGGTTTCGATGTTGAAAGCTCCCTATTCGGCCGGTTTATAACGCGCGGTCATGCGTTCGGTTTTCGACTTTGGCGCTTATTTCATGAATTCCGTCATCCGTCCCCCGATAAGCGGCAAGCGTTTCGTCACACAGTAGGTCGATTGTTTTGGGGCGAATTGCGTGTGCCGTCGACCATTTTATCTGAACTTGCCGAAACTAAAATTCCGGGCGAACCGCTTTTTATGGATACCGAAGACGGTTGGCGCGGTTATCTGCCGCTGGTAGATGAGGTGATTTCGGCATTGGCGTTAGGCAATAAATCCACCTATTTTTACCATAGCGAAGGCGTTGTTTTGTTGATTCCCCCGCGTTATTTTTTACAACGCCTGCGGGCAAGTTGGAAGTTGTCGTTCAAGTTTTCCGATTATGCTCATTTACGGAATTGGCAAGAAAAAGGCCAAAGTCCCGCCCGCAGCTACCTTGATGCCTTAGCGGCCTTAGGCATTAAAGTTTGTTTTCGCGGACACGATAATCAAAAAGCGGATTACCGTTCTATCGATCCGGCGGTCTTACGGTTCTTTCCGGCTTTTATTCCGGACATGCCCGGTTTGAGTTCTTCGGGATCGCTTTGGCTGGAATTTAAAGACTATTTCGTTTCCGCTTACGGGAATTCTCTGATTGAATTAGCGGCTTTTTTGTCTCTAGCTATGACCTACTTTATGGGCAGGCATGTGTATCTGTATCGTAAATTCAGGCGAGCAAGAAACCGGATACCTTTAGTCTTAGGCGGTTGGGGACACGAGGAAAATCCGGTACCGAGCGAATCAAAGCTGCGATGATGAATGCCTTGGGATTCAGTATCGTGTCTAAAACAACAGGGTGCGAAGCTATGTTTTTGCATGCCCATCCTTTCGGTACGCTGAGAGAAATGTTTTTGTTCCGTCCTTACGATAAGGCCACAATTTGGGAACAGCATAACTTAGTCTGTTTAGCCGATAAATTACACTGTGAAGTCTTTTTGTGGGAGTGCATGGGCTTAACGCCGTCTTATGTCGACATCTTGCAGCGGCAATGGATGCGAGACGATATTTCGACAATTACCAATACCTATCCCGACCACGAAGATATTCAAGGTCCGGCGGGGATTAATATTCCGCAAGTGATGACCAATTTCATTCCACATAACGGTACGTTATTGACAACGGAAGAACAAATGCGGCCGATTTTGCAAACCGCGGCAAAAGAGCGAAATACCGCTTTCAATCCGGTCGGCTGGCTAGAAGCGGGCTTGTTGGCGGAAGATGTCTTGGCGCGTTTTCCTTATGACGAGCATCCTTTTAATATTGCACTGGTTTTGGCAATGGGCGCCGAGTTAGGTATTGAACACGACTTCGCCATAAAAGAAATGGCGGACCGGGTCGTTGCCGATATCGGCGTATTAAAAACCTTTCCGCCTGCGCCCTGGAAAAGCCGGCGGTTGGAGTTTGTTAACGGAATGTCCGCAAATGAGCGCTTCGGTTGTTTGAGTAATTGGGTGCGCTGCGGTTTCGATAAGCTGTCGATTGAAAAAAATCCAGATACTTGGATCACTATCGTCGTAAACAACCGGGCCGATCGTATTGCTCGTTCGCGGGTATTCGCCAGTATCGTTGTTAAAGATCTGAGTTTCGACCGTTGCGTGCTGATCGGCAATAATTTAACCGGTTTAGTGAGCTATATCAAAGAGTCGTGGGCGGAATGGATCGATACCGTCACTCTCAGTTCCGATAAAGAAACGCCTGCAGAAATCATTCTTCGCTTAGCACAGTATTTCCGTGTTCCTTATACCTTAGAAATATTGAAACAACGTCTCGCTATGATGGTGAAGGCTCAAACCGAATCGATCGACTTGGAGGCGATTTATAAACAGCTCGATCAACCGGATAATTTATTCGCTTATTTGCAATCCGAAGGCGTATCGTATGCACAAGAAATCGTGCTTTTCCTAAAACAAGACCAAGACTTGCTAGCGAGCTACCAAGCGTTTTCGCAACAACTGGATCAATCCGGTACTGCTGTAAACGAAGCGTTGGAAAAAAAATTTCGCGAATTGTTGTGGTGCTGGTTTGAACAAAAATTGGTTGTTGTGGAAGATTATTACGCAACCGGAAATCAAGTTATCGAATTTATCGGGAATGCAACGCCTCCGGGGTTCTATAACAAAATCATGGGTATTCAGAATATCAAAGGTACGGGGCTGGATTTTGTCTATCGTTGGCAAGCGTGGGATAACTGTAATAGATACTGCCAGCAGTTGAGCAATCCTTCCGCGGCGGTATCCGCTACAGGTTTGCGAGCGTTGGCCGCTTTTCAAGAACACGGTTTACTGACCGAAGAAACCGTTAGACAGACCATCGCTAAAATCGAGGATTTACCGATAGCGCACAGCGAGTTATATCAAGCCGATCTTAGTATTATTAAAGTGAATCTCGAGCGTTCTATTGAAAGCTTATCGAAAAAAGGCGGGCAAAAAACCTCAGGCAATACCTGGATTAAAAAAATAACCGTCGTGTTGGAAGCGTTTCTGGATGCGGGCGATGCGGTAAAACGCCGAAAAAAAGCGAATCAAATCTATAAAGATTTGATTACGGAACGAATAAGCCATGAACGCGCCACTTTGGAATTACAAAAAATTAACAAACGCCAAAAAGGCGGTTGGTTAAATTTAGCGCTACTGCATAAAACCGGCGACTAATTTATTTTTGTTTAAATTCGAAGCGTGCCGGTCTTGAAATTTGTGACTTCTTTCAAGGATTTCCTTATTACTTAAACCGTAAACTATCCCCCAATGAGCAAAACTAGTTATTAGTGCGCGAGCAAAATTTAGTTACGGAAAAGTAGTTATGAAAACAATGACGAATTCAAGAAAACATTTTATATGGCTTTATAGTTTGATTTTTTGTATGGGGTCAACAATCAATTCAGCTTTTGCCGAAACGCCGATGCACTTATTTTGGGCGGACGATATGGTCCAGCATGTAAGCCAGGACAAAAACGCCTACGCAACCGGCACAAGTTATATGCGCTGGCCTAATGCGGACGAGGCGGGCTTTTATGAGAATTACACTAAATGTTCGACTTTCATTACGTTGGTTATGATGAAAAGTTACGGTTGGACGAATTCAACCTTTACCAACTGGATGGCGTCGACCAGTCCTTCGTCCGACAAATATTTCGATGCAATTAACTCAGAAAATGGTTTTTTAAAAATCGATACTATCGACGAAATTATACCGGGCGATATTATAGCGATCAAATATCCCACAGGTTCAACCGTAACCGGGCATACCATGATCGTCAGATCCGTAGCGACTCCGAGAATAGCAAAGTCGCCAATTGTTCCGAATACTTATCAGTATGAAATTCAAGTTATCGATTCTTCGCAAACCGGACACGGACCGACGGATACCCGAATGAAACCGGACGGTAGTTTCGATCCAGGCGCCGGTATCGGTGTATTGCGCCTCTATGTAAACAGTTCTGCTGCTTTGGTCGGATATGCGTGGAGTACTTATTCGACTTCAACCTTTTACGATACTAGCTCACGACCAATCGCGCTGGGGCGTTTAAATAAACTATAAAAAATCAGTCTTTTTTACCGCGCCAACGATTAATCTTTTGAATGCAGGTTTTTCTTGGTCGAGCGACTAAGATTAATTTGTTTTTTTGCAATACTTTTATTTTATCCCTTTATAGCCGGAAGTTATGGGGTAGCGTCGATCTCTGCCGAAAGCTCTCGTTGTAATACGAATTCCCGGTGGTGATTGCCGTCGTTTGTATTCGTTTCTATCGACTAGGCTAATTGCTCTGGCGACGTGTTCGTAGCTGAATCCGGCAGCCATAATCTCTTCTGCCGATTGGTCGCGTTCCACATAGCGCTCAAGAATGGGATCAAGCACGTCGTAGGGCGGCAAAGAGTCTTGATCGACTTGGTCGGGCGCCAATTCAGCCGACGGCGGTCTTATCAGAACACGTTCGGGAATAACAGGTGAAATCGAGTTACGATAGCGCGCCAGTTCGTACACCAGCATTTTCGGAACATCCTTGATCGGGGCGAAACCGCCCGCCATATCGCCGTAAAGCGTAGCGTAACCGACGCTCATCTCGCTTTTGTTACCCGTGGTTAATAACAACTTACCTTGTTTATTCGACATGGCCATCAAAATGACGCCTCGACAACGTGCTTGAATGTTCTCTTCTGTCGTATCTTTTTTCGTTCCTGCAAAAACGTCCGCTAACATAGCGTTAAATGCATTGACGGCGGGTTCAATGGGAACAACGTGATACTGGACTTGCAATGCTTCAGCCTCTAGAACGGCGTCTTCGTTGCTCATATCCGAGGTATAACGGGACGGCATCAGCACGGCTTCAACTTTTTCACTGCCCAAAGCATCGACGGCTAAGGCCAATACTAATGCCGAGTCGATACCGCCGGATAAACCTAACAGTGCTCCGCTGAAACTGTTTTTTCGTACGTAATCCTTAATACCTAAGACGAGCGCATGATAAGCGCCGGCAATTTTTTCATCCAAAGGAACGCAGGTGGACGGAATGGGGAGATTATCCGTAAATTCCACTAGGCCGAGATAGTCTTGGAATTCTTCGGCACGGTATACGATTTCACCTTGTCCACTAACAACAAAGGATGCGCCGTCGAAAATCAGTTCATCCTGGCCACCGACTTGATTAACATAGACCAAAGGAAGTTGCGCCGCTTTAACCTGTGAACAAATAACCGCTTCGCGTTGGTGCATTTTCCCCAAATTAAATGGCGATGCATTCAGGGTTAACAAGATGTCGGCCCCGGCTTCCTTATTGGCGGCGATAATGCCTTCTTGCCAAACATCTTCGCAAATAGTTAAGCCGATAAACGTCCCGTTAAACTCGAACACGCAAGGTTGTTTGCCGGGCGTAAAATAGCGCCGTTCGTCGAATACGCCGTAATTCGGTAAGGACTGTTTTCGGTAACAGGCTAGCGTAACCCCGTTATGTATAACGACGGCGCTATTGTATAGTTTTCCTTCCGACCATTCGGGAAAGCCGATCACTAAAGCAATCCCGTCGACGCATTCGGCAATCCGGTGGACGGCGTTATTGGCTTCTTCGATAAAATCGGCACGCAACAACAGGTCTTCAGCAGGATAACCCGTAACGATAAGCTCAGGAAAAACCACCAACTCTGCACATAAGTCGTCGCGGGCGGCATTAGCCGTTTTGATGATGTTATCTACATTACAGGAGATGTTTCCGACCAAAAAATTAACTTGGGCGAGAGCGATTTTTATAGTGCCTGAGACTTTTGAGCTTAACATTGTTCAGAATGCGAATTTGTTAAAAAAAAATTGTTTATTTCGGTTCAAATTATCACATCAAAGTACAAAATCGTCTTATCAATTTAAGGGAATTCCGAATAAATTAAGCCTTTGTGCTTAGCTGTTAACGCATTAACGAACGCGGAAGAATTGGATATAGACTTTAGGGGAGATTTCTGATGGTCTAAAGACGAATGAACAGTAAGCGTAAATATGCAGTGAGCATATTAAATAACACCAGAAGATAAAACATTGATTACACTTTACGAGTGTGCTCTATTTGGCAATTGTCGCAAAATAAGGCTATTGCTGCCCTTGCTTGGCTTTGATTACCAGCGCCTTATAATTAGTGGAAGTCAACGCCAATAAAAGTCAGAGGGTTTTTAGCCATGAAGCCATTTGGTCAACTACCTGTGTTGGCAGATTGCAATGTGGTCGTCAGAGATAGCTAGGCAATCTTGGTTTTTTTTACGGCAATGAGCCGGGCTTTTCAGTTCTTGAGCATGATCTTGCGACATAGACGAATTTAACTTTTTGAGGGCTTTTTTAATGTTAAACATTTTAAATCATCGAATGGCTATTGATGCTGACCTATTCGTTTTGAGTCATTCCCAGTCTTGAGAACACAAGTGTGAAAAAAGTCATAACGCCCCCGCGAAGCGGGGGGCTTGACGGTTGTTAGCAGCCCCAAGGGCTGCCGAAGTCACCGCCTAAAACCTGCCCTGCTCACTACTTCCCTTGCCGTCCAACTGCTCTTGGTTTTTGATGTAGGCGCGAATCTGCGTTTCCTCAAACCCAACCGTCGACACCGCATAGCCTCGCGCCCAGAAATTCTCGCCGTTGAAATTTCGCTGCCTCCCGCTGAACTGCCGCGCAACGGAAATGGCGCTCTTCCCTTTCAGGTACCCTACCACTTCCGCAACTGAGTACTTCGGCGGTATCCTTATCAGCATATGGACGTGATCCTGAACCATGTGCCCTTCCATTATCTGGCAGTTCCTTTGCGCCGCAAGCTCATGGAACAAAGGCCCCAAATACCCTCGAATCTTTCCGTACAACTCTTTTTTCCTGCCTTTCGGTATGAACACAATGTGGTATTTGCAATCCCATTTCGAATGGCTTAAGCTTTCGTAAGATGATGTTGTCATTATATTTTCTCCTTGTGACCGTCAAGCCCAAGGGGAAATTACAACATCATCGCTTTACCAGCCACCATTTACACTGAATCTAAAGGCCGAGCCTTATGAGTCCACTAGTCAAACTAGTGGCTTACCTGTCAGCGAGTTAAGCCTTGATAAGGCCGGATCGATATGGTTTTTATAAGCCTCTTACTTGTTAGTAAAACGTTGTCGTTAAGATTGAATCATACGAATTTCGTATTTGTCATGACGAATCTAAATTCATCATGACAAATGATAGTTGATTCTTTTAATTACAGAATCAGCCCGCCTTCGACCGGTAATACTCAATCGCCGCCGCTACACCGCTGCCGGGCTTAATATCGAAATCGTTATCCAATAACGCCATTTCGACGCCGGCAATTGCGCCCAGCATGGAAACATCGTTCATGTCGCCAACGTGGCCGATGCGGAAAGCTTTACCGGCCAGTTCCGATAAACCTGCGCCTAAAGAGATATTGTATTTGCTGAACGCGGTGCTGATGACATGCCGGGCGTCTTTACCTTCCGGCACCATGACGGCGGTGACGGTGTTGGATTCAAAGCCTGGATGTGCACATTGTTTCATACCCCAAGCAGCTACCGCTTTCCGCGTGCCTTCCGCTAAACGGAAGTGTCGGGCGTAGACATTGTCTAGACCTTCTTCCAGCAGTAAATCCAACGCTTTACGTAAACCGTACAATAAAGGCAAATTCGGCGTATAGGGCGTGTAGCCGTCTTTATTGGAATTCACCATGTCTTTTAAATCCAGAAAACAGCGCGGATAGGTCGATGTTTCAGCGGCTTTCAAGGCTTTTTGACTGAAGGCGACGAAAGCGCCGCCTGCAGGTAGCATGAAACCTTTTTGCGAGCCGCTGATCGCGCCGTCCACGCCCCATTCGTCCAAACGGAAGTCGATGCTGGCGATGGAGCTGACACCGTCGACGAATAGCAAAGCCGGATGCTTGGCGGCATCCATTGCTTTACGGATTCCGGCGATATCGCTGGTCACGCCGGTTGCGGTTTCGTTGTGGGTTGCTAAAAACGCTTTAATTTCGTGATTTTTATCTTCTTTCAAACGCGCTTCCAGATGGTCGAGCGGAACGCCTTTACCCCATTCGACTTGATGCAGTTCGACTTCAAAACCTAAGCGTTTTGCCATTTCCGCCCATAAATGGCTGAATTGACCGAAACGGTAAATCAAGACTTTATCGCCGGGGTTAAGACAGTTGGTCAGGGCGATTTCCCAACCTGCCGTGCCTGTTGCCGGAAAAATAAAGGCTTGTCCGCTTTCGGTGCGGAAAATCTTTTTCAGGTCTTGCAGGAGAGGCGTCATTAATTTTGGAAAAACCGGTGAGCGATGATCTTCCATCGTCACATGCATAGCATTCAAAACTTCGTTGGGTACGTTTGTAGGACCTGGAATGTACAGGTGATTACGGCCAGCCATGATATTGCCTCTCGATAGTTGTCATTTAGGGTGAAAATTCGACGACGATACGAAATTTATCGCTCATATAGTCTTCATATTGCTGTAAATGATGACATAGCCGCTTATAATCGGCAATCTTTCACACCTTAAAAATTGACTTTGTTGCTATGGAAAGTAAAATGGCGGGTTGATTTTGATATGGGTTTAACCTTGGATAGTACCGACTAACTTTCACGGTATCCCTCCGATGCAATTAGGAAAAGAGCAATGAGTCATACCTTATACACAGCGCAAGTTCAACGCGTACAGCGCTGTGAACTGGCGGTACCGGGTTCAAACCCAGACATGTTTGAAAAAGCGCTTAAAAGCGGCGTCGATTTCGTTTTCCTGGATTTGGAAGATGCGGTTGCACCCGACGACAAGCTGCAAGCAAGAAAAAATATCATTCAAGCAATAAACGATCTGGACTGGAAAGGTCACGGGATTACCGTTTCTGTCCGTATAAACGGTTTAGATACGCAATATATGGTGCGCGATGTGGTCGACCTTGTCGAACAGGCAGGCGCTAAAATCGATACTATACTCATTCCAAAAGTCGGCGTGTATGCCGATGTCTATATGGTCGAAGCGATGCTCAACCAGTTGGAAATGCAGCAAGGCTTGAAAAACAAAATCGGCATTGAAGCCTTGATCGAAACGGCATTGGGTATGGCGAATGTGGAAGATATTGCCCGCAACGGCGCTACCGGTCGACTGGAAGCATTACACTTCGGTGTGGCTGATTATGCTGCGAGTAATCGTGCAAGAACGGTTAATATCGGCGGCCTGAACCCCGATTACCCCGGCGACCAATGGCATTTTGCCATCAGCCGGATGACAGTAGCTTGCCGGGCTTACGGATTGCGTCCGATTGACGGACCGTTCGGCGATTTTAAAGATCCTGACGGCTTTAAGGCCGCCGCCCGCAGAGCAGCGGCATTAGGTTGCGAAGGTAAGTGGGCGATTCATCCAACGCAAATTGCCTTGGCGAACGAAATTTTTACACCGCCGCCAGCCGAAGTGGACAAGGCCAAACGTATCTTGCATGCCTTACAAGAGGCTGCCGCGCAAGGCAAGGGCGCTGCTGCGTTGGATGGACGGTTGATCGATGCGGCATCGGAAAGAATGGCGAACAATGTGGTCAGGGCAGCGGAAGCGATTGCTGCAAAAACAAAATAACTATCAAATTACAAGGGAGATGCCGTGGACATACATGAATATCAGGCAAAAGAAATTTTAAGCGGTTACGGGGTAAAAATCGCTGAGGGCGGTTTAGCCTATAGCCCGGAAGATGCAATACAACGGGCGCGTGAAATCGGCGGTCATGTCTGGGCGGTAAAGGCTCAAATTCACTCCGGCGCTCGCGGCAAAGCGGGCGGTATCAAAATTTGTAAGACGCATGATGAAGTCGAAGCGGCAGCGGAATATCTCTTAGGCAAACGGTTGGTTACTCACCAAACCGGTCCGGCGGGTAAAGTGTGCAGTCGTTTGTACGTCGAAGCAGGAACTGAAATCGCCAAAGAGTTGTATTTTTCGTTTCTGGTAGACCGGAGCGCCGAACGCATTGTCATGATCGGTTCATCTCAGGGCGGTATGGATATTGAAGAGCTGGCTGTATCGAACCCTGGAGCGATTACTAAAATTCATATCGAACCGGCTGTCGGTTTGCAGGATTATCAAGCCCGTCAGATGGCCTTTGCGTTGGGATTGGATGCCGAAATTATCAGTCATGCCGTTAAAACCATTCGCGGCTGTTACCGGGCATTACGAGAGCTCGATTGCAGCATGCTGGAAATCAATCCGCTAGTGGTAACCAGCAATAACGAATTGCTGGCGTTGGATGCAAAGATGGGGTTCGACGACAATGCGTTGTTTCGTCAGCAAAAAATCTCCGAATTACGTGATAAATCCCAGGAAGATCCGCGCGAAATGGCGGCTGCCGATCGTGGTTTAAGTTATGTCGGCTTAGACGGTGATATCGGTTGCATGATTAACGGAGCCGGTCTTGCAATGGCGACGATGGATATGATTAAACTGGCAGGCGGCGAACCGGCCAACTTTCTTGACGTGGGTGGCGGCGCATCTCCTGAACGAACCGAGAAGGCGTTTCGTTTAGTCTTAGCAGACAGCAATGTCAAAGCTATGCTTGTCAATATTTTTGCCGGAATTAATCGCTGCGACTGGATTGCCGAAGGTGTTGTTCATGCTGTGCAAAAACTCGATATGAAAATCCCGTTAATTGTTCGACTATCCGGGACGAACGTAGAGGAAGGTCGCCGCATTATCGCAGAAAGCGGTCTACCGATCATTACGGCGGAAACTTTAGCAGAAGCGGCGGAAAAAGCAGTGCAAGCGCGAAATGCCGTTGTGTCAAAGGGAGGTTGCTAATGGCTATTTTAATTAACGAAAATACACGGATATTGGTTCAAGGCTTCACCGGTAAAATCGGCACCTTTCACGCCGAAGACATGATGAAGTATGGATCGAAGGTTGTCGGCGGCGTGACGCCGGGCAAAGGCGGTCAGAAGCATCTTGGGCTTCCTGTTTTCAACACCATGAAAGAGGCAGTGCAGGAAACACAAGCTGATGCCAGCATTATTTTCGTTCCGCCCGCCTTTGCGGCGGATTCGATCATGGAAGCGGCTGATGCGGGAATTAAATATTGCGTCGCGATTACCGACGGTATTCCCACCCAGGACATGATGACAGTTAAGAACTTTCTGCGGCGTTTCCCTGACGATAAACGGATGGTGCTGACCGGCCCGAACTGTGCGGGGACGATTAGTCCGGGTAAAAGCATGTTAGGTATCATGCCTGGACATATCTATATGCCAGGTAATGTCGGTATCGTCGGGCGCTCAGGCACGTTAGGCTACGAAGCTGCTTCGCAAATGAAAGCGTTGGGAATCGGGGTGAGCACATCAGTCGGTATAGGCGGCGATCCGATCAACGGTAGCGCTCATCAGGTTATCCTGGAAAAATTCGAACAAGACCCTGAAACCGAAGTCATTATGATGATCGGCGAAATCGGCGGCCCGCAAGAAGTGGAAGCCGGACTTTATGCGAAAGCGAATATGAAAAAACCTGTGGTTGCTTATATTGCCGGTCTTACGGCGCCACAAGGCCGTCGCATGGGTCATGCCGGGGCGATTATTTCCTCCGCAGGCGAAGGCGCAGCGGAAAAAGTCGCTATGTTAAAAGAATGCGGCGTAACGATTTGTCCGACACCTGCTGCAATGGGGGAAACGATTGCAAAGGTTTTAGCAAATCTAGGTTAAACCGTTTAAGCTAAACGCGTTATCATGCATACCGATTCAGAAGAAAAAAGGGTTCGATTCGGTTGTGGCTTTATATTTGGTTTTTTCATAGGCGGTATTGTCGCTTTTAAGCACATGGTATCTGACGGTAATTATCTATTAACTGCTTCTGTCATTCTTGGTTTGGTCTGCGGCATTGCTGCTATGAAGCAGGGCGACAAATTTTGGGAAGCTTTTCTTACAGGGAAATGGTGGTGGTAGGTGGATGTCTCCGTTCACCCCAAATTCTTTGAATGGCTAGGTTGGCTGGGATTTATTCTCATTATTGCAGCCTACTTTTTCCTGACCATCAAACTGCTAAACGAAAGTTCTGCCTATTATCACATCATGAATTTGATCGGTGCCTTATGTATGGTCGCCAATGCGAAGCACAACGGCGCTAAACCGTTATTCTGGTTAAACGTTGTATGGGCAATAGTCGCTATGATGGGTCTATTTCAACTTTCAACCGATTAAATCGAACTCCCCCGAGTCTACTTATGGATAAGTAGCAACGGAAACTAATTTAAAAAATCTCTTTTTTCTGACCTACCAATTAATGATTTAAATCACAGTTTTTTTGTGAATTTAAATCTACAGTTCAGTTTGAAACTTCCATTACGCAGTTAACTAAAAAAATTCTGCCAAATGTCTGGATTAAATAATCCTGCATACAATTAACTTGAATTTAAGATTAGTCTTTAAGAATGCTGTATTTCTTGAAGATATAAATAGGGTAGTTATTATGAAGACATCATTATTTATCAGTACCGCATTTTCGATGGGTATGTCTTGCTCAGCAAGCGCAATGGAAACGTTACCGAACGACCCTGTAAACCTCCTTAAAGAACAGCCCCGAAATGTTTATCATGTTATTAAGGATAAAACTTTACTCGATGCCGCTAAACAAATTTCAATTCGTAGCGGAATCGAATTTAAGATAAGTAAAGCAATCGAGTCTGATGTGGTCGGCAAAAAGTTAACGGCGGACAATTGGAATGCTGCATTAACGCAATTTCTGGAAGGTTATAACTATAGCACCGTCACGAACAAGGGTAGGATTCAGTTCGTATTTATAACCGGTAAAAACGGAAGCGGAAAAGCGAACGAAAATATTGCGAAATCAAATAGCCGCTGGGTAGCCGTAAAATCGGAGAATACTAAACTGCCTGCCCACTATCGGAATTACGCTGCCGGTTCAGTGATGCCTGTTCAACTGCCGATGACGAAAATTGTCAACGCAAAACTGGGTCAAAAAGTCATGCTGGATCTTCCGATGGGCCAATATATGGTCAATCACGACGATTTTGTCGATGATGGAAACGGCGCTTTAACTTGGATGGGTTACCTTGAAAATGAAGGCAAAGGCTATCGCGTTTTCTTATCGCAAGGCGAGGCCGGAATTATGGGTAATATTTCTACGCCGGACGGTACTTATGCGCTGGAGACGGAAGGCGGTCGGCTTTTTCTAGTCGACGAAGAACTTGCGGGATTAAGTTTAGGCGGTTACGAAAACGACCAAGCAATCCATGAACACAGTTCAATTTTAAACTTATCCAAGCCGGACGTTATGAATCCGGATTCGACGGTACTATCCGTAGGTAATCAACCCGCGACGATGGCAGCGCCAGCGCTCATTTCGGCTGCAAATACACTGCCCTCATTGGTAACAGCAACTGCAGGCGGTCCGGTAGTGGATGTTATGGTGCTGTATACCACCGTGAAACAGACGGCAACGTATGCTAAACAACGAATAAAATATTTGATTAATCTCTCAAATCGAGCGTATCAAGATTCGTTTATCAACATGCGTCTAAGACTGGTGCACACACGCGCCACAAATTATGCGGAAAGAGGGTCGAACAGTGCAGCTTTAGACGACTTAGCAAACAGCAGAGGGGCTTTTTCCGGAGTCGCTGCGTTGCGCAACCAATACGGGGCCGATCTCGTACTTTTATTGCGACCTTATTATGCTTCCGCTTCAAATAATTGCGGAATTGCTTTTGTCGGTTTTTTTAGCGGCAGCGGCGCAAATCCAGGCAGTGCATTCGGGGCTATCAGCGATGGAACATCGAGAGAAGCGCCTACCAATTACTATTGCGGAATCAGTACATTTACACACGAAGTGGGGCATACCTTAGGGAATGTGCACGACAGGGCTTTTTCCGGTTTTCCGGGTAAATTTCCCTATTCGTACGCATGGGGAATTAGTAACAAATTCGGCACGATCATGAGTTATTACGGTCCGTCTTTGATGTTATTCGCTACACCTAAATTACCGACCCAATGTACCGGATTGCCCTGCGGATATGCCGAAGGCTCTCCAACTTCATCGGATCAAAGCAGAACGATTAACTTCACCGCGCCAAGTGTGGCTAAATACAAAGCAACCAAGGTTACCACCCCCGTAATTCAGTAAGTCTAAAACTGAATAAACTGCCAGCATGATGTCGCTGGCAGTGCGGCAACTGTTGCCTATTCTGCGTATTCTTGGCACTATAACGGGTAAATCAAATAACATATCGGCATCGGTTGCAGCGAAAAAACAGCTATCAGACTGTTATCATCGAACGAATACGATTTCAAAAACCGTCCAAATTTGCCATGAATAATCAAGACTTGTTTCTCCGCGATCTATCGGTGTTATGGCATCCCTGTACCCAAATGAAAGATCACGAAACGTATCCGATCATCCCGATTAAACAAGGTCAAGGGGTATGGCTGGATGATTACGATGGAAATCGTTATTTAGACGCCATCAGTTCCTGGTGGGTCAATTTGTTCGGACATGCCAATCCTAAGATCAATGCAGCTTTAAAAGATCAGCTCGATAGTCTGGAACATGTCATTTTTGCAGGGTTTACCCATGCGCCTGCAGTCGAACTGGCGGAAACATTGGTGTCGGTAACGCCTGAAGGCTTGGGACGTGTTTTTTATGCCGATAACGGTTCTTCAGCCGTTGAAGTCGCGCTCAAGATGAGTTTTCATTATTGGCTTAATGAAGGGCGTCAGCGAAAAACTAAGTTTATTACGTTGGAAAATAGTTATCACGGCGAGACTTTAGGCGCTTTGGCGGTGGGGAATGTACCGCTTTATAAAGAAACTTACGCGCCGCTTTTGATGGACGTCATAACTGTTTCGAGCCCGGATTGCTATTATCGGGAAGCGGGCGAATCCTGGGCGGATTATTCGTCCAGACAGTTTGTGCATATGGAAAACGCGCTAAAAGAACATGCCGACTCGGTTTGTGCCGTCATCGTCGAACCTCTTGTCCAATGCGCCGGTAATATGCGGATGTACGATCCGGTTTATTTGAAATTACTGCGCGCAGCTTGCGATAAATATCAAGTCCATCTGATTGCGGATGAAATAGCTGTCGGCTTCGGACGCACCGGAACCTTATTCGCGTGCGAGCAGGCTGACATCAGTCCTGATTTCATGTGCTTATCGAAAGGACTAACCGGCGGTTATTTACCGTTGTCGGCGGTATTGACGACCGAGACTATTTACCGGGCTTTTTATGACGATTACCGAAAACTCACCGCATTCTTACATTCGCACAGCTACACCGGAAATGCATTGGCTTGCCGCGCTGGTTTAACAACCTTGGAGATTTTTCGGCAGCACAATGTCATTGAACAAAACAAAAAATTGACTACCTTTATTGCACAATCCATAGAACGGTTTACCGGTCACCCGCATGTTTCGGATGTCAGGCAAACTGGCATGATTGCGGCGATTGAACTTGTTAAAAATAAGCAAACGAAAGAGCCCTATCCTTGGCAGGAACGGCGTGGATTGAAAGTTTATCAATATGCTTTGTCGAAAGGCGTGTTATTGCGACCGCTTGGAAATGTCGTATATTTTATGCCGCCTTATGTAATCAACGAGGAACAGATCGAATTTATGGTTGAAGTCGCTTGGCAAGGCGTACAAATCGCCACGAAGAATTAAGATGCGAATTTCCAGACTCTATGTAGCCCAACCTTTAATACCCAATCAAGCAATTGAATTGGACGAAGATAACGCCCATTATGTCAGAACGGTATTACGTTTAAAAACCGGCGATGCCGTCATCTTATTCAACGGCGACGGCGGTGAATATACATCCGTACTGGCAGAGGTTAGTCGTAAACACGTACGGTTGTCAGTTCAATCTTGCAGCGCGCGTACAGTCGAATCGCCCTTGCAGATTACCTTGGGTTTGGGCATCTCGCGCGGCGACCGCATGGATCTTTCTGTACAGAAAGCCGTCGAACTCGGCGTTAATAGCATTACGCCTTTACTGACCGAACGTTGCGTCATTCAATTTACCACAGAAAAAAAACAGCAACGGCGGGTGCATTGGCAAAAAATTATTCAACATGCGGTCGAGCAAAGCGGCAGGACGGTAATGCCGGAATTGACCGAAGTGATCGCTTTTCAAAACTGGGTTGACAGTCAACATAAAGGGCTGAAAGTCTTTCTCGATCCCTATGCAGACAAAAATTTAACCGACTTGAGTCCAGCTGATGAAGCAGTCGTTTTGCTAACCGGGCCGGAAGGCGGCTTTTCCGAACAAGAACGGAAACTCGCGGTTTCAGCCGGTTTTATACCGGTGCGTTTAGGCAGTCGAATTCTAAGAACGGAAACCGCATCGATTGCCGCATTGGCAGCCGTACAAATGCTATGGGGGGATTTTCGTTAATGAACCGGCTGCTTGCTATTATTTCGCCGCTCATCGTGTTGTTAATTGCGACTTTTTGCGCCAGTTTACTTGCGTATACGATTACGTTGATATTCGGGGATAGTGTCTCTTTTCGTACGTTTTTCAAACGATCGTCGCAATTATTTTTGGTCATCAGCATCTTTCCATTGATGCGTTTTTTAAAATTAAGCAAATTAGAACTCGGTTTTGCTCCTAAAACCGAGTTTTTTAAACAATTCTTAACGGGTTTGGGTATCGGTTTTATAACCTTATTACCGGTGTTAATGCTAATTTTTCTGCTTGATGTACACCTTGTCGATGAGAGTAAACCTTGGACGGTCGGTTGGGTCAGTAAAAAAGTAAGTGTGGAATTTTTGTTAGCGCTTTTGATTTCTTTTGTTGAAGAACCTATTTTTAGAGGGGCCTTATTGACCGGGTTGAGCAGACAATTTTCCAGTACAACGGCTATTGTACTGAGTGCGTTTTATTACGCTGCGTTGCATTTTGTGAATAGTAATATTGAAATTCCCTCGCACGACGTTGAATTCTATAGCGGATTCATTTTGTTGGGCGATGCGCTTGTTCAGTGGTTTAATGCCGATTATATTTCGCCCTTTTTCTCATTGTTTGCCGTTGGGATTTTTTTAGGGGTTTTTAAAACACACAACCCAGCAGGTTTAGGTTTATGTATCGGTTGTCACACGGGATGGGTATGGCAAATAAAATTAAGCAAACATTTTTTCAATATCAATACGCAATCTGATTTTATCTATCTGGTTAGCAGTTACGATGGCGTAATCGGACCTATGGTGACGGTGTGGCTCTCGTTTGCAATATTGGCCTATATTTTTTGGTATAGACGCTCTGCAAACACTGTTCAATAGTCAGAAAAAGCGGAATTGTTTAAAATGCTAGACCGAAGAATTAAGGAGCCTCTGAATTTGTCCTTCGAATCAACTTGTTCAGAGATTCCTTAAATAGATAATCCTGCCGATAGTTTTTAGACCTTACGAGATTAGGTTATGAAAAATCGGCTGAGGAAACTTCCTATCTAAGGTATCATCAACATTTATTTTTTAGATGGCGTTTGCGATAACGTTACGTTGCAAACATCTTTTTTATAACCACAACGGTAGACACATGACACAAGACGAATTAAAACAAAAAGCCGCCCATGCCGCATTGAAATATATCAAAGACGTACCGGTCATCGGGGTGGGTACCGGCTCGACGGTTAAGCATTTCATCAACTATTTAGCCGATATGAAAGCCGATTTCGACGGCGCGGTATCGAGTTCCGAAGGGACCACCGCTTTATTAAAACAAGCCGGCATTCCTGTTCTGGACTTGAATAACGTCGGTACGATCGAGGTTTACGTCGACGGTGCGGACGAAATTAACCCGAATAAACAATTGATTAAAGGCGGCGGCGCCGCGTTGACCCGTGAAAAAATCATTGCAGCCGCCAGCAAAACCTTCGTTTGTATTGCTGACGGCACCAAACGTGTCGATGTGTTGGGAAAATTTCCGTTACCGATTGAAGTTATCCCGATGGCGCGCAGTTATGTTGCACGGGAAATGGTCAAGTTGGGCGGTCAACCGGTTTGGCGGGAAAACTGCGTTACCGATAACGGCAACCAAATTATCGATGTCCATAATCTGACTATTTTGGAACCGATCAAAATGGAGCAAGCCATCAATAACATCACCGGTGTGGTTGCTGTGGGTATCTTCGCGATGCGTCCAGCGGATATTTGCATGGTGAGCGTCGGGGAGGAGATTATTACGTTTTAAGTTTTCGTAATAAATCGAACCTGATTTTCATTTCAAAAAAAAAAGGGCTGATTTATCAGCCCTTTGTTTTTACATTGAAAACTGCTGCTTACCAGTCTCTAGCTCGCCACCAATCGCCTTTTTTCCTTGGTTTGGTTGCGTCGTAATAGATACCTGAGAGTTTTCTCTTAAACTCATCGGTAACAATGCGAGCATCCTGTCTTGTTTTAACGACACGAGGTGTTATCAATACCACTAATTCAGTTCTATCGTCCTTTTTATCAGTCGAACCAAACAGAGGGCCAATCAAAGGGATTTCGTGTAATAAAGGGATGCCACTCTTATTATTCGTATTGTTGTTCGTAATAAGTCCACCTAAAGCGATGGTTTCACCGTCCCTCACAGCGACACTGCTTTCAATTTCTTTTTTATTAATAGTCGGTGTGGAAGTAACCCCGATAGTGGTTTCTATAACGTTACTGACTTGTTGCAAAATATCCATGATAACCATGCCATTCGAGTTGACTCGGGGGGTGACTTCCAAGATAACGCCGGTATCTTTATATTGGATCTGGTTAGCTTGGGCAAAGCCGGTGTTATTGTCAGTGCCGGTGCTGGCTATCGCGTTTGAAAGTGTACTCGTTTGAATGGGGACTTGATCGCCGATGTTTATTTTGGCTTCTTGGTTATTGAGCACCATAAGGGAAGGTGACGATACGATTTTAATGTTATTAAGATCGGCTTGCGCCGTTAATAAGGCTTTTACAGAGCCTGAATTATAAATAGTACTTAGTCCGCCTGTTGCTGCTGCGGTAATGGGGCTGGCTAACGCTGATGCCAATGGTGTGTTTTTATCTCCAACAGCCGCGCTACTTCCTACAGCTTCACCGCTGCTATTGGAAAAATACCATTTCAAGCCGTATTTTAGGTCGTCTTTTAAGGTAACTTCGGCAATAGTCGCATCGATTAAAACTTGGAGCGGCATGATGTCCAGTTGCTTAATGACAGGTAATATTTTCGAATACTCCTGAGGCGTCGCCGTAATAATTATCGAATTATTAGCGATATCGGCAACGATACTGATGTCGTTGTCTTTATTGCCGCCACCGCTACTGCCGGAACTTGATTTACTCGTCTTATTTTTCTTTCGGCTAGTCGACGACGAAGAGCCGGATGATGAGGACGCGGTATTATTGGGTTGCGATGAGTCGCCCGGCGTTTTGTTGCTGACTTCCGCCGATTTTCTACCTGCAGCAACTTTAGCGGATTTATCGCGCGGACCGGCACCGGTGAAAATTTCATTAAGTGTTCCCGCTAGTTCTTCCGCATCCATGTGCTGAACGCGATAAACATTAATACCGCCGCCGGATTCGATATTGGCTCTATCTAATCTGTAAATCCAGTTTTCGACGTCCTTGAGGTAACTGGCTTGTTGGGTAATTGCCAATACGGCATTCATTCGCTCAATGGGCAGAAAGCTGAAAAATTCATTTTCTTCTTTACCGGACGAGGTGTTAAATACGGTTTCCAACTCTTCAATGATTTTGTCGGGTTCAACGTGGCTTAAAGGGAATAAGGCAAAGGAACGGCCTCTCAACATATCGATATCGAAAGTGTCGACCATGTCCATCACGCGAGCCAATTCGTCGGCTGTTCCGGAAACAGTTAGTGTGTTGCGACTGCTGTCCACATTGAGGATGGTTTTTTCATGGACCAACGGTTTTAGGATGTCCGCGATTTCCTGCGCGGCGACATAACGGATCGGCACTACCCGCGTTTGAAAGCCTGTACTACCGCCTGCTATTGTAGAGCTATACAACGCTTCCGTTTTCGGCTCGATATGGTAAATCTTACCGTCCTTGACGAGCGCGGCATTATTCATTCCCAGCACCATTTCCAAAGTCGGAAGCAGTTCTTCTTTGGTTAGCGGCTCGGTGGTGTTGAGGGTGACTTTGCCGGTCACTTTAGGGCTTAACACGTAGTTTTGACCCAAAATATCGCTCAAGATGACTTTAGCCACCTCGCCCAAATCGGCGTCGTCGAAATTTAAACTGTAAGTGCCAGGACCGCCGGATTTTGTCCGTCGATGAGTTTCCGTTCTAGGCGCAAATTTGTCTTTGGACGGATAAAATTCGACTTTCGATTTTAAAGCTTCATTACCCGGCGTTTTGTTTTCCAATTCTTTAAAGGCAACACTATTTTCAAGACTACTGTTTTCTTCCTTCAGAACCGGCGTTAAAGGTATTTTCGCGCTTCGTTTGGGCGGCAATAACTCGCAGCTCGCAAGCGCAAGCGATGTTAGGATTAAACAGCCAGCCTTGGTTAGGTTACTGAAATTGTTCATTCTCGTTATTCTCGAAATATGTTTCACTGGATTCATCGGGGATAAGTTCGGGTTCAAGTACGGGTTCGATTTCTTCCGGACTCGGTTCGGGGATCGGTACGGGTATTTGTTCGGGATTCGGCACCGGCGGTTGCTGTCCGGGTATTAACGGTTGCGGCGGTTGTCCCGGAATCTGCTGAGGAGCAAGCGCAGAATTGTCGCCGGTATTTGCTGCTGTTTTCGGTTTAGGCTTTCTCAACGGCAATTCTTTCTTTTGATCGCCTTGACTGAGAACGACTTTGTCTTTTTCAATTTCCGTTAGTTTCCAGCCGTCGATCTCGACGTCTTTGGTGAGCTTGCGGAAATTATCCTTTGCTACTTTGGCCGAAGTCCGGCTTAACAAGGCGTAAAGTCCTTTTTTATTCGTATAAACACCGTTCAATACCCAATTAAAAGGTTGATTAGCAGCTACAACAGGCTTTGTTTCATTCGTGTTAGATTCGGCCACCGGTCTTCTGCCCGCAATGAAAAGCGGACGGGTAACCAATTCCACATAGCTGGTTTCAGGTAGCTTGGTGAGTTCAATAGTCGGTAACTCGACGGCTGAGTTTGACTTTTTATCGGGCGCTTGAATCGAGGATAGCAACTGTTTCTGCGCATAAATAGCGTATATCCATTCGCAAACGATGATGAAACATAAGCCTGCACAGACAGCGGCAAGGAATTTGATAAGCTTTAAGTTCATTGGGTCTGCGCTCTCATAAAGCCGATCGCCTGAAAATTGATGTTCAGACCGTTACTGGGTTCGATTTGGCGGGTAATCCGGTTACGTACACTGCGCATCGGTCTGATGTCCAGTTGGTCGATCACGATCAATGGCGTTGCTGTTTCCAGTTTATAAAGAACGGAACGCAAGACTTCAATATTGCCGGTCATTCTGACACTGACTGTGATCCGGTTGAAATTATCTTTATTGTTGGGTGGGAGCACTTGCGTACTGCTAAGTTGGCCGCCTGCTTGCACAATGGCTTGTTTGATGAACTCCTGCATTTGCGCTGAAGCCAGAGCGCTTGTCCCCTGATTATTGAAATAACCTTGATCTTGATGCTGCTGTTTAATCGCATCTATATTGGCGACGACCGCATCCTTTCCCGCCAAAATCCGCTCGTATTTTTTTAAGGTAAACGCCAAATTTTCTTTGGTTTCATTCAGCTCGAGACCTTTGCCGACAATCGGAACGACTATCGCCAAGATAAAAAGCAGGACAACTAAAACCAACAGCCCGACAGCCAGCCAGCGTTGTGCTTTAGGATTTTCAGTCAGTTCCATTTTTATCTCCTCCAGCTTTCGTAATATCAACAGTAATTTGGAAGCGTTCCTGCTTACTGACATTATCGCGGGTTACCGGCGATACGAACTTGGCATTTGCAAAAATATCGGAGGCTTCCAATACCGAAATCAGCGTTGAAGCGGCGGGCGATTCGCCTTGTATTTGTAATTGACCGCTGGCGTATTGCGCATAAGCCAGCCAAGTATCGTCTTTAATCAATTTGCTCAATGTGTCCAAAACGGCGACAACGGGGGGCTTTTCGGTTTTTTTATCGATTAATAATTTGGTTTCATTGACCAGGGCATCGACTTCCGCTTGTAATGATTTTATGTTTTTAGCTTCTTTTTCAATGCTATCGATCTTGTTTTGAAGCGCATTGACCGAGCGATATTCAAACCAAACCGGCAAAGCTAACGCCGTGATGAAAAGTATCGCCACTAAACCGATGAGCGCTGCGTGAATTAACTGAGCGGTTTTATCGGTTTTTTCACGCAATTCTTCCGGTAATAGGTTGTATTCATCATCGTCCAGCTCAAGCTCGTTAGGCGACTCTTCGTAATCGACGAATTTCGGCGCCATTCCAAATGCTTTGATGTCTTGATAAAAACTATCCAATGTCGGTTTTGGCGTCAGAATCAACATGACTCGGATTTGCCCCGGCTCGTTGGCGACATTCAAAGTTTTTACAGAATAATAAGCCTGTTCGGGACTGAAAGGGGAGAAACGCGAAAGTTCGTATGTCACCACTTGGTAAAGGTTTTCCTTAGCGGCGCTTGGCAAGGAAAGTTCTTTTTGAATGGCAAATTGGCGAGTTAATCGAAATATCAGATCGGCTTTGGAAAACCGTTCGTCCGAGGCTAGCATGTCTTTGTATTTGGCTATGCCCGATTCATCGCGGTCGAATTTTCCAAGCGCTTCTTCTCTGCCTTCAGTCCAGTAACTAAGGTCGAATTGATTTTCTATTGGACGGACGATTAGCGTACCGTGCTGATTTATAACAAGTTGTTTAATTCTATCGGGAACGAGAAAAATGAGTTCGCGTTTCCACCAGCGGAAGAATTTTTTGTAATCCAGCTCAATCGATGAGTTCAGGTTCGGCATATTCTTTTACGAGTAATTCACTCATTTCGTCGCTAAATAAGGGTTCTTGGTGTGCCGGATTGCGTCGCCACTTTAAAATTTTAAAAGCACTTGTTTGAGATGCATCGGCTGCAAAAACTTGATTGCCTCCAGACTTAGCAACGATTGCGGAGATGACCGCGCTGGTTTCGTCCTGCATCCGGGCTTCTGAAATAATGGTTACGGTTTCATTACCGCCTGCAACCGAGCCTCCGGATTTCAATAATGTCGATGGAAACTCCGGTGCAGGTTGCTCGGTCTTCGCGCTTTCAAGTCTAGATGCAACATAGGTTTCTATCAAGCCGGCATCTAGTCCGGGTAGTAAATTCAATACTTTAGTTGTTGCTTGTTTCAGGTTAACCTGTGCTTGGCTTGAATAAACCGTGATTACCGGCTCTAGCCAGTTATACAAACGATCATCCATTCCTAATACCATCTGCAACTCTTCCATTGTCTGAAAAGGTTTGTTTCGAGGTTGATATTTTAATCCGGCTTTCCGGTATTCTCTTTTTTCAGCGCCGTCGATATTAAGCAAGTCGTCCGGGTCTCGCCAATCCATAATTGCACCGATGATTTTGGGCTGACGATCTTCATCGACAGGCGATTGCGCCATCAGACTTTGCAATAAAGCTAAATTTGCTTTGTTGATGTTAATTTTCCCGGCTTCGGAAATGAGTCTTAAGCGGACTTGCGTATCGCCGAAATCCACCTGATAAATATTTCCATCGGCCCGCCAGCGTTTGTTCTGGTCCGTACTTAGTAACATCATTTCGGCATAAGCGATGCCGGCTTCCGCTGCTGCTGCGGCGGCGGCATTATCTTTAATCCCAGCCGTGATAGTCGATTCTCTTCGCATCGTTAAGGCAAAACTGCCTGCCATGATGGTTAAAAGACTCAATACCCAAAGCACAAGGATTAAAGCGAATCCTTTTTTTGTTGATTTTACAACAGAATGGGATGATTTCCTAACAAAGGGGATAGGGTTGGCGTTGCGCTTCACTACTGATCACCCGGAAAGGAATTGTTTTCTAAACCGGCCGCTTCCGCTTGCGCTTGCTCTTCATCGGACTGACCTGTATTACTCGAGTCTGAAGATTGACCGGTAAACTTCATATCGAAAAGCATGTCGGGCCAATAACTGCCGTCGTCGCGTTCTATCTTGATTTTGACCAAGCGCGGTTGCGATTCTTGTTGCCAAACATCCTGCCAATAGCCTTCGCCTTGAATATCGTCCGAACCGAAATAGCTGAGCGAGAAACTGCTGACATGATTTAATAACGTAACCTCTTCCTTGCGCCATTCTTCGCCTTCAGCCGACGGGAAAAAGGGTGTTATGGACACTTGAATGGATTGGCCTTCGTCGTCCTTCATTAATTTTAGTGAAAATAGCTGTAAACCGGTTTTTTTGGCGCTGGCGGGAAACGAAGAAACAAATTGGATTTCGTCGTGTTTTCCTTGAAAAGCGAATACGCGGCTGTCCTTTTCGCTAAAGTCGTCCCATAACGGCAGGGCGGTGGTGAGATGATGCTGAAAAAATTGATAAACAACCGCAGCATCGTTAACTTCCGCAATTTTATCTTCTCCTTTTTGCCAGCTTTCCGCACAGGTTTTCATGCTGCTAAATAGCAAAACCACCATGATGCCGAGTAGCGTCATGGCAATCAGCACCTCGATTAAAGTAAATCCGGCGTTAATTTTGCGAAGAGACATTGTTTTTAGGCGCCAGTTTTAACGTTGCAATTTGTAGTTGACGGTTATCGCTATCGTCGCCGTCGCCCCATTCCACGATAGCGTTGACTTTATAGAGCTCGGCAGTTACATTTTTAGGATCGATAGCTTCACCTGTTATCGTGTAGGGGCGGATGTTTAAAGACCAATGGTATTTGTCGTTTTCGATGCCTGTGCTTTGATGATCTTTGAGGGTGATTTCGGTACCGGCTTTAGCAACGAGCGATTCGGCAATTTGTACGGCAACGGTATAGTCTTCAGCGGTTATGGCGGTTTTGACGCCGCCGGAAAAAATGTTGAGCATGATGCCTAAAGACAACGATAGAATCGAAAAGGCGATCAGAATTTCTAAAAGCGAAAATCCGTTTTGCCGGGACGGCTTACTTGTTTTCAAGTTCGATTTGTCCGGTTAGCCAATTGATGTCGATTTGCCAAAGAACGCCGTTTCGCTCCAGTTTGATTCGTCCGCCGGTGGATGAGCCGTCTGGAAAGAAGCGTATTCCGGCTTCACCCTCACCGTTTAGTTCTTCCTGAGCCGTTACCACGGTGAGCTCGATGTTTTCGGGAAGGGTGAAAACTTTATCGCGTCCACTAACGGTGTAGCTGTTCTCATTCAAGTTGAGCAACACAGTCGTTTCTTCATGCGCTATTAGCGCTTGACCTTTTGCAAAACGTAAGGCCGAAACCAAGTCCCTGGCGGCCGATTGATGGCCGGTGGCGTCGTTCCCGGAGTTGATATTCAGTCCGATGACCGAAAATCCCAAAATAACGAGAAATAACACTAACAACAGCTCCAATAAGGTAAAGCCTTGTTGGTTAGAAGTTGTTTTGACACAGTTAAACCGAAAATTCGACCGGCGATATTCCTCAGCGATTCTTATACGATGTTGATTATGCGAACGGTAAGACGACATTGGCGTTATCAAAGAAAAAACCGGGTTTGCAATGCTTTCTAAAATAGAGTTGCTAACAAATTACAGCATTCCCGATTTCGCCTCTTGGGTTATTTATTCCCAGCTATTAAGATCTTGGTCCTCGCCTTCGCCGCCTTCTTTACCGTCCGCGCCGAGCGACGAAATATCGAACTTGCCGTGCTCGCCGGGCGAGGTATATCTATATTCGTTATTCCAGGGGTCGAGCGGTACTTTGGCTTTTCGTAAGTACGGCCCGTTCCAGCGTTGGATGTCGCCTGGGTTTTCAATCAAGGCATTTAAGCCTTGTTCGGAGGTCGGGTAGCTGCCGACATCCAGTTTATACATATCCATTGTTTGAGATAGATCTTCAATTTGGACTTTGGCGGCTCTAACTTTGGATTCGCCCATGTGTTTCATGACTTGCGGCCCTACCAGCCCCGCCAACATGGCAATAATGCCGAGTACGACCAATAACTCCAGTAAGGTAAAGCCTTGTTGTTTAAGTGTGTTTTGTTGTTTCATTGTTATTTTCCGTTAAAAAGCCAAATCGTTTACGCTCAATATTGCCAGTAGTATAGAAACGATGATACCCGCGATCATCAATCCTAACGTGATAATTAATGCGGGTTCGAGCAGCGCCAGCAAGCGGGTAATGGAGGTTCGTAGTTGTTTATCGTACATCATAGCAACGCGCATCAACATTTCTTCCAGCCGTCCGGTTTCTTCGCCCATCTTGATCATTTGCATGGCCATTTTGGGGAAAATGCCTTTGTTATGCAACGCATCGTACATATGTTTGCCTTGCTTAAGTTGTTCTTCCGTTTCTTGTATAGCATCTGCCAGCACCAGATTGTCGACCGTTTCCCGTACGATCACCATGGCAGACAGTATGGAAACGCCATTGCCCAATAAAGTTCCCAAGGTACGGCTAATATTTGCGGTTTCTTTATTGAGAATGATGGTTCCGGCGAGGGGAAGCTTTAAAAACAGGCGATCCCATACTTTTTTTCTGACCGGATCGGCTAGTTGATATTTCATATAACTTGTCGCTAATAAAACCGCCCCAACCAATATCCACCAGTAGTTTTGTAACCAGTCCGCCAGTCCCACGACGATTTGCGTCGAAACCGGCAATTCCTTACCCGCGCTGGCAAACATTTCGGTGAATTGTGGAACCACAAACGTCAGCATAACGAACAACGAAGCTAACGACATGACCAGCAAGATAGCAGGGTAAATCAATGCAGTACTGACCGTGTCTTTCAATTCTTGCGAACGTTCAAGGTATTCGGCCAAGCGCGCAAGTACTTCGCCTAAATTGCCGCCCGCTTCGCCGGCACGGAGCATGTTCAAATAAAATTTGGAGAAAATACCGGTCTGTTTTTCAAGTGCATCGGCCAGGGACGAGCCGCCTTTGACTTTTTCCAGTACTTTGCTGATAAGTTTGCTTAAGCGTTCGTTATCGTCGGTTAGATCGATTAAAACCGATAACGACTTATCCAAAGGCAAGCCTGATTCCAGTAAGGTTGCCAGTTCGCCGGTAAACATGCCGATGTCTTTTTGCGACAATTTGTTTTGTTTTCCGCCTAAGCTTAATCCTAAAAATGATCTCCCAGTCGCTACCGTTACACTGACCGGGATATAACCTTCCGATTGCAGGCTGGAAATGAGGGATTTTTCATCGCTGGCGTCCCGGATAGCTTCTTCGGTTTCCCCCGAAGCTGTTGATCGCTTTATATTTGAATAAAGGCATGATTTTTTCCGCTCAAGCCTCTGACGTCACGCGCATGACTTCTTCGATAGTGGTCGTGCCTTTGATGGCGCGGATCAACCCGTTTTCAAACATGGTCGTCATGCCTTCTTCAATCGCTAGTTTTTGAATAGCACCGGCTTCTTCGTGCGCCATGATTAGTTTTCTAAGGGGATCGGTCATTTGCAGGAATTCGATAATCGCCATTCGCCCCCGATAGCCCATGTCGCGGCAAGCTGCACAGCCGACGGGTTTGTAGAGGATAATGTCGCCTTCCGGAGCAAAACGGCGTAAACGAAGTTCGTCGATAACCTCGGGCGGCGCAGGATAGGGCGCTTTACAATCAGGGCAAAGTTTACGTACCAGCCGTTGCGCCAAAATACCGTTTACGGTGGAGGTTAGCAGGTATTCTTCCAGTCCCATATCCAGCAGCCGGGTGACACCGCCTGCGGCATCGTTGGTATGCAGAGTTGATAATACCAAGTGACCGGTCAGGGCCGATTGTACTGCGATTCGTGCTGTTTCAAGGTCGCGCATCTCGCCGATCATGATGACATCAGGGTCTTGCCGGACGATGGATCGTAAAGCCGCCGCAAAGGTCAGCCCGATCTGGGGCTTAGCTTGGATTTGGTTAACGCCTTCCATTTGATATTCCACCGGATCTTCGACGGTGATGATCTTACGTTCAGACGTGTTTAATACCTTCAGTGCAGCATACATCGAGGTCGATTTACCGCTTCCGGTAGGACCCGTAATTAAAATGATGCCGTGCGGCATGGCTAGGACGTCCAGGAATTGATCGAGATGTCGTCCCTCGAATCCCAGAGCTTGGAAGTCGAAAACCGTGTTTTCTTTGTCGAGTAAACGGATAACAACGCTTTCGCCGTACATGGTCGGAATGGTCGAAACCCGTAAATCCAGCTCTTTGCCCAGCATTTGGACTTTAATTCGACCGTCTTGCGGTAATCGGCGTTCAGCGATGTTTAATTTCGCCATGATCTTGATACGCGAAATCACAGCGGCGGTCGATTTAACCGATGGCGCATCGATTTCCTTCAAAACGCCGTCAACGCGTAACCTGACTTTTAAAGATTGTTCGAAAGGTTCAATATGGATGTCCGAGGCGCGGGTTTCAATCGCCCTTTGCATGATGAGGTTTACCATCTTGATAACGGGGGCTTCGCTCGCCAGATCTTTTAAATGTTCCAGATCTTCTTCGCCGATGTCGTCTCCGCCGAGGTCTTCGATGGTTTTTTCCATTGCCGTACGGCCTTCGCCGTATTGGACTTCGAGAGCGGCATCGATTTCCGACAGTAAACCCACTTTCGCGACGATATTTTTCCCTGTGATTAGTTTTAAGGAATCGATAACGAATTCGTCTTCCGGATCCATCATGGCAACCGTGATCGATTGTTCGTCTTGACCTAAACCGATCAGATGGTATTGCTTTAGAAAACGTAAGGATATGTTTTCCGGAAGTTGCGTTTCCAGTGGGTATAGTTCCGGTTTTACTTTCTCATACAAACCCGATTCTACGAATGCATCGGCGACATCGAGTTCCGAACATAAGCCGAGTTTAACCAGAAGTTGAGGCAGGCTTTCCGATACCGACGTTTTTTTTACCCGCTCGACTTTTTTAAGTTCCGAGGCAGACACTTTATCCCGCTGTTTTAGGATGCCGAGTAAGGCCTGATAAGGTTCAGCTTGTTGAGTCATTTAGGTTGCTGTTATTTAATAAATTTAACGTTTTGATAACACAGATTCGGCTTGATAGATAACGGTATGTTCGTCAATATCCCTTATTGAATAATCTTCCTTATCGAGCTTGTAGGGGTTAACCGTGGAATGCGATTTTATCACCTTGTTAATATCCGTTTGATATACCCTGCTGACGGGAGTTGGCCCGAAAATTGTAATCGACGGCCTATTTAACGCCCAAGCCATGTGGGTTGGGCCGGTGTCGTTACCGATCACCAAATCGGCGCGTCCGATTACTGATTTTAAATCATTCATATCCATTTTCGGCAATATCTTAATATTAGCACATTGCTTTGCCATCCATTCCGCTTTGGTCTTTTCTTGCTCATTGCCCCACGAAATAAGGCAATTTTCTTGCAATGCTAGTGCGATGTTCACGAACTTTTCAGCTGGATAGTTCCTGCTTTCCCAGGTCGATCCGATGACCATTACTACCGTTTTGCGGTTTTCCGGAAAATAACTATCAAGCTTTGGATTTGCATTTTGCCAGTATAAAAAGGGCTTTTTTTCATAGATATCCAAGCCTTTAATTTTAATATCCAACGGTTTGGACAGTACTATCGCATTACGGTCTATCGTATTTTCATCATAAGCACATTCGACTGTTACATCGTAAAACCAGGAGGCGACCGATTCACGGATAGAATTTTTATTAAATCCGGCAACATTTTTGCCTAAAAATCGGGCTGTAATAGCGGACTTTATTAATCCTTGCGCATCGATTACAAGATCGTATCCATTTTCGGCATATCGACGGACTTTCCGTATTTCATGGAAAATGCCGAGTTTATTTTTTTTCAATCCTTTAAGATCGACAGTTAGAATCTGCGAAATATCGGGATTATATTGCAAAACACCGGCAAATCGCTCTTCAACAACCCAGTCGATTTCAATATCGGGACGTTGTTTCTTGATAAATTGCAGGGCAACCATCGCATGAACAATATCGCCTAAGGCTGACAGCTTTACGATGGCTATGCGCATTGATTCGTTAATCGCCGATAAGTTCCATAATCCGTTCCGGCTTTATTCCGGTTAGACATTTTGTATGCTCGGGATGAGCGACTGGATACAGCGGGCAGATGCGTTTTCGGCAAGGCGAACAAGGCAAATTCAGCGATACCGATGTTGCAGAGGCGCATAAAGGCGGTGCAAATTCAGGTGGAGTCGAACCGTACAGGGCGATGACTTTTTTATTTAGGGCGGCAGCTAGGTGCATTAGCCCTGAATCGTTGGCGACTACTGTATTGGATAGCGACATCAAATCGATTGCTTCGATTAAAGTTGTCTGACCGACAAAGTTTCGGCATTGGTTATTGGTAAGCTGCACGATTGTTTCCGCCGATTCTTTATCTTTCTCGGAACCTAAAAGCCACACTTGCCAGCCTTGTTCGATTTTAGCTTTAGCGACTTCGGCAAAATGTTCGGCAGGCCAGCGTTTGGACGGGCCGAATTCTGCGCCGGGGCATAAGGCCAAAATTTTTCCGTCCGCCGAAATGTTGAATTTTTCGATAACAGCCCTTTGTCCGTCGGTGCTTGTTATGAGCGAGGGTTGCGTGAAAGCAGGCGGTTGCGGACTGGAAACGGGTAAGCCAAGCGCGACAAAGCGCTGCACCGTCATAGTCAAGGCTTGTTTATCCAACGTTCTCGCATCATTCAATAAACCCCAGCGGCATTCGCCGATAAAGCCGGTTCGCTTGGGGATACCCGCAAAGAAAGGAATGAGGGCGGATTTCCAGGAATTCGGTAATACAATGGCTTGATCGTATCGTTCTGACCGAAGCGGCTTTCCTAACCTAAAGCGAGCTAAAAGCCCGAATTCGCCATGCTTCAAGGACATGGGAATGCCTTTCAACACTTCCGGCATCCGTTCCAACAAAGGCAACGACCACGGGGGCGCCAGCACATCGATTTGGCAATCGGGAAAAGAAACTTTCAAGGACATGAACAGGCTTTGCGCCATAACCATGTCCCCGACCCAAGACGGCCCGACAACCAGGATTTTTGCCGGATTGCTCAAATTACGGGTTTACGTGGGTTAACCATTCGGCATGATCTGCACGGCGACCTTGTACGTAATCGAAATATAAGGCTTGTAATTTTTCGGTAATCGGGCCGCGACCGCCGTTGCCGATTTTGCGTCCGTCGTATTCGCGGATAGGGGTGACTTCGGCGGCAGAACCGGTAAAGAACGCTTCATCGGCTACATAAACTTCATCGCGGGTAAGCCGTTTAATCTCGACCGATAAACCTTGTTCGGCAGCAATCGTCATTAAAGTATCGCGTGTGATGCCTTCCAAAGCCGACGTGGTTTCGGGTGTGTACAGCTTGCCGTTACGGACGATGAACAGGTTTTCACCACTGCCTTCCGCGCAAAAACCTTCATGATCCAACAGCAAAGCTTCATCGTAACCGGTCGATAAGGCTTCTTGCAATGCTAATATGGAATTGATGTAATTGCCATTTGCTTTAGCTTTACACATTGTACTGTTGACGTGGTTGCGGGTATACGATGAGGTGCGGATGCGGATGCCTTTTTCCATGTTTTCAGCCCCTAAATAGGCTCCCCATGTCCAGGCGGCTACCATGACATGGACTTTCAGATTGTCGGCGCGCAATCCCATGCCTTCGGAACCGTAAAAGCACATGGTGCGGATATAAGCGCTGTCCAGTTTATTTTTGCTAATCGCATCACGTTGCGCTTGGTCGATTTCGTCCTTGCTGAACGGCATCGGCATATTCATGATATGGGCTGAACGGAAAAGCCGGTCGGTATGTTCCCGCATTTTGAAAATGGCAGGGCCTTTATCGGTATGATAGGCGCGAAGCCCTTCAAATACGCCGCAACCGTAATGCAGGGTATGGGTCAAGACATGGACTTTGGCTTCCCGCCAGTCAACCCACTGTCCATCCAGCCAAATAAAGCCGTCTCTATTGTCCATCGTCATCATTTTTTCACCAACACCTAATATTAAAGATTATTTCAATTATCCGTCGTTTGCATCACTCTTTGCCAAATAGCTTCGACCTGCTTTTTCATTTCCTCGACCCCACTCTCATCGATGAGTGCCTTATCGCCCTGCAACACTTGTTTGTGACCGGTATCGCGATAGGTACAATAAGCGGTTTTCAGCGTTTGTGCTTCAATCTGAGAAATAAAGCCCTGGTCGGCCAAACCTTCAAGCAGTCTAACGTTATCGGTATATGTTGTTAACGTTTCATATTGAGCAGAGCAAGCCAGAACCCCGAATTGTACTATAAACTCAATGTCGGCAATACCGCCTTTGCTCTGTTTTAAATCAAATTTGTTGACTTCCTTGGTGTCGAGAGCGGTTCGCATTTTTTCCCGCATCTCGCGAACTTCGGTTTTGAGTTTTTCAGTGTCTCTGGATAGGCTCAAAATTCGATGGCGAATCCCTTCATATAAACCCTTGATCCCTTGATCGCCTGTTATAAAACGACCTCGAACCAGGGCTTGATGCTCCCAGGTCCACGCTTGATTTTTAAGATAATCTTCGTAGATGCCGATATGCGTCACCAATAATCCGGAATCTCCGCTCGGCCGCAAGCGCATATCCACTTCATACAATACGCCCGATAGCAGCTTAGTATCGAGAATATGCCTTATCTTCAAGCCTAAGCGTCCGTAAAATTGCGCGCAGGACAAAGGCTTTTCGCCGTTCGTCATGGCATTGCCGTCCGGGCAGTCGTACAGGAAAACGAGATCGAGATCGGAACCGTATCCCAGTTCGATTCCGCCCAATTTACCGAAGCCGATGATGCCGAAATTGATGGATTCGTAACTTGTGCCGGGCGGCAGGCCGTGTTTTTCGGTCAACATCAGCCACGTGCGTTCTACAACCTTGTCAACGATACTTTCGGCAATGTAGGTTAAATAATCGCTGACGACCATGAGCGGGATTGCTCCCATGATGTCGGCTGCAGCGACGCGCAACACATTCAGGTGTTTAAACTGCCGCAGCACAATCATCAATTGCTCTAAGTCCTCAATCTCAATGTTTTTAATCAGGTCGTTTAATTGTTTATTGAGGTCGTTTCGTTTCAGCGGTTCGTATAACCGGCGCGTATCCAGCAATTCATCGAACAAGATGGGGTATAAGGCCAGATAATCGCAAATCCATGAACTGGCGGATGCCAGCCGGATCAACTGGTTGAGGGCATCCGGATTTTCCGCTAAGAGCGAGAGATAAACATTCCTGCCTGCAACCGCTTCAAATAATTTGACTAACCTCAACAGTGTTTCGTCCGGGTTGTCGGCTACTTGCACGGATTCGAGCAATTGCGGCATTAAGCGATCGATAACACCGGCGCCTTTGGTCGTCATGCGTCTTAATGCGGCGGATGTTTTAAAGTTTTTCAGAGCGATCAAGGTTTCGCCGGTGTTTTGAAAACCGTATTCAGCCAAACTTTCGCATAGCTCGTTATCGTCACCAGTTAACGCCCAAATTTTTTGGCTCAGCTTATCCATTTCGGCTTGTTTCGATACCGCAAAAACCTGGTCGAACGCCGCATGTACACTTGTTCTGACTTTATCCAGTTCGGCTTTAAAACCATCCCAGCCGCTACAGCTCATTGAATAAGCCAGAATCCGTCTGGCGTTATCCGATGTCGGCAGGTCGTGGCATTGTCTATCCTGGTATTGCTGGATATGGTTTTCTACTCGGCGCAAAAACCGATAAGACTCACTGAGTTGTTCGGCATCGGCCGGCGGCAGCAGGTTTAAGTTTCCTAAAATACCGAGAACGTCAAGAATCCCGCGTGTTTGCAAGGCTTTTTCGGTTCCTCCGCGAATTAACTGGAAGGCTTGACCGATGAATTCAATCTCGCGAATGCCGCCAGGTCCCAGTTTGACGTTTTCCATGCGGTCTTTGCGCTTTAATTCCTGGGTGATTTGCGCTTTCAAGGACCGCAATTCCTCGAATGCGCCGTAATCGAGATAGCGGCGGTAGACGAACGGTTTAAGCATCGCCATTAGTTGCTCGCCGGTTTTGAAGTCGCCCGCGACTTGCCGCGCTTTAATCATGGCGTAACGTTCCCATTCGCGCGCCTGGGTTAGATAGTAGCTTTCCATGCCGTCGAAAGACATAATCACCGCGCCGCTGTCGCCGAACGGGCGAAGGCGAATGTCGGTGCGGAACACAAAACCGTCTACGGTGATGTCGTCCAAAACCTTGACCAGCTTTTGGCAGAGCCGGGTAAAGAATTCGCTGTAACTGGTTTCTTTTCGATCCGGTAAAGTCCCTTCTTCGGGAAAGGCGAATATCAGGTCAATGTCAGACGAATAATTCAGTTCATAAGCGCCCAACTTACCCATGCCCAACACCACAATTTGTTGCGGGCTGCCGTCGGAAAGTAAGGGCGTGCCGCGCAGCTCGCAGGCTTGCCGGTATAGAAACTCGAGCGCGAACTGAATGCAGCCGTCGGCCAGCAGCGATAAGTCCATCAAGGTTTCACTTAATTCTGCCCAACCGGCTAAATCTCGCCAAGCGATTCTTACCATTTCCCGGCGGCGCAATTGACGCAGTTGAGTCATCAATTCCGTTTCGTCGGCAATCGCCAGCGATGCCAGTTTGTTTTGATAAGCTTGCTTGTCATATCGGCTTTCCAAATCGCCCGAATCGATTAAATCGATCAATAATTCCGGTTTACGGGTACAGCTTTCGGCAACAAATTCGCTACAGCACCAAACTTTCGGGAAAGATTGGCGTAATGATTCGTTAAAGTTAACGTTAAATTGCTGCGTTTTCACCTGATTTATCCAATGATTCAGGCCGGATTTAACACCGTCGGATAGTTCCTCGGGTAAAGCGGGCAGATACGGCTCGAAATTAAACTTTGTCATAGCTGATATCGGAGTAAGGTTTCTAAAGTTTTTTATGACCAGCAAAATCGGCGAATAGAGAAGCCGAAAATGGCTTTTAAAAAATCGGATTATTTTAAGGGTATCGAGAAAAAAGAAACAAATAAGCCCTTACAAAAGAATTTGTCGACAAAAATAAAAATCCGGCTAACAGATGCTCTATAGGTAAATATACTAATTGTTAGAAAGGACTATTTTCAATAATCTTATCAACCTATCGGTTTTTTTAACTCATATTAATTAGATGAACTCGATTATATGGAAATATTTAAGATGAAAAAGCTGAAGTATGACGATTCAATTTACGGCGAAAATAATTTCGACTGCAATATTTAATATAAATATTAAGCACTTACACCTAGTATACAAATTATGAAAGTACTTGTAGTAGACACGGATCAAATAAGCCGAATGGTTGTCGAGCAATGTGTTTCCGTTTTAGGGCACGAAACACTTCATGCTGATAACGGTAAGCATGGACTCGCCTATGCGAAAGACAACAATGTCGATTTGATTTTTATGGACGAAGAAATGTCGGATATTAACGCGCCGGTGGCCACAAAAGTCCTTAGAACGATTAAAAACGACGATTGGATTCCTATCGTTTATCTCACAAATCGAACGGAAGCCGATTTTTACCGCAACGGTATGCTGGCCGGGGCGGATGCTTACTTACAGAAACCGTTAAATCCTTCGTATTTGCAGTTGCAAATAACGGCGATGGAGCGAATTTCCATCATGCGCAAAAAGTTGCTGGCGCAAGAAGCCTTAGTAAAAGCGAATAATTATTTGATCAGACTAGCCATGATCGATCAAATTACCGGTCTCGGCAATCGTAGAAATTTTGAAAAGATGTTGTTCCGTGAATTCAATTTAGCGAAGCGCGAAAAAACAACGCTAGCCTTGCTCATGTGCGATCTTGATCTATTCAAAGCGTATAACGACACCTACGGTCACCAAGAAGGCGATAGCTGTCTTAAGCATATTGCCGAGGCGATTACCGAAACCATAACGCGTCCGGCCGATCTTGCGTGTCGTTTCGGCGGGGATGAGTTTGCCGTTATTCTACCCAGAACGGATTTAATCGGCAGTCTTAGGATTGCCGAAAAGATAAGGCAAGCGGTTTACAATAAAGATATTCTGATTAACGATTCTAAAGATCATCGAGTGACTTTAAGCGTCGGTTTGGCGCATTTCAGCGGGCAATACAAGAATCAGGATGAATTAATTAAAGCCGCAGATACGGCGCTGTATAAGGCTAAAAAGAAAGGTCGCAACCGGATCGAAAAAGCGTAGCGTTTAAATTAACTTGACGACGTGAAGTTTTGGTTTCTTTCGTTTAGTTGAAAAACTTTTAACCTTAGATGCAAAGATTATCCGGTAGCCTCTATTTCTTAAAATACTTAGCGCATATTCAATCAGCGTGGTTTATTGGGTAAGGTGTCCTATAAATGAGGTATTAAGCCCTCGCGCACACCCAAACATCCACACGGCTAACTCCCGCTTTTTTTAAAGCGCTAGCCAAGGTATTAACGGTCGATCCCGTTGTCATCACGTCGTCCAAAATAGCAATATGTCGAGCTTTTATCGAAGTTTCAATCGAAAACGCCTGCCGTAAATTTTGTCTGCGTTTCTTGGCGGATAATCCTGTTTGATGAGCCGTGTCTTTTGATCGGGTGCAGCTTGAGTAATCGAGCGGTATATGCAACGTACGCGAGACTGTCCGGGCAATTTCTAACGCTTGGTTAAAGCCGCGTTCGTGATAACGGGCTTTATGCAACGGCACTGGGATAATGCAGTCCGGTTTTTCCGCCGTTTTGTCCACATAGTCGGCTAATAAACCGCCCAGCAGTCGCGCACTTTTAAATTGTGCGCCGAATTTTAAACCGGTAACTAAATGGCGGATTTCATCTTGATGAAGAAAAGGTGCATAAGTTTCATCGAAAGCAGGCGTTTCGCTAAGGCAGCGTCCGCACAAGGTCGGCGCTGCTGACAGTGCAGGGAAGGGTTCGGCGCATCGATAGCAGCAATGAATATTCCTTGGTAATCGTTCAAAACAGGGCTGACAAATGTCTTTGGCATTGAAACCGCGGTTTCCGCACAAAATACAGGTAGGCGGAAGTAAGGTGTTCTGTATAATATTAAGCCAGTTGTAAACTTTTATCATAAAGCTTGGTTGACAAGTAAGGTCGCCGCTTTTTAACCTTAAGCTAGCATTGTAGTGGGAGATTAACCGAATGTCTGCAAACCCGGAACGTATTCGTCATAACTGGCACTTGGACGAAGTATTAGCCTTATTCGCCATGCCGTTTAGCGATTTGATTTATCAGGCGCAAACCGTCCATCGGCAGAATTTCGATCCGAATGAAGTCCAGGTCAGCAGTTTGTTGAGCATTAAAACCGGTTCGTGTTCGGAAGATTGCGGCTATTGCCCGCAAAGCGCCCGTTACGATACCGGCTTGAAGTCGGAAAAACTGATGTGTGTGGACGATGTCATCGCAGCCGCCCAACAAGCCAAAGCCCAAGGGGCATCGCGTTTCTGCATGGGAGCGGCTTGGCGGCAACCGAAAGACAAGGATGTCGAAAAAGTGGTCGAGATGGTGCAAGGCGTAAAAGCGTTGGGCATGGAAACCTGTGTCACTTTGGGTATGTTGACCGACGAGCAAACCGCCATGTTAAAAGACGGGGGGCTGGATTATTACAACCACAATCTCGACACCTCCGAAGAATATTATGCCGAAGTGATTACTACTCGGACGTATCAAGACCGTCTGGATACCTTGGAGCGCGTGCGTGATGCCGGGATTAACGTTTGCTGCGGCGGTATCGTCGGCATGGGCGAAAGCGATGCTGATCGCGCCAAGTTGTTAATTGAATTGGCGAATATGCCGAAACATCCGGAAAGTGTGCCGATTAACATGCTGGTGCAAGTCGAAGGAACACCGTTGATGGGTGCGGAAGAGATCGATCCCTTCGTATTTATCCGCACTTTGGCGGTCGCGCGGATCATGATGCCGAAGTCCCGTGTCCGCCTGTCTGCCGGTCGCAACAACATGAGCGATGAAATGCAGGCGTTATGCTTTTTGGCGGGGGCGAATTCGATTTTTTATGGCGAGAAGTTGCTGACGACGGATAACCCGTTGGCGAATCAGGATAAGGTGTTGTTTGAGCGGTTGGGGGTGAGTATGGGATTACCAACAAACACCTAAAATTATGTAATGATATCTTGCGCACTAGCTCAGCAAGGAAGTTATAAAACTGACAACATCTTGAAGGTTAAAAAAGAAGGACAAGTAGCAATGTATATTACTATTAATTTTTCAAAAATTGCCGCTACTGTCGCTTTTACGTATGTCATTTTGTTATTCGGCTTCGCCTTTGTAAGATGTTTCGCACCAAATAATCCCGAGAAACTTGAAAATATTTTTTCGCTGTCCTGGTATTGGTTAGATTGTTTCGTTTCATTATTAATTGGTTGGGGAATATGGAAACAGTATGAATGGGTATGGTGGTTAAGCTTTTTTTGGAGTTTGTACGAACTAGCGTTTCACATTCTGACTGCCATGGTATGGACTTCAAGAGGTGGTTTCCCACCAACTGCATTATTAATGGCGCCTGTTTTATGGGTTACTTTTTTTATCTTGATCCTTTTGCCGGAAACCAGAAAACAGTGTAAGAGGTAAATTTTCATTGCTGCTTGTAAGTATCGTAGTGCGTTTTACGCACCAAATTTCCAATCTGCATGTAATGCAACCTACATCAAATTTTAATATTCTATTTTGTTTGAGTTATCCCTAAAACTAAACGATCTGTCGCAACGAGGCTTACGGCGTTCAAGACGTATCATCGAATCCCCGCAAGACATAAATCTGGTTTGCAATGGGAAAGGAATCGTCAATTTTTGCAGCAATGATTATTTAGGCTTGGCCAATCATCCTAATGTGATAAACGTGTTCAAGAAGGCTGCCGATCAATGGGGAGTTGGCAGCGGCTCGGCGCATTTAATTTGCGGTCATACCAGCGCCCATCATGCCTTGGAAGAAGAGTTGGCGGAATTTACCCGGCGTGATCGGGCGCTGTTATTTTCTACGGGTTATATGGCGAATCTGGGCGCTATTTCGGCTTTAGTCGGGCGCGGCGATACCGTGTTGGAAGACCGGTTGAATCATGCCTCCTTATTGGACGGCGGGTTGAGTTCGGGCGCAAAGTTTAAGCGCTATACCCATGCCGATACCGGGCATCTAAATGAATTGTTAGCAAAATCGGAAGGCAATAGCCTGATTGTAACGGACGGTGTGTTCAGCATGGACGGCGATACTGCACCATTGAAAGCTTTGTCGGCTGTCGCAAAACAACATTCGGCCTGGTTAATGGTGGACGATGCCCACGGTTTCGGCGTTTTGGGCGCAAACGGCGGCGGGGTAACGGAAGAAGCGGGATTGAGTCAGGATGACGTGCAAGTGTTGGTCGGGACCTTGGGCAAAGCTTTCGGTACTTTCGGCGCATTCGTTGCGGGTTCTGAGGAATTGATAGAAACACTCATAAATACAGCGCGCACTTATATTTATACGACGGCATTGCCTGCGTCTGTTGCCGAAGCGACACGAGCGAGCCTTAAAATTTTACGAACGGAAAGTTGGCGGCGAGAAAGGCTGAAAGTCTTGGTGGAGCGTTTTAGGGCAGGGGCGGCGCAATTGGATTTGCCGCTGATGCCCTCGTCGTCGCCGATCCAACCGGTATTGGTCGGTCTATCTGAAAAAGCGTCGGTGGCTAGTCAATATCTATTTGAAAACGGATTACTGGTAAGTGCGATCAGGCCGCCGACGGTTCCGGCGAATGCCGCCCGGTTGCGGGTGACGTTTTCGGCATTACATGAAGAGGCTCAGGTTGATCAATTGCTCGAGGCACTTGCCAAAGCCATAAAATGACCCAACTTTATACTGAAACTTTCGGCGAGGGGAAGCCTATTGTCATGGTGCATGGCTGGGCTATGCACAGCGGCATTTGGCGAAATTTCGCCAAAGAATTATCGAAAACTTTTCGAGTGACAGTGGTCGATCTACCCGGTCATGGACATAGCCAGCCGATTTATCCGTTTTCGCTTGAATCCGTTAGCAGGTTGTTGGTTGAGGTGATTCCCGATCATCATGCGTGCTGGCTCGGATGGTCGTTAGGTGCTGAAATCGTGATTGAGATTGCCAGCCGTTTCCCGGAGCGGGTCAGTCAGTTGATTTTATTGGCTGGAACGCCTTGTTTTGTCGGCAACGATTTGTGGCCGGGAATTCAAGTTAAGATTCTCGATAGTTTTGCCGAAAGTCTAAGTTTGGATAGCCAAGCGACTTTGCTGCGGTTTTTATCGCTTCAGATAAAAGGTGAATCGAATCCTAAGCAAGCGTTGCAAGAGTTAAAAAAGTCCATCTTTGAATATCCGGCGCCGGATCAGCGCACTTTGCTAGAGGGGCTGGAAATTCTGAAGCAAAGCGATCTCAGGCAAGTATTTGCCGAAATTAAAATTCCGGTCGCCGCCATTTTGGGCGAACTCGATACGTTAGTACCCGTTGCTGCGGGAGAAAATATGCAATCCTTATTGCCACACATGGAATTGGCGACTATTTCCAGGGCAGGGCACGCGCCTTTTTTATCGCACCAGGGTGAATTAGTCGAAGCCATTTGCGGATTCATGGAAACGAAATGACGCAACTTAAAAAAAGGATTAAACAATCTTTTGGCGGCGCTTCTCAATCCTATGATTCGGTCGCACAATTGCAACGGAATGTCGGTAAGTCGCTATTAAATAAGCTCGATGATTCGGAGCAATTCGGCATCGCTGTAGATTTAGGTTGCGGAACCGGGTTTTTGATCAACGAGTTTCTAGCCCAAAAAAAAGGAATGGCAACCCAATTCATCGCGCTGGATATTGCTATGCCCATGTTACAGGCCGCTCGAAAAAAGCAGATGGAACTTCGACAAATCACTTATCTGTGTGCAGATTTGGAATATTTGCCGTTATTACCGCAATCGGCGGATCTGGTGATTTCTAATCTTGCGCTTCAGTGGAGTTCTAATCTTGACGTTGCGTTTGCCGGGATTAAACGTGTGTTGAAACCGGGTGGGCGCTTGTTATTTAGCACATTCGGAACTTCAACGCTGTTCGAGTTAAAAGAAGCGTGGCGGAAAGTCGATGATTATGCGCACGTCAATACTTTTACTAATGAATCTCAATTGAGCGATTTTCTTCGACATGCCGGGTTTTCAAAAGTGGAATTGGAGACTGAAGTTGTTGTTTCCTGCTATGAATCGGTTTGGGATTTGATGGGGGAGTTGAAAACGCTTGGCGCCCGTACTGTTATTTCGGGCTGCAACAAACATCTGACAAGCAAATCGGCAATGGAGCGCATGATCTGCGCTTATTATCAAAGAGAAGGGAATGGTTTGGTGCCAGCCACTTTTGAAGTCATCACCGTTTCGGCAATAGCCTGACGCAATGCGAAAAAATTAATCATGGAGCAAGGCTATTTCATTACCGGAACGGATACCAATGTCGGCAAGACGTGGGCTTCTGTTGCGTTGATGCGATATTTTCAAGCCCAAGGTAAGTCGGTTATCGGATTGAAGCCGGTCGCTTCAGGTTGTTACGCAAAAGATTCCAAGTTATTCAATGACGATGCTTTGTTATTGCAAGCAAATGCCTCCATTAAACTGGATTACGATTTGGTTAATCCTTATGCTTTCGAGCCTCCGGTTTCTCCACATATTGCTGGAAAAGAACTACCAGTCGACTTAATGGTTATAAAATCAATATTCGAGCAAGTTAAAGAGCAAGCGCAAGTCGTTATTGTGGAAGGGGCGGGTGGATGGTATTCGCCGTTGAATGATGTTCAAGACAACAGCGATTTGGCAAAAGAATTAAACTTGCCGGTAATAATGGTCGTAGCCATTAAGCTCGGTTGTATCAATCATGCTAAGCTGACATACGATGCAATACAGAAATGTGGATTGTCTTGTGCCGGTTGGATAGGCGTGTATATTGACAACTCGCAGTTAAGCCCTGAAATGATGGTGGAGAGTATAAAAAAAAGATTGGATACTCCTTTGCTGGGCGAACTGCCCTATTTGGAAGTTCCCGACTTCAAAAAATTAGCGGAATGTTTGTCTATCCGCAGAATATAAACTGGGCGTTGTTTATTTGCTAGCAGGATATAGAGAATTAACCAAATTTAATCAATCATTAATAAACGTCGCTTAGACAACGAATTCCTTGATTTATCTCAAAACTAAATGCCTTAGCTTATAGCGAAGAATAGCGCCTTGAGTTAGAATTACCCTGCAAAATGTCAGTTAATACAAAATTAAGTCTGAGTACGCGTTCATTGATTGCGCGATTCATCAGTCCTTACAAGAGTTTATAACTTAGAGAGAGGAGTTTTCTCAGTGAAGAAAACAAAGCAACTATTCGCAGGCCTGATTCTATTGTTTTTAGGTCTGGGAACTTTGCAAGCAGAAGACTGCCCTTCCAGAATGATGGAAGGTAATGTATGTCTTCCTAAAGATTTTCCGCTTGAAGCATCGCCGGGTCGGTATACGCTAAATCTGATGCAAGGGCAAACACAGCTCAGTCATGATGTTTATGATCTTCATATGCTCATACTGTGGATCTGTGTTTTTGTCGGTATCGGTGTATTCGGGACGATGTTTTATTCTATCTACCATCACCGAAAATCCAGGGGGCATGTTGCCGAGCAGTTTCATGAAAATACCACGGTGGAAATTATCTGGACGGTCATTCCGGCATTGATACTTATTTCGATGGCGATTCCCGCGACTAAAACATTATTGGAGATGGACGATGTTCAAGACTCCGATATGACGGTTAAAGTCACCGGATGGCAATGGAAATGGGAATACGACTACACCGACAGTGGTATTCATTTCTTTAGCAATCTGGATGCTGCGAGTAACAGAGCGAGGCAATTGAATTCGGATATCGATCCGAAATCGGTCTCCCATTACTTATTGCGGGTGGATGAGCCGCTGGTCATTCCAGTCAACAAGAAAATCCGCTTTGTTTTTACTGCTGCTGATGTTCTTCATTCTTGGTGGGTGCCGGATCTGGGCTGGAAAAAAGACGCTATTCCTGGTTTTATCAACGAAGCGTGGACGTCGGTGCCGAAAGCCGGTATCTATAGAGGTCAATGTACCGAGCTTTGCGGTAAAGACCACGGTTTTATGCCTGTCGTTGTTGTAGCGATGGAACAACCGGACTACGATGCTTGGAAACAGAAAAAACTTGATGCACAAAAACAAGGCAATGACGATAGCGATCAAAGCCACGAACAGTTAGTCAAGAAAGGTGCTGAGGTTTACGGTAAGAACTGCTCGACCTGTCACATGGAAAACGGTGCGGGTATTCCTGGGGCTTTCCCTGCGCTTACTAAGAGTAGTGTGGTAAATGGCGATATAAACGCACAAGCCTCACTAATTTTGAACGGTAAAAATGCAATGCCTGCATTCGGTAAGCAATTAACTGCACCTGAATTAGCTGCGGTTATTACCTATACACGCAATGCTCTGGGTAACTCAAAGGGTGATGAAATTCAACCGAAAGCAATCAAAGCATTGCTGACGGGCGGGAAAGTAGAACCTGCTGCAAGTTCTGATGTAAAAAAAGAGGTTGCAGCCGAAAAGTCTGCTGAAAAGCCAAAATCGGAAGAAAAAGTAAAAGTATCAGAAGATAAGGCGAAGACTAAAGACGCTTCAAAAGTTTCTGAAAAACCAAAGGAAGAAACAATTGAAAGTGTTCAGTTTGCTCAAGATAAATTTTATCCTCAAAAACGAATCAGCGATAAACCGGATGCAGTCGATACCGCAAAGTCGGCGGATACCAAAAATAGCGCAGCGAAAGTATCGCTGGACGACTTAGTCGGGAAAGGTTCGGCAGTCTATGAAAAGAACTGCCAATCCTGTCATCAAAAAGACGGTGCCGGTATGCCGCCCATGTTTCCTGCGTTAAAGGGAAGTCCGATAGTGGTCGGCAAAATCGATTCGCAAGTTGATTTGATGCTTAAAGGTAAAGGTGTAATGCCCGCTTTCGGTAAAACATTAAGTGCTGAAGACTTTGCGGCCGTGCTTGCTTATACCCGTAACAAGTTAGGTAATTCCGTCGGCGATTTTAAACAGCCCTCGGAGATTAAGGCACTACAATCAGCTAATTAATGGTTAATGCTTTAGTTAGTAATAAGATTTATAACTGTATTTGAAGTATCGGTTGATGAAAATTCCGATAAAAGATACACCAAATCAGTAATGATAATTTTGGAAGAGATGAGGAATTGATATGTCTGCTGTTGTAGCTGAACATGATGACCACCATGATCATAGTCACGACGACCATGATCATGGTCCGGCTAAAGGCTGGATAAGGTGGATAATTACAACCAACCATAAAGACATCGGTACACTTTATTTAGTGTTCGCGCTAGCCATGTTTTTCGTTGGCGGTATGATGGCATTGGTCATTCGCGCCGAACTTTTCGAGCCGGGTTTACAATTTGTCGAGCCGCAATTCTTTAACTCCATGACCACAATGCATGCATTGGTTATGGTATTCGGGGCTGTCATGCCGGGTTTTGTCGGGTTAGCGAACTGGATGGTGCCGATGATGATCGGGGCCCCCGATATGGCCTTGCCTCGTATGAATAACATGAGTTTTTGGCTGCTAGTCGCCGGTGTGCTCTTGCTTGCTTCTACTTTATTTATGGAAGGCGGTGCGCCAGCCAGCGGGTGGACTTTATATCCGCCATTAGTTTTACAAACCGGTAAAGCATTGCCTTTTGCTGTTTTCTCCGTACATTTACTGGGTATTTCGTCGATCATGGGTGCGATCAATATTATCGCGACCATCTTCAATATGCGTGCGCCAGGCATGACATTGATGAAAATGCCGTTATTCGTTTGGACATGGTTGATTACAGCCTTCTTGTTGATTGCCGTCATGCCGGTTTTCGCGGGCGCGGTTACTATGTTGCTGACCGACCGGTTTTTCGATACCAGCTTTTTTAATGCGGCAGGCGGCGGCGATCCTGTCTTGTACCAACATATTTTCTGGTTCTTCGGGCATCCTGAAGTTTATATCATGATTCTGCCGACCTTCGGGGTGGCATCGACGATTATTCCGACCTTTGCAAGAAAGCCGTTATTCGGTTACAGCTCTATGGTTTATGCGACAGCCGGGATTGCTTTTTTATCGTTCATCGTGTGGGCGCATCACATGTTTACCGTGGGTATGCCGATGGCGGGTGAGCTCTACTTTATGTACGCTACGATGTTGATTGCGGTACCGACGGCAGTAAAAGTATTTAACTGGACGGCGACGATGTGGAAAGGTTCGATGACCTTTGAAACACCGATGCTGTTCTCGATTGCTTTCGTTGCATTGTTTACAATCGGCGGGTTTACCGGATTGATGATGGCTATCGCGCCGTCGGACTTCCAATATCACGATACTTATTTTATTGTCGCTCACTTTCATTACACCTTGGTGCCAGCTTCCGTGTTCATGTTAATGGCTGCAGGCTACTATTGGTTGCCTAAATGGACTGGGCACATGTATAACGAAAAAATCGGTCAGCTGCATTTTTGGCTGTCTGCAGTTTCCGTAAATATCTTGTTCTTCCCTCAGCACTTCCTAGGCTTGGCCGGAATGCCAAGACGGATTCCGGATTACGCCGTACAATTTGCAGATTGGAACATGATATCCAGCATCGGCGGCTTTATGTTCGGATTCAGCCAGTTATTGTTTCTATATATTGTTGTAAATACGATTAGGGGCGGCACTGGTGAAAAAGTATCTGACGAGGTTTGGGAAGATGCGCATAAACACAGTTTAGAGTGGACCTTATCATCGCCACCGCCTTATCATTCTTTTACAACGCCTCCGACAGTGATTCCAACAGAACATCTGTAAGGTTTAGGGGTAAATAAGGTATACATTGATAAGTTACCTTTTTTAAAGGTAACTTCATCAGGTAGTTTGAATGAATATTAAAACGAAAAATGTGTTAACGGCATTGGTTTTATTTATTGTAGTAATCGGTATTTATATCATGGCGGTAATGAAAGCGCTTTCTCAATGAATAATAACGATGTCGATATTAAGAATGCCAAGTTAGTTCGTAAATTAGTCATTGTTGTCGTATTGATGTTTGGATTCGGATTTGCGTTAGTACCGCTTTACGATGTTTTATGCGATATAACCGGTCTAAACGGAAAGGTGGGTACAACAGGAGTCGAAGAAGTCGCTTATCCAATCGATAAGAATAGGGAAGTTACCGTAGAATTTATGACTTCCTTGAATGAAAATACGTCGATGATATTTCGTTCAGAACTAACAAAGCTAAAAGTTCATCCAGGACAGTATTACAAGGTGAATTTTTATGCGGAAAATACGACTGAAAGCGACATGGTTGCGCAAGCAATCCCGAGTATATCGCCAGGACTAGCTGCAGAATTTTTTAAAAAGACCGAATGTTTTTGTTTTACCGAGCAAATATTTAAGCCTAGGGAAGGAAAGAGGATGCCGGTTCGCTTTGCGTTGGATCCTGAATTACCGGCAGACTACAAAACCATTACGCTAGCTTATACATTCTTTGATAAAACTAATAAACCGCATAAAAATTAGAGAGGAACTTTATGTCAACAAGTGGAAACTATTACATTCCGCATAAAGCAACATGGCCTGTTATGGCTACGGCGGGTTTGGCAACGATGCTCGCCGGATTTGCAAATTACTTGAACGGCTCTTCAGCGGGTTCGATTATGATGCTGATCGGCTTAGCTATATTTATCGTGATGGTGGCCGGTTGGTTTACTTTACAAGCGAATGAAAGTGAATCCGGTATGTACAATACCCAAGTCGGTATTTCATACCGTATGGGGATGATGTGGTTCATATTTTCGGAAATCATGTTTTTTGCCGTTTTCTTCGGTACCTTGTGGTACACCCGTAATTTGTCGGTGCCTTGGCTAGGCGGCGAAGGGACTGGCGCAGCAACGAAAGAGTTCCTTTGGCCTTCGTATGAAGCAACGTGGCCGACTAATGGACCGAAGCATCTGGTGGATGGTAAACCGGACGGCGGCGAGTTCGAAGCGATGGGTGCTTGGGGATTGCCGTTCATTAATACGTTATTGCTGCTATCGAGCGGTGTGACCTGTACATGGGCGCATCACGGCTTATTAGCAAAAAATCGGGATCAATTGATTAAAGGTTTGATTGCTACGGTAGGTTTAGGGTTTTTGTTCGTTTTATGTCAAGCGACTGAGTATCATGAGGCTTATACCGAAATGGGATTAACCTTAGGTACAGGTATTTACGGTTCAACTTTCTTTATGTTGACCGGATTTCACGGATTTCACGTTTGCGTCGGTGCAATTATCTTGAGCGTTGTATTATTCCGTAGCTGGAAAGGTCATTTCAAGCCGGAAAATCATTTTGCTTTTGAAGCAGCCGCTTGGTATTGGCACTTCGTGGATGTTGTTTGGTTAGGGTTATTTATATTCGTTTACTTGATGTAACAGATAATAAAACTTCTAAAAAAGCGCTGCCGTTTGTCAGCGCTTTTTTTTTGCAAAGTATTTTATTCGGTTGGTAAGGATTTATTGCTTTGAGTTGAATTAATCTGAGCGTGTAATTTGCTGCCGATACCCTGAGGTCTAAAAACGCCGGTAGCGACTAAGATAAAAACGATTACAAAAAGTAACAAGGATAAAGCGATACGAACCGTTAAAGCTTTCACGACCTCGGGAGAAGGGCCTTTATCCCCTTTGTGTTTGACCAAGTGGAATAATGCCGAGCCCAAGCTGAATAAGATGACTAAAAAAACGGCGATAATAATAATTTTTATCATTGTAAAATAGGTGTTGTTGAAAGCTAACGAAATTCTATTCTCAGATATTCACTCAGGTTTTCCAATAGTGACCGATAAAAAATCTTTTTATGCGATTCGTTGCTTGAAATGAAATTTCAATTAATACCATCGATCGCTTATTTATGCATTTTACCCGTATTAATTGCCTTAGGGATATGGCAACTTAACCGGGCAGAAGAAAAGAAGGCGGTTCTGATCTTACAAGAGAGAAGTCAGCATACAGAAAGGTTGATATTAACGGATAACTTGTCCGGCAATGTAGACGCGATTTTATATAAAAATGTTAGATCGACAGGACATTACGACATAGAACATCAATATCTTTTGGATAACCAAGTTCATGAACGTAGGGTCGGCTATTTTGTTTTAACACCCTTTGTACTAAAGAATGAAAAAAAAGCCGTCCTGGTGAATCGTGGTTGGGTGGGTTTAGGTAAAACAAGGAGTGATAAGCCGGACATCGACATATCTAGCGAAGAAAGAAGTATAAACGGGCGCATTAACCGTTTTCCAAGTGTCGGGCTTAAGTTAAAAGGTGCTGAAATACCGACTAAAACTTGGCCGTCGATAGTTCAGATTGTTGATAATGAGGTAATATCTCAACAATTAGGCTACAAATTGATGCCTTTTCAAATAGAATTAGATAGAACGGAAGCCGACGGTTATATCAGAGAGTGGCGTACTGACTCGCCCATGCCGCCGGAGAAGCATGTCGCCTATGCGGTACAATGGTTCTTGTTAGCAATTACGCTTACTATACTGTTTGTTAAGTACGGGCGACAAAAATAATATGATAAATCGCGATAAAAGAAATCGGTTATTGGTGCTATTGATATTCGGGATGACGATCATTCCTTTTGCAGTTGCTTGGCTATTGGGTGGAAAAGCCTCTTTTATCAAAGGACAAGTCAATAATGGTCAACTTATTACGCCAATAGTAACGACTAAACGGGATGATTTTATCGGGATTGATGACTTTTCGACGCAAAATATCGGGGAGTTGAAAGGACGATGGGTCATGTTAAATGTTGTACCCGAAAACGAATGCGGTGAGGCTTGTTTAAAGTCTGTGCATAAAACCAAACAATTGTTGCTGATGATGAATAAGGATTTAATTCGTATTCGCCGTGTGGTTGCCGTGTTGCAAGATAGTAAACCGGAAACTGTGAGCCAATGGTTTTCGGACGATAAAGTCTTATTGAAAATAAGGCCGAGTCTCGAGCTTAGTCAAAAACTTAGTCAAATCAAAGCCGGACGAATTCCTGACGGCATGTTGTTTTTAATGGATCCGCTCGGTAATTTAATGATGCAGTACGACCCTGGCTTTGATCCCTATAAAGTAAAAAGTGATCTCATGCACTTATTGCGAATTTCACAAATCGGTTAAAACAAGAATATGTATAGAAAACTCGTTCTTTTCAATGGTTTTATTGCACTGGTCGTATTTACAACCGGATCCGTAGCGCGCCTATTTAATGTTGAACTGCTTTTTAATGTCATCGCGGCGAAAGAAGTCCATTTTTTCAGTGCGTATGTTATTGCCGCCCTTACATTCATCGTTTTTATAGTCTCATGGTGGCAACGGCATTGTAAAGTCGCAGCCGTGCTTGCCGCTTTCAGCTTAATGTTATTAGTGGCTTTGCAAGCGGCTTTGGGTATCGGGTTGATAAAGTTTGCCGATCAAGCAATATTAATCACAGCACATACTTTGGTTGGAATGTGCGTTCTCTGGTTATATTTTTGGTTGTATTTACGAACAAACCCAGCAATAGCTCGAAATAACCAAAAGGCGGCGCCGGTCATACTCACCCGATGTCTGATGGTGTTACTGTTATTGCAGATTGTGTTAGGCAGTTGGGTTACCCTTCATCAGGCTGCGATGGCGTGTACCGGCTTTCCGCAATGTAATGGACAATGGTGGCCGGATGCCGATTATCGCAGCCTGATCGATATTTTATGGCGGGACTTGGGGAAGTCACTTACCCTGTGCAAGTAGCCTTTAACTGGTTGCATCGAGTGGGAGCTTTACTTTGCTTCATATTACTCAACGGATTGATGCTGGTATCAACCGCCGATAAGCAACCGAAGATTATACGAAAGTCAGGGTTATGGCTGAGCTTTCTGTTATTTATACAAGTCGCGTTGGGTGTGATCGGTTACAAATTTTCCATGCCGATTGGCGTAGTGATCGGACACACGGTATTTGCGGCATTGCTTATGTTGCCGTTAATTGCGATTAGTTTTTACGGGCGTTATGGTTTTGCTGATGAGATTGCAATCCCTGTTAAAACGCCCGTACTAGATGAGCGGAAAACGACTGTTCTCGAGCCCAAATCGCTCGAAACAGCGGTCGTTAAACAAGAATACGAAGAGCCGTATGTTGAACCTGCGCCCGAGTCGATTTATCTTCGGTTAAAAACTCAACTTGCGCGGACCCGTACCGGCCTTGGCGGTCTTCTCGATAATTTGCACATCGGGCAAAAAGCCATCAATGAAGATCTTCTCGAAGAAATTGAAGCAAGTTTATTGATGGCGGATGTCGGCATCGATGTAACATCAAAAATTATCAATCGACTCACGCAGAATCTCGAACGTCAACAATTGAAAGATGGCGCTGCATTAACGTCGGCATTAAAACACGAACTACTGTCCATTCTTGAACCCTGCAGTCAACCGCTCAGAATTCCCGAGCAAGATAGGCCGTTTGTCATTCTGGTCGTAGGAGTCAACGGCGTTGGAAAGACGACAACGATCGGTAAACTGGCCAAGCGCTTGAAAGCGCAAGGAAATAGTGTAATGCTTGCGGCTGGAGACACCTTCAGAGCGGCGGCGGTAGAGCAGTTGCAAACATGGGGCGAACGCAACGATATTCATGTTGTGGCTCAACATACCGGTGCGGATTCGGCATCGGTTATATACGACGGCATACAGTCGGCACAATCCAAAGGCGTCGATGTGCTTATTGCCGATACCGCAGGGCGGCTTCATACCAAGTCGAACTTGATGGAAGAATTGAAAAAAGTAAAACGCATTATGGCTAAGTTGGATGAGTCCGCACCCCATGAAGTCTTGCTGGTATTAGACGCCGGAACCGGACAAAACGCTTTGTCGCAAGCTAAATTATTCAATGAAACGGTCGGTTTGACCGGATTGGTATTAACCAAGCTCGATGGTACGGCAAAAGGCGGCGTTATCTTTGCGCTGGCCAAACAAACAGGAATCCCGATACGTTTTATCGGTGTCGGCGAAAGCATCGACGACTTACAGGACTTCAATGCCGAAAACTTTGTTGAAGCCTTATTTGTGAAAGACTGATAACCGCTATGTTAAAGTTTGAAAATGTATTCAAACGTTATGCCGAAACCGGCGATGTCTTAAAAAATATCAGCTTTCATCTTAAGCGGGGCGAAATTACTTTTCTTACCGGACATTCAGGCGCCGGGAAAAGTACGCTTTTGAAATTGATCGGTTTAATGGAAAGAGCTTCGCGCGGGCAAATTATCCTCGACGGACAAAGTTTTAATGCGCTGAATGAGCGGCATGTGCCTTATATCAGGCGAAAAATGGGCTTTATTTATCAAGACTATAAGTTGTTGCAAGATAGAACGGTCTTCGATAATGTCGCTTTGCCGCTTGTTATAGCCGGTTACGGGCATCATGAAGTAGCACGACGAGTTCGAGCGTCGTTAGACAAGGTCGGCTTATTAGGGAAAGAAAAAAAATTTCCGCTTGCGCTGTCGGGCGGCGAACAGCAGCGTGTCGGTATCGCTCGTGCCGTTGTCAATAAGCCGCCGCTAATCATCGCCGATGAACCCACAGGTAACTTAGACCCTGAGTTATCGGCTGAAATTATGTTGTTATTCGAGCAATTTCAACATGTTGGCGTTACAATATTAATTGCTTCTCACGATATATCGCTCATAGAACAGATGAATCATCGGGTTTTAAGGTTAGATCACGGTCAATTGGTAGCCGGTTAAATAATGAAACAGGTTGATAAATATAAACCCAAAAAAAAGCCGCAACAAAAACCCGATATTCGCCAGAACACCCGTGCTGGCGGTAGTTTTTTCGATCGCTTGAAAGCCTATCGGGATCAGCACGCACAAAATCTATTTTCAAGTCTCGGGCGTTTGGTTTCGATGCCTTTTACATCGATTATGACTATCGGTGTATTGGCGCTGGCTATTGCGCTAGCAAGCGGTTTTTATCTGGTCGTAGTTAATTTGCAACAGCTTACTTCCGGTTTAGAAGCCAGTAATCAGATCTCGCTGTTTATGAGAGATGAAATTTCTGAAGCGCATGCTAAGAAATATGCGGAGAGTATCCGTAAAAATCCCAATGTTCAACAGGTTACTGTCATAACGAAGCAGCAAGCAATGGATGAATTTAAGCATTTTAGCGGATTTGGTGAAGCGATTGAGGTGCTGGAGAAAAATCCATTGCCGGTTGTAATCGAGGTTTTGCCGAAAGATTCGCTGGTAGATAAAGACGTGCTAACCCAATTACTTGAAGAGTTTAAAAAGGCAACGGAGGTCGATTTCGCTCAGATGGATTTGGTTTGGGTGGAGCGGTTGCAATCGATTGTTTATACAGCGAAATTAGTCGCTATTTTGCTCGCGATATTGCTGGGTTTTGCGGTTTTTTTTATTGCAGGAAATACGATTCGTTTAGAGATACATGATCGTCGTCATGAAATCATTATTTCAAAATTAGTCGGCGCTACCAACAGTTTCATTCAAAGGTCTTTTATGTATACCGGTTTCTGGATCGGTTTTCTGTCAGGCGTGTTTGCTTGGTTTATTGTGACGTTTATATTACTTATCGTAAGACCTTCTGTCGAAAACCTATCCGGCCTTTATGAAGGTTCGTTCCATCTGCTTTTTTTCAGCTATTCGGAAACCTTGGTTTTGTTGTTTGCATCGACTGGTTTGGCAGTCGTAGGATCTTGGTTGGTTCTTCATTTTCAAATCAAACAACTTCAGCCGGAGTAGCGACATTGAACTTTTATAATTATTAGCACTCTTATTGGTTGAGTGCTAGAATTATAACAAGTTATATTTTTATAGGGGTTGCTAATGAGTGATTCGATTACCTTACCGGTAAATTTATCTATCGGCACATTTGATGCGTATTTGAATGTCGTCAGACAAATGCCGAAGCTAAGTTCCGAGCAAGAACGAGAACTTGCTATTCGGTTTAGGGAAACCGGAGATTTGGAAGCGGCGCGCGAGCTGGTTATGGCAAACCTCCGTTTTGTTGTCCATGTGGCCCGAGGCTACAGTGGTTACGGCCTATCGATGCCCGATATTATCCAAGAAGGTAACGTCGGTTTGATGAAAGCGGTAAAACGGTTCGATCCAGAATTAGGTGTTCGTTTAGTTTCGTTTGCAGTTCACTGGATCAAAGCTGAAATTCACGAGTTTGTAATCAAAAACTGGGGCATAGTAAAAGTTGCGACAACAAAAGCGCAGCGTAAGTTATTCTTTAATCTACGTAAATCCAGACAGGATCTAGGCTGGCTTTCAAATGATGAAGCGACGGCAATAGCGAGTGATCTTAATGTAGAAGTCAGCACGGTTTTCGAAATGGAAAAACGGCTTGGAAACAGAGATACGTCATTCGACTTGCCTGTTGACGAGGCGTCGGAAGATAATCACGTTGAGCCTGCAAGCTATTTATATCAAGTAAACGACGACCCCGCTGTCATACTTGAAAATGTAGAATGGCAAAGACATGAGCAAAGTTTATTAAACAAGGCGCTGGATGCTTTGGACGAGCGAAGCCTGGATATTGTTTCGAGCCGCTGGTTAGCTGAAGAAAAAGCGACGTTACATGAATTAGCCGAGCGTCATCAGGTTTCGGCAGAAAGGATCAGGCAATTAGAACAAAATGCGATTAAAAAACTAAGAGCAGCTGTTGTATTTGAAGCTTAGCTTTTTCGTTCCTCGATATTTAAAAAGGCTTAGAGCAACTGCCCTAAGCCTTTTTTTAATTCATTGTGGGAGGAATTACGAGTTAAATTGAGATTGGCAAATACAATTAAACTGGATTCAATAACCCAAAAATAGTATGTGCTTGTTCGACCGCTTCATGACCGATAGTTGTTAGATATCCGCCGTCTTCTAGTGTAATCAAGCCTTTTTGGAAAAGTCTGCGCGTGGCTTCGATTTTGGCCGTAGGTGCATTTTTATGAACCTTGATTCCTTCTTGTGTGGTGGTTAGCTTAAAAAGAACAAGTACGTTCAGTTCATCTAAATTTTCTGGGGTAAATTGCATGCAAAATTCTCAAGCCGATTATCGAATCCTATTATAAACACCGTGGTGTATTTAAGCGATAACGATTTTGAGATTGTTACGATGGACTCCGTAGCGTCAGTTTAACCTGATAAGACTACATTAAACCGGACACAACTATAAATAGATTTAATTCATTAGTTAAAGCTGGAGTTTAAATTCAAGGCGAATGTTTGTAATTCTTAACAGTGCTTTGTCTGGTCGTCAATTTCACACAAATTTACGGTTTGACATTAGCAGTGGGGGGCGTTTTACACACGGTTTTAAGAATCTATGATATTTCCAGTTTAGTTATATTGGTTAAAATTAAGGCTCGCTCACTTCTCCAAACCATTTTAGTTTCGTATGCAAGGTTACGACATGACCGACGATGATAATAGTCGGCGCTTTTATTTCTTGATTGCCGATGATAGTAGGCAACGATGCTAATGTACCCGTTACGACTTTTTGATTATTCGTCGTTCCTTGTTGTACTAATGCTATGGGTAAATCGCTTGGACTGCCGTGCGCAATTAAGGAATGGCAGATTTGCTCTAAACCGACCAAACCCATGTAAATAACGACCGTTTGGTTGGGCAGCGCTAATTGCGTCCAATTCAAATTGACGGAATTATCTTTGAGATGCCCGGTTACGAAAATGCAAGACTGTGCAAAGTCCCGATGCGTAAGCGGTATTCCTGCATAGCTTGCGCAACCGGATGCTGCGGTTATTCCCGGCACGACTTGGAAATGAATGCCCTGTTCCATCAATGTTTCGATTTCTTCACCGCCGCGCCCGAAAATAAAGGGATCGCCGCCCTTTAGCCTTGCAACGCGTTTACCGGATTTTGCCAAATCGGCCAGCAATTGATTTATCGAAACTTGATCTAAGGTGTGATTTTGGCGGCGTTTTCCCACGTATATTTTTTCAGAATCACGGCGAGCTAAGTCGATAATTTCCGGTGAAACCAGCCGGTCGTAAACGACGACATCGGCTTGTTGTAACAACCGAAGCGCACGGAACGTTAACAAGTCGGCGGCACCCGGACCGGCGCCGATTAAATACACTTCACCGTTATGTTGAAAATTGTCGTTGTTTGTAAGGCTGTTTTCAAGCAAACTATCGGCAGCCTCGATATTTCCGGAGAAAACATTTTCGGCAATAGAGCCTTGAAAAACATTTTCCCAAAAAATGCGTCGTTGAGCCGGTGAAGCGATCCGTTTCTTTACGATAGGTCTAAGTTTTTCCGCCAATTTTGCGAGCGTTCCGTAAGCCGGAGGAATAACGGTTTCGATTTTTGCTCTTAACAATCTTGCCAAAACGGGGGCTGAGCCGCCTGACGAAACTGCAATTATCATCGGTGAGCGGTCAACGATTGCAGGAAATATAAAGCTGCTTAATTCGGGATTGTCGACGATATTTACCTGAATCCCTTGTTCTTTTGCGGTATTGGCAACGAGAGCATTCGTTTCATGATCGTCTGTAGCGGAAATAACTAAACTGAATTCTTTTAAGCAAACGGGCGTAAATGACGTCTTTCTTATTTCTAAGTCGTAGCCTATTTGCATCGATGCGACCTTCTCGCCGATTTCTTCACCAATTACGGTGATTTTTGCACCGGCGCGGCTTAATAACTCAATTTTGCGGGCGGCAATGTCGCCAGCCCCGACAACAAGGCAAGGTCGATCTTTAAGATTAAAAAAATAAGGGTAGATAGTCCACTAAAGCTGCATTCTTCCGTTGGGTGTGAATGTTATTATATGCAATCTAGTAGTTAATCGAGATAGAAATACGTTATGACCGACATAACAATAATAGAATACGCACTGGAAGTGGATGCCAGCGGTTTAAATTGTCCTTTGCCTTTGCTTCGTTTGAAAAAAGCATTGATGGAAGTGCAGGGCGGGGATGTTGTAAAAATTATTGCAACCGATCCGGCGGCGCATTTGGATATCGGCGTTTATGTCGAACAAACAGGGCATCAACTTCTTGAGCTAACAAGACAGAACAACGTGCAGGTGTTTTTTATCAGAAAAAGTCAGTTATAGACTTAATATAAAGTGTCAATAAGTGCTTTTACTAATAGTAATGCCTTTCGGTAGGAGGTTAAATCATCAGTGCAGACATAAAAATCAGATTTTCTTTTTAGTCGGAATTTGTTGAGCAGGTTATTTGAGTTCAGTGGTTTGAAGAAATAAAAAAGCTCATCGCTGAAGAATAAGCGGACCTCATCAGGAGAAGGCCAAAGACTATTGAAATGAGGTTTTTCAAATGAACTATAGAAGACAACAATGCACGCAATCGAAAAAATAACGAATAAGGTTCGTGAAATAAGCTTAGGATCGAGACAGAATTTAGTCACGCTCCTGCATAAGCCGAACCGTCTTACAAATCCATTCGATCAAACCATTCTCGACGATTTAAGAAAAGAAGGCGTTCACATGACTTCGGTTGAACGTTTGTTCGGCGAGGCTTCCGAACATATCATGAATACCTTACGCTGCGCGTCGTCATCACTGGATATCGCGGATGAACTTCATCTTCCGTCTCACTTACAAAGAATGACTTCTTCGGTCGATCTTCTCTCTAGTCATATTCTTTCTGAATATCCCGAGCTGTATTTACTCGGATTATCACAGCGTATTCTCGATCTCGTAGATAACTATTTGAAGCTGCCGGCCGCATATCACGGTGTTGCGCTGAGGAGGTCATTAGTCGACGGCAGAGAAGAGGGGCCTCGATTGTGGCATTTGGATGGGGAGGACTTTCACGTCTTTCGCATTGTTATATATCTGACCGATGTTGCCGAAGGCGGCGGTCCTTTCGAATACATCCCGCGGTCCTACGACCTGACGTATAAAGATCTCAAAACGATCGACAGCAGGATCAAATCGGCGGATATGTTAAAAGTCGTTCCTAAAAATGTCATCCGGCAATGTTACGGAAAAGCGGGGACGGTAATATTATGCGACACGGGAACTACTTTTCATCATGAAAAACTGCAAACCGCTCAAGCCCGGAGTGTCGCGATGTTCGGTTTTTCGTCTCGCATCCCGAGCAATTTGCAATTAGCGAAGCGGCATTTTCCTGTCGAAGCGTTGAAAGAGGAACTCAAACAATTATTGTCACCGATCCAAATTCCTTATGTGTTCGGATGGCGAGGGTAATTGTACAATCGAAATCGCTTTATTTTTGAAAATGGTGAAGCGGACATATCCCTGATCGAAGACTAATAACCGGCCATTTCTCATTTTCAGCAAAAGCTCTTAAGGTCTCGTCCGGATCGACGGCAACAGGATTTTCAACCAGCTTCAACAATGGCAAGTCGTTGTGGGAGTCGCTATAAAACCAACTGTTTTCAAGCGACTCGGATGAATACGCCAGCCATTTGTTCAATTGTTTAACTTTACCTTCCTGAAAACAAGGCGTTCCCGAAAAACCGCCCGTGTAACGGCCATCTACAAAATCGGGAGTTGTCGCTAATAAGAGGTCGATACCGTAGAGTTTTACAATCGGTTCGGTCACAAAGCGGTTAGTGGCCGTGATGACCATTAACGTATCGCCGCGATTTTTATGTTTATCGATTAATTCTTGAGCGGGTTTCAGCATTAAAGGACGTATGACGGTATCGATAAAGTATTCGCGCCATCTGTAAAGATCCTCTGCAGCATTATCAGCCAGCGGTTTAAGCGAAAAATGAAGGAACTCGGTGATGTCGAGGTTGCCGTGTTTATAATCGTCGTAAAATTTGGCATTCGTTTTTTCATAATAGTCTTTATCGACGATGCCTTGATCCACTAAAAATTGCCCCCAGAGGTAGTCGCTGTCGTCGGCAATCAAGGTGTTGTCTAAATCGAAAATCGCTAAACTCACAGTAATCCAGTCGTTAAAAATTAAAGAGATATGCCCTCTGGTATGAAAGCTTTTTTTATGGAACAATGTGGCATTATTAATTTTAATGCCGTCCGTCCTTCAATTTTATCATAAGCGATTTGCAAGGATGGAAAAGGCAACATACAAGGTTTATAACATGATCGACTCAAAAGGATACCGGCCTAATGTCGGCATCATCCTTTGCAATGACGAGGGTCGCGTGTTTTGGGCAAAACGGATGGGTGTCGACTTGTGGCAGTTTCCACAAGGTGGTATCAACGAAGATGAAGACCCGGAAACGGCGATGTATCGTGAATTGTGGGAGGAAACAGGCCTGCAACAACAGCATGTTCAGGTGCTCGGCAGAACGCGCTACTGGCTTAAATATCAATTGCCGGAAAGATACATACGTAAAAACTCCGTACCCATGTGCATCGGGCAAAAACAAATTTGGTTTATGTTACGGTTGATCACACATGAATCTAATGTGCGTTTCGATCATTGTCCTAAGCCGGAGTTCGACGGCTGGCGTTGGGTGGATTACTGGGAGCCGCTCAAAGACGTGGTGTATTTCAAACGCAAAGTTTATCAAAGGGCAATGACCGAATTAGGCGAGATTCTGGCGACAGGGTCCGTACCGGTAGACGCCAGCGGATTTCTCGCCCGAGAAATGAGCAAACCTAAAACTCAAAATCAAAATAAACTTCAATAACCTTCGTTATTCGTCCGTAATCCTGAAATTTTTTCCGGGATGCGGACAATACCGGAGTCGATAAGGCCGTTTTCGTACAAATGAAGCCAGCGATAACCGGGCGATGTATCGTCCAAACTGAAATGATCGCTCAACGGTTTAAACTGAAAACAGGTTGAAGGCGTCGTCAAGATTCGACAAGCATTAAGCTGAATATCCATTTCTTGATGAATATGCCCGTTAATAACGGCTTTCGCATTGGGATATTTATCCAGGATGTCGAAGATTGACCGCGCGTTTTCAATGATCATGGTATCCATCCATGAGCTTCCTGTGGGTACAGAATGGTGATGGACGGCGATCAGCGCATTGAGTTCTTTATTATTCTCAAGGCAGTTTTCCAAAAAAGTGAGCTCTCCGTCTGATACATAACCGCCGGCGGAATCGGGTACTTGGCTGTTTAAAGCAATTATCTGCCATTGCCCCGTTATAAGCTGTTTTCGGCAATTGATCGTATCGGTGGAAAACACTTGTCGCATAATCTCAAGATCATCGTGGTTTCCCGGTAAGCAAATACATGGGATGTCGAGCCGTTCTAATTGCTTCAAGAGATACTGATAACTCGATATTACAGGATCTTGAGCGATGTCTCCGGTTACAAGGCAAAGATCGAATTTTCGCCCCGAATGAATCACCGATTCCAATACCGCTTTAAAATAATAAGCCGTATTGACGCCTAAAAGCGTATCTTCCGAAGACGCCATAATGTGCGTATCGGTCAGTTGTAAAATAGCTAGAGGTTCGTGGTTAAGCATTTATCAGGTTGCCGATTTACACAGCACTTTCGAATTTCTTTCAGGATTGTAGAGTGCTTTAAGCGCTTCCGGCAGGTTCTCAATCGTTGTCGGTTGAAAACCGCGCTCAATAAACCAATGTGCGGTTTGGGTCGATAATACAAACAGTTTTTTAAGATTCAGTTTTTTGGCTTTTTGGCAAACGTGGTCGAACATGCGTTGTCCGCGTGACGAACCTTGATAATCCGGATGCACCGCAAGACAGGCAATAGCGCCGAATTGACCCTGTTCGTCGGCATGTAAGGCCAAGCAACCGATAATCAGTCCGTCCCGTTCCAGCACGATATAATCGGAAATTTCCATTTCGATTTTTTCTCGCGAGCGTTTTGCCAGTTTGCCTTGTTGTTCCAATGGCTTAATTAGTTCGAGAATGCCGCCGATGTCGTTGAGTGTTGCGGGGCGGAGGGCTTCGAACGGTGAAGAACTAATCAACGTGCCGATACCGTCGTGGCTGAACAGTTCCAGCAATAACGCACCGTCAATTGTCCGGTCGATCAGGTGAACGCGGTTAACGCCCGCTCGGCAGCTTTGAATAGCAGCTTTTAAGGGCAGGGCGAGCGTATCAGGCGTATCGGGATGATTGTCCAAAAACCCAACCGCTTCATCGGCGATGATTTGACGCACCGGTTGAGCTGTTTCCGGGTTCTGAAAGCTTTGTTCGGTCAGTAGAATAAGCTTTTCGGCTTTCAACGCAATGGCAACGGCTGTGGCTACTTGCTCTGCCGAGAGGTTGAAGATTTCTCCGCTGGGCGAATAACCGATGGGCGACATTAATACCACATTTTTTTGCTCAAGTTGCTGCTGGATAGCCGCAGAATCAATACGGCGCACTTCGCCTGTATGGCAGAAATCGATACCGTCGATCACGCCTAAGGGTTTTGCGGTAACAAAGTTTCCTGAAGCGACCTTAAGCCCGCTGCCCGCCATCGGCGAATTCGCTAAACCCATCGACAATAAGGCTTCAATTTCCACGCGTACAATGCCGGCAGCCTCTTTAACGCATTGCAGTGCAAGATCGTCGGTAATCCGTAAGTTTTGATGGAACCGGGCAGGCCAATTAAGCTTCTGTAACCGCTGATCGATTTGCGGACGAATGCCGTGAACCAGCACTAGTCTAATCCCTAAGCTGCTGAGTAAGGCAAAATCGTGGACATGATGGTCGAAATCCTCCGCCATCACCGCCTCGCCGCCGAACGAAATCACAAACGTTTTGTTGCGGTGGGCATGAATATAAGGCGACGAATGCCGAAACCAGTTTACGAAAGCGTTTTGTTGCTCCATGTATTTGTTTATCTGTGCGATTTAGTAAAGCTGGATTTAGAAAGTATTACTAGATAATTTTTGCTAAATTATAACCGTGTTTTAAAAAGCGGAATGAGAATAAGTACGAAAGAAATCGGTAATATTTACTTTAACTTAAAATTACTTTTCGATAAGAAGGCTCGCTGAGTGAGCAATCTCGGCCCTTAAATTTCGATAGGTTTACAAATTAATCAATGTAGTTTAAAACTAACAACTTAATTCAACTGTAGGGAATTCCATGAACCGCATTATTCCGCCACCGAATGGTCAACCGATCAAATCTCAGAACGGCAAGTTGATCGTACCCAATAATCCTATCATTCCCTATATCGAGGGCGACGGTACCGGTCCCGATATTTGGCGCGCCACGGTACGGGTATTGGATGCCGCGGTCGCTAAGGCTTACAACGGAGAACGGAAAATCCACTGGCTTGAAGTGTATGCGGGCGGGAAATCGTTCGAACTATTTAATACGTGGCTTCCCGATGAAACTATCGACCTTTGCCGTGAATTCCTGGTTTCAATAAAAGGCCCGTTAACTACGCCCATCGGCGGCGGCATCCGTTCCTTGAACGTGGCATTGCGGCAATTGCTGGATTTATATGTCTGCTTAAGGCCGGTACGCTGGTTTAAAGGCGTACCGTCGCCGGTAAAACGCCCGGATCAAGTCGATATGGTGATTTTTCGGGAGAATACCGAAGATATTTACGCTGGGATCGAATTCGCCCAAGGCAGCGATGAAGCCAAGCTGTTCTTACAATTACTAAAGGAAAATTTTCCTAATTCTTACGAAAAAATCCGCTTTCCTGAAACCTCCGGTATCGGCATCAAGCCCGTCTCACAAGAAGGCACTGAACGTTTGGTTCGTGCGGCAATTGATTATGCCATTATCAACAAACGTAAGAGCGTCACGATTGTCCATAAAGGCAATATCATGAAATTTACCGAAGGTGCATTCCGCAACTGGGCTTATGCCTTGGCGGAACGGGAATATCCCGAGCAAACCTACACATGGGAACAATGGGAACGCACCAAGGCCGCGCAAGGCGAAGAGGCCGCCAATGCAGAGCAAACATCGGCTTTAAATGCAGGAAAAATCTTGATTAAAGATGCCATTGCCGACATCACCTTGCAGCAAGTGTTGACCCGCCCGACCGACTTCGACGTGATCGCCACCTTAAATTTAAACGGCGATTACTTGTCCGATGCCTTGGCTGCACAAGTCGGCGGCATCGGCATCGCACCCGGCGGCAACATCAACTACCAGACGGGCACGGCCGTTTTCGAAGCCACCCACGGCACGGCACCGAAATACGCCAATCTGGATAAGGTAAACCCCGGCTCGTTGATCTTGTCCGGTGAAATGATGCTGCGTTATCTAGGCTGGACTGAAGCCGCCGATGCCATCATCAATGCGATGGATGCGACGATTGCCAGTAAGCACGTTACTTATGACTTTGCTCGGTTGATGGAAGGTGCAACGGAAGTTAAATGCAGCGAATTTGCGGATGCCATGATTGGGAATATGTAAGTTTAGATTTGCATTAGTTAATTTATTGATTCGGCCTTTTAAAGTCTGAATCGTTCGTGCTGAGCGAGTCGAAGCACAGACCGCCTTTCGACAGGCTCAAGACGAACGGAAGTTAATATTTCATAGGGCCGAATCTATAATGAGGCGGAATACACAAAGTTATTCCGCCTTAAACCTACAATTCTAATAAGGAGAAACAGAGCCTGGAGGAACTAAAGGATCATTACCCCACTTTGGATAATCGTCAGTAAGTGTTTTTAGAAAAGCAACAATTGCTTTTTCATCGTTTGTCGTTAAATGAAGATTTCCAAGCTCGTCATGATTTACATTTTGTAAAATTTCTGGTGCAGGCCAACCTGTTTTACCAAAGCCTTTATCCCGGTTATCGGCTACATATCCTAACGTATCGCGGGTATTGTAGAAATGGACAATTTGTTCCAATGATTTAAATACGCCATTATGACCATAAGGCGGTGTTAACGCGATATTTCTGAGCGACATGACTTTATGTTTTCCTATCTCGTTTCCATCTGGATCATTCGCAGCTATATCCGCTCTACCGCCCAGTCCAAGGTTTGGTTCTGGGTTGCCGGGAATATTGACATTGCGCGGTAAGCCAATGTTATCGTATGTAAAATCCGTGAATAACGGCGCTTTTATTTTTCCTTGCTCGTCGGTTTCTATTTGACTAATATGGCAAGCAGCGCAATTTCCTTTGGTTTCATCGTTAAATAGATCGAGGCCTCTTTGTTCTAACTCTGTAAAACTAGTCTTACCCATTGCTACATAGTCGAACTTTGAATTGAATTTGTTAAAAAACGCGCTTTTTTCAAAAATGCTTATAGCTCGCGCCATTTGTTCGTAAATGATGCTTACTGAGGCAGGAGTAGGCGGTTGGGATGAAGTTGATCCAGGATAAGCAGGAACATCGTCAAGATTTAAGCCATATAAATTTTTAAACAAAAAGCGATATCCCCGGTTTTCCTTCAATCTACTTACTACTGACCATTCATTCGGCATTGCCATTTCAACCGGATTGAGGAATGGTCCTTTGGCTTGTTCGACTAAGTCGGTCGCACGACCATTCCAAAATTGTCCACCTACGAAAAGTTGATCTTGCTCATCCCAATGAAATAATGGGCTGTAAGCGGCATAGCCTACGCTAGGGGCATTGAGTGAGCCGTTTTTGTTGATAAATGATCCGATAGAGACGGGGTTTCCAGTCTTTACATTTGCTGTATCAACAAATCCTGGTACTTGATTTATAGGGCTTTTTGTTCCCGGTAGGGGCAGTAAACTATGGCAACTCGAGCATGATTGATTTCTATTGATGGATAAATTTTTATCTTGATATAGGAGCATACCAAGAAACTGTTCACTGTTTGCATTGGCAAGTTGAAATGAAAGACTTGCGGTTAAAATTATCAAGATTCTGATTGGTTTCATTTTATTCTACCCGGTTAATTAAAATAAAAACGCTAAATCAATCGGCAAATGCAATTTCAGGTCGCGGATTAAATACAAATCTGACTTAAATTTGTGTAAATCTGAAGCTTAGTCAATAGATAGCCGTAAAATTTTTTGAACCGACTATGTGATCTAAAAAAATTCATCTGTCATTGTTTAGTAAGTAACTAGCATGTTATAAAAGTCATTGAAAAATTTGGATAATTAGAAATGATAAGATGTTCCATCGAATAGGTTTAGGCAAAATATTAACAACTTTTATTATCAAAGATTAATTAATCCGTATCGAAATTAATATACGTATAATTACTTATACCTATTCATTTTTGTAGGCGTTTTATTGATCGTAACAACCACCGTAAAATCGAAAAGCCAGATATTGGCTATCCATCCTTCGGCTGCGTTTGAACTTGATTTCGAAGGACTGCTTGCACCCATGTCGGACGACGAATTTTTTGAATTTTGTCAGCGGCATAGGGAGTTGCGGATTGAAATGGATAAATACGGGGAGATGAGCATCCTATCACCGACAGGCAGCGAAACCGGCGTATTGAATTTTGATTTGATAGCGTATTTTGCCAGTTGGGACAGGGCATACGGGTCAGTCGAAGGCTTAGACTCGGCAACCGGATTTATATTACGGAACGGCACCAAACGCTCCCCGGATTTATCTTGAATAAAACTAGACCGGTGGTTTGCCATTTCCCTTGAACAATGGAAAAAATTCGCTCCTATATGCCTCGATTTTGTGGTTGAACTTCGCTTGGAATCCGACAGGCTATCGGTTTTGCAAGACAAAATGGCGGAATATATCGAAAGCGGAGCAAAACTCGGCTGGCTGATTGACATATTCGGCCAATAAGTTTACGTTTATCAAGCCGGTATTCCGGTGCAAATGCTTGATAAGACATGCGAAATATTCGGCGAACCTTTGCTTAAAGGATTCGTTTTGGAAATGAAGGCGTTTTGGAATTAATCGCAAAATCAGTTTCCATCTCCGATTTTATCTCTCATTTAGCTCAATTCGGTTTCTCCCGGAATTCTTACCGAATTGAGTAATTCGTCCACTTTGTTGTGCGGAAATACCAATCGCGAGAGGAGTTGTTATCGTTTGTGATGGCTAAGCTTTAAAAATGAGAAATTAAAGTGTCAAAAGATCGAACCTAGAGGCTATTTAACTATCGGAAAATTGAACGAATTTGGTAAATTTTATTCGAGACTAAATCCTATCTTTATAACGAGCGCAATAGGTATTCTTACGAATTTCATTCGATCTCGCCATTAATATATGCTGATTATTAATTGATCATTTAATATATTAGCTGGGTGCATTTCCGGCGCTATAAATTATCGTTTTCAACTACCTACTTTTTTCCTATTTCCAGGGAGACTTCGCAATGAAAACTCGCAGACTGCCATTCTTGCTAGCGATTACCGCACTTCCGATAAGCCTTTTAGTTCTGTCGTATCCAGCCGTAGCCGGTAATATCTCGTTTAGAAAAATTTATGACGTTAAACAAAAACCGCCCGGCGTTAACTTGGTCGTCGACCAGTTTATCGGAATGCCGGGTGGAAACGAAAATGCGCCGTCCTACGACGGACGCTATGTGGTTTTTCCGTTAGCGGTCGGCGGGGTTGCGCCTTTTTCCAGTCATTTATGGTCCTTCGATACTGTTGCCGGGAGGATGATTCGCATGGTAGGCGATAACGAGCTGTATCCCGGTACGGACGGTGTCCTGAGAAGTTATTTCGTCGGCGGAGGTTTCGCGCCTTTCACCGTGGACGCAGGTAGGCTTGTGTTTACAGGCCGCGCCCTAACAACAACGGGCGAAATTTACGGATTTTTGAGTAAACCCGCCAGTTCGCCCAATCCTGCCACTGTTTTGGTCGATACGACGAAAGCAGTGCCGGACGCCCTAGGTTTTACCGGCAACTTTCATCGTTTCACTTTTTCCACGGATGTGCCGATTGCGCAAGATAACGGCGTTTTGGTATTTAATCAGGACAAATCGGTTGGCGACGGCGGCAGTTACAAGGTGCCTAATACCGGCGGCGTTATTAATGAAATTGCCGACGATATTTTAATGGGTACAGTCTTTGCGCCTGAATGTTGCGAAGCGTCGGACTATAACACCAACCGGCTCGTAGCCGACACGGGGAATGTATTCGGCACGGGGCCTATCGTAACCATTAAGGATGATCGTACGGAATTGCAAACGATTGTATCGTCTGAACGCGGGGACAAAGTGCCTAACGACCCGGAAAATAGAGTTTTCGACATTTTCCGCCTACAGGCGCCGCAAATCGAGAGCCGAAACGTCGTATTCCAAGGTGCGGCAATTCCGCACGTAGCGGGTTCTACGCGCGATCTGGCCGGTTTATACAGTTTCGTCTATAACGCCGCTTTACCGCGTACACCGGCGACTCCTGACGGTTTACCGCCTTATGCGCCGGGCAGACTTGTTCGTTTGGTCGATTCCAACATGGCGGTACCCGGCGGTACCGGTAAATTTACCCGCGACGACCCGTTTGAGGGTACTTTGGCGGGCGGAGGTTTCAGCTTTTCAGGTAACAATGTCTTCTTTTTAGGTAAAGATCAAGCTGGTAAACAAGGTCTTTACCATGTGTTGATTACCGGCGGGAAAATTACCAAGATCGTCGCTAACGGCGATACATTGCCCGACGGCAGAATTGTCGGAGGCGCTAATGGTAGTCTTAGCGACCAGCCGCCCATTCAAATCGATAGCGCGCACAATAACGAAATTGTTGTTAAACTCACTGTTAAAACTGCAACACCCGGAAGTGCGGCTTTCGATGCGGTTTATGCATTCGGTTCCCAGGGGCTTCCCGTCGTCCCGGTACTGTGTAACGGCATTAAAGCCACCATTATCGGAACACCTGGTAACGACGTCATCAACGGTACGGCAGGCAGAGACATCATTGCCGGTTTAGGCGGAAACGATACCATTAACGGCTTAGGCGGGAACGATGTCATCTGCGGCGACGACGGTATCGATATTTTGGACGGCGGGGTCAACACCGACATCTTAGTCGGCGGAAACGGCAACGATACGTGCCGTAACGGCGAAACGAATGTAACTTGCGAAATCTTACAATAATAAATTGGATAATGCGTTTCTTCTCAAGGTAATTGTTACCCGCCTTGAGAAGCTACTAACACATTATTTTTATAGCCATTTAAGTATTTTTACCTAGGCGGATTCAACTCCGAAGGGCAATTAGCGTTGAATTACGGTCAAATGTTAAATTACAGCGCACGGTAAACTTGATTAAAATCTTGGCTGATTTGTTTTGTCCGCCATTTATGTCCTATGGGTAAACCCAAAACCAACGATAATTCGATTTTATCTATGAAGGTGTCACTTTTATCCCATTCACAAACGCGAATACAAATATGCCAATTAACATCACCTGGGTCGATAGCTGCGATGGCGTTGAAGAAGTCGAAAGGCAACATACCCCTGTCTGCACCATTAAAATTCATCGTCGGAAAGATGTGATTACCAGCATCGAATGGGATTTTTCACAAGACGCCGACGCAATAGAGAATAATGACAAACAAATTCTCGATTTCTGGCCTGAGTCGAAGGAAACCGTCAATGTGAAATTGTTAAAACAAGGCACAGTTCATCAAAACAAAGTTTGGGCGGAGTTGTTAACAATCCCATTGGGTGAAACGTTGACTTATTCCACTTTGGCAAAGAAAATCGGCTCCGGGGCCCGTGCGGTCGGCAACGCTTGCCGTACGAATCCGTATACGCTGCTTATTCCCTGCCATCGCGTAGTTGCGGTTAAGGGTATGGGCGGATACAGCGGTCATCGTCATGGCGAGTATATGAAGATTAAGGAAAGGCTGTTGGATTTTGAAGCCAATCTAGCTAATAACAATTTAATAAATTCCATTCATGGTTCGACGACCGAAAGAAGTGCCTGTGGTGCAAACTCACCACGAACGGAATTTGCAGTCCACCGTTCGTCCTGAGTAATGAGCCTATCTAAAGATCGAATGTTACACAAAGTAATTCAACAACTTCAACATCCGTGCAAAACGACGTTTTAATCGATCAATTCCTGGATGCCGTCTGGGTAGAACAAGGCTTGAGCGAAAATACATTGTCCGCTTACGGCAGCGATCTTAGGATTTTCGCACAGTGGTTAAAATCCCGCTCCATGCTTGAAGTCAATACCGGTGACTTGTCCAAGTTTTTGGCAAATCGCTATCAGGAAGGTATAGGCAATCGCTCTTCCGCCCGCATCTTATCGAGCTTGCGGCGTTTTTACGGCTATTACATCCGCGAAAATAACATTACCATCGATCCGACGGCGCTCATTGAATCCCCGCATATCGGCAAGCCCTTGCCGCATTCGTTAACGGAAGCAGATGTTGAATTACTGCTGAACGCACCGGAAACAGCAACGACCTTAGGCTTTCGCGACAAAGCCATGTTGGAAATGTTGTATGCGACGGGGCTTCGGGTTTCGGAGCTGGTGAATTTGAAGCTGGATCAGGTTAGCTTACGACAAGGCGTGGTCAGAATCGTCGGCAAAGGGAACAAAGAACGTTTGGTTCCCGTCGGCGAAGAAGCCATGAGCTGGCTGGAAAATTATCTCAACGAAACCCGTAGAAGCTTATTGGCCGAGCGGCAATGTTCGTATGTTTTCGTTACCAATCGCGGCGATAACATGACCCGCCAGGCGTTTTGGCATATTATTAAACGCCATGCGCAGAAAGCCGGTATCGATAAAACCTTATCGCCGCATACTCTCCGCCATGCTTTTGCGACGCATTTATTGAACCACGGGGCCGATCTGCGCGTAGTACAATTGTTGTTAGGGCATTCGGATTTATCGACGACCCAGATTTATACGCATATCGCCCGCGAACGGTTAAAAGACTTACATTCGAAATTTCATCCATGAGGATAACAGACACATGCCGCAACAGATTCACCCAACCGCATACATTGCCGCCGGCGCTAAGTTAGGCGATGACGTTACCGTCGGTCCTTTTGCAGTGATCGAAAGCCCTGTTGAAATCGGAAACGGCTGTAAGATCGGTGCGCATGCGGTTATCCAACCGTATGTCAAAATGGGAAAAGGCAATAGCTTGCATCCGCATGTGGTATTGGGCGATTTGCCGCAAGATACCGGTTTTAAAGCGGAAACGGTATCGTGGTTGATTATCGGCGACAACAACGTCTTTCGTGAAGGATTTACCGCCCATCGTTCCGCAAAAGAAAACGGCGAGACGAAAATCGGATCGGGCTGTTTTTTAATGAATAACAGCCATGTAGCGCACGACTGCATTCTTGGAGACGGCGTTATCTTTGCCAATAATGTGGCTGTCGGCGGACACGTTGAGGTGGGCGATAAGGTTTTCATGGGCGGGAATGTGGTTGCCCACCAGTTTTGCCGTATCGGCGCATATGCTATCGTGCAGGGAACGACGGGGTTAAGTATGGATGTCATCCCTTTTACCTTAATCGGCGGGCATTACGCCAAGCATTATAAGCTCAATACCGTCGGTTTACGGCGAGCGGGCATTACCGGCAGCCGCTACAACGTGCTTTCCTCTGCATTTCGCTTGTTGCGTCAAAAACAACCCTTGGACGGCCTTGAAGATACCGAAGAGTTACGTTATCTGAAAAATTGGCTGGCGGTAAAATCGAAGCGCGGTATTCACGGTTTTGTTGATGTGTCGACTAACAATGACGATTAGCAATCAAATTTTTCAGGGTATTATCTGAGAGAATCCTAAGTGGTAGGGCGGTTTCGCGCAAGCAAACCGCCATGCCAAACGTAGCACCTAAGCATTGATTATGACGGATTGCCTAACGGCGAGTTCATCATACAGGTAATCGGTCATACGGTCATATGAGTTTATAAACTCTATTTAGCACGATACCACCGAGAATGCAGAGCCAATAATTTCAAAAAATACATTTAAAACCTCAGTTGTTACTCTTGCACTATTAAATATTATGTCGCAGAAAATGACAAACAGGACTACTACATATCCTAAAAATCCAAAACCCATATAATCGTTGTAGATAATGGTAAAAAACCAATTTTGCTCAAACAAGTAAAAATATGAGCATATTACCGTTGATATTACCAATAGAACCCCAGGTAAAAATAAATGGGTTTTTGCTCTCGGCTTAAAAAATGACACTATTAGGAGGAGGGAAAAGACAGCTAAATTGATACCAGTGAATATTCTTAGGTCTAACGTGAGTTTTTTTACAACCTCCATATATTTTGTTTTCATGAATTCTAAAAGTGTTTCATTAGCCACTTGAAGATGAGTAACTTTGAACTCCATTTTTCGCTTTATATGCTGAGCATATTTTTCGCGGCACTCACAACTTAAATCTCGCATTTCAGCAATAATGGCAGCTGTTTTTTCGTTAGCTTTATCTTGGAGCTTGGTCTTTAGTGTTGCAATTTCATCTTCATGCCCTTTCATCATTTTCTGTGCAAGCTGCCCCAGTATGGTATCTTGTGCTGCAAACGTGAGTGAATTTATTTTGTCTTTTGTTTCTTCTTCAATTTTATCTTTGATAAAATCTTTTGCTAACTCCTCGACTCCTCCGGGTATTCCATAAGTGAACCAGAAAGTAGTTCCAAACAACAAAATACCCATTAAACCAATTATCCTAAGTGTAATAATCATGTTTATAGTTTTTTACATTTTAACGTGAAGCAAATAGTGCGGTAGCGAATTTCTAGTTGTCCAACCAATTCTGAGGTTTAAGATACCGCTCATAAAGCCCGGCTTCGGGGGTTCCGGGTTAGGGATGCCAGTTGTAGCGCCAATTTGCGACGGGCGGGAGCGACATTAGGATAGATTCCGTTCTGCCGCCGGATTGTAAGCCGAATAATGTGCCGCGGTCGTAAACTAGGTTGTATTCCACGTAGCGTCCGCGCCGGTATAGTTGGAAATTGCGTTCCCGTTCGCCGTAGGCCGTGTCTTTTCTGCGTTGGACGATGGGCAGATAGGCTTTTATGTAATGATTGCCGACGCTTTGCATATAAGCAAAACATTGTTCAAACCCCCATTCGTTTAAATCGTCGAAGAATAATCCGCCGACACCGCGTGTTTCATTACGGTGTTTGAGATAAAAATAGTCGTCGCACCACGCTTTATGCGACTTATAGACTTGTTCGCCGAACGGGTCGCAAGCCGATTTGGCGCATTGGTGCCAGTGAATAACATCGTCCTCGAAGGGGTAATAAGGTGTTAAGTCGAAGCCGCCACCGAACCACCAAATGGTCGGTTCGTTTTCTTTTTTTGCGATGAATAATCTCACATTGGCGTGAGACGTCGGAACGTAGGGATTGTTGGGATGAATCACCAGTGAAACGCCCATCGCCTCGAATTGACGATTTGCCAGTTCGGGCCGTTTGGCGGTCGCCGACGGCGGCAAACCGAAACCGGAAACGTGGGAAAAGTTGACGCCGCCTTGTTCGAAGGTTTTGCCGCCCGACAATACCCGCGTCCGTCCGCCGCCGCCTTCGTTGCGTTGCCATAGGTCTTCGATAAATCGCGCTTCGGGTTCTTCGCCTTCCAGCGCTTGGCAAATGGTGTCTTGCAGGTTGAGCAGATAGTTTTTAACGCTGTTAATGTCGTCGATTTGCATGATTAAATAGAACGGTTTAAATTTCTTTTAGTAGGTTTTCTAATTCTTTCTGAATTCTGTTGCGATAAAAAATAAATTTCCAACGCGAACCGCCGCATTGCCGCCATAACAAACAAGATCGTATACCAGCTAAGAGCAACGCTCTGATTTTATTTGCAATATCCGGTCGCGATAAAAAGGCTTGATCGCCGTTGACCATGATTCGGGGTTGTATGGTGCTGACGGTTCGTTGATAAAGATCGCCGAGACCGGCGAGAACATTTTCATGAATGATGCCGAATTGCTCACTTTGGGCTTGCGCTTTGTAAATGCCGGTTTGAATGGTGTTTAATAAATCATTTTGTTTGGATAGTTTCTTTTCTAAAAAGACTATCGACGCCGCGTACCGGGCTTGTTCGGGATCGGGCGGTTTAGTGCCGGTGATCTGCCCGTTCAGTTGGTCGAAACCTAATCGCAAACCGCTTAATCCGCCGAAAATTTCAGCAACGCTGTCCGAATCGATTTTTAATATACTGCCGATGCTGGCTTCCATTGCCTGCTGATCGCAAGTGCCTTTCGTGGCGAGTTGTTGGACCAAGACGGCAACTTGTGCGATACCGGCAAGCGCAATAGTTTGGTTAGTGAAGGTTTTCAGTTGCATAATTCAGGGCTTCAAAGTAAGAGGGCAATCGTAACAATAATAAAGTCTTTTCTTCAATAATAACTTAGCGTTCGTTTGATTACGATCAAAGTACCCCCATCATAAGGGTTGTGATATAAATAGTTTGTTATTACACACTGGAGATAAAAAATGACTGAATCAGCCTCATTAACGGTCACCGGAATGAAATGCGGTGGTTGTGAAAACAACGTAACGACTAAGTTGAAATCGATTAACGGTATCATATCAGCTACGGCATCGAGCAAGGATAAATTAGTCGATGTAGAGTTCGATTCGCAAAAAACTAATCTTAAAGCCATTGCGGATGCGATTACGGACGCCGGTTATACGGTAGTCGACGACAATTAACACCGATGCTTTACTACAAAAGGTGAATTCATGAGTACAGAAGCCGTAGACATAACATCGATTGAAACGCGATTATCCATCGTAGGCATGAGTTGCGCGGGCTGTGTCAGCGCTGTTGAAGGTGCGTTAGCTTCTGTACCGGGTGTTCAGTCGGCGACGGTTAATTTTGCCGATCATTCCGCTATGGTAAAGGGAACTGCCGATCCCGAGTTATTAAAACAAGCAGTGGTCAGCGCAGGTTACGACGCCGCCATCATGGAAGGGCTAGAAAATCCTGAAGAACAAGAAGCGCTGGAGCTTCAACGCTATCGTTCGTTAATGAAGAAAGCGGCAGTGGCCGGTGCATTCGGCGCTTTTTTGATGTTGGCCGAACATTTGACATGGCTTCCCGATATGAGTTCGCCGGATAGCCGTTGGATTTGGTCTGAATTGGCGCTGATTACCTTAGGCATCATGATTTATTCAGGTATCCATTTCTACAGCGGCGCCGCCAAAGCGTTGAGTTTAGGCCAAGCCAATATGGATACCCTAATTGCCTTAGGGACCGGTGCTGCTTGGTTGTTTTCTTGTATTGTGATCGATTACGCCGATGTGTTGCCTTCTTTAGCCAAACATGCTTATTTCGAAGCAGCAGTTGTTATTCTGGCTTTTATCAATCTGGGTACCGGTTTGGAGACGATGGCAAGAGGTAAAACGTCCAGCGCCATCCGCAAATTAATCGGTTTGCAGCCGCGTACGGCAAGAGTCGTAAGGGACGGTAAAGAATTCGATATTCCAATCGAAGACGTCGGTTTGGGTGAAACGCTGAGGGTTCGGCCCGGTGAAAAAATCGCGGTTGACGGAGTCTTGTTCGAAGGGCACTCCACAGTGGACGAGTCTATGTTGACGGGTGAGCCGATTCCTGTGGAGAAAGCGTTGAACAGCGAAGTCGTTGCCGGGACGATCAATCAAACCGGTACTTTTTTATTTAAAGCCACCCGGATCGGACGAGATACGGCCCTAGCACAAATTATTAAAAGCGTACGGCAGGCGCAAAGCAGTAAACCGGATATTGCACGATTGGCGGATAAAATTTCCGCTGTTTTTGTGCCGGTTGTCGTTGTGATTGCCGTTTTGACCTTTGCGATTTGGTATTACTTCGGCCCGGATCCTTCTTTAGGTTATGCATTTGTTACGTCGATGACCGTATTGGTCATCGCCTGTCCTTGCGCATTGGGCCTAGCAACGCCGATTTCAGTGATGGTAGCGGTGGGCAGGGCGGCGCAATCCGGGATATTGATTCGGCAAGGCGATGCTTTGCAAAAAGCAGGAAAATTAACCTGCATCGTGCTGGATAAAACAGGCACGATCACGGAAGGAAAACCGGTCGTTTCGACCATTAAACATACGGCCAAATACGACGGCGATGCTGTTTTGCAGTTAGCGGCCAGTATAGAATCCGGTTCCGAGCATCCGTTAGCGGCAAGTATTTTGGCTGCAGCCAAAGAAAAGCAACTTAAGCTGGATAAAGTACAGAAATTCGAAGCGATCGCGGGACACGGCGTAAGCGCCGAAATCGGCGGAAAATCGGTTTATTTCGGTAATCGTGCGTTGATGGAAATTAAGCGTATCGGTTTCAAACGTTACGAAGAACAACTGGCCGAGTTATCGGCCTTAGGGCAAACGCCGATGTTACTTGCTGTCGATAACACGATTGCAGGCATCATCGCGGTTTCCGACCCAATTAAAAAAGATTCCGCTATTGCTGTGCAGCAACTGCAAAAACTGGGCATAAAGGTCATCATGGTCACCGGCGATAACGAAATAACCGCCAAAGCCATCGCAAAACAAGCCGGTATTACCGACGTAAAAGCGCAAGTTTTGCCGCAAGATAAAGCCGGTATCGTGCAGACCTTGCAAAAACAAGGCGAGACGGTCGGTATGGTTGGGGACGGCATCAACGATGCTCCTGCTTTGGCACAAGCCGATGTCGGCATGGCAATCGGTACGGGAACGGATGTAGCGATCGAAAGCGCCGATATTGTTATTTTACAAGGTTCGCTCTTGAAAGTGCCCGCCGCTGTAAATTTATCGAAAGCGACCGTCAAAAACATCAAACAAAACTTGTTCGGCGCATTTTTTTACAACACCATCGGTATTCCTGTCGCCGCCGGGATATTGTTTCCATTGTTCGGTATTCTGCTGAACCCCATGATTGCCGGTGCGGCAATGGCGATGTCGTCGTTAACGGTGGTGACCAATGCCAGCCGCTTGCGTTGGATAAAGCTGGATTAAAGTGCTTTATAACGCTTTGAAATATGTAGGTCGGGTAGTCTTCGATTATCCCATTATACGCTGTGTTTACTGGCCCGATCTGACTTCAAATTCGATTTTCCAGCGTGTCTGATCCTTTTTAGAAACTGCTTGCAACGCCAAGGTACCGAGTTCGGTGACTGCTGCGCATAGATGAACAGGTATTATTTCGCCGGGACGCCCGCCTTCTTTATTTAGCGTAATTTCGATTTCGTCCAATTCCGCAAGTTCGTCGCGGCTCCAATGATTTAATCGTGTGCCGACATGGTCTTCACGCCGCGTGGTCGAGGCAAAGAAACGGAAGCGAACCGGTTCGCCTATCACTAGGCCGAACTCTTCAATCGGTAATTCTTGTTGCGTACCTTCTTCCATGCCGAACGGGGCGATACATAACGCTTGGATTTCAGGGGGTATGCCGGGAACGGACGGCATGGCGCTTTCGATGCCGACATAATACGAGGCTGCTGCGCCGCCTTTGATTCGAACGCCTTTGCCTTTGCGGACGAAGCCGTAATAAGCGGCGCCTCTGGCGACGGCGAGATCGAGGTCGTTACCTGTAAGAAGCCTTGCCGCGGGGGCTTGTTCGGCTTGTAGCCAACTGTTCAACACATCCATCAAGCGGTTGGCCAGTGTCGACGCTTTTAATACACCGCCGTTAAAAAGTACGGCGGTCGGATGGATGAAAGTGGCGTTTTCGGCGAGATTAATTCCGTCCAATTCGACGGTTGCATTTTGTTGTTTGGCAAGGAAAGCTGCGAGATGGCGGGTAATACCGGCGTCTTGTGCGTAAGGTAAGCCGGAGGTTCTTAATCCTGTTCGTGCACGAACGACGGGCCGGGCGCTAGCGGGTATATGCGGTAAAAAGCCTTCAACCAGAACATGGTTTACTTCGTCCCGGGTAAGTTCCGTTCTCAACGTACCGCCGATCAAGGACGATCCCCGGTTTGCAATGACCAGCGGATAGTTGTCCAACTCCGAATTATTCAGCAGCTTTTCTTTTGCATCACGGCAACTATGCGTTAAGGCTTGAAATTGCCAAGGTTGCAGCGATTTACCTTCGGCGTCCAGTTTTGCTTTTACCGTATAGGCCAACGCTAAATCCATGTTGTCGCCGCCCAACAAAATATGATCGCCGATGGCGACCCGGTTGAATTCGAGATTGCCGTCCTTATCGGTTACCGCAATCAAAGACAAATCGGTTGTGCCGCCGCCTATGTCGATGACGAGGATGATGTCGCCGATATGAACTTGTTTTCGCCAGTCGGCGTTATTTTTTTCTATCCAGCTATACAGTGCAGCTTGCGGTTCTTCCAATAAGATGGCATGACCGAGGCCGACGTTTCTAGCCGCTTCCGTAGTTAATTCGCGCGCCGCTGGATCGAAAGAGGCCGGTACGGTAATTACGATGTCTTGCTGTTCCATCGGCGCATCGGGATGATCGTTGCTCCACGCGTCTCGAAGGTGTTCCAAATAAGCAACGGTTGCTTGAAACGGCGAAATCCGTTCGACTTCTTCGGGCGCTTCGGAAGGTAATAACGGCGCTTTGCAATCGACGCCCGAGTGGCAAAGCCAGCTTTTTGCACTGGAAACTAATCGAATCGGTGTCTTACCGCCTAAATTTCGAGCGATTTCTCCGGCGAGATGTCTCGGTTTATTCGTCCAAGGTAAAGCAACATCCCCTTCGGTCAGTTCGGATTCATGCGCTTGATAAATAAACGACGGTAATTGCAGATAAGACTCGACGGTGCCCGGTGCGGTAAGTTGCGGGATCGGCATCACCTGTTGGGAAAATTCATCTTGTTCGAAATTGCCTATGTCGGCATAAGACATCACGCAATGTGTCGTGCCTAAGTCGATACCGATTGAAAATCGTGGTGTATTTGGGATATTCATCAATAAATACAGATAATAAGGTTAAAATTTCTTAGAGAAAATTCGGTCAACAAAAGTCATCAATTAATACAGCGCCTGTGATTTTAGAGTTCAACTTCGGCGGCGGCTACGATGTTAGGATTATGGCCTTGCGTTAATTTCGGTAAACGCACATCCGTTACTTGCCAGCCTTTGTGAACCAGTGTGCCGTTAAAAGGCGCCGAACCGACGATATTCCCCGTCAATCGTATTATCGAGGCGTCGAAACCGGCGGGTACGCTAATTCGGCTGCCTTCTTGCTCGCTACGGATCGGCGCTAGGACGAAATGCTCGCCGATGGTTTTTTTACAGCCTTCATGGACGACTCTTGCGGCAGCGCCGATATCGGCATCGCTATAGGCGGTAATGTCTTCTTTAATAAAATCGATAAAACGCGCATCTTTTTGCAATAAACCCAGGACTTGCATGGCGGCGTCCGGGGTATATTCCTTCAGAATAACCGGTTCCGGCGCAGGCGCTTGGACAAGTTTTTCAACTTCTACGATTTTTTCGACAATTTTAACGATGGGTTCGGCAGGTTGTTGAACGATTTTTACCGGCTCAACGGGTTTTGCACGGCTTCTTGAAAAAATCATTATTAATAACAAGAGAATTAATAAGCCCATAAGAACGACGACCGTTCCCGCCAAGCAAACGTGCCATAAATCGAATGTTGTCGGCCGAAGCGACAGATCGATAGCATAGGTGTTCATTATCGTTTCATTTGCGTTCATGGTTTTCCTGCTTTTTGCGTGGCTTGAGCAAACATAAGGCTTTCCAGTACATTCCGTGTGATTTGGATACGTATTTGCCGTAAATGGCGGTCAGCGATGACGCTGGGTACTTTCTCGGCTAAATAAACATCTCTCATTTTAGAGAGGGCAGGTTCGCAAAGCTTAATAATTTCGTCGGTCGCTTTTCGGCTGTCTATTTCCAAATAAGACGGTTTTTGCATTTGTTCGCCGATACATTTTTTATAGTCGTTCTTCTTTTCTTGAACTTTTTTAATCGTCGATTCGGATAAAACGGTGTTTTGCCATTCTTCTTTGTTCGTATCGGCAAAAGCATAAGACGAACAAGACAAAGCAGCCCCGAGTAAAATGCTTGGCAATAGCGTTGTTTTCATGCGTTTCCTCTGTTAAATTCAGTTAACGAATTACGGTCATTGCTTTAATTTTACGCGAACTAACCGTAAATGAATATTTCAATCGGTAAACAGTTTATTTGGAATCCGTATTGATGGACAGAATGTTGACCGATTGAGACGAGTGATATAAACAGAGTTGAGTTTTTCTGTACTCTCACAAGATGGTATTAGGTAGGAAAAAGTTTATGGATCATTCCGGAACGAAAATTTTAAGGCCTAGGCAAATATTGCTCTTCTCAGGACATATGATTGATGCGCCCGGTCGCACCCTGCCTCGTTTTCCCTTAAACAAAGCCACAATAGCGGAAGCTGAGATTATGAGGGTGCTAGATAAGCTTGACGCCAATCATGAAGACCTTGCCCTGACGCAAGGCGCAAGCGGGGGAGACCTTATATTCGCCGAATGTTGTCAGGCAAAGAATGTTAATATCCAATTCTTACAACCCTTTACCGAGCAGACATTTATAGAACAATCCGTTATTCCCTCTGAAGGGGATTGGCACAACCGTTATTTAGTCGTCAAAAAAAAGGCGGCTATTCAAGTTCGGGCGATGCCGGAAGCGTTTTTAATCGACAATGGCAATCCTTTCGAAGCTTGCAATGAATGGTTGCTTGAAACAGCCTTAGACTACGGAGCTGAAAAAGTTCGATTTATCTGTCTGTGGAATGGGGAAGGCGGCGATGGTGCAGGAGGAACAGCCCATATGGTCGAACAAGTCCAAAAAAGCGGCGGCAGTGTGATTTGGTTAAATACCAAACAATTGTGGTGATGTATTGTCTGATTGTGAGTGGGTTTCATCCGAATCAGAAGCCCTTTAAAATTATAGATTCGACATTTTAAAGTCTTAATTCCTGTTCGCCTTGTCGAAAGGCGTTCTGCGCTTCAACTTGCTCAACACGAACGGTTCAGATTTAAAAAGCCGAATCTGTAGCTGTAAGAGCAGAGATGCCTTGCTCCGAAAACGCTGTTCCAGAACACATCCGCGAAAACCGCTATCCAGAGCAGAGGGATTGACCCGTTAATATCAATATACGTCCCTATAACCGAGCCCCCGGAAATCATTGCCGGGATAAAAGTTTTTGGATCATTGTGTCTATTCGGGTAAAGATATTTGTTGAAAAGTGTTAGTGATACTTTTAAAACCCAACGCTCCAGGTGGCCGATAGCGCACCGTCGCGGTCGAGCTGGTAGCCGTTGTAGTCGGTATGCAGGGGTTGCAGCCATTCGAACTTGAGGCTGTTACCGGCAAATGCGCCGCTGGGGATGTTAATGTTAATGCCCAAACCTATATCAACAAACTCGCCGCCATAGTTGGCCGGGAAGTCGAAAGGGCCGATGTGTTCGGGGACATAATGGAAAAGGCCGGTAACAGGATCTTTTGATTTTGAACCCGATGCGCCTTGAACCTTGCCTTGCGAGGTGTACACGCCCCGCACTGTCGTTGTCAGCCAATTCGTCCAATGATAGCCGCCCCAGACGCTACCCTGGAAAAGGTCGCCCAAGGCGTAACCGGAGTCGTTCCTGTCTTCCAGCCTTATCGTAGCCGTGGCTTGTGCGCCCCAGGTAAATTGATCGTCTTCGCCGGTATACGTCAGGGTGGGTTTGAAATCCCAGGTGCCGCTGCCCAGTTGCATCCCGTAATGGATGGGTTGGTCGTAGACCGGGTTGGAAGCGGTTTTCCGTAAGGTGATATCGACATCGCCGGTTGGCGCGGTGCCGCCTAAACTTAACGTGAGATGATGGCGCGGTTGGTCGAACACCTTGAATAAGGCATACAAGCCGGTGTCGCCGATGCCGCCGGTTTCATGATCGTGGACAGCACCATGTCCACCATGTCCGACAATGATGCTGGACTGGAAATCGGGGTTCGGCGTCATGGTCATGGACATATCCATCCATTGCGGCATTAACATTAAGGTTAGCCAGCTTGTAGGTGCATACATGAAATCCAGCATGTGCATGTTCATGGTCATCGTGTCCGGTGTCACCGCGCACTGCTTATCGGCACCGCAACCTGCGGCGTTGGTCGTTTCCAGGCTTACCGGCTTGCTGCCGAACAGGATGTCCCCCGCTTGCTCGTTGCGCATGTAGCGGTAACCCACCATAAAATCACCGGCGTTGGCTAAGATATGGTCGAACATGATCCCGGCTGGCGCGTTGGAATGTGAATGCTGTTTGCTATGCTCCGCGTGACTGCCGCCGCCCGCACTTAACGCCCCCAAGTTAACTTTAAGGGTGGCGTTGGCTGCCCAGTAGTCGAAATCGGCGTAATCCGCTTCGCCGCCTCCGCCAAGTTTCAGGCCGCCCTGGTGGGTGTAATATTCAAAGCCGGTTTCCAGGCTGATGCCTTTGGTAAACTGTTTGCTGACCGTCACCCCGCCGCTTAAGGTGCCGAAACCGGATAGGCGCTGGTCGTTGGAAAAGTGTTTGGGGAGGTCATAATAGGTCGAAACTCCGGTATTTGGATCTCGACTGAATCTAAAGGTGGCAAAAGGCATATAAAACTCCGCCGCCGATTGCGAGTAATAACGGATGCGCGGGGTCAGCGTCCAGCCCGCACCTAAAGGCTGCACCCAATCGGCTTCAAAGGTATGGGCGTTGATGCCCCAATCGTCGTGGGCAAAATGGTAGTCGAAGTGCAGGGCGGCATCCAAGGGTTCGACAAACTGGTTGTAACCCAAATGCCAGTTGAATTGGTTGCGTTCAGCGGGACGGACTTCCAGTAAGATGCGCCCAGACCTATTGACGATACCATCAATATTATTCGAGTCATTCACATCGCATAGCCGAAGGTGTATACATTTTTGTAGGGGTTACCCTGATAGCCGGTACTGCGGGTATAGCCGAAATCCAACGACAGAACCGCATTTTTGTTGACCACCTGGGTCAGGCCTAATTGCGTTCCCCAGTCTTGCCGATTGCCGCGTAGTACAGCGGTTCGTGATAGCTGAAAGCTGTTTTTATCGATAGCCCAGGTGTTTTCGATTTCCCCCGTGGGTACGCTCGGTTTAACCGGAGTTGTTACAATCTTTTCATAACTATCCGAACCATCGTCAGGTTCCACTAATACAATTTCGGCAGTCGAATTATCGTATGGGCTACTATCAAAATACGACAATCCATCCGGGTCCAGGGTAGCAAAAGTATCGCTGTTGGTGTAACTCACTCCCCAATTGAACGTCGTTTGTTTCTGGTTGAAATCAAACCGCCCGCCCAGGCTGGCAAAGCGGGATTCGTAATCGTTTTCCACGGAAATACCGCCCCCGATGTCCAGCGCCGCTTCGTCCCACTCATACGTCAACTTAAAATCGCCTTGTTGGCGGGTTTCCGGGGAGGCGTAGGACATAACATGGCTCAGCCGGTCATTTTGCTGGCCTGGGATTCCGTTAACATTTTGATAAAAATGTTTAAAGTCTTTATCAGCAAATATACCTGTACCCCCCACTCCGGTACGAGGAGATGCGCCAGTGATTGCAGTAATTTGACCCAACTCATTAACGATACCTCTCGGTGTATTTGCACCGCTCACAGCTGGCGCCGTGCCTAGCGGCGTGGCGCCCGACCATGTATCTTGCGTGTAGTTGAAGGCGAATTTAACGCGATCCGTCAGGGTAAATCGCCCGCTGCCGTGCAAACTATCCACTTCAATCGGGTTCAGGTTTTGCGGAAATTTGGTCACCTGTGGATTGGCTTGTCCGGCTAAC
>JADKAL010000009.1 GCA_016715325.1 Methylococcaceae bacterium
GGGCAGCTTGCAGAAATTGAACGACTAAAGGCACAAGCGGCTCAAGCCGCAAAATTAGAACAAAACGTCGTATTGTTTAAAGCAGTGTGGTGTGGCTATTGCCGAAAAGCGATGGCTTATTTGGCAGAAAAGAACATTGCTTACCAAGCCATTGATATTGATACCGCAGAAGGGGCCTTAGCCTATGCCCAACAAGGGGGCGGTCAAGGCATCCCCCTTCTGCTCGTAAAAGGCGAAAAAACTATCGGGTTTGATAATGAGACTTATGATGCGATTTTTATGAAAAGATAATTTATTTTCTCTTTCAGATGACGGATGTGCCGAGGAACGAGGCGCATCTGTCTACAAAAATCCTCACGCGAACGATGCGCTTCATTTCATTCAGCACATCCTATAGCCCTATTGTTTGTTTTCTGGTACGGATTGTCGACGGACGGGTTCAGGTGAAGGATGAGCGGTGGGATTAACGCTCCGATTAGCGAAGCGTAATCGTAGGCATGCATACAAAATACTCATTCGTACGATTACGCTATCGCTAATCGTATCTACGGCGATACGGCCTTAGGGAATACGCTTTACGGCCTTAACAAGAAATCGTTTTTGAAAAACGCGATTATTCATGGACGACCAAATAGTTCATCGTAAAAGTTTTTAATCTGAGGGTTTTGAAATTGAATAGCTTTAATAAGCTCCCAAGCATTTGGAGTTTTTGGCAGCTTCCCTAGTATAGCGCCATAATCATCAACAAATTCTATAACCATTTGTTCATCCCATATGTACCTATCTTCATCAATATAATACTTAAAGTGTTGATGATAGACCCTTATATTACGACCAAGATGGTTTGCCACATAAACCATATCGACACGTGAATCAGGGCCAACCATAGGCGGAACAGGATCCTGGTTACTCCATACGATTTGATCGTGCTGCGTTAACTCAATTAGTTTGTCTATAATTTCAGCGGTTTGTCTAGTGCTAAACATTTTATTTGCCTGTAAGTAAAGATTTTCTGTGATGGGTAAGTTCAGCCGAAACTACTGACAAGCTCTTTTTATCTCTCTTGCTGAGTCTTCATTCTTTTCTATCCAAAAGAATATCTTTGAAGTGTATTTTTTGATTATTTCACTAGATCTCTTAATATATGACAATAAATCACCATCAGCCCCTCTTTGCATGGCCCTTAGTTCTACATCTGCCAAGGCAAACAACTCTTCTATGTCTTTTTGATTATCTTTAAAAGAGATTAACAAAGATGATATTTGGGACGATATATCGGTAAGTTTCTCTAAATGATCGTCTACGCTTGAGCGAAAAAGGAACTTCTTTCTAATGCCAAATAACATCAAAAAAGTGAATACGGTTATAAGCAACCCAACTATGGAAGACCAACTTCCAATGTCACTAAGATTCTGTGCAGTAAAAAACTCAACCACTTAAAGTATCTCAATCCGATCAGTGTATAAGCGCGTAGGTTGGGTTAGAACGAGCTAGGCGCCAACGCAAAAAAATGTCGGCTTTTCAGCGCGTTATAACCCAAATTTTTGCGGTTGGTTTGTCGCTCTGTGTTGGGTTACGGCGCACGGATAAACTTATTGATAGTTTAAGGTGATTTGTTTTGTGCGCCTAACCCAACCTACTCACTATTTTTACGCCACCGACTTTTCCCTAGCTTCCCCATAATGCGACTCAATATACCGCTCCACAATCCCTTGAAATTCCTCAGCAATATGATCGCCTTTTAAGGTCACGGTCTTAACGCCGTCTTCGTATACCGGTGCAACGGGAGATTCACCTGTGCCGGGTAAACTGATGCCGATATTGGCGCTTTTGCTTTCGCCGGGGCCGTTGACCACACAACCCATAACAGCGACTTCCATCGCTTCCACGCCGGGGTATTGCGAACGCCAGACCGGCATTTGGTCGCGCAGGTAGGTTTGAATATCTTGCGCTAGGCGTTGGAAATAATCGCTGGTGGTGCGGCCGCAGCCGGGGCAGGCGATGACCATCGGGGTAAAGGAGCGGAAGCCCATCGTTTGCAGTAGTTCTTGCGCGACGATCACTTCCTTGGTGCGCGATGCGCCGGGTTCCGGGGTCAAAGAGATGCGGATGGTGTCGCCGATGCCTTGCTGCATCAAAATGCCTAACGCAGCGGATGACGACACAATGCCTTTGGAACCCATGCCCGCTTCGGTCAAGCCTAAATGCAGGCTGTAATTGCAGCGGCTGGATAAATCCTGGTAGATGCTGATCAATTCCTGGACGTTGCTGATTTTGCAAGACAGGATGATTTTATCTTTACCCAAGCCTAGCTCTTCGGCTTTTGCAGCACTTTCCAGCGCGGACAGCACGATGGCTTTGCGCGTGATGGCAGCCAAAGGTTCGGGATTGGTCAATTGGCGGTTTTCGTCGAGCAAACGGGTCAGCACCGATTGGTCTAAACTGCCGCCGTTGACGCCGATCCGCACCGGCTTGTTGTATTTAATCGCAAATTCGACCATTTGCTGAAATTGCGGATCGCGTGCTTTGCCGCGACCAACATTACCGGGATTGATGCGGAATTTGTCCAGCGCTTCGGCGCAAGCCGGGTTGTTTTCCAGCAAGCGGTGACCGTTGAAGTGGAAATCGCCGACAATCGGCGTGGAATATCCCTTTTTCAGCAGTTGTTCCTTAATATGCGGAACAGCCGCCGCCGCTTCGTCGGTGTTGACCGTGATGCGCACGATTTCTGAACCGGCGTCAGCCAGCTCGATAATCTGGTTAACCGTCGATGCCGCATCGGCGGTGTCGGTATTGGTCATCGACTGGACTACAATCGGCGCACCGCCGCCAACTTTGATATTGCCTACCATGACTTGGTGGGTGACTTTTCTCATACTAATAGACATAGGCGTAAACTTTTGGAAAAACTGATAAATTCTGAAACAATAAACGAATTATACGTTATTTTGATTAGTGAGTACTTACCAATTTACTTGGTTATAATTGTTATATATGAACTTAAAATATCTTCAACTCCTACCTGAATCAAACTTGCCTGAGATAACTCAATTTAGACCATTTAAAACGGTTGTGCTTATTGAAAAGAATGTTTCTGATGAATGGCGTTCTTTAGTTAGCAATTGGATAATCAAATCAGGTTGCTTATACATGATGGCTTGGGGAAAAGAATGCAGTGCATGGGATGATTCAGTTGATTTTGCGAATAGTGAAGAATTTGATTTTGAAGGTATACCAGAAGATAAATTTGTAATGACCACCTGGCATGATGATGAGCCATTAAACGAAGTTTTTTTCTTTTGTAAAAATCTCGCCTTTCATCCGATAATCGAATTAAAAAACACAGTGATATTACATATTTTTGATCAGAACAAAGAAAAAGAAATTCTTTCGCTTTACGCTGGCACTGAAAAACTCATTTATCCTGAAGATATATAAAAAACCTCATTATTACTTGGTAGTTCTTGATTTTTTGATTAAGAGCTAACAAAAAAGTACAAAATAAATGTCTATTCAAGAAAGCTTAAAGCAACTGGCGACTCGGTTGCCCATGTGTCTTAATCAAGATCGCCACGCCTGTAAAAAGCAGTTGGACCGCTTAAGAAGCGAGTATCAAAAGGGTAAAAACCCGTCCGATCAGTTTGCCGCATTAGCGGCACGGATTGAAAGATCGGTCGCGCTGCGTAATAAGCGCTTGGCGAGTATACCGGCCTTAAATTTTCCGGATTTGCCGGTCACTGGAAAAAAGGACGATATCGCCGAGTTAATTCTTAACAACCAAGTCGTTGTTGTCTGCGGCGAGACAGGTTCCGGTAAGACCACGCAGTTGCCCAAGATTTGCTTGTCGATCGGTCGCGGTGCGGCCGGGATGATCGGCCACACGCAGCCACGGCGGATTGCCGCCCGTACCGTCGCCGACCGGATCGCCGAAGAACTGGGCGAATCGATCGGCAAGTCGGTCGGTTATAAAATCCGTTTCAACGATAAAACCCATGCCGAGTCGCTAGTCAAGCTGATGACGGACGGAATTCTGCTGGCGGAATCGCAAAATGATCCTTATCTCAATCAATACGATACGATCATTATCGACGAGGCGCACGAACGCAGCCTGAATATCGATTTTTTGCTGGGTTATATGAGATGGTTGTTGCCCAAACGTCCGGATTTGAAGCTGATTATTACGTCGGCGACTATCGACACCCAACGTTTTTCAGCCCATTTCGGCAATGCGCCGATTATTGAAGTGTCGGGGCGGACCTATCCGGTCGATATTCGTTATCATCCGATACAGCAAAATGAAGACGACGACGAAACCAGCGACGATCTGCAAAATGCCATTCTCGATGCGGTGGACGAGTTGTATCGAGACTTGCGCGGCGACATTCTCATTTTTATGAGCGGCGAGCGTGAAATACGCGAGACCACCGATTCGTTAAAGAAACATCGGCCTACGCAATACGACATCCTGCCGCTGTATTCCAAACTCAGCGTCAGCGAGCAGGAACGGGTATTTAATCCCAAAGGCGGCAAAATCCGTATTGTGCTGGCGACGAACGTGGCGGAAACTTCGCTGACGGTTCCTGGTATCCGTTGCGTCATCGACACCGGTCACGCGCGTATCAGTCGTTACAGCCATCGCAGCAAGATTCAACGTCTGCCGATCGAGCGAATTTCACAATCCAGCGCAAACCAGCGGGCAGGACGTTGTGGGCGGGTAGCGGAAGGGATCTGTATTCGCTTGTATTCACGAGAAGATTACGAAGCTCGACCAGAATTTACCGAACCGGAAATCCTGCGGACGAATCTGTCAGCAGTTATTTTGCAGATGAAAGCCTTGAATTTGGGTGAAATCGAGGATTTTCCGTTTATCGAACCGCCTGACGATAAAATGATCCGGGACGGCAAAACCGTTTTGCAGGAAGTCAATGCTTTGGACAAGCAGGGAAAATTAACGGATGTCGGCAAACAACTCGCCAAATTTCCTACCGATCCTAAATTGGCGCGCATGTTGATTGCCGCTGCGCACGAATATTGTTTAACCGAGGCGACTATTATTGTTTCGGCGTTAAGCGTGCAGGACCCGCGTGAAAAACCTGCCGATAAAATGGCGCAAGCGGATGCTAAACATGCGGCTTTCCGGCATCCCGAATCGGACTTTTTAACTCTGTTGAATTTGTGGAATACGTTTGAAGAACAAAAAAAACATCTGTCGAACAGCAAATTAAGAAAATATTGCAGCCAAAATTTCCTGTCTTATTTACGGATGCGCGAATGGCATGATATTCACAGCCAGATCATGCAGGTGGTGAAGGGTGATCTTAAGCTCAATCTCAACACCGATCCGGCCGGCTATGAAAAAATCCATCGTGCGTTATTGACGGGGCTGTTGTCGAATATCGGTTTTCGTCACGATCCTTACGAATATCTGGGTGCGCGCGGGCTGAAATTTTTTATTTTCCCCGGATCGGGTTTACATAAAGTTAAACCGAAGTGGATTATGGCGGCGGAGCAGGTGGAAACGTCAAAAGTTTATGCCCGCACAGTCGCGCGGATCGAACCGGAATGGATCGAAGCCTGCGCCGGACATCTGGTTAAGCATAATTATTACGATCCGCATTGGGAGAAGAAATCCGCCCGTTGCGGCGTATTTCAGCGGACTTTGCTGTACGGCTTGACCTTACAGGCCGGGCGCAAAATTCCTTACGAAAATATCGATCCCAAATCGGCCCGGGAGTTATTTATCCAGTCGGCGTTGGTCAGCCACGAATACCACAGCAATGCGCCGTTTTTCGTCAATAACCAGAAACTTCTGGAAGAAGTCGGTTACATTCAGCATAAAGGCCGCCGGGTCGATCTGGTGGAGGACGAACTTTGGTTATATTCCTTCTACGACCAGAAACTGCCGCCGGACGTCGTTAACGGCATTACCCTGGATCAATGGCGGAAAAAAGTCGAACGCGATAATCCCAAAATTCTGTTTTTGACCAAGGAAGATTTAACTCGCGAAAAAGATCATTCCATTAACGAGTGGGATTTCCCGGATAACAAAAAAATCGGCAATTTAAGCTTGCCGTTGCAATATCGTTTCGAACCGGGCCATGACGAAGACGGGGTGACGGCTATCGTCCCGGTACATCAATTAAATCAGCTCACGCAAGCGCCTTTCGACTGGCTGGTGCCGGGTTTGCTGGCAGAAAAATGCATTGCTCTAATTAAAGGCTTGCCCAAACAAATCCGCAAACATTTCGTACCGGTGCCGGAAACGGTCAAGCAATGCCTGGAAATCGAGCCTGATTTCAAGGGTTATCTCCAGGATTGGTTGAGCACCCGGTTGCGCAAGCTGACCGGCGAAGCGGTACCGTTGAATGCATGGGACTTGCAAGCCATACCCGATCATTTGCGCATGAGTTTCCGGGTCGTCGATGAAAACGGCAATATTTTGGACTACGGACGGGATTTAAAAAAACTTCAAGATAAATATGCGGTTAAAGCGGGAAAAAGTTTCGACCAGATTGCGGCAGACGAGTTGAACTACACCGGCTGCATTCAGTGGGCCTTCGAAGATTTGCCGACGACCTATTCCTTTATTCAAAACGGCCAACCGTTCGTAGGTTTTCCGGCGCTAATCGATGAAGGCAGCACAGTCGGCGTTCGTATTTTCGATACCCAGGTGAAATCGGACGCTGCCCACCGGGCGGGATTGATCCGGCTATTTCATCTGTATCTCAAGAAAGAATGCACGTATTTGTTGAAGAATATACCGCAATCGACAGCCTCGGAATTAGCGTATAACAAGTTAGCTCCTCATCCGATTTCAAAAGTGCTAGCCGTCGCAGGCGATAAAACTAATTTTTCGTTCAAGGACGATTTGCTCCACGCGGTCTTAGCGTATCTTTTTGTGGATGGTCGCACGATCAGGACGCAGGCCGATTTTGAAAAAACAGTGCAGGAAAACAAGGCGCAATTGTTATCGGTCGCTAATGATGTTGCAAAAACGGTTTTAGAGATCATGACGCAGTACGCCGGCGTCAAATCGACCTTAAGTCGTTTAAATCCTCAAGATTCCAGATTGATCGACATTAACGAGCAGCTCAGCGTTCTGATTTATGCAGGATACATTCGTTTTACGCCGGTGATCCAACTCAAAGCGATTCCGCGTTATTTGAAAACGATCTCCTATCGTTTGGAAAAACCGGATAACGATAAACAAAAAATCGTCGAAATTAGCCGTTATTCAACCCGATTTTGGAAAGAGGTCGAAAAAAAGTCTATTAAAGAGACGGTCATTCCCGAGTTGGATCACTTTCGTTGGGCATTGGAAGAGTTCCGAGTCTCGCTTTTTGCACAGCACTTGAAGACTGCGTTTCCCATTTCTGCAAAACGTTTGGATAAGGCGTGGGATGAGCGGGCTTAAGTCTTTTTAATTCAAAAAATCAAATAAAAGCAAGCGATTCAAAATCAATTGTACACAGAAAGAATCAATAACTTAGAAAAGCGCTTGAATAAAGCATAAGAAATCTGGTTGCTTTTTTTAACTATATGATAATTAAAATAATTAATGGATTTGTCGTGTTTGTGGTCAATCTAAGAAAAGCCCATTAAAAACGGTAAGTAACGGAGTTAAAAAACATATTTCCCACAGAGTTATCCACACAGTTTGTGAATAACTGTGAAGATGATCTTATTTTGAATAAGATAGCGCCGAGAGGTATATGTTGGTTGGCAATCTGGACGAGGCTATTGCAATATTGTAAATAAATACACAGTTTCTCATTGGAAAATATCGCTGGATAATTTTGCTCTGGTATACGATTAAAATAAGTTTGGGATTCGCTTGGATAAGTCCCATTTATTGATTCCTGTACTATTTGTAAGCCTAAAATGACACAAAAATAAGCGATTCAAAATTATTTGTGCACAGAAAGAATCAATAAGTTAGAACAGCTTGTAAAAAATGAGTGTTTAAGGATATTAAAATACGTAACAATATGAAATACATCTAAAAAATAGATTTGTCTCGTTTATGATCAATCTAAGAAAAGCCCAGTAAAATCGGCTATTAGCGGGCTTAAAAAACACATTTTCCACAGAGTTATCCACAGAATTTGTGAATAAGTGTGAACACCGTCGCATTTTTAATAAGTTAACGCAAGAATCTCGGATTGGATTGATAATTAGAACTAATCTATTTAATTTTTTTGCTAGCAAAACCAATTCCTAATTCCATAATAAGCGGACGATAACCTTGTATAATTTATCCGGTGTTAAAGATAAAATTAATGTTAAAAAACCGAAAGTATTAAAATTTAGTTTGAGTTCAAACAATAAAGTGGTCGATAGATAAGGCTATGATAAATAATCAAGAATTGATCGGCTACGTGGCAGCTGCTTTGACTACAGGTTCGTTTTTACCCCAAGCCGTCATGACTATCAAAACGAAAGACACCTCATCGCTTTCGCTCGGGATGTACACCTTATTCACGTTAGGCGTGCTATGTTGGTTGATTTACGGCATCTTAATCTTCAATTGGGTTATCATTATTGCTAATGCCGTCACTTTGCTGTTAGCAGCCTGCATACTTTCATTTAAAATCTACAATACTTTTATAAGTAAGCCTTAGTTTGCCAATCTTATTCGTCAAATTGGCGTCCAACTGAAATAGCTCGAAAAAATTAATCCCGAAACCGGACACGGAGATAACGCTTTAATGACCAATAAAGTAACGCTGACGCAATTCATCATCGAACAACAACGGGAAGAATTTCCCGGTACGTCGGGTGCGTTTACTTCTTTACTGAACGACATCGCCACGGCCTGCAAAAAAATCTCGCATTACGTCAATCGCGGCGAACTTATAGGCGTGCTTGGCAGTGCGGAAACCGAGAATGTACAAGGCGAAGTGCAAAAAAAGCTCGATATCATTACCAATGACATTATGGTCAACGCACTGAGCTGGACGGGACATCTGGCAGGCATGGCGTCGGAAGAGATCGACGAAATTATTAAAATACCCGCGCATTATCCTAAGGGTAAGTATTTGGTGGTGTTCGATCCCTTGGACGGCTCTTCCAATATCGATAATAACTTGGCGGTCGGCACCATTTTTTCTATTTTACGATGCAGGGAAGGGGTCGATGCCGATATGCAGGATTTTCTCCGTAAAGGCACCGAACAGGTTTGTGCGGGTTTTGTACTCTACGGACCTTCGACAATGATGATCCTGACGACGGGTCACGGCGTCAACGCCTTTACCCTGGATCAAGACATCGGCGAATTTATGTTGACCCACCGGAACATGCGCATTCCTGAAGAAACTGCCGAATTCGCTGTCAACATGACCAATCAACGCTTTTGGGAGCCGCCCGTCCAACGTTATATTTCCGAATGTTTGCAAGGTACGGAAGGCCCTATTGGTAAAAACTTCAATATGCGCTGGATAGCATCGCTCGTAGCCGAGGTTTATAGAATTTTGACGCGCGGCGGTATTTTTATGTACCCGCTCGATTCGCGCAATCCGGCAAAGCCCGCAAAATTACGTTTGATGTATGAAGCCAATCCGATGGCGTTTATTATCGAACAGGCGGGCGGACTTTGTTCGACAGGACGAGAACGCATATTGGACATTAAACCGACCGATATACATCAGCGAGTACCGGTGATATTGGGTTCAAAGCAAGAAGTCGAGCGAATAGTAAGCTACCATTCGGAAGGTTAACCTGTTAAGTAATCTCAGACCTGTTTACATATAGTTTGATTAAACAGTTTTGGGGATTAAAACAGCATGGGGATTTTTATAAAGACCATTTGAATGCCTTCTTAACTGATTGCTAAAAATGCTGCAACAAATTCAACTCAGGCTGATGAGGTGTGAATAGATACATTGAACACATCCACAGTTATCCCCAACATTGTTAAAATACACCGATTACCTTTATAAAATAATTAGCGCATTCAATGGAAAAGACCTACGCACCGCACGACATCGAACAACGCCTTTATGAAAACTGGGAGGCCAAAGGCTATTTTGCACCCACAGGGCAAGGCGAGCCTTACTGCATCATGATTCCGCCGCCCAATGTCACCGGTAGTTTGCACATGGGGCACGGCTTTAACAACACGATTATGGATACCTTGATCCGTTATCAGCGGATGCAGGGCAAAAATACCTTATGGCAGGTCGGCACCGACCATGCTGGAATTGCTACGCAAATGGTCGTTGAGCGGCAACTGGCGGCACAAAACCAAACCCGCCATGATTTAGGTCGCGACCGGTTTCTGGAAAAAGTGTGGGAATGGAAAGCCGAATCCGGTGGCAATATTACCCGTCAGTTGCGGCGCTTGGGTTCGTCGGTGGATTGGACGCGCGAGCGCTTTACGATGGATGCAGGTTTGTCCAAAGCGGTGCAGGAAGCCTTTGTGCAACTTTACGACGACGGCCTGATTTACCGCGGCAAACGCTTGGTGAATTGGGATCCCAAATTGCACACAGCGATTTCCGATCTGGAAGTAGCCAGCGAGGAAGAGAAAGGTTCGATGTGGCATTTCCGCTATCCGTTAAAGGATGGGAGCGGGCATCTGGTGGTAGCAACGACACGTCCTGAAACCATGCTCGGCGATACGGCAGTGGCGGTTAACCCGAATGACGAGCGCTATCAACATTTGATCGGCCTTACCGTCATATTGCCCATAACTAATCGTGAAATTCCGGTTATCGCCGACGATTATGTCGATCCTGAATTCGGTACCGGCTGCGTTAAGATTACCCCGGCACATGACTTTAATGATTACGAAGTCGGCAAGCGTCATAATCTGCCATTGATTAACGTGCTAGACCGCGATGGCAGAATTATCGGCGAGTTTACCGTATTGACGTTTGAAGGTTATGCCGGAACGCACGGCGAAAAAGCACCTTCGACTTATGCGGGGCTAGATCGCTTTGAGGCACGGAAAAAAATTGTCTCCGAAATGGAAAGTCTTGGCTTGCTGGAAAAAATCGATCCGCATACCTTAAAAGTGCCGCGCGGTGACCGTTCCGGCGTAGTCATCGAGCCGTGGTTGACCGACCAGTGGTACGTCAACGCCAAAGAACTGGCGAAACCCGCGATTAAAGCCGTGGAAGACGGCGACATCAAATTTGTGCCTCAGCAGTATGAGAACCTTTATTTTTCCTGGATGCGAGAAATTCAGGATTGGTGTATTTCGCGCCAATTGTGGTGGGGGCATCGAATCCCGGCGTGGTATGACAACCACGGCAATGTTTATGTTGGGCGTGACGAGGCGGAAGTGCGCAGTAAATACGGTTTGGCGGCGGAAAGCGAGTTGCGTCAGGATGAAGACGTACTGGACACTTGGTTTTCGTCGGCTTTGTGGACATTTTCCACTTTAGGCTGGCCGGAGCAAACGCCGGAACTTAAGACCTTTCACCCCACCGATGTGCTGGTAACGGGTTTCGACATCATCTTCTTCTGGGTGGCGCGCATGATCATGATGACCATGCACTTCATGAAACATGAAGACGGTTCGCCGCAGGTGCCGTTCAAAACGGTTTACGTGCATGGCCTTGTGCGCGATTCCGAAGGGCAGAAGATGTCGAAATCCAAGGGCAACGTGCTCGATCCGCTCGACATTATCGACGGCATTGGCTTGGACGAATTGGTCGCTAAACGCACCAGCGGTTTGATGCAGCCGCAGATGGCGGAAGCTATCGAGAAACGTACTCGCAAGCTATTTCCTGAAGGTATCTTGTCTTATGGTACGGACGCTTTGCGTTTTACTTACGCCTCGTTGGCATCCACCGGGCGGGACATCAATTTCGACAAAGGCCGGGTGGAAGGCTACCGCAATTTCTGCAACAAACTATGGAATGCAGCTAACTATGTGTTGATGAACACGGTTGATAAAGATTGCGGTTTATCCGGCAAGCCATTTAAATTAACTCAAGCCGATCAATGGATTCTTTCGCGGTTGAATCAAGTTGCTGGGGATACCAGAAACGCGCTAGATAACTACCGTTTCGACCATGCCGCTCAAGCCATCTATGATTTTACTTGGAACGAGTTTTGCGATTGGTACATTGAGCTTTCCAAAGTAAGTTTGCAATCCGAAGATACAACTATCCAATCCGGCGCAAGGCATACCCTGTTGACTGTTTTGGAAACCTTATTGCGCTTAGCGCACCCGATTATGCCGTTTATCACCGAAGAAATATGGCAAACCGTTGCACCGCTTGCAGGTGTGCAAGGCGAAACCATTATGCTGCAAGCGTATCCGATGGTCGTCGATTTACGAAATGATACGGAGTCGGAAAACGAAATTGAATGGGTGAAAAGTTTTATCCTCGGCGTTCGTCGTATTCGCGGCGAAATGAATATTGCCCCCGGTAAACCGCTGCCGGTGATATTGCAAGCTGCATCCGATCAAGATCTTATTTATCTCGAACGTAATTCCACTTATCTGCAAAAAATTGGGCGTTTGGAATCAATCACAACACTAGCGTCAGAGAATACTGCACCGGAATCGGCGATTGCTTTGGTTGGGAATTTGAAAATCCTTATACCGATGGCGGGCTTAATCGACAAAGAAGCCGAATTGGCGCGGCTGGAAAAAGAAATACAGCGGATTTCCAACGATTTGCCTCGTGTTGAAGGCAAGTTGAATAATCCCGCTTTTGTCGATAAAGCGCCCGCAGAAGTTATCGAAAAGGAAAAAGCAAAATTGGCGGAAATGCGCATGTCGCTTGATAATCTTGGCGCTCAGCGAGAGCGTATCAAAGCCTTGTAATTTTTTGTCTGCGTCGGTTTTCTAGTGAGTGGCGGGTATAAGCAAACGTATTGATTCGTTAACTTATACCCGCTGCCGTTATGTAATCGCCCACCTGCGCAATTCCGCTCGTTAAAATTTCCGCTCTCAATCCGCCTTTGTTTTCAAAAAAGCGGATTATATCTGTCGACGATAAACCGCAATTTGAGATTTGTCTTGCCATTACAATACAAGGCTCGCAAAGCTCCCTGCCGACGCACAAGACATCGCCGATGTAAAAATGTTTATCGACTAGGTCATTTAGCCGGACATTGCGGGTAATCAAATTTCGTCGGGTTGCACTCAATGCTAACGTTTCGTTATAACACCGATTGAACGCTTCAATGGTTTCCGCTTCGATGAGTGTGAGATTGAGTTGAGTATGTTTTTGACGATTGCCGTAAAAACGGTCGCCGGTAATTCCTTTACCAGCGATTAGCTGAGCAGATTCAAGGGAAATTTGTTCCGAATGTTTAGAGGGAGAAACAAAAATAGCCGTAAGATAACCTGTCATAGAGCGTTATTCGAATCTGCAGGTTGAGATGCCGCATGCTTGGTGAAAACATGCGGCTTTATTGAGCTAGATCAAATGCATTGATAAATACGCATATTATCGATAAACCAGCCTAAAAATGCGGTGCTTTCATCCGAACCCATTCGGAAGCGAAAACGAATGTTTTTACCGCTTAAAGAAGCTAGATTAATTTGTGTGGAGCGATAACCGAAGCTATCGGCAATGAATGCCGATTTGCCCACTAAAGGATTGTTAGAGATATTGGATATGACGCCGTTATACAGAATGCCGCCAGCCATTAACGATCCCGAATCCAGCCAAGTGATGCCGTTGTCGGTACTATATTCGACAACTCCACCGTCGACAGGTTGGCCTGAGAAAATTTCAAAGTCGAAAGTATGGTCGAATTGCATTTTGCTATTCACCGGTAACAAGACGTTCTTTGTCATTTTATAATGGGTATCGCTAACGGTGCTTAACGTTCTTCCAAACGCCGATAATGCCCCGGTTTTTGCATTGCCTTGAATGATACTCCATACGTTAAAATCGTTTGTGGCGAAATTACTGCCGCTGGCTTCAAAACCGTCGAAAAACAGTGTTTTTACCGTTTTTCCGACAGGACATAAAGCAGGGGTGTTCGGCTTCGCACAAACAGTTAGGTTCATTTGTACGGCGGTAATCGCTTTTTTAACTTCCGCACAATTTGCCGCTGTGATACCCGCTGTACCGATCAAATCGGTGCAAGATCTTTGTAAGGCATTGTAATCATCGACAAAGTTCGATCCCGATGTTAAATATTGCGTTAGCGCGCGGTATTCGATTTTTTCAGCTTTGGTTAGGCCGATACCAACGATGGTTTGACCGTTAAAAGTTCCTCCGTCCACCATAAGTTGATAAGCATGGTTCGGCACGCCGCTATTGCTATGAACGCCGCCTTGATCGCCGTCGTTTACATCGCATTTAAAATTGACATCCTTAACTCTGTTGGGGTCGCCGAATGCAGTTGGGTTTTTCATATTACGGATTGCGCCTATACCGGGCACATTTTCTCCCATTAACCAGCGTACGGCGGCAGTATCCGTACCGGCGGCATTACCCAAGTCGACAGTTTCACCGAATATGTCGGAGAACGATTCGTTTAGCGCACCGGATTGCGCGTAGTAAAAAAGGTTTGCCGAGTATTCGGTAACGGCATGGGTCAATTCGTGAGCATCGACATCGTCGGCTGCCGCAAAACCGTCGCCATAGACCATCTGCTCGCCGTTCCAAAAGGCATTAGCGAACGGGCAATTAAAAGCATCCGGGCAATAGTGAACAGTTGAAATTAAAGGTGCGCCAAGACCGTTATAGCTGTCTCGGCCATGATGCGAGCTAAAGTAGGCATAGGTATGGCCTGCAAAAGTGTAAGCGGCGTTAACATCCGCATCGGCTGTTGCTGCTTGCCCCTCGCTACGAACTAAAGTGCCGGGTAAAGCCGCTGTGCTTGCCGCTGTGAAGACTTTACGGTTAAGCGCATCGGGTAGCTGGCTGAAGTTCATTAAAACCGAACCGCCTTCGGCATCGATCCAGATATTTTGGCGGACATCGATTTTTTTGGCTTCAATAAACCAAGCTAAATGGGTGGCATCGTCGCCTGGACGGAGTAGGCTTTTATTTAAGATTTCTAAGCGGGGTTTACTGTAATTAGCGTTCTCGATGCCGAGTTTTTTCAATAGCTGACCGGCGGTTTTAATTGCGTCGCTAGCGGTAATTTTCGGTATCGTATTAAGATTGTCTATTCCTACTAAAGTTTTAGCGTTAACCGATGTTACGTTGTTGCCTTTCATGTGCAGCGTCAATTCACCGGCTGTAATGGGGATACCGTTATGCATCTGTTGCATTCTAACGTGTTCCATGCCGACTTCATCTTTGGCGCTTTTTTTGGTTGTTTTAAGGTTTTTAATAGAGCTTATGCCGAAAGCTTTACCGTAGCTGGACATAAATTCCGTGGCGCGTTGATCGGCGCTCGACCCAGGCGGTGATAGTAAGGTTATCGGATGAGTTTGATCCGTCGACAGGAAGTTAACGAGACCGCTCTTATCGGAATACGTCAGCTTAACGGAACTGGCCGAGCTTGCTTTTAAGGCTTCGATTGCTTGGCTTGCCTGCGAATTAACAGGTAAAGCCGGAGAGGCGCTAGAAAACGCCAAAAGTATCGATGCGGTTAGTGTATTGTAAAAAAACGGTGATTTAAGTTTTGGCATTTTGAAATCTCCTTAACAGGTTGGGATTATAGGCTTCGGTTTCGATATGAAGTCCTTAAAACCGGGGCGAACCGGTTATTTGTTTAGCAACATCGTTTATCAGCCAATTCAACAGCGTTTTCGCTGCCGCCGAACTGTTTATGATGGAGCTTTGACCAACGCCGAAAGATCCTAACGCCACGGGCCGGTAAGCGGTGTTACTGTGGTCGTATCGATAGGCCAGACAAAGATTTTGACCGGCATCGGCAATCTTATGCTTGGTATGAGAGACGGCGCCTGTATCCGCAAGATCGATCAACTTGGACTTACTTTGCATGATGACACTATCGACCTTGGCTGCCAACGATTTGTTGGTAAATTTGTTTAGTAAGTCACTTTTATCGTAATAACGTTGCTTTTCACCGATTACGGGTTTCGGATGCCAAACAGTTCCCTGGCGTTTGTATCGGTAAACCATGCCGTTGCCATCGATGAAAAAGCCCGACATCTGATAGCCCCAAGCATGATTGATAGAAAAGCAATCGAATATAATTTCGTTATTTACGGGCAGAGGTTCCGAATAAGCCTTCGGTTGTGGTTGTGTGTTTGTACAGGCTGATAGAATTGCTAAAATAAAATAAAGGCTTACATACGCTAGTCGAGTTGTTAAATTGGTATTTTCAGCATGATTAAATAAGTTCACTTGATTTCTCATCAATAATTGAAAGAGGCATTTTCAACCATTTTGCCTTTTTATTGAATATGACGAGAAAACCGGAAACGAACAACAAAGCGGCATTAGGAATCGGAACTTCGTTAAGACCTTTTTGAACGTTCTTTTCCATTTCACCTTCATTATTTTGTCGGTATTTGTCTGATTTCTTGCAGAGATTCAAAAAAGAAAGCGGTTCTTCGGTCTGCGTTTGTAAGCGTTGTTCAACGCCGCCGTTAGAATCAAAAAAGAAAAGTGCTTCGAGTTCATCTGCTTTTCTGTCGCCTAATTGAAGATTGAAACTATTGCGGCCCGAATACAAAGCCTTGCGTTTATGGTGACTTAATTTTGCACCGAAAGCACTGGATGTAAAGGTAATAATTAACAGTATAGCTAACATGCAAAGTCTTATTCTCATTGACTTTCCTGGCGATGGAAAAAGTGATAAAAATTTTTAACGCTTTTCGAACGAAATAAATTTTCGAAATAAGACTAATTTTGAATTTGAAATAAAAAAATTAAAATAGGTACGATTACTTATTGTCGCTTAATTTCACATCAAAATGACGGTTTTTCCGGGGAAAATAAGGCTTTCAAAGAATATCGTACCGCTAGTCGGCTTAGACTTTGCCGTATCTGTGCAACATGCAGGGTAAAAGTAGTAAATTCAGGATTGTTGAAGAAAACATACCGCCGATAATAATTGTAGCCATCGGACCCATAATCTCAGAACCCGGATTGTCGCTATTCAACGCAATCGGCGACATGGCAAGCGCTGTAACTAGAGCGGTCATCAGAATCGAAGGTAAGCGTTCTTGAGCGGCGAGTGTAATCGTTTCAAAACTCCAGTTTTTTCCTTCGTGTTCGATTAGGTAATGACAATGCGATAACAACATGATGCTATTGCGCACTGTGATGCCGAATAGGGTTACAAAACCGACGACAGAACCGGCCGACAAAGGCGCGCCGGTTAAAATAACCGCTACAACTCCGCCGATTAAGGCAAAAGGAAGATTAACAAGCGCAAGCAAAACGTGTCTTAAATTGCCTATCCCGATAGTGATTAAAATCAATACGCCGATACCCGCCAACAGCGAATGCAGAATTAGTTTGGTTCGGGCTTTGGCTTGTTCGACGGCTGCACCGGTAAATTCCGGGTAAGTATCCGCTGAAAAATCGATGGATTCGTAGACACGCGATTTAAGCGTTCGGATGAATTCATCCATGTCTCCATTAATACTGGCGGTGACGGTTTGTTTACGTTGAGAGTTTTGGCGTAAGATATTGTATCTTCCAGTATTCGGTTTAATCTCCGCAACCTGTTCTAACCGTATCAACGTTCCGTCGAGCGTTCTTAACGGTAAATCATTAATGGCTGTAACGCTGTTTCTCGACTCAGGCGATAGCGAGACGGCAATGTCAAAAACTTTATTTCCCTCGAATTGTTTACCCACGACCGTCGTTTCGTATGCCGTTTGCAAACACAGCATGACTTGGTTCGGCGTCACACCCCAAAATTTGAGTTTATTCAAGTCTAAATGAACTTGAACTAACGGTGTTCCGGGCGGCGAGCGCACTTGAATTTCTTCGGTTCCGGGTATCGATCTCATGATTTCGGCAACGCGCTGGGCTTTGGCGTCAAGATCGTTTAAGTCGTTACCGAAGATATTGACGACAACCGGGGAGGTATAGCCAGAGATCGTTTCGTCGATTCGCTCTGTTAGAAAAGTATTAGCCTCAAAAAGAATTCCGGGAAATCGGGTTAAGACCTTTCTTAGCTCGGTTAGTATCGATTGTTGTACAAGTCCCGATGCCGGTTTCAAACGGACTTCGTATTCGCTGTAATGGCTTCCGTAAGTATCCGCACCGCGTTCCGCGCGTCCTGCCCATTGCGAGACCGATTCAACTCCCGGTATTGCCATGATTTGATCGGTTAACCGGCTTCCGATTCGAATGGATTCGGCTAACGACGTGCCCGGAATACTTGCCGTATGGACAATGTAGTGGCCCTCGCGTAATTCGGGCAGGAATTTGTGGTCGATGGTAAAAAAAGCGGTGATGCCGGATAAACAGGCTGCGATACTGAATAAGATGAATCGTTTAAAGTGACTGTTTACCCAGCCTAATCCAATTATATAGGCTTTCTTAAGCGTATTTACGAGGGGTGAATCTTTCGTTTCAAGGTGAGTTATGCCGAATAAAGCACGGCACAATGCCGGCGTTAAGGTCAAAGCGACGAGTAACGATAAGAGAATTGCTAAGATATAAGAAATACCCAGCGGCGCGAATAATCGTCCGGCAACGCCCTGCAACGTCAGCAACGGCACAAAAACAAGCGCTACGATAAAACTGGCGTAGACAACCGAGCTGCGTACTTCCAGCGATGCTGTCATTATGACGTCGGACATAGGAAGCGGGGCAGGCGATAACCGGTTTTCTCGCAGTCTTCGAAAAATATTTTCCGTATCGATAATGGCGTCGTCAACAACTTCGCCCAAGGCGATTGCCAAACCGCCCAAAACCATAATATTCAGATTGATCCCGGCAATCTGCAAAACTAACACCGCGCCTAAGAGCGAAACGGGAATAGCCAACGCCGAAATAACTGCAACGCGTACGTTGAATAAAAAACCGTAAAGGATAATGAGTACGAACAGTCCACCGATTAATAAATGTTTCGATAAATTAGCGATGGAGCGTTCGATATAGTCTGCGGGTTTAAAAAGGTGCGGGTAAAAAGCGATGCCTTGCTTTTCGAAGATCGGCTTGAATTCCTTCAGCGTTTCTTCAAGCGCTTTCGAAACGGATAAAGTATTCGCACCGTACTGGGCTATCGCCATAATCACAATACCCGGTTTACCCATTATTTGTGCGGCGCCGATTGCGGGTTTAGGCGCGTAGGTAATGTTAGCTACTTCATCAAGGCCAATGTTTCGGTCGTTATCGCGTTTAACAATGATATTTTTTAATTCAGCAGGCGATTTCGGCAGCCCAGAAATTTGCACCGTAAAACGTTGGTTTACGTTTTCAATAAAGCCGCTACCCTTAACGCTAACCGCTTGCGAGACAGCTGTAATAATATCTTCAAGCCCTAAATTCAATCGCCTTAATTTCGAGGGGTCGGCCTGTATTTGCAGTTGCTTGATGTCGCCGCCGAACACATTGATATCAGCAACTCCGGGAACAGCAAGAAGACGCGGGGCGATCGTCCAATCGACCAAGCTGCGTAAAGTCATCATGTCGACCTGATCGGAACTCAAACCCAGCGTTAATACGGTCGCGGACGAGGAAGATAGTGGGATGACCACCGGAACGATGCCTTCAGGCAACTGCGCGGGTAAATTTGCCAACCGCTCGCTAATCAACTGCCGGTTTCGGTAAATATCGCTGCTTTCCGGAAAAACGGCTGTAATGATCGACAAACCTTGGATAGACTCGGACCTGACCGACTCTAACCCCATTGTTCCGCTAACGGTCATTTCGATCTGCTGGGTTACCAGCAATTCCACTTGTTCGGAGGAAAGTCCGGGCGATTCCGTTTGGATGATGACCTGTTTAGGAGAAAACTCGGGAAAAATATCGAGACCGGCGGTAGCAAAGCGATAGCCGCCGACTAATAAAATGAGTGAAGCAAGAACGATTACAACACCGTAGTAGCGTATTGAAAACCGGATTAGGGTAGAGAGCATATACGGTGAAATTCGGGTAATTGTATAAGCGGTAAGCTTAAATCTTAATGTGGCTAAATTAAATCAATTTGTCGTCGATCTGTCACTGATTTGTAAATTAAAGATACAAGAATAAACCTGTAAAGTTTGTATTATGCGTTTGATACTGGGTTTAACCTGTATTTCTTGATGAACTAGGTGATACACATGTGTATATTGGAGTAACAAACCTAGGTTTGTTACTCCCTCTGTTCTTCGTAAATTCAAATATTTAACAAACTACAAAAAATTTCCCCCCCTCTTTGAAAAAAGATACCCAAGGTACATAAAAGGGGTTAGGAGGGATTTTTTTTACAAAATCCCTCTCAATTCCCCTTTTTCAAAGAGGATATTGACTTAAATTAAGGTATTAAATCGCTCGCGCAATAAAATCGAAAAATAACCTAACTTTGCCTTTGTGAAATTATTCACAGCGGTTAAGTATGAGATTTAATTAATATAAAGCGTTCTGCATAAATACCGGATTTTAAGCGTACAAAGCAAAGATATAGGTAATTGTACGTATTTTTTCTACGCGCTTAAGCCAGTATAGTAGCCCTCAATCTAAAGAATTAGCTCGGGATTGGATGCTAGAGCGTTAGTGTTAAAGGATTTAGGTTATTAAACGTTCATGCGGTATTCATTTTGGATCGTTCTAATAACCTTGCTCAAGGGAATGAGCGCTAAGGTTCTTGGATTTATGGATTGGAGTAAGTATTTATACGGATATTCGTTAGGAATTGGACTCTATAAAATGAAGCCAACGTTAGGGAAATTAGCGTTAAGTAAAAATTGAACAATCGATAGGGATATCGATTTTTAAGCCTTCGGTACCAATGGATTCAAACGGATTGCTGTCGATAAGGATTGACCGGGGCTTGTTTCAACTTAACACTAAAAACTGAAAGACTAGGTAATCTTACGTATATTCGAATGGATTAAGAAAGATTAAGCTAGTCCCAGATTTAAAAAACTTAACACAAAACAAAGGACAAGCTTTATATCAGGGAGTTTTAAATGGAGGCGGTATAACAGTTCGTTGTTATTCCGCAGAGCTACACCTATCGTGAGGTAGGGTCGGAAAGCTACAGGTCTTTACCAAAAAAAGATGGCTGAGTTGCAAATTTTATTTTTAAAACTTGTTATTAATATTTGGAGAGACAAATGAAAAAATTATTAGTTGTTTTAAGCTTAGCTTTGGCGGCATTCTCATTTCAAGCCGGCGCGGCAACATTCTCGTTAATTAACTTATCAACCGGTGTTGTGGATATCGGACCAAACCTCGTTGCAAACGGTCAAAGCGTAAGCCATGCGTTTTCAACTGCATGGGAGTTCGGTTCTGATACAGATGGCAGCGCTTTTGTGGCAATCACGGGTAACCCTGATTTCAATTTCGATGCTTTAGTAAGAGTCAACGGTCTTGATGTATTAACGTTTGCTTCAAGCGCTTTGGACAAAGTTTTCAACTTGTCATTCTTGGCTGGCGATATCGTTGAATTCATCGTATCAGGTACAGCCGGTCGTATCGGTAACATCGACATCAGCGTAAGCGGCGTTCCAGTTCCTGCTGCTGTATGGTTATTCGGTTCTGCATTGATGGGCATGATGGGTATTTCACGCCGCAAAAAAGCTTAAGCTTAACCGCTAGAATTTTTTTGAAGAAAGGGAGGCTTGCCTCCCTTTTTTTTTATTCAAAATTTTGCTATGCAATTTCAAAATAAACAACCCCTTAACAAATATCACACGTTTAATGTTCTCGTATTATAAAAAACTCGGTTTTAAACCGTAAATACTAGGTTTATTTACGTATATAAATAATAATATCAAAGCCTTAACATATGTTAACGCTAAGTTATCGACTCAAAATACAAGGAAAAAAGCAGTATTTAGCGGAATAGATTAAAACGGTAAAAGCAGCGGTTAAGTGTTAATCCACTGGCTACACCTATTGCGAGATAGGGTCGGAAAACTTCAGGTCTTTACCAGGAAAAGATGGCTGAGTTGCAAATTTAATTATTTAAAATTTGATAGCAATCTTTTGGAGAGACTTATGAAAAAACTATTAGTCGTCTTATATCTCGCAATGGCGGTTCTGTCATTTGAAGCCGATGCCGCAACTTATTCATTATTAAACTTATCGAATGCCGATTTCGATTCGGGATTGAATCTTGTCGCCGATAGTCAGCATGTCAGCAAAAAGTTTATGACCGGCTGGGAATTCGGTTCGGATGCCGATTCAGTTGGGCGGGTTGTTATTACAGGTAATCCCGATTTTAGTTTCGATACATTAGTTTGCGTTAATGGCGTTAATGGCGTTGATGTTTTGTCATTTACTTCGAGTAGTTTGGACAAAGTATTCAATTTGGCATTTTTAGCGGGCGATTATGTTGAATTCTTCGTATCCGGCACAGCCGGTCGTAGCGGAAGCCTCGACATCAGCGTAAGCGGCGTTCCGGTTCCTGCCGCCGTATGGTTATTTGGTTCAGCTCTAATGAGTATGACGACGGTATCGCGCCGCAAAAAAGCTTAAGCTTAACCGCTAGAATTTTTTTAAGAAAGGGAGGCTCGCCTCCCTTTCTTAATGTCTAAGATTAATGATTATTCCAGCGCCATCGGCCGATTTTGCTTTTTCTGCTTCCGGTTCTTGAGACATAATGACATTACCTTTTAATTCCAGCGGTCTCGATTTAGTATTGTTTAGCTTGTTTTCAGTGTTTGAACCGGCATATTTAGAATGAACTACAGTTAATACTTCGGAAGGATCTTGAAAACTGACATTTCTTGAAGGCAGCGTTAAATCCAATGGTTTTGGGTTATTTTGCTGCAACGATGAATGTTTCTTTTTGCTAGATTCATCATGTTTTTGAAGCGGTTTTTTAAATCCTGCAAGAAAAAAGCCGGCTAGAATTATCAAAACCGCCAAAGTTGGACGTGACCATTTCATCCTGATACCCTCATTTCAATTTACAGAGCCAAGCTAACTGATCTTATAGATTCGGCTTTTCAATGTATGAACCGTTCGAGCCGAGTCCTTCGGTTACGCTCAGGACAACCTATTCGAAGTACAAGCGCCTTTCGACAGGCTCAATACCCAAAGAGCACTAGGGCGAACGAGAGTTAAGACTTCACAACACTGGATCTATAATGATAAAAGATAATAAATTAGTAGGGTTTATTAACAATGGCTTGCGCTATTTATTTAGAATCTGTATTAAATAATGTTATGGTTTCCAAGTCTAGTAGAATTTTATTATTTCCGTAGAAATTCAATTTGAATCAATCAAAATCAACGGACTAGCAAATCATTTCCAAACCATTCAACCAAGACATGCCGGTAATTTTCGGATTTCCGGATTTGTAAATGTTCTAAAGGATTCAAATTATCCGTTAGTAAAACACCGTCTGTAGAATCAATGTTAAATGCGCGTGAAGTGAGCCAGTTACGTTGAACCGGGTTGAGCGAGGGCGATGACAAATCAATCGGCTGGTTAGCGGCGAGAAAGATGTAATCGTTGAAATCTTCGCCCGGTTCGGAAATAAATAACGATTGTTCCGGAAAAACTTCTTTTATGGTTTTTGAGACTGACGCAAGTGCAATATGACCTTCGCCTGTACCGTAAGCGACAAAATTCAGCGCGACAACGCCCTGAGGCGCTAATAAATGCTGTAATTGTTGCAGAGTTTCAACGGTTAATAAATGGGACGGTTCTGAGCCGCCGGTAAAGCAGTCGTGAATGATCAAATCGTAAGGTCCGTTTAAATGACGAATTTCATAACGTGCGTCACCAACAATCGCTCTGCCATTGGGTTTGAAGCCGAAATAATCGCTAGCCGCTTGTGCCACCGCCGGATCGATCTCCAAGGTATCGGTGACGATCCCGTATTTGTCGCGTAAAGTCATCGCCATGTTACCGGCGCCTTGCCCGATGAGTAACGCTTTCTTGATGGAAGGCTTAATGGCGGGAATAAGGCCGACAATGTCTTGATAGGTAAGCCGATTCAGTCCATCGGAGATATTGGCCGCGCCGATCATAGACGCATCGGCTGTTAAAAATCGTAAATTGCGGCTATTTTGTTCGATGACTCTGACATAGCCGTACAAACTTTCTTTTTCGGAGAGAATGGTAAACGGTCCCTCTGGAGGAACATTCCCAGCGCCTACAATTTTCGGAACCAAGCATAAACCTACTATCGCCAGAAGTGTGCAAGGTAATACAGCTATCGTTTTATTGAAGTTTTTTTGTTCGTAGACGGCGACGGCAATGGCCAGGACGAATAAAATCAAGCCTAAACTGACCAGGATTTGGCGCGATCCGACCCAAGGAAAGAGAAAGAAACCTAACAACAACGTGCCAATCACGCTACCTAATGTGCTGACGGCATAAACCGTACCGGAACTAGAGCCTACGCCGTCTAATTTGGACGTTGCCAGTTTAATCGCGAAAGGTCCAACCATACCGAGTAAGGTTAAACTGGGAAAAAATAGCACTAATGCGCTGACAAACGCACCGCCGTGTAATCCCAATGGGTCGCTAGCCAATAAAACCGGACGGGTGGCCCAGGGGATCAACAACGTAAACAACGCCGCCAGCGCAATAATCAACGAAAGCCCGGAACGGTTTGCTCGATCAGCCCAGAGACCGCCCGCAAAGTAGCCTATCGCCAACGAAATCATGGTGACCGAGATCAAAGAAGACCAAACGTAAAGACTGGCGTCGTAGAACGGTGCTATGAGCCGGGTGCCTAGCAGTTCTATCACCATAACCGAAGCGCCGGTTAAATATACGATCAGGTAAAGCTAAATTTTACTCTCAGGCGGGGATTGTTCCGACATAGTTATTTCCTTGTTGTTATTAGACACTGACGAAAAATTTATTTTATTTATATAAAACAGTAGGATGATTAATGATAATGATTGTACGAATTATCCATTTAAAAAGTTAGATGGTGGTTTGGTGATCTAGGCGGATTAAAGAAGTGAAAGTATTTATTAAGATGGCGGGTCATAGCGAAAATGTACATTTGTTGATTTAGCCTTTAAATGTCTGAACCGTTCGCGCTAAGTCCTTCAGCTACGCTCAGAAGAGCTTTGTCAAAGCACATACCGCCTTTCGACAGATTCAAGACGAACTGAAACTTAATACTTCACAAAGTCGAATCTATAGTGCCCGGATTGCGCTGTCGGCTATCAGGTTCGCCGTGATATTTCACGCCGTCATTCGTCGCAAACCTCGCCGCCATCGATAGGTTTTAAAGCTTTGGCAAGATAGGCTTTTACGGCTAATTTTTGCTCAGCCAGCGTCGCTTTAAGATATTTCTCCGGATTATGTTTACCGCGTTGAAAACAACCTTTACAACAAAAATAAACCTCACGTCCGGCGTAAGCAAGACGGTAATTTTTATTCGTAATTTTTTCTCCGGTTACCGGACAAGTGGTCTCGCCGTCGCCTCTGCCCTCGTAAATAGGCGAAGATTTGAAAACTTTAGGAACCGGACCCGGTTTGACAATTTGCTCTATCGGATTACTCTCGTTCGCATGGCTTTGGGGGTTAAAAACAATGCTCATTAAAAGAAATGCCGATAATTTTCTACAACACCCTAATTTTTTCATCGTAAACATAATGCGAGACCTCAAAGATAACGGAGTCAATCATCCAAACTTTAAACGGTTGCTTGCTTAATGATTTACCATTTTTAAGTCAGAATCAATAAGCAAGGGAGTTTTCGTGTATACGCTTTGAATACCATTTCAATTGGCCGTCAATTTACCACCCGTATTGCCGTTTACATCGACCCAAAGATGCGGTAAGCCAAGTTCTTTTAGCCACTCAATGCCTTGCTCCTCTTTAAGCATAGCAATCGTCGAAGCGCTTCCCGAGACCACGCAAAAATCGCCGACGACACTGACCGCCGCTAAATAGCGAACCGGCCAGCCGGTTTTAGGGTTCAGCACATGACCGTAACGCATTCCGTTTACAACGATGCAGCGTTCGTAGTCTCCGCTGCTGGCTAATGCGCCTTCATAGAGCAATAAGGTATCCAATAAGGCATCCTTATCGCGCGGGTGGCGTATGCCCACACGCCACGGGCTGCCGTCATCGCGAGGACCGATGACTTTAATATCGCCGCCGAGGTTTATCACGCCATGCCGTATCCCGTGATTGAGGCAAAGCGTAGCGGCTCGATCGACGGCATACTCTTTAACAACGCCCCCGAAATCGATTTCCATACCCGCGACGGAAAATGTCAGTTTGGGTCTTTTCCAGATCACTTTGTGCCAACCGACTTTTTCCAACAACTCATCGATCAGAGATTGTTCCGGCAGTTTACCTTGGTCGAATTTCCAGGCGCGTCGCAAAATACCGGACGTAATGTCGAACAAGCCGTCGCTTTGTTCATAGCACGTCAAGGCGTAATCCAGTAGCGATGCGGTTTCGTCATCGACATCGATACTTCCGCCAACGGCTGCCGTACGGTTGATTTCAGATAAGAAACTGGTCGTCCGGTAACGCGAATAAATGGCTTCCAAGCGTTGAACATCTTGTACGACGGCGGTCGACGCAGTTTGAGCGTTCGTTTCACTCCCCGAAAACAATTGGATATCGCAGGGCGTTCCCATCGCCTTAAATTCGCTACGAAAATATTTAAGATTGTGTTTCACTGAATAATAAAAGCAAATAGGCCTTGTGTGCTGGAGCGAGTTTGAGCAGTATTAACCTGTCGCCACCTATAAACTACTGCCTGTTTATAGAGGGGCATTCGACTTCTAATCTAAAAATAATTCTCAACTATCGTTTTTTTCGTTTAACAGTTTTTCTACAATGACTTTAATTTCATCCGCTTCGCCGGGTTTAAAACCCAGGTGAATGTGATGAACAATCCCCTTTCGATCAATGATGTAAGAGGAAGGCATGGCTTTTACTTCAAAGTCTTTAGCACATTGTTTGCTAACGTCGGTTTTAACTTCAAAGCTGGCCGGATACTTCGCAAGGAATGCTTTAGCGTCGTCTATGTTTTCATCAAGATTGACGCCGACAATTTGTAAGCCTTGCTCTTTATGTTGTGCGTGCATTTCATTTAAAAACGGGAATGATTTGGCGCACGGTCCGCACCAAGACGCCCAAAAATCAACGTAGACAATCTTGCCTTTATATTGGCTCAGATCGATATTTTCACTTCCGCTCATCGACGATAAGGCGCAACCCGGCATAGTACCGCCGACGGCAACGGCAAAAGCCGATGAGTTGCATAACGTCATTAACAATATCGATGAGATTGCCCAAAAAATATTTTTCATTGTCTTGTCCTTATTATTATCGTGTTTCGATCGTGTTGAGTTAAAAGCTACGGCGTTTTATCGTGTTGTTTCATCAAATCTTCCAATTTCATTGCGGCCAAATCACGAATAGATTCATCGCTATCGTTAATGGCTTCTTGTAATAAACCGATATCGTCGGTAATACCGTCAACGGCCATTCTGCGGACATCGGCTGAAATATCGTGCAACGCTTCTTGGATCGCTGTCTTTGCTGAAGCCCCCTCAAGATGCGATAAGGTAGATATGGCCTGCGCACGGACGGAGGCATCGTCGTCGTGTAACGCTTCTTCCAATACGGCGTTGATGGTAGCGTCGCCTTGGCGTCCGACACCCAGCAACGCACCGATAGCGTCGGCGCGTTCGGCTGCCGTTTTCGATTTGGCTCTGGCTAAGAGCGTTTCAATCTCTTGTGAGACGGCATTGTCCTGCTGTTTTTTTTCCCGGAGGGCTAATTCGGCTTTGGCATCCGCAATGCAATCGATTCGAGTAACCGGATAAACGTCTAGCCGCGAGCCTAAAACCCATGCTTCCGCGACGTTATGAAGGTTGGCTATTTTTTCGTTCGGTTGTTTATAGCGAACAATTAAATCGGCTTTATGGTCGAGCAAACAGGCCAAAATCTGTTTAAATGTTGCCCCGGCGCAAGTCGCCGTAACCAGGCCTTCCGGTAATACAGAATAATGAATGGGAATTTGGGTTTGTTCGGCAATCCTGTCGAGCACTTGCGCTAAAGGTATTCGTCTAGCTTCCAGTTGAAATTCAACGCCTTTATCTTTACCGACAACAAAACGACTATAAGCCGACTTAGTAGTTAAGGCTTCCTCGGCAGTCACTGCAACAGGTAGCCCGGTTGCATACGCGATTAAGACAAATACTAAGGGTTGTTTCATTGTGGTGGAGATTTTCAGCTGAGATGGCAGTCTATAAAGCGGTTAAAAAGCGTTAAATTAAAATCGATGGGACAAAACTTTCTATCGGCATAAAAAAACTACGGCAATTAACGGATAAGGCCTTTTGCCGTAGCGAATAACAAGCTTACGTCCCTGTAAACGACCATGAAAAAATAAAGTAAAAATTTAGCCTGAAAACAACATCAAAACGCCTTGCTCCAGGTCGCTGAAAGCGAGCCGTCGCGCTCAAGCTGGTAACCGTTGACATCGTCGGAAACCGGATGCAGATACTCCACGCTGATACGGTTGCCCGCTAATGAACCCGAAGGCACCGTTGCACTTAAGCCGAAACCGACATCCCAGTATTTGCCGCCGTAACTATCGGCATAATCCATCGGGCCGAATTTTAAGGTGTTCGTGAAAGAGCCATCTGAATTGATAAAGGGATTGTCCGAATCGGAGTTCGATCCGGTAAATTGTCCTGCTATACCGCCTTGCACGGTGTAAACCCCGCGTACCGAAGCCGTCAACCAGTTGGTCATAGCGTAATTTCCCCACGCGGTGGCCTGAAACATATCGCCAAGGCGGTAACCGGATTCGTTTTGGCTTTCCATACGCACTGTGCCGTTGGCTTGCGCGCCCCAAGACCAGTCGTTGAGATGACCGGTATAGGTTACACTGGGCTTGAAATCCCAGGTGCCGCTGCCCAACTGCATGCCGTAATGGATGAAACCCCCGTCGATTTTATGATTTCGACGTAGCTTAATATCGACATTGGCGGTCGGTGCGCTAAAGCCGGTGGTGATATGCACATGGTGAATGCCGTCGTCGAACAGTTTGAATAAGGCATACATACCCAAATCGCCGATACCGCCGGTTTCATGGCCGTTTTGTAAATGGTGGGTGACATGTTGACCCAGGTTACTATTGCCGCCTGTAATATTACCTTGGTCGTTTGTTATTCTTTGCGAACCACCCTCCAAATCCCTCATCTCCATGTCCATGTCCATAAACTGGGGCATTAACATTAAGGTCAGCCAGTCGGTTGGCGCGTACATTAAGTCGAGCATGTGCATGTGCATCGCCATGCTTGAGGATGTCAGGTAACACGGATTACCACCGCAACCATTCGCGATTAAGGTGGCATCGTTTACGGCACGGTCGCCGTTAAGCATCGTGCCGCTTTGGCCGCTGTACATGTATCGGTAGCCCGCCATCATGTCGCCGGCTTTCGGTAACATGTGGTCGAACATGACTCCCGCCGGAGCGTGCGCACCGTGGCTGTGGTGGTTGTGATGAGCATGTTCGATGCTGCTGCCGTTATAGGATAAGGCCGCCAAATCCACCCGCAAGGCGGCGTTTGCCGTCCAGTAGTCGAAATCGGCAAAACTGCCTTCCCCGCCGCCGCCGATTTTTAACGAACCTTGGTGGGTGTAATATTCAAAGCCTAAATCGAGCGCAATACCTTTAGCGAATTGTTTGGTAACAGTCACGCCGCCGCTTAACGCGCCGTAACCGGACAGCCGGTGATCGCTGGAAAAGTTCTTGGGGAGTTTGTTGCGATCAAAGGGGGTGGTTTTGTTGCCCAGTCCTGATAGATTGTCAATCTCGGCTTGGCTCAACGGTCTTCCTTTTTCGTCAAGCAACGCATTACCGAAGGGGCCGATTCCGATTAAATCCCCATCGGGCACGAACTGAAAGTTGATGTCATCGTAATAATTTGGGCTATTGGGATTATTGAGATCGACGAATACGGGGCCTCTGACTGGATCGATGACATTGTTTGTGGAGCCTTGGTTTGTGGTAAGTAAAGGCGTATAAAAATCGGCTTGGTCTTGCGAATAATAGCGGATACGTGGAGTAACCGACCAGCCTTGCCCAAGCGGTTGAACCCAATCGGCATCGAAGGTATGCGAAGTTATGCCCCAATCGTCGCTAAAAATGCGGTAGCTGGCATGAAGAGCGGCATCCAGAGGTGCAATATGCTGGATAAAACGCAGATTCCCCGCCCATTGGTTACGCTCATCCGGGCGTTGTTCAAATAAGGCGCCAATCGTCCCGCATTGCAAACCTTGAATCGTGCCTGCGCAGCTGTCTTGCGCCAAAGGATCGATAAAAGCTATGGATACTGCTTTATAGGGGTTTTCCATATAACCGGTACTGCGGGTGAAACTTAAACCAGCTTCGATCATTGCGCTTTTGTTGAGAACTTGAGTCAAACCCAAGGAAGCCGACCAATCCTGTTTTTTTCCGGTTAAAATATTTTTTCCTGTTGAACCGACACCTCTTTGTATTGGGTCATAATCTTCATCGGCTGAATAATATCCAGTGAAATCGTGGTCTATTGTCGCATTAGTATCGCTATTGGTATAACTTAAGCCCACATTCAACGTGGTTTGTTTTTGGTTAAAATCCCAACGGGTATTCAGGCTGCCGAAGCGGGATTCGTAATCATCCTCCAGGGAAATACCGCCGCCGACATCGACAGCCGCATCGTCCCACTCGTACGATAATTTAAAATCGCCTTGTTTACGGACTTCGGGCGATGCTTCCGATAGAGTGTGGACAAACTTATCCCTGCTGAATGTGGTTACGCCCGATTGGGTATTGGTTACGCCTCGGTAGATATTCGATTGATTGTCGAAATATGCGGTCCCATCAGGGTTAGTTCGCGGCGTTGCTCCGCCGATAGTGTTTTGGCTGCCGGGTGTTCCGTTAAAACCGCTATTGCCGCCGGAACCCAAAGGCGCGGTAGCAATCGGCGTCGCACCGCCCCAAGTATCTTGCTGGTAATTGAAGGCGAATTTAATCCGGTCGGTTAATTTCCATTTGCCGCTGCCTTGGACACTTTCGACTTCGATCGGGCTAAAAGCGCTTTGTGCGCCGAACAATTTGCGTTCGCCTTCCTGATAATGGCCGTAAGAGAAGCTGACTTCTTCGTCTGCCGCCATCGCAGGCGATTGCAATAAGCCCGGCAAGGTTAAGGCGGCGGCGGTCAACGCTTTAAGTTGTACCGGTTGAAAAGAAGCCTTGATTGCTGAGTGGGTATTTTGATGATTCGATGTCTTGGTTTTTAAAGAAGCTATCGCATGAGCAATCAACTTTTTTTTACGCTGATTAATAGCAGCCACAACCGCCCCCTTTTGCCGAGCCGCCGCCGTTAGAACCTTCGCGGCTGCCGTAGTTATGCTCACGGTATTGGGTTTGTAACGGATAAGGATCCAGCGCCATCTGTTCTTTAGCTAAAATACCGCGTTCCCAGGGTTGGATGTTTGCACAAGCGGTTAGATGGCAGAATATTAAGCAGGTAACGGTTTGATTAATCGTTTTTGTTAATTTCATTTTTTATTAATTGCTTAACAATGAGATTTTATAGATTGATCAGAGCTAAAGATAAGATTTTAAAATGCTCTTTTGGGTAAAGTTTTCTTTATACTGAGAGAATTTTAAAAAATTACCTTATCAATTCATTCGCTTTCGCAGATATTTTATCGCTTCAATGAAACTTAAAAAACTCTTTCGCAGCAGATGAATGGTGTTTTGCCGGTTGAAAAAGCTGTTATACGATACTCGGTTGGGGCTATATGTAACAGCCCCAACATATTCAAGCAGGTGCAAAATCAGGAGTGAATCACTATTTTGCCTTAAACACCAAACTGCTTAAGGCAACTCCAAAATTTAGATTATTGATTTTGTTTTTGGGAAATAGCAGTGCCGGTATGGATATTGCCATTAGCCGCGCTGCTTTTGCAATGGAATGAAATGTCGTATTGTCTAGCTGCTGCTGTAGTCTTATCGACAATAACATCATAAATGCCATTTCCGCCGTTTATGGTGACTAATGGACTAAATACACCGTTTGCACCTACTGGATCAGTAGTATTTCTGGCTACTAAGCCTTTCTTAACTTGGAGGCTCAATATGGAAGAACCGGCAGTGTCATCGTTTACTTGCACTTCAAGGCGTTCTGTCGCCACGCCGTCGGTAGTGCAGGTGACTTGAAAGTAGTCAGTCGCACCGACTGTTGCGCCAATCGGTTGGTTCAATACATCATGTGCGGAAACTGCGCCCATGTAACCCAATAACAAGCCGCTTGCAACGGTTAATTTAATTAAATTGCTTTTCATATCTATCCTCGTTTCGCCTATCTAGGCGATTTTTAGTTAGTAAAATGACGAAATTACATCCGGCAATTCGTCAAGAAGAACCAAATAACGTACTGGTTCGGCCTTTGCAGTTTTACATCATATAAACCTGCCGTAACGCCACCTTGGCCTCACGTATTCGATTTTAAACACAGAGCGGCTTCTGGCAGCTCGAGTCCTTTTTTATATAACTGATGTTCTGTATTAGGCTATTTTACTCCACGATCTGGTTTCATCGTAGATGCTTTCCTCAAACAAGACAGTATTATTACTAATACGTTCCTCTGGCTATCAGAGGAAATTATCGTTTGCCCACAACCTCTTTCACATTCTTGCATTGAAAACACAATGTGTCGAGTAATAGAACAATAAACTTAAGTAACGGTTTATGATCAATTAATTCTAAAAATACCGTAATTAGAATGTCATGATATTTTTAGAATTTTTTGTTTACGACTTTTTTAGAAACCTCAATATCATCGACACCCTAAGAAAGGGTGCCGATTTTTTACGGTCAGTATTAACTTTAAAGGGTCTCTGCTAGACGCTTATCTTCTTCTTGGCCATACACCAGGAATTGGCATATCGTGGTTCAACTGTGCAGCGGAAGGAGTTACCACAACGTCAACACCTACACCGTTGCAAGTTTCCGGTAATTCATTCGCTGGGTCGCGAGTAATGGTAAAGCTAGCAGCTTCGTTTTCGCCATCGGCCCGGTTGAAAAGCGATCCTTCGACAAACGGAGTCCAGAAATTGACGACACCAGGGGTGGCAAAACCAGAGACTCCAGTAAGTTTGCAAACGTCAGCTATGGCAACTTCTAACTTTACACTGTTAGCACAAGAATCTGGGTTGATAAATGTTCCGTTAATACGTAAAGGGACTAATCCGACAGTGCCATGAGCAGGAAGGCTGCCGTGCCAGGAGTGGTTTCCGACGGCGTTTTCACCGGCTTCACCGCCGCGACCGAAGTTAACTTTGGTTTGAGAAAAAACATCTCTGCTAGGGATATGCGATATTTTGCCGCCCCATGCAAGGTAGTCATCCAGAATTGCCCCTTCCTGAACCACACCGCCAATAGTAATGATTGAATCGGTACCGTCCGGGAATACGATACTGTTTGCAATTACAGGTAATGAGCCTGTTTCGCCGCCGCAACCGTGACCGATGGTGGCGTTGTTATAAACCCGTGTGCCTTCAACTGCTCTGTTTGTTTGGAGGGTTGTATGCGCGAATACGCCTTGGCTGGCGGCTAAAATACCGGCTGTTAGTGCGCTGTATGCAATTGTTTTTATTGTTGTACGTTCCATTGTTTTCTCCGTAGGACGATGTTTTTGTAAATGTCTGTAGTTAGTGGTTCAATCCGAATCACACCGATAAATATAAAGCATTATTCATGCCATAAAAATACGGCTATCAGCTCTAATAAAGTTTAAAAAAACTGTCCTGAAATTTGTTTAAGTGTTTAAATTTACTTGTTGATTAACAAAGAAAACTTACGAATTCGTACTTTTGAAATAAAATGCTTACGCCGCCGTAAGAAATTGCTGACAAGTCGGTAAACAGTTACTTTCAAATAAAAAGTGTGTGAAATAACACAGTTTAATTAAATTTTAGTGAATTTAATAACTAATAAAAACAGTGCATTATAAAAAAAGTGTGTCATATGACACAGTAGGTGTGTCATATGACACACTTTTTTTTGAAAAATTTAGAGTGAGGGATTTTCGGACAGGTTCTGACTAGCTTAATCGATTTTTTTTACGCTTTCAAAAGCAGGGTCTTTAGTCAGCAGCGTTAATAGGCTGTCGTTATGATTAAAATGTATTCAGGAAGCTCTGATTAAGTCTTATTCAGAGCTTCCTTCGACAAGTTCCCTTCGGCTGCTTCGGCTGCGCTCAGCACAAGTCCGCTCAGGGAACGTGATTTTGCATTCGTGCTATTCCACGGCGTTCCCTGAGCGGAGTCGAAGGGGCTCGTACTTCTTTAATTCAAACTTTAAAAGGCCGGATCAATAAGAACAAACAAGAAGTTTGCAGGATTTGACACAGGAACAGGTTAAACCTGTTTTTTGATAGTGGTAGAGCGGCAAACCTTAACCTAGATATGTCTTTAGGTTAAAAAGTTTGCCGCTACAGAATTAATACGTCCATTGCTTTGATTATGGCAAATCCAACGATAATATGGATTTAACCCGTTATCCTCAAATGCTCGGACTTGATCGGAACGAATGCATCTTAAGCATAAGTCGGTTGGAACGCTTGCTCAGGGTTTGCGACCGGCGAATTATTGATGCTGTCCCAATAAGGCGACAATTTACGTAATTTGGCAACAATTCCCGGCATGACCTTTAAAACTTCGTCCACATCGCTCATGGTGTTATAGCGAGAAAAGGAAAAACGTATCGTCCCGTGAGCGGCGGTATACGGAATGTCCATCGCCCGCATGACGTGCGATGGTTCCAGCGAGCCCGAGGTGCAGGCTGATCCGCTAGAAGCGGCAATCCCCGCTTTGCTTAGAAGCATTAAAATCGCTTCGCCTTCAATGTATTCAAAGGCAATGTCTGTGGTGTTCGGCAAGCGGTTATTCAGGTCGCCGGTGATAAAGCAGTGCGGTACTTGTTCGATTATGCCTTGCTCCAGGCGGTCGCGCATCGCTTTGACTTGAACGTTCTCGTATTCCATATGTTCGATCGCCAGCTCGCACGCTTTGCCCAGGCCGACGATGGAGGCCGTATTTTCCGTGCCTGCCCGACGACCGCGTTCTTGGTGACCTCCGCGCAATAAAGGCCGATAGCGTGTGCCTCGGCGCAAATATAATACGCCGATACCTTTGGGTGCATGGAGTTTATGACCGGAAATCGAAAGCATGTCGATCTTGGTGTCCTGCAGCATCATCGGAATTTTGCCGACGGCCTGTACGGCATCGGTATGAAACATCACGCCCGCGGCATTCGCCATCTCTGCCATTTCCACGACCGGAAAAATCGTGCCGGTTTCGTTGTTGGCCCACATGACCGAAACGATGGCGACATTGTCGGACAACATGCTTTTGTAAGCATCAAGGTTTAAGCGACCACATTTGTCGACCGGCAAGCGATGAATGGTATAGCCTTCCTTTTCAAGATTTTCACAGAGATTCAACACGGCCGGGTGCTCTACCATCGTGGTGATGATTTCTTTCCGGTTAGGTTGTGCTTTAATCGCTGAAAGAATCGCTGTTGAATCCGACTCTGTTCCACATGAGGTAAAGATAATCTCAGAATCATGCTCCGCGCCGATTAAATCCTGCACTTGCTTACGAGCTTTCTTGATCGCATGGGCCACGCCATCGGCAAAACGGTGTATGGAAGACGGATTGCCGAATTGTTCAGTAAAAAACGGGATCATTACATCCACCACGGCACTATCCACCTTGGTAGTGGCATTATTATCGAGATAGATATCAGCCATGCGCCGCCTCCTTGATGTTGACCAATTCAGCTTGCGGCATTTGCGAGGCCGGTACAACCTTAATGAATTCGCCCATCACTTCCATCAAGCGTTGTTGGATACCGGCAATGGTCATCGCCGCCATCTGACAACCGTTGCAGGCGCCGGTCATATTGACGTAGGCGGTATTGCCGACGACTTCCACCAGTTCCACATCGCCGCCGTCCGCCATCAACTGCGGACGTAAGGAGTTCAGCACTTCCTCAATTTTCTTGATGCGTTGCAGGTTGGTCAATGGCTTTTTCTCGGCTGTGATCGGTTCCGGTTTTGCGATTGGTGCAGCACTTGGATCGAATGTTTCGCCGCGTTCTTTCAGCACTTTTTCCAGGATGGCTTCAATGTCTTCATGACATGCCGCGCAACCGCCGCCCGCTTTAGTGTAATTGGTTACATCTTCGACGGTTCGCAACTTGTTCGCCCAGACCATTTCTTCGATCATCACCGCATCGATAGCGAAACACTTACAGATCAACGCCCCTTCTTCATGGTCGTCTTTCCATTCCTCGCCTCGGTAGTTGGCGATAGCGGCTTGCAGAGCTTCGCGTCCCATGACTGAGCAGTGCATTTTTTCGGGCGGTAAACCGTCAAGATGCGCGGCAATATCCTGATTGGTCACTTTAAGCGCTTCGTCTATAGTCATACCTTTGATGATTTCGGTGAGCACCGAAGAGGATGCTATCGCCGATCCGCAGCCAAAGGTCTGAAATCCGGCGTTTTCGATGACTTCGGTGTCGTCGTTGACTTTCAACGTTAACCGCAAGGCATCTCCGCAACTGATTGAGCCGACTTCGCCGATCGCATTCGCATCTACAACGGCACCCGCATTTTTTGGGTTAAAAAAATGCTCTTTAACTTTATCTGAATAATCCCACATTACAGCTTCCTCAAAAAATTAAGAACAGGTTTTAGGTGCGCCGCCGTTTGCAGCCGTCGAAAACGACGAGCCGCAGGCGCAGCTTTTCACCGCATTGGGATTGGTGAACTTAAATCCGGAACCGTCCAGACTGTCGACAAAATCAATCGATATACCGTCCAACATCGGTAAACTGAGTGGATCGACGAAAACTTTGACATCGCCGCAATCGATAATGGTATCGTCGGTTTTCTCCGTTGATTCCAGTTTCATTCCGTACTGCATGCCGGAACAACCGCCATCGGTCACTTCTATTCGTAACCCTCCGGCCGGTTTGTCGGAATTGCTGATAAAACGGCTGACGGCTTTAACGGCGCTTTCGGTTAATGTAATCATTTTTAATAAGCCTCTCTATAATTTTGGCATTGATCTTGTAATAGATAATGCAACCTGTGTGCCATTCTTTAAATTTATTATTAAGTCAATGATATTACAGGTGTTAAATTGGCTTGCCGAGGCAGTTCGACAAGTTGTTACATAACAAACACGCGGCTTTTGTCGTTTTTACTACAAAACACCAACGAGGTAATTATGCGTATAGAAGATTTGGATTTAGGCGATGTCGTGTATGCTGCACACCCCATTGTGAACGACGGCAGTATGCCCGATAGTACTGAAGGCGAAATTCTTGCCGAAGCCGGAGCGCGCGGCGTTATTGTCATGAAAGGTCATATCGAAGAAGATGAAAGTCGCGCTGTTTTCCTCGTGCGTTTCGAAGATTCCGAGTTAAATCTCGGTCGTCCTGTGGGTTGTTGGAGTGACGATTTATTATGTTCTCAGGCGCTGAACTAAAGGATGAATCAAACCATGAGGTACGCTGGCTTTATAATTGCTCTAATCAACAACACCTCTCAACGTTAATACGATGCCAGATAATGCGGAAGCGGTTTTTCTATATCACCAGCGCACCAAGCATCAGCTTAATGCGTATGCTAAAGGACCCGAATCGCTGGATTGGGACGATCAACCTAATCCCTTCCGCCGATTTACCGGATGCGAAGTCGTAAAGCTTCCGACACCCGGAAATGAGCTGGACTGCTTGTTCGGCGACTTGGATCAACCTGAACATATTAAGCCGCAGGTCTTATCGTTGACGTCGATAGGTTTGTTATTGGAGTTATCCTTCGGCTTGTCCGCATGGAAACAGTTCGGACCGGATCGCTGGGCCTTACGCTGCAACCCTTCCAGCGGCAATTTACATCCGACCGAAGTTTATGTTGTTTGCACGGATGCCGGTCTACTGGAAGCCGGTGTTTATCATTATGTCAGTTACGACCATCATTTAGAACGCCGTTGCCGCTTCGATTCCAGCGCACTCGACTCCGCCGTATTCATCGGCTTATCGTCCATCCATTGGCGCGAAGCCTGGAAATACGGCGAACGCGCTTTCCGTTACTGTCAACATGATGTCGGTCATGCCATTGCCGCCTTAAGTTATGCTGCTACCAGTTTGGGGTGGAGTATCGAATTGTGCAGCGAATTAAGCGATGCCGACATCGCCGACTGCTTAGGGCTGAATCGAACTGATGACTTTATCGAACACGAACGGGAACACGCCGATTGCTTTTTCCGGTTAACAAGCCGTCCTAATGAAAACGCTAGGCTTAACCTAGATGCTTTATCACAGACCTGTCAATCGGCTGTCTGGTTAGGAAAAGCCGAACGCTTAAGCCCCAACCATTTCTACCGCTGGCCTATCATCGACGAAATCGCCGAACAAACCTGCAAACCTCAAACCACTCCTGAACGCTGGCGACCGCCGAATCTGCAATTGCCTAAACCAAGTTACAATCTTTCAGCCAGTCATTTGATCAGGCAACGGCGTAGCGCCCAACAATTCAATGGCAAAGTCGACGATCTGCCGATTTCCGATTTCCATCGTATGATGCGGTCGTTGTTGCCTAGCGCTAAACCGCCGTACACTGCTTGGAACTGGTCGTCGCAAGTGAATATGATCGTGTTTGTGCATAGGGTTGCCGGATTGGAATCCGGCTTATATGTGCTGCTTCGCGATATCGATGATTTACCGGAACTCAAACAAACATTTTCTGCTGAATTTATCTGGCAGAAAGCGGATGTTCCCTATTCGCTTTACCTGTTAACCGCTGGCAATGTCCGGCAAGCCGCCAAGACCTTATCTTGTCATCAACCCATTGCCAGCGACAGCTTTTTCAGCTTAGGGATGCTGGCCCGCTTCGCCGAAAATATCCGAACGGAACCGTGGCGTTATCGCCGCCTCTTTTGGGAGTGCGGTTTACTTGGGCAAATTCTTTACCTGGAAGCAGAAGCGGCTGGTTATCGAGGTACCGGCATCGGTTGTTTTTTCGACGATGCGGTGCATGGTGTGTTGGGGTTACGGGATGATAAATGGCAAAGCTTGTATCACTTCACCGTGGGGAAAGCGTTGGAAGACAAGCGTTTGCAAACTTTTCCGGCATATCTGCATTTGAAGGATTAGATCTCTTTAGGATTGTTCAGGGCGTTAACTTATTTGGGCGACGCGTCTAAATTTATTTAAAAACTAAGCCCAATGCCGACCTTTTCGTTTCCGGTCACTTTTTTATGAATTAGTCGCCAACCGGAAACAAACATTTAAGCAGCCCTTTTGATCGTAACTACAACATTTCCTTCTTCAAGGTTGGAATTGCGTTTTACGTCACTTTTAAGGTAAGCAAGTGACGTTTTTTGTCATTACCGGCTTAATCAATTCACATCAAAACTCAAAAAAACGTTGCCTCCTAGTCCAAAATTAAATTGATGAGTGCTTAAATTGAATTTTTTTTGCTACGGAATATACGTTTTTCCTCATGTCGGCAAAAAAGCTCAACTAGCGGCACAATGTATGCTTAAAAATAAATAAGACGAGTTGTTTGACGGATTACTTTCTAGGTTATTTTGTAATAATCTAGAAGTATCGCAACATAACATTTCAACTAAGTCTTTGACATCATTTGTTTTTAATGAATGTTCACTTCGGAAAATTAAAACTATTGGAGAGTTAAATGTTTTTAAAAATTCAAAAATTAAGCTGGTTTATTGTAATAACAATCGGTTTCACCGGATTGGTATCAGCGAATGATAAAGAAAAAGATAAAGAACCTGACGCTGCAAATCAGTATATCTATACACCCACGCTGCAAAAAGATCCTTCTGACGTATTTACTTGTCGGGTCGTAAACATTGGAAAAAAATCTCAGTCTTTCGACATCAGCATTTTAAGCAGCCAAGGCAAACTGATGGAATCTCAAGCGCCTGCGTTGCTGCAACCAGGATTTACATCGTCGGATTCTACGAATACGAAAAATACGATTGGATACTGCCGCGTGGGAGTTAGAGGTTCGGCAAATGATTTTCTCGTGACCTTTTGTTCGCAGTCAGCAACAAGTAGTTCATGCAATGCAGTTGTAACAGGTCAATCTACTTCTAATGTAACGCGTCAATCTAGTGATGATGAAATAGGTGAGTCTACTGAAAAGAAAAAGCGCAGATAGATTAAGGGAAGTATACAGAAGCCCTATATTTAACCATTTGATAGTATCACTGGGCAAAACAGTAGCTAACCTGTAAAAGAGTTAACACGTCCCCCATTTGAAAATGGGGGATTAATTTAGAAAATCTCCCCCAACTCCTCTTTTTCAAAGAGGGGTAACATATTTAATACTTAACTTAACGGCATTTTTCTTGAAGGAACGGCATCCATTAATGCTATGGATGCCGTTGTTCGGTTTGGTTTATGGAATAGTAGAGCTGGCTTCACAATTTGTTGCAGTGTCCGTACCCGTACCACCGTCGCAGTTATCCGTTCCTGCACCGCCGTTGAGCGTATCGTTGCCACTGCCGCCAATTAAACTATCGTTGCCTTCGCCGCCGCAGATGATATCGTTATCGCTGCCGCCGTTAATGGTGTCGTCTCCGCCCAATCCGTGGATAATGTCACGGCCTTTTGTGCCGGTGATGGTGTTAGGGCCGGGTGTGCCGACGATGGTGGGTTTCAAACCGTTACACAATAGCGATTGAACAGTAACCGCTTGGCTTGCCGTGTTGTTGGATGACAGCGGATCGGGTTGGTCGGCGCTTACGCTGACATTGTTGGTTAAAGACGTCACTTTGTTGGTTATGCCTTTAACGGAAACGATGGCGTTTCCGCCGCTCGAAAGGTTGCCTATGTTACAGGTAATCTTACCGCCGGTGAGAACGCCGCAACTGCCTTGATTGGTGCTTGCTGTAATCGAACTTAAGCCGGAGGCCGGTAAAGTGTCGATAACTTTTACACCGGTTGCATCGGCAGGGCCGTTGTTGATTACATTGATGGTCCAGCTAACGGAATCGCGTAGCACAACGGGGTTAGGCGAAACGGTTTCGGAGATTGCTAAATCAGCCGAAACGGGAACTTCAAATGCGCCGATATCGCAGCCTGAGCCCTGAGGCCGAGTCACGCCGCGTTGATCGGTTGGTGTGCAATTAACCGCAGAGGCTGTGTTAATAGCCGGACTCGTTGTAAGCAGCGCCAAGGTTTGGGTTGAACCGCCGTTGTTACCCAAAACGGTATTCACTATCGTATTGACATCAATTCCTACGATATTGCCGTTTACGCCGTTTTGTAAGCCGCTGAAAATTCCTGCAGAACTGCCAATCAAGTTATTGCTGCCACTTGTTACATAACCACGGATATCAGAAGGGGAAACCAAATCCGGTAGGTTCGTCCGTTTTATACTGTTGTGGTTGCCAGCAATAATACTATTTTCCAGGTTAAAAAAAGCGGGTTGCAGAGCTGCCCCGCTTAGCGAAGCATTGTCAATACCGCCACCTTCGTTGATGCTCGCAGTACAAAAGGCTGCGGTACAGGCCGGGGTTACGGCGCTGTTGCCAACAACCGTGAGGTGGTAGCCCCATAGTTTGCCGCGGCCATTCAATATAGCACCGCCAAAGGATGCGCTATTGTTTGAAAAAGTGCTATTTGTAATGACAAGGTTGCCATTCGGGACAACTGAGGTCGTGTCACCGTAATTGGCAATGCCCCCCCCGTTACCGGTTGATGTGTTGCCTGAAAAAGTGCAACGGTCGATATTCAGGTTGCCATACTGGTTATTGATACCGGCACCGCCTCCGATTCCCCCACCGGCAAAGCTGCCACCAGTCGCTAAGCCGTTGGCTACAGTTAGGTTTCTCAGGGTAAGATTAGCGCCCGGATTTAATTGCAGCACCCGCACGGCATAGTTGCCGCTTAAGATTACGTTTCGTCCAACGCCGTCTAAAGTTAAACCGACCGCATCGCTTATAGTTAGCTGGCTGGTAAGCGCTATGGTTCCGCTGGTGCTAAAGAGGACGGTATCGGCTCCGGCGCCTGCTATGCAATCGCCAGCCGTGTCGGTATTTGCGCTATTTATGGCTTCCCTCAATGTGCAAAGGGTGTCGCCGGTCAAACCGGGATCGCCAAGGTCGTTAACGGTGATCGTGTTAGCCCATGCCTGTGCGCCTCCTAGCGTAAATAGTACGGCTAGTGCCGTAGATTTGCAATTAAGCTTCAGCTTTCTTTTGCATTTTTTTAATGATGTCATCTTAGCTCTCCATAGTGAGTTTTATTATCTTTGGAACCGCGATGCCGGTGCTGCTCGGCTCAATGCGGTTCGTGTAATTGAATAAACGTCCGGTGTTCAGGTTTAAAAAGACGTTAATCTGCTTTCAGTTAAACATCGAAAGCGCAGCAAAATTCGTTAATTCAACAGTGGCGGAGTCGTCGCCAAGGTCAGATACAAATAGAAAAAATTGATAAGTAATTTATACAAAATAGATAGTGACGAAAAATAGTTAAGCAATGCTTAAAAAACGTTTTTAACTATCTAAATTACATAAAGTTTTGTGTTTTCTTACCCGTTATCAATTTCTAAGAAAACCCAATCCTAACATCATTAAGCAAGCGGTGATTTGACTTCGATCAATGTATCCTCATTCGCGAGCGGTCTTCCATTTGTTTCAGCATATTTAGCTGCAGTGTATCCAATTCCCGGTTTAATCCAGTGTTTAGCAAAATAGTTCGCTAGTAAAATAAAATCGGTAATTCGTAGCCAGTTACTTTAATTCAGCTTGTACACGATGTAATACATTACAGGTGGATTATTTCCGATACTCCGCACGCACATAAACAATTTTTACACTAGCTATCAAACTAGGTTGTCAGCTTAAAGGGCGTTATTCAGCTCGCTAGATTTATTAACCGTCAGAAATAAACCGCTTAACGAGCTGAACAACACATTCTTTCAATATCTTTGTAAAAAATAATGCGGATTTTATAAGAAAAACGCTTGTTTTAATCTAAAATCGGTAGGGGTTCAGTCCGTGGTTTGATTTAGAGCAGGCTGAACCTCTTTAAATATTACAGCGCGCTAATTTTGGTTTTCTTATCGTTTATTCCAAATTTTTAAGCATGGGTTCAATGTTGCTGAAAAAATTCTATTTCGCCGGTTTTTAATCGGCCTTCCGGCGTACACCTCAAACTTCGATTTACGATGCAAACTATTCGATCAAGATTGTGAGCACTTGTACCGCAACGGTTTATCTAATTTGATTTGTCATTTTGATATTTTAATTTCTCATTAAGCTCCTTAAGCATGAATGCTTGAAACCGCTCCCTAAGCGAAGCTTAAGGTTTTTGTCTATCAATGTAGTTAAGTTAAGCAAGACTCTCCCTTTGAAAAAGTGGGATTTTTATTAAAAATTTCCCCAAACCCCTCTTTTTCAAAGAGGGGTACACATTTTTAATGCTTAACTTAACGCCATTTAGTTGTATGTACCCTAGGTTGAATTTTTAATGTGCCGAATCAATAGTATTTAAATATTCGTTAAGGCCAATCAGGTATAAATCGTTTGCCTAATCTATGCTTGTCAATCGGCGGACTAGGGCCGCAAACATTTAGAACACTAACTATCAGAATTTGAAGAGAGGTTGTTAATGATATTAACTAAGCTGTCAAGCAAGCAGTACTTTTGCCTACTTATTTTGGCTTTTTATAGCGTTATTCAAAGTGCTGGGGCTGCTTGCGTTGCGGGTTCTGTTACGATGAGAGCGCCGCTTTACACCGTGACCATCGATGCCTCCAGATTGTTGACGTATCAGAGACAAATCGGCACTGTTGCAAAAAGAGCCGTTCTAAGAAGCGATTGCGTGGGTTATACCACTTACACGATTTCAGGAACCAACGGCTTGACCTATGCTAACGGCACTCAGTTGGTCGTTTTAGGAAAAAACGATTTTACTTCCCCAACCCCCAGAGCACTATTTCTTACCCTTAATAACGGTTCAATCAATTCGACCGTAACGGCATCCGGTGCGCAAACCGGTATTAACAGCGATCCGTTCAGTATCTATTTCGGATCGTCAATGGACATGCGGGTCAAGCAACCCTGGAGATAAATTCGCCGGTCATTAAAAGCGGCCATCTCTTTAGGATTGCAAAAATCCGGTCTACAAGGATCTAATTCCAATACAGTCGAACTAATTTAGAAGCGCATCGTATTCAAATGGATGCGCTTCTCATCAATAAATGATTCAATCGAAAGATGTTAATCAGTTATCCTATTGCCGATTAAATCAATAACAAACTTTTAATGAAATCCACCAAACTCTTCGGTCTTCACGCCGTGCAGGCGGCATTGGATTATTCGCCCGGTAAAATAATTCGGGTTTGGATCGATGCACAACGATTGGATAAACGACTAGGTAAAATCATCGACGACTTAGCCGCCTTAGGAATTGAACCGGAAAAAGCGGACCGGAAAAAACTCGACCGTTTGGCGGACGGGAATAATCATCAAGGCATTGCGATGGAAGTCGAGATGCCGGGCGAATTGCCGGAAAGCGACTTAAAAGATGCGGTTCTGAGTTTAGAGAAACCTGCCTTATTTTTGGTATTAGACAATGTGCAAGACCCGCATAATCTGGGGGCTTGTTTACGTACTGCCGATGCGACGGGCGTTCAAGGCGTTATTATTACCAAGGATAACGCTACAGGGATTACGCCCACGGTTTGTAAAGTGGCTAGCGGTGCTGCCGAAACCGTCCCTGTATATCAAGTAACCAATTTGTCGAGAACATTGCGTTGGCTGAAAGAGCAGGGGGTTTGGGTGGCGGGTACCGCCGGTGACGCTGAGCTTACGGTTTACGAGACCGATCTAAATCGGTCGTTGGCAGTCGTAATTGGCGCCGAAGGGTCTGGACTTCGGCGATTGACTAAGGAACAATGCGATTTTTTGATTAAATTGCCAATGCTGGGTCAAGTAGAAAGCCTTAATTTATCCGTCGCCGCCGGTGTTGTGCTGTACGAGGTTTTGCGCCAGCGTAGTGGTCGTTCTTAAGTTTTAATTATGCAACAAGCACTTACGGCAAAACTTGAAACACAGAGTTTAAGTTGTATCCGCGACGACCGGGTATTATTTGAAAATCTCGGTTTTTCGGTCGATCCAGGACAAGTTTTATTATTAGAGGGCGAAAACGGCACCGGAAAAACGTCGTTGCTGCGGATTCTGTGCGGATTTAGAGAACCCGATACCGGAACCGTAATGTGGTGCGGCGAGGCTATAGAACAAAGCCGGTATTTTACGGACATGGCGTATGTCGGGCATATGGACGGCATTAAAAAAGAATTAACGGTGCTGGAAAATTTGAAGCTGTCGTTGGCTTTAGGTCAATTAGGTAAATTGACCCTAGCTCAAGCTTTAAACAAGGTGAAGTTATCGGGGTACGACGATACGCTGGTTCAGGCGTTGTCCGCCGGACAGAAAAGACGCTTATCGTTAGCGCGTTTGCTCATTACCCATAATGTGCTCTGGATATTGGACGAGCCTTTTACATCCTTGGATAAACAAGGCATCCAGTTAATCGAATCGATAATGGTCGAACACTGCGCGCAAGGCGGCATGATTGTGATGACATCGCATCACGAAGTAAACCTGCATGGCGTTGAAATCAAAAGAATCAGGTTAATGCGATGAGTATGTTGAACGCTTTTACCGCTATTATTCGCCGCGACTTGGTTTTAGCGATGCGGCGTCGATCCGAGATGGCGAATCCCGTCTTGTTTTTTATCTTGGTCATAACCTTATTTCCGCTTGGAATCGGCGCACAGCCGAAGTTGTTGCAGGCAATTGCACCCGGCATAATTTGGGTTTCGGCTTTGCTGGCGACCATGTTGTCATTAGATAGTTTATTCCGTTCCGATTTCGACGACGGTTCGCTGGAACAAATTTTATTAAGTCCGTATCCGGCTTCGGTTCTCGTTTTAGGGAAGATCATCGCGCACTGGCTGACGACTGGCTTACCTTTGTTGATCGTAGCCCCCTTATTGGCGGTTTTTTTAGGGATGCCTAATGCGTCCTTAAGCATTCTTTTGTTAACCTTGTTACTCGGAACTCCCGTTTTGAGTCTGATCGGTGCAGTCGGAGTGGCATTGACGGTAGGACTAAGGCGCGGGGGCATGATTTTATCCGTGTTAGTGTTGCCGTTGTATGTACCGGTTTTAATATTTGCCAGTAATGCCGTCGAAATGGCAAGCAGCGGTTTACCTGTCAATGCTCAGATAAGTATCTTGATTTCAATGTTATTGATGGCGCTGGTTTTGGCGCCTTGGCCCGCCGCCGCCGCATTAAAAATGAGTATAAATTCATAATATCCCGTAGAATAATGAGTTTATCTAATTAAAAAGCGAGTGTAGCAATATGGGATCGGGCAAATTTCTTTCTGTGTTTACTCCTGCGACGGAACAGCAAAGAAAAGACAATTTTGAAGATTATTGGCAATTCACTCAGCAGCACGGCGGAGAGTTACTCGAGGCCGAAAAAGATTTAGCTAAAAAGCGCGCTCGTCTTAAGTACTTTGAAGACAATCCCGTAAAACTGCGTAAACCGTTGGCGGATCCCAACGCGTTTTATCGCAATTATATTGAAATGAAAGACGATCCGAAGACATTGGATCGTATGACGCTGATGCTGACAGGAATCTACAAATTCGCCCGTCATGAATGGGTGGGCATCAGCGGTGCTTGGGATGTGGTGCCGAATATGGCGAATTCGCATACCGTCGAAGATAAAATCAGCCGTGTCCATTTGGCTGAAGAATTTTGCCATGCTCGTTTGTTCAACGAAATGCTGAGAACCTGCGGATTGGACAAAGTCGAATGGGTTCGCTTAAGCCCCTGGAAAGAATGGGTTTACGAACAGTTTCCGAAATTGCCCGGTTACATTATGGACGCCCCGGCTTTTGTAACCGAGTTGATGGGCGTTTCATTCTATTTGCATCTGGATCGTTTGTTCGACGATGTTTTGGCGGACGAACCGGAAGTCAGGCAACGACTTCGTGAGCTATTGAATGAAATCACGATTGATGAAGTCGCTCATGTCGGCCAACGGCGAAACTTTCTGGGACCGATAGCGACCAAGGTTTCGAAAATGATGGTCGTGCCTTTATTTACAATGTTTTATAGGGATATACCCGAAGTCGGACTGTTGTTCGATGTCGACCGGATGATTAAAGACGGCTTGGCATTCGATTTTACGGCAGTTCCTGAGGCTTTAGTCGATAAAAGCTGGATACCTTCTTATTGCAAAGCTTAAATAGTATTTTGCGAGCGTTAGTGATACCTGAAGATTGAGTTAATTAATATGTTTTTAGTCCCCGATGCTGTCGTCCGGTTCTTTCACCGGATGGCATCGCCGCCCCATTTTTATGCCTTTACCGAAAAATTAATGCCGTGGCTGACCGGTCTATTTCTGTTGCTGATCGTGCCCGGACTCTACGGCGGATTGTATTTAGCCCCTGCCGACTATCAGCAAGGCGATAGCTACCGGATCATCTATATTCATGTGCCAGCCGCGTGGATGTCGCTGTTCATCTATGTCGTAATGGCAGTTACCGGCGGCATCGGCTTGATATGGCGTATTAAGTTGGCTGAGGTTGTTATGATCAGTAGTGCATCGGTCGGCGCCAGTTTTACTTTTATTGCCTTGGTGACCGGTTCGTTATGGGGCAAACCGATGTGGGGTACTTGGTGGGTGTGGGATGCACGCTTAACGTCTGAGCTTATATTATTGTTCCTGTATCTTGGCGTAATCGGACTTTACGGTGCGATAGACGACAAACGCACCGCATCGAAAGCGGTCGCTATTTTGGCATTGGTAGGTGTGGTGAATATTCCGATTATTCATTATTCGGTCGAATGGTGGAATACCTTACATCAAGGGCCTACGGTCACAAAAATGGACAAACCCTCAATTCATGTTTCGATGCTGGTGCCGTTGTTATTGATGGCACTGGCATTCAAGGTTTATTACATTATCGCTATGATTTTGCGCGCAAGAGTTGAGTTAGTCCAACGGGAGCGTAATTCGCAGTGGGTTAAATCGCTTATAGCCGAAGAGGTTGTCGAATGAGTTTTCAAGAGTTTTTGGAGATGGGCGGTTACGGATTTTATGTTTGGACATCTTATGGAATCGCTACTATTATATTGATTGCCAATATCGTTTTCCCTCTCTTTCAGCGAAAAATTTTTTTTCGTCAACAAGCGCTTAAGCAAAAACGTCAAAACTCATGAAACCCGCAAGAAAGCAGCGATTGATACTTATTACCCTGATGGTAATCGGCGCCGGTATAGCAACCGCGTTCGCTCTAAAATCGTTTAACGATAATCTCATGTATTTTTTTCCTCCGACCGATGTTGTGGATGGCAAAGCACCGAAAGATGCCTTGTTTCGGCTTGGCGGCATGGTCATCAAAGGTTCGGTTGAAAGACCTGGCGATGGCATGATGGTGCGTTTCAAATTAACAGACTTCAAGAAAGAAGTTACGGTTGAATACACAGGCATTTTGCCGGACTTATTCCGTGAAGGTCAGGGCATTGTTGCGCATGGCAGATTAAGCCCGCAAGGCGTTTTTATTGCTGAAGAAGTGCTTGCGAAACATGACGAAAACTACATGCCGCCGGAAGTAGCGGGAAGTCTAAAGAAACCCGAAGCCCCTTCCGCAGGAAAAGCACAATGATTCCTGAGATAGGCCATTTTTCACTGATTCTTGCGTTGTGTATGTCTATTATTCTGGCTATCGTGCCGATAGCGGGCGCAACGCGGTTGATAACGGGCTGGATGGCTGTCGCTAGACCGAGTGCTTACGGGCTATTGTTTTTCATGGCCTTATCTTACGGGTGCTTAACCAGCAGTTTTTTAACACACGATTTTTCCGTTCAGTACGTCGCGATGAATTCCAATACCGCATTACCGGTCTTGTATTTGGTTTCAGGTGTTTGGGGCGCTCATGAAGGTTCCTTGTTGCTTTGGGCACTAGTGCTGTCCTGCTGGACGGCGTTCGTAGCAAGATTTAGCAGGACCATTCCCGATTCGACCATCGCAAGGGTTTTGGGCGTTATGGGGATGGTTGCCGTCGGCTTTATCCTGTTTCTATTGTTAACCTCAAATCCGTTCGAGCGTTTATTTCCTATACCGGCCGAAGGGCGCGATCTAAATCCTTTGTTACAGGATCCCGGTTTGGCGATACATCCGCCGATGCTATACATGGGGTACGTCGGTTTTTCGGTGGCGTTTGCGTTTGCAATTGCGGCGTTAATGCAGGGCCGTTTGGATGCGTCCTGGGCGCGTTGGTCCAGACCTTGGACGACGATTGCCTGGACTTTCTTAACGATGGGCATTGCCTTGGGAAGCTGGTGGGCGTATTACGAGCTTGGCTGGGGCGGCTGGTGGTTTTGGGACCCGGTTGAAAACGCCTCTTTCATGCCTTGGCTCGTCGGCACCGCGTTGATTCATTCCTTAGCGGCTACTGAAAAACGCGGCGTATTTAAGACTTGGACGGTTTTATTAGCCATCTTTGCATTTTCATTAAGTTTGCTCGGCACTTTTTTGGTACGTTCCGGTGTTTTGACGTCCGTACATGCTTTCGCCAGCGATCCCGCTAGAGGTTTATTCATCCTAGTGTTTCTGGCGATTGTCGTCGGAGGTTCCTTGTTGCTTTACGCTATCCGAGCGCCGTCGGTCAAATCCAGTGCGACCTTTGAGACCGTATCAAGGGAGTCGGTTATCTTGATTAACAATGTATTATTGGTGGTAACCGCCGCCAGCATTTTACTGGGAACGCTTTATCCCTTGGTTATCGACGCTTTGGGATTGGGTAAAATTTCTGTCGGACCGCCGTATTTCAATGCCGTGTTTATTCCCTTGATGGCGCCTATTACGATTGCCGTCGGGGTCGGGATGTTATTGCGCTGGAAGCGCGATAGCCTGGGCGATCTTGCCGTTCGTGTGCGCTGGTTTATTATTACCTGTGCTTCGCTTGGTTCGGCATTACCGCTTTTGATGCCGTTTTATTCCTGGGCCGCTGCATTGGGATTAACCTTGGCGCTGTGGACCGGTCGCTATGTCGGTGCTGTCCTTTCTCGACCGGGCAAGCGGGAACGGCTGGTCGTGGGAAAAACTAAAAAAAATACCCGCCGGTTTTTATGGCATGACGATTGCGCATATCGGCATTGCGGTGTTCGTCGTCGGGATTACTTTGACGTCTGTTTACAGCGTGGAGAAAGATATTCGGTTGGCGCCGGGCGAAACGGTCGATATGTCCGGTTACCTCTTCAAATTTCATGAAGTTAAACAAACTCAAGGCCCAAACTACGTTGCTCAGCAAGGATTGATAACCGTTAGCTATAAAGGGAATGAGGTCGCCAAATTAGAGCCGCAAAAACGGGTCTATCAAGTGCAAAAAATGCCAATGACCGAAGCTGCTATCGATGCCGGATTGTTTAGAGACTTATTCGTGGCTATCGGCGAACCGCTTGGCAATGAAGGGGCTTGGAGTTTAAGAATTTACTATAAATCTTTTATCCGTTGGATTTGGCTGGGAGCTGTTTTTATGGCGATCGGCGGATTTTGTGCGACTTGCGATAGGCGTTATCGGCTTAAATTAAAAGAATCGGCCTAGTCACATGTTTAAATACATCATCCCTCTGGTATTGTTTATTGTACTGGCTGTATTTTTAGCCTTAGGTTTAAAGCTAAAACCCAATGAAATACCTTCACCTTTGTTGAATAAACCGGCGCCGGTATTTTCCGCCCCGAAACTTAACGATTCAAATGTCAAATTATCGCCGACAGATTTGAAAGGCAAGGTCTGGATGCTCAATGTCTGGGCGTCTTGGTGCGTTTCCTGCCGTGAGGAACATCCCGTGTTAAATCAATTTGCTCAACAAAAAGTGGTGACCCTGATCGGTTTGAATTATAAGGACGATCCGGTCGCCGCTAAGAATTGGTTGTCTACGCTGGGGAATCCTTATAACGATAGCGTGATGGATGCGGACGGTCGTATCGGTATCGATTGGGGCGTTTACGGTGTGCCGGAAACGTTCGTGATAGATAAGCAAGGTATCGTTCGTTATAAACACACCGGTCCGGTCACCGAAGACGATGTTAATACTAAATTTCTGCGTTTGATTGATAAACTGCAGGCTGAATCCTGATGTTTAACCGGTTAATCGTTTTTTTATTTTTCCTTGTCTCAGCGCAAGTCTATGCCGTCGATACGCACCAACTGCCGAATCCCGAACAGCAAAAAACGTACGAAAGCATTATTTCTGAATTGCGTTGTTTGGTTTGTCAAAACCAGACGATAGCGGATTCCAATGCCGAACTGGCGGCCGATTTACGGCGTCAAGTTTACGATATGTTGATGCAAGGCAAATCCAAGGATGAAATACATCAATTTATGACCGAACGCTACGGCGATTTTGTGTTGTACAACCCGCCGTTCAAAGCAAAAACCGGTTTCTTGTGGTTGGGGCCCGTGCTGTTTTTGGTAATCGGACTTATCATGATTATTTGGTTTATACGGCGAAAAAAACAAGCAACGGTAGCGGTAGTCGATAAAGACAAACAGGAAAAAGTACGCCGTCTGTTAGCGAGCGATAACGAGGATCGATCTTGACATTTTTATTTTGGATCATTGCGGGAGCATTGATTTTTATTGCTTTGCTGATACTTATTCCACCGTTATGGCGAACGCCCGCACATGCCGTTATAGAGGATGACCTCGATCAGCGAAATATCCATATCGCCCGCGACCGTTTAGCCGAACTGAAAGCCAATAAAGCATCGGGCGGAATCAGTCACATTCAATACGACGAACAAGTAGCCGAATTAGAACTTGCTTTAACCGAAGATCTGGAACTCGCCAAACCGGTCATGAGCCAAGGCGTTCAAAGCCTAGGCCGGTGGTTGATTTATCTGTTGATGGCTGCGGTACCGCTCTTATCCGGCGGATTATATGCGCTTTTGGGTAATTTTCAGGCAATCGAACTAGTAAACGATCCGGCTCAAAGGGCTGGATCGGATCAAGCGGATGCCGGAATGCCGAGTCCGGAAGAGATCAATCAAATGGTGGCCAAACTAGCCGATAAATTAAAAAGGGAACCGAACAATCTTGAAGGCTGGATGATGCTGGGACGTTCATATAAAGTCATGGAGCGTTATCAAGAAGCAGTCAATGCTTATGGACAGGCGTATAAACTTGCGGGAGAAAAGGCCGACGTCATGTTGCCTTATGCAGAAGTTCTTGCGTTAGCCAATAAGGGTAACTGGACGGGATCGCCGAAAGAGTTGGTGATGAAAGTCTTGGCAAAGGAGCCGGAACATCCGACGGCATTATGGTTTGCAGCGATGTTGAATGCTCAGCAGGGTGATAAAAAAACGGCGGTTACTTTCTTAAGAAAGCTGGAAACCGTATTACCGCCCGATTCGCCCGATAAAAAGCAGATCCATGAGATCATCGTAAATACCGAAGGACAAACGGATGCTCCTGCCGTTGAAAAAAGCACAACATCGGAGTCGAAAGCAACCGCTTCGGTATCGGTGCAGGTGAGTTTGACCGACGAATTGCGGGCCGAAGTTAATGCGGACGATACGGTTTTTATCTATGCCCAAGCGCTTTCAGGTCCGAAGATGCCATTAGCTATTCTTCGAAAGAAAGTGAGCGAATTGCCGCTCTCTGTCAGTTTATCCGATGCCGATGCGATGACGCCCGCGATGAAATTATCTAACTTTAAACAAATCAGATTATTAGCACGTATTTCCAAATCCGGGAACGCCATGCCGCAAGCAGGCGATTTGATCGGCACGGATGAACAGGTAAATCTAATTGACGAAAAACCCCATAAGATTGTCATCAATGAACGGGTTAAATAAAACCGGCATGTATTTTATTTTATGAGCGATCATCGGCTGATAGAATTGGAAATAAAAGCAGCTTATCAGGAAGATTTGCTGCAAGAATTAAATCGAATCGTAGCCGATCAGCAAAGTCAAATTTTGAAGCTGGAGAAAACCTGCCAACTTCTTCATGAACGCATCAGTAGTTTACGGTTAGAAAAAGTTGATGCCGCTATTGATCCGCCGCCGCCACACTACTAATATACAAGGCATCTATATATAATTTCGCATTGACAGAAATATAATTCCTGAGAAACGGGGGCAGGAAGAAACCCTGTAATTTTGATTACCGACGTGTTGTTTCTACAGGTATGAATGCCGTATTAAAAATTATAAAGACCTGTTTCTCGGTATTCGCAATCGGTGTAATCGGTGCAATAGCTAGCCAAACGGATGCCGGTCATTATTTTGAAGAAGAAGTCGGACTCGATTGGCTTTTTAAACTCAGAGGCGAATTATCGCCGCCAAACGACGTCGTTATCGTATCCATCGATCAAGCATCGGCAGAAATTCTGCATTTTCCCGACGAACCCGAAAACTGGCCGCGTTCCTATTACGCGGAGCTTATCCGGAAAATAAATCAACAAAAGCCTGCCGTCATTGCATTTAATCTGCATTTTGCCGAAAGTCGAGATCCAAAAGCCGATCATTTGCTTGCTAGCGCCATGAACGCTAAAAAGAATGTCATTCTTAGCAATTATCTTAAACAAGATACATCGCCTGATTATTCTCCCATCGGTCAAATTCGATACGAACCGGTTATCGAACCCATTCCGCTTTTTAGTCATTCGGCTTTTTGCTCTGCGCCGTTTCCGCTACCCAAAACATCATCTACCGTTAAAGAATTCTGGACGCATAGCGCAGGCGGAATGCCCACGTTTCCGGTGAGTATTTTTCAATATTACGTAACAAAATCAGTCTACCCGGAATTAGTAAAGTTAATAACCCTTATCGATCCGGCGCTGTCCGGCAAATTACCCTTAACATTCGACCAAGTCAGCCGGCAAAATAACGGGCTGGAAATTTTACAAGATATTCATGGTGCGTTTTCAAAAGACGAAGCAACGCTCTTGCTTACGGAGCAGTTGCTATCGGATAACGAGTTTTCTTCAAAAGCAAAGCGGTTATTAAGCTCCTTGACGGCCTTATCCAGAGGAGAGCAAAAACGTTATCTGAATTATTATGGCGATGTCGGCACAATTGTCACGATTCCGTTTTATAAAGTATTGGCAACGGGAAACGAGAATTCGGCCCTGTTCAAAGATAAGATCGTTCTTGTCGGTTATTCGGACGACATTGAACCTGAAAAATACCAAGGTTTCTATACAACTTTTTCAAAAGCAAGCGGTAAAGTCATCAGTCCTATTGAAATCGCAGCAACTGCGGTTACCAATGCGATAGACCAATCTTGGTTAAAACCCCTGGATTCGGAATACGTTAGTTTATTAGTACTCGTTTGGGGAGCGATGCTAAGCGGATTGTTCCGAATGCTTTCCTTTAAAAATGCCCTCATAGCGACATTGTTATTGACAGTCGCCTATTTCGAGATCGGCAATCTTGAATTTAGTTTGCAAAATCTCTGGATCCCTTTGGCTATCCCCTCTTTTCAAGCCGTTGCGGTCGTTCTTTGGCAATCCGCCGTCTATTTGTTAAGACTCAGGACTGTATCCGGGACGCATTTGCCAAAAAAAGTTATCGACGAAATAACACGTAAAGGCTGGATAGATCGAGAGGGTATATCGATGACCGGTGTTTGTATGGCTACCGATATCGATAAATATACAGCCTTATCGGAAGAAATAGGCGCGCGACAGATTGCAAAGCTCATTAATGATTACAATGCAGTGATTTATCCGAAAATATCCGCCAGGAAGGGCATAGTCTTAAACAATATCGGCGATGCAATCCTAGTGGGATGGGTTTCGGAAAAAATAGATAGTAAATTGAGACGTAATGCTTGCTATGCCGCTTTGGAAATCAAATCCGCAATCGATAGTTTTAACAGCGCCAGCAGTTATCCGCTGATGACGCGAATCGGTTTGCATTACGGCGAAATGGATATGGGGTTTGTCGGTGCCAACGGACGTTACGAATACCGGGCGGTCGGCGATACCGTTAATACATCGACACGTATAGAAGGCCTGAATAAACTCCTCGGCACTCGAATATTGGTTTCAGAATCCGTGGTGCAAGACTTGACGGAGTTTTTCTTCCGGGAGCTGGGTTTTTTTCAGTTGAGAGGAAGAGCTCAGCCGGTGGTGATTAACGAACTCATCGGCATAAAAGACGGAGTTCGACGAGAACAGCCGCAGCTTTTGGAATTAACTGTTGCTTTTGCCAACGCATTCGAACACTATAAAAACTACCGTTGGGAGCTTGCCTTAGACGAATTTCATAAGATCCTTCAGGATTTTTCTGAAGACGGGCCGACTCGTTTTTACATCAACTATTTAGAAAATAAGTTATCCTTGTCATCGGAGCAATGCAAAAGCAAAAAACATTCCTTAATTGTGGATGTCGGTAAAATTACCGCTTAGTTGCATTGAGTTATTCAAAGTGGTTCAATTCCGAACAATAATAAGTAGGTTAATCACTGCCGGTGTTAGGAAAGAGCGCAAGCGGTGAACACCTTGTTTTGATTAAGACGAGAGAGCAACAGCGTAATTCTATGCGCATCCTAACGATTGCCAAGTATGTTTTGCCCCTTATTGCGTTAGTGCCGGTCAATCTGGAAGCCTCTGCACTCTGTGCGGAAGCGGTAGCTAAAGTATTGTCCACACAAGGACGCGTCGAGGTGAAATCGTCAGGCTCATCGGTATGGCGAAGGGTTAGCGACGAGGATTTGCTTTGCGACGGCGATCTCGTGCATACCTCCAGGTGGAGCCGGGTCACGATAGTCCGTCCGTCAGGCAGCGGATTTACCATGTCCCAAAACGGTACGTTAACGGTCACTGCGCCACCGGAGGGAAATAGCGAACCGGCGAAGGTTTCCTGGTATATCAAGTTGTTGCAAGGCGCGGCATTTTTCCGTAGCCGTCATTCCGAGCGCTTTAACATCCAAACGCCGTTTATTAATGCCGTTCATAAAGGCACTGAATTTCTCGTCGAGGTTTCCAGCGATAAGGCTGAGATCTCCGTCTATGACGGTCAAGTCGACGGCCGAAACAGTGTCGGTGCAATCGAGATAAATAAAGGGTACAAAGGGTTCGCTAGCGAAAACACAGCGCCGCAACTGCAGCTACTTAAAATAACACCGGAAGATGCCGTGCAATGGGCCTTATATTATCCGCTCGTCATCGATGGTACTCAACGTGACAATGTTGCAATCAATGCCGCTTTGGCGGCGTATCGTAACGGTGATGTATCAACTGCATTAGAGAAACTCGACGCTTTATCAACTGGACAACAAACCCCTCAGTATTTCACGTTAAAATCTGCTTTTTTATTGTCGGTCGGAAGAGTTGACGACGCGCAATCGCTCATAGCGCAAATCCAACAACTCGAGTCCAATAATAGCGAAGCGTTTGCCCTGCAAGCGATTATTGCCGTTGCTAAAAACCGCCAGCAAGAAGCCCTGAAATTGGCGCAAAAAGCAGTAGAAGCGAATCCGAAATCGCCGACGGCGCACATTGCCTTTTCCTACGCTTATCAGGCGGTATTTAATATCGAAGCAGCCTTAAATACCAGCCGAAAAGCGACTCAACTTACACCGGACAATGCCTTGGCTTGGGCGCGCGTCGCCGAATTGCAGCTTTCACAAGGCGATAAAGCCGCTGCCTTAATATCTGCCGGAAAAGCTCAAGTTTTAAATCCCAATTTGGCGCGAACGCAAACTGTATTAGGTTTCGCAGACCTCGCTCAAAACGAAACAAAACAAGCGCAACGAGCCTTCGAACAAGCCGTAAGGCTCGACAGTAGCGATCCGCTTCCTCGATTAGGACTGGGCTTAACCAAAATCCGCCAAGGCGATATTGAAGGCGGTAAAGCCGACTTGGAAACCGCAGTCAACCTCGACCCTAACAACGCTGTAACTCGCAGTTACCTCGGCAAAGCCTATTATGAACTGCGAAACAAAGATTTCGCCGGCAAGGAATTCGAAATCGCCAAAGCCACGGATCCGAAAGATCCGACGCCGTATTTCTACGACGCCATTCTTAAGCAAACGATCAACCGGCCGGTTGAAGCCTTGCATGAGATGCAAAAGGCCATAGAGTTGAATGATAACCGGGCGGTTTACCGGTCTAGCTTATTGTTAGATAAAGACTTAGCCGCACGGAGTTCTGCGCAAGGCCGGATTTATAACGACTTAGGATTTCAAAGGTTAGGTCTGTTAGAAGGCTGGAAATCCGTTAGTTCCGACCCAACCAATTATTCTGCCCACCGCCTTTTGGCGGATACGTATGCTTCTCAGCCGCGGCATGAAATCGCCAGGGTGAGTGAATTATTGCAATCACAGTTATTTCAGCCTCTCAATATTACACCTGTTCAGCCTCAATTGGCGCAAAGTAATATCCTTATCGTCGATGGTTTGGGTCCTTCTTCGTTATCTTTTAATGAATACAACCCCTTGTTTGCTCGTAACCGCTTCGCTTTACAAACATCCGGTGTTTACGGAAGTAATAATACGTGGGGCGAAGATGTCGTCCATTCCGGTCTTTGGGATAAAGGATCGTATAGTCTGGGGCAGTATCATTACGAAACCGATGGATTTAGAGAAAATAACGCTGTTAATCAAGATATTTATAATGCCTTTGTGCAAGGGGAATTGACTGATTCGATTAATTTACAGGCGGAATATCGACACGAAGAGAGGTCGAATGGGGATTTGGAAATTAATTTTAATCCTCAGAATTTTTCACCGGACTTTAGAGAGTTTAGAAAAATAGATCATTATAGAATAGGAGGCGTTTTTCGGAATTCACTTAGCTCCTCTTTTGTAGGCTCATTTATCTATCAAGACATAGAAACACGCCAGGAAGATAAAAATGTGTTGAGTATTCCGTTTTCAGCCGAGGTATTAGAGATCCCTTCTATCTTAAACGAAAAAAGAAGCGGTTTTATTGTTGAACTACAGCATCTTTATCAGGACGATGATTTTAATATGGTTAATGGATTTAACTATATAGATCAAACGGTCGTTTTTAATAAAGAATTCGGCGGAATTCCTGAGCCGTTAACTCGGCCCGATGTAATACGACGAAATTTTTATAACTATTCTAACTTCAATTTAGCTGAAAATATTACAGCCACATTAGGCGTAAATTACGATCATCTTGATATCCGGAACGAGTTCGAGCGAAATCCGATTAATCCGAAAGCGGGTATTATTTGGAAGCCTACAGTTAAGAGCACATTTAGAGCAGCGCTATTTCGCGGAATGAATATTACGCGTACAGCTAATCAGACTATTGAACCGACACAAATTGCAGGATTTAATCAATTATTCGACGATCCAGATGGTACGATTGCATGGCGGTACGGTGGTGGATTCGATTATATATTTTCTAAAAATATCACTATGGGGTTAGAGTATTCCGAACGAAAACTGAATGTACCGTTCGGGGAGTCGCCATCGCTCGATTGGAAAGAAAATACGGGAAAGCTTTATTTGTATGCAACGCCTTATGATTTTTTTTCGATAGGCGCCGAGTATTTCTATGAAAAATTTAATCGTCAAAACTATAGCGAAATTCAAGGAATAGATAATCTTGAAGTGCTGAATCATTGGATGCCAGTTACGTTAAGTTTTTTCTCGGATTCAGGTGTTAATCTAATATTGAAAGGCACCTATGTGAACCAGTCGGGAACATTTAAAAATGAACAGGTCGTTTCTCCAGATAGTTCTGATTTTTTCTTAGTCGATCTAAACTGTAGTTATAGACTGCCTGCTCGTTATGGAATGATAAGCGTTGGAGTAAAAAACATATTTGATACTAAAATTAGGTATCAAGATATAAACTCGAATAAAAGTAATACTAACGAAAATTATTTTGCGCCGGAAAGAATATTGTTCTCGAAAATAATGCTAGCTTTTTAACGGTGCAAATTGACTTGGGGGAAAAATGTATATTAATAAAATAATGTCCACGCTGACATTTCATAAGCATATCTGTATTGAGATTTTACTTTTTTTGATAATTGTTTTTCTTCTTTTCAGAACTACAATAAATACTAACGTTTATTATCAAGACACCGGAAGAAATACAGTTTTAACTTTTAGCTTAATGCCGGATGGTGTGCTTGTCGTATCAGAGCCGAACGTTGGCAATGTCGTGACCGTTCCGCGTGAAAAACTCATTAATCGAGGGCAGCCGGTCAATCTCGGTGAAATAGGGTTTGCAATAACCGAGTATAAATCTGATGATAAAACTGACCATCATGACTTGGTCGGAGGACTTTTAGATAAAATTATTTCACCGGCAATGGCAACAAAACACAATTTACCAGGGCATATCTATTGGAATTATTCTTGGACAATAGGCAGCAAGAAAGGATGTACGCGATATGATGTTACGAAGTATCCGCCAACTTTAATTAACGTCGGCGCTTGTATCTAAAGCATTAATAATTATCAATCTATTTCTTAATCGCAATATCAGCTTGCGTAGTTAAATTATTCAGGAAAAATTCCTTTTTTTCTCGATAACTGGTTATCTCGGTAAGTTTTCGTTAGCATTTCTTTCTTTTAAAAATAAGAAGAATAAGCTGAATGAAAGCCCAAAAGTTATTGTCGTTCTTTTGCCTGTTGGTATTTAGTGACTGTATTTTTGCAGAAGAGCCGGACGCCGTTGAATTAGAGACGGTAGAAGTTGTCGGGGTTACACCGTTATCGGGTAGCAGTGTTTCCGTCGATAAAATTGCCGCTAATATACAAACGGTTACTGCCGATCAATTAAAAAACGCACAAACGATTTCATTATCCGATTATATCAACAGGTATTTGGGTAGCGTCAGCGTTAACGAAGCGCAAAACAACCCCTTACAACCGGATATCTACTATCGCGGCTTTGTTGCATCGCCTTTACTTGGGTTGCCTCAAGGCTTGGCGACCTACGTCAACGGTGTTCGTTTCAACGAGCCGTTCGGTGATAGCGTAAATTGGGATTTAATTCCCCAAGGCGCTATCGATTCGATGACCTTGCATCCCGGCTCCAACCCTGTGTACGGGTTGAATGCATTAGGCGGTGCCATTTCCGTTAAAACTAAAACCGGTTTTTCTGCGCCCGGACATCAAATCGAAGTCTACGGCGGTTCGTGGGACCGGCATTCGGAAGAACTCACTACCGGGTGGAATAACGGCGCACTTGGGGCTATTTTCTGGTTGCACCATTTCGAGGAAGAAGGCTGGCGCGCTTTTTCACCCAGTAAGGCGGATCAAGCCTTCGGTACGTTGAGCTGGCGGGGCGATCGAGGATCTTTGGATTTAACGCTAGGCGGCAACGATAATAGGCTTAAAGGCAACGGCGCGGTTCCTGTGCAACTCCAGGCGATTAATCGAAAGGATGTGTTTACGCACCCCGATCAAACAGTTACCCGTATGTTCTTTTCCGAGCTGGAGGGCAATTACGATCTGACGGACGATATTCAACTGAGCGGAAATGCGTATTTCCGGCAAAACCGAATTCGTACCTTTAACGGCGACGATAGCGACTTTGATAATTGCGAAGATGATAAATTAACACCAGAAGATGAAACGTTGTTTGTTTGTAATGAGGAGGGGGAGTTTGCTGAAAATCTGAATGGGAACAAAATTATTGCCGATGACGATGTAGAAGGCGCAACTAATAACACTAGCGCCACCCAAATGCGTAGCCGTGGCGGTACTGTGCAAGCAGCATTCAATCAAGACCTGTTCGGACATGAGAATAATCTTATCGTTGGCGCGAATTACGATTACGCCGATGTTCATTTCGGTTCCGATACGGAATTAGCGCGATTGACGGATGATAGAGGGACGGTTGGTAGCGGTATTTTAGTCGAGGAGGCGCGAGTGCGGTTGAATACGACGACCGAAACCTGGGCCTTGTTTTTAACGGATAGTTTTTCGATTACCGATAAGCTTACCGCAACATTTTCAGGGCGTTTCAACCATGTCGATATTGTTATGGCCAATCAATATGTGACGGAGGAAGACAAGCTCAGCGGCGAACATACTTTCGACCGATTTAATCCGGCGGGCGGTTTGACTTACCAGATAAGGGATAATTTGAATGTTTACGGGAGCTACAGCGAATCATCGCGGATACCGACACCGATGGAGTTAAGTTGTGCCGATCCTGAGGATCCGTGCCGTCTGCCGAATGCGTTTTTATCCGATCCGCCGCTGAAACAGGTTGTTGCCCGCACCTTTGAAGGTGGTTTTCGGGGTGATCTGAATAAACTTATGGACAAAGGCGATATGAAATGGAATATCGGTTATTTTCATACCGTCAACGACGACGACATTATTTTCAATCGCGGCGGTGATAGTGTCAGCGAGGGATTTTTCAGTAACGTCGGTCAAACTCGGCGACATGGCGTGGAAGTTGCCACAACGGTTAATTACCCGCAGTTATTCAGCGACATCGACGATTGGCATTTTTCCACTAACTATACCTATCTGAATGCCCGTTTTCTCGACGGGTTCGACATTCAAAGTCCATTAGATGAAGATGCGCGGGAAATTGTAGGCCGCGGTGCACGAATTCCGGGCATCCCTGAGCATATCTTTAAGGCCTCGTTAGGCGTCGATTTATGGCAGAAAGTGTTGTTAGGGGTCAATGGTACTTATAGCGGAAATCGTGCCTTTAGAGGCGATGAGGCGAATATTACGCCTACTCTGTCGGGGTATTGGTTATTCAATGCGACGGCTGAGTATAAAGTGACCGATCATTTTTCAGTATTCGGTAAAGTCGATAACCTTTTCGACGTACACTACAATTCGTTCGGTTTATACGGAAATCCAACCGAAGTGCTTGGGGTTGCATTCGACGATGATCATCGCTTCGTTTCGCCGGGCGCGCCGAGAGCCGGATGGATTGGCATTCGATTAAAAATGTAACGTTTTAAAGCTATCTTTGGTGAGGTTTTAGTTTCTACTCAGCTATAGAGGTTATAAACGATTCAAACTTTAAGGAGATTGAATCAATTAAGAGGTAACATAAAACCATCGGGCAATAAAAAGCCCGCATAAAGCGGGCATGTTGAGTTTTATTATTGTTATTATTTAGCTGTACTAAAAAGTGTCGCCTGTACAACTCAACTCAAGCAGAATTACTTTTTTATTATTGTTATATATCAATAGCCTATGAGGCTATGTCCCCCTCTATACCGGAAGTTAACCGGCATCGCTCCGAAAAGCTGGACGTATTCTATATCTAAAAAAACGCCTTTGTCCAACAAAAAAAGCTAAAATTTTAAATATTTAATCTGCTCTTAAAATTGTTATTTTATAACAACCGGTTACGAACAGTGTTTGATTGTTGAAAGATTGCGTTTTCAACAAAAACTGAATTAAAGTTACATCTGTTAAGCTTGAATTCAGGAAAGGGCATTACGATCATTGGTTGCGCCTAGCTTCCATTTGTTCGCTTAAAAAGTAATCGTGTCTTTCTCTCAGAATCGCCGATAAATGCGGATTGAGGCCCTTTGACTGACGAGCCAACCTGATTTGAAAGATCGCATCCTGTATTAGACCGACCGAATAATAATATTCTGCCAGATAACGGTGCGACTCCGCCGGTTGATTTAAATCATTATAAATTTGCGCCAGCAACTCGTAATATACGGGGAGAGTTTGGGTTTTTGCGGATAACAACTCCAAGTTTTTCTTGGCTTTCCCGGAATCTCCGGAACGTACTAAAGCCGTAATATATTCAAGCTTAATCGCTTCGTTGTTTGGAAATTGTTCTGTCAGTTTTTGGTAACGACTTAACGCCAGCGGATAGTTTTTGGATTCAAGCGCAGTTCGGGCTAGCGCAGTGGCATAATGCGGTTGTGCTGGATGTTGCTTAACCAATTGTTGGAAAGTTGATTCTGCTTCCTGGTATTTTTGTAATTTTAATGCGACTAACCCCAGTCCGTAACGAGCTACCGTTCTTTGCTCATCCGTGCCTTGATTGAGCCGTGCCTGGAAATATTTCGTCGTTCCCGCATCGTCTTTGCCGGTTAATACCCGGAGCTTTTCTTTGATTAATTGATAACCGAGCGAGTCTGCATATTGTTTATAGGGGTAAGTTTCCGCGCGTCCGCGCGTATCTGAGATACGCGATGCTGTGACAGGGTGGGTTCTAAGGAATTCAGGAACGTCCTTGCCATAGTAACGGCTGGATTGTTGCAAGCGTTCGAAAAAAGTCGGCATACTGCGAGGATCGAACTTTGCTTCTTCCAAGGTCTGCATACCGACGCGGTCGGCTTCCATTTCATTTTCGCGTGTAAAATCGATCTGAAACTGCACGCTGCTCCCCATAACAGCCATGATTGCCGCTTGCCCCAATGCAGGCGATTGTGTTCCCAAGAGGATAGCCGCTAAGGTTGCCGCCATCGTGGGGATCGACAAGCGTCCTGCAGCCTCTGCCGCACGATATAAGTGTCGCTGTGTGACGTGGGCTATCTCGTGTCCCATCACCGAGGCTAATTCGCTTTCCGCTTCCGTCATGATAATCAAACCGGAATTGACTCCGATGTAACCGCCTGGGCCAGCGAAGGCGTTAATATCGTTTTCCATCACCACAAAAAAATGAAAGGGCAAACCGGGGCCATCGCTATTGGCGACCAACCTATTGCCAATCGTTTGGATATATTCCTGGATTTCGGCATCCTGATTGATGGTAACTTGCGAGTGTAGGCTTCTGAAAAACGCTTCGCCGAGTTCTTTTTCTTCCGCCGGCGTAATAATCGTACCTGACGAGTCTCCCATATCGGGCAATTCGATTTTGGTATTGGGTTCCGCATATTACAATGCCGGAAAAAGTGCGATGAATAGAAAGAAAATGATTTGACGGCTTAATTTCATGGCGATAAGACTGAAAGGGGACGGACGGAGTTCCGGTTTTGAAGATAAATTAAAAAACAAAAGACCAACGATATAACTAATTAGTTTAAACAGGTTGCATATAAATATAAGACGAACCGATTTAACTTATTTGATCAATATTTTATCCGACTCAAATCATCTCAGTATTTAGCCGCTTCCATTTTGGCCTTTTTGGCGCCTTCGATATTGTTTTGCAACTCTCTTGCGTTTGCTATGAGAAGCCAGCTATGTTTTTTCAGAGCATTATCGTTTACCGCTAAAATCGCCGCTTTTCTAGCAAGATCTTCCGCAAGTTTTGGTTTGGATTGTTTCAGTCTTAATACTGCAAGCTTGTAATATAACGTGGCATTTCGCGGTTCGATTCGAATTGCGCGCTCGATTGAAGAAACGGCTGAGTCGATATTGCCGCTTTGAGTATTTTCATTGGCCGCCATCACTAAAGAGCCGACAGCAGGAGACTGCGGTGCAAAAGTTTCGAGCGTTTCTAACGCTTCGGGCTCTTTGGGAACGACGGGTAAGGGCGGCGCAACCGGCTTAACGGTTTCAATCGGTTTCGGTTCTTCCGCGGGTGGCTCGGTTTCAGGCATGGCCTGATCGTCGGCCGGTTGTTCGGTACCGAACGGATCGGTAGGTTGATCTAAAGGGGTTGCTTGTTCCGTATTCGGCTGGATTATAGAATTGTCTGCCGGAGGTGCAAAATCCGGTTTGATCTCAACGATTTCGGGCGTTTTATTGAAGCCTTCTAAGGGTTTTGTTTCAAGCACAGGCGGCGGTTGTTGGATAACCGGATTTTGCTCCCTCGGAAAACGTTGATAGGGATCGTAAGCGGGGCCGCCGAATACCGGAGCCGGAGGTTGATTGCCGTTAAATCCTGCGCAAGCCGATAGAAGCGAAATTACCGGAAATATTAAAATCGAACGCCTAATTTGCATAAATGATGAAAATCTCAATGATTGCGATACATAAGTTTGAAAATATTAGCAATTGTTCTGCTTATGCCATTCTAACCTACAAACTATTTACTCAAAAGACAGGTTGAATTCTATTCACTTGTAAATGACAGTAAACGAATACTGAAAATTCCCTTTTATTGTATAGTGTTGTTTGTTTTAGACTGTAAAAACGTAATGCGTTCATGACTCTGTTGTTGAATAATGCTGATGAACGTGAGATTTCATCAGCGGCTTCGCCAAATCGCTTCTGTGTAGCCCCCATGATGGATTGGACCGACCGGCACTGCCGGTATTTCCATCGACTCCTAACACGTCACACGATGTTGTACACCGAAATGGTCACGACCGGTGCGTTAATCCACGGCGATAATCATCGGTTTTTAGAATATAACAATTTGGAGCATCCGGTTGCCTTTCAGTTAGGCGGAAGCAATCCTCGGGAATTGGGTGTTTGTGCAAAATTGGTTGAGGATTACGGCTATGATGAGGTTAACCTGAATGTGGGTTGTCCAAGCGATAGAGTGCAAAACGGCCGATTCGGTGCTTGTTTAATGCTCGAGCCCGAACTAGTTGCCGATTGCATTGCCGCGATGAATGCGGTTGTTTCAATCCCTGTCACCGTTAAAACGAGGATTGGCGTCGATGATCAAGATTCCTACGAAGCGTTGGTCGATTTTATATCGAAAGTGGCCGCCGCCGGTTGTAAAACCTTTGTTATTCATGCTCGGAAAGCGTGGTTAAAAGGCTTGTCGCCTAAGCAAAATCGCGATGTTCCGCCCCTGCAGTACGACGTAGTTTATCGATTAAAGTCCGATTTTCCCCATCTCGCGATTATTATCAACGGCGGAATAAGTAATTTGCAAGATGCAGAAAATCAGGTAAAACAAGTCGACGGGGTCATGGTAGGACGAGAGGCTTATCATAATCCGTATCTATTGGCAGAGGTCGATGGACGATTGTTTAATGCAACCGGACAACCACATTCCAGACATGAAATACTGGAACGATTGACGCCCTATATAGAACAGCAATTAACACAAGGGATTCGTTTAAATAGCATTACTCGCCATATTCTCGGTCTTTTTCACGGGGAGCCGGGCGCAAGGGCTTGGCGACGTCATCTAAGCGAGAATGCAACGCGTCCGGGAGCAAGCATCAAAGTGGTGCACGATGCCATCGCTTTTACCCGGCATTAAGGTATACTGCCAAAATTTAATAACGACAACGGCATAAAATGGAAGAATATTTCTCGAAAATAATCGAATCGATTGGGGAAGACTTGACTCGCGAAGGTTTGCTCGAAACCCCTAAAAGAGCAGCAAAGGCCTTTAAATTCCTGAATAACGGTTACGAGAAAACGTTGGAAGAAGTCCTTAACGGCGCCATATTTACCGCCGATTCGGAAGATATGGTCATTGTGAAAGATATCGAACTTTACTCGCTTTGCGAATATCACTTATTGCCGTTTATCGGCAAATGTCACGTCGGCTATTTGCCGAAAGGTAAAGTGCTCGGCTTGTCAAAAGTCGCCCGAGTTATCGATATGTACGCCAGACGCTTACAAATTCAGGAAAAGTTGACCAAACAAATTGCCGATGCGATTGAAACGGCAACGGGTGCAAGAGGCGTTGCTGTTGTGATTGAGGCCAAACATTTATGTATGATGATGCGGGGCGTTGAAAAACAAAACTCGGTGATGACTACGTCGGTGATGACAGGTGCGTTCCGTAAAGAAATCAGTACGCGTTCTGAGTTTTTGAATTTAATTAACCGCTAACTAGGTAATAGATGACTGGAAAAAAAACCGGAGTATTGCTCGCAAACTTGGGATCACCCACGGCCCCGACTACATCGGCGGTGAGAAAATTTCTGAAAGATTTTCTAGGTGATCCGCGTGTTGTTAATATTCCTAGGCCGATCTGGTGGATCATTTTAAATGCCTTTGTTTTACCGTTTAGGCCCAAGCGTTCTGCAAAAGCGTATCAAAAAATCTGGACTGAGCATGGCTCTCCGTTAGTTTATCTATCTATGCGTCTCAGTGAAAGATTAGCGGAAAAACTAAGCCCGAAAAGTATTAAAGTCGCTTGCGCGATGCGATACGGTGCTCCATCCATTGCTGGGCAACTCAAATTATTTAAGCAGGAAGGTATAGAAAACATAATCGTCTTGCCTTTATATCCTCAGTATTCCTCTACGACAACCGCTTCGATCTACGACGATGTCGTCAAAGAACTAAACCGTTGGCGTCATCTGCCCAGTTTCCAATTTATCGCGGACTATCATCGACATGAAAGTTACATCGATGCGTTAGCGCAATCTATCAAAGTCTTTTGGCAAGAACACGGACAAAACGAGTTGCTGGTCATGTCTTTTCACGGCTTGCCGGAGATGCTGACAAAGTTGGGCGATCCGTACTATTATCAATGTCTGGAAACCGCAAAACAGCTTGCTGAAAAGTTGGGACTGGACGAAAAACAGTGGCTGTTGGTTTTCCAATCGCGTTTCGGTAAAGCGGAATGGTTAAAGCCTTATTGTGCGGACACGTTGCAAAAACTACCCGCGCAAGGTGTTAAAACGGTCGACTTAGTGTGCCCCGGCTTTGCGGTCGATTGTCTTGAAACTTTAGAAGAAATTGCTATGGAAAATAAGGAAGTATTCGTGGAAGCGGGCGGAAGCGGTTACCGTTACATTCCCGCTTTAAACGACTCCGAAACCCATGTAAATGCCATTGCAAAATTGCTGGACGAGTGGCTATAAACGACTCTTTATTTCAATCCGTACATGAGTATTAAAAGGCGGTTAAATGCAAGAAACCATACTAAAAAGCTGGCAGGAAGAACCTTGGCCAACTATTAAGTCCACTAAACCGCTGCCAATGGGTGAAGGGGTTATCGATGAGACTGCCTTTAATACACTTGAAATTGATAAGGTTTTTGACTCGGTAAATTACGCATCGACCACGACCGGGCAAGCGTTGCTGTACCGGTCGTTATGTCAGCCGCTGAGTTCGATTAAAGAACTTAAAGCAAAACAAGAGGCTGTCAAAGAACTCGAAAAAAATCAGGCGCTGAGAGAGCAAATCGAGGCTATCGTCGAAACGGTGGAGGCGAATGAAAAAAATGTTCATTTATTATTTTTCGGCGAATTTCTAGGCGCTTTCTCTCAAACTCGAGCCAAGAATGAAATCGACGGATACGGCTATCGTCAGTACAGAAACGGCGTTCAGTTTTTTCACGACACACTAAGTCAAGTTGAAGGTGTCGATACACCGAAGTCTAAATACCTGAACGAATTACTGAATAAAATAAAATCGTTCAAGAATTCCCGGTATTATTCCTTAATGGAAGGTCCCGTTTATTTTGTAGAGGGAAACATAAAAAGCAAGGAAGAGCGAGGCGGCTCTCTTTTCCCCATTCCCGTTATCTTTAAACCGCAACTTTTAAAGCCAGTTTTGTTGTCATCAATCATCGGATTAATCTGGCTTATTTCAATGTTTTCTCCTGTGGACATCACGCCCTCATTACCAGCTGTGTCAATATTTTTAGGCCCGTTGATGCTGCTTTATTTTCCCGTCATCGGCGGATACGACCGCGATAATTGTATTATTCCATTGAGGAATCTCTACAAAAAGCCGATGAAGTGGGCGAATTTCTCGATGTTTTAGGGCAATTGGATGAATTATTTTCATTCATCAAATATGCCCAAAGTTCAACCCACCCAACAGTCATGCCAAAATTCGAGGATGCCAAGCATCACCGGATTAATCTTAAGTCGGCGGTCAATCCGGTCTTAGGAAAAGAAAATCCGGATTATGTCGGGAATGATTTCGTGCTGGACGACGATAAATTAGTTTTATTAACCGGCCCTAATAGCGGCGGTAAAACGGCATTCTGCAAAACCGTTACGCAAATACAAATTTTATCACAAATCGGTTGTTACATTCCGGCGAAGGCCGCAACAATGACGGTTGCCGATAAAGTTTTCTATCAAGTCCCCGAAATCAGCCATTTGGATGACGGGGAAGGGCGTTTCGGTACCGAATTAAAACGGACAAAAGACATTTTCCTGGCATCCACGGCAAAAAGTCTGGTCGTATTGGACGAGCTTTCCGAAGGAACGACTTTCGAAGAAAAAATGGAAGCCTCATCCAATGTACTCAACGGTTTCTACCGGAAAGCGAATAGTACAATCCTCATTACCCATAATCATCAATTGGTCGATTTATTTGCCAAGGAAGGAACCGGCTTGTCCATGCAAGTGGAATTCGCCAACGATGCGCCGACTTACCGGTTAATCCCCGGTATATCAAGAGTCAGCCATGCCGATCGGGTAGCGAAAAAGATCGGCTTCTCGAAAGAGGATATCGACAGTTATTTAGCGAACTCAAAATGAAATTAGGCACCGCATTAACCAATAACGCAACCAAGGCAATGCTGCTCGGTTCGGGAGAGCTGGGCAAAGAAATCGCCATTTCGTTGCAGCGATACGGCGTTGAAGTGATTGCGGTAGATCGCTATCCGAATGCGCCCGCCCACCAAGTCGCTCATCGTAGCCACGTCATTACCATGACGGATGCAGAAGAGTTGAGGAAAATTATCGATCTGGAACAACCCGACATAATCATTCCTGAAATCGAAGCGATAGCGACCGATGTTTTAATGCAAGTCGAATCCCAGGGACTCGCCAAAGTGGTGCCGAATGCGAAAGCCATTCAGCTTACGATGAACCGGGAGCGCATTCGTGCGTTGGTGGCGGAAGAGCTTAAAATACCGACTTCTCGCTACGCCTTTGCAGAAAGTTACGAAGATTTAAAAACTGCAGTCGACAGCGGAATCGGCTATCCATGCTTCGTTAAACCGACGATGTCGTCTTCGGGAAAAGGGCAGACGATGGTAAAAACGCCGGAACAACTTGAAGAAGCGTGGAAATATGCTAAAGTCAGTGGCAGAGTCGATACCGGTAAAGTGATTGTCGAATCAAAAATCGATTTTGATTTTGAAATCACTCTGCTAACGGTGCGAGCGTATGATAGCTCAGGTAAAGTCCAGACTTATTTTTGCGAACCCATCGGACATGTCCAGGAAAAGGGCGATTACCGCCAAAGCTGGCAACCGCAAGCGATGACCGAAATAGCATTAAAAAACGCTAAGGCGATTGCATGTAAAGTGACGGAAGCCCTTGGCGGAGAAGGTATATTCGGTGTTGAACTGTTTATAAAGGGCGATGAAGTTTGGTTTTGTGAAGTAAGTCCCAGACCGCACGATACCGGCATGGTTACAATGGTAACCCAGTTACAAAATGAATTTGAGTTGCATGTAAGGGCCATCTTGGGCTTTCCGGTAACGACAGTGTTGAAAAAATGTGGCGCCAGCGCGGTAATCTTGTCGGACATTGACTCGAAAGATTTTTTTTATACAGGTTTAGAACAAGCGTTAAGCGAATCAGAAAGCGAAATTAGGCTGTTCGGCAAGCCGGAAGCTTTGAAATACCGAAGAATGGGCGTAGCCCTTGCTACTTCACATTCGGTAGATGATGCAATAAAGAAAGCAGTTAGTGCTGCGAATTCGGTGAATATCCATGCAACGAAATAGGAATAATTAATGATGTTAAAAAACACTCTTTTATTATTAACCTTATTGATTTCAACTGATGCATTCGCAGACATCTACAAATATGTCGATTCAAACGGGCGCGTAACCTATACCAACTTACGAACGAGTACGTTCGGTCATTCTTCTCGCCACAGCTTAGCAAAGCTCATCATAAAAACCCCGGAAAACCATTTCAAGTTCAGAGAAAACAGCTTCTATCCGACGATATTCCATCGCGAAAGTCACGAACCGAGTTCGCGTATTATCAATCGAAGCAAATTTTCTAATCTTATTTCCGAAGCTGCCAATCGGCACGGCGTAGAGGAAAAGCTGGTACATGCAGTGATTCAAACCGAATCCGCTTATAACGCCGGTGCCGTATCGAGAGCCGGTGCTGTGGGTTTAATGCAGTTGATGCCGGATACGGCCAGACGTTACGGTGTTACCAATCGGACCGATCCGATTCAAAACGTTAACGGCGGCACTCGGTATTTGAAAGATTTGTTAGATATGTTTAACTACAACCTCGGGCTTGCGGTTGCTGCGTACAACGCCGGAGAAGGGGCTGTTATGAAATACAATAATTCCATTCCCCCTTATCCGGAAACTCAAAACTACGTCAAGCAAGTTTTATCGCTTTATCGTAGCGCCTTATAAAACATACCTGACCTTCCATAAATCAGCCGACTATCGGTGTGAGATGGTCGGGGTTGACGCAACATCTTACATTGCACTTATGTTGAAGACGTTGTCCAACGGGTAAACGCCCGTACTGGGTTTCCCAGGAAGCGATGTCGGCTTTAATTTCTTGCCCATCGATATTAATTCGACCATAGTCGTTACGTGTTTCGCCGGTCCAAAGCCAACAACCGGTTTCAGTAACAGGAATGACGAATTCCATAAATTTATCAACTGCTAGTTCGTTTTTCATAGCATCTCCTTTTAATATTCATTTGAAACATCAACAACAAAGTTGATTTTCTTAACGTCATTTTATAAATAAAATAAGTCGAGAATGTGACAAATAACCTACTTTAAATAAGCATTATTTATGCCTTATTTATAGTGGCTAATTATCAAGGAGTTAGTTCTTCTTGGAGAAAAAAAAATTAATATTGCACAAAATGAGTGCAATGATGCACCCATTCCGGCAGTTTAATTGCGATCATAAAGATCATCGAAAAGCGGATTTACAAATTGAGTCGATCAGGGGTTGATAGCGTAAGTCTCGCTATACGTATTGCCTGTTTTGCAGACATCCCGCGCCGTCGGGCTTTCGCATTGGGTATCGGTAATGTCGGCTTTTAAAGTGCCCGCAGTGTCGGGAACAAAGTAAAACCGGAAGTTAGGGTCGGAACTGATGGCAATGTCCGTTTTCGCCGTTAAGATCGGTTTACCGTTAAATGAAACTTTCATATTTTCGATGAAATGCGATTTTTTAATGAATCGCGTCACTTGATCCATCTGCATACCGCTTAAGTTGGGATGGCTGATTAACAATTGCACTAACGCAGGTTCTTTGGTTTTAATGCCGTCATCCAACCGGAATTTCATCTTGCCCAAACGTTTCATCGCGGCATCCAAATCGGCACCCACCGGTGCCGAGCAACCGCCGCTGGCTTTGACGTATTTTTTGGTCATGTACAATTTGCCGTCATTCATTTCCGCAATAGCGCGAATATAACTGTAGGTATTAACGCGAATTCGCATAGCCAGATCGGCCTTGCCGCTGTCAGGCGTAAATTCAAACTCGCCGACGAAAGGGAAGGGATTCTTATCGACCAATACCAGGATTTTTTTGATATAGCTGTCGTTGGTTTGCTTCGTTTTGGTGTTGATCTTTAACGGCACCAGAGCGGGGTCTTCGGCGCGGATGGGTGCATCCAGTTCTATGATGTTATTTGATTCTTCAATCGTTTTACCGGAAAAATACTGGTTTTTTAAATCATTGTTCCATTCGGTTTCGTCTTGTTCCGCGAAGCCGACAGCCGAGAATAGGAGCAAAATCAAGAATAAAAGCTTTGTAAAATAAGTGTTTTGACGCATGTTAGGTCCTCCCGAAATGAGGTCTTTAAGTTGGTAGATGTTGAAAATTATATTTCTGAAAGTTTTGGTTTCTTCTTCCTAGACACACTTAATAATCCTACTAGACCACTGAAAAATAAACAGATTGAAGCAGGGATAGGTGTTGTTATTACATATGTTTCAAAAAAAACATCGAAACCGTCGCCTTGATTAGTCCATTGGTTTATTTGATTATCGTAAGCAAGCATTTCACCACCGGAATATTGATTATCTGAATTGCCATTCCAAAAACCTTGCAATCCGCCAAAACCGGGCGGCGGCGCTTTGACGTAGTTAACAATTAAAGCATACATCGATCCTGCATGAATGTTGAAATGGTCTGGGAAAATAATTTTATTGGAAATCAGAGAAGTGCCTGAGGGAAGAATGGTTGAAAGTATTGTGTCTTGAGGAATGCCTTGTTGCGTAGACCAGAGCGACACTCTTAATTGAGACGACGCCTGTGGAATGCCCTGCACGTTAATACGAACACTTTCAAGTTTTCCCGATAAGCCTGCGGTAAATGTTTGTGCTACAAATTGACAGCATTCATTAATAAACGAGGCTAAATTACCGCCACCTTTTTTTGTAAATGATTGATCCAGGAGCGTTGCTGCCCTTGCGGAAGGAAAAAATATTAGAATGATAAAAGCAAAACTTAATAATTTCTTATACATAACCGCGTTACCTCGTGTTTATTAAATAATTAAGTTCAATTAAGGCAGAAAACAGATGCTTTTTCTGTCCCTTGCTCCAAGGCGATCAATTCGATTTGAACTTTTAGTATTTTGGTCGTTAACCTTTAGGCCGCATATGCGGAAACAACAACACATCTCGAATCGACGGTGCATCGGTGAATAGCATTACCAAACGGTCGATGCCGATGCCTTCGCCTGCCGTGGGAGGCATGCCGTGTTCCAGGGCGGTGATGTAGTCGGCATCAAAGTGCATGGCTTCATCGTCGCCGGCTTCTTTGTCTTCGACCTGTTTTTGGAAACGGGCGGCTTGGTCTTCTGCATCGTTCAGCTCGGTAAAGCCGTTGGCGATTTCGCGGCCACCGACGAAAAACTCAAAGCGGTCGGTGACGTGCGGATCGTTGTCGTTACGTCGTGCCAGCGGAGACACTTCAACCGGATAAGCGGTAATAAAAGTGGGGTTCATCAGCTTGCTTTCGACGGTTTTTTCAAAAATTTCGATTTGGATTTTACCTAAGCCGTAACTGTCTTTTACCGGAATCTTCAAGGCAGCGGCGATTTTTACCGCGCCATCACGGGTGCTGATTTGCTCTAAGGTAACGCCGGGATTGAAATGCAGGATGGATTCCACCACGGTCATCCGGTCAAATGGCTTGCCGAAATCGTACTGTTCACCTTGGTAGTCAATTATGGAATGACCTACGACTTCTTGAGCGATACCGCGCAACATTTCTTCAGTCAAGTCCATTAAATCATGGTATTCGGCATAAGCCTGATAAAACTCCAGCATGGTGAATTCGGGATTATGGCGCGTGGATAGCCCTTCATTACGGAAATTGCGGTTGATTTCAAACACGCGCTCAAAACCGCCGACGGCCAAACGTTTCAAATACAATTCCGGCGCGATACGCAGGAAGATGTCCATGTCCAACGCGTTATGGTGGGTGATAAACGGGCGGGCGGTAGCACCACCGGGGATGACTTGCATCATCGGCGTTTCCACTTCCAGAAACTGCCGCTCAATCAGGAATTGACGGATATAAGCGACAATCTTTGAACGCACCAGAAAGGTGTTGCGGGTTTCCTCGCTCATGATCAAATCCAGATAACGCTGGCGGTATTTGATCTCCTGGTCGGCTATGCCGTGAAATTTTTCCGGCAAGGGACGCAGGGCTTTGGTTAGCAGCCTTATATCATCGACCTTAATGCTGAGCTCGCCGGTCTGGGTTCTAAACAACACGCCTTCGGCACCGATGATGTCGCCGATGTCCCATTTTTTGAATTGCTCGTTATAAAAACCTTCGGGTTGTGTGTCGCGGGTTACATACAATTGAATCTTGCCGGACATATCCTGGATATGCACAAAACTGGCCTTGCCCATTACTCGACGAGTCATCATTCGACCGGCGATTTTGACGCGTAAGAGTTCGGCTTCGAGGTCTTCTTTCGATTTTTCGCCGTATTCGGCTAATAGTTCACCCGCCACCACATTACGGCGAAAATCGGTAGGGAAAGCGATATTGCCGTTGTCGCGCAGTTCATTGAGTTTACTACGGCGTTGGCGGATTTGTTCTTGTTCGTCTGCTTGAGTTTCAGTCATAAAAATTCAAATGAAATATTTAAAAGTTGTAAAATGTGACGATGGCTTAAATTTAGCTATAAAAATTGAGATAGATAATAAACATTATCGTAATTTAGAATACAAACATCTAAATATTGAGTTTGATTAAACTCTAATTTACTATGTTTGGATGTTCCTTTTCGGGTGTCTTTTGTCAATTCGAAATAGAACGCCTTTATATAGCAAATTATCTTTGTCTATATCCTGAAAATCTGAATTACACAGTTTTATTCTATCGATAATAAATTGAAAAAAATGCTTACCTGCCATGAGCTGTTTTAAATATTCACCTTTATTTTTTGATTTTAATTCGATTAGAAATACATAAATTTTATTACCTTTTTGATGAACTAAAATGTAATCATTTTTAGTGCAAAGACCTTTTACAGAAGGATTGAAAAATGGAAATATAGCATCGCTTTTTGTTTGCTTGTTTTTATCGAAACTGAAACAAGATATATTATCGGAACTTTTTATTTTAATATCGACCGATAACTTTTCTTTTTCTTCAATAAGACGTAACGTATTTTTGTCGCCTTTAACTAGATGAAAGTGAAATTCATCAGGAATAACACAATTTAATAAATGAGGAAATGATTTCATTAATCATTTAGCTCCTTTGCATCCTGCATTGCATAATAAATCTCATTGGATGATTTATTAAGATCATTAATGACAACATCAAAGGTTTCAGCAATAATTCCTTCTTCATTATCCACCGTCATTGGTGTTATTTTTTTTTCATTAAATAGGTACGCCGTTACTCGTTTTCCTTCTAGTAATTCATTATCTTGATAACCGAATTTTTTTTGTAACTCAATTGATCCTGAAAAACCTTTTTTTAGCATTATTAAGTTATTTAATTCACGTACAAAGTAATCGCTGTGGGTGCTAACAATTACCTTTAAATCCGCATTAACTAGTTGGGCTAAAATTCGCGCTACTTGCCGTTGATTATCAGGATGTAAATTAAGCTCAGGCTCATCAATCATAAGACAATCACCTCTTTCTGCTAGGTGCTCTAAATAGAAAACCAAGCCAAAAAGAGTTTTCACGGTTGATGATCCAAAATGCAGAGGTAGTTTTTTTGTATCACTTCGGTAAGGTATAAAAAAAACGTTACCTTGACTATCAACCTCATATTTTCCGTTCAATACCTTTTTTTGTATATTTTGGGCATACTCACGATAAATACTTTTTTGACTTTTAGTTCGGCCAATTTTATTTAAGTGTTGAATATAGTCTTGAATTGGGTCGGCATACCTTGAGCTTATTATGTCTTTTAATAACTCCATTGGATCAACTTTATCTTTTTGGGCGTGCTGAATTAATAAATTACGAGTGCTAGATAGTTCTTTAAAAAATAAATTCAATCCCGCTCTTTCAGCAGGTAGAAGAAATGAATCTTTTGATAAACAGGTAAAAAGAATACTAACTAAGCTTTTTGAAATGAATTCTTGGAGCAAACTGTCTGGAATTTCTGTGTTATGTAAAGTCAATTGAATGATTTCGCTATCAGCTTCCTTTTCTAAGGAAAGAGACCAATCCTTTATTTTTCCTAATGAAAGTGTGTTTTTTGCTGGTTTTTTTATAGAACGTGCTTGTAAGTCTTCGTCATCAAAATTTAGGCGTATTGTGGTTGTATTTGAAAACTCTTCATTTGTTACACCAAATAATCGTGGCAAATACTTTTTGAAATGTTCTTCAATATGTTTAACCATTTCGATTTGGTTTGAATTGAATACTTCTCTAACATCAAGTCGGTAAGTACCTTCTAGTTTAAGTTTTTCAATGATTTTTTTAACGAAATTAAATCGAATATCGAAATCTTTTTCTAATAGTCCATAAAGCGAATACATAACATAAGTCTTGCCTGAATTATTTTTGCCACAAAAAAGAGTGAAGTCATTAAGTTGAATACTGCCTTTTTCAATGCCACCAAGATGTTCAAAATCAATTTTCATGGTTTTATCCTTTATTTGTGTTACAGACCGCTCTTCAAACTGGCTTCAATGAATTGATCTAACGAACCATCTAACACCGCTTGGGTATTGCCTGTTTCGACATTTGTACGTAAATCTTTTATGCGTGATTGGTCGAGCACGTAAGAACGAATCTGGCTACCCCACCCGATGTCTGATTTACTGTCTTCTAAGGTCTGTTGGATTTCGCTACGTTTGCGAAGTTCAAGTTCATATAACTTGGATTTCAACTGCTTCATCGCCGTGTCTTTGTTTTTATGCTGGGAACGGTCGCTTTGGCACTGTACGACGGTGTTGGTGGGGATGTGGGTAATTCGCACCGCCGATTCCGTCCGGTTAACGTGCTGACCGCCCGCACCGCTGGCGCGATACACATCAATGCGCAAATCGGCAGGATTAATGTCGATGTCAATGTTATCGTCCACTTCGGGAGAGACAAACACAGAGACAAACGAGGTATGGCGGCGGTTACCGGAGTCGAACGGCGATTTACGCACTAAACGATGGACGCCGGTTTCAGTCCGAAGCCAACCGAAGGCATAATCGCCTTCAAACTTAATCGTAGCGCTTTTGATGCCCGCGACGTCACCAGGGGATTCTTCGATCAATTCGGTTTTAAAGCCTTTGGCCTCGCCCCAGCGAAGGTACATCCGCTCGATCATGGAAGCCCAGTCTTGCGCTTCCGTGCCACCAGAACCGGATTGAATATCCAAAAAGGCATTATTCGCATCCATTTCACCCGAAAACATGCGGCGGAATTCAAGATCGGCAACACGTTTTTCAAAATCGGCTAGATCGTCCACGACGGTATCAACAGTGGCTTCATCGTCTTCTTCAACCGCCATCATCAATAATTCTTCGGCATCGGACATGCCTTGCTCTAAGTCTTTAATTGTATTAACAACAATTTCTAGCTGTCCGCGTTCTTTGCCTAAAGCTTGTGCTTGTTCCGGGTTATCCCAAATTTTCGGGTTTTCCAGTTCCCTTAAGACTTCAATGAGGCGTTCGCTTTTGTTGTCAAAGTCAAAGATACCTCCTAAGCGCGTCGCCACGGCTTTTAAGGTCTGCAATTTTGTTTTTGATGGGGTTTATTTCTTGCATGAAATCGATTACTACCCTTTAAAGTTTAGGCTAAAAAATTAAAATAAACCGTTAATTATAAACTATAAGCATAAGTAGGTCATAATCGGCGTGCTTCACAAAAAAACAAAATCGATTCATGTGATGACTGAAAAGTCGAACATCGACTTACATGCGCTTCCTAAAGTTTCGTTTGCATGGATTCTATCGAAAAGCTTTATGTGTTTCGACGTGCTTTGCAATAAAGGTTATTACCATATGAAATGGCTGGATTGAAGTGTTCACTGTGTAGCCGACTTTGATGCAAAAATGAAAAATCTGTTTTTTTGATGTAAAAGTATTTGTTTTTTCATGGTTTAATACAACTTTTATGATTATTAATGCATTGTTTTATAATGATAATTAGTCAATTTAAAGAGACAGTCAAAAAATAGTTGTGAATTTCCGTTACTTTTTTTATTTCCTTGCTATTCTTAATTCGTTATGAAAAGGTTCTTTGTTTACGGAAACTTCTCGCATACGAAATCAGGCCGTAGGTAATCTGAGGATTAGCTGATTTATTTTGGTTTAATTTTGGTTTGCATGAGGAGTTGATTGCAGTATCGCTATAAGGATCCGAATTTCAAGAATTAAAGATATGTCATGGAAAAAGAACCGTAAAACGAGCGACCTAAACTTACAATACTATGGCATAGCCTACTTTCGACTGGGATACCAACAATGTCAAATTCGCCTCGTAAACTAACATATTTGTTGGTTATTGCCGTATGCTTAATTGCCTCTTTCGTCGTACAGGCGGCTCCGCCCGTATCTACAGACGACAAAGCGTCCACGCAGTTAAACACTCCAATTCTTATCGACGTTCTCACTAACGATACGTCCGATGTTCCGTTAGATACCGGTACAGTGAACGTTAAAAGGCCGTACCGAAGAGGAATTGTAGCGTTACGGAGCGGGCAAGTCCGGTTTACACCCAAAGCCGGATTTATTGGCGATGAAACCTTTGCTTATACCGTTAGGGACACATTAGGATTAATTTCGAATCCGGCAACCGTGACAGTGACCGTAAACGGTGATCCGACTGATATTGCATTAAGTGCAAATACACTTACTGAGAATAACCCCGCCGGAACGACCGTAGGTAGTTTTACCACAACCGATCCTAATGCCGCCGATACTCACATTTATACGCTTGTTGCAGGTGCAGGAAGTACTGATAATGCTGCTTTCCAAATTGCCGGTAATTCTTTGCAAACAGCGTCTGTGCTAGATTTTGAAACGAAATCCGATTTCAGCATCCGCGTGAGAAGTACGGACTCAGGCGCGGGCAGCCTGTTTTTTGAGAAAGTGTTTACGATTACTGTTACTGATCTAAATGAAGCCCCGGTATTCACCATAACGCCGACAACAAGTGTCAATGAAGATGCCGGCGCACAAACGATAAACGCCTTTGCCACAGGTATCAACGACGGCGACGCAGGTAATGAAACGTTGGCCTTCTCTGTGACGGGCAACACCAACGTGTTGTTATTCGCAGGCGCACCGGCGCTGAGTCCGACTGGAGTGCTGACTTATACACCTGCAGCAAATGCGAACGGCAGTGCTACCATTTCGGTTCAGTTAACGGATAGCGGTTCGAGTGTTGCCCCGAACGTCAATCAAAGCGCTATTCAGACCTTCACTATTACTGTTAATCCGGTTAACGATGCGCCGAGTTTTACAGCCTCTAATCCGCCAGCAATCAACGAAGATTCAGGTGTTCAGTCGATTGTCGGCTGGGCTTCATTCGATCCCGGTCCGAATGAAGGTACGCAGTCGGTGCTATCGTATAACGTGAGCAACATCAGCAATCCGGGGTTGTTCAGTGCGGCTCCGAGTATTGCGAATAATGGCACGTTGAGCTATACGTCTGCACCGAATGCCAATGGTACGTCAACTTTCGATGTTGTTGTGCAAGATAACGGTACTACGGCAAATGGCGGCGTGGATACGAGCTCTACTCAAACTTTTACGATCACGGTTAATCCGGTCAATGATGCGCCTACAGCTGTAAACAAGAGCTTTAACGCACAAACTAACATGAAAATCGGCCTCACGGGACTCCTTGCAGGAGTCACCGATGCCGATAACGGAATTAACGGTTGTACGCCGACATTTAGTGTCGCGAGCATTGGAAATCAAGTAGGTGGTACGTTCGCTCTCACGAATGCGAGTACAGGCACGTTCGATTTCGATCCGAATCCGGGTTTTACCGGAACCGCTACCGCTACGTTTACAGTCCAGGATAACGGCTGTCCTGGCGTCGCGACGAGCGCTCCAGCGAATATTTCTGTAACAGTGGGCGGTACTCGTATCTGGTTTGTTAATGCCGCTGCAACCGGAGGCAGTAACGACGGACGCTTGAGCAATCCGTTCACTTCTTTAGCCAGTGTCGACAATGTCGATACGATAAATGACCGTATCTTCGTCTTTAGCGGAACCTATCCAACCGGCTTACTGACCTTATTCGACGGCGAGCAACTGATTGGACAAGGTGTTTCCGGTTCGGATTTCGACACCCTATTCGCAATTACACCGCCTGCGGGAACGATTGCACGTCCGAGCATTAACGGAACGCGTCCGACGATTCAAGATACGGTGACATTGGCGAATACTAATGTTGTACGCGGATTGAATATTTCGACAACCGGTAAACCCGCATTGGCAGATATCGTTGCCGTTATTTCGAATATGACAGTTAACGAAGTTAACGCCACTTCGAATAGTACAACGGTAAATCTGTCTCAGATCTCATCGGGTAATATCGTGCTGGATAGCACAACATCAACGGGCGGTGTCAATAATATTAGCTTGAGCAACGTATCCGCTACCGTTAATTTAGGCGGAGGCGCGTTGAGCGGCTCTACAGCGGGAGTTAGCAACCATGCTTTCCTCATCGGCGGCGGTGCGGGCAGCATTAGCTACAGCGGTAGTATTAGCAAGGCAAACCAGGGTAACGTTGTCAATGTGTCCGGGCTTACCGGCGGAATCGTCACACTGAGTGGCACGATTAACGGAAACAGCAGTAATGGCATCAACGTGTCCTCAAATTCCGGGGGGGCGATTAACTTTAGCGGCGCCATTAAATCACTCAATACGGGCGCAAACACCGCCTTAACCTTGTCATCCAACACGGGCGCCACAGTCAATTTCTCGGGTGGCGGCTTGGCTATCACAACCACCAGCGGTGCGGGATTCACTGCCACAGGCGGCGCGAGTGCCGTTAACGTCACTGGAACCGGCAACACCATTAACAGCACGACGGGTACGGCACTGAATGTCGCCAATACAACCGTTGGAGCATCTGGCCTTACCTTCCAAAGCATTTCTTCCAACGCAGCTACCAACGGCATTCTATTAAACAATACCGGAACAACAAACGGTGGATTAACTGTGTCGGGAACTGGCACTGCGGGTAGCGGCGGCACGATCCAAAACTCGACCGGCACCGGCATTTTGCTCACCAGCACAAGAAATGTCGTACTGAATCGAATGAACATCACCGGAAGCGCCGACGACGGCATCGGCGGTACTAACGTCAACGGTTTTGTGCTGGACAGTTGCCGTATCACTGGCAACGGCAATACCACGAATGCCGATTCTGGGGTGGATATGGTTAATTTGATCGGGACGGCCAGCGGCGGAACCAATCCGACCCGTATCGTCAATTCAACCATCAGCAATAGCTTTCTTTTCGAGATCGGCATTACCAACACCAGCGCGGGTACACTGACCAACTTGGAGATGTCCGGAAACACGCTGTCCAGTAACGGTTTGCAACTGAGTCACGGCAATCTCATGACCCTGCAAGCGCTCGGCAACGACACCATCAATTTGAATGTGACGAGCGGGACATTTACTGGCAATACCGATACCAGCGGCGGTAAAACCATTACAGCGACAGGGCTGATGTGCGACCACTCAGGAACCGGGGGGACGGTGACGTGCAATATTTCGAATGCGGATTTCACCAACAACAACGTCGGGCCGCAATCCTCGATTGCCGTGGCCGGTAACGCGGTTTTCAACTTCAACGGCAACGATATTCAGGGCAGCCGTTCGCACGCTGTCAACTTCTTTGCCGATGCCAACTCGCCGTTTACCAAGACGCTTACTGGTAGGCCGCAAAACAATATTATTGGTACGGCAAATATAACGGGTTCCGGCTCGACGGTAGGTTTCCCCATCCGAGTCCAAAACGAAGGCCGCGTCCCTGTTACTATGGCGATTACAGGCAACACCATCAACGAATCGGTGGGCTTTACCGGTATTAACGTAAACCACGGCATTACGACTGCGGCCGGTACCAATGCCACCAACATGACGATTACTGGCAACAACGTGAGCAATATCGACAGCGGGCGCGGTGTGCTCGTGCAACAGGTCGAAATATTAAGCCCACATAATGCCGGCACCGTGTGTACCGACATCAACAGCAACACGTTCAGCAACATCGTCGGGCAGGGGGGAGACGGTACAATCATTCGCATCCGAGAAGCCACGAATAATACCGCTGGCCCACACAATGTAAGGCAACTCTCGCCAACCGTTGCAGTAAACGCGAACGAACTCGACGACTCCAACGGTATCACAAATCCTCTGCAGATCAGTCTGTCCGGCACACCGACCTTCGGAACAGGAACATGCACCCAACCCACTAACTAAATAAATGCACAGGAGAAACAGACTATGGCAGAACCATTCTTGTCAGAAGTACGGATCATGAGTTTTGTGTTTCCGCCCAAAGGTTGGGCGCTCTGTAACGGGCAACTGTTGCCCATCAACCAGAACCAAGCTTTGTTCTCTTTGTTGGGAACGACGTTTGGCGGCGATGGGCGCGTGAACTTCGGGTTGCCGGACTTGCGCGGGCGAACGCCGATCCACGTCGGCGACAGTCACACCCTCGGCGAGCGCGGCGGGGAGCAAGCCCATACGTTGTCGATCTCGGAAATTCCGACCCATAGCCACGTTGTGAACGGATCAGGAAGCCAAGGCAATTCGTCCGACCCACGCACGGTTAGCGCAGGGAATTTATTGGCGCAAGATCCCGGGAACGTGTATTCCCCAAATGCGGCAAGTATCGTGAGCTTAAATACCGGCAGTGTAAGCAATGTCGGAGGTAGCCAAGCCCATTTGAATATGCAACCCTTCCTCACCTTGTCTTTCTGCATCGCCTTGCAGGGCATTTTCCCATCCGCAACCTAGGAGAACAGTCATGGCACAACCTTATGTCGGTGAAATTCGTATGTTTGCAGGCAATTTTTCGCCTGCAGGCTGGCAGTTCTGCGATGGCTCATTGTTGTCAATTTCCGAAAATGAAGTACTGTTTAATTTGATAGGTACGACTTATGGCGGGGATGGAGAAAGCACCTTTGCCGTGCCCGACCTGCGTGGACGGATTCCGATTCATCAGGGCAACAACTTCATCCTTGCGGAAACCGGAGGAGTGGAAGAAGTCACCTTAACTGTCAGTCAAATACCTGCCCATTCACATCCGTTACTTGGTTCAACATCAAGCGGTACTGTAACGAATCCGTCAAACGCTTTCTTAGCCAGTTCTACGGTGGTCTCGCTCTATGCCGCTGAAACCGCCAATGCAGCTATGGCGACAAACGCAATTGGTTCGGTAGGAGGAAGCCAACCGCATACGAACTTTCAGCCGTACTTATGCGTGAGCTTTATCATTTCATTGTTCGGAATATTTCCGTCGCCATCATAATGAGACTATTGGCGACCAGCTTATAAACAAATCCAATGACATGCATGCTCAACAGTCAGTTTAACATTTTTTTAGCGTTGATTGCTTAAAGGAGAATACTATGGATCCATTTGTTGCTGAAATTAGAATATTTCCGTTTAATTTTGCGCCCAGAGGCTGGGCATTTTGTGACGGTCAGTTATTGCCTTTGTCGCAGAACACGGCGCTGTTCTCTTTGCTTGGCACGACGTACGGAGGAAACGGCAAATCCAATTTTGCGCTCCCCGACCTGCAAGGTCGCGCCCCGATGTTTGATGGACAAGGCCCCGGTCTTTCTCTTCACGACCTTGGCGAAACGGGAGGCTCGGAAACCGTTTCACTTCTGGAATCTGAAATACCGTCGCATAGTCACGCGCTTATGGCAACCGTCGAAGATGGCGTGCAAGGTACGTTAACCGCCGGCATAACCCTTGCAAAATCGGTGGGCGGTGCCATTTATCAAACGACGACTAATGCAAATCTCGTGGGGATGAACCCCAACTCGTTGGCACCTGCAGGTGGCGACCAGCCTCATAACAACATGATGCCGTATCTTACGTTTTAATTTTTGTATAGCGATGCAAGGGGTTTTTCCGCCAAGGACTTAGTGAATGTTAAAAATAAATAGTTAAATACTATTTATTTTGGAAGATTGCTTACAGTGTCACAAAATTAAAAGTTAGTCATAGAAAATGCCGCTTCAATTTGATAATAATAATGACACGTTCTATTCGATTCGTCCTAAATCCTTGAGGCAAACTAGCTGATTAATGATGAGGACAAGTAATCGGAAAGGCGTATTAAGCTATTGCTTTAGCGTTTTATTCACCGGGTGGTTATTAATTTGTGCCGTCAATACAGCAATCGCCGCTAAAACCCCTGAAAGGTTGGCGGATTTTGCGGCGTTGAAAGGTGAAGTCTTTACGGTTAATCGCGTTGGGAAAGGGAATAAAGTTTGGAGCAAAGGGGTCGAGTTAAAGCTTTTTGAGATTTCGATCACTAGCCAAGAAGGCCCGACAGAACAATTTAATGTGCGGTTTAAAGGTCCGAAAAACGCCTCTTTAGATAAGGCGGTTTATCTTTTCGAGCAAGTTAAAACCGGATCGTTTTCATTATTTATAGAACCTTTAAAATCCGATTCCAAAAACACGTATTATCAAGCTACTTTTAATTTATTGAAGAAAAATATTAAAAATGAATAACCTGCCTCGAAGAACCGTTTTAAAAATGTTGGCGACCGCAATTGCCGCCGGTTTTGCCGGGGTTGGGATTTCGGCCACACAGAACGTATTGGTTGCCGCTACGGGAGCGGGTTTTGGCAAAAGGTTTAGTTATTCGACTTTTGCTTCGATGATGGGTGAAACATTTACTCTGGTCATGGTTGAACCGCAAAGAAAATATCGTGTCCGTATGCAGTTGGTGGAGATTAATTCGGTTTTTTTATCCCCTGAGAACGATCAATTCAATCTAGTATTCAAATTAGCGAACTCAATAACCAAACCTGACGGTGTTTATCGTGTTCTTCACGCAACGAGGGGTAGTGCAAATCTTTTTTTGCAACCGATGGGGAATGAGTTAGACGGTAACTACTGTATTGCAAACTTTAATCTATTGACTTAATCCCTTGATGTCAACGTTAAGTTTTAAGCCTATTACCGAGGCGGATCTGGGTTTTTTGAGCGCAGTTTATGCAAGCACTCGTGCCGAGGAGATGGCGCTAGTCGATTGGGACGATGAGCAAAAAATTTCTTTTCTTAAGGGTCAGTTTTCCGCTCAGCATCAACATTATCAACAACATTATACTAATACGGAATATCTGATTATTCTTTCAAATGATATGCAGATCGGTCGTTTTTATATCGCACGGTGGCCGGCTGAGATTCGAATTGTCGATTTAGCCTTGTTACCGGAATTCAGGAATCTCGGTTTTGGCTCAAAAATTTTGAAAGATGTGCTTGCCGAAGCTACTGAGGTTGTAAAATCTGTCACTATTCATGTCGAACGATTTAACCCAGCGCGCAATTTATATCAACGATTGGGCTTCGTAAAAAAAGGCGAGCATGGTATTTACGATCTAATGGAGCGGTCTGTACCTTCGTCTTGAGTCTTTTGAAAGGTGGTCTGTGCTTCGACTTGGTCAGCATGAACGGTTCATATTTTAAAATGCCGAATCAATAATCAAAGCTGCAACGTAAATGCAAATCTGTAAAATCTAATTTTATATTGGGCGCATTAACGTGCTATAGGCTTTAAACAATAATAAAAGACGAAACGAACAGGAGCTTAACTGAATGTTAGATGCTTTGACAAAAGAAGACTGGACGAAACAATTGAATGAAAGCTTTTATATTCAAATTGGCAATACCGATAAATATCCTATAAAACTGATCGATGTTTCGGGATATGGAAGGAGTATGGGAGGGAGTCGCGAGGCTTATTCTTTGCTGTTTTCCGGGCCAAAGATGCCTATATTGCCTCAGAACATCTATAGTGTGAATAATTCAGCATTTGGGGCTCTGGATATTTTTTTAGTCCCCATTGGACCGCAAGCCGATGGAATGGGATATGAAGCGGTTTTTACTTAATTTCTGGACTAAATTTTAAAGCTTAATTTAAAGTTCTAAATGTTTGATTAAGACTTTTAATAGATTTCTCATAAATAAAAAAGCCAATGCCGATAAACATTGGCTTTTTTTCGTACCAATTATGTTTATTGCGGGTTATTCGGCACAAAGTACATAGGCGGTATTAGTCGGTGTAATATCGGTAAACTCGCAATGCCAACCGATTGTATCGGTTGCGTCGTTGTCACAAACTAATCCGCCTCCGCACAATGGTGCGCTTGAAAAGGCCCCGCTACCCGTCGTTGAGGAAGTCTCGGTATCATAACAACTGCCGGAAATCGCTTTACCGGTTGGACAAGAAACGTCAACCGATAATGCATTGCTTGCTTGAGTTTTGACTGTAATAGTCGATATACCCGTCGGCCCAGTAGCACCGGTAGGGCCCGTCGGTCCTACGTCGCCCGTTGCCCCGGTTGGACCAATAGCACCGTTTGCGCCATCCGCTCCGGTCGGCCCTATGGGGCCGATTGCACCGTCAGCACCCGTCGGTCCTGTCGGACCGATTCCACCGTCAGCCCCCGTGGGTCCTGTCGGACCGTTTGCGCCGGTAGCTCCTGTGGCCCCCGTAGCTCCATCAGATCTTAAAACCACTTCTAATACGGCTGGGTGGCTGGTTGAGGTATTTTCTTTGCTGTCGATTGTGGCGTCCAGCAAACTGCCGTTTTCCACGGTCAATGCAAAGCCGAAGTTCGAAGGAGATGGCAGGGGTAACCAAGTCTTGAAAATGTCGCTAACATCGAATTGAACCCAACGACCTGCGAAATCTGTTGAAATCGGTATCGATTGGGATATTCTCAAGTCCAGTGCCGGTGCCACGCCTCCCGCCGGGATGGTTTTTTCCGCCCAATCTTGAGTAACTCGTCTGAGCGTTAGATTACCGCCGGTTGTAATTGTCGGCATGAACAACTTGAGAGTAGCTTTATCGATATCTTGAGAAGTAAGCCCCGACCTTAATGAATCGGACAGCCTAAACCTCAAGAAAGCGGTGTTACCGCTTATTACCACCAGCGAAGGATCTCCGCCATGTTTTACGTTAGCTGGCTGCAGCGTTGTTACATAACTGTCGGCATGCAGTGTGACGCTATCGCCCCAAGCTGTTACCGGACCGGCTAGGACAGTAGCAATAGCGCTCGCCAATGCGACCGGTTTTAATTGGTTAACTGCTGTACGTCTCTTTCTTAAGGGAGAGGGTTTCATGGGGATTGGCCTCAAAATGTTGTTGAAACTAATTTACAATCATACTTGAATGAACAATAACTATACCGGCATAATTTAAATAGAGAATTAAAAAACTGATTGCTATTTTCATTTTAAGTTATCGATTAGTTCTCTTGAATTAAAGATCGATAGCTCGCAAGACTTTAGTTTTAGCGTTATCGATCATCATGCTGATTCAGATATAAAGCGTAGCACTATTTGTAGAATTTACAGCTTATTGTGAAAAAAATATACCTAGGTTGACTAAACTTTTCTCTTAACGGATTACTGGAACGATTTTTTTATGAGAAAGTTAAAAATTTGCCTCTGCATGATTGTAAAAAATGAGTCTCATATCATTTTAGAAACGCTTTCATCCATTAGCCGGTACTTGGACTATTGGGTTATCTGCGACACGGGATCAACCGATAACACGCCTGAAATAATTGAAGCGTTTTTTAAGCAAGCCGAAATACCCGGTGAGTTACATAAGGTCGAATGGAAAAATTTCGGTTACAACCGTACACAAGTCTTTAGTTTAGCGTATAAAAAAGCTGACTACCTATGGGTTATCGATGCGGATGATTTTTTGGTTGGACATTTGGACTTTAATGGTCTAAATGCGGATTCCTACCGGTTAAAATACGTTTTGGGTTCTATAACGTATTATCGCGATCAGCTCTTTAGAAGCGATTTAGAATGGGAATACAAGGGGGTATTGCATGAGTATCCGTATTGCCGTTCAAAAGAGCAACCTAGCAAAGCTATTCTGCATGGCGATTACTATATACAGGCAAGAACAGCGGGTGCCAGAAGTAAGTTAGATCCGAAGCAGAAATATTTAGCCGACGCCCAAATTTTAGAGCAAGCCCTATCTATCGAACAAGATCCCGGTTTAGTCGCAAGATATTTGTTTTATTTGGCGCAAAGCTATCGCGATGCCGGCGAACATGAAAAAGCGATTAAATGGTATCGCGACAGAGTCGATGCCGGGGGATGGGTTGAGGAAGTTTGGTATGCCATTTATCAAATCGGTAGGCAGTTCGAATGGCTAGGAAATTTCGATAAAGCAAAACTGGCCTACTTGGAGGCCTATGAATATCGACCGATTCGTGCCGAATCTTTATATAGTGTGGGAAACTGTGCAATATAAGGCGGGAGTTCTCGCAAGCCTCTATGTTTCTGGAACAAGCAGCTAAAATCCCTTATCCAGAAGATATTCTTTTCGTTTCAAAAAGCGTCTACGATTATGAGATCGCCTTCGAACTATCAATCAGTGCTTATTGGATTGGAAATTACCGACAATCCGTCGATCTTTGTAATAAGTTGATCGCCATGAAAGACAAGATCCACCCTAGTATTTACGAGCAAACCTTGAAAAACAGAGAGTTCGGTTTGTCGAAAATTGTGTATTAAAGCGACTTTTGATTTTTTTAAAGGTTCACGGTTATGTCGTAACCATATTGATCGCAAAACGCTATTAAATCGGTACGGAGATGATCGGCTATTCGCTTGTAGCCGTCATCGGGTATTTCAGGTTTTACAATTCCCCGCGAAGACGTGCTATTCGCATTCGTCGCTATATCTATCGTTGAAATATCGATTGTTTCATGTACAAGCCGATTATTTACCAAGAAAGCGTGAACTGCTTCGACGCAATTTTCTACTTTGAAGGTTTCGACCGGGTTTTTTAATTGAGTTATCTTGTTCCACAACAGAAAAGATGCGATTGCACGCTCCAGGTCGCTTTTATAATCATCAAGATCGATACCTAGTTGGTCGATAATGTGATTTCGTCGGAAATTATAGGAACGTTCCACCCAATTTTCTAACAGAATGGATGGAATCGCGTCGAAAGGATTTCTGACATAGGCTAGTGTGTAGTCGAAATCCGTCGCATAACTGGCGTACGGGTTAATTATATGACTTCCTAATGTAGGCATATTCAAGTCTTTTACAACATATAGCCAGCTACAAATGCCATTCGCGCCGAACCATTCATGATTGACATCAACGCCTAAATGTTTAAGTAATAACGAGATGTAGCGAGAACCGCAGCGGGGATGTCCGGTAATCAGAAGCTTTTTTCGGTCGCGGCTCGATTCGGCTTCCGATTCGTCGCCGCTTTGATAAATATTCATATCGCAGAAAAAGTTGGAACGGTAATAATCTTTCTTTTCAGCTTTGCGATAGCCGGGAAATTGTTTTTCTCTAAATTTATCGAAATCCAGGTTGACTCAGAGGATGGGATGCAGATATTCATGCTCCATTCGTGTCGAATAGCCCATCCATATATCAGCCGTCGAGCCGATATCGATGCTTATTCCACCTTTATTTTTGATTTCATTGCAGTAAATTTTTCCTAAAAAACCGGCGGCTACTAAGAAAACATCACCTTTTTCTACCGTTAGTTCGTTAATAATTCTCTCGAAATAGTCGGGGTAGTGGCAGTTATTTTCTTCATGGATGTTGAAATTATGACTATGTCGATGTTCTGAAGGAATCAAGATAGTCTTTACAGTAGTAATGCCGAATCTGTCATGGAGCACTCGAGCGAAATCAGGATGGCAAGTAATAGCAGTTACTTTGCTGACATTCGTCAAAATGTATCGGTATAAATCCCAAAACTCTAAATCCGTATGAGAATGGCAAGAGGTTAAAATCGTTTTTTGCTTAGTTGCAAAAAGACCTTTGTTGACGCTTAAATGATGGAAGATTGCTTCGATACCGCGATTATGACGGTGATTTGCCAAGTTATCGAAACTCGCTATGTCCCGCACTCTTCTCACTAAATCCGGTATTCCTAAAATATCGGCATTAAGAACCGATTCGGCAAAAAGTGCTTTAATAGGCTTGTCATCCTCATGCTCGATTTTGACATCTCCCCACCAAACTCGCTGAATATCTTCTATGTCGTTATTTTGCCAATGTTCGTATTGAGGAGGATAGGTCAAATAATTACCTTCGCCGTCGCCGAGCCGAATCATCGAAGTCGGGGTTTTATTTTTAATTCTTGATATAAGTATTTCTGATACTTTAAGTGCCGAAACGGGAGATTCTCCAATATCCAAATAGCTCTCGGAAAATACAGCACTGATATCGTTAAGTTCTTTGGTGAATTCGACGATCTTACGGGTAAAAAGCGCAATCATATTAGAAGGATTTTCATCTAAGTCCTGATCTAAAAAATTTTCGCATTTTGTAAAATTCCCGGTTTTTATTCTTTCGACAATTTCGTTATACAGTGGATTCTTGAACAGATAAGGTTTAGGTAGTGAGATGAAGCTTAGAAAATGGTGTCTAAATAAACCTTGGTTTTCTATAATCGATTGTAGTAAACAGAGTTGTTCGTATACCCTGAATTTAATCTTTAATGCAGCGAGCGAGATATTGTTATTGTCCAAATAGTTTTGAAAAAGCGTAAAGGCGGCGATGATGTTGCCTTTGTTTCTCAAGGCTAATCCGACCTTAATTTGCAGGTCTACATTTTCGGAAAAAAATCTGTTGTTGTTTTCCAATAAGACTAAGATCTTTGATGTTTCTCCATATTTTGAATATAAATTAACTAATGGAACTAAACAGGCATCGTGTTTAAGCTTATTTACATGACGTTCGAGTAACGCATAAGCCACTTCCGTTTTACCCATCAACTCCAAGAGGGTTACATATTGATTGATGACCGTTATGTTTATGGGATTGATTTGATAAGCCGTAAGAATCGCATCTAACGCCGAATGATGTTTTTCTATTTTTCGATAAAGCTGGTGTAGACCTACATAACCGTTTACCAGATGAGGGAAATCGTAAACCATTTTTTCGAATAGGATTTTCGCTTCTTCCAATCGCGATAACGCCAGTAAAGTATTACCCTTTAAGCTGAGTGCTTCTATTTTTGTAGGAAATAGTTCGATTATGTAATCGCAGTGCTTAAGGGTTTCTTCATGTTGAGACTGCGCGGCTGCGACCCGCGCAATACCGAAATAGCCGTTCGGTTTGTCGGGTCGTATACGGATGATCTGTTGGAAAATATGTTTGGCTTCTTCAAAACGAAACAAAGCTATAAGCGTATTTGCTAATAACTGACTAACGTGAATATCATTGGGAAATGATTCTAATAGCTTATAACAACGTTCAACAGATTTTTGAAAATCTCCCTGTTGGAACGAAATTCGAGCAAGTAACAAATGACCAACCGGTTTTTTCGGGTAATTGTCGACCAAACCGATACTTATTCGTTCCGCCTCTTTGAAAAATGAAAGCCCGATTAATGCTTCAGCTTTGAGTTGCAAAAAAGATGGATGAAATGAAAATATTGACGCCCACTGCTCACAACGTTCAAAGGTAAGTTTAAAATCTTGCATTTTCAATGCGATCTTGGTTAAACCCGCATAACCAAAAGGCCTGTCGGGGAATCTTTTTATCAGGAACCGGCATAGCTGTTCAGCTTCTTCCAACCGCTCAAGGTTTATTAGCACTTCCGATTTCAAATGTAAAAAAGACAGCTCATCCGGAAAATTAGGCATGTATTGCTCGCAACGTTCCAATGTCAATATAAAGTCCTGATTTAGCGATGCGATTTTGGTTAAGCCCGCATAGCCGAGAGGTTTATCTGGAAAATTTTTGATTATCAGGCGGCAAATCTGCTCTGCTTCTTCCAAACGTTCAAGGTTAATCAGCGCTACCGATTTCAAGTGTAAAAAAGACAGCTCATCCGGAAAGCAGGGCATGAATTGCTCACAGCGTTCCAATGTGAGTTTAAAGTCCTGATTGAGCAATGCGATTTTAGTTAAACCTGCATATCCAAAAGGGCTGTCGGGAAATCTTTCGGTTAGTAGACGACAGGCCTGCTCAGCTTCTTCGAATCGTTCAAGGTTAATCAGTGCTGCCGACTTCAAGTGTAATAAAGACAGCTCATTCGGAAAGCAAGCTATGAATTGTTCACAGCGTTCCAATGTAAGTTTAAAGTCTTGTTTTTTTATTGAAATTCGCGCCAAGCCGATAAAACCGATAGGTTTGATTGGAAATAGTTTGCAAATATCCTGGCATAATTCCTCCGCTTCGTTGAAGCGCTCAAGCGATGTTAAAGATTCGATTTTATAATTGAGCAGAGGCTGGTTATTAGGGAAGCGCCGCAAAAATTGTTCGCATCGTTCCAGTGCGATTTCAGAGTTTTGTTGTTTGAGTGCAATCAGCGCTAAGTTTACAAATCCGGCGGGGTTATTCGGGAGTCGAGCGATGAGTTGATCGCATAAATGCTCCGCTTCTTGAAAGTGCCCGAGCGCAATTAGTTTTTCTACCGCAGAAATTTGAGATTGGAGATTCTTAGGAGAAATATTAAAGATATTATCGAGTCCAGATGTATCGACTGTGTTTTGATTTCTATTCACAATTTTGTCCGGTTTCTGGAACAAACAGTTGAATTAATGCGTAAGGCCGAAAATATTAAACGAATCAATAATGGGGTTGCCAAAGTGAGTTGATGTTACTTATCTATGACAAGATTCCGAATATTATTTTGTCGGTCTAATTAATACTAGCTTGGAGATCCATAGTTACATAAAGTGTAACATGTAACATAAAGGTGTATACGCTGTGGGCGAACAACGGATAAGACGCAATAAGTTTTTTAATAGTTCCAGTTTATGAGTGTAATCAGAAAAACGAAATTAGTGGATATGTCGTTTTTGAGATAAATAACTTAAAAAAGCATATTTATGAGGATCACTTTTTTCTCGTATTGTTTCGCCTTTATCAAGCGTGTGAGCAAAGCGTTACTTACTATATGAACGCTTTGCTGCTGTTTTTATTGTTAATCGCGGACCGGCGGCGGAGCCAAGACAACACGCGAGCCGTTTGTTTCAGCAGGGGTAACAATTCCGGCCGCTTCCATATCTTCAATCATCGTAGCGGCGCGGTTGTAACCGACTTTAAAGCGACGCTGAATGCTCGATATGGAGGCTTTTCTCGATTCGGTTACGAATTGTACGGCTTGGTCGTATAAACTGTCGGACTCGGGATCGCCGCCGTAGCTATTGCTCGAGTTTCCGAATCCGTCGCTATTTTCAAACGATTCTTGCGTAATTTCGGGCAAATAGTTCGGCGGCGCGGTTTGCTTCAAGAATTCGACTACGCGATGCACTTCGTTATCGTCCACAAAAGCGCCGTGCGCACGTATGGGAATGCTGGTGCCGGAGGGTAAAAACAACATATCCCCGTTGCCGAGTAAGGCTTCGGCCCCGCCTTGGTCGAGGACGGTGCGCGAGTCGATCCGTGACGAAACTTGAAATGAAATCCGGGTAGGAACGTTGGCTTTAATCAAACCGGTCAGAACATCCACGGACGGACGTTGAGTCGCCAGCAAGAGATGAATGCCTGCGGCACGGGCTTTTTGGGCCAGTCGTGCGATCGATTCTTCCACTTTTTTACCGACAATCATCATCATGTCGGCTAATTCGTCGATGACGATGACAATACTCGGTAAGGTAGCAAGCGCCGGTATTTCGGCAATTTCAGTGAGTGGATTCAGCATTTTATACAGGGGATCTTTAATGGTTTCACCGCGTGAAGCGGCTTCTTCGATCAGTTGATTGAACCCTGCCAAATTTCTTACACCCATTTTTGACATCAGTTTGTAACGACGCTCCATTTCGCCGACAGCCCAGCGCAATGCGTTGTGCGCTTCTTTCATGTCCGTAACGACCGGCGTCAACAAGTGAGGAATACCTTCATATACCGACAGCTCGAGCATTTTAGGATCGATCATAATCATTCGCACTTGGTCGGGTGTGGCTTTATATAGCAAGCTTAAGATCATGGAGTTGATAGCGACCGATTTACCCGAACCCGTCGTACCTGCCACAAGCGCATGGGGCATTTTGCCTAAGTCGGCGACCAAAGGTTGTCCTGAAATATCTTTTCCCATCGCCAACGTCAAAAGTGAGGCTGCCTTTTCAAAGGCTCTTGACGCCATTAAGTCGCGCAAATTCACCATTTCGCGTTCCCGGTTCGGAATTTCCAAACCGATTACCGATTTACCGGGAATAACCTCTACAATCCTGACACTGGTTACCGACAAAGCTCTGGCAAGATCTTTTGACAAACTACTGATACGGCTGACTTTAACACCCGCAGCCGGTTGCAGTTCGAAACGGGTAATCACCGGTCCGGGTAAAAAGCCGACCACTTCCACCGAGACATTAAAATCGGCAAGGATGTCTTCTACCAGTCTGGACATTTCCTCCAAATCGCTTTGCGTATAACCCTTGACGCGGGTTTCCCGGTTATCTAACAAGGTGAGCGGAGGGAGTATTTCGCCTTTGTTTTCCGATGCGATGGGACGAACATTTTTCGAAGGCTGATCGCTAGTTTTCTTAACGGAAATACTTTGCTCGCCTGCGTCAAACATTAAAGGGGGGAGTTGTATAGGCTGAGCTACCGGTTTTGCAGGGATAGGTTTTTTAAGCGGTTCGGCTTCGTCAGGAACAGATCGAAGCACGGGTTTAGTAGTTTTTTCCTGTTCCGGTTGGCTAACTGTGGTTTTAATGAGTGCCGCGGGTTTCGTGTTATAGTTTTGTAAGAGTTGGGTGAAACTATTGGCCATAAAATCGACCAAAACAACGGTGTATTTTCCGATAAGGTCGATGACTGTTAACCAGGATAATTGAGTTGCTAATGTAATTCCTGCTAGAAAAGAAGCGATTAAGAGGAGCGTTGCACCGGAATTGCCGCACATCAATAACAAAGCATCGCCGATTTCTTGACCGATGATGCCGCCTGAATTTCCGGGTAACTCAATGCCGACGCGTAAAACATGAAGATAAAATAAGGCCGCGCTGGAGATGATGGCGATAAACGAGCCGAGCCAATTGAGAATAACGAGTGTTTTCTTTCGGGATTCCTGCTTGCTGATATATGCAAAATAAGCATGCCGTATGATGACAAAAGGAAGTAAGTACGCAACGACACCGAAAAAACTCAAACAAAAGTCGGCCACCCATGCCCCGATCACGCCACCGGCATTACTGACAGATTGAACCGTGCTGCTGTGAGTCCATCCGCCGTCTTCGTTATTGTAGGTGGCAAGAGAGATAAGGAAAAAAATTGAGCCGGAAAAGAACACCATAACGGCGACTTCTCTCAAGCTACGAAACGTCTTTTCTTCTAACACAGCAGCCATGATGTAACCCGCAATAGAAATGTCAATAAAACATGATTATAGACCAATTATTAAATGTTATACATTAATTAAATAGGCAAAAAATAGCCTTGTTTTTTGTCTAATATTCCGGTTTTAAAACCGCTGAATTGATTCGATTCAGGATAGGAAAAAGGCATCTTCCAATCGTCCGCTTTGAATTAAGATAAGCCTGCCGGATATTTTCTCGAACGAGTTTCAAGATTTTACAAAATATCGCAACTCGACGTTATGAGACACCACCTATTCATCAAAAAATACGGTAACGCACAAATGTTAATAATACAGGATTTCTCCAATGGCTTTTTGGCATGATAAAGCGTTGTCTGAAATGACGCATGAAGAATGGGAGTCGTTATGCGACGGCTGCGGTAAATGTTGTCTGCATAAACTTGAAGACGAAGACTCCGGTAAAATCTATTTTACCAATGTCGCGTGTCGATTACTCGATTTGGCTAAGTGCCGCTGTACCCGCTACAACGAACGCACCCGTTATGTCCCTGAATGTTTGGACGTGAAACGAATGACTGAGTCTCAATTCGATTGGCTTCCATCAACCTGTGCCTATCGATTGCTTGCTGAAGGTGACGATCTGCCTCGATGGCATCCTTTAGTGTCCGGTAAAAAGGGGAGTGTGATCGATGCCGGTGTTTCAATAAAACTTTTTGCCGTCCCGGAAACGCAAGTGCAAGATTTTGAAGATCATATCATCGAGTGGTTAGACTAAGTAACGAACATTTTAGAAAATTGTTAACGCGAATATTATCGAGTAAACGTTTTAATACCAGCCACACTTGACTATACAAATTGTAGGAATTTCTAGAATTGTTTGCAGTAATTTGCGGATAACGTTACTGTCGTGCGATGTTGGAAATAAGCTCTGACATTCGGGTCGTGCACTTAGGAATCAAGCGGACAGTTCGGTTCGGCTATGCCAAGCAAATGACGTGACGCCGTCAATTGGTCTTACTATGACCGCTTCCTACACCTCTTTCGCGTTAATTTTTTTGCCCTTTGTAACTTACACGTTAAAGTAATAAGAACTAATGCAGCGCTGTGTTTTTGAGAGACGCAGGGCGGTAAACATCACATATTACAGAGGTTTTATCATGCGCGTAGATTTGGATACATCCCTCAATCAATCCGAAAAAGAAGATTTGCAAGGCAAAAGCCAAGCGCAAGAACAAAGTCAATCTGAACTCTATCCTGCGGTAAACGAACGGCTGAAGCGCTTGGTTGGATGGTTAGGACTCGTATTTATTGTGGCAGTTATTTTAGTGCAACAATTTTCAGGCTATTCTTAACAACGACTATACAGTGCTAAGAGGATTGTTAATTGAGTTGTTGAATCCGGTCCGTCGTTTTGACCTTGAATAACGCCATAAAAGTGACAGACTTATTTATAATCTAAAGGTCATAAACATCCAGGCGTCTAAGGTATTGTAATTCCAAATACATTTGGCTAATAATTAACGACAGATTCATCAAAAACACGGTTTTATTTGCTAAAAATACTAAATCTGTCTGCGTCAGAAAATGATGTAAAACATTAATGTTTATCCAGGGCTTTCCCAGAGCCAAGCCAAGAGCAAATTAAAACTTCATCAAATTGATCCCCCATTTTTTTCTATAAATCTGACCTGGATAGGCATAGAATCGTCTACGTTATCGTCGAAAACAACTTCGGTCCGTAAACTATAGAAACACAATATCATAGGTCGACTCATGGAAAATTTTACACCGTATTCAGCGTTCTCCGGTGGGCTCCTCATTGGCGTGTCGTCATTGCTGCTCTTGTTATTCAACGGTCGGATTGCAGGCATCAGCGGAATGATGAGCGGATTAATCAAGGCTCCTCGAAACGAAATTTATTGGCGGGCGGCATTTTTGGCGGGCATTGTACTCGGCGCTTTTTTATTTCACCAAATTAAACCGGATTTCTACCAGTCCCGGATTAATTTCCCCATTCCCTTGCTAACGTTAGGCGGATTTTTGGTCGGTTTCGGCACTCGTATGGGCAACGGCTGCACGAGCGGTCATGCGGTTTGCGGTATAGCGCGCTTATCGTTGCGTTCCATTGTGGCGACGGCGGTTTTCATGACAACCGGATTTATGACTGTTTTCGTCGTTCGGCATCTTATAGGGTAGTGATATGAAGCTGATTGCTATCGCATTATTTTGCGGGATATTATTCGGACTCGGCCTTTCGTTATCGCAGATGACGAATCCCGAAAAAGTACTTAATTTTCTAGATATAGCGGGGAATTGGGATCCCAGTCTGATCTTTGTGATGCTGGGTGCGTTGATCGTAACATTTACCGGTTTTAAATTCGTGCTCAAAAGGCCGAATCCGCTTTTCGATCACAAATTTTACTTGGCGACCAAAACGGAAATCGACAAACCGCTGATCATCGGCGCCGCTATTTTCGGAATCGGTTGGGGGATTGCCGGTTATTGTCCGGGGCCGGTAGTCGCCGGTTTAGGTAGCGGTAATGTTGAGGCGATTATTATGCTTGTTGCGATTTATCTGGGTTTTTTTACTCATCGAATGATTAGTAAATAAATCGGAAAATAACGTGAAAAAGCTCCACAAAAGGTGGTTATAACTAATATTTATCTTATTAATAGTAACAATACTTGTGCCGGTTTTAGGGCTTTATATCTTCAGTTACGATAACTCGGCAAAATTTGCCGAAACGCTACTTTTTGAGAAAGGCGATAACGATCAATTAATTACATCGGTTTTAAATTTACGCTTTCCGGCTGGGACACAGGTTGGCGAGGTCGAAAGATTGGTTAAATCAATCAGTAAATATAGCCGGTGTAAAACAGAGAAGCCTGGCAAAATGATCTGTTCCTTTGGCTTACGTGGGGTCATTTGCTCGGCAACAACAATTGAAATTACCGTCGATATGACAAACGATGAAAAAATTAAGCACCTTAATGCTAAAAGCAAAGGAAATTTCTGTTAAGAAAATAAACAATAATTTAATTGAGGTCGTTAAAAATGGAAAAACAATCAACTTTAGCCATGACAATCCTCGGTGTTTTACTGGCGATCGGGATGTCGAGCGCGGCATTTATACTGGGTGTTCAAGCGAAAAAAGCGGCTTCCGGGCAACAGTCGATTACCGTTAAGGGCTTAGCGGTTAAAGATGTAAAAGCCGATAATGCCGAATGGACGGTTACTATTTCCGTCAACGAGCCGACATTTGCCGACGCTTTAAACAGGCTCAGAGCGGAGCGTCCGGCGTTGGATGCGTTTTTGACGAAAGCCGGCCTCGATAAATCCGGCTGGCAGGAAAGCGGCGAATCGGTGACGGCGCATATGGAGACGATCTATTTGCCCCAAGGCGGTACTAAAACCGAGCAGCGCGGTTACGATGCGACGCAAAACATTGTTATTGCGAGCAAGGATTTACCCAAGATTGTGAACGCCAGTAAGGATTTTCTGGCTTTACAAGCCGAAGGTCGTCCGTTCACGGCGACCGATCCCTTATATTTAGTCGGTAATCTGGAAGATATTAAAATGTCGTTGATTGCGGCGGCGACTGAAAATGCTAGAAAGCGGGCGGAAGAGTTCGTTAAGCAGGATAAGGTTAAAGTCGGCGTGATGCGTTCGGCTTCGCAAGGCGCGTTTTATATTCTCGCTCCCGGCGGCAATACCGATAATGACGATTACGGCGGTACTTACGATAAAACCACCATAAACAAACTGGCGAAAGTCGTGGTCACCATCGTCTATAACATCGAACAATAGCTTTTACGATTCGACTCCAAAGCACGGATGATTTTCAGTGCATCCTGAGCGGGGCCGAAGGGAGCTAAACTAACCCACCGGACGATTCGATAAAGTGGTAGACGCCCGGTGTTTTCTAGTGCTGGAAAATAGCAGTGAGCGTTCAACTATTTGACAAGATCGATCTCGTCTTGCATAAAGTAGTAAATCATAATAATTTTTAGACCGGAACGAGACGAAATCGACTACGTCCGGTCAAACGGTACACGGGCGAATAATAAATAGAATATGTCGGTTTACTATATCGGTTTATCGGTAACTTACCACGATCCCGCCTTGGCGATTATCGACCGGGACGGTAACGTGTTGTTTGCCGAAGCGACCGAACGCTGTTTACAACATAAACGTGCGCTAAATTGCGAGCCCGATCAACTATTTCAGTTACCCGAGCTACTTTCCCGGTATTGTGCCGATGCCGAAAACATCGTCATTGCGACTAATTGGCGTAACAATCGACCGATCTATGAAAACATCGTCAAACGGCTAGGCATCTTGTCGGCTCCCGGACTTTTAAAAACGCGCCTTAAAAAACTCTATTCGCCGTTACCGAATTACCAGCTGCATCACATGATGGCATGCCAGCGCAGCAGTATCGAACGGGCAGGATTGAATGTAGTGCGCATCGCTCAAGAACGCTTTCCCCGCTGCAAGCTGACCTTCAAGGATTACGATCATCATTTAACACATGCGGCGATGGCGTGTTATTCCAGCCCTTTCGACGAAGCTGCCTGCGCGGTGATCGATTCGTACGGCGAAAACGGCTCGATGGCTTTTTATCGTTACCGTGACCGTAAACTCGAACGAATACACGAAGCCAAAGGCTTGAATAAGGCCAGTTTAGGCTTGTTTTACATGAAAATGACCGAGTTGTGCGGATTCGATTGGCTCAAGGGTGAAGAATGGAAGGTCATGGGCCTCGCTTCCTATGGCAAGCTCGATCAGGCGCTCTACGATCTGTTGAATTCGATGATTGTCGTTGACGGCTTCGATTGTCGACATGTCACCGAAGGCTTTTTCGATCGGCTCGCACTATTGGATGTGTACCGGCAAGCACCGAACGCACCAATTGAACAAAAAGCGGATGTGGCTTACACCGGTCAAGCTTTCTTTGCCGATCTCGTTACTCAGTTACTCAATCATCTGCAGGATGTTACACATACCGATAATCTGACGATAGCGGGCGGTTGCGCCTTGAACTCCTCGTTTAACGGCCAGATCAGACAACGGACCCCCTTCAAACAGGTTTATATTCCTTCTGCACCGGCTGATGACGGTTGCGCCTTAGGTGCGGCGTGGCTGGCCTATCACGAGACCCATTCAAATGATCGCAAAGGGCCGAAATTGCAGACGCCTTATACAGGTTCCGAAATCAACGACGAAGCAATTGAACGACTGATAAAGTTTAATAGAACGCTTTCGATAGCGCATTTACCGGGCAACATCTGTCAAGCCACAGCCGAATTGCTCGCCGACGGTAAATTGGTCGGTTGGGTTCAGGGTAGGGCGGAATACGGTCCAAGGGCGCTGGGAAACCGTTCCATCCTTGCCGATCCACGAACGGCAGCCATGCAGGACAAAATTAACGAAACCGTTAAATTCCGGGAAATGTTCCGGCCTTTTGCGCCTTCAGTGCTGCACGAACACACCGATGAGTATTTCGAAAACGTTCAAGAATCGCCGTATATGGATAAGACGTTGCTTATTCGTGAGTCGATCGGGACAAAATTACGGCAGTCTGTCATGTCGATGGGACAGGGCGGCTCCAAACCGTCAAAAAAGAATGGAATCCACGTTTTTACGAATTGATCGATCAATTCTATCGGCTAACGCAAGTGCCACTGTTGTTGAATACCAGTTTTAATGTCATGGGCAAGCCACTCGTTCACAGTCTGGAAGATGCGTTAACAGTGTTCATGACGACCGGTTTGGATGTCTTGGTGATCAACGATTATTTAATCACCAAGCCGCCGCATTAAATGAAGACCCATAACGCAAATCTCGTTTTTGATCCTTCTTTAAAGCCGGTGTTCTCAAAATCACCGGATGAGGCAGAACAGTTTGCAATCAATGGCAGCCGAGACCTGTTTTATGCGTTGATTCATATCAGCGAGCATTATGGAGTGTTGCCATCGGTTTACCATTATTTGGAATCGAATTTTCAACACGTTAACAAACATTGTGCGGCGTGTTTCGGTAAACATTACAGTTCAAGCAGTGTCGATCAGATGTTAGCTAAACCTGATTTCGAGCAGGCATCAGAGTTGGGCGACATCTCCTTGAATGACTTTCTAGTACAATACGCCCCCGTTTATTTTACTGAGCTGGCTTGGTTTCCGTCACTCTCCCAAACGGTGACTTGTCAGATAACCATTGCTGTGGATTTAATGGCAGTGTATTTAAGGCTGACTCAAAACGGACAGTCGATTCCCAAAACTAGAATTGCTTATACAGGTTATTTGCTGTCTTCCGGCATTGATATACCCGCATTGCATACACTCGCATTTGTAAAACAATCGGCGGTAGTCGATGAGGTATTCGACTTTGCGGCGGTACAAATCGCTTTGGGACAATTTCCACGGGTGTTTTTTCCTGAAATACTGGGATTTACTTTGGCTTACTGCCATTCACCGAACTTATTAGACCTTTATTTTTCGGGTGAAGCAAAAGAAAAACCGCCAGCGTTTTTAACCTTAAGAAATCAGCGGCGCAAGCAGGAGTTGCCGGTTATCAAGGGCGTAATTCAATCTTACCTCGCAGAATTCCCCATCCAAAGCGATGAAATTTGGCAACGGATTCAAACTGGATTCTGGTTGTATCGTTTACAAACCGCCTATTGTTACCAAAGTATTAGCCAAAAGCTGCAAACCGTCCTATCGCCGAGACAGGCGATGCATAAATTGCTTCAAGACATAATCCCGCATGCCATCGGTCATCATGGTGCTATTCGGTTGGGCAGTAAAACCATCGACGAATGGTTTAAGGAGCAACCGTTTAAAAGCGAGAACTTTTTAGCCACCTTATTGCATTCGCCGCTGGTGGACAAAGCAAAGCCTGAAAATAGCAAGTTATTGAAACTGTATGAGTTTGGCGGCCCTATGTTCGGTGTTCTTGACGATAATGGGAAAACCGTTATCAAAAACTGGCTTTCATCCGAAATAAATCCAAGCCAGACGCCACAAAAAAAAGCACAGTTAGGCACACTAAAATCAAGGTCATACCCCTATGGACTCAAGAAAATTCCTAACGAACTTGAACGCATTAAAGTTTCCTTTGAAACGCAGCAACAAAGTAGCAATCCAGCAAATCAACCCAAATACAACAAACTTAGTAATAAAGAACTGTATTATTATCTGATAAATAACGATATTTACCCTGACGTATTGCCGACGGCGAAAGACAGGGTGAAAAGAGTTTTGGCTAAAGCGCGGCTATTTAACCGCTTGCCTTTTCGGCATTATTCGCATCAAGCCTTTGAAAGCCATATTAAATCGATCTATCAAAAGGAAGTAAACCGCTACAAGCCGCTCAATCACAAACCCAAACTTTCCAAATCGTCCTATGCCTGGGGTATCGAGCAATTTGCCCCGACAATCCTAACGGACGGCAGTTGGTTACAATGCGTTCATCGGCTTGCTTTTCATCCAGCCCATACGGTGGGTGAGTTGCTAGAAAAAATCTATGAAGACGAGATCGGCAACGGCATTGTTGAACAGAATCATCCTTATATTTATCAAGCCTTGCTCGACAGTTTAGAGATTAAACTGCCGCCGATTGAATCCAGGGAATTTGTCGAGCATCCCGGTTTCATTAGCGGAGCATTCGATATTCCCGTGTTTCTGATGGCTATCGCCAAATTTCCCTCAACGTTCCTGCCTGAACTATTGGGATTGAACATGGCTATTGAACTGAGCGGGCTGGGCAATCAATACTTAAGATTATCCCAAGCCTTGCGCTATTGGGGAATCAATTCGTATATCGTCGATATTCATACCTCAATCGATAACCTGTCTAAAGGGCATTCGGCATTGGCCATGAAAGCCATTCAACGCTATTTGGACGATGTAGCCGCAAACTCAGGGACAGCGGAAGTCGATGCGCATTGGCGGCGGATTCATACCGGTTATTGTGCTTTACAAGGGGTCAGCAATCGCTTTAAATTTTCATTGATCTGGCAGTATTTTCTAAAAAAGCCGACAGCCTATCATTCTAATAATAAGGCGCAGTGAACTGAAATGGCGACAACCCAACCTGATAAATCTTTTCCTAACAATCCGCAAGCTGAGCGGTTGTCGCCGGATAATGCAGGTATGCAGGCTGGGTATTTAGACAACTTAAATACATTGTTAAGCTATTTTAAGCACCTGCTTAGCTTGGTCTTTCCGCTAACCACATTGCTGTTCCTGACGACCGGGTTGTTTATCGAAAATGAAGCGCACAGTATTGTAAGCATCTTTGTCTTTACGATCCCATTTTGGCTCGTGTTGTTGCTTGATTGGCGTTGTCCCAAGGAAAAACGGCAAGCCAGTTCGCAACATCCAACCCTGTTTTTTGACGGCATCCTGGCGGTGTTGACAGTTATTCAACTTGTGAACGTCTTATTAATGCTGAACTATATCGGCTTATTAAGGTGGGATAACACACAAGATAGCATTGTCAGTCTAGCCAATTTAGTCGCCATCCGGTTTTTGGTAGGAACCAGCTCAGGCACATCCGGAATCGTTGTCGCGCATGAACTCATCCACCGGCGGGAGTGGATTTGGCAATGGGCAGGACGGCTCTTGCTTTGCACCGTTTGCTACGAGCATTTCGTCATCACGCACAAACGCGGGCATCATCTGAATTTAGGTATGCCGGACGACATCGCCACGGCACAATTAGGGGAAAGTTTTAAGGATTACTGGCGGCGGATTTATATCGGCTATTTGAAATATGCTTGGCGGTCGGAACAGGAGCGATTAAGCAATAGCTCGAATATCAATCGACTTATTCAAAATCAAGTATTGCAAGGCATCGTAGCCGAGACCGCAATTTTGATATTCATTCTCGTCTATTGGGGCTGGTTGGCCGCCGCCATGTTTATCTACCAAGCGCTAGTTGCTGTGCGTATTCTTGAAGCGGTCAATTATTTTCAGCATTGGGGTTTGGAAGACGGTCAATTCGGCAATACCTACGGCTGGGTCTGTCCATCCTGGATCAGTCGCTACGCCTTGATCGGCTTATCCCATCATATCGGGCACCATCAAGACGAAAATAATCAGTATTACGAAGTCGACTTCTCAGACCAAGGTCCGGTTTTACCTTACGGATATTTTGTGATGAACCTTTGGGTTAAGTTGGGGAATGGTTCTTATCAAATGATGGCGGTTAGGGAGTTGGAGAAATATCGGCGTTCGGTGGGGTAGGGTGTCGCTAGCACGACGGGTTTTTGAATGTGGGTTCTCGTACCCACGGACGAGATACTTTTCTTTTTACGGATGAGCGACATGGATGTTGTAAATGCGGCACTTAACGACATTGGTAACATATCTCCGACACGCTCCGCTAAACTTACGCACGGCAAAAATCAAAACCCATCGCCAGACTTAAATACGGTATCGCCAAAATAATGAGTTGGTATTGCTTTCTTAGCGTATAGTGAAGCGATGGACGGCTCGACTTTGCCTTTAAACAGAGTTGGTTATTAATTTCGGTCAAAACGCCGTCCATTTGTGAGAGCTGCCTTTCTTAAATTTGCTCCTTACCAGCCGATCAACCGTTTGCATCAGGAGTTATGATGATTTCTTTCCCCAGGCTTGAATGCTGGAATAGTATGACAAAAATGGCGACCGTTGCAGCGGAAGTCGACAAAAAGCGTGTGCTTTGCCGTGTCTCGTATGAGAGCCTGAGAACTAAATTCGGAGCTTCTGATGATATGCTCATGCATTCGGTAGTCGCCCGGCATCGTACCGATATCCAGGAGGCTGCACGAAAAATTATCGAACGGGACGATTATGAATCCGACGGTTCCGTCCTCATCAAAACGAGCGACCTTTAGCCGTAGCTAAGCCGGTCGTCGTTAGCCGTTCGGCGGGTGCGCGACTAGTCGTTAGACTCTTTCTTTATCTTCTTGGCAGCCTTCTTTTCCTTAGGGCTTAGCGCAGGTTTTTTCTTGGTTTCTTTATTGCTTTTTCGTTCTTTGCTCATGGTCTTGTTCCAAATGATTGAAGGGACTGAAATGATATGACGGCATTAATGGCAATTTAGTTCGGTAAGTTTTTGAAATAAATTCTAATGCCAGGACTCAGCTTACGCCCATGCCTGAGAAAGAACAACTTATTTCCTTAACGATCAAAAGAGTTTATGTATTCATCCGAAAAAATAATTGAACACACAAAAAAATGGATAGACGACGTGATAATCGCCTGCCGTTTTTGTCCTTTTGCCGCCCAGGTTGTCAAGCAGCAACAAGTTCATTTCGCGGTTGAAACCGGCATGGATTCGGATAGTTCTCTGGATGCTGTTGTCCGCGAGTTAACTCGGTTGGACAATGACTGCACGATTGAAACGAGCTTCCTGATATTTCCTTATAACTTCTGCCAATTTGACGATTTCCTTGAGTTGGTATGGCTTGCAGAACGCCAGCTAAAACAAAACGGATATGTCGGCATTTATCAATTAGCCAGCTTTCATCCATTGTACTTGTTTGCTAACTCAGACGAACACGATGCGGCAAATTATACGAATCGATCCATTTACCCCATGCTGCATTTTTTACGAGAAGCGAGTATCGATAAAGTATTGGAACATTATAAAGATCCGGAAAACATTCCTACCGCCAACATCGACTTTGCCCGAAAGAAAGGATTAATCTCCATGAAAATACTTAGAGATACTTGCCTTTACTGACTCCGCCTTTTAATGTCTTAATCGTTCGTACCCTCGAGGCATCAATACTGATTAAATTGAACCACATACCGGCTTTAGATGCCTCTCTATAAGCAACCCCCCAAAAATTACAAAACAGAAAAACGATTAGCGTCAATTTCCGATTTCCCGTATCCATCGTACTATAATTGCGAAAAATCCAGCTCGTATCCCTAAAACAACACCCTTACCTTTTTCGATATCGGAGAAAACATGTTCAAAAACCTCGACAAAGTCATCGTTTTTAGTTTTATTTTAGTCCTCAGCGCTTGTGCCGGGGGACCGCACCCTACACAACAGGAAGTTGCCCGGGACTTTTGGACGGCTATGGAGACAAACGACCTTGCCAAAGCGAAAACCTATGCCAAAAAAGGCACGATGGATAGTGTAAGCCCGAACAACGATGCGAAAATGGATAAAGTTGAAATAAAGCCGTCTAAGGTGGAAAACGGCTTGAATGTGGTACCGACTACCGTTACCGCCACCCAAAACGGCGAACAAAAAACCACGTCTTTCAATACGGTGCTAGAACAGGAAGACGGCGAATGGAAAGTCGATTTCGAAAAAACCTCCACGTCGATCATGGGTTTTTCCATGCAAGATATGATGGAAGGTATGGGGAAAGCGATGGGAGACGCCATGAAAGGCGTCGGCGAAGCGGTTGGGAAAGGTTTAAGCGACGGGGAAAAAACTTTAGATCAATAACATAGATAATTTAAAAATAAATTTTCAAGAAGAAGCGGTCAAAAGCTTCTTCTTGAATCAGATCAAAACTCCTAGCTCATTTTTTAGATTAAAGCGGCCAAGGGCTTACACCGTTTATCAATACCGGTGTGGGTAAAGGATCTTTGAATGCGCTTGCCTCATTGGGTACGACCCAAAATTGTTTTTTCACTGCCGTAAACCCATAGGCAGCCACTTGGTTGCCGGCTTCTCCGCTGTATTTAACGCCCCATAAATCAAAAAACGGCCGCTGGTCTTTTTCAGTAATAAAAGACATGGCAATCAACATAAAGTCGTTACCGTTGATCGCTGTCGGCCTTTGGGTGTATAGAGTGAAGCCTAGGCTCGCACGTTGATTTGTCCACGATGTATCATTAGCAATCGCGGCAGAAAACAAGCGCTCATGGATATACATTAAGCGGAAAACATCCCATCCGGCATCGCCCAAATGAGTCAAGCTTTGGCTGCTCATCGCCATTTGCCAATAAAATATCAGCCGTTGGAATACGCCGCCGTTCTGCCAAATTGCTAATCTGGCGCTTTCTATCGGATCGGCGGTCTTCGCCGCGAGTTGTAAGGCATCAAAGGTCGCTTTGAAACCGAGACCTGCCGAACTTGGCGGTTTCCGTGGTTAGTTTATTAAATTTCCACCATTTATGAATTGGAAAAATATTGTTCGATACCTCCGTAGATGCGCCGTCGTAAATTTTTAAGCGGGTGCGTTGTAAATTGTGCCCAATCTCGTGCGACTCACCCCAACCAAGCGGTGTAAAGGCCCAATACTGATCGTAAGGATTTCCGGAACAACCGTATCCGCAAGCAGCCCGGTCGGCATTAATATGTTGGATATTGGTCATGCCATGAAGCCCTACACTGGTGCAATCCCAACCATGAGTGGTGCAAAAAGCCAGAACTTTTGCAGGTTGCGCAATTCCAGCCCCTACCATTCCGGCAAGACCGTATATATCTTTGTAGAGATAATTTTGCGTCAGGACCAGCAACCTTTTTACATCGCCGACAATTAACGGATCGTTGACCGATTCTTTCATCAAGTCCAGGCGTGAATGTATTTGTATGCCGGGTAGCCTGATTTCAGCCCAATTTAAAGGAGTACTCGCCAATCGAGTACTAAATTCATCGAAGTTTGTGCCGTTAAATATCGGTTGGCGAAGTAAACCAGTCGATGCGACGGTAACTTGTTGCACAGATTCGGTACCTTCCGCATTCAGATACAGAATGCCTCCATAAGGCGACGTTATTTTTACTTCCCTGCCTTTGAATAGCGGAATGCTGTTGCTCCACAAATATAAGGGTCTGTCGTAGGTATCGAAAATATGCGCCGCACCGCTGCGTAACATACCGATATGCACATAGGCTTTAACCGGATTTGCATCGTTTCGCGTCAAGGTAACGGTCCGTCCTGGTGGCACATAAAAACCGGATGACGAACTCGCTTGGCTGCGTCGCGTAACTAATGTTAAAGGCGGATTTTGGGTTGGCAGATTGCCCGGAATGGTCGCACTAAAGCTGCCTAAATCGGGCTGGGCTGGATTGATTTTACGGGTAAGATAAGTGGCATGATCCGCGTAAAGGGATTGGAGAAAAGTCGTGTCGTTTGTTACGCCCTTTTTCATCGGATAACTGATCGCCGAACGGTATTTATCGCCAAGCAGTACCAGCAATTTTCCCAATCGACGTCCGCCTTGGCTGAAGATATCGAGATTTTTTTCCTCCCAACCGCTCACTTGTTGCCGGACGGATTCCGCACCATCGTAAAACTCGCTCACTAATACGGGCATGTTTTTACAATTGCGGTCGTCATTGCATAAAGTCCAATCAAAACTGAAGTCGCGATTCTGAAAATGATGCAGTAAGCGTTCAATTTTGGTGAATGCATCGTTAGCGGCTTGCATTTGATTTAAACCATTAAAATTTGCCGCATCGTTAGCCCAATAATTTCCTCCATAAGGCAAACGAAATCCTAAGATTCGAGTTAACGAGTCGCTGAAAGCGGATGTTCCCTCATACCAAGTGTGAAGATACAAAACCGGTTTTTTTAAGGCAAGATGCGCTTTAATAGCGGCAAGGACGGTTGCATTATCGGCAACATTGGCATTCGTTTCCCAACTGACAATTAATAAATCCTTATTTTGATAGCACGTCGTGATTGTTAAAGGATCGTTACAAATTTGGGTTTGCCAAGCCGGGGCTTTTTGACTGAACCAATTGGTAATCGATTTATTTTCACCGCCGGTATAGGTCAGTGCAATATTTTTTGCTTGAGTAAAGCTTCCGATATCTCCGTTTATTCCCGATAGTAACCAACCTATAACGCGTTTAAACGGCGCTTCGTAACTTAAATTGTTGCCGCTCAAAAAATAACTCATCGGCACGGAACCGAATGCCGCAAAGCGTCCACTGTTAGTTATACCGTGAACCGCTAAGATATTACCCTTATTCCCCACCAATAAAGGAAAAACCCTTTCGTTCTCATCGATGGTAATCAACTGTGTCCGATTTCCGGGCGTATATTGAATTGCACCTGTAGGGGTATAAAAGCCTTTCATTCGATTCGACTGCATGGTTTTATATGCATCGATCTGCTGTAAAGCCGCACTGACGATTTCGCTGCTATCCGTTGGTAAAAGTGCCGGATTACCCGTATCCACAGCTTCATTGAGAGTCGCTTGTGCTGTCGCCGACATAAGAAACAATGCAAAAACTACAAGCAAATTCCGCTTAGACCCTCTTGAAAAAGCCATTTTTATTCCAAATATTAAAGGTTTTAGAGAATGTATGACTGTAAAATTGAAAACTAAGTATTAGCCGGACTGGACTCAAGACTTCACAGGGCAGAATCTATAGTTAATCGTTACAGTATTTTGGCGGTTATGATAATAAAGTTTTTTAATCTAAAAAGTGACGTAGATAGCAATTACCAATCGAGATTCGCTTGTATCGGCGTTTTGTCGTAATGAATTAATGAGTTTGTTTACATTGAACTGGAGAAGCCAGTTTGTTTTTTAAGCATAAAAAAGCCCGACGAATCGGGCTTTTTTGCTTAGTTTCTCCAACCGACTCTTCGGCAAATTCGGACAGCTAAAAACATTAAGTCAACAATTCAAGTGCATACATGATAGCGTCTTCACGCCCGTTTTCAGCCGGATAGTAGCCTTTTCTGGTACCGATCTCGTTAAAGCCTAATTTCTGGTAAAGGGCAACTGCGCCCGTATTTGACGGTCTCACCTCAAGAAACATGGTTTCAGCTTCACCTTTGGCTATTTCGATTAGTATTTCCATCATTTTCCGGCCAATGCCTTGCCCTTGCTCGTCATGCGCCACCGATATATTGAGAATATGGGCCTCGCCGACACCCATCGTCATAATGCAATAGCCAAGGATTTTTCCCTTTTCTTCGCAAACCCAACAGCCGTAACCGACTTTAAAGCAATCGATAAATATGTCATCGTCCCACGGGAAAGTGTAGTTAGTCCTTTCTATTTCCATAACGTTCGGCAAATCGGCGTACGTCATGGTGCGCAGCCTTAACAGATCGGTTCTGGATAACGATTCCGGAAACACTTTGGCATAAAAATCCCTGTCTGCATCGTAAACCAAAACGTTTTTTATCTTATCCATCCATCCGCGCATGTTTAACCCTTATTCTTGTGTATTGTTGTAACCGCTAATTGTAAGTCCTGCCAAGCCTTTCGCTTTTCCAGCAATGACCGCAGCAAATAGGCCGGATGATACACCACGACCAACGGCGTACCTTCCAACTCATGTACCTTACCCCTCAGTTTAGTCAAGGGCGCATCGGTCTTCAATAAGGTCTGTGCTGAAATTCGACCAACTGCAAGAATAATTTTCGGTTTTATTAGCGCACATTGACGCTGCAAATAGCCGCTGCAATGTTCAGCCTCATCCGGTTTCGGGTCGCGGTTACCGGGCGGCCTGCATTTGAGGATGTTTGTGATGAACACTTCCTCTCTGTCCAAACCCGCCGCTCTCAACATTTCGGTTAACAATGCCCCGGCTTTACCGACAAACGGTTTGCCTTGTTCGTCTTCAGTTTGGCCCGGCGCTTCGCCGATTATCATCCAATCGGCAGTTTTATTACCGGTACCGAATACTGTATGGGTGCGGGTTTGGCACAAACCACATTTGGTGCAATTTGTGACTTCGGTTTCTAGCTCAGCCCAAGTCCCAATGTGATTAGTGTGTAGTTCTAATCCCGTTGTTTCTTCTTTGGTAAACCCTTCTGCTTCTGGCTCTGATTCAGAAACAACAGGCATAAATGTTCTTGGTATCCAGACATCGATACCAATAGCCTGTAAATATTCTAATCTTTTAGAGTTATCCAAGGATTTTCCTGATGAAATAACGAGTAAAAAGGATGAATTTTATCGTATTACAAGTTTTGTCGTAACGTAACAAATTCTATCTTAATGAAAAATCTTAAGCATACAGATTGGGTGTGATCAAGCACGTAAATCACGTCCAAATGAGCATATTTTTAAAGCTTGGTATTAGCAACATAGGAATGAATTATATTATCAGCTACATTTAGGTTAATAGTCTGAACTTGTAATTCCCCTGGGTTCACGATATCCAATATACTGCATTCTGGATAACCGGACTCTGTACGCATAGAGATCATATACATTCCCTTGCCGTTTGATCGTGATATTAAATGCTCATTCATTAAATCTACTATCTTACTTTGCCAATCAACTGCTTTTTGATAATCACCCTGTTTAAAATCCCTTGATGACTCGACGGTGCGAATAGTACCCCTATGAAGCACATGTCCACATTCGGCATAGAGTGTTTTAAACTCACTTAGTGTAAGAGCATTGGGATTAGAATTACCTTGTATATTCCATCCATCTATCGTTTTAATTCTAATTAACGATTGAGGAAATGAATATGGATGGATGCGATGTAGCAAATTCATGATTCTTTCAGCATTCCATTCCTTTTTTGTTGATTTTGTTTGTGCATCAGGAAGATCTCCGTGCAACTGTAGGCAACCCAAAGCTATGAGTTCACACATCCGCCTAAACTGAAAATATGCATATTCTCTTGCGTACGGCGGAGTGAGATTAAGTCTGCCGTCAAAAGCTTGAGCTACTAATTCTATTCGTATGGCAAGCTCATGCATTAATGGTAAATATTTCTCTACCGCTTCTTTTGTAGAAAAATCCATATCTATTGGCGAAGTTCTATGTGAATCTTATTAATGCGGACGAGACAAAATGTCCCGTCCGGCCTAAACTATTTTAAACATCCCCCTTCTGCGGATGCCTTCTCTGATCCGGGCTCAGCAACTTGTTGACCGCATTGATATAGGCTTTCGCCGACGCGATCACAATATCGGTATCCGCACCAAGTCCGTTGACGATACGACCGGCTTTTTCCAACCGGACTGTCACTTCGCCTTGCGCATCGGTGCCGTTGGTAATGTTATTCACGGAATAAAGCGCCAACACGGCATCGGTTTCGACAAGCTTTTCGATAGCTTTCAAACTGGCGTCGACCGCACCCCCGCCTTCGGCATTACCTGTCACCTCCTTGTTGTCGATGCGAATCGTAACCTTCGCATTGGGGACTTCGCCGGTTTCCGAACAAACCTTCAAGGCGACGAGTTTAATATGCTCGTCTTCCGCTTCAAAGCCGACTTCCGAAATCAAGGCTTGTAAATCTTCGTCGAAGATCTCGTGTTTTTTATCGGCAAGGTTTTTAAACCGGGCGAAAGCATCGTTCAGTTCTTCTTCCGATTGAAATTCCACGCCCAATTCCATCATCCTGCTTTTAAAGGCATTCCGTCCTGAATGTTTACCCAACACCATCCGATTTGCCGACCAGCCCACGTCTTCCGCCCGCATGATTTCGTAAGTCTCGCGGCTTTTCAAGACGCCGTCTTGATGGATGCCGGCCTCATGCGCAAATGCATTGGCGCCGACAATGGCCTTGTTCGGTTGTACCGGAAAGCCGGTAATCGACGATACCAATTTGGAACAGGTTAATATTTCCCGTGTATCGATCCGGGTTTGACATGGAAAGACGTCGTGACGCGTTCGCACCGACATCACCACTTCCTCAAGCGAGGCATTGCCGGCACGTTCGCCCAATCCGTTAATCGTACATTCGACTTGCCGTGCGCCGTTCAAGACGGCGGAAAGCGAATTCGCCACCGCCAAGCCTAAGTCGTTATGGCAATGCACCGAAAATATCGCCTTGTCGGCGTTCGGTATACGATTCCGTAAGTTGGCGATTGTGGCGCCGAACTGATGGGGCAAACTATATCCGACCGTATCGGGTATGTTTAATGTCGTCGCACCCGCATCAATGACGGCTTCCAAAATCCGGCACAAGAAATCTTCTTCCGACCGACCCGCATCTTCAGGCGAAAACTCGACATCGTCGGTAAACTGCCGTGCCCTTTTAACCGCTTTTACGGCGTATTCAATCACCTGTTCCGGCTGCATGTGCAATTTCATCTGCATGTGGATCGGTGATGTGGCGATAAAGGTGTGTATTCTGGAGTGGCTTGCGCCTTTGAGCGCCTCGCCTGCCCCTGTCTATATCCTTATCTAAGGCTCTAGCCAACCCGCATACGATACTGTCCTTAATGATATTCGCCACGGCTTGAACGGACTCGAAATCGCCCGGACTCGCAGCCGGAAAACCGGCTTCTATCACATCGACTCTCAAACGCTCCAAGGCTCTGGCAATACGAATTTTTTCATCGCGCGTCATCGACGCGCCGGGGCTTTGTTCACCATCCCGCAAGGTGGTGTCAAAAATTATCAATTGGTCTTTCATTGTAAACTCCATCAATGGATGGCAATAGGCTACTCATTCAATAGCCAAGTAATAAAAAGAGGGTTAATTTTTTATGAAAAAAGAATTGAATGCCCGCTAGGGCAGGATTCTCAAGAGCAGGAACAGGCGCAGACACAAACATACACCAGCCTTTGCAAATACAAAGCCGCCGTTTAAAACTGAAATATGTTTGTTGTTTTGAAAAGTCATGACAAAACTATAACTTAACGAACTCTATCTCTCAAGTAGAATCTACAATTTACGTTCTTGTAATCGCCGTTTACGCATGATCAGCGTTAATACCGGACCTGAAACGGCATAGCCTAAAGCCAGCAAAAACAACATCGTCTCCGGTTGCGCCATGACGAAAGCGATGGCTAACATTACCGATATGGCAACAATGAAAGGCACTTTTCCCCTTAAATCGATTTCCTTAAAGCTGTAATACCGAAAGTTGCTCACCATCAACAAGCCGGTGCAAATTGTCAGTACAATAGAAGGATATTTGACGACTTCGATTGGGTATTGATGTTCAAGGGACATCCAAATAAATCCCGCCAGGACTGCCGCCGCCGCCGGACTTGCCAAGCCTTGAAAATAACGTCTATCGGCCGTACCCACCTGAGTATTAAAACGCGCCAACCTTAATGCACCGCCCGCCATATGCACGAATGCGGCAAATAAACCCAGCTTACCCATCCCTGAAAAAGCCCAAAGGTACATAACCAGTGCCGGTGCGACCCCAAAAGAGGTCATATCGGAAAGACTATCGTACTGAACGCCAAATTCGCTTTGCGTATTGGTCAAGCGAGCAACACGGCCATCTAGGCCGTCTAATATCATCGCGATAAAAATGGCGATTACCGCCGTTTCATAGCGGCCTCCGATAGCGGATGTTATCGCATAGTAACCGGAAAATAACGCGCCGGTGGTCAACAAATTAGGTAATAAATAAATGCCGCGACGACGAATCGAGCGTTTTTCGGGTTTGTTCATTTTTACAGTATTTGCTTTTAACATTAAAGATTCAGCTGAAATTATACAACGCTCGGCAATTCGCTACCTAAGTTTAATGATGCCGTGTGGCAACAATATTAATCTGTTACATTTTGCATGATTAAAAATCAATACAACAAATGAAAATAAGCGCTTTCATCTATGCTAAAATTCGCGCACCAAAATCTAGCGAAAATGAATCCAACCCGTAAGCTTTTCGCCACGGTAACCTTAATTTTAATACTGAGATAGATCATCACCATGAGCAAACCCAAAAAAGTCGCAATTCTAACCGCCGGCGGTTTAGCCCCTTGCCTTAACTCAGCCATTGGCAGCCTTATCGAACGTTACAGCGAAATCGATCCGTCGATTGAAATTATTTGCTACCGTAGCGGTTACAAAGGCTTGTTATTGGGCGATTCTTATAAAGTTACCCCAGCCGTGCGTGAAAAAGCCGGTTTATTGCACAAATTCGGCGGTTCGATTATCGGAAACAGTCGTGTTAAGTTAACTAACGTTAAAGACTGCATCAAACGCGGCTTGGTTCAAGAAGGCCAGGATCCGCAAAAAGTTGCCGCCGACCAATTAGTCAAAGACGGCGTGGACATTCTGCACACCATCGGTGGGGATGATACCAATACTGCGGCAGCCGATCTTGCTGCTTTTCTGGCGAAGAATAACTACGGTTTGACCGTTATCGGCCTGCCTAAAACCGTCGATAACGACGTCTTCCCCATCAAACAATCGTTGGGCGCATGGACCGCAGCGGAACAAGGCGCACGTTATTTCTGGAATGTTGTGGCAGAAAACAACGCCAACCCGAGAATGCTGATCGTCCATGAAGTCATGGGACGCAGTTGCGGCTGGCTGACGGCGGCAACCGCACTGGAATATCGCAAATTGCTGGATCGCGCTGAATGGCTACCGGAACTTGGCTTAACCCGCGCATCTTATGAAGTCCACGGCATCTTCATCCCGGAAATGGCTATCGACATCGAAGCAGAAGCCAAACGTTTACGCGCAGTGATGGATAAAGTGGACTGTGTAAATATCTTTATCTCCGAAGGCGCCGGTGTTGAATCCATCGTTGCGGAAATGCAAGCCAAAGGCCAGGAAGTACCGCGCGATGCATTCGGTCACGTTAAGCTGGATGCGGTTAATCCCGGCAAGTGGTTCGGTGAGCAATTCGCGCAAATGCTGGGCGCAGAAAAAACATTAGTACAAAAATCAGGATACTTTGCGCGTGCTGCTGCGTCTAATGTTGAAGATATTCGCTTGATCAAATCTTGTGCGGATTTAGCTGTCGAATGCGCTTTCCGCCGTGAATCCGGCGTTATCGGTCATGACGAAGACCGCGGCAACGTACTGAGAGCGATTGAATTTCCACGCATTAAAGGCGGCAAACCGTTCGATATCGACGCTGCTTGGTTTAACCAAACGTTAGCGGATATTGGTCAAACGAAAGGCGCTAAAGTAGAAACAAGCCATTAAGTGAAATAAACGCGGATAAAACAAGCTTTTTATCCGCATTTTTTCGTACTATAGATTCGGCCCTGTGAAGTCTTAACTCCCGTTCGCCTCGAACCCGTCGAGAGGCGATCTGTGCTTCGACTGGCTCAGCACGAACGGTTCAGAATTTATAAGGCCGAATCAATAGTTTTAAGCCAGTAAATTGACCAGAATCTTTTCGTAGATTTCGGACAACACGTCTAAATCGTTGATATCGATATTCTCATTAATCTTGTGAATGCTTTCGTTCAACGGACCGAGTTCAATCACTTGCGCGCCAGTCGGCGCAATAAAACGCCCGTCTGATGTCCCACCGCCCGTATCGTCTTTGGTTTCATAGCCGGTGACAGCTTTAATCGCCGCATGGGTTGCATTTATCAACTCGCCTTTTTCGGTTAAAAATGGATTCCCGGATAATCGCCATTGGATTTCGTACTCGAAACCGTACTTATCCAAAATTGCATGCGTACGCTGCTTGATAATCTGTTCGTCCAATTCGGTGCAAAACCGCAGATTGAATAAGACTTCCACGCTTCCTGGAATAATATTTTCTGCACCCGTGCCGCCTTGGATGTTAGAGACTTGCAGGCTGGTCGGCGGAAAGTAATCGTTTCCCGTGTCCCATAACTCTTCCGTTAATGCATTTAACGCGGGAGCGAAGGTGTGGATTGGATTTTCGGCGAGTTCAGGATATGCCACATGCCCTTGAATGCCTTTCACCGTTAACTTGGCGTTCAAAGAACCCCGGCGTCCGACACGAATCACATCTCCGACTTTTTTATCGCTGGAAGGCTCACCGACTAAGCACCAGTCTATTTTCTCGTTACGCGCTTCCAAGACCTCCACAACTTTAACCACGCCATTGGTCGCGATCCCTTCTTCATCGCTGGTCATCATGACCGCAATCGAGCCTTTATGTTCAGGATGATCGCCAATAAAGCGTTCGACAGCGGTCATGAAAGCAGCGATGCCACCTTTCATATCCGCCGCACCTCGGCCGTAAAGTTTGCCGTCTTTAAGTGTCGGCTCAAACGGGGGAGATTGCCAAGCATCTAACGGCCCGGGCGGAACGACATCGGTATGTCCCAAGAATACAAATAAAGGGGCGGCAGTCCCTCTTCGTAACCAAATATTTTGGGTATCGGCAAAGTTAAGACGTTCTTCGGTAAATCCGAGAGGTAACAACCGTTCGACCAACACATCCTGGCAACCTTCATCCTTGGGCGTAATCGAAGGTCGTCGAATAAGGTCTTTCAGCAGTTCCAGCGTATTGCTCATTTAAAAAGGGCTTGATAAGTATCGGCTTTAAATCCGAGCATCAGCTTGCTGCCCGTATCCAAGATCGGCCGTTTAATTAGCGTTGGAATTTCCAGCATTAGCTGTAAAGCTTTGCTTTCCGTGAGATCGGCTTGCTGCTCCTGGCTTAATTGCCGCCAACTGGTGCTGCTGCGATTCAGCATGGCGCTCCAATCCAGTTCACTGGAAAACCGTTGCAGAAGCTCAGACGTTAATCCGTCTATCCGATAATCGTGAAATTGATAATCGATACCGTTAGCGTCCAGCCAAACTCTGGCCTTCTTTACAGTATCGCAGTTTTTAATGCCGTACAGCACAACCATCGTTTTACAGTTGGCTATTCAACAACTCATCGATGCTTGGTAATTCTTTGTCCGTCTTGCAGCGGATTTTGTAAAGATCGACAAATTCCATAAAGGCTTGCTGTAAGTCTTCGAGAATTTCATCTTCATTTTCGCGCTCGTCTTCAGGGACATCGTCGGATGCCAAATACTCTTGTTGCAAGGAAATTTCGCTATTTAAGGCGAGTGTCGCGTAGATTATGGCGTTGTTGCTTAGGCTTTGGCTCATTAGGTTGACCTCACTGGTTAGGTTAATTTTTAATCCCGCAACAATTCATTAATGCCTGTTTTGCTACGCGTTTTTTCATCGACTTGTTTGATAATAACAGCGCAATACAAACTGTATTTACCGTCGCTGGAAGGCAAATTACCGGAGACGACAACCGATCCCGCAGGAATCCGTCCGTAGCTTACTTCGCCGGTCATGCGGTTATAGATTTTTGTGCTTTGGCCAATGTACACGCCCATCGAGATAACGCAACCGTCTTCGACAATCACACCTTCTACGACTTCGGAACGTGCGCCGATAAAGCAATTGTCGCCGATGATCGTCGGATTGGCTTGTAAAGGTTCTAAAACGCCGCCGATACCAACACCGCCGGACAAATGTACATTTTTACCGATCTGCGCGCATGAGCCTACGGTTACCCAGGTATCGACCATCGTGCCGCTGTCCACATACGCGCCGATATTAACGTAAGACGGCATTAAAATCGCACCGGGCGCAATATAAGAACCTTTACGCGCCACCGCATTCGGCACCACGCGTACACCCGCTTTGGCGAAGTCGTCTTCCGAATAACTGGCGTATTTGCAATCGACTTTGTCGTAATATTTGGTATTGCCGCCGTCCATCATGCGGTTTTCGTTGATACGGAATGACAGTAATACGGCTTTTTTCAACCATTGGTGGGTAACCCATTCGCCATTGATTTTTTCAGCGACACGCGCTTTACCGGTATCGAGCAGGGACAAAACTTCATTTACGGCATTACGGACCTCAACACTCGCATTAGCCGGTGTGATGTCGGCGCGTTGTTCAAAGGCATTATTGATGATGGTTTCAAGTTGACTCATTGTTATTACTTTTAGTTTAAGGTGGATAAAAAATGTTTAATTCGATGCGCGGCTTCAATGCACTCTGCCAAAGGCGCTACCAAAGCAATACGGACATGATTCTGCCCCGGATTAATGCCCTCATTGTAACGCGACAAAAAGCTACCGGGTAGAACGGTGATGTTTTGTTGCGCAAACAGTTTCTGGCAGAATTCCGTATCGGAAATTGACGTTTTCAACCAGATATAGAAACTTGCAGGCGGTTTAGAAACCTCACAAACTTCTTGAAGAATCTCAATAAAAGCATCGAATTTGGCGCGGTACAATCGCCTATTCTCGATGACATGCGCTTCATCCTGCCAAGCCAAAATACTCGCATGTTGGGTGGGCAACGGCATGGCACAGCCCTGATAGGTGCGGTATTGAAAATAACTTTTTAGAATCTCGGCATCGCCTGCGACGAAACCGGAACGCAAACCCGGCGCATTCGAACGTTTAGAAAGGCTATGAAAAACGAGACACCGTTTAAATGTCGTATTGCCCATTGCATAAGCCGTTTGCAATAAACCGGTAGGCGGATTACTTTCGTCGTCATAAAGCTCGCTGTAGCATTCATCGGAAGCGATGATGAAATCATAATGTTCCGCCATATGGATCAATTTTTCCATATCGGCTTGCGCCATTACCGCGCCGCTGGGATTGCCCGGCGAACAGATATAAATCAATTGGCAGCGTTGCCAAACAGCTTCAGGAACGGCATCAAAGTCAGGCAAATACCCGGTTTCGGCTGTCGTATTCAAGAAATAAGGCTTCGCGCCCGCCAATAAGGCCGCCCCTTCGTAAATTTGATAAAAAGGATTAGGCATAATCACCACAGGATCTGCCGCCGGATTAACAATACACTGGGCGATTGAAAACAAGGCTTCGCGGGTACCGCTAACCGGCAACAACTGGGTTTCAGGATCGATAGCATCACTTGGTATGTTAAAACGCTTACCCAGCCACCCGGCAATCGCTTGCCTCAAACCTAAAATGCCTTTGGTCGTGGGATAAACTCCCAAGCCTTTACTATTCTCAAATAGGGCATTTTGAATAAACTCGGGAGTTGGGTGCGTCGGCTCGCCGATGGATAAAGCAATATGCGCCTTATCCGCCGGAGGAACCAAACCTAGCTTGAGTTGCGCCAGTTTTTCGAACGGATACGGATGGCAATGTGCTAATCCAGGATTCATTTTCAAATACAACGGGTTAGATACAATGGGGCTGCTTACCCATGTTTTGTGCTTGTTGAAAAAGGCCCATTGCTTGCGGCATGTGCCGTTCCAAATCTTGGATGCGGGTGGCATGAGACGGGTGAGTCGACATAAACTCAATCGGTTGTTTGCCCTGGGTTGCTTGATCCATTCGTTGCCACAACCCGATGCTGTGTCGCGGATCGAACCCTGCTTTAGCCATTAAATCGACACCGATCATATCGGCTTCGCTCTCTTGAGTTCTGCCATAAGGTTTTAAAACACCGTATTCAGCCCCTACGCCCAGCAAGCCGAAACCGAGTTGTCCCAGGGGAGAAGTCGGCATCGTCAACGCTTGTAAAATATTCAACCCTTGGCTCATGGCCATTTCTTGCGAAGCGTTCGTTACTGTGCTTTGCCAACACATGGCCGACCTCATGCCCGATAACGGCGGCAAGTTGTTCTTGATTATCGGCCAATTGCAACATGCCGGTATGGACACCGATTTTATTGCCGGGCAAGGCAAACGCATTGGGCGTCTTGTCTTCAAAGACAACCACTTCCCACTTTCCACCCGTTACATTGGTAATAGCTTGAGCGATACAACGTGTCGATTTATTGTATTGCGGATTCAAGCTGATTTTTTTATCCCGTTTTAAGGTATTGAATGCCTGCAACCCCATCTGGTCGACCTGGTTTTCAGGCAGCATGATGAACTGGCTTCTGCCGGTAGGACTGGTCGCGCAAGACGTTGTTAAACAGGCAATAATGACAATAGGAAATAATTTGTTAAACATTCATAAAGTCCTATGGAATACGGTAAGGGCTGGTATTTTAGCGTAACTCAGGGGTGAAAGTTTAAAAATCTGGCTTTTGGAGGCTTATTGTCTTTTGTTGAAAAGACTTAAAAGTTTAGATTAGGCTATAATTTGGATGTAGAGACGTGCCGTTAGATGGTATTTGATGTGTCGCTAACGCGACGGTTGTTTTAATGTGGGTTCTCGTACCCACGGACGAGATACTTTCTTTTGCTTCGCCAAAAGAAAGTTTCCAAAGAAAAGGCGACCCGATGCCGCTTATTTCCTGCGTTCCTCAGTTTTGACGGGGATTGCCGGAAGGACTTCCTGTCCCTCCGGCAGCGTGCGCATCCCTGCCGCGCCCCTTCGGGCAATTCCCGCCAAAACTTCCGGTACTCGGCGCGGCATATGGGGATTGATTTTATTAACAATTTAAAACATAGCGAACGAAGTAAAGCAAACCTTTGGCCTGCAAATGTCAGTCGCAAGCGATATACCTCGTTTTGAAGTACAACTCAGTGGTATTTACATGTTGGGAATACAAGATGCTTGAACAGCTAATTAAAAAAGCAACAGGAGGTTTAGATAATGTCGTAAATGAACTAATTAATGCTGCACAAGATAAGGTAAAAGAAAAAATTGCTGAAGTTTTTTCAATTAACAAGCTTGAAAAGCTAAAGACAAATATTGCTAGAGTCGGGAAAGTTAAGACAATTTTAAATCCTGATTCAATTATGGAACTGAAAGATATTTTCATTGAAAGTGCAATATCATTAAATGATGCGGGAATTTTTCAATCAGTGGAAAATTTCATCTCAAATCACATCCTAATTGAGGGAGGACCAGGACAAGGAAAGTCATTGTATCTTAGGCACCTCTGTTTAAGTGAAGGTAAGAGACCTCATTACATACCTATTTTTATCGAGTTTAGATACTTAAAGTATGAAAAAAGCCTAAGAGAAGAATTATTCGATCAAATAAATGAATTTGGTGTTGAATTAGATGACATCCTTTTTGATTATTTAGCTCAATCAAAAAAACTTTTGTTTATTCTTGACGGATTTGATGAAATTCCAAACTTAGCTAGGCAAAAAATTTCTCGCGATTTAGAAACAATTGCAAGAACTTATCCTGATTTAAAAATTATTGTTTCTTCTAGACCAGATTCGGGAATGGGATCTTCAATTTATTTTAAAAAATTCAAAATTTCGTATCTAAATCTCGAACAACAGCACGCCTTTATCAATCATTTATATAATAACCAACAACAAGCAAAAAAAATTATCGATATTTTGAATGAAAGTAAATTCTTAGCAGACGTTACAAATACCCCATTGCTTCTCACTTTATTCGCTATTACTTATAACGCTAGACAATTTAAACCTGATAGTTTATCTGAGTTTTATAGTGTAATCTTTCCAACTATGCTTTATCGGCATGATCGCATGAAAATTGGTTATGAAAGAGAAAGGAAATCTAAACTAACTGATTATCAAATGCAAAGACTCTTTGAAGCTTTTAGTTTTATCACTAAATAATAACAAAACCAGATTTAGTTCATCTAAATTTCATGAGTTTCTAGATCTTGCATCAAAGCAAGAGAGAATCGATGAAAATCTGGAAGATAAATTAATTGATGATTTGACTCAGATAACAGCCCTCATTATACCTGATGGTTTTGATGACTTTTCATTTTCCCACAAAAGTATTCAAGAGTATTTCGCAGCCGTTTTTATTTCTAAAATTGCTGAAGGAAAAAGGTTTAAATTTTATAGTAACCTTTCCAACAATTTTGATGAATTT
>JADKAL010000010.1 GCA_016715325.1 Methylococcaceae bacterium
ATCGATTTCCGCGGCGGTCAACAGCGTGTTGAAAGACAATTTACAAATCAGCGGCGATAGAATCTATATCGAATTCAGCAATTGTCCGGGAGAGTTTTGGGGTTGGAACGGTTCGACCTTCGGCTAAACAGAACAGTTTAATAAACTTAATTCGCTACTTTTCGGTACCGGTATTTGAAAGCAGAAAGTGCTCTGCCGCCCGCAATATTTTTGATGGGACCCACCGCTTCCGGGAAGTCGACCTTGGCTGTGCAGTTAGCGCAGAGCTTAGGCGGTGAAATTATCAGCGTCGATTCCGCTTTGGTTTATCGGGAAATGAACATCGGCACGGCAAAGCCGACGCTTGTCGAAAGAGGCGGTATTCCACATCATTTGATCGATATTCTCGATCCATCGGACGTGTTTTCAACCGGCCAATTTCGTGTGCAAACCTTGGAACTAGTGGCAGACATCTGCCAACGTGGACGAATCCCGATTTTAGTCGGCGGTACAATGCTCTACCCGGAATCGGCTGCGCGAATCCATCCGAACGATCCACAGCGAATCCAACGTGCTTTGGAGGTTTACGAAATCAGCGGTAAACCCTTGAGTGCTTTTTTCACCGAAGAACAGAGCCAAAAAATACCTTATCGGTTAATCAAACTTATCATTTCGCCTGCTGAACGCCAAACGTTGCACGATATAATCGCCAAGCGGTTTATGCACATGCTGGATCAAGGTTTTATCGAAGAAGTCGAAAGGCTTATCAAACGAGGCGATCTTAACGGAAAAATGCCGTCGATCAGAGCGGTCGGTTACCGGCAGATTTGGGCGTATTTGCATGGAGAATACGATAAAACCGCCATGATAGAAAAGGGTATTGCGGCGACTCGCCAGCTTGCCAAGCGCCAATTTACTTGGTTAAGAAGAGAAACCGAAGCATTTCAATTATTAACCGGCGATACGTTTCTACTTAAGAATGCACTGGCGACCATCAACAAAGCTTTGAATGATTAGTTTTGAGTTCATTACGGTTTGGGTGTATCTTTCAGTTTAGATGTTAATGAAATAGCAATTTTTTAAAACAGAGAAATGATTTCGCTAGTGAAATCAAAAGGGAGTAAAAAATAATGACTTTCATGAAGAGATATTACATAACCTATCCGCTTTTTGTTTTTTTTCTGCTCGCATTATCCGGCTGCGGTTATAACACTTTGCAAACTACGGACGAGCAGGTTAAAGCCGCATGGGCGGAAGTGCTCAACCAATATCAGCGCCGTGCCGATTTGGTGCCAAATTTAGTCAATGTTGTGAAAGGTTATGCCGCACACGAGCAAGATGTGCTGACACAGGTAACAGAAGCTCGCGCCAAGGTCGGCGCAATTCAGGCGACCCCGGAATTGGTTAACGATGAAGAAGCTTTCAAGAAATTCATCGCCGCGCAAGGTCAAATGACGAGCGCACTCTCCCGATTAATTGCAGTCGCGGAAAATTATCCTCAATTGAAAGCCGACGGATTATTCAGGGATCTGCAAGCGCAATTGGAGGGCACGGAAAACCGCATAACGGTGGCGCGGAATCGTTATATCGGTTCCATTAAAGAATATAACGTGACCGTGCGGACGTTTCCATCCAATCTGACCGCGATGGTTTTCGGATATAAGGTTAAACCGAGCTTTACGGTTGAAAACGAACAAGCGATTTCCGTTCCGCCTAAAGTGGACTTCGGAGCACCGGCGATTTCGCCGAATCCGGCTCCAGTAACGTCAATGCCGCCCACGACCGCTTTGCCGCCGCCAGTCGTGCAACCTGAACCGGCAAAACCATAATTTAAGACTATGATGAAGCAACTTATCGTTCGGAATTACCCGCCGATACCGATGCTCCGGTTTTGTTTCGTTCTGTGTTTGCTTTGTTGGTGTACCTTACTCCAAGCCGGTCCGTATATTGAAATTCCGAAATTATCGGATCGAGTTACCGATCTAACCGGAACGCTGACGCCTGATGAGAAAAAGGCATTAGAGAATAAACTTGCCGATTTTGAAGCTAAAAAAGGCAGCCAAATAGCGGTATTGATTGTGCCGACGACCCAGCCTTCGGAAATTGAGGAGTTTGGGATAGAAGTGGCGGATTTATGGAGTTTAGGGCGTAAAGGAATTGACGACGGTCTGATTTTCATCATTTCGAAGGATGATCGCAAGCAAAGGTTCGAGGTCGGAAGAGGGTTGTCGGGTGTGATTCCCGACGCTGTTGCTAAACGCATCATAGCGGAAATCATTACGCCATATTTTCAAAAAGGAGATTTTGCCGGCGGCATCAATGCGGGAATAGATAAAATCATAAGTTTGGTTGATAGCGAGCCGCTGCCCGCACCAAAACAAAAGCCTACGCAAAATAATGAAAACGGATTTATCTTTCTACTCTTTGGCGGTTTATTTGCCGGATCTCTGCTCTCGTCGACTTTCGGACGAGTAGCCGGAGGCTTAATAGCGGGTGTAGGGAGCGGACTTATCGCTTATTGGGTACTAGGTTTTGGAATCGGTGCAATATTGATCGGTCTTATTGTTTTTTTCCTAATCAGTTCTCGCTTTTCCGGCGGTGGAGGCGGTTGGTCTAACGGCGGTGGCGGTTATTACGGAGGCGGCGGTCGCTGGGGCGGCGGCGGAAGCAGCAGCTCTTGGAGCGGCGGTGGCGGAACATTCGACGGGGGAGGCGCATCAGGATCATGGTAAAACTGTCGCGTTGGCTTAAACATGCTTTCATGCCGCCGTGGTCCTGGCGGTTATCGTTTCCATCTCACATAGTGAAAGACATCGAAAATGCCGTAAAGCAATCGGAATCGAGTCACCGCGGTGAGCTGCGTTTTGCTATCGAAAATGCTTTATCGCCGGGCTGGGTGTGGCGCGGGATGAGCGGTCGACATCGCGCGACGGAGATATTTTCAAATCTGCGGGTTTGGGATACGGAAGAAAATAGCGGCGTTTTGATATATATCCTGCTTGCCGACCGGGAAGTTCATATTCTTGCCGACCGGGGAATTAATCGCCGGGTCGATCAATCGGAGTGGGACAGAATTGCCGGCATCATGCAAACGGAGTTCCGTAAAGGCGACTTTAAAAAAGGGGCTTTGTCGGGTATCGACGCGATTACCGATTTATTAACAACGCATTTTCCGGCGCGTTCGGAAAATCGTAACGAACTTCCGAATAGTCCGGTTATTATCAAAAAATAATCGTTATTCTTTTCACTAAAACCGGTTCTTATTGTTCCGGCCTTTAACGTTCAAACATTTAAAGACCGGATCAATAGTAAAACAGTATCAATCGGCTAATACCAGATCGATACGATTACCGTTTTAAGTTATCGATTCTAAAGTCATCCAGATAGAGAACAATCGCGCCGATCAGAAAACAGGCTAGATGGCTGAAAGCCGGCGAACCTGGGAAAAAATAAATATCCAACAATCCCCATAAGCCGCGCCATATCATGATAATAGAAAAAATGATAACCAAAACATTCCCTGTTGGATGTAAGGTTTTAAATTCCTGCAGTTTGGGCGACTCTTTTATTTGTTTTAGTATCGTCATGTTGTTAGAGATAGTTATAACTGGATTTTAAACATGCACATTTTATTTGAATACTCGATTCGAGATCAATTTTAAAGATTATCGTTAGTTAAGTCTTTAATAATCGATAGCCCATTGTTAATGGTTCAATTGGTGTTTTTAAATAGCTTTATTTTCAATTTCTTATTGATTTTGAAGAGGCTGAATGACTAGCGGTTGTTCCGAGATGGCGGGAGATAAAACAGTGCTTGCCGTTATTTCGGAGGCAATGGTGCTAATTGCTTCTTCAACCTTCGGACTTTGGAATTTTCTTTTAGGTGCTTCTGCGATTAACTTTAGCGCCTCGTCGCTTTGTACTTTATCTAAAGCATTAGTAATTTCACGAACATCACCGTCCGCCGCATTTTCGGCATGCTCAAGCAGCACTTCCGTTGCCATAGGATTATCGACACCGCCCAAGGCGTTGATACAAAATTCCGCGGCAGGCGTATTGGGTGTTGCTTTATCGATGCAACCGCTCAAACTTTTGGTGGCTTTCGGATTGTGAATTTTACCGGACAGGCTATAAGCAATCGGCTGTCTGGAACGGGCGTATTGGATATTCGCCGAAGACAAACCTGTGGCGGAAATCGATTGCAAGAGTTGCTCGATACCGTTAGGCGCACCGACTTCAGCGATTGCCGTACCGATAGCGCTGAGAAGCGATTCGTCCGTAATCTCCGGATTCGACCAAGCAGCTTCCAACGTTGGAGAAAGCTCTTCATGAAAGCGTCCGTCCCACCGATTATCGCCGATGCGAGAGATAGCTTGTAAAATGAAGGCGTATAACGGCGATTCGGGGTCGAGCCCGGTTAATTTAAGCAATTCGTTTAATGCTTCGGGTGTTGCGATTTCGGTTAATAAGTCGAGCAATAAGGCTTTATTTTCGAAGGGATAATCGGCGTCTTGCAACAAGGTTTGAATGTCTTGATAGACCGATGGATTCGAGTTTTTGCGTATGCGTCCAGCTAATAATGCGTTTACAATCGGTATTTGCTGCAATTCGCCCTGTTTTAAAAGTGTTTTCCAAGATTCCCACAATTGCGCAACATTTTGGTTTTTCAATGGGATTTTAGGTCCGATCGGAAATGTTGCCGTTTCGTTTTTTACCATCGGTTCGAAAATCGGCGGGATTTTATCGACACTTGTTCTATCTGCATCGCGGCTAATAGTTTGGAGCTGCCGATTACTCGAACTCATAGCTAAAACACGCTGTTTTGCCGTTGAATTAACCGTTGCTATATTGATTTTTTCTTGGGGCGAAAATAGCAAATCTAAATGCCGCGTTTCGCTGTCTCGCGGTAATGATGCAAGCGCTATGGTGTAAAGTAGGATAATGCAAAGACGGTTTATCAATTTAAGGGCCATTTCGCATTGACAAGCGTGTCAAGAGCGGCATTGATCTTTCTGCTTTGCGCCGGATGTGCTGCAATCCTAACTAAAGGGAACTCTTTAAATTCACTGTCGGCACGCATTGCCGAGAATATGTTCTTGTCCGTAATCCTGCCTTCGGAACTCAGCGATAATAATCCGTTTATATTTTTACGGTCCTCAGTCGTTGTTTGTAAATAAGACAGCGCCGGTATCGCGGCATGTCCGTTGCCGATTAGCGTTAAGTTGAGATTCGGATGCCGGTTTAATAAGCCGAGTACAGCCGCCCGAATTTCAAAACCGAGATGGGTTTTCGAATAATGCGGTCGACTGTTAGCTAAGTAATCTTTATCTACCAAGCTGTCGCGAATAAGCCCGTAGTAACCGAATGCGATCCGGTAACAGGCGGTACGATTAGATGTATCGAAAGAATCTTTATCCAGCACAAAGCCGCCATAGACAACAGGACAACGGTTATTAAAGCGTTGCTTGACGAATTCATTCCAGACCGTGTGCTTCTCGTTAATATCGTGTAGAAGCAATATGGCTTGGACCGGCGGGGTAGCTTGTTCCGATTTAACAAATTTAGCGCTAACTTTCCCGTTCTCATTCAGTTTTAAAGTGCAGAGAGGACCCAAACTGTTGTCGCATGCGCCTTCCCATCCGTCAAAACGGTATCCATCGTCGGCTAAAGCAAGAAGGCTAATGATTCTTTTAGAAAACGTTTGGATTTTGCAATGTTCCATACAACCGAAGTTGTTTTCGACACTGCTGATTTTTCCACCTTTACTCTCGAAGATCTCCAATTCGAGTTGATACGCGTCCGCTTGATGGGCGTAAAAACTCAGCGATATTAAGAAAATCGAAAGCGCTTTCAAAATCTGGGTGTGTGTTATAAATCCCTGTCTTACATGGGAAAAACAGCGAATTAATCTCATGATGTAGTCCTAAAAATTAAGTTTATTAAACCATCATACCGGACAAAAAGACTCTCTGCGAGTGCAATTTTTCGTTAACAATTCGTTCACCATTCCTTTGATATGCTTTTGAATAATTAAAGGAAAATGATGAGTTGATCGTCGCGGTCTTTATTGTTAATTAGAGCTGACTTTTGATAAGTCAATTGCTGCAGAGTCTTTCAAAACTTAACAAAACGGCTTATCGCGTATCGAAGGACTAGGTCATCGTTTCCTTTAACCGGTAGTGGGTTAAAACTTTGCTTTTTGATGAACTTGCTGGCTTCATTCCGGTGATTCGTCTGTTTTTTGGAGTGACGAACCTATTATGCCCTTGAGGGTAAGATTTATCAGACCGGCCTACAACAAGGCGCAGGTTTAAACCACTACCTTTTAACCAAAGCAGTAAATGCAGTAACAGTGACAATTCTCAATCTCACATAGGAAAAAGTATGATCAAGATGAAATTAAGCTTTGCCGTAACTTTAATGTTGCTTGGCATTTCAAACGCTAATGCAGGCAATCGGGCCGTCGAGATCGATATCGGCGGTATCGGACCGGCAGTCGATGCCGCTGCATTCGAAACCGTAAGACAAGTCGTCGGACATGCCGTTGCAACCGGGACGGTGGATAAATTCATCGTGAAAGGTTACGGCATTGAAGGTGGATTTTCGGCTTGCGCGCAAGCCGCACCAGGCGCAAAACCGTTCGGTTCTTTTGTGAAACAACTCAATTCGATAAAACCCAATCGTAATACCACCGCTTATTCTGTTAGACCGGTTGCGGCATGTACCGACGAAGATCAAATCGTTTTTTGCACGCAAGAAGTCAAAATGTGTCCGGACGGCATAACCTATGTCGGACGCATCGCGCCGGGCTGTGGATTTGCGCCTTGTCCCGGCGAAAAGTAGAAAAATAACGTTAGTATTTTAAGCGCGGCTGGATTAAGGCTTCGCACCGGCTAAACGCTCAAATAGAATGGATTTATAGCCGAACGATGGGGAATATTATCGTCGATTTATCATAAACCTAAGTCGAAATACAGAATATTAAGCGGCTTCCGAGGATTGGCGATGTCTTACAACAAAGTCAGACAGGAGCTGTTCTATGATTCTTAATATTGTGTCCCTCTTTTACGCAGTTTTCGATTCGTTGCGGTGAGAACTACATTTTAATAGCAATCCAAACTTTAAAAGATCGAATTTTTTGTTAATTTTTTAATGGAACTTAGAGGTTTAACACCATGTACTTAAAAACAACTAAAAATAATCTCCATTCCGTAGCGATAGGTATTGTCGCACTGGCGTTGAGTAGCGGTGCGTTCGCAGATTCCAATAAGCTGCTGTGGACGACGAACGGACATTATTATCAACGTTTTGAACGAACATTTACTTACGATGAGTCGAAAGCCTACTGCGAAAGCTTAAGCGGGCATTTAGCCACTGTCACATCGGATCAAGAAACCGTATTTATCGGACAAAACTTGCTTACTCCCGTCTCTTCATTCAATTACTATTATCTTGGCGCCAGCGATGCCGCACAAGAAGGCTTCTGGAAATGGATTACGGGGGAGTCTTGGAGCTATGTAAATTTCGATAGCACCCAGCCCAGTAACGGCGCGGGAGAAAATTACCTGACCGTGCGCGGCGGTAGTGCTTCAGCCAGCTGGTTGTGGTATGACAGCCCCGTTTCATCTACCGGGGTTAACGGTCTTATCTGCGAATGGAGTTTTAACAATTACATCAGTGCGGCAGCGATTGGCGATTATAATGCAAATGGAAGCACCGATATTGCCGGATTATATGTCGATTATAAAACCGGACGGCATTTCGTAATTATTAGAGACGGCGCCACAAACACGGCGCTTAAACTTATCGGATTTGCTTTAAACGACTCAGCTCCGCTGGGCATCGCTGCGATTTCAGACCTTAACGGCAATGGTGCACAAGAAGTCGCTGTTCTTTACAACGAAACAGCCACCGGTTTTTCTAAAGTCCACATTCGAGACAGTTTGAGCGGCGCGCTTCTTAAGAACTTTAACGTTTTAAATCCTACTTTAAAACCAAAAAGTATTACGCAATCACCGGATTTAAACGGTAACGGATTTAGTGAGTTCACCGTAACCGGTGTTAATACGGTAACCGGTGGTACACGCGTCGAAATTCGCGACGGCAGCACTAACCTAATTATCCAAGATGCTAATTTTTAAAGAAGCATAGGTCTGTTGCCGAGCTTTTTTATCAGCTAATAGATTCCGCCTCGTCGAGTTTTTGGTTACGCCTGATAAGGCTAATTGAAAGACTTGTTTCGGGCGGAATCGATTGGTTATTGTTTTGTTAAGCGAGATCGCACCACATTCTGTTGATTAGGGCTTTAATGTTTAAACTTAAAGCGCACACGTAGCGCACTAAGCACTATCATCATAGAATGACATTCATTAATAAAAGCCACTTTGAAGAGATCGCTCTTAAAACCGTAAAACTGAGGTAAGATGATACGATTAATACCTCTTACGATTGCGGCGTTACACGAATAATTAACTTTCCAGGAACTGATTAAACGGCTATGCGTATTTTGATTATCGAGGACGAAATCAATATCCGATCTCAAATTCGCCGTCATCTTGAAAAGCAAGGCTATCAAATAGACGAAACCGGCGACGGCAAAGAAGGCCTGTATTTTGCGACCGAATACCCAGTCGATTTAGCGATTGTCGACCTCGGATTACCGAGCATGACGGGACTCGACATCATAAAACAATTACGTAAACAAGGCAGCCAACTGCCTGTTCTGGTGCTTACCGCGCGCGGACGTTGGGAAGAACGGGTGGAAGGGCTTGAAGCGGGTGCCGACGACTATTTAGCCAAGCCGTTCCAAATGGAAGAACTTTCCGCGCGTGTCAAAGCACTGATTCGGCGGGTTGTCGGTGCACCGCAATCCTTATTGGAATGCGGATCTTTGGTTCTGAACATTGAATCTCAAATAGCGACGCTCGATGGACAAGCGATTGAATTAACCACTTTTGAATACCGGATGCTGGAGTATTTAGCGCAACGTTACGGCAAAGTCGTTTCCAAGGATGAGCTTCGTAATTACCTCTATCCCCACGATCACGATCCGGAAAGTAATGTGTTGACCGTGTTATTAGGTCGTTTACGACGCAAACTCGATCCCGAAGGTATTCGGAATCCTATCGAAACGGTCAGAAGCCGCGGCTATCGATTGCAATAAGTGCTGAATTCTCTTTATCTCAGATTAAATGTCACCTCTATTCTAGTCCTCGTCATTTTTTTGTCGGTCTTAGGTGTTGTTATCGATAATGCCTTCAGCGAGAGCGCTCGGCTGGCATTGAAAGAACGGATGTTAGGACAGGTCTATCAATTATTGACGACCTCGGAACTCGACGAAAACGATCAGCTTATTATGCCGCTACCGACCGATTTGCCTTATCCGCAATTGGCGTTGCCGGACTCAGGTCTCTATGCTTTTGTTGCCGTAAACGGAAGCGATCGGCTTTTATGGCGTTCTCCGTCTTTGACTAACCGGCAAATACCCAAGCCGTTTGCGTTAAAAGTCGGCGAAAAAAAATGGTCGGAATTAATCATGGAAGATGACAATCATTATTATTTGCTGGGATTCGGCTTTCAACGGACGCTTAAAACAGGCATCTATTCGTACAACTTTCATTTGATGACGGAAATGCTGCCGTTGTACAAGCAAATCGACCAATACCGTCATCGATTATGGGGCGGTTTTAGCAAGTGCTTTGGTCGTGTTGTTAGCCACGCAGATTTTGGTACTGCGTTGGGGATTAAAACCGTTACGGAAGGTTAGCCAGGAATTAACGGCTATCGAGTCGGGTGAAAGCAAACATATCGACGGTCTTTATCCCAGAGAAATAAAGCTTTTGACCGACAAAATAAACAACCTGCTAGTCCAGGAGCGCGCCCGCCAGACGCGATATCGCAATGCCTTGGCCGATCTGTCGCATAGTTTGAAAACGCCGTTAGCCGTGTTGCTCGGCGGTGTCGATCAGCCCGAGACGCTTACCGAAACCGTGCAGGAGCAGAGCCTTCGCATGATACGTATTGTCGAGCGGCAACTGCAACGCGCCGGAGCCGCAAACGATACATCGACTTTGCCGCCGGTTGGCGTTCTTTCAATCGCGGAAAGAATTTGCGCTTCGCTCTCGAAAGTTTATCGTAACAAGAATGTTAACGTTTCCAACCATATTCCTGCCGATCTTCAATTAAGATGCGACGAAGCCGATCTTATCGAAGTCATAGGCAACTTACTAGACAACGCTTTCAAATGGTGTGATCAGCGAGTGGAAATCCAAGGCCATAAAGACGGGCATCGGCTGACCGTTAGTGTGTTGGACGACGGTCCGGGAATCAGTCCCGACAATAGGCAGCATATCTTACAGCGCGGTGGACGTATCGATGAAACGGCGCCGGGGCACGGAATAGGGCTTAGTGTCGTTGTTGAAATCGTTGAAGCTTATCAAGGTCGGCTAACCATTGAAGAAAGTCCAATGGGGGGAGCTGCTGTGATGGTCGAGTTTTACGCATAAATTACAATAATGTTTATTGACTATAGGCGCTCAATTGCAGGTTTAAGTGGGAATTAATAGCAAATAAATACCAAGACCTACCATTACCAAACCGCTGATTAATTTCAACCATCTTCCCTCGCTTTCTTGCAACCGTTTTTGACTGAGGGTGATGATACCAAGCGTTAAAATGATAAAGTCGTCAAACATATAGGCAGCGTTGTATAGTAGCAAATAGCCATAGTAGTTCACCTTATCGAGATTTTTCAGTGTCAGAATTCGGGTGAAAAGTGCAGGAAAGCCGGATGTACACATTAATTCGACAAACTGAACTAAAACGGCAAGCGTAACGGCCCCAATCATCGCGGCAGCCAGATTTTGGGCGGAAAGGACGCTTCGCATTTTTGCATAAATTCCAGGTTTAGCCGACTCCGGAATCGATAATGAAACGCCGCGTCCGAAAAAACAGAAATCTTTCAGATTGATAGCACCGGCTAGGAGCGCAATGGACGCAATGATAATTTCTGAAATCCTTGAAAGGCCGATAAACAAGAAGAGATTAAGCCAGGCCGTCATGAATATAAAATACGCGATACCTTCAACCAGAATAAACGAACCCGCGATAGCAAACATTCGAAACCTGTCCTTCATTGGCGCCAGCAGCGAAATCATTAACAGCAACACCCATAATGAACAAGGGTTAAAGCCGTCCAGTAATCCCATAATCACTGTAAATAAGGGTAAACCGACCTGATTCAATGTGACTGTGTAGCCCATCAAATCCAGTTGAAAGACTTGGGGATTTTCAGATGTATATGTCGTGCCGGTTTTGCAAGTTGTCTTTTGGTTGGCCTCGCAACTTTTCAAATTTGAGTGTGGATTTGAAGACCTTTGCGTAGTTAAAGCATTTCGAATCAATGGGCCGGTAGTTTTTTCATCCGAATAGCCAATGATTAGTTGATTGCCGATTCGAAAGGCAGGAACCCTTAAACTTGTTTCACCCTGTTGTTCTGCAAACTGCTGCAATTTCTCTAATTGAGTGGGTTCTGAAGCCAGATCGTGAATCAAAATATTCAGGTTAGGGTTTTCCAGTTTGAGATGTTCCAGGAATGCTTCAGCCTTTTCACAATGCGGGCAACCGGTGCGAACAAAAACTTCAATATCGACAGGCTGTGTATTGATTGCATTAGTTTCCTGAATTAATGCACGGTTTAATACATTATTCTGTGCACTGCATAGATTAACGACCATTAATGTTAAAAAAACAGCCATAAAGACAAACGGAAAAATTCGTCCGCAATAAAGCGATTTCAGAATCGAAGCTTCGCGTGTTGAAAATTTCATGACAACGCCATATTGAATGCGGACACCTTCAAAAAACCTTATTAATCCGGCCCTTTAAGGTGGGAACTGAGGGTGTGGGGGCCGCCCCCGGCCCCGCCCGGGGGCCCCCCCCGGCCTGTTTAGGAACCCCCCCCCCGGGCGGGGGGAGGGGGGGGGGAGGGGGGTTTAGTCGACACTTCACACGAAAACCGGTACGTCTGCTAGGTAAGCAAACGTACCGGTTCAACTTGAAACCTATCAATGCTGGTATCGATCCGGCGCATCGCGAAAAGTCCATTGGATCGCCAAATTTGCAAAAAAACCATCGCCTAGCTGCACTTGTTGGAACGGTTTCCCCAAGGGATTAACCGAATTAACATAATTTAAATCCTCATAAATCGGTAAGCCGACTGAACTACGCAATTTAAAGTTGCCGCCGAAGGCATTCATAAAACGCCAATCGCTGACGAACGCAAGATTAGTCACAGTGCCGCCGCTGTTGCCGATTTTAAAATCTTGGTCTTCGTTTTTCCAAGTGTAACTGGAATCGATTTCAATACCGAACATAAGGTCGTAATTCGGCGTATAGTGCAACGCCAGGCCGCCGGTAAGGACATCGCCGAAGGCAAATTGATCGTCGTTTTCAGGGTTCACGTTATAAAGCACCGATGCATGTAACCAAATATCTTTCCAGCGTTGCGAATACAGTAAACCGCCGGTAAAGGTTGCGGTATCTTTACCCAGTTGTAGGGCAGGGCCGGTTGCAATTAGATTTTGGCCTTGTGCGTTAAGTGTCCGGGTTGCACTGAATTGACCGGTTGGCAAACTAGTTCCTAGGAGCACTGTGGCGAATTTATCCCAGCGGGTGCTTCGCCAGAGATTATAACGGCCTTCCAGGCTAATATCGCCGATGCCGTTTTCAGACGCTGGACTATCTGAAATTCCAGCCGGGCTTTGGCTTAAGGTATGCGTTCTTCTTTCAATCCAAGGAACATTGACGAATAATGCAAGATCGTCAGTCGGAGAGTAGTTGGCGATCAAAGCCTGTTGATGGCCTTCAAACTGCGAAGGCGCACGCGGTTGCGCTTTGTTCTTACCAATGAACTGATCGGGGGCGGTACTGTTAGAACCGATCTTGAGGTTGTCTTTTTGCGTATAGCCGTAAACCATGCCGACGCTAAAATTGCCAGCCCCCGGCGTGACTGCCGTCCTTATTCTGAATGGCGCTGTGGTACCCACGGGGGAGATGTCTTGAAAGGCGATATTGAAATCGATGATGTCGCCGCCTTCTTTCGCGGCAAAGGCCTCCGCTTCCTCGCGTTTGGCGAAGGCGATGTAATTCGGCACCATGTCGGGAATAACCCGACTGCCCATGACGTAAGTCGCGGTTTCGGCATCGACCAGTTCGCCGGTCACCCAGTCGTGCACCTTGACCGATTCGAAAGCATCCAGGCCACCAGCATCTTCCACTTCGCGTAGCATACAGGCGACACCGCAAGTCGATTCCTTGTGGCCGTCCTTGTAAACCAGTTCGGCGGCGGTACGTTTGTATTCGTCTATCCACATACCGCATACCCGGCAGCTCGGGCGATCTTGCACATGCGGATCTTTGGCCGCCGCCGGGATCGATAACAATAGCAATTGAAATAACACGAATACAAACCCGATGTTAATTTTGACTGTCATAAAATGCTCCTTTGTTTATTACTGTGGTAAATAATTTTTCAAATTCTTCTATGCTGGCTTCACCCGATAGTTTTTGGCTCAGAATGCCCTCTTCATCAAAAACGTAGGTGACCGGTAAAGCGACAACTCCAAAACGTCTGGCGGCGGTATTTTCTGGGTCGTACAAGAAAGGGTAGGTTAGGCTGGCGAACTGTTTCAGACGATTATCACTTACTCCAAGATGGCTTTCGTTGATTGCGATGGGTACGAAACCCTGAGCTTTAAATTTTTGATAAGAAATCTCGAAGGCTAATAAAACGCCTTTGTCGCAGAAGTGGCAGTCCATAGACCAAAATCTAAGCAGGAGTGTTTTCCCTTTGAAGTCATCGGGCAGTTTAACTGGTTTACCGTTTATTCCAGTCAGAGCGATTGACGGCATGGGATCGCCGATTTCCAGACCCCAGTGTTTTCTCTCACATCCAGCTAATGAAACTAAGATTAATAACAGCAACGAAAAAAATACGGGTTTGTAATGGATTATCATTGCTTCCGATCCAATGTTTCTAATAACGTTGGTGTAATATCTGGAAATTGGAGAATCGATTTGCCTTTATGGTCTTCCAGGAATTCCTGCGCAGATTCCTGGTCTTTGAAAGGCAACAGCTCATGTCCCATCGGCCCCAATACGTCCGAACCGACTACATAAAAAGCACTCTTTGCTTCTATCAACTCGACTTCGTAATAATCGGTCACAAAAATCGCTTTGATGTTGTCGCTGGTTTTACCTGGCGTGTATTTGCCGGTATCGAAAATGTGTTTGAACATATCCTTGGCGCCATCATAAAAATACGAACTGCCGTCCTGAAAATAGATTTGCGCCACCCATTTCGGATATTTGTACACAAACATGCCGCATACCGGGCAGCGGTCGGTTTTTTTGATCTCAACGGTTTGTTCTTCAGCTAACCCTGTTGTTAGGTAAGAAGCTAAAAATAATATCAACGTTAATCGACCTATTAATGGGAAAATTCTTGTGGTCATGAGTTACATAATCAGGTTTGAAAAAATAATCCGGTATGTGACGATTACAGTAAATGCGCCGTACATCAGGACTGACGTCAGCGCCAGTTTGTTGATAAAGCCACCTAAAGCGTGTTTGAGGCTTTCAATCTTTCGAAAAGGCAAAATGATGCCGATGCCCGAACCGGCGACGACGCCGCCAAACAACAACACATAAAGCAAATAACCGATGTAACTGTAATCCTCCATGATGATGCAGAACGGGCAGTGATGCGTTGGTAGTTCGTAGATATAAATGGAAATGACCGAGACGATGGCAATCAATGCGATGATGAATAAGGCAAAACTAAGCAAGGCATAGACATAGCCGCCCCGGTTTTTGAAGTAGAAAACCAAGCCGCTGATCAACGTAATGATCACAGTGAGATAGAATGCCCATAACGTCGGGATGGCGGGTAACGAGGCAAGCTCGGAACCCAAACCAGCCTTTTTTTCGCCGCTGAACAGGCTACCGCAGCACGAGGTAATGACATCCGGCTCCATGCCTAAAAAGTAAGCCGTTTCCAGCAGCGTTTCCAGGACGATAAAGGGCGTGATGACAATCAGCAAAAGATACTTCTTTTTAATTAGCGGGTAATCGTAGCCCTGATTGTCGGCATGGTTTAACACTAGCCATAAGCCTGAAGTCACAAAGTTAACAACTTTAAGGACGAGCGTGGGATAGCCGAAAGCATTGACATTCAACGTCCCTGCGGCGCACATGGCGCCAACGAATAGCGTCCTGAGACTATCGGCGGTAAACACAAATAAAAATAGGGACAGCAATTGCAAGCCGAACACATAACTCAGTACCGTCGATACCAAGTAGGTCTTGCGTTCCAGAATCAGTTGCAATTCCGAACCGCTTTCAATGTTCCAATGCCTCAGGATTTGCAGGCCGTAATAAGCGGCATATACCAGCATCAAACTCGACGTATAGGCTGCCAGCAGATTGGCGATGACGGTGGGGTGCAGGATCACGTCGGGTTCTCCTCGATTTTGCCATCGCGCAGGTTGACCACCTTATCGATCATTTTCGATTCGTAAACCAAAGGATCATGGCTGGTGATGATCACCGTTTTACCTTCAGCCTTGAATTTTTCGACAATCTCCATAAAACGGTACGACAGCTTGGTGTCCAAGTGGGCGGTCGGTTCATCGGCAATGATAATGCTCGGATTGTTAATTAATGCCCGCACAATAGAAACCCGCTGCGCTTCGCCACCGGAAAGCCATTCGACTTTCGATGCTGCCTTGCCGGTTAAGCTTAATTCCGACAAACCGCGGTGGGCGCGCGCTTTCAAATGCGACCGCTTTTCACCGAGCGGATACGCTGGTAGCATCACATTTTCCAACACGGTAATACCTTTGATTAAATTCGGTTGCTGAAAAATAAAACCGAATGTTGAACGGCGGATATCGGTTAAAAACCGTTCCGGTAAACTGGTGATTTCTCGCTCTTTGAGTTTCACCCGCCCGGCGGAAGGACGGCTCATGCAGCCGACGATACTGAGCAGGGTGGTCTTGCCGGAACCGCTGGGGCCCTTGAGGACTGTGACCTTGTTTTCCGGGATATGCAGGCTGACCCCATTGACCGCCGAGAATTCGCTCGGTTTCCCTGCATTGAATACTTTCCTGACATTCATCAATTCGATCATGGTTAACCTCCGGTATGGCGCATAGCGCTATCCGGGTCGATCGTCGCCGCCCGCCAGGTCGGCACGATAGTCGCCACGGTGTAGGGGATAACCGTCAGGAAGAATAAGGTGGTCAATTGTTCCGCATTAATAAACGGTGTCAGCGTAAAATTAGGATAAAGGTTGGACCAGCCTTCCAAGGCGGGCTCGAATATTGCCGAGCCGGTAAAAAACACATGGATATAAGCCAGGATAACACCACCTAAAAATGCACTTAACGACACGATGGCACCTTCCCAAAATTTCATTTGGATGACGTCGCCGGTTTCCCATCCGACCGCTTTAAGGATACCGATTTCCTGGCGCTCGCCTGCGCTGAGTCCAGATGCCTTATCCCAGGCGAAAATGACGAACGCCAGCACGGCAGCTGAAAAAATAACAATCATCATGCCGCCGCGCCAGTTAAAGATGGAACTGTAGGTGCGTAATATTTCATCGCGGATAATTGGCCTGGCTGAATGGATACGCTTTTTTATTTTCCCGGCGACAGTCTGGATTTCACTTGGATTTCTCACCGTCACAATCGCATCAGTCACCTTATCGGGACTAATCCCAAACAGTTTTCTGAGATCGGCCTCAGACATCAGGATAAGGTCTGATGAGACCAGTTCTGAAACAGAAGACAGCTTGCCGACTATTTTCATGTTCATAATTTGTCCATCGGCAGCCATAAATGGCATGTAATCATCCTTGCCGATACCGCGCATTCTGGCAACTCCATTGCCAATGATCAAAGTGCCGGATTCCAATAGGGCACCTTCGTATTCAAAAAGCGCATGCGCCTCGTGGTTTGCATGCGGATCGCCATTGTCATTTTCAACCACGGTGGTTTTGCCCTGGTTCTTGTGGCTGTCTTGGTTTTGTGGTGGTGTCATCAGCGTGTAATTGGCGCCGACCAGACTGTCGTAAAAATAGCCCCACAAACGGCTTTCGACATTAGCAACGCCGCGGATAGATTTTATTTCTTCCAAATAACTGACAGGCAATAGGTCATGCCGTCCGGCAACCAAGTTTTGCACTACGATTTCGGGCGACCCTTCCAGGATAAAAGCTGCTTCCCGTTTGATCGCATAAGTAAAAAACATGGTTGACGCCAGGATAAAAACAATCAAGGTGTAAAGCACTAGCAACCCGATATTTTTTACCTTTCTCCGCATTAACGAAGAAATCGTGAAATCGATAATATAGCGTTGTTTTTCGATCCAGACGTTCATCGGGTTATCCCTGGCAGGTTAGGTTGAGTGAATGAACCGGAAGGGAAATGTTCCATTGATAACGGATGATCCTGAAAGGCGGTATTCAGGTCAGCCTGTGACAAATGTCGTGTGTAACGGGCTTCGGTAAAGAGGCATAAATCAGTTAACCGGAGTTGTTTAACCAGCGCTGCCTTGTGCAGCAAATTGGCTTCCTGTCCTTGGCTGCTGGTAAAAGCATGGAGCATTAACAAGCCCAACAATACAATTCCGGACAACAAAGTCATGAAGACTAAAGATGAATATCGCATTACATGTTTTCTTTAATTAATAGAACTAAGATAGGGCTGCTCAGATAAAATATTGATATGTAGCAAATGCATAAGAAAAACCGACAATATTCGCATAAAGGGATTATTCAATTAATAATCTTTGTTTAATGAAAAAAGTGTATCAAGTTGCTTGAAAGCATCATTGATCTACATCAAGTAAAATGTAATTTTAAAAATGAATAATGAATCGTTGCGAGCTAGAGAAGCTGGCGGATTATCGATACTGTCTGTTAAAGGCTGAGTCGTTCGAATTGAGTCCATCGGCTTCGCTCAGGAAAGCCTTAAAGCACACCTGCCGACTTTAGGCGGAATCAAGGCGAATGGGAGTTAAGACTTCAGGGGCAGAATTTATGGCTATTAAATCGTGAGACATTACAGACTATTTAAAATCATACGCGATTGACGATAAAGGGAAATAACTCCCGCTGTCGGCTAAATCTTTTCAAGCAATAGGTTTAACAACCTGTTGAAGGACTTATTTAGAGCGAACTTAATGGGAAATCAATCCGTTTAGCAATTGTTGTAATTTTTCATTAATTTCATAAAGCCATTGTTCATCTTCATGTGCAGACTTTGGGATTTCCACTGCACTCGATTGGGAATTATTCTTGTCGAAGTTTACCTTTTGAGAATCGTCATTTACGACAACGAAAGTTCCAGGGATCATTCCCATCCAGCAACTCCAAGGCACAACGCCTGTTTCCGCCGGAGTGAATTTGATCGTTTGCTCGCCGGAATGCAATTCGAATTTCAGATTGTATTGCGGAACTACAATCGCTTTGTTGCATTCGTTAAGTTCTTTACCGTTAATGACCCAGTGCACAGGAATACCTTTGCGCAATGTGAACTTATTCGGAGAAAATCCGCTTCTTAAAACATCCATGTTAATGACTTGCAGATGCGGGTTGGAAACAGGTGCTGCCGTATGCGGGGATAACTGCTGAGATGCTCTCGCAACTATCGTGTTGAAATCGGCTCCGGTCCCAGTTACGGTCAAGCCGCGGTTCATCATGATGGCTCCAAGCGCCATGACTATATAACCCGAGGCCTTAAGTAATTTTGGCGTTAAATTAGTCGACAGCATGCTGGTTAACATACCGAAACCCATCAACAACGGTAACGTCCCCAGTCCGAAAAAGAAAAGAATACTTGCCCCGTCCAGCCAGTCGCCGGTACCCGCCGCCATGATATACATGGCCTGTAAGGGACCGCAAATAATCATTAAGCCGTTCAACAAGCCAATAATGAAAGGGTTGCTGTGCTTACGGTATTCCTTTCCAATCATACGTTTCCAAAACATAGGCGTTTTAAGTTGAAAATGCCGAAGTACTGAAAAGACTTCCAACATATGCAATCCGTATAAAATTAAAAAACCGCCCGCAGCAATGCCCACCGCGCCCTGAGTGAAAGGAGTAAAGGCAACGATGGCCCCGAATGCGCCGAATAGCGCACCGATAAGGGTATATGAAATTGTCTTGCCGATACCGTAAAGCAAGTGCGGTAGATGGGACCGATGCCCGCTTGTTGCGTTTTTTGCCGTATATCCCAGGATAAGCGGGCCGCACATGCCGACACAATGAAAGCTGGTAAGAATACCGATCAGAAACAGTAATCCGTAACTAATATCGCGCCCGAGTTTCGGCATGTCGGCGTGGTTCATAAACCAAGTATCCAGCCATAAAATTAGGGCAATGCCTAACAATGCAACGGTGACAGCGGTAATTTTTTTTAAAAAATGAAATGCGCCTTTAGTAACCGTTAGTTTGTTCGATTCGGATGCGATCGGGTCAACCGCATTAAATACAGAGTGAAGATCGGTCTCATAACCGGCATTTACGATGCTTTCAACGATCTTATTAAGGTCAGTCAAAGAGTCGTCATAGACAACGTTTGCGACATCTCCAACAAAGTCGGCATCAATTTCAATAACGCCGGGCAATAAGCCGACGGCATTTTGGATGACCGATTCGCACCCTTCGCAGTGCATACCACGAATTCGTATTATTTGTTTACGTTGCGCCAATGAAACCTCTTTGAAATAAAGATATTATCCTTTTCCGAACCTACGGTAGTAACGCAAAACAATTCGGATAAATGCTGAGACTATAACTAAATTAAACGCTGTGAAAGTTTAAAACAACACATTTTAAACAAAGATAAATAGTTCGGCGAATCGATTGAGATTGTCGATGACTTGAGAGAATTGAACTTTTAAACGGGTTGCTTAATTAGGATCGACGCTCAACGTTGTAAAACAAAATTGCTTTCCATTCCGTATCTTTTCGATGTAAACGCCAGATAAAGGCATCCAAAAGATAATGCGTGGTTTGGGGGAGGGCGAGTAACGGTACTAACCATGCCAGCGTTTGCGATGAATCGATAGCCGGTAAATGTGAGAAAAAGCCGAAAAATGGCTGATGCTCCCTCCATACCAAGTTATCCCAAAGGCTTTCCTCAAAAAAGGCTAAAGCAAACAGTAAGCCGAAATAGCCGAAAATGGCTTTAACGTTGAACAGTCTGCCAATCCAGGGTTTGAGATAAGCTGTACTTGTCATGCGAGCTTGTTTGTATCCATAAACCCAGATTAGGCCGTAGTAGGGAATGCCGTGGGCGATGACGTTGGTGGCGGTAAAAATCAAATCGGTGTTGAACGCGACAATGCCGATATACCAGGATAAGGCTGTTCCGAAAAGCAACAGGTTACGCGGCAGATTAAAGAGGCTCATTTTTTGCCACAAAACGAATTCCTTCATCGCATAAAGCAGCAAGACAACCAAGTAAAGTCCGGCTACTAAGGTGCTAAGTAGCGTTGAATCAATTTGAATAAAATCATCGTCTACAAACCAGTTAAATGCCCGTTCGTGACAATGCCAATAAATTACCGGATACAGCGTGGCAAGGTAAATGGCTGCTTTATCGATTTTCTTATAATAATCTGGTAAATCTCGCTCATTTCGACCATAAATCATCATAAAGCCGTATTGCTGCCTGATGAAATGAAACAGTGCCAAATAAGCCAGTACACGCCAAAACAACAGATCTTCAATACTGTACAGTAAGCAACCGGCTATCCAGGCAACGATTGGGGTTAACGTTAATAAAGCTTGCCGATGTTGTAACTCATCGCGGACTAGATAGGTTCGGAATAAGGTGCTGTAAACATGCCCGGCGTCGATACCTACAATCAAGACGAGCCATAACCAGGATGGCATTTCCTCCATTTGGCTGATTTGGTCTGAGAATAAAACAGCAAACAGTGAAACCAAAATAGCCGGTGCAAGAATAAAACAGCTATCGAAGCGAGCCGAAAATATCCAGGAAGAATCGCTTGAATTCATAACTCGCTTTGGTAAGGAATATTCAGGTGCTTCATTAATTGCTCGGCAGCCCTTACGCCGTGGGTATAGGCTTCTTCAAAGAGTGAAATGCCGCTCATGTCCGAATGCGCTGTAAAAATCGGCGGATGTTGGGTTAAAGCTTCGCGTCGTTGGTTGCCCCAAATAAAGCCGGGCGTCGGCCTGATCATGCCATGACCCCAAAGCCAAATATCAACACGTTCAATATGCCCATCAAGCTCGGGATGAATGCGTAGCAATTCATTTACAAAGATTGCTTGCCATACGGCATAGTCGCGTTTCAAAGCTTCTTCCCGCGCCAGTTGTGGATCAAGATGGCTTAACGGCCAGTAATACGTCAGCACGGTTGCAGTCGGTTGCATCTGGGTGATTTGGTGGGTAGCATTGACATAGCCTAACAATTCGCTATTGAATACCACATTATCCCAACTTAACGCAGCGCCTTTGCCTGCCGGTAGTTTACTTAAGGTGATGTTAGCAATCGCCCACGGTGAATATGAAAACCCTTCGGCGGTAAGCGATGATTGTTGGGGTTTCATCAAGCGTGCAGCCACAAAGCGAGGTGTAGCAATAATGGCGGCTTTCGCGTCGATACGAATGGATTCTTGCGTTATCGTATCGAAATAATCCACCGTTACGCCAGTTTCCTTTTCGGTAATCGAATAACACAATGCATTAGTGATTAATTGGGTTTGGATAGTTTTAGAGAGCTTATCCACCAACCAGCCGTTGCCTTCAGGCCACGTGATTACGCTGTCGGAAGCCGTATTCGCCGCTTGTCCGTTGCGGGCAGCAAAATAGTGGATGCCCGCCCAGGCCGACGTTTCGTAGATGGTTGTGCCGAAATCGTCCCGACAACAATAATTGATATACCAACGCAACGGCTCGCTAGTAAAGTGCTGGTCGTCCAGCCATTTCGCCATCGTGATTTTATCCAAGGCAAGCCATTCATCATCTTGCGAGCTGAGATCAACCGGAATAGCAAAAAGCCTGCGTCCGTCTTTGTCTTTTCGGGCTTTCAAATCGGCGATTAAGCCGAAAAAGCGTTGATATTGGTTTTTATCGTCGTTGCTGATGCCGATGGTAGGGATCAACCCGTCCTGCCAGCGCCCGAAGTGGAATAAACGCTCGTTGGGGTCGTTGCAGATAAAGTATTCGTTGTATATGGGTAATGCGTTTTTATCGAAGCTGTTGATAACGCCCAGTTCTTCGAATAGCTTGCGTACGCAACGGGATTCTTCGGTTAACAACGGCACATAATGCGCACCCCAGGGATAAGCAGAAACGGCATTTTTACCGCTACAAGCATTGCCGCCTGCATGTTTTTCCAAGTCGAGCACGACAAAATCGTTAAATCCGGCCTTGGCAAGCCGATAACCCGCAGCCAACCCTGAAATACCGCCGCCGATGATGACAACCTCTTTTTTTAACTGTTTGGAGGGTTGCGGAAAACTGCTTGATCTGATCTTGTGGCCGATATTTGACGACGCACCGAGAATTTCGCCAGGGATGTTTTTATTACCAATGTTGAAATTTTTTGTGAGCCGATACAGCAAAAAGGTCAATAGCGAAGTTAATCCTCCTGACAATAATTTTCTTCTCGATAGCTTCATCGGTTGTTGTTTATTAAATTAATATATTCAATGATCTATAAAATCTCGATAATCTAAAGTAGAACGCATCTTATATGCTTCCTCAGACTATCTTTAGGTGGTTTTACCAAATTATTGACTATTTATAATCACCACGTACGGCGGCTAAAATGCCTTGTTTAGGGCGGATTAGCCGTGCAACGCGATTGGGTTTTGGTTTGCCACGTTTGCTTGGGCGCGGCGTAATCCGCTTTACGCTGCCCTAAACGGTTGGTTTTTTTGGGTGACTGCATGGAAATTGTACATTCTTTGGTATTGCGGTCTAATCACATTGATTCGAAATTATTTTGTTGTTTCACAAAGCGAAAACCAACTCGTAATTCATCAATCTCTTTAATCATAGATTCAACTTTGAAGTGCAACATTAAATCAACGGGGTAGAAATAGCCGCTTACGGTTTTAACTACGGGTCTAAAGTAAAACTCTTCGAAATCGAGCGGTAAATACTACTGGCTGTTGAAATTGAGGCGGACGGAAGTGCTAAAGAATTTTTCCACTTGGTCGGAAGTCATTGGTTTAGCCAATAAAAAGCCTTGAACCTGGTCGCAGCCGAGGGTCTTTAAGAAGTTCAATTGCCGGACCGTTTCAACACCTTCGGCAATGGTTTTCATGTCGAGACCTTTACCCATTGCGATCACAGCGGCGACAATGGCAGCATTCGCCGAATCCGTTTCGATATCTTGAATGAAGTTTTTGTCGATTTTCAAGGTTGAAATGGGGAATTTCTTCAAACGGCTTAAGCTTGAATAGCCGGTTCCAAAATCGTCGATCGACAGAGAGACACCCATTTGCTTTAGCGAAACCAGCATATCCAGTATATCTACCTCATCGGCTTCTAAGGCGCTTTCGGTCAACTCGAGATCTAACCTTTCCGGCGGTAAGCCGACTTCATGGAGAATGGCCTGCACGATGGCGGGAAAATCCTTTTTGATAAATTGCAAGGTAGATACGTTGACTGAGATTCGCGCTACGGGCAAGCCTTTGTCAAGCCAAGTTTTTGCTTGTTTGGCAGCTGTTTTTAGCACCCACTCTCCTATGCTTAGGATCAGTCCGCTTTTTTCCGCTAGGGTGATGAATTCGGAAGGTGGCATTTGCCCTAATTCTTGGCTATGCCAGCGTAACAGTGCTTCCACTCCGATACAATCACCGCTGCGGACGGCAAATTGCGGTTGGTAATGCAATTCCATTTCTTCGCGTTCCAGAGCCTTTCGTAAATAGGTTTCCATCGTCAATCGGCGATTGGCGATTTCGGTCATGGTTTTGGAAAAGTAACGGAAACCGTCGCCGCCGGTGCGTTTGGTGTGATACATCGCCAAATCTGCGTTTTGGAGCAGACCTTCCGCCGTCGTACTGTCGTCGGGGTAAGTTGAGATACCGATACTGACACTGGCGTATACTTCGTGATTGTCGAAGATATAAGGCTTAGATAAAATTTGTCGTATTCTTTCTGCGACCAACGCCGCGTCTTCGTTACGGGTAATGGGGGACAGCAGGATGGTGAATTCGTCGCCACCGAGTCTGGCGATGGCGCTGCCGCCATCGGTTTTGCCGCTCCAGGCGATGGCATCGGTAATTCTCAATGAATGCCTTAGCCTATCGCCGATTTCCTTGAGAAATTGATCGCCGACGTGGTGTCCTAGACTATCGTTGATCCGCTTCAAGCCATCCATGTCCAAATACATCAGACCGAGTTTAAGATTGAGCCTTTCGGCCAAAGCGATCGTCATTTGCAAGTGTTCACGGAAAAATTGCCGGTTAGGCAACCCCGTCAGGTTGTCGAAATACGCGATACGATGCAGTCGTCGTTCGCTCTCAAACAGTTGTTTGGTGGTGTCGCTGGACCGCAGCATATATTGCAAGCGATAGCCCAAGAGCGGGAAATTGAGCGGCTTAGCGATGAAGTCCGTGGCTCCTGCCGTGTACGAATTTCTTAAGGATTCCATATCGTCTTTGACGGTCATCATCATGATCGGCAAGCAACGGCTTTCAGGAAGTTCCCGTAAAGCCCGGCAGGTTTCAAAGCCGTTCATACCATTGGGCATCACCACGTCCAACAGGATGGCGTCCGCGCCTTGTTCCTTGTACAAGTTGATCCCGGCTTCCCCGCTGGTCACGGTGGTTGCTGTCATCCCAAGACTTTCGATGGTTTTGGCGACCAACAAACTCATGAGGGGGTCGTCATCTATTATTAGAATCCGGGTATTCGTCGCCATTGTTTATTGTTACGGTTTGTCAAGTTTTTCAAAAAGATAATTTTCTAAGTCCTTTTTTACAATGGCAAATTCATTTTGCGCTTCGGCAAGATAATTATAGACATTATCGGGGTTTTGATGCTTGGTGTCGATTTCGATCAGTCTGCATAGTTCAGCCAAGTTTTCCACGCCCAGTTGACCGCTACTGGATTGAAGAGAATGAGCAATGTTGACCACCGTCTCAAAATCGCTTTGCTCGTGCGCCGTCAGCATAGAGGCGATAGCATTTTCTGTTTGGTTCAAGTACATGGCGATGACTTGCCGCAACAAGCCGTTGCTTCTGCCTGGATCAAGGCTAAGGATGGCCTCCATTTTAATGGTGTCGAAGCTTTTTAGGGAATTGATGGTTTGCGTCTCTTGGGCGGGGGAGGAGCGATTTCCGGTTTCCGCCGTGTGCGTTACGATACGTTCGTTAGCCGTGTTAAATGACTTGTCGTTGTGCAATTGTGCTATTGCGTTCCCAAAGTCGATCCCTAGCTGTTCCCGATCGTTTTGGCTTGCCTGTTTCGTATCGCACCAGGTATTGATGACGCGGATCAAGTCTTTAATATTGAAGGGCTTTGGTAAATAATCGTCCATTCCGGCAGTCAAGCATTTTTCACGATCACCTTCAACCGCGTTGGCCGTTAGCGCAATCACCGGGAAAGGACGAAGATTACCTGCTGTTTGTTGACGTTTAATCTCGGCAGTGGCGGCGTAACCATCCATTTCCGGCATCATACAATCCATGAGTACTAAGTCGTAACTTTTGTGGGAAACCGCATTGAGCGCTTCTTGGCCGTTGTTTGCGATGTCTACCAAACAGCCCAAGCTTTCCAGCATATACTGAACAACCTCCTGATTAACACGGTTGTCTTCGGCCAACAGAATTTTAGCCATGAGTGAAGGCGGATTGAGGGTCTGCTTTTCCGGTAAAACGTGTTCCAGACGCGCATTTGGAACGCGCAGGATGGAATTGACCAAGCATTCCTCGTAATCTGCCTTGCGTATGGGTTTTATCAAATAATTGCTAAAACCGGCTTGGTTGGCCTCGATGACTTCGGCTTTATACAAGGTGGAAGTCACTAGAATTAAAGGAATGTTGACTGTTTTAGGATCGGCCTTGATGTGCTTAGCCAGTTCCATTCCAGACATCCCCGTCATTTTCATATCGATAACTACGACATCGTATTCCTTGTCCGGGTCTGTCTTGGATAACGCTTCAAGGGCCATTGAGGCGTTCGGTACGTCATCCACCGTCATACCCCACGATTGAGCGTAATTTTTCAACAGGCGGCGATTGAGTTCGTTGTCGTCGACTATCAATAATCTTCGTTCATTCAATTCCTTGGAAGGTGGAACGGACTTTGCCATTAAATCCAGGTTAATTTCAAAAGGCAGTTTGAACGAAAACGTACTGCCTTTTCCCAGAACCGTCTCAACCTTAATATTGCCCCCCATCAGTTCAACCAAGTTTTTCGATATCGATAAGCCGAGTCCGGTACCGCCGTATTTTCGAGTGGTAGAACCGTCGGCTTGGGAAAAGGCCTTGAACAGACTCGGTATAACTTCTTTACTGATGCCGATGCCGGTATCTTGAACTTTAAATTCAATCCAATAGTCGTCGAAGCCGGGGACATATATTTCTGTGGGTTTTTCTGTTACACTCACCTGGATGACGATTTGGCCTTTCGCTGTAAACTTGATCGCATTGCCCACTAAGTTGCTTAGTGCTTGTCTGAGCCGGGTGGGGTCGCCTTTGAGGTAATTAGGAACGTCCGGGGCAATATAAGCTATCAACTCCAGACTTTTTCCATGCGCCCGCTCAGCAAATAAATCGGCTACATCCTCGATCGTTTTATGAAGGTCGAACTCATGATTTTCTAACTCGATTTTGCCTGCCTCGATTTTAGAAAAATCGAGGATGTCATTAATGATGCTCAACAGGCTTTCGCCGGAGCGGTAGACGTTGGTGGCGAAACGGCGTTGCTTATCGTTCAAGTCGGTTGCCATCAGCAATTCCGCCATCCCCATAATACCGTTCATAGGCGTTCGGATCTCATGGCTCATGTTGGCGATAAACTGGGATTTAGCGGCATTGGCGGCTTCCGCAAATTCCTTAGCGCGCCGAAGTTCCGCCGTGCGCATTTCTACCTTTTTTTCCAGTGAACTTTTGTAGGCCCGCAATGATAAATCTCTTCGCATGATCTCTTCCAGCATGGTGTTGAATACCGCCGCCATCTCACCGAATTCGTCATTGCCGGGCAACTTGACGCGCCTTGCCGATTTACGATCGCTGGAAAAACGCCGCATGCCTTTTCGCAATGCGTACATGGGTTCTAAAAACTGTTGTTGTAACTTTTTTATGATGAAGAATATACACAGGGCGGTTAAGCAAAGGCTGACGACGATGATTTTGTAGAAGCGAAACCGTAAGGCTTTCATCTCGCTTTGGTCGTCAACTAAGTGCAATACGCCCAGCAAATTCATGTCCTTCATGATCGGGCGGAAAAGATGCAAAAAGCCGCTCTCGTCGTAACGAATAACTTGCCGATAAAATTCGCCGAAAAACGGACGGGTTTCGACAGGATTAAATATGTTGAAAATGACTTCTTCGAGTTTTTTGAAGATTTCGGTTAACGAAGAGGGTTTTTCTTGTGCAGCGTTTTTTTGCACCAGTAATACTGGAGATTCGTTTTGCTAGGTTTCAATACCGGCATTTTCCGAATTAAAAGCAACCACCTGCCTGTCTTTTGAATCGTATAACTCGCCTCTTACAAGGCCGGGTTGTTTGCTTAGGCTATTAAGCAAATCTCGGATGGTTGCCTTGTCGTTGAAGGCCAAAGCGTTGGTGCTGTTGGTTGCGATAATATCAGCAATTGAGACCAATTGTTTTTCGGCTATTGTTTTAGTGCTGTAATATTCATTGACGATAAGGCCCAGGCTGACCAAACCGACTGACAATATCGCCGTTAATATTACGGTCATTATCAACTTGTTTCGAATCGTGGCGGAAAAGTCTAATGCCATGGTCTTAGTGTGTTCGGCCGATTTCAGTCGTCTTCTGAATTTGCGAATTGACGTTGAGTCTTCTTGACGTCGCCGCCGATCGATTGACGGCCATTTATTTCACCCACACTATAGCTTTCATACGGCGTAATCGCCAAATTCTCAGTATCGGCAATAATTTGTTTTCGAGCAATAACGCTAATAGCACTTTGTATTTAAACACACTGAAAAAGATGTATTTATATAGGCTAGCACTAAGCTGATGCGACAGGCCGGTCGGCTTGATCGACTTATTGCCGAGTATATTATTTTCGATGTTGAGTACGGCGCTTTGCTCCACATTGTCTTCCATGACGCCGATATTAATTACTGCGCCCATTTTTTGTACGTTTCATCCGGTCAAGTTGTGTAATTGACGATATTCGTCATAAAGTCCGTGTAAACGGCGTGTTTTAGCATGATTAAGGCAATGGCAGCGCTGAAAGCCGGACTTGGAGCAAAGCCAAAATTGTTCAAAAACTCAAATTTGACCGCCATGCAAATCGTTTTCGGCAATTTGCCGTACAGTTTGCATATTCGTTCTAAAAGTAAATAGTTGACCATCATTTACAGAAATATCTACTTAATTGTAGCCCAATTATAATAATCAACAATTACTTAGCTTGAACAATTGGATAATGCATCACATTTTTATGTGATTATTGCCTGGGCAACACATTAAGCGACATATTGAAAAATTCGCTTCATTTCCGGGGTTCTCGACGGAAAGTTTCGCGTATAGTAATCTAAGGAGAGTTTAAACGTGGATGAAATATGAGCAATTCGAGATCTTTTCTTATCGTCGGCGGTGGTTTAGTGGGGCTTGCCACCGCTTATCGTCTATTGGAACGTTATTCTTCGGCAAAAGTGACTTTGCTGGAAAAAGAGCCGCATGTCGGCTTACACCAGAGTACGCATAACAGCGGTGTTTTACATGCCGGACTTTATTATGCGCCAGGCTCGGTGAAGGCAAAATTAGCGGTGACCGGTATTAAGCAAATGACGGCGTTTTGTCGTGAGCAGAAAATCGACCATGAGATTTGCGGGAAAGTGGTGGTTGCGGTTACGCCCGACGAATTGCCGCGTTTGGATGAACTGCTTCGGCGAGGAAGCGCTAACGGATTGCAGGGCTTAAAAAAGATTGATAAAGAGGATGTTCGCAAAATCGAGCCGCATGTCAATGCGATTGCAGCGGCGTATGTTCCCGAAGAAGGGATAGTCGATTACCGTCAAGTTTGCGACCGCTTAGCCGGTCTTATTCAAGATCGAGGCGGTGAGATTATTAACGATGCACAAGTCGTAGCGCTAAGCAGAAAAGACGAACAATGGGTTGCGTTACGCCAAAAACAGAATTCACCGCCGATTTTGTGATTAACTGCGCCGGTCTATTTTGCGATCGTGTAGCCGAAATGGCTGGTTTAAAACGCGATGTTAGAATTGTGCCGTTTCGCGGCGAATATTATCAATTGAAACCGTCGGCTCAAATGTTGGTTAAAAATTTAATTTATCCGGTACCGAATCCTGAATTTCCTTTTCTGGGCGTTCATTTTACCCGGATGATTCAAGGCGGCGTCGAAGCGGGTCCGAATGCGGTACTTGCCTTTGCGCGTGAAGGTTACAAACTAACCGACATCAATCTCAAAGATGTAGCCGATGTTTTGACTTTCCCTGGGTTTTGGCGGTTTTTGGGCGATTATCCGGCAATGGCGTTTTCCGAATTCGCCCAATCCATAAGCAAAGCCCGCTTTTGCAAGTCGCTGCAGAGGCTGGTTCCAGATATTCGTATTGAAGATCTGGAACCGGGTCATGCCGGTGTGCGGGCCCAAGCGATGAAAAACTCAGGTGAGTTAGTCAACGATTTTCATTTGTTGATTCAAGATAATGCTATTCATGTGTTAAATGCGCCGAGTCCTGCGGCGACTGCTTCTCTGGCAATCGGCGAATATATCGTTAGCCGGTTAGCTTAAGTGAAAATTATTATGGACTAGCCGATCCCGATTAATGGTTGTGGGCTATTTAATTCCCGTTCGTTATCGTGCACTAGGTATTTTGGCATCGAGCCTGACGAAATGCGACGTATGCTTCGTCAAGCTCGGTGCCATCAGGCCCTAAGCCCCTAAGCCCCTAAGCCCCTAAGAATAAATAACCTTTTAAGCATTTCATCTTAGCTAAGGGCCAAAATAGCCTATACCGTATGAGGAAATAGGGCCGTCGTTCGAATAAACATTACCCGTAACCCAAGTGGCTGGAAGCTTTACCAAATTTGTGGCGGCGCTGGTTTCCAATGGCTGGTTGCCGGTGCCCAAGTTGTCGCGGAATTTTATTTGACCATTCAGTCCTAGAATAGCAATCCAGTAAGATTTAGCGGCAAGGAGTTTTACACTATTAATCGGTACTCTATTCCAGTCGGCCAATGTCAAAGTAGTAAGTTTACCTTGAGCAAGGAGCGTTCCGGGATGACCAGCGTTATCGTTATAAATTCCAACGACGAGTTCGGTAGCTTTTGAACTCGCATCAAGATAGGTTGCGATCCTCGTAAGCACACTGTTTTTTGAGCTTACGATTTTAAAAGCTTCCGCGGTTCCTTGCGCATTCGAATCTGTTGCCGTGTAACGTGTTTTGCTACCTGCGACGATTTTAGAAGGACTAGTTAAATTAGTGGGCGTAGTATAGTCCTTAGTTATCTCAGTTAAGGAAAGTGCACGGTTATAGATTCTAATATCGTCGATATAACCGTGAAAGAACTCGCCCCACACACTATTACCGCCTATATGCAGGACACCGTTAGATTGTTTGATCAAGCCGGTTTGTGCGCGGATTGCAACTTGAACGCCATTGACATAAAGCCGTTGATTGTCTCCGTTATAGGTCGATATTAAATGCGACCATTGGTTGACCGGTAATATCGATGTACCTGAAACGACACGATAGCCTGCAGCATCGTTAAAAGCCCCGATTGGGAAGTCCGCGTCTTCGGATGAATACAAACTGTATACCGAACCGCCAGCTTGTTCTTTAACAAGAATATTACCCGGACCGTAACTGACGGGTTTTACCCATGCTTCCAGTGTATAAGCTGAATTAAGATCGAGCGATGCGCTATCGTTGACGGTAATCCAATCGTTAATCCCGTCGAATAATAATCCTTTGCCATAATGCCCCGTATTAACTCGCGTCGCTTCCGTTAATACGCCGTGATTCCCTTTACCGGAGGCATCCGCAATAATGTTGCCGCTATTTTCTTCGAAACTATAAACGGCAACCGGTCCTTGACCTGGAGGAATGGTCGTTGAAGAGGAAGTCACATTGATGAAACCTGCAGATGTTTTGGTATTAGTTCCGTTTGGTCCGGTTACTGTTAAACTGATGTTGTATAGACCTGCTGTATTGTAGATATGGTTGGGATTAGCGGACGCACTGGTCGTGCCGTCGCCGAAATTCCATAGCCGAGTGTTGATTGTCCCGGTGGAAGTATCGCTGAATCCGACGGATAAAGGTGCATTTCCGGTTTTTGGCGTTGCAGAAAAATTAGCAACCGGCGATGGTGCGGCGACTGTGATAAAGCCTGTTTTGGTTGCGGTGACACTTCCGGTCGGTCCCGATGCCTTTAAGCTTACAGTGTAAACGCCTGGTTTCGAGTAAGTTACCGTAGGATTTTGGCTTGTCGAAACAGGGATTGCAGTATCTCCGAAATTCCAATTCCAGCCAGTGACAGTTCCGGTTGTCGCCGGTGTAAATGAAACGACTAAAGGAGTGCTTCCGTTAGTTTTACTTGCCGAAAAGTTGACCGTTAGGCTAGAAGTAGTGGGTACAACTCCGCTAACCTCGGTCGAAAAGGCGCTTTCAACAGTTTTTGTCGTGTTATAGGCTTTAACTGCAAAAAAATACTTTGCTCCGGCTGTTAATCCGGTTACTTGATAACTTGTTAATTTAGCGGTATCGATGTTATTGGTGTAGTTTTTGGTCGTTAATCCGTAATAAAGTTTGTAGCCGCCTACATTCGCCGATGTGCTGGGATTCCATGTTAAAGTTAAATTGCCTGCAAATAATTTTTCAGTTGCAAATAGTGACAAAAAGACGACCAAAAATAGACAGATTGTTCTATTACGGTGATTAGGGTGAAAGGTAGAGAAGCTCTTCATAGTTACACTCAATAGTAGCGGGGTAAATTGCTAATTTATTTAAGAATTAGAAAAAAATATATAATTATCAAAACCTTGAGTTTTTTGATAGGTTTGATAAGTTAAGAAGGTATTTTATTTAATAGGTACTTGGTTTTCTGCGGAGCCGGAGTCTGGATAAGCAGTTTGAAAAATAAAGAGGTTAAAAATGTAAAATTTAAAATTGTTCAATTTTGCCTTCCTCTTAGCAATATTTGGTCTTAGCGACTACTCAATCTAAATTATTCTTTTTTTTGAATAAAATTTAAGGTTACAAAACCGTTAAATTCTTTGAAGTGGATCACATTTTTTAATTTTTGCCGTGGCGATTTAAAGTCTGAAACACGCCTTCGTTTTCTTAGTATGTAGCTGAATCCTAATAACTGATTCTTAACAAATTCTTAATGGAATTTAATTTTTTTAAGATTGGGTATATTTTGTATCCGATTTATGACCTTTAAATACCCATATAAGGGTTATTGATTGTTTTCGCAATTTAAAGAATAAACTGTTTAGGACTTAAAATTAGTTCAACTAAATATTTACGATTCCGTCTTTCCAATCGGCAAAATTTAAAGGCGTCGGTTTATTGGTTTTTTAAAATTCTGCGAACAACAACTAATGTTGTAACAAATTAATAATGACCCACCGTCCCTAATCCAGTAAAATCTTTTGGATTTTGTTTAGATAACGGGGTGAAGCCGGAGGGTTCCATCCCGTTTCGTATATATAAGGTGACGTGTTTGACTAGATCGGCTGTATTGCTTTTGGAAGATGGAACGGTGTTCAATGGTATTGCTATTGGCGCGGAGGGTTATTCCGTCGGGGAAGTCGTATTTAATACGGCGATGACGGGTTATCAGGAAATTTTAAGCGATCCCTCGTATGCACAGCAGATTGTGACTTTGACTTATCCTCACATCGGAAACGTTGGGGCGAATAGTGAAGACGACGAATCGGCAAAAGTTTTTGCAAGCGGGTTAGTCATCAGAGATTTGCCGTTGATAGCTAGTAATTGGCGGAGTCAACAGACTTTGCAACAGTATCTTGAAACGAACCAAGTCGTTGCTATTGCCGATATCGATACGCGTAAGTTAACGCGTTTATTGCGCGATAAAGGTGCGCAACGCGGTTGTATAGCTGCCGGAGATGCTGTTGATTTCGCCGTTGCAAAAAAAGCCATTGAGAATTTTCCGGGTTTAAAAGGGATGGATTTAGCCAAAGAAGTCACTACGGATAAATCTTACGAATGGACTGAAAATTCTTGGCAGTTGGATATAGGGTACAGTCAAGGTCAAAATTTAAACAAGCACGTCGTGGCTTATGATTTCGGTATAAAGCGCAATATTTTAAGACTTTTAGTTAATCGGGGTTGCCGGGTAACGGTGGTACCGGCGACAACACCTGCCGATACAGTACTTGGTATGAAACCGGACGGCGTCTTTTTATCGAACGGTCCGGGAGATCCCGAACCATGCGGGTATGCAATTGAAGCGATCAAAACAATTTTGAAGACAAAAACGCCGGTATTCGGTATTTGTTTGGGGCATCAGCTTTTAGCGCTTGCAAGCGGGGCGCGAACGGAAAAAATGAAGTTCGGCCATCATGGCGCGAATCATCCGGTGCAGCATAAAGCGACCGGACGGGTGTTAATCAGCAGCCAGAATCATGGCTTTGCGGTAGATGCTAGCAGTTTGCCGGCTAATGTCGAAGCAACTTATCATTCTTTATTTGATGGCAGTCTACAAGGCATTCGGCGAACCGATTGTCCTGCATTCAGTTTTCAAGGTCATCCCGAAGCGAGTCCGGGTCCACACGATGTAGAAGGCTTGTTCGATGAGTTTATCGAATTGATGAACCAGTCCTGCAAACACTAATTTAATCAGCAGTAAAAAATGCCAAAAAGAACCGACATTAAATCGATTTTGTTATTAGGTGCAGGGCCGATTGTTATTGGGCAAGCTTGCGAATTCGACTATTCAGGAACACAAGCCTGTAAAGCGTTACGCGAAGAAGGTTATCGGGTTATTCTGGTCAATTCCAATCCGGCTACGATCATGACCGATCCGGATATGGCCGATGCGATTTACATTGAGCCTATTGACTGGCAGACCGTCGAGAAAATTATTGAAAAAGAACGCCCTGATGCCGTCTTACCGACTATGGGCGGACAAACCGCGCTGAATTGTGCGTTGGCGTTGGATAAACACGGCGTATTAGCAAAATACGGCGTTGAAATGATCGGTGCAACCAAGGAAGCCATCAATAAAGCCGAAGACCGCGAACTCTTCAATCAAGCCATGCGGAGAATCGGTTTCGAAGTAGCTAAATCCAAAACTGCCCACACGATTGAAGAAGCGCTAGCCGCGCAACAAGAGGTCGGGTATCCGACGATTATCCGGCCTTCTTTTACCATGGGCGGCAGTGGCGGCGGTATCGCTTACAATAAGGAAGAGTTCATTGAAATCTGCGAGCGCGGTTTGGATTTATCGCCGACCAACGAATTACTTATCGAAGAATCCGTGCTCGGCTGGAAAGAATTCGAGATGGAAGTCGTTCGCGACTCCAAAGATAATTGCATCATTGTCTGTTCGATCGAAAATTTCGATCCGATGGGCGTTCATACCGGCGATTCGATTACCGTAGCACCCGCGCAGACATTGACCGATAAGGAATATCAAATACTGCGTAATGTCGCAGTAGCTGTTTTGCGCGAAATCGGCGTCGATACCGGCGGATCGAATGTACAGGTGGCCATTAATCCGGTCGATGGTCGTTTAATCGTCATCGAGATGAACCCTAGGGTTTCCCGTTCGTCGGCCTTGGCGTCGAAAGCGACCGGTTTTCCCATAGCCAAAGTCGCGGCCAAACTGGCTGTCGGTTATACCTTGGATGAGCTGAAAAACGAAATCACCGGCGGTGCAACACCGGCCTCGTTCGAACCGGCAATCGATTATGTGGTAACTAAAGTTCCGCGTTTCGCTTTTGAAAAATTTCCGCAAGCGGACGATCGACTGACGACACAGATGAAATCGGTCGGCGAAGTGATGGCGATTGGCCGGACATTTCAAGAATCCTTGCAAAAAGCCTTACGCGGATTGGAAATCGGCATCTGCGGGTTAAATGAAGTCGTCGATATTCAAGCGGAAGATGCGCGCGATAAGATTCAACGTGAACTGAGACATCCAGGCCCGGATCGTTTGCTCTATGTTGCGGATGCTTTTCGTAGCGGCATGACTCTCAACGAAGTGTTTGAATCCAGTAAAATCGATCCTTGGTTTTTAGCTCAAATCGAAGATTTGGTTTTGACGGAGCAATCGCTGTCGACCAAAACCCTCGCCACGCTGAAAGAGGGCGAATTATATAAACTCAAACGCAAAGGATTTTCCGACCAACGTTTGGCGCAATTGCTGGAAACCACCGAAAACGAAATCCGTAATGTGCGATTTAAGCAGAACATTCATCCGGTTTATAAACGAATCGACTCCTGTGCCGCCGAATTCGCTTCGGATACTGCCTATCTGTATTCAACTTACGAAGAAGAGTGCGAAGCGCGCGTTACCGATAAAGAAAAAATCATTATTCTTGGCGGCGGCCCGAATCGAATAGGGCAGGGCATCGAATTTGATTATTGTTGCGTTCATGCGGCATTGGCATTACGGGAAGACGGTTATGAGACCATCATGGTCAACTGTAACCCGGAGACAGTTTCCACCGATTTCGACACGTCGGATCGTCTGTATTTCGAATCGTTAACGCTCGAAGATGTGCTGGAAATTGTGCATATTGAGAAACCCAAAGGCGTTATCGTCCAATACGGCGGGCAAACGCCATTGAAATTAGCCAAAGCCTTGGAAGCAGCCGGAGTGCCGATTATCGGTACGTCGCCGGATTCGATCGATTTGGCCGAAGACCGAGAACGTTTTCAAAAGTTGTTGGAAAGGCTTAATCTCAAGCAACCGCCGAACGCCACGGCGCGCTCTGTTGAGCAGGCCATTAACGCAGCTAAAGAACTGGGATATCCGTTGGTGGTAAGACCGTCTTACGTACTCGGCGGACGTGCCATGGAAATCGTCTTCAATGAAGAAGGCTTGCAGCGCTACATGAAAGAAGCGGTTAGCGTTTCTCACGATTCGCCGGTGTTGTTGGATCGCTTTTTGGACGATGCCGTTGAAATGGATGTCGATGCGATTTACGACGGCGAACGTGTTTTAATCGGCGGCTTGATGGAGCATATCGAGCAAGCCGGTGTGCATTCCGGCGATTCGGCATGTTCGTTACCGCCTTATGAATTGGCGCAAGATATTCAGGATCAATTGCGCGAGCAAGTTGCCAAAATGGCCGAAGCTTTAGGCGTTTGCGGTTTAATGAATACACAATTCGCAATACAGGGGAAAGATATTTACGTACTGGAAGTCAATCCCAGAGCATCGCGGACAGCTCCCTTCGTTTCAAAGGCCACCGGTTATCCACTCGCAAAAATTGCGGCGCGCTGTATGGTGGGAAAAACGCTTGCACAGCAGGGCATTACCAAAGAAAGAATTCCGGATTATTATTCAGTCAAGGAAGCCGTGTTCCCGTTTGTTAAATTTCCTGGTGTAGATCCCTTGCTTGGGCCGGAAATGAAATCAACCGGCGAAGTGATGGGAGTTGGTAAAACGTTCGGAGAGGCGTTTGCTAAGTCGCAACGGGCGACCGGCGTTAATTTGAATGACGGCGGCAAAGTTTTAATTAGTATTCGTGATGCCGATAAACCGAAGCTTGCTGAAATTGCCAGAATGCTGGTCGAAAAAAATTATCAAATTGTGGCGACACGAGGCACGGCTCGGTACTTAAAAGAAATCGGCATCCCTTGTGAAGTGGTCGATAAAGTCAATGAAGGTCGACCCAATACGGTCGATATGATTAAAAACGACCAAATTCAACTAATTATTAACACGACGGAAGGTAAAAAAGCCATTTCGGATTCATTTACCATGCGTCGAGAAGCATTGCAGCATCGAGTTACCTATTACACAACAATGGCGGGTGCTAAAGCGGCTTGTTATGCGTTAGGCGAGTTGGAAGCAGGCGATGTGAATTGTTTGCAGGATTTACATAAAAGTCTAAATTAAATCATGAGAATATCGATCAAGGAGTTGTTTGAGTAAATGAATAAAGTACCCTTAACCGTTAAAGGTGCGGAAAAGCTAAGAGCGGAGTTAGAAGAATTAAAATCTGTTGTTCGTCCGCGGATTATTGCGTCTATTGCATCGGCCAGGGCGCATGGCGATTTGAAAGAAAATGCCGAATATCACGCGGCGCGGGAACAACAAAGCTTTGCCGAAGGTCGTATTGCTGAAATCGAATCGAAATTGTCCAACGCCCAGATCATTGATGTGACTAAAGTCGATGCAAACGGCAAGGTTGTTTTCGGAGCCACAGTTGAAATTGAAGATATCGACTCCGAAAAAAGAGTGACTTATCAAATTGTCGGCGAAGATGAAGCGAACATCAAAGAAGGCCGTATATCTATCGGGTCGCCCATCGCCAGAGCCTTGATCGGTAAACAAGCGGGCGATACTGTCATCGTTAAGGCGCCGGGTGGCGATGTAGAGTACGAAATTGTTTCGGTAGACTATGTATGAGAAGCGGCTATTATTTTTTAGGATTGTACCGGTATAGAACGGCAATTTGACCGATCATTTGAATCAAATTGGCTTTTGTTGCAGTGCAGATTTTTTCGCACATCGTGTTGCGTTCGTCACGCTCTGCGCGGATTTTGACTTTGATCAGTTCATGGTGATCCAGTGCAATTTCGGTTTCAGCCAGAACGCCTTCGGTGACTCCGGCTTGTCCGATCATGATGACCGGTTTTAAACCGTGAGCCTGTGAACGTAGTTTTTTCTTGCTTGCTGAATCCATGATGTTATACCTAACTAAACTTAATATTTTATCCTAAAAATTAAGCATGAGCCGAAGTAAAAGCAGCGCTCGCTGGATGCAGGAGCATAAGGACGACGAATATGTCCGCTTAGCGCAAGCACAAGGTTATCGCTCCCGCGCCGTCTTCAAGATCAAGGAAATTCAGGAAAAGGACAAATTCATAAAGCCTGGAATGAATGTTATCGATTTAGGTGCGGCGCCGGGCGGTTGGTCGCAGTGGGTTAGGCCCATTTTAGGAAAAAAAAGTAAGCTGATTGCCTTGGATATTCTTCCGATGGAACCGATTGATGGGGTTGAATTCATTCAGGGTGATTTTCGTGAAGATTCGGTTTGGCAAATGCTTAATTCAATTGTTGAATCGGGAGTCATTGATCTGGTGCTTTCGGACATGGCGCCGAACATGAGCGGTAATAAAGCCGTCGATCAACCAAATTCGATGTATTTGGCTGAATTATCCTTGGATACCGCCAAGGCGTCATTAGAAAAAGGCGGCGCTTTTTTAGTGAAAGTTTTCCAGGGAGAGGGTTTTGACGATTTTCATCGAGAAGTGCAAAAACATTTCGAAAAAGTGACGATAAGAAAGCCGAAAGCTTCAAGACCGCGAAGTAATGAAGTCTATATTTTGGGTACGGGCTTTAAATCAATAGGATGAATCCCCATCTCATTGTAATGAAAAGCTGAGTGTGCGAAAGAACAAAGGTATAACAGTCAGGGTACTCGTATCCTGATATAATGAAGCAGTTTATTAACCGAACCGTAACGGTCTGGGGTGTGTGTAGTGAATGACATGATGAAAAATATTATCCTGTGGGTGGTCATTGCGGTGGTCTTAATGTCCATTTTTAACAATTTCGGTTCTCAAGGAGAGCGAGGGGATAATACGGCATTATCTTATTCCCAATTCATGGAATCCGTTAAAGCAGGACAGGTTCAAGAAGTTACCATTGACGAGCATGTCATAAAAGGGAAAATGCAAGGAGGTCAACAGTTCAAGACCTATGCGCCCACTGATATTCACATGGTTGACGATTTACTCGATAACAATGTCAACATAAAAGCGGTGCCGCCTGAGCAACCCTCCATGTTGATGCAATTACTCGTATCGTTTGGGCCTATGTTGTTACTTATAGCCGTGTGGATTTTTTTCATGCGTCAAATGCAAGGCGGTGGCGCAGGTGGAAGAGGTGCGTTGAGCTTTGGTAAAAGTAAAGCGCGAATGCTCGAAGAAAACCAGATCAAGGTGACTTTCGCTGATGTGGCCGGTTGCGACGAAGCCAAGGAAGAAGTTGTCGAAATGGTCGATTTCCTAAAAGACCCTGCCAAATATCAGCGATTAGGCGGCAAAATACCTCGCGGTGCATTGATGATCGGTCCTCCAGGAACCGGTAAGACCTTATTGGCTAGAGCGATCGCCGGAGAGGCAAAGGTTCCGTTTTTCACCATTTCAGGTTCCGATTTCGTCGAGATGTTTGTCGGCGTTGGCGCTTCTCGCGTTAGAGATATGTTCGAACAGGCTAAAAAACATGCGCCTTGTATCATATTCATAGACGAAATCGATGCAGTGGGTCGTCAACGTGGTGCCGGATTAGGCGGTGGCAATGACGAACGCGAACAAACACTAAACCAATTACTCGTCGAAATGGACGGCTTTGAAGGTAATGAAGGCATTATTGTCATTGCGGCGACTAACAGGCCGGATGTCCTTGATAAAGCTTTGTTACGTCCCGGACGTTTTGACCGTCAGGTAACTGTCGGATTGCCGGATGTTAAAGGCCGCGAGCAGATACTTAATGTGCATATGAAAAAAGTGCCTGCTGCAAATGACATAGAAATTAAGTACATAGCGCAAGGAACTCCGGGATTTTCCGGGGCTGATTTGGCGAATTTGATTAACGAAGCCGCATTATTTGCTGCTCGTCTCAATAAGCGATTGGTCAGCATGGTTGATCTTGAAAAAGCCAAAGACAAATTAATCATGGGTGCAGAAAGGCACTCCATGGTGATGGATGAAAAAGAAAAGCGGATGACGGCTTATCATGAGGCAGGTCATGCGATAGTCGGACGTTTAGTTCCCGAGCACGATCCTGTGTATAAGGTCAGCATCATGCCTAGAGGCCGTGCTTTAGGGATAACTATGTTTTTGCCTGAGCGCGACCAATACAGCGCCAGCAAGCAAAAACTCGACAGTATGATTTCAAGTCTTTACGGTGGAAGAATTGCCGAAGAATTGATTTTCGGCTGGGAGCAAGTGAGCACCGGTGCTTCAAATGATATCGAGCGTGCAACCGAACTTTCCAGGAATATGGTGACTAAATGGGGATTATCTCAACGTCTCGGACCATTAGCTTACAGTGAGGAAGAAGGTGAAGTTTTTCTGGGTCGTTCTGTAACCCAACATAAGACGGTAGCTGAAGAAACATCGCATACGATTGATGAAGAAATTCGTGCCATTATCGATAGAAATTATGAGCGGGCTGAAAAGATTCTTAAAGACAATATGGATATTTTGCATGCTATGTCTGATGCCTTGATGAAATATGAAACCATCGATAAATACCAAATTGACGATTTGATGGCACGCAGGCCGGTAAAAGCGCCTGAAGGTTGGGATGATATTCCGCCACGCGGCGGCGTTAAAGTGGACAGTGAAAATCAAAAAAGCAGCGATATTAAGGCCGAACAATCAATGGGCGGGGCAACCTAGTCAAAATCGTTGAGGGATCGATAAAAAGGAGAGATGTGTAATCTCTCCTTTTTTTATGTTATTTTCTTTGTGTTTTTATAGTCGTAAAACATATGTCAAAAAAATATTTTGGAACCGATGGTATTCGGGGCAAAGTCGGAGAGTATCCGATTACGGCAGATTTCCTGTTGAAATTAGGCTGGGCGGCAGGGCAAGTTTTTGCCAAAGGAGGAAATGATTTTGTCTTAGTAGGGAAGGACACCAGAATTTCCGGTTATATGTTCGAGTCTGCTTTGGAAGCCGGATTAACGGCGTCAGGTGTCGATACGAGGTTGTTAGGGCCGATGCCGACACCGGGAGTGGCTTATCTCACCAGGACATTGCGGGCGCAAGCAGGCATCGTCATAAGCGCTTCCCATAATCCTTACTACGATAACGGTGTAAAATTTTTCTCGGTTCACGGCACTAAGCTCCCGGATGAAATTGAAGAGGAAATTGAGCATTACATCGATGCGCCTATGACGACGGTTGAATCGTCGAGTTTAGGTAAGGCAAAACGAGTGGGGGATGCAGCAGGTAGATATATTGAATTCTGCAAAGCCAGCGTACCGACGCGGCTTGATTTCGAAGGCTTGCGGATTGTTGTCGACTGCGCGCACGGCGCTACCTATCATATTGCGTCGCACGTATTCAGCGAGATTGGCGCCGAGGTTGTTTCAATCGGTGTCGAACCGAATGGTCTTAATATCAACGACGAATGCGGCGCTACCAAACCTCAAAAATTAGCCGAAACGGTAATGGCTTACCGGGCTGATTTAGGTATCGCACTCGACGGCGACGGCGACCGCTTGATTATGGTCGATCACAAGGGCGAAATCGTCGATGGCGATGAATTGATTTACATCATCGCTAAATCGAAATTGGAAGCAAAAGAATTGATAGGCCCGGTCATTGGAACACTGATGACGAATCTGGGAATGGAGCATGCGCTTCGTCAATTAGGCATAAACCTGTTAAGAGCTAAAGTCGGCGATCGATACGTAATGGAACTATTGCTCGAACATAAAGGGATTTTAGGAGGTGAAAATTCCGGGCATATCATCTGTTTAGATAAAACGACAACCGGCGATGGAATTATTGCTGCGTTGCAAGTTATTGCGGAAATGCAGCATACGGGAAAAAATCTGCACGAATTAAAGTCGGGAATGACAAAATATCCGCAAATTTTGTTAAATATTAAAACAAAAACAAAGCCAGATCTTGATAGTAATGAATCTATTCAGAATGCGGTGAAAGACATCGAAAAAAAACTGGGCAAGTCGGGGCGGGTACTCTTGAGGGCATCGGGAACAGAGCCTTTGATTCGTGTTATGGTTGAAGGTATTCATGAAGATAAAGTCGTCGAATACGCTAATCAACTGGCCGATGAAGTAATCAAAGCAGTCTGAGCTTGAATTACTAGTTATTAAACTATATCATAAGCGGTTTTATTTATTCGGGGGATAACGATGCGTCGTTCGTTAGTTGTTGGAAATTGGAAAATGAACGGCACACGTAGCAGTGCGGAATCATTAGCAAAAGGCATCTTAAGCGGATTAGGTGAAGATGTTGCAGATATTGCTATTTGTGTTCCTTATGTGTTTCTGAATGAGATTGGTCAGATTGTACAAAACACACGTTTGGGTTTGGGCGCTCAAAATGTGGCGGATAAGCCATCCGGCGCTTACACAGGCGAAATATCTGCTGGTATGCTTAAAGAATTTGGTTGTAAATATGCGTTAGTCGGTCACTCCGAAAGACGTACTTACTACGGCGATACCGATGAGTCGGTGGCGGCTAGATATTCTCAGGCGCAAGAGCAAGGAATTATTCCGGTTTTGTGTATCGGTGAAACGCTTGAAGAAAGAGAAAAAGACAAAACATTTGAAGTCATTACAACGCAATTGGATGCAGTTTTGACAAAGGCAGGTGTCAATTCATTAGACAATGCTGTTATCGCGTATGAGCCGGTTTGGGCCATAGGAACGGGCAGAACCGCAACCGATGAGCAAGCTCAAGAAGTTCATCAATTTATTAGGCAATATATTGCGGACAAAGATAAGGCTGTTGCTGAAAAAATTCAGATTTTATACGGCGGAAGCGCTAAGCCAGATAATGCAAAGGGGTTGTTTGCTATGCCGGACATTGACGGTGGCTTAATTGGGGGGGCTTCGCTGGATGCAGAGTCCTTTTTAAAGATTTATCACTCGGTTTAAAATAATAAAATTATATGTATCAGGCAATAATTGTTATTCATATACTGCTGGGCCTAAGTATCATCGGATTGATATTGATGCAACAAGGTAAAGGTGCGGATGCCGGTGCAACCTTTGGTGGCGGCGCGTCGGGTTCGGTATTCGGCGCACAAGGTGCGGCATCGTTTTTGTCTCGGACCACAGCAATCTTGGCAACTTTGTTCTTCATAACAAGCTTAGGACTTGCTTGGATCAATGGAAATAGAGGGGCTGCTGCCGATTTTATGAGCATCCCTGCCGCTGAAAAAGATGTTGTGGAAACCGGTTTGCCGAATGTAGACGGTGCGGAGGCCATAAAAAAACTTCCTACTCCGCAGGCAGTTGAAAAACAACCAGCTATAGAATCGCCGGTCACGACTGAAAAACCGGTAACTGAAGATACCATAGTTGCACCGGCTGTGCCAGTGCAACCGGAAGTTATCGAAGAAAAGGAGAGCGAGTTAAAGCCGGAGCAGGCTCCGCAAGCACCGGTCAAAGCAAAAAAGAAGAAATAATCAATTCAGCCGATGTGGTGAAATTGGTAGACACGCCATCTTGAGGGGGTGGTGACGCAAGTCGTGCCGGTTCAAATCCGGCCATCGGTACCAATAAATCAGTAAATGATTCAAAACCAGCTATTTTAGCTGGTTTTTTTTGCCCGATAATTCACATTCCTGATGGGATTGTTGCTTAATTTAACTTCTATTGTTAATGGAACCTCGGTTGAGGAAATGCTGGTTTTATGGTGTAATGCAAAAGATTTTACCGTAGTATTTAAAGTTCCTTTCTGCTTCAAAGTTTATTTGTTGTAGCTAAGGAGCAAGTTTCTTTGCAACGCGTCTGGAGTGCGGACTAATCAAATGCAATTTCAAATAAAAAAAGGTTTGGATATCCCAATAACCGGGGAACCCGAACAAATTATCGAAAATGGTAATAAGGTTAAAACTGTAGCAATCTTGGGAATGGATTATGTAGGTATGAAACCTACAATGATGGTTAATGAAGGGGATTCAGTAAAACTTGGGCAGATCCTGTTTACTGATAAGAAAAACCCCGGCGTTAATTTTACGTCTCCAGGCGCTGGTACTGTCAAAAGCATCAATCGCGGCGATAAACGGGTATTGCAATCTGTTGTTATTGAATTGAAAGGTTCGGAGCAGGAATCTTTCGATAAATACAAAGACGCAGATTTATCAAAATTGGACGCCGAAAAAATAAAGTCCAATCTTGTAAAATCGGGATTGTGGACTTCCTTAAGGATTAGACCTTACGGCAAAATTCCTGCACTTGACAATAAGCCGAGTTCAATTTTCGTTACAGCAATCGATACCCGGCCATTAGCGGCAAATCCTGCTGTAATCATCAAAGAACGTTCAAACGACTTTATAAACGGACTTGCTGTTATTTCAAAATTAACGGAAGGTAAAACATACGTTTGTAAGGCTCCCGGTGTCGAGATTAGTGTGGGGGAGAATCCCTCTGTGATAGTCGCTAATTTTGCCGGACCGCATCCTGCAGGGTTAGCGAGCACCCATATTCATTTTATCGATCCGGTCAATGTCAATAAATTCGTTTGGTATATCGATTACCAAGCCATTATCGCAATTGGCGCATTATTCACCACAGGTAAGTTGAATGTCGAAAGAGTCGTTTCATTGTCCGGCCCAACCGTAAAAAAACCGCGTTTACTTCGGACACGTGTGGGTGCAAATACCGATGATTTGGTCGCTGGGGAATTGTCCGATGTGGAGAATCGAGTCATTTCAGGTTCGGTTTTGCATGGGCATCATGCCAAGGATTGGGCTGCCTATTTAGGTTGCTACCATCTTCAGGTTTCTGCTTTAAAAGAAGGTCGGGAAAGAGAGTTTTTCGGTTGGATTGTTCCTGGTAAGGATAAATATTCTGCTTTAGATGTATATATAACCGGTAAACAAGACCGTAAGGCGAGCCGAAAATATCCGTTAACAACCGATAAAAACGGAAGTAATCGCGCTATCGTCCCGGTAGGTATCTTCGAAACCGTCATGCCGATGGATATTCTGCCGACGCCGTTGCTAAAATCGATTATTGTCGGCGATACCGACCAAGCACAGCTATTAGGTTGTCTTGAATTAGACGAAGAAGACCTCTCACTGTTTACCTTTGTCGATCCCGGTAAACATGATTTCGGTCCGGTCTTGAGAGCGAATTTAACTAAAATTGAGAAGGAAGGATAATGTCGGCTAGAGATTTTTTAGATAAAATTGAGCCGCATTTTACAAAAGGCGGAAAGTTCGAAAAATATTTCGGATTGTACGAGATGGTTGATACCTTCATCTACACACCGGCTTCTGTAACACGCGGACAAACGCATATTCGTGATGGTAACGACTTAAAAAGGACCATGACATTTGTGGTTATTGCCACTTTTTTCTGTGTCTTAATGGCGCTCTATAACACCGGATATCAAGCGAACAACGCTATGGAAGCCATGGGAATGAAAGAAATTCCTAACTGGCGCGGGCTATTCATGTCGATGTTCGGCTATAACGCCATGAATCCTTTATCCAATTTTGTTCACGGTGCACTTTATTTTTTTCCTATTTATATTGTTACCTTAGCGGTTGGCGGTGTATGGGAAGTCCTATTTGCAACTGTGCGCGGTCATGAAGTAAACGAAGGTTTTCTGGTATCTTCCATGCTATATACCTTGATTATGCCGCCCGATATGCCTTTGTGGCAGGTGGCTTTAGGTATATCGTTCGGTATCGTGATCGGAAAAGAAGTATTCGGTGGAACCGGTAAAAACTTTTTAAATCCGGCGCTCACAGGTCGTGCGTTTTTGTATTTCGCATACCCTGCTTCGATATCCGGCGATTCCGTTTGGGTCGCTGTAGACGGCTACACAGCCGCAACGCCATTAGCTCTCGCAGCGAATGGCGGATTGGAAGCCATTAGTGCGGCCAACTATACATGGATTAAATCCTTTTTAGGATTTGAACCAGGTTGCTTAGGCGAAACATCAACTTTAGCCTGTTTGATAGGCGCGGCATTCTTACTTTATACGCGTATTGCATCCTACCGTATCATGGGCGGCGTGTTTATCGGCATGGTTGCCACATCGACTTTGTTCAATGTCATTGGAAGCGATACCGATCCGATGTTCTCAATCCCTTGGTATTGGCATCTAACGATGGGCGGCTTCGCTTTCGGAATGGTTTACATGGCAACCGATCCGGTGAGTGCGGCGATGACCAACACAGGTCGATGGTTGTTTGGAGGATTGGTAGGTATTATGACAGTGCTAATCCGTGTGGTTAATCCGGCATTTCCTGAAGGCATCATGCTTGCAATCTTATTTTCAAACATGTTTGCGCCTACGATAGATTATTTCGTAATGCAAGCCAATATCAGAAGAAGGATGAAACGCCATGCTTAATGCCATCAAAAAGAACGAGCAATACGTTAAGTTCTGTGCCGCATTGGATAAATGCGAGCATTATCAAAAATTTCTGGCTTATAAAGCAAAGGTACTCGCATTAGGTAACGATAGCTTAGAAAAAACCATTGCTATTGCCGTTGCGTTATGCTTGGTTTGTGCAGTATTAGTATCATTCGGCGCTGTTGCACTAAAGCCCTTGCAGGCTTACAACAAAAACCTCGATATGAAGAAAAATATTCTGGATGTTGCAGGGCTGTTGGAAGAAGGAATGAATATTGATTCTGCGTTTGCAGAAAAAATTGAGCCAAAGCTTGTTGATTTGGAAACCGGCGATTATGTCGAAAACATGAATGCCGAAGAATACGACCAACGTAAAGCCGCGAAGGATCCAAAACTAAACATCGCTATACCAAAAGAGAAGGATATCGCGCATATAAGGTTAAAAGCCAAAGTTGCAAAAGTCTTTCTCGTTAAAGAAGGCAATGAAATCAAATCGATAATCCTCCCTGTCAGTGGTTATGGCTTATGGTCAACACTATACGGGTTCTTATCGTTGGAGCCGGACGGTCAAACAGTACAAAGTATCAATTTTTACGATCAAGCCGAAACACCGGGCCTCGGCGGTGAAGTTGTGAATCCAAAATGGCGGGCGCTTTGGAAAGGTAAAAAGGTTTATGCTGAAACTGATCAACCTTCTTTGGATAAAGGCCGCAATTGAAGAGGCCGATATCGGTGAACCGGCAATCGCCTTGATCAAAGGGACAGTTGATAATGAAAAAGTGGGATCGCAATATCAGGTCGATGGTTTAGCAGGAGCGACATTAACAAGTAACGGCGTGACCAATTTGGTGAGATATTGGATGAGCAATGAAGGTTTTGCTCGTTACCTGAGTAAAGTAAGAACTAAGAGGGCTAAGTCATGAGTGCGGTAATTGGCGACGATCTTAAAAGCGCGATTTTAAACGATGAAACAAAAAAAGTACTGACTGAGCCTTTAGTCAACAACAATCCCATTACCTTGCAGGTACTGGGCATTTGTTCGGCCTTGGCGGTTACTTCAAAAATGTCGACGTCATTAATCATGGCATTGGCTTTAACCTTAGTAACGGCATTTTCAAGTGCTGCTATCAGTGCTATTCGTAATCATACGCCGAGCAGTATTCGTATTATCGTACAGATGACGATTATTGCGTCTTTGGTTATTGTGGTCGACCAGATCCTGAAAGCAGTAGCTTATGACGTCAGCAAGCAATTGTCGGTTTTCGTTGGTTTGATTATTACCAACTGTATCGTCATGGGGCGCGCCGAAGGCTATGCGATGAAAAATCCACCCATCGAAAGTTTTATGGATGGTATCGGTAATGGCGCGGGTTACAGCTTAATCTTAGTTACCGTCGCTTTTTTCAGGGAAATCTTGGGGTCTGGCAAACTGTTAGGTTTTGAAGTGCTGAAGTTAACTAAAGACGGCGGTTGGTACGATCCAAATGGACTAATGCTATTACCGCCAAGCGCTTTCTTTATCATTGGGTTGATAATCTGGGCGGTGCGGCAATGGAAGCCGGAACAACGTGAAAAAAATGATTTTAAAATCATGGAAATTGCGCACGGCGAAGAGGGGCATCACTAATGGAAGGCTTAGTTAGTTTATTTATTAAATCGGTTTTCATCGAAAACCTAGCGCTTTCCTTCTTTTTAGGAATGTGTACGTTTATCGCGGTATCCAAAAAAATCTCGACAGCGATGGGATTGGGGATTGCGGTTATGGTGGTGCAAGCCATCACCGTGCCCGCCAATAACTTTGTATATCACTCGTTATTGAAGGAAAACGCTTTGTCCTGGATGGGACTTCAAGGCGTAGACTTAAGCTTTTTAGCTTTATTGAGCTGTATCGGTATGATCGGTGCGCTCGTGCAAATATTGGAAATGGTCTTAGACAAATTTTTTCCAGCATTATATTTTGCATTAGGTATTTTCCTGCCGTTAATTACGGTTAACTGTGCCATTTTAGGCGGCAGTTTATTTATGATCGAGCGCGATTATAACTTCACGGAAAGTGTTGTTTATGGCGTAGGTAGCGGTTTCGGTTGGGCCTTAGCTATTACAGTTATGGCCGGCGTAAGGGAAAAACTTAAATACAGCGATATTCCGGAAGCGTTGCAAGGGCTCGGCATTACGTTTATTACGGCCGGTCTTATGGCACTGGGCTTTATGGCTTTCTCTGGAATCCAACTTTAAAGAAGGTAGCACATGCTGGAAATCATACTAGGGATTATTATTTTTACAGCGATTGTCATTGCGCTGGTATTTACGATTATCGGAGCCAAATCTAAATTGGTTGCCGAAGGCGATGTCGAGATTCTTATCAACCATGAAAAGAAAATCCATGTGCCGGTAGGTTCTAAATTATTGACTGCATTGGCGGATAACGGTTTATTTGTTTCTTCTGCTTGCGGCGGTGGCGGTACTTGCGGACAATGTAAAGTAAAGGTCAATTCGGGGGGCGGTGAAATTTTGCCGACCGAATTAAGCCACATTACAAAACGCGAAGCAGCGCACGGCGAACGCTTATCATGTCAAGTGTCTTGCAAATACGACATGGATATCCAAGTCGAAGACGAAGTATTCGGTATCAAAAAGTGGGAATGCTCTGTTAAATCTAACGACAATGTTGCGACTTTTATTAAAGAATTAGTATTGGAATTGCCGAAAGACGAAGCCATTAATTACCGGGCTGGAGGTTATATCCAAATCGAATGCCCTACGCATACCGTTAAATTTACGGATTTCAATATTGAAGAGCAATATCGTGAAGATTGGGATAAGTACAATCTTTGGCGCTATGTGTCCGAGGTAAAAGAACCTGCTTTACGCGCGTATTCGATGGCAAGTTACCCGGAAGAAAAGGAAATTATGCTGAATGTGCGTATCGCAACGCCGCCTCCGCGTGCGCCTGAAACAGCTCCGCCAGGGATTATGTCTTCATATATTTTCAGCTTGAAACCGGGTGATAAATGTATTGTTTCTGGTCCATACGGTGAATTTTTTGCCAAAGAGACCGATGCTGAAATGGTCTTTATCGGCGGCGGTGCCGGTATGGCGCCGATGCGGTCGCACATTTTCGACCAATTACGGCGGTTGAAATCAAGCGTAAAATTACCTTCTGGTACGGCGCTCGGAGTAAAAGAGAAATGTTCTATGTTGAAGATTTCGATATGTTGGCGAAGGAAAACCCGAACTTCACGTGGCATGTTGCTTTATCCGATCCATTGCCGGAAGACAACTGGACGGGATTTACAGGCTTTATTCATAACGTAGTTTACGAAAATCAGATTAAAAACCATTCAGCGCCTGAAGATTGCGAGTATTACATGTGTGGTCCACCGATAATGAACTCCTCCGTTATCAACATGTTGCTTGATAATGGCGTTGAACCGGAAAACATTATGTTGGACGATTTCGGAGGGTAACAACCCTTTAGTCTATTATAGTTTTTCCAAAAGCCCTGTAGCCGTAAGTTACAGGGCTTTTTTTAATTCAGGGAGAATTCATTCTTTATGAATAAAATGATTTTCTTACGGTCTTAACAAAAGGATAACCTAAGTCATTTTGTTTAAATGACTACCTCGGAGGGCAAATGAATAGGTCGAAAATTTTTTTATTAATATTGACGGTAACTTTTTCTTCAGCTTCGTATGCGCTAAGATGCGGTCATTATTTAGTTGGACCGGGTGATTATAAAGATGATGTATTGGAGAAATGCGGCCCTCCTGATTCGGCTCAGTCCCATTATGAAACCAGAGGGCGTGGTAATCGAGCGCAAATTAATCAATTTAACTTTAATCAAAACCATATTAACCAGTTCAATTTTAATCAATATCCTAACTTAAGTTATGAACAGGGAAATTATCATGAAGTTGAAGTTTTGGTTGAAGAGTGGAAGTATGACTTTACCAGGGGGCGATTACGAAAGTTATTACGCTTTGAAAATGGCGAGTTAAAAGAAATAATTGACCTCGGTAAATATAGATAACGAATAGGGTATGGTTTTATTTACAAACCGACATGGCGCAAGGTCCGATTAATACGGTCTTGTTAAATCAGAAAATATAAGGTGTAGGAATGAATTATTTTTTAGCGACATTTGCAGTGATGTTAGCCTTTATAGCGTTATTAGCTATCGGCGTCATGTTCGGTCGACGCGCGATTAAAGGTTCTTGCGGCGGATTAAATGCCGGAAATTGTGTTTGTACAGAAAAATGTGAAAAAAGAAAGAAAATGGAAGCCGAAGGCCAAGTTTAAGTTTTTTACGGTCAGTAAATACCGATAGTGACGATCCCCAGTTTATTTTGGCACGATTATGAAACTTTCGGTCTCGATCCTCGCCGGGATAGACCTGCGCAATTTGCCGGCGTTCGAACCGATATTGATTTAAATATTATCGGCGATCCAATCGTCGTTTACTGCAAACCGCCGCTTGATTATTTACCCGATCCGGAAGCGTGTCTTCTAACCGGAATTAGTCCTCAAATCGCGGAAGAAAGGGGTGTTACTGAATCTGAATTTTGCAGAACCATTTATTCTGAGTTTAGTCAGCCATATACGTGTAGTTTAGGCTACAACACGATACGTTTTGACGACGAATTCACTCGCAATTGCTTATATCGAAATTTTTACGATCCCTATGCAAGAGAATGGCAAAACGGAAATTCGCGCTGGGATTTAATCGATGTCGTACGCGCGGCTAAAGCATTGCGTCCGGACGGTATTAACTGGCCTTTGGAGGAAGACGGACGACCTAGCCTCAAACTGCAAAATTTGACCCAAGCTAACGGACTAACTCATGAGGCTGCGCACGATGCATTATCCGATGTCTATGCTACGATTGCTTTAGCTAAGTTAATAAAAACTGCTCAGCCGAAATTATTCGAATATTTGTGGCGGCATAGAACAAAGAAAGAAGTATACGACTTACTTGAATACGGTCGATTTAAACCGGTAGTTCATGTATCCGGTCGATATTCTACATTAAATCAATGCGTCGCCGTTGTTCTGCCGGTCTGCAGGCATCCGATTAACGGCAACGGTGTCGTTGTATACGACCTATCAATCGATCCCGAACCTTTATTTTCCCTTTCAATCGAAGAAATTCGTCAAAGGATTTTCACCGCTACCGCCGATTTGCCGGAAGGCATTCAAAGAATACCTTTAAAAACAGTACATACCAATAAATGCCCCGTCCTTGCTCCGGTTTCGGTTCTTAGACCGGACGACCGGTTGCGACTGAACATCAATTTGGATAGATGCTATGAAAATATCGAAAGAATTAAGGCGTTTAATGGTTTAACGGAAAAATTGACTTCCGTTTTTTCTAAAAATGAATTTCTCGAAACCGAAATAGATCCCGACCTTGGAATCTACGGCGGGGGATTTTGTTCTGAATCGGATAAACAAATAATGGCTAAAGTTAGAGCAATGCCAACCGATCAGTTGGCCGGCTACTTGCCTAATTTTACCGATCAACGATTTAAAGAAATGTTTTTTAGATACCGGGCCCGTAATTATCCTGAGTATCTGCAACCCGATGAAATTACGAAGTGGCGGACATTTTGTGTAAACCGATTAACAGGCGTTCACTCCGGTGGAGGCATCACGCTTGAAAAATATCTCAATCGGTTAAGTCTGCTGCGTGCTGACGGTTCATCCAACCTATCCATAATAAACGCCCTAGAAGCATTTGCTTTGAATAAAATGCGAAAATTAGAAATGCCTGCAAATTAATTTTTTCGAATTTAAATTAGTTAACGACCCAAAATTTTTGTCAAAAAATCGTTTTCGGCCATTAATTGACCAATTTTAGCGTGAGAGGTTTTGTTAATTTTTGTAACGTTCTCTTCGTTATTTCCAGATTTATCAAATACTAATGTAATGTTATTCAACAAGTGTTGTTTCCATAAAGCTATCTGATTAGGGTGAATTGCAAATTCCACCGCAAGCTCACGAAGCGGTTTATCGTCTTTGATTGCTGCTAATGCAACTTGGGCTTTGAAATCGGCTGAATAATATCTTCTGTCTTCCTGGATATTGAAATCTTCTGCGTAGGCTCTTCTTCTTTCGATGTACATAAGTAACATTCCTATTAGATCCTTTAAATAAGAGGTTAGTAAGCTCAGTTTGGGTTATTTTTGCAAATCTATGTTGTAAGACAGAGCATTTTTTTAAAAACCTGCTTTTGCCTTACATTTCTCAATTATTAGATTGTTATTTTGAAGACATTATGTGACCTGTAAAAACTAAATGCTATAAGCAAAAATACCTATAGCGTTTAAATTTTTGTCAGCGATAGCTACTAAGCTATGCGTGCTATTTTTATAAAAATTTGACGTTAAACTGCGCTAGTATATCGAGCTAATTTTTTTAGATTGAATTCAGCCGGAGTGAAACGTGGCAAAAGCAAGCGAGTTAAAGAAAGGCATGGTTGTCGAAGTTAATGGTGTACCTCATGTAGTCAAACAGATTGAGGTTCGAAATCCGTCTTCGCGAGGGGCATCCACCTTGTATAAAGTCAGATTCAATAATCTAAAAACCGGGCAGAAACTCGATGAATCTTTAAAAGGGGACGATAACTTTAAAGAATCGGATTATGTGAGAGCTAAAGCGCAATTTTCTTATGTCGACGGTGATAACTATGTTTTTATGAATATCGAAGATTATGCGCAATACACCCTATCGAGCGAAGATTTAGAGGGACAAGTCGGTTATTTAACAGAAGGATTGGAAGGCATTATTGCCTTATTAGTCGACGATGAAGTGATAGGGATTGAGTTACCCAGTTCTGTTGTGATGTCTATCATAGAAACCTCGCCCGTTATAAAAGGCGCTACCGCCAGTGCGCGAACAAAAACGGCAAAACTGACGACAGGGATAGAAATCCAAGTGCCTGAATATTTAGAAATCGACGATCTCGTTAAAGTAAACACCGAAACCGGAAAGTTTATGTCGAGGGCTTAGTCAGCATTTTAACATTTCATTACCCGCTAATTTTGACGAGTATTCACATCATGTCATGCACAGTTAAGATATAACAAAGTGATCTCTAACGATAAGGTATTCGACAGCCGTAGTTTTTTGAAAACGCTGACTAAGCGTCCAGGTATTTACAAAATGCTGGATGAAAAAGGCGATATTATTTACATAGGCAAAGCCAAAAACCTCAAAAATCGTGTCACTAGCTATTTTAAAAACCAAACGGCATCTCCCAAGCAACAAACGATGGTTGCCAGGATTGCCAACATTGAGGTTACGGTAACGCACACCGAAGGGGAAGCGTTATTGCTGGAATCTCAGCTTATCAAACGTTTTCAGCCGCGCTATAACATCAGTTTAAGGGACGACAAATCTTTTCCGTATCTTTATTTATCGAGCGAACAGAATTTCCCCCAGTTAACTTTTCATCGCGGCGCAAAGAATAAAAAGGGACAGTATTTCGGTCCTTATCCGAGTGCAGGTGCCGTACGCGAGAGCTTAAAATTATTGCAAAACTATTTCCGGTCCGTCAATGCGACGATACGGTTTTTAATAACCGCACCCGGCCTTGTCTTCAATATCAGATAGAGCGTTGTTCGGCGCCATGTGTTGGCTTAATTAGTAAAGAAAGATACTCTGAAGATGTAGCCAGCACTGTCATGTTTCTGGACGGAAAAGGGAATACCTTAATTGAGCGATTAATCGACAAAATGGAACAAGCCGCGACTAGGCTGAATTACGAGCAAGCAGCGACGTATCGCGATCAAATTACCAAGTTGCGAGTAATTCTGGAAAGGAATTTCGTCAATGGAGAACGAGGAGATGTCGATATCATTGCCTGTGTAACCAAGTCGAGCGCCGCTTGCATCCAAGTTTTTTTTCATCCGTAACGGACAACATTTAGGTAACAAGGCGTTCTTTCCTAAGATGATTGAAGAATACGATCCAGGCGCGGTGATACAAGCTTTCATACCGCAATACTATTTAGAGAAGCCCGTTCCGTTTGAGTTGATTGTCAGTCACGAATTATCCGAGTGCCGTTTGTTGGAAGAAGTATTGGCGAATCAAGCTAAGCATCCGGTCACGATTTCAAGTAAAGTCAGAGGTGAACGCGCAAAATGGTTACAAATGGCGTTAACAAACAGTGAAAACTCGCTTTTGAGTAAACTGGCCGATAAACAAGGGATCTACGGACGATTTCTCAGTTTACAGGAAGAACTGGGCTGTAAAGACATTCCGAAGCGGCTTGAATGTTTCGATATCAGTCATATTCAGGGAAATCAAACCGTAGCATCCTGTGTGGTATTCGATCGAGAAGGTCCGGTGAAGTCGGCTTATCGGCGTTTCAACATAGAAGGTGTTACAGCGGGCGATGATTATGCCGCAATCTATCAAGCCGTATCGCGACGTTATAAGCGTTTGATTAAGGGCGAGCACGAAGCGCCCGATATTTTATTTATCGACGGCGGTAAGGGGCAAGTCAACGAAGCGCAAAAGGCATTAACCGAATTAGGTGTAAATGATGTTATGATAGTGGGCGTATCCAAAGGGCCGGATAGAAAGCCCGGTATGGAAAAGTTGATTTTAGTTGAGCAGGAGCACCCCGTTGAGGTAAATCCAGGCGCAAGCGGTTTATTGCTAATTCAACACATCCGTGACGAAGCGCACCGTTTTGCTATTACCGGTCATCGTCAACGGCGTGGAAAAGCGGCTAAAAAGTCGGTGTTGGAAGGGATTGCGGGATTAGGCGCTAAACGCAGACAACAATTATTAAAGCAATTTGGCGGTTTGCAAGGCGTCGAACAAGCGGGTGTCGATGCGCTTTGCAGTGTAGAGGGAATAAGTAAACAATTAGCGCAACGGATATACGATAACTTTCACCACAGCGATGACCATTGAATTCAACTTACCGACGTGTCTGACCTTCTTACGAATCGCATTGATTCCAGTGTTAGCTGTTGTTTTCTATTTGCCGTGGGTTTACTCCAATATGGCGTGCGCCATCATATTTATTTTAGCCGGTATTACCGATTGGTTGGACGGTTATCTGGCAAGAAGAATGCAAATGGAGACACCATTCGGTGCTTTTTTAGATCCCGTTGCCGACAAATTAATGGTTGCTTTTGTGTTAGTGCTGATTGTACAACAGCAAGCCAGCCTTTATATTGCGCTACCTTCAGCGATAATCATTGGTCGAGAAATAACGATTGCCTCGTTAAGAGAATGGATGGCGGAAATCGGTCAACGCGCTAAAGTGAAAGTTTCGCAATTAGGGAAATGGAAAACAACGGCGCAAATGTTGGCTATCACCTTATTGTTGTACCGCGAAGATATTATGGGGCTGCCTATTAACAAAGCAGGCTATGTGCTGCTTTATATTGCGGCGGCGCTTACATTATGGTCGATGGTGAAATATTTGAATGCCGCTATAAAAGCATAGCGGAATGTTAAAACTTACGATTTAAAATAGCAAAAATCCTATTAAGCAAATCTTTAATAAACAGCAAATTGAATAAAAGCTGTGCAAAATAACATGGACCTAGAACAAGAAGAATTACAAGCGAAAGCCGAGGCTCGAGACGAAATATTGTTGGCGGCGTTAAAACTGTTCGCCGAGAAGGGCTACTTTAACACCGCATTGACTGAAATTGCGGAAACATCCGGTGTTAAAAATGTCAATGCCGTCTACCAACATTTTAAAAACAAACAAGCCATAGCTAAGCAGTTGTACGACAACATATTCGATAGCTTGAGCGTATCGATAGACGACATACGGCGAAGAAATCAGAAGTCTTCGGAACAATTGCGCGGTATCGTCGATTTACTGTTTAAGCTTACCGATGATGCGCCCGATGTTATGCGTTTTCTGCTGGTTTTGAAATTAGATGAAATATTGCCGGAAGAAAAGCCGATCCATGAAACACCGGCCGTTATAAAAATTCAGAAAATTATTCATTCAGGTATCAAAGCCGGAGAAATACGAAATATCGATCCGTGGCTAATCAACGCTTATTTTTTTGGCATTATCAATAACACGCTCAGTTTAGTCTTGTCAGGCACGCTCAGCAAAACAGCCGATTCTTATCAAGCACAGGCATGGCTTGCCGCGTGGAATGTGATTGCTAAAAAATAACGACAAAGTACGTGTCGCTTAAAAAACGTAGGAAAACATATCGCTAAAAATGTCTTTGCCCAAACTGCCGTAACGCGGACTTATATCGAATTCAACAGACACAAAAAAACCACTTTTTACAGTGGTTTTTTTATTTCCTTGCAATTTGGTACCGAGGGCCGGAATCGAACCGGCACGATGTCACCATCACCGGATTTTGAATCTGACAAAATCCAAAAATCAGCAAAAACCACATAAAGCAGAAAACAAAAAATACACATAAAAACAGTTATTTATAGTTATTTTATTTTTCCTGTGTTTTCTAAATTCTGTGCAGTTTTATTATTTAGTGCGTCATGAGTGCGTCATGACGCACTCATTCTGATATAATCCCCACAAATAAAAACGGGCTTGGCAGTGCGACCAACACCACCAAACCCTAACCTTTTTACTTAACAGCATAGGTTAAGCAACGGCTTTGCACATTATATAGCAGGTTGCGACCCTTAAGGAGTTTGCAACGTGGCCTCAATACGCACCCGAAAATCACAAGACGGCGCAACCAGTTATTTTGTCGAAATTAGGCTCAAAGGCTACCCGCCGCAACGGGCAAGCTTCGACAGGCTAACCGATGCCCGGAAGTGGGCAGCCTCAACTGAATCCGCGATCAGGGAAGGGCGGCATTTCAAGACCGCCGAAGCCAAAAAACACACTTTTAACGATGTGGCAGCCCGCTACAACCTGGAGGTTCTACCCCATTACAGCGAGCGCGAGCAAAAAGAGCGTAAAGCTAAGTTGGATTGGTGGAACGAACGCTTAAAAGATTACCTATTGTCGGACATTACCCCGGCATTGATCGTACAAAACCGGGACAGCTTCGCCCGAAGCGAAAACCGTCAAGGGGAAAAGATCAGCCCAGCCACGGTAAACCGTTATCTAGCCTTAATATCCCATGTGTTCACTATAGCGGTGAATGAATGGCAATGGCTGGAGGATAACCCGGTAAAAAAAGTTAAGCGACCGAAAGAACCGCGCGGACGGGTGCGCTTTTTAGATGACGACGAACGCAACCGGCTATTGCAGGCTTGCAAAGAATCATCAAACGAGGTGCTTTACTTGTGCGTGATTCTGGCATTATCAACAGGAATGCGGCAGGGCGAGCTTATGGGCTTGCTGTGGAGAGACGTCGACCTGAAAAAGGGCAATATCATTCTGCACGAAACAAAAAACGGCGAACGGCGGCGGGTGCCTTTGGCAGGGCATGGATTGGAATTGTTGCGCGAATACGGCAAAATCAGGCGGCTGGATAGTCCGTTAATGTTCCCCAGTTACACTAATCCGATCAGCCCCATTAACTTACGCAGCGCGTTTACTTTTGCGCTAGAACGGGCAGAAATAAAGGATTTCCACTGGCATGACCTAAGACATTGCACGGCAAGCTATCTTGCAATGAACGGCGCAAGCTTGGCGGAAATAGCCGAAATTTTAGGCCATAAAACCCTGGCAATGGTGAAACGATACAGCCACCTTTCAGACGGTCATGTTTCAAGCGTGGTTGCCCGGATGAATGACAAGATTTTCGGGGGTGTGTGATGAGTTCGCCGAAAGATAGTGAATACAAAATAAATGACAAATTTATTTCTGAAATCAAAACATTAAGTTCGTTTGGCGTTCCAGTTGATCCACGTATTGAAAAAATTATCAAAGATTTCCAGAAATTTAACGTCCAAGCACTCAGTGAAAACAAAATAAATGACAAACTTGCTAATGAAATCAGAAGTTTAAGTTCGTTTGGTATCCAAGATGATCCACGAATTGGAAAAATTATCAAAGATATTCAGGAATTTCAAGCCCGAGTACCCAAAGAAATTGTCGAACAAGCAGAGAAAGTGTCGAATTCATTTTATGAGGCACCTAAAAATCTTGACAATCATGCCTTATTAAATGAGCTGATTTTCAGTAAATCACCTATTTATCCAATGGAAAGCAAAGAGGTTAGAGACAAGAAACT
>JADKAL010000011.1 GCA_016715325.1 Methylococcaceae bacterium
TGGTGATGATGCCCGCCATGATCGTGGCTGTGCCCGCTATGATTATGGTGTTCCAGACCGTTTTCGGCATGGCTACCTGATACAGCTGGCGATTCTACGTTAGTAGACTCTACCGAATTGCCCGAATCGGCAGGTTTTTTTACCGAAACGCCGTAGCCGTAGACCATTAAACCGCCAAGATCGGCGCCTATGGATATGAGCAAACAAAGTACGCCTGCTAACGTTATAAATACAGGGTTTGTTCCTGTTGACGAGGGACTTCCCCATCGCTTCATACGCCACGCCGATAAAACTAACGCCAACGACAGCACTGCAATTCCGATATGTTCGTGTCGTTCCATAATGTCGTGAACATCTTCACTATGCTCGACCGATTCCGCCGCAAAAAGCCCGGCCAACACGGTAAATACAGCGGCAATAGTGCCCAAATATAACAACCAGCTAGCAAGATAGCGCCACTGCGCCTTTTTTAAACAAGTTCCTAGCAGCTCGAATATAAAAAACGCGAAGAAAAAAGCAATCGGAAAATGAACAAATAACGGATGGATATTATCCATCGCGGCAATACCCGGCATAAGCGTCGCGAACATTTCAGGAGGCGATTTGCCGAAGAGACTTTCTAAAAACTCTAACAAGCCTTCAAGGCTGCCAGCTAAACCTCCCCCCATTCCGCCGCCGTGAATAAAGAAAGAAACATTATTCGTCATAGTAATCATATAAACTTTGTTAAAAAAATTGTTACGAGAGTGTTTTATATCTTTGCGTGAGACAACGTTTTAGTTAAATCGTTTGATGTCGTCGGGTAATATATTAAAGGCCGGATGTTTAAAGAGTCCGAAATGCGCAGGGTAATAGACCGATTCTAAATACAACCCGTAAGGCGGCGCTGTAACGCCGGCAACTTCGCGCTTTTTTGCCGCAAGTAACTCCAACGTCCACTCCGCCGGTTGTTTGCCTGAGCCGATGTCCATTAAAACACCGGCAATATTCCTCACCATATGATGCAGAAATGCATTTGCACAGATCGAAAGAGTCACTTTATCTTTTTCACGGGAAACGTCAATAAAGTACATGTGTCGAAACGGACTCAACGATTGACAACCTTTTGCTCTAAACGACGAGAAATCGTGATTACCGACAAGAGACTGGGCCGCCGTATGCATTAATTCGGCATCGAGCGGACGGTAAGACCATGTAGCTTGGTTATATTGCAGCGCCGATTTAACGGATCTGTTATGAATCACGTACCGGTAAAGTCTGGCTAAGGCACTCGATCTTGCGTGAAAATCTCCGGCTATCGGTTTTACCCATAAAATACGAATGTCGTCAGGCAGACCGCTATTCCCGCCAAGCAACCAAGCATCGCAACTGCGGGTCGCGAACGAATCGAAATGAACGATTTGCTCTAATGCATGTACACCGGCATCCGTTCTGCCTGCACAGACAACCGATACCGGATGATCGGCCACTTTCGATAACGCCTTTTCCAATTCATTCTGGATACTGCGACGGCTTGGCTGCCATTGCCAACCGGAATAGGCGCTTCCGTCGTATTCTACGCCGAGAACAAAACGATCCATTTATGCCTTATGTGCGAGCATAGGAAATATTAAAAAATCCATTTATCAAAATTACGCAGTGACGGTTTGATAGTTAAGGATGAATAAAGACTTTACCACCCGGTTGCACGCGATCAAAGACCTCCAGAAGATCTGCATTTTTCATTCGAATGCAGCCGTGGGAGACCGGTGAGCCGATCAAATCTTCTTCCGGTGTGCCGTGGATATAGATATATCGCCAAAATGTATCGACATCTCCGTAACGATTTTTACCCGGTTCCAGTCCGCTTAACCAAAGAATACGCGTAAGTATCCAATCCCGATTCGGGTTTTGCCTTCCCAATTCCGCGGTATAGATTTCACCGGTTGGACGTCTTCCTAAAAACACAGTATTCAACGGTGCGTCTGAGCCGATTTTCGCTCTTATTCTGTGCCATCCTGTGGGCGTACATTCGCTCCCGCGTTTTTCACCAGCGCCGTTTTTTGCAGTTGAAACCGGATAGATTCCTTTCGGCTCACCGTTATCCAGAATGGTCAACACTTGAGAAGCGATTGCAACATCCAAGATAATAGTGTGAGCCATACACGAATCGACAAAGATCTAGTTAAGATTCTCCCGACGAATCGGAAGATACCGGGGTATAAGCGGGCGCCGCTTCGTAACTCGTGCTTTCGCTCGACTCCCTTGAAGAACTTTCTTGCGACGTTTCCTGACCGTTCTCCCCTTCACTTCTTTTAAAGTTCGGATTACGCGGACGTCTTCTATTCGGTCCACGCCGGGAACCGTTTCTTTTGTTTCCGGAGCGCTGCGGTTTCTGTTCGTTAGTATTGTCTGTTACTGCGGAATCTTCTGGATTCGCTTTCACGGTGTTGTTCACTTCGCCGATTTCCGTGCGATCATTGTAAACCGGAACAGATTGCTCGATCTCATTGGGTGCTGAATTGTTATCTTTATCCTCAACCTGAAACGGCGTAATACTTCGTTTTTCTTGTCTCTCTTGAGTATTTTGTCTGTTTTGATCTACAGGTCTTGCCTCTTGCGGTCCCGATGTGCGCGATTCATTAACTTTGTTCGGTCGGTTTTGGCGATTATCCCTGCTTTGTTGACTTCTTGGCGGACGATTATTATTCGCTTCCTTGCCGCGCTTATTATTTCGCGATCTAGCTCGACGATTTTCTTCGGATTGAGAACCGTTTCTGTTTGACTCAACCGCTGGTTCGCTTTCTTTTTTGGCGGACGAACCTACTAATTTATGCCAAAAACGCTTAATCAAGCTAGCCGACTCGTTTTTACTAACGACCGGGGCAGGCGCTGGCGAGTCGTGCAAGAACTCCTTAACAACCGCTTTATCCGATTTCGGTTTAACCTGCTGCGCAAAGTCAGGGATAGTAATGTCTTCCGTTTTGATTTGCACATAACTCGGCTTTTCATCCGCACCTTCTTTCTCTTTGATACGATCAATCGCATAAGCCGGTGTTTCTAAATGTTTGCTAGGCAAAATGACGATATCGACTTCCAGTCTTTTTTCTATATTTTCAATGGCGCTGCGTTTTTCATTCAATAAAAACGTCGCACACTCTATGGATAGATGGGCAATTACTTTTTCAGTCCCTTTTTTCATCGCCTCTTCTTCCAGCAAGCGCAGAACCGATAATGCTACGGACTCGACATTGCGGATGGTGCCTTGCCCTTTACAACGCGGGCACGTTATCTGAGTAGAATCGCCTAAAGATGGCCGCATCCGTTGTCTGGACATCTCCAATAATCCGAATCGGGAAATCCGGCTAGTCTGAATGCGAGCGCGGTCGATTTTCAAGGCATCGCGCAGGTGATTTTCCACAATGCGCTGATTTTTATTCGACATCATGTCTATGAAGTCGATAACAAACAACCCGCCTAAATCTCGAAGCCTGAGTTGACGGGCAATTTCGTCGGCAGCCTCAATATTGGTATTGAGCGCTGTTTCTTCAATATCGCTGCCTTTGGTTGCGCGTGCCGAGTTAATATCGATTGATGTTAAAGCTTCGGTATGATCGATTACAATCGAGCCGCCCGAGGGTAAAGAAACTTCACGCCCGTAAGCGACTTCGATTTGAGATTCGATTTGATAACGGTTAAACAGCGGAACAGCGTCTTGATACAGCTTCGCTTTGGAAAGCAAATGCGGCATCACTTGGCGCAAAAAATTCTGCACCAGCTTGAAGGACTCTTCTTTATCGATCAAAATTTCGTCGATATTACCGCGCAGGTGATCGCGCAACGCCCGTATGATGACATTACTTTCCTGGAAGACGAGAAACGGGGCGACCTGTTCGGTTGAGGAACGTTCGATGGCATCCCACAACTGTAATAGATAATTAAGATCCCATTGGAGCTCTTCTGCGTTTTTTCCGCAGCCGGCAGTTCTTACGATCATACCCATCGACTCGGGTATTTCAAGACTGGCCACAACTTCGCGCATGTCATTACGCGTGTCGCCTTCTATCCGTCTGGAAATGCCGCCCGCTTTGGGATTATTCGGCATCAGCACCAGATAAGTTCCCGCTAAACTGATATAGGTCGTTAACGCAGCGCCTTTATTGCCGCGTTCCTCTTTCTCGATTTGAACAAGAATTTCCTGACCTTCTTTTAGTTGATCTTTAATAGACTTACGGCGATTATCGCCTTCATCGTCGTCTTGTGAATGTAGATAACTGGGCGAAATTTCTTTAAATGGCAGGAAGCCGTGTTTTTCGGCTCCATAATTGACAAAAGCCGCTTCGAGACTGGGTTCTACCCGAGTAATGATGCCTTTGTATATGTTAGATTTTTTTTGTTCCTTAGAGGGTACCTCTATATCGAAATCATAGAGTTTTTGTCCATCTACCAAAGCAACCCGCAGTTCTTCCGCCTGCGTAGCATTGATAAGCATTCTTTTCATTATATTTCCTTTTTATATACTGCTCCAATATCCAGATTTTACTGATGTAGACCGTTGTTTCTACCGCGCCAATTTAATTAATGCAACGCGGCTTTTCAGGCGGCTTCGTTGTTTCATAATTTATTAATGGTTGTTAGTTATTAAGCGGCTTGTCCGGTATCACGACCCTAATGTCTGCCATCTAGTCTAATAAAGTAAATATCAGCTCGGGCGGTGCATAGTTCCTAACTAAGCTAGTCGTCTATTGTCAGTCGTAAACGTAAAGTCTGTGTTGGACAGGTTAATTTAGTAATTCATTCGTCATGGGTGAATGATCAACCCGAAAATTCTTGCGGCTGAGGTGTCGGTTATATTTAAAATATACGCATTAGTTCATCATCAGCTCACTCTATCTTTAAGTCCTGTTCTAAAGAATCCTTAAAGAATCGACTATTTTTATTTAAAGCTTGAATAATATAGCAACCTTATTGCTTTTCATCAATTTAAACAATCAAAACAGCCGATATACTGGTATTATTTACGGTTATGAAGACTGAACAACAAACTATTGCACCCAAAGTTCAATGGGTGGAAATCACCGAAGATAATAGCGAACAAAGGCTGGATAACTTCCTCATTACGCGTTTAAAAGGCGTACCCAAAAGCTGTATTTACCGAATTGTTCGCAAGGGCGAAGTCAGAGTAAATAAAGGTCGTGTCGATGTTAAGTATCGCTTAGCCGTCGGCGACATTGTCAGAATTCCGCCGGTAAGACAGTCTGAAAACGAAGCGCAAACACCGGTTAATAAAACAGTTACTAACCTGTTGTTGCAAAGCATTTTGTATGAGGACGAAGCGATTCTGGTCATCAATAAGCCTCCAGGTTTAGCCGTGCACGGCGGCAGCGGGGTAGATTCCGCCGTTATCGAAGGCTTAAGAGACATTAATCCCGATCAGCGTTTTCTCGAACTGGTGCATCGGCTTGATAGAGATACGTCCGGATGTTTATTGATTGCAAAAAAACGGAGCGCTTTACGGATATTGCACGAACAATTTCGTGAAGATACCGTTTCTAAGACTTATCTTGCTATATTATCGGGACAGTGGGCCAAAAAGGAAGCGGTGGTTAACCAGCCCTTACTGAAAAATGTCAGCAAGGGCGGAGAACGAATGGTCGTCATTAGTCAACAAGGCAAAAAGTCGGAAACCCTATTCAAACGCCTGAAGTTATATCAAGAGGCAACCTTGGTGCAAGTTGCGCCCAAAACCGGCAGAACCCACCAAATCCGCGTTCATGCCGCCTTCTTGAATCATCCGATAATCGGCGACGAACGTTACGGCTTCGATCAAGCGAATAAAAACTTTAAAACCAAAGGCTATAAACGAATGTTCCTCCATGCAGAAACGTTGGCATTCAATCACCCTGTTACGGGAAATCCTATAAAGTTTTCAGCACCCTTACCACAACACTTTAATAATTTTATCGGCAATGAAAAAGAGATTTGACCTGATTGTTTTCGATTGGGACGGCACCCTTATTAATACGATAGACTGGATTGCCTATTGTTTGCAAAATGCCGGTGAGCAATACGGTTTTCTCAAACCTGAACTGCAAGCGGCGAAAGATGTCATAGGTCTGTGTATCGATAACGCCGTAGCCGCTTTATATCCCGATGCGGACGGCGACACGCAAAAGAAAATTGTGACACTATACAGTCAAACTTATGCGTCAAAAAAGCTCAGTCAAGACGACTTTTTTCCCGGCGTTTACGAAATGCTCCTTAAATATAAAGAATCGGGTTACAAATTGGCCGTTGCTACAGGCAAAACCAGACCGGGCTTAACACAAGCACTGTCCGCAACTAAAACGGAAAATCTTTTCGATATTACCCGTTGTGCGGACGAAACCGCATCAAAACCCGATCCTAAAATGTTGCATGAAATTATGGCGCATACTCATTCCCCACCTGAACGGACGTTGATGGTCGGCGATTCCATTCACGACTTAAAAATGGCGCACAACGCAAAAATCGCATCAATCGGCGTGACCTGCGGCGCTAACGATCAAGAATCTTTATTAAAGTACGAGCCATTGTACTGTTTGCAAAAACCGACAGAACTGTTAAACATTATTATTTAAGGTATTAGTTGATGGATAGCCAATCGAATAATCAAAACAATCCGACAACCGAAAAATCCGGCTGGGAACGCGAACTCGTTGAAAAACTAGCTTTTGCAGCCATTACCGAACAACGGCGCGCCAGACGATGGGGCATATTTTTCAAAATGCTCATGTTTACTTATCTTCTAGCCGTATTCGGCGTCGCCATGTATCCCAAATTCAAGCAAGAGATGCAAGTTAACGGCAAATATCACACTGCGGTTGTTAACTTAACGGGAATGATTGCCGAAGACCAGAACGCTAATGCGGACAGTATTATCGGCAGCCTAAGAGAAGCCGCAAAAGATAAGAATACGAAAGGCATTATCATTCATGCCAATTCGCCCGGCGGCAGTCCGGTGCAATCCGCTTATATCTACGATGAAATAAAAAAAATCAAAAAAGAACACTCGGAGATGCCTATACACGCCGTTGTTAGCGACATTTGCGCATCTGGCTGCTATTACATCGTCTCGGCCGTAGATAAAATTTACGCCAGCCCGGCCAGCTTAATCGGATCGATCGGCGTCATTATGGATAGCTTCGGTTTTGTCGAAACTATGCAGAAATTAGGCGTTGAACGCCGTTTATTGACCGCCGGCGCTCACAAAGCACTTCTCGACCCATTTTCTCCCTCAAAACCGGAAGAGAACCAGTACATGCAAACGTTAATTAACCAAGTCCATCAACAATTTATCAATGCTGTCAAAACCGGGAGAGGAAACAGGCTTAAAGAAACGCCCGATATGTTTTCAGGCTTGGTGTGGACGGGTGAAGAAAGCATTAAACTCGGCGTCATAGACGCACTGGGCAGCGACGATTTCGTCGCAAAAGAAGTCATCGGCGCCGAAACACTGGTCGATTTTACCCAGCAAGAACGTTTAGTAGATCGGATTGCCGGAAAATTAGGCGCCTCATTCGGCTTAGGACTAAAAAACATGACAGCTAACTGGTTGCTCCGCTAATAATTCAGACTGTATTCAGAGAGATCAACTACACTTTACCGAAATATTCGATAAATAATTAATCGGTTATTTCGGGAAGATAGTTATCTTTGAAGTAGTGAAAACCATGAAAGTAGCGGCCTTATTTCTAATACTAATTGCACTGTCCAATACCTGCCGGGCTGAAGACCCTTTAGTTCCGGCGCGGGTCAGCCTCGACGAGGCGACACGACAGGTATTAAAAGAAGGCAACAAACGAGTTTTGGGCGCCTCGACTGAAATTATCGACGGGAAAGAGGTTCATATTATCAAGGTTTTAACACCCGACGGACACATCCAACATTACAAAATCGATGCCGAAACTGGCGCGACTATCAGTCAATAAATCTCTATTCGCTTTTTTCGTGGAGTGAAATGTTAAGGAGAACCCATGCGTATTCTGGTCGTTGAAGACGAAATAATACTATGCAGCCAAATCCATGAATATTTGGAAGCGAAAGGCTTTGCAGTCGATACCGCCAATACCGGTCAAGACGGCTATTTTATGGGCAAGGAATATCCGGTCGATGCCGCTATTATCGACATCGGCTTACCCGATTTTTCAGGAATCGAGCTCATCAAACGCTTACGAAAAGATAAAATCACACTACCGATCCTTATTTTAACGGCGCGCAGCCGGTGGCAAGAAAAAGTCGAAGGTCTGGAAGCCGGTGCGGACGACTATTTGGTAAAGCCTTTTCATTACGAAGAACTCTTGGCTCGCATCAATGCGTTAATCCGTAGATCAGCCGGGCAAGCACAACCGGTGCTCGTTCACGACAACATCGAACTGAATACCGTCACACAAGAAGTGACCGTTTCCGGCGCGAAATTGGAATTAACGGCTTATGAGTATAAGGTTTTGGAATATCTCATGTTCCGAAAAGGCGAGCTTATCTCGAAAACCGTTCTGACCGCGCATATATACGACGAAGACTTTGACCGGGATAGCAACGTTATCGAGGTCTTCATCGGGCGTTTACGAAAAAAACTCGACCCCGACGGCACCCGCAAACCGATTGAAACCTTACGCGGAAGAGGCTACCGTATCCCGCTGTAAGCAGCTTTAGCCTATTGATTGTTAGAAAAACAGGTGAGAACAAAATCCTTAAGTTTTCGATTATTAGTCACGGAAGGCGTTGTACTTACACTATTTTTCGCCTTGGTGGCCGTCGTGCTGGAACAAAGTTTTAGAGATAGCGCGGAAGAAGCGCTTAAAGAGCGGCTCCAAGTACAAATCTATTCGTTGCTTTCGACAGCTGAATTGAAAAATACCGGCGATTTAACGCTCCCTGCCAATCTGCCAGAACCCCGTTTTATTAATCCGGGTTCGGGGCTTTATGCTTACATCCAACAAACTAATAAAAAACTAGTCTGGCGATCTCCTTCCTCCATCGGTCTTGACGTTCCCGTGCCGCCGGAAAAACTCGGCATCGGAAATACCTATTTTATAGCGGACAATCCGCGCCGTTACTTTTTGCATTACGGGATCAACTGGAAAAATCTTTCCGGGGTCGAAAAAGAATATATTTTCACCGTTGCCGAAGACTCGGAGTTCGTAAGCCAGCAGGTGGATCGTTTTAGAAAAGCACTATGGTTTTGGCTGGTGATTATCGGGATTATCCTTATTTTTCTGCAATTTGCACTCCTGAGATGGTGTTTAAAGCCCATACGCATCATCGTTAAAGATCTCAATGCCATTGAAAACGGTGAAAAAACGCTTTTGGACGGCGAATATTCTTCCGATCTTCAAGGACTGGCCGGAAATTTAAACGCTTTCATTTGCCACGAACGCGCCCACCTCGACCGATATCGGAATACGCTTGCCGACTTAGCGCATAGTTTGAAAACACCGCTCGCCATCTTAAGGGGCTGCTCGGAATCGTTCAGCGACAATAAAGAAACCGTGCAAGAACAAATCTCGATCATGAATAAAATTGTCGAATATCAGTTGCAACGCGCTGCCGCGAAAGGTGAACATAAATCGGTCAAAGGCATTGATTTATCGGCATTCCTCCATAAAGTCAGCGTTTCGCTCAACAAAGTTTATATCGATAAATCCATCAACATTAAGATTAACGTGCCCGACCAATGCCAAATTTATTTTGAAGAAGGCGACCTCTATGAGATCGTGGGCAATCTGATAGATAACGCCTGCAAATGGTGCCGACGCACCGTAAACGTTAGCGTCCTTGAAAATCCGCGCAAAGACCGCCGTAACTACACCCTGCTCTTGCAAATCGATGATGACGGTCCCGGCATACCCGATGGAAAACTCAATGAAATACTCAAACGCGGCGTCCGGGCGGATGAAAATATACACGGTCACGGCATCGGTATGACCGTAGTCTACGACTTGGTTTCAATACTCGGCGGTAAACTGGAAGGCAATAAAAGCATCGAATTAGGCGGCATGAGTTGGAGGGTTTATTTACCCTAAATGCCGATTTCAAAAAACTATTGAAAACGACCGACTTGTAACTCGAGCAAAATTAAGCCGCCGTCTTTCAGGCTTAATCCCACTAAGCTAAAACACAACATACACCTAACTCTCTGAGCGAAAGTCCTTGTGACTGTATGTATTGGTAATTGCCGGAGAATCGATAGAAGAAACCGGCCAAATTATTTATCGAAGTGTAAGGTAAAAGAAAAGAGGTAGGTTTTACCTCGAATAAATTGCGAAATTTTTGAGATTTTCAGGGTCCATTGCAAAAAATCAGGAAGCGATACGATGAACGAATATTTGGCATTTTTGACGGGTGTTGTCTGCGCGGGTTTCGGCGGAGAGCTTTTTGTACGCGGCTCTGTCGGATTAGCGCATTGGGCGCGCATATCCCCAGGCATCATTGGGGCAACCGTAGTCGCTTTTGCGACGTCAAGCCCTGAATTGTCGGTATCCGTCAATTCCGCGCTAGCCGGCAAACCTCAGATTACCCTCGGCGACGCCTTGGGTAGTAATGTCGTAAATGTCGCTTTGATTCTTGCTATAGCCTTACTAATATCCAGTATCTTCAGCTCTCGCGATAGCATTAAAAGGGATTTTCCGGTCGCTATGGCGGTACCCGTTATCTTGATTGTGTTATCGATTGACGGCATGATTTCCAGACTGGACGGATTTTTAATGATGAGCTTGTTTTTTTCCTGGCTCGTATTAACGATTTTGGAAGCTCGAAACCAACGAAGGTTATCCGATCAGTTACTGAATGAGGAGCTAAAAATTGGTATCGTCGTTTTTAACTGCCTAGTAGGACTTATATTTCTGGTTGTCGCCGGAAAATTAATCGTCTCGGGCGCAAGTGGGATTGCAACATCGTTCGGTATAACAGAATTTATAATCGGCGCAACCATTGTTGCCGTCGGAACCTCCGTACCGGAACTGGCAACCACGGTTATCGCGAAGCTGCGCGGACATGACGATGTCAGCTTAGGCACCATCCTCGGCAGCAATATCTTCAATGGACTTTTTATCGTAGCCGTAGCCGCGATTATTCACCCGATCAATGTGATCTGGGACGATATAGCGATTGCGCTCGTCTTCGGTCTGTTCGCGGTAGTCCTAACTTATCCCGCGGATGACGGCCTTATTGAAAGAAGCCGAGGGATTTATTTATTAGCGCTTTATTGCGTTTATCTTGCGGTGGTTATTTGACTTTATCGGAAGATAAGTTTTAGTGCCGCATGTCTAAAGAAAACATGCGGCACTTTTTTTTAGCAGAGTACGACTAGCAAGATTATACCGGGGATAATACCTAAGATTAAACCGATCACGATGGCGATCAATTCGCCGGTCGAATAATCGCAGCCGCCGCTGCCGATATTAACGTGGGCAGCCCGGTCGTTATCGAGACCGGCGAGCATCATGCCGTCGAATTCGTCGGCTACTTGATCTTGAGATGAAGCCAACATAATACGTGAACGCGCATCGTTTAAGCGATTTTCAGCAGTGCGTAGATCTTCGCTGAAAGGAATCATGTTGCGGGCGTTTTTGAGCGCATTGATAGCGTCATCGGTGGGCGCAAGCGCCAGTTTACGGGCTTGATCGATGCTGTTGGCAGTTGTAATTTCTTGCTTTAATTGAACGAGCTCGGCATATTGAGATGGGCCGGAAGGGCAAGTAGATTTAATTAATTCCAACGCGCTTGTAGTAGATGGGATATTTGCAAATGCCGACTGCGAAAGGCTTATGGTTAAAACAGTCAAAATTGAGACTATCAACGCTAAAGTGATTTTATTATTTTTATTGTTAAGCACAACGCTTCTCCTGGAAAAGTAGGTAGAGATAAAACACACTTATACTACACCGCTAAAATTAAAATAAGATTTAGGGTTGTTTATGCGTTTTTTAGCGCCCTCAACTTGGGTTGTTTTCAAAACAAGATGACTAAAATTCAAAGTCGAATCATCAACCTCTTCCGGGTGGTAGGTTAAACCTGTGCATTTTGATGAGTTATTCGGTTAATACCAGCGAAGGCAAGCGTATTTTGGAATGACAAACCTAGGTTTGTCATTCCCTTATAAATATAGCCACAGTTTTAAACCACTCCCCTACTTCAGCTCATTTTGATAGATAAGTGTAAGAAGTCAATCCTGCCAAAAGCTCTATTTCATATGATTGCTTCTGTTCGTTGTCGAGATTGCTATTGGCCAATTTAGTCCGAAAAGCAAATCTTAAATCATCGCTGCTGATATGCACGTAATCCAGCAAATCGCTAACATGTTCGCCTTCCTGTAGATCGGAAAAATGGTAGCCCTTGTCGTCCAATTCGATATTGATGGAATGCGTATCGCCGAACAGATTGTGCATATCGCCCAGGATTTCCTGGTAAGCGCCGACCATAAAAAAACCGATGAAATATGGTTCGTTTCGGCTGATTCGATGAACAGGCAGCGTTTTCTCGATATTTTGTTCGCTAATGTATTGGTCGATACGTCCGTCCGAATCGCAAGTTAAATCTTGGATCACCGCGCGTTGCGTGGGCTGTTCGTTCAACCGGTGTATCGGCATGATGGGAAAAATCTGGTCGATGCCCCAAATGTCGGGCAGGGATTGAAATAAGGAAAAATTACAGAATACCTTATCGGCCAGTTTTTCATTCAATTCGGTTAAGATCGCGGCTTCATTTTGGTTGTTAGGGTTCAGCTGATTTTTGATTTGCTGGCATCGCAACGCATAATCGTTTTCTATTTTTGCTAATTCGTTGATACTGATTTTACTTTGAATGAATTGTTCATGGGCTTCTTTAACGACGAACTGCACGTCGTGGTAATGTTCGACCAGATTGGTTGCTTTCGGTAAGGCTTCTACGTCCTCACCACCACAGTAGACCGATTCAATATCGGTCACATTGGTAATCAACACGGCATGATGGGCGGTGATGGCGCGACCCGATTCGGTGATGATGTCGGGTTGCGGCAGTTGTTTTTCGGCACACAATTCGGCAAAACTGCGGACGATATTTTGGGCGTATTCATCCAGGCTGTAATTCATGGACGATTCCCGCCGAGATCGGCTGCCGTCGTAATCGACGCCAAGCCCACCGCCAGCATCGACCACTTTAATCGGCGCGCCGAGCCTATGCAGTTCGGTATAGAATTGCCCGGCTTCCTTCAACGCCGCTTTAATATCGTGGATATTGGCAATTTGCGACCCCATGTGGAAGTGCATCAACTGAAGGCTTTCGACTAAATTCACCGCTTTAAGACGATCAACCAATTGCAGAACTTCATTGGCATGTAAACCGAATTTTGATTTTTCACCGCCGCTATTCTGCCATTTACCGGAACTGATACTGGACAACCTGACGCGCACACCGACGCAGGGCTTAACATCCAAATTTGCCGCTTCTTCGATAATCATATCCAGTTCTATCGGCTTTTCGATCACCAAATACAACTTCAGGCCGAGTTTCTGACCGATTAATGCTAACCGTATATAAGCCCGGTCTTTATAGCCGTTACACACCACCACGCCGCCCGGTTTAGATAAGGCCATCACCGCCAGTAACTCCGGTTTGCTCCCGGCTTCCAAACCAATATTGTCCGCGCCGAGAATGCCTTCGACGACTTTACCCTGCTGGTTGACCTTGATCGGGTAAACCGGCGTGTAGTGACCGAGATAATCATTATTGATGCAGGCGTTTTGAAAAGCGTTATTGAGTCGCTTAACTCGGTCTTTCAAAATATCGGTAAAACGCACCAACACCGGCAAGGACAGATTTTTTGCACTTAGCGATTGGGCAATTTCATATAAATCCAGTTCGGTTTCCTGATCTGCGCTCGGTTTAACCGAGACATTGCCTTGCTCATTAATGGAAAAATAACCTTCCCCCCAGAAATTGATCGAATAAGTCTGGATAGATTGAAGAATGCTCCAGCTGTTAGGCTTGCTTGCGTTCAAATTGAAACTCCGTATGCTGTAATAATCCAATGCTATTATAATGGCTTTATTTGCCAGGACTTCCAAAAATGAATCCAACCGAATGGTTTACCGAAGAACACTTAGGCGCCGGTTCCGCCTTTTCATTGAAAATCAAACGCAAACTGCACGAAGAACAATCCCCGTTTCAACACCACGCCATCTATGAAACCGAAACTTTCGGGAATCTCATGGTGCTTGACGGTTGTACGATGGTTTCGACCCGGGATAACTTCCTTTATCACGAAATGATGAGCCATCCGGCCTTATTTACTCATCCGAATCCCAAAAAAGTCTGGATTATCGGCGGCGGCGACTGCGGTACGTTGCGTGAAGTGCTCAAACATTCATCTGTAGAAGAAGCCGTGCAAATCGACATCGATGAAGTTGTAACCCGCATGGCGGAACTTTACTTCCCCGAATTGTGCGAATCCAACAACGACCCACGCGCGGATTTGAAGTTTATCGACGGCATAAAATGGATTAAAGACGCCGCGCCGAATTCGGTGGACATCATCATCGTCGACAGCACCGACCCGGTCGGCCCGGCGGAAGGCTTGTTTAATGAAGATTTTTACCGCGGCTGTTTCGCTGCTCTAGGTGAAAACGGCATCTTGGTGCAACAAAGCGAATCGCCCTTGCTGCATCTGGAATTATTAAAAGACATGCGCAATTCCATGCTTACAGCAGGTTTTAACGCCCTGCAAACCTTGTATTTCCCGCAATGCATTTATCCGTCCGGTTGGTGGAGCGCAACGATGGCGAGTAAATCTGCATTGAATGGTTTTAGGGAACTGGATTCTGCCAATAAAAGTTTTGATACCGAATATTACAATGTCGATATCCATAGAGGCGCATTGGCGCAGCCGGAGTTTGTTAAGAGGGCGTTTGCTATTTAAACCATGAAACTGAGCTACGATAAAGCAACCGATTCGCTGTACATTCATTTATCTAATACGCCTTCGGTAGATTCCGTCGAAGTGGCTGACGGCGTGGTATTGGATTTTGACAGCAACGGCGTGTTGGTTGGAATTGACGTGCAACATGCCAGCCAAAAGACCGATATAAATTCGGTGTCACTGTCGCATTTGCCGTTGAATGATTTACATGCGGCTTGAAATCGCGACTATGTTTTTAGTTGTAAGAAGATAATCAAAGTTATGCTTGTTGCTTTAGTGTCAATTTTTGATGGGAATTAATCCATAAATGTTCAACTTTCTAACTCCTCAAGGAATTAAATTCCTAACCACATCTGTAATAAATTCTCAACTGGAAGAACTTCTTGAAAACGCAAAGGAAAAGATCATTCTTGTATCCCCATACATCAAACTCCAAAAAAGAATCCAAGAAATACTGACCGAAAAAAAGTCAGAGGGTCTCGACATTTTTTTTGTTTGTAGACTGCAAGATCTAAAAGAAGATATTTCAGTGTGCTCAACACAAATCTTCGACTACCCAAATTTACACGCTAAATGCTATATGAATGAACATGAGGCAATTGTAACAAGCCTAAATCTTCATGAATTTAGCCAACAAAACAATATAGAAATGGGGTTTCACATAAAAAATTGTGGTAGGGGAAAACAAGCATATAGCGAAATATTGAAAGAAGTTGGCCGCCTTATTAAACCAAAGGCTACTAAACCCATTATTAAACAAATTCCAGCTAAACCAATCGAAATTTTGCCCACGCCTCTTGAGTTAGGAAAAAAGTATTCAGATATTGAATTAGATAAATATTTTAACTTTGAGTATAAAGGCAGCGCTGGCATCAAAAAAGCGTTCAACGGTAATTTAGTACTTTTTAGCAATGCATCATCTAAATATTCAAACCGTGAAGAAGATGGCATCATTTACTATTACGGCGCTGATACTGGCCCAGGACCACAACAGCTTAAATTTGGAAATAAGCATTTATACGATTGTTATGGAAATAAATCTGCAATAATCCATTTTTTCAAAGACTATACTTACAAAGGTAAAGTTTACGTAAAATTAGAGCCTTATGTAGAATCAAACACTGGCAAATGGATTTTCCCGTTAGCAAGTAGCATAGGACAGTAGGGTAGGTTGAACGAAGTGAAGCGCAACATTCGCGAGAGAATTGTTACCTCGATCGATGCGCCTTGTGCCTCTACAAATCCTACACTTGACGCATATTACAGGTTGATATCCCACACATTTCCTCTACGAATAGATAAGCATCCAAAACCAATATGTGTATAATAATAAAATATAATACACATTAGGAGTGCGACTATGCGTACCAACATCGTCATCGACAACACATTAATGCAAGAAGCCTTAAAAGCGACCGGTCTTAAAACTAAAAAAGAAGCGGTTGAACTGGGCTTAAAAACTTTAATCACGCTTAGAAAGCAAGCGGCGATTAAAGAACTGAAAGGTAAGTTTCATTGGGAAGGCAATCTGGATGAACTTAGAACCGATCAATGATTTTAGTCGATAGCAGCGTCTGGATCGATTACTTTAATGGCGGAGATACCCCTTATACTGCAAAGTTGGATTCGCTTCTAGGCGTTGAGTTGATCGCCATCGGCGACATTATTCTTACCGAAATTCTACAAGGATTCCAAAGTGATAAAGATTTCAAGACAGCAAAATCGGTTTTATTGAGCTTAACCGTTTTCGATATGCTGGGACAAAAAAATGCACTTGCCGCAGCAGAGAATTATCGGTTCTTACGAAAAAAAGGTATCACCGTGAGAAAAACATTAGATTGTATAATCGCTACATTCTGTATCCAAAACGGTCATTCATTGCTCTGTTGCGATAGAGATTTTAAACCGTTTGTGGAATATCTGGGGCTTAGTGTTGTGGATGTGTGATTATTTAGATAATGTTATGATTGATAATTGCAGAGAAAGCTCAATACGAATCTGAAATTTGTCTAAATAGACAAAAACTATGGTTCTGAGCAAGCTACAATTCACCCTCATTTTTAATAATTTACCGGAAAAACCTTATGTTCGACACCAAAACCATCGACGACATCGCCAACCGTTTAGCCAATGCCATTCCTCCCAGCTTCAATCATTTGAAAGAAGACATGGAAAAAAACTTTCATGCCATTTTACAAAGTGCCCTGTCACGCCTTGATCTAGTGACGAGGGAAGAGTTCGAAGTGCAAAAAGCGGTATTGGCAAAAACCCGCCAAAAACTCGAAACCCTGGAACAGCGCGTTGCTGAAATCGAGCAGCAAGTATTAAATAAAGAAGAGTCCTAAGCTTCAAAGGCTCAACCCGCTTTTTTAAGCAATTTTATTAAATCTAAATCTTAAAAGATGCTGAGTTCGGCAACCACAGGTAAGGCGTTTTAGGCAATGGCTTTAGCCGTTGTCTACAGCCGTGGACGTTCAGGCATTGAAGCGCCGCTGGTTACGGTTGAAGTACATGTGGCGAATGGGTTGCCTGCCATGAATATCGTCGGTTTACCTGAAACGGCTGTCAAAGAGAGCAAAGACCGTGTTCGCGGCGCAATTTTAAACTCACGATTCGAGTTTCCCGCACAGCGGATTACCGTTAATTTAGCGCCTGCCGATTTGCCCAAAGAAGGCGGTCGATTCGATCTTGCCATCGCACTGGGTATTTTGGTTGCATCGGGTCAGCTTGCCTGCGCGCAACTCGATCAATTCGAATGTGTTGGGGAGCTTTCATTGGGCGGGGAATTGCGCTCAATTAACGGCGTATTGCCGGTTGCAATCCAGGCCAAACAGCAGCAACGTAAGCTGATTTTACCGAAAGGCAATATCGCAGAAGCGGCGTTGGTCAAAGGAATTGAACTGGTGCCGTGTGCACATCTTTTAGAAATATGCGCCCATCTAGCCGGACGTCAACTGATTGAGCCTGAATATCCAGCGATCCAAGCCGAACCTGAAGCGGAAATCGATTTTGCTGACGTTCACGGACAATATCACGTTAAGCGTGCATTTGAAGTCGCGGCGGCAGGCAGCCATAACCTTCTATTACTAGGACCGCCGGGCACCGGCAAATCAATGTTAGCCTCCCGACTACCGACGATTTTGCCGCAACTTACGGAAAAGCAAGCGCAGGAGTCGGCGGCGATTGCTTCGATCAGCGATCAAGGTCTGAATGTCGCCAACTGGTTAAAACCCCCTTATCGTGCGCCGCATCATACCGCATCCGCACCTGCGTTAGTAGGTGGCGGGAGTAACCCTAAACCGGGTGAAATATCGCTCGCCCACAACGGCACGCTTTTCCTTGATGAATTGCCCGAGTTCGACCGAAAAGTCCTGGAAGTGTTACGTGAACCTTTGGAAACAGGCCATATAACGATTTCCCGCGCTGCGCGCCAAGTCGATTTTCCGGCAAGGTTTCAGTTGGTTGCCGCTATGAACCCTTGCCCTTGCGGCTATCTGGGCGATGCTTCCGGTCGTTGCCATTGTACATCCGAACAAGTCATACGTTATCGCGCCAGAGTGTCGGGGCCGTTATTGGATCGAATCGACATGCATCTGGAAGTCCCTAGAATATCGCACGAAGTTTTACGGAAAGGCTCGCCGCAAGGTGAAGAATCCAGTGCCAGTATCCGGCAACGCGTGGTTGCGGCTCGAAACAGAGCGATAGCACGAAGCGGGAAGGCGAATGCCGGATTATCGGCCAAAGAAGTCAAACAGATTTGTCACTTGTCGGAGCAAGGGCATCAGATTTTAGAGCAAGCGATGGATAAATTCGGTTTATCGCATCGCGCTTATCATCGTATTCTTAAAGTGGCTCGGACGATTGCTGATTTGGCTGAATCGGAAACAATTTCAGTCGTCCATTTAAGTGAAGCGATTGGTTATCGAAAGCTTGATAGACGGGCTTAGCTTATCCGTCCTTACAATAAGAACAGATAAGCCAACGCATTTATTTACTTAACTTTGGGTATTTCTTTACCTTCGCTGGTAAAGTGGCAAATACTGGATAAGAAATTATCGCAATCCTTGGACTGTTCAACTTTTGCTCCGGTTGCGCTCAACGTGATATCTAAGGTACAAAAATTAGCTTCCTCTTCGGAACGTTTTTTTAAGGTGATTTTATTTTCGCCGCTGCTTTTAGCTTCCCCGGCTATCTCCGCAGAACAAGCTTTAGCATTTTTTTCGTCAGCATTCGGTTCGAAATCGACATCCATACTGACGTTATATTCATCATTCAATTTGGTGATTTTCAGATGATGGACGTGATTACCGTCCCGTAGAACATAATGATCGGTTGCTGCTAATAAGCTACCGGAAAATAAAAGTGCGAAAATAAATAAACTTGTTTTCATCGGGTTTCCTCTTGTTGTTTTTTGAATGGTCAAGTTATAAAGCTAATTGTGGTACGATTATTGGAGAATGTTCATCTAATAAAAGCGTCCATTAGCAGTTATTGTAACCTACAGAAAGCCCTTGCCCAAAAAACACAATCACGCTTAATTAATTTCCAAACTCAGCGCTATGAAGTTTGAAATTGAAAGCCGAATAAACTAATGACCAAACTAAACCTACAGCAACAAACCGCTGTCAAATTGATTGATTGTCCGTTGCTTGTACTGGCTGGCGCAGGTAGCGGCAAAACACGGGTAATAACCGAGAAGATCGCTTATCTGGTCAAACAAGGGCTGCCAGCACGACATATTGCCGCCGTAACATTCACCAACAAGGCTGCCAGGGAAATGCTTAGCCGTGTGTCAAAATCGTTGGATAAAACGCAACGCCGTGGCCTTCGGGTTTCGACATTCCATTCTTTAGGACTGGAAATAATAAGGAAGGAACACAAGTTATTAGGCTACAAATCCGGCCTAACCTTATATGATGAAGAAGATAAGATTAAGCTTCTAAAGAATTTAATCGCTCACAATCATCAGAATGTCGATACCGATGAAGTAGAACACTATGCCCGGCAGATCGGTCAATGGAAAAATGCTTTCGTGACGGAAAAACAAGCCAAGGCGATTTCAGGCGCCGATTTAGCTTTTGCCAGTCATCTCTACGCCGATTATTCTCGCAGTTTAAAAGCATATAATGCCGTGGATTTCGACGATTTAATTTTATTGCCCGTGCTACTGTTCCAAAGCCATCCTGAAGTTTTGGAAAAATGGCAAAATACAATTCAATATTTATTGGTTGACGAATACCAGGATACCAACCTAACGCAATACCAGTTGGTTAAGTTGATTGCCGGAAACCTTGGTCGTTTTACGGTGGTCGGCGACGATGACCAATCTATTTACGCCTGGCGCGGAGCGCAGCCTGAAAATTTAATGCAATTGCAAAGAGATTTTCCGCGCTTGGAAGTCATAAAGCTGGAGCAGAATTACCGCTCGACGGGGCGCATCCTCAAGTCCGCAAATCGTCTTATCGCCAATAATCCGCACGAATATACGAAAAGCTTGTGGAGTGAGTTAGGTTTCGGCGATCCGATAAGGGTATTGAACCATAAAGACGAACTGACTGAAGCGCAGCAAATCGTCGCGGAAATCATCCATCATAAATTCAAGACCGGCGGGAGTTACCAGGATTACGCCATTTTGTACCGAGGCAATCATCAATCGCGCTTGTTCGAGCGCAGTTTAAGAGAAAATAATATTCCTTACTTCATCAGCGGCAGCACGTCATTTTTTGCTTATTCAGAAATCAAGGACATGCTGGCTTATTTACGACTTATCGTCAATCCTGACGACGATGCCGCCTATTTACGCATCATCAATACACCCAGAAGGGAGTTGGGGCCTGCCACATTAGAAAAGCTCGGCGCTTATGCCAATCAACGTCAAATAAGCTTGTTTGTAGCCAGCGCTGAATTGGGTTTAAAGCAAATCGTTTCGAACCAATCGTCCGTTCGATTGCAAAAATTTCATGATTGGTTGAACGATGTGGCTGAACGTATCGATCGCGGCGATACTTGTACAACTATCGAACAAATGATTTCGGAGATTGGTTACGAACAATGGCTAAGGGAAAATAGCAAAACCAACGAATCGGCAGAACGCAAAATGAAAAACGTGTACGAGTTGATCGCTTGGCTGAAACGCATTGCCGATAAAAATAACAACGAACAAAAGCCGTTAGATGAAATCATCGCCAATATCTTGTTAATGGATATTCTGGAGCGGAACCAGGAAGAAGAAGCCAGCGACCAAGTGTCCTTGATGACCTTACATTCCGCCAAGGGATTGGAATTCAAGAACGTTTTTCTTGTAGGCATGGAAGAAAATATTCTTCCGCATCAAAATAGTATTGAAGCCGACGATCTTAATGGAACGAGCAGTATAGAGGAAGAACGCCGTTTGGCGTACGTCGGTATAACGCGGGCGCAACGCTCTTTAACCTTAAGTTACTGCACCCACCGCAAACGCTACGGCGACATAATCGAATGCCAACCGAGCCGATTTCTGAGCGAATTACCCGAAGACGATCTGGAATGGGCCAATAAAATGCAACTGCCCGCAGACGTGATTAAAGAACGCGGCAAAGCCAATCTTCAAAATCTCAAAACAATGTTATCGTAATTATGGAAGCAATCGGTTAAAATGTGCGGCTACGCGCCCGTAGCTCAGCTGGATAGAGCGCAGCCCTCCGGAGGCTGAGGTCAGAGGTTCGAATCCTCTTGGGCGCGCCAACAGGCTGTTTCACACCATCCCGCAACGTCCAACAAACTCTGCAATACCAATACTTTAAGCCCATATGTAGTCCGACCTTGTCCCGCAATATCCGTTGACATCCTTTCTTAAACAGGGGTAACATTCTGGGGTAACAGCACTCCACCCCAATGGAGTTACCCCAAATGCTCACGGACACCGCATGTAAGAACGCCCACAAAGGCGACAAGGCCAAGCAAGCCAAGGCTTTCAAGCTTTCAGACGATAAAGGTTTGTTCCTTTTGGTGAAACCCGGTGTAAAGGGTTGGTCTAAATGGTGGCGGTTTAAGTATCGATTTGGGGGTAACGAAAGGGCTTGTCCTTCGGCACTTACCCCGAAGTTACCCTAGACCAAGCACGGCAAAGACGGGACGATGCCCGTAAGTTGCTTGCCAATGGCGTTGACCCTGGCGAAAACCGGAAGGCGGTTAAAGCGTCCAAGGCGGAAATCGCCAACAGCTTTGAAGTTATCGCCAACGAGTGGCTGGAAAAAAAATGCCAAGACCTTAGCCCCCGCCCTGCACGGCAATTGGGTTTTGTGATGCCGTGGATCGGCAATATGCCCATCAATGACGTCCAACCAAAAGACATACTCGCGTGTCTACGGCGGGTGCAGGAAAAAGGCACGGTGTATTCGGCGGTGAAGGCATTGCAGATGTACGGGCAAGTGTTCCGATATGGCGTAGCGACCGGACGATGTGACCGCGACATCACCCAAGACTTGAAAGGGGCATTGCAGACCGCCAAGAAACAACACTTTGCCGCCCTTACCGAACCCAAGGACGTAGCAGGACTTCTAAAGGCAATCGACGGTTACACCGGAACATTCCCCGTACTCTGTGCCTTGAAACTTGCCCCCCTGTTGTTCCAGCGCCCAGGGGAACTGCGGTCGATGAAATGGGCGGATGTTGACCTAGAGGCCAAAGAATGGCGGTATTTTGTCACCAAGACCGAAATCCAGCACATCGTCCCCTTGTCCCGTCAAGCCATTGAGATCATCAAAGGATTGCAGCCCTTGACTGGCGATGGCGTTTGGTTGTTCCCGTCTGAGCGCAACCCCAACAATACCTTGGGTGGTCGGTGTATGAGCGAAAACACATTGAGTGCGTCATTAAAACGTCTAGGCTACGGCAGCGACACCATGACCGCCCACGGCTTTCGGGCAATGGCGCGTACCATCCTGGATGAAGTGCTGGGCTTTAGGCCGGATTACATCGAACACCAACTAGCCCATGCTGTGCGTGACCCGTTGGGCAGGGCGTACAACCGCACGAAACACCTGCCAGAACGCCACAAGATGATGCAAGCCTGGGCGGATTACTTGGACAATTTAAAAAATGGCGGGAATGTGTTGCCGTTTAGGAAGCAAGGTTAAAGCCAAGTTCACTGGGCATAAAATTATTGGAACAATAGAAGCAATGCCTTTTGCAGTCAAGTGGATAATTTGGTTAGGTTTCTTTTATTCAGCACTTATCCAATTTTAATTTCAACATCACCACTTCCCATTACTGCGATGACTCTATTTGTGAAGTCTCTATTTTCTAAAAAAATATCATCAGTTGAAAAGCCATCATCATTTGAAATGCCACTATCCATAAGCCTGGAAAAAAGGTTGGCTAACTCTAAAGCTTTATCTGAATCAATATAAGCGTAGCTATCAATTTTTAGATTAAACACAAATGGCTGGTTATCTTCGCCTAATCTAACTTCAACTAAACCACGCCCTCCCGACCATTCAGATGACTTTGCCATTAAAAGCATCAAATAAAAAGTAGTGCTTTCTTCCTCATCAAGAGTTAATGACATTTTATCTGTGCTTAATGTAATTGGTGTTAAAACATTATCAGCGACAAGATAAATTTTTTTATTCAATGACAAAGCAGGGGAAACATTACTCATTGCATTCTCCTCATAACCAAATAAACGATTGAATAATCGGGTTTTTTTCTTTGACTTAACTATTGGATTATCTTTCAAAAATTGATGTAATTTGGATTTAACCTTATTCTTTGAATGTTCATCAATCTTTGGTGGTTTACCAGTTTGAAATGCTAAAGATATATTACTAAGCGTTACTTTATCAAAATAATGGTCAGATAGGATTAATGACTCAGCAAGCTCATCTTCAGTATTTGGAATAAATCCACAGTTATCACACTCATTGAATGCTCCCCATTTTTCTTTTCCACAGCTTTTACAAATAGCAATTGTCATTAAATTTATCCAATTACACTATTTTATGATCTTCAACATCAAGCCGCTTCCCTTGGTGAAACCTCAGCCTCAATGCTGGAATCTTTCGCGACAAGCTTTAAATCGTACTCGGTTTGCAGATTAAGCCACGATTTAGCATCACCGCCAAAATAACGGGCAAGGCGCAAGGCCGTGTCGGGCGTAATACTTCGGTTTTCCTTGACGATCTCATGGATGCGCGTGGCGGGGACGTGCAGGGCTTTAGCCAAGGCGTTCACGCTCAGCCCTAAAGGCAGCAAATACTCTTCCCGCAAAATTTCACCGGGATGGATCGGGCGCAAGCCGTTAACTATCATCATTCCCCCTGGTGGTAATCCACAATCTCAACATCAAAAACATCACCCTCAAGCCACCTAAAGCACACCCGCCATTGTTCATTAATGCGGTTGCTGTGTTGTCCTGCCCTATCGCCTTTTAAGGTTTCAAGCCTGTTTTCTGGCGGACTTCGCAAAAACTCCAAGCTGGCGGCATTGTTTAAAAGCGTCAATCTCCGTTCCGCAACCGATTGGACAGCCCTAAACCGCCTTGGCGAGCCGCCCTCAAATAACGCCTGGGACTCTTTGCAGCGGAAGGATTTAATCATGGACGACAGTATATTACGTATGGCGTAATATTTCTAGGACGTTCTGGTACAATAGGGGACAAGGACGGATAACATAGATTACATAAGGAGTTAGTGAATGGAATATTCTGAATACATTACAAAAACCAAAGCGGTTAAAGATATAGCCGAGCGCACATGCAATTACCCAAAGAATAAAACCGAATTGAGGACTGAGAAAAATAAGATAAACGGTCAAATTGATACCAGAATAAAAAATAAAACAATAGCCACCAATGAAAAGGGATTATTACGTTTTTTAGATGTTTCCAAGTATGCCAAACAAAAGTTTCCAGGCAAATTCGACGACTGGCCTGATATAGGTATCGTCTGTGAAATGAGTTTAATTGGGTTCGTAGCTGAAGGAATGGGGCATATCCTTCCAAGCGACATTGCTGAATGTCACGATATTATTAAAGAGCGGGATAGAGAAATATTCAGACTGCGAGGACAAGTAGAGCATTGGAAACGCGATGCTGAAAAGGGAACGACATACAGAAAAATAAAGGGTGGGCGAGACAAATCCTAAATCGAATAATTTTTAATACTCATTTAGATTTGTACAGATGATAAATTCGACGTTCCAATCCTGAAATCTGTACATATAATTGTGGAATCAGAGGCCGTATCAATTCGGCGACGGCACAAACTTTTGAGGTTATCTCTGATTATGAAACAATTTTTTCCTTCAACTATTCAATTTCGAAAACTTCCCGACGTAAAAGAATCCACAGGCGATTCTCGAACCACTCATTATCGTAAAATCCAAGATGGCTTGATGACGCGCCCGGTATCGCGCGGCGGCGGTCGTGTAGCATGGCCTGGTTATGAAATCGACGCGATTAACAGGGCAAGGGTATCGGGCTTTAGAGACGAAGCGATCAAGGATTTAGTTACCAAGTTGCATGAGCTTCGAAGCCTTGAAACCTGGGCTTGATATACCAATACAGTTGGCTTCGATTTTTGATGAGTTAAACAATAACTCAAAGAAAAATAAGACAGTTTAAACGTAACCACGACCCTTATTTTTTAGGCCGTGGTCATCGTAATAATTCACCAAACGCAACGTGATTCTATCATGTTGGTGATTTGTTACATCCTTCCACGGTCTTTGGAGAACATCCCAATGGCCAAGAAACTTTTTTCTACCAACGCAGCTTATCAGCGGCAGCGCATTTTAGCGTGGCTGCTGACCGCGCCACTTAACACCTACCAAGCCCGCCAAGAGCTTGACGTTTTCCACCCCTCAGCACGTGTACAGGAATTGAAGGAGGTCGGGCATAAAATCATCACTCACTGGACGTCCATTGAAACGCCGTTAGGCAAGCACCGGATAGCTGAGTATGTCTTATTGCATGGTGGCAGCCATGAGTAACGACGCTATAAACAGCTTTAAAACTGTTATGCTCGAACACGGCATTACACCCCCACCTAATCTTATTGGCGATTCTGCCTTGCACCGCTTCTATGTTGAAGGCGACCGCAAAGGCACGTTGAACGGCGCATACACGTTGCACTTGGACTCTAGGCCATCCGGTTGGGCGATGCACTATAAAACGGGTGTAAGCTTTACCTGGACTCAATCCGGCAAAAAACAGCCAATGACTGCCATCATGAAAAAGCAGATCGAGTACGCTAGACAGGTTCGGCAGCAAGAACAGGAAAAAGCGCACCAAGCAGCAGCACTCAAAGCCCAATGGATATGGGAGCAAGCCACGATTATAGCTACGCTTAAAACCGAAGCAAGGCAACACCAATATTTGATAACGAAGCGTATCAAACCGCATGGGGCGCGGCTTTACCGTAACGCCTTGGTTATCCCATTGGTGGATGAAACGGGCGCAATCGTTAACCTTCAATTCATCAATGCCGACGGGATTAAGCGGTTTTTATCCGGTGGGCGCAAAAAGGGCTGTTATTCCGCCATTGGCGATCCCACAGAAACCATTCTGATATGTGAGGGCTGGGCTACCGGGGGAAGTTTGCATGAAGCCACTGGGCATTATGTCATTGTGTCGATGGACCCGGGAAATCTTAAGCCTGTTTGTGAAGTTATCAGGAAGCAGAACACCACAGCCAAAATAATCATCTGTGCCGATAACGACACCGTAGGCAAAGAAAAAGCTACCATAGCGGCGTTTGCTTGCAATGGCTTGATGATTGCGC
>JADKAL010000012.1 GCA_016715325.1 Methylococcaceae bacterium
AGTTCGGATGCCGACTGAATGATTCCTTCAGTAATACTGAAACCAAGTGCGAAATCCTCAAGATTCGTTGGTGTTGCAAGCATAACGACATGAGGCGTCCCGTTATAGACTAAAGAAACGGGTACTTCTTCAGCGATATAGTCAAGCTGTGTTGTATGTTGGTTGCCTTGCCATTTTTCAACCTTACTCTGTTGATAGCTGGGCCAGCCGAGTTCAGGGCTTAGGGCGGACAACACAACATTACGGCTTGACACGCCTTATTCCTTAGTCAGCAGTTCAAGTTGCCGTTCGGAAAAAGCTTGATAATCTTGTTGCCATTCCGAAGGATGGTTTACTTTTGAAACCTGTACCGCTGTGACTTTATATTCAGGACAATTGGTCGCCCAGTCGGAATTGTCTGTTGTAATAACATTGGCGCCCGATTCAGGGAAGTGGAATGTCGTGTAGACCACGCCCGGTTGTACCCGTTCGCTTATATTTGCGCGTAATACGGTTTCCCCAGCTCGGCTTTTGATACCGACCCAATCCTGATCGTTAATACCGCGATCTTCAGCGTCGTGAGGGTGAATTTCGAGTTGATCTTCAGCGTGCCACATATTATTGGGTGTACGTCTCGTCTGAGCGCCCACGTTATATTGCGATAAAATTCGTCCAGTTGTAAGTATAAGCGGAAATTTCGGTGTAACACGTTCTTGCGATGCAACAAATTCGGTTAGCATAAACAACCCTTTTCCGTTATCTCGCATGAATTCATGTTCGTGCATCGTTGGCGTGCCTTCCGGAAACTCATCGGTACAAGGCCATTGAATACTGCCGAGCTGGTTTATCTTTTCGTAACTAACCCCCGTAAAGCTAGGTGTCAGCCTTGCAATTTCATCCATTATTTCCGATGGATTAGAGTAGTTCATCGGATAGCCCATTGCATTAGACAGCATTTGGGTTATTTCCCAATCCTCGTAACCCGATAGCGCAGGCATAACCTTTCTTACCGGCGAAATACGGCGTTCTGCATTAGTAAACGTGCCGTTTTTTTCTAAAAATGAAGAACCTGGAAAAAACACATGAGCAAACTTGGCGGTTTCATTCAGGAACAAGTCCTGAACGATAACGCATTCCATCGATCTCAAAGCATGGTGAACGTGCTGTATGTCAGGGTCGGATTGTGCAATATCTTCCCCTTCAACGTAAAGACCCATGAAGGTGCCGTCAGAAGCCGCATCGAACATGTTGGGAATACGAAGGCCGGGCTCAGGCTGTAGTTTTACACCCCAATTCGATTCGAACAATTCACGTGTATTTTTATCTGAAACATGTCGATAGCCCGGATATTCGTGCGGGAACGAACCCATATCGCAGGAGCCTTGCACGTTGTTTTGGCCACGTAAAGGGTTTACGCCAACCCCTTCGCGTCCTAAATTACCGGTAGCCATGGCAAGGTTGGCGATGCCTATAACCATCGTCGATCCTTGACTATGCTCGGTCACGCCAAGACCGTAGTAGATGGCACCGTTTTCTGCGCTTGCATATAATTTAGCGGCTTCTCTTACCTGATAAGCCGGAACACCCGTTATCGATTCTACGGCTTCAGGTGCATGGCGCTTGTCCGATATAAAGTTGCGCCATTTATTGAAAGATTCGACATCACAACGTGATGCCACAAAACCTTCGTCAACAAGATTTTCCGTAACTACAACATGAGCGATGGCATTGATAAGAGCAACGTTGGAACTCGGTTTCAGTTTAAGGTGAAAATCGGCTTTTACGTGTGGACTATTTTTTACCAGATCGATTTCCCGTGGATCGACGACAATTAATTTTGCGCCTTGGCGTAAGCGTTTTTTCATTTGCGAACCGAACACCGGATGACCGTCGGTTGGATTCGCACCGATCACCATGATGACATCGGCTTTCATGACAGAATCGAAGTTTTGGGTACCGGAAGATTCGCCGAAGGTTTGTTTCAAACCGTAACCGGTGGGTGAGTGACAGACACGTGCGCATGTATCGACATTGTTGTTACCGAAACCGGCGCGAATCAATTTTTGCACCAAATAAGTTTCTTCGTTCGTACAACGTGACGATGTAATACCGCCAATGGAATCTTTGCCGTATTGAGACTGAATTCGTTTTAATTCGGAAGCCGCATAATTAATCGCTTCTTCCCAGCTCACTTCTTGCCAATGATCTTTAATACTTTTGCGAATCATCGGCTTGGTTATGCGATCTTTGTGTGTCGCATAGCCGAATGCAAAACGGCCCTTTACACAGGAATGACCGTGATTTGCTTTACCGTCTTTGTGCGGTACCATTCTGATGACTTGGCTGCCTTTCATTTCAGCCCGGAATGAGCAGCCGACGCCGCAATAGGCGCATGTTGTAACTACCGCATGTTCCGGTACGCCGTGATCGATCACCGATTTTTCCATCAGCGTTGCGGTTGGACAGGCTTGGACGCAAGCCCCACAAGATACACACTCCGAATCCATGAAGGCTTGGTTTTGGCTGGGTGAAACCTTGGAATCGAAACCGCGACCGTCAATGGTCAATGCGAATGTCCCTTGTGTTTCTTCACAGGCTCTCACACAACGCGAGCAAACGATACATTTGCTAGGGTCGAATGTGAAATACGGGTTGCTTTCGTCTTTCACCGATTTTAAATGGTTTTCTCCGGCAGAATTATAACGAACTTCCCTTAGTCCGACTGCGCCGGCCATATCTTGTAGTTCGCAATCGCCGTTTGCAGCGCAAGTGAGGCAGTCCAGCGGGTGATCGGAAATATAAAGTTCCATTACGCCGCGACGTACATCCGCCAATCGCTGATTTTGAGTGGCGACGACCATGCCTTCTGCAACGGGTGTCGTGCAGGATGCAGGCATTCCTCGTCCGCCTTTTACTTCTACAACGCATAACCGGCATGAGCCGAATGGTTCTATACTATCGGTCGCACACAGTTTCGGAATATCTATGCCGATGCTTGCGGCCGCTCGCATGACAGACGTTCCGGCAGGAACGGTAACTCTAAAGCCATCGATTTCAAGATTGACCTGTTGAGTTGAAGTTTTGGCCGGTGTGCCAAAATCTTTTTCTTTATCCATCGACATAATGAGTACCTCTTTAGTTCTATTAGGCAGCGTTAGCTTGATCGGTTATTCCGAAATCCTGAGGGAAGTGGTTTAATGCACTCAATACAGGGTAGGGGGTCATCCCGCCGAGTGCGCACAATGAACCGTTAAGTAACGTGTTACATAAATCCCGTAATAATGGAATATTTTTATTAAGCTCGCGGCCTTCGATAATATCTTCGATAACTTCCATGCCACGCGTAGAGCCTATTCGGCATGGCGTACACTTGCCGCAAGATTCTATTTTGCAAAACTCCATACTATAGCGCGCCATTTCCGCCATATCGACGGTATCATCGAAAGCAACCACGCCGCCGTGACCGAGTACTGCCCAAATAGCGGCAAATGCCTCGTAGTCTAATGGCGTATCGAATTGCGATTCGGGCAGATAAGCGCCTAATGGCCCCCCCACTTGCACAGCTTTAATAGGCTTGCCGGTAGCTGAGCCGCCGCCGTAATCGTAAAGTAATTCCCGCAGGGTAATCCCGAATGCTAATTCAATCAGCCCTGGATACTTTAAGTTTCCGGCAAGTTGTATAGGCAATGTACCCCGTGAACGTCCCATGCCAAAGTTTTTATAATATTCGCCGCCTTTATCCAGAATAATTGGAACGGAGGCTAGCGATATAACATTGTTAACAACGGTAGGTTTGCCGAATAACCCGCTGATCGCCGGTAAGGGCGGTTTAAATCTAACCAGACCGCGCTTACCCTCTAAGCTTTCCATTAAGGAAGTTTCTTCTCCGCAGATATATGCGCCAGCACCTAAGCGTACTTCAAGATCGAATTTTTTTCCGCTACTGAGAATGTCGTCGCCAAGATAGCCGCTTGCATAAGCTTTGCCGATGGCCGTATTTAGTGCTTGTTGTGCATGAGGATATTCGCAGCGGAGATAAATATAACCTAGGGTCGCCCCAACAGCGATACCGGCGATGGTCATACCTTCGATAAGAACGAAGGGGTCGCCTTCCATGATCATGCGGTCCGAATAGGTTCCAGAGTCGCCTTCGTCGGCATTACAAATGATGTATTTCTGATCCGATGCGGTATTTAGTACAGTATTCCATTTAATGCCGGTAGGAAAAGCAGCCCCGCCTCGACCGCGTAATCCGGAGTCGGTTACCTGTTTAACGATTTCGGCTTGCGATATTCCCAACGCATTTTTTAAACCGCTATAACCGTCATGACTTAGATAGTCGTCAAGGCTAACCGGATCGGTGATACCCACGCGAGCGAATGTTAACCGTTGTTGTTTTTTAAGATAAGGGATGTCTTCAGTTAAACCTAATGCAAGAGGGTGAGATCCGCCGTTCACAAAATCAGCATCGAATAAACTCGCGACATCTTTGGTTTGAACGGGACCGTAAGCCGTTCTTCCTTTGTCAGTCGCAATCTCGATCATGGGCTCTAACCAAAATAGCCCTCTGGAACCGTTGCGAACAAGCTTTATTTCAATATTGCGTTTTTCGGCTTCAATAACGACGGCATCGGCGACTTTATTAGCGCCTAAGGCAATAGCCGCTGAATCGCAAGGTATGTAAATTGTGATGCTCATGACTGCACCTCCAGTTCGGCGATTGTATTGTCGAAGGTTTCGGGGGTTACTCGGCCGAAAACTTCGTCACCCATCTGCATAGAAGGCGAGCAAGCACAAAGTCCTAAACAATAGACCGGTTCTAAACTGAATGCGCCGTCAGCTGTGGTTTCATGAAAATCTATGCCGAGTCTGGATTTAACATGATCTTCCAGCTTTTTTGAACCCATTGCTTGGCAGGATTCGGCTCTACATAAATGAATCGTCGTTTTTCCAGGCGGTGTGTCCCGGAAATAATGATAGAAACTGATGACCCCGTGCACCTCTGCTCGCGACAGGTTCAAAGCGGCAGCGATAGGAGGGACCGATTCGGCAGGAATATAACCCAAGTGATCTTGAATAGCGTGTAAAATTGGCAGTAATGCACCGGGTTTGTCTTTTAGTTCGGTGATTATCTCTTGAATTTTTGGGTTCATCGCGTCTTTAACTGACATACATTTCTCTTTTGGGTCTTGCATTTTGCACGAGTGTTTAAGCAATAACCTATTAATAACCAAGTATCCATGTCAGTTTAACACATCAATGAATTCGTGTAAAAAGCACAAATAACCGCCTTGTAGCCCTAAGGAAAGGTAAGATAGCTAAGACTTAATTTTAACGATTTGTATGGTCGAAACAAATTTAGAAAAAATATTTTCAATCGTTTAATGTCGTTTTTTCAAAACCAGCCGTAAGTTTTTTGCTTTATGAAACACAATTCTGACAACTAAACAGCTATTTATGCGCGTTATCTTTATTCATGGGATGGGCCGAACACCTCTATCGATGTCTCTTTTAGCAGCTCGGCTTAAGTTTGCTGGTTATAAAGTCGGCTTTTTTACTTATACAGTTACATTTGAGCGCTGGAACGATTGTGTTTCAAGATTAAGGAATTTATTTCAACATACTTCGAAAGACGACCGGTATTGCGTAGTCGCCCATTCGCTCGGAACAGTTTTGACGCGAGCCGTCATCGCGAAAATCGATAAAAAACCTGAAGCCTGTTTCTTTCTCGCACCACCGGTACAGGCCTGTCAAGCCGCAAGGCAATTAGCTTCGAGACGTTGGTTTCGTTTAATGACCGGCGAAATGGGACAGCTACTCGCAAATAATGAATTTATGTCGACATTGCCCATACCCGATATGCCGACAGTAATTTATTCGGGGGACGGCGGAATGACCGGAAATTACTCCCCCTTCAAAGACGAGCCCAATGACGGTATTTTGATGGTAAAAGAAACGCTGATACCGGGAATCGAGGTGCAACGAAGTCCATCGCTACATACTTTTATAATGAATAACCGGCAAGTAGCGAATGACATTATTCAAAGGTTGAACTCGATTAACGATAGCCGATGACCGAAAAGCCGGATTTTTCCGGCTAAAGTGAATGCCGGATTAAAAGCAGTGTTAGCAAATTTGTCATGACGCAGTGCTCGAGATAAGATAATTTATTACTCGATAGCAAAAGCAGTATCGTTTAGAATCTACACTTTGATAATGATAAAAACGATGAGGAGCTGGGAAGATGATAAAGAAATACCTGGAGATATTGTTGCTATCGGCAAGTTTTTTTGCACTTACCGCAAACGCTGATGTCGTATTAAATAATGAATCTGAGATATTGGGTAAGTGGAAGGTCACTGCCGAAGCAGCTAAACTAGACGGCGAGAAAAAAAAGGTTATAGTGGAATGGGAATTTCTACCTGGTGGCGTTCTTAAAACTATTGCTACAGATGCTGGCGGCAGAACAAATGAAATGCACATCTCAATACAGTATAAAGTTGAAGATGGCGTCATAAAGAAACAGGTGTCTCCAGGTCGGGAAAAATTTGAAAATTGCAAGGTTGTAGAAAAAGACGGCTCTGATATGATTTTAAAATGTCCGTTTCTTTTCTACTTTTTAACTAAAATATAAAAACAAAGGGTGCAAAAATGATTGGTGGATTAATTGGTATTCTTACGTTGATCTGGGTTTACCAGACAGCTACAAAAGCAAACGTTACAAATGGTATGATGTGGGTGATTGTGTGCGCAGTCGTGTACATGGCGTCGCAGTTTATTTTGATCGGGGCTGCAAACTATCTTGTTGAATCGATGCGGGCAGCTCAAGGCGGCGAAGGTTATGAGCGAGATGTGATGAGTATCGGCGACAGAAAAAACTTAGGTGGATTCCAAGGCGGCAAAGGTGTGTTCATGTCGGTATTCTTTGAACTATTTCCACCCATCGCCGGTTTCTTGTTGGTGGCGCTTGTCCGGACAAAATTTGTCTTGAAAGAGTCACTTAGCAAAGATAATTTGTTCAGCGGTATTGGTGCAATGTTCAAAAGCATTAAAGATAGCTTTAAAAATCCTGAACAATAAATCGGGTTCAATTAAAAAAGCCCAAGCTAGTCTTGGGCTTTTTTATATCCGCAATTTTCTCGGTTCTTATCGAAATATTGAATAATTTGTATATTCACAGATGATTAATTGTTGAGTACCTTTGAAACGACAAAAATAATGACCGAGATAAATAAAACAGTAAAGATCAAACCTGCAACGATATAGCTAGCCATAGAACCCTGCTCAAAGTCGATTTTCCTGTTTTGTTCGCTCTGAACACCAATAAAAGCTGCTAAAATGCTCTTGATCGTCTGAATAAAAGATGGTTTTGACATATTCGTTCTCCTTAAAGTGGAAAAAATAATAGAGCCTGATTGCTTTTTAAGCAACGATATTCGGCCAAACCTATTCATATAACAAGAAATGCAAAACTCAGAATTGTTTAAGCAAACGTTAGCTAAAAGAATCCTTTTCCTGGACGGTGCAATGGGCACCATGATTCAAAGCTATAAATTAGAAGAAAAGGATTATCGTGGAGAGCGCTTTGCCGAATGGCTTACTGATTTAAATGGCAATAATGACCTATTGTCGATCACCCAACCCGACATTATCAAGGCCATCCATGCCGCTTATTTTGAGGCGGGTTCAGATATTGTAGAAACTAACTCATTTAATTCCAACAGTGTTGGTATGGGTGACTATGGCATGGAAGCGCTGGTTTACGAACTAAACTACACGGCTGCAAAGAATGCTAAAGAGGTCGCGGAAGAATTTACTGCCAAGACACCGGATAAACCGCGATTTGTTGCGGGAGTATTGGGGCCTACTAATCGCACGGCATCAATGTCACCCGATGTCAACGATCCAGGTTTTCGCAATATTTCATTCGACGAGCTATTCGATACCTATGCTAATGCTACCCAAGGACTCATTGATGGTGGTGCGGACATAATATTGATCGAAACTGTTTTTGACACTCTCAACGCTAAAGCCGCCATTTTTGCGGTTGAAACAATATTTGACAAGTTAGGCTATAACCTGCCAGTGATGATTTCCGGCACAATTAGTGACGAGTCAGGGCGAATATTAGCAGGACAGACCGCATCTGCATTTTGGGTATCAGTTAAACATGCCAATCCGTTGTCAATTGGCTTTAATTGCGCTTTAGGCCCCGAAAAATTACGACAATATATTGAAGAAGTTTCTTTAATTGCAGATACTCATGTTTCTGCGCACCCGAATGCTGGGTTACCCAATGAGTTTGGAGAGTACGACTTGCTCCCTGAGCCTATGGCAAAAGAAATTGCAGACTGGGCTGCAAATGGTTTTATCAATATCGTCGGAGGTTGCTGCGGTTCATCGCCTGCCCATATCAGAGCAATCGTGGAAGCTGTCAGTCCACATGCACCGCGAATAATCCCTGTATTGGAAAAACAATGCAAATTAGCAGGATTGGAAGCCATTTCAATCGGTTCAGGAAGCCTTTTCGTTAATGTCGGAGAACGCACTAATGTTACTGGATCAGCAGCGTTCAAAAATCTTATTATCAAAGGTGACTACGATGCCGCTTTAAGCGTGGCCCGCCAACAAGTCGAAAACGGCGCCCAAATTATCGATATCAACATGGATGAAGGCATGTTGGATTCAAAAGAAGCAATGGTGCGGTTTTTGATGTTGATTGCCTCCGAACCCGACATTGCCAAAGTGCCGATCATGCTGGATTCGTCCAAATGGGATATTCTGGAAGCCGGATTAAAATGTATTCAGGGCAAGGGCATCGTTAATTCCATTTCGCTTAAAGAGGGCGAAGACGCTTTTATCAAACATGCCAAATTGGTACGTCGCTATGGCGCAGCGGTTATCGTCATGGCGTTCGATGAAGTCGGACAGGCCGATACCAAAGCCAGAAAAGTCGAAATATGCCAACGTGCGTATAAAATTTTGACCGAGCAGGTCGGCTTTCCACCGGAAGACATCATTTTCGATCCCAACATCTTCGCAATTGCGACCGGTATTGAGGAGCATAACAACTACGGCTTGGATTTCATTGAAGCCACCCGCGAAATCAAGCAAACCTTGCCTTATGCTTTGATTTCCGGCGGCGTGTCGAACGTATCGTTTTCATTTCGCGGCAACAATCCGGTACGCGAAGCGATTCATGCCGTATTTTTGTATCATGCCATTCAGTCGGGTATGTCGATGGGTATTGTCAACGCAGGACAATTGGCGATTTACGAAGATATTCCACGGGATTTACGCGATGCCGTAGAAGCGGTGGTTTTAAATACACACGACGGCAGCGGTACCGAAAAGTTGCTGGAACTGGCGGAAAAATACAAAGGCGACGGAACGACAGGCGAAGCTAAGCAGGAAGACCTTGAATGGCGAAGCTGGGCGGTGAGTAAACGTCTGGAACATGCGCTTGTAAAAGGCATCACCGATTACATCGACGAAGATACCGAGGCAGCGAGGCTGGAAGCCGAACGTCCGCTACACGTGATAGAAGGCGCGTTGATGGATGGTATGAACGTAGTCGGCGATTTGTTCGGCGCGGGCAAAATGTTCTTGCCGCAAGTGGTTAAATCCGCTCGCGTCATGAAGAAGGCCGTAGCTTATTTGATGCCATTTATGGAAGCCGATAAAACGGCGGCGGATAGACAAACCAACGGCAAAATTCTCATGGCGACGGTAAAAGGCGACGTGCACGACATCGGTAAAAACATCGTCGGCGTGGTGCTTCAGTGTAACAATTACGAAGTCATCGACCTGGGCGTCATGGTGCCTGCGGAACAAATTCTGCAAACGGCAAGACTGGAGAAAGTCGATGTGATCGGGTTAAGCGGATTGATTACACCGTCGCTCGACGAAATGGTGCATATCGCTAAGGAAATGCAGCGACAAGGTTTTACGATTCCGCTTATGATCGGCGGAGCAACCACCTCGCGCGCGCATACCGCCGTAAAAATCGAACCGCATTACGAAGGCGCAACGGTTTATGTCACCGACGCCTCCCGCGGGGTCGGTGTTGCCAGCAACTTGTTAAGCGCCGAATTAAAAGATGACTTTGTTAAATCGATTCGCGAAGAATATGCCGAAGTCAGGGAACGGCATAAAGGCCGTGAAGCACAAACTAAACAGCATTCCTTAGAAGCGGCGCGACAAAATAAATTCAATGGGAACGGATACCTGCCGGTTAAACCTAAGTTTCTAGGCGTTAAAGTTATCGACCCTATACCATTAGCTACCTTGATTGAATATATCGACTGGACGCCGTTTTTCCAAACTTGGGAAATGGCGGGAAGCTATCCTAAAATTTTGAACGATAAAGTTGTCGGTGCGGAAGCCAGAAAGTTATTCGACGACGCTAATCGTATGCTGTCGGAATTAGTCAAGGAAGAATGGCTGCAAGCCAAAGCGACCATCGGTTTTTTTCCGGCAGCAAGTCGAGAAGACGATGTAATTTTGTTTACCGACGAAACGCGCAGTCAGCCGCTCGAAACATTGCATCATCTGCGTCAGCAAAACATGAAAGCGCCTGGCAGGCCGAATTATTGTCTTTCCGACTTTATAGCGCCGGTCGATTCCGGCAAGCCCGATTATATCGGCGCATTTGCGGTAACGACCGGTATCGGCATCGAAGGTAAATTGGCCGAATTCGAGCGCGATCACGACGACTATAGCTCGATTATGTTGAAAGCCTTGGCGGACCGGTTAGCGGAAGCCTTGGCGGAGTACATGCATCAACAAGTCAGAAAAGACTATTGGGGTTACGCCGAAGATGAATCGCTCGATAACACTCAGTTGATTAACGAAGCGTATCACGGAATCCGTCCGGCACCGGGCTATCCTTCGTGCCCCGATCATACGGAAAAAGCCAAATTGTTTGAGCTGCTGAGCGCCACTGAAAACACGGGCATCGAACTGACCGAAAGTTATGCGATGTATCCGGCCTCGGCGGTGAGCGGTTGGTATTTTTCCCATCCTGAGGCGCAATATTTTAATGTCGGCAAAATCGATAAAGATCAATTGCAGGATTACGCCCGGCGGAAAGGCATGGCGGAAGACGTGGCTGCGCGCTGGCTAGCGGCGCATTTACATCATTAATGACGGCGCCGATCGACATCGCTCGGCGGTTTTACCGCTCGGCGTTCACCTTGGAACCGCTCGGGAACGGCCACATCAACGATACCTATCTGGTAGCGACGCACGCGGAACCCTTCGTACTGCAAAAAATAAACAGCCGGGTATTCCCGCAGCCTGCGCTGATAATGGCAAACTTGGGTAAACTTAACCGGCACGTTGAAGAAGCGAATGCTGGCGATCATCAGCTCAAACTTCCCAAGTTAATACCGGCGGAAACAGGCGACGCATTTATTCGGGATGCGCAGGGCGAATGTTGGCGGGCGTTGAGTTATATTCCTAACACCGAAAGCCTTGAAGTCCTGACAAATCTCTCGCATGCCCAACAAGTCGGTAACGCGCTCGGTCAATTCCACCGCTTAACGCGCACTTTGGATGCTGAAGCATTAGACGACACATTGCCCGGATTTCATATCGCGCCGGACTATTTAAAGCATTATCAAGACGTTAAAAGCCGAACAGCTAAGGCGATAGACGATGAATGCGAAGAAGTGATCAACCGGTTTCAAGACATCGTTCATGATTTAGAATCGGCAAAAGAGCAGGGCTTATTAGCAGTTAGAACGACTCACGGCGATCCCAAGTTGAATAACTTTTTATTCGACAAAGATAGCGGAAAAATCATCAGTCTTATCGATCTGGATACCGTCAAGCCGGGCTTGATTCACTACGACATCGGCGATTGTATCCGCTCGTCGTGCCATAATCCGAACACCGGCGAGTTCGATTTGCAAACGTGCGGCGTCATTTTGAGCGCATACCTGCAAGAGATGGGTAGGTATTTAACGGCAAGCGACTATGACTACCTTTATTCCGCCATACGCCTTATTCCCTTTGAATTAGGGCTTCGATTTTATACCGACTATCTGGACGGCAACCGATATTTTAAAGTGACGGAACCGGATGAAAACCTGCATCGCGCCTTAGAACAATTTCGATTGTTTAGTAGTATAGTTTCGTTGGAAGATGAGATTAAGATCATCATTAACAGACAAAAAATGTGAGGAAGGATGTGATTGAGTTTTTAAAACACATTAAATGAAAATTTTCAATTAGATTCAAACTTCTTCAAGATGAATAAACTATTAGAGTTTCATACATCAATGAACGGTCGTATCGGATATTTTTTGCTTATGTGTTGTGGTTTTTTGGGAACAGCTGTGTTTTTTGTCTTTACCAAAGCAAACCTTGGAATAGTCATAAATCTATTTTGCGGAAGTCTTGCCGGTTTTAATATTTTTTTATTTTTTTATACATTTTTACAATTACTCAGAATTCGGCCGCGTTTCATCGCTTCAAGCTCTTCATTAATATTTAATGGGTATCTACGAAGATATGAAGTTTTTTGGGATCAAATAATTTCTATCAGAGAACAAAGGAGTAGTCATTTTGGTATAACTTGGCTTATCGTAAAGTATTTCGATATAGATAAAAAAAGTAAATTGATACTTTTAGATGTCAATGGGTTGCGACCCGATTATTCGGAATTATGGTTTTCAAATCGATTTTACACAAAAGGGAAACTAGGGGTATAGGTAGTATTAGCGATAGTCTAATCGTACTTATAAAGTTTGTAGATTATATTTCTGGGCAATACACCTTTTTTAATCTATAGGTTACCAACTCGCAGTCAGGGTTGGTATACAACAATCAAATATGACCGATACCGTCTAATACGACTGAAAGTTCCTCGCTGAATTTTCCTAATATAAGGCTCAATGCATGAACCGTATCGGGGTATGAAGAACTTGTACAAGGCTGGTTGATAACGGAATGTCCGGTTTTCAACACGGTATTGGTTTTTTCGTTTTTAATCGTCCAATCGGCTTCCAGGTTAACCGATTTGCCGGGACTGGCGTCGAAGCGGACGATGTCGATAACGATTTGCAAATCTACCGAGCCGTAACCGCTCCACGGATAAGCGCGAACAACGGCGTCCGGTTGCAAGATCGACAGGTTGCGGGTGAGGGTTTGTAACAGATTATCTTGCAACGGCGATGCCCACTGATGAAACTGGGCGATTTGCACGGTATTATCGGTTAACCGGGTGACGATTTTTTTACTTTCCAATAGCGTTGGAACGGTCAGCGGACCGATACCGATTGTCCGGCGGCTGTTATTTTCGGCGGCGGCGGGGGAAGGCGCGCTGATGGGTTCGAGAATGTAATACTGCACAGCGGGCGAAGTCGTGCAAGCCGATAGCAGAAAGCCGACCATGAGCGCCGTTAATATTAATACCGTTTTCATTCCTCCTCCTTACCGCGAATCAAGGATTCGGGATGTTGTTCCAGATAATCCGCCAGTTGTTTCATGGAGCTTGCGGTCTTGGTCAGTTCTTGCAGCAGTTTATGGAATTCGTAATAGCCGTTCGAGCCGGGTTCCAGATTGCTGAGCACCCCTTGAGCCGATTTAATCGTGCTGCTGGCGGTGCCGAGCGTGATTTTTGCAGTTTCCAGGGTGCCGTTAGCGGTATTGAGCATGGCGGTGGCCGCTTTCGAGGTATCTTGCAAGGCCGATAAGGTGTGATTTGCTTCATCAGTTAGTTTATCTAACGGTAGCTTAGCAAGCTTATCCATTATCATTTGCGCGGAATGGGTAAATTCTTCAAACGAACTCGTAACCGTCGGAAATTCCGGTAAGCCGTTATGATGATTGAGGTTGGCAACGTGCTTACTTTCAGGATGAAAGTCGAGGTCGATCAACAATTGCCCCGTGACCAAACTGCCGGTTTGTAATTGTGCGCGGAGGCCTTTTTTGATGAGTTGTTCCATAACATCTTCATCGCTGACTTTTATATCTTGATTAATCGATCCGATACGGTCGGGTTCCAATTCGACGATGACCGGCACCCGTATTTCGGCGGTTTTTTTGTCGAGTTCGAGTTTGATGTCCGTTACCCGTCCTATCGGAATTCCCCGCAGTTGAACCGGAGCGCCCTCAGTAAGACCGCGTACCGAGCCCTTAAAGTGCATCACATATTTCAACGTATTGGTATAGGTGATTTGCGTAGACTCGTCGTAAGTATCGTAGAGTTGAAAAACGCTGTTTTCCGGTTTGATGTCGGCAATCGAATCTTTCGTCGAAGTTCTAAACGCTATTCCGCCGCTGAGTAATGAAATTAACGGTCCCGTTCTAACTTTAAAGCCGTCGGCTCCGGCGGAAAGATCGATTCCGCCGTCTATCCAAAAGCGCGTGTTTTTTCTCACAAAGCCGTCGTAAGGTGCATTGATGTATACAGTTAATTGAATTGCATTGGCGGCATCCGACAGTTTTTGACTTAAAACTTCGCCTGCCGGTATGCCCAGAAAGTGAATCGGTGTGCCGGGTCTTATGGAGCCGATGTTACCGGTTTCAAGAATGTATTGTTTGCCGTCCACATGACTTTTAACAATCGGCGGAGACGTCAGGCCGGTAAAATGAAGTTTCGATTCTCCCTTTCCCGGTGTCAGCTCAATGTAAGAACCCGACAATAACGTAGTTAAGCCGGAAATTCCGCTTAATCCGACTTGCGGTTTGACCACCCAAAAATTGGTGTTTTCCTTTAAAAAATTGGTCGCACCGCTACTCATCTGCGCAGTGACACGAATCGTTTTTAAATCGTCGTTGATAGAAATAGACGTTACTTTCCCGACATCTACGTCTAAATAGCGGATTTTGGTTTTATCGACTTCCAGGCCTTCGGCGGTCGGGAAGTCGATGGTGATGACCAAGCCTTTTTCGGAAGCAGACTTATAAATCAGCCACGCGCTAACCAGCAGTGCAATAATCGGCAACAGCCACACGAGGGGGAAGTCGATCCTTTTGCTTAAAATGGCGTCTTCGGCATTGAACTCGTCTTCGATTTGATTAGTCATGATTTAATTGATGATCCCAGATTAGGCGCGGGTCGAAACTTTTAGCGGCAAACATGGTTAATACGACAACCGCCGCAAAAGCGGTGGCGGCAGGCCCGGCAATAACTTTAGCTACGCCGCCGATATCGACAAGGCCGGTCAATATGGAAATCATAAAAATATCCAACATAGACCAACGTCCCACAAAGGCAATAATCCGGTAAAGCCGGGTAAATAGTTTGGCATTGACTTGCCAACGGTAATGGACGCACAACATCAACAACGTAAGCCCCATCAGCTTTAATAAAGGAACTAATATACTCGCAACCAAGACAAGCATTGCAATAGGAATCATATCTTGCCGGATGAGCGCTATGATTCCGCCAGCGATGGTGTGCTGCTCCGTCGAGCCGAGTTCGGTGACAGCCATGATTGGAAATATGTTGGCTGGAATATATAAACTTAAGCTACTGATAACCAATGCGGCGGTCAAGTGAAGGTTTTTATTTCTACGCTTTGAAACATGTCCTTTGCAAACAGGACAAATACATTCTTCTTTAGTCTTAATTAGTTGTCCGCATTCATGACAACGGATAAATCCATGAGTTAATGCAGTACTTAATCGTTTCATAATATTTATTTTTCAGCGAGTTCTGTAATACGCCGCCAAAAAGTATAGCTATCGAATTCGTTCGCCAGCATCGCATTTACAATTAGGAGACCGATGAAAGCGTAGAGTCCGAAGCCGAATTTAATATCTGCCATATCGGATAGTTTTACACAAGCAACGATAATTCCCAAGGCATACACTTCAATCATCGCCCATTCGTATAAGTGTTGATACCAACGCATCCAGGGAATCATGTGGCTGTTAGATCGTTGATAAAAAAGATGAACGCTGAGCAAAAAAGCCAGCAACATGTTTACAAACGGCAGAATGACGCTCGATAGCAATACCAGCATCGCAACAGCCCACATGTCTTCCTTGAGCAACGTGCCGACACCCGTCCACAAAGTCCCCTCTTGGATATTACCGAGAATTTTAACTCTCAGCATCGGCAGTAGATTGGCGGGGGCAATTAGAATAAGACCGGCGATAGATAGGGCGAAAGTTCGTTCAATGCTGTGTTTATGCGGTCTTTGCAACAAATAACCGCATCGTGGACAATGTGCTTTATCGCCCGGCGCAGCCTGGGTTTGATTCAACAAAAGGTCGCATTCCGGGCAGGCTTCAAAACTCAAAATAAAAGCCTAGCAATTGCAATGAGTTACCACTGAGATTCACCGGTTTCAGGGTCGTACATTTCGTGAACAATCTTATGACGATTAGCGATCAGCTCGTCGATTGAAGGAGAATTGCTTAATGCCCGGCTGATTGCTAATTTCATCGCTTCGTAGTTGGTGCGATATAAGTCTTTTCTGTCTAACTCCGGGTCGGTGGCGCATTCCGGCGCAATCCAAATCATGGCGATAATGCATAAATCGTCGACCTGATCTTTCGGAATAACGCCTTCGATAACGCTATCCAGTACCGCATCGGCTATTGCAGATTGTACGGGACCGCCGTATAAATTAACGTAAGCGCTGGATTTAATGGTGACTTTCGGCACCATTAAAGTTGCAGGCTTGACTTGTTGATTACAGGCGCGGATCGCAAACATACGGGTGTGGCCTTCGGTTTGCCCCATCAAGGTCGCAAACGCATTGCCGGCAGGGCCTTTAACGCTCCCGATAAGGATCTCGGGCATGGCGTCGGTGCCTTGACCCTCGCTTGAAAACACCGTGGCTTCGCCAGTCCTGAACCAGATTGTATCCGACATAAGTAACTCCAGAAATTAACCTAAAACGGCATTCTATGACGGAAGAAGACGCAGGAGCAATAGCTGGAGGAGTAAATTAGGCGAAATAGCTTAGACTACCTCGATACTCACGTTTTGCCGACAGTGACGTTGTCAACCTCACTGAAACCCGGCAAACGGGGCGACATGCCTCGTCCGGTATACCGTAAGTATTTGTCCATTATGAATATAGAACAGAGCATGAGTCGCAAAGGAAAGTTATCTAAAAAGCGTCCGGTTTTACTTGGTCATTAAACGCTCATATTCCTTGTCGGCTTATGCTTTAAAGCGATAGCCGACTCCTGATTCCGTCAACAGATATTTCGGTTGAGTCGGATCTGCTTCGAGTTTCTGTCTCAATTGACTCATATAAATCCTCAAATAATGCGCATTTTCTTGATAGGACGGTCCCCAGACCTCTTTAAGAATTTGCTGGTGTGTGAGGACTTTTCCGGGATATTTGATTAAGACGGTCAGAAGTCGGTATTGAATAGGCGTCAAATGAATTTCTTTATCGGCAACTGTCACGACTCGATTGTGCAGGTCGATTGTCAACTCGCCGCTATTGAATACTTCGGAATTGGTTAATGCACCGGACTGAGCGGAATGGCGTAAAGCAACTCGAATACGCGCCAATAATTCGCCGAAACCGAAAGGTTTGGTGAGGTAATCATCGGCACCGGCATCCAATGCTTGAATCTTATTCTCCTCGTTGCTGCGCGCCGATAATATGATGATGGGCACGGTAGACCACGCCCGAATGGCATTTATTACCTCAACACCATCCATATCGGGCAAGCCTAAATCGAGAATAACCAAATCGGGCTTACGCACTTCCGCTTCGATAATACCTTGTTTTCCGGTCGCTGCTTCACAGATTGCGAAATCCTGCGTACGCAGACTTGTCCGCAAAAAGCGGCGAATCGGCGGATCGTCCTCGATAATCACAATGACCGGCATTAAATTTGTCATTTGCTTTGAATGTTTGCTTGTGCCGCTGCCGACCAACAAATTGATTTCATTCTACTAACGATTAGTATTAATAAAATCATCCCTTAACCTTCTATAAGTACAGGTGGCGGTTGATCGTTAGGTAGGCTGAACGTAAAAATAGCTCCGCCTTCAGGCTTATTGCGAGCATTAATAATACCGCCATGCGCTTCGATAATGGCTCGGCATATAGCCAAGCCAAGGCCGACCCCGCTCTGTGGGCCTTCGCTACGGGCTTGGTAGAATTTTTCAAATAAGTGATTCTCACGACCTTTCGGAAGTCCGGGCCCCTGATCTGCGATGGCGATTTTCACTTCGGACGGTAACTGTTCAACATGAATATCGATAGTGGTCTCCGGTGGCGTATAACGCAAAGCGTTCTCCAGTAGATTTACTAACACCTGCTCGATTAATACCGAATCGGCAAAAATTAAAGGCATTCCGCTCGGGAGATTGACCTTTACTTTTCGACCGTGTAAATGCTTTTGTAAACCGGTGAGAACCGTACCAATTATTTCTTCGACGGGATGCCATTGCTTGTTTAATTTGATGACTCCCGCATCCAGGCGAGCCATATCCAGAATGTTATTGATGAGGTTCGACATCCGAACGGCTTCTTCCAGAATCGCCCGGTTCAAATCCGATTTATCTTCCGGCTGTAATTGCCCTTTATCTTCTAAAAGCGTACTTGCCGAACCGACGATAGTCGCCAGGGGGGTTCGTAAATCGTGGGAAATGGCGCTCAATAAAGCATTGCGCAGCCGTTCGGCTTCAATTTGCATTTGTGTCGATTTAGCTTGTTCGGATACCCGTATGCGAGTTAATGCCTGAGCAGTTTGGCGTAACAAGGTTTCCAGCAGTTTTTGCTGTTCGGGTAAAAAAATCCGTCGTAGGTTTGCCGGTAACAATGTTAAAACCCCTAATACCTTATTTCCGTCATGTACCGGAAAATAAACGGCTTCGGCGCCGGGCAGGGTGTGGGTACCTTGTCCTGCGGCTTCATTATGTTCAAATACCCATTGAGCTACGCTAAGATCGGCGCCGTGATAGGATTCGGAAATTCGGTCTTGATTCGGATAAACAATTCGGCCGATAGCGTCCGGTAACAAAATAACATTCCGGCTACCGAACTCGGAATGCATATGCTTTACTGCAATTCGGACGATTTCTTCTTCGGTCTGGCTGGATGCTAAATCCCGGCTCATCGCATAAAGCACGGCAGCTCGACGTTCGCGGACGGAGGCAACTTTTGCTTGCGAGCGTACATTCGCCATTAAATTACTGATGACCAATCCTACTATGAGCATACCGATTAAGGTTAATAAATATTCGCTATCTTGGACGGAAAAGCTGAAATAAGGCTGGACGAATAATAAATCGAATAAGCTGACGCCCAGAATCGATGCGAGTACGGAAGGGCCCCGGCCGAAGCGAGTAGCGACAAAAACAACGCCGAGTAAATAAACCATCACCAGATTTGCGAGTTCAAGATTATTAAATAACAGCCAAGCGACTAGCGTACTAACACCGGTGACCACGGAAGCCCAGAGATACCCGAGATAGCGCTTACGGATTCTAGCCGGTATTTGTTGTTTTAAACCGGGTAAAGTTCTGGTTTTTAAAGTGGAGGCGATTTTGAGATCGTCTTCTGCCTGATTCTTAGGACTGCCGAGCAGATAGATATTGATATTATGCGCTCGACTAATGAGCACATCCACCACGGAACCGAGTATCCAGCGTTTCCAGCCGCGCCGACTCGGCTTTCCAAGCACAATTTTATTAATATTGCGTTCGCGCGAAAATTTTATGATGGCTTCACTCATATCCGGCGCACTGAGTGTAACTGTTTCCGCGCCGAGTTGTTCTGCTAAGCGCAACACCCTAAGCACGGCATCTCGTTTAACCGATGATAGCCGCTGTAATTGCGGCGTTTCTACATAAGCGACAAACCAGTTAGCACGCAAGCTCGTCGCTAAACGTTTGCCGGCTCGCACTAAGCGTTCCGCCAAACCGTTAGGGCCGATGCAGACCAAAATACGCTCGCTAACTTGCCAAACATTTTCTATGGCATTATCTTCCCGGTAATCGAGCATTTGCGCATCGACACGATTTGCAGTTTGTCGTAAGGCAAGTTCACGTAATGCAATCAGGTTGCCTTTCTGAAAAAAATTAAGAATGGCGTTTTGTGCTTGTTGCGGCAGATAAATTTTGCCTTCCTTGAGTCTTAGCAGTAATTCATCCGGCGGCAAATCGATCAGTTCAATTTCGTCTGCCTGTTCGAACACCGTATCCGGCACGGTTTCCCGCACTTTAATCCCGGAAATCTGGTCGATAGCATCGTTGAGGCTTTCCAGGTGTTGGACATTGACCGCCGTGTATACATCGATACCGGCATCCAATAATTCTTGAATATCCTGCCAGCGTTTGGGATGTCGTGCACCGGAAATGTTACTATGCGCCAGTTCGTCGACGACGATAATGCTGGGACGTCGCTTCAGAGCGGCGTCCAGGTCGAATTCCTCAAGCAACTTGCCTTTATAATTGATTTTACGGGTCGGTATTATTTCAAAGCCATCAAGTAAACTCTCGGTTTCTTTCCGACCGTGTGTTTCCGCCAAACCGACAACAACATCAAGGTTTTCCGCCCGCCGCTCATGCGCCGCTTGCAGCATCGCAAAAGTTTTGCCCACGCCTGCCGCTGCGCCGAAAAAAATTTTTAACCGTCCCCGTTTGCCTTTCGCTTGATTTCGTTCGACGCGGGCTAACAATTCGTCTGGATCGGGACGTTCATTGTTCATTATGGTTGGTTTGCCTATTCAGCGAAATAAAATTTAGAACCAGTAGAAATTGTCGTAATAGTTTTGTTTTTCAATGGCTATTCAAAATTATCATAACCCTTATTTTAAACGCGGTAGTGAATAATTGCCCTGCCTTTGCACTGTGTTCTGGAGCGTTGTAAGAATGACTTGGCATTGCGTAGAAATCAGCCTTTTCTTCCCTATGGATAGCTCCGTCGACTTGATATTGGTGTTCATTCTGGACAGCCTGATCACCTCGTTGGTCAATTGCATGAACTTAGCGTAAGCGGTTTCTGCGTTTTTCAGGTCGGGATTTTCTTTAAGTACGGCCACGCTGTTAAGATGGCTAAAAGCCTTTTTGGCGACTTCATCATAAGACCTGATGTCTTGTTCGATCTTATCCATCTGCTGGTCGTCCGCCGCTTCTATGTGGGGCTTATGAAGTGCAAATATTTTGATGCCTGCCGTGAGTGCTTCGTACCCCGACATGATAGCGTCACTCCGGTCAATATGTTTGATGATGCGGTTTATACTGTTTTCAAGGCTTTGAATGAACTGGTTGCCATAAGCTGTGGAAATTTTTCCAGCTTTTACATTCGTGTTTTGGGTCGCCAGATTTAAGAGGTCTCGTCAAGTTTTCTGAATTGCAGCCAACAGGTATCAAATTCATTGATGAGTTCGACTCGCTCTGGGTTCCGTCCTGTTGAATAATGGGTTCGATATATTTTCGGATTTTTTCTACTTCATCGGCAGCTTGCTGGGCTTTGGTGGCGTACCCTTTCGACTCTTCGTCATCAATAGCCAGCACAGCATTTTTTTCTGCTTCAATCGCTTCAAGCAGATGAATCCGCATGGATGATATTAAATCGATCTTATGAGCCTGCGATTGAAACGGGTTATGCTTAGGTTGATAATAGATGCCGTAAAACGCAAACGCCGCCAATACCGCTAGCGTGATGCCCCAGGGTAATAAGTCCGATAACCTATTTTTATTGTAAAAACCCATTGTTCAATCCCTTTGCCGAGTGCTAGTGAATGGCAGTCAATGCCATATTTAAAGACAACACATTGACCCGTTTTTCTCCCAAGAATTCCCACTGCCGCTCTTCGGTATGCAACTCTACCCATTCCCGGAGTTTTTCCGGAGCGATATGTTTTAATCTTGCGATACGGTCAACCTGATATTCCGCCGCCGCAGGGCTGATGTGCGGATCCAATCCACTGGCCGATGCAGTGATTAGGTCGACTGGAATCGGTGCTTTATTTTCCGGGTCGGCAGCGTGTAAAGCTGCAATCCGTGTCTTGACGGCATCTAACAGGGCAGGGTTGGTCGGTCCCAGGTTGGAACCGCCGGATGCCCCTGCATTATAAGGATAGGGCGCAGTTGCCGATGGCCGTCCCCAGAAATAGGCTGGATTGCTGAATGTTTGCCCGATCATTTTTGAGCCGATTACCTTGCCGCTATCGTCTTTAAGCAAACTGCCGTTGGCTTGTTCTGGAAAGATAAGTTGCGCCAGTCCCGTGACCAGGAGCGGATAAGCTACACCGGTTAGTAAGGTCAGCAAAGTGAGTAAAATCAGAGCAGGTTTTAGATAGCTAATCATAAGTTTTCTCCTAAACCAAACTGAGTGAAACCAAGAGAAGATCGATCAACTTGATGCCGATGAACGGTACAATCAAGCCGCCGACACCATAAATAAGCAGGTTATTCTGCAACAAGCTAGCCGCGCCTACCGGCTTGTAGCGGATGCCTTTCAATGCCAGCGGGATAAGCGCGATAATGATTAAGGCATTGAATATCACAGCAGAAAGAATTGCGCTTGAAGGCGTTGCCAGGTGCATGATGTTCAGAACATTGAGTGCGGGATAAGTGGTGGCGAACGCCGCCGGGATAATGGCGAAATATTTGGCAACGTCGTTGGCGATGCTGAATGTGGTCAAGGCGCCTCTCGTCATCAGCATCTGCTTGCCGGTTTCGACGATTTCGATCAGCTTGGTCGGATTAGAATCCAGGTCGACCATATTGCCCGCTTCCTTAGCGGCCTGTGTGCCGCTATTCATCGCCACCGCGACATCGGCTTGCGCCAGGGCGGGCGCATCGTTGGTGCCGTCGCCGGTCATGGCAACCAGACGACCATCTGCTTGATGCTGGCGGATTAATTTCAACTTGGCTTCCGGTGTTGCTTCCGCCAGAAAATCATCGACACCTGCTTCGGCGGCAATGGCGGCGGCGGTCAAACGGTTATCGCCGGTAATCATGATGGTCTTGATACCCATCTGCCGTAATTCAATAAAGCGTTCTTTAATGCCGCCTTTGACAATGTCTTTTAGTTCAATGACACCCAAAGCGCGTTTACCTTCAGCAACAACTAAAGGCGTACTGCCGCGCCGAGCGACATCGACCACCATTTTCTTTATCTCATCCGGAAAGCTGCCGCCTTGTTCGGTACCATAGCTGCGAATCGCATCTTCTGCGCCTTTACGAATTTGCCGCACAGCATTACCCTCAGATGCGATGGGAGAGGGCATATTAACGCCGCTCATCCGGGTTTGTGCACTGAAATGGATAAAGGTTGCACCTAGCGACTGTACATCGCGCTCGCGGATGCCGAACTTTTGTTTAGCTAGGACAACGATACTTCGGCCTTCTGGTGTTTCATCAGCTAAGGAAGCCAGTTGCGCGGCATCGGCCAATTGCTGCTCGCTAACGCCTTGCACTGGGATAAAAGCCGATGCCTGCCGGTTTCCTAACGTAATCGTGCCGGTCTTATCCAGCAATAACACATCGACATCGCCCGCCGCTTCCACCGCCCGACCGGACGTGGCAATCACGTTTTTCTGCATCATCCTTCCGATTCCGGCAACACCGATGGCAGAAAGTAAGCCGCCGATAGTGGTGGGAATTAAGCAAACCAGGAGGGCAACCAGCACGGTAATTGAAATCGGTTGTCCTGCACCCGCGCTTTGCACACTATATAGCGAGAATGGCAGCAAGGTGACAGTCGCCATGAGGAAAACCAAGGTTAAGGCGACCAGCAAAATCGTCAGGGCAATTTCATTCGGTGTTTTTTGTCGGGTGGCGCTTTCCACCATCGAAATCATTTTATCTAGGAAAGTTTCACCGGGATTGGCGCTGATACGCACTACCAGCCAATCGGAAAGGACACGGGTACCGCCGGTGACCGAACTGAAATCGCCGCCGGATTCGCGGATGACCGGGGCGCTTTCGCCGGTAATAGCACTTTCATCCACTGTGGCAACGCCTTCGATAACATCTCCATCGCCGGGGATAAAATCGCCCGCTTCACCAATACCACATCTTCCTTCCGTAAATTTGATCCGGTCACTTTGGAATAATTGCTGCCGTAACGCGCCTCATCCAGCTTTTTGGCGATGATGTCGCGCTTGGCGGAACGCAAAAAAGCGGCCTGTGCTTTGCTACGACCTTCCGCCATCGCTTCTGCGAAATTGGCGAATAAAACCGTAAACCAGAGCCATAACGAAATTGTCAGGATAAAACTAGAGGGCTCATCGCTAGCGTTATTTAATGAATTGAGCCACAAAACAGTGGTTAACAAACTGCCTAGATACACCACAAACATGACCGGATTTTTCCATTGTTGTCTGGGTGTTAATTTACCGATGGCACTAATAACCGCATCCTGAACGCTTGCAACACTGAACATCGCCGTCGTTTTTGATTGCTTACTCATGATGATTCCTCCCTTTTAATGTACGTTAGCCATTTGCAGATGCTCTGCAATCGGCCCTAGTGCCAGCGCGGGAATGAATGTTAATGCACCTACCATCAACACGGTCATGATTAACAAAAGCATAAATAACGGCGTATGTGTTGGTAACGTTCCTAAGCCGACAGGAACGATCTTTTTTGCAGCCAGTGATCCTGCTATCGCCAGCACAGGAACAATCAAGCCAAAACGCGAAACCAACATCATCAAGGCCAACATCCAGTTATAGAAAGGGGTATTGGCCGACAATCCGGCAAACGCACTGCCGTTGTTGTTGCCCGCTGAGGAAAAGGCATACAGCACCTCGCTGAAGCCATGTGCGCCGGGATTCAAAATCCCCGCCTTGCCTGCGTCGGCCATCACAGCAATGGCAGTACCGCCCAATACCAGTAAAGGCGGTATAAGGATAATGATCGCCGCCATTTTCATCTCAAAGGCTTCAATCTTTTTACCGAGATATTCCGGTGTACGTCCGATCATCAAACCCGCAATAAAAACCGCCACGATAGCGAAAATCAACATGCCATATAACCCAGACCCCACGCCGCCGAAAATGACTTCGCCCAGTTGCATCAGCCACATCGGTATCATGCCGCCCAATGGCGTGAAAGAATCGTGCATGGCGTTGACCGAGCCATTTGATGCCGCCGTAGTCACTGTTGCCCAAAGCGCAGAATTGACAATGCCGAATCGAGTTTCCTTCCCTTCCATGTTGCCGCCCGCTTGGTCGGTGCGATAAGCCTGATCGACATTCAGGCTTGCCAGAAGGGGATTGCCGTTTTGTTCAGCGACGACAGTTACGGTAAGTAAGGTCACCAACACCAATGTCATCGCTGCCAAGATAACCCAGCCTTGCCGGGTGTCCCCGACCATCTTGCCGAAGGTATAACAGGAGGCAGCAGGAATCAGCAGAATGGCTAGCATTTCCAAAAAATTGGATAGCGGCGTTGGGTTCTCAAACGGGTGGGCAGAATTAGCGTTAAAAAAGCCGCCGCCGTTGGTGCCTAATTGCTTGATAGCAATCTGCGATGCCGCAGGGCCGAGCGCCAAGGTCTGGTTTTTCACCTCAATAATTTCAGTGATTGATTTTCCCTCAACATCCAGCACCATATTGCCATCGGCATCCACCTTATTTTGCGTATAACTGACGGCTTCCATCAAAGATGCATCCTTATAAGGGCTGAATGTTTGCACGACACCTTGACCGACCAATACCAAGGAAAATAGCAAGGACAAAGGCAGCAGGATGAATAAGGTGCTACGCGTCATATCCACCCAGAAATTGCCGATTGTTTCTGAATTGCGCGAACTGAACGCTCTCACCAAAGCCACCAACACCGCCATTCCCGTTGCCGCCGATAAGAAATTCTGCACCGTCAATCCCAGCATCTGGGTTAAATAAGACATTGTTGTTTCACCAGAATAACCTTGCCAATTGGTATTGCTGACAAAGCTGGCGGCAGTATTGAATGCGGAATCGAATTTAACGACGGGAAGTTGTTGCGGGTTCAAGGGCAAATAATTTTGCAAGGATTGCAAAGCCAATACAATTAACAGCCCCAGCGCATTAAATACCAATAGGCTCGCGGCATATTGTGTCCAGCGCATTTCAACGGACGGGTCGATTCCGCTGAAACGGTAATACATGGCTTCAAATTGAGCGAACCATCGATTCAATCCGCTAGGCTGATCCATGAAGACAAGCGCCATATAAGTCCCCAATGGCTTAACAGCGAGCAGTAAGACCATAAGGTACACCACGATTTGCATCAATCCTTGCGGGCTCATCAAAATTTCTCCGGGTAAAATAATGCAATGACAAGGTAAATAAACACCAGTATTGCCAGCCCACCGCTTAACCAATAAATCCAATTCATTTCCGCCACCAATAAAAAATTTTATTTAGATCATAGTTCGAATCAATGTTGGACTAAAAGATACAGAAAAAGGTATCAAAAAAATGCAAAAAAAAACCACTAAGCTGTAAATAAACTATAAAAATTGATTTGTTTCGTAATAAATAAGATCGGTTTGCTTTGAACCTAAATTCGGCAGTTTGATCAGCAAAAAGATGGTAACTAATTGATATTAAATATTAATTATTGGATTTCTCAACAACACAAAGTGTGAATATTTCAACTAATCCGCCGTTAGAGGTAAACTTAAATTTTCAGTTAGTTACGTTAATATTGGCTAGAGAAACTTCTGTTATTAAGTTCAAGGATTCCTAAACTTAACGGCATTGGTAGTCCTGCCATACCTTAATCAAGGCAATTTCCAGGGACTGGATGAACAGCCTTGGTTGAAACAGGGGCTTTTCGATAACCGCTTGCGCCAGTTTTTGTTTAAGGGCGGAGACTTTGCCAGGATGATTGCCCAGTTCAATGGCCTTTTGCAAATAGTCCTGAACCGAATTGCAGATCAATTCGTTCATCCCTAAGGCATTACACAAGCTCGCGCCCATGCGGGCGACATAGGTTTCGCCGGGGCAAGTAAGTACTGGCAGACCGGCCCAGAACGCGCCAACGGCGGTGGCGCCGGCATTATAAATAAAAGTATCTAAGAATAAATCCGCCAATTTATAGCGGGCGAGGTATTCGGCATGGGGTATATTATCGGCAAACACCAGTCGCGACGGTTCTACGCCAAGGTCACTCGCCGCTTGCCGCAAGCGTTCGGCTATAACAACCCTACCTGCATTGCCCAGCCACAATACGCTATCCGGTACGTGGAGCAATATTTGCATCCACACCTTAAATACGGCCGGATCGATTTTGTAAGTACCATTAAAGCAACAAAATACAAAGGCATGTTCGGGTAGTCCGAAATCCGCCCTTGTTAATGCTGTGTCTGCAATATCCATCGGCGATGCAACCCAGGCATTGGGCAGATAGACGACCTGTTCGGTATAGAGGTGGCTCAATTCCGGCGGGATAAGGGTTGAGTCGGCAATAATAAAAGGGATGAATTCCGCACCCATCGTGCCGGGGTAGCCAAGATACTGCATTTGCACCGGCGCAGGTTTGAGTGCGAAAACAGTGGTCATTGAGTATGCCGTATAGCCTGCAAGGTCGATCAAGATGTGGATGCCGTCATTTCGAATATGTTGGGCTATTGCGTCTGGGACTTGGCTGGACATATCGAAAAAATGGTCGCAGCCTTGACGGATGGCTTGGGACCATTCGTCATCGGCAGAAATAAGGCTGTAGGCAAAGATTTCAAACCGGGAACGATCATGGTGTTGGAACATCCGGTGGATCAATGTGCCGACGGCGTGACCACGAAAATCGGGCGAAACATAACCAATACGAAGGCGTTCGGTATTTGTGACTTTGGTGTTGGCCGACAATTCGCTGTGCAAGGGCAATGCCGCTTGTTCATAGGATTTT
>JADKAL010000013.1 GCA_016715325.1 Methylococcaceae bacterium
TTCCTCGGCAACCGCACGTGCTTTCTGAGCTTCGGCAATGGCTTTCGATAGTTCGATTTCAGTTTTTTTGAGCTCCGTAATGTCGGTACGAATCGCTACGGTTCCGGTATTCCAAACTCGCCGCTCGCTGACCCGCATCCAGCGATCACCCTTAAAGTGTTCGACAAAATTTTCTCTCGGAGTTCGATGCCGTAACATACGTTCGGCCAGCCATTGTTCAATGCCGTCTTCGGCATCGAGAATCAAGCCTGACTCTGCCGCCCCTCGCATAATGGCGTCGAATGACATTCCCGGCACAATCGGCGTGCCGAAACTCATGATTTCCCGGTAACGTTGATTGCATTCCACCAGTCGATCTTCCATATCGAAGAGACAAAACCCGTCGGCAATACTTTCGATAGCCTCTCGCATACGAGAACGGCTGACCGCCTCATCCAGCGCCGCTTGCTGAATACGGCTATCGACGATAGTGATAAAAATGGCGAGAGAGGTAATCAGTACGGAGGTAAAAGACACCCAAAACACCAATGCCGAGGTATTGAACGAGCTTTCCGTAACGATCGGAGACGAATCGCCGGTAAAAAAATAGGTCGCCGCCATTCCCGAATAATGCATCCCGGAAACCGCAAATCCCATAATGAGGGCGGCACCGATTTTCCCCCAAATAGGATTAAGTCCTTTAGTTTTGGGATCCAATAAAAAATCAATGGTAAGCGCAACACCGGAAAGCACCAGACCGACTAGCAACGAAGCCACCACCAACCTCGGCTCGAACATCATGACCAATTGACTGGATATGCCCTGCATAGCCGCCATGCCGATGTAATGCATAGTGCCGATACCCACGCCCATAACCACGCTGACAAGAAACGTTAATTTACCAATCTTGGGGCGGCTAATGACTTCCAGCATGACATAGCTTGCTAGAACAGCCGGTACTGTCGAGATGATCGTGATAAATACGTCGTAATTAACGGCAATCGGTAATTTTAGGGCCAGCATTGCAATAAAGTGCATCGCCCAAATGCCGCCTCCCATCGTTAGCGATCCGGCTAGAAGCCAAACGCGCCGCTTATTGCTTGAACCGGTGGCTCTTATTCGACCCGCAATACTTAACGCTGCGTAAGACGCCAAACTGGCGATGGCAATCGATAATAAGACCAGCCCGGCATCGTAGCGCGTTGTCAGTGCAAGACTGAGATCTCTTCCGTCATAGAAATAATGATTCATAAGCATCTCAAACTCCAGGCTATGCTTACCTCATCAAACATCATCCCGGCTTTGCCGCCAAATGACTGCAAGCTGTCTAACAAAACCGTGCATCAGATTAACAATCAGATCGGGCGGGGTAAAACGGCTTTTGAATAAAAAAGACACCTGCGATTGAGTTGCATTGCCGACGACTTCAATAAGCCGATAACCCTGATCGTCCAGAATATAACGATCACCCGATGGGTTAAGCGGTATGCCTTCCGCCTTCCTTAACCGGTCTAGCAACTGGAGACCGCGGTCCGCATCGATTTCATCGGCGAACAACACCCGGTCGTCAATGATCAACCATCGCGGCGTTTCCGCTTGTTCAGGACTTAAGCCGCCGATGGGCGACAAGGTGTAAAGCAGCTTTCTTTGGGAACCGGCGGCTTCAATCAAGTTATTCGATAAATCGATAGTCGACAAGGCCATGCCGTAAGACAGATATTGACGAATACTGCTTTTGATCAGGGAATACAACTTATCTTCCGTCGCCTCGACTTTGGTGAAATAACCGTTAATATCGTACTTATCGATGACTTCCCGTTCCGGCGCAATGCCCGGTTGACCGGTGCGAATGTAGATTTGGGTGAGTTTATTGCCTAAGTTATTGCGTATATAGTCGCAAAGTTCCAATCCGGCATACTCGCTTTCCATGACGACATCCAGAAAGGCAACGGCTAACGAGCAGCCGACCTCTACATCGTCATTCATCAAGGCAATAGCTTCGGCTTTACTAGCGGCGGTATAAAGTTTTAGCGGCAAACCGTAAACTTCAAAATTCTTCATCGCCAGACGTGAAATCGCCAGCACATCGGGTTCGTCGTCAACCAGCAACACGGGCCAATATTTGAAAAACATGACTAGTCTCCTTTTAATAGGCCAACGGTTGTCTTAATTCGCTGAGTTTGGCGGCATCAAGACGCATATGCTTGGCTAAATAAGCAGCGGTTTCTTTAGGCCTGACTTTATGGACGAAGTTATAACGGGCTTCATGATAATTAACCTCGCCGCCGTAAAATTTTCCGGAAAAGTTGATCTTCATTTTTTGCAATTCGGCGGCGCGATAAGCGGCCAAAGGTTTTACGCGCTCGTCCTTTTGCCGGGTTTTCTGCTTTTCGTCCAGCCAGTATTGATATTGGGGACTCATCGCTAACGCTTCGGCTTTATGTCTGACCTGTTGAAGGAAGTCGTCGTACTCGTCGGTTAAGATATCGTCGATATAGCCGATGGCCTTCGCTTTTTTGGTTCCGATCGGCAAAGGTGTTTCCGTTAATTCTAAAGCTTTAACGGGACCCACACGTTTCGGCAATGAATACGTCCAATATTCGGAGCCGTACAATCCCATCGTTTTATAATGCGGATTAAAAATTACGCCTTCACGCGCCCAAACCTTGTCGGCCGCCAAAATGGCCATTGCACCACCCGCACCGCAACCGCCCCACACCGCCGATACAGTTAACTTCGTTTCTGTGGTTAAAATTGCCAGAACAACGTCGTCAATTGCGTTGATATTACGCCAGGATTCGTTTGCCGGATTTTCGGATGCTTCAATGATATTGAGATGAATACCGTTAGACCAAAAATCGCTGCCTCCCATCAAAACAAGGACTTTGGTAGGTCTTGCCACCGCTAGGCGATAAGATTCCAATAAGCGCCTGCATTGCGTCGTACACATCGCGCCGTTATGAAAATTGAAATACAGATAGCCGACCTGATTGTGTTCTTCATACCAGATTTCTTTAAACGTCTTATCGTTTCCCATGTACAACGGATCAATCGGCGACTCGGGCGTTTCACTCAGACTACTGCCTAAAACTTTTGCGGCCGGCAGTTTAAAATCGAATTGCTTATCGTGAGACAGAAAACGTTTGTAAAAAGGTATTTTTACGATGTTTTTCCGCTTCAGGTGAGAAATCCAGACTGCGCCGTCGATGGCGGCTCGACAGATAGCGCCGTTCCGTTGCGCAATAATGGCGCCCGGCTGCCAGCCTTGCAATAAGCTTTCTTCGTGCGCACCGTAGAGGTAATATTCTTGATTGTCGATCACATCCAGTACACCCGGCGCACTATCGGCTGAATTTATTTTTTTGATAATCGTGGCAACGTGATCTTTTTCCCAGTCGATTTTACGTTCGCTTTGCTTCATCAACGGACGAAGTTTGCCTTTTACATCAGGTTTGTCGTAATTAAGGGGTTCGGGTATATAAGTACCGGATTCAACGCGCTTAACTGCACTCAACATGGCTTTTATCGCCGCTTTCGTGACTTCCCGTCGATAAATGCTGGCTTTACCGGCTTGCCGCATCTTAAACGTTTCCGTTGCCCAAATATCGCCGGCGTCCATTTCTTCGACAGCCTGTAATAAAGTAACCCCCCACTCCTGTTCGCCGTTGATGATCGACCAGTCCAACGAAGAAGGCCCTCTATCGCCTTTGATACCGGGATGAATAATCAGACAGTGATGCTTACTCCAGACGTCTTCCGGAATTTTTTCCTTTAAAAACGGGCAAATAATTAAATCGGGCTGGAAAAAAGTGACGCCTTTTCGAATGTCTTCCGGGTTAAGCGCCAAAGTAATCGAAATATCATGACCTAAGGCTTCCAGCTCGACGTGCGCACGCTGGCATAAGCCGTTATAGGACGAAGAAATTAATAAGATACGCATGCAAATAGTCTCCTTTGTAATTTTTTTTATTTTGGATAAATGAGTGATCGTGTATTCAAAATGTCGAGTAATTAAAGTCCACGCCAAAGCCGACTCATATTAACTATGCTCATGTTTATTAAGGTTATTTATAGAATAAAACCAGTTCTCCTTATCGCTGTTTTATGTGTTTCAGCTGAATTAAACGCGTATCATCGATTGGCAGAGACAATCGTTAAAAGCGGAAATCATTCCTTCTCATTCAACGTTATCGATTTCATGTAAGTCTCCGGACAAGCCGGATCGAATCGGATTGAACACTGATGTTGCTGCATTTTTCTCAGCAACGTAATTAACTCAAAAATTTTTTTATGTTTCTTTAAGGCATCAACATAGGAGTCTTCCTGGCCCACTTGCGAAAGACGGTCGATTTGGGTTCGAATCGAAGACTCGATCAGATCGACTTCATCTACCGTAACTTCCAAATTTGCAATCACTGTCATCATTCGCTTTCTCAACAGACATACGGGCAAATCGGTAACGCATTACGATGTCCCAGAGGAGTCATACAACGATCTCGATATTGCCAGTCGATAAGTTCTTTGCGCCAAACAACTTTTATAGCCGTTACCTAATTACTTGAATTTATCGCGATATTCTTGCGGGGTAATTTTAAAAAGCCGCTGAAACGATCGTCGCATTTGTTCCGCGTTACGGTATCCGCAATGTATCGCTACAATTTCAACCGGTTGATCCGATTGCACCAGCATATTTCGCGCCGCTTCCAAACGTACCCGCTCGACAAACTTTGCCGGCGATAGTCCGACTTCCTGACAAAAAATTCTGGAGAAATTTCGCGGACTCATCGCCATGCGTTCAGCTAAATGCTCGATATTTAAATCGGCATTCGGGTTACTGACAATCCAGGCTTGCAATTCGCGAAAATCTTTTCTTGTTTTCGCTTCGTTGAGCACATAGGTGCTGAATTGCGATTGTCCGCCCGGTCTGCGCATGAATATCAACATCCCGCGAGCAGCACCGGATGCAATGTCGCTACCCCAATCTTCTTCAACCAGATTGATGGCCAAATCCATGCCGGCCGTTACACCGCCCGATGTATAGATATTGCCGTCGCGGATAAATATTTTGTCACGCTCTACGTTTATATTATTGTATTGACTGGATAAATAGTCGCAAAAAAGCCAATGTGTCGTCGCTCTCCGGCCATACAAAATATCGCTTTCGGCTAAGACCAATGCACCGGTGCAGATAGAAGCTAATCTGCGAACATTCGGTAACATCGCTTTTAAAAAACCGCACAGCTTGTTATCTTTCATGACGTCCAACAGGCGCGGCGCACCGGCTATCATCAGTGTATCGACTGGAGTATCCAAATCGTCGAATCCGTAATCGGCGTGTAATTTAATGCCTGAACTGGTTATAACGGGACCTCTTTGTTCGGAAATAAAAGACATAAAATAGGATTGTTCCGTTTGACTTAGCAAACCCATAATTTGCAAGGCCATATTTGCAAAACTGAAAACCTCCATCGGTCCGCATGCATCCAGCATTACACAACCTGGATAGATAATCATGCCGACGTGGCGCACCGGAATCGTGTTTTTCATTTCACCTGGAAGCATCGTCAATCCTTGGTAATAAATACCGATTGTTGATAAAAATCTTGCGCTTATTCTGTTTTGTCTACAATGACAATAATCCCACTATTTCGGACAACAAACGTTCAAGCTATTACAGCGTAACAGTCCCATTTTTTTCCGCATTCGACTTAAAGCAACAAACATCGTCACCTTTTGCCATACAGCGATGCATTTTTATTTTTTTGTTCATTAATTCCGATAAGAACGTTTCATCGAGCGTACAGACTTCCTGAAATTGCTGGGCAACATCGTGATAAATACAGTTATATGCATGAATTTCAACACCGTGATTTTCCAGATGATGTTTCATTCGCGCTTCAAATCCAAGGTCTTGCATTAAATCGACTAAGATTTCAGCTCGTTCGGTATGATTTTTTCCGGCAACAAGGGTTTTATATTTTTCCGCGAGTTTTTTACCCAATTTTTGCATAAACACTTTGCGTTGTTCCGGCGTTAAATCGTGGTTCAACTGCTCCAAAATAAGATTTGAAATCAAGCTATAGCGTTTTGGAAAATGAGCTAAACCTTCGTTGGTAAGCACGTAATTCATGGACGGCCTGCCCAAGGTTTTAATGCGTCTATGCTTTTTAATCAGCCCTTCCTTTTCCAATATACTGAAATGCTGCTGCACAGCCGCGCGGGATATTTTCAAATAATGGGTTAATTCTTCGATATTTAAACCGTTCTTATTTTCCAGCAAGTGCTGAAGAATTTGTTGTCGATAAGGAATGACCGAACCGGAAAATCCTGATTGTTCGGAGTCGTTATTGTTCATGACGGGTTGCACTTAAGGCGTCCATTAATTTAACAATCTCGTGTTCCGGTACGTCCATCTCTACCAATGTCGATTCGAGATGACCCAATACCAAATCCATTTGTTCTTCTCGTAACCGGCTATGTGTGTGTTGCCTGTAAAATTCGCGTAGATCTTCCGGCAATGACGACTGGCTTTCAAACCCGCCGAAGACGGTTTTCAGAAAATGTTTCTGTCTATCCAATATGGTTTGTAGACCGACTTGATCTAACAAAGGTTTTAACTTGCGATCCAGAAGCAACTTGATCGTTAAGCAATCGGTAATCGCTTGAATGGCTTGTTCGCCGCCGAGCCGTTGGTAAAGCGGAATCGTATTCAAAGCAAAAAAGTCGCTGCGCTTTAGGCCGTCGTCGTCCGTACCCCAAGAAATTTCTTTTTCCACTTTTTTTAATAATGGGATGTGCTTTGAACAATGAATATACGCTTCTTCAACTTCCACCATAATCCAACGTTCAGGGCGGCATTTGCCTTCGGCTTTTATCTCATCCATGATGTCGCCCGGTAATTTTTTTTGGAATTTGCCGAGTTCCTCATTTTCGACGATTTTGGCTTTGCCGTTGACGTGCAAACCCACCGTACTGGCAAAAAAATCGACAAATATCATACCGATATGCGGATTTTCAGTAATATTGCCTTGACTCGCCAACACGCCGTTACCGCGATACTCGGGGTAAACCAGATAGTTTTCATTCAGCGCCCTGACGAAACCCGGTTTGCCGAATCGAAAAGAACAATCGCAATCACCATGTTTATCCGACGTGGCAATAAACAAAATTTCCTGCGCAGCAATGAATTCTGTCATAACGGGAGATAAGTAATTCAATACCTGTTTGTCGTAAAACCGTAAAGCTCGTTGCCGAGTACCGTACTTTTCTTGTAGATAATGCTCGCCCTTCGAACCCGGCAATAAGGTAATCGCCGCGGTCGTCGACTCAATAGGTTTAGGCTTGGTTTTAAATAATCCGAACATTTGAGTTCTCCTCTATTTTCAGCCTTAAATCGATTTATTGAATTGGCCTTATGAAGCCTTAATTTCCCTTCTACTCCGCTCAGGGTACGTATCGGTTGCGTTCCCTAGCGGAGTCGAAGGGAACAGACTTCGTTTTAACATTTAAAGGCTGAATCTATAGTTACTAAATATCCAGCACCACGTTAGAAACCGGATAGGCACAGCAAGAATAGAGCCAGCCTTTCTTACTATCGATGTCGTCTATTTCCGCCTGATCGCTCATTTCAACGTGACCTTGCAAGCATTTGACCATACACTCTCCACAATTTCCCGAAAGACATTCGTGCTCAATTTTGATACCGGCTTTTTCCGCCAGTTCCAGAACGGTTGTTGTACCGTCGGCGATGATCGATTGATTCGATTTGGCAAACTTTACTTGATAGCGCCCGGTTTTCTTTGTTGAGTTTGGCGCTCTCGGCACTTGACTTGAAAAATCCGGTTTAGTTAAGGTAAAACTTTCGAAAAAGACGTGTTCCTTAGGCAAATTCAATCGGGACAGATAAGCTTTACAAGCCTCCATAAAAGTATCCGGGCCGCACAGATAAACCAAGCGTTCGGTTAAATCGGGTACTAAATGAGCAATCGTGCTTTGATTAATTCGTCCTAAATTTTTTTGTTGTGGAGTAACCTCGGTTTGCTCTTTGGTCAGGGTAATAAATAACTTTACGTTGGGATGGCGTGCCGCGATAAGACTTAACTCATCATGGTAAATAATGTCGTATTGGGTGCGAAACGACAGTAAAAGCACGATATCGACGTTTGTTTCTGTATCGGTCAACCAACGCAACATAGACATAACCGGAACAATGCCGCTCCCTGCCGCAATAAACAGGATTTTGGGGGGATTTTGCTTGACGCAACTGAAACTACCGTAAGGGCCTTTTAAATTAACGGTATCGCCGATCTTAAGATGATCGTTCAGCCAATTGGAAACTAACCCGCCGTTAGACGCCCTCTTTACGGTGATGTCTATGATTCCGCTACGGGAAGGCGATGACGCTAAGCTGTAGGAACGTTTATATTCTTGCCCTGCTATCGTTACCGATAGGCTGACATATTGACCGGGTAAATAATCGAATTCTTCACCGTTTGAAGATCTGAGCCGGAACGTTTTGGTATCGAGCGTTTCGCAATAGCTATTAAGGACGGTGAATTCTCTGAGCGTTAGTGCTTTTGAAGCTAAATCATTTGCAACCATTGCTGATGAAGCCCTAGAAAAAATCGAGATAACGTCAGTCGAAACGCTATCGGTCTTATTCGGTTCTTGATTTCCGTTTTCGTGCACATCCTCTAAAAATAAAGTACGGAACGGATTGGGTCGTGAAAGCTCAAACCGTTGAAAATATCGCTGAGAGAAAGATTGCTTTGGACGCGATGATTTAAACTCTTCTCCGGATTGTTGAAATAAGCGTTCGATCCTAGGTTGTGTCGATTTTTTGTTATGATTATTGTTCATAATCAACCTCTATTTTTCAAATAATACTATTGATGACTATCTATTTTTTAAGTACAGATTAGCTTTTAGTACCTCATCAAAGCTGTTAATTTATTCACAGATATCGAACGAATATTTTACAAAACGCCGGTGTCATTTTATTAAAATTATTTTTCATTTTCATTACATTAGGTAATTTTTTCTCATTCAATTCATCTAAATTGAGACTACCATCATGCTTTATTCTGCACCGATGAATTATTGACACAATGACAACTTTCCCTCATTTTCGGACAAAAAAGTCAGTAAGGCTGGGTTGCTAAACCCAGCCTTACTGTATGTCATTACACGTTAGACTCAGTTGTCCGCACTCACACGGAAATTATCAAACCGAGCGGCATAATTTGACCGCGCATGGCTACCTGTAACATCCGTATCGTCATCTGGACGAGCGAAAACACCCATTGCACTTCGCAATAAGATATTGGAGCTGCTTGGTGCAGAAAGCGCTACCCCAAGAGCATGTCCATCGATGAAGTACTGCGTCGTATCATTTACGGTATCAAGAATCATGGTTAGATGATGCCAACGATTGAGAGCGATGCCGTCTTTGACCTGCGCAGCCGGATCACCTGGATTCTGGCCTAACGCAAAACCTTCGGCTTTGCCGGCTGAAGAGATACCTACTTCCCCCAAAATTTCGCCGTTACCGGAGCGTGCGGATATTGTTAATGAGAAAAATTGGTCGTCTGTTTTAGGTCTGTTCGTACTAATCAACACATCGGCTTCGACACGAATCTTCGGATTTTCAGCGGTGATGGTAAAATCCAGCGGCCTACGGTATGAACCCACCGCATCGTATGGTGCGGTGATTCCAGCAGACGTGTATAAATCCTCACCCCTGACAATAATTGATTGCTCGCCTGACCGAGATGCATCCCCTGTGATTTTTGCCGCCGGAGCGTTCAAGAACGGCGGTATGGCTTCCGACCACTTATCGACTCCTAGCAGTTGCTCACCTCCTAGAAATTTTGACCGTTCAAAACTTGTCGAGTAAACCGTCTGCGCCTGTGCCGTATTAACTACTCCGGCCAATGCAAGCACAAGAACGATGGGACTGAGATATTTGCATTTGCGATTGCTCGCTTGATATTTTTTTATATCTACATACATAACATTAGCTCCAAATTAAGAATTGTTATTATTGGTTTTTTAGCCGAGTTTTTTCTTCGCTAAATTGTTAGCTATCTCCGGCAATAAGCTTGTTGCTTGCTAATTGGGTTTTGTAGCTCAACCCAGCTCACCTGCTTTTTCAAGCCGCACTTCCAAGATCGGCACAGTCATAAACCCCAAAAAAACAGCCATAGCTCTCGACTTAAATACCAACACTCATTACGACATTTAGCATTTTTCGGCCAAGGAGTTTTTTTAACTCGAGGAAAATTATGGGCATTATTTCAATATGTAGATATACAACTGACGTTATATGACTAAAGTTATAGCTTTATATAACTACAAACGAGTTATTATTTAGGTTAATCAATATTTCGCTAAGACTGTAAGCCTTTTAGTATCGTTAACCTGACTGTTTTTGTATCTAAACTATTTCGTTTGGTTTGTGATAACAAGAGAGCAACCTTATAAGAACTTCACCATGCACTCGATAGAACAGAAATTTTGTAAGGAAATTGAAGTCGAACAGCTTTGGGCGGTGACGGAACATGGGCGGTACGTATTTTCCACCATGTTATTAGTATCGTCCATTCTCGTATTCGGATTATGGATAGTGTCGGTCATTACAAACTTTTGTTTTGGTTATCGTTATTGACCGCCACGAATCTCTTTAAATGGATGGCATTGAATCATTACCATGCCCATAAAGAGATTCTTGTAA
>JADKAL010000014.1 GCA_016715325.1 Methylococcaceae bacterium
AAAAACGCCGACCGGTCAGCCTTCGACCGACGAATCGGTACTGCAAGAATTGGCAATCGACTACGAGCTGCCGCGGTTGATCCTGGAATACCGGGGCTTAAGCAAGCTCAAGTCCACATATACAGACAAACTGCCGCAACAGATTAACGATAAGACGGGACGGGTGCATACGTCCTATCATCAAGCCGTTGCCGCCACCGGACGGCTGTCTTCAACCGATCCGAACCTGCAAAACATTCCCATCAAGAGCGAAGAAGGCCGTAAAATCCGACAAGCATTTATCGCGCCGCCGGGCTATAAGATTGTGGCGGCGGATTATTCGCAGATCGAATTACGCATCATGGCGCATTTGTCGGGCGACGCCGGTTTATTGAACGCCTTCAATGAAGGTTTGGATGTGCATCGCGCCACAGCCGCCGAGGTTTTCGGGGTAACGCCGGAGCAAGTGACGAACGATTTGCGCCGTTCCGCCAAAGCCATCAATTTCGGCTTGATTTACGGCATGTCTTCTTTCGGCTTGGCGAAGCAATTGGGACTAGGCCAAAGCGAGGCGCAAAGTTATATCGATCTGTATTTTGCCCGTTATCCGGGTGTAAAAAAATACATGGATACCATCCGCGAGCAGGCTCGGGAACAAGGTTATGTCGAAACTTTATTCGGCAGGCGCTTGTACCTGCCGGAAATCAACTCCAAAAATGCCAATCTGCGCCAGTACGCCGAACGCACCGCCATCAATGCGCCGATGCAAGGCACTGCCGCAGACATTATCAAACGCGCCATGATCGCCACGGACGACTGGTTAATAAAGACGCAAGCCGATGCCCTAATGATTATGCAAGTCCATGACGAACTGGTGTTTGAAATTGCGGAGAGCAAAGTGCCGGAATATGCTGAAAAGATCCGCAATTTAATGAGTTCCGCCGCCGAACTAGCCGTGCCTTTGGTCGTAGATATCGGCGTAGGACTGAATTGGGATGAAGCGCATTAAAAAAATTACGCGAAGATAAAGTTTTTTTGGAACTTTATTCCGAGTGATTTAGTCACATACTTGAACGTCCGCAATGGCGTTTAATCAGCCTCCTTTCCCCTTGTTTAAAGGCTGATTTCCTTCCTTGGAGTCCCAAAGCCTTCTCTTCTGGCTTTGGGGCTTTCTTTTTTATATCGTATCCATTCTTGCATCTTCGGTTTCAGCGTCTTTATAAAAGCGAATAACTGGTTTAATACGTAAGGCGTATTCGAAGCGGAGCGACAATCCGCCATGCCAGACAAAGTAAAATTTCCAAACATGCCACCCAGCATAAAATCCCAAAATGAAAATATAATCCTTGATTTTAGTATTGGAGAAATACAACCAAAATAAAACTTAATAAAGGATGGTCAATATTATTTTTTCTGTTAACCACTCTCCAATGACAATCCATACTATTGTAAAAATAGTTACACTTCCCCTTTCATTATTTACAACCACAATTACCTCCTGTTGCACCGCGTAGGGTCCAGTAGAACTGCGTAATGCTTTTACCGGGGTGTTACATGAAAACAAAAGACAGCCATTTAGACGCAGATACAATCGCCGTTAAAGTTGAAAATTTGTTGACGCAAATGACCCTGGAAGAAAAAGTGGGGCAGATGACCCAAATTGATTTTTCGCTGATTGGCGTAAACGATGCTCAAGATGCACAGAATCCGATTGATTCGGCAAAGTTGGAAGATGCGGTTATCAAGCATCATGTCGGTTCAATTTTAAACAGCCCATCTACGCCGCATAACAAAGCGCAGCCGATTGAAACGTGGCGGCTGATGATGCAACAGATTGAAGCCATTACCGCAAAATCCCGTTTGAAAATCCCGGTTATTTATGGAATCGACGCCATCCACGGTGCAACCTACACGCAAAATGCCGTGCTATTTCCGCAGGCGATTAGTATGGCGGCGACATTCAATACCGACTTGAGTTATAAGGAAGGCGAAATTACGGCACGGGAAGTACGCGCATCCGGCTTACATTGGAATTTCGCCCCGGTGATGGATATTGGCAGGCAACCCTTGTGGCCGCGCTTGTGGGAAACCTATGGCGAAGATGTGCATTTAGCGGCAACTTAGGTAAGGCTTATATCAAAGGTCATCAAGGCGACGATTTTTCCGCACAGGCTAAATTGCCTACTTGTCTGAAGCATTATGTCGGCTATAGTTTCCCTCTCAACGGTAAAGACAGAACACCGGCCTGGATCGGCGAAAGAATGTTGCTCGAATATTTTCTGCCGACCTTTGAAGCTGGGATTAAGGCAGGCTCGCCCACGGTGATGATCAATTCGGCGGAAGTCGACGGAATTCCGGGCCACGCCAATTATCAGTATCTCACTACGATTTTGCGCGATGAGTTGGGTTTTAAAGGATTTACAGTGTCCGATTGGGAGGACATAAAACGGCTTTATACGCGCGATAAGATCGCCGCATCGCCGAAAGAGGCGGTCAAGATTGCCGTGATGGCCGGCGTCGATATGAGTATGGTGCCCTTCGATTTTTCGTTTTACGGTTTCCTGCTTGAATTAGTTAAATCCGGCGAAGTCCCGCAATCCAGAGTCGATGAAGCCGTCAGGCGAATATTGACTGTCAAATACCAAGCCGGGTTATTCGAACCTGATCGCAAGCAATTACCGGTTGAATCAAACTTTGCAACGGACGAAGCCGCAGCCGTTAATCGTCAAGCGGCCCTCGAAGCGATCATCCTCGCTAAGAATGCCAATCATATTCTGCCTTTAAAGAATGAGACTGACATTCTTGTTACGGGTCCAACAGCGAATTTATTAAGCGTTATGAACGGCGGCTGGACGATCACTTGGCAAGGCAATGCGGAAGATCTGTATCCTCAAGATAAATCGACGGTGTTGAAAGCCATCCAAAAAAAATCTACAGGCAAAGTCACCTTCCTTATCGGCGATAGCCGGGCCGATGAAAACGCCGTCGATAAAGTGGCTGCCGAAGCTAAAAACCATGATGTTGTTTTACTGTGTTTAGGCGAACAACCATATACCGAAACCGTCGGAAACATTGAGTCATTGGCGCTAGAACCCGCACAACAAGAACTGGCCGATGCGGTTGTCAACGCTGGAAAGCCGGTTATCTTATTAACCTTGGGCGGTCGTCCACGCATCATTACGTCGATAGCTAACCAATCCGCAGGCGTTATTCTCGGCTTTTTGCCGGGCATGGAAGGCGGTGAAGCGATTGCCGATGTCATCTACGGCGACTACAATCCGGACGGTAAGCTGCCCATCACTTACCCTAGAAATACCAACGGGATTACGTTGTACGATCACAAACCGATGGAATCTTTCGAAGGCAATTTTTACAACCCGCTGTATCCTTTCGGACACGGCTTAAGTTATACCACGTTTTCGACCAACAAACTGGCGGTGGATAAGACGCATATCAAGGCGGATGAAAATGTTACCGTCACGGTTAACGTCAGTAATACCGGAACGCGTTCCGGCAAGGAAACTGTTCTGCTTTATCTCCATGATGTTGTTGCATCAGTCACTCGACCGAATAAACAGCTAAAAGCCTTTAAAAAAGTCGAACTAAAGCCAGGACAAACTGAAAAATTGAGCTTTACCTTAACACCGTACGATCTGTCCTTCATTGGTGTGGATTTAAAACGGGTTGTCGAACCGGGTGAATTTAATGTAATGATCGGCAATGAAACCGCCAATTTTTGGGTCGCCGAGTAACGATTACCGCTTATGAGACAGTATCAGAATCAATCAAATCATACCGGGCACGCTTCGAATTTCGGCGCATTGGCTCTATTAACGTCATTATTTTTTATCTGGGGGTTTATCACTTGTTTAAACGATATCTTGATTCCGCATTTAAAAGCGGTATTTACTCTGAATTATGCTCAGGCCATGCTCATTCAGTTTTGCTTTTTTGCCGCCTATTTTCTAGTATCGGTGCCTAGCGGTTTTCTGGTCGATAAAATCGGCTACAAACGCGGGATCGTCATCGGCTTAGCCGTAGCCGGAACAGGCTGTCTGCTGTTCTACCCTGCTGCCGCACTGCGCTTATACGCCCTGTTTTTAGCGGCGGTTTTTGTTTTAGCCGCCGGAATTACCTTACTGCAAGTCGCAGCGAATCCTTATGTCACACGCTTGGGCAAACCAGAAACTGGATCCAGCCGGTTGAATCTAACTCAGGCTTTTAATTCCTTGGGTACGACACTTGCCCCATATTTCGGCGCATTTTTTATTCTTACAACGACTGTTAAAACGAACGAAGAAATAAAACAGTTATCGGCGGATGCACTTTCTGCCTACCAAACGATGGAAGCCGCGGCCGTGCAACAGCCTTATCTCTTATTGGCAACAGTATTGTTCGCGGTGTCGGGTATTTTTGCCTTCGCTAAACTACCAACCTTGTCAGGCAAAGAAGTCAGTGTCGATACTATTCAAGTACAGGAATCTCATACGGTCCATTCAAGTGCGTGGCAATATCCGCATCTGGTATTTGGTGCTATCGGTATTTTTGTTTATGTCGGAGCCGAGGTGTCTATCGGTAGTTTTCTGGTCAGCTTTTTGTCCGATCCGGTAATTTCGGGCTTGAATACGGCTCAAGCCGCTAATTACGTCCCTTTTTATTGGGGCGGTGCGATGGTCGGCCGTTTCATCGGCTCTGCCGTGATGCAGAAAATTCATCCGGGCAAGGTACTTGCATTCAATGCTGTAAGTGCGTGCGTATTAGTCGTTACAACTATTTTCACTAGCGGTTATTTAGCTATGTCTTCGATTCTAGCAGTTGGTTTCTTTAATTCCATTATGTTCCCAACCATTTTTTCTTTAGCGTTAAAAGGCTTAGGCAGACAAACCGGTCAAGGCTCCGGGATTTTGTGTTCCGCTATCGTCGGCGGCGCTATCCTTCCGGTAATTCAAGGCTTTGTTGCCGACCGAATCGGTCTTCAGTCTGCTTTCTTTATACCCGCCGTGTGCTATGTCTATATCGTTTTTTACGGCTGGCGCGATTGGACTTCCAAGGCATAACCGCATCACTTCAAACCCCAGGATACTTAATCGAACTGCCTACGATCATTACCTTGGATTTCATTTACCGAAACGTTAAAAAATTTTTAGCTTCTTGTTTCAATAGGCTAAAACCTTCACCTTATTGCTTTTCTACCGCATCGACTACACATAATCCAGCCATATTCACGATACGTCGTACGGTTGCCGAGGGCGTGAGTATGTGAACCGGCCTGCTGCAACCGAGTAAAACAGGCCCGATTGCAACACCATTACCGGAGGCGGTTTTAAGTAGGTTATAAGCAATATTGGCGGCATCGATATTAGGTAAAACGAGTAAATTAGCGCTTCCTGTCAACTTAGAATCCGGCATGGATTTTTTTAATAACTCATAATCAAGTGCGGTATCGCCATGAATTTCGCCTTCGATTTCAAGGTCTGGCGATTGTTTCCTGATGATTGCCAGAGCCGCACGCATTTTTTGTGCAGACTCACTATTACTGGCGCCAAAGTTGGAATGCGACAGCAACGCTACGCGGGGAACCAAACCAAAACGACGCATCTGTGCTGACGCTAACACAGTGATTTCGGCAAGCTGCTCGGCGGTCGGATTTTCATTGACATGGGTATCGACCAATACAATCTGGCGATCGGGTAAGATCAGACCGTTCATTGCTGCGTATACGTTAATGCCCGCGCGTTTGCCTAGAACTTGGTCGATGTAATGCAGATGCAATGTAGGCGTGCCAAAGGTGCCGCAGATCATCCCGTCTGCAAAACCTTTATAGATTAGCATTGCGCCGATCAAAGTATGGCGTCGCCGCATTTCCAGCTTGGCGTATTGCTCGCTCACGCCTTTACGAATGGTCATTGCAAGATAAGTCTGCCAGAAATCCCGGTAACGTTCGTCGTATTCCGGATTAATCACCTGAAAATCGACATCTGGTTTAATGCGTAAACCGAATTTTTCAATTCGACTCTGCAATACTGCCGGGCGACCAATCAAAATGGGTTGGGCGATATTTTCATCAACTAAAATTTGCACGGCACGCAGAACGCGTTCATCTTCGCCTTCAGCAAATACGATGCGCTTATTAGCGGCAGGCGTATTTTTCGCAACCTGGAAAACCGGTTTCATAAAAGTGCCGCTGTGATACACAAATTGCTGTAACCGATCAATGTAACCTTGCATATCCTGAATCGGACGAACGGCAACACCCGATTTTTCCGCAGCCTTGGCAATTGCCGGAGCGATTTTAGTCATCAGCCGTGGATCGAATGGCATAGGAATCAGGTAGTCCGGCCCGAACGATAGGTTCTTAATATTGTAAGCCATAGCGACAATATCCGACTGTTCCGCTTGCGCCAAGTCGGCAATAGCATTAACCGCAGCAATCTCCATTTCCCTATTGATAGTGGTAGCGCCGCAGTCTAGCGCGCCCCGAAAAATGTAGGGGAAACATAGGACGTTATTAACTTGGTTTGGATAATCGGAACGGCCTGTCGCAATAATGGCATCGTCACGGACCGCCTTGATGTCTTCCGGCATGATTTCCGGCGTCGGGTTGGCTAACGCCAAAATTAATGGCCGATCTGCCATCAGCCTGACCATGTCTTGCGTCAATACACCGCCTGCCGATAATCCCAAAAAAATATCTGCGCCCGCTATGACGTCTAATAATTTTCGAGCACTGGTATCTTGCGCGAAACGGGCTTTATCAGGATCCATTAACTCAATGCGGCCTTTATAGACGACACCAGCCAGATCGGTCACGTAAATATTCTCAATCGGAAAACCCAAATCGAAAATCAAGTCCAGGCACGCCAGTGCCGCTGCGCCTGCACCGGAAACAACCAGTTTGCATTGTTTTATATTTTTACCAACTACCTTCAAGCCGTTTAATATTGCGGCTCCCACAATAATAGCCGTACCATGCTGATCGTCATGGAAAACCGGAATTTTCATACGCTCGCGTAGTTTTCGCTCGACATAAAAGCATTCTGGCGCTTTGATGTCTTCCAAATTGATACCGCCAAAAGTTGGCTCTAAAGCAGTAATCACATCGCATAATTTGTCGGGGTCAGGCTCGTTAATCTCGATGTCGAAAACATCGATTCCGGCAAATTTTTTAAACAAGACGGCTTTGCCTTCCATTACCGGTTTTGCCGCCAATGGACCGATATTTCCTAGCCCCAACACGGCTGTTCCATTAGTGATTACTGCAACAAGGTTACCGCGAGCGGTATATTTGAAAACATTATTTGGATCGACAACAATTTCATCACAAGCCGCCGCTACGCCGGGCGAATACGCTAGGGCAAGATCGCGTTGATTTGATAATTGTTTGGTGGGGGTAACGCTTATCTTTCCAGGAGTCGGCGTCGAATGATATTCAAGTGCTGCTTCTCGCAATTGTTTTCGTTTTTCTTCATTCAAATCAATAAGAGTAGTCATACTTAAAAGTCATTCATTAAAAGGTTATACACAAAACACAGTGGCAAGTTTTTTTCTCAAAAGAACTGATAATTAATGGCGGTATTATTCAAATAGCTTGTCTTCGGCCTTCGGTATGTTTAATCCGTGTCTGAAATACCGGCAAGAAAATAATCGAGAAATCCGATAAAAATCCCAAATTACTCAGACTTAATGTTCCGATTTTTGTTTCGGCAAGCGGATAGAAACCAAAAAAGTCATGGCAAAAAGTAATCCTGCCAAACTTGCATGGCAACAACAGGTTCGGCGTGTTGAGCGCTCGCATAAGTGTAAGCACCGACAGCGACCAACATCGCCAAATTCTGGAAGAAATTCTGCATCGCCACCGCGCTTCCGCTGCCGATACTTTGCTTGCCAAGTTCTTGTAACGCGGCGTTGATCGGTACGATAAAGATTCCTCCCATCATCCCGATAACGAAAAGAACGCTTCGTGCGGCTAAAAGATGATCGGTAAAGCTAAGGACGCCGATAAAAACGGCCATGATATAGCCGGGTATTCGAACACGTCTTAAATGCTCCAAGGGGATCAGTCTGGGAACGATTGCCGATCCGGCAATAATGCCGATTGCAAGATACAACGTAAGCTGGGCGATTTCGGTAGCGCTTTTTGACATCAACACTAACGGCGCCCAAGCGACAATGATGACGCGCAAGGTTGCAGCGGACGCCCAAAATAACGAAGCACCCAAGATGGCGAAACGCGAACGTCCGGTTTCAAAAAATTGGCTTATCTGTTTACCAAATTCTATAAGATGGGATGAAACGGCAGCTTCTTTGGCAATTCGCGCGGGTAAAAATAAGGTGATAAAAGCCGATGCGATATAGAGTGCAATGATTAATCCAAGCGCCAACACAATTGAATAATCGGCTAGTTTGGCACCGGCGATCATTCCCAGCAGGATAGCGAATATGGTTGAGCCTTCAATCCAGCTATTGGCTTTTACTAATAGCTCATGACTGGTTAATTCAGGCAGGATGCCGTATTTGGCGGGGCTGTATAAGGCTGCACCGACACCGACAATGCAGTAGGCAACCAGCGGCTCGACTTTGACCAATAACAGTCCAGCGCCAACCGCCTTGATCAAATTAGCAATCAACAAAACTCTGGACTTGGCATGATTATCGGCTAATCCGCCAACCCACGGCGCAAAGACCACAAACGCGACTAAAAAAACGCTCTGCAAAGCAGGGACATACCACGTCGGTAGGTCGTGCGAGTGCATCACCATCGCTATAACTGTAAATAAGATGGCATTGTCGGCAAACGCAGACAAAAACTGGGCGATTAACAAAGGGTAGAGTTGTTTATTCATGAAATGTTTTCTATTTCCTTTTAAATGCCGGTTTGAAATTCAACTATCCTGCGGACTATAAACAAACTGAGAGGAATGCACAACGACAATCAAAATAGTGTCTAGTATCGGATCAAAAGCACCATAATAGATAGACTCATGCAAATCACCGGAGAGTTCTTATGACCGTCATACTTTTATTTACCGCTGTTTGCTTTTTAGCTTTTTCCAATGGCGCAAACGATAATTTTAAAGGCGTTGCTTCTTTATACGGCAGCGGTGCGGCAAGTTACCGGCTTGCCTTAACGTGGGCGACGGTCGCTACGCTATCAGGTTCAATCTGTGCATTATTTTTGGCACAAACGTTACTCGTCAAATTTTCTGGAAAAGGCTTGGCGCCGGACGAGCTGGTGCAGTCGATACCTTTTATTACTGCGGTTGCCGCTGGCGCGGGTTTGACGGTTATATTGGCAACCCGCTTAGGTTTTCCGGTTTCGACCACGCACGCATTGTTGGGCGCACTCACCGGTAGCACGTTATTAGCAACCGGCTCGATTAATGTTGCTGCACTGGGTAGTAGCTTCGTTTATCCTCTCTTGTTAAGCCCCGTGATCTCGGTACTGTTGTCTGTTTTGATTTATTCAATCTTCCGGCTTATTGGGAAGCAAAAAGCAATTAGCGACCAATTGTGCCTCTGTGTGGAAAATTCACCTATGACTGCCACTGTAAACTTCGCTGATTACACTGGCGCTTTGTCATTGGACCAATCAACATACGCCGTTTTGACCATCGACAATCAATCAGCGTGCGACGAACGCTATGCGGGTGTTATTTTTGGATTTAACTTGAAAAAGGTAATAGACGGTTCGCATTTTTTGAGTGCCGGCGCCGTTTGCTTTGCGCGAAGTTTGAACGACACGCCTAAATTAACCGCGTTGTTGCTACTAGCTCCCGGTTTCGATTTACAGTCTAAAATCGCGGTGATTGCAGTAATAATGGCGATTGGCGGCGTTTTGAATTCGCGCCGAATTGCGGAAACGATGAGCCGTAAAATCACCGCGATAAGCCGCGGACAAGGTTTATCGGCTAATTTAACAACTGCTTTACTGGTGATAGTTGCCAGCAAACTGGGAATGCCGGTTTCTACAACTCATGTCTCTGTCGGCGCGTTGTTCGGTATCGGGCTTAAAACAAAAAGCGCTAATAACCGGATGATCGCGTCCATTGTGTTATCTTGGCTATTAACCTTGCCTTGTGCTGCGCTATGCGCGGCGGGTGCTTACGCATTGATCAGTTCTTATCAAATATAACTTTTCAGAGGTTAATTCGATTATCCAATTAGATCTTTTCTTTAAGCCGTCATGAAGGTTAAGATTCAACCGCCACTTAATCGTCGTCTATTTCCAGACGTCGGCCTAGATGACACTTTAAGCAATGCATCATTTTTCCCGGACGGTGCGCTCCTTCGCCTTCGTCCATCAAGCGGCTCACAATAACATTATCGAGTAAACGGATTCTCGATTCAAAGCCGGTACTAAAATCATGACACGCTGTGCAAGAACGTGTACCGGTCGCACGGAAAACGAATTCACCGTGCGGATTCTCCATTGCTCCGACAGTAATTTGCGCTAACGCACCCCGGTGTTCGGTATGGCAACCGACGCATGTTTTGCCTTCACGCAAGGTTTTTCTGTGAAACTCCGAAACTGCCGGTTTCGACCGCTCGGCAAATTGCTTTTCATTATGACAACTTGCGCATTTGTTCACCGTTACGCCTTGAAAAGGTTCGTGACATTGACTGCATGAGTTAACGTCTGTGTGGTAACGGCTTAAATTGCCGGGTGCCCACAATGCTTCAGGGTATTTTAAAGAACCCCAAATCATCCAAACGACGAGTATTACGATAGATATGACGACGACTGTTGTAGTTCCGCGCGGTAGTGAGGAAAAAGGCATTACATCCCCCCAAAATAAAGTGCGCCACCGATATGAGCAAGCAGCAACACAATGAAGAGAAACACCATAGGTACATGGATCGTTTGCCAAATCCTGAACATTTCCTCATCGGACGCTAATTCGAATAGCTTTTCTTCTACTGCTTCACGCGACAACCCTTGGCTAAGGAGCGTTTTTCGTGTGCCGTTCAGCATACCGACCGCTTTGCGATGAACAAACATACCGACAAGCCCCGTCATCGCGACAAATCCCATCGTCATTAAAGCCAATAGCGGCACCAAGGCATGAAAATGCGGCCCGGTATGTACCAGAATAAATAAAGGGGCCAATGTTCCTGCTATTTGGTGAACTCGAAACCAGCCTTTGGGCCAGCCGGCCTTACGTGCGCAACGTTTTTTATAGGAGTAGCCGAAAACCGACAGCAAAACGACAAATCCAAGCCAGCCGACTTGATGACCCTTCTGGGTATGGCCGAATGGCCAACCTGCTTGCAAACTAAGCAATACTTCAATTAACAGCCCAACAACAATAGCGATCAATACAGAAGTTATTACTAGAATGAAACGTTTAGAAATCGGTGTCATATTTATCAATTGGAGCTGCGGATTTTTCAGTTTAATAAAACTCATAATTGGCGCTATTAAGCAATGCTTAATAAATGCTTGATAAAGTTCTAATTACAATAAGTTACAGTGTTTTCTTCTTGTTTTTAAACAAGTTACTACTAACATTGTTGTGCAAAATCTATCGGTCACTTTACTAGATTGTCATTTCATGAAAGAAGGCACGATCATAAAGCGGCTGATTTTTATAACTATAAGCTGTTTGAGTTATTCAATTGTAAAACTAACTGGAATTTTGGATGAAAAATATATTAGTTGTTTTGAGTTTAGTTATGGCTGCGTTTTCTTTTCAAGCAAGTGCGGCTGCTTTATCTTGGGGGAAAATTCCGCCGATTTCTTCGACAATTAGCGCGGGCGGAACAGGCAATACATTGTTCGGTAGCCAAATCGGCTTGGCAAATAACGTCAATTTAAGCGTCACCTGGGAATTTCTGCTGAGTGCCGCTAACGAAGTTGTAGTCAATCTCTCATCTTTAAAGGTCGTCCCTACTTGGTTGACTTCGGTCATGCTAGATGGCAAAGAAATCAATCAAGTCGGTTGTTCCGCCGGCAATGGCGATCTTGTTGCGTGCACTAATGGCGCTTGGTTATTTAAAGGCGATTTGTCTGCTGGCGCTCACGTGATCGCATTAATAGGTTTAACCAATGGCAATAACAGCGGTTATCAGATCAATGTTGAAACCGATGACGATATCGACCCGACGCCGACCCCGCTCCCCGGCGCTTTATGGTTGTTCGGTTCTGTGTTGGTAGGTCTGATCAAATTAACGCGCAACAGTAAAGCTTAATCGATATTATGATAAAGGGAGGTCAAGCCTCCCTTTTTTTTGCTATACATATTGCTAGGGGCGAAATGAAAAATCTTCAGGGGTGTAATTACACAATTATCCAGTCGATTATATTGCCTTAACAACGCTTAATCATCCTCGTCCTCATAAAAATCCCCGGAAGAATCCGATTTTCCCTCTTCGGTATCGAATACCGTATTCAATACTAATTCAGAAACGCCCGGATAATTGATTTTGCCGGTTGCTAGCATAGGGATCGTTTCGACGATCAGTATTTTTTTCGGCAAGCTGATTGCCGCCACGCCCGGCGATGCGGCCGCCAGCGCTTGAGACGTGGCGTCTTTTTGTGTGGTAAGCAGAATAACCATCTCGCCTTTACGCGCATCGGGGATACTGGTTGCTGCATGATGAGCATTCGGCCAGGCATTGGCGGCAAGTTGTTCGACTGCCGTTAGCGACACCATTTCCCCGCTGACTTTGGCAAAACGTTTACTGCGCCCGCGAATACTAATGTATCCCTCTTCATCGACATGCACAATATCGCCGGTGTTATACCAGCCTTTACCGTAAATCGACTCGGGCGGTATTAATTTACCAGGGTTATCATTCAGTAAATAACCTTGCATAATGTTAGGGCCTTTAACATGTAGTTGCCCGGCTTCATGGATGCCGGGAATCGGTTCCAGCTTATATTCCATGCTGGGCATAAAACGGCCTACCGTTCCCGCTTTATAATACATCGGTGTATTGACCGATGTGATCGGTGTTGTTTCGGTAGCTCCGTAACCTTCCAAAATTCGGATTCCGAATTTTTCCAACCAGATTTGGCGCGTGGTTTCTTGAAGTTTTTCAGCTCCAGCGACGACATAACGCATGTTATAGAAATCATAAGGATGCGCTTTTTTGGCATAAGCCGCCAAAAAGGTATTCGTACCGAACATGATTGTGGCTTTCAGTTCGTAAGCCATTTCGGGAATCACGGCATAATGCAGCGGCGTAGGATAAAAGAACACTCGCATCCCGCTTAAAATAGGAAGCATCGAGCCGACTGTAAAGCCGAACGAATGGAACATCGGCAGGAAGTTCAGCACGACATCTTGCGGTGTAAAGCTGATTCTCGATTCTAATTGTTTGAGATTGCCCAAAACATTGGCGTGAGAAAGCACAACCCCTTTCGGCGTTCCCTCCGATCCGGATGTAAACAACACGACGGCCGTGCTATCCGGGCTTGGTGCGGTTTTGGGATACCAAATATCGGCTGTTGTGCTTTGCCATAAGGCCTTGAGTTTAACTTGTTTTGTAATGGTCTGAGCAATGTCTTCTAAATAAACCAAGTTCACTTGCTTGCTAAGCGCATCGGCTTCGTCGAATAATTTCCCTTTTTCGATAAATTGCCGAGACGTTACTACGGTCTTAACCTCCGCAATGCGGCAAGCGGACAACATATTCGCCGAACCGGTCGAGTAATTTAACATTGCCGGAACTCTGCCACGTGCTTGCAAGGCCAAAATCGTCACTAACGTTTTTGCAGAGTTGGGTAAAAACACACCCACATGTTCGTCTTTGCCGGTTAATTTCGATAAAGCCTCAGCCACAACTAAAATGCGGGTAATCAGCGTATTGTATGTTAACGGTTTCCGCTCTAGGTCTTCGACGATTTCATGATTGCCGCCGTGAACTTTACGGGCATCCAATAGACTTTGAAAGATGGTTTGCCGGTATACACTGGTTGAAAATATCATTTCGGACATCATATCGGCTAGCAGATGCCCGCTGAATTTCCGCCGCGCTCTTCCGCGTAGATGGGCCGGCGCTTCCAAACGAGCCGGCGGAAGAAGATGCATAGTGATTTTCGGAAACCAACGTAACCTGCAAATCTTCTGTAATCGGGAAAATGGCGTATATTGACCGCCGTTGATACGGATAGGCAACACGGTGGCTTGCGATTTTTCAGCTACCATGCCGGTACCGTCGTAAACTTTCATTAATCCGCCCGTAACCGTGATACGTCCTTCGGGAAAGATAACCGTATGCGTATCGCTACGCAAATGGTGAATTAAGTCCTTAAGCGAGATTGGATGCGTCGGGTTCATGGGAAACACTTGCGATAATCCCAGAAACGGTTTTAACCACCAGCGCTGCGAAATATGCGTATTTATCGCAAAGGTAATATCGTTCGGTAAAAACAGCCAAAGCAACATAGGGTCGAGAAACGAGGTATGGTTAGCCACGATTAACACCCGATTTCCGGCTTTATCGAAATTTTCCAGGCCGGAAATCTCCACCCGGTATAAGGTCTTAACTATAAAACCAACAACGATCCGCAATACTTTTTTCAGCATAGTGCTCCTCCTGACATTATCTTAGCAGACGTTAAAACTTTTCTGCAGGCTTCCTATTAGAATCGGCCTTGTAATGATACGGCTCCTTACAGTTTTAATCTCCGTCTGCATTTCGACAGGCTCAAGGCAGACGGAGATTAAAACTACATAATGCCGAATCAATAGAATAACAATTTGCAGGCAGGAAAATTTTATCGCAGAGGGCTATAATGCAACCATTTGAAATTTTTAGAGCCTTGATTGTGCAGAATAGCAGCGCGTGAAAATACTTAACCTCTATTTCAAGAATATCAACTCCCTGGAAGGCGAAAATCGAATAGACTTCGATCAACCGCCGTTTACCGATACGGGTGTCTTTGCGATTACAGGACCGAACGGCTCCGGTAAATCCAGCATTCTCGATGCGATTACCCTGGCTCTCTACGGAGAAACTTTTCGTTTCGATAAGCCGGCTAATCATGTGATGACCAAACATACCAGCGAATGTTTTTCGCAAATTGAATTTACGCTCGGCGGCGACAAATACCGCTCGACTTGGCGCGTAAAGCGAGAAGGCGATATGCCAAGAGGCGAGGTCTTGCCGACTGAAATGAATTTACTTCGATTAAATAATAACGAAGAAATAGTCGCCACCTCGCCCCAGCAAGTTTGCAGTAAGATAGCCGACATTACAGGCATGAATTTTCGCAGCTTTACGCGTTCGATCATGCTCGCCCAGGGCGATTTTGCCGCTTTTTTAAATGCGCTCGACAGCGAGCGAATGGCAATTCTTGAAAAAATCGTCAGTACGGATATTTATGCCGACCATAAAGCGGAAATAACCGCCAAATTAACTTCTGAACAACAAAAACTTACGTTTTTACAGCAAGATTTAGCCGCCGTTCCCTTAATCGAGCCGCAATCGCTCGAGGCTTGCGAGCTTGATTTAACCGATTTCAACGAACAAACAGCCGATTTTCGAGAAGAAATTAACGCATTAAACCGCCAAAAAACGGTTTTTACCGAAACGACGGCGCTCTTAAAGAAAATTTCTACGCAAGAAACCGCGTTACAAGACGCGATCCGTCAACAGTTAGCCGTCAAAAAACGCGCTGATCAATTAGCCGACGGAGAAAATGCGCTTCTATTTAAAGAAGACATTGAAATCATCGAGCAAAAACTCAAAGTATTAAATCAAGAGACTACCGCCTTATCCGCGTTGCAAAACGAACTTTCGCAGATCCAAGGCACGCTCGCATTACCTGCTTATAAAACCGTTTTGCCACAACAGGACGATGCGGTAACTTCACCATTATCCTTTGCCGAACAAAAGCAAACTATCGATAACACCCGGAGTCAGGTCGGCCTGTTCAACGCAAACTGGCAATCCGAGATTATCTTACAGAAATCCTTAGCGAATCAGCTTGCCGAGACACAAACATCGTTGGAAGAAATATCTACATGGCTTGAAGAGCACAAAGTCGACGCACCTTTACTGCATAATTTTCCTGAAATCGACCGCTTGAAAAACTTGCGGACTTTGTTGGAAGAATTCGACGAAAAAAAGAAAGCCTTGGGAAAATGGTCTAAATACACCATCGCGGCTTTAGAAAAGAACAAAAGTAAAATTGAAAAGAAAAATAAAATTAATGCTCATCTCAGTAAAAAATTAGCGAATGAGGAAAAAACCCTGGAGGATATTGCTCAAGGCAATACCTTGGAACAACTGGAAGAGCTGCAATCGGAACAGAAAATACGCGTACAGTCCTTTCAAGAATTGGTCAATTTAGCCGTTGCTAAAGAAAAATTATCGCCACGTCCATCCTTTTTCTTCGGATTATTCGGTAAACCCAGCTTACCGGCTCGCGATGCGACAGAAATCGAAACCGATCTCGTCACTTTAAAAGAAGAGCTCAAACGCGATGAAAACATCCGTTTATCGCTTGAAAAAGCGATTTATAACGATGCGCTGTTGACGCGAATGGCGCAAGAACGTCATGTCCTGGTTGACGGCAAACCCTGCCCGTTGTGCGGAGCGCTCGAACACCCTTACGCTAAACGTCCGCCGGTGCCGGCAAATTCTCAACAAGCCTTGCTCGATCAACGTATCAAAATCAAACGATTGAATGCAGAAATTTCCGAGCTCGAAGAGTTGCTGAAATTAACACGAAGACGAGCGGAGAAAAACGAGGCTAACCAAAAACAACTGGAAAAAATTAGAGGCCGCTGGCTGACATTATGCAATCAGCTAAATACGGCGAGCGAAGATCTCGATATTAATAAAACCGGTATGATGAAGCGGTTGCTGCAAACCGAATCGACCGACCTGAAAAACATCGGCATACTGTTAAGCAAATATAAGGCAACTCAAAAACGGATCAATCGTTTTAATGCGGCTATCGACAAAAATAAGGCCGTTATAGAAAAACTGCAAGCCAGCCTCGAAACCATCGATGCGGAATGGCAAACAGCGCCGCAAAGGTTATCGGAAACCGAAACCGGCGCCGCCGCTGCAGAACAGGAGGAAAAGGAGTTACTGGCGATATTAACGGAACAATTAACAGTGTTAGGCGAATCCATTCCAGCCAAAGGAAAAGAAAATGCACTCATCGACCAATTATCCGTGCGCCGCCAGGATTATGAAAGCTATGTATCGCGACGGAAAACGCTGGCTGAAGACATCCGCGTACTCACGGAAAAACAAAAAAGCGGTGAAAAGCAAATCGATGTATACAAAGAACGATTGGACTATTTTAGCGATCAATTGCACAGTCAAGAGGTCGTCGGTTTACAGCTTGCCTTGGTTGAAAAGCAAAATTTAATTGCGGAAAAAGAACATCGGCTCGAAAAGTTAAAAGCTGAAGCGGATGCATTGAACCAAACGTTCGCCCAAAAAATGGCAGACACCCAATTTAAAACGATGGCGGAAATTAAAGAAGTCATCGCGATGCTTGCCGACCGGCCTAAAGTCATCCAGCAACTGGAAAACTTTGATCAGCAAATCGCCGATCTAGGAAAAGAATTAGAAGCTTTACATACTCAGTTAGAAGCCCTCGAAAGCCGCGACAAACCCGAATTCACGGCTGAAGAAATCGATTTGAAAGTTAAAGCCGCGAAAGAAAAAATGGAGATCGCGCAACTGGAAGCGCAACGATTGGAACGAATCGTCCGCGAGCAAAAGCAATATAAAGATAAACACGCAGCTATTCTTAAACAAATCGAACAACAACAAACTTTGGTACAACAAGCCGAGGCCGAAGTTGCCGAAATGACGGCAGAAAACGGCATGGCATTCCGCCGCCGTGTACAAAATCAGGTCGTCGAAAAGCTAATGTCGCAAACTAACGCGACCTTGGAAAAAATCAGCGGTCGGTATTATTTGCGTGCGATACTCAGCGAACGCGGAATACGTTTGATGGTTGAAGACACTTTTCAGCGCAATGCCCGGCGCATTCCTAAAACCTTGTCCGGCGGCGAAAGCTTTATCGTCAGCCTAGCACTGGCGCTAGCTCTCTCTGAGTTGGCGAATAACGGACGTTCTATCGACTCTTTATTTCTTGACGAAGGTTTCGGCAACCTAGACGCAGAATCGCTCTTTACCGTCATCAGTACCCTGGAAAGCTTGCGCGCGCACGGCAAAACCGTCGGCGTAATCTCGCACATCGAAGCGGTGCAGCAGCGCTTTAAAGCACAATTGCAATTAGTGAAAAAGCCGAATGGGTTGGGGGAGTTGAGGAAGGTGTCTTAAAACTGAACTACCTTATCTACAGTTTTGAAAACGCTGAATTTTTGAATATTTAACATTATTAGGTCAATACTATGAGGATTATTATTTTATTCATGTTGAGTACTGTATTTATGTCGATCGTTTTAGCCGATGCAAATTCGAAAGTTGAACAGCTCATGAAAGCGTAAGGAATGCTGGATATGTGGCAACAACAAATCGAAATGGGTAAAGTTAAGGAAAAAACAAGCTAGTAATATGCTTGAACAATTTATGACACAGCTAAACCCTTCAAAAAAATTTTCTGATTGATTTAACGAGGCTTCAAACAAATTTATAGAGAAATTGCAAGGCAAATGGACGGCTGAAGAAATAGTATCCGTATGGTCAAAGTATTATGGATCCAAATTTACAGACTCTGAATTAGATCAATTGATAGCGTTTTACTTATCTGATATCGGTCAAAAAGATGTTCAAGCTAGCAAAACTGCTGAAAATGAGGTTACTCAATATTTTCAAAATGAAAATGAAATTATTATGAAAAATTCTATTAATGAATAAGTAGCTGACTTAAAGCTTATAGCCAAAGAATGTAAGTGTAATAAATCAAGCGGAGTAGCGAAGTAAAAACGCTAAACGTATATTTTTATTGGCGTACCTAAAAGTTATACGATCAGCTCGAGACCTTATAGGGTTTTCTGTAAGTACCTTTAAGACGAAAAAATTCTCAATGGTTCGTACGGTCAATCTTATTTTTTAGTTTACTTATAAAATAATAGTTCTCATTAAGTTCATAATAATTCCCAAGCCTTTCTCGCTTCCAAACCTTACCGGTTGCTGCTCGTTTATCCGACGTTGTGAAGGTACAACGGTACCAAACCGCCCTGAGATATTTTGGCGGCAAGTTAGGAAACGGATTACTTGCCATTAAAGCCAATACTTCCGGTAATCCTTGCTGCAGTCGATGCATGAATTTTTCGAACCAGCCGCCGGACTGCGGTCGGCTGAGTGCGGCGAACCAGAGTTGCCAATCCAGGCGCGGCTGATGGGGAATGTTCCAACTTAACGGTTTATCCAGCGAATCGGGTTTGTATTTAAAGCCGTATTCCAACCAATGAACACCGTCATTGGAACCTTCTATGATGATTTCATTGCGTTCCGTGGTCATGACGGCAAACGGACCGTAATTGTTCACGACAGCGAAATTCGATGCCGTTTGCAGCAGTTCGTGCAAAATCTTATAAGGTCGTTGTTGTGTTTGCGCCATCCAGAGATGCGTCGTCAATATCAAGACTACCATTGCTGCCCAAATACCCGAACAAAAAGTCGCGGAAGTTGACGGAGAGCGGTTATTTTGTTGCAGTTTGGTGTAAAGTTTTTGTGGCGTTATTTTGGCCAGATCGCTGTCGTCGAATAAGAACAGGCATAACAACAGCGCCAACAGGTTGAAAAAATTATAGTTACCGGTCAGCACGATACAGCTTTGCAGCAGGATGAAGCTCCAGGCGGCGAATAGACGAAACGGTCTAGGCATGAAAACGCCCAAAGGCACGACCAATTCAATAAACATCACACCTGCCGTACAAAACTGTTGCCACCATTCCGGCAAAAAATGCGCGTAATAACCTAACGGTGTGGGCAGCGGTTGCGTCCAGTAATGATATTTCAGTGCGGTCAAATCAGCCCAGGTCGGGTCGCCGCTGGCGATTTTGACCACGCCGCCCATGAACATGAAACGCGCTATCAGCAGGCGATACAGAAAATGAATTATTTTGGAATTACCGGGCAGAAAAATCGCCAGAAATCCGCTTTCTAACAAAAACACATCCCACTGGAAGCCCGTAAAATCCTGTCCTGCGGTTGCGATAGACAAATACAAGACATAACAGACAATCAATGCCGGTGTTACCAAAAAATTTACCGTTACCATTAAAGCTGCGCCAATTCCGGCAAGACAAACTGCTTTTAACGCTGGATTGTTCCGGCACCAACGCTGTTGGGCATTGAACTGCTCCGCAGTTGCCCAAAGCTCTTTGAAGAATGCGGCAATCCGGCGGTAGCACTGTTCAACTTTTACCGCCTCGGCGTGGGTACTGCTGACGGTTAGTCGGGTTTGTCCCGCGTGACGCGTCTGCCTGCCGATGCCATAGAGCATCAAGGGGCGACTGGTGATGGCTTCGGTATGTCGGTCGGGATCGGCGAGCCGGACGAACAAGCTCCACCAGTTATAAACCAACGCGGTGATCCTGGCCATAAACCGGCAACGTTTCAGGTCCTGCGTGGTGAAGCCACCCCAGCCCCAATGATTTTTGAGTTCGTCAAAACTGTTTTCAGCATCGGCGCGGTCTCGGTAAAGTTGGGCAACGCTGAGCATTTCGATGTCCAAGGAGGTCACCAGGACGCTATATTCGTACACAGCGACATCATCGTCGGTTAGTTCCGCAAAACTCAACTGTCGCGGGCCTTGTTGGTTTTGGCCGACCACCGCCAGGTTTTTCTTTAGCTGCCGACGCAGGACGACTACACGCCGGGCACAACTCCAGCCAGTTAGGCGCAGTTCTGACTCTGCGGCTTGCCAGCCCTGTCCGGCCTTTACCCACTGATTACCCAGCATCAGCCGTTCAACCAAGCGCCGCGTGTTCGAGGTCAGCCGCAGTTTGAACAAGTACGGGAGACCTGCTTGCTCAGCCGCCTGCAGGTTGGCTTCGGTGCCCCAGTCCCGATCTCCCCTGAGCAACGCTGGCCAATGCTCACGGGGCAACCGGTTCAGCAGCGCCCATAACCCCAGGGGAGCTGTGCTTTGGATGCCACTTGTTTGCCGCTTTGCACTTCGACATCCAGAATCAGCCGGAGATTGGCAATCATATAAGTGTGGTAGGTATGCGATGGACGACCCGGCTTGTGCGGGTTATAGCCGACTTCCGCGCCTTCTTGGTGGCCATGCAACGTTTTGATGCTCGTATCCGCATCTAAAATCCACGGCTCACTCAACAACGGCGCATACACATCGTAATTGCTGTCCTGCAGCCAATGCACGCCTTCTACTTCGTCCATCTGCTGCAACGAACGCCGGACTGAGTCCTCGCTGACGACCTTGTTCATCCCCAGCAAGCCCGGATTGACACCGTCTCCCCGTAAGCCATTGATATGGGCATAGCGTTTGTGACCTGATAACACAGAAAGCAATACCGTCCCCAGCACATTGCGTTTGCTTGGGGCGTTGGGGCTAATCCAGGCAAAGGACACCGTGACACCCAATCACCAAATAATCCGCTAATGTGCAAAAATTCTATGAAAAACGGCAATTGTCCCATCGCTGTCACCGATGCTTGTGGATCCCATTCCACATGGATTCGACCGCCAAATGTTTCTACCCTGACAGGTTCAGCATACGGAATTAATGCCTTTGGTTCGGGATCACCCAAAGGGTGAATGATCTGTTCTGCCATAAACGCCTCCTGGTCGCCTAATTTCAAACAGTTAACAGTTTTTTTGCAAGCTTTAGATGCTCTTTTAAGGTTAAAAGGTTGTTATCTTAAGGACGCTTAGACAGATTGATTCTGCTCACACACAGGGCACAAATGGTTCTACAAGCTCACCACGAACGAACTCAAGCGCGTTCGTCCTGAGTCTGTCTAAGGACTTAATCAGAGCTTCCTTAAATCGGGCAAAATAAAATCCGTTCCTGTTACATAAACATCGTGCAAACCGCTTGATACATTATCGATCAGAGAATTTTGTGTTCGTTTAATGATTTCAGGAAGTCCGACGACTAAATCATAGTGCCCGAGATCGCCAAGATTGATCCATTTTGCTTCAGCGACATCGCTCCGTGCTATGGGGACGGCATTGTTTTCATCTATTAATTTCACCAGAAAATCGATAATCACATAGTGAAAGCCTTCAAGTCGGCGGTCGACGATTGCGACGATATTTTGTACTTCTACTTCGAGATTGGTTTCTTCCTGAAATTCACGGATGCAGGCTTCAACGAGCGATTCGCCTGCCTCCTGTTTGCCGCCCGGAATCGACCACAAGCCTTGAGCTGGTGCTTGATTGCGTTTGATTAATAAGATCTGTTGATGCCGGTTAAATAGTAAACCGCCAACGCCGATGCTTGGAATTGGTTCGGCGTTATCCGCAGTTTCGGATTCAATCATGGCAAGTTCGTGAATTATTCATTAGGCTTCGCTGCTTTTGCTTGTATATTAAGATCAAATTATAATCAAACCTTGCATGATTTTTTGCATAAACTTTATGAGGTGACCCATGCACTTATTGAAGCGTGCGTTTACAGTTTCGTTATTTTTGGCTTTTGTTTGGACGATGCAAGTATCGGCCAATGAATTAACACAAGTTGAACAAAAGGCGGCAGTCTGCTTTGGCTGCCACGGCGATAAAGGTAAAAGCAGCAATACGCAAACGCCAAGTTTGGCAGCACAACAATCAGTTTATACGGTCAATCAGCTTAAGGCTTTCAAAGCCGGAGGACGTGTGAATGCGATTATGCAAGCCCAAACGGCTAGCATGAGCGATGAAGACATCAATAACTACGGCGCATATTTCGCTGTGCAATTGCCTCCTAAAGCGAGCGGCGATCCTGCTTTGGTTCAACAAGGCAAAAGCAAAGCAACCGTGTGCTTGGGGTGTCACGGTTCAGCGGGTGAAGGCAACGGACAATTTCCCCGTTTAGGAGGGCAGCAACCGGAATATATGATCCAGCAATTGAGCCATTTCAAAAGCGGTGCCCGGCAAAACGGTGCGATGCAAGCTATTGCGGGCAATCTTTCCGAAGAAGACATTAAAGCACTGGCGGCATTTTTCGGTTCCTTATAAGCCACAAGTCGTATTGCATCCCTTTTAGAAGGCGGTTTACCGCCTTTTTTGTTGCTCTTTTTTCACGATCCAGGTTGTCAAATGCCCCGCTGCCTGACAAATGGTTTATCATAAGCTGATTAACTATTTAGCCAGTGAACGCTTACCTAAGCCTATATCAATAATAATAAAGAATGAACCAAACAGCTTCTAAAACGACCGACCGTAATCTTCTCCAGATTTTTTTATTTGCGGGTACGCTATTCACCAGTGCGGCGCTGATGTTCGTGCTTCAACCGATGTTCGGCAAAATCCTGCTACCTTTGTTAGGCGGTTCGCCCGCAGTTTGGAATACCTGTATGGTGTTTTACCAGACTGTTTTATTCCTCGGTTATCTTTATGCGCATTATCTATCTACCCGGCTTAGCCACCATCGGCAAATTCTTGTTCATCTGGGTGTAATCCTAATCAGTTTCCTAGCGCTGCCAGTTGGATTACCTCAAACAGTTTCACCGCCGACCGAAAGCAATCCCACTTTCTGGTTGCTCGGCGTGTTATCGCTTTCAATTGGCTTACCGTTTTTTGTGGTTTCTACCACGGCTCCGCTTATCCAAAAATGGTTTGCCAATATCGGTCATCACACCAGCAGCGATCCGTATTATCTTTATGCTGCCAGTAATAGCGGTAGTTTGATCGCACTGCTCAGTTATCCTTTTTTAATCGAGCCAAATATCGGGCTGAGCGGGCAAAAATCGGATTGGACTGTTGGTTTTGTTATGCTTTGCATATTAATTGGCGGATGCGCGTTCGCGTTGTGGAAAGCACAACAAGCGAAAGAAGAGTTTGACGAATCTAGCTCAAAAGATGATGAACTCAGCATTTTCACCAAATTGCACTGGTTGGCTTTGGCCTTTGTCCCGTCGAGTTTATTACTGGGTTTAACCACCTTTATTAGTACGGACATCGCTTCGGTACCGCTGTTATGGATTATCCCATTAACCCTGTACTTGCTCACATTTGTAATCGTATTTTCGAAGTGGCACGACAAAGTACATGGCTGGATGGTGAAGGCGCAACCGATTGTGTTGTTGCCCTTTCTGGCCTATTCGTTCATCAATCCGGCGGTGCTGCCTTATTGGGTCGATCTTGGCATCCATTTAACAGCCTTTTTCCTCGCAGTGATGGTTTGCCACGGCGAACTTGCTCGTTTAAGGCCGAATACGCGCCACCTGACGACTTATTACCTGATCATGTCGTTCGCCGGCATGTTGGGCGGTATGTTCAATACTTTCGTAGCACCGTTTATTTTCAATGCGGTATACGAATACCCGTTGATGATTATCGCCGCACTTTTGCTGCGTCCGGGTTTGAACGCCTCCTTCAACGGCGGTAATAAAGCATGGCTGAAGCAATTGATTCTTCCTGCCTTTTTGATTATTGTAGGGTTAGTGGTCTTTTTCAGTGTTGACGATTTGCCGCAGTACCTCGATACCATCGGCGTGGGTTTAATCCTATTGGCAGGTTTGACCTATGCCTTCAGGTCGCAACCGATCACGCTCGCTTTGATGACCGGCATTCTTATCTTCTTTACCTTCGGCTTGCACAGCATGTTGTCGAATACGCTTTATCAGGAGCGTACTTTTTTCGGCGTTTTATCTGTGCGCGAAAGTATGTTGACGAATGAGCAAGGCCAGCCGGAAAAATATAGAGAGTTTTATCACGGTACTACTAAACACGGCGCACAGCGCTTAGCGGCAGATGTTTCCCGCATGCCTTTAACCTATTTCAGCCGTCAAGGCCCCATCGGACAACTTTTTGCCGAGTACGAAAAGGTTAATACCAACTGGGAAATCGGCATTATCGGTTTGGGTGCAGGTACTTTGGCCTGCTACACCAAGCCTGAACAAAGCTGGGCATTTTATGAACTCGATCCGTTGGTGGTTGATATTGCCAGCAATCCCAAGTACTTTACGTATATCAGCCAGTGCAATCCAAAAATAAAGATGGTTGTGGGTGATGCCCGCTTATCGTTGGAAAAAGAACCCGACCATAAATTCGATTTATATATTGTCGATGCGTTCAGTTCCGATTCCATACCGACGCATTTATTGACCCAGGAAGCGATTAAGCTCTATTTCGAAAAAATAAAACCGGACGGCATTCTGGCGCTTCACATAACTAACCGCCATTTAGCGCTTAAAAAAGTATTATCCAACCATGCTGAAAATTTGCATTTAGCATCGTTGATTCAGGAATTCAAACCGCAAAAAGACATTCCTTTGGTTGTTGCTACCGACTGGATTGTCATGGCAAAGAAACCGGAAACGTTAGATTTACTAAAGCAAAGCCAATTAGGAAGCTGGCAAAAACTGCCCTTGTATTTCGATATTAAACCCTGGACGGACGATTTTACGAATATCGTAACTATTTGGAAATAAGTTATTGTTTTTAATAAACAAAGATTATTTAAACTCAGATATTGAAATTTTTAAATAATAGTTGTAAGCCGCCAAAAAATAATTGATGATAGTGCTATAATTAAATTAGCAACTGTGCTGAAAAAGTCGGGTCAAAGTGTGCAATAGTTGCTTATATAACGAGGAGATCCCCATGAATGCTATGCTGCTAAGACCTTACCGTAAAAATTTAACCACACACGGCTTGATTTACCTTGCAGGTGAAGAACAGCCGATCACCATAAAAAATATTTCCATTACCGGTGTGCTTGCTCAACTTAACAGCAAGATCGGCAAAAACGACATTAAAGATATTTTTAATACTTTATTGGCATCGACCATAATCGATCTGTATCTACCGGAAATGCGTTTAGCCGGTGAAGTAGAAGTCATTAGGGTGGATATGCAGGACGATCATATCCTGCTCGCCCTCGAATTTAAAAATGTCTCATACGATGTCAATGACTTATTGTACAAGCGCAAAGCTTACCGTAAGAATTTACCGGGTCCGGGGCATATATTATTCAACGGCGAATATATGGAATTTACGTCGGTCAATGTGTCTGTAGACGGCATTATGATTCGTTTAGCCGATCCGGTTTATGTCGAACCCGGCGTAGTTACGGTCTTCGAATTCAAGAAACTTGAGCTGGAAGGCGAAATTAAGGTAATTTGGCTGGAACGTTTGGCAGATGGCGGCACTTTGATGGGTCTTCAATACGTTCACATGGCGAAATCACAAATTAAAGGCATCCCTGAATTTGCTTGGCCGCAAACTGCTTAAAGTTTCTGAACACTAAAATCTCTCTTCTTCGCTCGTTGTCAATCTAATTGCAATAGCTGCTGTCGATAGGCATTTCGTTATTTTTAATGAAATGCCTAATCAAAACATAGATCTACAGATTCTTATAAAGCACTGAAGGTATCGTATTTTTTAAAGCGATACCGATTGAAATTTGAACAGGTATCAATAGTCGTTGACCGAAAGATACGGCTTGTTTACGTTTAAATTTATTTACTTCCCGTAACTTTTCTTCACTTACGCCGTAATATTCGGCTAAAGACTTTAGAGATTCACCCTTCTCAAGGTAATGAACCGTCATTAAAGCGTCTTCGCCGATATTTTTTGATATTTCAGGTTCTTTCGATTTTAATTCGCCGGAAATAAACGGCTTTTGATCGCTGTTAATTAAATTCAATGCCAGTAAAGGCATTTCAAATTTCGATTGATCGGGCCGCGATGATAATGCCCATGCATGAGGGAAAGGCAATACATGGCTGTCGTTTTTAGTTGATTTCGCTAGAAATGTCAGGCTTCGGTGTAAGGTATTTGCGTTAGTTACCGGCATTAAAAAGCTAAAGGGTTTTCGTTCCGTCAATCTGGAATTAAGGTAAGCGGAGTTTAATTGGTTAAACTCATCGCTTTGAAAATTTGCCAGTTTAGCTACCTCGCTTAAATCCTTGTGCAACAGTTGATCGATATCGTTTTCACGATCAATCGCCACCTTTATAAAATAAGGCTCGTTTTTGATCGGCCTGAGATTCAATCCAAACCCTGCCGGATTGGAAAATATCCGTGCCAACGCCAATAGTCTAGGTACATAATTTTGAGTTTCGGCGGGCATCTCTAACGACCAGTAATCGGTATCTAAGCCTTGTTCTAAATTTTTTGCGATTGCCGCATCGACATTACCCGGTCCCCAGTTGTAAGCGGCTAGCGCTAACAACCAATCGCCTTTGTAGTGTCCGTTCAAACTTGAAAGAAAACGCGCAGCCGCTTGTGTTGAAGCAATGGCATCCCGTCTTGCATCGTAGTCGGAACTTTGTTCTAAACCGTATAATCGTCCGGTGCTGGGTATAAACTGCCATAAGCCTGATGCGCTGGCCGAGGATAATGCAGTCGATTTGTACGCGCTTTCCATAATAGGCAGTAGCGCCAAATCCAGCGGTAAGCCGTGCTTACTTAACGTATCGACAATGTGATAAAGATATGGCCGAGCACGCTCTGATACACCGTTAAGAAAGCCTCTGCTATAAGCAGCAACTTGTTTGGCGATACGTTCGTTGATAACAGCCTGTTTGTCCTGGCAATGTTGCGCCATTTGGGCATAACCGTCAGTCAACACACCTTCTTTTGCAAGCTGAATTATTTCTTTTTTACGTAAGTCCGAACAGTTCCCGATTCCTGGCGTTTTTATAAAAGTGGGTTTGTTACTAAGTCCTGACTTACTGTTTTGTGATGTATTATCCGTAGCGTCTTCTTTTGTGGATACTATTTTGGATAAATCGGGATGTAACCCGAGTCGTGTTCGAATACGACCGACAGAACTTTTAAATAAACTATCGCTTTTAGCTGTTGCCAGCTTTTCTGCTTCGCTCAGAGAGACATTTTTAGTTAAGCGACTCGTTAATTGACTCTCCGATTTTTTTGAACCCAACAGCAACCGGCCCAATTTTGTGTACTTAGCTTCGGAATCCGGTGACGATAAATTCGCTTCCGATTTATGCGGCATTAATACTTGCCTGACTCTGAGTTTCTCGGAAATTTTTAACTCGCTCTTAGATGCGTTTCCGTTATTACTGCCGGTTGTGATTTGTTCCGCCGTTTCATTACGATTTGCACTATTTGAATTTATACGGACAGACGACAATACGGAAGAATTTGTCCGGGCAACCGGCGAAGCTACAATCGTTTCTATCCCTGCTGCTGGATTCGGCACCGGAATTCTGATGCCGGAACGGATACGTTCCCAAACATTACCGGGGTTGGCGCTCTGCTTCGTGTGTTTTTTACTTTTGCCGGAAGTTCGAGACTTGTGAACTTTAGCGTCCGCATTACTGATAACAATACTTGGAAAATGTATTGAAATGGTTGTAAAAATAAAAACAATCAAGGTAAGTTTAGTTAATCGCATGACTTTCCTTTATTAGATTTCATTCATTGAGCAATCGGGATTATTAAATTTAACACGCAAAGATTAATAGAAGATGAACTTTAAAATGCGAAAAAATCGACATGCATGAGCATCAATCAGCCTAATACAAAACGCTTTTTATTTCTTTCCAGCCAAAATTGAGAGGCTAATTCTTGCGATTGTACTTGAGTATCGGCTTTGCCAAGTAATTTTAACGCAATGGCTGCCGTTCCGATAATCGAAGCCTCGGCGAATTCATCTACTATGGTTCCTGCCCACACTGGATGAAGCTGAGATGGATCGAGCGTCTCTGCTCTGACATGCCGATGGGTAAAAAGTGCCGGCCAAATCTCCTCGCTTAACTCGCCACAGTGGACGCTTTGCACCAAGCAATCCATATCGGGATTGCGTTCGGTTTCGCCGCCTTCGCCTTTCAACACCGCCATGTGCGGTTGTTGCAATAACGCAGCTGCCTGTTGATGGACGGAACGATACGAGGGATGGAATATACCCTGAATACTGTACCGAGCATTAAAAGGGTTCAGAAGGCGAACAATGGTATGAACCGGCGACCGTAAACCTAAAATTGGCCTGAGATCGATGATATTCTGCAACGTCGGGCAAAATTGTTCCAATGCCAAGTAACTGAAATGCCGGGTTTGCAACTGTTGTTTGGCGTCTTCAATCGAACTTGCAGGGCTAATACCTAAAGATGACATTGCTGTTTGCGTGTAAAGGCGGTTCGATGCCGGGCCTTCCGCACCGTGCATGAAAATTTTTACACCATTCTCGGCCAACAGCAATGCCGATAACAAAAACCACGGCAGATGACGCCGTTTTCCCGCATAACTCGCCCAATCCAAGTCGACCAGCCCGCTATCCCCGGCCAAATCAAAGGATTCCCTGGCTGCGAGCACAAATCCGGTTAATTCTTCCGGCGTCTCTTCCTTGATCCGCATCAACATCAAAAAAGCGCCTAATTGTTCCGGTAGCACCTCGTCAGCCAAAATCATCCGCATGGCACGGTACGCTTCATCCTTTGTTAGTGCTCGCGAGCCTTTTTTACCTTTGCCAAGGATACGTATCGTTTCCGCAAAAGGATGTTCTGCCCGGTCGGTGGCAAGGTGATGGGAAAAGGTCATAAAGTCACTTTAACGTAGTGATCGATCAACAAAGCGGCAAATAATAAAGTGATGTAGACAATAGAAAACCAGAAGGTTTGCATCGCCGTTTTTACATCGTTGCGCTTATACATTAAAAAGACAAAATAAAGGAATCCTGCGTTCAATAACTGGGCGACAACCAAGTAAATCCAGCCCGTCATGCCGATGGCGAATTGGAATAAGGTCAACGCCACTAACAGCACGGTGTACAGCAGGATTTGCAAATGCGTGAAATCAATGCCGTGCGTGACCGGCAGCATGGGAATATCCACCGACGCATATTTTTCGTGTCGGGCAATGGCTAACGGCCAAAAATGCGGCGGCGTCCAGACGAAAATAAGCGCAACCAGCAATAAGGCATGGGGATGGATTTCACCGGTAATCGCCGTCCAGCCCAATAACGGCGGTGTCGCGCCGAAAGCACCGCCGATCACGATGTTCTGCGGCGTGGCGCGTTTAAGCCACAAGGTATACAGAAAAGCGTAACCGAATAAGGAGAGAAAAGTTAACACCGCCGTCAACACATTAACTTTGTAAACCAGAATCAGCATGGACAGAATGCCCAGCGCCGCAGCAAACGCTAATACCTGAACTGGCTGCAAATGATTTTTCGGCAATGGGCGGTGCGGATTCAGCACGGTGTCGATCCGCCGGTCGATCAAATGGTTAATCGCCGCCGCCGAAGCCGCCGACAAAGCAATGCCCAGAAGTCCGTAGCCCAGTTTATCGAGCGGCGGCAAGCCCGGAACAGCCAGCAACATCCCCACCAAAGCCGTGAATAACATCTCGAAAACGACGTTGATCTTGCAAAGCTTGAGGTAGGTTGTCCAGGAGGTAGGATCCTTTAAAGTTTCTGTCGTCATTTACCCGGAGTAATTTTTAGTGAATCGGTTGTTAATGCGATGGCTTAGATTGAAATAATTTATCAAACCCCAAAATGAAGGTTATTCTCGGCTTATGTTCAAGAGTCGATCAGAATCGGCAATGCCAAGATAATTACACATGTAACCATGCTTTATGTCCTGTTGTTTGATTATCCTATAGAATACAGTGAACCATTGATTATTCAAACAGTCCGAAGCGCTGACATTAACAACAACGAGGGAGTTATGAACGCAAGAGTATTGTATGCGGCAATGTTGTGCTTGCCGATATTGGCAAATGCTGAACCTAAAGCCACCGAACACGTTCTGGGCAACGGCTTAAAAGTGCTGGTGAAGGAAGACCACCGCTCGCCAGTCGTGGTGTCGCAAGTTTGGTACAAGGTCGGTTCAAGCTACGAACCCGGCGGCATTACGGGTATTTCGCACATGCTGGAACACATGATGTTCAAGGGTACCGACAAGCACGCCCCCGGCGAATTTTCGCGCATCATCGCCGAGAACGGCGGTGATGAAAACGCTTTCACCGGTCAGGATTACACCGCTTATTTCCAAACCATGGCTGCCGACAAGCTGGAAGTCAGCATGGAGTTGGAAGCCGACCGGATGCGCAACCTGCATTTATTACCGGAAGAGCTGAAAAAAGAACTTCAGGTTGTCACTGAAGAACGCCGGATGCGTACCGAAGATAATCCGCAGGGCAAAATGAGTGAACATTTTAATGCGATGGCTTATAGCAGCAGCCCTTACAAACACCCGGTCATCGGCTGGCCCGCCGACATCGCCAACTATACGGTTGAAGATTTGCAAGCCTGGTATCAACGTTGGTATGCGCCGAATAATGCAACCTTGGTGATTGTCGGCGATGTTAAAACAGCGGATGTATTTGCCTTAGCAGAAAAATATTTCGCTCCGCTCAAAACAAGCGACATTAAACCGATCAAACCGCAAACCGAAATCGAGCAACTGGGGATGCGGCGAATGACGGTGAAAGTGCCTGCGAAATTGCCTTCCATTGTCATGGGTTACAAGGTGCCCGTATTAAAAACTGCCGATAAAGAATGGGAAGCTTATGCACTGGAAGTGCTAGCTGGCGTTCTCGATGGCGGCAGCAGCGCGCGGTTGACGTCCGGGTTGGTTCGCGGCAAGCAAATTGCGGTTTCGGCAGGTGCAGGTTATGGGCTGACGTCTAGGCTATCGGATTTATTCGAGCTTGAAGCCACGCCAGCAGAGGGCAAAACCTTACAAGAAATGGAATCGGCGTTAAAAGCCGAAATTGCCAAATTGCAAAAAACATCCATTAGTGAAGAAGAATTAAGCCGGATTAAGGCGCAAGTGTTAGCCAACGCAGTTTACGAACGCGATTCCAATTTTTATCAAGCCATGCAGCTCGGTATGCTGGAAACGGTCGGGCTAGGCTGGCAGAAAGCGGATGAATACGTGGATAAAGTGAATCAAATTACTGCCGCACAAGTGTTGGAGGTCGCAAAAAAATATTTGATTGACGATCATTTGAGTATTGCCTATCTGGAGCCGTTACCGATTAATAACTCACAAACTGCTAAAAAGGGAGGAGCATAATGGCTGTTCGTTATCTGGGTTTATTGCTTTTACTGGTTAGCCAGTTAAGTTTTTCCGCAGCAAAAATAGAACATTGGCAAACGCCGCAAGGCAGCCGGGTTTATTTTGTACAAGCCGATGCGTTACCCTTGGCCGATATTCAAGTTATTTTCGATGGAGGCAGCGCCCGTGACGGTCAGCAATTTGGTTTGGCGGCGTTAACATCGTCTTTGTTAGATACGGGTGCTGGTTCATGGAATGCCGACCAAATTGCCCAGCGTTTTGAAAATGTCGGCGCCAATTTCGGAACGAGTGTGTCCAGCGATATGGCAAGCTTATCGCTACGTACGCTAACCCAACCGGCGCTATTCGATAAGGCCTTGGAGACGATGCACGTTATCTTGACCAATCCCAAATTTAATAAAGCCGATTTTCTACGCGAGCAAAACCGCACACTGGCAGCCATAAAACAACGGGAAGAATCGCCTGCGGAAGTCGCCAGCGAAGTGTTTTCCAACAAGCTTTACGGCAATCATCCTTACGCCCATCCCGATTCCGGCGTTAAAGAAACCGTAAGCAAGCTGAAAGCGGCCGATTTGGTGAAGTTTTATAAACAATACTACGTCGCGAATAATGCAATGGTGGTGATTGTCGGCAATTTAACTAAACAGCAAGCCGAGCAAACAGCCGAAAAATTACTTACCGGTCTTCCAGCCGGACAAAAACCATCGGCTATACCGGATGTGACGATACCAAGCCAAGCCAGCCAGCAGCATATCGAATTTCCGTCCACTCAAACCCACGTCCTGACCGGATTACCCGGCACTTGGCGGAAAGACCCGGACTATTTCGATCTTTACATCGGCAATCATATCCTGGGTGGCAGTGGACTGGTTTCAAAACTGTTCAGCGAGGTGCGTGAAAAACGCGGGTTGGCATACAGCGCCTCCAGTGCATTTTCTCCTATGTTAAAGCCGGGGCCGTTTGTGGTGAGTCTGCAAACCCGTAACGACCAAGCCCAACAAGCGCTGGAAGTTCTGAATGCCACCTTGAAGGATTTTATCGATCAAGGCCCAACACAAGCCGAACTGGATGCTGCCAAGAAGAATATTATCGGTGGATTCCCTATGCGCTTCGATACTAATAAGGAGCTTGCGGGTTATGTCGGCATGATCGGCTTTTACGATATGCCGTTGGATTATCTCGACACCTTCCGGCAAAAAATCGAAGCGACGACCATCGATTCGATCAAGGCTGCGTTCCAACGTAAGGTAAACATTGCGTTGCTGCAAACCGTCACGGTTGGCAACAGCAAAGCGGTCGATGCTGAAAAACCAAATTAGGATTATCGGCGGCGAGTGGCGTAGCCGCCAAATTACCTTTACCGACCTTCCCGGACTCAGGCCGACACCGTCCAGAGTCCGGGAAACGCTGTTCAACTGGCTGCAAAACGACATCCCCGGTAGCCGCTGCTTCGATTTATATGCCGGCAGCGGCGCACTTGGCTTTGAAGCTGCTTCTCGCGGTGCTAAAGCCGTCGTGCAAGTCGAACAAGACGGTACAGCCTGTCGCGCTTTACATGAAAACGCCTTAAAACTTAAAGCCGACCAAATCAAAATCGTCCAGTCCGACGTATTCCGTTTTTTGGGCGCAAATAACGCAGAATCTTTCGATATTGTTTTTCTCGATCCGCCATTCGGAAAAAATATGACGGTACAAACTTGCCAATGGTTGGAAGATAAAGGCTGGCTAAACCGACATGCAAAAATCTATGTCGAAGCCGAGAATGAAAACAAATCCTTAGGGGGATTACCCGACAATTGGCAGTTATTGAAAAGCAAAACGGCAGGAGAAGTGAGCTACCATCTATTATCCCGTCATGCTTAATTTTTTTTCCAAACTGGATTTCATTTTTAATCTGATTGCGCTTTAGGAAAATTACGACGATACGTCTTAAAATTTGTAAAAATTGCAGTAAAATTGAAGTGTTATTTCAAAACGCCGCAAATTTTCAGTCTTAATAATTGAAGGCATCATTTGAAGCGGTTGATGGAATTTTGCGTTATCAATTATATTGAGCCTTTATTAACACGGACTTTTCATCATGCCGTATCACCATCATGCACATTCTTCAAACCAGGGACGCATTTTTCTACTTACCATCCTGCTGAATGCCTTATTTGTCGGTGTTGAATTCTTTTACGGCCTGATCTCAAATTCCACCGCCCTTATCGCGGATGCCGGGCATAATGTTTCCGATGTGCTTGGCCTGTTTTTAGCTTGGTTTGCCGTTATCTTATCGCGTAAACAACCCAGCAAACGTTACACTTACGGACTTCGCAGCACGTCTATTTTGGCTGCCCTTGCCAATACCATGCTACTTTTGGTCGCCTGCGGGGCAATAGGGTGGGAGGCGATCCATCGTGTTTCACAGCCGCCCATCATTGCCGGTCAAACGGTATCGATTGTGGCCGCAGTCGGGATCTTTATCAATGGTTTATCCGCGATATTGCTTATGAAAGGCAGTAAAGGGGATCTCAATATCCGCGGTGCTTATCTTCATATGGTTGCCGATACCGCCGTATCGTTAGCAGTAGTTATTACCGGTCTGGTTATGTTTTACACTCAATGGTATCTGATCGACCCCATCATGAGCCTAATCATCGTGCTGGTGATTTTAGTCGGCACGTGGGGGCTGTTACGCGATTCCTTGCGACTGGCGCTTAATGCCGTTCCCCGGCATATCGATGCCTCGGCAATTAATGATTATCTCTGCCAATTGGAAGGTGTTTCTGATATTCATGATTTGCACATTTGGGGTTTGAGCACGACTGAAAATGCTTTGACCGTACATTTAGTGATGCCCAACGGCCATCCGGGCGATGATTTTATGGATGAAATTACCCATACGCTTGAAGAATGTTACGAAGTTCATCACTCAACTTTGCAAATTGAACTAGGTACCACCAATCACACCTGTTCTTTAACTGAAGCAAAACATAGCCACGATCATAGTTATCATCACGGTCACGACCATAACCATTAGGGTTAGTTTGAGTGTCAATCAATAACCCAAACACGCTCAATCAAATTCCAAAAGGCATTTGGGTACTGGGTTTTGTCAGCATGTTAATGGATATTTCATCCGAGATGATCCATAGCTTACTACCTTTATTCTTAGTCACAACGTTGGGTGCCAGTGTTTTCAGTGTCGGCGTCATTGAAGGCTTAGCCGAATCCACAGCATTAATTGTCAAAGTCTTTTCCGGCGTATGGAGCGATTACATCGGCAAACGCAAAGGGCTCGCCGTTTTCGGCTATGCCTTAGGCGCTTTTTCCAAACCGTTATTTGCAATAGCGCCCAGCGCGGGAATCGTACTCACTGCCCGTTTGATCGACAGGGTGGGGAAAGGCATACGCGGAACGCCACGCGATGCCCTCGTCGCCGATATTACGCCGCCGCATTTAAGGGGCGCTGCGTTCGGACTTCGCCAGGCTTTAGATACGTTGGGTGCTCTGTTAGGACCTTTGCTGGCTGTCGGATTAATGCTACTTTGGGCCAACGATTTTAGAGCGGTCTTCTGGGTGGCTGTTATTCCTGGAATGCTTGCTGTTTTACTGCTCTTTTTAGGGATAAAAGAACCGGAAAAAGAGTATGTTCACATCAAATCAAATCCTATTCGGAAAGCAAATTTACAACGCCTAAGTGCATCCTATTGGCGAGTCGTGGCGGTTGGCGCAGTTTTTATGTTAGCGCGTTTCAGCGATGCCTTTTTAGTGTTACGCGCTCAACAAACAGGAATTCCCATCGCAATCACGCCATTAGTGATGGTAATGATGAATCTCACTTATACACTCACGGCCTATCCTTTCGGCAAACTTGCCGACCGGTTAAATCATATAACCTTGCTATCGATCGGTTTGATCGTGCTGATAGCAGCCGATCTCGTCCTTGCGTACAACTCCCATTGGAGCGTGGTCTTAACGGGTGTTGCCCTATGGGGAATACACATGGGTATGACCCAAGGCTTGCTTTCCGCAATGGTGGCCGACACGGCACCTTCCGATTTACGCGGTACGGCTTTTGGTATTTTTAACTTGGTCAGCGGCTTAGCTATGTTAATCGCCAGCGGCTTGGCAGGATATATCTGGGACCGATTCGGTGCCGCCGCTACATTCTACACGGGTGCGGGCTTTTGCTTATTGGCTCTAATCGGATTAGTTTGTAATTCGACACTTTCCTTGAAAATTAAATAAGAGCTTTTCGAAACGAATATCAGTTTGCTGTCATGTCTACCCGCATGACATACATTTTACGAAAGGCCTCGGGCTAAGGAGTCCAACTATTTTCTGTCGTATTGAACTAGGACTAACTCTCGCTTGCGAACGCGGCATGGTAGGTAACGACTCCGACCGGAATATCGCTAGCAAAGCATCGCGCCATAAAATACTCGGGCGGTAGCCCTGGATAGCGCAACCCGCTGACCGATTGGAATCCAAAGCGGTGGTAATAAGCAGGATCTCCAAGAACAACGCAGCCGGCAGCGCCTATGGTTTGTAATTGTGCGAGGCCAGCTTCAACCAAAGCCGAGCCGATGCCCTGTCCTTGAAGGCTGGGCTCAACGGCTATCGGACCAAGGCCGTACCAGTTTTCGGAACCATCGCTTATGGCTACCTGAGAGAACGCCACATACCCGACGATTGTTTGTTCCCGCTCTGCCACTAGTGATACCGATAAGTCACCGGTTTTTCTTAATGACTCGACAATGAATTGTTCCGTGTGGCTGCTAAAGCGCGCAACGTCAAACGCACGTTCGATTACGCCTGAAATCGAGCCGGCATCTGCTGGTGTTTCCGGGCGAATGCGCATAGTATGGTGAACGTTTTGAAACTTAATAAGCACTCTGTAATTAGCACGTTATTGATTCGTGCCTTTTAAAGTCTGAACCGTTCGTGCTGAGCGAATCGAAGCACAGACCGCCTTTCGACAGGCTCAAGACGAACGGAAGTAAATACTACATAGGGCCGAATCTATAGTCTATAAATCAGAAAAAATCGGCAATATCTAATGTGTGATTGCTAATGCCAGCCTCGATGCCATCCACGTCGATGGTGATACCAGCCCCAGCCGTATCTTGGGTTGTGCCGCCAAAAATAACCCGGTCCGGGAGCCGGGTAGACAGGTCTTACGTAGGTTACACGTCCAGGAGTATGACGAACGACTGTTCGTTCAGTGACACACCCGGTAAAAAGAATCAGGATACCCATAGCAAAAAGCATTTTTTTCATGGCGAACTCTCAATTCAAAAAAAGGATTCTATGAAATTAATATTTATCATTTCTTAAGTAGATGTCGCTGAAATGATTTAGGCATTGTTGAAACCGTAAAACATCCCGGACACTAGCTACCGCCGTTAGAAATCCCTAATTGACGGGACATTATTTACTCACATGATTTTCAAGTCGATGGCTTAATCTTCTTTATTTTCATTTTCAAACGTTTATCTTGTAATGCAACCCAGTGAATAACTGCTGCTCTTGTTGTTACACTTCTGAATGAAATTGTGCTTTTTCATTATTGTTTTTTATATGGACACATATGGCCTCCAGATATAAAGCAGACCGTTCAACAGTAATGTTATACCGGTATGGATTGCCGATATCGTGTTTACTGAGATGTGATCTTTCCAGGCATCAGTGACTCAAAATCCCTTAATTTTTTTGAATTTACAACTTTTAATAAGGACTAATTCGGTATTGGCACTCTTAAAAATCGATTATCTATAGGTAAATTCATATGGACACTGTTAACGATTCAATCGGTCAATATCTCCTGAAGCGCTTATTTGAGACCGGAATTAAGCATATCTTCGGCGTACCTGGTGATTATATCCTTGGATTTTACGACCTAATGGTGAAAAGCCCTATCCGGCATATAGGAACAACACGGGAAGATACAGCGGCCTTTGCCGCCGACGGTTACGCACGTTGCTTGGGGATGGGCGCATTGGCGGTTACTTACGGCGTAGGTGCCTTAAATACGGTGAATGCGGTTGCCGGTGCTTACGCCGAATCTTCGCCCATCGTTGTCATTAGCGGTGCGCCCGGTGTGCGCGAACAACGGGACGATCCCTTGATACATCATCGTTTCGGACCCTTTATGTTTCAGCGCGAAATTTTTGAACGTATTACATGCGCAACCGCAGTCCTTAATGATCCTGCGGTTGCATTTCGCCAGATAGACCGTGTACTCGCGGCTGCTCGCCAATTTTCTAAACCGGTCTATATAGAAATTCCTCGCGATCTTATTATGTCCCAAGGTTATCCGATGCCGACAGAGATCGTAGAGCCGTTTTTAAGCGACGAGACGGCATTATCGGAAGCCATCGCAGAAACGATGGAAATGATGGCTCAAGCCACATCACCCATCATCATCGCGGGCGTCGAATTACACAGGCGCGGTCTGCAAAGTGCTTTAGTCGAACTCGTTGAACGCGCGCATTTACCGGTCGTAGCCACATTAACCGGAAAATCGGTCATTGCCGAACGGCATCCCGCTTATTTGGGTATATATGAAGGTGCGATGAGTTCAGAGAATGCCCGCTACATGGTGGAACAATCCGATTTACTCCTGATGCTGGGCGTTACGTTGAACGACATAGATACCGGTATTTACACCGCAAAGCTCGATCCTCACTTAATGATTCGCGCTGCGCTGAATGAGATCGTCATCAGCGCTCATCGCTATCCTCGCGTTAGTTTGTCCGATTATGTCACGACATTGATCGGTTCGGTCAGGGCGTGCAAAGACCAGCTAATCTCTAAGCCTAACGTCAATGAACCCAGCGATTTTCCTGCACCTGACCGTCCGATCACAACGGCTCGACTGAGCGAACGCATTAACCAAGCGCTTACCACAGAAATGATCGTCGTGTGCGATGTGGGCGATTGCCTATTTGCCGCTATCGATTTACGAGTACACGAACAAAGCGAGTTTTTAGCCTCCAGTTTCTACACCACAATGGGCTTTGCCGTCCCCGCTGCACTTGGCGCACAAATAGCGCGACCCGACCATCGCACCTTAATTCTGGTTGGCGACGGCGCCTTTCAAATGACCGGGACCGAACTATCAACACACGCGCGTCTCGGCTTAAATCCCATCGTAGTGGTGTTTAACAATGCGGGTTACAGCACCGAACGCTTCATCCTTGAAGGCCCTTTCAATGATATAAGTAGTTGGCGTTTCGACCGGTTCGGTGAGGTTTTCGGTCCGATGATTGGATTCGACGTTGAAACGGAAGAAGCATTTGAGCAAGCGCTGACCGAGTCACTAAACAACCGAACATCGCCCAGTATTATTAACGTGCATCTTAAATCCGATGATGCTTCGTCAGCTATGAAGCGTTTGGGAGAACATTTGAGGTCCAGAGTAGAAGGCGGGAATTAAGCTTTAATTAATTGAAATATATTATAAATATTTTTTAAGTTACAGAATTTATCTGATCTATTTCTTCTTAAGTCTATAACTTAGTTTATTCCAATCCATGCATCAAGATTTGTTTTTATATAGTCAGGTGAAAGTCTTTCTTGCTCCAATCTAGATATGAATTTATCGGTATTTTTTAAATTCGAAAATACTTCTTATTCCGAGTCAGTAAGAAATATAGGTATTTTGTCTGATGGCTTACGTTCTTCGACCATCCGGTCTTTGTGTAGCTGGAGCGTGTTCTGATCCATCATAAGCACGGTAATAGTAGGTAATTTTGAACGAACGTCGCTTAAGATCGAAAGCCCCCAGGTATCTAAATCCCCCCAATAAGCAACGTTTTTGGTTTTTAGCCATTGTGCTTCCATCCATGCGACATTTTTGCCTCCACCGAATACAGCAATAGTATCTGGAAGCGGAGGCAATCCGAGTCCTGATTCCAAGTTTTCTACGATAAGGATGTTTCTAGCAGGCAGTGCTTGTTGTTTTAAGATATCACCAGACAATTGCAGTACGGGGAAGCCGCCTATTTTCGCTTTTGTTTTTTCGCATAAGGGACGAATTGTCAACCATCCTGTGGGATTCGCATTGCAGCCTAGCCATGTGAATAAACCGCCTGCATTCGACACAACGCCATTGTAAATTTTATCGAGAATATCGCTGATCAACGTTTGATAAGTTTCGACAAATTTGGTGTCGACACCAACCAGGGGCAAAGCTCTTAGATATTGTCCTGCTCCCATATTAGGAATTAATTGTTTGATTAAATCCGGCAGCAAATCAGCATCAGCTTGGTGCATTACCTCAATCGTATTTAAGTTTTTTACCAATGCCGAATAGGTTTCCGGATAGATACTTAATAAGGGAGACATATTACTTTCCCAAATTTGACTTCTTTTCAGCGCTTCATCGCCGACAAACGCCATTAGCTCTTGGACGTTTTTTAAAACGAAAAACTTTGGCAACGTTTGTTCAAAAAGCACCCGATAATTTCGGGTTTCCCATTCGATCAGGTGCTGAGCGGCAAATGAACGCCATTGACCAATAAATTTTTGGAAATGTTCTATATCACTAACAGCCTTTTGGCCTGTGGGTGGTTTTAATCCGACTCGAATCGGAAATGGCTTATCGTTCAGTAGGCGCGCTTTTAAGCCAGTGAAGTTTTGCCATTCGCGTATTAATATGAGCTCCTTTACATCTGAAGGCAGTAAGCCCCACGCTCTATCCATTTTCCAACTCCACGCCGAGTGCGCGCGCCTCTATTCCTAGTTTTTGTTGACGCTGTTGTTCGAGGCGTTCGTCGATTTCTTCCCAAGTAACTTCACACAGGCGGCTCTCATGATTCTTTTGATCTCGTTCAGCTATAAGCAGAGAACGCGCCGACTCCCTGGCTAAATTGAGATTTTTGTATGGGGTGATCAGGTTGACGTGAATGTGGAGTTCTTTGAACACCCGCAACACTCTGCGACTAACAGCCTCTGCAGTATTGGAAAATGCCTCGTCCAAAAACACGGTGCAGTAAACGGGTTTGTCGTAGCCGTCTGGTGTCAATACATAGGCCAAACTGGCGGCAACGATGGTGCCGGCGAAAGATTCCTTTTCGCCGCCCGATTTGCCGCTAGAAGAAGCCAATACATCTCGCACTTCCTGGGTTACGGCGTCCCGTTCTTCCGCATAAAACGACATTTGATAGCGTGGATCAAGCAGCCGTAAACTTTCCAAAGTGTTAGAAGTGGCGGTGTTGATGGCCTTTTCCAGTATCTGGATGACGGATTGCAGGCGCTCGAATCGGGCCTCGTGATCGTCACTGGTTGCCTGACTCAAAACGGTTCTTACCTGCCTATTGAAGTCCTGAACATGCGGATATTGTTCGACTTTGCTCCCTAGCTTCAAATGGGAGCCTGGTCGAAACTCGGTTCGGGCGAGCACCCGGTTAATTGTTTCAATGCGATCAACAATGTCTTCCTGTTCCGATTCGAGGCGCTGGTGGATGCGAGCCAGAGGGATTTTGCTCAGTAACGGGAAGCATTTCCTAACAATATTAGTTTTAACGGAAAGACAAAGTCCTATGAATTAGGACTCGCCTTTTCCCCTGCATTTAAACATTATCCGGATCAGGTGCTCGCTGTCTTAGCACATGGCTTTGGTTATAGCGGAATGTACACGGGGAACGCTCTTGTGCCGTGCGAGCTTCCTATTATTTTTAGCCGACCGTCTATAGATGTGCTCGCCCCGGTCAGCCGCGCTATCCATCGACAAAAAATTATTAGCTTAAACTATCAATCTCACACCAGCGGATTTTCACAGCGCGAAATAGCGCCCTTTGCTTTAGTGAACGACGGTCTTCGTTGGCATGTTCGCGCCTATGATAGGAAATCAAAGGAGTTTCGTGATTTTGTACTCACCCGTATGGCAGATGTTTCTATATTATTGATTCGGCCTTTTAAAGTCTGAACCGTTCGTGCTGAGCGAGTCGAAGCACAGACCGCCTTTCGACAGGCCCAAGACGAACGGAAGTAAATACTTCATAGGGCCGAATCTATAACAGAGTGTGTGTTGTTGAAACATGAATTATCGTCAGCCGATATTCAATGGAACAGGATTGTTGAGGTGGATTTAATACCTCATCCAAATCAAGATTATCCTGAAATCATAGAGGGGGATTACGGGATGACCGCAGGTGTTTTGCACCTAAAGTTAAGAGCAGCTATTGCCGGCTACGTGTTGCGTCAATTAATCGTGGATTGTTCATCCAAGCATAGCTTGACAGGTAATGAGTATAGACTTTGGTTGAGGAACCCGCTTGCGCTTTATGGCGTTTCAAGCGCTATTCTGGCGCCAGGGTATGAATCTATGTTAAGTGAATAAATAATGAGCAGGAATGCCTAAAGCTCCACTTTAAATAAACTCCCTGCATCAACTAGCGGTGCCATCAGACGCTTGAATATCGTAAGATATTTTATTTTACGGCTGCGTAAATCCGCCTTGACGCGGTATATGTTGATCAAATGACTGTTTAGCGATCCGTGGATTGAACAGTAATAGTAATAACTGAAAAAAAGCCATACCTGCTATTGAAAAAAAAGCTCCTAAAACTATCAAGATTTTGATGAATTTCACGACGGTTTACCTCTTAATTTGGTTTGGATTGTGGTCCAATAATCTACTAAATAATTAGACAAAACAAGTGGTTTATTTCACACTTAAAGTGCAACAAAGCCAGCATTTACGCGGCTTTTGAGGTGTCAATAGAAAGTTGTTGCAGATTAACAACAACTCGTTTACGAACCTTTTTTACCTCTGCAAGATCCATTTCTAGCGATGTTTTCCAAGGGGAATTCAAGCAATAAACAGACCTTGCATAAGCAATGTTTTTTGTTCAAATACAACAAAACAACAGTGTTAATTCAGCACTTGGACGGAAAAAATAATCGATTTTTTAGCAGATTTTGAGATGAAATCGACAATATTTTTCAACCCATGCGTTCTTACCGGGTAACTAAAAACAATAAAGACTCGGCCTATTTAAAGTCTGAACCGTTCGAAACCACGGGGCATAAATACTGAGTCAATCGAAGAACCTACCGCCATTCGACACACACCCAAGGACAACATGAGTTAAGACTTTACAAGGTCTGAGCTATCATTTTCACAATTTTTTGAGCTTCTAAAATCGATACAGCTATCTCGATGAGGCTTATGACAAGCCGAATTTTATTTTTAGATTGCTCAGCAACAATATTTTCAGAAACTTTTTTACACACTGCTACACTTCGGATACTGCCACTGACTTCATTATCTATCGGGAGAATTTATATGGTATCTGTTGACGCATCTTATCGCTGTGAAAATCTATGCGACTCGTTATCTCCGGAAGAGAAAGCGTTTGTTATAGAGCTAAATAAACGCTCTCCGGATTATATTCTTGAAGAACTAAAACAAAACCTAAAAACAGCAATTGCAATAGAGCAAGCGACGATACCGATTTATCTATTTACTTATTATTCTCTGGAACGTAACACTAGATTAGGCGAAGCTATTCGCCCGGAAGATTTATTTGCCAATAAGGCTGGGGCTGCGATTATGAGCGTGGCAGTCGAGGAAATGCTGCACATGTCGTTGTCGGCAAATATACTTTTTGCCTTGGGCGACGATCCTCAACTCTACCTCAGTTCACCCGGCAGCTATCCGACACCGTTACCCTACCATAAGCCTATAGGTCCTGACGGCCCTGAGGGTAAAAAAGATGCACAGGTACTGATTCCACTATCAAAATTCAGTTACGATCAGCTTTGGCATTTTCTACAAATCGAGCGTCCCGAACAACGCAATACGCCCCCTAAGGACAGAAATTGGACAACGATCGGTCAATTTTATTCCTATATTCGATGCTTGATCTGCTGCGAGCACATCACCGATGCACATTTTCAGGTGCGCGGCCCCGATTCGGCAGCCTATCAGATTCAAAGTTATAACTATTCCCCGAATAATATCGATACCGTCAGTCCGAAGGCGAAATTCAACCCTTGGGGAGCGGCACCTGCTTCTTGTCCCGTTCATGCCGCGCAAAAAATAGATAACTACCCGAGCGCATCGGCAGCGGCGGAATACCAAAACAGGGCCGATAGTCACGTCGGCAAAACGCAGTTGCTGACTGTCAGCAGTAAACAAGAAGCACTTCTGGCGATCACGACCATATGTCACCAAGGCGAAGGCTCCGATTACACGCAATGGGATGATAACGGAGACAAGGAACATTCGCATTACTACAAGTTCCTAATGTTGCAAGCTCAAATGGAACAATATCTGACGCGGAAAGAATATTTGGATCCTTATCCCAAAGCGCCGGAACCCATCGCGCCGACTGTTACCGAAAAGGGAATATCCGGCGTCATTGCCAACTATCCCGACAATCCGTCTTCTATCGGATATGCGACGATCTACCAGGAAAATCCTACCGGGCGAATTAACTACAAGCCGTTGTCCGATCTGTGTAACGGTGTCTACCAGTACATGTATATTCTAACCGAGACCATCTACAAAGTACCCGCCGGACCGGGCGCCGACGAGCAACAGCAACAACAGAAATTGTTTTTCAACAGCGCCATGCACATGTCGATGATTTGGATATTGGACAAATTAATCCAAGACATGCGCGGATTCGAATTGGGTAATGGTTATGCGGTAGCGCCGACCTTTGAAAACATTAACCTCGGTCATCGCAAAGAGGCTTTTAAAAATTTACAAACGCTGGCTAGTATCGCCCAGAGCATGAATTATCCCGGTATCCAATACCTGATCGACCGGATTAATGCCTTGCCCGATGTTTCCGCTTACTGGGATGACGCCGGTCAAACGAGTGCGCAACAAGGTCGTTCTGGAAACACAACGCAAGCCGACGAGTACAACCCCGGCGAACCTGTGCCAACACCATATCCGTATAAGGATTCGCCCGTTTTTGCGGCAAATCCGCCTGCACCTTGGCAGTTGCCGCCCGGCTTGCCGATACACGCCTGTATGGGCTTGAATAGCTGCAAAGGCGCAGATCGTTACGGTACTAAAGGGCACGAAGATCCTAACAATCCAGGCGTTTTCATCGTCAACGATTGTGCCGGCCAGGGCTATTGTTCGACCACCACAGATCATACCTGTCATGTGCAGAACGACTGTAAAAACCAAGGCGGTTGCGGTTTGTACGGTACAGGCGAAGAGATGGAGAATCCGGGCTATAACGAATGCAAAACATTGGGCTCGTGCGCCACACCCATCAATGCCGAACGGTTCAGCACCAACGGCGCAAATCAAGGGCTTAGCGTTTGGAAACGGGCGCGCGAAGTGTTCAAAACCAAGGTTTATCCTCAAGTAAGAAAAGAGTTGTTGGAGCAAGGCATCAATGCGGCATTGCCGGAACAACTCGGATCTGTGCCCGATCCGTTCGCCGATACCGGTCCCACTTATTTGTGGGTTTCCGAAGATAATAAAGACCGGGGCAATATGACAGCCTGCGGCGCCAGCGGAATGAGCGGCGCCGGTGGATGCAGCTAAACTGCTCCAGCCAATGTCGCATTCAAATTTAGGGCTCGGTCTCGGTTTACGCAACAGCCACTTCAAACACATCCTGTCGACGTGGCCGGCAATCGACTGGTTTGAGGCGATTTCGGAAAATTTTATGAATTCCGGCGGATGGCCGCGTCATGTCATTCGCCGGATTGCAGAGCGTTATCCCATCGTGTTGCATGGCGTTTCGTTGTCGATAGGCAGTGCCGAACCGCTGAATTTCGACTATCTTGCCAAGTTGAAAAATCTGGCGGCAGAAATTCAAGCAACTTGGGTCAGCGATCATCTGTGCTGGACGGGTGTGCATGGCGTAAATTCTCACGACTTATTGCCCTTGCCGCTCACCGAAGAAAGCTTAAGCCATGTGGCAGGTCGCGTCGAACAAGTACAGGATTTCTTAGGTCGCGAGCTGGTCATAGAAAATCCCAGTACGTATATTTCATTCTCTCAAACGACGTTATCGGAACCCGACTTTTTGCGTGGGCTGTGCAAGCAGACCGGTTGTAAATTATTGCTCGATGTAAACAACGTTTATGTCAGCGCCTTTAATGCAGGAACCGATGCCGTCGATTACTTAGCGCGATTCCCATGCGAGCATGTCGTACAAATGCACCTCGCCGGACATCAGCATTGTGGCACCCATATTATCGATACCCATGATAGAGAGGTTCGTGATTCGGTTTGGGAGTTGTTTCGATTGGCGTGGCAACTAACCGGCGGAGTTTCAACTTCGTTGGAATGGGACGGCAACATTCCTTCGTTTGAAATTTGTCATGCAGAAATCCTAAAAGCCAAACACTATATGGAAGGTCAATTTAGCCCTGATAACGATACTGTTTCCAAGGATAGCGAACAGGAAACGATTTCCAATCCGGTAGACTTTCTGGTACCCGGCGTTATGCAGAGAACCCAGACAGAAAGCGCATGAGCGGGAATGGATTTTCACTAGAGACCCTTCAGGGATGGATGCAAAATACACTTATCTTTCCAGGATCGACTTCGTCCCAGGATATTGAAAAGCATCTACAACCGTCGTCCCGGTTACAAGCGGTTCAGCGGCTCGGCATCTATCAACGCAGTTATTATCTTCGGTTACTGCAATGTCTGCGAGAGCAGTTTCCAGCTTTGTGCCACGCCTTAGGCGAACAGCTTTTTACGGATTTTGCCCGCGAATATTTACAAACTCATCCTTCCGAAAGTTATACCTTATACGACTTAGGCCGTCGATTCCCCGGTTATCTGGAGCAAACACGGCCGGATAAGAACGATCCACAAAACGTGCGTGAAAGCTGGGTCGACTTTATGATTGATTTAGCGAGTTTCGAGCGTCAGCTGTTTGTCTTGTTCGATGCGCCAGGACACGAAGAAAAATACATGCTAGCCGATGCAACGGTGCCGGATCGTTTATTGCAGTTACAACCCTGTTTTGACTTGGGCGATTACCGCTTTCCGGTCGCCGGTTATTATCATCAAGTACGGAAGGGTTCCGACCCACTCTTTCCCGCTGAACATCCTTCTGCGGTTGCAATTATCCGTAAAAATTACCTCACCACAACTTTGCCGTTAACGGCTGTTCAATTTGCTTTTTTAAAGTTACTGCAGCAGGGCGATACGATTGAAAGCGCGCTAAAACAGACGGCCTTACAAATTGGGTTGACGGTTGACGAGGTATACCGATCCTGGAATGCGCCTAATGGTATCCGAAACCGTTGGCTTGATGCAGGGTTATTCGTTGTTATCCATCCTGGCGGATGAAGTTTTTAGCATACGATGCATTACGATCAATTAGTGATGTAATAACTGCCGAAAAAATTCCGTTTCATTTCCAACAAGTTCGTTTGTAAAAAAAGCGATTTTTTACAGATACGTCAATCTTTAATAGCTGCCAAGTTAATAATTTTCACACTGTATTCTCTTTATGTTAGTTCTCATAAACACAATATATTTCATTAATTAAATACAAAAAACAAATCAAAATTGATATGCATCAAAAACTCAAAATGTAAATGTGTTAGCCTGATTTTGAGGAGTTGACTGTGGCAGCCTTTTATAGTTTAGATATTAACCATGTCTAACGCCTTTCCTTTACTCGTTTCTCATTTCTGTCAGCGAGGGCTTTATCTAAAGGGAAGGAATCGATCCTGAATAGAGAAATTAAACCTATGTCAAATGGAAATAACAATATTAATCAATCGTCCCTGGTCTTCATCTTAGGGACACCGATGTCAGCCGACGAGGGTTCTAATGGCGGCCCATTTTCTGGCCTTACTACGGGCGATCTGAACAATGACGGCTTTCCTGATATCGCAGTTTCCCACGGTTTTCGAACGGCTGGAATTTACCTTAATCACGGTGACCAGTCATTCGCTAATGAGCATGTTTTCAGCGAAACTTGGTGGGATGTATCTGAGAACACGGGTGCTACCTCCATCACTTTGGGCGATCTCGATCTTGATGGTAACCTTGACATGGTCATTCCAATTTATGGAAACCACTTTCAAGAACACATGGTTCAGCTCTATCGAGGCCTAGGCGATGGTAGTTTCGAGCTGTGGCCGGTGGATGGGTACAATGCACTGATAGATTTAGAGGGTGTCAACCAGGACGGTGTTGATGACGGTATCATTCTGGCCCATGGCGCGGCCAACCCGATGTTCCCACTGATCGCCGATTTCAACGGCGACGGCTTACCCGATGTAGCGGTAAGCGGGAACAATGGTTCCCATTCAATTGACGTTCTGCTTCAGTCAACAAACCAAGGGTTCTCTTTGTCCGATTCGGACAGGGCGGGACAAAACCCGCAATTTATGGACGTGGGCGACTTTAATGAAGATGGCTATCCCGATGTGGTAGTAGGTGCTTTGTACAATGGTGTGCTTGTTTTTCTAAACAATGCCGATGGCAATGGCACTCTCCACCAAGCAGGTAGAGCTTACCTTTCTCCCAATCATCAATTCGTTACAACCGCTGATTTTAATGGTGATGGTCACGAAGATATCGCCGTTCGGGGTGATCGTGATGCTAATGTGTCCATTCTCTACGGCAATGGCGCCGGAATTTTCCCTACCGAGGCCATTTTCTCCACAAGTGGTAGGGATGGTTATTTGGTTACGGCGGACTTCGACAACGATGGAGATTTAGATATTGCGGTCGCATCGTCATCTACTAATTCGGTCGACCTGCTTTTTAACGATGGCTTCGGACAATTCGGCGCACCCGAATCGACTATATTAGATGCTACGCCTTGGGGTATTGCCGCCGATGACTTCGACCAAGATGGTCTCATCGACGTGGCGGTGACACGTTCCGATAACACTGTCCAAATCCTATGGAATCAAAGCGGGGTCGTTGTGACCCCGGTTAATTTCGGTCTGAATGAGAATAGCCTAGAGGCAGTTGTCGTCGGGACAGTCACTGCTACCGGCAAAGCACCATTAACTTATGCAATAACAGCGGGCAACAGCGACCTCGACGGCGACAGCAATGATGCCTTTGCCATCGATGCAGCCACCGGCGTTATAACCGTAAGCGACAGCGGGGACCTGGACTTTGAAATGTCCACCCAATTCAATTTACAAGTAAAAGTCACCGATGCCGACAGTTTTTCCGATACTGCCGATATTATTGTTAAACTCACCAACCTAGACGAACCGGGCAACGACCGCCCGGAAATACAGGGCGCCCATTTTACCTTACCTGAAAATACTGCTGAAGGCACTACAATCGGCACCGTTATCGCTACCGATGCGGACGTGGGCGATTCTTTGACCTACGCCATCACTACCGGTAATTTTGATCCAAACGGAAACAGCAATCCCGCTTTCGATATCGACTCCGCCACAGGACAAATTATCGTCAACGACGGCGGCGATCTCGACTTTGAAAAGACACCGAACTATATTCTGACGGTTACTGCCACCGATATCGGAGGCTTGTCCAATACTGCTACTATTACAATCGATCTTGATAATGTTTTTGAACGGGATGGAACGTTTGCAAACGACCAACTATTCGGCACCAGCGGTAACGATACCCTGAATGGTTTTGCCGGAGACGATACATTCAGCGGCGGTGAAGGTGACGATAACCTAATTGGCGGAACGGGAATTGACCGAATTAAGGAAAAAGGCGATGTCAATTTTACGCTGACCGACAGCCAACTCACCGGTCTGGGCATCGACAGACTTAGTGGGATGGAACGGGCTATGCTGACCGGCGGCTCAAGTAATAACGTACTGGATGCGTCCGGGTTCAACCGCGGCCCGGTAATTCTTGACGGCGGAGCGGGTGACGATACTCTCATCGGACCTACACTGGCGGGAGGTAGCTTATTTTACCCTAACAACATTATTAACTTTTTTATCGGCGGGGATGGTAACGATACCCTGACGGGCGGTGTAGGCACCGACTCCATAAAAGAAACCGGTGATGTCGATTTCACACTGGCGGAAAATCAACTGACGGGGCGCGGTGTCGACCGTTTCAGCAGTATGGAATTGGCTTTTTTAACCGGCGGATTGGGCAACAACCGATTGGATGCATCAGGATTTACAGGCAGTCGCACATTATTAGAAGGTAGTGAAGGTAATGACACTCTGATTGGCGGTGCTGCTATTGACTACGTGCGCGCGCAGGGTAATGTGGATTTTATGTTATCCGATACTCAACTGACTGGCTTGGGTGACGATATTCTAATTAAAATGGATCGTGCCGTACTGATCGGAGGCTTCGGCGACAATCAACTCGATGCCTCTAACTTTACAGGCGAGTTAGTTATCCTAGATGGAGGAACAGGCGATGATTCTATGATCGGTCGTACTAACGGGATAGACCAAATACGCGCGCAAGGCAATAATGACTTCACCCTGACCGATAACCAATTGACCGGCCTGAATATCGATACCCTCACGAGTATAGATCAGGCGCATCTAATCGGAGGCATGGGAAATAATACCCTTGATGTATCCGCATTTACCGGCAGTCTAACTATTCTTGATGGCGGCTTAGGAAACGATACCTTTATCGGACGGAGTAACGGAATCGATCAAATTCGCGCCTTCGGCAATGTCGATTTTACTCTGACCGATACGCAATTGATTGGAATGGGTACGGATACCTTCGTCGATATTGACCAAGCTGTTTTGGTAGGCGACGGGGACAATAACACCCTGGATGCCTCAGCCTTTACCCTTGGATCGGTAACTCTTTGGGGCGAATCCGGTAACGATATTCTCAAGGGAGGTAAGGGCAACGACTTGCTTATTGGCGGGGATGGCGAGGATATTCTCATCGGCGGCGACGGAAATGACCGTGTATTTGCCCGGGGCGACACCGATTTAACGCTGACCGCCGCACAGCTGATCGGTTTAGGTACCGACACGCTGGAGAGCATCGAAGAAGCCAGCTTAACCGGTGGCTCGGGAGACAACAGTCTCGATGCCTCGCGCTTTACCGGTAGCTTAGTTATTCTGGAAGGTCTAGCCGGTAATGATAACCTAATAGGTCGTGCTGGGGGCATTGACCGGGTTAGGGCGCAAGGCGATGTCGATTTCATCCTGACCGACAGCCAATTGACCGGCTTAGGAACTGATAACCTTGTTAATATCGATCAAGCCCGACTCCTTGGCAATTCGGGAGATAATATTTTTGATGCCACTGCTTTTACGTTAGGATTAGTCAGCATATCAGGGGGAAGCGGTAATGACACCCTACTCGGAGGCAGTGCTGGTGATAGTCTTAACGGCGACGCCGGTGATGATCGACTTGCAGGAGGCCTAGGCAGAGATATACTTACCGGAGGTTTGGGGGCAGATATTTATGAGTTTATTACGATTGCTGAAACGGGGACCACTCACTTTCTTCGGGATTTAATAAAGGACTTCTCGAGTACTCAAAACGACAAAATCGATTTGTCAGCCATCGATGCCGATACTACAGTTTTGGATCATCAGGTATTTTCCTCAATCACAGAAGGAGGTACCTTCTCAGGTGTTTTCGCAAATCCGGGCGAACTGTATTTCGACCAATCGAATCAGATTCTGTATGGAAATAACGATACAGATAACGCTGCGGATTTTTCCATAGCATTGGTCGGTGTAAACACGTTAAATATAAATGATTTTATTGTTTCATAAACCGATAATCTTGCCTTTAGATTCGGCCCTGTGAGGTCTTAACTCACGTTCGACTTCGACTGCACGAATGCAGGAGGTAGAGAGCAACGCAGGGAACAGTTGCCGAGAACATGTCGAAGATGGTCGTGCTTCGACAAGGTTCTCCTGAGTTTATCGAAAGACTCTGCACGAACGGTTCAAACAATAAGAAACCGAATCAATAAGTTATAAACAATTCGGAACGAGGGTTTTGATCTAGCTATTTATAGAGTTGTATCCGGTAAAGTCCGTATTTCGGAGTTATTCCGCCAAATATAAAACAACTCGTTATAGGACTTAAAAGTTTTGCAAGAAAACAGAACATTTAGCGATTAATAAGATATTTTCGAAAAATGAAAATGCTTGTGCATAAATTGAAAAGGCTAATTATTATTTTATTTTGCATTATTCACTCATTAGCGATTGCTTGGTGGAGTTTATCGCAAGGTTTTAGCCAAATATCCGTCGTAAATGCAGAAAATTCATTCGAAACCATAGTGATGAAAGCGGTCTCGCTGGAAAACTACCCTATTCTTTATTCCTTTTTTCAAAACTACATTGATTTTACCGGAAGCCAGCAGTACTGGGATTTCTTCGCGCCGCAAAGTTCGAAATATCATCAATATTTATCGGTTTGCGATTCGATTGAGTCTTACCCAGCGCTTGGAAAAATTGCCTGTAAAAAACAATCCGGTTTCAGTAACCTGGATGCCAATATTGAAGAAGGAACTAACCTATACAGATCGTTAGGCGGCTATTCTAGCCGACTATATCGATTGACCGAAAATTTAACAAAATTGGAAGATCCAACAATGTTGAACGCTTTCGCCACGTATTATTCAACGAAACGACAAAATAAAAATAACGAAATGAATTCTGTTTTTATTGTGCAGCATCAGTTCGAGCTACACCCGGAACTCATCGATTTACCTAAACCGGGATACCGATTGGATAAAGTCATATGGACTCAGTCAAAACGTTGACTACGTATTGGAACCGCTTTTGGTTCAAATCAATAGATGCTCGTCAATTCGCCGCTCTGCGTATCGTATTCGGTATTTTATCTTGCATTTATTTTGTCGGTTTTTTGCCGTACGTGGAGAGCCAATTTAGTACGACAGGTTGGTTAGGAAATATTCGGCAGATAGCCGTTCAAAACGGTGGAAGTTGGTCTTATTTTTTCATTCAGGCTTATGACTATGCTGAACTGTATGCCAATGCAATCGTCGTTGTCGGCATTGTTTCCGCATTCTTAATGGCTATCGGTTGGCATAGCTGTGTAGCGACTAGCTTAACTTGGTTGGTTTGGGTATCGCTATGGAATAGAAATCCGCTGCTTATGGACGGCGACGACGCCGTTCTTAAATTGATGTGTTTTTATTTGTTGTTATCTCCTTGTGCAAATTGTTGGTCGATTGATTCATATTTCAACAAAAAGCCGGTGTTCGTTAGTATTTGGCCGTTACGATTAATTCAGTTTCAAGTCGCATTAATCTATTTTGTATCCGGGTGGGTTAAATTTCACAGTCAGGAATGGGCTGATGGAACAATCATCCAGTACGTTTTGGTCCATCCGCAGTATTCACGATGGGATGGATGGGCCATCATCAATCAGCCCTTTGCGAAAGAGATTTTCGCAGGGTTGGCTTGGTTTATCCGATGGTGGGAATTGCTCTTTCCGGTTTTGTTGGTCATTCCGTATACCCGAAAACTGAATATCGGCATCGGCATACTGTTTCACCTAGGGCTACTCTTTACCATGAACTTACGCTGGTTTGCCGTCATTATGCTTTCGCTTTACTTAGCGTTAATTCCTGATAGCTATTTCAGTCGCTTTGAAAATATCTGTATTAGGAACTTTCGATTTATAAAAACCAGGCAAAACAATATTTGAGTTTATTAAGCCTGCTTTATCGTTGATGAATTTATTCGACTTTGACCAGCCAGCCGCCAGCGCCTTTACAATTGCTTTGTGCATCGGCCGATATGGTAATTCGTGCATAAGTGCCTTTTACGGAAGACGGCAATTTTCCACTGACCGCAAAAGTTCCATCGTTCTTTTTATCGGTAGCGATGTTAACCGGCTGTTCTTTTACGCTCACTTTTATTGTACTTGGATAAGTATTTTTAGACGCTGTGAAAGAAAAGGCCGAACCTGCCGCAACTTGAGCATTTTCAGCCGGCGCATAATCGGTAAACTTCGGTTTATCGCAAGCTTTTGTACTGCTGCTACCGCCGCCGTAAGCCCAGCTTGTGTTGGCAACGATCATCAAAGCTAATATCCATAAGGTATTGTATTGTTTCATCTTCATGCCTCATCGTTTCGTTATAATTATAATTTTCACCTGACATTACAAAGTAACCGATTTCAGTGTTTTGTCAAACCAGCACATTTGCTGCCTTAGGACTTTCGGCCTTTTGGAATAATATTCAGCACTTTTTTAATATGCCGCTCGGTAATAAAAGCCAACACAAAAAGCTGTAAAAAATTTTCTGCAACTACAATGTCCAGCCCAATGTTTTCTGGCACCAATTCCTTACGTGTTCCGAACAGTTTATCCCAAAATGCTAGAACAATGCCGTAATTACTGTCATGTTCGCTCCGAAGTGTGGAATGGTGGGTTCGATGCAAATAAGGCGTGATAATAAAATCAGAAACCTTTTTCTCGTTTTCGAAGCTAATATTCGAATGATGGAAAAAGATAAAGAAAAGCTGTATCGATTCTATGGCAAGTACTAAATTGGCCTCTACGCCTATTAACACAACGAATAAGCATTTGTAGATAATTTCAAGAAAAAGATCGAATACATGAAAACGAAATCCAGTCGAGGTGTTAAAGCTCTTATCGCTATGGTGTACTTTGTGAAATCGCCACAAAAAAACGTATTTATGGCTCACAACATGCCAGACATAAATCGCTAAATCGTAAAGTAAAAACGTAATGATCCATTTCAACGGATTATTGCCCAAGCCGCTAAGTAAGCCGTGAGATGAAAATTGCTGAGCGACGAAAAACAAAGACGTCGCTCTTAACGCAGTTAGAATAATATTGTTGAAAAGAAAAGCTGTCGTGTTGGTTAAAAAAGATTCCTTAACGATTTTGTCGGTAAAACGCCGATAAGGTTTAATTTTTTCGAAAATGACTAATGCTATGAACGCAACCAAGGCGAAACCGAAAAAAATCTGACTTGGGAGTAAGTTAACCGTTTCGTTTTGCATACTTTTTACCCTGCAATACAGTCGACAAGCGTTATGTTTCGTTCGGATTAAACCGATCCATGTAATGAGCTAATAAAAATCTGAGCCGGGAGATAATGAATCGTTCAAAAGTTTTGTTAATTCATTGATTTCGTTTTTAGCATTGACTTTGTAGGTCACGTCGTATTGAACGCCTAAATAATAAATTACCTCCTTTTTATTATTAAACAATGGTGTGATTTTCAAATGATTAAAAAATAACTCGCCGTCTTTACGATAATTTCTTAAAGTCACTTCAACAGTTTCATGCTTCTTCATCGCTTCGGCTATTTGATACCGGCCTTCCTGTTCCCGGTCCGGCCCTTGCAGAAAACGGCAATTATGCCCGATTATATCTTCTTGGCTGTAACCGGTTAGCCGTTCGAAGGCTTTATTAGCGTAGACGATAGGCGTTCCTTCCAAGTCAGGATCCGCGAGGGTCACGCCATTGACGCATTCATCCAAAATGGAGGAAAGTATTTGCGGTATTAGACCGTTATCTTTTTCAACTACAAAGCTCATGTTAAAAACTCCGCTGCACTTGTTGATTAATGAATTTCGTTGGTAAATAAATTTCTGATGTTGGTTACGGTGTTTTCAGCGCCCTCTTCAATCGCCATACGAATAAGTTTTTCGAACGGACGCATAAATAATTCGAGTTCCAAAATTTCAAAGCAAAATTCCAATTCTGTGCAATTTTTATCCGCCGAACCGTTAAACTGGTAAGTATTTCTAAAAGGCTGATCGACACCGGATAACGTAACTTTTTGCGGTGGATTGAATTCCGAAATTTCAAAAATCGATTCGACTTGCTGTCCGTATTCGACCCTTAATTGCTGGGCCTTGGCGCCAACAAATACGGAGTTTCCCGTTAAAGGTTTAAACTCGGTCACTTCCAACGCCCATTTGGGATAATTATCAAAAAACTTTTCTCCAACGAATCCGAAAACATGTTCTAACGGCTTGTTAATTTCTATGCTTGCTTTGCCTACTACAGGCTTTGACGCGTCGAAAGGGTACATAATTTTTTCTCCTATCTAAATAAAACGCCGTCCTTGGCTTGTTTAGTTTCAAAATCGATGGATTCAATTTATCCACAATACCGAAATTGGCAAATTGAATACTTGAAAAAAGCGAATTTATTTTTGAATTGACTCGTGCAGGAATGTAACCATGAAATTCTTTCGGATTCGTCAGAAAATAATTTGAATAATTGTTTATTAAGGTTATAAATAATTGTCGCCAAATGAAGTTTGTATCCTGACACGGATCTTCGTCCATACTCGGTACGAATTTTTGGGCTGCCGAGAACAATTATTAAAACAGCGGTGATTCGAGTGAAAAGATTCAGCAAGCAGAAGGTTTTTTTAAGTGTGTTAACTGTTCTCTCTTTCCTACAGAATTATGTTTTAGCCGATGATGCATCCACTCGTAAATCGTCTGTCGCCATTTTCGCCGGAGGGTGTTTCTGGTGTATGGAATCGCCTTTCGACGCCTTGCCGGGTGTTATTAAAACAACCTCAGGTTATACCGGCGGGAATGTGGATAAACCTTCCTACATAGAGGTGTCTGACGGCAAGACAGGACATTATGAAGCGGTTGAAGTCACCTACGATCCCAGCATTGTTACATACGAAAAACTTCTCGACGTCTTCTGGCATAACATCGATCCTTTCGATAAATCTGGGCAATTTTGCGACAAGGGCGATCAATACCGGGCCGTTATTTTTTATCGCGACGATAGCCAGATGCAATTGGCGAAAACTTCACTGCAAACTGTTTCGGATAAACTCGGCGTTAAAGACTTAGCCACGGCCATTAAACCTGCAGGTATTTTTTACCCTGCAGAAGAGTATCATCAGAATTATTATCTTAAAAATCCCTACACTTATAAATTTTATCGATATACTTGCGGACGCGATAACCAACTCCAGCAGATATGGGGTTGAAATAAAAATTGTCTCAACGTTAACTGCGAGGCTTTGTCAGCCTACATTTATCGCTCTTCACGATGGCCTTATCGAATTGGTATCGAGCATCAATAATCATTTGGTTTCTCAAATTAATTTCTTGTGACGCAAAAATCTTATACCGTTAGCGAACTAAATCGGCTAACGGCAGACTTATTAGCTAAGCATTTCCTGTCGATTTTAGTCGAAGGCGAAATCTCCAATCTGAGTATTCCCGCGTCAGGGCACTGTTACTTTACGCTCAAAGACGCTAACGCTCAGGTGCGTTGCGCCATGTTTCGCAGTCATCAGCGCAAACAGTCGGTCAAGCCGGAAAACGGTAAGCAAGTCGTTGTAAAAGCCCAAGTCAGTTTGTACGAACCTCGAGGCGATTACCAATTAATCGTCGAATCTATAGAGGAGGCCGGCGACGGCGCGTTACGCCGGGCTTTCGATGCACTCAAACTCAAATTATCCGAAGAGGGTTTGTTCTCGTTAGCGCACAAAAAAAACTTACCTACATTACCTAAAACGATTGGCGTCATTACGTCGCCTACTGGCGCGGCTATTCGCGATATATTGACGGTTTTACGAAGGCGATTTGCCGCAGTGCCTGTCATAATCTACCCGGTTGCAGTGCAAGGCGATAATGCTAAATACGACATAGCGAAAGCGATAGCTACCGCAAATTCGCTCAAACAATGCGATGTTTTGATTCTTGCCCGCGGCGGCGGTTCGCTGGAAGATTTGTGGGCGTTTAACGAAGAAATGGTTGCGAGAGCCATTTTCGAGAGCGACATTCCGATAATTTCCGGCGTTGGACATGAAACCGATATTACCATCGCCGACTTTATCGCAGATTTACGGGCGGCAACGCCGTCGGCCGCAGCCGAGCATGCAACACCAGACCAACACCAATGGCTCAATAAGTTCTCCGAATTCGAGAACCGCTTGAACAATCAACTGCAAAGACAGATCAGGCAAAAGCAGCAAAAACTGGATTGGTTGAATGGGCGATTGCTTCAACAACATCCCGAGCAAAAGCTTGTTCGCAATCGACAGCGTTTCAACGAACTTGAAGCGCGGCTCAATAGAATTATTCAGCAAAAGATGACGAACGAACGCAGAAATGTCGAAAACTTGAATAATCGATTTTGGCGTTGTTCCCCTTTGCTCGCGATTCAGCGGAATCAACAGTATCAATTACAGTTAAACGCGCGCTTAATTGCTGCCGCCAATAGGCGTTTAAACACCCTAAATCAACAATGGCTTAATGCAAGCCAAACATTGAATGCTATTAGCCCTTTGGCAACATTATGCCGAGGTTATGCGATCGTGACGACGCAAACATCAGGCAAAATCATCAGAACGGTTGACGAAATTAAAGTAGGTGAAAAGGTCGTCACCCGATTAGCAACAGGAAGATTTACCAGCCAAATAAGCGAGGTACTTGATGATTAATTAGTTGACGCCCCAATTCATTTGCAACAGTGTTTTATTTGAAAGAAATAGTTTTCAAGCTTGATCGTGTTTTGGAAGATTAACGGTATTGTTAACTTAAATATAATCAATTTACTGAAGGACTCTAACATTATGCAAATTATGTTCAACATTAAAAAAATAGCTTTTTTGGCATCGGTATTCATATCGATTGCCGGTTGCGCATCCGATCCTGCGCCGAAACCGGATCAACTTCTTTCCGGTGAAGCCATGCTTAGAGAAAGCCAAGGTATGGCCAATTTGGGAGAACGCTGGAATTCCGGTAAACAATTAGTCGATCGCGGCAATCTCATGGTCAGAGAAGGCGAAGCTAAAATAGCCGAAGGAAATCGTTTGATTGACGAAGGTAATAAAATTATTCGCGAAAGCGAGGAAAATTACAAAAATATCAAAAAGTAGTTACTGAAGAAAAAGAGACTTTAAATCGATCGCTTTTTTATAGGTAATCACACGTATATACGAGAACGTTCTATTCACTTAAATTATCCCCAACACTTCTAAAAAGTTTAAAAACGAAATTTAAACTTATCAACAAGATTTATAAATGTTGTTGTCAGAATTGAAGAAGTCTTTGTAGCCACACTTGTTGCGAAGCAAGGCCGGAAAGTCTCAGGTCTTTTTTAAATAAAAGATAGCTGGATTGCAAATTTTTAATATTTAAAAATATTGCAGTGGGAAAGAAAATGAAATTACACGTATTTACTTTAATACTGGGTTGCTTTTTGTTAAGCGCTAACGCAAATGCGGCGTTTGTCGATGTGACTCTTACCCCGAAGGTTAATGCAGGTACCTTGAATCTGACCGGCGCATTAGGCTCAGTCACCGTTAAATTTAAAAGCGATTCAATCGTCGATCAAATCTGGTTTAGCAATAATCAGGCTGGCGATCTACACGATCAAAACCCAACTACGATTGGCGCAGCGATGGAACAGCAATTCGGTGTTAACGGGTTAGTAGCGTTAAACGACGGTTCGATTAGCGGAAATCGGGCAGAGATTAACACCATTAAGCCTTTTACTTACTTGGCGATTCATTTCGGCAGACACGAACTATTCTTTAAGTTTTTGACCGCCATTGATGAATTCGAAATAACAACCAGCGGTAGAGCGGCCGGGTTAAGCAATTTCAGAACATTCGGTACGCCGAGTCCGGTGCCTGTACCTGCAGCAGTATGGTTATTCGGCTCAGCCTTAGCGGGTTTAGGCGTATTTAAGCGTCGAAAAGCAGGTTTATAGTTTTCTTGACTTGCGCGACTTTACTAAAAAAGGAGCTTCGGCTCCTTTTTTAGTTGATTTTTGACACGGTCACTCTTTATTTCGATTAAAAAAATACGAGACCGATGATGCACGATAATAAGATTGTAAGACAGATTAAATGGCGGATACGACGTGCTAAAAGTCATTAAAAGATTAAGGTTAGAATTTGCGCGACTAATCCGACCTGCCAAACCCCTTGGTAAATAATCGCTTCCAAGTCCCCGCGCCACGCAATTAAGTTAGAACAAAACTCTCGCGGGCAAAAAGGGAATAGAGGGGGAATTTTTCAATGAAGGGGACGCCTTTTCAAGGCTGAATTTTACGGTCAGTTTCAAAAGACTACAGTACAGCTTATTGAAATTCATTAATATTTTCGTCGATTCCAGCTCCGCTTAAACGGCTCGGCGTCAACGTTTTTAGAACTGAGTCTGGCAATTCGAAGGCCGGTACATTCGAGTCATCCAGGCTTGCAAATCGTTTGACCGATGCGTCGGTTTTCGTTGTTTGATACCGGCCCGGTCTTTTACTACGAAAATTGGATGAATAAACCCGTAATAGGTAGCCTGCCAACCCGCCGATAAAAAAATAGCTTAACGAAATCGGTGTTACTGTTTCTAAAATAGTTGTTATGTCCATCAATATTCTCCTTAAAGAAAAATCTCCTCAAAATTGTTTATTCTTTCCGGTCAAAGGTACATGAAAGGCTACAATTTAGCCATTCTATTCATTTCGACAGGCTCCATTTTTTCTACGTAATTCAGGATGCCTTTGAAGATGGCATTCGCCATTTTAGTCTGATAACGATTACTCAATAAATTGAGTTCGTCCGACGGATTCGAGATATAAGCCGTCTCGACCAGAATAGAAGGGATATCAGGCGATTTTAACACCGCAAACCCCGCATTTTGGACGGAATCGTAATGCAGATCGCCGATATTTCTAAAATTTTTCAGTACTTTATCGGCTAAGGTTGCACTGGCTTGTTGGGTAGCTGTTTGCGATAAGTCCAACAATACTGAGGCTAGCACTTCATCCTTGTCATCCAAGTTTACACCGCCGACTTTCTCTTTGGCATTTTCACTGTTAGCCAGCCATCGCGCCGCTTCGTTCGATGCTCCGGTTCTGGATAAGGTATAGACGGATGCGCCTTTTACATCGGGATGGTCATAAGCGTCGGCATGGATCGATATAAATAAATCCGCACCGGCTTGCCGAGCGATCTTCATTCTTTCCCTTAGACCGACATAATAGTCGCCTTTACGGACCAGCTTCGCTTTCATGCCTGCTTGTGCGTTGATAAATCCTTGCAATTTCTTGGCAATTGCCAGCGTTACTTGTTTTTCCTGCGTACCATTCGGCCCTCTTGCACCCGGATCGTCGCCGCCGTGACCAGCATCGATTGCAACAACAAATAGGCTTTTACCTTTTGCTTGTTTTGTATGACGTGACGCTAATTTTTCGCTTTCTTTATCGTCCGATGTTTGCTTGCCGACAAGATTGTCGCCGGATTTTTTGGTTTTGGCTCCGTTTGTCGGCGTTTGTTTGCTGGATAAATTAACGACTAGGTGATGGCCGTCTGAATTTTTGGTCGCCAATTTATGGCTTTTGGCCGTTACAGTTTCTTTTAAATCGACGACGATACGTAAATCCGAGTCGTTTTTCGCGGCTGCCCGCATCTTTGAAAATAAAGGATGCGAATTGGAAGGCTGTTTTAAAGCCGCTTTGGATTCAGCATCTTTAATATCAATGACCAATCTGGATGGATTATCCATCACAAAAACACGATGTTTAGGAGACTCCGTGACCTCTAAGACAATCTTCGATGTAGCGGCCTCGGACTCATAACGCACTGAATTTACGCGTACTTGTTGACCGTGGCTTGTTGTTGACAACAGCAAACCGACGAATAGAAAAAATAATTTCTGACAATTCCACATAGCCGAATCCACAAGGTGATAATTTTGTTTAGATTATAGCAATATGTTATTGTTTTTAAATATTTGATTCAAATTATTTTCGAAAACTTGCGAGAGTTCGCAAAATTAAGCCATCTCCAATAAACGGCCGCTTCCTTGTAACGTTAGCGTAATCTCCAGGTTGGGATTAGGCAAATAGCCTTCGCCTTGATCCGGCCATTCGATGAAACAAATGCTGTTTTGATTGAAATAATCTTTTATTCCAATATAGTCCAATTCTTCAGGGTCGTTAAGTCTATAAAGATCGAAATGGTATATTTTCCGGCTGTTAACTAAATATTCTTCAACAAGATTATAAGTCGGACTTTTAACCGTACCGCAATATCCGGCGGCGCGCAGATAGCCTCTCACCAACGTGGTTTTTCCTGCCCCTAATTGTCCTTTCAAGAAAACCACACTACCCGGCGATAATATTTGAAAAAGTTCGGCGCCGAATTGTTCGGTTTCTTCGGTATTTTGCAAGAGCTTTTGCATCAATTAACCAATTGTCTTAAATAAGGCATCAAATCGCTTGCTAAGAGTCCGCGCTCGCCGCCTTGATCAACGGCGAGATCGGCAGCCATTCCGTGCAGGTAAGCACCCTGCTGCGCGGCGTCTTTTAAAGAAAAACCTTGCGCTACCAAACCGGCGATGACGCCGGCGAGTACATCGCCCATACCACCGGTCGCCATGCCCGGATTGCCGGTGGTTGAAACCGCTATTTCGCCTTTGCCGACGATAAGCGTACCGGAACCTTTGAGCACGACGATGCCGTCGTATTTCGCTTGAATTTTAGCGGCGGCATCAAACCGGTCTTGTTGAATCGCCTCACTGGTTACATTTAATAATCGTGCAGCTTCGCCCGGATGCGGCGTTAATATCCAATGGGCTTTCTTTTCGGGTATGTGAGCTAGCAAATTCAAACCGTCGGCATCAATGACCATGACTTTGGAGGCCTTAATTACCATCAGAAATAACTCTACCGCCCACTTACTTTGACCTAGACCGGGTCCGACGAGAATAACGTTGGCTTTATCCACCAAAGGCTGCAATTGCGCGCTTGTTTCAACGCCATGACACATTAATTCGGGCCTGCCTATATTGAGAAAAGACGCATGCACCGGGTGGGTTGCAATACTCACTAAACCCGATCCGACACGTAACGCCGCCTCGCCTGCCATTCTTACCGCACCGGAATAACCTGAATCGCCGCCGACGATTAAAACATGTCCGCAATCGCCTTTGTGCGCGCATCGGGCGCGCGTAGGGATGCGTTTTTTTTCAATTCTGAAACTATTATTTATCGTTTTATTAAATACCTCATCGGGTACCGATAAAGAGGCGTACACAATTTCACCGCAATAATTCGCCGCTAATCCGGTGTATAAACCCTGTTTCAATCCGATAAACGTTACGGTGCAATCGGCATTGACGGCGCAGCCCAAAACACTGCCTGTATCCGAATTTAAGCCGGATGGAAGATCGACAGCAATTACATTGGCTTGACTAGAATTAATTGCTTGAATCGCTTGTGCGTAATCGTCCGTTACCGTCTTATTTAACCCTGTACCTAACAGGGCATCCACGATCACATCGGCTTTAACGATTTGATCGACTTGGAACGGAACGACAATACCGCTCGCCTTGATATAATCCTGATAAGCAATCAATGCATTATCTTTTAAGTTTTTAGGATCGGAAAGCGTATAAACCGTCACTTTTAGACCGACAGCCTTGGCTAAACCGGCCACAATATAACCGTCCCCGCCGTTATTTCCTGAACCGCAAAATACGTTGACGGATTTCGTATTCGGCCATTTGATCATAAGATGCCTGAAAACGGCATTTCCGGCACGACTCATCAACTCAATGCCGGCTATACCGAAATCTTTAATTGCGATCCGGTCTAACTCTCGTACCTGAGCGGCGGTATATAGTTTTGTCGGTAGTTTCTGCATAATAGCGTTCTAATTTTGATTATTCTTGTTTTTATTTCTACAACCGACAAATGGCTTCGACCCCTGACAATATGGCAAACCTTGCCGCACAAATCAAACAATGGGGGCTAACTTTAGGCTTTCAACAGGTCGGTATCGCCGATATTGATTTAACCCAAGCCGAGATTCATCTTGACGACTGGTTAGCTAATAACTATCACGGTGATATGGATTATATGCAACGGCATGGTCATAAGCGTAGCAGACCCGACCAATTACATCCAGGAACGCAACGTGTCATTTCGGTGCGCATGGACTATTTGCCAGAAGCGGGAAGCAAAATGTTGAAAACGTTGGAGAACGTTCAAGCGGCCTATATTTCACGATATGCCTTAGGACGAGATTATCACAAACTGATGCGAAATCGTTTACAGAAACTCGCTGATCGAATCCATGAAGAAATCGGCGACTTCGGCTACCGCGCCTTCGTCGATAGCGCGCCGGTCTTGGAAAAAGCGCTGGCGGAAAAAGCAGGATTAGGTTGGATTGGAAAACATTCCAATCTCATCAACAAAAAAGCCGGATCGTGGTTTTTTCTGGGCGAAATCTACACCGACCTGCCTTTGCCGATTGATGAGCCGGCCACGGAACATTGCGGCGCTTGCCGAGCCTGTCTCGATATTTGTCCATCCCAAGCCATTGTGGCACCTTATCAAGTCGATGCCCGGCGCTGTATTTCCTATTTAACAATTGAATTGCACGGACCGATTCCTGAAGGATTAAGGCCTTTAATCGGGAACCGCATTTACGGCTGCGACGATTGCCAGCTGATTTGTCCCTGGAACCGCTTCGCCAAATTAACCGATGAAAAGGATTTTCATCCGCGCCATCGGCTGAATTCGCAAGAATTGTTGGAAGTATTTGCCTGGACCGAACAAGATTTTTTAACCAAAACCGAAGGTTCGGCGATCCGCCGAATCGGCTATGAGCGCTGGCTGAGGAATATCGCCGTAGCTTTAGGTAATGCGCCGAAGTCGGAGACCATTATTGAAGCCCTAAAAGCAAAGCTCCCGCATCCGTCTGAAATGGTGCGGGAGCATGTAAACTGGGCTTTAATTCAACAAACGCAAAAGAACGCTGACTAATTTTAGTATGTAGGATATAACCTAATCAAAAATTAGGCTCAAAAAGCTAAACGATAACGATGTCACCCGCTGTTAAACTAGGAATTCCAGTTAAACTCACAAACTCGATTTTAGCACCTGCGCCATTTCCATCAGCGTCGTAATACAAGCTACCGTTGTCTGTGTCGTACAAGAGGTAATCATTGCTATCTAATGCCTTGGCGTCAGCACGGGAAACAAAGTTTTCAGCAGACAATGTTCCAGTTGACGTTAATTGAGTAAAAATTGAATTATCTAGTCTTATTTTGTCAACCAATGAACCAAAATCATTAATAATGTCATTGTTTGTATCTGCGTTTACAGCATTATCGAAAACAAAAATATCGTTTCCGCCCCCACCTGTTAACAAGTCGTTTCCTGCTTTACCAATAATTTCATCGCTGCCAAAAACACCTTGAATTACATTTGCTTGATTATTTCCAATTAAAGTATCTTGACCATCGCCACCAATAAGGTTCTCAATGCTTATTAACGTATCACGAGCAAAATTCTGAATATCTTGAGGTCCATCGATCCCTAAATTAACAGTAATACCTATTTCATCTGGAGAAAAAGAAAATCCAGCATAGGAAACAGTGTCGATGCCGCCCGCACCATTGAGAATATTTATGCCTGTGCCGCCGACAAGCAAGTTGTCTTTACTATTTCCAGTTAAATTATCATGAACAGAAGTACCAATTAAATTTTCAATATTTATAAAAGTATCAAATCCAGCACTGATAGTATTTTGTTTGCCAGTGATGCTCAAATTTATCGTTACACCGACTAATCCTGTTTCTGGAAAAATATCATCAAAAGAAATAGTATCGAAGCCATCTCCGCCATTGATAACATTATCATCGGTATTATTCATAATGAACCTATCATTAAAATCAGTACCCACTATATTCTCTATGCTTGTTAAACTGTCAAAGTCTCCCGATTTATTTACACTAATTAATCCTTGATTTAAAAATACAAGTATGGAGTTTTCCGACCTTGAATAACTTAATGTATCGAAACCACCGCCACCCAAAACTTTGTCCCTACCTAATCCGCCTATAAAGACATTGTCATTATTATTCCCAATCAAAGTGTCATTGAAATCACTACCGATAAGATTTTCGATATTGCTCAAGGTATCAAGTCCGGCGCTGATCGTGTTTTGCTGGACGGCCTTGGATAAATCAACAGTAACACCCGTTGTCGCAGTGATATAGGAAGCTGTATCAATCCCATCTCCCCCATTAATTAAGTCGTTACCTAGACCGCCAATAAAGACATTGGAAGCAGCATTTCCCGTTAAAGTATCATCGTATTGACTGCCTATAAGGTTTTCGATATTTTTCAAGGTATCCAAGCCAGCATTAACAGTATTCTGTTGGTTAAGGACTCCCAGATTGACGGTAACCCCGGCTAGAGCTGATCTATAAGAAGCCCAGTCAATACCATCTCCTCCGTCAATAAAATCATTTCCTAAATTACCTTCAATAACATTACGTTCTGCATTTCCAATTAAGGTATCGTTAAATTGACTACCTACAAGGTTTTCAATACTGATTAAGGTATCTTTCCCTGCGCCTTCAGTATTTTGCTGACCGGTAATACCTAAGTTAACGTTCACTCCAGTCTTGGCCGAATAAAACGAGGCGGTATCGCGGCCTTCCTTGCCGTCTATGACATCATCGCCTAAACCGCCAACGAAAAGGTTGGTTAGGGTATTTCCGTTCAAACTATCGTTAAAATCGCTGCCTTTGATGTTTTCAATACTTATCAGTGTGTCGAGTCCGGCACCTAGCGTATTTTGCTGCGTTTCAATACCTAAGTTAACTTTAACGCCGGTTTTCGCGGTTGAATAATCTGCCGTATCGTTTCCGTCCCTTCCGTTTATCTGATCATTTCCTTTACCACCGATGAAATTATTGCTTTTTGAATTTCCAGTTAAGAAATCACCAAAGTCGCTGCCAATTATATTTTCGATATTCACCAGACTATCGTTACCGGTAGTGCTGGAAAATGCTGAGCCGCCAAAGTCGCCCAACGCAACAGAAACCGAGTTGACTAAATTAGTAAAGGATATCCAATCGTTACCCTCGCCTCCGTTTATAAAATCATTGCCCGCTCCACCGATAAAGACATTATTTCCGGAATTACCGATTAAGTTGTCATTGAAGTCACTACCGATAAGATTGTTTATATTGATAAGCGTATCGAACCCCGCACTGATGGTATTTTGTTGGCCGGAAATCGATAAATTGACTGAAACACCTGCTGTAGCAGAAATATAAGAGGCCGTGCCCCGGACAAGGGTGTCGTTGCCTAAGCCGCCGATGAGCACGCTTTCTTGTGAACTCCCGATGAGGGTATCGTTAAAGTTGCTACCCATCACGGCGGTAATACCCGCCAGCATGTCGAATCCCGCGCCGATCGTATTTTGCTTTACTGAGAGACTTAAATTGACTCTAACACCTGTATCAGACGTAATGTACGATGCCGTGCCGTTAATAAGGACATCATCCCCTAAACCGCCAATGAGCGAATTGGCGGCGGAAGTCCCAATCAACGTATCGTTTAAATGACTGCCGATAAGGTTTTCAATATTCTTAAGCGTATCTACACCGGCACCGAAAGTGTTTTGTTGACCGGCAATCCCCAAATTCACCGTAACACCCGCTGAGGATGAAACATAGGAAGCAGCATCAATACCGAGGCCTCCGTCAAGAAAATCGTTACCTTGGTCACCCTCGAGAATATCATTTCCCAAGCCGCCGATAAGGCTATTATCAGAAGCATTACCGTTTAAAATGTCGTCGAAATGACTTCCTTCGAGATTTTCAATATTGCTGAGGGTATCCAACCCCGCGTTTACGGTGTTTTGTTGCCCCGTAGTGGCTAAATTGACCGTTACACCTGCTGTAGCGGTTCTATAGGAAGCGGTATCGCTACCGTCTTTTCCATCTAAGTTATCGTTACCCAGACCGCCTATAAGCGAATTGGCTCCTGCATTTCCCGCCAACGTATCGTTAAATCGGCTGCCGATGAGATTTTCGATATTTCTGAGGGTGTCCACTCCAGCAGCAATAGTATTTTGTTGGGATGTGATTGCTAAGCTGACTTGCACTGCTGCTTTAGATGTACTGAATGATGCCGTGTCAATCCCACCGCCGCCAATCAAAATATCATTGCCTAAGCCGCCGATGAGGACATTATCGCTGTCATTGCCAATCAAAATGTCATCGAAATTACTTCCTATCAGGTTCTCAATACTGATAAGCGTGTCAAGTCCCGCATTTTCAGTGTCTTGTGGTCCGACTATACCCAAATTAACCGATACCGGTCCCGTCGCTGTCGAATAAGACGCCCAATCTCTGTCAGCGCCGCCGTCAAGTACATCATTGCCAAGGTCGCCAATAAGAACATCATTTCCTTGCAAACCATTAATGACATCATTTCCGGCAAGCCCGATAAACCTATCGTCGCCTGAAGTGCCAATTAGCGTATCGTCTCCGTTTGTTTCAGTATCAAACTCAGTGAAAATATCCCCCTCTTGAAATATTGTCACTCCAAAAGGCTGGCTTACGGTTATCGACCCATCGGAAACGGTCACTGTAAAACCAAAACTAGCAATATCGGTCAAGCTTTCAATGGCTAAATCGTTAGGAAGTAAGCTAAAAGCTCCGGTGCTTTTATTTACAGTAAGAACACCATACTGATCTACTTTACTTACCGTGCCATTGCCATTATCGATGCCATCTACGATTCCGAAGGTTAATTTATCACCATCGATATCGCTTGCACTTAATTTATCTCTCCAAGGCGCAAATACATCATCGAAAGGTGTGTCAATGTAAAGCCAACTAACACCAAAAAAAATCGGGGCGTCATTGGTAGGAGCTAAATTAACTTGACCGATAACAAAGTTATCTAAGTAAGCGGAACGTCCGCCCTCGTTGTCAACCGCGGCGATGCTAAAAGCATCAACTAGACCGTTGACATTAACCGGCGGCGTCCACAATGCATAATGCGTAGCATCAATTACATTGCTAGTTGAAATTTGGTTAGTAATGCTATCGTAAATTTTAATCGGACTGCCGATTTTGCTGAAAATAGAAAAGCCCGTAATAACTCCATCACTATCGACTGCATCACTTTGACTCAATAATTGTTCAAATGTGATTTTGAGCGGAGTTTTCGGGTCCTCTTCGCCGCTAGCAACCGGTCCATTAAATGCAGTTAAGGTTGGTTGAGCATTTCCCAAATTAAAAGTAATTTGACCGAATTCGTCTCCTACAAATAAATCCAAATCTTTATCGCCATCGATATCGGCAAAACTTATACGGTTGATGAAGCCACCGTTAATAGCTAAATCATCTTCATTAAATGGCCCAAGTACAAAATTCGGCGCCGTTTTTGTTCCAGTATTACGTATAAGATCGATGTGACCATTTAGATTTACTGTAATAGCATCGGTATCGCCATCATTATCGATATCGACCAGCGTAAATTTGAAAAAGTCTTTGGGAAGACTAATTCCAAAATTATTAGGGTCAAGAACAAAATGTGGCGTAGTGCTGGTTCCGGTATTTTGATAACTTCTAATTACGTTGAAGGAGCTAACAAAGGCATCTTGATCACCATCCCCATCGATATCGGCAAAATCAACCGTTACATCACGACTAAAAGTTTCAATTCCGAAATTGTTATTTTCTGCGGTAAAACTCGGTTTAGATATTGTTCCTGTATTTCTAAAAAATAAAGTTTGACCGGAACTGTTACCTACAAATGCATCCAAATCGCCATCGTCGTCGATATCTACGAAACTTGGACTGGAATATCTTCCAACATCGATTAAACCAAAGTTATTGGCTTGCTTTACAAAATTCGGCTTTGTAGCCGTTCCATTATTGCGGTAAAACTGAGTTTTGCCATCGTAGTTACCAATAAATGCGTCTAAATCTCCATCGCCATCGATATCTGCAAAAGTTGGCGATTGAGCATATGGAGTGGATTGGAAACCGAAGGGGTTAATTACGAATGCCGCATTAAACTCGGAGTCTGCCATTGTTTTTCCTCAGTATGTATTGGAAATATTGTGTTGTAGTTTATTAAAAATCAAAATATGTATGCAATTTACAGGCGATCATATTAACGCTAATCCTCAGTTAATTATTGTAGAGTTTACTGCTTGAAACAATACCTACAAAAAAATAAATGTTGACCGGTATCTCAATTCGATTATTTTTATTTTCAGAAAATAAAGCATTAGTTTTACTTAACAGGCTGCTATATCACACTGCTTGACTTGAGTTATTTGTAACTCGATAGATCAGTTTTAATTGAAGGTACTGAACTATTATGGGAAAAGATATTTTTTACACTATAGAAATTTCTTTTTCTTCGGTAGACACGCAATAATTTACGTCTCTACCGAGACTAAATCTGAAAAATGAAATGTTTAAGTATCTTATAATTTCGGCCCTCTGAAGTTTTAAACTCTCATTCGCCAGTCGAAAATCGGCAGGTGCTTCGACTGGCTTAGCGCGAACGTTTCAGTCTTTAAAAGGCCGTATCAATAATAACTTAAATCACCCCGAAATCGGCATTGGTTAACGCTAAACCGATTCCCAACACAGCAATCTGGGTTGCACCGCCCGCGCCGTTGCCGTTGCTGTCGTAAGTGAGTACGCCGTTTACACTGTTATAGAGGATGAAATCGTCGGCATCGGTTGCTACGCCGATTTTGAAGTTGTTGACCGATAATACGCCCGTTGTCGTGAGTTGGGTAAAGATGCCGTTTTCGAGCTGGATCGTGTCGTCGGCTACATTAAAGTCGGTTATTCTGTCTCGGGTGAGCGTCGTCAGCCTAAAGAGGTCTTTGCCTAAGCCGCCGGTCATTATGTCGATACCTTCCAAGCCGTTTAGGATGTTATTCCCGCTGTTGCCGATCAGGATGTTGTTTAAAGTATTGCCCTTGCCGTTTAGGTTGTCTACACCGCTTAATATCAGGTTTTCCACGTTGGCTTTTAAGGTATAACTGATCGTGCTTACTACCCGGTCGATTTCGGTTGTCAATGCCGACGTTTCGATCACATTATCGCCGATGTTTTCGACGATATAGGCGTCATTTCCCAGGCCGCCGGTCATGCTGTCGGCCCCGGCTCCGCCGTTTAAGGTATTGGCTGCGCTGTTGCCGATGATGACGTTGTTTAATGTGTTTCCGGTGCCGTTGATGGCGTTTAGTCCGCTAAGGCTGAGGTTTTCCACATTCGCGGTTAAGGTGTAGGTGACGCTGCTCGTCACTTTGTCTAGTTCTGCGACCAAGGCTGAGGTTTCGATGACTTTGTCGCCGATGTTATCGACGATGTAGTTGTCGTTGCCTAAGCCGCCGGTCATGCTATCGACGCCGCCGCCGCCATTCAACAAATTGGCCGCGTCGTTTCCGATGATGACGTTTTTGAGTTGGTTGCCGGTGCCGTTGATTGCGTTGGTTCTTATTAGGGTTAGATTTTCTACATTTGCGGTTAAGACGTAACTCACCGTACTGGTTACTCTGTCGATTTCGGTTGTTAAGGCCGAGGTTTCGATGACTTTATCGCCAGCGTCCTCAACCACGTAGATGTCGTTGCCCAGCCCCCCGCGCATGGTGTCTGCGCCGCCCAGTCCGTTAATTCTATCGTTCCCGGCCAAGCCGTCGAAACTGTCGTTACCCGCCGTACCCGTTAACACATCGTTGCCGTTGGTTTCGGTCACGCCGCTTTGGGTGATGTTTAGTGTTAAGGTTTGGTTAACTGTAGCCGCATTATCGCTCACCGTTACGATAAAATTAATGCTCGTGTCGGTTGATAAAGCTTCAATTTCGCTGTCTGTCGCAACAAAGTTATAGTCGCCGGTCGCCTTATTAACGGTCAATGTGCCTAATGTGTTATTTAAGCTGACCGTGCGGTCTCCCATATCAAGCCCGCCGACGATCCCATAACTTAATGTATCGCCGTCCGCATCCGTAGCAGATAATACGCCGTTAACGGCGGCAAAATTATCGTCGAATCGGGTATCGTTATAACTGATTAGGCTTGGGGCAACCAAGTCCGGATTTATATTATTCAAATAATATAAGATGTTACCGTCATTATTTCCGATAAATGCGTCCATATCTCCATCGCCGTCGATATCGGCAAAACTGGGCGCACTAAAGTAACCGTTATTTCCTAAACCAAGACTGGTTTCTTCGTTGACAAAATTAGGCGTCGTTACCGTTCCGGTATTACGAAAAAACAAGATATTCCCGCCGCTTTGGCCGACAAAGGCATCCAAATCCCCATCCTTGTCCACATCAACGAATGAAGGGGTGGCAAAAGCGCCAATATCGGTAAGCCCAAAAGTATTTTGTTCGCTTACAAAATTAGGGGTTGTAGCTGTGCCGGTATTGCGGAAAAACTGTGTGTTACCAAAGCGTTCTCCAACAAATGCATCCAGATCACCGTCGCCGTCGATGTCGGCAAAGGTAGGGCTGGCAAAACTCCCCACGTCGCTTAAACCAAAGTTGGTGGCTTCGTTAACGAAACTTGGCGCTACATCTGTACCGGTATTGCGGAAGAATTGAGTATTACCCGCACCGTTTCCAATAAAGGCATCTTGGTCACCGTCGCCGTCTATATCGGCAAAGTTAATTTTACTAAATCCGCCGACATCGGTTAATCCGAAGTTGCTGCTTTCTTGAACGAAAGAGGCTTCATTTACAGTTCCGTTGTTACGGAAAAACGAAGTATTTCCCGAACCGTTTCCGATAAAGACATCTAAATCGCCATCGCCGTCTACATCGACAAAACTTGGACTGGCATCGGACCCAACATCAATCAAGTCGAAAGGATTGGTGATAGGTGTGTTGAATAAAGGATCTGCCATATTTTACTCCTATAAAATGCTCAATTATTTTGATAGCAAGTGTAGAAACATGGCTGTCGATCCATGCTCAAGTTTTATTGAAAAAACTCAATGAAATGTGGATTCCTATCCGCCGTAATCCTTTAAGCCGGTCCAATTCCGCGATTATTGATAATTTCATAATTCGCCTTCTTACCTGCCCGCAAGCCCCTAGAGCTTATCCGTATGATTTATTTCTAATAAACCATTGAGCTTTTGTAAATTATCAGGAGATTTCAAAGCAGATGCTATTCGTAACAATACTTATAAGAGCAAAAATATTTAGTCGTCCCTGAAAATCGCGTTTTCAAAAAGGATTTCCTGTTAGGTTGCCATTGTTGCGAAAGGGTTGATTTTTATTGGCAACAACCTGACAAAGTCCTGCATAACCAAGGCAAAAAAATCCGGTATTTCTGGAAGATCGAGCGGATGTTGTGGCCTATGCCGCACAGGATGGCGTGCATAGCATCGCCCAATTAACCTTTAAGGTAGTTGCATCGTAGTAGGACGTCGTTTTTCAGATAACCTATGCCCGGATACCGTTACACTCGATCTGTCTATGCACTCCTCTTTTTTGCATGCAATTTCTTTTCGATTGCTGCGGTCAGTTAACACAGTTGCTGAGGGTACGAACGCCATTAACACCTTAGCGTTCGCTTGAGATTTTTATTTTCCGATGCAAAAACTGGAGAATATCTTTCCAAGTAGATCATCCGATGTGAATTCACCGGTAATTTCTGCAAGTGCTTGCTGAGCTAAGCGTAATTCCTCGGCTACCAGCTCACTTGCTAAATTCGTTTGCAATTGGATTAACGCGTTCTGTACGAACTCATGTCCTTTTTTTAGTGCTTCAAGATGACGGGTTCTTGCTATAAAAATATTTTCACCGGTATTGTTATAACCAACACTTTCTTTAAGATGTTGAATCAATAAATTCATACCTGCACCCGTTTTTACGGAAAGATAGATTTGTGTTCCCGATTCCGTATTTTTAATTTCGGGTTCTTTATTTAGTAAATCGATTTTATTTTTTATCGTTGTTATATCCATACCTTCAGGAATGTACGAATCTAGCAGTTGGGTATCCGAATCCCTTATATCAATTAGTAGCAATACTTTATCGGCTTTCCTGATTTCTTCCTGCGCTCTTCTGATACCTTCCTGCTCAACTCTATTTGCGCTTTCTCTTAATCCTGCTGTGTCGATGATGTGCAGCGGCATGCCGTCTATTTGAATACGTTCTTTTAATACATCCCGCGTCGTTCCGGCAATATCGGTAACAATTGCTGCTTCATGTCCGGCTAAGGCGTTCAGCAAACTAGACTTCCCTGCATTCGGTTTCCCTGCGAGAACAATGGTCATACCGTCGCGTAATAAGCGGCCTTGATGAGCGGTTCGTTGGATTTCTTCGAGTCTTTGCAATAGTTTTATCAGACGATTTTCAACAATGCCGTCGGTCAGGAATTCGATTTCTTCGTCAACAAAATCGATCGCCGCTTCAATATATATCCTCAGTTCGGTAAGTTCGGTTATGAGAAAATTAATTTGCTCTGAGAATACACCCTGCATTGAGCGTTGTGCTGAACGCACCGACTGTTCGGTACTGCTTTCGATAAGGTCGGCTATGGCTTCAGCCTGTGCTAAGTCAAGTTTGTTATTTAGAAATGCCCGTTCGGTGAATTCGCCGGGTCTCGCTAATCGCGCTCCAAGTGAGAGTACTCGCTTTAGTAACATATTCATGACGACAGCTCCGCCGTGCGCTTGAAGTTCTAAGACATCATCGCCGGTGTAGGAAGCGGGAGCAGGGAAGTAGAGTGCAATTCCGGAATCGATCACGGAATTATCTTCAGCCAAAAAAGACGTGAAGATGGCCGATCTGGGGATAACTTGTTTTTTAAAAAGTTGTTCGGCGATTCTTGTAACTAAATCGCCCGAAATTCTAATTATACCGACGCCGCCGTTACCAGGCGGCGTCGCAATTGCAGCAATAGTGTCGTTATCGTCAATGTTCAAATTAAGCGTTAAGCTTGTGCATTGATTTTTTTGGTGATGTAGGTTTGCTGAATGATTGATAAGGTGTTGTTAACTACCCAGTACAAAACCAGACCTGCAGGGAAAAACAGGAAGAATACCGTAAAGACAACAGGAAACATTTTCAATATTTTTGCCTGGACCGGATCGATTGGCGGCGGATTTAGTCCCTGCTGAATTTTCATGGTTACACCCATGACCAAAGGCAGCACCAAGAAAGGATCCATAACCGATAAATCTTGTATCCATAACATAAACGGCGCTTGCCGGAATTCAACGGTTTCACCCAATACCCAGTACAAAGACATGAATACGGGTATTTGAATCAAAATAGGTAAACACCCACCCAACGGATTGACCTTTTCTTTTTTATATAAGGCCATCATCTCTGTGTTAAAACGCTGCCTGTCATCCGCAAAACGTTCTTGTAGTTCCTTTAGACGAGGCTGAATTTTCCTCATCTTGGCCATCGAGATAAAACTAGCTTGTGTTAACGGAAACATGAGAAGTTTGATGCACAGTGTCACTCCGATAATCGCAAACCCCCAATTCAGGGTAAAGCCATGAATCTTATTCAGCAACCAGTAAATAGGTTTACCTATAAAAGTTAATACACTGTAATCCACGGTTAATTCTAGCCCCGGAGCGATTTTTTCCATCACCGGTTGAATCTTAGGACCTGAAAATAACCGAGAAACCAACTGCGTCTCGGAATTATTGGCTACCGTTACAGTCGGCGAATAAGAACCGATGACGTATCTTTCATCTTTAAGATGTTTGGTATAGAAGTGATTTTCTTGATCCGCAGGCGGAATCCAAGCAGACGCAAAATAATGTTGAATCATGGCTGTCCAGCCGCCCTGAGTTACAACATCCAGATTTTCATCGACCATGTCGTCGAAGTTTATCTTCTGGTATTTATCTTTTTGAGTATAGATGACGCCACCGTCATACGCTCTCATGCCTGACGTTAGCATATTGCCTTGGTTTTCCTGGAAAGGCACTCGCAGCAATTGGCTATACTGCCTTCCTGACCAGTCTTTTCCTGAGTTGTTTTTGATATTTTGGCTTAATGTAATTTCGTAGCTTCCGCGTTTGAATGTAAAGGATTTAGTTATTTCCAACCCATTACTATCGGTCCATGTTAACGGAACGGTTATAGAATCTTGTCCTTCACTTAGCTCGTAACTCGAATTTTGACTGTTAAATACCGAATGGTGGTCTGAAGCGGGTGAAGAACCGCTCACAGGAATTAATCCGCTTTGAGCAAGAAACATCTTTTCCGGGCTACTATTAAATAGTCTTACCGGATTACGATTTTTTTCCGCTGGTTTTAATCCGACAAGCGTTCTTAATTTGTTGACGACTGTATTGTCTTTTTCAACCGGGTAATCGATTAGATCTAAGTTTTGAATCGTGCCGCCTTGCAGGTCGATTTCAAGTGCAAGCACATCCGTCTTAACAGTAATTATCGCTGCGGATGTTGTTGCAGGCAATGCGACAGGGTCTTTCTGTTGGCTTGAAGATTGCGTTTGATCGGACAATTTTGCATCGGCTGGAAGATCTTCCTTTACATCTGTTGTCGCAGGATTTTCAATTTGCGCAACGGCAGGCTTCGGACCGTAGTCAATTTGCCAAGCTTGCCACAAAAGCAAAAGAATCATTGCAAATGCGACGATGAGTACAAAGCGTATATTATCCATTCTTATTATTACCAAATTTTTCTGGAACTGGGTCGATGCCACCTTCGTGAAACGGATGGCACTTCAACAATCTTTTAGATGTTAGATAGGAACCTTTAATCACACCATGTAATTGAAGCGATTCCACAGCGTATGTCGAACAACTCGGATAGAAACGGCAATTGTTGCCAAGAACAGGGCTGATAAAATATTTATAAAACCGTATAGTCGCTATCAACAAGGAACGCATTTCGTCACCAACTTAAGCCAATGCTTACTTAACGATTTCCTCAACACGTCAATGGGTGCATCAATTGCATCTTTACGCGCCAATACGACAATGTCGATACTACCCATTATTTGCCGCTCTAATCTGAAACTTTCCCTGACAGTTCTTTTAATCACATTTCTGTGCACTGCCTTTCTTATAATTTTTTTGGCAATTGCCAGACCTATTCTCGGGTGACCGAATGATGTCTGTGTGGCTAAAATCGTAAAATACTTATCGGTTGATTTAACCGGATTAGTAAAAACTTTTTTAAACTCCGCTGCCTTTTTAAGTCTTAATGCCGGTGGAAAATCAAACTTTAGTTCATTCACACAACAATCAGTTTTACTCGACCTTTTGCACGACGGGCATTCAGTACTTTGCGACCGCCGACAGTTGCCATGCGAGCACGAAAACCGTGAGTTCTTACACGTTTAATTTTACTGGGTTGATAAGTTCTTTTCATTTAATTGGCCTGATTGGTAATAATCAATAAAAACGGATAAAAAAGCCTTAGGATCATAAATTATATGTTTAGATATGTCAATTCTGTGAGCCTCTTACTTTATCCTGTATAGTACCTTTCAAGTCCTTCCTGTCAAACTAAAATAACCATAATCCCCCTGCGAATGAGTTTTGTTTGGAATAATTGCTTGAACAAACTGGAACACGAAATTTCCAGTTCGGAATTCAACACCTGGATTCGACCGCTTCAGGCAATCGAAATCGACGGTCAACTAAAGCTACTTGCCCCAAACCGTTTCGTAATGGATTGGGTTAAAGAACGATTTTTCCAAAAAATTGAAGAACTCATTAATGAGTTTTCAAACGATTCTTTAGATTTGGTTTTGGAAATCGGCTCAAAGGCGTCTCCCCTACCGGCGTATACGAAGACGGTAAAAAAGACTGAATTAAAAAAAATAGGACCGAGCTTTTTGAATAAATCCTATACCTTCGATAATTTTGTTGAAGGTAAATCGAATCAACTAGCAAAAGCCGCTTCTTTACAGGTTTCAGAAAATGTCGGTAGAGCCTATAACCCGCTTCTAATTTACGGAAGTTCCGGTTTAGGAAAAACCCACTTAATGCATGCCATTGGAAATGCCCTTTTAGAAAAGAAACCTACCATGAACATTGTTTACGTGCATTCGGAAAAATTTGTTCAGGACATGGTTAAAGCATTACAGCAAAATACGATCGACGTCTTTAAAGAATATTACCGTAGTCTGGATGTTCTACTGATTGACGATATCCAGTTTTTCGCAAGTAAAGAACGATCTCAGGAAGAGTTTTTCCATACGTTTAATACGTTACTTGAAAAGAAACATCAAGTTGTTCTTACTTCGGATAAATATCCTAAGGAAATCGCTAATCTTGCCGAACGGTTAAAATCAAGGTTCAGTAGCGGCTTACCTGTAACCATTGAGCCGCCTGACATGGAAACTAGAGCTGCAATTTTAATGAAAAAGGCCGCGATGGTTAACGTCGATCTCCATCAAGACGTTGCTGTATTTATCGCGAAAAGAATTCCATCCAATGTTCGCGACCTTGAAGGTGCTTTACGAAGATTAATCGCAAACGCTCAGTTTACCGGTAAAGAAATAAACATAGAATTTACTAAAGAAGCCCTACACGACTTAATTTCGATGCGCGATAAATTAGTCGATATTAATAATATTCAAAAAACTGTCGCCGAATATTACAAAATTCGTGTGAGTGATCTATCGGCAAAAACAAGAAGGCAAGCAGTTACACGGCCTCGGCAAATCGCGATGTCGTTAGCCAGAGAATTGACTTCGTTAAGTTTACCCGATATCGGCAATGCCTTCGGTGGAAGAGACCACACAACAGTCATTAACGCTTGCAATAGAATTAAAGATCTTAAAGTAACGGACAGTAAAGTGGCTGAAGATTATTTTAACTTGTTGAGAACTTTGTCACATTAATAGGTATAACCTGTTGATAACTTGAATTGGATTTTCGACTGCTTTGTTATCAACAGGTTTAAAATAGCGTTAATAACAAATTTATTTTACAATAACATATTGAAAAATATAATATAAATAAAGATACACACAGTTTTAAGCTGACTAGTAATAATAAACTAAAGAATATGAAACTAATTATTAATAGGGAAACCTTATTGACTCCGTTACAGCAAATCGTCGGGGTTATTGAAAAAAGACAAACCATGCCTGTATTAGCAAACGTACTTATGTTAGCTAAAGATAACTATTTGACTTTAACGGGTACTGATCTTGAAATTCAGCTCGTGTCTAAAATTGAAATCGAACAAATTATCCCCGGTTCCATAACCGTTCCAGCAAGAAAATTACTCGACCTTTGCCGCTTATTACCTGCTAAAGCCGATATTCAAATAGAACAGTCCGGCGATAAATTAAAAATCCAATCTAGCCGCAGTCGGTTTTCTTTAAGTTGCTTACCTTCCGAACATTATCCGGAATTCGCTGAATCGGAGATGGATAAACAATTTTCGATCAATTCTGGAAAGTTTAAAAAAGCCTTGGAAAAAACAACTTTCTGTATGGCAAATCAGGATGTCCGTTATTATTTAAACGGTTTAATGATGAATATTTCAAATTCGAAAATTAAACTAGTTGCTTCAGACGGGCATCGTTTATCAATTTACGAGGATTCTCTCGAACAACCGACTGGATATGAGTCCAGAATTATTTTGCCGAGAAAAGGCGTGCTGGAACTTTACCGTTTATTGGATAATCCGGATATTGATCTAAATATTTTGTTTTCTAACAACAATATAAAAATTGCCATTAACAATTTAATTTTCTCCGCCAAACTCGTAGATGCAAAATATCCGGATTTTAGTAAAGTTTTCCAACAGCCTTTCTTTGATCCAATTCCCGTTCAAAAACAGCAACTGAAAGATTCGTTAACGCGCGTCGCAGTTTTAGCGAACGAGAAATTCAAAGGGGTCACGCTCGATATACTCCCAGGAAATATCAAAATTAGTACGCATAATCCGGAACACGACGAAGGAGAAGAAGAAGTATCGATTGACTATAGCGGAGAACAACTATCGATTGCTTTCAATGCTCAATATATTCTCGATGCTTTATCGAGCATCGATTCCGATACGGTTGTATTCACCGTTGCTAAAAATGTCAGTACGTGTTTCATAGACGAATCAACGCAATCCGAATATCGGTTCATCGTAATGCCCATGCGTATTTAGTAAATCATGAGTTTAAAACGCTTGGATATTTACAATGTAAGAAATATCCGAGAGCAATCGATTTTACCTGCGACAACGTTTAATTTTATCTACGGCAAAAATGGTAGCGGTAAAAGCGCCTTAATCGAGGCAATTTTTTTATTGGGTCGTGCTAAATCCTTCCGATCTTCTTCGATAAAACCTGTCATATCTTTTAATCAACCTGATTTGATTGTTTCTGCCGATATTTTAAAAGATAAACAACGTACCATTCACATGGGAATCCGAATGGACGGTAATGAAACCGAGATTCGGATAAACCATCTACAGAACCAAAAACGGATCAGCCTTGCTTACGGTTTGCCTTTACAAATAATTCATCCAAAAAGTTTTGAGCTACTAGACGCCAGTTCTAAAATACGCCGAGAATTTTTAGATTGGGGGATTTTTAATCATGATGAACGTTTTTTGGATTCATGGCGTAAATATAAGCAAGCCTTATTACAACGGAATGCTTTATTAAAGTTGAAATCGATTAATCAGCTTAACGTTTGGAATAATGAACTCGTTAATTACGGTACAATAGTTAATGAATCGAGATCTGAATATTTAACAGCACTGAAAAAAGTTCTAAACAAATCGATTAACTATTTTCTTAATTTTGACGATTTCGATATAACTTTAATGTCCGGTTGGTCAATGGATAAAGGCCTACGACAAGACCTTAACGATAATCTGGAAAAAGATCTGCGTTACGGTTTTACTCATAGCGGTCCGCATCGAGGCGATTTTCATTTTTTAATTAAGAAAAAATTTGCGAAAGATGTTGTGTCAAGAGGTCAATTAAAGCTTCTTATCCTGTGCTTAAAGTTGGCTCAAGTTGAATTGATATTGAAAGAACGTAAAGATTTTGGATGTATCTTAATCGATGATTTAGCAGCTGAACTCGATAGAGAGAATCGTTTGAAGGTATTACAATATTTATCTCAAATTCAATGCCAAGCTTTTATCACAACGACTGAGTTAAATGATTTTGGCGATTTAAGTTTTATTGATAATTATAAATTGTTCCACGTGGAACACGGCGAAATTGAATCAAAATATGTTTCACATGGAACATCTATATAAATGAGGACAAAATTCGGATGAACAATAACAACGATGAGACTAACGATAAACCGGAAGATAAGGAGTCGAGCGTTAAAAACATCAATCAATACGACAGTACGAATATTCAAGTACTTAAAGGCTTAGATGCCGTTAGAAAACGTCCTGGAATGTATATCGGAGATACTGACGACGGTTCAGGGTTACACCATATGGTGTTTGAGGTTGTCGATAATTCGATAGATGAAGCATTAGCCGGATATTGCAAAGAAGTTAAAGTTATTTTACATGCGAACGGTTCGGTGACGGTGTCGGACGATGGTCGCGGTATACCGGTAGATATTCATGAAGAAGAAGGGCGGTCGGCAGCAGAAGTCATCATGACTGTACTTCACGCAGGCGGTAAGTTTGATGACAACGCTTATAAAGTTTCAGGCGGGTTGCATGGCGTAGGGGTTTCGGTTGTTAATGCATTATCCGAAGAATTAAACTTGGAAATCTTAAAAAACGGACAGCTTTATAAACAAACTTATCGGATGGGAAATCCTGTAGCACCGCTGAAGGCAGTCGGTCCTGCACAAGGGTCGGGTACGTTAATCAACTTTAAACCCAGTGCAGAGACTTTTACCAATATAGAATTTCATTACGATATTCTAGCTAAGCGATTAAGAGAGCTTTCGTTTCTGAATTCCGGTGTTCGTATCATTTTGGAAGATGAAAATACCGATAAACGCGATGTATTCGAATTCGAGGGCGGAATTAGCGCATTTGTAAGTCATCTCAACAAAAATAAAACCCCATTATTTCCAGATGTTTTTTACTTCATTGCAGAAAAAGAAGGTGTTACTGTAGAAGTTGCCATGCAATGGAACGATTCTTATCAGGAAAACGTATTTTGTTACACCAACAATATTCCGCAACGAGACGGCGGTACACACTTAGCCGGATTTAGAGGCGCATTGACCAGAACCGTCAATCAATACATCGAATCCAGCGGTTTAGCTAAAAAAGAAAAAGTCTCCACAACCGGAGATGATGCAAGAGAAGGCTTAACCGCCGTATTATCGGTGAAAGTGCCGGATCCGAAGTTTTCATCGCAAACAAAAGACAAGTTGGTTTCTTCAGAAGTGAAGCCCTTAGTTGAATCAACCATGAACGAAAAACTACAAGAGTTTTTGCTGGAAAAACCTCAGGTAGCCAAAGTCATCGTGGGTAAAATTATCGATGCAGCGCGGGCGCGAGAAGCCGCAAGAAAAGCAAGAGAAATGACGCGGCGTAAAACCACATTGGACATTGCCGGATTGCCAGGAAAATTAGCGGATTGTCAGGAGAAAGATCCGGCCTTATCGGAACTCTTCTTGGTCGAAGGGGATTCTGCAGGCGGTTCTGCAAAACAAGGTAGAGACCGACGCACACAAGCTATATTGCCGTTAAAAGGTAAAATCCTAAACGTTGAGAAAGCGCGGTTCGATAAAATGATTTCATCGGAAGAAGTGGGCACGTTAATCACTGCATTAGGCTGCGGAATAGGCAAGGACGAATACAATATCGAAAAGCTGCGTTACCATCGCATCATTATCATGACCGATGCGGATGTCGACGGTTCGCATATCAGAACCTTATTGCTCACCTTTTTCTACCGTCAATTACCCGAAATCGTCGAGAAGGGATATATTTATATCGCACAGCCGCCTCTGTACAAAGTAAAAAAAGGCAAGCAAGAACATTATGTCAAAGATGACAATCAATTGAACGAGTACCTTATCCAATTGGCATTGGACAAAACGCAGTTGTATACGGACGAGACGACACCGCCTATCCAAGGACAAGGTTTAGAGAAATTGGCAAAAGCTTACACACAGGTCGCCAGTATTATTGACCGTTTATCCAGACGATACGACGACATATTTATAGAGCAATTAACCTATCTCGAACCCTTATCGGATCAGCATAAGCAGAGCGAACAGCATTTGAGAGAATGGTTCGGGAAATTAGAAGAAGGATTAAAAGACAACCCTAAAAAAGCGGAGTTCGAAATAAAATTGGAATTCAAATCCAGCGAAGACTTTACGGCAGAAATCGGTAAAAGACAGCATGGAATAACCAAAGTGTTTTTTGTAACATCCTCATTTTTTCACAGTAAAGACTATCAAAAGCTGGCTCAATACGCGAAAGATACAGGGGATTTATTTACGGAAAATTCATTCATCAAAATGGGAGAAAGGCAGCATTCCGTGGGCACTTTTAAACAAGCATTTGACTGGATGATGAAGGAAACAAAAAAAGGCCAACATATTCAAAGATATAAAGGATTGGGTGAGATGAATCCCGAGCAGTTGTGGGAAACCACGCTGGATTCAAATAATAGACGATTATTGCAAGTGCGAATTGAAGATGTTATCGCCGCCGACGAAATATTTACAACCTTAATGGGAGACGTTGTTGAACCCCGCAGAGACTTTATCGTCAAGCACGCGTTAGATGCGACTAATTTGGATGTGTAGATGTTGTTGAAAAATGACACATTAACTGAAAAACGGACTATTGATTGTAAAGGTTTTTTTCATTAATTATGTCACTGCTTAAATCCAAATTAACACAATTTGAGAAAATTTTTAATTTTTTGCCATAAATAATGAAAATTTTTTTAACCCCAAAAACTGATATTCAATTTTATCTTCCATTTAACAAGTTTGTATCGTCGTTTTCGTCCCTAGGACGACAGAAGCGCAACTACTTAAATGTCGTTTGTGAATTCTCCACCGGCTCTTCGGATTACGGCTTAAATCCGGATATGATCGATTCAATGGGTCGATTACAGTACCCTGAAGTCATCATCGAGTTCGTCCGGCTGTTGCTCTTCGAAATACTTTTTCCTTACCACATCTGTCACGTTTCCGCTCGACATAACCCAATATCCCCGGCCCAAAAATGCTGCCCCTAGTAGCGCTTTCTCAGCTACTTTAAGATAAATGTTAACAGTACTTATTATGCGACTGACCAATATTTTGGGGCTCATAAATACGAATATGGCAATTTGATCATTACTATCCTATATTTATAAACGCTTTTTCCGACTATGTAATTGGAGATGCAAAAATTGACATCCAACAAACAGCTCTCGTGATTGCTTACTCTTGCCTACAACATGCGCAAAGTCTAGAAGCATCCTGTAACACCTAAACATAAATCCAGATATACGAAGCAATTTTCGATTTTTAGCCTATTAAGAGGAAAACATATGACAGGATCAAGTGGAAGCAGTGGTGGAAGCGGCTTTTGGGAAAGCCAAGACAGCTGCGATACATTAGTAATTGACACACAGCTTAGCTCCCCTAAGCCTGATGTTATTGCGGACATCGCAGTTGGCGATCTGTTGGATATTTCGGCACAACCAATGGGAACGACCACAGTAGTTGTAGTTTTGCATAAGGGTAAGGTAGCAGGTGGATTGGCTTCCCCGAAAATACGACGGCTGCTTGAGTGTTTGGCTGGAGGCACTCGGTATGTTGCTAGAGTCACCGATAAAAACGACGGTCAAATCCGTGTCAGTGTCAGTGCTCAATGAATTCATCAATAGATAGTACTTATACAATCGCGGTAGCCGGTGGTGTGTATCGTGAGCGCTGCATGCGACCAGCGTGGCAAGAGGTATACGGTTCTGCAGGAAGAGCTGCATCCGCCATAGCGGCAATGGGAGTCTTTGTCGAACTAAATACCTATTACGATTCCATCACTGAGCCGGTATTAACTTCTCGAGCAGCCATTGAAGAATTTAAGTTCTCTGGGGAAAGTATTTCAGAATCCATCATTTTTGATTACGTCCACGGTCTAGCGACGCCACACACTTATGGCGTTGATAGTTGTCAATCTACACTTCACATACAAGCTGATAAGATTCTGCGCTTCGGTATGCTGGAAGGCTCCGCAGTTGTTCACGGCAAGAAAGTTGTTTACGACCCCCAGAGCCCGGCAAAGCCTGAGCCCTTTCATCAAAACGGGTCCACGGCAGACGAACTTGCTCTGATTCTTAATCATCGCGAAGCCTGGTTGTTGAGTGGGGGCGTAAACTCATCAGCTGATTCAATTGCCAAAACTTTAGTTCTTGATGGTCATGCTCAAGTTGTAGTCATTAAATGCGGTCCACTGGGTGCTGTAGTTCATGATGGTAAGTCAACTGATTTAGTCCCAGCCTACCGATCTCGATCCGTATGGAAAATAGGTTCCGGGGATAACTTTGCTGCGCATTTTGCTTTGCGATGGATGGGAGAAGGAAAGTCGGCCACCGAAAGTGCGGACCTTGCCTCACGAGCGACGGCATACTATTGTCAAAGTAGAGGCTTTGCCACGCCAAGACTATTGGAAACATTCACGCAGGAAGCAATTGTTCCTTCCGAGACATTCAAAATTGGGCATCGTCCGGTCGTCTATTTGGCTGGTCCTTTCTTTACGCTGGCCCAGCTTTGGATCGTTGAGCAAGCGCGTAAAGACCTAATGGACTTTGGACTTAAAGTATTTTCACCGTATCACGATGTGGGATGCGGTAGCGCTGAGGACGTAGTGTAACGTCCTCAACATATCTTTAGCTTTGTCTACTTTAGCCAAGATCGTCTCTGGTTTGGCTGTCCAATGGTAAGGTTTTGGGTTGCTATTGCGGTGGTCGAGATACTCCTGTATCGCTGTTTTGAGGTCGTCAACACTGTGGAAAACACCACGCCGGATACGTTCCTCGGTAATGTCCCGGAAGAAACGCTCGACTAAGTTGAGCCATGAGGCCGAGGTTGGCGTGAAGTGTAAGTGGAACCGGGGATGCTGGGCCAGCCAGTCCTTTACTTCGGCATGTTTGTGCGTCGCATAGTTGTCGACGATCAAATGCAATGCCAAGGTTTTGTCGGTTCGCCGGTCAATTGTCTTCAGGAACTTGAGGAACTCGTCGTGGCGGTGCCTGGGGCTGGCATTGCCCAATCACCGTTCCGGTCTGCACGTCGAGTGCCGCAAACAAAGTTGTGGTGCCATGTCGCTTATAATCGTGCGTCATCGTCCCGCATTTTCCCGGCTTCATCGGCAGGCCGGGTTGGCTACGATCTAGCGCCTGGATTTGGCTTTTCTCGTCGACGGAAAACACGATGGCCTTCTCCGGTGGGTCCAGGTAAAGGCCCACGACATCGCGCAACTTTTCGGCGAACAGCGGGTCGTTCGAAACCTTAAAGCCCTTCACTTGATGGGGCTTCAGTTTGTGCTCCCGCCAGATGCCGTGCACCGCCATCCGGGAAATGCCGACCTGCTCCGCCATCGTCCGGCAACTCCACTGCGTCGCGGCAGCCGGTTTACCGGTCAATGTCAAGGCCAGGACTTCTTGGACTTTGTCAGTCGGCAGCGGCGGTATCCGCGACGGGCGGGTCTTGCCTTTCTTGAGCCCTTCAACACCACTTTCGAGATAGCGATTCCGCCACTTGTTCAAGGTCGGGTTGCTGACCCCCAACGTTGCCATAATGACCGTTGTTGACAAGCCCTCGGCGGTCATCAGTACCATTCTAGCCCGTAGTCTTTGTTTAGCCCCAACAGACCGGCTCTTCACCCAGCGTTCCAGTTCTGTTCGATCCTCTTCAATCAGTGTAATTTTCATTGGCGTTCTCATGGACACCAATTGTATCATATCTTAATGTTTGTTGAGGACGTTACAGTAGTGATGCATGACTTAGCGGGCATCGAGAAAGCGGACATCATTTTTGCCATCGGTGACGGCATGGACTCAGGCACAATTTATGAAATTGGATACGCGCGAGCCAAAGTTAAACCTGTAATCGTTTATTGTGAGAACGAGTCGCAGGAAAACAAAAAAATGATGCAAGGTTCCTCATGCCTTATCTGCGATGACTATGTTAGCGCTATCTACCAAGCGGTTTGGACTGCGTGTAGCTTATGAGGACTGCTTTATTATTATCGGGTGGAATGGATTCGTTGGCTGTTGCGTGGTGGAAACGTCCTGATCATTGCATTACTATAGATTATGGTCAGCTCGCCGCCGAGGCCGAGATAACTGCGTCAAAAGTTATCTGTGAGAAATTAGGTATTGAGCATCATGTCATCTGTGTCGATTGCAGGTCTCTGGGCTCGGGAGATATGGCTGGTACACCTCCCGATGGATATGCTCCTGCCAGCGATTGGTGGCCCTATCGAAATCAGATGTTGTTAACCTTTGCCGCCATGAAGACTCTGCCCTTGGGCGTCAAAGCGATTTGGATTGGTTCTGTAAAATCCGATAAGTCCCATCAAGATGGCACTATCCAATTTCTGGAGAGCATGAACGCCTTACTCTCTCTCCAAGAAGGAGGTATGACAGTTAGTGCTCCTGCTATTGATATGACATCTCCTGAACTGATTCGACACGCAGACGTTCCTAAAAATATCTTGGGCTGGGCACACAGTTGTCATAAAGCAAACGTTGCGTGTGCAAACTGTCGAGGATGTAATAAGTATTTTGAGGTGCTTTATGAGCTCAATTGCGGAATGGACAGACCTGGGTAATCCTTTTCCCCGTCTAGTGCCTAATTGCTATACTCCTATCACTTGGCCTAAAGGAAAATTAATTCAATTACCACTCACAATTACTGCTGAGGAAAGACAAGCATCTGTAATCAATATACTTCTTCGTCGTCGCACACGACGCCATTTTTCTGATATTGGCATCGATTCACTAGGTTCTTTACTTTGGATATCTTGCCGTACTCAAGAATTAGGCAGTACCCACTTAGGATTTCCTTTGTCGCGGCGCCCATGTCCATCAGGCGGCGGGATTCATCCCATCCACCTTCTTGTACTGCTACCCCAAGAAAACTGTTGGTACCGTTACGATCCTAGGGAGCATGCATTACACGAAACACCAAGTAAACTAGATGCAACAATAGTGAAGAATTCGATGCAGAACATAGTAGCTGCGCCATCAGCGACATTGCTCCTCCTTGCGGCGGAACCAGGTATGACGGCGGCAAAATATGAAGCTTCTGCAAGCGTAGTATGGAGAGATGCCGGAGTAATGCTTGGGATATTAGCCGTCGCTGCAGAAGCCCTTGATCTCAGTTTTTGTCCTTTAGGGGTAACTGGCGAACCTTGGGTGAGTCAATTACTCGAACAACCGGGTTTGTTTGGTGTCGGCGGTGCCTTTGTTGGAACGACTCCGCCCCTTGATGAACCAGCCGCAAGAACGTCAGACGACGAGCGGGGGCGAACACCAGCCAAACTCCCTCCCATCAATTGAGTAACGGTCCGGGGAGCGGACATCATTTCAAACCAGATAATTGCATCTAGCTCCGATGGGCGCGAACCGATAGCCTGGGCAAAACGTATAAACTGTTCCTCTAGCTCTAAATAGTTCCTTTCTACCGTTAGGTTTTCATCAAAGAAATTCGCTAGTGCGCCCGCACGCAGAACGTGAATATCCAATATTGCAACATCGTCTGCGTCTAACCAGTTACGTGCGACCCACGACGCCGTTTTGAATCCAATACCGGGTATTTGAATGAGCCATTGGCGTAATGCCTTTCCACTGTCTAGTGGTGGAGTATCTGCGGACAAACGGGATAATGCTGTACTCAAATAACGGGCTTTCTGTTTAGCAAAGCGGTATCGAATCTGACGTCCATCAATTTCAAGCGGATGGGAAAGTACATCAAATATCTCTGATTCGGCTGGAGTATTAGCCAACATCCCTAGTGCTTGGAGTCTTTGAAACGCGGCAAGACCGACACTAGCCGGAATTCCGTGTCCGCCCAAAAGACAGGCGGCCACCTCCTCGGCAAGCGTACTTCCTAGCCGGTGTCGTGGCGATATTCCTGTGATTCGGCGTGCCATGACTTGATAAGTCCAATATGCGGGAGTAGGAAACGCTTCGATTGCCCCCCAAGGTATTCCAGGTAGCACAAAGGCATCGGAAGACGGCAGTTCGATTTGCACTACGGCAGCGCCTGTGAAAACTGCAGCGGACTGTCTCATGAGGGTCTCGATTCGGTTAAGTACTGTGCATTGAGTGCACGCAAAATGTGTTCTCGCTCTACAGGTTCCATACGGTCAAATCGGTCAAACAAGCGCTGATGGCGGCGCTTGTTCGTCTGGCGATCTCGATACGTCTCCCCGAAATATGAAGCGTCATGAAGCATAGTTGGAGTAGGGAAATTCATCCAAACACACTCCGTACGCACATCCACGTGAGTCTTCGATAAAAACGTTGCTTTGCGCCAATTCCCCAGACGCAGCTCATACATCGAATTGTCGTAACCCGAAAGCATCACCATGCAAGGCAAAGCAATCAGAACGTCCAGCAGTCGGCGGTGATCCTGGTACGAATACTCATGCCGATAAATTTTCGAATTTCTTCGGGAATCGGGTAAATACGGTGGATCGGCGTAGACTAACTCTCCTCCTTGGTAATCAAACGTCTCAAGGAAAGAGACGGCGTCACCGTGTATAAGAGTGCAATAATTCGGATATAGTTGCTTCCAAATTGCAATTACAGACTCATCTGCATCTATACCAAAATTGTTTTGAGCGGCCCTTTTGTTCCTTAGCACAGCTCCACCACCTAAGTGAGATTCAATATAGGTTGTGTGAGCCGGCATCAGATTAATTAGCCGCTGGTAGCATTTGCCTTTTCCGCCTGGGTATGTCATAAGGGTAATCATCGTCAATTTTGACTATGATGTCAAGTGGAGACAAGTCTGCGATGCATCCACAAAGTTTTCCGGTCTGTAATTTGGCAACTTTAGGATCAATTTTGTAAAGCAGCCGTCTTGAATTAGGGTAAATAGCGCTCCATATTACTCATTATCGACTGCGCCGAACCTTTTTGGGCGGAACTTTATACATTTTAGCTTGACCACAAAATGTGGGGATAGGGCTTGCTTTTTAACAAACATTCACCGACAAATTGTAACTGTCCGTTCCTGGCCGAAAATATCAATTCAACACTCATCTTGAATTTTGAAACCCAATGTCCGTTATGTGGAGGAAGCGCTCTATTACTGCTTGATTGACAATTATGGGTATTCGTAAAAGTGTGTGGAATTCCTAAAAACATCATTTTTCAGCACCGTGTAGAATTATCAATGCCGACAAATAAAATTTTTGTGGATTATGCAAATAAATACCATGTAATATTTATCTATCTCCAATTAGTTGGTCAGGCAAACATTGAGCATGAGGGTCACTACATATATCTATTTTTTCTGACCGTTCGCCTATTTTTGGTTTTTCGCAATTTGAATCTTCGAAATTTTACTCAAACATTTTTCTTTGTTCACATTGATGGAGGGCTGCGTCTTCGATAGTAGATTTGATTTGGCTTCCCACAACTTGCCGACCTTTAGCTTAAATTCTGAGTCGGAATTATCACGATCATCGCCCTTGGATTCAATTAGGATGGCCTTACCGTTTTTTGTCCCGAAAATAAAACTCGGGGTAATGGTTGATAAAGTCATTGATGTCTTCGACGTAATATCTATGCGAATAGCTCAAAATTCACATTGATAGGTTTAATTTTTTCACCAATGGAGTGAATTAGATTACGCTCCCTTTTCTAAATCCAACGCAGCCTGATAGAGCAATTTTTTTCTGGCACCGGTAATTTCAACGGCCAGTTCTACCGCTGTTTTGGTTGTGCATTTCTGCATTAATATTGACAGAACTTTGGTATGTTCCGGGCTTAATAAGGCAGCTTCTTTAGAAATTTTTGCCGCGCCGTCTACGATCACCACAAATTCGCCTTTCCGCATGTATTCGTCTTGCCTTACCAATTCAACTGCTTTTGATAAGGTTGTTTTTACAATGGTTTCGTGGAGTTTTGTTAATTCTCGGGCGATAACGATTTGGCGGTCCGGCTCTATTACTGAAAGCATATCTTCCAGCGTTGACAGAATTCGGTGACTGGATTCATAAAAAGCCCAGGTGGTTGTAACGCATAGTTTTTCAGTGAAAAATGCTTTTCGCGCCGAGGCGGTGCGCGGTAAAAACCCTTCAAATGAAAATTGGCTAATCGCTATGCCGGAGGCGGATAAGGCCGTGATTAACGCACAGGCGCCGGGAATCGGAACTACGGTGATTCCAGCCTCTTTTGCACTGCGCACTAAAGGCATGCCGGGATCGCTCAGTAAAGGCGTGCCTGCATCGGAGACCAAGGCTATCGACAAGCCATCGCGCAGCTTTTGAATCAAATTATCCGCCATTTTATCTTCATTATGTTGATGAAAAGAAGCAACCTTATTATTGATCCCATAATGCTGTAACAATAAACCGACATGCCGGGTATCTTCGGCAGCAATTAGATCGACCTGCCGTAAGGTATCGAGCGCCCTGAAACTAATATCCGCTAAATTACCTATTGGCGTTGCAACAACGTATAATTTGCCGTAAAGATCTGACATTCAACCTCAAATTTTGGATAAACTTTTTGTCCCACATAAGGTAAGACGCTATGAGCCGCAAAACCGCAATTGTTCTGCTACCCTGTTTGTTAATGCTTTCAAACTGCGCCCAATTGCCCGACGATTACGGATTGTACCAAGAACCGCCGTCGGCTTGGACTGTAGAGCAAAATAATAATCGCTTAACGACCATCGAGTCCCTTGTTCTGAGCAGTAAAAGCAGCGCGGCAAAACAACAAGCGGATTTGATTAATGCGGCTGAGTTGAGTTACCGCAGGCGGCAAAATTCAATCTACTCTATGCTCAAATTTTACTCAGCTTCGGCGAGGCCGAATTTGCCGCCAATAAACTGAAAGCTATCGATATTGGCCAATTAAGCATCGGAGATAAAATAAAATTTTATCAGTCCAGCGCATTTTCCTATTCGCTGACCGGTAATCTTCTGGAAAGTGCAAAGGCTAGAATTGCGCTCGATCCTCTATTAACGAAAGCCGTTGAGCGAAAAAAAAACCAGTCGCTTATCCTAGAGTCGTTAGGATTATTGCCGGAATCGATTTTTCATAATCCGCAAAATCAAACTGCCGGATTGCCGGAGTGGTTCGCTGCTGCCAAAATTCTGTCGACGAGAAATCAAAATCCGGCTAGTTTTAATGCTTCTTTGTCAGCTTGGCGGGCTGCAAACTCTCAGCATCCGGCTAATATTTATTTAACCAATATAGAAAACAAACCGGAAGATTCCGGTTTAATGCCTAAGTCTATCGCTGTCTTATTACCGGAGTCTGGGCCGTTTACCGACGCCGGTAAAGCTGTAAAAGCCGGTTTTTTAGCCGCGCACAGCCGGGATAATAGCAGTAACAAACCAGTGCTCCGTTTCTACGATACCGAGAAATCGAAAATCGGCGATGTCTACCGAAACGCCGTCAGCGAAGGCGCAAAATTAGTCATCGGCCCGTTAAATAAGGAAAGCATACAAAGACTTGCCGACTCCGCGCCGTTAACAATTCCGGTCCTCGCGTTAAATCACGTTCCCGATCTTAATAAACAAAACCTTTATCAATTTGCTTTGAGTCCGATGGACGATGTAGCGGAGATCACTCAAAAAGCGGCATCGGACGGTCATAAGAAAGCGCTTTTACTTGTGCCGGAAAACGAGCAAAGCAAACGCCTTGTTTCTTATTTTACGTCGAGTTGGCAAAATCAAAACGGTTCGATACTTGCCAAAAAAAGCTACAACCCAAAATCGGACGATTATTCGTCTGTCATCAAAAAATTGCTGAATGTGGCTGAAAGCGAAGATCGATTTCGGAAGGTTTTAAGTTATTATCCGGCGGCAAAATCCGTTCCGCGTAAACGCCAAGATGCGGATGTATTGTTCTTAAGCGCTTACAGTAAAGAAGGGCGAATTATCAATTCGCAACTGCAACTCCAGCAAGCAGGAAATCTATCGGTCTATGCGATGCCGACTATCTTTTCTGGTATCGTCGATTCAATCGGCGACAATCCGCTAAACGGCATTACGTTTTGCGATATGCCTTGGCTATTCGATGCCGCCTATAGCGGCGATCTGAGCATGACGGCGTTGAGAGAAACCTGGAGCCAATTCCCTAATACCTATATCCGCCTATTGGCGATGGGTATCGATGCCTATCATCTCGGCGCGAAACTATCGACCTTAACTGCAAGCCCGTATCCAGGCGCAACCGGTAATTTAACGATGGCTAACGGAAATCGAATCAAACGCGCACTAGTCTGCGCCAAATTCAACATGGGCCAACCGGAGCTTATCGGTTTTACACACAGCCCGGCGGACGGAGAAACTAGCAAAACCGGAAGCTTTGTTAATCCGTAGTATTCGATAGGTCGCACAACGTGTTCGACTCGATAAAAACTAAAGCAGCGCATTTAATACGCGGAAAAACAGCGGAGGATCAAGCGCTCGACTTTTTGATCAACAAGGGACTTGTCCCAGTTGCCCGCAATTATCGCTGCAAACAAGGCGAGTTGGATTTGATCATGCGAGACCGGCAATCTCTGGTAGTAATTGAAGTGCGCTATCGTAAATCCAACGTGTACGGTAGTGCTACGGAGAGTATAACACCCAGCAAACAAGCTAAAATTATCGCCGCAACACAGCATTATTTATCAACGCTGACCGCAGACACGCCGTTACGTTTCGACGTTATCGCTATCTCCGGTAACAATACCATCAACTGGATTAAAAACGCATTTTAAATTCTATTTGGCATCCATGAGCTTAGAAAATCGTATCATCAACCAATTTACCGACAGTATCCAAACCAAGCAAAACGTTTTAACGGAACTCTGCGAACTTATTGAGGTGGCGTCGCAACGAATGGTCACGGCTTTATTGAATGATCGAAAGATTTTCACTTGCGGTAACGGACGCTCGGCGTGTTCCGCTCAGTTGCTTTCTTCTTCTTTATTGAACCAATTCGAACGCGACCGCCCTTCTTTGCCTGCGATTGCACTGACCGCCGATTCTACAACGCTTACAGCCATTGCCGGCGATGGCGGTTATGAAGAAATCTACGCTAAACAGCTTCGCTCGCTTGGGATCAGCGGCGATGTTCTTGTCGCTTTTGCGGACGGCAACCACTCCGCCAATATCGCTAAAGCCATTACTGTCGCACAGAGCAAAGACATTTCTATCATTGCAATAACCGGCGGAAAAAACGAAGCCATATCGGCATTATTAAACGAAAGAGATTTAGAGATACGCGTCCAATCGAGTTCAACCATCAGAACCCACGAAGTTCATGTACTTATTACCCACTGCTTGTGCGACTTGATCGACTACCAGCTTTTTGACGGTACGGGTTGAAACCCAAATGCTATCGGTTGAATAAAGCTTTAGCCTATCCGCGATGTAAAGAATAATTTTACGTACGTAAAAAAAAGGCCCGCACTTTTAAAAGTGCAGGCCTTTTTTTTGAATAGAGATAAACGATTAACGTTTTGAGTATTGAGGACGTTTTCTTGCTTTGTGCAAGCCGACTTTTTTACGTTCTACTACGCGCGAATCGCGAGTAACAAAACCGGCTTTTCTCAACGCAGGGCGAAGTGTTTCGTCGTATTCCATCAAGGCGCGCGTCAATCCGTGACGAATTGCGCCGGCTTGCCCTGATGGGCCTCCGCCTTTAACGATAACGTTAACATCGAAAGTACCTTCCATCTCAACGAGTTGAAGAGGCTGGCGAGATACCATTTGGTCGGTTTTGCGACCGAAATAGTCTTCCAATGTTTTTGAATTTACTGTAATTTTACCGGTGCCTTTTGTCGCGTAGACTCTTGCTATCGCGCTTTTACGACGACCTGTTCCGTAATATTGAGCTACTGCTGTCATGGTCTTCCCGCTTAAATGTCTAAAACTTTAGGCTGTTGTGCCTGATGATCGTGTTGTGGTCCTGCGTAAACTTTCAATTTTTTGAACATTGCGCGGCCGAGTGGGTTTTTCGGTAACATGCCTTTAACTGCGGTAGTCAAAATACGGTCAGGAAAGGTTTTTCTTAATTTTCCTAAGCTAATTGTTTTCAGATTGCCGATATAACCGGTATGATGCTGATAAAGCTTATTTTTTTCTTTAGTGCCGGTGACGCCGATTTTTCAACATTGACGACAATGATGTAATCTCCCGTATCCACATGCGGAGTATATTCAGGCTTATGTTTTCCACGGAGGCGGTGTGCAATTTCAGACGCTAGACGACCCAAGGTCTTTCCTTCTGCGTCCACTACATACCAATCGCGCTTAACTTCTGCGGGCTTTGCACTAAATGTTTTCATCGCTACTTTGTCTTTCTGTTAAAGGCTCAAATAAAGAGCCGGAATATTACTAAAGTTTTAGTCTTTTTACAAGTTTCTTTTAGCAAGGGGTGAAAATAACAATAATAAATCTGTCATAGTTTGATATTGAGAGAATGAAGTTTTCGGTAGAGGTGCGTCCGCTCTATTCCGACTGCAGCAGACAATTTAGCAACACTGCCGCCGGAGCGTTCGAAATGATATTCCAGATATGCTTTCTCAAATTGATCACGGGCGTCTTTTAAAGGCAGATTATAAAAATCCGGCACAGACGCGGAAGGGGTCGTGTCGACAATAACTGTTCCCAAAGCCGATTTCACTTCATCCAGTTCGATTTCTTCGCCGACGCCTAAAATCATCAAACGTTGAACCAGATTCTTCAATTCCCTGACATTCCCTCGCCAACTGTAATTACGTAAAAAATTTTGCGCCGCCATAGAAAATTTACGGAACGCGAGTTTGTCGTGACTGACAAAATAATCGACGTAAAAGCTTAATAAGCTGGGAATATCTTCACTATGACTGCGAAGCGGTTGGATTTCCAAGGTCACTTCGTTTAATAAATAGTAAAGGTCGTGTCTGAATCGCCCCAGTTTTACTTCTTCCGCTAAGTCGATACGGGTTGAGGCGATAACGCGAACATCGACGCGAACAGCCTCGCTGCCGCCGACCCGTAAAAACGAGCTGGATGCCAAAGCACTCAGCAATCTTAATTGAGTTTCTTGATCCATACCGGCAATTTCGCTTAGAAACAACGTGCCTCTATTGGCGCGTTCTAATAATCCCGGATAGACTTTACCGTTGCTTTCTTTGCCGAAAAACTCGACGGCGGCGTTTTCCGGCGAGATGCTGCCGACAGACACATCGACGAACGGCCCATCCCGTCTGGTACTGTTATTGTGCAAATAACGGGCGTAGAGTTCTTTACCGACACCCGCTTCGCCCGCGAATAAAACGCGGGTATCGTGCTGCGCCAAGCGTTTGATTTGGTCTTTCGTTCGGGCTATCGCGGCGCTCTTGCCGACGGGTTCGATATCAGTTACCAATTGTTGTTTTAATCCGGCGTTTTCTTTTTGTAAGTTGCTGGCTTCCAATGCGCGCGCCACGATGAGCAATAATTTCGCCATCGACAAAGGCTTTTCAAGAAAATCGTAAGCACCAAGCTTGGTCGATTCCACGGCCGATTCTACGGAGCCGTGTCCCGACATCATGATGACCGGGCATAGCAAAGCATCTTCGCTCACCCATTCTTTTAACAAAGTAATGCCGTCCATATCCGGCATCCAGATGTCCAATAGAATTAAATGCGGATTGATAGAGTTTTTTAACGCCTTAGCTTCCCTGGCGTTTTCCGCGGTTGTAACCTTATAGCCTTCATCCTCCAAAATTTCGCACACAAGCCGGCGAATTTCCGGTTCGTCATCGACAACCAATAAGTGAGGTGCTTGTTTATTCATAGTGTTCGTTTCCACATTAAACTGCAGGAAGCAGGATGATAAATCCTGCGCCTATTTGTCGCTGGGTATCGACCCAAATCGATCCGCCGTGTTCTTCGATAATTTTTTTTACAATCGCCAATCCTAATCCGGTGCCTTTGGCTTTGGTCGTAACATAAGGTTCAAAGATTTTCTCGATGTGTTCTTCTTTAATGCCGGGTCCGTCGTCATAAAATGCGATTTCGATGAAATCGGTATAATTTTTTTGTACCCGGCTGAGGTGAATATCGATTTGTCCGTTGTCGTTTATCGCTTCCAATGCATTGATGGCTAAGTTATGAATCACTTGCCGGATACTCACCGGATCGCCTTTGATCAACGACTTGCTTGCGCCGAATTCCGTATTGAATTTTACGCCTGATTTCGCACGATACAATGCTAATACCTCTTGAATCAACAAAGCTAAATCGAGTTCGGTCGCCTGTTTTTTGGCGGGTTTGGCGTATTGCGAAAAATCGTCCACCATTTCTTTCATAGCTTCTACTTGCTGCACGATAGTCCGCGTAGATTTTTGCAAGATTTCGGCATCGCCGCTCTCGAGTTTCGATGCCAGTTTAACTTGCAGCCGTTCCGCCGATAGTTGTATAGGCGTCAAAGGATTTTTGATTTCGTGCGCCAAACGTCGCGCCACTTCTCCCCAAGCCGCGCTTTTCTGTGCTTGAATGAGGTCTGTAACGTCGTCAAACACCACAACGGCGCCGACGCGTTGGCCTTCCTGAGAAAATAAAGGCGTCCCCCGGCACAATAACTCTTGCCGTCCGTTCGGTCCTAAAAACGCTATTCTTTGCTGCCAAATATCATCGGCTTGCTCCAATAATCGTTGTATGGATTTTAAAGGCTCGGCTAGATCTTTATAGGTATCGATCAGATCCAACAACGTCTGACTGACGAAATGATTTACATGGATATGAAAAATCCGATAAGCCGCCTGATTTGCCGTACGGATTTTATAGTCGGCGTCGAAACTGATCACACCGGCCGTTAAATTTGCGAGAATCGTTTCCAGGTAAGCCCGTTGATTTTCGACCTCAAAACCGGCCTGTCTGCTTTCATCCCGCGCCTCCGCGATGCGCCGCGTCATCACGTTAAAAGATTCCACTAGAAAACCTAAATCGTCTTGTGCGGTAACCGGCAGTTGCTGGTCGTAAAGCCCGGATGCGACGGCTTGCGTGCCTTTAACCAACGATTTTACCGGGGCAATGATAGTGCGAATACTAATAAAGGCAACCCAAATCGCAGCCAGCAAACTCATGAGCAAAATCAGCGACAACGCCAATGAAAAACTCAATTTTAACGAGTTTCTTAAATAACTCATTTCTTTATAGCGAACGAAAGCAAATTCGACCGAATCCGCCAAGTCGGCAATTCGTACCGGAACCGGATACAACGCTTGCAAATATTGCGTATCCTGCCCTTTTATCGTCACAATCACCCGTATCATGAGCACATCGTCCCGGATCGGCGCCAGTGCAGCGAATTCGTCACTTCGACGGAGCTGAAGCCACGTGTGTTCATCCGGTATATTCGGCAATATATCGCCCGGATTAACGCTACTGGAGGCAATGATACGGCCTTGTTTGGAAAATAAGGTTACTTCATTCGCGCCGGACAATATCAATAGATCATCCATCTCCAAGGTAGCCATCGCTTCCGACGAATAATCCAGATTTTCAGCAAGCTGCTGCGTTTGTCTAAGATGCCATCGAATTCTTTGATCGAGTGCGACTTGGCTTAGTTCTAAAGCGTCTTCCATTGCTCTGTCGATTTCGACATTAAACCAGCTATCGATGCCTTGATGAAGGAATTGCATGGAGAAGTAAAATACAATGGCTGCAGGAGCGAGCGATAAAAGAACAAAAAGCGATACCATCCGGGTGGTTAGCCTGGAACCCGCTTCGCGTTTTTTTAGCTGCCGGGTCAACGAATAGATGTTTGCCCCGACTAAACCTAATAGAACGACAGAACCCAAGGCATTGACGAGCAATAGCCATGAATACATTTCGCCGAGTTTCGAAGATTCTTGGGTAGCCGAACTCATCAACTGTAAAGACAGAAGAATCAAGCCGAACAGAATGGTGATCGATATACCGATGGGCGGTTTTATTTTTTTAACGGCCATACAAACCAATCGCTGGAAAGATACCACTGTGAATTGAGATATGCGATCGGACGGAGCGGCAAAGGCAGCGCATCGCGTTCAAACGATATTTTGATTTTGGCTAAATAGGTTTTTGATACAAGAATTTTACTTTTTTCTAGCAAGCGGTAATCGCGCAACGTTGACAATAAATCGAGCGCTGCTTGTAATGTTGAAAAATTATTAACCGAACCATTGCTCTCATTTTTTACCCGGTACACGTTTAACAAGGCATGATATTGGACGCGATAAAGAATGTTTTTTTCTATGATCGTTTTATTCCACAGGTAATCGCGCAGTTCCTCGACTTTAAATTGATAAGTCCAAAGCAGAGGAACGCCATTCTTTAAAGCTTCGGTCGCTTTATTACTTAATTGATAATCAATATCGGCATTCAGGACGTAATCGTCGCCTAACAAAGATGTTTCAGCGCTTTTAACACTTACTTCGCCGGTATCATCCGAATAAACCGGCATGGAATGCAGCCATATAAGCAGCGATAGCAAAGCGGCTTTCTTAGCGCTTAACGATACGTGCATAATAAAAGCCATCCATTGAATTGTCGCCGGTTAATATCTGCCTGCCGTGCGTAGCGGTATTCCCCCAAGACTCCGATCTCATGGGACTTTCTTCGGCATCGCGATGGGTCGATAAAAACGCGCCGATTTGGAATTCATTTTCACGTTTTAAAACTGAACAGGTTGCATAAACCAGCACGCCGCCTTGCTTCAACATCGGCCAAACAGCATTCAGGATGTTCTTTTGTAAAACGACTAAAGCGTCTATATCTTCAGGTCGCCGCAAGAGTTTGATGTCTGGATGTCGGCGAATCACACCGGTTGCCGAACAAGGCGCATCCAGTAAGATTCGATCGAAAGACCGACCGTCCCACCATTGAGTAGGTTGTACGGCATCGGCTACGAGAAGCGTTGCTTGCAGTTCTAAACGGTGAAGGTTTTCACGTACACGCAGCATCCTGTTCTTATCGTTATCGATGGCAATTAATTCTTCTAAGTCCGGTTGAAGCTCAAGGATATGAGACGTTTTCCCGCCCGGTGCGGCGCAAACATCCAGTACGCGATGTCCCGGCTTGGCATCAAGTAATTCAGCCGCCAATTGAGCTGCGCTATCTTGAACCGAAACCCAGCCGTCTTTAAAACCGGGCAGAACATCAACCGAAACGGGTTTATGAAGGAGTATGCCGGAAACATTTATTCCGGACGGCTCTGCGGCTAAGTTTTGATCGAGCAACAATTGTAAATAATCTTCTCGGGATTTTTTTGCCGTATTAACGCGTAACGCCATTGGCGGGGCCTGGTTATTTTCGAGCAGTATCGATTCGGCTCGGTCGGGCCAATCTAATTCCAAAGTCTTAATCAACCACGCCGGGTGACAGAATGCAGCGATTTTGTTTGCATCCACCCTCTGTTCAAGTTCGGGTTGTCGTCGTAAATAGTTTCTCAGTACCGCATTAATCAAGGCTTTCGCCCACGAGAAATTTTTAGCAGCCTGTACGGTTTCCGAAACGGCGGCATGCGGTTTTACCCGCATAAAGCTCAGTTGATACAGCCCGATGAGTAACAGATATTTAACGTCCTGCGCCTTTAAGGGCTTCTCAAGTAGTAAGGATAAGATGAAATCAAGACGCTGATAGTATCGGCAAACACCGTAGCACATCGCTTGAATAAAGGCCTTGTCTTGAAGGGAATCAATCGATTTGAACGACTCATCCAACGCCGTCGTAAGTGATTGACCTTCATGCAGAACCTTATTTATGACTTGGGCGGCAGCCCATCGTGTATTCAAAATAAAATCAACCTAGCTTTTTTCCCTGGGCTTGGTGGGAATTTAAAAAAGCCTGGATGGGAAGCCTTTTTCCGCCCGGCAATTGCACTTCATGTAAACGTAATAAGCCATCGCCAGTTACCACATCGAGCGATTTATTTGTACAAAGTATCGTGCCGGGAGCGTATTTTTGATCGTATATTTGATCGGATATTTGATCGGATATTAACGGTTCGGATCGCCAAATCCTGAGTATTTGATCGTCGTAAAGTGTTTGCGCAACCGGCCAAGGGTTAAGTCCGCGAATTTTTCTATCCAAAACGTCTGCGGGTTGCGTCCAATCCAATTCGGCTTCGCTTTTAGTGAGTTTTTCCGCGTTAGTGACTAAGTTTTCATCCTGCATTTCCGCTTGAAGGGTTCCCGACTCTAGTTGGTTGATGACTTTTGCCAAGCCCACAGCGCCGAGTTCCGATAAAGTATTGTATAAATCTTCCGAGGTGTCTCGATTAGAAATGGCGTACTCCTCTTTGTGTAACATATCGCCGGCATCCAGTTTATGGATGATCCGCATGATCGTTACACCTGTTTTTTCATCGCCCGCCATGAGCGACCGTTGAATGGGCGCCGCGCCGCGCCAACGCGGAAGCAAGGAACCGTGAACATTAATGCAACCGTATTTGGGAATATCCAGAATCGCTTGCGGTAGAATCATCCCATAAGCGACGACAACCATAAGATCGGGTTGCAATTCGCTAAAGTGCTTTATTTCCGAATCGACTTTTAGACTGTCAGGTTGAAATACGGGAACTTCCGCGCTAAGCGCTAATTCTTTAACCGGACTGAATTGAAGCTTGCGCCCTCTTCCGGAAGGCCTATCCGGCTGCGTGTAAACAGCGCAAACCTCATGTTTGTCAGCAATTTCCTCAGAAGTTAAGAGTAGTTTCAAACTAGGAACAGCGAACTCGGGCGTTCCCGCAAAAATAATCCGCATGTTAGTTTTGTTCCAGTCTATGGATTTTATCCAGCTTTTTCTTAATACGTTCCCGTTTGAGCGAGGAAATGTAATCGACAAACAATTTGCCTTCTAAATGATCCAGTTCGTGCTGTATGCAAACGGCTAATAAGTCATCGGCCTCTAATTCAAAAGGGTTTCCTTCGTTATCCAGCGCTTTAACTTTAATCTTTTCGGCGCGCTTGACCTTTTCAAAAAAACCCGGAACCGACAGACAGCCTTCTTCGGATTCTTCCGTCCCTTCCTTTTCGATTATTACTGGATTAATCAAACACAAAGGGTCGTCTTTCTCCTCGCTAATATCGATGACAACAATCCGTTGATGAACGTTAACTTGGGTTGCCGCCAAACCGATGCCCTTAGCTGAATACATTGTTTCCAACATATCGTCGACCAATTTTTTAATATTTCGATCTACCGTTTTTACATCAACTGCTTTTTTTCGCAGCCTTTCATCGGGAAATTCGAGAATAGTTAGAATGCTCAACAAACTCTCCACTATAATATGCAATACTGGAATTCTATATGAATTCATCTAAACTTTGAATTCATAATGATTAAAATGACGCCAAGGGAATCATCTATGGTATTTCGTACGCTTTTAGGGTTATTAGTTTCTTTTATTTTTTCTTCGCAAATGGTTTGGGCGCGAGGCGTGGACGAGGTTTCAATTAATCCCGCTCATCCAAGCCAATACACCGTTGTGGAAGGCGATACCCTATGGGATATATCGGCTAAATTCTTGAATAATCCGACACAATGGCCGGAGCTCTGGAGCTATAACAGCCAAATTAAAAACCCTCACCTGATCTATCCTGGCGATACGGTATATTTTTCGGTAGTCGAGGGTAAGCCCAGATTGAGTTTTTCCAAAGAGGCCGAAATCAGCCGGTATTCTCAAGGCAATACATCGAACGGCAATTGTGTCGTCAGCGAAGAAGACATCCACAATGGCCGTACCAGTTTTGCGATGGCGCAAGGCGGAAAATTATCCCCCTGCATCCGCGAAACCAGCTTTAAGAAAGCCATCGAATTAATACCGACCGAAAATATCGCAAAATTCCTGACTTCGCCAAAAGTCGTCGGTGTCAACGATTTGAATTCCGCCCCATATGTCATCGATTTTGCCGGGGAACATTTGGTTGCAGCAACGGGAGATAGTCTTTACGTTCGGTCTATTATCGCGCCGCAAAGCATGGCTTACACGATTTATCGTCCGGGAGAAACGTTTAAAAATCCCGAAACCGGTGAGGTTTTAGGCTATGAAGCAAAATACATCGCCGAAGCGACGTTAGTCAAAGAAGGCGACCCGGCGAAGGTTTCCATCGATAAATCTAACAGCGAAATTATGATTGGCGACCGCTTAATGCCGAAACCCGATGAGCAATTCGTCTTAAATTATTTCCCAAGACCGCCCGAGGAAAGCATTAAAGGTAACATCATCTATGTACTGGACGGGGTTAATCAAATTGCCAAACTCAATGTCGTCGTCATCGATAAAGGCTCACAGGACGGATTGCTTCCGGGCCATGAACTCGATATTTTAAAACGAGGCAGAATTGCCCGGGATCAGTACAGCGTCATTAGAAACGATCAGGTCAAACTACCGGACGAAATAGCCGGTAAATTAATGGTTTTTCGTCCATTCGAACGTGTCAGTTATGCTTTGGTTATGAAATCCACACAGGCTATTCACGTTTTCGATAAAGTCCAAACCCCCTGAACACCTTAGATAATTCAAACCATGACGGCATCAAATTCTGGTTGTTACTTTTACGTACGCCAGGATTTGGCGGCAGATCGTTTTTAAGATTGCTGGAAAAATACACGCCGGCACAACTCTTTACAGATACCGGCATCGCTCAATTTGAACTAGGCTTGAAAAGCGACATTGTTCAAGCTATAAAAAATCCGGATTGGTCTTTGATTGACGGCGATCTAGCATGGCTGGAGCAAAAAAATAATACCGCCATCACGCTAAACGACAGCCATTTCCCGCCTTTACTCAAGGAAATTCCGGATCCGCCGCCGATACTTTTCGTACGAGGCAATCCCGAATTGTTGTCGAAGCCGCAAATAGCCATCGTCGGCAGCCGAAATCCTTCGACAATCGGTATGGAAACGGCCGCCGCATTTGCTAAAACGTTAAGCCAGCACGGTTTTGTTATTACCAGCGGTTTGGCGCTTGGCATCGATGCTTCGAGTCACCAAGGAGCGCTCGACGCGAAGGGTTATACGATTGCTGTGGCTGGCACGGGGCTGGATCGCGTCTACCCGGCCCGACATTTGGATTTGGCCACCGAAATCGTCAATACCGGGGCTATGGTGTCCGAATTCCCGCCGGGAACCTTAGCAAAAGCGAATCATTTTCCCAGGCGCAATCGTATTATAAGCGGCTTATGTCAAGGGCTGCTGGTGGTCGAGGCCGCCAGAAGCAGCGGTTCTTTGATCACTGCCCGGATGGCCTTGGAACAAAACCGCGAAGTGTTTGCCATACCCGGCTCAATCCACAACCCGCTTGCCCGAGGCTGCAACGCGCTTATTCGCGAGGGAGCGAAACTGGTTGAGACCACGCAAGATATTCTTGAAGAATTTAGTCAATATATTCAAGAAGATAAAAATTATCCTCAGGAAGAACTACAAACAACGCTTGACCTGGAGCTGCAAACACTATTGAATCGCATCATGTTCAGCCCGACAGCCATCGATAAACTGGTCGAAGAAACGGGAAATTCGGTTGAAGTGATTTCATCCATGTTATTGATTTTAGAGTTGCAAGGTTATATTGAATCGAACGCGGGCGGCTGCTACACGCGCTTGAAATAATCCAAAGAAACTATGAAAGAAACTATTTTTGATGTTTTGATGTATCTTTTCGAACACTATATGGAAGACGAGATGGAGCTCGTACCGGATAGTGATAACGTCAGAACCGAATTATTGGCGGCAGGATTTGAACCCATCGAAGTCAACAAAGCCTTCGATTGGCTGAAATCCTTGAGTTCGCAACGCGCAATCAAGCCGACAATCTCTACCTCTTTCCGAATTTTCAGTCATGAGGAAAACGCGAAACTCGATGTAGAGTGCCGCGACCTGCTGATGTTTTTGGAACGTTGCGGGATATTAAGTTCAGCCAACCGAGAGGTAGTCATCGACCGCGCATTGGCATTGGACGATGAAGAGCTGTCCATTGAAAAGCTCAAATGGATTGTATTGCTCGTGCTGCTCAGTCAACCGGACGAAGAAATAGCATTTTCCAGAATGGAAGACATTGTTTACGATCTTGTACCCACCTACTTAAATTAAATCAGTCCCGCTCGCATTGTTGATCGAATGAGCAAGAATCTCGTTATTGTAGAATCCCCGGCTAAAGCCAAAACTATTGAAAAATACCTAGGTAAAGACTTTACGGTCTTGGCTTCCTACGGACATGTCCGCGATCTTGTGCCCAAGGAAGGCGCCGTCGATCCGGACAATGACTTTGCCATGAAATACGAAGTCATCGACCGTAACCAGAAACATGTACAAAACATCAGCAAAGCACTTAAAGCTGCAGACGCCCTATATTTAGCGACCGACCCCGATCGCGAAGGCGAAGCCATTTCGTGGCACTTATACGAACTGCTTAAAGAAAAAAAGTTACTGAAAGATAAGCCCGTGCATCGGGTTGTGTTCCACGAAATCACCAAAAAAGCCGTTACCGAGGCGATTGCTCATCCCGAGCAGTTATCCATTAACTTAATCAATGCACAACAAGCGCGCCGTGCCTTAGATTATTTAGTCGGATTTAAGTTATCGCCCTTATTGTGGAAAAAAATTCGTAGAGGGCTTTCGGCAGGCCGTGTGCAAAGTCCTGCGTTGCGGATGATTGTCGAACGCGAACTCGAAATTGAAGCGTTTAAAACACGAGAATACTGGACCATAGACGCTGAATTAACGGCACAGGATCAGGTTTTCAAAGCCAAACTGACGCATCTAAATACCGAAAAACTCAACCAATTCAGTATAACGAACGCCCAAGATGCGGAACAAACGCGGCAAATGCTTTTGGATGTCGCCGACGGCCAATTAGTCGTCAGCAAAATCGAAAAAAAGCAGCAAAACCGAAATCCTGCTCCGCCTTTTACGACATCGACCTTACAGCAAGAAGCATCGCGTAAACTCGGTTTTACCACCAAGCGCACGATGATGGTGGCCCAGCAACTCTACGAAGGTATCGATATCGGCGGAGAAACCGCCGGTTTGATTACTTATATGCGTACCGATTCGGTTAATCTTTCATTGGAAGCGGTGCAGGACATACGGTCATTAATCGCTGAAAATTACGGGCCAGAAAACGTTCCTAAGGAACCGAGGCTTTACAAAACCAAGTCGAAAAATGCACAGGAAGCACACGAGGCGATAAGGCCTACTTATCCGCGTCATTTGCCAAGTCAGCTGAAAACCCACCTTAGCGCAGAGCAATACAAGCTCTACGACCTGATATGGAAGCGAACCATCGCATGCCAGATGACCCACGCCGTTCTGAACCTTATCGCTGTTGATTTTACCTGTGATAATGAAAAGCACATTTTCAGGGCGACCGGTTCCAGTATTGCCAAGCCGGGATTTATGGCGGTCTACCTAGAAGGTAAAGACGATTCCAAAGAAAGCGATGATAAAGAGAGCTTTCTGCCTGCGATGGAAGAAGGACGGCCAATAAAACTGAATGACATTCTCGCCGGGCAACACTTTACCGAACCGCCGCCCCGTTACGGCGAAGCCAGTTTGGTAAAGGCGCTGGAAGATCACGGCATTGGTCGTCCTTCGACATACGCCACGATTATCTCGACCTTACAAAATCGCGAATACGTCAGTTTGGAAAGCAAGCGATTCTATCCGACCGATGTCGGCAGGATTGTAAATAAATTTTTGACCGAACACTTTACCAAATACGTGGATTACGATTTTACCGCGAATTTGGAAGACGAACTCGATGCAGTATCGCGCGGTGAGATGGAATGGATTCCGTTAATGAGCAGTTTCTGGCAGCCTTTTAACACTTTAATTCATGAAAAGGAAGAGCAGGTTCAACGCAAGGATGTCACCCAGGAAGCAATTGATGAAAAGTGTCCGCAATGCAATAGTGCATTGTCCATCCGCTTAGGACGGAACGGGCGATTTATCGGCTGCACAAACTATCCTGAATGTTCTTACACCCGCAATCTAAATGACGATTCTGCAGCTACAGCTGCCGCGCCCGAAACCGTTGAAGGTCGTGTTTGTCCGAAATGCGAATCGCCTTTAGTCATCAAAGCCGGTCGTTACGGCAAGTTTATCGGTTGTAGCGCCTACCCGAAATGCAAGCATATCGAGCCGATAGAAAAACCGCAGGATACGCAAGTCGAATGCCCTCAATGCAAAAAGGGCAGCATCCTTAAACGTAAGTCTCGCAATGGGAAGGTATTTTATTCCTGTTCCGAATACCCAAAATGCAATTATGCGCTTTGGGATGCGCCAATAAACGAAAGTTGCCCGGAATGCCATTGGCCCGTGCTTACGGTCAAGCAAACCAAAACCCGTGGCGTTGAGAAAGTGTGTCCGCAAAAAGATTGCAAATACGCCACGCCTTATGAAGGCGATCCTGACGATGTTCAGGGACCCAAATAAAGGACTTCGAAAAAATTCTGACTATTTATCCGGCCTTATGAAGTCTTAACTTCCGTTCGCCTTGAGCCTGTCGAAAGGCTTTATGTGCTTCGACTAGCTCAGCACGAACGGTTCAAACATTTAAAGGCCGAATCAATATTAAATTGGTTAAAAGCGACCTATAACCGACAAATCACAACACTGTATTTTCTAGCGCTATTTCTATGAAACTGAGCGTGTCGAAGGACGAATACAGAGCTTCCTTAAGTCAAACTCATTAAATAGCTTTGCAGATTAATGCCTTTGTACCCCAAACCCAATTTCTTGCGGATATGCTTGCGGTGAATACTCACAGTACCCGACGAGATCGATAACGCTGTTGCAATATCTTTTGTGGGCAAACCCTGCCTAACCATCGACGCCACCAGGGTTTCGACCGGACTTAAGCGGCTATAGGCCGCCGCTAAATTGGTCGAACTGCCATAAGCTTTCACTAAGTGTTGCAGGTTAATTTCGAGAATATTAATGAGCCGGGCAGTCTGCATGGGATCCGAACCGGTTTGCCTTAATTTTTCCAGCAACGGCATCAAGGTCGCTTCAACTTCTTGCGAAAGCGCGCATTGGGCATCGGACAAAATCGCTGCGCTGTTATTGCACACACCTTTACTCGTCATATTCCACCCATTTGAATATGCTACTGCATAACTTCATTTAACAGTTTCTGCAAAGAAAGTATTGAAATGATAGAGTAATTCTTAAGGTCTCTCTTAATAATTTCATCAACACGTGACCGATTTAGTTCGCGATGAGATTGTCTAAAAGTCAATAAAATCAACTTAATAAGATATACCATAGCAAACCGTCCGGTAATTTAAATTTTTACATGTTGAAGCAACTCGACCGATTCAATACCAACCGCCTACCTATTAGAGGATTTTTTTAAACTACGTTTATTTTCATCGCGATAACGAATGTCGGCAAGCGCTTTGGAAGGTGTATTAGCGGATATGAAATAGGTATAGAAAATACCCTGTGTGCAGAGAGACGATTGTTAGCGGCATTTATTCCGTTAACGACATTAAATAAATGTGGAGATTATCTTTTTTTCCATCCAAGCCCAGCTTTTTACGGATGTGTTTTCTATGGATGCTGACGGTGCCGGGCGCAATATTCAAACCGGCGGCTATGACTTTAGTCGGCTGACCTTGCCTGATCATGGCAGCGACCTGCGTTTCGATCGGCGTCAGCTTTTGATAAATTGAAGCTAAATTGCCCGAATACCCGTAAGATTGAACCAATTGTACGAAATTATCTTCAATTAGTTTGATAAGCCGGATGGTTTGTAAACGGCCGGCACTGATCGTTTTCAATTTTTTCAGAAGCGGCATAACTGTGGCTTCGACTTCATCGGTAAAAGCGATCCTGGTTTCGGATTTATCGCTTTCGCGCTGTCTGAGCAATACGCTCAACGCTGTATTGATTTCCACCGTTTCGTTTTTTATTCTTTCCAGTTCTTCATGAGAGGTTGCGACTTGGTTTTCTAAACGGTTGCGGGCGTCTAAAAGCACTTTTTCCGCTTGTTTTTGAACCGTTATGTCAACCATAGTGCCGACATAATGCGTCAATATTCCCTTCTCGTCGGCTACTCGGGTAATAGTTTGCAAAACCGGAAATAGCTGACCGTTTTTACGCTTATTCCAGATTTCGCCTTGCCAATAACCTTCGCGGGCAACCGTTTCCAAAATAGTATCGTAAAATGCCTTATCATGCAGGTCTGAACCTAAGATAGCCGGGGTTTTCCCGACCACTTCTTTCGCTTTGTAACCGGTAATTCGAGTAAATGCCTCGTTTACCTTTAGAATCACCCGCTTTATATCTGTCACTATAATACTTTCTTGTGCATTAAATGCCGCCGCCGCAATACGTAACTCCTCTTCGTATTTTTTTCGTTCGGTAATGTCGCGGCCCACCGTTTGGGTTTCCACCCATCGGTTATTCTTATCGAAAAAGGTCTGGTTGACGAACTGCACCCAGCGCACCTTGCCTTTTGCTGCGATAACGCGATTCTCGATGGTGACAATCGGATTCGTGCGCGAAACGCTTGCTAATTTTTCCAGCACCATCGGAAGATCCTCTGGAAACACCACGGGCTGCCATTTTTGGCCTTCCAATTCTGCCTTGGCTTTACCGAATAAACGGCAGAATGCCTCGTTGACGTAGACCAAGGTTCCGTCCGGTTTATAGCGGCAAATAATTTCCGTCTGGTTTTCCAGCAAGTGCCGGTAGCGGGCTTCGCTTTCCCGCAGTGCAATTTCTGCCTGTTTACGTGTAGTAATATTTTGATGGACGATAACAGCGCCGGTCGTGTCGTTCTGAATCAACTGGACGACAAACATTAAAAACCAGCGCTTCTCCTGCGGGCTATCGCAGGGGTATTCCATGCTGAATTGTTCGCTTGCGCCGCCCAAAACCGATTCAATGCCGATAAGGGCGCGGGCGGCATCGTCGTCATTCATGGCGGATGAATGTCGGCAGACTTCCAGGTAATTGGCGCCTATCGAAAGCTCTTTGGATTCAACTGAACTATTTTTTCGCGCAAACCTCGTCCACGCCTCATTAACGGTGATGATTCTGCCATTCGAATCGATAACGGCGATGTGCGCCGGAAAGGCCTCTAATATCTTGCGGTTGAGTTCCTCGCTCCAGCGCAGGCTGCGTTCAATCGATTGTTGTTCCGTAACATCCCGGCTGATGCCGAAAATCCCGGTAAAATTTCCCTTTTGATCGAACTGCGGCCACTTGCTGGTACTAACCCAGCCTTGATGGCCGTTTTCATCAACATAAGGTTCTAACTGATTTAGTAAGGTTTTGCCAGCGTTTATAACCGGCAGTTCCGTTTCAAAATAGGCTTTGGCCCTATTCTTTGGGAACACGTCAAACAGGGATTTGCCAACCATGTCACGCCATTTTTCCTTTCCGACAATCTTTGCGAACGAATTACTGCAAAACCGGAAACGGTTATCGGCGCCTTTGTAATATACATAATCGGAGGTGTTTTCCAGGAATGCACCAAAGTCGCGGTTCAACTCGTTTAGCTTTTCTTCAAGCTGCCTGCGTTCGGTAATGTCGATAAAGTCGGCAACATAATGGGTAATGTCGCCTTGATTGTCGGTGACGGCGGTTATGCTGATAGCCATGAGGAAGGGTTCGCCGCTTTTACGTTTTTCCCAGATTTCCCCTCGCCAATAACCGTCTTGAAATACATTGGCCCAAATCTCCATGAATTGGTCCGTTTTATGACGTTTGGAATCGAAAAACGACAAGCTTGCGGCTTCTTCGGCACTAAATCCAGTGACCCGACAGAATGCCTTGTTGACGCGCAGTATTTTCTTATTTGCATCGGCTATTGCGATGCTGTCCTGGGTTTCAAAAGTGGCAGCTGCTATGCTGATTTGTTCGACACGTTTGCGTTCGGTAATTTCTTCCGACATCATCATAATGCCGCCTATTTCCCCATTGGCATAAAACCAGGGCGCCACGCTCCAATTCAGAAACTGTATTATTCCGTCCTTTCGCTCAAAGCGGTCTTCAGTTGCACTGAGCGACTCTCCCGCCAAGGCGTGTTGATGAATTATTTTCCAGCGTTCAGGTATTTCAGGAAATATATCATAATGGCTTCGTCCCCGGATATCACCTTTCAGCCGATAATCCATTTTCCAGCGTTTACTGACGGCTAAATAGCGCATGTTCTTGTCAACCATCACGATAGCAGCCGGTACTTGCTCGACAAATAGCATCAAGCGGTCACGATCTTCGCGATCGCGCTGCAGGGCTTCGGCTTGTTTTCGTTCGGTAATATCGTTGATAGCGGCAACATAGTGGGTTGTTGCCCCGTCCTCATTCTTAACGCCGGAGATCATTAGCCACATCGGGAAAATCTCGCCGTCTTTGCGCTTGCCCCAGAGTTCGCCTTCCCATACACCGTATTGACTAATTAGTGACCTGACAACTTGGTACAAAGCTTTGTCGTATAAATCGGAGCGGAGAAAATTGGGATTTCGACCGACGACCTCTTCGGCGCTGTATCCGGTAATTCGGGTAAATGCCGTGTTAACGCGCTGGATGACATTATTGTGGTCAGTTATGCATATCGCTTCCTGTGTTTCAAAAGCCACCCCGGCAATTCTTAGCGCCTCTTCCTGCTTTTTTTGCTCGGTAATATTGAGGTAATAACAGGCCACACCAAAGTTGCCGTCCGGCAATGTCACCCGTTGGGTTTCCCATTGGTAGGATTCCCGCAAACCGGTATCGCGGCGGGTTTCGGTAAAACCGGAAGATTTGTTGAGGTCGCCGGTCTCTAACGTGTTTTTAAATACTTGTACTATCCGAGCGGCAATATCATCCTCCCAAAAAAAACACAAGATTTCGTTAACACTGCGATCGATGAGCGGATAAACAGCGGCATGTTCCGGTAATAAACCTGATCGCTTGATACTTTTTATGTGCATTTGATCATCCAGAATCAACATACCGCCGGGGGCATGATCGAGGAGGACTAAATTCACCGCTTCGATTTCGTGAAGCTTGGCTTCCATTCTTTTCCGCTCGGTCACATCGGTCAGCGTAATCCGCATCAGTTTGTCCGGATGCGCCACACTCAGGCATTGACAATTCAGATGGTAAAACGAGGTTGATCCCGGTGCCGTAGTAAAGGGAAGTTCGCAGCCTGCCTGCTCGCAATGTTCTTTTGCCCGCTGAAAATGCCGGTACCATACCTCTTTATAATCGTCGGGTATAAACTTAATAAAACGCTGTTGGATAAATTTGTTGCGTTCTTGACCTAATAATTTAGCGGCGGTGAGATTCAGCTCTTGAATTATGCCGTCGAAATTCAGGGTGAGATAACCTATCGGCGCGAAGTCGTACAGATCGATAAAATGCGCTTTCGTTTGCTCCAGCGCGACTTGCGTTTGCCTCAACTCCTCGTTCTGCATTTCGAGTTCGATTTGATGCACACGCAACTCATGCAGCAATGTATCGACATCGGGGACGGCTGCCTCTTCTATTTCCGGTTTAGCGGAGGCGAGAATCTCCTCCGCTTTTTTGCGAATTGTCCGCTGCTGCTGTGTTGAATGGTCTGTTTTCTTACTCATGAGATATTTCTATGGAAAGAAGTATCATTTTTTTACCTCCTATCCCGCCGGTGATGCGCCGGGCATTCAGCAGCATTGTGCATTCGCCATGATCGGGAAAATTATATTCAAGCTTGTATTCTTCGAAGGAGTCATGCGTTATGAGTAAAGTCTCTAACAATTCCCGCAAAGCGAGAGTATCCCACAGTTTACTGTTTAACTCGTAAAATGATTGTCCGATGACTTCTTCAGGTACAAGATGGAAATCGTTATAAAATAGAGTGCTGGCGGCAATGACTTTAAAATCGCTATCCAGCACGACAAACGGTTCGCGTATCGTTTTGACAATGCCATCAGCCAGCTTTAATGCCTCGTCTGTTGCAATAGCCTTGATTCGTGCGGTAATGTCGGTAAAGGTCAACACCACGCCGTCGATCAGGTTATCCATCGTGCGGTAGGGCTGAATCCGCGCCAACATCCAGCATCCGTTTCCTATGTCCAACTCGCGTTCGTAAGGGATAAGGGTTTCCAGAACGGTTTGGGCGGCGGCTAAAATGTCGTCGCCGGTCCCTACGGTGCGGATATCGTTCAACGGTCTGCCGACATCGGAAGAAACCAGGCGGAATACTCGCACCGCATCGCGGGTAAAACTGCGTATCTTCAGATGTCTATCGAGGAAAATGATACCGATATTGATATTCTCCAGCAAGTTTTTCATATCGTTCTGCATATCCGACAGTTGTTCGATTTTTCCTTGCAGTTCCGAATTGACGGTAATTAATTCTTCATTCACCGATTGCAATTCTTCTTTGGAGGTTTCCAGCTCTTCGTTGCTGGATTGCAGTTCCTCGTTGGCGGACTGCAATTCTTCGTTAGTCGATTTTAACTCTTCATTGGATACTTGCTGTTCTTCGATAATGACTTGATTGCTTTCTTTCAGATACGTCAAATCTCGTTCAAGTTCTTCGATACGACTGAGTTCGGCCGGTTTAGTGATGCGTTTTCGCTTGGGTATCGAAGGAGGAGCGCCGGGAGTTTCTTGGAAACTGACCAAAAGTAGACTCTGTCCGTCGTTAAGACCCGGCAACACCCTGACACTCAGGTTAACGGCAGTGAAACCGCCGTTAGACTTAACTTGCAAAGGCCGGTTTAACGTCGGGATAGACTCATTGGCGGCTGTATGAATAGCGGCGCGCAGCTCCAATTCCAAGCCTTCGCGCGCCATTTCGAGAATATTAAGGCTGGCGTGTCCGGGCGCCGGTCGGAGATATTTACCCGTTTCACCGTGAATATAAAGGATGGTTCCCTTGGTGTCGATGACAACAGAAACCGGCGCAAAAAATTGTACCAGCACTCGGCGGGTCAATTCGGCCAAGTTGGTTTCCTTGGGTTTGATTGCGGCGCTCTCCAGCATTTTACCTTCACTTTCGGATGACCATGAAAAGCCCTGGTTCATCATGGCGCGGGTTGCGGCTAGCGAATGGATTGCACTAAAAAGCTTCCATTTGCGGTTAATCGGAGAGAATAGTTCGGTATGATTTCCGATGCTTTCCGAAGACGATAAAAAGAGTACGCCGCCCGGCTTGAGCGAATAATGAAATGACCGGATCAACCGGTCTTGCAGTTCCGGCTTCAGGTAAATCATTAAATTCCGGCAACTTAGTAGATCGAGCTTGGTAAAAGGAGGATCTTTGATAATATTCTGGATGGCGAAAACCACCATTTCGCGAATATCCTTTTTGATCCGGTATCCGGCGTCTTCTTTTACGAAAAAGCGTTGCAACCGTTCCGGCGTTAAATCCTGGGCGATATTCGGCGGATAAACGCCTGCGCGGGCAACCGATATGGCGTCGTCGTCGAGATCGGTGCTATATATCTGCACTTTTAATTCTCGGTGCGATTGATCCGTTAATTCACGCAACAAAATCGCAATGGAATACGCTTCTTCGCCGGTGGCGCAACCGGCCACCCACACGCGAAAAAGATAGTTAGCCGGCTTGTCCTTCAGTAAGCCAGGCAGGATTTCATTTTGAAGCACGGCAAATGCCTCGGCATCGCGGAAAAAACTGGTGACGTTAATCAACAGCTCCTTAAATAATAGATGCACCTCGGCAGGATTTTGCTTGAGATAACGGACATAAGCCTCAGTGTCTTCGATACCGTGCTGAAGCATACGCCGTTCGATCCGGCGGTTGATGGTGCTTTTTTTGTACAGCGAAAAATCGCACCCTGTTAAGGAGCGTAATTGCAGCAAAATATTGTTAATTCCATTAGGCGCTGGACTGGACGTAGCGCAAGTGATGCCGTGACTAGTTGTGGTTTGTATCTCTGCCATGAGTGCGGCCGGCATCTTATCGACCGGCAACACCAAATTGGCGTATCCCGCTTTTATGGCGCTGGCGGGCATACCGTCGTATTTTGCGGTGGCCGGGTCTTGCACCAACGTCAAACCTCCAGCGCCTTGGATAGCTCGCAGACCCAACGTACCGTCTGTGCCGGTACCCGATAAAATAATCCCGATCGCCTTTTCCTGACGATCTTCCGCCAATGATCGTAAGAAGGCGTCGATGGGCATCCTCTGTCCGCGCGGCTCACTTGGTGCATTCAACTGGAGTTTTCCTTGGAATATCAACATCGCACGGTTAGGCGGAATAACGTACACACAGTTCGGCTCAACTTTTATTTCATCGAGCGCTTCATGCACCGGAAGAACGGAGGAACGCTGCAAAATTTCAGTGAGAAGGCTGCCGTGGCTTGGATCGAGGTGTGGAATAAGTACGAAAGCCATTCCGGTATCGGCCGGGATTTGGCGGAAAAATTGCTCAAAGGCCTCCAAACCGCCCGCAGACGCGCCGATGCCGACGATATTGAAAGACGAACGAGTATCTTGGGGTTTGCCGGAAACCTGTGTCATTGGATCGAATTTAATCCCGGTTGCTACTATTGAAAACTAGGTCGTCAACATTATCGACAAAGAATTCAGATAAGCAATACAAATATTTAGATTAATAATCATACCTTTTCATCTGTCGGTCCAATTAACTTTTTTTATCGGAACCGGTGCGAGGTTTCAGTTTCTTCTTAAGCCATCACGTTGTCGGATTATTAATTTTTCTTAAAATTCAAGAATAATTCGAATTTATTAAACTTTCATAATCACGCCGCATGTTTCCCTATTAATACATCTCCAAAGTTAAAGGCGAGGATTATTTGATTTTTGACCGGCGTTACATCCATTATCTAAATCCGCTTGAAAAAATAAACTGCGCCTACTGTAGCTATGCCAACGGCCAGATTGGCTTCATACAGGAAATTGCCCAACGCACCGAGCAACATTGTGTCTTCTGATGATCTAGTGCCTTGTCAATTGTGGGGGCGCTGAAAGTTATCGGACTAAAATAGAAACAATTAGGCGCAAATTTAAGGATTTAGCTTAATTTTACATCGGCTCATAAAACAGGAATTGCCCTTACCTAAACCTATTACGCTTTATTGTTCATTCGCTACATTGCGTAAGTAAAACGTTTGGTAGTTGCCGGTTCTACGATGCTCATTAACAATCGCATGTCGCTGATTTGAACGCCGCGATGCTTGACCGAAATCGCCCCGTGTTTAATTAGGAAACCGAGTTGGCGGCTTAATGTCTCAAGCGATAAGCCTAGATAATTGGCGATATCGTGGCGAGGCATCGATAAATTAAATTCTTTACCGGAATAACCCAGCGCATAGTACCGTTGAGATAGTACTAACAGAAAAGTTGCTACTTTTTCAATCGCCGTCCGGTTTCCCAATAAAACGATATTGTTTTGATCGGATACGATTTGTTCGCCGATCATTCGGAGGAGCTGAATACGCAACCTTGGTATCGTCCCGGCTAAATCGTTCAACTGCTGCAACGGTATTTCGCAAACCGAAGAGGTTTCGAGCGCTACAACCGAACAATGATGTCGGTCGGTAGTTTGTAAAGCGTCCAAGCCAACCAAATCGCCCGGTAGATAAAAACCGATGGTTTGCTCGCCGCCTTCGATATCCCAGATAAAACTCCGAAAAGATCCAGATTTAACAACATATAAACTTTGGGAATGATCCTCTTGCCGGAATAAAAACTGATCCTCTTTTACCGGACGTTTACGCTTAACGATTCTTTCGAACTGTTTGATTTCATCCGGCTGTAAGCCTCTGGATAGACAGACGCCGGAAAGTTTACATTGAGCACAATCTACCTTTTGAAAAATTGATTCCATCGAACGGCTCCTCTTTGTTAATCTCGTATGATTAAAATAACCCTTGTGTTCATGTTTTTAATTGAGATCGGAGTGTTCTTTCCGATCTTAAAGAGGTCGTATTCAATTAAAACCAACAAAATACGCCTTCTTATTACACGGTTAAATTTTCACATCAGCCGGCATGCGAGACAATCGAACATAATAGGGTATATGCGGGTATTAATTGGATATAGAAAATATCCAAGCCGAGAATACTTTTTCAACGATTCGGATTGTTGCCATGCGCTCGTGTTTCACGAGCCGGACAAATTGAACCATCAAGACATCTTTCGGCCTAATGACCGTTAAATGCAATGCAGTTATACTTAATTTATTGAAATTATTAGTGTTACTATAATTTCAATGATGTTAACCCATACTCTCTGGAGGGGAAAGTCACTATGCTGAACCGAAATCGCTCAAACATAATCGCCGTTTTTATTATGGCTTTTCTTGCAATGGTTGTCATGGTCGATGTATGTGCCGCCAGCTTACAGCTTCCGCAACAAACCATAGCAACTGTTTCGGATACTTTACAAAAAAAACTTCAAGATAAATCGTTTACGCAGGATTTTGCCCGTGTGACCCAATTCGTGAATAGCGTCATCGAGCCGCATACCGATTTCGACCGGATCGCGCCGCTAGTTCTGGGAAAACACTGGAAAACCGCTACCGAGCCGGATCGGGAACGGTTTAAACACGAATTCCAAACCCTGATCGTCAGAGCGTATGCCAGAGCGTTTGTTGAATACAATGATTGGAAGATCGACTATCTACCCCTGGATATACCGAAAGATACAACCAAAGTCGTGGTGAAAACCCGCGTATTGCAACCGAGGCTGCAACCGGTCGAAGTCGATTATCGAATGTTTCTAAATAACGGCGAGTGGAAGGTCTACGATATTTTGATAGACGGTGTGAGCCTGATTACGACTTACCGGTCCAGCTTTAACGACGAAATTCAAAAAAAAGGTTCTTTGGCGGCTGTGATCGATAATTTGGCTCAACGAAATAGCGAAGCGCTAAAATCGAAGTAACTCCCATCCTAACTGACAATATTGAAACCTATATTAAGCATCCGGCGAAAACCGGATGGCTTTTAGGGATCGGATAACCTAATTTTTTCCAAAGCTTGCTTAGCCTGTCTAGACACATTATAAAGTGGGACCGGCACATTTAAAGATGCCGGAATAAAAATTAAAAATATTAAAACTTATGGTTTTGATTCGATATAATATAGTCGATTGATTCATTCTCGAGGGGAGATGTTATGAAAACCACGTTGCTTTTCTTCTTGGCTACGTTAGTGTTATTCCTGAACGGCCAAGCGGCCTGGGCTAACAAAGCCGATTTCGAACAGGTCAAAAAAAATTATTACGATACGCATCCCGGCAAAGGGAGTCACGGGGAACACTGGCAACCGATACCCATTCAAAAATATTGGAATCCTAAAGATTTCTATACGCCGCCGAAAACAGTTCAAGGCGAATTCAGTCAAGAAAATTGCGTAGGTTGTCATGAAGGTATAACCCCCGGTGCATTTCATGCCTGGAAAAAGAGCGTCCACAGTAATTTATCCGCCATTCGCAATTTACCCGACACCGATGTGCGCGCCTATAAAAAGGCAAAGTTGATCGAAATTGAAAGCAACTTACACGAACTGGGCTTGCTCGAAGAAGGCAAGCAACTGGAACAAGTCGGCTGTATCGACTGTCACGCCGGGGTCGGTCAAAAGACAGTCGACCACTCGAAAAATTTGATGATGCCGGACCGCGCCGCTTGCGGCACCTGTCACCAAGGCGAGTTTGCCGAATCAGAATCCGAAAAGGAGCAGACTTGGCCGCAAAAACAATGGGATAAAGGGCATCCGTCTCATGCCGTCGATTGGGCTGCGAATGTCGAAAATGCCGTGTGGGCGGCGATGCCGGAGCGGGAAGTTGCCCAAGGTTGCGATTCTTGCCATTACCAACAAAATAAATGCGATGGCTGCCACACCCGTCATACGTTTTCTGTAGCGGAAGCACGGCAACCGGAAGCGTGTTCGACCTGCCACAACGGTGCAGATCATAACGAATTTGAAAATTTTATGCTGTCCAAACACGGAACGCAGTTCCTGACGATGGGTAAAAAACAATGGAATTTCGAAGCGCCGTTGAAAGATGCAATAACTAAAGGCGGCTATACCGCACCGACGTGTCAATTATGCCATTTCGAATATCACGGCGAATACTCGCACAACTTAGTGCGGAAAGTCCGTTGGGCGTTCAACCCGACGCCGGGCATTGCGGATAATTTAAACCACCCCTGGTTTGAAGAACGCAAACAAGCGTGGTTACAAACCTGTACCTTGTGCCATTCCGAAAGTTTCGCCAAAGCTTATCTGGATACCGCCGACAAAGGCACGATCCAAGGTTTGAAAGTGGAACAAGAAGCGAAAAGCATCATTAATAATCTGTTTAAAGACGGCTTGCTGACAGGACAAAACTCGAATCGTCCGGCACCGCCCAAACCTGAAAAAGATGCGGCAGGCGGCTTCTTCCAATTATTCTGGGCGAAAGGTAATAACCCTAGCCATGTCGAACGGGTTTATGCGGATATGTGGGAGCATGACTTGATCAAGCACTACAAAGGCATCTTCCATGCGAATCCGGGCGGTTATACCTATACCGAAGGCTGGTCATCGCTCATGCGCGATTACACCGAAATCATGGATGAAGACACCCGTCTACGCGAGGCGGCTAAAGCTAAGTCGACTATGAACGTCGGCAATGTTACCGATAACAGTAACAAAACGGATACCGGTTCGTTATTAGCGGGCTTTATCTTGATCGTTCTCGGTCTTTTTGTAGGTTATCTGGTCTTTAAATCTAAAAAAGACGTCGAATAACATTGTGGTTTCAACTGTTAAAAATAGCTTTCTGATAGTCGTAAGCATTGCGCTGCTGTTAAGCGGCAGCGCATTAATTATCCCGCAAATCGAAAAGCTTTATTACGATAATCAAAAATCGCCGCAAACAGACTCATCGTCTGTGAATATTGCTCTTCTCCAAGGGCAAGCATCTGATCTACAAGGTGCATTTGCAGTAGATTCCGTCGATAACTATATCATTCGACGGAGTGGCAAGGATGCCTTCAGTCTTTTATTAGCGCATTACAAAGATAGTCAAAACCGGGAACGCCGTACCTTGCTCTATCCGAAAAATAAACAAGAGACGGCGGCGTTAATCAGCCCAACCGGTATCAGACAAACGATTTGGGATGAAGCGGCTTCCTCGATCAAGCAAAATATGCCGGACGATGCCGTTATTTTAAGCTGGTGGGACGACGGTCAAAGAATCCACTTTTTAAGCGGGCGAGATAGCTGGATTAGCAAGCCTTCTGAAGAGACATTTAAAACACCGGTTTGGGAGCACTTTAAAAGTAATTTTCTGCTCGCCGATAAAGAAGAAAAAATCCGTCTAGTTCAACTGGCGCGTTGGTTGACGATGGATTCCGATCAAGCGCTAACAGAAATACGGCAAACCTTCGGTAACGCACATCCCCTGTATCTGCTAGTTACCAACGATTTGCTGCTAAGACTCGGCGAAATAGCGGATTACGGCGCCGCTTCGTTACCCTTAACAACAGCCTCTTTCCAAGCAAACGATAATTTGCACGGCGATATTGCTAAAATCCGGGAATGGGCGGGCGAAAACGGTAACGGTAACTATTTGGTACAAAAAGAAGGCGGCGGTTATTACGTCTGGGCAACCCCGAAAGAAACCGATTCGATAAAACAAACGCTGCTTGTGCGATTACTGCCTTTTGTCGATTCCCTAAAAAAACTGCCGGACGGTATTCAACTCGTTTACCAAAGCCATTGGGGCGGATATTTATCTATCTATAAGCTGAATTAAGTTTTGCTTATCGGGTATCCCCTATTGGCGCAGCAAAAGCGTCGCCTACCAATTCTTTAATATTATCGCCGGTTAATGTCTTTAAAAATGCTATCAGCTCGTCGATTTCGGCCGGTGTAAGCTTTAACGGCTGAATTAAAGAATCGAGATTTTCATTCGGGATCCCGCCTTTATTATAAAACTCAACCACATCCTTTAAGGTAGCCAGACTTCCGTCATGCATGTATGGTGCGGTTAGCGAGATGTTCCGTAAAGACGGCGTTTTATACTTCCATCGATCTTCCGGTTTTTGGGTCACTTCGTAGCGGCCTAAATCGTTGGCTTTGGTTTCCGAAACCGAATCGACGACTGCATTGGGAACATTAGCAAAAACGCCCGGCGCGACTTGCACGCGTTGGGTAAGCTCCGGTGATTTATTCATAGCTGCTTCAAATCCGATGCCGGTGTTATGCAGTTGATTGTCGGTGAATAAGGCGTGGTCTTTGTCTATGTTATGACACTGACTGCAAGCGGCTTTACCGGTGAATAATTCGAATCCTTTTTTGGCGGTATCGTCGATTGCTTTTTCGTCTTTGCCGTAATACCAACGGTCGAAAGGCGAATTTGCCGAATTTAAGGCGCGTTCGTAGCTTGCAATCGCTATTCCAACGGTCTCCATAGTTGGCGCTTTGTCGAAGGTTTTTTCAAATAAACTGTCGTAATCCTTGTGCTGTTTAATTTTATCGAGGACATAGCCGATGGAAGGATTTGCCATCTCGTTATGCGCTAAAAAAGGTCCCCACACCTGCTGTTCTAAGGTCGATTCGCGGCTGTCGTGAAACAGCGTTTGCATATAAGCGACGTTATACAACGTCGGGCTGTTGCGCTTAACCGTTCGACCTTCGACGCCGACCGCAGTCGCCATTTCATTGCTGGTAAAGCCTTGTTCCGGGATGTGACACATGGCGCAAGAAAAGGTGTTGTTAATCGATAAACGGCGGTCGTAAAACAGTTTTCGGCCTATACCGATTTTTTCTTGCGTCACAGGATTGTCTTGAGGGAAGGGAACGGGAGGTAATCCCAACGGCGGTTGGTTGATCGTTTCGAGTAAGTTGATCGGTTTGCCTTGTCGATGGGTTAGCGCGATGGAATCGGTTTGATAATCCTTGTTTTCGTATTCGCTTTTATTATCGCCAGCACGGTATAAGGTCGAATTCTTGGTTTCAATCGGTTGGGAAGCCGCGGTTTTACCATCGTTTTGCAGTAATGTGAGAATATCGCTAACGAGTGTATCGGGATGCAGCAATTCCGTATTGTAGATATTACGCAACTGTTTGTGCGAGTCGATCAAATATACCCGTAACGAGTGATTAAACGTATTAGTAAATTTACCGTCGGCATCGTAGACTTTGTCCGCTCTCTGTTTATAGCCTTCCAAAATCGGTTGGAGTTCCTTTTCCGACCGGGTCGTTAGAAACCGCCAGTCCAGCTCTTTGCTTTGCAGCGATGCGCCGAACGCTTTCATACGCGCCGGTGTGTCGTATTCAGGATTAAAACTTAACGTGATCAGCCGAACATGCTGCGCCATATCAGGCGCTTTTATCAGCCGGTTTTTCAGTTTATGCAAAACGGCAGTAGCCAAGGGGCAGCCGTTAATATCGCTACAGGTTGAATAGATGAAGCTGAGCAGAAACACCTTGTCTGGTTGTGCCGCATTGCTCATCGCATCGTATAGGGTCGTTTGATTACCGTCCGTATCGAGCACATGACCGTTTGTTGCCAATCCTAAAACAGGCAACCGGTAGCTGCCTGGAATCGGTGCTTTGAATTTCAAGTCGCCGTATCCGGGGGCCAGGGGTTTCGGTTCGGCAGGTTGAACGAGGTTCGCTTCGACTGCAAAAGAGCCAAATGCGACAATTAATGCCGCCAAATATTTATTTAGATCAACCGCCATAGCTCTGCCTCAAATAAAAGTCCAAGGCCCGAGCGTTAAGTCACTTTGCCCTTGCCTTATCTATTGTACAATATCGGGTTACTCCAAACTCATGCAAACGGAAATGGTCAACGAGAAATTACTGAGTCGTTCGGATATCGTCAAGGAATGCGGCATCAGCTATTACGAACGAGGCAGGCAATATTACGCCGACGGCGCCGTCTTACAATGCAAAGTTACCAGCGAAGGCGCACTATTTACCCAATTGAACGCCGCCGTCGAAGGCAGCGCCAATTCCCCTTATAAGTTGAATATCCGAATTACCTGGCGGCCCGGTTTTAAATCCGCCGAAATAGAAGGGAGCTGTTCTTGCCCGATCGGTTACAATTGCAAGCATGTCGTCGCCGTGTGTTTGGCTTATCAAGACGGTAACAAGGAAGGCGAACGTAAGCGCCAAGAATCCGGGTGTCTTGAATGGCTGGACAGTTTCAATCGTCAAGTTAAAACGGTCGATAAAGACAATGCCGGTGAATTTATTGCCTATATCTTAAAACCAACGCAAAAAGTCAACGAGTTAACCGTTGAACTTCTCGTCACCAAAGAAAAAAAATACGGCGGATTAAGCAAAGGCCGGAAAACAAGTTTACAAAATCTGCGTTACAGTTTTTCGCATTACGGTTTTGTTACCCCGGAAGACAGCGAAATCGTTAAACTTATTACTGCGTTAGATACGACATTCGGTGCGGAACCCTTGATTTCAGGTTCTTTAGGCGCAATTGCATTAATTAAATTATTACAAACCGGACGCTTGTACTGGCAAGACATAGAAATGCCGCCGCTTAGACCGGGTGCGTTACGTGATTTAAAATTCGATTGGCAGCTTACCGTGCAAAACGATTATCAATTGCACACAATGATTGAACCCGCCGCAGTGCCGGTTCTGGTCGATCCGCCCCACTACATCGATCCTGATGAAGGCGTTATCGGGCGGTTTTCTGCCGCGAGCCTCAACTATCAACAACTCAAAGCGATTTTGGCTGCGCCGCCCGTTCCCGAAAAAGTCGCCGATGAATTCAGCTACCGGCTGACGGTAGAATATCCCGAGCTGGATTTGCCGCCGCCCAAAAAAATCGACGTGAAAGAAATTACCGGCATCGAACCGGTACCGCACCTTATTCTTTACGGCGAGCAATCGCTGGCGCGTCATTATGTGCATTATATTGCGGTCGGCTTTAAATACGGACAGTGGTTGCTGCCCGGAAAAGAAGCAAAAGACTACAGCGTCATTAATACTCCGCAAGGATTGGTACGAATCAAGCGCTTTCCCGAAAAGGAAAAGGCAACGATATTACGCTTGTCGGAACTCGGATTTTCTCCGGCGCCGGGTACGGAGTCGACAGGGAAAGAGTTCATCCTCGGCAGTTACGCCAAATCGACGATTGAGAGCGCTTCGCGTTGGGGGCATTTACTGGAATCGGTCGTCCCCGAACTGGAACAGGAAGGCTGGTTAATCGAGTTTAGAGACAGCTTTTTATTAAATTTTCAAGCTGTCGATAACTGGGACGCTGAAATAAGCGATAGCCAGAACGACTGGTTCGAGATGCGTTTTAATATTGAAGTAGAAGGTCAATCGATCCCGCTATTACCGCTGATTATGCCGGTTTTGGAAAATTACGACCTCAATAACCTGCCCGAATTGCTCAATATTCCAGTCAGCGACTATCGTTTTTTAACGGTGCCGAGCGAGAAAATTAAGCCGTTTCTGGCGATATTGCTTGAATTATTCGGTGGCAGTACGTTCGATAAAAACGGATCGTTAAAAATATCTCGATTTAACGCCGCCAGTTTGGCCGATATGGAAACCCATAGTTACGGGCTGTTTTCCATCAAAGGCGGGGAGGAAATTAAAAAACTGGCGAAAAAACTCGCTGATTTTAAAGGGATAGACGATGTCCCGGTTCCTTATAATTTGAGAGCTACGTTACGCGAATACCAAAAGCTCGGGCTTAATTGGCTGCAATTTTTACGCGAATATGCGTTTGCCGGAATATTGGCCGACGACATGGGGCTTGGAAAAACCGTCCAAACCTTAGCCCATTTATTGCTGGAAAAGCAAAGCGGACGGATGAAAGAACCTAGCTTGATTATTGCGCCGACTAGTTTGCTCAGCAATTGGCGGCGCGAATCCGAGCGTTTCACGCCGGATTTGAATATGCTGATCCTTCAAGGGACCGAACGTAAACAATTGTTTTATAAAATGCGGGATTACGACGTCATCATGACGACTTATCCGTTATTACCCCGCGATGAAGAAACATTGTTGGAGCATCAATATCATTATCTGATTCTCGATGAAGCGCAAATCATCAAAAATCCGCTCTCTAAAGGCGCGCAAATCGTCCGTCAAATTAATTCCCGGCATCGGCTTTGCTTAACCGGGACTCCGATGGAAAACCACCTCGGAGAACTATGGGCGCAATTCGATTTTCTGATGCCCGGTTTTTTGGGTGATAGCGCTACATTTAAACGTCTCTACCGGACGCCGATAGAAACCTTCGGGAATGCCGACCAAAAAGCGAGGTTATCGAAACGTATTGCACCATTTATGTTGCGACGCACCAAGCAGGAAGTTGCTGCGGAACTACCGCCGAAGACAGAAATTATCCGTTCGGTACCGCTCTATGAAAAACAAGCGGCCTTATATGAAAGCATCAGGCTAACGATGGAAAAGAAAGTTCGGGATGCAATCGCAGAAAGGGGATTATCGCGTAGTCATATAACTATTCTGGATGCGCTCTTAAAATTGCGCCAGACGTGTTGCGATCCTCGAACGTTGCCGCTCGACGCCGCGCAAAAAATCAACGAATCCGCCAAGCTCGATTTGCTGATGGAGTTATTACCTGAGTTGTTGGAAGAAGGCCGTAAAATTCTGGTCTTTTCGCAATTTACCCGGATGATTGCGTTGATTGAAGACAAACTCAATCACCAAGGCATTGCATACAGCAAACTGACCGGTCAAACGAAAGACCGCGACGCAGCAATCGGCATGTTCAAAAACGGCGAGGTTGATGTGTTTTTGATCAGCCTCAAAGCAGGCGGTATCGGCCTTAATTTGACGGAAGCCGATACCGTCATCATTTACGACCCCTGGTGGAATCCGGCAGTCGAAAATCAAGCAGCGGACCGCGCCCATCGCATCGGACAAGACAAGCCGGTGTTCGTCTACAAGCTTATTACGGAAAATACCGTCGAGGAAAAAATGCTTGCCATGCAAGACCGCAAACGCGCCTTAGCGGATAGCATTTACAACGAAGGGGCAAAAGAAGAAGCCTTGCAACTGACGGCGGACGACCTTACCGCCTTGTTTCAACCGTTGTGATAAACGGGATGACGCTCCGATTGCCTTATGTTTACGGTGCGCCATCTGCAACTGGAAGACTTCGCTCCATCCCTGAAGACTTCAAAGTCTACGAAAACTTATCCTTCGTCCCGTCGGGCGAAGGGGAACATGTTTTTTTGCAGATAGAAAAAACCGGCGAGAATACCGAAACAATCGCCCGGCAGTTGGCGCGCTTTGCGGAAGTAAACCAGCGCGATATTGGCTATGCCGGACTGAAAGATCGCCATGCCGTCACGACGCAATGGTTCAGCGTTTGGTTGCCGGGAAAACCGGAACCGGATTGGTCGGCAATCGAATCGCCCGCTTTAAAGGTTATGCAAAACGTAAGGCATTCGCGTAAATTAAAGCGCGGCGTATTATCGGGGAACAGTTTTCAGATTACGATTCGAGATTGGCAAGGCGATAACAAAAAGCTTACTGAACAATTAACTTCAATCAAAAATGATGGCATTGCTAATTATTTCGGCGATCAACGCTTCGGCCATGAAGGGCGGAATGTCGAGAAGGCGCTGGCGATGTTCAAAGGTGTAAAAGTCAAACGCGAGCAGCGCAGTATTTATTTATCGGCAGCACGATCTTACCTGTTTAACCTGATTTTAAGCGAAAGAGTCGCCCGCGGAACCTGGAATAAGGCGCTTGTCGGGGATATATTGCTATTCGACGGCTCGCAAAGTTGTTTCAAAACGGACTTACCGGATGCCGATATTTTATCTCGCATTGAAGCCAAAGTTATTCATCCTTCCGGTGTGTTATGGGGCAAGGGGAATTTCGATACGACGGGGGACGCCTGGGCTATCGAACAGCAAGTCATAGAGGCAAATAAAGAAATTGCGCAAGGCTTGATAGCCGATGACTTGGAGAAATCCCGGCGCTCGTTAAGAGTGAATGTAGACGATCTGGCCTGGGATTTCGTCGATCAAACATCATTGCGGCTTACCTTTTCGTTGCCTGCGGGCAGTTATGCAACCGCAGTGACAAGGGAGCTTATTAACGATGAATGAATCGAGCTCAAATTCTTGATGAATCGATTTCAGCCTTTTTATTTACCTTTGGCTTTTATGATAGTATTTTGACTAACAATATTCGATCCCAGTAAATTCTCCTGTATCGATAATTTGCAGCATTCATCTTTCAGAACAATATTATGAAAAATCAATTGCAAGAACAACTATTGAAAGCCGGTTTGGTCAATGCCAATCAACTCAGGACGGCGAAAACGCAAAAAAATAAACAAGTAAAACAGCAGCAGCATAATAAGACCGAATCGGCCGATGAAGTTAAAGAAAAAGCCCAACAAGCCAGACTTGAACAGGCTGCGAAAGACCGCGAATTGAATGAACAACGCAAGCAGGAAGAAGCTCGAAAGCACATAGCGGCGCAGATAAAGCAGCTCATAGAACATAACCGCCTGCCGCAAGATAAATCTATTGCCGATCAGTTTGACGATAGCTTGGCGTATCATTTTACGGATAAAAATAAAATTAAAGCGCTTTATGTTTCAAAAACCATGCGCGAGCAAATTGCCGACGGCCGATTAGCCATCGTCAAACAAGGTCAACAGTATGAGGTTGTTCCGGTAGAAACCGCCCAGAAGATAAAAGCCCGCGACGAATCGGTTATTATCGTTTTTAACGAGCCTAATCAGTCCATTGAAAAAACCGACGATCCTTATGCCGCTTATCAGATCCCCGATGATTTGATGTGGTAGCGGTCCTTAACTTTTTGGTTTATCGAACTTCAGATGAGATAGATTGAATCGATGGGAGCCGGGCTTGAAGGATTTACTTCAGACCCGGATATTTGAGATTTGAAGAAAAGATTTATTTTTTACCGCTTTCTTTCTTAATCAGTAAGCTCATCACGTCGATCATTTTTTCTTGCGATCCCGCTAATGTTCCGTTAGTACGGTACTTGCCGTTAACGATAATAGCCGGTACACCGGTAATGCCGTATTTTGCAGCAATGGCAGGGGCTTGACGTAATTTAGTGTCGACGATGAAAGAGTTAAACGTTTCGCGGAAATCGGCATCTTTAACGCCGTGCGCCGCAAAGAACTTGGCTAAGTCGTCTTCCGATTCAAGACTTTGTTTTTTCTCTTGAATAGCATCAAATAAATCGGAGTGAACGGCATCAACGACGCCAAGGGCTTCAGCGGTGTAATACGCTTTTGCATGCTTACCCCATTGTTCGCTGAAAACCGCAGGGATGCGGATAAATTCGACATTAGCCGGTTTTGTTTTCAGCCAACTTGCCAAAGAAGGCTCGAAACTGTAGCAGTGAGGGCAGCCGTACCAGAAAAATTCAACAACCTCTATTTTATCGGGATTGGCAGTAGGTTGTGCAGGCGAAACGACTTCATAACCCGGTTGATCTTCCGCAATCGCAACGTTTGCGACTAAGGCGAAAACGGTCAGCAGGGCAAGTCCGGCAATTTTTTTCAACATGATTTTTAACTCTCCAAAAATTCAATTATACAATTCCATGATAAAACCGGGAGATGAACCCTTAATGAATTCCTCCGGTGCTATACACAAAACTTATTTCATGGTCGAAATATAATAAGAAACAGCCTTAATTTCTTCGTCCGTCATCTTTTTCGCGATCATGTACATCATGTTTTCGGTATTCTTACTACGAACGCCCGCCTTGAAATCGTTAAGGGTTTTGATTAAATAATCGGCATGTTGCGAATGTAGCGAAGGGAAAAGATGCGGGTTTATTCCCTTCGCCCGACGGTCCGTGACACGCGATACAAGCCGATACCGCCCTGGTCAGGTCGCCGTTCCGGTAGAGATTGCTGCCTTTGTTTATCAAGTCAGCCATAGTATCTTTCGGCTTATCGTCATTCGCGGTATCGTCTTCGTCGTCCGGCGGAAGCGTCGGTTCAGGATTTGCCGAAATCGATTGAGCGGCGTAATAAGCGGAAATATCGGCTATGTCTGCGTCGTTCAACGTCATGGCCATCGATCCCATAACCTGATCTTTGCGGCTGCCGTCCTTGAAAGCATATAATTGTTTTGATAAATAAGATGCGTGTTGTTGTGCAAGCTTGGGAAATGTCGGCAACATGCTATTGCCGTCTTCACCGTGGCAACTCGCACAAGTACTTGATTTTTGCTTGCCTGCATCGCTATTACCCTCGTTCGAGGCAGCAGCGGAATCTTCGGCTTGTAAAAGAGGTGCTGTGCCGGTTAGCGCCAGCGCCAACGATAATGCCAGCAAATTTTTATTCATTCGGGTTCCCCTTCGCGGAATTACATCTTTAATTTTATGGTAGCCTTAACGTTCGATAGGCCGATATTTTGGCTTAAATTCTACCCTAATTACACCAGCTAAGCGAGACAGCGATGAATCCGTTATATCATCAAGCAAAATTTTTGAAAAGTTCGCCCAGTCTCAAAGACACACCGCCCGACATCGGTAAAGAAATCGCTTTTGCAGGCCGCTCCAATGCCGGTAAATCCAGCGCAATCAATACGCTCACCCGTCAAAACTCTTTGGCGCGGACCAGTAAAACGCCAGGACGGACGCAATTGCTCAATTTTTTCGAAATCAATGAGGACATCCGTTTCGTCGACCTACCCGGCTACGGCTATGCAAAAGTGCCGGAAGCCGTAAAAAAGCAGTGGCACCAGTTGATGGAAATTTATATGAACGAGCGGCAATCCTTATGTGCAATCGTTTTGGTCATGGATGTGCGCCATCCCTTAACTGAGTTCGACTGGCAAATGGTCGAATGGAGCCGGCATAAGCGCTTAGCCTTACATATATTGCTGACGAAAGCCGATAAGCTGACTTTCGGAGCGGCAAAAAATACCTTATTGCACGTTCAGCGCGAACTTAGAAATGTCGATATTCCGGTTACGGTGCAGTTGTTTTCGGCTTTGAAAAAGACAGGAGTCGACGAGGTTCATGACGTTTTAAACGCGTTATTCGGATTTTATGAAGAGGCTGAAATCAATAATACAAAAATAGATACGATATAAAAAGAATGACCGTACGCCGGATCAATTGTAAGGTGGATTTGCCGCTTACGCGGCAATCCGCCATAAACGAACCTTATTCTGGTGATTTTCATGCCGACATTTCCGAATATGGGCTTTTATGTTGGGTGGCATGTCTGGAAAATTTAAATCGTTTGGCTTTGGCGGATTGTCGCTATCGCTCCGAATCCGCCTTATGGGATTGAATATTAATATCGTTTACAATCTTAACGCAATTCGCTAAATGCCAAAGTTTCAAAGTACGTGCCGGTATAATGAAAAACAGACAAATTAGCGCGTACGTTTTCTGGATCTACGGTACTGACACGACAACGTGCAAAACCAGTATAAGTAGAGGGTCCAATGAGTTCATAAGATGTTCCAGCAATCAAACTAATTGGGGTTGCACCAGTAGTCGCAAGTACTGTTCCTGAAGCACTGATCAAGTCTATTTTTGCTTTGAGCGCCGCAGTCGTAATATTCGCCACATTACACGCATGATAGCTCTGCCCGCTATCCGCATATAATGGTGAGGAATTCATAATATTGGTTGATTCGGGGGTCTGGTCTCCGGCAACGGCATTAGCGAGATTTGGCGTAATTAACGACCCCAACATTGCCGACAATACCAATGAAATCTTTATATTTGTTTTTGATAACATTTTTCCTCCATTTGTGCTGAACGCACAGTGTTTTCGATATAAATTTATGCTGTTCTTTTACAATAATCCAGTAATTCCGTTTAAATCAAACGATATTAATTTAGAAATGCAAGAACGCGATCGATTTGCCCTTAATCGGCAATTATTTTACTGCCTTAGTTTTACAAACCATGAAACCCACGGAATGTATCGGTAGTATATTCCTAAATTAAGTGATTTCAAGACCATAGAGACTAACCAACGGGCAATACGCCGCATTGTTCGAACGCGGGGCGGAGAAAGATCAAAATGCCGTTAGGTTAAGCCAATCTCCCCCTTTGAAAAAGGGAGATTGTGGGGGGGGTTAGGAAGTTAAAGATTATTCTTGTTCCAATATTGCTTCAAGAATTCGACCGTATTCATGAACTTTAGGTCGATATAAGTAAACACCGAGCGCGGAGAGGCCAAGAAAGATATAGAGGCTATTGAAATCATCGCCCAACATAAACATCACAAACCCGAGCACACCGACGCTTTCCACCAATAACATCGATACCATAACCGTCAGCAAATAGCGTGCTTTTGCCGGTTTGTTACCCGGCATGGTTTGATTCAGCCTGAGTTGAATATGCCGTATTAAATTGGTCAGCGGAAAGGTTGCTATCGCTATCGCATAAAAGACTGTTCTGATGAGAACGCGCCGGTCTTCCGGCAAGGGTTCTTGTAGTTCATGACCGAACCGATAGCAAATACCCCAATAAACGAGTAACGATACAAGCATCAATCCGGCGATAAACCAATGCGGTAAAAGATCGTTTTTTTCAGTTTTCAAAGGATTTTCGTTTTTAAGTTTACCTTATTTGAATTATAACCGGATAAGAACAAACCATGCTTGCCGCTTTCGATTGCATTAGGTAAGAATTAAACTGAGCGAAATGGCTAACGTTAGTACGCCAGCAACTGTAAAGCCTAGAACGCGATCACCGAACACGATAGCGATGATGCTTTTCACCAGGGAATTGAGCGATACGGCGATGAAAATAGCGTGCGCCGCAACATTAAGGTCAAGTCCGTTCTTACTTAATTGCGACATGGACAGTATGATCGGATCAACATCCGCTATTCCCGATAGTGCCGCTAAAGCATAGGTTCCTGTATTTCCATATAAATCTTTCAAAAGCCTCGATAAGAATAGGATGGCGATTAAAAAAACCGCAAATTTAATAGCGACGCCTAATTGAAACGGATTTTCCAACGGAAAGTCATTTTTTCTCTCAAAATCGTTCATCCTTCGCCATAGAATAAAAGCCAATAAATAAGTGGCAATACTGGTTATGCTTAACGCGGGTAACAAAATCGCCAGCAGATCCCTATTTACAATCGAAGCCAATACCAATGACCGGACGAACATGGTGGCGCAGGCTGTTAGAATTCCTGCGGAGAAGGCATTCCGCATAGCGGGATTGCCTTTCGACAACCTTGCCAGATTCAAAGTGACAGCGGTCGAAGACACCAAACCGCCTAAAAGACCGGTTAATACCGGGCCGTGTTTATCGCCGACAATTTTGATACTAAAATAGCCGAGATAAGAAATCCCGGCAATTAACACCACCATCCACCAGATCAAGTAAGGGTTGAAAATCTCCCAGGGTCCGAAACCCCGATCCGGCAGAATGGGTAGCATAACTACCGAGATCAGCAACAGTTTAAGTGTTGCTTCCAACTCGAGTTGTTCCAATTTGTTCATCCACCCGTGCAATAAGGGTTTAAAACTGAGCAACAACGCAATCACGACGGCGCTCGACGAGGCGAGCTTGGCATGACCGAACACGGTAAGCGTTCCCAAGGTAAAGCAGACGAGCGTGGCTATCACACTGGTAATACTGAAATCTTCGAACTTACTGAGGCTTTTACTGTAAGCAACCAACAAAATGGCTGTCAACGATAAAAATCCTATTGCTGTAAGTAAGACATTCGTTTGAAGCGCGAGGACGCCTAATAAATTTCCTAACATCGCGATGATGCCGTAAGTTCGTAAACCGGCTATTCGCATGCCTTCGCTACGGGTTCGCGCGTGCCAGCCTCTTTCAAGACTGATGAGCAGTCCAATCGCTAAAGCAACACCCAGATTCTGAAAATTTTCCAGTTCGGTCATTTAATATTAAAACTCCGATTAAATTATTTACTCGGCCCTTTTTGTTTGAACTTAAGGTCTATGTGTCTCCTTTAGACTTCGCTCAGGGAACGCCTGATAAGGTTTCTTGAGTGAAGTCGGAGGGAATTAATCTTCACAAGGTAATCTATAATCAGTCAATGATAATAGCGATTTATCTAAAATATTAAATTGCCGAGGGTACTGCCATGCGTTTCTTCAGCATATCCTGGGTAACTGTTCGCCGCTCAGTAAATCCAAAACGCGGTTAACGCCCGTCACAGATTTTATTGTAACAATCCCTTTCGGATAAGCGGATTTCACCTTGCCGACTAAGACCGCTCTGCGGCCTAAAGCGTGATGTGCAAGCACCTTTAATGCCGCCTCAGTCTCTGAAGCCGGCACAAACAGCACGAAACAACCTTCATTCGCGATATAAAGCGGGTCGAAACCCAATATTTCACAGGCGCTACCGACATCGCTTAGTATGGGAATTGCAGACTCATCGATTTCGATATGAAGACTAGACGCCGATGCCAATTCTATTAAACCGCTCGCCAATCCGCCGCGCGTAAGGTCGCGCAGGCAGTGGATTTCAATACCGGCTTGGATTAATCCTTGTACTAATCCTGAAAGATCGGCGCAGTCGCTGACGATATTGTGTTCGAAGTCCATGCCTTCGCGTTCCAGCATAATAGCTATACCGTGGCGGGCTATATCGCTGTTGATAATAACGCTGTCGCCGATTTCGATTCGGGAGGACGAAATATTAACATTTTCATCGACAATACCTATTCCTGCAGTGTTGATGTAAATGCCGTCCCCGCTGTCATGATCGACGACTTTGGTGTCGCCGGTCACAATTTGCACACCCGCTTGTTGCGCAGTTGCTTGCATTGATTGCAGGATACGTTTCAAGTCTTCTATCGGAAAGCCTTCTTCAATAATCAACGAACAGGTTAGGTATAAAGGTTTCGCGCCGCTCATCGCCAAATCGTTTAAGGTTCCGCACACAGCCAATTTGCCGATATCGCCGCCGGGAAAAAATACCGGTTTAACGACATAAGAATCGGTGGTAAAAGCCAATTTCACACCGTTAACCGTAATTACCGCGCTATCTTGTTTTTGGCTGAGAATGTTATTGTTAAAGATGGGCTGGACTAAATTGTCGAGCAGTTGCTGCATTAATCGCCCGCCGCCGCCATGCGCCATGACGATGTGTTCGTATTGCAGCGGCAAAGGGCAATTCAGTTCGAGATCAGCCATGTTGAGCGCGGCGGTAACGGTAATAAGCAGCGCAAGCGCCTTCGGACGACACCATCGTTGCGCCCAGCGGCTGCTCCGGTGTACAAGCGTTAGCGAATTCTGCACATTGCGACGGCTTCAACAGCCCTTGTAGAATTTCACCGCTTCGGCAGTTTTTAGGTTCCTGGGGATTTATTGTCGAGACGGCAAAGCGTAATTCTGCATTCCACTCGTTATATTCACTGGATAATGCCAAACCGCTCGAAGGGATTTCCCCTAAACCGCGCCAATTTCTATCGACAACCTTGAACACCCGTCGCATCAGTTGTTGGGCCGGTTGATTACCTTGTTCTTTCACGACGCGACGGTATTGATTTTCAACTTGCCAGCGTTTTTCTTCCAGTTGTTTGATACACAGATACAGCCCCTGCAGAATATCGACAGGCTCAAACCCGGTTATCACAATCGGAACATGATGCTGTTCGCTGATAGGTCTGTATTCGTGATAACCCATAATCGTACAGACATGACCGGCGCCGAGAAATCCCTGTACCTGATGATTCGGAGAATTAAGCAAAGCCTCCATAATCGGCGGTACACGCACATGACAAATCAATAACGAGAAATTTTTTAACATCAGTTGCTTGGCTTGATACGCCGCTAAAGCCGTTGTCGGCGCGGTCGTTTCAAAACCCACGCCGAAAAAGACGATCTGTTTTTCAGGATTTCGTTGCGCAATATCAAGGGCGTCCATCGGAGAATAGACGATTCGAACGTCCGCACCCTGTGCTTTTATGCCGAGCAAATCCTGCGTCGATCCGGGTACGCGCAACATATCACCGAATGAGCAGAAAATAACTCCGGGTTGAGCGGCGATTGCGAGTGCTTTATCGATATAAGCCAGCGGCGTAACGCAAACCGGACAGCCGGGTCCATGAATTAAATCGATTTGGTCAGGCAATAGTTGATCGATGCCGTGCTTAATAATGCTATGGGTTTGCCCGCCGCAAACTTCCATAATTCGCCACGGTTGGGTAATAATGCTTTTTATCGCACGGGTAAGTTGGCTTACCGTTTCATGGCTACGATATTCGGCAAGATATTTCATTATTAATTTTCGAATGCCGATAAATCGTCAAACGCTTGTAAACTTGCCGAAGCATCCTCTTCATTGAGAACGGAAAGCGCAAATCCGGCATGTACGATCACATAATCGCCGATTTTGGCCTCAGGCACATAGGCTAAACTGACTTCCTTACCGATACCGGAAAAGTCGACCTTACCTTTCCGTGTTAAAGGATCGGCGGACTCTTGAATAGTTATAATTTGTCCGGGGATTGCTAAGCACATACGCTAATGTCCAAGATAGTTGGCGGCAACTAATTGACCGAGAGCCAGCCCGCCGTCGTTAGGCGGTATTTTCTCATGGCAGTATACGGTAAATCCGGCATTTTTTAATGAATTGACGGCTTTTTCAACCAATAGCGCATTTTGAAAACAGCCGCCGCTTAATACGATAGTCTTTTGCTCAGCCAATTTTGCGACGCATAACATCATTTCCGCTAAGGTATTATGAAATTTCGCTGCAATTAAGGCCGGAGAGAAACCTAAACGCCGGTCTTCCACTATTTGCTCAAAAGTTTCTTGCCAATCGACAACGATCGATTTCCCGGTATTTAGATTAAACGGATAGAACCGGTCGGTTACACAGCATGAAGCCGTGTTTTCGATCATCATCGCTGCTTGTCCTTCATACCCGTTAATTGGACATAGCCCTAATAGACTGGCTACCGCATCGAATAAACGCCCTGCACTCGTCGTTTGCGGACAGTTTATTAGTTTTTTTATAGCGCTTTTTAACAAAGTTAATTCTTCTGCTGTGAACCCTAAATCGGAGATATTGAACACGTTGTCGTTATAAATACCGTAGAGTAGACCCAATGCTGCACGTCTGGGTTCCATAATCGCTTTGGTTCCGCCGGGTAATACAAACGACCGCAAATGTCCGAAGCGTTGATAACCTTGCGCAGTAATCAGCAAAAACTCGCCGCCCCATAGCGTTTGGTCGTCGCCTAAACCGGAACCGTCCCAAACAATCCCCAAGACCGGCGGTTCCAAACGGTGTTCCGCCATACAGGCTAAAGCATGGGCATAATGATGTTGTACGGCTGTTTTAATGCCAGGTAAAATTTTCAGCAGAGTGACTGCTGACATAACCCGGATGCAAATCGCGCATGACTCGCTCGGTTTTCTTGATTTGATAGAGCTGCTGCAAATCCGCCAGGGTATTTTGATACTGTTGTTGTGACGCTTCACTGTCCAAATCGCCCAAGTGCTGACTTAAGATGGCATGATTATCCTGACAGACTGCAACCGTGTTTTTTAATTGCCCGCCGACGGCAATCGTATCGGATAAGTCCCCGGTATTTAATGAAATAGGGAGCGAAGAATAGCCGCGCGCTCGACGTAATACCGTCGTTTTGCCGTTAATAGTGCGAACAATCGAGTCATCCAACGGCCGCACAATAGGCCGATTATGTGTCAAAAAGACATCGGCGATGTCTTTTAGCCGATCCAGTGCTTGTTGGTCGTCGATACAGAGCGGCTCATCTTGCCTATTGCCGCTAGTAACGACCAGCGGTCCATCAAACTCGTGTAATAACAAATGATGTAACGGGGAATACGGTAACATGATGCCCAATAGGCTTGTATCGGGCGCGACGGCTTTGCTAACTAAGTTGGGTCCAATGGTTTCTTGTCGTTTTAGCAAAACAATCGGCGCTGCATAGGATAACAATGTCATCCGTTCTTCTTCACTAATCAAGCACAGTTTGTTCGCGTCTGCTATGCCGGAAACCATGATGGCGAACGGTTTTTTAGGACGATGTTTTCGATATCTCAAGCGTTCGATTGCTTTTTCTTGATTAGCATCTACAAGCAATTGAAAGCCGCCGATGCCTTTAAGAGCGATAATTTTACCTTCTCGCAAGTGATGAATAGCTGCTGTTAATGCCAGTTCTTTCTCCGCTAAAATCCGTCCGGCGCGATCTAAAGATGAAGTTGAGGACCGCACTTCGGACAAGCAATAGTCTGCGCATGAAAGCGCCTATTTTCAATCGATCCGTAGTCGGCTTCGCATTCGTCGCATGGCTTGAATTCCATCATGCTGGTTCGAACACGGTCAAAAGGTTGAGAATGTATGATGCTGTAACGCGGACCGCAGTTGCAACAACTGGTAAACGGATACCGGTAGAATCGGCTGCTCCTATCGAAAAGATCGTTCAGACAATCCGGGCATGTCGCTATGTCGGGTAGCAAAAAAGTAGAGCGCTTACTATCTATAATGCTGGCTTGTATTTGAAAGCCGACATAGTCGGTAAGCGGTTCTTGGCTTACCGAAAGCGACTGGATTTCTGCAAAAGGCGGTAATCGGTTTTTTAAATCATGAAGAAATTGCGTTTGATTGTCCGGCAACCCTTCAATCGAAATACAGACGCCATCGGTCGTGTTGGCAACCCATCCGTTTTGAAAGTGCAGCTTGGCAAGCCTTGACACAAAAGGGCGAAACCCAACGCCCTGAACAAAACCGCTGACCCGAATGTTTAAATTAACTTTATTGATAACGCTATCGGTCGATTGGTTTAGGGGAATTATAAATTTGGCCTTGTAAAGTTGTAATTCTCGTTCACCTTTACCCGCTTTTCCCATTATTAAAACAATCACTCTTTATTTCGATTAAAAAATAATACAAGACCGATGATGCCGATAATCGTCGCGGGTATGGCAAAAAAGCTACTTTGAGGCTGCTCTGTGTTTTCAGTGCCTCTACGTAGCGCCGGGTCTTTAGATTCGTCGTATTTTTCACCACTTTTGATTAAGAGCGTGTTTACAGGCGAAAATATCGAATTGCTGCCGTCGTGAAAACCTGTAAATATCCGCGTTATGTCATTTAGACCTGAGTTCGCCGAGACTTGAAAACTTACGGCAAGTCCGAACAGAAAAGCGATTCGAATCAAAGTTGTTCTTACGTTTTTTATCATTGATTTCCTCCAGGTAAGTAACCCGTTTTTTTGCATAAAGCGCATGAATTTATAATGGCTTTATCCGGGATTGAAGCATTCTTATGACCGAAATTTTAATAGCTATGTACTGCACTCACTATAGGACGAATGATAACAAGATTCAATTCAGCCTAATGCTTTTGCGGCATCTTCCGTCCGAAAAAAGACCTTGCCCGGCTTAATATCTTCAAGAAAATTTGTTTTTCCCAGTTTATCCAGAACCGGTCCTTTGGCTTCTGAAATGTTGAGCGATTTACCGGTGCTTTTTAGCGATTTATTGATAGTTTCCAGTGCTTCCAACGCCGTTGAATCGATATCGCTGACTGAGGTAAAAATTAGTACAACATGTTTTATATTCGGCTGCCGGTTTAATTCGTCTGTTAAATAATCCTCGACATAGTTAATATTCGCGTATGTCAGGTTTTCATCGATTCTAACTAATAGCAAATGATGCCACGTTTCTACAGAATGGCGTTTGATGTTTCGATAATGTTCGGTTTTAGGCACTCTACCTACGACAGCGATATGAGGTTGACTGGATTTTCGAAGTTGACCGGCCAGAGTAAGCAGGATACCTAACGTGATGCCTTTTTCTATGCCTAAAATCAATACACCGATTAATGTCGCTAGTTCGGCAATACCGTCGCCTTGATCGTAATTATACGTGTGCAAGATATGTCTAATACGAACGAGACGAAACACTGCCACGATAATAATGGCCGAAAGCGCTGCGTTAGGGATGTTGGTAAACCATTGGCTAAAAAAAGAAACGGTTACGCCTAAAATGATTGCAGCGATAATCATCGCCATTTGGGTGCGCGCCCCTGCCGAAAAGTTAACCATAGTCCGGCTAAATCCCCCGGCAACAGTCATGCCTCCGGACGTAGCGGCTATCAAATTAGCGGCGCCTAATGCAATCAACTCTTGATTCGGATTGATTTTTTCACCCCTGAGATTGGCGGTTACTTTCGCAATGGCGATCGTTTCCACATAAGCAATCAACGCTATGAAAGTCGCGCTCGGAAACAATACGGACCAGTTTTTTAGCGGCGGAAAATTAAAATTAAACGAAGGAAAACCGGATGGAATTTGCCCTACTACAGTAACGCCGTAATCGGACTGTAAATCGAACCGGGTAACGGCAAGTGTGCCAAGAAAAACGATCAATAACGGCCCGCATTTACTAATAGCGGTTACTATCGTTAAAGGGACTTGAGCTTTCTTGAGTAAGAAATTGAGCGGCTTTCCAAAAAAAATCAGCAGGATTAACGAAGTTATCGACAGAATCGACGTTGAGTGATTAACACCGTCCAGGTAGAGTTGATAACAAGTTATATCGAATCCGCATGAGGGTGTTTTTAAACCAGCCATCTGAGGTATTTGGCTGACAATAATGAGTAAAGCCGCGCCGCTAGTGAACCCTGCTAACACCGGATGGCTAATAAAATTGACCAATCGTCCCATGTTGAAGATTGCCATCGTCAGCATGATACATCCGCACTCAAACGCCAATATCAATGCGCTTTGCATAGGATTGCCCAGTGCTATCGCATCGGGTGTCGATAATGCCCCGGCAATCATGATCGCCGCGATTGAAACAGGTCCGACGGAGAGGGTGCTGCTGGTGCCGAGAAATGCATAGATCGCAGTCGGTAAGATACTGGCATACAGCCCCATTTGCGGCGGCAAACCTGCCAAACTAGCGTAAGCTATCCCCTGTGGAACCAGCAGAATCGCCGTAATAACGCCTGCAAAGATATCGCCGTCGAAATCCCGGCGAGTATAATTTTTCAGCCAATGGAGCTGAGGAAAAAATTGTGTCATTAGATAATCGGTGGACTTGAAATCAAGCACACTTATTTTCCTTGTCATATTGTTTAGTTTGGCAAAGCAATGGACTGGTCTAACGTGTTGAATTTGCGAAGCCGGATATGTTTATCTGGCTTCGCACTTCACCGTGTCGAGCGTTGTGAAAATACTAGCGGCTATCCTTCGTTCATAAACTTTTTAGCATAAGATTCTAAATGAGGAATATCTATCCGATAACCTTTAAGCATTAAATGCCAGTACAACCACGGAAAACCGGTAGTTTTACCCCACCACCAGATGAATCGGTTCTTCCTTGGATCAAGGAATGGGAAGGACGGTGTTACTTTCCCATCGTAGGAGAATTCGGCCAACATAACGGTATTCAACGATGTCGTTAACGGACAAGAACCGTAGCCGTCATAACCTTCTGCAATTTGTTTGCTGTTCATTAAGGCAAGAATATTGTCGACAACAACCGGAACCTGCTTACGGACTGCCGCAGCGGTTTTAGCGTTGGGTGTAGAGGTTGCGTCGCCTAACCCGAAGATATTCCCGTATTTAGCGTGTTGCAGCGTTTTAGGATTAACATCGACCCAACCGGCGGCATTCGCCAATGGGCTTTGTTTAATAAAATCCGGTGCGCTTTGCGGCGGCGTGACATGAATCATATCGAACTGTCTCGTCACTTGCTGTTTAGTACCGTCGCTGCCGGTGACTTCAAATGTTGCTGTTTTATTCGGTCCGTCGATAGCTATTAAATTAGTATTGAAGTTAGTTTTGATACCGTAATCGGCAACGACTTTTAATAACGCCTTGGCGAAAAAAGGCACACCGAACATGCCGGGACCTGCATTGCAAAATTCGATAGTAAATTTATCCAAAATACCTTTTTTGCGGAAGCGGTCGGCAGCCAGATACATGATTTTCTGCGGCGCACCGGCGCATTTGATCGGCATGGGCGGTTGGGTGAAAAGCGCCGTACCCGATTGCATTGCTTGAATCGTGGTCGCGGTATACTCCACATGATCGACCGAATAATTACTGCAAACATTGTTTTTACCCAGCGTTTCCTTCAAGCCGCTGATTTTGCCCCAATCCAATTGCAATCCCGGACAAACGACTAAATAGTCGTAACCGATTTTTTCACCGGAACGCAATGTAATCGTATTTTCATCCGGTTGAAAAGATTCGGCATAATCCTTGAGCCAAGTAACGCTCGGATGAATGAGATCTTTTTCATCTTTAGTCGTCTGCTTTAAGGTGTAAGCGCCGCCCCCGATAATAGTAAAACCGGGTTGATAATAATGCTTTTCGGACGGTTCGATCAAACCGATGGCGATAGACGCATTTTGCCGGCGCATATTGTTGGCGACTGAAACGCCCGCGGCGCCGCCGCCCACGATTAATAAAGTAAAATGTTGAGACATGAATCCTCCAAAATTATTTTTATAGTTAGGTAGAGGCGCAACATTTGCGCCTCAATCTTGCATTTGCGATACCTTTTTCACCTAAAAAAAGATAGCAGTCAAATTTTTTCCAAAAAGCCATTGTATTAACCGACCTAAACTTGGGTTTACAAAAATCGCAAACCAATTTGTGAAAGCAACTTTAGAGAATCATCTACATAGGCATTGTGGATAATAACCGGATTGATTTCAGCATGGCTTCTTTATAGAAGGCGGGTAAACCATTAAATGAACATTAGTCCTTGTGTCTTGATCGAATAATTGCTAAACATCAATACGTATGACTTTTCGAGTATTTGTCTGAGTAATTGGGTTTAGTATTTCAATAAAAGCAATAGTGATGCCAATTATTTAAAGCGGGTGCGATCCTATGGAAATTACTTGCTTTAATAGCTTGAGCAAGTACTTAACGTCATAAATAACTATTAATAATCAGTAGCTTATATTTTTGTTGAGAATTCAGTAACAATTGAACAAGAGAATTAATACCCTATGTTCGATTGTCGAATTAGCCGGGTAGTAACAAGTTGAATTGTTTCAATTCATATGTTTCACTCAAAACATATGTGTTTCAGTGAAACATATGAAACAAGCCTATTTTATATTTTAAATTCCGATTGGTTAAACTACGTCGCCGAAACGGTAATCGGTTAAATCTGTTTTTTGATAGACCTGCCGGTTTCATCGTAAAGGTAGCTTGTGTTTTGGAGCGACAAACCTAGGTTTGTCGCTCCGCCTATACCACCAGTCAGAGATTTAACACAACCGGTGAAATTTTCTGTCCTAAATCTTCGAGCAGAGTGCATCGAAGCATAAAATCTTATAGTCAAGCACATGCTTTATTTCGGAGAGACATCTCAGCGTCTATGTCCGTAGTAAGGCCGGTAATATCCGCCCCAGTAATATGGATAGGGTCCGTAAAAACCGCCGTAGGGATAATAGCCTAAGCCTCCGCCGTAACCAAAACCACCGTATCCTCCGTAATAGGAGTTATAGGTTTGTTCCGGCCATAAATGGATGTTTTTAGCGGCGACTAACGGAAGGCGCAACGCTTTGTTCCCGACTTTGCGTTCGGTATCGCCGTCAAGAATGCCTGCAACGGTTATCGAAGTGTTTTTGGTATAAACTGCCGGATCGAGAAACTCGGCGCTTTTAACGACAAACCGGCCTTGGCTTGACTCATCTAAATCCGGACGGCCATAACTGCCGAGTGGATACACCAATATTTGTATAGCGCTGAAGCTGGGTTCGTTTTCAACTTCCACAATCGTGCCGCCCCAACGCACCGGCGCATTTTTATATTTGTTAAGGTTAGTAACCGCCTCGACGTAACTGAGATCGAATGCGGGCGGATCTTCAATTTCCCGCGGTAAATTGGAACAAGCGGTCAATATTAAGCAGGCAATCAGTAAATAGTATTTCATGTTCAATATCCGATACATTGTTTATTTATTTCAAACGCCAAAAATTTATTCTTGTAATAAGTCACTTTTTAAAACCTTAGGCAAATTCAAAACTGAATAATTCAATTCAAACTTTAATTTAAACAAAAAACAGGTCTAAGATGTTATTCAATTTCAATTGATTGGGGCTGAATTAATTAAACTTAAACGAAATGATCGATTTTCGCCGATGATTTTTTAGTATTGATAAGTTCGATTGGTCTCAGCTTAGTTTTCAACGCATATTCGGTGGATAACCAATTAATGTAAAGGATGCATTATTATGTTCAATGAACGATAGAGCACTGTCCTGACGAAATAAAATTTAAACTATACCCCTTTGACGATGGCAATAACACATTCAAGCGAACTCATTCAAACCGACAACCTCCAGCAACAACAGGATGTTTCGATGATGGGTTCCGATGGGCTTTGGGATTGGCTGCGCACCTTGAACATCAGTCTGGTGTTCACGACTTATCAAACTAACCGCCTATTTTTGTTGGGATGTAAGCCGGATGGCCGATTAGGCGTTAACGAACGTTTGTTCGACAAACCGATGGGACTTTATTATCGCAACGATAGCCTTTACATGGCATGTCGCTATCAGCTCTGGCAATTGGAAAATCGCTTAGCCGAGGGCGAAACGCATCTCGGTTACGACCGCTTATTCGTTCCTAGTGTTGCCCATACCACAGGCGATTTGAATATTCACGATGTCGTGATGACCTCGGAACAAAAGCTGTTTTTTATCAATACCGACTTCAGTTGTCTAGCGACGTTAAAGTCCGGCTTCAGTTTCGACCCCCTCTGGCAACCGCCCTTTATCAGTAAATTGGCTGCCGAAGACCGCTGTCATTTGAACGGTTTAGCGATGAAAGACGGCAAGCCCGCTTATGTAACCGCCTGTAGTCGTACCGATACGGCGGCTGGGTGGCGCGACCACCGCGTTGACGGCGGGATTGTCATTCACATTCCGAGTAACGAAATAGCGGCTACCGGCTTGTCGATGCCGCATTCCCCGCGCTGGTATCGAGGAAAATTATGGCTGTTAAATTCAGGGACCGGCGAGTTCGGCTTTATTGAAGACGGGCGTTTCGTGCCGGTGACGTTTTGCCCGGGATTTGTTCGCGGCTTGGCATTTAATGAAGATTACGCCATCGTTGGATTATCGAAATTACGTTCTAAAACCTTTGCCGGTTTAGCTTTAGAATCACGCTTAGAGAGCGATAACAAAACTTCCGAGTGCGGTTTGCGGGTCATCAACCTTAGAAACGGCGACATCGTCCATAGTCTGCAAATAAACGGGGTAGTAGAAGAGTTATTCGATATTGTTTTACTGCCTCAAGTGCGGTTGCCCAAAGCGATCGGATTTCAAAACGACGATATCGATCGCTTAATCAATTTCCCGCAATCCGGCGGCATTATCACGACTAAGCCGACTGTTAAACGTCCCGGTGTCGGTAAAATAGCGCCGATAGCGGGCATTCCTAGATCGTCGCAATTAGCGCCCGATTCCGATGTTATTGTCAAATATCAGCGAGTTTTTCATCTTAATCCGGAAAATTTGTTAACTTACGAAGCCATGACGTATCCGAGTTTACGGTCGCGTTGGCAAACTCAACCGCAACGCGGCGAATTGTTCGGGGTATCGGCATCGGTGGACGGGGAAATGATCGGTTTCGCTGTGGCGGAAAAATACGCCCAACCAAACGCTGATTTATCCGCAGAATTGTTATCGCTGTATGTTGTGCCCGATTATCGACATCAAGGTATCGGCACTTCGCTTGTTAAACACTTACAAAAACAATTGGGAACCGAGTTGGCAAAATAGATTGTTATACCAAGCCGGTAAATCAAAGAGACTCGCGCAGGATTACGAGCATTTAAGCTGCGACAAATTGTCGCACCTAGGGTGGAATCGAAAGTAGCCCAATAAGCGCGATGGAGTACCTAAGGGAAAATCTGCAAAATAACATAAAATCATTGGTTTACAAATAATTTTAACATTGATGAATTCCCCCCACCTCAGGCGAAATAAATTTGCAAGCGGGTCAAACATGCTGGTTAACGTCAAAGCTAAGTTTGACAAAAGGAAAACGCCCGCTTAGACTTCTGCCGCAACAAGCAGTTCAAAAAAATAAAAAAGCTGTAATCCCCATTCAGAGAGAGGAAACCGAAGGTGTATCCATTACCAAGACGTGGTCAACCACGGCAAGGTAAGCAGCGGCAATGCTGTCCCGGCCACCCTTAACCGTTGGCATTGACCGGGAAATAACCGGATCAACGCTGATTTGTACAATTAAATTTGTAAGGTTTCAGCTATGGGTCTCTCTCGATCCTCGATATCGGCGTTGCCGAAACTATTTTCCAGCGTGGCGTTATTCGCTATAAGCAATCTTTTGCTTGCCGGACAGCCTGCCAGCCAAAGCCAACAAACCAGCCAGCCACCCAGTATCCAGCTTAGAGTCACCCAAGAACCGAATCCCTTTCTTCATCTGGAAGCGCGGCAAGCGCCGTTAGGACAAATCCTCAAAGCCATCGCCGACAAAACCGGCGCGCAAATCCATTACTCCGTCCTGCCGGAAGCCCCGGTAACCGCCACCTGCATTGGCAAGACCGTCCAAGAAATCATGGATTGCCTCGTCGGTAAACAAATTGGGATGGTTGCCCATAAGCCAACTATAGCTAAGCTCGCCGAATTCTGGCTTTTGGGTTCAAGTGTCGGCAGTTGTCAGGCGGTAACGGTAACAGAAATCCCAAACAAGGAAGTAAAACATCGAAAAACTCAGGAAACTCCAGAATCGATTGCAGAAAAGGAGCGGATGATACAAGAACAAACCGACCTTCTGTTAAAACAGTACGAATCCAAAGACCCCAGCCAACGCGCCGAAGCTATTGGCAACTTAAGTTCGGTTGCTCGGAGCAATAATCCGGATGTAGAAGGTGTTCTTCATAATGCCCTGAATGACCAAGATGCTACGGTCAGGGAACAAGCAATTTCGACAATCATAAGACGGGGGGGTAATGTCGATAGCGAACTCGGTAAGGCGCTTAGGGATAGTAATAACAATGTTAGGTTCGCTGCCGTAAGCGGTATAAATGACGACGTTGTTTTGTTGCAACAAGCTTTAAACGACACAGAACCCTCTGTGCGAGACTTGGCGAAGAGTAAGCTGGAAAGCATAGCAGCTAAAGGGGTTGACACCAACAAGCAATAAACGAGGCGATACAAAAACACTTAGTTTTCAAGAAATAACAAGGATGCCTATTGAAACAGACACCCTTGTACAATGGATAGTGCTAAGGATGGTGCTTAACTGGTTGTGATTGAAAAACGCAACCGGATAAACCGGCAAATGATATTAGAGGTATCACGTGCCATTTAAACGCTGTTTTGCCAAGAGATATAAGTCGGCAGACAGTCTTTTTATATATAACGAGGTAATAATATTTTAAGTAAAGCATTCTTTAAAGCAGTTTTATTTGTTTCCACTTTGTTGCTAGCATCCGGTTATACGGTGCTTGCTCAAGCGCACTGTCTTGACAACCTGACCATAGCGGCTGGCGATGATGACAGCCAATACGATGCTTTCGTCACCCAGTGTCCGGCTGGATCGACCGGCCTGACCGCCAAGGTTGGCAAACAAGCCGCAGGCGGCAATGGAAGACTCACCATCGGATCGCTGGATTTAGGGCAATCATCTGTAACAGACACCACCGTATCCGCTGTGGCTTGTGCTGGTGGTGCTATTCCGTCCGGTGCCTCGGTGCAGGCATCACTTACAAACTCTGTCGGCAATCCGGAAAGGGTCCATACCTTGGGGGTTTCTAAAAACTCTGCCAGTTCTAGTACTTATGACCTGGAATGGCATTGCACAGGCAATGATTCCCCTGAGTCGCCTAATGACGCTGCTGAGGAAATTGAAAATTCAATTAATTTTTAATGGCCTGCCGTTAATTAACAGGTTGGTTTAATGCAACCCAGACATTTGGATTGCTTGCTGACACGAGCAGGGATTTTGGTTAACACCGAAACCCCTGCTCATCTCAAGATTACATTAATCATTCACCGATCAATTTTGGGCTAAAACGGAAAATCTAATGGCTCAGCTTAATCTTAATCCATCGCAAAAAATATTTGCTATCTCCTCCGTCTTGCCTTTACGCGCATTAACCGCCGCCGCCTTGGTATTGCCGGGACTGATGTATCCACAAGCCGAAGCTGCCGATGAAGACAGCGTGGACTTCCAGTACAGCCATTTCCAGGAAGGCAGACGCGACGGTGTATATATCCGGCAGCTTGCCCCCGGCGGGCAATCTTTCGTCAATATAAAGTTGCCCGACAACCGGAACCCGATCGAGGTGGACAGTGTCCACAGCAGCGCCAGGGTTAGCCTGACCGACCGCATCAAGTTCGCCTTCAACTACATACAGGACACTTGGTCGGGCGCCACCCCCTACGGCATTGCGCCTGAGTTTTCAAATGCCTATCGCGCACGCGAGTTGTACACCAATGAGGACGGCAATACTGTTTACGGTGGTGCATCGCCCATTTTAAATCATGAAGGGATTTTCGACAAAAACGGGAACTTTTACACGCCCAAGGTTAATGAAGCAGGACAATTGTCTTATCTAAAAAGCCGCAATGTCCATGTGATGGGCTTTGCTTCGCCGGAAACCCGCAAACAGGGCGATTTTAAGCTGAGTTATGACTGGGACGATGCGGCATTAGAGGCAGGCGGCGGCATTTCCGTTGAACGGGATTATGAGTCGCGTTTTGTCAACTTGGGGGGAAGAATGGATTTCAACCAGAAACAAACCACGGTCAATGTCGGCATTAGTTACACCAACAGCAGTATAGAGGCCAATCCGGATATCACTAACTTTGCCCGATGGAGCAAGCAACATGCAAACCTAATCACCTCCGATCCGCTCACTAAGGTCGCTACGTTGCGCGCCAACCGCGAGGATTGGGCAGCCCAGCTCGGGCTTACCCAAGTCGTCTATAAAGATGCGGTTTTCGAGCTGGGCGCAAGCTATACCCGCAGCACCGGTTTTTTGGAAAACCCTTATAAATTAAGCTGGTTGTTTGGCGTAGACCCTGACGATCCTAGGCAGCAAGGTTTACCTGATGGGTTATTTTTCGCCGATGGCGGCGGGGGAGCTTTTATCGAACAACGCCCTGATGCCCGCGACCAGTGGCGCTGGAACACGCGCTGGACGCAATATGTAGAACCCTTGGATGCCGCTTTACACCTGGGCTATGCCTTTGCCCACGACGACTGGGGCATTAACGCCCACACCTTCGATGCCGATTGGGTGCAGCCCTTGGGTGATAGCTGGACAATAACACCGCGTATCCGCTATTACTCACAAGAAGCGGCGTATTTTTATGAAGCCAATACTTTTGCCAAACCTCCGCAGTCGGATATTTACAATGGGCAGTCGGCTAACTCCACGTTGATTTGGCCGTTTACCTTGCCGGAAAATTTTTCCAGCGACCAGCGCTTATCGGGATACGGCACACTGAGCGGGGGGGTCACCGTCGAGAAAAAATTCGCCAAAGGACTAAGTTTGGAAGCCGGATTTGAATATTACACCCATCAAGGCAGCCTGAAAATGGGCGGTGGCGGGGAAGACAGCTTTGCCGACTTCGATTATTGGGTGGCGAATGCCGCGCTTAAGGTTAATTTGTCCGCCTTAGGGCAAACAAGCTCTAGCAGCCGTTTCGATCATGCTAACCACGTTGATCACCCCAATATTCCGGCGGGCGTTTTATTTGGTCATACCCTGAAAAAGGCGGGTGACATGATGGTCGGTTACCGCTATATGCGTAACCAGCAAGCAGGCGATTTCTTGCACGGCGCCAAGAGCGTCAGCGAGCAAAGAATCCTAGCCAAAGGCTGTCCCGGTTCGATCGATAATAATACTGGCAAATTTAACGGCGGTTGTACGTTATTGCCGCGTGAAATGACCATGAGCATGCACATGCTGGATTTGATGGTTGCCCCGACTGATTGGCTCACCTTGATGCTGATGCCGCAGTTTGCCGACATGGCCATGGACAATTATCAACCGGCGAGCCTAATCGACCCTAATGTCATCCATGCACACGGCAACGGCGGGCACGACCACGATACCGGCGGAATAGGCGACACCGGCATGTACGCGCTGGTCAAACTGTTTGACCGTCCTAACCATCAACTCCATACCAGCCTGGGCGTAACCGCGCCGACCGGCGATGTGGGCATCCGGTCAAAGATTATCGGCCTCCAAAATCTTCGAGGTGAAGACGACGCCTATGTCCATTATGGTATGCAATTGGGCAGCGGCACCTGGGACTTCAAACCCAGCCTGACCTACACCGGCAAGGCCGATGACTGGTCGTGGGGCGCGCAAGCCGGCGGTACGTTACGGCTGGAAGGCAGTAATAAATCCGGCTACGCCTTGGGCGACCTCTTTGAAACCAGCGTTTGGGGTGGCTATAGCCTGACCCATTGGTTGTCAACCTCGGTTCGCGCCGCCTACACTTGGCAAGGCAACATCAAAGGCCGATTTCTCCGTAATACCCGGAGTGACTACAAGCTTCCCACTTGCAACAAGGCTGATTATTTTCTTCCTGACTTCGTTGAGGAGACTGGAGAACCGCTAGGCCCCCCCTTTTTTCATGAGGCGGAATTCAATTTATGCCAGAGAGGCATCGAAAACCAAATACGTGAATTAGATGCCCTCGACCGTCCCAATCCGATGGATTTCCCTGGCAATTACGGCGGTCAATACGTAGACATCGGCTTTGGCCTGAGCACCACCGTGCCCAGCGGTTCTCTAGCTGGCAATAAACTCAGCTTTGAATGGCTGCAACCGGTGTACACCGATGTCAACGGTTACCAGCTTGACCGCGACGGGGCGTTGTCGTTTACCTGGAGTTATGGGTTTTAAACTAGCCGAAAGATGAAAAAAATGAAACATCAACAGATGTACCAAATCTTGAAAGATTCATGATTTCAAGCACTAACCGACCTTACTATCAAGGAATTAACCATGAAATCGGCCTTAGCCAATGCCGTCCTCGACTCAGATGAGGATGAAGACTGGTATCAGCGCGCTGAATATGCCCTAAAAGCAAAAGGGCTGCTGAGCCTTTATTTGATCGATAATGAACTTTCAAACCGGCGTAAGTATTTAGCGGAATCCAACCCCGAAACCCTGGTGCAATGCTTTATGGATTTAGCGCGGAAGGAACTGAACCCATTTTTACAACAAGTTGTATCATCAGGCCAGCCGGACATTCTCACAAATGCAGACGGCAAGGCCTTATGTTGTCAACGTTCGATGATACTGGGATTTTACCCAGGGTTGTCGGCTGAGGTTTTGATTTACCCCTTAATTCTAATCGATACCGCTCCTGCAATTCATTTGGATTCGACAGGGATATTGAAGATTTTCCTCATCGTCAGGCTATAAGTTAACTTTCCGTTTAAGCTTCGCGTCTAGCTTGCTTTTTGAAGTTTTCTCCTCGGCTTGCCCAGGACAGCTTGGGCTTTTTTTTGCGGCAAGGTTGCCTTCCCCGGCGACGACTTGTTAGAAAATTGAGTGCGCCCTCGATAAGGAAGTTGATCCGGCAGACTTCAGATCAATTTGTTGAGTACTTAGAACAGCGGCTTCAATCTCGATTTGACCCTAACCTTAGATCAATTTCAGTAGTATTACTTATTGCAACTTAAGTGCTCGGCTGATAACTTCATTTATTTGTAGCGCTAACGATCAAAAAATAATCGCAAAGAATCAGTGAATAAATAGTAGAACTTGTTCTTAATTTAGAATTTCGTATTACTTCAGTAACCCAGAGAAACCGCCATGACCGACCCCATTTTTAGCAGTCCAGTCAGCAATCCTTATGGATTGAATGTTGTCGGCGATTTTTCTTCCCCGAGCTTTGTCGACATAGACAACGACGGCGATCTGGACCTGTTTGTCGGGACTAATTTTGGTTTTACGTTTTATTATAAAAACATAGGCGATGCCGTTACGCCCAATTTTGTCATCCAAGCTAGCAATTTCGGCATCATCGAAGTCGGGTTTTCCGCTTCTCCTACTTTTGCCGATATCGACAATGATGGCGATCAAGACGCCTTTGTCGGAGAATTCAACGGTAATATACGGTTTTTCCGTAATAACGGAACGTCCAGTGCCCCTAGCTTTGCCAGCGAAACCGGCAGTTTCGGTCTGAGCTTCATCGGCTCATTTGTAAATCCGGCGTTTGCCGACATCGACGGCGACGGCGATTTGGATGCCTTTGTGGGCGAGCGTTACGGCGCGACCCAGTTTTTTCGGAACACCGGTACAGCGTCTTCACCTGCTTTTGTCAGCGAATCCGGTAATTTTGGGATTGCCGATGCCGGTTCTTTCTCCAAACCTGCATTTGTCGATATTGACGGCGACGGCGACTTAGATGCATTTGTAGGGGAACGTTATGGCGATACGTTATTTTTTCGGAATACAGGAACAGTGACCGCTGCTGCTTTTGTTAAGGAGGCAGGAAATTTTGGAATTTCCGACGTTGGTTTTAGCGCCAGCCCTACCTTCGCAGACATCGACAACGATGGCGATATAGATGTTTTAGTTGGAAATAGCGTTGGCGAGCAACAGCTCTTCGAAAATACGATTAAAAACAGACCGTCTTTAGTAGTGCCTTCCGGAATAATCTACACGGATACTAAATTCGACGACATCTTCTCGACATTTAGCGGAACATTGTTAGCGAGCGATGCCGACGGCGATGTTTTAACCTACGGTATTGTCGGCGGAATCGATTTAGGTAATGGAGCCGTCAAATTAAGCAACACCTTCGGAACCTTAACAGTGAATAAAAGCACGGGTGCTTATACATTTGCCGCCAACGACAAAGCGATCGAAAGTTTAAATGCCGGTGCAAATGCTGATTTTACGATCACTGTCAGCGATGGCTTATTACTCGCTAACCAAACCATAACACTAAACATCACCCAAAGCGGTGTGACCGAAACCAACGGCAACGATGTGTTAACGGGTACGGCGGGTAACGACAGCTTCGACGGCTTGGCCGGGAACGATACCATAAACGGACTGGGCGGCGCAGACACCATGCGCGGCGGACTCGGCAACGACAACTACATCGTCGATAACATCGGCGACAAAGTCATCGAAACCTCAGCCTTGGTCGCAGAACTGGACAAAGTGACGAGCAGCGTCACCTACACCTTAACCGCGAATGTGGAAAACCTCAGCCTTAGCGGACTAAACGCCATCAACGGCACCGGCAACACATTAAACAACGTCATCATCGGCAACAGCGCAGCCAATACCTTAAACGGCGGAGCCGGGGCCGACAGCATGACCGGCGGCCTGGGAATGACGCCTATATCGTCGAAAACATCGGCGATAATGTGATCGAAACGTCGGCATTGACAACCGAAATCGACCGGGTAGTAAGCACGATCAGTTATACCTTAAAAGCCAATGTGGAGAACCTGATACTAAGCGGCGTAGACAACCTAAGCGGTAAGGGCAATACCTTAAACAACAACCTGATCGGCAACAGCGGGAATAACATCCTAAACGGCTTGGAAGGTATCGACATAATGACCGGCGGCTTAGGCAAAGACCTCTTTAGGCTGACGACGCTGACCAGAGACAGAATAACCGACTTTAACGTCGCCGACGACACGATCCAACTCGAAAACGACGTCTTTACTCAGCTCACGACAACGGGCGTATTATCGGTCAACAACTTCAAAATCGGTGCGGCAACCGATGCCGACGATTTCATCCTCTATAACAGTGTAAACGGCGTACTCACTTACGACAGCAACGGCAACGGCGCGGGCGGTGCAACCCAGATTGCTGTGTTGGGTATCAGTTTAGCGTTAACTAATGCCGATTTTGGGGTGATTTAAGCAATAATTTTATTAAAAAAACATTTTTCAATTTTAATTCCGGTAAAGATGCCAAATATTGGTCTCTACAAATGGAATAGCCATTTCTCTTAATTTATTGAAATTATTTCCGCTAAATAGAGTTAATACTTTGTAAGTAGTGGCTAGACATTAACAATATGCTTGAGTTATTGGAGGCAACAAACGAATGGATCACGGCATCATGCCAGTTTGCATCACTGAAAGGCCAGAGCATTTTCCGGCCCATCCGCAGACCGGCTGGCGCTTGTTGCCCAGAGGGTATAGTCCACGATCTGGCCCGCAATAATATTCTAAAGGGTAGAAGTGTCCTTTAGGTTGCACCGCCTTCCGCTGCATCTAGTTTCATAACATAGTGAAACTTTCCGCTACTTTTGGTAAGCACTGAAGTTATTTTAGCCATGTAGATACGATAGTGCGCCCCCTAAAACATGAAAATACCCAGGCAGACGCGTTTCCGGTTGTAAGCATGATCGCTCCACCGTTGTATCGAACAGTCGTTTCTAAGACCTTATAAGCACTGCAGTCCTTACAACGGTATTGTGCTTGTGGCTCGCATAGCGTGCGATATTGACAATGTTTTAGCTTCGGCAAACTCGGTAAATTTGCATTTTTTGTCATTTGGCTCATTAGGTGATAGTAAAAATTATCAGTTATGATTTAGCTAATACTGAAATAGGTTGTTCTTTCTGCATCGAGGTATCTTCTTTTTGATGACTATTTGTCTATGTAATATTCTAGTCGGTTAAATAATCGGATCTTAAATTTTAATAAGCTGTGCCTGTAAGGTACGTTCTTCGTAAATATGACATAATTACGGTTATTTGCATTGACCTAGCAATCGAAGAACGGCATTAAGTACGAAAACTAAATTATGAAATTGCATAACGACAAGCTCCGCGAACTTGCGCTTGCTGTGATTCAGGTCGAATCGCAAGCAATTACCGCATTGGCCGGACAGATTAACGAGAGCTTTGTCGAGGCTTGTCAGTTAATGTTCAACTGCAAAGGCCGCGTGGTTGTAATCGGTATGGGCAAATCCGGTCATATTGCCGGTAAAATCGCTGCAACGTTGGCGAGTACGGGAACGCCTGCTTTTTTTGTGCATCCGGGGGAAGCCAGTCACGGCGATCTAGGCATGATTACTAAGCAGGATGTGGTGCTGGCCTTATCGAATTCCGGCGAAACCGATGAAATCGTCACGATTTTGCCGATTATCAAACGGTTGGACGTCCCTTTAATTGCAATGACGGGGAATCCGAAATCGACCTTGGCGATTTTTGCAACGACGCATATTAACGTTAGTGTCGCGCAAGAAGCGTGTCCTTTAGGTTTGGCGCCGACTTCAAGTACGACGGCCGCTTTAGTGATGGGCGATGCTCTCGCCGTCTCGCTGCTCGAAGTACGCGGTTTTACCCGCGACGATTTTGCCATGTCCCATCCTGGCGGTACACTGGGGAAACGTTTGTTGTTGCGGGTCGCCGACGTTATGCATGAGAATGGCGCTATTCCGGCTGTGCATCAATCGGCGTTTATTAGCGAAGCTTTACTGGAAATGACGGAAAAAAAATTAGGGATGACCGCTATCGTTGAAGATAACAATAAACTAACGGGCATCTTCACCGATGGGGACTTACGACGTATGCTTGCGAAAAGCTTAGACATTCATACTACTTCTATTACTGATGTTATGACGCCGAACTGCACTGTCATCAAAGCCGATGCGTTGGCCGCAGAAGCGATGCAGATCATGGAACAGAAAAAAATCAATGCGTTGATCGTGGTAGACGACAGACAACATGTCATCGGTGCACTCAATATGCACGACTTAATTCGTGCCGGAATTGTTTAGTGGCTAGGATGGATAGTTACCCATGTGTTTCGCCGCAGGTCGCGGAAAAGGCTAAAAACATCAAGCTATTGATTCTGGATGTCGACGGCGTATTAACGGACGGCAGGCTTTTTTTCGATAATGAAGGCAAGGAATACAAATGTTTTAATGCTCGCGACGGTCACGGCATTAAACTGTTACGGCAATGCGGCGTGGAAGTGGCGGTTATTTCGGGTCGGCGGTCGAATTCGGTTGCCTTACGGATGCAAAGCTTAGGCATCGAATATGTTTATCAAGGTCATGAAGATAAAAGGGCGGCCTTATCCGAACTATTGCAAAATACCGGCATTAACGCAGCCGAAGCCGCGCATGTAGGCGACGATCTTTTAGACTTGCCGATTATGATGCGTGTCGGTTTGGCTATTGCCGTCAATGACGCTAATTTCGCCGTTAAGGAAAAAGCCGATTGGTGTACCTCTCTTCCGGGGGGGCAAGGGGCTGTTAGAGAAGTTTGCGATTTTATCTTGCAAGTACAAGGGCATTTTGAAGACATTTTGGCTTCTTATCTCAAATGACGCATTTTAGTGAAAAATTCATTTACATTTTCCTAACGGGATTGGCATTGCTCAGTTGGTGGTTGTTGCAATATTCGGGTTTAATCGAATCTAAGAAAGCAATCACTCCAAAGCAAAGTCCGGATTATTTCAGCGCCGGTTATACGAAATGGGAAATGGATGAAAACGGACGACTGAAGAGTAAATTAGTCGCGGAAGAAATGACGCATTCTACGAATTACTGGGCTACCAATACAAAAAAACCGATAATGTATTTTTTTAACGAGAACAAGCCGCCCTGGATTATTGAATCGGAAACGGGCGTTTTATCTAAAGACGGTTTGAAGCTTCAACTAAACGGCAAGGTTAAAATAACTCGTGATAAATCCGATGGAGCGAAACCGTTAACCGTGAATACATCCAATTTATTGGTCAATCCGAAAACCAGTTACGCCGAGACGAAAGCCTGGGCGGAATTAATCAGTCCGCCCCATATCACCACCGGTACGGGTATGAAAGTAACCTTTAAGGAGCCGATCCATTTGGAATTACTTTCAAAAGTGAAAGGTAAATATGAAACAAAATAACATAATAAAAATCTGTTTCCTGACGTTTTTACTGACTTGCTATACACAAAATTCATTGGCGTTGGAGAGCGACCCCGATCAGCCGATCACCATCGATTCGAATACGGCGACCTATGACGATGCTTCCGCCACTAGCACCTATACCGGCGGCGTTATTACCGTACAAGGCAGTATCCGGGTTAATTCGGATAAGCTGGTCGTTTATTTTGTTAACGGCGATGCCGAAAAGCTGGTTTTCACCGGCAATAAAGCAAAGTTTAAACAAACTCCCAGCGAAGGCGCCGAAGATATTACCGGTGAGGCGCTAACCGGCGAGTATTATCCTAAACAAAATCTGTTAGTGCTGATAAAGGAAGCGACTGTGTGGCACGGTAACGGCACTTATTCCAGTGATCGGATTGAATACAACAGTAAAACTTCGGTTGTGAAGGCGGGCGATAAAGCTTCGGATGCCAAACGCGTCCACGTGCTGTTAAAGCCAAAACAAAATTCGGAAAAAAAGAACAATGACAACGCTATCGGCAAATCACCTGATTAAAACCTACAACAAGCGCAACGTCGTCAACGGCGTCTCGTTAGAGGTGAATACCGGCGAGGTTGTCGGCTTACTTGGACCGAACGGAGCGGGGAAAACCACCAGTTTTTATATGATGGTCGGTTTAATCAAAGCCGACGACGGCGAGATTTTAATCGACGCTCAGGATATTACCCACCATCCTATGCATGTAAGATCCCAACTAGGTGTTGGCTATTTGCCTCAAGAGCCGTCGGTTTTCCGCAAGTTGAGCGTAGCGGATAACCTGCGGGCAGTCTTGCAAATTCGTTCGGATTTAACGGAAGGACAGATTGAACTGGTTATCGAAGAGTTGTTAGAAGAATTCCATATTCCGCACCTGCGCAATCAACTGGCTTTGAGTTTATCGGGCGGCGAAAGACGCCGCGTGGAAATTGCCCGTGCGCTTGCCAGTAATCCTCAGTTCATCTTGCTGGACGAACCGTTCGCCGGCGTCGATCCAATTTCGGTGGAAGACATCCAAAAGATTATCAAACATCTTAAAGACCGGGGTATCGGTATTTTAATTACCGAACATAATGTCCAAGAAACCCTAGGCATTTGTAACCGTGCGTATATACTTAACGAAGGTAAAGTCATTGCGGAAGGGAGCGCTGATTCGATTGTTAAAAACGAAGAAGTACGTAAAGTTTATCTGGGCAGTAATTTCAAGTTATGATGCTTTCTTATGTAATTTAGCGTGATTATGAAACATTCAATCAATCTCAAATTAGGCCAGCATCTATCGATGACACCGCAATTGCAACAAGCGATCAGGCTGTTGCAAATGTCTACTTTAGATTTACAACAGGAAATTCAGCAAGCGCTCGAGTCCAACATGATGCTCGAAGTCGACGAAGAAGATGTCAACTTCCAACAGCTTGAAACCTTGCCTGAGAAAAAAACCGAGAATGCGGATAATGTGACCAGTGAGGGTTCTCAGTCCGATATGCCAGATGAGCTTCCGATTGATTCATCGTGGGAAGATGTCTACGAAGAAGATTTCGAATCGGCCAATTCGCATGCCGAACCCGTCGAATTTGAAACTCAGCGCACCGGCACCTCAACATTGATCGATCATTTAATTTGGCAATTGGAAATGACGCCCTTTTCCGACCGCGATCACGATATTGCCTTAAGCGTCATCGACTCGATTAACGAAGAAGGCTATTTGTCCAGTAGTCTTGAAGACATCTATTCAGGATTAAGCGATCAGATTGAAGACCTGGATTTCGACGAAGTACAAGCCGTTCTCCACAGAATTCAAAACTTCGATCCTTCCGGCGTCGCCGCTATCGATCTTCAAGATTGCCTTAGAATCCAATTGTTGCAGTTGCCGGAAAATACACCTTATAGAAAAGAAGCGCTGGATATCGTTATCAACCATCTCGAATTATTAGCTAACCACGACAAAGCTAATTTGATACGCCATTTGTCTGTGCCTGCAGATCGGCTGGATAAAATTGTCGCGCTCATCAGATCGCTCGATCCCAAACCGGGCTTACAAATTCAACAATCGGAATCCGAGTATGTGATACCGGATGTGTATGTAACCAAGCGCAATAATGTTTGGCAAGTTCAACTCAACCCGGAAACATCACCCAAATTACGCATCAATTCCGAATATTCCGCTTTAATTAAAAGAGCTGATGAAAGCAAGGATAATCAATGCCTGAAAGAGCATTATCAAGAAGCGAAATGGTTTATAAAAAGCTTACAAGGCCGTAACGATACGCTTATTCGCGTCGCCCGCTCGATTGTCGCCAAACAAACCGAATTCCTGGAACACGGTGCAATTGCGATGAAACCGATGGTACTTAAGGATATCGCCGAAGAATTGGAATTACACGAATCGACGATTTCAAGAGTCACAACGAATAAATACATGCACACCCCCAACGGCATTGTTGAATTCAAATATTTCTTTTCCAGTCATGTTTCTACCGAAGAAGGAGGTGAATGTTCGTCAACAGCCATTAGAGCGTTTATAAAAGAACTGGTTGGGAGCGAAAATCCGGCCAAACCGTTAAGCGATAGTAAGATCGCCGATTTATTGAAAGAAAAAGGGATTAACGTTGCAAGAAGAACGATTGCAAAATATCGCGAGGCTATGTTTATTTCTTCGTCTAGCGAAAGGAAACGTACTTTATAATAGCGTTTTCTTATCCCTAACACATTATCAACACTGAAGGAGCACATTACATGCAAGTCATCGTAACAGGACATCACCTAGAAATCACAGACTCTTTAAGAGCTCATGTTAATTCAAAATTCGAGAAATTAGCGCGCCATTTTGATAAGGTTACCGATGTACATGTTATATTGAGCATAGAAAAATTAATGCAAAAAGCCGAGGCCACTGTACACATCAATGGGGCTACCGTGTTTGCAGAAGACCATCAGGAAGACATGTATTCAGCCATAGACGATATGGTCGATAAACTGGATCGTCAAATTACTAAACACAAAGAAAAGCAGACAAATCACAGATAATTCACTTTGCAATGGTGCAAAGGTGAGATTTATCTTTTAGACTTTGCACCATCATCTATAAGCCGCCAGTATGAAATTGATCATTGTTAGCGGACTTTCCGGTTCGGGTAAAAGTATTGCTTTAGAAACGCTTGAAGACTGCGGTTTTTACTGCATCGACAATCTTCCCATCACAATGCTGGAAGACTTTATTAGCCACGTGATGCTGGTTGATAGGAATACCTATTCTAAAACCGCTATCGGAATCGACGCCAGAAACCAAAGCGAAAGCCTGATCAATTTTACCGACAGCTTAAGACTGATTCGTAGCAAGGGAATCGATTGCGAAATTATTTTTATGCAAGCCGAGGAATCGACCTTGCTAAAACGTTACAGCGAAACTAGAAGAAAACATCCGCTCACCGACTTTAACATCCCGTTAAAAGAAGCCATCAAGATTGAAAAAGAAATGCTGGTGCCGATAGCGCGCCATGCCAGCGTCGTCATCGATACCAGCCGGACGCATTATCATCAGCTCCGCGACTTGATAAAAGATCAAATCGGCGAGCGCGAAGTCCGGCACATTTCATTGCAATTTCAATCCTTCGGATTCAAAAACGGCGTACCTTTAGATGCCGATTTCGTATTCGATGCCCGCGGCCTTCCTAACCCGTATTGGATACCTGAATTAAGAGGATTGACCGGCAAAGATCAGCCTGTAAGTGATTTTCTTAAAGGCCAAGTCCTGGTTTCAGAGCTATTTCAGGATATAACTGAATTTCTGGAACGCTGGATTCCGCGATTCGAAGCAGAAGGGCGAAGTTATCTTACTATTGCGATAGGCTGTACAGGCGGGCAGCATCGTTCTGTCTACTTGGTTGATATGTTAGCCAAACAATTTAAAAGCCCTTCCTTGAACGTGATTGTCCGGCATAGGGAACTCAGCTAAAAACCGAATTCCCTTTATAAACGATTATTATTTTAACGAAATCGTTTCAATACGTCCTTTCAATTCAATCTCTAATTTGTCTTCCTTGGCTAACCAGCCGATCGCTCGCTGAATTTCATTTTTGCCTAATCCGGTATCGGCAGTCGCTTTTGTGACACTTGAAGGGCCGTTCTTTTCCAAATATTGCCAAAGCTTACCTGCGGCTACGCCAATTTCTGTAATTGCTGACATGATATTACCTTTATAACTGTTTAATAAATCTTAAAACTTCCTGGTTTGATGTTCAGGAAGAACGATATTCAGCTCCAAAGTCTCCTGATGTTCGTCTTGCTCGAAGCTGACAGAAATGGCGTCTTTATCGACATTCACATATTTCTGTATGACTTCAAGAAGCTCCTTTTGCAACTGCGGCAAATAGGAAGGCTGATTATGAGAGACTCTTTCATGAGCAACCAAAATTTGCAGCCTTTCTTTAGCAAGAGAAGCCGAACTGGTTTTGGAGATCTTAAAATAATCCAGCAAGCTGCTCATCACTTACTCCCAAATAACTTTCCAAAGAAGCCCTTTTTATCGTCAATAAAACGATGAGGCTTATTTTCGCCCAAATAGCGGGCAACGATGTCGGAATACGCTTGTCCGGCATCGCTTTTTTCGTCGAGAATAACCGGAATCCCTGAGTTTGAAGCATTCAAAACAGATTTCGATTCAGGAATCACACCCAATAAATGCAGCGATAAAATTTCCTGAACATCGTCCACGCTCAGCATTTCACCCAGCCTCACCCTTTCCGGAGAATAGCGTGTCAATAAGAGGTATTCTTTGATTGGTTCTTTATTTTCTTCGGCACGTTTCGATTTACTTGCCAATATACCCAACATTCGGTCGGAGTCCCGTACTGAAGAAACCTCTGGATTTGTCACTACAAAAGCATCGTCTGCAAAATACATGGCCAAATGCGCACCTTTCTCGATTCCGGCCGGCGAATCGCAAACAATGTATTTGAAGTCCTTCGATAAATCTTCCAATACTTTGCCGACGCCCTCTTGTGTCAATGCGTCTTTATCGCGTGTTTGAGAGGCAGGCAATATGTAAAGCATGTTGCAGTTTTTGTCCTTTATCAAGGCTTGGTTAAGACTTGCTTCGCCGTTGATAACGTTGACAAAGTCATACACCACACGGCGTTCGCAGCCCATGATCAAGTCGAGATTTCGTAAGCCTACATCGAAATCGATAACGGCTGTTTTATGTCCTTTCTTCGCAAGTCCCATAGCGATAGCGGCGCTGGTGGTGGTCTTGCCAACGCCCCCTTTACCAGATGTTACGACGATGATTCTTGCCAATGGATGTTCCCCCTATATACGGAATTGTAGCGGAATGGATTAAATTTCTTTGATGACTAAGGTGTGCTTATCCAAATAGATTTGCACAGGTTTATTTCGAACGTTCGGATTAAGGTCTTCGCTGATTTTATAATTTCCCGCGATGGAAATCAGTTCTGCTTGAAGATCGTGGCAAAAAATGCGCGCCTCTGTATTGCCCTGCACACCGGCTAATGCGCGTCCTCGGAGCGCGCCGTACACGTGGATATTACCTTCAGCCAGAATTTCCGTCCCCGGACTGACCGGAGCTACTATCACTAAATCGCCTGCCGCATAAACACGCTGACCGGAGCGAATAGGATGTGTAATAAGTGTAGTACCCGTTTGCAACAGATCTTTAGTTTCAGGTTCGGGTATTTGCGCTTTCGGCGGTTTTTTTGTTTCAACCGTTGTGCTGCTGGTATGGATGGAATGAATAGGAATCCCAAGTCCAATCATGTTTTCATTCTGCTGAGCATTTCCGCCCCGGATACCGATCGGAAGCAAGCCCAGTTTTCTAATCAGCTCGATAACGGCAACGATGTCGATTTCAATGTTATGTTTATTTATTTCCTGAACATCTAAAACTAAGGGTGAGTTTTTAAAGAACTCGGGCGCTAAACGAATTTTTCCTTGTAGTTGTTGTTCGATCAGGATTAAATCGTCACTTGAAAGAACTAAAACAGGTACTGAAAACGTACTGCTTTTGAACTCCAAGGCAGGTGGATTATAGGAGGTTTTTTTTGTGTCGTTTGACATCCGTTAAGTCATCTCATTCAATATATGTTGAATCTTAACATTAGTCGTGAAAAAAATCATTTTTCAGCGACAAAAACCTAATAAACATAGACTTGATTTTATGCTAAAAATTCAAGGATCGATGAAATAAAAGTTCTGCAAACATCGTTTCCGCTATTTCCGTAAAAACAATGAAGCAATCTATTACCGTCTAACAATCCGTAGCAGCCTATCAAACTACATCATTATTTGCCTAAAGACTAACTAAAGCACTGTTTTTAAGAAACTATTGCTTGTTGGCAATAACAGCATGCATCTTTTACGGACTTGCAATTTAACCGTTTTTCCTATATTTTAGCTCGATCCTATATGGCTAGGGGTGCTTTGATTTTTCAAGGCTGAGAAATACCCTTTGAACCTGACCCCGGTTAGTACCGGCGTAGGGAAGCCCAACTTCCCGCGCCTTGTTTTATTTATTGGAGATAAGCATGAGCGCTGTCATCAAAGACACCACTTTTAATGCCGTAAACAGCGTAAAGATAGACTCTTACCCTGCATCGGAAAAAATATACGTTACCGGAAGCCGCCCGGACATTCGGGTGCCAATGCGTAAAATTACCTTGTCCGATACACCTGCCCACTTCGGTGCGGAAAAAAATCCCCCCTTGTATGTTTACGACACTTCAGGCGTTTATACCGACCCTAACGTTGCCGTCGATTTAAAAAAGGGCTTGGGATCGGTTCGTTCTGCCTGGATTGCTGAAAGAAAAGACACTGAAGAATTACCATCGCCAAGTTCTGAATTCGGCCGCCAGCGCCAAAGCGATTTGACAACGGCACACCTTCGCTTCGAACACATCCGCAAGCCTCGTCGTGCCATTGCAGGAGCGAATGTTTCACAAATGCACTACGCCAAAAAGGGCATTATCACGCCTGAAATGGAATTCATCGCCATCCGTGAAAACCAGAACATGGAGCTGATGCGCGATTTGTGGAAAGACCAGCACCCCGGCCATTCCTTCGGGGCTTCAATACCTGCGGTCATTACACCAGAATTCGTGCGTGACGAAGTCGCCAGAGGCCGAGCGATTATTCCTGCCAACATCAACCATCCTGAATTAGAGCCGATGATTATTGGGCGTAATTTTTTAGTGAAAATTAACGGTAACCTTGGAAATTCCGCTGTAACTTCATCAATTGATGAAGAAGTTGAAAAGATGTTGTGGGGCATACGCTGGGGCGGCGATACCATTATGGATTTATCTACCGGCAAGAATATTCACGAAACCCGCGAATGGATTTTACGTAACTCGCCTGTCCCCATTGGCACGGTCCCGATTTATCAAGCTCTTGAAAAAGTTAACGGCAAAGCCGAAGAACTGACTTGGGAAATTTATAGGGATACTTTAATTGAACAAGCCGAACAAGGTGTGGACTATTTCACCATCCATGCCGGTGTACGTTTACACCATGTTCCGTTGACCGCAAAACGCATGACCGGAATCGTATCGCGTGGCGGTTCCATCATGGCAAAATGGTGTTTGGCGCATCATACCGAAAGCTTTTTATATACGCATTTCGAAGAAATTTGCGAAATCATGAAAGCCTATGATGTATCTTTCTCATTAGGCGACGGCTTACGTCCAGGGTCAATCTACGATGCCAATGATGCTGCGCAATTCGGCGAATTGGAAACCCTGGGTGAGCTCACCAAAATCGCTTGGAAACACGATGTGCAAACCATGATAGAAGGCCCAGGGCATGTTCCGCTTCACATGATAAAGGTGAATATGGACAAACAACTTGAGGAATGCGGCGAAGCGCCGTTTTATACATTAGGACCGCTTACCACCGACATCGCGCCTGGTTACGATCATATTACATCAGCGATTGGCGCAGCCAATATCGGCTGGTATGGCTGCGCAATGCTCTGTTATGTTACCCAAAAAGAGCATTTAGGATTACCTAATAAACAAGATGTCCGTGAAGGCATTGTTACTTATAAAATCGCCGCTCATGCCGCCGACCTCGCCAAAGGTCACCCAGGCGCGCAAGCGCGCGATAACGCCATGTCAAAAGCGCGTTTTGAATTCCGCTGGGAAGATCAGTTCAATATCGGTCTCGATCCTGAAAAAGCGCGAGAGTTTCATGACGAAACGTTACCAAAAGAATCGGCTAAGGTTGCTCATTTTTGCTCTATGTGCGGTCCGCATTTTTGCTCCATGAAGATTAGTCAAGATGTTAGAGATTATGCGGAAGCAAAAGGTATCAAGGACGAAAAAACTGCACTTGAAGTTGGCATGGTTGAAAAATCAAAACAATTTATCGAAGAAGGCGCGGATTTATATCATAAAGTTTAATTAATCGGCTTCGCGATAAGTTAACAACAAAAAAAGCCGAAGCAAAAAAATTGCTTCGGCTATTAACTAAATCGGCTTGTAGAGCTTTTCCTCAATAATATACTGGACTTGCAGTCGGCCACAAACGCCATGTATTTGCAGAAGCACTCTTGTTGGGCGTCATTTCGCTCATAGCGTTCATCCAACCGTCATGGATGAAACGTCTAATGAGCAAAATAACACTTTCTTCCAAATCATTGTCATTTAATCCGGCAAGTTGTGTTGTTAGCATAAGGGAACAAATTCCATGTATACCACCAAGAAAAGCTAACGCAGTTTGTCTACATTGGTTGGATGTTAAATCCGGTGCAATAATTGAGAATTGCGCCTCAAACTTTCCATAAACATTATCCAGCTTTTTTTGATACCAAGAAGGGACTTCGCTTCCTTCCGGCAAACGATGTTCAAAAACCAAACTCCAACGGTTAAGATTTTGACTTGCAAACCTAATATACACTCCTGCCAGTTCTTCTAAGCGTTGCTCGGCATTCGGCGCTTGCACTTGATCCATTTTTTCCGCTATTTCATCCAACGACCTTGCTTTGACATGCAAAATCAAATCATCCATATTTGAAAAGACCATGTAAATACTGCCGACGGTATACCCGATTTTTGCCGCAATATTACGTACTCTAAGTTGAGACAAACCGCCTTGGATGACTAATTCTTCAGCCGCGACCAAAACCATGTTTTTTATTTGCTCCAGAGTGTGATGCCCTCTTCTAGCCATTGTGATTTCCTCCAGAAATTTAGTTTATCTTAATTTGATATAGGGTTAGCGAGTGCAAAACCTAATAGCTTGTTGGCACAGGTTGTTGTTTCGCATAATGTATTTACCGCAGCATTTGCATTGACGCCGGCTAAAATGCCATCTTTTGATAATAACTTAGAGCCTTGTAAAACTGAGTGCGCTTCAGTTACTGTTAAATTCGGCTTCAACTCGAGGAGTAAAGCAACAACCCCTGATATTTCTGCCGCAGCAATAGAACTGCCGGATATAAAGTCATAAGTACCGTGCGGCAAAGTTGTGAGTATCTTGTCTCCCGGCGCGGAAATGTTGTTCTTCAGTGAATCTAGCTTATTTATCGAACGCACTGAAATCACGTCTTTTAATGAAGCAGGAAAATTCTCTGACGTTTTACCGGAACCGGTATCGGCGGCCACAACAATTATTCCTTTTGCGATTGCTTCTTTTAGCAATAATTCCAAAATAGGATCTTGAGGGCCGGTCAGGCTCATATTCAGAATATCTACGCCCGCCTTTATTGCCGTATTAACAGCAAATGCCAAGGTAAAGCTATTACAAACCGCTTCAATGTCGTCTTTTTTGTCAGGCCAGCAAGCTTTAAGTGCAAACACCTTAGCATTCGGCGCTACACCGATTATGCCCTTTGCATTATCTTTTTTAGCGACCATAACGCCGGCAACAGCAGTACCGTGAATATCTGTCGTGAAACTGCCTGAAATTTCTTCAGCAAAATTTTGATTTTTTGATATTTGACCTGTTAAATCAGGATGATCGAAATCAACGCCGGTATCAATCAATCCAATCGTGATGTTTCGACCGGTCGCCTTACCGTGCGCTAAAGAAATTTCCATTTGCTGCAGGTTAGTTTGGAGCTTGAAATAGGGGTCCTTGTCATAATTTGCACGGGTTTTAAATACGTTCATGTTTTGAACTAACTCAACCCGGTCGTCTTTGGAAAGCTTTTCAATCGCACTGGAAACGGAATCGTTACCAGCAACCCGATACACAACGCAATGGACGCCTACGGCTGTCATCGGCCATTCAGACAGTTTTTCTAGTCCGTAATCTTCAGCTAAATCATTCGTAATCCGTTCGCTCCAAGTCGAACTCCCGTAACTACCGCGCTGCCTATAAGACGTCGGTGAGGCCGTACTCTTAATACTGTTGATCGTATTATCGGTAAATCCGACCAACAACAAACGATCGGCATTTTTTTGATCTAGAAGTGCATAAACATCGCTTTTGCTATTGTTATCGGTTTTACATTCCGCAGGAACCGACAACACCGCCATAGCAATAAACGCCGAAATTAAATAAGTTTTCATAATTAATCCTCCGCTTGCGTTGAAGACAATAACGCATAGGCAGGTTCTGCAAAAATAACATTTTTATCTTTTCTCAATAAATCAATGGCATCGAGAAGATGGTTTTCCGCAACATTCTTTTCCAACCTAACGGTGTAAACACCTTGAGCGGTAGGATTGTTATCGATAAACTGACCGTGCACTTTTTCAAGAATTTTATCTTTTTGTTGCTGATTAACGTTATCGGCAAATACCACCCTAATTTCATTCGATTTCATGGCTTGCAATTGAGAATCGGATGACAATGTTCTGAAATTACCGATCAATTGTTTATCGCTTTCAATGTAATGCGGCATTAAAACCGTTAAAGATAACAATAAAGCCGCCGCCATCGCTAAAGCAGGACGGCTTATGATGTTAGCGGACCAAAATTGTTTTTTATCGGCTCTAAGGGGCTTAACATTTCCGGAAATATTTTGAACGCTTGTACCTTGCTTAATGGGTGCTTGTAAATCCAGATCCTGCCCATTATGCAAACGCTTTTTAAGTCTTGAAAATGACGCATGTTCCGCGGTGTCGATTGAGCCGTTGTGAGCGATAACTTGCGCCAACTTTTGAAGTTGCGTCTGTTCGCGTTTGCACATCAAGCAGACCTTCAAATGATCCTCCACTGCTTTGAGTTCCGTTCCTTGTAATGTCTTGTTGACATACCAAGGCAGCAATTGAGAAAGTTCTTGATGATCTGAATAAGATGCTTTGTTGATTTGTTTCATCATAAACTCCTGAACTTTCAGTTTGAAGGCATCGAACTGTCGTTCGTTGGTGTTAGTATCGCAGCCAGATTCTTTCTGGCGTGATGCATTCGGGTTTTAACGGTATTTTCCGGGCATTCCATAATGGTCGCTATTTCGCTGTAATGAAGCCCTTCGAAATAAGTCAACTCAATAACCGCTCTATGTTCGGCTGATAATTGACTTAATGCGAATTCCAGCCATTCATCCATTTCAAGTTGGTTCATTCCGGCATCTTGCTTACCCAGCCATGAACTGTCCTCGTCGATTTCATCAAGCGATTCCAATTCAGAGCGGTCATCGTCACGCAAAGCATGGCGAGCTTTATTAAATGCAATTCCAAAAATCCAAGTTGAAGGTTTACATTGTTTATCGTAAGTCGCTGCTTTTTCCCAAACGACATACATCACATCATTAATGATTTCGTCTATAAAATCATCGCGTCGGGTAACCCTGGCAACGAACCGGAACAAACGCGTATAGTAATTGTGATATAGCTGTTCGAGCGCGTTTTCGTCGGCATTACAGAGTCTCGCAATGAGATCGGCGTCTTGCATTTGCTGACCATATTGTTGTTTACTCAATGGCGTACCTGCAAAGTATTGTGTTTCTAAGGCATGCGCTTTCATTAAACATAAACCAATTTAATTTACTTTGTATATTAATTCCAAAAACGCTGCAAAACGTTCATTCAATAATTAAATAAATCTTAATTTTTTAACAATTTTTTTTGAAAAAAAATATATCATTTAAAAACAATTATATGAAAAGTTAAGGTCGAATAAATAAATCACCCTGAAACTGATATTTTCTCCCCCAATAAGCTCGGTACTACAGACATAAAGACGGATGCAAAAGCAATCCAAAAAATGATTCTTTCAAAATAGATATTTTTTATATCCACTTAGTACCCTGTTTTACTCTTTTTCCTGTTGTTGCTCTAAGCATCTGCATCTAACAAAATTAGCATCACGAATTATGTTGCACAGCGTCTGTAAAACCATTCGTTTTCAACGGCTGACTTTTTCAGTCTTGTGAAAATAAGCAAATAGACATTTATCGACAACACCTGGATTTTTAGCAATGAGCCCGAATGAATTGATTCATGGTCGAAGTAATATGAATGAACAGTTACGTCCTTATTTTGTAAGAGGACGGGAATTATCGAATACGGATTCTGACTATCTACCCTATTTTTTTAGAATTCCCGAAAATTCAATGGATGGGCTGCTAAAAAAAATCAAAATCGTAAGATTTCTGGATATTGGTCGAATTGAGAATAAAAGCAAAAATTCGAATGATGTTTACATTATTTTCTCCGGCAAGGTACACATAAAAACCGATGAAAAGGATAGAACCTTTCTTATTAGGGAAACTTTTCCAAATCATTCCGAGTTTGCTTTATTGGCTGAAGATATAGCACGAAAATCTGGGGTGAGCTTAGAAAAATCGGTGTTTACAGTCTTAGACAAAGGCGAATTTATTAATTGGCTGCTGAATTGTTCTGATTTTTCGTTTGGTTTTTTGGGTGTAGAGGATAAAAAACAGGGATTTAATTAGCGCTGGAAAATCGGTAATCAATAATAATTTTGTCAGATTAACTTATTAAACACTTTCCGAATAATGTAATCGTTCATCGGCTCTGATATACGAAATATCCATATTTTGGGATTTTTTGAAATGAAGGTTTTTATATGGCTATCAACAGTCGAGAAAAAATGACTACAGACAATACGAATAATGGCTTTTCATTAGATACGGAAAGCCAACCCAATTCCAGTTTGCACGCAAGAATTGCCGTGGCCGCTTACTACAAGGCAGAATTACGAGCCTTTTGCACAGGGCATGATCTGGACGATTGGCTGGAAGCGGAACAGGATGTGCTTTCCCGTGAAGGCATGATTCACAACCTCAAACCGGCTGTAAAAGAAACGGCCTCTAATGCTTAAGCTTCGGCATTCCGATGAAGTTGCTCAGTAGTTTAAATTTCAATGAAATTTAACAACGAAATCTTACAGATTTTACTTTTAAAACCCTGCGAGAAGTTTTGGCCGTTTTGGGTTGAGAGAATGACAGCCTTTTAATTTTGATGATCCTAAAGTCGCAATCGATGAGATAGAAAGATGAGTAAAACCCTAAAAAAAGTAAATGAAGAAAGCATTTTTCATTACAAAAATGCTAAAAAAAACAAGCAATCATTAGGAAAGCTTCTTAATAACCGGGAAAAACTCTATAAGGTGAGCTTTGCTCAAGCCGAACTCAGAGGTTTTGTTTCAGGCCATGATATGGATGACTGGATTTAGTCGACGGTAATTTTTCATTTTACGGCATTTCATACTTTATAAAGCCGCTTAGATGAACGTTATTTCTTTATCATTTGGAGAACACGATGAATACAGAAGAAAATGACAGCAAAAAATCCGAATTTGCGCCAGCGCAATCCTCCGGCGGCTTAATTTCACCGGTTGATTTAGACCAATTTTTCGACGACTTCCTTTCCCGGCGCTGGCCTCGGTTATTCGACTGGAATTATCCTTCAATGACCGCGTTGGAAAAGAATCTACCTAAAGTAGACATTATCGATCACGAAACGGAGCTGGAAATTCAAGCGGCTTTACCGGGCGTAAAAAAAGAGGATCTTGATGTTAGCATCACTCATCAAACCATAACTATCCGTACCGTTACCAAGGAAGAAAAGAAGAAAGAAGGGAAGTTTTTCCGACGCGAAATAAGCCGGGGAGAATATCAGCGTTCGTTAGCATTACCGGATAATGTCGATGCCGACAACGCGAAAGCAACGTTTAAAGACGGCATACTGAGGGTGGCTATTCCTAAAACTGAAAAAGCAAAGCGCAAGAGCGTTGAGGTTCAATAAGCGCTAATTTCGGAATTCCTGATGAATTTAAAGCTCGCGAAGTCATCCGTAAAAGATAATTCGCACCTGGTGCCAGTATCAATCTGCGGGTTATTTTTTTCGATCTAGTGATCAATTATAGCTCTATCCCATCACGTATGGGACTAGGGCGCTAACTATTACAAGGGGGACTATTTGTGAAAATACCTTTAATTTTTGTCGGTTTACTTGTTTTATTGATTACACTCGGATTTCAGCTTTATTTCGGGTTTTATATGTTTCAGCAAATTAATAATCAAGTATCGAACGCTAGTTACAGTCCGAAGACGCTTCCATCGATGAAACTATTAAAACGTGACACTCTCGAAATTGAAAAACCGATTTTGGATGATCGGCAAACGGGAATTTCCGATTGGTCTACAAACAAACCGATTCCCGTTCGCATGTGAAGTAAAAAAATAAAAACTGTCCAACGACAAATTATTTACACCCCTAACTAACGCGGATTGATTACAAATCCGCATCGTGAAAAAACGGTGGCATTCTATGAATATAAATCCTGCACAAACGGTTTTTAATCTCTCGAACACAGCCTATTTTAAAATCAGTAGAAAATCGGCCTTTCATGTCGCCGGTCATGCCGCTGCAATCTATTTCAGAAATCGTCAGTTAAGCTTGCCTACTGTTTTTTTTCAGATTCAACTTTGCGAAGATTTTTATCCACGGAAATCTTCCAAAACTATCGATAAAAAATACAATTCATTTTTCCCTAAACTTGAAGGCGGTCGATTGATCCCCGAATTACCGTTTTCTTTGACGGAAATGGAACAAAAAATGCCATCTAGTCAGCTCGCTTATCAAGAAGCATTCGAAGCCGATATTGTTAATTTACTTGCCGGACCCATCGCGGAAGCTAAATATGTCGCGCTACGCGACGATGAAGTTATAACGCCAAGGCTAGTGAATTTAAAAGCTTTACACCGTTATGGCGGAGAAACCGCAATCGATGTAGTCTATAAATATTTCGAGTGCATCAACGAAACCGATAAAAGCAAAGAGAAGCTCATCATCGGTCTGTATTTATCGGCGTTCGCTTTTGTAAACGAACGAGCGAATTGGCTGGCAATAACTGCGTTAGCCGAGCATATTTTAGCAACCCAAAAACCGTTAATCGCGTTTGAAGAAATTGTTTGCATACTGGAAAGTAATCATAAAAATCTCAAACGGATTCATTAATTTCGACCTTTCTTTACCCAATATTAATACAAAATCATGAAATCGACCTGGATACTTGCCGCCGATAATACGCATGCTCGCTTTTTTAAAGCCGCCACACCTTCTTCCGGTTTAGTGGAAATTGTGGATATAGCACATACGGAAGGTCGTTTACATGATCGAGAAATGACCACCGATTTACCCGGCAAAATTAAAAGCTCGGACGGCGGCGGCCATGCGTTTGAACAACCCACCGATCCGAAAAAGCATGAAGCGGACAATTTTGCCCGGTTAGTTGCTCAACATCTGGAAACGGCTCACAACGCAAACAAATTCGAGCAATTGTTGATCATTGCCGATCCGTCTTTTCTAGGGTTATTACGTAACCGTTTACCGGAACAACTTAAAAAGCTTGTTTGTTTCGAACTCGATAAGAATATAACGACTCTGAGTGCTTCGGAAATCCGTAAACATCTTCCCGATTACTTGCCTAATCAATAAAACTCTGCGTTCACCTTAGCTCAAAAATGAGTCAAATCTTTTCATGACCTTTAATTTTGATTGCTGTTGTTATGAGAGGTTTTTTAAATCGAGCGTTATTAGGGCGCGATTAGACTTTTTCAAAATGCGTGTCACTGCGCCCAAACATCTGATTAACTCGGAAAGATACATATGTTACTCACTTCGTTGATTGAATATTCGATCATTTAGCTTGGTCTAGATTAAACGCCGAATGCAATGTTCTTACGGCGAGTTCCAAATATTTTTCATCCACGACGACAGAAATTTTAATTTCCGAGGTGGAAATCATCTTGATATTGATACCCTCCGCCGCCAAGGCTTGAAACATCGTGCTGGCGATGCCGGCATGGGAACGCATTCCGACACCGACAATTGAAACCTTAACAATGCCTTCATCGCCTGACACTTTCTTGGCGCCCAACTCGGCACAAGTAGTATCCAACAACTTTTTTGCGCGTAGATAATCGTTACGATTTACTGTGAATGTAAAGTCGGTCGTCGCATCGTCGGCGATATTCTGAATGATCATATCGACTTCGATATTGGCATCGGCAATCGGCGTTAGGATTTTTGATGCAATACCAGGGCGGTCGGGCACGCCGTTAATGGTGAGTTTAGCTTCGTCTCTGTTGAAGGCGATGCCCGATATTAAAGCACTTTCCATTTCTGATTCCTCGTAGGTAATGAGTGTCCCTTGACCTTCCGCAAATGAAGATAACACTCTCAGCGGGACATTGTATTTTCCGGCAAATTCGACCGATCTGATCTGCAAGACTTTTGAACCTAAGCTGGCCATTTCCAACATTTCTTCAAAAGTAATTTTATCGAGTCTGCGCGCTTTCGGTTCGACGCGCGGATCGGTCGTATAAACACCGTCGACATCCGTATAAATATGGCATTCGTCGGCTTTTAAAGCCGCCGCTAACGCCACAGCGGTGGTATCGGAGCCGCCGCGTCCTAATGTGGTAATGTTGCCTTGTTCGTCTACACCTTGGAAACCGGCGACCACTACTACTTTGCCTTTGGCTAAATCGCTCCGCATACGCTGGTCTTCAATATGCAAAATCCGCGCTTTAGTATGGCTGCTATCGGTCAGGATTTTGACTTGTCCACCGGTATAGGAACACGCCTCGCAACCAACCTGATGAAGCGCCATACTTAGCAGCGCTACCGTTACCTGTTCGCCGGTAGAAATCAGGACATCGAGTTCGCGGTCCGTCGGTTGCTGCTGGATGTCTTTTGCCAGCGCAATCAAACGATTGGTTTCACCGCTCATCGCCGAGACCACCACGACAAGCTGGTTGCCTTCATCCTGAGCGCTTTTGACTTTCTCTGCGACCGCTTTGATGCGTTCAACCGAACCCACCGAGGTGCCGCCGAATTTATATACGTAAAGTGTCATTTTTAGGCTTTATTTCCTCTGTTTGAATATTGTTTTCTCTATTTGTTATATATAAGGACTTGTGAACACTGAGCGTTTCGAAGCCCCGTTGATTGTAATTGCTGAGTAAAATAATGGCTTACGACTTAAGCTCCTCATGCCACTTCTTTTGGCTTTCTGGTAATAGGATGGGAATTCCAAATTGAATGCGGCTAATTTTGGTATCTTTTGAAGATGATTCACCTTCCAGATTTGCACCGATTCCAGCAACTTTAAGCCCTCCGCCCCCTGATGTTTTACTAGAGTCCTCTACCGTTAATGCTATGTCGAAGTCTACAATTGTTGATTTTAATTTACCATTTGAAGAAACTCTGGAGTGGTTTGCATATGCGTGTCCACCATCCCCTGCAGGAACAATGAATGCACCTCCATCATTAGCTTGTGCTTCTCGAATTCCAGCTACAATCTTTGTTAGAACTTCTTTAACAAACTCATCCAGATTCATTCATTACTCCTACAAAACGAAACAAACATTAATCAATTAATCCGTAATTTAACAAATTAATTTAAAGGCAACACGGACACATTCGAATAACTGCGTATTTTCCCATCTAAAGTCATCAACGAACATCCATAAATCCTTGACGTAGCTACAATCAATTGATCCGCCGGATCACGATGAAAAGGTTGAGGTAGTTGCGTTGATTCAACGGCTATTTGCGGCGTTAAGTTGAGCAGTTGAATATTGGGATAAGCCAAGGCTTGAGTTAACCATTCCTTTATCGGGCATGGCAAGATTAAACGCTGATGTTCAACTAATTTTGCGATTTCCCAACAAGAAATAATACTAATACCTAAGCCTTCATTTTGCCGTTGCTGTAATAAGTCAGAATACTCCGTTGGCAAATTTCCATCGCCATGTACCCACCATACCCAAATATGGGTATCCAGGAGGATCATTTCAACACATCCCAATCAGACAATGCCGCCGGTTCAAAAGGCTCATGATATTGAACGGACTTGCCACGCAAAGGATATTGGTTTTCTTGAGTTATTTGTATTTTTTCGTGCAATAGCCCCAAACGAAAATAATGTATTAAGTCATAAAGTTCGGAAAGTTTTTCGGGCGGAATACCGTTAATTTCCTTCATAATTTGCTCTTGCAATAGCATTTTCATTCTTCTTATGATGTTTGCGCGAAAAAGGAAGTAATAAGGCTAATCCATCAATTGCTGTTGCACCCAAGCCGGAACCTGCGTCAATGCTTCTGCCAAACCCGAAGGATCATTACCCCCAGCCATCGCCATATCGGGACGTCCGCCGCCTTTGCCGCCGACTTTGGTAGCCACGACATTAACGAGATCGCCAGCTTTGATTTTAGCGGTTTGGTCTTTGGAAACACCGGCGACTAAACTGACCTTATCGCTTTCGACAACCGCCAAGACGATGGCGCAACTTCCCAACTTGTTTTTGAGTTGATCGGCAAGGTCACGGAGCGTCTTTGGATCGACCTGATCTAATTTGACCGCCAAGACTTTTATGCCTGATACGTCAACAGCTCGATTAACCAGATCGTCGCCAGCAGAACTTGCCATCTGCGCTTGGATTTTTTCCAGTTGCTTTTCTAAAGCACGGGTTTTGTCGAGCAATTGTTCGACTTTTTCAGCCGCTTTTTCCGGTGCACTTTTCAGTAATCCTGCGATGATGGCGAGCGTCTTTTCGCGGCTCGCTAACCATTCAAGCGCACCGCTGCCGGTAACGGCTTCAATTCGCCTTACTCCCGCCGCAACGCCGGTTTCGCTGATAATCTTGAAACAACCGATATCGCCAGCGCGCTCAACATGCGTTCCACCGCAAAGTTCGGTTGAGAAATCGCCGATTTTTAGCACCCTAACTTCATCGCCGTATTTTTCGCCGAACAACGCCATAGCACCGGCTTTAACGGCATCGTCTTTCGCCATGACGGACGCAGAAACCGAGTTATTGAGCCGAATTTGTTCATTAACAATGCGCTCAAGTTCAGCAATTTGATCGTTGGTAACAGGTTCGAAATGGGAAAAGTCGAAACGCAGACGTTCGGGATTTACTAAAGAACCTTTCTGGGAGACGTGCTCGCCTAATAGCCGACGTAATGCCGCGTGCAGCAAGTGCGTAGCGGAATGATTCAGTTCCGTAGCTTTGCGTGATCGCTGATTGACTCTGGCTAGGCATTCCTGCCCTATTGTTAAACTACCTTGCCTCACCCAACCCTTATGAAGTAATCGACCACCTTGCTTTTGTGTATCAGTAACTTCAAAGATTAATCTTTCTGAAATTAATTGGCCTGTATCACCAATCTGACCACCTGATTCGGCATAAAAGGGCGTTTTGTCCAACACCACTAATCCTTCATCACCTTCATTCAGGGAAGCAACAACTTCATCACCTCTATATATTGCATTGATTTGAGATTTCTCATCTAAATGCTCATAACCGGTAAATTCAGTTATATCCGAAGAAACTGTAAGTTCTAATGGGATAGAAAGCTTGAAAGTGCTGGAAGCGCGTGCTCGTTCGCGTTGCGCGGCCATCGCCACTTCAAAACCGGCATGATCGACGGTTAGATTGTTTTCTCGCGCAAAGTCGGCAGTCAAATCGACAGGGAAGCCATAGGTATCGTAAAGTTGGAATACAGTCTCGCCGGGTATAACGGCGCCTTCCATTTTGGCGACACAGGCTTCAAGGATTTTCATGCCTTGGCCTAAAGTTTCCGCAAAGCGCTCTTCTTCTTTCTTCAAAACCCGTTCAACTTGCGCTTGAGCCGTTCTCAACTCAGGATAAGCTTCGCCCATGACTTCAGCTAGAGGCGCAACCAGTTTATAGAAGAAGACATCCTGGATGCCTAAACGGTATCCGTGACGTATCGCACGACGAATAATTCGGCGCAGTACGTAACCGCGACCTTCGTTGGATGGCATCACGCCGTCGGCAACGAGGAAAGCACAGGAACGGATATGATCGGCAATCACACGTAGCGAACTTTGATCGAGATTCGATGTGCTGGCCAATTCGGCAGCGGCTTTCAGTAGACTTTGGAATAAATCGATCTCGTAGTTGCTGTGGACGCCTTGCATCACGGCCGCAATCCGTTCCAAGCCCATTCCGGTATCAACCGAAGGCTTCGGCAACGGCGTTAAAGTGCCGTCGGCGGAACGGTCGTATTGCATGAATACGAGATTCCAAATCTCAATATATCGATCGCCGTCTTCATCCGGCGTTCCGGGCGGCCCGCCGGGAATATGTTCGCCGTGATCGTAGAAGATTTCTGTACACGGTCCGCACGGACCGGTATCGCCCATCGACCAGAAGTTGTCTTTGGCTCCAATTTTTGAAAGTCTTGCGGGATCGACACCCACTTCGTCCAGCCAAATCTTTTCTGCTTCCGCATCCTCTTCGAAAACCGTTACCCAAAGTTTTTGCGCCGGTATACCCAACTCTTTTGTCAGAAGATCCCAAGCAAAAAGAATGGCTTCTTTTTTAAAGTAATCGCCGAAACTGAAATTGCCCAGCATCTCGAAAAAAGTATGGTGCCTTGCAGTATAGCCGACGTTTTCGAGATCGTTATGCTTTCCGCCTGCGCGGACACAACGCTGACTGGTTGCAGCGCGAACGAAATCGCGTTGCTCCCTGCCTAAAAAAACATCCTTAAACTGAACCATCCCGGCATTGGTGAATAGCAGAGTCGGATCGTTACCCGGAACAAGCGAGCTGGAAGGCTGAACGGAATGCCCGCGCTGGCGAAAAAATTCCAGGAAAGCCGCACGTAATTCAGCGCTAGTCATTTTTTTCATAGTAACCGTAAAACTTATGTTGATTTTTTGGATTGCCGATCAAGTAGCGAATTTATCATTCCATTTGAAAATCCGCGCTGAAGCAGAAAGCGTAACCGTTTTCCGCGTTCGTTCAAGTCGAACCGATTGTTGTCGGGAAATTTTTTGAAATAAACGGCTTCTAAAATCGAGTCCCAATCATTGGTTGCGGCTGTTAAAGCGGACTCGACGACTTCGGGTTCTATCCCTTGTTGCCGAAGTTCGTAAGCGATGCGAACCGGACCGAATCCTTTCTGACAACGAACTCTGGCATAGCTTTCGGCATATCTCGAATCGTTTTGCCAATTTTGCCCGGATAATTCGTCGATCACTTCAGACACTTGGCCTCGATCAAAGCCTTTATAGGTTAATTTGTCCTGAATTTCTTTCCTGCTATGGTCCCGGCGCGTCAACAAGCGTAAGCATTCTTTTTTAATGCGTTTGCTATCCTGATTAATCGTCAGGTCGTGCGTTTCCGGACTATTCCTCATCGGCAATCGGCGGCTCAATAAATGTTATCGGTTTATTGAAAGCTTCCGTCCGTATTTTCGTTTCGATTTCCTTGGCTTTCTCGGGATTTTCCTTCAAATAGGCTTTAGCATTGTCTTTACCTTGACCGATTTTGTCATTGCCGTAGCTATACCAAGATCCCGATTTCTGGATAAATCCGTACTTCACGCCTAAATCGACTAATTCACCGTGAAACGAGATACCTTCGCCGTACAAAATTTCGAATTCGGCTTCTCTAAACGGCGGCGCTACTTTGTTTTTTACGACTTTAACGCGCGTTTCGTTGCCGATGATCTCCTCACCCTTCTTTATCGATCCGATCCGCCGGATATCCAGTCTGACAGATGCATAGAATTTAAGCGCGTTTCCGCCGGTCGTGGTTTCCGGACTACCGAACATCACGCCGATTTTCATGCGGATTTGATTGATAAATATGACCAAGGTGTTGGAGCGTTTAATATTACCGGTCAGTTTTCTGAGCGCTTGCGACATCAGTCGCGCTTGTAAGCCCATATGGGAATCGCCCATGTCGCCTTCGATTTCCGCTTTCGGCGTCAGCGCGGCGACCGAATCGACAACGACAATATCAACCGCACCGGAACGCACCAGCATGTCGGTGATCTCTAAGGCTTGCTCGCCTGTATCCGGTTGAGAAACCAGAAGGTCGTCGACATTCACGCCGATTTTTTCGGCATAGCCTGGGTCGAGCGCGTGCTCGGCATCGACAAAAGCGGCGGTGCCGCCCAACTTCTGCATTTCAGCGATGACTTGCAGGGTTAATGTCGTCTTACCAGATGATTCAGGACCGTAGATTTCTACCACGCGACCTCTCGGCAATCCACCGCAGCCCAGTGCGATATCCAAGCCTAACGAGCCCGTAGATACGACTTCAATATCCCGAGAAGCGGCGACGTCGCCCATGCGCATAACAGAACCTTTGCCGAACTGCTTCTCAATCTGCATCAGCGCAGCGCCTAGCGCCTTTTTTTTGTTCTCGTCCATTATCGGTGTCCTTCTAATATGCTTATTCGCACAGAAACGTCAGTCAATTAATTGATTATTATCACATAGAGACATAGCTTCGGGTAGTGTTGATTTATCGACCCGAGCAATATTGCTAAATTCTCCGCAACAACTAAGCAAGTCATTCTCAAAACCTTCCTGCCAAACAAAAACATCAGCATTGAAATTCGGTAATTCTACTTACCAAAAAACGACTATCGGAGCCCCTTTTTACTTGCAATTTTAATCTGATGAGTTATACAATCATTTTAAACACTTGTTTAATACAATCGTTAAAAACCTGCAATGTCATCAAAAGCATTAACCGATTCCACTGTTCAGCGCTTGCTGCATACCGCCATCGAAGTATTTGCCGAACGCGGTTTTCGGGCTACGACGGTTCGGGAAATTTGTGCAAGGGCCAACGTAAACGTAGCATCCGTTAATTATTACTTTCGTAGTAAGGAAGCGCTTTACAGCCAAGCCTTGGGATTAGCCATAAGGGAAGCGAACGAACGTTATCCTATCGCCCAAGCACAAGATAAAGCCCTACCGTCCGAACAAAGGCTGGTTTTGTTCATTGATAATTTTTTACACAAATTACTCGACGACAGCCACTTGGGGTATCACAGTAAATTAATAACCCGTGAAATTGCCGAACCGACGAACGCTTTCGATGAAATTATTGCTTCGGCAATAATTCCGCAATTTGCTTTGCTGGAAGACATTGTCCGGCAACTATTAGGCCCCGATGCCGGTCACAATACCGTAAAACGTTGCCTGCTAAGCATTTTAGGACAATGTTTGGTATTCAAACATTCCCGCTCGGTTGTAGCGCGTTTGCACCCCGAATTGATTGCCGACGAAAGTGCGATAAAGCAAACTGCCGAACATATCGCAAAATTTTCTTTATCGGCGCTTTCACAACTTTCCGAAATTCGACGAGATTAAAGCCATGTACCATATTGCGCTAAAAATGTTGATGGGCGACCGCGGTAAATATCTCGGGATTGTGATGGGCTTAACGTTTGCCTCATTGATTATGACGCAGCAACCCGCCATTTTTTTGGGCTTGATGACGCGGACTTTCAGCTTCATCAGCGATGTCGGCTTACCCGACATTTGGGTGATGGACTCTAAAGTGCAATTTGTCGATGACATAAAGCCCTTACAAGACACCGAACTGTATCGAGTTCGCGGCATCTCCGGCGTGGAATGGGCCATGCCCATGTACAAAGGTATGCTGAAAGCCCGATTGGCCGACGGCACTTTTCAAACCTGTATTGTTATCGGCTTGGACGATGCAACTTTGATCGGCGGCCCCCCTGTTATGCTGCAAGGGAAGCTGGAAGATCTCCGGCGGAGCGATGCGGTGATCGTCGATATCGACGGCGCCAAAGATAAGCTCGCCAAACCGTCGGCCACACCCGGCGGTAAAACGAAGCCCTTGCAAATCGGCGACGACTTGGAACTGAACGACCGTCGCGCCATTGTGGTCGGCATGTCCAAAGTCAGCCGGACCTTTCAAGCGCAGCCGGTTGTGTATACAACCTATTCCAGAGCAAAAAACTATGCGCCGAGAGAGCGTAAATTGCTATCTTTCGTGCTGGTAAAGGCGAAAAAAGGGCAGGACTTAGCCCAGCTAACTAAACGGATTCGCGAAACGACCGGTCTGGCAGCCTACACCAGTTCGGAGTTTAAGGATTTAACCTACCGGTACTTTATGAAAAACACCGGTATCCCGATTAACTTCGGGATTTCGGTGACTTTAGGTTTTATCGTCGGCGCTGCCATTGCGGGTCAAACTTTCTATAACTTCACGCTGGAAAATCTGCGTCAATTCGGTGTTTTAAAAGCAATGGGGACCAGTAATTGGGTCTTGCTTAAGATGATTTTGCTGCAGGCGATTTTAGTCGGCAGTATCGGCTACGGCTTAGGCGTAGGATTGACGGCCTTATTCGGCTATTCCATGCGCAACACCATTTTGGCATTCCGATTTCCCTGGCAATTGCTCATTTTCAGCGGCGCAGGTATCAGTTTAATTTGCGTCTTCGCTGCTATCATCAGCATTCTTAAAGTCATCCGCCTAGAACCCGCGGTCGTGTTTAAAGGTTAACTATGGAGAGCAACACAGCGGTAAGCTGCCGTAACGTTGTAAAAGTTTACGATACCGGCGGACAGAAAGTCACTGCATTGAACGACATCGATCTTGAAATACGAATGGGCGAATTAATGATGCTGGTAGGTCCTTCCGGTTGCGGAAAGACAACCTTAATCTCGGTTATCGCGGGTATCTTGGATCAAGACGAAGGCAGTTGTGAAGTCTTCGGCAAAAATTTATTAACGCTGCGTAATCACGAAAAACTCGATTTCCGAGCGAAAAATATCGGCTTTGTTTTTCAAGCGTACAATTTACTGCCGTCGTTAACGGCGGCTGAAAACGTTTCCGTGCCTTTGATTATAAACGGCATGAAACGAGTCGAAGCCGAACGCAAGGCAAGTCAACTTTTGGAGCAGGTGGGGTTAGGCGAACGTACAGCGTCCTTGCCTTCGCAGCTTTCCGGCGGTCAACAACAGCGAGTAGCCATTGCACGCGCCTTGGTTCACGACCCGCGCTTGATCGTATGCGACGAACCTACCAGCGCACTCGATCACGAAACCGGACACACGGTCATGGAACTGCTGAAAGACGTTGCGCTGCACAAAGACAGAGTGCTCGTCATTGTTACCCACGACGCACGGATATTCAACTTTGCCGACCGCATCGCCGCTATGGATGATGGGCATATTCTCAAAGTCGTGAATTCCGCTGCTCAACTCTAATATTAGTATCTAAAGGACGACATTATGAAAACTAAATGGTTACTTCCTTTATTGGCGATTGCAGGATTTCTCTTTGCCTCTTATACCGTTGTCAACGGCAGCAAGCCCACGCCGGTCGCGCCAGCGGTTGCAGAACCCGCATTTGCACCTTATAAGGCTTTTATCGCCGGCGCAGGTATCGTTGAAGCGCAAAGCCAGAATATCGCCATCGGAACGCCATTGCCCGGCATTGTTAAATCTGTAGCTGTTAAAGTAGGCGATCAAGTCAAAACCGGTGATGTATTATTCGTGTTGGACGAGCGCGAACACCGCGCTGTGCTGGGGGTAAAGAAAGCGGATTTATCGAAAGCCCTTGCCGATGTTAAAGTTGCCGATGCCTCGCTAGCCGATGCGAGATCGCTATTGAAAATTGCCGAATCCGTCACCGACCGTCGCGCTATCAGCACGGAAGAATTGCTCAAGCGGCGCAATGCCGTTTTAATCGCAAAAGCCAAATTGCAAAGCGCAAACGCTTTCGTACAACAAACTAATGCGGGAATAACCGACACACAAACCACATTGGATAGGCTGGTTATCCGTGCGCCAGTCGATAGCGAAGTACTGCAAGTAAATGTAAGGCCCGGCGAATTCGCTCAAGCCGGGGCTTTATCCACGCCGTTGCTGGTGCTTGGCAATCTCGACCAATTTCATGTCCGCGTCGATATCGACGAAAACGACGCTTGGCGCTTCGATAAGAACAGTAAAGCTGTTGCTTACCTGCGCGGCAATCGACAATTTAAAGCCGAATTGACTTTGGCTTACGTTGAACCGTATGTGATCCCTAAAAAATCGTTGACCGGCGATAGCACGGAACGGGTCGATACCCGCGTACTCCAAGCCTTATACCGTTTTAACCGCGACCAAATTCCCATCTATGTCGGGCAACAAATGGATGTTTTCATTGAAGCGCAAGATGTCTCAAACACTTCGAATAACGAATCCCAACTCAAACCGGCAGGACCGCAATCATGAGATCTTATCTGTCGATTGCCGCCACCGTCATGATGTCGGCCTGTGCTGTCGGTCCGGATTATAAAAGCCCGGCTATAAGCGTGCCTAATCAATGGCACGAATCGAATGTAACGTCGAAACCAAACTTGCCGGATCAATGGTGGAAAACATTTAACGACAAGGAACTTGAAAGGCTGATTTCTGAAGCTGTAATCGCCAATTTGGATTACAAAATAGCGCTAGAACGCGTGATAGACGCCAGAGCGCAACGTTCCATTACGTTTGCGTCAGGATTGCCCAGTTTATCGGCCAAGAGCTCGGCGAGCCGCCGGTTTAATAACTCCGCAGGGACGGCGCAATCGGGGGGTGCGACGTCGGGCGGCGGTTTCGGTATCGGCAATCAGCTCATCAATATCTTTCAAATGGGATTCGATGCGGAATGGGAACTGGATTTTTTCGGCGGCGTGCGGCGAGCCTTGGAAGCCGCCGAAGCGACCATTGAAAGCGAACAGGAAAACAGCCGGGATGTTCTGGTGACGCTGCTCGGAGACGTCGCCCGCAATTATATCGACCTGCGTGCTAACCAGCTAAAGATGGACATCACGCGGAAAACTCTGTCCGCTCAGCACGAGATACAAAACTTAGTCCGGATCAGGCAACAATCAGGGCTTGCCGACATGCTCGACGTTGCGCAAGCGCAATCTCAAGCCGATACGACGGAAGCCCAAATACCCGGTTATGAAGCACAAATCGATCAATCGATTCATGCAATCAGCGTTTTATTAGGCCGAGAGCCCGGCGCATTAGCCATTCGGCTTCAAAACAACTCGCCGGTTCCAAAAATAGATACCACAATCTTGGCCGATTTACCTTCGGAATTATTAAAACGCAGACCGGATATTCGCCGCGCCGAACGTCAACTGGCGCTCGCCAACGCTTCGGTCGGCGTCGCTACCGCAGAGTTGTATCCGAAAATTAATTTGGCGGCATTTATCGGTCTGCAAAACATGTCCATCAAGGATTTCACACCGATCGGAAAATCCTGGTCGACAGCGTCGACCTTGACCCTGCCTATTTTCAACTGGGGAAAGCTTAACGCCAACATCAGAAGCAAAAAATCTCAATACGAACAAGCCTTTCTGAGCTACAAATCCTCCGTTTTAAATGCCTTTAAAGAGGTTGAAGATGCTTTAGTTGCTGTTCGTAAAGAACAAGTGCGTTATCAATCTTTGGAAAAAGCCGCTGAAGCTAACCGGTTAGCCGTAACATTAGCCGAAGAGCGCTATGAAAAAGGCTTAACCGGATTCATCGATGTACTGCAAAGCCAGCAATCTCTCTATCAAACCGAAACCAGCTTAGCCGACAGCACAGCCAAAGTCTCAAGCAACCAAGTTGCGTTATATAAAGCATTAGGCGGCGGCTGGCAGATCGAAGATCAGACCAATCGAATCGGCTTAAAAAAATAAATTTTAATACTTTACGATCCTTCGATTCGTGGCGAGACATCGAAGAATCGACCAGAGATCGATATGCTATTCGTGAAAAAGCGGAATAGGTTAACGTTTTTTAGGCGAATCCGGATTATTGCGCGGAGCGGGCGAATCGGGTTTAACAGGATCAGGCTTAGGTGCTGGCCTAGATTCCGGCTCCGGTTTCGGTAACGGCGCAGCTTTTGGAGGTTCTTGCCTTTCAGGCGGGGATTCTCTAACAACCCGTTCTTCCCGGCTAGGCTTAGGTTCAACGGGGATACGAGGCTCCGGCACAGGTCGATATACAGTGGAAGCGGGTTGATCGCGGCGTATCGGCGCTTCGTTTACCTGTTTATCGACCGGTTCTGGCCGACGTTGCGGTGTCTCGATTTGTTGGGGCTTGTCATTGCCGTTCATTCGGCTTTGGGTTTCTAATTCCGCTCTCGATTGCGGGATTTTAGGGAAAGATTGATTATCCTTATCCGGCCTTGGTATAGATGAGTTTTTTTGCTGATTTGACAGCTCATCTTTGACATTATCGCGCACACGGCTTTTATCAACGGCAGGTCTAGCTGTTTCTTCCGTTCGCTTTGCAGATTTTGTTGTGGATGATTCTGTTAGTTTTTCATGCTTACGATCTACAATTTCTCCGTTATTAACATTACTTTTTATATTATTCTTTGCGCTATTATTTCTGTTTGATTCGGATAAAGCTTTTCTTGTCTCATGATGTGCCGGTGGATTGTTCAGAGACTTGTCTGTCGACTCTATAAAGTTAGATGGTATCCGACCGGCTGATTTATTTTCTTTAACCACCGGAAACACCTCGGATTGCGACTGATGGAGTGAGCTTTCCTCCTTAGCGGATTCGGTTTTCATGCTAGGTGGTTTTTCAAGTTCTTCGGGTGAATTTAATCTATTGCGTGAATTTTTATCACTCAAAACTTGCTTCGACTTTTCAATAGCTTTTGAAATCACTGGCGCATCTTTCTTAGGCGGTTTTTCTAAGCGAGTTATAGGCATTTCTTGAGTTGAAATAGGTTTCATCTTTAGATTGGTAGTCAACTCTGGTTTGACCGGTGGCTGCGAAATGTGCCGAATCGGTTTAGGAAAGTCTTTCGGCGGTTTTGCCACAGGTTTCGTTACGGGGGGACGTTTAGGCGGTATTTCTGCAGGAATTACCGGTTTAACCGGTTTTGGTTTTTTTTGCGGAGGATTGCGATGATGTTTACTTCCCCAATACGGTTTGTCCAACTCATGACACTGAAAAGCAAGCGCACTCGGTGAGTCAGGATAACTGTATAGACCGTATGAATATTCCCAGCGCGGTTCGGGATAAAAGTTATAGTGCCAGTAAGGTTCCGGCGATAAATATTTAAGGTAAGGGTTGGTGCTTTGGGATGTTATTGGATTGCGGTCAGACGTTTTAATAGTTGAGCAACCGTTAATTGTCAGTGCAAAAACCAAGCATAATATCCCTTTTAATTTTGAATTCACAATCTGTCTCCCTGTAGATTATTTTCCGAAGACGTAACATACTTAAACCAACCTGAAATGAAGATGAACCGATAACTGAAAATCGCAATTTTAGGATCTTATTGATCCGGCCTTATGAAGGCTTAACTTCCGTTCCCCTTGAGCCTGTTGAAAGGCTTGATGTGCTTCGACTAGCTCAGCACGAACGGTTCAAACATTTAAAGGCCGGATCAATAATTTAGACAGCCTTCACACTCTAACTGAATTAAGCAAACACATCAGACTTTGATCGATATCGTCGTAATTTGATTTTTTCCTTTGCGAATCGGACTTTTGAGTCTTCTAAAAACATGCCTCTCTTATGCCGGGTAGTTTACTTTACTGATGTCAATAGGTGTTTTTACCTATAGCTTATCGATCGAGAAAATTCATAATATCGCACTGGAATACTTGGAATTTGCCTTTTTTCTTGAAAGGTTGCTTCCTAAACCGCAAATAAATAATTTATATCAAAAGGATTTGAGCTTATGACGCAAGAAGAGTTAAAAAATGCGTTACTAGATGCATTGCTAGAATACGAAACCTTAAAGAAAACAAGGCGTTTAAAAGCACTCAAAAAGGCGCTACGAGGTACTGTAATGGCAACTGTCATCGGTAGCGCCGGTTTTACAGGTGCTAACAGCGACCGTGCCAACCCGCTTCGAGAAACTCCAAAGGTAGAGTTTTCTAACCCGGTCGATATAGCGAAACAGCCAAGCACATCTCAAGAATTTTTCATTAAGGGTGTTGCTCACTTCGAATTAAATCGATTCACTTTAACTCCGGAATACGAGGCATGGTTAAGCGAAATAAGCAAACAATTTCCTAAAGGAACAGAGGTTAGCGTTATCGGTCGAGCAGACGGTCACGGCATTCCGCTGCACAACAAAAAACTGGGGCGACTACGTGCGATAGCGGTGGCCAATTTTTTAGTCGACCACGGTATTAAAATCAAAGCTATTCACTGTAAAGTTTCCAAAAACGCCCCTATCGGCTGGATGGAACGTCGTGTCGATCTCATCGTAAATTCGGCACCCTTGCTTGCGAAAACAACTTCGAAGCCATCGGATATACAACAGGCTAGTAAACAACGACCAAATCTCCAGGCGCCGCAAAAAGCGTTAAGTACGATAGATTATCATGATGCGCTTTTGCAGACTTTGCAGGAAAATGAAAATCAAACGCTTTTGAGGAAGTATAAAAATTCAGAACCTAAACCTGCTTATTCCGATACAAAAACTAAACCGGATCGATTAGTTAAACAACGTCTAAAGGTAAGCGGCGTTACGCATTTCGCCTTGAACCGACATACGTTGACTTCAACGCATAAAGAACGGTTACTTGACTTAATTAAGCAACTGCCCAAAGATGCCGAATTAACTGTTATCGGACGGACCGATTCGGTCGGCAACGACGATTTTAATAAAACACTAGGTATGCAACGAGCCAAAACAGTGGCGATTTTTCTGGCTAATCAAGGAGTAAAAGTTAAAGCCGTTGCAAGCAAAGTATCCAGCGATAAATACGCCGGTTGGATGGCCCGCCGCGTCGATATTATTGTCGATTCCGATTCCGCTCATCAACCGATCAGTCTTCCGCCGCCCGTTGTACAAGAATCAAAAGTCAGATCTGAATTTGAAGCCCAATTTATTTCTTCAATTCAACATAAAAAACCAAGAGCTATCGAGCGTGATGTATCGAGCATAATACAACATGCCCGTTACCGTTTTAACACGAATGAGTCCGGTGATGCATTTACAGAAACCGCACAGCGATGGTACGGGTTGGGAAAAGGCTTTAATGCAAGATAACGTTAAACCGGCGCTCAATTCGTCTGCCGGTAAGTCTGACTGTATATCGGTTAATTTAAGAATTTTTGAACATGACCTGTATTTATCCTGTCAGCCGCAAGCCAATCGGACAGCATTGTAGTAAGGCAAATCGGGGTAATTATGAATTGTAAGCTAACTCAGCATTTCCAAAGCTAATTGAGCCATATTTTTCGAGCCGCCGCCTTCGCCCAATAAGGTTTTTACGCGACGCAGATCTTCTCGAATGAGATTTGCATAACTTTCATCGTTTAATAGCTTACTAATTTCTAAAGTGAGATTTTCGCCGGTGGCCTCGTGTTGAATCAATTCTTTAACAGCGGCTTTACCGAGAATGATGTTAGGCAATCCGATATAAGGCGTTTTAACCAGCAATCTGCCTAGCCAGTAGGTCAACGACGCTAATTTATAGGCGATAACCATCGGCACGCCCAAAAGGGCAATCTCCAACGTTGCCGTACCCGATGTTGTCATAATGGCGTCGCAGCATTGAATAACATCGTAGGGTTTCTTTTTGATGACTGTAATCAGCAATTTCGCCGACCTTAAATAGTCTTCTAATAAGGCATCGGGTATAGATTCCGCTTTAGGTAAAAGAAAATGAATGCCGGGAAATTTATTTTGTAATGTATGCGCTGCATCGAGCATAACCGGCAGCATCCTTTCGATTTCGTTTCTTCGGCTGCCGGGCAATATCCCGACTACACGCGTGTTTTTGCCTAAACCGAATTGACGTAAATCCTCCTCTTTGCTGAATTGAGGACATACTTTATCCACCGACGGATGTCCCACATAACGAACCGGCACGTTTTCCGCTTCGTAATAAGGCACTTCGAAAGGGAAAATTACGGCCATCATATCTATGACGGCGCCGTATTTTTTGACCCGGCCAGGACGCCAAGCCCATACTTGAGGGCTGACATAAAACAAAACCTTGATGCCGTTTTCCTTGGCAAACCGTGCCAGCTTGAAGTTGAATTCTTTGTAATCCACGCAGACTAACAGGTCGGGGCGGCTAGTTAACAGCATATTTTTCATGATTTTTAAGGCGCGGCGGATTTCGGCATAATGTTTGATTACCTCGATCACGCCGATAACGCCGATTCCAGAAGAGTCGTAGCTCAATTCAATGCCCACCAGCTTCATGCTGGTACTGCCCATGCCTATCCCTTTAATTCCCGGTTTTTGTTTTTTCAGTTCCAAAAACATATTGGCGGCATGTTGATCGCCGGAAGATTCTCCCGCGCTAAATGCGATTGTAATCGGTTTAGATTGGCTCATTTAAGTTATTAAGTCGGCAAAAACTATCGTTACATTGTTATTGTAGAAGTATCGTCGGTAAGGTGAGAGATAGCTATTAGTTTATTTTTTCTCCAGAGTCTTGGGTTTTAACTGGGGCTGCAAATTATAACGATTTCATCGATAAATGTTGAAAGAAGCGCAAATGCATTGTGATAACCGATACTTTAATGCGTAACTTAACAAGTTATGTATATGCCTCAATTACAAATTTTATAACCCGGAAGTAGTAGAAGGAATATGAAAATCGCTTTAATAGAAGATAATTTATTTAATATTGACAAAAAAGATGATTTGGAATTTGATGTATTGCCTTAATAGAATATAAACACTGATAAAGCGCGTTAATAATTGAATTTTATGACTTATATCGGCTTTATTCCATAAGGCAATTTTAGGTAATTTTGTCAAAAACAACACAAATAAATGCCAAATAAATTTTATCAAGAGGATACGATATGAATAATAAGCTAAGAATTCTCAGTTTCGCAGGACCGATTATTTTACTTGCCTCAAGCTCAGCCTATGCAGGAAGAAACGAATGCGCCGATTTACCCAATCACCAAGCGTTTAAAAAGGCATTAGAGCAAGCCAGAAGTCTCGATAACGGCGGGTTCGATTTAGACATGTGGGGAACGCTTGTCAATCGGGACGGTATTGTCTGCGCCGTAGCCTTTACCGGTAATGAACGTGGCGACCAATGGCCGGGCAGCCGGGTTATTTCTGCGCAAAAAGCCAACACCGCTAACGCCTTTAGCCTTCCCAAGTTAGCACTGTCAACAGCCAACCTTTACACTGCAACACAACCGGGCGGAAGCCTTTTCGGATTACAACATAGCAATCCGGTCGATACCGAAGAGGCCTACAAGGGCCCTTCCAGCAATTACGGTCGCGGGAATGACCCGATGGTAGGCGCGAAAGTTGGCGGAGTTAATGTTTTCGGCGGCGGTCTAGCGCTTTACAATAGCGCAGGCGTTTTAATAGGCGCTGTGGGTGTTAGCGGCGATTCGTCCTGTGCCGATCATAATATTGCTTGGCGAACCCGGCACTTCTTAGGGTTGGATTACGTTCCAGGCGGCATCAGCGGCGACCCTGACCGTCTCGATAATATCGTCTACGACATTACACCGCAAGTCGGCCAGATGTCCGGTGTCAGCGACGGCGGCTGGGGACATCCAGCCTGTAACGGCGACGTAGTAAAAATAGCGGCAAAGTTGCCGGCAATTCCTTAAAATGAATCGGCAGTGTCGTTGAATTTGTCGGCGGCACTGCTCATTTGATAGTTTTATTACGCTAACATGAAACTTATAATCCAAATTTGCGTTGGTGTTTTCCTTGGGACTATAAGCGCACAGTTAGTGCTTGATCGATGGCATCGATTTAATCAACAACAAGAAACAAAACTGCTACAAAAAAAAGTTTTAAATAAAGAAAAAGCCCGCTTGGAACAAGCCGACCGGATCCGCACCCTGTTTTTGCAACATCGTAAGGATAAAATTTCCGAGGATAATAAACCGCCAATGGGCTTTGTTCCAGACGATAGTCAATTGCCGCACGACCAAGACGATTCGAAAATTCCTATTGAAAGCCCATAAACCTTGGGTAAACGGTTTGAAGCCGCTAAATTCAAGAAAACAAGGGTGCTATAGTGCATTTTTGATAAACAATAATTTTGAAGGAGGTTACAGCATGAGAACGAAAATTGGCGTAAGGAGGCTTTCGTATCTAATATTTTCAGTGCTTTTATCGATAATATTTTTACCACTGACCGCTTCAGCTTTGGAGAGCAAAACTTTTCAAGGTATCCGTTTTATTCTAATCGAAGCCGGTTGTTTTCAAATGGGCAATAATAAAACCTCAACCGACAGAACAGCCGGAGAATCCCCCAGCCATAAGGTCTGTATTCAAAAGCCGTTTTATTTGGGCGAAACCGAACTCACTCAGAAACAATGGGAAGATGTGATGGGTACAAATCCGAGTAAAGTTAAATCTTACGATAAGCCTGTCGATAAAGTCAGCTGGAACGACATTCAGGAATTTATTGAAAAGCTCAATGCTAAAGACGGCGGAAAATATTTTCGTCTGCCGACGGAAGCCGAATGGGAATACGCCGCAAGGGCCGGCAGCGAAGACGAATACGCATTTGGAGATAATCCGAAAAATCTGCCGCAATATGCATGGTTTGGGAATCTAGGTTATAAAGGCAGCTCACATGAAGTTGCTCAAAAAGACCCGAACAAATGGGGGCTTTACGATATGCACGGTAACGTCTGGGAATGGGTGCAAGACTGGTACAGCCCGGCTTATTACGCCGATAGTCCTGCTAACGACCCGCTAGGACCGGAAACCGGTAAGTACAAAGTTTACCGGGGCGGAAGCTTTGTCGGCAAACCGAGCGAACTGAGAGCTTCGGTGCGTTACAGCGCAATGCCGATGACCCGTACGCAAGATGTGGGATTCAGACTGGTGAGACAGCTCGATTAAGCTAAATTATTTAATTCCGCTCAAGTCAGCTATAGAGCTTAATTTAAAGCCGCATCGAATTGCGGCTTTTTTGTTTTGCCGATTGAAACATTATTGTTGTCCGTTACACCCGGTCTATTCAATTGACGAATTTTCCGAAGAAGCCCAAATTCATCGTGCATTCAGCCTTTATCGTTAAACTGTGCGCAAGTTTAATGAAATGAGGAACAGTCATGAAAACATTATTAAAAGTCATCATCTTATCTGGATTAATCGGTTTGTTAACCGCTTGCGTGCATCATCCGGGGGCTGGTCGATATTATGGGTCGTCTAACAATTATTACGGACAATACCCAAACGGCGGCTATCCGAATAACCGTTATTCTGGCTATCGCGAATCTTATCCGAGGTATCGCAATTCCGGACATCACCATTCGGGACATCACCATTCGCATGGCGACTATCACGGCTATAACCAAGGACGTTAGTGCGCCGACCGCCGTTATAGATAAAGCTAAAAACAGCCGGTGAAATTCAAAACGGATTCTGATCGTAGGAAACGATTTAGATTTCGCGATTTAAAGGAGCGTTAAAATATCAATCGGTGAAGGGCAAAATCGAAAATAAAGAAAAAGTCGGCCTATAAGCCGGGTTCTGTCGAGAACAGTCATTCATCTAGGCGTTAAGTCACCTTAACGCTCAAGCAATCTACCCAGGAACCGCGCGGGCCACGCGTCTGTTCCTCTATTTGATCTTGCTCCGGGTGGGGTTTACCGTGCCGCCCCTGTTACCAGTTGCGCGGTGCGCTCTTACCGCACCTTTTCACCCTTACCCTCTCGCACAAAGCGCGAGGGCGGTATCTTTTCTGTGGCACTTTCCGTAGGCTCGCGCCTCCCAGGCGTTACCTGGCACCCTGCCCAGTGGAGCCCGGACTTTCCTCCATCTTATCTTGCGATAAAACAGCGACTGCCCAGCCGACTTTTTCTGCGCGGATTATACAGTAACCGAATATCGGCCGTTGGTTTTCTGGCATTACATATTGCTAATATGATTGACACTAAAAGTGCTGTCAGCGCGATAAAAATCGATAAGGCCTTAATAGATACGGGAATAAATACCTCGTCGCTTTGCAAATCATATAATAACTTTATATTTTCCCTTCAAAACATTGTGTTATGCTAAATATGTGTGCTTGTATAAAGGCTGCCCCAGCTTATGATCTCCGTCATTTGCTGGTGGAGATCACAAAATAGATATTGTAAACGACCTGAGATTTTCATTATATCGACAAGAATAAAATTAAATCTGCTTACAGATGAGGAGAAAATATGATCACGGTACGTAATACTCCAATATATTTATACTTTATAATTATTTTATTTTTAGCATTCCAATCAACAGAAATAATCGCACAGATCACAAAGAGGGTCAGTTTATCTTCAGATGGGAAACAACTACCTTATACTCCTCACCCCGAAGAATTCTTCGGTGAGAGCAATGTTACGCGTGAGCATAGCATAAGCGCTGACGGTAGGTATGTTGCTTTTGTAACGGGCAATAGTAAAGTAACAGCAAATGATACAAATGCATCTTATGACGTATTTGTTCGTGATTTATTGACAAGGACAACCGAAGTTGTGAGCGTTAATACGTCAGGCAAACTCGGTAATGATTTCAGCGATACCCCCAGTCTGAGCGGAAATGGTCGCTTTATAGCGTTCAGATCGCTTGCAAGTAATTTTGCTACTGGCGATACAAGTAAGAGCTATGACATATTTGTGCATGATCGCCAATCTAAAATAACACGGCTTGTCAGTAAAGGTTACAACGGCGCAAAAGCCAACGGACATAGTAGCTACCCGCAAATAAGCGCGGACGGTCGCTATGTTGCTTTTCAATCTAGCGCATCAAACTTGATTGCAAACGACACAAATCGCATTGATGATGTCTTTGTTCATGATCTTAAGACTAAACGAACATTTCGCGTAAGCGTGAACACCAATGGCAAACAAGCAATTGGTCGAAACTCGATCATTGACCCACAAAAAAGCGGATTTCCCCATATCAGCTCTGATGGCAGATATATTGCTTTCGAATCCGACGCGCAAGGCTTAGTTGACGAGGATACAAACAATCTAAGCGATGTCTTTGTCCACGACCAACTGACCCGAAAAACCATAAGGGTAAGTGTTTCATCCAAAGGCGAACAAACAGTTCCTTTCTGTTTAGGTTTACACTGCCATCTTACTGGCGGTAACAATTACGGTTCAAGTATCAGTGCCGATGGTCAATTTGTTGCTTTTTATTCGGATGCTAACAATTTGGTGCCGTTTGATAAAAACGAAGTAAGAGACGTTTTTATCCACAGCCTAAAAACTGGCACAACTGGAATAATCAGCGTTAAAACAGATGGACGGCAAACAAACGACGGTAGTGGAGGGACGGCTATTAGTGCTAATGGTCGATTTGTATCTTTTGCTTCTGTGGCAACGAATTTAGATAATTTTGGTGCTGCATTTAGTTTTTTATCTGCCAATGTATTCGTTAGGGATCGTTACCTAAAAGTCACTAATCGGGTTAATTTCACACCGTCTGGCGGAGACAATGATCTTTTTAGCGATAGGCCGGAGATTTCTGCGGATGGTCGTGAAATATCGTTTTATTCTGCTTCAACGGACTTAATCGATCATGATACCAATGGAGGTTCCGACATTTTTGTTAATGATCGCAATCTAAATCTTTCTTATCAAGCCGATCTCCAGCTTAATTTGGTTAACAAACCGTTGTTGCAAAATCCTAATGGAACGGCAATGTATAGTTATGTCGTTACAAACAATGGTCCCGATACCATTTACAAAGCCAAAGTATTTCATTTGATTTCTAATGGCCAGACTCTCAATGTATCAACTAATCTTGGCTCATGTAAGAATTATTCCGCGATTTCTTTATGCGAATTAGGAAAAATTAAACCGGGTGTTAGCCGTACACTTTCAATAAACATTGTTGGAGATAATAGTTTTGACCCAATAATTCAAACGATTAAGGTTAGCAGCAGCGAACAATATGACCCTAAACTTGGAAATAATCGGTTAAATATTGAAACTCCTCGCAAATGAGCTATTGATAATGCTAACTTAAGTTAAAAAGGCTCATTATCCAGAGGTATTACACCTAAAGTTATCATTTTCTTAAAGCGAAAGAAGTTTCTCCATTCATTCTAAACAAAAAAAAGGGAGAAACCTCCTGTTTACCATGTTTGGCTTTGCGGATGTAAGGCTTTTTGACGGCAAAGACCTGCGCTTTATAGAACCGGTGCACGAATTTGGCGACGTGATTTAACGGAACAGCTTTCGCTATTTGCTACACGTTATTTCAACTTTTTACTTTTATAATGAAGGGTTATTTTTCGGGCCATAGCTTGGGCGGAACACTGACGCCACCGCTGTTGACTTATCTCAATACGTTGCTGTAAGGCGACCGTAGCGCGACCAACATGGCGTTGTGGTCGTTTGCCGGACTCACCACCTGGGGCGGTGCCGGTTTTTACGCTTACTTCAACAGCATTCTGCCTATAGATTCGGCCTTGTGAAGTTTTAATTTCCCTTCGACTTCGCTCAGGGAACGTGATTTAGCATTCGTGCTTTTCCACAGCGCTCCCTGAGCGGAGTCGAAGGGGACGCATACTCATTTGTTTAAACTTTAAAAGGCCGGATCAATAATAACCAGAACTTTCTTTGGCGGCTAAACAATATCTTGGACATTGCTCCGTTCTTTTGGTATTACCTAACCGATGTCGAAAACATTTATGCTGCCGAAAATATGTCCTGGAGCGAACGGGAGAAAGCTCCTATCGGCTATGCCCAATCCCAAGCCGGACTTGCTGTCAGCGGACAATTCGAAAACGGCTTTCCCGACGACGATTTATGGGCCGCGCAGGCCACTTATCAACATCAGTCAACGACTGATAAAGAATTGGTGAAAAGGCTTATCCGAGCCATTCTTAATACAATTTAGGGAAGGATTTTTCAACTCGGCATTAGACCTAATGCCGAGTTAGGTCTTTTGAATATGGGGTTGCGAGAATATCCAAGACACAAAAGACTGTAAACAGTGGCTTGTAATCGTTAATAAAATGTTTTTTTCGCTTTAAACTAAGCAGAAAAATGGATAATTAAGTTACAAAGTAGCTTTTCAAGGCTTATGATGCCAGAAAAGTAGTTGCAGCAGGTCAATTAATTCGCCGAAAGATACAAAAATATTACCAGATGATCTGAGGGCGGTAAAATTGAACTGTAAGTAGTAATGTTATTGATCCGGCCTTATGAAGTCTTAACTTCCGTTCGCCTTGAGCCTGTCGAAAGGCTTTATGTGCTTCGACTAGCTCAGCACGAACGGTTCAATCATTTAAAGGCCGGATCAATAGTAAAATGAAATAAATGGGTATTTACATTTAATTGTTAAACACTATGAATCAAACAATTGAAAAGGATCATGGGTTGCCAGCTGATTCTTATTTAACCGAAACAAGAAATATACTAAAAGAGAATTTTCTTGCGGATAACCGTCCCTGGGTGGTTGCTTATTCAGGCGGCAAAGATTCGACTCTAATGCTACAGCTTGTTTATGAAATGCTGCTAGAATTAACCCCATTGCAACAAAAACCCGTCCATATCATTTCTTCAGACACGCGCGTTGAAGCTCCGAATATAGAAGAGTATTTGGAAAATAGCCTTATGCAGCTTGAGCAACACGCTAAAACTTCCAGGTTGGATTTAATTGTGCATCTAGTTAAGCCAGAAGTTGAAGACAGCTTTTGGTCTTTGATTATCGGCAAAGGTTATCCGCCGCCAAACCGTTGGTTTCGCTGGTGTACGACTAAGTTAAAAATTAGGCCGGTTAGAAAAGTCATTGACGAGATTACTAAAGGGTATGGCAGTGTTATATTGCTAATTGGTACACGCAAAGCGGAAAGCAGCAACCGTTCCCGGCAGATTGACAACCGTCAGTACAATAGTCGCGGTCTTAACCAGCACACCGAAATCCCTAATGCTTTGGTTTTACAGCCTATTGTCCATTGGACTACCGATGAAGTTTGGGAATATCTCTTTACCCATAACCCTGCGCCTTGGAATTTTGACCACGACAGAATGCTAGCGCTTTACAGGCAGGCAAATAGCGGCGAATGTCCAGTGATTACCGATCTCGATACACCTTCATGCGGTGGTAGTCGTTTTGGGTGTTGGACGTGTACGGTTGTAAAAGATGAATGTATGGCATTAGCTCGGGAGAGTTTATGGATGAACAACTTCAAACTGAAGGACTTGAATTATTACCTGCTGAAGTTTAAAACACTGAGGAGGGACAGAAAAAACGGTGGCGCACCGCATAAGCCGATACTCTTGTTAAGCGTTATTAATTTATTTGAGACGAATCCATTACAAACCAACCAAATTTATATAACGCTTGAACTGATAAGTTTTTTTAAATCGAACTGGGCTAAATTGGTGGATTCAGACCACCACATGATATTCGCATTACCGTTTTTCCATATGAAAAGCGATGGATTTTGGAGGCTTAAAGCTAACCCAGGATGTGAAAAGTGGGTTGAAGCAAAATCAGCCATGAGAAGTTTTTCAAGTTTGAATGTAGCTATTCAATATGCTGAAATCGATTTTGAACTTTCTCGATTGCTTGAAGATGTTGAATGTAGAGAAAATTTAAAACAATTTTTACTGGATGAATATTTCCCCACAACTCAATATCGTTATGAGGCAAATTCCAATCAGAACAGCCTTGATGAGATAACAAAAAATATTCGAGAAGAACCGGCAGCGAAATATAAACAAGAACTCAGTAAGTTGAAAGCCCAACTGGATAATGCCGCTTTTGAGGAAGAAGTCTTTATTCGGGGAAGTTTATTTAAGCGAGAAATTCCAAAAATCTACAAGAATACATGCAGCATAACCGGGCTTCGTATTGATGCAATTGTCTCCGTAGCAATGATTGATGCTTGCCATATTGTCCCTTTTTCGGAAAGCTATGATGACACCGTATCAAACGGTATAGCTCTGTGTCCTAATCTGCATAGGGCATTTGATAGAGGCCTGATTTCAATCGATGAAAATTATCGTGTAATAACCAGTTCAGTATTTTCAGAGCCAGCTTCATCAACGCATAGTCTTCTTCAATTTGAAGGGCAACAGATTAAACTACCTGAAACACAAAAGTTTTTTCCAGCTCAAGAAAATTTAGCTTTACACAGGAAAAAACATGGCTTTCTAAATTGAGTTATTAATGAACTTGCCTTAGTTCAGTGCATTTATTCATGCTATTTATTATTGAAGTGTCTTTGCGTTGGGGAGATATTATGAATAACAATCCATTAGCTGTGCCACAGAGAGAGAAGTCAGGCGCAATAACATTTGGCAAATACTGCTATCAATACCACTGGGCCTTATGCAGAGTCATAGATAGTCAGATGGATAATACCGAATATGCTCTATTTATGGAGTTACATGAAGATGTAGTTATAGCAAATTCGCTTGATGTAAATATCGCTAGATTCGAGTTTAACCAAGTTAAAAAATATCGCAACGCCAAAATACAACATCGACAATCTTACAAAAATAAAAAAAGGCGAGAAAAACTCTGTTATAGGGAGACTTATTCACTCCGCATCTACTAAAGCATTTAGCAAAAAAATAGATCATATTAATTTAGTGGCATCTTGTAATTTTGATTTGGGTCTGAATAGTGAATTAGAGTTAGAGATAATTTCAATTGGAAACTTAAATGAGAAATCGATAGATAAGTTAAAAGCAGCTTTGCTCTCTGAAATGGGTAATAGTGATATTCCACCAAATATTAGGTTTATAGTCCCAAAACTCCATATCCAAGAACAGCAAGGACAGGTCATAGGAAAAGTTGCCGAACTTGTAGAATATCTTTTTCCTAATAGTCATTGCAATTCCGTGAATATTTACAGGACTCTTATTGATGAATTGCTCCGAAAAGGTTGCGTGACCTACGACTACACAAAATGGGATGAGCTTTTAATTAACAAAGCTCTCACATCTGAAAAAGTAATAAAGACGATACAAACTCACACCAGTGTTCATGGAAATGAACAAATAATGCGTGATTTTGATTCGATTGCCTCTGAATTAGGTTTAAATTTTCTTGCGAAAAAGCCGTTACAAAATAGCATCGAAAGACTTCATATTGAAAGAATGAATCCATCTTCTCTAGCTATTACTATCAAAAGAGAAATAGAAAATGCTTTGAGAAAAGCAGGCTTTGGTGTTAATTCTGATATTAAGTTGCTGATTAACGATGTTGAAAATCTATTAAGTGATTCTATAAAAAATAAAATAGGATTATCCCATGAGGTTAAAGCAACAATAATTTATGAAATCATTGCGAGTGAAATATGAGTGTTGATAATTACAGGCTGTTAATAAGAAATCTAAGGAAAAATGAGCATGAAAAGCTTGCAGTTCAAACGATTAGTTCTAGTTTCAGATACAACAAAATCCGCGAGTCAGTTCGAGTTTCAGCCGAGATTCAATCTTATAACCGGAAAAAACAATAGCATCGGTAAAACTACATTAGTACAAAACTTATTTTGGGCTATTGGTTGCGAACCTGATTTTGATGGTAACTGGAAGTTATTGAACTGTAAAACACTATTGGAGTTTTCAGTATCTGATCAGCAATACATAGTGATTAGAAATAATGACACCATGGTGCTTGGTCGCAAAAATGGGAGTTACGCTAAATATTACAAAATAACTGGTCAATATTCTGAGACTATAGCCAACCTCTTAGAATTTAAGGCTAGGCTTCCCAATAGGGTTAAAAATCCGGAACTTGAAACACCAGAACTTGAAACGCCGCCTCCTGCATATTACTTTTTACCCTTTTACATAGATCAACTTAGAAGCTGGTCTGCTCCTTGGAATTCATTTTTAAATCTTGGGCAGTACGCTAATTGGAAACCCACAATTGTTAAATACCATACGGGTTACTTATCGCCAGAGTTTTTTGAATTAGAAGAAAAAGTGTTCGAGTTGAAAGGCCTTCAAAGAAAAGCCGAAGATGAGGTTAAGCGTATAAATACGGCTTTAGAGGTTGTGCAAGCATATGTTCCAGAAAATAACTTAGCTTTATCTGAGGACGAATTTCAAGAAATTACATTAGAAATAGAAAATGAACTTGGCTCTTTGGCTAAAGAACAAGAAATCGTATTAAATGAGCTGACTAGTGTAACGTCCTCAACAAACATTAAGATATGATACAATTGGTGTCCATGAGAACGCCAATGAAAATTACACTGATTGAAGAGGATCGAACAGAACTGAACGCTGGGTGAAGAGCCGGTCTGTTGGGGCTAAACAAAGACTACGGGCTAGAATGGTACTGATGACCGCCGAGGGCTTGTCAACAACGGTCATTATGGCAACGTTGGGGGTCAGCAACCCGACCTTGAACAAGTGGCGGAATCGCTATCTCGAAAGTGGTGTTGAAGGGCTCAAGAAAGGCAAGACCCGCCCGTCGCGGATACCGCCGCTGCCGACTGACAAAGTCCAAGAAGTCCTGGCCTTGACATTGACCGGTAAACCGGCTGCCGCGACGCAGTGGAGTTGCCGGACGATGGCGGAGCAGGTCGGCATTTCCCGGATGGCGGTGCACGGCATCTGGCGGGAGCACAAACTGAAGCCCCATCAAGTGAAGGGCTTTAAGGTTTCGAACGACCCGCTGTTCGCCGAAAAGTTGCGCGATGTCGTGGGCCTTTACCTGGACCCACCGGAGAAGGCCATCGTGTTTTCCGTCGACGAGAAAAGCCAAATCCAGGCGCTAGATCGTAGCCAACCCGGCCTGCCGATGAAGCCGGGAAAATGCGGGACGATGACGCACGATTATAAGCGACATGGCACCACAACTTTGTTTGCGGCACTCGACGTGCAGACCGGAACGGTGATTGGGCAATGCCAGCCCAGGCACCGCCACGACGAGTTCCTCAAGTTCCTGAAGACAATTGACCGGCGAACCGACAAAACCTTGGCACTGCATTTGATCGTCGACAACTATGCGACGCACAAACATGCCGAAGTAAAGGACTGGCTGGCCCAGCATCCCCGGTTCCACTTCCACTTCACGCCAACCTCGGCCTCATGGCTCAACTTAGTCGAGCGTTTCTTCCGGGACATTACCGAGGAACGTATCCGGCGTGGTGTTTTCCACAGTGTTGACGACCTCAAAACAGCGATACAGGAGTATCTCGACCACCGCAATAGCAACCCAAAACCTTACCATTGGACAGCCAAACCAGAGACGATCTTGGCTAAAGTAGACAAAGCTAAAGATATGTTGAGGACGTTACACTAGAATTCAATCAACTCGCTATCATTTGCTAAACCAATTGGATATTGCTCAAAGAGCAGTAAATGAAATAGAAAAAGATTACTTGTTCGCAGTTGAATGTATTGAAGGCGATGTTGTTGAATGCCCTTTGTGCGGAACACTACATGATAATTCTTTAATAAACAGAGCAACAATACTTTCTGATAAACAGAGGGTAGAAAATCAAGTAATCTCTATAGAAAATGAAATAGCTCAACTAGAAGTTGAAACAATTAAAAGCCAATCATTACTTTGTGATACCAGAGAAAAAATTTTATTCATAAATAAAAAATACAAAAGAAAAACGGATAATGGGGAAACCAATTTAACCTCTTTAGTCGATGGTTTTGCTTCTCGCTCGGTGCAAAGAAATGTGGAAGAGACAAAAACGAAAAAAGAGTCGTTATCCAAGAGTCTTGGTGATAAACAAAAGGATTTGAAAAAAGAGCAGAAGTCCCTTTTAACAACAAAGAGAAAAGATGAATTAGGAGCAATGTTTTTAGGCTCATTAACTGAGTTTATTCATAAACTCAGTGCCAAAGGTGTTAATTTAAATGGGGTAAAGCACCCTAGCGATTACAATAAAATATTTGGTAGTGGTGGTGCAGCAGAGAGTACAAGAGCCGTTCTTGCTTATCAGCTAGCAATTTTTAGGCAAATTAACTTAGTAGGAAACGAAGTTTCTGCACCTTTAGTAATTGATACACCTAATCAGCAAGAACAAGCCGAACAACATTACGAAAAGATCGTTAAGCTAATCATGGAAGATACACCACAAAATAGCCAAATTATTATGTGTGGAATGAGCAACCCTAATCTTACGCCTTATGCTGAGGTGTCAAAAATCATCGAGTTGGATGAAGACAAGCTGTTGAGGAATGAACTATATGAAGAACTTGGTAATGAAATATCTGACATTTTTGCTTCTGCATTAAACGCAGTTTTATAAAAACACCAAGTAGTTTTTTTGTTGTAAATTGTAATCACATGAAAAATATCTCTGAATTTGGTGCTCGCAATAACTGTGTCTTTATAATTTATAAAGAGAGAGGAAAATGGCAAACGAATTATTAATTTACGAATTCCGCCCGTTATATTTAATGCTAGATCGTATCGGCCCGTTTCAAGATGAGCCTTACGAAGTCGATTTCACGGATAAAGAAAATCGACCCTGCAATTTTTTCTTGCTGGTATCGAAAAATGGTTTAGGGAAATCAACTATTTTGGACACTATGTCCTGTCTGCTTGGCTTATTAGGGCAAGCTGAGCCTAAAAAATACGGACTGGAAGATTTAGATAATGGCTTGGGCCGCGCCCAACTGGATATGAAGCTTCGTGTTTATTGGCAAGGTCAAGATCATCATTTTGTTGTTTCAATTCTGGGCGGCAACTTAGGGAACGATCTTTCTTTGAAGGAATGGAGCGACGAAGAATTGCAAAAGCATCATGTAACCAAATGGTATCGCATGGGCTTTACCGGGCAGCAAAGCGGTTTTCCATTAAAATCCTTGTCAACGCATAAATCCGAAGATTTTATTGCTGAATTTTTGATTTTTATACAAACCAGCCTGGGTAATACTCCCAACAGTTTTGGGGAAAGTATTTTTTCGTTACCGACTACGCTTAGCTTTTCCGCCTACCGCGATATACCGAAGATTAACGAATCAGAGGAGCCGCGCTCTATCTGTAAGCCGCAATATTGGGGTTATAACCCAGTGCATTGTTTTTCCGCGCATAATGAAACTTGGAATTATTCTTTGGATAATCTGTTTGTTTGGTTGAAATGGTTGGATGACGGGCGTTTTGACAAAGCCTGTAATTTGGTTAACCAGCAGGTTTTTCAGGGTACACATAAGTTCTTAAATGATGTGGATCGTCCTAGGTTGATGGCTATTGTGCATACAGGCGGCGATGAGCAGCAAGTACATAGTCTTGACCGCTTAAGTAGCGGCGAAAAAAATCTTATGCAATTGTTTCTGCGTATCGGCGCGCACATGACCAAGAATACTATTTTGCTCATTGATGAATTCGACGTGCATTTGCATATTCGTTGGCAATATCGTTTGTATAACGCCTTAAAAGCATTAGCAGCCAGGGATGATGCAAACTTTACCGTGATAGCCACAACCCATTCGACTGAAATCCTTCAAACTTTTGTCGATACGATGGATATAGACGAGGAAAGGCTGTTTAAAGGAGGGCATTTAATTAAAGAAGAAATGGAGAATTAGCGATGGGAGGCAACAGTTTTAAGGCAATCGGCAATAAGGTTTACGAGAACTATACTGATGGCATCAAAATTTATCTTGAATCGACCGATGATGAATATATTGTCGGTAGAAAATGGTTTTCGCATTTAAAGGATAAAATCAGCTTTGAGTCGGTTTCTGAAACGAGAGCAGACGGAGGGTGCCAAATAGTCAGAAAAAAAGTTCAGGACTCAAAAGCATCTAACAAAAAAGCATTTGGAATTGTCGACAGGGATATTTTGCTAGCTGATCCCTTGTTTCGGGATTCTTTATGGTGGGAAATTGACAATGATGTCTTCACTTCATCCAGACCTTATGAGGATGGGGATATTTTTGTGTTGCATTACTGGGAATTAGAGAATTATTTACTTCATCCTCAAGCATTGGAATTATTGTTGGCTGACAAAAAATTGACCAATTCCCCTAGCATCTCGGCGTCCGCTATTGCAGATTTATTAGTTAAATTTGAAGCTGATTTGATTGCAGTAACCTTATTATCTATTGTTCCTGCCCAAAGCGGGATTAAGCAAGTCGCTGATGGTTTTGAACTGCAAACATCAGGAGATTTATTACTGACTAAGGTAATTGAGCAATTAGAAGTTTCAGATGAATTTGCAAAAAATGAACGCCAAAAAATTCAACAATTTGCCGAAAACGAAACTAACTCAATTACGCGATGGAATAAATTAAGCCGAATGCTTGACGGCAAAAGGATTATGTATCGGATAGAGCGGCTTCTTTTCGACAATAATATGGTTAATTGTAAGATTTCATTGGCATCTGAGCGTGGCGTATTAGCAGGACATATTGCTAATCAGAATCTGATTGACCCAGCTTTATCCAATTGGTTGAATGTAATTTATCAATCAGCCTTGTAGTTTTTATCGCTACTAAGGCTTTCAATTTTACCACTGATTAATATCTGCTTCGTTCAGGCAACGGACTTAAACGCTCCGCGTAATTAACTTCGTTTTTGCAAGACGTTTCTCCATCCATTCTAAGCCGGAACGGATGGAGAAACCTCCTGTTTCCCGTGTTTGGTTTTACGGCTATAAAGTTTTTTATCGGCAAATATCTGCGCCTTATTAAATTGGTGGGCAAATTTTGCCACCGGGTTTTGCTTAGGCGCTTCTGCTATAAGGTTCATATTTTTACGTTTTTTCATGGTTTACCCTTTATAATTACGGTTAATTAACAGTTTAGTTTTAACAGCGGTCATTAGAGTAGCAAACAGTTGTGAAATTCAAAAAAGATTTTGATGTGATTGTGGTGGGCGGCGGTCATGCCGGAACCGAGGCAGCGTTGGCGTCGGCGCGTTGCGGTATGAAGACCTTGCTGCTTACCCAGAATATAGAAACCTTGGGTCAAATGAGCTGCAACCCGGCAGTAGGCGGTATCGGCAAAGGCCATTTGGTTAAGGAAATCGATGCTTTGGGCGGCATCATGGCTCAGGCAACCGACTTGGCAGGCATCCAGTTCCGTACCTTGAACGCGAGCAAAGGCCCGGCGGTCCGGGCTACCCGTGCCCAAGCCGATCGCAGGCTATATAAACAAGCCGTTCGCTATGCTCTGGAAAACCAGCCGAATTTATCGCTGTTTCAACAAACGGTTGCCGATTTAATCGTTAACGGCGATAGGGTTGTTGGCGTTAAAACTCAAATGGGTCTGGATTTTTCGGCGCGCGCGGTGGTGTTGACCGCAGGAACTTTTTTGGCCGGCAAAATCCATATCGGTTTGGAAAATTACAGCGGCGGACGGGCTGGCGATGCTGCATCGATTGCGCTAGCCGACCGTTTACGCGAATTGCCTTTCAGTGTCGACCGTTTAAAAACCGGTACGCCGCCGCGTATTGACGGACGCACGATCAATTTCAGCAAGCTGCAAGAGCAGCACGGCGATAATCCGTTGCCGGTTTTTTCCTTCATTGGAAAACGCGAACAACATCCAAGGCAGATTCCTTGCCATATTACCCGGACTAACGCTAAAACCCACGACATCATTCGCGCCGGTCTGGATCGTTCGCCGTTGTATTCGGGCGTAATTGAGGGTATCGGGCCGCGTTATTGTCCGTCGATTGAAGACAAGATCGTTCGTTTTGCCGACCGCGATACGCACCAGATATTTGTCGAGCCGGAAGGTTTGGATACGAATGAAATTTATCCCAACGGCATTTCTACCAGTTTACCGTTCGATGTGCAGTACGAGTTCGTGCGCTCGATGGAAGGCTTTGAAACTGCGGAAATCGTGCGCCCCGGCTATGCCATCGAATATGATTTTTTCGATCCGCGCGATTTGAAGATGTCGCTGGAAACTAAGCACATGAAGGGTTTGTTCTTTGCTGGTCAAATCAACGGGACAACAGGTTATGAAGAGGCCGCCGCCCAGGGTTTGATTGCAGGGCTGAATGCCGCATTATTGGTACAAGAAAAAGACGGTTGGTGTCCGGGCCGGAACGAGGCCTACATGGGCGTGATGATTGACGATTTGATTACTCGCGGCACACAGGAACCGTATCGTATGTTCACCAGTCGTGCCGAATACCGCTTGTTGCTACGCGAGGACAATGCCGATTTGCGCTTGACAGAAAAGGCCGTGAATTAGGTCTTGTCGATGACCATCGATGGCAAGTTTTTGAAAACAAAAGGTCAGCGATTTCAGACTTGCAGGAAGGCTTGAAAAGGAAGTGGATTCGCGTTGAAACGCCGGAAGCAGAACTCGCAGAACAATTCTGGGGAAAGCCTTTGCTTAAAGAAGCCAGTTTAATGGAGTTGCTAAAAAGGCCGGAAGTCGATGTGCAACGTTTGCTGACTTTTTTTGAAGCGGATGAAGTTATCCCGGAACAAGTCGGTGAGCAAGTCGAAATCCAAGCAAAATATGCAGGTTACATCGTACGGCAGCAAACAGATATCGATAAAACCTTACGTTACGACCACTTACGACTGCCCGAGAGCCTCGATTACGGCACTGTGCCCGGATTATCGAACGAAGTTAGCCAAAAACTGAAAGCGCAACGGCCTGAGACTTTAGGGCAAGCCTCACGGATACCGGGCATGACGCCCGCTGCTATTTCATTACTATTGATTTATCTCAAAAAGAAAAGCGCTTGATGGATGATTGCCGTAGTATTCTGGTCGATGGTATTGAAACGTTAAATTTGTCGTTAGATGAAGATAAAATTGAAAAAATGCTGGCATTTATCAATCTTATCGAAAAATGGAATAAAGCCTACAACCTTACTGCGATAAAAAACAAGCCGGAAATGGTGAGGTTGCATCTGCTGGATAGCTTGACGGTGCTGCCTTATATTAAAGGACATCGCATTATCGATATTGGCACAGGTGCTGGATTGCCGGGAATACCCTTGGCTATTTGTTTGCCGCAGTTAGCATTTACATTGCTGGACAGTAACGCAAAAAAAACCCGATTTGTGCAGCAAGCCGTATTAGAGTTAAAGCTGTCTAATATACAAATCGTCAACAGCCGGGTTGAAGATTTTAAACCCGAACAACGATACGAGTTGGTGCTCACGCGAGCGTTTGCCGAGTTAGCTGAAATCATGAAATTAACACGGCATTTGCTTGCAGAGAACGGAATGTTATTGGCGATGAAAGGTCATTGTACCGATACGGAATTTGAGCAATATAAAGACCAAGCAACAATCATCCCTGTTCATGTGCCTCACGTTGAGGCGGAGAGAAATCTAATTTGCATCGGGCTTAACAATGAACATATTAACGGTTAGTAGGTAAGCGAGTGGGAAAAGTCATTGCCTTAACGAATCAAAAAGGCGGTGTCGGTAAAACGACCACCACTGTTAATTTAGCAGCTGCGTTGGCGGCAGCTAAAAAGCGTGTGCTCGTTGTCGATCTAGACCCTCAGGGCAATGCAGCAATCGGTTGCGGTGTGGATAAAGAAGCCGTGACCTACACCAGCTTCGATATTTTGATGAAAGACATCCTGGCGACGGAAGCCATCATCAAGCGTCCCGAACTGGGTTTTGATGTGATTCCCGGCAACTCCGACCTGACTGCCGCCGAAATCCGCTTGTTGAAAGAAGAGCGCCGTGAGCGTCGTTTGGAAGACGGTTTAATTTTAATTAAGCCTTATTACGATTATATTTTGGTGGATTGCCCGCCATCGTTGAATATGCTTACCTTGAATGCGTTGGTTGCCGCCGATAGTGTGCTCATACCGATGCAGTGCGAATATTATTCGCTAGAGGGCTTAACGGCGCTGATGGGAACGGTCAAAAACATCCAGCAAACGGTTAATCCCGGCTTGCATCTGGAAGGCATCCTTCGCACCATGTACGATGAACGAAGCCGATTGACCAAAGATGTAAGTGAACAGTTGGTAGAATATTTCGGCGACAAAGTTTTCAGGACGTGTATCCCCAGGAATATCCGTCTCGCGGAAGCACCCAGTCACGGTTTGCCGGTCATGTTTTACGATAAGGCATCGCGCGGTTCTTTGGCTTATATCGCCTTGGCTGGCGAGATGCTGAGAAAAGAAGGCGGCAAAAAAAAGTCCTGATAACGTCATGACAACGGCTCAAATTTAATTAAAGAACTGATAGCAAAAAAGGTGAACGCATTGGCGAAACGCGGATTAGGTCGAGGATTAGATGCACTGTTAGGCGATGTTTCTGCAAAGGAAACAGCAACGGCTACTAATACCCTGCCGATAGAGTATCTTCAACGCGGCAAATTTCAGCCGCGTAAGGATATGAACCCTGAAAAATTACAGGAGCTGGCTGATTCCATCAAAGCGCAAGGGATCATCCAGCCCATTGTTGTCCGCAAGATTGGCCAGAATAAATACGAAATCGTAGCCGGTGAACGTCGATGGCGTGCGGCCCAACTGGCCGGTTTGCAGGAAGTTCCCGTTGTCGTCAAAGACATTGACGACCGCGCTACGATGGCGATTGCGTTGATCGAAAATATCCAGCGGCAAGACCTGAATCCGCTTGAGGAAGCCGAAGCTTTGCGCCGGTTGCTTGATGAATTTACCATGACGCACCAGCAAATTGCCGATGCCGTAGGCAAGTCGCGAGCTACGGTGACAAACTTACTGCGCTTAATGGAGTTGCAACCGGAAGTCAAAAAGTTGTTGATTAACGGTCAATTAGAAATGGGCCATGCACGCGCCTTATTAGCGCTTGATGGCGCAAGTCAAGTTGCTGTCGCTCAAAAAATAGCCAAAGAAGGGCTCACGGTGAGGATGGCGGAAAAATTGGTTAAAGACGCTCAAACCGAAACAAAGCCTGAAAAAGCGAAAGCAATCGATACCGACACCCTGCGGTTACAAAACGAGTTAACCGCAAAGTTAGGCGCAAAAGTGATTATCGAGCATAAAACTAATGGCGCGGGAAAAATGGTGATTTCCTATGCAAGCCTAGAAGAATTGGATGGGATTATTGAGCAAATTAGGTAAAGGCCGCAATAATTTTACGGCTTTTTTAAATTAAGTCTGCCGATAGAAAGCTTCGACCAAATACCTTAATCGCTCCGATCTTTCAAGCGTTACTTGGTCCCAATTAAAGCGCCAGTTCCAATTACCGGTTGTCGTACCCGGCGTATTCATACGGTGCTCTGTGCCTAACTCAAGAATGTCCTGCATGGGAATGATTGCGAGATTCGCCACCGATCCGAGCGTAGCATCAATCAGCGCCCAATTTAATGAAGTCTGCGGATTACCCAAAAAGTCGTAGACTCTCCGCTTTTCCTCATCGTTGAGTTTGTCCGCCCAGCCTAAAGTCGTATCGTTGTCGTGCGTACCGGTATAAGCAACACAATTGGTAATATGGTTGATAGGCAGATAAGGATTCTCGGCATTATCGCCGAATGCGAATTGTAGAATTTTCATCCCAGGCAATTGAAATTCATCCCGAAGTTCTTCAACTTCCGGTGTGATGATCCCCAAATCTTCCGCAACGAGCGGAATCTCGCCGAATTCAGCTCTGAAAGCACTCAATAATTCTTTTCCGGGGGCTTTAACCCATTCTCCAACCATAGCAGTATGTTCGGTTGACGGTATTTCCCAGGCCGCTTCCAACCCGCGAAAGTGATCGATTCTCAATATGTCGAACAGCTCGAGTTGCGTTTTCAAGCGGTCGAGCCACCAACGAAATCCGGTTTTTTCCAGATACTCCCAATTAAAATGCGGATTACCCCAGCGTTGTCCGGTTTCGGAAAAATAGTCGGGCGGTACGCCTGCCACCACCGTCATTTCACCGCTTTCATTCAATTTAAAAACATCGCGATTAGCCCAGACATCCGCACTGTCGTAGGAAACAAAGATAGGAATGTCCCCAAACAACAATACGCCGAGTTGTCCTGCAAACGTTTTTAATTCCAGCCATTGGCGGAAAAAAACATATTGTTGAAATTTCGTTGAATCGATTTCAGCTTTTAGGCGTTTTTTAGCTTTTTTTAACGCATTCAGATCTCTATTTTTTAGATCTTCGGGCCACGAATTCCAGCATTGTTGCTGAAACTCCTGTCTAACCGCCATGAATAACGCGAAATCGTCGAGCCAAAAAGACTTTTCTTTACAGAATCTTGTATAGTCGCGTTTATCTTTTTTATCGGCACGCTCTACAAAGCCTTGAAACGCGGCATTGAGCAACAGGGCTTTTGGCTGATCCAAAAGCGGATTCGATTCCGAAGGACTGTTTTCAAGATTCAGCCAGCCTTGTTTGCAAATCCATTCGATGTTGATAAGTTCCGGATTTCCGGCATGGGCCGATAAACTTTGATAAGGTGATAGGTCTGCATGCGTTAATCCCAAGGGCAACGTTTGCCAAACCGAAACGCCGGTATCGTGTAAAAATCTTACGAAGTGAAAAGCTTCTTGGCCTAAATCACCAACGCTACCCGCACCCGGAAGCGAAGTAATGTGTAATAAGATGCCTGCGCGGCGTTTGTTTAAAAGTGATGTCACGCTAAATAATCCTTGGCTAAGCTTGTACGCCAGGACGCATAGCGCCGCCCATATCGGGGGTTCCAAAACCTTGCGTAAATGATAGGGCAAGATAGCCGGGAGGCTCTTGACCTAATAATCGATATAAGTTTGCTAAATTCATGCGGTATTGTTTTTCGAAATTACTCACAGCTTCGCCTGGGTTGTAGTCCCCGAACCACCAAAACCAATCCGACCCTTCGCAAACGGCTAATTGTAGCTCAGCTTCTTGGATTTGTTTTTCGGATAACCGTTTCTCAGCTATTGCTGTGTCGAATGCCGATTTGGCATCACCTAGCATATCCCACCCGCGGTTTTTATCGGCATCGCCAATCCAGGTTGAAAAAGTGCCGTAAACCCAACTGCCGGCGACTAATCGATTTATCGTTTTAATACCGACCTTATCTTTTAGGCATTCAGAGAAGGTTGTTAGCTCAATCGCAGGATGTGCAGCAAGACGAGTGTATAAGGCGCTTAAAAAATAATAACCGTTTTCCGGATAATATTCCCAAGCATTTTCACCGTCCATGATGATAGAGACGACCGAATCGGAAGGTTCGTTTGAAGCAATGATCTCAAGGTGTTTGATAAAATCGCTGACAGCATCGTCCGCATGCCATTTAGAATATTGAAATCCGATTAAATCGGAAAGGCCGTCGTCTCTAAAAAAACAAGCGAGTTTATTCTGTTTCAGTTTGAATGGATGATGAATACCGTCGGAAACACTGTTTTCTTGTAAATTCAAGCTGTTATGCAATACGCAGCCGCCGCTTGCCGTCCAGGTAAAGCCGAAATCGTCCAATATTTTTAAACAAAGTTCACTAATGCTGCCTTCAGAAGGCCAACAACCTTGCGGCTTGAAACCGAAAAATCGTTTAAACGTTTGAACGCCCTTTTCCAGATGCCACTTTACTCTTTCCTCTCCGCCGGGGTAGGATTTCAACTCCGGCATAGGAGCATCCGGCATAGCCTCCTGGGTAGCGTTTAGAGCTAGCAATAACGGCATAATCGGATGAGCGTAAGGTGTCACCGAAAGTTCGATTTGTCCCCTTTTTGCCAGATTTTTGTAACGTAAAAGTACATTCGAGATTTGTTCACCGATTATTTCGAGAATCTCAATGCGGTCATGTAGTGTAAAACCGCTACCCTTTTCGATAAGGTGTTTGACACGATTATCGGTCAACTTAACGGTTTCACCCATCCAAGCTAAATGGTACCAAACCAGAATATCGTCAATAAATTGGGAATTGACGTAATACAAAAACTCAAAATTTTGATCCAGCCAATCCGCCATAATCGCCAGTTTTTTATAAGCGGGATAACGGTCGATCTGCCTTTCTCGATTAGCTCTTAAACATTCTTTTACAAGCTTCATGCGCTCTTCAAGATCTACTTGAAGAGCGGGACTAACTAAAGCGTCCAGCAAAGGATCGGTAATTGAAATTCTGTCGCTTAGGTAAGCATTGATTTGCTTGGCGTAATCTTCGATTTGTTCGAGCAAAATGGGGGCAAAATTGACGACGGCTTTTGCATCAGGCACAGCTTCCAGATGTGCAGCCATGTCTACATAGTCTTTGATGACATGCAGATAAGTCCACGGTAACTTGAATGTTCCTGTCTGTAAATCGCGATATTCCGGCTGGTGCATATGCCAGCACAGGACTAATTTCAATTTTGTTTTTTCCATTTAGTTCATCTTACGAATCGCAGCTTTTGACCGAGCATGTCGGGGGTAACCAAGACTACCCCGCCGGGGCTGACATGGTACTTAAGCGCATCTTCTTCCCGGTTTTCGCCGATGACCGTCCCTTCGGGTACTTCGCAACCCTTCTCGATAATGGCCTTATTGATACGGCAATGTCGTCCGATGGTGGCATTCGGCAGAATAATGCTATCTTGAACGGTGGAAAATGAGTTCACTCTAACATTGGAAAATAAAAGCGAGTGAAGGACTTTAGCGCCGGAAATAACACATCCGCCGGACACCATAGAGTCAACGGCTTGACCGCGGCGGTCTTCGTCATCGAATACGAATTTCGCGGGTGGCGTTTGTTCTTGGTAAGTCCAAATCGGCCATGTTTTGTCGTACAAATTAAGCTCTGGATTAACGCCGATTAATTCCATATTGGCGGACCAAAAAGCGTCGATCGTACCGACATCGCGCCAGTAGCTTTGACCGCCTGTTTGCAAATCCAAAAACGGATAAGCATTGACTAGATATTTATCGATGACCGCTGGAATTATATCTTTGCCGAAATCGTGGCTGGAGCCTTTGGTATCGGCATCTTTAATTAATTGTTCGTAAAGGAAACCGGCATTGAAAATATAAATACCCATAGAAGCTAGCGCAGTATCCGTTCTCCCAGGCATCACCGGCGGATTCTCGGGTTTTTCAACGAATGCTCTAACTCGACGATTTTCATCGACATCCATAACGCCGAAAGCAGTCGCCTCTGCCAGTGAAACTTCGAGACAGCCGATCGTAAGATCGGCATTTTTCTTGACGTGATCCGCCAGCATAGCGCCGTAATCCATTTTATAGATGTGATCACCCGCAAGGACGAGGATATGCTCGGGATTACGCGTCCGTAAAATATCGATATTTTGAAAAACGGCATCGGCAGTTCCTTTATACCAAGAATCTTCATCGTGTCTTTGTTGTGCCGGGAACAATTCGACATACTCGCCGAATTCGCCGCGTAAAAACCCCCAGCCTTGCTGAATATGCAAAATTAACGAATGCGCTTTGTATTGCGTGAGGATGCCGATTTTGCGAATACCCGAATTGATACAATTAGATAAGGGAAAATCGATAATACGGAATTTGCCGCCGAACGGTACCGCGGGTTTAGCCCGCCAATCAGTCATATTCATCAAGCGCGAGCCGCGACCGCCCGCCAAGATAAGTGCTATTGTATTTCTGGTTAATTGACTGACATAACGATCTGACATTTTCGTTCTCCTCGTGTAATAGGCGCAGAGCAGCTTTTTTTTTGGTAATATGAGCCGTAATAATTCTACTACACTGAGGAATAGATAAGGTGAAAAAAACTTCAACCATACTCGATGCGGAGTCTTTAAAGATTACCGAAGCAAGACATCATGATCCTCACTCAGTCTTGGGACGGCATTCAAAAGATGGTCAAACGGTTATTAAAGTCCATCTTCCTTATGCGGAAACGGTAACGTTAAGCCATAACAACGAAGCTTTTCAACGTATTACCGGTACGGATTTTTTTGAATACAAAGCTGAAAATAAACCGTTGCCGAAACATTACGAATTAGCGTGGATCGATAAAAACGGTAACGCGCATGTCAACTACGATCCTTATGACTTTACCGTCCAATTGCCGGAATTCGATCAACACCTTTTCGGCGAAGGTAAGCATTGGCACGTCTATCAAAAACTCGGCGGCCATCTGCATACTGCCGATGACATTGACGGTGTTTTATTTACCGTGTGGGCGCCTAATGCCGGTCGAGTCAGCGTCGTGGGCGATTTCAATCGTTGGGACGGCCGTTGTCACCCGATGCGAAGTTTGGGCGGCGGCGGCATATGGGAGTTATTTGTACCCGGTTTAACCGAAGGTTGTCTTTACAAGTTTGAGATCATCAACCGTTTTACCCATGAAATCCTACTAAAAACGGATCCTTACGGACAGCGATTTGAATTCAGACCCAATACGGCATCCATTGTCGTTAATGAAAACAGCTATCTCTGGTCGGATAATAAATGGCTTGAAAAACGCACCCAAAGTAACTGGCTACATGATCCGATGTCGATTTACGAGGTTCATCTCGGCTCGTGGCGACGGGATAAGCTCGGTAACTTCCTCAGTTATCGCGAGTTAGCGGACCAATTGGTCGAATATGTCAAACAAATGGGCTTTACTCATATTGAGTTGCTGCCTATTACCGAGCATCCTTTCGACGGCTCATGGGGATACCAAACGACCGGTTATTTCGCACCGACCAGCCGTTACGGCACACCTGACGATTTCCGTTATTTCGTCGATTTATTTCATCAAAACGATATCGGTGTGATTCTCGATTGGGTTCCCGCGCACTTTCCCAAGGATGCATTTGCGCTTGCCCGGTTCGACGGCAGCGCATTGTATGAGCACGAAGATCCCAGAAAAGGCGAGCACCGCGATTGGGGAACGCTTATCTATAATTACGGACGGAACGAAGTTAAGAATTTTCTATTGGCGAGTGCGATTTTTTGGCTTGAAGAATACCATCTCGATGGCTTACGAGTCGATGCGGTTGCATCCATGTTATATCTTGATTATTCAAGAGAAGACGGGGATTGGATCCCTAACCGCTACGGCGGTAATGAAAATCTGGAAGCGATCGATTTTTTAAGAGAGTTGAATGCGGTTACGCACGACCAGCATCCCGGTACAGTAATAATGGCTGAAGAATCGACCTCTTGGCCGCAAGTCACGCGCCCGACCTGGACGGGAGGCTTAGGGTTTTCCATGAAATGGAATATGGGTTGGATGCACGACATTCTCGCGTACATGAGTCAAGAGCCGGTGCACCGCAAGTATCACCACGATCAACTGACTTTCGGTATGCTTTACGCCTTTACCGAAAATTTTGCGCTACCGTTTTCCCACGACGAAGTGGTGCATGGTAAAGGTTCGTTATTAAGTAAAATGCCGGGCGACGAATGGCAACGTTTTGCTAACCTGCGGCTACTCTATACCTTTATGTTAACGTATCCGGGTAAGAAGCTACTATTTATGGGTTGTGAATTCGGCCAAGGAACGGAGTGGAACAGTAATAAGGCCCTAGATTGGTACGTGCTGGACTACGCTCACCATCGAGGTATTCAAACGCTGGTTAAAGATCTGAACAATTTATACAAAACACATCCGGCGTTGTATCGCCTTGATTTCGATCATAACGGTTTCGAATGGATCGATTGCCACGATGTACAGCAATCCATCATTAGTTACCGGCGTAAAAGCGAGCATGAGGATTTGTGCATTGTGCTTAACTTTACACCCGTTCCTCGAGAAAGCTATCGCATCGGCGTCCCTAAACCGGGCGTCTATACGGAAATTTTCAATTCCGACTCCAAATATTACGACGGCTCGAATACGGGGAACGGCACTTTATTATCCGAACCGGTGCCTTGGATGAATCAAGAAAACTCCATTTGCCTGACATTGCCGCCGTTGGGGGCCGTCATTTTAAAACCGTAAAAAGGCCGATCCGTCCGTGGAGTTAAATAGGATTGTCAGAATTTATAATCTAATGAAGTGATCGTTAAGAATCATATGAAAAAAATATTGTTTGTTACCAGTGAAGCGCATCCTTTAATTAAAACGGGGGGGCTAGCCGACGTGTCGGGCAGTCTACCCAAGGCATTAGCCGAATTATCGCAGGATGTGCGCATCATTATGCCGAATTATCAAACGATAAAAATGCAGAATGAGGTAAGGTATCTTTGTACCTTGCGGGTTGAGAATCGGGATGTGAATATTCTTGAAACGCGTATGCCGGACAGTAACGTTATTGTGTGGCTGGTCGATTTTGCGGAATATTTTATACGCCCGGGTAATCCATATGTCGATGAGCATGGAAATTCTTGGCCGGATAATGCCGACCGGTTTGCGCTGTTTTGTAGAATTGCTGTCGAAGTAGCGATGAATCGCGCTTATTTACAGTGGATGCCCGATGTCGTGCATTGCAACGATTGGCAGAGCGGATTGGTTCCGGCGTTATTATCGCTGGAATCGAATAGGCCGAGTAGCGTCTTTACCATTCATAATCTGGCCTATCAGGGCTTGTTTACTGCGGAAAGTATCCGGGGGTTAAACCTTCCAGGGCAGTTATGGAATCCGGAAGGACTCGAATTTTATAATATGCTGTCTTTCATTAAAGGCGGATTGGTGTATGCCGATAAAATCACCACGGTAAGCCCCAATTATGCGCTGGAAATTCAAACAGCCGCCTACGGTTGCGGCTTAGAAGGCTTGTTGAGATTCCGTAAAGATTCGTTAATAGGCATATTGAACGGTATCGATCAAGATGTTTGGAATCCTGCAATAGATCCGTCGATAGCAAAACATTACGGACAAAAAACATTAAAAGATAAACAACATAATAAATCCGAATTGCAACGAAGATTCGGCCTGCCTGAAGACGATAAAGTTCCGTTGTTAGGTTTGATCGGACGTCTGGTCGAACAAAAAGGTATCGACCTGATAATCGATTGCTTGCCGGAAATGCTTTCCATGTCGTTACAGTTTGTATTGCTCGGTTCGGGCGATAAGGATTTCGAACAACGGTTGCAGAATCTCGCTCATGTTTATCCCGACAAGATGGCGGTCGCCCAAGGTTACGACGAGCCACTTGCACATTTAATTGAAGCCGGCGCGGATATTTTTCTGATGCCTTCCCGCTTCGAACCATGCGGGTTAAATCAAATGTACAGTCAACGTTATGGTACCTTGCCGATTGTTCGGAATACCGGTGGTTTGTCGGATACTGTCGTCGACGTCTTGCCGGAGACACTTGCAAATCGAACAGCAACCGGTTTCGTATTCAACGATGCAAATGCAAGTTCATTGCTGGAAACGGTTAAACGGGCCGTGATGCTTTATAGCGACCGGAAAGCTTGGACGAGTGTTCAATCCAATGCAATGGGTAAAGATTTCTCCTGGCTGAAAAGCGCGGAGCAATACCTTGCGTTATACGAGAGCTTATAAAAGCAAACCGAAAACGGCGGTAGGCTTTCGTTAAAGTTTGCCGCTGTTCAACGCAAATTGCGATAAAAAGTCGTCTACGAAAATGTAAGTTAAGTTTCTTAACTCCGTCGATGGAGGTATGCATTGAAAATATTTTTATTTGCCGTTTTTTTATTTGCGGCTTCGCTACCTTGCTTAACAGTTGCGGAATCGATTGTGGAAGTTATTCCGGTTTACAACCGTCCGGCTTCTGAAATACAACCTCTGCTCGACCCCTTGCTCGAAAATACGGATCACATTATCGCTAACGGCGATACGATGATTGTAAAAACGACGCCCGAACGCCTTCAGACTCTTACCGAAATTATCCGCAAACTGGATAATCCGTTGAACAATCTTCAGATAACCGTCATTCAAAGCAGAGAATATACTGCCGATCAATTGAATGCGGATCTCAACGTTCAATTTAACACGCCCTTATCGAATCCCGCCCAAACGAGGGGTAATGTCAGGGGCTATTTCAATCAGTTTCAAGGTAATAGCAATATCCAAAATACACAGACGATTCGTACGCTCGAAGGCGTACCTGCTCGAATTAAAACCGGAAGATCTGTGCCTGTTTCAACCTACCATATTTACCCGGACGGATACGGCTATCCTTACGAAAATCGCTCGAGCCAGTACATCGAAGCGACTACCGGTTTTGAAGTAACGCCCAGACTGGTCGGTCAACAAGTCGCTCTCGACGTAGCACCGTGGTCGGATCGTTTCGACGCGCACGGTCAAATCCAAACCCAAGAAGCGAATACGTCCATTCGAGCCAACTTGGGCGAATGGGTTGAAATCGGCGCTATCGATGAAAGCGGGAGTTCTAGCGGTAACGGCGTGCTTTCCGCAAACAGGCAATCGATGCAAAATAATCTGCGCATTTTGGTAAAGGTGGATCGAGTCAATGAATCGACGAACATCTATCTGCCCAAACGTAACACAACGGAAAGAAATTGATCGTTCGTCTGCTAACCATTTTCGGAATGGCCGGTAGCAAAACTCAAGCGAGTTGAATGTAAATTTGAGGTGAAGTTTGTAACTGTCTTAACGGTTCTCGTGCGGGTTTTTTACAAACCAGTTCGGCTATCATTTCCTGTACAACGTTACGCTGATTGTTGATTTTGTGAAGAATTTCAGCCGGTGAGAGATGCGTATTTCCGTGTTGATAGACTATAAAAGTCAACTTATCATGGAGCCAATCGCCGCGATAGCCGTAATCCGCCCGCCAATAATAGGGCTGTGAATAATAACCGAAGCTATTGGTAAAATAGGCCCGTACATGCGTCGGATCTTCCCAAGCATCGTCGCTTGCACCGTGAGGCACGCGAATTACCATTTTTGCTTCCGGCTTGGCTATCCGCCAAAGCTCTTGCATGAGTGGCAAGGGGTTTCGGATGTGTTCGATGACATGAGACAATAAAAACTCATCCACCGTATTATTCGTAAAAGGCAGCGGCGAATTCGCGCAGTCTTCAAGATCGGCGACAATATCTATGCCGGGCAACGGCATGACGTCTAAATTGATCCATCCGTCGATAATATTCCGGCCGCAACCGACATTCAGCCGTTTTACAGGTTGTTGTTCCGTCATTCTTGTTCCCGAAAAGTTGTTTTAAAGTAATTGTAATACGAATATCATTCTTCAACTTTTTAAGGAAATTTTGAAAAAGTTGATTTCATTTATTGTCATCAAAACTCTACTCGAACGATATCGCTATCTGATTGTTTGCCTTTACTTGCCCAAGGGCTTTTCTTAAGCATAAAGCTTACTTCAACTAGCTGAGTTATAATAGAGATCGTCAAAAAAGAATTAGCATTATGAAACAATTACACAGAAAAGATTTATTCGGCTGGTCTGAGTTTAATCCAGAACGAAATCTGGATTTTAACAGCGTACTTTGGGTTCGAACCGAAGGTAATGTATTAATAGATCCTTTGCCGCTGTCTGCTCACGATCTAAGCCATTTGCGAGAGCTTGGCGGCGCTGAAATAATCGTCATCACCAATAGCGATCACTGCCGCGATGCATTTCATCTTGCGAAAATTACCGGTGCGGTCATTTACGGCCCTGCAGGCGAAAAAGACCATTTTCCGCTCGTTTGTGACAAATGGCTTCAGGATAGTCAGGAAATCGTTCCGGGATTAGTGGTCCATACAATGAACGGCTCTAAAACGCCGGGCGAATTGGCGTTGGTATTGGATAACAGTACCTTGATTACCGGCGATTTAATCCGCAGTCATACCGGCGGCGAATTGTGTATGTTGCCTGTCTCAAAACTAAGCAATGAAGATGAAGCCAAGCAATCTGTTCAAAGGCTTGCCGATCTTCCTGATATTAAAGCCGTTTTAGTTGGTGATGGTTGGCCGATTTTTGCTTACGGCGAAGAAGCGCTCAAGGCATTAACAACATTTTCAAACCTATAACGTAAGAGTGGCACTTTTTTCTAATTGAGCTGTCTTAGTAGTAGTTGTATATTTACAAATTAATTTGAAACTTAATCTAATCTTAGGAACAGGTAATATAAACCTGAGGTGGAAGCAACATGAACGTAACTGATTTACGCACTGCAATGCGCAGAACTCCAATCAATATCGAAGCGGGAAGGTTTAGTGACAATGAGCGTCGCAAAGGCGATAGAAGGCGGGGCTTAACCGCCGAACAAGCCCTAAAAGATGAAAAACCGCATCGAATTTGGCTAACGCCGGGCGAAAGAGCGCTCATAGAGGATCTTTATTTTTTGGACGATAAATAGGCCCTAGTTCGTTTGTATTAGCGTTTTTGTTATTTTTTATCGGGCTTCGCGGATTCACTAAGATTTTCAGCCGTAAATCCTGCAAACTCAAATAGCAGTCCAAGTTCTTTCGCATCGAGTTCGTAAAACGAATGGTTTTTTAATCGTTCGGGAAGAACGACAGGCCCGTATCTTACTCGTATTAATCGGCTGACAACGATGTTCTGCGACTCCCATAAGCGTCTCACTAAACGATTACGGCCTTCCCTAACGGTTACGTAATACCATTTGTTAGCCCCTTCTCCCGCATAGAATCGAATGTCGTCGAACTTTGCTTTGCCGTCTTCCAGGTCAACACCTTCTTTCAATTTTTCGATTACGGCATCGGGTACTTCACCCAACACACGAACGGCATATTCGCGCTCTACTTGTGTGGAAGGATGCATTAATCGGTTAGCCAATTCACCGTTATTGGTAACAAGCAATAAACCGGATGTATTAATATCGAGGCGTCCGACGGCAATCCATTTCGATCCCACCAGCGTAGGCAATTGCGTAAAAATAACGGGTCGACCTTCCGGGTCGCGACGGGTTACTACTTCGCCGACCGGTTTGTGATATATAAGAACGCGAGTAGGCTGTTTAGTAAATTTTTCCCAATGCACAACGCGGTCGTTCAAAAGCAGATAGTCGCCCGATTTAATATGCGCCCCTAAGGTAACGGTTACGCCGTTCAATTTCAACCGGCCTTCCGAAATCCAGCGTTCGATTTCTCTCCGAGAGCCGATACCGCCCCGTGCCAATACTTTCTGAATTCGTTCGCCGATACCGGCCTCGGCTATTTCATTTTGCTTTACCGGATTTGAATTAGACGGTTGCGGTTTCGTTATGCGTTGATCCGATTGGTCGAGTCGGGTGGGGCGGGGTGGTTTCTTGTTGTTCACTCTCTTCCTGTATTAAATTTAACGAGTTATCGAGCGCCGAATCGAAATCTTGAATTTCTTGTAATGTCGGTAGCTCGCTTAAGCTTGAAATATTGAAATAATCTAAAAATTGTTTAGTGGTGCCGTACAAACCGGGACGGCCTGGCGCCTCTTTGTGGGCTACGACTTTGATCCATTCGCGCTCCAGCAACGTTTGAATAATGCTACTGCTAACGCTAACCCCGCGAATATCCTCGATTTCACCCCGGGTAACCGGCTGTCGGTAAGCAATAATCGCTAGCGTTTCCAGCAAGGCGCGAGAATAGCGCGGCGGTTTTTCTTCAAATAATCGCCCTACCCAGCGCGCTAATTCCGGTTTGACTTGAAACCGGTAGCCGCTGGCGACTTTTTTTAATTCGATGGGGCGCTCGCGGTAATCCTCAATAATCGCTTCGATCGCATCTTGGACTTCGATAGTTTCGGGACGCTCGATTTCAGGAAAGACATCAATGATTTGCTTAACCGTCATCGGACGGTTTGCGGCGAATAAAATGGCTTCAACAATGCGCTTTATTTCCATGTTAACGTCATCAAGCAGCTGAATAACTGGACTCGATTGCGCCAAAGGTTGCTCCGGCGGCTCTGACTCGAAGTTCGGCGAAGGGTTCGGATTGAAAGATGTCGATAAGTCTTTCTTTGCTGAGTTCGAGAATGGCCAGAAACGAGACAACGACGCCTTGTCGGCCTTCTTTTCTGTAGAATAGTTGCGAAAAAAGGAGACTATCCGCTCCTTCAAGGTAAGCCAAAATGGTTGACATTCTTTCACGGACGGATAAGGGCTCTTTAGTGATATGATGATGGCTGAGCTGGTCAACCCGTTTTAAGACATCCTGAAACGCCAATAACATTTCTTTCATCTGGATATCGGGCAAAGGTTGTTCAATACTGAGTTTAGATACATCGACCAGCGCAGCAAATATGTCGCGTTCGAAGCGGGGCATCAAGTCGATTTCTTCGGCAACGTTTTTAATGCATTCATATTCCTGAAGTCTACGGATTAAAGTCGCTCTGGGATCTTCTTCCTCGTCTTCTGCTTCGGTTTGCCGAGGCAATAACATTCGAGATTTAATTTCGGCCAGCAATGCCGCCATCACCAAATATTCTGCGGCAAGTTCCATTTTAAGATTGCCCATGACCTGAATATAGGCGATATACTGATGAGTAATCTGCGCAATCGGAATATTGATAATATCGACGTTCTGCCGCCTGATTAAATACAGTAATAAATCCAACGGACCTTCAAACAGTTCTAAGAAAACTTCCAGCGCGTCGGGCGGAATATATAAATCGTCCGGTATTTGATGAAATGGCGCGCCGTTAACCATAGCAAGTACCTGAGGTTCGCCGGGCGGGGTAACACTATTTTCCTGCATATTCATTGTTTTATTTCAAAAATAAGCCAATGACCGTTTTAAATAACGCTCGCCTTCAATTCATGCCTGCAATGGATAAAAACAGGTTTTGCGCGAAAAATAAAGGATAAGCCAGTAAGGTATTCAAAATTTTAGTATAGAGCAGTACCAGCAAAATAATGAAGCCGTAACGCTCCAGTTGATTATATTTCCAAGCTAAACGATGCGGTAAAAATGCAGTCAGTACACGGCTACCGTCAAGCGGCGGAATGGGCAGCAGATTAATCAACGCCAACACCAAATTGATGGAAATACCGGCAACCCCGGAATATATCAAAGGCAGAGATATAAATTCAGCGCTTGCGCCTATCGACATGCCTAATCGTGCAATTAACGCCCAAATTATAGCCATGATGACGTTAGAAATCGGTCCGGCTATGGCCACTATAGCCATATCGTGAATGGGTTTTTTAAAATTACGCGCATCGACAGGTACCGGTTTAGCCCAACCGAAGATAAACCCCGTGCCGGTGAGTAACAATAAGCCGGGCAAAATAACCGTACCCAGCCAATCGATATGTTTAATCGGGTTCACCGTTAATCGGCCCTGGGCGTCGGCAGTGTTATCGCCGTATTTTTTAGCGACCCAGCCATGAGCCGCTTCATGCACGGTAATCGCAAAAATTACCGGTAATATCCAAACCGCTACCCGTTGCGCGACGGTCAATTCATTCATCATGTTATGTCCTGTTAGTCCAGCATTGTCGCAATGCCTTTACCTTGCCTGACAATCTCAGGGCCGTTATCCGAAAATGCGATAATCGTTGTATCTTCGCAGGGGATGATGCCTGCATCGATCACTAATTCCAGCTCGTGTTCCAGCCGCTCGCGGATTTCGTAGGGATCCGACAAGCCCTCGTCATCGCCCGGCAACGCTAGCGTTGAGCTGAATAACGGCTCTTGCAGTTCTTGCACCAAAAGTTTGGCGATGGGATGGCTGGGTATACGAATACCGATGGTTTTTTTCTTCGGATGCTGCAAGCGCCTAGGAACCTCGCGCGTAGCGTCCAAAATAAACGTAAAAGGCCCTGGCGTTAAGGCTTTAATCAGACGGTGAGCATTATTGCCCATTTTGGTAAAGGTGGAAACTTGGGTTAAATCGTTGCAGACCAAGGTAAAGTCGTGCTTATCGTCCAGTTGCCGTATGCGCCGAATTTTGTCGAGGGCCTGTTTATCTCCGATATGACAACCCAAGGCATAAGACGAGTCGGTCGGATAAGCAATAATGCCGCCTTTTTGGATTATTTCCACCGCGCGATGAATCAAACGCAATTGCGGATTTTCAGGGTGGATTTCGAAAAACTGGGCCATTCAAGGTGAAAAAATATCAAAGTTGACACCAATTATAACCTACATCAATTAGGTAGGGTGCGTTTTACGCACCATAAGCGACTTGATCAGGAATGTTGTCGAAAATTTATGGAGTTATTGATGGTTAATCGCTTCAGTGGTGCATGGAATGCACACTGTTTGACTGGGATGAACAAGGAAATTTGTATGATTATTGATTCGGCCTTTTAAAGACTGAACCGTTCGTGATGAGCGAGTCGAAGCGCGGACCCCCTTTCGACAGGCTCAAGGCGAACGGAAGTTAAGACTTCACAGGGCCGAATCTATAGTATTTATCTTCCAACGGTCAGCCTAGGATCGTTAAAAAGCCTGGACATACACAATTACTTCTCGAAAACGGTATTCATCTTTGCTTTTAATGGCTTATTCGTGATTGGTTGGATTCCATCCTGAATTACGGTATTACCAGCAGCTACACCCATAGTGAATTGATGTGTTGGGCGATCCGAGCTATCAAAAATACTTTTTCTTTCTTCTTGATTGTTTGTTTTGGGTATTAATCTATCGGTAGCTATTTGGTCTTGATATTTCAATTCATCATTAAAATCTGGCTTCAGATCAAGCTTAATAGGTTTTTTATCTAATTCACCATCCTGAGCATTTATAATGAAAGATGAAAGCAAAATTGTGATTAATAATATTAATTTCATATAAACCTCATAGTTTTCATTATTGACGTAAATTAAATTCGATTAATTCTTATCAAGATCCATATTCAACGTAAAAACCTTCCGCCACTAATATCAATCAACGCCCCATTAATATGTGAAGACATATCGCTAGCTAAAAATAATACAGAACTTGCGACTTCTTCCGCCATTGTATTTCGACCTAACGGCGTTTGTTTGCGGTAGTTTTCCAGCATTTCAGGTGTCGAATGGATTTCGTGGTGCTGTGTTTCTACCGTACCCGGCATGACCGAGTTGGTACGGATTTCAGGAGCCAGTTCTTTAGCTAGGGTATGGGTAAATACCATTAATCCGCCTTTGGGGGCGGCGTAAGCGCCGGCGCCGTTGGCTCCGCCTGTTTGTACAGATAACGACAGTATATTAACAATGCGACCGCTTCCGGTTGTCCTAAGATGCGGAATGGCGTGTTTAGTCGTCAAAAATGCGCTGGTGAGGTTGATGTCTAGGGATTTTTGCCAATTGGCTAAGGTGGTTTCTTCTATTTTGGCGCGTTTCACTAAGCCGCCGCTGTTGTTCACCAAAATATCCAAGCGACCCGTTTCGGCAACGAGTTTATCAATCACGGCGTTTGCCTGTGGTTCATCCGTTAAATCGGCGGGTAACAGTATGGATTTAATGTTTTTTGCAGACAATTCCTTGGATAAATCTTCAGCTGCGTCTTTGCTACTGTAATAATTTAGTCCGATAATAGCGCCCGCCTGTCCTAATGCCAGGGCGCAAGCCCTGCCTATTCCAACCGCTGCGCCGCTTATAAAGGCGACCTTGCCCCTCAAATCCAATGTCTGTTCAGGTATCATCGCGATGTCCTCGTCAGTTATGTCAAAGTTTCGCCTGCAAAATTTAGTTCTATTTTAATTCCCACCGGATCGTGCAAAAAAAACTGCGTCATTTCGCAATCGGCCAGTGATCGTTGTTCAAAAGCATATTGAATGTTGTGTTTATCTAAATGATCTTTGAACGCTTTTACTTCAGAGCAGGCAAAGGCGACATGGTTACAATGAATTTTATCGGCATTATTCATCCATTCCTCCGTGACGGATAGGTGAATAACCGGTGTATTGCCCGCATATAACCACGCGCCGTCCCGTTTCGATTTGGCCCTAAAACCGGGCTTTAAGCCGAGGATTTCCTCATAAAACGCCCTCACTTTGGGCAATTGTTCGGCGCTAACTTCAATGTTAATGTGATTTATCCCGTTAACTGGCATATTTTCCTGCGTTTTCTCAAATGATTGCTTTAATTGCCGGACGAGGTGTCCTCAAAAACGCGAGGGCACCCGTTCATTAATGTCTTGCCGATTTCAACCGTTCAGTTGCTTAATTTTTTCCAGCACGGCCTGAGCATGACCTTCATGATTCACGCCGTACTCGACATCGGCTAGTTTACCGTTTTTGTCGATGATGAAAGTCGATCTTAAAACGGCCATGCTTTTGACGCCGTTTTTTTCGCGTTCACGCCAGACGTTGTAAAGCTCGCAGACTTCGCCCGAAATATCGGCCAGTAAATCCACTTTCAGACCGAACTTGTTAATGAAATCGACATGGCTTTGGCAAGAATCCTTACTCACACCGATAACTACCGTATCCAATGCGGCGAAATCTCCCGCCAAAGCAGTAAAATCATTGGCCTCAATAGTACAGCCGGGGGTGTCGTCTTTTGGATAGAAATAGAGCACAATATTTTTTTCACCAAGATAGTCGGACAAGCTGACGATTTGGTTAAATTGGTTGAAAGATCGGAATAAAGGGGCGGGTTGTTGATTTTGTAACATAAAAAAACCTCCTCAATTTGATGCGTTTAAATCGATTTTGACAGGCTCGCGAATTAGAACGCGATTAAGGCATGATAGTGAGCTGATGCTTGAAAGTCCAGACAAAACTCCCGAAACAATCATACAAACGCGCTAACAAAATATTAATCTTTAACCGCTATAATTTACTCGTACTCTAATTCAAAGGTAAGCCGTTTATAAAAAATGCTAGAATGAAATTAAGTTTTAAATTTTTTTCATCTCATCGTAAATCAGTGCCGTAATTCTAAAATTTCGCAGGCTTTCAAGAATTAAGTTAAATCGCATAATCTTTATCAATCGTTGTAAGCATCTACTTAAATAGAGTTTCTCTCCTCACTTTATCAATTCGGAAGACAATCAATGAATAAAAAAGTTACAAAAGTCGTTTTTCCTGTGGCGGGTTTGGGTACGCGTTTTTTACCTGCTACCAAAGCAGTGCCTAAAGAAATGCTGCCGATTGTCGATAAGCCTTTGATGCAATACGCGGTTGAAGAAGCCGTTGCAGCAGGCATCGATACCCTTGTTTTTATTACCGGGCGCAGTAAAAATTCGATTATGGATCATTACGACAAAGCGTATGAAATGGAAAAGGAGCTTGAAGCCAGAAATAAAACGGATATTCTCAACTTATTGCGCAGCATTATACCGTCGCATGTGACTTGCACTTTTATAAGACAACCCGAAGCGTTAGGCTTAGGACACGCCGTTTATTGCGCGCTGCCGGTTGTCGGCAATGAGCCGTTTGCCGTGATATTACCGGATGACTTAATCGAAGACGGCGAACGCGGCTGTATAAAACAGATGGTTGACCTTTACGCCCAAACTCAGACGTCGATTTTAGGTGTTGAACGGGTCGATCCTTCTGAAACAGACAAATACGGCATCGTCAGAACCGGTGAAAGCAAGGGCAAGTATGCCCCGGTTGAGCATATTGTCGAAAAACCGAAGCCGGACGTCGCACCGTCTAACTTGGCGGTCGTCGGGCGATATATATTGAATCCCGGTATTTTCGATAAAATCAAAAATACCGGGCGCGGTGCGGGCGGTGAAATCCAATTGACCGACGCCATTGCCGATTTAATGAAAGACGAACAAGTGCTCGCGTATGAGTTTGAAGGCAAACGTTACGATTGCGGGGCAAAACTGGGCTTTTTAGTGGCGAACGTCGAATACGGATTGTTGCATAAAGAGCTTAAAAACGATTTTCGAGCTTATCTTAAAGAAATTGCTGCGAATTTATAGGTCGTTTGATCTTGTCAGTCGAATTCAAAACAACTGTTCGCTAATAGTGATTAGGATTTTATCTTACGGTTGATTAGATTTGCCGGGACAGGGTATTAACTCTGTCCCTAGTAATCAGCACATGTAGAGATTGCTCAGAAATTCGGCTACACAAACATTTTTACAGGCACTTTTCCGACCGACTTTAAACCGCTTTCAAATTTTCGTTTTCGTACAATCGAACTTTTTTCCAGCCGGAAAACACTTCTTCGTTGAAAGGAATATCATTGTCGATGGCGTACTCGTAACAACTTCTAAATAAACGGGCGGTACGGAAGGCATGCAACTCGTCGTCCGCCGTTACATTTTCAACGTTCCCGACTTGGAAGGTTTTATTTTTCGATTTGCCATCGCATACCCAAAACACGGTGTAGCAAAGATAACTTTTGTTTTTTCGGTGATCGAATTTAATTGTTCTGGATACCCCGGTAACACCCGTGGTGGTTTTGTTTTTAGGCGGTTTGAGAAAACGCGTTTTACTGCCTTTCAAGGCGACGAGCATCTGGTCTCGCCACGTTATGGCCGCTTTTAACGACTTAGTTTTACTTCCCCATAATTTATGGGAAAAATAACGGCTGCTTTCTTTGCCGCGCCTGACAATTCGGACTTGAAAACCGAACACATCGGGCTCAGTGATGTGCTTATTTTTTACCATACAACAATCTCGAAAATAATGAAAACAATTAACACCAAGCCTATGTTGTCACGCCGTCATTTCGTTAGGGGATGTCGATTTGGCGTCAGTTTAAAATGTAAGCTTTCGATTACAAATTATGGCGGAAGTTTTAATAAAAGCAAGCAAAATGTGTATGTCAAGACAATTTCCTACTGTTCTAGTGTAAAATGGCAACCATACCTCTAAAAGCAAATAAAAGCTGATGGCGGTTGTTATTCATCATCCCCTTTGCGTTTAAAAAATTAGGAGACCTTTAATGAGCGTTCTAGTTGGTAAACAAGCCCCCGATTTCACTGTCCCAGCTGTTTTAGGCGACGGCACGATCGTGGATTCATTTAGTTTTTCCGCCGCAACGAGCGGTAAATATGCGGTTGTTTTCTTTTATCCGCTGGATTTCACCTTTGTCTGCCCTAGCGAATTGATCGCGTTCGATCACCGTATCGACGATTTCAAAAGCCGCGGTGTAGAGGTGATCGGCGTTTCTATAGACTCGCATTTCACACACAATGCCTGGCGTAATACACCGGTGAACAAAGGCGGCATCGGTCCCGTGCGTTACACGCTCGCAGCCGACTTAACTCACAGTATTGCTAAAGACTATGACGTGGAATCGCCCATGGGTGTTGCTTTCCGGGGCAGCTTCCTTATCGATAAGGAAGGTAAAGTCCGACATCAAGTCGTTAACGATCTGCCGTTAGGGCGCAATATCGATGAGATGATCCGCATGATCGACGCCCTGCAATTCCACGAAGAGCATGGCGAAGTTTGTCCTGCTGGCTGGAATAAAGGCGATGCCGGTATGAACGCAAGTCCTTCCGGTGTTGCCGATTATCTTGATAAACACGCCGACAAGCTTTGATTGGAAGGCGCCGATAAAATGCTAGCGGAGTAATTCGATTATTCCGCCGAATGGATAATAGACGACGTATTGACGGTTATCCTTCAATACGTCGTCCTTTTTTCAGCCGCCGGTTTTAATATTGTTCAGTAGTTTTTTTCTGACAAAAAATGCCATAATCAAACCCGATAAAGTCGGGATTTGTCCTAAAACAAATGCTCCGCCGCTTCTTCTCGAAAGAACGGTTGCAAATGTTTTATCGACAATCGCATCCAATATGAACCAGCCGAGCAAATAACCGATAAGGCCGATTGCCGCCCACTTAACAGCAGGCTGACCGTTTTTTTTCGGCTGTCGTATAGAACCAAATGACGATTCCAAGAGCAGCTAATTTTGATAACAGTAACATGACTCTTCCTCTATAAATTTATTATGTATAACGAGCTAAATGGGTTGATATGCAAAAAGTGCGTACAACCATGCCCCGATTATACACCGCAGTGTTGCCAACTTATAAACGAATGGATTTCGTAAGATTGAGATGAGGTCGTGTTCATCTAACTGCAAATGATTCGAGGCAGAAATTAGTGTAAAAAATATCTTTCTCGAATTAAAGCGGTAATAAATTCGAGATATTAAACCTTATCATCGGTAAATCACCATTTATCCAAAACAGACACTACTGAGATTTGATTGTGAGGCAACTAACCAAAATAATGCTGTGCAGTCTCTTATTTTGTTTGCTCGTCGTCATCATAACAGCTGCCATCATCGCTATCACAATTGAGCCGAACGATTATAAAACGCAGATTGCTGACTTCGTAAAATCCAAAATCGGGCGGGATGTCAGCTTAGAAGGCGATATCGAATTAGCATTATTTCCTCCAGTAACGCTTAAAACGCAGCGAATAGTCATTGATAATACGGCTGATTTTAAACCGGACCCTTTCTTAACACTCAACAAAAGCGAAATTCACCTAAATGCGTGGGCCTTACTGAAAAGAAAAATCGAAATCGCAGGCATTGATTTAACGGATTTAACGGTTAATCTCGTTGTTAACAAACTGGGTCTACGAAATTGGTCGGATTTTGGCGCGGAAACAACACAAAGCACTATCAATGGGAACAGCAGCGTGATTCCTGAATTTTTATCGTCAAGCTTGGGTCCGGTCAATATTTATAACGGACGGATAAACTGGAACGACCGGAAATCTGATACCCAAATCGCTTTTACAACTATTCAATTTAATTCCGGCCCAATTAATATCGGAAAACCCGCCGCCGTTCATGTGTCATTGATTGTTTCTTACCCGCATATTAAATCTGAAACAAACTTAAAGTTCGACACGTTCTTATGTTTCGATACGATGCTGGATCACTTTGTTTTCAATGACAGCCTGTTGGACTACAAGGGTTATAATCCATTTCCGTCCGGCGGCCCTTTAAATGCGCAACTTTCTATGCACGAAATCGACATTAAACGCAGTATACAGTCTATAAACATTACCGGATTGCAGCTTGCAATGACTGGAATCAAGCTATCAGCCGATCTACAAGGCGAAACAATTATCGATAAACCTGAAATACGAAGTACGATCAAAGTAGAGCCGTTTAATCCGAAAGCAGTGATTAAAGAATGGGGATTTCCATTTCCTGCATTGACGAATCCGAACGCTTTAACAAACCTTTCGATGGATTTAGACGTTCAGGCGACAATGGATGCAGCCGATATTTACCACATAAACCTCAAATTTGATAATAGTCGAATCGACGGTTCAGTGTCGGTAAAAAACTTTAGAAAGCCTTCGATTTTATTTGATTTAGCGGTCGATAAAATCGATCTTGACGAATACAAGACCTTGAAGGATAGTAATGCAAGCCGTAGCGACTTCAATGTCACTCGGTTTACAAACTATCTGAATCAATCAAAAAACTTCGATGCGAACGGTCAACTCAGAGTCGATCGTTTAACATATAATCATACGTTGTTCGAAGGCATTTATTTTACTCTCAACTCTAAAAACGGCATTGTGACCGAACAAAGAAACGGCCAAAATCGACCAAAGCTTTCGATGCAATGATGCCGGACTGCCAAGACCGAATTAGCATTCAACCAACTCCAGCATTAAGAGTGCGGGAAAGCATAACTGATCGCTCAATGGCCCCGGCAATTTTTCAACAAAAGTTGTTAGCATGGTTCGATAAGTGCGGTCGTAAAGATTTACCTTGGCAACACCCTATAACCCCTTATCGCGTCTGGCTTTCGGAAGTTATGTTGCAGCAAACGCAAGTCTCGACCGTCATTCCTTATTTTTTAGCGTTTGTCGATAATTTCCCCGATATCGAAAGTCTTGCACAAGCCGACCTAGATGATGTTCTTAGGTTATGGTCGGGATTGGGCTATTATGCCCGCGCCCGTAATTTGCACAAAGCGGCAAAAATAATTTGCGAAACTAAGCGATTTCCCGATTCGCTGGAAGAGCTTGCGGTATTGCCGGGAATCGGACGTTCGACAGCCGGCGCCATATTATGTATTGCCTTTAATAAAAGTCATCCTATTCTCGACGGCAATGTTAAACGAGTCATTTGCCGATTCCATGCGGTTTCAGGTTGGCCGGGCAATAATGCCGTCAATAAAAACCTTTGGTCTCTAAGCGCAGCTTATACGCCTATAGAACGTGTTGCCGATTTCACTCAAGCGATGATGGATTTAGGTGCGACGGTCTGCTTGAGAAGCAGCCCGGCTTGCGAACAATGTCCGCTAATCGAAGGTTGTACGGCTTACTCGGAAGGCATTATAAAAAATCTACCGACACCAAAACCGGCCAAGGCATTACCTGTTAAACAACAGGTTTTTATGATCTTGCAAAATCGTCAAGGACAGGTGTTGTTAGAAAAAAGACCGCCAACAGGAATATGGGGGGGGTTATGGAGCTTCCCGGAATTTAGTACTGTTGAAGAGGCTTTCATTTGGTGCGAGCTTCGTAACATGAATATTAAGGCCCATAAATCCGGAGCTGTTCAACGTCATACGTTTTCACATTATCATCTGGACTTTACGCCGTTAATGATACACATCGATTGTGAAAACTATTCGATAATGGAAGGGGAACGCGGACTTTGGTGCGATGGAACTCAAATCAACAAACTCGGACTACCAGCCCCTGTTAAACAATTATGTAAACAACTTTTGAAAGAGGACAAACATGACCCGATTAATTAATTGCGTTAAATTAGGGAAAGAAGCTGAAGGCTTAGATCAGCCGCCCTTTCCAGGCCCGAAGGGACAGGAAATATTTGAAAAAATATCCAAACAAGCTTGGCAAGAATGGTTGAGTCGGCAAACAATGTTGATTAACGAAAACAAATTAGCCAGCTACGATCCCAAAGCAAGAGCTTACTTGGCGACGGAAAGAGATAAATTTTTATTTGAAGGTAATGATGTTATGCCCGAAGGTTATGTGCCGCCGAAAGGGTAAAACGCAAGCTATCCGATAAAATTTTTATAATTTATGCAGAAATTTTGATTTTTTAATTCGAAAATTTAAGATCAAAGCCTGAATAGGCTAACTTATTGAATAAGAAAGATATTAATTGCTAACTGGCGATCTAAAAAGTCGGTCGAAGGCGTTTAGTTTTCATAAGAATTTTCGATAAAATTAAATTATTTTTCATTTTCAATGAACCTTTCTCCATTTTTTTGTAATTAACGTTCGTACTGAATAGAGATCGATGATCGAAAAAATTATTGATAAATCAGTTTTTTATAAAAACTTTGGAGAAAAAATATGAACTTTAAAAAAGCATTCGGATTAACAGTTTCTACTTTGGCATTAAGCTTGCTTGTGCTCGGTAATGCAAACGCTAAATCTTTTACAGTAAAGTGTAAAAGTACAGCAACACGATCTAAAATTTCTGTAGACGATACCGGTCTAAACAGAGCCCAATACAGAGCGTTAGTAACGTCAGGCGGAGTGACTGTTCCATCTAAAAATTTGAAACTGCCAGTCGCCGGTGAAGTGGAATTCGACTTCGATAGCAATACGGCGGATGTTAATGCGGGCGCCACACGAGTTGCTCCTACTTTTATTAAAAATAAACGCGTAGTAGGTACTGTACAAAGACGCAACAGTAACGGCACATTCAGCACTGTTTCTTCAATGTCTGCAACTTGCCAATAAAAAATTTGGACGGTTTGGATAATGTCTCATGGAATTGATAATGGCGATTTACGATACGTCATATCGAATGGAAGAGAAAAAAGGGAATTTGTAAGTCTTTAAAATGAAAGATCACCCGCCTTTACAAAAGACGGGTGATCTTTTATTTCAATCCTTTAAAAGCTAATACGCTTAAATAAATCAGTCGGTAAAACTACTTTTAATACTAATCGTTAAACGCAATCTCAGTAGCAAACCTCTGAAATAAATTTATTTCAGCAATTCTGATGGTGAAATTTCGAGTTCTTCATCGACTTCGGCAGAATCTGTTTTGTGTTTAGAGCTATTCGGTATTTTGGTTTTATTACCGATGCTTTTCGATGATTTTGCTTTGTGCTTTCTTTTAGATTTCGAATACGACTTCGACTTCGTCCCGCTTTTGTAGGCAATCGCAATACCTCTGGCATAGGTGAAATTTGGCGAAAAATAGCCCTCTTGATCGCCGCTTTCTTGAAACTCAATATTGATTATTGCGTCAACGCTTGAACCGTAGCGCTCTAAAGCGATTTGTTTTAAATTTTCGATCGCTTGATTTCGCAAATCCGACTGATTTGAAAACAATGATAAATCGCTTCTCAATGTATATTCAACCGGACCTAGTGTTGTAAAAGGGCTGCTTATACCGCTCTCGGTCACAAAAAGCTGTTTTGTTGGATATTGCGTTTGGGACTGATCCGAGAAGATTGAGCCGGGAGTAAAAGCGTCGTTGCTGCAACTTGCTCCGTTTAATACGCCAATCAGTACGAAAATAAACCTAACAACATCGAATTTCATACCGGGAAACACCTTAAATACAATCGAAAATATGAAGAGTTAAAACGTTACGCTGAAGTTTGAGAGGATGTTTACATTTTTGATTAATGATCGCTCCAATTTACCCAACCCATTTGGGCTGAACTGATGACCAGTATACCAAAAGCAATCCTGTACCATGCAAATACCGTGAAATCGTGACGGCTGATAAATCGGATCAGTCCGCGAACAGCAAAAAAGGCGCTAACGAAGGAAACTGTACTGCCGACCACAAATAAACTGAGGTCGTTTATATTGAATAAGTCTCGATGTTTGTAGACGTCGTAAAGCGTTGCGGCAAACATGGTTGGAATAGCAAGAAAAAAAGAAAACTCAGCGGCTGCAATTCGCGATAATCCGAAAAACAAGCCGCCTATGATAGTTGCGCCGGAACGGGAGGTTCCGGGGATCATCGCTAAAGCTTGTGCAAATCCCACTTTTAAAGCGTCTGGCCAAGTCATGTCGTCTATTGTTTCGGCTTTAATGATATGTTCGCGGCGTTCCGCCCAAAGAATCAATAAACCGCCGATGATAAAGGCGGAAGCAACGACCATCGGATTGAATAAATAGGCTTTAATCTGCTTTAGGAATAAAAATCCCAACACAGCCGAAGGTAGAAACGCAATAATCAGATTGATCGCTAGTCGCTGAGAAGTGGGTTCAGTTCTCAGGCTAAGTACAGTATGGGTGAGGCGCGCGCGATACTCCCAGACGACTGCCAAAATTGCAGCAAATTGAATAACAATTTCAAATACCTTGCCTTTGTCGTCGTTAAAATCGAGCAGTTGACCGGCCAGGATGAGGTGGCCGGTGGATGAAACCGGTAGGAACTCGGTCAAGCCTTCGACAATGCCCAGGATGAGAGCAGGTAAAAACAGGTAAACGTCAGGCATGGCTTATGGCGTTTTGAAAAAGAGTAGCGGGATTAACGTTTCATCGAGTCGAAAAATTCTGCATTCGTTTTGAAATCTTTCAATTTACCTAGAAGGAATTCGGATGCCGCAGTTTCGTCCATCGGTTGGAGGATTTTCCGCAAGATCCAGGTTTTTTGAAGACTTTCAGGATCGACCAAATACTCTTCGCGACGCGTGCCGGAACGGTTGATGTTGATAGCGGGGTAAATTCTTTTTTCCGCGATCTTGCGGTCAAGGTGCAATTCCATATTACCGGTGCCCTTGAATTCTTCATAGATGACTTCGTCCATTTTGGAACCGGTATCGACCAGTGCCGTAGCGATGATAGTCAAACTGCCGCCTTCTTCGATATTTCGCGCTGCGCCGAAGAAGCGTTTGGGTTTTTCCAAGGCATTTGCGTCGACACCACCGGTCAGGATTTTTCCCGACGAAGGCACAACGGTGTTATAGGCGCGAGCTAATCGAGTAATCGAGTCTAACAATATAACCACATCGTGTTTATGTTCCACCAAACGACGGGCTTTTTCGATAACCATTTCGGCGACTTGCACATGTCGAGTAGCTGGTTCATCGAAGGTACTGGAAATCACTTCGCCGCGTACGCAACGTTCCATTTCGGTGACTTCCTCGGGACGTTCGTCGATCAGCAGTACGATGAGGTAGCATTCCGGATTTTTTTCAGCTATCGCCTGCGCCAGATTTTGTAGAATCATGGTTTTACCGGCTTTAGGCGGCGATACGATTAAGCCCCGTTGGCCTTTGCCGATGGGGGCAATCAAGTCGATGATGCGTCCGATCAAGTCCTCGCTGGTGCCGTTGCCGCGTTCCAGTACAAATCGTTGTTTGGCAAACAGTGGGGTAAGGTTGGAGAAATTGATTTTGTTTTTGGTATTTTCCGGCGGCTCGAAGTTGATTTCATCGACCTTGAGCATGGCGAAGTAACGTTCGTTGTCTTTCGGCGGCCTAATTTTGCCGCTAATGGTATCGCCGGTTTTAAGCGAAAAGCGCCTAATTTGGCTGGGTGAAACGTAAATATCGTCCGGGCCTGCGAGATAGGAGCAACCCGGTGTCCGTAAAAAACCGAAACCGTCCTGTAAAATTTCCAGGACGCCATCGCCGGAAATATCGTCGCCTGCTTTGGCTTGTTTTTTTAGAATGGCAAAGATAAGGTCCTGTTTCCGCGATCTGGCGACATTTTCGAGTCCCAGAGATTCAGCTATTTCAATAACTTCACTTATTTGTTTTTGTTTTAACTCGGTTAGATTCATAGAAAAAGAAAATTCAAAAAGAATTCGCTACGGACTTTAATTAGCCGTAAAACGAGGTTTAGGATTCAGGGATGCGGGTTATTTGGCGAAGCTGATGAATTGCGCTTAACGATGCAGCAATTTAATTATAGCGTATGAAGATTATATCGTCCAATCTTTTGACGGTTTTTATTCAAGCGCTTACTATCCTTACCCACAAATTTATTTCCTTATGTAAAAAAGCAAAATCCGCTTCGAAATTTATAACCTAAAAAATGAAACTAATCGAAATGTTTGGCAGTGCGGAGATTTTCTTAAGAATCGCCGATTAATTCAGCGATTCTCCTAGTGCAGGTTACAAATAGTTGTCGATAAAAGCAGCCAGCTGAGATTTCGTCAATGCGCCTACTTTAGTGCCTTCAACTTCACCGTCGACAAACAGCATTAGTGTAGGAATTCCCCGGACGCCGTAGTGTTGGGGAGTCGCCGGATTCTCGTCAATGTTAAGTTTAGCTACCTTTAGTTTGCCAGCGTAATCCTTGGCAATTTCATCTAAAATCGGGGCGATCATTTTGCATGGGCCGCACCATTCCGCCCAATAATCAACCAGTACCGGACCGTCGGCGTTAATAACAGTCTCTTTAAAATCGCTATCACTGACATGAAGGACTAGGTCGCTCACATTGTTTCTCCAAGGATTAAAAACTTAACTATAGGAGGGATAAACTAAGTAGTCAATCAATTTTCGGCTAAGTACGATTTTACGGTATGCTATAGACTATGAGTACTAATCATCTAACACAAACCCGCTTTAGCAATCTTGAATTGTCAGATGCGATTTTACGTAGCCTGAAAGAAGCCGACTTTAATCAGTGTACGCCAATACAAGACAAAACTTTGCCTTTAGCGTTACGCGGCAAGGACGTGGCCGGACAAGCCCAAACCGGAACGGGTAAAACCGCTGCTTTTCTGCTGGCAACGTTTCAATACCTTATTAACGATGTAGCCGATTCGGACGAGGAAGAAGAGGGTATTGATTATCTTGATGACGACGATCCGGACAAAGCGGAGCCTATCAAGGTTATTAAAGACAGAACGATTAACTACCCTAGAGCTATTATCTTAGCGCCGACAAGAGAATTAGCCATCCAAATTCATAAAGACGCTATCTCGCTAAGCAAACGCTTAAGTCTGAGTTTCGCCTTGGTTTACGGCGGCACGGATTACCAGAAACAATTGGCGAAAGTTAAATCGAATGTCGACATCATCATCGGCACACCGGGCAGAATTATCGACTTTTATAAGCAGAACGCCTTCACGCTCGACCATATCAAAGTGATGGTCCTGGATGAAGCCGATCGCATGTTTGACCTCGGATTTATTAAAGACATCCGTTATTTACTGCGCCGAATGCCGCCGCCCGACCGGCGATTGAATCTATTATTTTCGGCAACCTTATCCTACAAAGTGACCGAACTGGCTTACGAACACATGTATAACCCGGTTCTGGTGAAGATTGAAACGGAAGAAGTCACCTCCAAAGCCATCAACCAAAGCGCTTATTGTCCTGCCAACGACCAAAAGCTGCCATTGTTGATCGGTTTATTGAAACATTACCAGCCGCAACGCAGTATCATCTTTGTGAATACCAAACGTTGTGCGGAGGAATTGGAATCGACGCTGACTGCGAACGGTTACAGTACGGCCGCATTAAGCGGCGATGTCCCGCAGGAAAAACGGCAGAAGTTGCTCAATAGTTTTCAAGAGAACAGCATTGCTCTTTTGATAGCAACCGATGTTGCCGCAAGAGGCTTACATATTCCCGATGTAAGCCACGTTATCAATTACGATTTACCGCAAGATGTGGAAGATTACGTCCATCGGATAGGACGAACCGCACGATTCGGCGCAAGCGGTGAGGCGATCAGTTTTATCTGCGAAGAATACGCTTACTCCATGCCGGATATAGAAGAGTATATCGGCCAGAAAATTCCGATCAAAGCTGTATCGAAAGAGTTGCTGGCGGACATCGTTAAGCCCGAAAGAAAACCGAGATTCCGCCCGGAGCAACGCACCAAAAGGCCTAATTCGTCACGAGAACGCAAACCTAAAGCCCCGGCATCAGTTCGCGGAAATCCTCAATAGCTGTAAAATTATTAACATCCCTTTTTGGCATGCTCGAATCCGGCCTGTTGATGGAAACCAGATGTCGAATGCCGTAATTCTGGGCAGAATTCAGTACTGCCGCACTATCGTCTATCAATAGCGTCTTTGCTTGGTCGAAATAATAAGCTTGTTTTAAGCACTCCCAAAAACCGGTATTTTCTTTGGGCTTCCCGAAATCGTGCGAACTGACAATCGCATCGAAAAATACCGCCAATCCGGTTTTCTCCATCTTTAACGATAGGCTGCTCCGGTGAGCATTCGTAACCAATAAAACATGATGATGCGTCTCCTGTAATTTTGTCAAAAACTCGGTGACATGCGGAAGCACCGCGATCAAATCGGAAAGCTCGACTTTCAGTGCAGCAATATCCAATTGCAAGGTTTCCGTCCAGTAATCCAGACAATACCATTCAAGCGTACCTTCCTTGCTTTTGAACCGAGGCACTAGATGATCTTTAGCTATCTCAAGCGGCAAATTATGCTTTTCGGCGTATTTAAATGGAACATATTCCTTCCAAAAATGATTATCGAACCGCAAATCCAGCAAAGTGCCGTCCATATCGAGCAGGACGGTATCAATTTCTTTCCAATTTAACATGAGCGCGTTATATTAAAATTTACATGGAGCTAACATATCACAATGCCTGAAAAACCCATTATCCTTAGCAAAACGACGATTGCCTCCAGCCGGTTATTCCGTATCGAGTCATTGCATATCGAATTCAGTAACGGGCAGCAGCGTAATTACGAGCGATTAGCTAGGGGTAATCCGGGCGGCGGTGCGGTGCTGGTCGTTCCCATGATGGATAACGATACGGTTTTACTGATTAGGGAGTACTCTGCGGGCGTCCATCGTTACGAGCTTGGTTTACCTAAAGGCAAAACCGATGCGGGGGAATCGTTTTTTGAGGCGGCAAACCGGGAGTTGAAAGAGGAAGTGGGTTACGGCGCCAATATTCTTTATCATTTGACGTCATTTTCAATCGCGCCGTCCTACTTGGAGCATATGACCGAGATTATTATCGCCAGCGATTTATATCCCGAAAAACTGGAAGGGGACGAGCCGGAAGAACTGGAAGTCGTGCCTTGGAAATTGTCTGATATCAACAGTTTATTGGCGACTGGCGAATGCACCGAAGCGCGTTCAATTGCGGCATTGTTTATGGCTAAGGAATATCTAAGCGAACGCTAGTTACAAATTCGGGTAGAGGGTTAAACCTGTCCTTTTTGATGAACTTATTAGCTTAATTTCGGTGATTCGCGTGTATTTTGGAGCTACAAACCTTGGTTTGTAGCTCCGCCCTATATCAAGTCGCAGGTTAAATCCACTACCAAATTAGCTTTGACAATATATGGACCTGTTTTAATAGCACCCGAAGCCCCCTCCTTGCGCGGCATTGCCGCCAGCCGTTGCCTCCCTGCTGCCGTAGTTATGCGGCCTCAACGCACTTTGTAAGGGATAGGGATCTAACGCCATTTGCGGTTTGGCGAGGTTGCGGCGTTCCCAGGGTTGCACCGGTGCGCAAGCATTCATCATCATAAAATATTAAAGCGCATACAAAGCGCAAAATCTTTAGTATTTTCATTGTAATACCTATTTTTTGTGTAAATGGATTAATGAATCTATCCGTCCTAAAAATCTTAACCCGTCGGTAGAATCGACCGAAAAAATAAGGTTAAGGATTATTCTCAATATTTTTAACTTTTTATAATTTACTTATTTGATCACTAGCAAATTAGTATCTATCACCAAATGTTTCGTTCGGCATGATGTTTTTTTCAGTAAGACCTTCTTCCCCGAATACGAATCCACCTGGAATAAACAGACGCCATTTGCTTTCAAGCGGCGTCAATTGCAGAGCTTTTCGCCGACCTTTGCTGACAATTTTTTTCTAGTGTAACGTCCTCAACAAACATTAAGATATGATACAATTGGTGTCCATGAGAACGCCAATGAAAATTACACTGATTGAAGAGGATCGAACAGAACTGGAACGCTGGGTGAAGAGCCGGTCTGTTGGGGCTAAACAAAGACTACGGGCTAGAATGGTACTGATGACCGCCGAGGGCTTGTCAACAACGGTCATTATGGCAACGTTGGGGGTCAGCAACCCGACCTTGAACAAGTGGCGGAATCGCTAAAGTGGTGTTGAAGGGCTCAAGAAAGGCAAGACCCGCCCGTCGCGGATACCGCCGCTGCCGACTGACAAAGTCCAGAAGTCCTGGCCTTGACATTGACCGGTAAACCGGCTGCCGCGACGCAGTGGGTTGCCGGACGATGGCGGAGCAGGTCGGCATTTCCCGGATGGCGGTGCACGGCATCTGGCGGGAGCACAAACTGAAGCCCCATCAAGTGAAGGGGCTTTAAGGTTTCGAACGACCCGCTGTTCGCCGAAAAGTTGCGCGATGTCGGGGCCTTTACCTGGACCCACCGGAGAAGGCCATCGTGTTTTCCGTCGACGAGAAAAGCCAAATCCAGGCGCTAGATCGTAGCCCCGGCCTGCCGATGAAGCCGGGAAAATGCGGGACGATGACGCACGATTATAAGCGACATGGCACCACACTTTGTTTGCGGCACTCGACGTGCAGACCGGAACGGTGATTGGGCAATGCCAGCCCAGGCACCGCCTGACGAGTTCCTCAAGTTCCTGAAGACAATTGACCGGCGAACCGACAAACCTTGGCATTGCATTTGATCGTCGACAACTATGCGACGCACAAACATGCCAGTAAAGGACTGGCTGGCCCAGCATCCCCGGTTCCACTTACACTTCACGCCAACTCGGCCTCATGGCTCAACTTAGTCGAGCGTTTCTTCCGGGACATTACCGAGGAACGTTCCGGCGTGGTGTTTTCCACAGTGTTGACGACCTCAAAACAGCGATACAGGAGTATCTCGACCACCGCAATAGCAACCCAAAACCTTACCATTGGACAGCCAAACCAGAGACGATCTTGGCTAAAGTAGACAAAGCTAAAGATATGTTGAGGACGTTACACTAGCTTCACTTCTGCCATCTTTTACACTTGGAATTGAACGCCACTGGGCAAAACTACCATGCCTTGTTTGGTTGTGTTCTGCTCCAAAAAGGCTTGTCTGGCAGCTAGAGTGGCGATTTTAAGTTCCGAATAACTTAATCAGGCCAAGGCTTGCCAATCATTTTGTGTTGTTGCATTCGGCATCGACTTACCTGCCAAGGCATCGCTTAAGCCCTGTTCATAAGCCGACTGATTCAGTGAAAATTGTCCGCGACGTAAGGCTTTAATGTGCATAAAGCCCTCTCGTAACTGGCTTGTTGCGAGTTAGACGTTAACGTAGAAGATGTTGTAGTAGTGACTTCTTCAGTCTTTTGGGACTTGTCGCTGCACAGCCCTTCAAGACGGCAAGTTCTATTAATAAGGATGAGGATTATAGTCTCATTCGTTCTCATTTGTTAAAAAACAAATTAAGGTATGGTCGCAATCAACGGATTAGTATCATGGGATTAGAAAGATGATTTGTTGAATTGATTGGCGCATTAGTGGCACTCATGCTTTGGCGGGTTAATTGAAATTTCGGGGGAAAAACCAGGGTTGATCCTTTTGAGAACTGATTTGATATCGAAACCTGATTCAATCCTCAGTAATCCGTTGTTTACCATCATTAAGCCCATCACTATAAGGAGAAAGCCGGAGAAATGCATAAAATTGTGCATCAACCTAGCGGATAATACCTGGGTGAGCATACCGAATCCCCAAATGCCAGTAACGTCCCCAACCCAAACAAAGCCAACATTTTCAAACCTTCCAAGACATCAGCATTACCTGCCGCCAAAACATACATTGCCTGTAGTGGCCCACAGCCCAGCAGAAAGCCGGAAAAAAATCCGATAAGAAAAGGGCTACGGGATTTTTGCCTCCTCTTCAAAGCAAAATGGGCCAAGGCTGCAGGCTGTTTAATACGGATTCGCTTTAAAGGAGAAAACACATTCAGTGTGTTTAATCCGAATAGGAACAAAAATGCACCAGCCGTTAGCGCACTGATACCGCTCATGAAGGTCGTAATTTTAAAAAGTGAACCCAAGAAGCCGAATAAGCCGCCAAATAAGGCATAAGAAAAGGTTTTGCCTGCGCCATATAGTAGGTGCGAACGATAAGAAGAGCATCCCTGTATCGAATTATTGGCGGTATAACCGATCACAAAACTTTCGCACATGCCAATGCAATGCAATCCGGTTATCACGCCTACCAAAACGATCATGCCATTCCCCGCTTGGGAGCTTATTTCCGGGATTTTAAACTGATGCCATAAATGCCTGGAATAGAACATAAAGGCGAATAAGGTTAAAATAAAAGTCAGAGCAACCAATATCTTAAGTAAACGCTTAAATGTTGACGGTGATTCGGAAAACCCAGCCGTGTAACCTTTGGCGGCAATTTCCCTCATAATCTCCTTCAAGCTAATAGCGCTTGCGTTAAACTTAACGACAACCTTTCCGCTTGAATAGCTGGCATTAACGCTGGATACACCCGGCAATGAATTCAATGCGGTTTCGATGACGGATTCGCAACCGCTGCACTGCATATCAGTTACGGTAATCGTAGCTGTTGCGTCATCAGCTGAAGTCATCGGCAAATTCGGTTGCTCTTTAAATGGATCAGTATTCATAGCGTGTTTGACCAATAATACGGTGTACTCTAAAAAGTAGGTTTAGCCTCGGTAACCGCTCCAAGTATTTCACTGACGACTCCATCCTTGCCGTTTTGATCCAACCTATAAAACCCATCAAAACCCGTAACTCCAAGTGACGTTCAGCGCATAATCCCGATCCGGCTGGTAGCCGTTGAAGTTGGTGTAGACCGGTTGCAGCCACTCGAACTTGAGGTTATTGCCTTGGAATGCGCCGTTAGGGATGGTGACGTTAATCCCTAAGCCCAAATCGGCAAAACTTCCGCCGTAGTTTTGCGGCTGTCCGAAGGTGTCGACGTGTTGGTCGACATAAGGCACTTGGGCGGGATTACCGTTTGTGTCAGTTCCATCAACAAAAATGGTCGGATAGTGTCCACGGATTTCGCCTTGACTGGTGAAAACGCCACGCACCGTCGTACCCAGCCAGTCCGTCCATTGGTAGCCCCCCCAAGCCGTGCCCTGGAAGATGTCGCCGAAGGCGAAACCGGACTTGTTTCGGCTTTCAAGGCGGATGGTGCCGTTAACCTGCGCACCCCAACTAAAATTGTCCGCTTCGCCGGTGTAAGTCAGTGCCGGTTTGAAGTCCCAGGTGCCGCTGCCCAATTGCATGCAGTAATGCAGGGGGTTGTTGTAGATTGGGTTAACGCCAGTTTTACGTTGCACTATATCGACATCGCCGGTCGGCGCGGTGCCGCCCAGCGCTATATTAAGCCGGTGGTGCTGTCTATCGTAGAGCGTGAATAAACCATATGCGCCAATATCGCCGATGCCGCCGGTCTGGTGTTCGTGTACCGAGCCGCCATGGCCTCCATGACCTCCGGATAGCTGTACATCGGGATTAGGTGTCATTGCCATATCCATGTCCGTCCACTGCGGCATCAGCATCAAGGTCAGCCAGTCGGTGGGGGCATACATCAAATCCAGCATGTGCATATTCATGGTCATATTGTTGGGCGTAACCGCGCATTCCGTGCCGTAACACCCATCCTGCCGCGCTTGGTCAATTGAAATCATTTGATCGCCCAAACGAAAGTCACCCGCCTGCACGTTACGCATGTAGCGGTAGCCCGCCATAAAATCGCCAGCCTTGGGTAAAACATGGTCGTATTGGACACCGGCAGGGGTATTACTTTGGCTATGATGTGCGCCATGTCCCACATGGTTACCGCCCATGCCGACCGAAGCCAGGTTAACTTTGAGCGCAGCGTTTGCCACCCAAAAATCGAAGTCGGCAAAATCCGCCTCGCCGCCCCCGCCCAGCTTTAAATTACCCTGGTGGGTGTAATACTCAAAGCCTGTCTCCAAGCTCACGCCTTTGGTGAACTGCTTGCTTAATGTTAAGCCGCCACTTAACGTGCCGAAGCCCGACAAACGCTGGTCGCTGGAATAATACGGCGGTAAATCGCGTAAAATTCCAGTAGCAATATTGTCTTCGCCATCGAGCTGGTTATTATCAAGGTCGATGTACCTAGAAACGCCGGTCGTATAAAAATCTGCCGCCGATTGCGAGTAGTAACGAATACGGGGTATAAGCGTCCAACCTGCGCCTAAAGGCTGTACCCATTCACCCTCAAAGGTATGGGCGTTAATGCCCCAATCGTCATGGGCAAAGCTGTAATCCAGGTGCAAGGCTGCATCCAGTGGTTCAATAAAATGATCGAAGCCGACGTGCCAATTGATCAAGTTGCGTTCGGGCGGCCTGACTTCCAGAAATATTCTGGCTTCGGGGTACTGGGCGAAATCATTTCCTGTGCCATCTTTCCAAACGTCAAAGCCGAATACGACTTTGTAAGGATTAGCCAAATAGCCAGTACTACGGGTAAACCCGAAATCAACTCCGACAAGGCTGTTTTTGCTGAGTACCTGCGACAAACCTAATTGCACCCCCCAGTCCTGACGATTACCGATAAGTGTGTTTGCAGTTCGTTTATAACGTAAGCCACTATCGACTAGTTCTCTGTCAGCCACGATTTTGCCCGCACTTACCTTGGGCGGTTTGGGTTTGATATAGGCTTTATAGTTGCCGTCATCAAAAGATAAAATCAACGGTTGAGGAATCGTAGTATGAGGTGTCAAAATATCCTAAGCCGTCTGGGTCGAGCGTGGCATGGGTATCGCTGTTCGTATAACTTAAGCCCCAATTGAAAGTGGTTTGCTTTTGGTTGAAATCAAAATGACCACCGATATTGCCAAATCGCGATTCATAATCGTTTTCCACCGAAATCCCGCCACCTATATTCAAGGAAGCTTCATCCCAGTCATACGACATTTTAAAATCACCCTGTTTTCGGGTTTCCGGCGAAGCGTAGGATAAGACGTGGGTCATTTGGTTATTTATTTTGCCTTTTACATAGTTGCCGGTATTGCTGTCATAAATTGCTTGGTAATAATTTTTTATGTTTCTATCGGTAAAAACATAGCCCATGCCGTGACCACTTACAGTAACTGGCGAGGCGCCCGTTACTGTGAAGCCGCCGGTTTGGTTGGCAGTCAATTTGATTGCGTTTCCTCCAGCAATAATCGGTGCTGTCCCCAGTGGTGTTGCGCCAGACCAGGTGTCTTGCAAATAATTAAACGAAAACTTAATCCGGTCAGTAAGACTAACTCGCGCCGAGCCGTGAATACTTTCCACTTCAATCGGATTGAGGTTTTGCGGCAACTTTGTGAGGGCATCATGGTTTAAAAAATTCAAACCATAAATATCCCGCTTGCCTTCTTGATAGTGGCTGTACTGGAAATCCACGCTGTCGTCTTCGGCGGCATGGGCAGGATGCTGCACCAGACCTGGCAACACGAGCGCAGAAGCGATAAGCGCCTGCAAGGAAAGGTCTGGGTGGCGGTTGATAGTTGTTTCTGTCGTCTTGTTACCGTTGTTTGTGGTCATTCTTCCCCCTGTTTGTGTTGAGGCTGGCCAAGCCGAATCTCTGTCGCGTTAAATTTTGGATAAGTGGTATCCCGTATGTCGGATTGTACATACGGGATGTTTGCCTATTTGTTCAAGGCATAATAGCCAAGTAGAAGATAGCAAGCGACGGCAAGGCCGGCATGGGCGATAAGGATCGCCTTGGGTATGGATTTGCCTTTATGGGCGCGAAAGCCCATGTAGACTCCTAAAAGGATGACAACAACAGCCATGCCGATATTGTTGTAGAGACGGGTGTCGCCATCCAAAGCTGCGCCAATCACCAAAGCAGAACCGAACAGCGCCGCTGCGGCATGTAACCGAGGTAAAACTGCCCCTATAGGGCGGGTTTTCCAAGCATCACCTACCATTGATATCCCCATGAGGGCGACCATTGTGAACACAAATAATGAACCGAATAACATAATTTAATAACTCCTTATAATTTAAAAAAAGACGGTTAACCCTGGCAGGCATTTCGTGTAACCAGGGCAACATCAGGTGGAGACCGAATGGCGGGTAAAATGGCGTTTCCCCTAAAGCTATATAAATTCACCAAAACAATCAGCATCAAAACCCAACACTCCAGGTAAAATTTAACGCATAATCCCGGTCGAGTTGGTAGCCGTTGTAATCGGTATGCACAGGTTGAAGCCACTCGAACTTTAAGCTGTTACCTGCAAACGCGCCGCTGGGGACGGTGACGTTAACGCCAAGGCCGAGATCCACAAATTGGCCGCCGTAGTTACCGGGGAAGTCGATGGGGCCGATGTGTTGGGGAATGAAAGGGACTATCTCGCCGGTGTTGAAGTCGGTTACTAGTTCTTGACTTGGTCGGAGCAACCCGTGAATCCGGTCTTGCCAGGTGTAAACGCCGCGCACGGTGGTCGCCAACCAGTTAGTTCAGTTATAACCGCCCCAGACACTACCCTGGAAGATGTCGCCCAGGCGGTAGCCAGATTCGTTTTTTCCTTCTAACCTAACGGTAGCGTTGGTCTGTGCTCCCCAGAGGAAGTTGTCCAGCTCGCCCGTGTAGGTCAAGGCAGGCTTGAAATCCCAGGTGCCGCTGCCCAGTTGCATACCGTAGTGGATTTTTTGATCGTAAACTGGATTCATGGCGGTTTTTCTTAAAACAATATCGACATCGCCAGTGGGAGCTGTTCCGCCTAGGCTAACCGTCAGTTGATGGTTGGGATGCTCAAAAGCCTTAAATAAGGCGTACATGCCAGTATCGCCGATGCCGCCAGTCTGGTGGGCGTGGATAGTGCTGTGTCCGCCGTGACCGATGTCGATAAACTGGAATTTGTCGTTTGGCGTCATCTTCATTTCCATGTCCATCCATTGCGGCATCAGCATCAGGGTTAACCAGTCGGTAGGTGCGTACATCAGGTCCAGCATGTGCATGTTCATCGACATAAACTTGGGCGTGACTGCACAAGGCTTGCCGTCGCAACCTATTGTGTTAACCGTATCTAAACCGACCGAGTTGTTGCCAGAATGCATGTCGCCCTGTTGGTCAGAGCGCATGTAGCGGTAGCCTGCCATAAAATCACCTACTTTCGGTAAGGTGTGGTCGAACATGACTCCAGCGGGCGCATTGGAATGATAGTGATGATGCACGTCATGTCCTTCATGGCCAGCACCACTTGTATTTAACGCCCCCAGGTTAACCTTGAGTGCAGCATTGGCGACCCAGTAATCGTAATCGGCAAAAGCTTGTTCGCCACCGCCGCCTATTTTCAGGCTGCCCTGGTGGGTGTAGTATTCAAAGCCGGTTTCCAGGCTGACACCTTTTCTGAACTGTTTCTCGACGGTCACCCCGCCCGACAAAGTGCCGAAGCCGGACAGGCGTTGGTCGCTGGAGTAGTGCTTGGGAAATTCCTGGATAGGTTTTGTACCGACAACATTACCGTCAGCGTCTTTTATATAATCATCCAGCTTATAAATAGCCGTCGTATAAAAATCCGCCGCCGATTGTGAGTAATAACGGATGCGCGGCGTGACTGTCCAGCCCGCTCCCAAAGGCTGCACCCAATCGGCCTCAAAGGTATGGGCATTGATGTTCCAATCGTCATGGGCAAAGCTATAATCGAAGTGAAAAGCGGCATCCAGGGGTTCGATGTAACGGTCATAACCCAAATGCCAATTGAACAAATTACGCTCATCCGGCCGGATTTCCAACAATGAACTACTTGCACTTCTTCCATAGAGGTTAGTTATGGCGATCTCCTGGCCTGGGTCGAAGGTGGCAACATGCCCATACACTACTTTATAAGGGTTGGCCAAATAGCCCGTGCTGCGGGTGTAGCTTAAGTCGATGGAAGCTAGCGAATCTTTATCCAGCACTTGGGTCAAGCCCAAATGACTGCCCCAATCTTGGCGATTGCCGTGAAGGACGGCACTTGTTCGTGAAATTTGATCAAATTCGTCGGTTGTATAAGTGCTTTCGATATAACCGGAAGGCGCATGAGTTGGCATATAAAAAGCGTCATTGTCGTACATTTCCGTGTTGATAAACGGTAAGGCATCCGGATCCAGTGTCGCAGTCGTATCGCTGTTGGTATAGCTTAGGCCCCAGTTGAATGTGGTCTGTTTTTGGTTGAAATCGAAACGCCCGCCCACATTACCAAAGCGGGATTCATAATCGTTTTCTATGGAAATACCGCCGCCGACATCAATCGAAGCACTATCCCATTCGTAAGTGAGTTTGAAATCGCCTTGTTTGCGGGTTTCCGGCGAAGCATAAGACAACACATGGGTAAGCTGGTTATTGCGCAGACCTGGTAAGTATTGATTACTTGCCGAATCGTATTTGACATCATAAAAATTGCCTTTCCGGTCAACAAAAATATCCGAAAGTCCAGAGCCGTTTCCCGCATACGGGGATGCGCCGGTAATTGCGACAACATTACCTTGGCTGTCTCTAATCGATTTAGGGAAATTGCCGTTTCTAATAGTTGGCGCAGTTCCAATCGGAGTTGCGCCAGACCAAGTGTCTTGGGTGTAATTGAAAGCGAACTTGATGCGATCGGTCAGGGTAAACTTACCGCTACCGTGAACGCTATCCACTTCAATCGGGTTTAGGTTTTGCGGTAATTTTTCTATGCCACTTAAACCATAACCATAAATATCCCGCTTACCTTCCTGGTAATGGCTGTACTGGAAATCCACGTTGTTGTCTTCCGCCGCTTGTGCTGGTTGGTTTAACAATCCGGGCAGCACCAGCGCGGTGGTGGTAAGGACTTGCAAAGATAAGCGTGAGTGCTGAGCGTCGGTCATTATGGTGGTGTTATTTTTTTTGTTTTCTACCATACTTCCTCCAGATGGCTGCGGGTTTCGATTACCGAATCGCTACCGAAAAAAATATTGCATCAGTTATTTTTAAAATAAGTTCAAAGTTCCACGCTCCGGCGTGGGGACTACTCAGAGCCTTTCCCAAATGCAAAATCAATCCAACCTTACAAACTAGTCTCCGTAAAGGCTGTTAATATCTGGCCTAGGGTTGCGTGTTTCGCTCGTATGCGGATCGCTCCGTCTTTAGTGCTAGGCAAGGCGATTTGAACACTGGCTTGGCTGCTTTTGGGCTTATCGTTGGGTTTTGGAATTTTAGTGGTCTCGCTGGCGGCGAAAATTGTTTGAGTGAAAGGTAAGAGAGAAAAAACCGGCAGAATCAACCAACTCAAATAAACTTTTTTGGGCATTTCTTTCCAACAAATCGATATCGCTCAGGGTTGGTTCCGCTTGTAAAGAAAGGAAGCAACATCTTGCCGTTTGTTCCGTAATTGTCGAAAAATTTGAGAAGAAATACCCTTACTCGACATAACTGCATTGGCTTTACTTCTAATAAAACTTAGTCTCCTTAAAAAAAGTGCGAGTAATAGGCTTGGCTCTATTACCCGCACAAGAGAGGAAGGTATAACTCATTGGAAATAAGAAAGTCGAACGAGTTAAAAACGATGCATAACTGCAATACGTTAGCGCTTTAGTACATGCTGAACGATTAGCGGCTTAACTACATCCCTAAGATTAGAGCGGACGTAGAATTTAAATTATTCAGCTTGGCTTGCTGCATTAACACAAAATGTAAAGCAGTTACCGTGCCAATTTATTGGGATGAAAGGAGTTTGACGGTTGGAACTGGAAAATATATAAATATATGATTTTAAATGAATAAAAATCTCTATTGGCTGATAAAAAACTTTGACTTATTAACGTCGACAGGTGTGTCTATCTTTTATTTTGAAAAAGTGTGTGATATGCCGCATATTTAAGGAAATTAGCTCCGTCTGAAACGCCCTAACTACGGGGTTTCCAGAAAAAAGTGTGTGAAATGACACATTAGGTGTGTGATATCACACACTTTTTAGTGGACAAAGGGGGGCGTATCCGCGCATTTAAAGCGTTTGGACTTTTGGTAGTGGGTTAATTTGTGTTTTCTAATGAGGATGTCGGCTTTATATCAGTGAGTCACGTCTATTTTAGAGTGACAAACCTTTTATAACCTTGATGGTAGGTTTGTCACTCACTGAATATAAAGTCAAATTACAGGCTTAACCTACCACGGATTTTTTGCCGTTTAGCTAACGCCTTTTATATGCGATGTAAAGGTTCAAGAACATGTTGTTCCTGCCTCGGCGTTTTTTTCATGGCGTTGTTTTCGGAAAAGGCTTGGTAAAGTTTTTTACCTGTCCATATATGCTTATCTTTGGCATAAAGGCACTGGTTAAGACTCAGAATCTCATCTCTTAAGCGGGCGTCGCAATGTTCCGCTAACGTCCCAAGATTAACCGCATTAAATTTTTGTTTCCCCCATGCCAATAAAGCTTCTTTCGCTGCATGAGGGTTGTCTTTTGCGCAGGCATCTTTTAGTTTATTACCGCTGTGCTTTAATTCATGTTCAAGGTCATTGTGAATACGATTTTGAGTTACGGTTTTACTTTGTCGGTCACGCCGCCGGTCCAATACAAAGTAAACCACGGTCGTAAGCCAACCTAAAGCTAACCCCAAGGAAACCCACGACCAGATGTTTTCTTGAGATTTTGCATGACTAGCGGCTTCCGGTTTAGTTACTGTAGTCTCGGCATTTACGGCAGACTTTGACGATTCGGACAAAGGCTTGGCGGGGGGTGTTTCCTGCATTTTCCCTGTATCTCCAACCACATTGATGACAGTTTCAGGAATCAGCGCAATTTCCATCTTATGCGTCTTGATATTAAACCAAGGGATTTCGATGGCCGGTAAGCTATGTTTTCCGGCTGTCGCTGGAATGAAGGCAATTTTTTCCTGCCGGGTAGCGGTGATGCCTTCAGGATTTTTTTGTTCATTTAATACCGGTTTATCAGGATACGTTTTAATTGCGGCATCGGTTTTTACAATATTCAATTCCGGTAATTGTCCAACGGTGGTGCCGACCCCGCGTAATGTAAGTGTACGTGTCAATGGTTCGCCCGCTTTCATCTGCTGGGTGTCGCCAGACCATTCTTGTGTTAATTCCAGTATTTCAGCCGCCAGCCATTCTTTGCCCTTGAACTCGGGCGGCGCGGGCTTCACGTTTAGCACGACTTCTTTCGATAAAACCCGCTTGGTTTTGGTCATCCGCGACCCGAAAAAATCGCTGAAATCGGGCTGGCTCGCGACGATCATTTGTGCATTTAACGTCAAGGGCTTTATGGTCAGCGCACCGCTTTTTTGTGGGAAAATAGCGTATTTCCGTTCAATCACATGATAGGAAACACCGTTGACGACCGTGTTGAAATTGCTGTCTTCGCCCAGTTTTTCAATTACGGCATCGGCTAATTCCGGTTCGCTCAGTTCTGCTTGCGCAATGCTTACCCGGCTGTAAAAACGGATGGTGTAAAGGACTTGCGATTGCACATAAGGGTTTTCGGGTTCGGCCTTAACGTCCAGGTAAATATCTTCGTTGGGATGCGCCGAGTCGTCTCCCGAATCGGCGCTGCCTTGGCTAACGACAATGGGCAATGGCTCACTGGTGTCGTTGCCGAACTGGATGGCGGGTATCTCCAGTTTTCCCGGTTTTTTAGCCGTAACCTCGACCGTCCAACGCACGGATTTCGTGAAGCTTCCATTGACGACAGACATATTGCTGCTTTGGCTTTGGTTGATGATGTCGAAATCATGTTCCAGCGGCGAGAAATCGGGATCGCCGTCCGGCGACTCATTCGCGGTAAATAAAATCTTGAACGATTCATCCATACTGACCGGGTTGCGGTCGACGCTGACGGAGATTTGGACGGCGAAGGTCTGGCCTGCAAACGTCATTAGAACGAATACTGGCAACATGAAAAGGATAATCGGCAACAGTTTTTTAGTTTTCATAGCGCTTAGTTTTGCTCTGGTTCTCGATTAATGCTGTCCGCGTTGTTGTTCGTATTGATATTGGAATTTGCGCCGCAGCAACCCGGCGGGGTCGTCGGGGATGCGCTTCAGCCATTGTTCGCTCGCTTGTTGTTCTTCCTTTGACATCGTATCCAACGGTTCTGCGGGATGGGAATCTTTTTTATCGTCGTTTTTTTGTTGATCGGGTTTTTCAGCTTGTTCCGGTTTAGCCGATTGGTTTTTAGCTTCATCCGGTTTCGGTTGTTCACCAGCGTCTTTCTTTTCAGGCTGATTTTGAGTGCTTTCTTGCGATTGCTCAGGCTTTTGTTCGGGTTTTTTATCTGACGCTTTTTGTTCGGAATCCTTTTGTTCTTCTTTATTTTCCTGATTATTATCTTGTTTTGATTCGTCGGATTTATCGTCGCTTTTGTTTTGATCCTGATTCTTGTTGTCTTTGGAGTCTTTATCTTTATTTTGTTGGTTTTGATCTTGCTGTTGTTGATCCTGTTTTTGTTTTTCTAGTTCTTTCTCGACTAATTCCTTATTGAATTTGGCATCTTCATCAGCAGGATTTAACTTAAGAGATTTGTTATAGGCTTCCAGCGCCTCTTTTAGTTGACCGGATTGGGCTAAGGCATTTCCTTGATTGTATAAGCCGTTTGCACTGGTATTGTTTTTCAGATTTTCTATCGCTTTATCGTAAGTGCCGGACTTATATTGCGCCGCCGCTTTCCAATCGGGATTTTTAAACAATTCCGACGCTTTGTCGTATTCCTTATTGTTGTAAGCTTCCTGTGCTTGTTGGTCTTTGGTTTGCCATAAGTCCTGCCATACCTTATTTGCATCAAGTGCATAACTGTTTCTTGGCAGTGGCAGAAGTGTCATAAGCGCGAGACAAAGCAGGCCTTTTCGAAAACTCAACGCGGCTAACGGCACAACCAATAGCAATAACCACGGACCTTTGTCGCTCCATTGATCCAGCAGCAGATTTTCATTTTTTTCGCCTTTTTCGCGGGTTTGCGCATCTACCGTGGATAGCAGGTTTTTAATGTCGGCGTCGTCTGTAGTTATGGGCTGATACGTACCATTTCCAGCCTGCGCCAATTTTTCCAAGCCGTTGCTATCCAATTTATCTACGATAATGCCGCCTTGGTCGTCTTTCAGAAATCCTCCGGTTGGCAATGCGATAGGCGCGCCTTCGGGCGTGCCAACACCCAAAACCAGCAATTGGTATGCATCTAACGATTTTGCTATTGCTATGGTATCGTCTACATTGCCGCCGTCGGTCAGTAACAGTATTTGCCCTTGTTGCAAACCCGCTTGCTTGAATAAGGCCTCGGATTTTTCCAAAGCACGCCCGATATTATTGCCGTCGCTCGGCATGATTTCGGTGGTTAACGCCGATAACTGGTTGTCGATGGTATCGGTATCGTTGGTGAGCGGTGTGACGGTGAAAGCATCGCCGGAAAAAGTGACCAGCGCCGTTTGCCCGTCTTTGCGTTGTTTCAAGATGTCGGCGATTTTGTAGCGCGCCATCGTTAAGCGACTGGGTTTGATGTCGGCGGCATCCATTGAGCGTGATAAATCGAGCACAAGGACCAGCGCCGAATCGTTCCTGAAAACAGGCGTAGGCAAACGTTCCCAGGTCGGCCCTGCCAGCGCGACTATGGCGCAAAATGCGGCGATAGCGCCCGTTGCCAACGGCCAACGGCTTTGGGTAACGGCTTTATCCTGCAAGAGATAAGGCAGGAGCGCTTCATCGCATACTGCCGTCCAATTGCCTTGACTTAACCGGCTTCTCACCAGAAAAACAATAATCGCAATGCAAGGGATGACTGCCAGCAGAAAATAAGGGCGGATGAAATGGAAATCGCTAATATTCATGAGCGTCGCATTTTATAAATACCAATTAAGCCGGATAACGCCAGCGCTAAGGCTAACGACCAATAAAACAACTCAGTACGCGGACGGAAGAATTGCTTATCCTTTTCGATGGGTTCCAGTTTGTCCAACAGCATGTAAATATTATTTAACTCGTCTGCGCTTCGGGCGCGGAAATAGCGGCCTCCGGTACTTTCGGCGATTTTAACCATTGTGTTTTCGTCCAGATCTGCCGAAGGGTTGACCTTACGAGAGCCAAAAAAACTGCGCACAATCATTTCGTCGGCTCCGACACCAATCGTATAGATTTTGAGCTTTTCCGCGGCTGCCAGTTCCGCCGCTTTGAGGGGAGAGACTTCGCCCGCTGTATTTGCGCCGTCGGTGAGCAAGATCAATACCCGGCTGTCGACGGGCTGATTTTTCAGGCGTTTAATGGCTAAACCGATGGCATCGCCGATTGCGGTATTTTCGCCTGCAAGACCGATCGCGGCTTCATCTAATAAAGTCATCACCGTAAGACGGTCGAAGGTTAACGGCGCTTGTAGATACGCCTGGGTACCGAAAAGAATGAGTCCAATCCGGTCGCCTATACGCCGGTTGATAAAATCGTTGGCAACCCATTTAACGGCGGTTAATCGGTCCACCGGTTTTTTATTGATGAAAAAATCCTGCACCTCCATGCTGCCGGATAAATCCACCGCCATCATCAGGTCGCGTCCGCTCACCGCTTGTTCGATGGGTTCGCCAAGCCATTGCGGGCGTGTGCAAGCGATGACCAGGAATATCCAGGCAATTGAGGCAAGCAGAAGCGGCCATTTGTCGTGTTGCGCAACCGCTTTGGTTTCGGTATCAGAAAAATCGTCCAGAAACGGTACTTTCAAGGCCGCTTGCTCGACTGTCATCCGGGCAGGCAAAAGCCATCGAACCAACAAGGGTATAGGGAGTAAAGCCAGCAGCCAAGGCCATTCAAAATGGATCATCTTTTACGTTTAGTTTGGGCTTTCAGCCAACTTTCGCACAGGGCGGTTAGTTCGTCGATTTCCTGTTCTGTCGGCATGTTTTGTCGATAAGGTGCATCGCTCAGCAGACGACCAATACCTTGAGTAAACGGCGTTCCTTTAATTGAGCGGTCGAGATATTCCAGCCAAGCATGCCCGGTTAAGCCAGCGCATTCGTTTCTTTCTGTTGCGCTTATCGCTACACGACGGATTAGTATGGATAATTCATTCAGTTTTTGTTTGTTGTCGAGTTGTTTATCTTGTTTGATTTGCAGCAACACCTTTTTGCCGTTTTAATCGCTGTTTTTTTTGTGATGTGTTTTACTAATCTATAGATCAAATAAATCAACAGAGGAAGCAACACCGCCACCAACCACCAGCCAAGCGCAGGCGGCCACCAGCTAATCGCCTCGGGTAAATGGATGTCTTTGAGCGGAAGTTTTGTGGGTTCCATGCTATCGCTGTTCTACCGGGTGTTTCAGGCGTTGGATAGGGTCATCCTGCGTACTGCACTGGATCATCGCCAAGCCCCGTCTTTGAGCAATTCGTTGTATTTTTTGCAAGCGTTCTTCAAATCGGTGCTGATAATTTTGCAGCCGTTGTTTATCGCCGGTATCGATGACGACTTCCCGTGGACTGTTGAGTTTATCTTCGGTAAAACGGAATCGCCCTTGTGTCGGCAAGCCTTTTTCCAACGGGTCGTAGACGAAGATTAAAACCACATCGCAATGTTCGGAAAGCTTCGTTAAATAATTTTCCGTCAGCGCGTTCATACCTCGGAAATCGCTGATGAGATAAACCAAGCTGCCGGGTCTTGCATGTTGGGATAATCTGGCGAGCACATGCTCAAGGTTGAAGGTGTTTTCTTCGAGCTTTTCCAGGTTGACCAAGCCATTCAAAAAATGCAAAACCGAATGTTTGCCGTTTTGAGGTTTGAATTCACGACAGGAGGCTTCTGAAAAAACCTGCCCGCCAATCCGGTCCCCTTGGTGGTTAGCTGTCCAAGCAAGCAAAGCCGCCAGTTTTTTGGCTTGCACCGATTTAAACACGCCTCGGGTCGCAAACTGCATGGATGTGCGGTTATCAACCGAAATAAAAACCGGTTTTTCGCGCTCTTCGCGAAACAATTTGGTGTGGGTTTTTCCGGTTCTGGCAGTCACGCGCCAGTCGATGCTGCGGATATCGTCGCCGGGCTGGTACAGCCTTGTTTCGTCGAACTCCATGCCACGCCCCTTAAAGGGCGACAGATAACCGCCGCTTTGTTGGGCGCGAACGGTTAATCGGTGCAAGTCCAAGCTTGAAGCCGGTTTTGCAAGGTCGATTAGCGACTTTAAAGATACCGATACGCGTTCGTTGCTATCAACAGTGTTTACAGTCTTTGCCGAATTCTTTGCAAATAACATCAAATATCATCCAATGAAATCGCACTTCCAGAAGCTCAGCGCGAACGGTATCGATGTAAATACAGTATTTATCCGTTTGTATTGAGTTCGTCGAAACATGAATGGATAAATCTCAACCATTTTCATCAAGGCACTGCAATTCTGGCAATGAGTTCTTTGATGACCGTATCGGTCGTGATGCCTTCGGCTTCCGCCTCGTAAGATAAAATCAGGCGATGGCGGAGCACATCGTAAGCCAGTTCCTGAATATCTTCCGGGCCGACGAAATCCCGTTGCGACAGCCACGCTTTGGCTTTAGCACAGCGGTCGAGAGCGATGCTCGCCCTGGGGCTTGCGCCGTATTGCAGCCAGCCAGCTAAATCTTTACCGTAAACGCCCGGATTGCGAGTCGCCAATACGATTTGCAACAGATAATCCTCTAAACTATCTGTCATATATAAATTCAGGATTTCTTCCCTCGCTTCGAACAAAGTGTTTTGGTCGATGGGCTGGAAAGCGGGTTTGAGTTTGGCGGCATCGGCTTTCGCTTCCGACCTTGCCAAATGCAAAATGTTTTTTTCATGTTCGGCATTCGGGTAATCGACCTTGACATGCAACAAAAAACGGTCGAGCTGGGCTTCCGGCAAAGGATAAGTGCCTTCTTGCTCAATCGGATTCTGCGTCGCCATGACCATAAACAACTGCGGGAGAGAATAAGTCGCCTGACCAACGGTAATTTGCCGTTCCGCCATCGCCTCCAATAATGCGGCCTGCACTTTAGCAGGCGAACGATTGATTTCGTCGGCCAGAATCAGGTTATGGAACAGCGGCCCCTTCTGGAATTCAAAGGTGCCTTGCTGCGGACGGTAAATTTCCGTTCCTGTCAGATCGGCAGGCAACAAATCCGGCGTAAATTGCACCCGGTGAAAATCACCCTGAATACCTTTACTCAAAACATTGATGGCGCGGGTTTTCGCTAAACCCGGAGCGCCTTCGACAAGGATATGCCCGTCTGCTAACAGGCCGATCAACATGCGTTCGACCAGCACTTCCTGGCCGATGATTTCTTGGTTGATATGGGTTTTGAGGCGGATTAAAGCGGATTGTGCGGAACTGAGTTGGTGATGTTCTGACATGATTTTGTTTGATTTATTAAATCCAAATGATCGAAACGGCAAATCGGTATAAGGGTTAAAGCAAGAACGTGTTGCGTCACGTCCTAAACAATTTCTTTGAGAAAAGGTTCAATATTCTATAAATGATGTTGCTTGGGATGAATTTCAAGTACACGGTTGAACAATATGCATTCCTAAATCAGCGGCTAAATTAATTTGGATTCTATATCCGAATTATTAAACCATTGTTATGTATTGTAATGGCTCTTGAAAAATCCCGTCAGCCTAAATTTTCTTATTTTAAAATGCAGTTTTTCGTATTAATCTTCAACAATCCAAAACGACTTTATTTGCCATCTTTCAATGACTAACGATCCGCTCGACCTATTCAATCTCTTTTCAGACCCGGAAGAAAATCCGATCAGGCCGGAATCCGTAAAAAAGAACGTTTCTATTACCCAATCCAGTTCGACACAACCTTTGTCGAAAACCCAAAAGCAATTTAACAACCTGTTAAAAAAAATCGACGCCCAAAAGTCGCTTTTGCTCAACTGGCAGGAGGCGCTACCCCGCTACAACCTGGAAGTAGCGCAAAACTATACGCCTTTACACGATCAATATAACGACTTAAAGGCGGAATTGATAAGGCATTTCGACAATGTTTTCAATCATAAACTGTTCAAGAAAACCGATAAAACCAAGCTTAGATATTTAATTACCGAGATGGCGGCAGATTTGATCGAAGACGGAAAAGAAGATTTGATCCCTGTGTATGACAAATACGCCGAGATTTCATTTGAAGACGGCGAAAAAGAAGCCGATGAATTTGCCGGTCAAGCTGTAAAACAGATGATGGAAATGGCTTTAGGCGTTGAACTGGATGACGACACCGATTTTTCCTCGCCGGAAAAACTGGCTGAATTGTTATACCAAAAAAAGCTAGAACAAGAAGAAAAGCAACGGCAAGCCAATGAAAATCGCGCACAACGCAAAAAAACCGCCAAGCAAATCGAGCGGGAAGCAAAAAAAGCGGAAGAAGAGCAAACCATCAGCCAATCCATCCGCGAAGCATACCGGAAACTGAGTTCCTCGCTCCATCCCGACCGGGAGCAAGATCCGGTCGAGCGCGAACGAAAAACCGAACTCATGCAACGCGTCAATGCGGCCTATGCCAAAAAAGACTTGCTGAAACTATTGGAACTGCAACTCGAAGTCGAACAAATCGATCCGGCTTATATCAACAACATCGCCGAAGATCGCCTGAAATACATCAATAAAGTTCTGCAAGGTCAACTTGAGGAATTAGAACAGGAAATTCAGGGACTTATTTATCCCTTGTTGATGCAACTGGACATCCCCCCGTATGCGGGTTTTAGCCCTGAAATCCTAATGAGCTACCTAAAACGCGATGTCCAAACGATGAAGAAAACTATTAAAGAAATCAAACAAGACTTGAACGACTTCCAGGATTTATCCGTTGTTAAGGCATGGTTAAAAAGCTATCGGATTCCTAAACCCGATCCTTTTGACGCAATAGATGACATGATGAGTGGTTTTAATTTAAGGTTTTGATTTTTAAAGCGGCTCTACCTTTAAGGTTTAAACGCCTGATAGGATGTGTTGAACGAAGTGAAGTGCATCTGTCGCGAACGATGCGTCTCGTTCCTCGGCAAACCTTATAGCACTCGGCGGGGCATGCCGGAATGTGCGTTATTCATAGGACAGGAGGGTGGATTAGACGCGCAAAACCTCTTAATTTTCAGATAAGTAAAAACTTCCGGCGCGGCGTAATACACCACATCGAAGTCAATCACATGCGGCGGGTCACGCCGCGCATGAACATCAGTAGTTGTTTAAGCAAAGTGGTTTTGCGCGGCTAACCACGCCCTACGATTGACCCGCCGTACGAGGTAAAAATGAGAAGAATTTGAAAGCCAAAACCAGTCAAATTTTGATCGTTTTTATGACAATGCTATCGAAATTATTAATTTACTCTAATATTACAAATATGATTAAACAATTGATTAATAAGTTGTTAAATGCAATTTACTTGATTCAATAAATTGAATAACTTCTTATATTTAATGATTCTTTAAGATAACTAAGGTTACTCTAATCTTGCAATACCGCAATATTCATCGATTTTGGCGAGTATATCTTATCGACGAATCATTATTCATCCGGCTTTATGAAGTTTTAATATCCGTTCGTCCTTGGCCCCTTTGGGTTTTGTGCCAGTGGAAAGGACTTAGTACCTAGACTCGCTCAGCACGAAGGCAATGTCCCGGTTCAAAAGGAAGTACAAAGAAGACGTATAACGGCTATCCAAGCCGACACATGAACTTTTACTCTACTGGCTTACGATAGAATCGAAAACATTTGTGAACGTTTCATCTGCGTCAATCATAAAAATGACACATTATTTTATTAGTTAGGCTGCTTGGAGCCGCGCAAACTGTCTTAACTCTACTTAATGCTCAGCGGCAAAAAACAAAGAGGAAACAATAATGTTAAAAACTTCGTTAAAAGTTCTACCACTATTTGCAGCTGTTTTCATGATAAATGAAGCAAACGCTGCTTTTACTGCCGGATTATGGCGTGTCCGTCAGTATGATGTAGTAACAAAAGCCGAGATCAATGTTATGGAAACTTGTTTTTCTAAAGATGGGACGCTGAAACAAGGCAGTTCAATTGCTTCCATTGAATGGACTGGATCCTGGGAAAGCAATGGTGATTTAGTGTTGGTGCGGATGAATAATACGGATGGTGTTCGTGTCGCTGAATATACCTTGACAGTATTCAATCCAACTGTAATGACGGGTTATAATCAAAGCTGGAGTATATTGGATTCATCAGCAGGTTTTAATACGTCATCCATTTGGAGATTTCTAAAATCATCTTGCTAATTTTCGATTAGCAAGATGATCACCAGGGAGAAGAATGCCTAGGATGGGCTAGCGGGAAGTGGGTCTAAATGGTTAAATTTGATGGCTTTGTAGACTATGCATGGACGCGGTTTTACAGGAAATCATAAACCTATTTAACCCAACTTCCCCCTCACAATCCAGGCCTAACCTACATCAACTGGGCGCGCTCTTTGGTTCTTTCTCAGGCGACGTTGATACGATTAACCAAAGTGTAATCGAACGTATGATGATATTGGATTAGATTCCTCCGATTACACTACCGCTATTTTAAGCCACACAGAATAATCCTTTATCTGAAACCAGTTTTAAGAAATAAACTTCTCTAAAACATTATCCAAAAAATTCCATCCTTTGTCCGTACACACATAACAGTCGTTATTCAAACTGATTAAGCCTTGTAGCTCGCATTCTGACAATGCGGATTGCAACGTGATAGCATCCAATCCGGTCATATTTCGGTAATGCTCCAAAGTAAATCCGGTACGCAGCCGGAATTGGTTCATGGCGTATTCCAAAGGTAATTCGTGGATTGTGATGGCTTGGCTAGCGGCATTGTTGGTTGGATTATTTAAATAAGTTTCGGGGCTTTTGGCTTTTGCAGTCCTGATGATCTTATCGGGCAACCGAGTTGTAATCTTACCGTGCGCACCGGCTCCGATGCCCAAGTAATCGCCGAATTGCCAATAGTTGACGTTATGGCGGCACTGTTTACCCGGCTTACTGTAAGCGGAAATTTCATACTGGCTATAACCTTTTTCCGTTAATAAACGTTGGCAGTTTTGTTGCGTCGTAAAGATAATTTCGTCGTCGGGCAGTTTGGGCGGAAATTTGTGGAACCAGGTATTCGGTTCCAAGGTTAATTGGTAGAAAGAGATATGAGTAGGTTCTAGGTCGATAGCAGTGGCGATATCGTTTTCGCTATCGCCGGAAATCGCGCCGGGCAAGCCGAACATTAAATCCAGGTTGAAATTGGCAAAGCCGGCGTTATGGGCGATTTCTACGGCTTTGATAGCTTCTTTCCCGGAATGGACGCGGCCAAGTTTTGTTAATAAGCCGTCGTTAAAGCTTTGGATGCCGATGGATAAACGATTAATACCCAAGGCGTTGAACTCCCTGAACTTTGCGCTTTCAAACGTTCCAGGATTGGCCTCCAGGGTTATTTCCAGGTCGCTTTCGAGATTTACCCGTTGTTTGATGCCATCAAGCAATCGGACTATCGATTCAGGCGAGAACAGGCTGGGTGTTCCCCCGCCGATAAAAATGCTGTGTATAGGCCTTGAAATAGCAAAGCGCTCTATATCTGACGTTAAATCGGCTAATAAGGCATTGATGTAAGCTATTTCCGGCAAATCCGCTTTGGCGGCATGGGAGTTAAAATCGCAATAGGGGCATTTTTTGATGCACCAGGGTATGTGGACGTATAGACTAAGCGGTTGCAATCGACAGTTGTGGATTTAATGAGAAAGGTTGCCAGTTTATCATTAACTTCAAGCCGTCGAAGAACTAAGAATCCTGCAAATTTTTAGGTTATTTTTCATAAAGATTTAAACTTAAGGTAGTGTTAACGTTTATTGTTTACGTTGTCCCGCTCAAAAATTGATTTTACGAGGTCACATGCGACTTTTACTGGTAGAAGATGATGAAATTTTAGGCGATGGTTTAGCCGCAGGCTTAAAGATGGAAGGCTATGCCGTCGATTGGCTGACCAACGGCAAGTTGGCCGATGAAGCGCTCAAAATGAACTGTTATGAGCTGGTCGTGCTGGATTTGAATTTGCCCGATATGGACGGCTTATCCATATTGCGGGCGTTAAGGGCGCGCAAGGATGAAACGCCGGTATTGGTTTTAACGGCAAAAGATACCGTGCCCGACCGGGTTGAAGGCTTGGACAGCGGTGCGGACGATTTCGTCATCAAGCCGTTCGAACTGGATGAAGTCTGCGCACGGTTGCGGGCCTTGGCGCGCAGGAATGAGGGCAGAAGCACGCCGACCATCGAACATAAAGGTATTGTGCTCGATCCGGCTTCGCACCAAGTGAATTATAACGGCCAAAAAATCGAACTGTCTCAGAAAGAATTCGAAATCCTCAGTTTTCTGATGGGCAATATCGGCCGGGTGGTATCGCGCACTCGTCTGGAGGAAAGCCTGTACTCATGGAGTTCCGATATTGAAAGCAATACGGTGGAAGTCCACATTCATTACTTAAGAAAAAAACTCGACTCTGGCATTATCCGTACGGTTAGAGGCGTTGGTTATATTATCGATTCAGAAGGCGATACGGGTTCTGAGCCAGATGCTGAAGAATGAATTACTCCCTTCGTCAACGCTTACTAGTGACGTTGTTGACGGCCTCCATGCTGATTTGGGGTATAGCGGCCTTTATCAATTACCGGGTTACCAGAGATGAAGTCGCCGCTCTCTTTGATGCCGAATTAGCGCAATCGGGTAAAGTCCTTCTGGCCTTTTTAGAAGGGTTGCCCCAAGACAGCGCGTTGGAAGAACGTTTAAAGCTGGTGCAAACCGATGCGTTGGGACTTGAGTACGACAAGAAGATTGCCTACCAACTCAAATCCGAAAATGAAGATTTGTTGAAACGTTCTAAGGAAATGCAGAAATTTCCCGTCTTGGGCTACAACAAAACACATGATGAAGATCCGTTATGGGATATTTTCGATGAACTGTTGGATACGGACGCCTTTGGGCATAAGTACGAGCGAAAAATCGCCTTTCAGTTGTGGTCGAAAGACAGCGGTTTGCTATTACGGTCGGAAAGTGCGCCTAAATTTGCATTTTCCACGTCTATACGCGGATTCAGCGATAAACGTATCGACGATCATAAATGGCGCGTATTTAGTATCACCAGTGCAAACGGCGATTATGTAATACATGTCGCTCAAAAAGAAGAAATCCGCGATCAGCTGACAGACGATATTTCAAGCCAATTAGTAACGCAATTTCTGGTCGGTTTACCGCTATTAGGTATCGTTATCTGGTTGATCGTCGGTTATTCGTTAAAACCTTTCAGTCGCTTAGAGCGCCAGTTATCAAAACGCGAAGCCAGCTATCTCAAACCTTTATCGGCAAAAAAATTACCGAATGAAGTGGTGCCTGTCGTAAACGAGATTAATAATCTTTTCTCCCAGCTCGAACAAGCTTTCGAACACGAGCGACGATTTACTGCCGACGCCTCCCACGAGTTGAGAACGCCGCTGGCAGGTTTACTGACGCAAGCACAAGTCGCGTTGAGGACGACGGACGAAACCGTACGGAAACAAGCATTACTCAGAATAACCCAGGCGGTCAATCGCATGACCTACATGGTTCAACAGTTGCTGACTTTTTCTCGTATCGAATCCGGCAAAGAATATCTGGCGAAAGAAATTACGTTGGTAAACAGAGAAATTATTCAGGTCATTACCGAGCTTGAACCGGCGGCGCATAAAAAAAAGATACAGGTGGAATTTATCGAGCAAAATGCCGTGCCGATTTTAGCCAATACCCAACTAATTACTATTCTGGTCAGAAATGTAATCGATAACGCCATTAAATATACGCCCGCCGGGGGTAATGTTTTGATTACACTTGAGGGAAGCGCAACACAGTTGCAATTTAAAGTAGAAGATTCCGGTCCCGGTATTCCGCCTGATCAATACGAAAACTCCTTAAAACGATTCCATCGCTGTGTCGAAACAGCGCAAACAGCGCAAGGTAGCGGACTTGGATTTTCCATAGTCGAGCGGATTACGGCGATGTACGGCGCCGAATTATCGCTCGGCGTTTCCCAATTCAGCGGATTGAAAGTCACCGTCAATTTTTCGTTACCTAAAACACCGGCACAGTCTCAAGTTCAAATACAGGAAAGCGAAGACGATAAAAAAAAGAAACTTAAACTCAAAGTCATTCTGCAAAAATAGCAGTTACGGTTCATCGATAACGGGATTACTCAACTTCCCGATCTCCTCAATCTCAACCGTTACCGTTTGTCCCGGCTTTAAATAACCTCTCGGCTCCATTTTTACACCTACGCCGCTGGGTGTGCCGGTACTAATCACATCGCCCGGTTCCAACGTCATCGCTTGCGTCAGATAGGCGATCATTTCATAGCAATTAAATAACATGTGACGGGTGTTGGAATTTTGCCGCAATTCGTCGTCTACCCAGGTTTTAATATCAAGATTATGCGGATCGCCGATTTCGTCGGGGGTCACCAGCCAAGGCCCGAGCGGACCGCAGGTGTCGAATGATTTACCGACAGTGAAGGTTGGCGAGCGGAATTGCCAGTCGCGCACCGAAACATCGTTGGCGATGGTAAATCCGGCAATCACCTTATGAGCGTCTTCAACTGGCACATGACGGCAGCGTTTGCCGATGACAAACGCCAGTTCGCCTTCATAATCAAGTTTATCGGACACCTTCGGTCGGTGAATAGCATCGCCGTTGCCGATTACGCAGGTACTTTGTTTAGTGAAAAAACTGGGAAATTCAGGTCGATCGCGCCCAGTTTCCTGAATGTGGTCGGCGTAATTCAAACTGATTGCCAAATATTTTCCGGGACGGGGAATCGGCGCCTGCAATTTGACATCCGATAACGGAATCCGGTGCTTTCCGCCCGCTATCCTTTTTTGCATGGATGAAATCGCAGCGTCTCCGGCAGAGATAAAATTAACCATCGCTGACGGAAGGTCGAATTCGCCGACGCCATCGACAACCTCATCACCTATGACCGCACCGAAACGCGAAAAATTGTTATGGCTAAACGTGACTAATTTCATCTGCAAGAATTCCGGTAAGATAGAGTTTTCCCTATTGTATAACGAAGCCGAATACGCAAAAACAAGATATAATTGCGCCATTTTACGAATAAATAACTTGCACGAGGAGATAACAATGAACGAAAACTGGATTGCCCCTTCTATTTTGTCCGCTAATTTTGCGAAATTAGGCGAAGAAGTCGATAACGTCTTGGCCGCCGGTGCGGATATTGTCCATTTCGACGTCATGGACAACCATTTCGTACCTAACCTGACCATCGGGCCATTGGTGTGCGAAGCTTTACGCAAACACGGCGTAACAGCCCCTATCGACGTGCATTTAATGATCGAGCCGGTAGACCGCATCGTACCGGATTTCGCCAAAGCCGGCGCATCCATTATTACTTTTCACCCAGAAGCATCCATCCATATCGATCGTACTTTGCAACTAATTAAAGACAACGGCTGTAAAGCCGGTTTGGTGTTCAATCCAGGTACGCCGCTGCATTATCTTGATTACGTCATGGACAAAATCGACATGATCCTGTTGATGTCGGTCAATCCCGGCTTCGGTGGTCAATCGTTTATCCCTTCCGCATTAGGCAAACTGCGCGAAGTCAGAAAACGCATCGACGACAGCGGTTTTAATATCCGTCTGGAAATCGATGGCGGCGTCAACGGCAGCAACATCGGCGCGATTAAAGCTGCTGGTGCGGATACGTTTGTTGCTGGTTCAGCAATTTTCGGTAAACCGGATTATAAAGCGATTATCGACGAAATGCGGGCTGAGATGGCTAAGGTTGGTTGAAATATAAGTTCTTACATGTAATAGCTTTTATAGGAGGATTTTATGAATAGACGTTTAATCATTTTATTTAGTATGGCATTTTTTTTTACCATTTTAGGATGCCATTCCATGGACATAGGAAATGATTTTAATGATTCGTACGTATCATCCATTCAAAAAAATAAAACTACCAAAGAACAGATTCGACAAAATATTGGCGAACCCCATTCAGTTTCCACAACAACTGGTATGGAAACATGGACATACCAGTTTACTGATGCGTACGCTAAAAGTTACCAGCAAGCTTCGACTTTTGGTTTAATCAGAGAAAAGCCAACAAACAAGTTATTGATTATTATTTTTTCAGGCGACAAGGTTGTTGACTATAACTATACAAGATAGCAACAATCTTAAATTGCCCTGTAGGTTGGATTTAGTTGGAAGGTTGGGTTACGACGCGCCTTAACTCTCGTGCCTGGTTAAAACTTAGTTGTTTTGCGCATCTAATCCAACCTACATCCCTTACAGAGAAAAATTTTTGAAATTCACATGGAATCCTGCCAAAGCCGAAAGCAACCGACAAAAACACGGGGTGGACTTCAATGAAGCAACCACCGTTTTTGGCGATCCTTTGGCCGGAACCTTCCCTGATACCGATCACTCTACTGGAGAAACTCGTTTGATTACCGTAGGCTTGTCATGCGCTGGACGATTGCTGGTTGTCGCCCATACCGAAAGTGTTGAGGAAATCCGAATTATTAGTGCAAGATTAGCCACTGCTAATGAGAGAAAAACGTATGAATGCTGAAGAATCCCAAGATGAATTAAGAACCGAATACGATTTCGACTTTTCTAAAGCCGTACGGGGCAAATATTACCGCCAGTATGTCGAAAGTTCGAATGTTGTTGTACTTGAACCCGATGTTGCTGCTGTTTTTCATAACTCAGCAGATGTTAATCAGGCGCTTCGAGCAATGCTCGAATTCGCCAAGCAAACAGCAATCTTAACAGAACATTCAAATCGCCCCGTTGACTAAAGTGGTTGTTCATCAAACCTAACCTACATGATTTGATCTTTTAACTATACCCTCATGACCCCCGAACAATTCAACAACTACGCCAGACAAGGCTACAACCGGATTCCGGTTTGTCGCGAGGTGTTAGCCGATCTCGATACGCCGTTGAGCGCTTATCTAAAACTCGCCGACGGCCCGTATTCCTATTTATTCGAATCGGTGCATGGCGGTGAACAATGGGGGCGTTATTCGATTATCGGCTTGCCTTGCAAAACCATTGTCAAAGTCAACGGTAATTCGATCACTTTGGAAAATGACGGTCACATCGTAGAAAGCGTCCAACATGAAAATCCGCTGGAGTGGATTGAAGACTTTAAAGCGCGGTATAACGTGCCGGATATTGCCGAGTTGCCGCGTTTTAACGGCGGCTTGGTCGGTTACTTCGGCTATGAGACCATCACTTATATTGAACCGCGCCTAAAAGCGGAAAATAAGCCCGATCCTTTAAAATGCCCCGACATTCTAATGATGGTTTCGGAAGAAATCTTGGTATTCGACAACCTGTCCGGCAAAATGTTGTTGTTGACCCACGCGAATCCGGAAGACGATCATGCGTATGAAAATGCAGTGATCCGGCTAAACGATTTGGCAAAAAAACTGCGCGAATTGAAAGCGGAGCCGACTCGACAAAAGAAGCCGGTTTACGTTAAGGAATCTGATTTTGTTTCTGGCTTTACGGAAGACGGCTTTAAAAATGCCGTACTGAAAGCTAAAGAATACATCACCGACGGCGACATCATGCAGGTCGTGTTATCGCAGCGCATGTCGATTCCTTACACGGGCGCCGCATTGAATTTATACCGTGCACTACGTTGTTTAAATCCCTCGCCATACATGTTTTATTTGGATTTGGACGATTTCCATGTGGTCGGTTCGTCGCCGGAAATTCTTGTCAGGCTGGAAGACGATTTGGTTACCGTGCGGCCCATCGCCGGAACGCGCCGTCGAGGTACGACACCCGAGCATGATCTCGAGCTTGAGCAAGACTTATTAGCCGATCCCAAAGAAATCGCCGAACATTTGATGCTGATCGATTTGGGACGGAACGATACCGGACGCGTTGCTGAAATCGGCACCGTGCAATTGACTGATAAAATGATCGTGGAACGCTATTCGCATGTCATGCACATCGTTTCCAACGTATGCGGGCAATTGCAAAAAGGCAAAAATGCGTTCGATGTACTGGCGGCAACGTTTCCGGCGGGAACCGTCAGCGGCGCACCGAAAATCCGCGCTATGGAAATCATTAACGAATTGGAGCCGGTGAAGCGCGGCGTTTATTCCGGTGCAGTGGGTTACATTGCATGGTCCGGCAATCTTGATACCGCCATTGCAATTCGGACTGCCGTTATCAAAGACAATATGTTGCATATTCAAGCAGGCGCCGGGATTGTGTACGACTCAATCCCGCAAAATGAATGGGATGAAACGATGAATAAAGGCCGCGCCGTTTTCCGTGCTGTGAGTATGGCGGAAGCCGGTTTGGATAGCGAGTCAATCGAGGTTGCAGAATGAACGTTGTAATGATCGACAACTACGATTCGTTTACCTACAACCTAGTGCAATATTTTGGGGAACTCGGTGCGGATGTCACCGTTGTCCGTAACGATCAGGCGACAGTAGACGATATTGCCGCATTGAATCCAGAAAAAATTGTTATTTCGCCCGGTCCATGCACCCCGAAAGAAGCGGGTGTCTCAGTGGAAGCCATTTTGAAGTTTGCCGGACGTAAGCCCATTTTAGGCGTTTGCTTAGGTCATCAAAGCATCGGTTACGCCTTTGGTGGCAATATCATCCATGCCAAAAGCATTATGCATGGCAAGACCTCTCAAATTTACCATCAAGATCAAGGTGTATTTAAAGGACTGACCAATCCGTTTACCGCAACGCGCTACCATTCCCTTGTGATTGAACAAAGTACTTTGCCCGATTGCCTTGAAATTACCGCCTGGACGCAAGACGAACAGGGTAACATCGACGAAATTATGGGGGTACGCCATAAGACTTTGGATATTGAGGGCGTCCAATTCCACCCAGAATCGATTTTGACCGAGCATGGACATGATTTGCTGAGGAATTTTTTGGAGAGATGACCGGTTTTTGTTTTCGGCAGCAATCAATTTAGCAATTTCTTTTTACATCGTTGAATATAAATTCCGGCAATCCTTGCCGGAATGACGTCATTAAAAAATCTGTAAATAATTCGAATAATCGCTATTGAAAGACACGAAAAAATCGCCCAAAGCACATTGACCGACTTGTAGGCAATTTATACGCCAGCCACAAACCCTGCCGCTTCAATCCCCGCAATCGCACACCGTTCATCCTGCTCCGAAGAATCACCGCTGATTCCGACCGAACCCAAAATGTTATTGCCTTTATCTCGAATTAATACGCCGCCGGGAACCGGCATAATTTTTCCTTCAGAAAGGCCGATCAAAGCATTCATGAAATCGGGTCGGTGTTCGGCAACAGCGGCTAAGCTTCGCGATGATATTCCCATGTTTACTGCCCCCCACGCCTTAGCAGTGGCAATTTGCTGCCGGATCACTGTGGCACCGTCTTCCCTTTGCAACGCTTTGAGATGTCCGGCGGCATCCAGTACGACGACCGTCAACGGTGCCATATTTAACGTTCTCGCTTTTTGAGTAGCGGTATTGATGATTTTGTTGGCTTTTTCCAAAGTCAGTTGCATAGTCGTAAATCTCCTTTCGTATTCGTTTTTATTTTAATAGTTTCTCTAAATGCGGCCATATTTTTTCGACGATCATCCCTTGCGCCTTTTCATTGGGATGCAGGCCGTCCTGTTGTATCAATTCTTTAGCTAAGGCAATATCTTCAAGAATAAAAGGCACAAAAGGTATTTTTTGTTCTTTAGCTAAGTCCGGGTAGATATTGTAAAACATCTCGGTATACCGTTTGCCGTAATTAGGCGGAATTCGCATACTGAGCAATAACGCTTTAGCGCCGGATTTATGAATACGCTTAATGATTTCTGCAAGATTGCTTTTTAGAATAGCAGGCGACAGCCCTCTCAATCCGTCATTGGCGCCCAACTCGACGATAACGATCTCTGGCTTATGCCGCAACAGTATGTTATCGATCCGTGCTAATCCGCCGGCACTGGTATCGCCGCTGATACTTTCGTTGTTGACGGCATAGTCCTTGTGCGATTCTTGAAGTTTTTGCTGAACCAACGCAACCCAGCCTTGTCTCACTTCAATGCCGTAAGCCGCACTTATGCTGTCGCCCAACACGACGATTGATTTCCCCATTGCAGACACGGATACTAATGAAATCACACAAGCAACCACTAACCTGAGCATGACGAATACCGATAATTCAAGAACTATCATTGTAACTGAAAACTTAGGCAAATCGGTGAAGACAACCGACGGAACGTTGCATATTTTGTCGAATATTCATTTAGAAATCGAAAAGGGGCAAAGCATTGCTGTTGTGGGTGAATCCGGGTCCGGCAAATCGACCTTAATCAGTTTGTTAGCCGGACTCGATACGCCGACTTCCGGCTCTATTTTAATTGATGGAAAATCCTTGACCGGTATGGATGAAGACGGCAGAGCGATGATGCGAAATCGATTGGTCGGGTTTGTCTTTCAATCGTTTCAATTGCTTCAGGGCCTAACGGCGCTCGAAAATGTCATGCTACCGCTCGAATTAAGGGGCGATAAACATGCAAAAGACTACGCCGTAACCTTATTAAATCGAGTAGGTTTGTCAAAACGAATCAGCCATACGCCACGACAGCTTTCCGGCGGCGAACAGCAACGGGTGGCGCTGGCGCGCGCATTCGTGACTCAACCGACGCTATTATTTGCCGACGAGCCGACCGGTAATCTTGACAGCAATACCGGTGCAATGGTGATCGATCTATTGTTTCAGTTGAATCAGGAAAACAACACGACCCTGATATTAGTAACACACGACCAACAGTTAGCCAATCGTTGCAACCGGATTATCCGTTTATCTGCCGGGAGATTGTTGTGAATTCTTTCGCTCTAGCGATGCGCTTATTATGGCGAGATAGCCGCGCAGGCGAATTGACCATTTTATTCTTGGCGCTGTTGATTGCAGTTACCTGTTCTACTGCCATTACGTTGTTTTCCGACCGTCTGGAACGCACCATGACCGACCAAACAGCTGAATTCTTGGCAGCCGATATGGTTATTACCAGTCACGCCGTTATTTCCGAGGCGTGGTTGAATAAAGCGGTCGAACTGAATTTATCGGAAGCGCAAACCGCCGAGTTTTCTAGTGTTTTAATGGAACATGACGAACTACTGCTGGCAGGAGTAAAAGCTGTCAGCGATAACTATCCTTTGCGTGGTTTTTTGAAGTCTACGAAAACGGATTACGCCACCGAGACGATTGAACGGAAAGGTCCTAAACCGGGAGAGGCCTGGGTCGATAAACGGATTTTATCGGCTTTAAAACTCAACATCGGTGACCCTGTAACCATCGGCGAAAAGAAGCTGTTGATTACCAAAATCATAACCTACGAACCTGACAAGCAGGGCGACCTCTACAGCCTTTCGCCCCGCCTGATGATGAACAAGCAAGACTTGGACGCAACCGGTATTGTCCAGCCCGGAAGCCATGTCCATTATTTTTATTTGTTCAGCGGCAATCAATCGCCGTTATCCGAATTTAAAGCCTGGGTTAAGCCGCAACTCAATCTAGCCCAGCGTATTCTGGATATCCATGAAGATCGTCCAGAATTGGGTTCGGCACTGGATCGCGCCGAACGTTATTTAGGCTTATCAACCATCGTCGTCATCGTTATCTCGGGAGTGGCTATTGCAATGGCGACACGGCGCTATGTCGAACGCCACCTGGACGCAACCGCGATCATGCGTTGTTTGGGCAGTAAACAAAACGACGTACTTCGGATATTCATCACCCAATTTCTATTCTTAGGGTTAATAACCAGCATGACAGGCTGTGCGCTTGGCTGGGTAGTCCAAGAACTCCTTTTTAAGCTATTAAGAAATTTATTACCGCAAACGGTTTCCAATCCTAGCTGGCTGGCTGTTTTTTTCGGATTGCTTACCGGTATTACCGTGTTGATCGGTTTCTCATTGCCGCCGTTACTCCAGCTTAAACGCGTTTCCCCCGCTCGCGTTTTACGCCGCGATTTAGAACCCTTACCGGCCAGTGCGTGGCTGGTTTACGGCTCCGCTATGGGCATCATCGGAGTATTGATCTGGCGCTATACGCAAGATCTCAACATGACCGCTATCATTTTCATAGTAGGCGTTTTGCTCTTAATAGTGCTGGGGATTCTGATTTATTTCGTCCTCAAGTCGGTTCAGCGTCTAATACCGCGTTTAAGTTTGAATTGGCGCTTCGGGTTACAAGGCTTATTCCGAAATAGTCGTGCGACGATTACCCAAATACTTGCCTTTACTATCACGTTGGTAGCAATGGCGTTAAGTTTTACGGTACGTAACGACCTTATCGAAAATTGGCATAAACAATTACCGGAACAAGCGCCTAATCATTTCGCCCTCAATATTTTTCCCGATCAAATGGAATCGCTGCATGCCGATTTCAAAAGCGAAAACATTGCCGGTAGCCGTTTCTTTCCGATTATTCGAGGAAGACTGACGCAGATCAACGGCGAACCGGTTCAGAAAATTGTCAGTAAGGACTCGCAAGGCGAAAGCGCAACCCATAGAGAACTCAGCCTAACTTACACAAACAATCTCCCTGACGATAATAAAATCATAGCAGGAAGCTGGTGGACGGCTACCAGTAAAAACGAGGTTTCAGTGGAGCAGAAATTAGCCGATAGCCTAAAAATAAAATTGGGCGATCGTTTAATGTTTGTTGTTGGCGGTCAAGAATTGACGGCTACGGTCAGCAGCATCAGATCGTTGCAGTGGGAAACCATGAAACCGAACTTCTATATGATATTTTCGCCGGGTACACTGGAGTCGTTCCCCGGAACTTTTCTTACCAGTTTTTATCTTCCCGAGAGTAAAAAGACGTTTTTGAATGCATTGATAAAAAAATATCCTGCGATGACGATATTGGAAGTGGACTTAATATTAAAGCAGTTTAAAACCATTTTAACACAACTGACGGCAGCCATTAATTACCTGCTTTACTTTGCGCTGCTAGCCGGATTTACCGTGTTATTTTCGGCAATTTATTCGACTTTGGATAACCGCATCTACGAAAGCGCGTTGCTTAGAACCTTTGGAGCCAACCGGTCCTTGTTACGAACGATGCACATCATCGAGTTTTTTACGCTCGGTTTAATTTCCGGCGTTTTTGCCGTTATCTTATCGGAAAGCCTGCTTTATGCCCTCTATGCGAAAGCGCTCAATATGGACTATCGTCCGTCTTCGTACTTATGGTACGCCCTACCAATAATCGGCGCGTTCTCGGTGGGGTTGGCGGGGTGCTGGGGTGTAAATCGTGTTGTTAACACTCCGCCGCTTAAGGTTTTAAGGGATTCCTAATCGTAATGCTATAGGCTATTTAACATATTCAGCCAACATTCATGGACGTTTATTTAATCTATACGTAACCGTTCAAAATTAACTTATTAATGAGGAAGTAAAATGAAAGCAATAAAGATTAGCACAATCGTTATCGGCACTTTGATGTTGACAGCGTGTTATTCCTACGGCGGGTACCAGCCGACTGTAGATACTTACAACGACCCGAACGCCTACCGCCTAAACCAAGACATCGCCGAGTGTAAACAACTCGAAGAACAGTCTGCCGGCGGTACCGCTAAGGAAACGGCTATCGGTGCAGGCGTCGGCGGTTTGGTCGGTGCAGCAGGCGGTGCCGTAGTCGGTGCGTTTACCGGCAATCCGGCAGCCGGTGCAGCCATCGGCGCGGCAGCCGGCGGTTTAGGCGGAGCAGCAAAACAAGGGTTTACGGCTGAAGATAGATTCCGTAATGCCTACAATCAATGTATGAGTAATCGCGGCCATAACGTTATTAGATAAAACCAGTTTTTCTCTTTAACGAAAAACTCGAAGTAACACATGGAAGTGTTGCTTTTTTTCTTCGTCTTTAATCATCCACGAGCTTGGGCTCACATTTAAAGGATGTAAATCAAAACATCCCCGTTATACAGCCAATATTTTGTTTGCCCTGCCTACTGTTAAAACTTTTGGTTAATATGTGATCAATAGTGGGTAATACAAGGACAATAAGGCTTTATGGCACTCCGTAAAAGTATAAATCCTTTCATGGTGAGTGAGCCTAGTCGAACGCTCTCCTGAGCGAAGCCGAAGGGCATGAATGGATTTACTGTGGGCCATACGGCAATTTATAAAAACAGACCTTTCTAAAAAGTTCCTACCTTAAGTGGTGTCGTAAACTTTTTTTGTCCATCTTTCGACACACTCAGGACGAACGGGAAAACGTTTGCTTATTGAAATAAATTACCCACTTAAATTCACATAGAGCCAAATTTTTTCAAATCCGTTTCAGATATTTCTTCATTCGCGATTCTCCATAAAGTCTAGACTCAAGTTTTATTGATACAGAATAACTTGCATCTCTAAATGTAAATACTGCTGAACTATAGAGCGCGAAACTGCCTTATTAAATGATGTTCGTTCAATTCGGCATATCGGTATTCTTAGCCTGATCTTTCGGTATTTTTTTATTCCACAACCCGTTGGTAGAAAAACAACTCCATCCCCATTTCAACCAGTTAAGCAATGAAGCTGCCAGCCAAAACGACCAAGCCAGCATTAAGAGGCGATACGCCATCAGCGGTGCAGAAACAACCGTTGCGACAGGTAATTCCGCCGGACTTCTATCTTGATACCAGTTTAAGTCGAAGGCCGACGATTGATTTCCTGCAATCTGCATATTGGGCGTTCCACCGAGCAGACCTTGCTCGACGGCGAAAATCAAGATCGCCAACGAAAAAACAGTGAGCAACCCCAGCATGACTTGCAGAACATTAAAATACCCAAAAGTATTATCGGGTCTTTGCGCGCGCCAACCTAACAGCATCAGCCAAGCCACTACCAATAAGGCCGATTCTATCGGGACTTGGCTTAGACCGAGTAATAATAAAAACCACTGCCAGTGCTTTAATGGGGTAAGTTGTACTTTACCCAATCCTATCGCCAGCAAAACAATGACCGCCAACACACCCCAGAATAATACAGCCGGACCGAGTTTAGGACCCCATACAAACAACACCCAACGGTCCTGACCTAAACCGACATTAAGTCGCGTATTGACGCTTGCTTGGCCTAAATTAATAACCGGGGTACGCGTGATCGTTGATATTTCATCCGGCTCCTGCCAGCTTAAGGCGATTTCCTGTTTGCCAGGATTAATGGGCAAGGTAAGCTTACGGCCTTCTTGCCGTAACGGAAGTGCCTGTCCGTCAATCGTTACGGTTTGTAATACGGCATTTTCCGGTAGTGTTAACGTGTGTTGGGTACCTTGCGAACTTCTTACACTCAGTGCTAGGTCCGCATCCTGCGACCGTTTACCCGGTCTGATTGCTAATCGGCTGCTATCGATGGTTAAGGTTTGACCTTCCAGCGAAGACGGTCTTGTAATCTTTAGACTCAATTTTTCACCCGGCCAAGGGTGCCATTCCGGTAACCATTGCCCATCGTCGTTCAAGTGCTTTACCGTGATTCCCGTACTTTCGATATGCCATACGGGACTCACATCGGCTTTCCAGACTTCTATCCACTGACTGGTATCCGCGGACGTTAATTCAATTGTTCCGGATTTCTCCAGCGTCGATTCCCATTGAAGAACCGATTGTTGCACGGGCAGATTGGCTTCGACTTTCCCATCTTTGACATGAATGCCGGGAGTTGTCACCAGCTCGCCCGGCACAACAGGAACTTGTAGCACGATGGGCGAATCGGCTGGCGACAATCTGATCACTTGGGTAATTACCCGCCAGTCCAACCCGATTTGTAAGGTTCTTTCAATTTTGACAAAAGGGGGCAATAAACCCGGCGCAAGTTTTACATTTTGTCCTTGCGCTACAGCTTTACTGATTCGGTTAAATTGCAGTTGATTGTCAACTTGACCGTTCTCTTGGATTCCGACGATGTCCCAATTGTCTGCCGATACACTCACATACCCCGGTTTTAAAGGAAGCGGCAGTGTAAAACTAGCCAACTGCGGCGATGTTCCTCGAAGTATCACTTCATGTTCGCCCTTTGTTAAATTCAACCACAATGCGTTTTCGCTACGATACAAACCGGCTGCGTCTTTGCCGTCGATCGTCACTTCATTCGGAAACCATTGCTCGTAAGAAGCTGGCAACGGCACATTAACCGCTTGTTGAGCATGAATCTGCAAAGTAACTGCTAAAACCTTGTCGTCTATCGCGACCTGCATCCGCGGCATTTGGGCGCAGTTCGGCAGGCAATCGGGGGCTTCCAGTAAACGCGATTTCAGTTCATCCAATACTTCTTTCGACGGGAAATCCGCATACGCTTTTTGTGTTGGGATTGCCAGCAACGGAACTAGCAAGAACCACACTAAGGCTGGCGCCGAAAATGCTTTAAAATTGAATTTGATCTTTTCAACCAGACCGAACATCAACAGAGCAAGCACAAAGACTAAGATGACACGAAGAAAATTGAGCAGCATCACCATTGCCGGAGAAAGATACCATAGCGTCATTTTCTGCTGCGCATCAACCGAACCGTTCCAGGAAAGATGAATCTTATGCCACAGCCATTGCGGTAAGCCGGGTCCGGTTTGTACTTTGGCATCGGGATCGTAACGGCTAAAATCCTCTTCTTTACTTTTGTAAGTAGATCGGTTTAATGCACCGCTCGCATAAGCACGCTTACTTTGCGGCGCGATAGGTTTAGCCAGCTCTTGTTCTTGCATAACGTCCGGCGCTGCTCCATCCATCGTCGACACGGCTTCATTGACTGCCGCCGGCGGAGCAGCGGCCGGTGTGACCGGCATGTAAAAATCCTGCCATTGATATTCTAATTGCGGATACAGTCCGGTCCGTATCTGATTGACCATAAACGGAATTACAATCATGACTAAAACCAGCCAAAACACATGCCGATACCACATAACCGCCGTAAAAAATTTACCCTGAGGCAGAACCTTCAACAATGCGGTTGCCGCCAGAATATTCAACCAAACATACTGCGGCGATTCCGGCTCGTGCCAGGTTAAAACTAAGGTCGCCAAGGCGAAAACACCCCAAGGCCGGCTGAATAAACGGCTGGTAGTCAGTGCGGCGATCAAGACCAAAAACAAATCCAGCAAGGTCCAGCGCGCGATCCAGCTATCGGGAACGTTATCGACTCCGCTTGCGGCGAGCAAGCGCCAGCCCGGCGGCAAATTTAATTCCGCATTGACTTGATTGAAATGTTGCTCCCAACCCACCGCGCCGATCGATCCAATATCGCCGATGCGACGGCTGTCGGCCTCTAATGCAATGGCGCCTTTCCTGACCTCTACACCTTCTTTGCTCGATTCGGTACTTAACGTTATTAATTGGCTTTTCCCGTCGAGGCTCACTTTACCCAATTTTGTTTCCGGCAAAGCATCCAGTCGCCAGCCTTTTGTCATTTTGCCGTAAATGGTGTCGTTAACGGTATATCCGGCACCGTCGAAATCCAACCAAAGCTTTCGGTTGATCGTTAACTGATTCGGCTCCGGTTCAGGATCGCCGCGCCGGATAACTTTAAATGCCATTGCTTCGCCAGCATTGACCTTATACGTCGGTAAATGCCGCCATTCATCGGGCGCATTCGTCTGACTGGGGTCGATCGGTGCAAGCTTATCAACCTCAACGACTCGTAAATCGGGGCGGGCATCGACTGTCCAGATTTCCGAATCCGGCCAGTCCACACTACTTACGGTTAGCGGAATGACAGTAGTTTCTTTAGCGTTTCTGGCTTCAATATCGAGTTGCCAACGTCCGGGGCGAAGTTGCACCAATAACCGGCCATCCGGTTCGATTCGCGCCGGCAACGGACTTTGTAAGCTCAAGGGAATAAAATCGTTAAGTACGGGTTTGGCAAGCTTAACTTCCCGCTGTTCGCCCGATACTTCGAGCACCAAACGCGTCGTTATTTGCATGGGAACGTCATCGGTAATTTTTCGGAACACCTGAATATCCAAGCTATTCTGGCTATTCTCCGGCTTTTTTTGGCCGATGTCGTTTTCCGTTAGCCACAGTTGTCCGTCTCTGATGCTGGGCGTTGAAATCGTTTCGCCTTTGATAATTAATCCGATTAGCCCAGAATCTACCGGTATACCGAGGCTTTCGGGAATCGTATCCCAAAAAAATTCGCCTTTGATTTGGTAAATACCCGCCGTTAATTTAATGCTTGGTATGCCGTTTCGGTCCAGCACGGACACTGCCTTATTATTTGCTGTAACATTTTGCGGCCAATGTTTCTGATCGCCCGGTAAGGTTATCCAGTTTTCCTTATAAACATTCCAGCTAATCGAAAATAAGCCTTTAGTAGCGCTAAAATCAAGATCTAACCGGCTAGGCCAACTACAACGTTTCTGTTCGTAACTGTTATAGATAAAAGGACAATCGAATTCGGGCTGATCCTGCAACACCCAATCGACCCAAGGTTTTAAAGGGTCTGGAACTTGTTCAGGAGATAATGGCTTGGCATGGGCAATAAGTGATAAGAAAAGACCGGTAATAACAAAGATGATTACTCTGCCCATAAGCTGGCTCCTTTTGAATAAGGTAATTGACACGGTTGGTCTGACGAGCCGAAGCGGAAAATAAATCGGCTTAATAAACACTATGATGACGCAGGTTAAATAAAAGCCTTGTGTCACCATCCTACAAAATACACTTGTGAGAGTGAATGAAGGGTTAACCCTTTATCCAAAACCTCATGATACAGCGGTCTCCCGTTAATGACAGATTTAGTTAAAAATGTAAAAAATTATGAAAGAAATATTACTATTCTCGCATTCATTTTCGTTAAGATTGTTGAGCTCTGATCATCTTTTGACTTGCAATGCTCTAACTTTGTCTTAAGACTTCCTGCAAACGCTGATAAATCCCCCCAAAACTACCATTACTCATCAACACAAAATGCCCGCCATTATTCGCTTCTAGTTTCAGTTTGGCGATAATGTCGTCGAGACTGCTGCAAATTTCGATATTATGCGCGTATTGCTTAAGACCGCTTAAATCCCAGCCCAAATTGTCCGGCTGGTACAAAATGGCCTGATCAGCTGTGTGTAAGGAGCGTGCCAAGCTTTCGGTGTGAACGCCCAAACGCATGGTGTTTGAACGCGGCTCTACGATGGCAATGATGCGTTCGCTGCCGACCTGCTTCCGCAAGCCGTCCAAGGTGGTTTCGATGGCAGTTGGGTGATGCGCGAAGTCGTCGTAGAGTGTTACGCCGTTGATCCTGGCGATCACTTCCATTCGCCGTTTAACGTTTTTAAAGGCCGCTAACGCCTCAATCGCGGCGCTCGGCAAGATCCCGACATGTTTGGCGGCAACAATAGCAGACATGGCATTGTAAACATTATGGTTTCCGGTAAGCTCCCAATCGACAACGCCTTGTTCAACAGCATCAACACAAACCTTGAACCGGCTACCGTCAGCTATACCCAGCTCGGCATTCCATTGCGCTTGACCGTTGATGGATGTTCTTGCTAGCGGCGTCCAGCAGCCCATCGCTAGGACATCGTCGATGTTCGTTTCGCAAGCCGGGCTGATAATCAAACCTTCACCGGGAACCGTCCTAACTAAATGGTGAAACTGCTTTTTGATGGCGTCCAGGTCTGGGAATATATCGGCATGATCGTATTCCAGATTGTTCAAAATCGCCGTGCGAGGCCGGTAATGCACGAATTTTGAACGCTTGTCGAAAAAGGCGGAATCATATTCGTCGGCTTCAATCACAAAAAAGTCGGATTCGCCCAAACGCGCGGAAATACCGAAATTCATGGGAATACCGCCGACAAGAAAGCCGGGCTTTAAACCTTGATGCTCAAGTATCCAGCTCAACATACTGGTGGTTGTGGTTTTCCCGTGGGTGCCGGCAACTCCTAATACCCATTTATTTTGCAAAACGGCTTCGGACAGCCATTGCGGGCCGCTGACATAACGAATTCCCTGATTAAGCACGGCTTCAACTTCAGGATTGCCGCGCGAGAGCGCATTGCCGATGATGACTAAATCCGGTTTTATCGCCAGATTCTCCGCTTTATAGCCTTCCATCAAACGGATGCCCTGTTCTTCCAATTGGGTACTCATGGGCGGATAAACATTTTGGTCCGAGCCCGAAACCTGATAGCCTAATTCGCGCGCGATCAATGCCAGCCCGCCCATAAAGGTTCCGCAAATACCTAAAATATGAATATGCAATGTCGTAATCCTGTGTCGCTTAGAGTGAGTGAATTATTTTTCGGCGCAAATTGCGATAAAATGCCAGCCAATTAACAAATTACATATATGATCCGATAATGCCCGAAAAAAACAAAATATTAGTTGAGGCAATGCCCCATTTCATCGAAGCGCAATCCTCGCCGGACGAAAGCCGTTATGTGTTTGCCTATACGATAACTATTACCAATGTCGGTTTAGTGCCAGCCAAGTTGTTGAACCGGCACTGGCTGATTACCGACTCCAACGGCAAAATCCAGGAAGTTCGCGGCGAAGGCGTCATCGGCGAACAACCTTATTTAAAGCCCGGCGAATCGTTCCGTTATACGAGCGGCGCCATGTTAGAAACACCGGTTGGCACCATGCAAGGTCAATACACTATGATTTCCGATGAAGGCGTTAATTTTAACGCGCCTATTCCTAAATTCACCTTATCCATTCCAAGAACGTTACATTAACTCGATGGCTCTCTATGCGATTGGCGATGTGCAAGGTTGCTACGATGAGCTATTACGTCTATTAGACGCTATCGGCTTCAACGAACACAACGATCGGCTTTGGTTTGTCGGCGATCTGGTCAATCGTGGACCGAAATCGTTGGAAACGCTAAGATATATTAAAAGCTTGGGCGACTCCGCAGTTTCCGTCTTGGGAAATCATGATTTACACTTACTAGCTGCGGCCTGTGCATCGCCGTCGACCAATAAAAAAGAAGCGCTTACTCAAGTTTTACTTGCGCCGGACCGGGATGAATTAATCGATTGGTTACGACATCGACCGCTATTTCATCACAATGAGCATTTTTGCATGGTTCATGCCGGCATTCCGCCGCAATGGGATTTTAACCTAACCCAAAGAATGGCTGAAATCGTTCAAAGAGAACTTCGCGCTACGCACTACAAGACTTTATTAAAAGCTATGTATGGCGACAAGCCCGATATATGGTCGCCGCTGTTGCGCGGCACTTCACGTTTACGATTTATCATCAATTGCTTTACCCGTATGCGCTATTGCGATAAAGAAGGACGGCTGGATTTTAACTTTAACGGCCCGCCGGGTTCTCAACCGAATACATTAATGCCCTGGTTTAATGTACCTAACCGAAAAAAATTCGATAAAAAAATCGTATTCGGACACTGGTCAAGCCTCGGTTTTTACGAAGACAACCGCTGTTACGGTATCGATACCGGTTGTTTGTGGGGCGGGCAGTTGACGGCGTTGAAGTTGGGAGAAGAAGTGCGGCGGATAAGTATCGATTGTTCTCAACGCTAACCGGTACGATACGCCAAGGCTATTGACTTCGTAAAACTGGATAAAAATCGAATTGAGGGTGTAGAGGGTTTGTGTAGGATGCGCTATTCGCACCAGTCGTAACACTCTTGGTACGCATAGCTCACCCAACAAAAATTAACTTGTTAATAGCAGCCACAACCCCCCCCCTTGCGCCGCATTGCCGCCCGCCGCCGCTTCCCGGCTGCCATAGTTGTGCGCCCGTAACGCACTTTGCAAGGGATATGGGTCTAATGCCATCTGCGACTTTGCCAAATTGCCGCGCTCCCAGGGTTGCACAGGGGCGCAAGCAGTTAACATTAAAATGGAAATAAGCATTAATGTCGTAAAAGGTAAACTAATTGGCTTCATCAAGTTGCTCTCGTTCAAGGTTATCTTGTCACGTCATTAAAAATGGCGTGTTTATGGGCAAATGGACAAGAAGGTCGTACAGTGTGAATCAACGGGTATTCGACCAAAGGCGGTTACAACGCACTCTAAATCACTGATTGATTTTTATATCCAATAGTAAACAATCAATAATTAAAGCCTCATTGGGCATGATGCCTTTTTCGCCTAAACCCTTTTCACCGAAAGCAATTTCACCTGGAATATACAAACGCCACTTGCTTTCCAACGTCATTAGTTGCAAGGCTTCTTGCCAGCCTTTGCTGATGATTTTCGAAAGCGGTATTTCGTACAGTTTTTTTGTCTTCGGGCTTAGGTTGTCGATTTTTACGCTGCCGTCTATGCCTTCAATTTTATAAATGATGCCGACCGTATCGTTCAAAGCAGGCTTATGCGGGCTTTTGCCTTCTTTAATCACTTCATATTGCAAACCACTAGGCAAAGTTATAATTCCTTTACGGTTTTTGTTCATCTCTAGGAAAATTTGACCAGCGGTTAGGTTTGCATTTTTTAGCTGTTCGCCGCTTAAGTCCGCCAAAGCTTGCCACGCTTTTTGCCCTTCATTGGTCGTGCGAGACACCGTAGAAAGCTTGCCTGCCAAGCCGTCTGTTAAACCTTGTTCATAGGCTTTTCGGTCAAGTTTTAATTTGCCGTCACGCAAGTTTTCAAAGTAGAGCAATCCAAGGTCATAGCTTAGTTTGGCTATGTCGGCACTTTTTTTTTCTGAGCCTTGTGATGTTACACCTCCCGCTACATTCATCGGGGTTGTTGGGTTTGTCGCGGCGCAGCCGGACAACAACAGCATTGTTAAAGCGATTAATTTTGTCTTCATGGTGTTCCCGTTGTGTTACGAATAATCAATTTTGGAAACGACCATTCAATGGTGAATGGTCGGCTAAGGTTGAGTGTTTTACATTGTTTTGTAACCACATCACCGAAAAAAGGGCTTCGAGATTTATTGTTTTGCGAAACTAAAACCCATAGCTCCAGGTGAACGACAACGCGCCGTCGCGGTCAAGCTGGTAGCCGTTGACATCAGTGTAAACTGGCTGTACCCATTCAAAGCTCAGGCGATTGCCTACGAATGCGCTATCGGGAATAGTTGCGCTTAGCCCTAACCCAAGATCAACATATTGCCCACCGTAGTTACGTGGGAAATCCATGGGGGAAGGGCGATCCGCCGCATCTCTTCGCTTTATATCGATATTCAGATCGTTAAGGCACTGGTTGTAGCCAACTTGATCGAATAAAAAAGGGCCATCGCCAATACCATCCCCGTCCGTGTCATCTTGAAATGTAAAATCGGCTTTGTTACATACAGCCAAGGTGTTGTCAGTTCGAGTGCTGCGTGGATACCTTCCTTTGAGCCGGTCTTGCCATGTATAAGCCACCCGAACAGAAGCGGACAGCCAGCGGGTGATGTCATAACCGCCCCAGACGCTGCCTTCAAATATATCGCCAAGGGCATAGCCGGACGCGTTTTTGCTTTCTATCCGCTTGGTACCCAGTATCTGTGCACCCCAGTTCCAATCGCCTATGTTGCCCAAATAAGTCAGGCTGGGCTTGAAATCCCAAGTGCCGCTACCGAGTTGCATACCGTAATGAATGTAAGCACCGTCAAGGTTTTTTGAGCTTTCTTTCAGTTTTATCCCTACATCACCCGTAGGGGCAGTGAAGCCAAGGCTCGTATGGATGTGGTGATTGGGGTGATCGAATAGCTTAAACAAAGCATACATACCCGTATCGCCGATACCACCGCTTTCATGGAGATGCGCCACATGTTGATGCCCGCCATCAACTACAATGTTGTCTGGTATTGACAATGGCATTTGCATGTTGACAAATTGTGGCATTAACATCAAGGTCAACCAGTCGGTAGGGGCGTACATCAAATCCAGCATATGCATACTCATGGACATCTCTTTTGGCAAAAGAGAACAGCCGCCGTCAAAATGAGTTATGCCTTGGTCGTCGGTGCGAACTGAGCCAGGGCAGCTTTTCGCAATAATTTGATCTTGGGCGACTGCCTTATCGCCATGCAAAAAATTTCCGGCCTGTCGATTGTGCATGAAGCGGTATCCCATCATCATATCGCCCGCCTTCTCTAAGGTATGGGCAAACATCACCCCGGCAGGATTGTTCGGGTGTACATGATGGTGGGCGTGGTTGCCCATGCCAGATATGCCTTTGCCTAGTGAATCAAAATTGACTTTTAAGGCGGCATTCGCCACCCAATAATCAAAATCGGCGAAATCCTCTTCACCCCCGCCACCCAGCTTTAAGTTGCCTTGATGGCTATAATATTCAAATCCGGCTTCCATGCTGATGCCCTTGGCAAATTGTTTGCTTACGGTCAAGCCCCCGCTCAAAGTGCCGTAACCAGAAAGGCGTTGATCGCTGGAAAAGCTGGTTTGAGGTATGATTAAACTGATGCCTTCAATTTTGTTTGCTCTTCCTAAACGAGTATAAAAATTTGCCGCCTCTTGGCTGTAATAGCGGACTCGCGGTGTCACTTGCCAACCCCAACCTATTGGTTGCACCCAATCCAAATCGAAGGTATGGGCATCTATTCCCCAGTCATCACTGAAAAAGTTATAGCCAAGGTGTAAGGCGGCATCCAACGGTTCTACGTATTGTGTTATTTTTGTAGTCAAATTCCATTGGTTGCGGATGTCCGGTCGCTGCTCGATGGCAGCTTTCCCTCTGTAGAAACTGATGCCGTCCGGTAAGTCTTGGGGGCCAGAACCGTCCGTTGGCTGAAAAAGCAGCCAAGTCAGCTTATAGGGGTTTTCCAAAAAGCCGCTGCTGCGGGTGTAACCTAAGCCAAAATCGGCCACCGTGGCTTTGCTTAACACTTGCGTTAAATTTAAATGTGTCGTCCAATCTTGGCGGGTGCCGTGGAGTGTTTTCAGCCCATTTTTTTCGTCCGTATCAATTTGCCCTTCGTAATTGCTGGAATCAAAATAATGCGAGCCCAGCGAATCCAGTATCGCGTTGATGTCGCTGTTGGTATAACTCAACCCTAAATTAACCGTCGTTAATTTGTTGTTGAAATCCATGCGGCCACCCAAGTTGGCAAAGCGCGATTCATAATCCCGTTCGAGGGAAATTCCTCCGCCGATGGTAATGGCCGCCTCGTCCCACTCATAACCCAGTTTGAAGTCACCTTGCTTGCGGGTTTCCGGTGAAGCGTATGACATGACATGCTGAATTTGATCGGGTACATACGACACTTCTCTGGTGGCAGGATCAACGACTCTTTTGTAAGCATTGCCGTTATCGTCCGCATAAGTTTGGGTCAACGTGGCAAAAGGTGAAGCGCCCGCAAATATAGGAAGCCCATTCGGGTCATTACCGTTCGAAGTAGAGTGATGAGCGCTGGTGCTTGTTGGCGCCGAACCGATCGGCGTTGCACCCGACCACGTATCTTCCGTGTAGTTGAACGCAAATTTAACCCGATCGGACAGGCTGATTCTTGCGCTGCCGTGCAAACTGTCCACTTCTATTGGGTTGCGTCTGCTGGGAATAGGTGTTTTTATCGGTTTACCCGTTACCGGATCAGAAATGTCAACGGATAAATCGATTTGGCGGCGGCCTTCCTGGTAGTGACTATACTGGAAGTCTACACTATCATCCTCGGCGGCGTTGGCAATGGGTTGCAGCAAACCGGGCAAGATGAGGGCGGCAGCGGTTAACCGATGTAGGGATAAGTGCGTAGTTTTTGAATTGAATTTGGTTGTCATGCTATTTTCATTTTAGCCGTGATACAGCCTTGTTTTTGAAGGATAGATAAAATTGGCCTATCAGCTTTTTCTTCCTGGAACACTTTTCAGATACAACGTCCACTCCGTACCAAGGGCGGGTAACCTCAAAAGCGGTTATACGCCAGTCAATTATGGAAGTGGACTGACATCGGCTTTTACTTACTGGTCAATGAGTAAGTCAATATCACCCGCCAAAGCCGCGTTTCCAGCCAGTTCAGGGGCAGCACTGCCTGAAATGACTTCACTTGCGCCCGTTTCTACATGCGACGTGGTTTCACAATAAAAAATTAACCCGTAAGCCTTAGAAGTAGAACCAGTTTTATTCACCAATATGTTGTAGTACCGATTTCCACTTGCACCTGCCTGTTGTGCAGAAGGATTAAGTTCAATTGTATGAACTGCACTGCAATTAGTAGCGCCATTAGTTGTATCACTAGATATGCCCGATGGAGCAAAGCCCTCACTTGCAATTTGCGCCCGCACTGAGCTTCCTCCTGTCTCAAGGTTTACTAGAGCTACTAAGCGATCAGTATTTCCGGTGCCATTGTTGAAACAACGAACTCGATAAAGGTCAACTGCATAAGTTGCAGCACCCAATGTCCTGCCAGTCAGGCAGGCTGCCGATATTGAATTTGAAAAAATAAGCACTATAAAAACCAAGTTGAATCGCTTTATACTTGACATTTTTACTCTCGTTATTGAATTGAAAAAACTAATTGGAAGCGCCCATATCTTAGATATGGGCGCTAAACGCCAAGCTTATTGGTCGATGATTAAATCTATATCACCGCCTAATGCCGCGTTCCCAGCCAGTTCAGGTGCTGCGCTGCCAGCGTGGACTTCGCTGGTTCCAGTTTCTACGTTACCTGATGTTTCGCAATGGAATACAAGACCATAAGTTTTGGCGGTAGAACTCGTTTTGTTCACAAGAATGTTGTAATCACCGTTGCCGTTAACCGCTGTTGTCCCGGGCTGTGTTACGGGATCATTCGGGTCAAGAGTGATATTTGTTGCGGCAGCACAATTTGTTGCAGCAGATGTCGAATCTGTCGAGATGCCTGATGGCCTGAACCCCTCTCTTGCAATCTGCGCCCTTACTGATGCGCCGCCCGCTTCGTTATTGATTAGCGCATCAATGTGATCGGCATTGCCTGGACCATCGTCAAAACATTTGACGCGATACAAATCAACAGCCGACGTTGCCGCAGCTAACGTTCTACCGGTCAAGCAATGTGCCGAAGCCAATCCGGCAAATGCAGAGATTGACAACACAGAGGCTGTCAACAAAACGGTTTTTTTATTTAATAACAACATTGTAAAATGCTCCTCGCGGGTTTACCGCAAATCATTTATAAAAATAAATAACCCCATGACGAGGTTATCTGGGTTAAAAGCATGATAAAAATTAGGTCTTTTATCGCGCTTTTTCTTACTTCCCAACATGTTGGGTTGGGCTTGGTGGCTTTCGCCTCCAACTGTTGGCAATTGCTGATGTTTTACTTATCAGCGATTGCCTTTTTATTCGGGCCATCAATATCCTTACTTATCTTTGCAGCCTTTCTTGCCTACGAGCCATATCATCAAGTTTGCTTTGCGCCAGGTCGCGAATGCTTTGTTCTGAATCTGTCAGGGCTTGTTGCAATAGCTGGATATCTGTATTCAGACTTCCCACAACAGCCATCAGGGGTATCCTCGCCTTCACGTTGCATAATACTGGTAATGGCTTGTGTTCTGACATTGGGGTCTTGATCGGCAATCGCTTCTTCCAGTGCCTTGCGTATTTCAGGATTATCACCTTGACCGAGCAACCCCAGGTTGTAAAGGGCGGTTGCGCGTTCGTCTTTATCTTTGGATTTTGCTTGCTTTAAAGTAGCTTCGATTTGTATCTGTTGTTCCTTGTCTAGCGCCACATTATTTTGAGTTGAGCCGATAGGTTGCGAATCAACTTGATGGCTCACTTGAGAAGTCGACACTGTCACTGCCTGACAACTGCCGACACTGGAACCCAATAGCCAAAACTCAGCGGGTTTATCATTTTGCGCTTTATGTGCAACCAGTCCGACTTGTTTGGCGACTAGGCAATCCATGACTTGCCCGACGTTAGAGCCGACACAGGTGGCGGATACCGCGGCTTCCGGTCTTGTTCGGTTAATGTTATCTGGATGCTCGATTGAGTTTTCCGGGCATCGCTTGGCGCACTCAGCGCGACTACGCTGAACGAAATAAAAGCCATACTTAAAACTTGGGTTGCAAGAAGCATCGGTGTTCGCATCAATCTTATTATTGTTATCTACGGTTATTGTCTTACTTGTAAAAATCTTTACATTAAATGATGGCTATCCTTCAAAAAGGATGCAGGTGTTATTTCAACCCGCACCATAGAGAGGAAGGATGCAGACTTATGCGACGATAAAGCGACATAAGCCGTTTCAAGCAATACTGCATTAATTAGTTTTAAGGGGAGAAAAAAATTTCTATGGCTTAAACGACTAATTGCCAAAATAAAAGCAATACTTATGCCAGAAAATTCAGAACTTTTTCCCTAGTTTAAAATCTCATACGCCCTGAAAAAAATTATCTATCTATCTGTTACAAAAGAGAATTATTGGTTTTTATACCGAAGATTAAAAATTTTATTCGGTTCCTCGGTATAGCCAGTTTTTTGCCGCTTAGTTTAGAAACTGTGTGATATGACACACTTTTTAAAAAAACGGCCTATCTAAAAAGCTATATATATCAGAGCTATAACGAAAAGTGTGTGATATGCCATAGTAGGTGTGTGATATGACACACTTTTTATAGAAAAAACTTAGCTGTAACGTTACTGTTACTAGAAAATCAAGTCAGTTACGGCGAGCAACGAAAGATTGGCCTACTTTGGTTAAATGTGTAAGCCCGAATTTTTTGGCAATCTTACAAATTAAGTCGACTATGTATGTTCTTACAGTATTTTCCTGAATACTGTAAACAGCACTAAACATTCTATTAACGCTATTTACAAAGGAATGATTGATGAAACGATTGTTTTTTGCGCTTTGGCCGAATGAGAACGCTCGCGAGCAATGTATTCATGTACTTAACTCCGTATCGTTAAAACAAGCTAGGCCCGTTCAAGCCGCTAATATTCATGTCACCTTATTATTTTTAGGCAACCTCGATTTAGCCAAAGAGGAATCATTAAGACGAGAGCTTATGAACGTTTCTGTCCCATCCATAACTCTACTATTCAATAGACTTAGTTTCTGGGAAAAATCCGGCGTTATATGTCTGACCGCAACCGATTCATGTCCCGAGATAGAATCGGTTGTTGAAAATTTAGAAAAATTAGCAAGAAAATCGACGATTCAAGTTGATAGACGACCATTTAAGCCGCACGTTACCTTAGTCAAAAACGTCAAAACGCAAATTGAACTGAAATTTGAGCCTATTATTTGGCATTCAGACTCATTTTGTCTGGTTGAGTCTTGTCGATTTAACGATAGTATCGAATACCGTATTGTTGAAAAGCGGTAAGGCAAACGGTAAATCAAAATCGCTGAGAAACTTAATTTAAAGAAGCGATGATGAAGTCTATCAACAAGTTTGCCATTTATAACCTGAATGTCGCACTCTGTGGATGCAAACGTGATCAAATTGATTAGAGTTTCTTCAGCTTATGTTAGTAGAGCGCAGAAAGTTTGCTCTACTAAGTGCTAACGAGAATGCTGAGTTACGTCTAACTATGAATGCTATTATTGATTCGGCCTGTTAAAGTCTGAACCATTCGTGCTGAGCAAGTCGAAGTACAGACCTCCTTTCGACAGGCTCAAGGCGAATGGAAGTTAGGACTTAAAAGGGCCGAATCTATAATTATGGCGCCTTAGGGCATACAGCAACCGCATATTCGACATCGGTAATTCTAATCAAGTTACGATTGGCATCAGTGTTAGCAGCGCCCAAGAAAAACAGTAGCTTGGCCTTAAGAGCGGCAACAGCATTAGGATTGTCCCTGATTTTAACATCCAGTTCAGTTAAACGGGGTAACGCATTAAGCACCGCAAAATCCGCTGCTATCAAAGGTTGCAAAACGCCATTTCCTATAATAAAAACAATCTTGTCGGAATGGTAAACCTGTGCGGTGGGCGCTATGGTCGGACAGCTTGTGATTGCGGCTCTACCTATAGTTTCGACCGTCGGTACTGCAGAATGAGCAGTAGAAGCAGCACCCATTATGGCAAACAGCGTGGCTGCAATCGATATAGTTTTTAGTGTTTTTGTGTTCATGTTAGTATGCTCCTGCCGTTTAAAAACAAACGGTCATCATTAGTAAAAAGAATAAATTGCCGATAAAGATTTCCTATCCTCATCGGCTTAGTCAGGCCGCCAATCTGATCCATTGCTGGTCTGACGATTTTGATTTTCAATCTTGCTATGATTGAAAACTGTCGATACTGTCCAGGTATCGCTAAGGGACTGCGGGCGGATAATTTTCCGTAGTCCTTCAATCTTTTTTCTTTTTGAAATTGCTTTTAAAGACCATTTAAAAGTAACCTGTCCAGACTTCATCCCAAATTATGGCGCGACGACCAATGGGATGATCCCAATCGGCGGAACTAAACGATTGTCTGTGCACGTTACCGTCAATGAACTATCTAAGACGGTCAGATTAGGTACGTTGCCGATTTTTCTCGCTAGCAGGTACACTGTCTGACCGAAAAAAGGTGCTGCTACGGCTGGAAAAGTAAAATAGCCTGGATTTACCAAGACATTTGCCATCCAACCGCCGGTTGTAGTGATTTCCTTGATTTGATTATCCCGCACTAAGGTGCCGCCTGCGACTTGGTTCCAGAATTCCAAAGTACGTTCTTGACCTTGGTTAATGAGAGGATTGGGGCTGTTGCTTACCGTAAATCTATATTGCCAAGGTGCGGCCGATGGCTGGAATAACGGGTTTTGGGCATCCGCGCTTCCGGTTGCGATACAATACCGTTGGGTAGGGTTTTGAAAAGTTACTTTGCCGAGAACTGTCCAAGTTGCCGGTGATGTCACTGTTATATTGGTGTTTGTAGCGCTACCGCCTATCGCATCTACCGCCAAGGCCGTTCCCGACATAAATACTGAACTAGCTGACAACGCCATGCCCAATATGATGCTGTTCTTTCTGTTTAATAAATGGATTTTCATGTTTTTCTCCTCAAAATGCCGATTAAAATTTTGGTCGACCGAATATGCAATGATTTACCAGCTGATAAACCGTGCGTTCACTCGATTCTCTTTATTAAGCCGTGCTCAACGCAAAATACTGAGTAGGAAACAACCGGCTTGAGTGATACTTTATGGCAATATTGATGAAGGAACTTGCAGGAAAAAAATAACAAATATGAAAGATTGAACAATTATGCTTATCTAAGTGATTGTAAATGGTAATTATTCATAGAACGTACATAATTAGTGGGATTTCATATCAACGTTAAGCGTCATGAAACGATATGTCTCTAACTTAAATAGATTAAAGTTGGCTGTACCACGTTTTTTCCGGGATCAAAGCGTATGAGTATAAAAATTGCCTTAGTTGAAGATGATGAAATCATTCGAAACAATTATTCGGAAATTCTTGCGGACGAAGGATTTGAAGTCGTTGTTTTTAGTAATCGGCAAGAAGCGATGAATTATTTCCAAGTATCCTTGCCGGATATTGCTATTCTCGATGTCGGCCTACAAGAAGAACGGGACGGCGGGTTTAAACTTTGTTCGGATTTACGACGGTTAGCGCCAAAATTGCCGATCATTTTTTTAACGTCGCGTGATGAGGAAATCGACCGGATTTCAGGACTACGTTTAGGGGCTGACGATTACATTACTAAAGATGCCAGCATCAATTTTTTGATGGTGAGAATTGAGGCCTTATTTCATCGCATTGAAGTGCTGACTCAAAGTAGTAAACCGCCCGAATTTAAAGCTGAGCACAATAATTTAATGTTCGGCTCGTTAAAACTAGATAAGAAATTATTGAGTGCGGCATGGAAAAATACCCCGCTAGACCTCAGCTTGACCCAATTCTGGATTCTCTGTGAGCTGGTGACACCCCCCGGAGAAATAAAAACTTGCGATAAATTAATGCATGCGGCGCATATTTGCGTCGAACCCAATACGATAACAGCGCATATTAAAACGATTCGCTCCCGCTTTCGTGATATCGATAGCGATTTCGATTGCATAAAAACCGAACGTTCTGCCGGTTATCGCTGGTTAGACAAAAATACGAGTACGCCTTAATCGTCAATTTTTAGTGAGTAGATTGAAATGGAGCAAGTTAAATGGGGATTCGTACGGTAAAGATTGCGCCTTCGTTGTTTGGCAAATCGTTCGCATCAACCGAACCGCCGTGACCTTCGGTAATCAGCCTGACTAAATAAAGCCCCAACCCCAAGTTATCGCTTTTCCAATGACCGGCGTCTCTTAAGGAAACAAACAGATCGAACATTTTAATCTTCTCCTCGGGCAGTTTGACGCCCTCATTTATAACCGACAGTTCGGCCGTATTCCGGTTATTTTGAAGTGTAATTGTAATCGGAGTATTCGGATGGCTGTGCTCGATGGCATTGTTGACTAGATTGTCCAGCAGTTGTCTAAGACGATCCTCATTGCCCATAATTATAAGATGCAGGTCGATATCCCCGATAAATCGGCATTGAGGGTAGGAGAGTTTGTACTCATCGAGTTGAGATTTAACGATGTGGCCTAAATTTACCGATTTTAAAGGCTCTTTATAGATCATTGCTTCTAAATTGCTCGCATTACTGACACTCGTCAATAATATATTCATATAGTTAAGGCTTTTTTTAGCGCGTTCCACATAGATGTCGATTGAGGGTTGTTGCGACCGGCGTTCGATGAGTTCCAGAGAGCTTTTTACGCCTATCGAAGCATTTTTTAGTTCATGCTTTAAAAACTTAGCCATATTTTCCAGCCATTGAATACGGCGGTTATTGGCTTCCACCAATTCATCGGTACGTTCATCGACCAAGCCTTCAAGATGTTTGCTGTATTCGGCAAGTTGTTGGTCCCGTATTTCGATTTGTTCCAACATTGCATTAAAACTATCGATTAAGTTGCCGAGTTCGTCGTTGGAATGATTGGGAATTCTTACTGAGTAATCATCGCTTTCGGAAACCTTACCGGTCACCTTTTGCAGATTCAAAATGGGTACGGAAATTAACTTATGCAGCCGGGCCGAGACGATCAAACTGAGCGTAAAACAGGCTAGCAACGTGATAACGACCCAAGTCAAATAACGTAACATTTTTACGGCGAAGCCGGTCATGTCGGACTTTATGAGGACTGTGCCTATGCGTTGTTTTTCAAAATAAATATCGTTTGAAACTTCAATCGAACCGGTAAATTTTCCGGAAGGTAGACGTTGTAAAATTTGTGTCAACCCTAAGGAATCTTGCTGTTGAGCGGAAATGTTCACTGAATCGCTCTTATATTCGGCAAATAACCCGCTTTCCTCCTGATAAATCGCTGCATACACAATATCCGACTTTATGGCTAATGCGGTTAAATTTTCTATGGCCGTTTTTGGGTCGTTAAACGTTAAGGAGCCGATACTTCGCGAACCGATGATTTTTGCTAACGTGGTCAATTCCGCTTCGATATCGTTGCGCATCGTTACCGCCTCATTAATCGAAATCACGAGAGCCATCACAAAGATTCCAATGCTTGCCGACAGCATCATCATGGCAATCAGTTTGGTTTTAATCGGCAGGTCACGTAATTTCATAATTAATCACGTCCCTTCTTTTGTGGTTTTAACCAGTTTCGCAAGTTCGATAATTTTTGAGCTTATGGATAGTTCGGCTTGTTTAATTGCATCGGGATTGATTTCAAATTGAATGTGATCACCCGATTTAATAAACGTAACCATGCCGCCGCGATTTGAAAACCCCGGTATATCGCTGACGGTTAGGATGGGAAACGGCTGCAGAGAATTCAGCAGTGCGGGTAGTCTTTGGGTTTCGGAGGTGCTGATAAAGACGACATGACAATTTTGTAACGACTCCTCAGACAGAACTCCGTTGCTATAAACTTCAACATGAAGTCTTTTATCTTTAACGGGTTTGCCCTCTATAGCTTCCAACGCAGTCTGACCGAACGGGTTTCTGCCGATAATACAAAATTCTATAGTCGTATGACTATCATTGAGTTTAATCTCAGGCCAGTCGGTAAAGAGCGCAAATTTGTAGCTGTATAAGGCTTTGAGCGTATCTTCGCCGAATATTTTTTCTTGAGCGATTCCCGTTAAAGGAAAAACAACGAGTAGGACCGATAGCGATAAAAACCTTAAGATTTTAAGTAGGCGTGACACAAAATATGCGATCGTTAAGTAAGCACGGTTTTAAAATCTCAAGCTGCCTTGAAGCCAAAACATCCGTTCAACTTGTAAAGGATTGGGGCCAGTTCCGTCATAAAATTCAGTATGTTGAGAGTCATTCAGGTTATTCCCGATAAATGCCAGCTCCAGATTTTTGTTCGGCTTCCAGGCTAGACGTGCGTCCAGCGTGACATAGCCGGGTATGGCTTGTGTTGACAGAACACCCGTTGCAGCATCGGCGTAACGAAACCAAAGGTCCAGTTCTACCTCACGTGTAATATCGAAAGAGCTCCTGAAAGCCGCCAGAAATTGAGGATCCTTATTCGGAGAAATAGAAAATACATTCGGAATTTTTCGAAATGATCTAATGTGGGTATCCAAAACACTTGCACTTAATTGAAAGCGTGTCCAGTCAACCGGACGCCATACTATTGCGGCTTCCAAGCCCAAAGTTGTGCTTTTATTTATATTTGTCAATCGTTCAGGATACCACGACACAAACTCTAAGTTTCCAAACAGATTGTTTTTGTACTGGTTGTAATATGCCGCAACGTCAACGGAAAACCTGTCCGAATTCCAAAAACGGTACCCTAATTCATAACTGATCACTTCGTCGGAAGTTAGTTTTGCATATTGATTAAATTTGAAAACATCTTTCTCTGAAGGAGGTTTGTCCGCAGTTAAATCGGTCACCGCCGGCAGCCTTACCGCCCTGGAAACACCTGCCCAAACTCTATGTTGATTGGCCGCTTTCCAGAGAATCCGGGCAGATGGCTCGATTTCAATGTCGTTATTGTTATGATTTTCAAATTTGCTGCCGATCGTAATTTCTATATCATCGTTCCAGCGCCATTTATCTTGAATGAAAACTCCGAATCGATTATTTTGAAATGTCTTTGGGAAGTATTCTTTTACAAGAATTGAGTTTGTCGTAGAGGGCTTTAACTGTACTAAACTTAGACGGTAATTGAATCCCCAAGTTAATTCGTGGGCTTCATTCGGCGCAAACACGTGTTGAAAATCAAAATCCACGATTTCATTATTATATGAACCCGGATTATTAGCGCTTTCTTGTACTTGAAAGGTATCGTAAAACAATTGCGCGGACATACGAGACGCTAAGGATTGGTTATAATTCCAGCGCGCCAAAATGTTCCCGCCATTTTTAATCACACGGTTCAATAAGAATACATTCTCTGGACCGTCAATTCCGGGAGCTTGGTTTTTAGCTAAATTTTCATTATAAACACCGTAGTAAATATCCCCTTGCGCCATTAAGGCGTGCTTGCCGTCGGTGTTAGTCCAATCCAGGCGAAAACCGCCCCGTCCCGATGTCCATTCTTCGCCAGCGTCGTTCCCCAAAATATTGGTAAAACTCTCGTCACGCAAGAATTTTCCGTACACTCGTGCATAGCCCTGATCGGCAATTTGCCAGCCTATTCGAAGTCCGGCGCCGTATTTATCGCCGCCAAAGAGCGTTATACTTCCCTCTTTTGTATCGGCGGAATGCTTGGAAATGATGTTAATTACGCCGTTTACCGCGTTAGCGCCCCATACGCTGGCGCCAGGGCCGCGTATTACTTCAATTCGTTCGATATCGTCTATAACCCGGTCTTGAATTTCCCAATAGACACCCTTATGTATTGGCGAATACAAAGATCGGCCATCCATTAATACCAGCATTTTATCTGCGAACAGGCCATTGAACCCTCGGGCGGAAATAGCCCACTTGCTGGGGCTGATTCTGGCGGTATGTAATCCAGGCACCATACGTAACGCCTCGGGTATTGTGGTAGCGCCGGAACGGCGAATATCGTCTTGCGTTATGACATATGCGGCGGCAGCCGTATCCGTCAATTGTTGTTCGTTCCGAGTAGCAGAGATGACTTTGCTGTCCATCAGATCTTCGATGCTTAATTTGTCCAAATCGTCGGTTTCGTTTGCTAGGCCGTTTACCGTATAGCTAGCGAAGCAAACCGTCTAAAGTAAAACACGACAAATCCATCTTGCATTTTTCGAAAAAAAAACGAACACAAAAGGATTGGATTTAAGCATCTGGTTATTCGACAGATAATTTTATAAGTTGCAAACTATTTCGCCATATTACTTAAACGGAAAATCATACACAAATTCCAATTATCTCGTTAAACCGAGGGGTAGTTGTTCTTGTTCAAAAACCTCATCACGTTCTTGCTTAGTTTAGCAAATCCGAAATTTAAGGCCTTCATTTTACAGAATACGTTTTTTACTTCAAAGAATATAGGGCGTTTAACTTTTTGTATCTAAAGAATTTGTCGTAGAAATGTCGATGATTCACAGGTGTTCTCGGAGTGACAAAACAAGGTTTGTCACTCCGTTCTCTATCGAGTTACAGATTTAATCTACGGCTGCTATATTTTCAGCTAGAGAGTCCACGGAAGAAGTAACGAGCAATTAACGTTACTATCTTTGGCTAGAGCTCACTGTAAAAAAGTCCGGTATTCCCCCTAGGGTTTAGAGAAATTGTTATTGGTTTATTTGAGCGACTAACCTAAGAGGACCGATAACTGCCCCTGAACTATCGAGACACTGCGCTTCGGCCACATAATCGTCAGTATTTATGGCGGATTTTCTCACAAGCAGCGAATAATTACCGGGCCCGTCTGAGGTGTTGGTTGCAAAGGCCGAACCGGTACTCGTACTCTCGCTGTCGGAAACAGTCAATGACGGATTTCCATCTTCGCCAAAGGTTGCATAAACGATTGCATTCAGGTTTACGGTAGTATTTAAATCCATTATCCTGATACGGGATTGTATGGTTCCAGTAGGGCAAGTGAATGTCCACGTATCGGCAGAGACCAACGATGAACCCAATGACCCGGTTACTTGAGCGGCTTGACCTGTTGACGTTGCAACGAGTCCTACAATCAAGCTAAAAGCCGAAATAATTGTATTTACAGTTTTGAATTTCATGATTTGACTCTCCTGCCGCCAGTATCTCAACGGCTGATAAATGGTAGATAAAGCGTAATGGGGATCGGCTTTTTTAAATGAATTTTCTTTTTTAAATCTTCAATCTCGACAAGTTGTTTTATTATAAACAAGCGCTTAGTCATAGTTGAATTCGTTATAAAAAAGTACGTTTCAATTAAAACGTATGACCATATTTCTAATTATTATCTTAGAAACATTACATTTCAAATCCACTTTATTCTACGGAAGTTGAAAAAACCGGCAGTAAATATGATAAAAAATGACGAATTATGAATTTATCTAAATAGTTATAAAAATGCGCAGGTTAAGCACTTAAAAGAATTAAATTGTAAACATAACGGCTCATTATCATGACAGCGCGGGCTAGCACTTATATTGTTGTCCGTAATAAGCATTTGAAGGATTTAATCAGAACTTTCCGAAAAAATTTATAAATTATGTGGATTCAAGAAGAAATTATTTTACCTGCCAAAACTCGCGGATTTCATCTGATAACCCATGAAATACTCAGCGGGTTGCCGCACATCCGCACCATAGAATACGGTTTGCTGCATTTGTTTATCAAACATACATCGGCATCGCTCACCATCAATGAAAATGCCGATCCTACCGTCCGACAGGATTTGGAAAGTCATTTCAATCACTTCGTTCCTGAACGAGCGCCATATTACAGGCATGATTATGAAGGTGACGACGATATGCCGGCGCATATCAAAAACTCGCTACTTGGTTCCAGCGTTAGTGTGCCGATTACGCGAGGGGTGCTAAATTTGGGTACTTGGCAAGGCATTTATCTTTGCGAGCATCGTAACCAAGGCGGAAAAAGGCGTGTTGTAGCCACAATTCAAGGTCAGCTGTTTTAATCGCGTATTGTAAAAATTCAGCTTACGCCGTTCTTCAAAAAATCGCCGGATTCAATCCTTTCAAGCTTATCGGTCGGCCAATTGTAGATATAAATCCAGGCGGTAATAGCGTCACCGTTGCTAAAGCGAACAGAATGAATTTTACGTATGTATTCCGTGGGTTCGGTAAAACTTGGTCCGCATTCTTCATAGCGGTCGAGTTGCGATAGAACAAGTTCGGGATGTCTAAGCCGATAAACTTCGCCTTGGACAGCGTCGTTAGTTTCGTTCGAGGGGATAACTCCCGGATAATAATCGATTTTAAAGAGTCTGCCTTGGAAAGTTGCTAGTCCCTTAAAGTCGGCGGAATGTTCAAGTATTCGACATATATCGTTATTGCACTGTCGCAGTAATGTGCCGTAAACGAATAGATAGTCCGGTTTTAGTGGCATTTAATTTTATGGATAGTCGGAACCCGCCAGTTTTTAATTTGGGGCCGTTCAAAAGACATTGAGGTAATCATGAAGTTTTTGCCATAAACAATTTCTTCGGCACGTAAAATACCGAGGGACATAGGGCAATTTTTACTCTCTGTAAAATACAATTCTCATTGACTTTATGACGAAGAGTAACTAATTGAGCTCTTGAGAAAAGTTCACAAGACAAAATGCCAATACAGATCCATTAAGCTAAAATTTCTCGATTCTCATACTTATTTAATTACGGCCTGACCAACGTGTCAATCAACCAACGGCAAATTATAACTAACACCAATGCAACCATGACGCTTTCTAGCGACACCTGTAATGTCGTACTAGCGCCCAACAAATATTGCGCATTTGTAGCAGCTAGCGCGGGCAATTTGGCTTACACTTGTCGCGTTGTTGGCACGGGGGCGGATCCTAAACTAACTGGGGTTGCCGAGATAGTGAGGGGACATCTTCCACGGTTTTGAATAGCCTGCCATTACAGAAATAAGAGTACGGCGATTATCAATTAAGGGGTGAAACGTAACTTATTCGAACTGTGCGTTTCATCCTTTCGAAACTTTAAAATGATTTATTCATCATCTCGTTTGGTATCGATAGAAATTTCACCGGCATCGTTTTCGGTGATGATGAATAAAATAGGGGAACAACAGACCGAACAGTCTTCGTAATAACTTTGCGGTCCTGATAATTCATCGACAAGTACGTCGATTAGCTCGCCGCAAAAGGGACAAAAGAAAGCGTGCTCCTGTTGAAATAACATTCAAACCCGTTTTACAAGATTGTCTAACCAAGCCGCAGGTAAAATTCTTTTTAAAAAAGCGAATAAATAGGTTGGAAAAGTGACGTAATAGTGAATCTTCGGACGGACGGATTCAACGGCATGGATGACCTTTTTAACAACCGCTGAGGCAGGAAGTGTGAAAGGCACGGCAGCCCCTTCTTTTTGCAAGCGTTCTTCCATCGTTTGATAAGTTAAACGATGAAAACTGTTCTCACAATCAATATTCTTTTTGTATAAAGCGAAGGAATTTTGTCTAAAATGAGTGAGAATCGGTCCGGGTTCTATTAAAGAAACAGCGATATTACTGCCGTCTAGTTCAAGCCGTAACGTATCCGCCAAGCCTTCCAGTGCGTATTTACTGGCGTTGTAGGCGCCGCGATATCGCATAGCAACCAAGCCTAAAATCGAACTGTTATAGATAATTCGCCCATGCCCTTGTTTACGCATGAAGGGTATTACTAAATTGGTCAGTTCATGCGTACCGAAAAGATTGGTTTCAAACTGGAACCTTAGGACATCGCGGGTTAAATCTTCGACTGCGCCCGGTTGACCGAATGCGCCGTTATTAAACAGCACATCTATTGTACCTTGCGCCAATTCCAACGCTTCATTAAAACCTCGATTTATGCTCGAACTGTCTGCTAAGTCAAGTTGAACAGCGGTTAAACCTTCTTGTTTTAACCGGATGACATCATCCTGATTTCTAGCGCTGGCGATAACATTATGTCCGCGTTCTTTAAGTGTTATCGCGGTTTCATAACCGATACCGGTTGAGCAACCGGTAATCAGTATGGTTTTAGGGGTAATCATTTGAGATTAGTTAGCCAATTCCTTTTCGGTAAAATAGAATTTTTTAGCTGAACTGCAATCGACCAAAATCATTAAATTATCTTTCGAACTTTTCTCGCTGAGTTCCACCGATTCGACACGACCGCATTCGCCTGTAGAAAGTGATTTTTCTGCCGCTTGTCTACGCAAACGCTCTATGTCTGGTAGTCTGCTTTGGAAACTCTTAACCAAAGGCGGTAGATCCTCGTACTTATACGGCGGTATAGCAAAAGCGGAAAATTTACTTGGATTGCTTTTAACCAGAAACTGATTCTTTGCGCTTTCATCCAATACGCTTTGTTTGAATTGGGCTACTTTTTGAGATTGCTGTTCTTCTTCCAGCTTTTTTTGAGCTTCTTTTGCTTCTTGTTCTTGTTGAGTTAAAACCTCTTCTTTTTCCTTTGCGATTAAATCGGTAGAACTTCCGGTTTTTACATTTAACTCGACCTTGCTCTGCCCTTCCCCGCAAGGAATAGCGCGATAGATTTTATTGCCTTTCGCATCCGTGCATTTATAAACGCCCGCTGATAATGGTATGGAAAAAAGCAATCCCAAGATTAACAGTGTAGATTTCATTGTTTTCCTCGTTGCTTAACAAATGTGTCCAAAAAATTACAGTATAGAGGAAATATCAGCCTTGGTCATAACGGAATAGTTTGTTTTTGCGAAAATACGAACAAACAAAAATAAACACCACAGTCGACATTGCCATTAAGATTGTAAAGAACCAGAAATAACTCGCGCCATCGAGATTACTGGTGCCGTCATCGTTTTGAATGATAAAGTTGATAGCGCTGGTAAGCAAATTACCGAAAGCGACCGATAAAAAATAATACGCCATAATGAATGATTTCATTGATTTCGGCGCCTGACGATAAGAAAACTCTAAGCAAGTAATTGAAACCATCACTTCTGCTGAAGTAAGAATCACGTACGCTATAATTTGCCAAAGAATGTTGGGTGCAAGTCCTTGATCGATTTCCATTTGTATAAGACTTGGAATAGCAAAAGCGATAATTGTCAGAAAAAATCCGATGGTAATTTTCCTGAGTTCCTTAAGATCGAAAAATTTATTAATAAAAGGATAAAGATAATAAGTAAATAAAGGCGTCAGAATCATGATGAGTAATGGATTAGCGGCCTGGATTTGTGAAGGTAGCAGCTCAACCCCGAGAACGACGCGATCCATCTTTTGAGCTTGTAGCACCCAAGACGACCCGATTTGCTCAAATAGCGCCCAAAAAATGGCAACAAAAATGTATATGGAAGCTAATTTACCCAAGATTTTAAGGCCGGACCGGCTAAAAGTTTCGTTAATAAAATCAATTCCTGAAGGTTTGATATGGATAAAATGAAATCGTCCGGACCAAAAGATGATTGTCGCGACCAGCATTAAAATACCCGGAATGCCGAAAGCGAAAGAAGGTCCGAAATGTTTCAACAACCAAGGAATAATCAGCATCGCAGCAAAAGCGCCGGCATTTATTGAAAAATAAAACCAACTGAATACGTTGCTAAGCAAATGGCGATTGCGAGGTCCGAATTGATCGCCAACATGCGCCGATACGCAAGGTTTGATGCCGCCGGCGCCGCAAGCAATCAAGCTTTGTCCTATGAGTAAGCCGAGAATTGTGCTGTCGAGCGCTAAAGCGAAATGACCTAGGCAGTAGACTATCGATAATAAAATGATCGTATTGTATTTACCTAAAAATCCGTCGGATACCAAGGCCCCGAAAATCGGCATAAAATAGACGGATGAAACGAATAAATGGAAATACCCCTGAGCCTCCTGCTCGGACATCACAGAAAGCGAACCGTCACTGCCGGTTAAATATTGCGTCATGAAAACCACAAGGATGGCGCGCATTCCGTAATAGCTAAAACGCTCAGCGGCTTCATTAACAATAATGTAAGGTATTCCCGTAGGTAAAGTCTCTAATTTTGGTTCCGCTTGATGTTTATAGGCTCTCATAAATCATACTTTGATGCAGTATTAGTAGTTTGTTTACGGAAAGGGATTGATCTAAATAAATAGCAATTGAAATTCTCAAGTAAGATGCGAGTGTTAAGCTATCGGATTAAATTAAGCTATAATCGAAAAATACACTCTATCAGACAAATACGGAAATGTTGGATTATCAGAAAGAATTTATTACTTATGCATTGGAATGCGATGTTCTCAAATTCGGTAGCTTTAAACTTAAGTCGGGACGTGAAAGCCCCTATTTTTTTAACACCGGCTTGTTCAATACCGGCGCGAAATTGGGTAAGTTAGGCGAGTTTTACGCTCGAGCTTTAATTAAGTCCCAATTGGATCCTGACATGCTTTACGGACCTGCCTATAAAGGCATTCCATTGGTGTGTTCGACAACCATTGCTTATGCCGGACTAACCGGTAAAGATATGCCTTTCTCGTTTAATAGAAAAGAAGCTAAAGATCACGGCGAAGGCGGTGAATTGGTCGGTTCCGCTCTGAAGGGCAAAGTCCTTATTGTCGACGATGTCATCACCGCTGGAACTTCGGTAAAGGAATCCGTGGACATGATTTTAAAAGCGAAAGCGGTGCCGAGCGGGGTTTTAATAGCACTGGATAGGCAAGAGAAAGCGCCGAGTGCGCTGACAGAGGGAAAAGGATATTCGGCTATTCAGGAGGTGATGGAATGTTTTAAAATTCCTGTCGTTTCGATAATTACATTAGAGGATATTATTCATTACATTGAAGCGCATTCCCCTGAAAAACTGGATGCAATAATCCAATATCGGAGGCTTTATGGTATTTCATGTTAACAAGATCACAAAAAATTAGAATACTAAAGCTAACAGTTCCTTAGTTATAGTCTACAATTAGCGGGAAATATATCGTCTGATATTTTGATGATGATTACTAACAAAACCATGTCGATGACCAAAGGCTTGCCATGAGTAATATGGAATTTAAAGAGCAAATGCACGAATACTCGCTTTGGCGAGCAAAGTTGATACAAGGTATTGAAATGTATCATCAGTGGCGTATACGCTACGATGTGAACGATCCCCATAGCAATAATACGATTTTAAATGTGCTAAACGGTTTGCAGTCCGACCGTATCACATTGGCTTTTGTGGCAGAATTTTCTCGAGGAAAAACAGAGCTGATAAATTCTCTGTTTTTTGCAGAAACCGGTGTAAGGTTATTACCTTCATCGCCTGGTCGGACAACCATGTGTCCAACCGAGTTATATAATGATGAAGAAAGCGGCAATTATATCCGTCTGTTAGACATAGAAAGTCGGCTTGAAGATATTTCGATGGCCGAACTGAAAACTAATACAGACAGGTGGAAGCAAATTGATTTGGATTGCAATTCGCCTTCGCAGATGCAAGAAGCGTTCAAAGAGTTGATTGCAACGAAACAAGTCGATCGCGATCTGGCAGATAAACTAGGTTTATGGAATGAAAAGGAAGCGGCTGAGCAGGGAATTGTCAATCCCGAGAAAGTTGAAATACCTTGTTGGCGTCATGCGCTAATCAGTTTTCCGCATCCTTTGTTAAAAGAAGGCTTGACGATTCTCGATACGCCCGGCTTAAACGCCCTCGGCGCTGAACCGGAACTAACCTTAAGCATGCTGCCCAGTGCGCAAGCTGTTGTCTTTGTTATCGCAGCAGACACCGGCGTGACTAAAAGCGACATGGATATGTGGCGTAATCATGTTTGTCATGCACGCGGCGGAAGCAAGCGCGGTTTGGCGGTGGTCATGAATAAAATCGATGCCATGTGGGACGATTTGGCGGGCGATTCTGGCTATCAAGATGCCATTAAGTCGCAGGTTAAAACATCGGCAACGACTTTAAAAATTGAAGAGGCAGCGATATTTCCTGTGTCTGCCAAGCAGGCGTTGCTTGCTAAAGTAAAAGGCGATAAGGCTTTGTTACACAGAAGCCGGATCGACGCGCTAGAGAATTATTTAGCTGAAGATATTGTCAGGCAGCGACGCAATATTCTCATGGAAACCGTTACACGGGATATTGGATTTTTGGTTAATGAATCCTTGAGCTTAACCGAATCGTCTTTGGCAAATGGAGTCGCCCAGCTCGAGGAGTTCAAGAAAATCGACTTTCAAAACCAGGATATGACCGGAAAGTTGATGGCGGAGACGAGGGATCGCCAAAACCTATACATGTCTAATATTGAAAACTTTCAGGCGAGTCGGCGAGTATTTAACGTGCAAGCAAAGATGCTGATCGATTCCTTTTCGAAGGAAAGGATTGACGTCATTATCAGAAACACGAAACATGATATGTCGAAGAGTCTAACGACTTACGGCATGAAACAAAATATGCGTAAGCTGTTCGACGATTTGAGGGATCTGCTTCAAGATTCTGTCGATATTACTAATGAAACACGCAGGCTGGTCAAAGCGATCCATAAAAAATTCCACGACGAATACGGTTTTAAAGAAATTGAACCGCAGCTCTTTTCGATTAAACAATATCAGATGGAATTGGAGCAAGTATTTGACGAAGGTGAGGCTTTTCGGGTCAGTGCAAAAACAACAATGACAGAGCAAAGCGTCGTCATTAACCGGTTGTACAGAACATTGATTGCAAAAGCTCGAAATATCTTAAGGCAAGCACATGCAGACGCGACGACTTGGAGCGGCAGCGTATTAACGCCATTGATGCATCAGATCAAGGATCATAAAAAGCAAATTGAAAATCGTTTGCACATGCTTAAAAAAATGAACGAATCGAAAGGAACGGTAGCTGAAAATATTGCAGCGCTTGAAGCCGAAATTGAGCCGTTGAAGAAAAAGAGAAGCGAGTTGATGATGATGATTAAAGCAATGCAGATAAGTGTTCAGTCCGACGAATTAAAAATTAGTTAAGAAATAAGAAAAAGATAAGTTCTAAAACTGAGCAAATTCAACAAAGCAAATAAATAAATTTAGAAGTAGAATACAGGCTATAAATTAATCTTGGAGTGGATAGCGCGTATCATCCTTGATTTAGAATGTTCCGGCAGCTATAATTCGTGGATTAAAGCGCTCGGAGATTTGTGTGGCAGTTAAGGGAGTGTCGGCTGTCACTAAAATCTTAGGTTATCAAATTGTGATAATCATATTAGTTAGCTTGGGCTTTGTCGTTGGGGGAGGGCAAAAAGCCTTATCATCAGCTTTAGGTGGATTGGCAGCTTTCATTCCAAATATATATTTTGCCTTGCGAATATCGGGTACAGAAGGGCAAGATGCGAGAAAGATTTTAAATTCTTTCTATGTGGGTGAAGCAGTAAAGCTGTTTTTGACAGTAGCAATCTTTATCCTAATATTCCGAATCCCAAATATTGAATTTATACCGTTGCTGACAGGATACATTTCTGCGCTATCGGTTTTTTGGTTTGCGCTTTTACTGCGCTAATTTTTAGAGAGGAACAATGGCAACTGAAGCTCACGCTGCCGAAGGTGCAACTGGTTACATTATTCACCATTTAACACCGCTACATGTTGGTGAGGGTTTTTGGACATTGCATCTGGATACCTTGTTTATTTCAGCGGTATTGGGCGGACTATTTGTCTGGTTTTTTAAAAAAGCGGCTGAAAATGCAACAACTGAAGTCCCAGGTCTTGTACAGAATTTTGTAGAGATGCTTATAGAATTTGTCGATACGCAAGTCAAAGATAGTTTTCATGGCAACAACAAATTAATCGCACCGCTTGCGCTAACGATATTTTGCTGGGTTTTCTTGTTTAATTTTATGGACTTATTTCCGGTTGATATTCTGCCGGCAATCGGTTCCGTTATGGGAATCCCTTATTTAAGAGTTGTGCCTAGCACAGACTTAAATGCGACATTTGCCATGTCAATTTCAGTGTTCGGTCTGATTATTTTTTATAATCTGAAAATAAAAGGCGTTTGGGGCTTTTCTAAAGAATTGCTTTTACATCCTTTTAATCACTGGTTGCTGATACCTTTTAACATATTGCTCAATTTTGTCGAATATCTGGCTAAGCCGATTTCGTTAGCATTACGGTTATTTGGTAACCTTTATGCCGGAGAATTAATTTTTATATTGATAGCATTATTGCCGTGTTATATTCAGCCCGTTCTTAGCTTTCCTTGGGCTATTTTCCATATTTTAATTATCACCCTTCAGGCCTTTATCTTCATGGTATTAACAATTGTATACCTGAGCATGGCGCACGAAGATCATTAATGTTTTAATTTTTTATTTGTAATACTACGTTTTGGAGTTGTCATGGAAATTGCTAAATTAATCGCCGATGTTCAAGGTATGACCGCGATTGCAGTCGGTCTGGTTTTGGGTATGGGTGCTTTGGGTACTGCGATAGGTTTTGGTTTGTTAGGCGGTAAATTTTTGGAAGGTGCAGCTCGTCAACCTGAAATGGTGCCTATGCTACAGGTCAAAATGTTTGTTGTTGCAGGTCTGTTAGACGCGGTAACAATGATCGGCGTTGGTTTAGCATTATTCTTTACGTTTGCGAACCCGTTCTTGTCTGCTGTACAAGCAGCCGTAGCGGGTTAATAAGACAGCCTACATAACATTCACAAGAGGAAGGCGTCGTGAGTATCAATGCTACTCTGATTGGTCAAATAATAACCTTTGCGCTTCTGGTATGGTTTACCATGAAGTACATATGGCCGCCATTATTTAACTCCTTAGAAGAACGTAAGAAGAAAATTGCCGAAGGATTGGCGGCTGCAGAAAAAGGTCAGGAAGAAATGCTTTTGGCAGAAAAAAAAGCCAAAGGTGTTTTGAAAACGGCTAAAGAGCAATCTTCTGACATAGTTAGCATGGCGCAAAAACAAGCTAACGACATCGTTGAAGAGTCAAAAAATACAGCCAAGAAAGAAGGTGATCGCCTGATTCATGCGGCTAAAGCTCAGATAGAACAAGATATTCAGCAAAGTCGGGAATCGCTAAGGAAAGAAGTTGCAGCATTAGCAGTTAGTGCGGCAGAACAAATTTTGACTGCTGAAATCGATAAGACTAAGCATCAAGAGATTGTAGAAAAAATCTCGGACAGGTTATAAGGCTCGATAATGACCGAATTGGCAACTTTAGCTAGACCCTACGCCTCAGCAGTTTTTAAGCGGGCGAAAGAGACCGCTGCTACAACGCAATGGTCAGAGAGTTTGGCGTTAATGTCCGCAGTCGTGACTAGCGAAGAAGTGTTAAAAGTAGTCAGCAACCCTAAAGTAAATAAAGATAAGCTAGGCGAGCTTGTGTTGGATATCTGTAAAGATCACACAGATGATGAAGGCACAAATTTCTTAAAATTGCTGCTATTAAATAACCGTTTGTCGTTGCTGCCAAATATCGCTGAGCAGTTTGAAGCGCTCAAAGCCGAGGAAGAAGGTTATGTCGATGTTGAGGTCGTTAGCGCCTATGCATTTTCGAAAGAAGCGAAGCAAAAATTTTCAACGACCTTAGAAAAAAAATTGAACAAAAAGATTCACATGAACGTGACCGTAGACAAATCGCTAATAGGCGGTGTGTTAGTACGAGCTGGCGATCGAGTAATTGACGGGTCGGTCAGAGGTCAACTTCAACAATTGCAAAAAGCTCTAATGTGAGAAAGAGAAATAAAACATGCAACTAAATCCATCTGAAATCAGCGACTTGATTAAAAAGAAGATCGAAAGCTTCGATCTGAGTGCAGAATCCCATTCGGAAGGCACTGTCGTCAGTGTAACTGATGGTATTGTTAGAATTCACGGCCTGTCCGAAGCGATGCAAGGGGAAATGCTAGAATTCCCTGGAAATACATTCGGTATGGCGCTAAATCTTGAAAGAGATTCTGTGGGCGCGGTTGTATTGGGTGCTTATCAGCATATTTCGGAAGGTGATACGGTAAAATGTACCGGTAAAATTCTGGAAGTTCCCGTTGGGCGCGCGTTATTAGGCCGGGTAGTTGATGCTTTAGGCAACCCAATTGATGGCAAAGGTGCCATTGATACCAATGAATCATCCCCGATTGAAAAAATTGCCCCCGGTGTTATTGCCCGGCAATCGGTTGATCAGCCGGTGCAAACAGGCTTAAAGTCCATCGATTCGATGATTCCAGTTGGTAGAGGTCAGCGCGAATTAATCATTGGCGATCGCCAAACCGGTAAAACAGCGATAGCCGTTGATGCGATCATCAACCAAAAAGGCACAGGTATTAAATGTATCTATGTTGCGATCGGACAAAAACGTTCATCTATCGCAAACGTGGTTCGTAAGCTTGAAGAACATGGCGCAATGGAGCATACAATTGTGGTTGTCGCTTCTGCATCTGAATCGGCTGCCTTGCAGTTCATTGCCCCTTATACCGGGTGTTCAATGGGCGAATATTTCAGGGATAATGGTGAAGACGCGTTAATCATTTATGACGATTTGACGAAACAAGCTTGGGCTTACCGTCAAGTTTCATTATTGCTGCGCCGTCCGCCAGGTCGCGAAGCCTATCCTGGTGACGTTTTCTATCTGCACTCACGTTTGCTTGAACGTGCTGCAAGAATTAATGCAGATGAAGTTGAAAAATTAACGGGCGGAAAAGTTAAAGGTAAAACGGGCTCCTTGACCGCACTGCCAATCATCGAAACCCAAAGCGGTGACGTTTCCGCTTTCGTACCGACCAACGTTATTTCCATTACAGACGGTCAGATATTTCTTGAAACAAGCTTATTTAACTCAGGTATACGTCCTGCGGTAAATGCGGGTCTTTCGGTCTCTCGTGTGGGCGGTGCCGCGCAAACGAAAATCATCAAAAAATTAGGCGGCGGTATTCGTCTCGACTTGGCTCAATATCGTGAACTGGCTGCGTTCGCACAGTTTGCGTCCGATTTGGATGAAAGCACACGGAAACAGATTGAGCGCGGTCAACGTGTAACTGAATTGATGAAACAAAATCAGTATTCGCCGTTATCGGTAGCACAAATGGCAATGTCCTTATTTGCTGCAAACGAAGGCTATTTGGATGCTGTTGAAGTCAATAAAGTTTTGGCTTTTGAGTCGGCATTACATAGCTATATGAAGACAGCACATGCTGCATTAATGGAAAAAATCAACACAACCGGCGATTTTTCTGATGAGATCAAAGCTGAAATGATAAAAGCGATTGATTCATTTGTAAAAAATCAAAGTTGGTAATTAAGGTCTAACGATGGCTGTCGGTAAAGAAATACGGGTTAAAATTGCGAGCATTAAAAATACGCAGAAAATCACGCGGGCTATGGAAATGGTTGCTGCGAGTAAAATGCGGAAAACAAAAGATAGAATGCAGGCAACACGTCCCTATTCTCAAAAAATTGGCCAGATTATTAAGCATTTGGCGCATGCCAATCCTGAATATAAACACAGCTTTTTAGTTCAAAGAGAAATAAAAAGAATAGGCATTATCGTAATAAGTTCAGACCGTGGTTTATGCGGCGGATTAAATGCCAATCTATTTAGAAAAACCTTGACCCAGCTGACAGAATGGGAAAAAGCAGGTATCGAAATTGATGTCTGCGCAATTGGAACTAAAGCCTCCGGATTCTTCAGTAATTTAAAGAGTAATTTAGTAGGTCAAGTAACTAAAATTGGGGATACGCCGCATCTCAACGATATTATCGGCATCATCAAGATAATGTTAGATGCTTATCTGGAAGGCCGAATCGACGAATTGCATGTGGTTAGCAACGAATTCGTCAATACCATGACACAGCGTCCTCATATCGATCGATTATTACCAGTTATTGCCGAGCAAATTGAAGAATCTTTAAATAGCCATTGGGATTATATTTATGAACCCGATGCAAAAGAGGTGTTGGACCATTTGCTCACGCGTTATATCGAATCCATCGTGTATCAAGGGTTGGTAGAAAACAATGCTTGCGAACAAGCGGCCAGGATGATTGCCATGAAAAGCGCTTCCGATAACGCGGGTAATCTAATTAAAGAATTACAGCTTATCTACAATAAGGCAAGACAAGCAGCAATTACTCAAGAAATTTCTGAAATCGTCGGCGGAGCTGCGGCGGTTTAAGCATGAGCAACGCATTATCTATCAAGCAAGCAGATTATTATATTAAGAGGACAACTCAATGAGTTCGGGTAAAATCGTACAGATCATCGGCGCTGTTGTAGACGTGGAGTTTCCACGTGAACAAATGCCGAAAGTCTATGACGCGTTAAACGTTGAAAGCGTAAACTTAACATTGGAAGTTCAACAGCAACTTGGCGACGGTGTCGTTAGAACCATTGCTATGGGTAGTTCGGACGGTTTAAGTCGCGGCTTGACAGTATCAAACTCAAATGCACCTATTGCGGTTCCGGTTGGTCGGGAAACATTAGGTCGTATCATGAATGTACTCGGAGAGCCGATTGACGAACAAGGTCCTATTGGTGAACAAACGAAATGGTCAATTCATCGTGAAGCGCCGAGTTATGCAGAACAAGCATCCGCAACAGAGTTATTGGAAACCGGTATCAAAGTTATCGATTTAGTATGCCCATTTACAAAAGGCGGTAAGGTCGGTTTATTCGGCGGTGCCGGTGTGGGCAAAACCGTAAATATGATGGAGTTGATCAACAACATTGCTACCCAGCATTCCGGTTTGTCAGTATTTGCAGGGGTCGGTGAGCGTACACGTGAAGGAAATGATTTCTACCACGAAATGCAGGAAGCTGGCGTAATCAACATAGAAGAACTGTCAAAATCCAAAGTGGCGATGGTTTACGGTCAGATGAACGAGCCGCCTGGAAACAGATTACGAGTTGCGTTAACAGGTTTGACTATGGCGGAATATTTCCGCGATGAAGGTCGTGATGTTTTATTCTTTGTTGACAATATTTACCGTTACACCTTGGCTGGAACTGAAGTATCGGCGTTATTAGGCCGTATGCCTTCAGCGGTGGGTTACCAACCAACACTTGCTGAAGAAATGGGTGTTTTACAAGAGCGTATTACTTCAACGAAGAAAGGTTCTATTACTTCGATCCAAGCGGTATACGTTCCTGCTGACGACTTGACCGACCCTTCCCCAGCTACAACGTTCGCGCATTTGGACGCAACGGTGGTTTTATCTCGCCAAATTGCAGAGTTAGGTATCTATCCAGCGGTTGATCCACTGGATTCAACCAGTCGTCAGCTTGATCCGCTTGTCATTGGTCAAGAGCACTACACTGTTGCTCGTAATGTCCAAGGCATATTGCAACGCTATAAAGAGCTGCGTGACATTATTGCTATTTTGGGTATGGATGAGTTGTCTGAGGATGACAAATTAGTCGTATCAAGAGCGCGAAAAATCCAACGGTTCTTATCACAACCCTTTACAGTTGCTGAAGTCTTTACCGGCTCAAAAGGTAAGTATGTGTCTTTGAAAGATACCATTGCGGGCTTCAAAGGGATTATTGAAGGTGAATATGATGCGATTCCAGAGCAAGCGTTTTATATGGTTGGCACCATTGACGAAGCTTTGGAAAAAGCCAAAAACATGAAGTAAGCTCAAAAGCAGAGAATAATGATGCCAATGACTATACATGTAGATATCGTGAGCGCAGAGAAGGAGATATATTCCGGATCGGCGGAAATGTTATTTGCACCGGCTGAGCTTGGCGAGGTTGGTATTACGCCGAGACACGCACCGTTTATTACCCGTTTGAAACCCGGTGAAGTGCGTGTAAAAATAAGCGAGACAGAAAGCTATCCTTTCTTCGTATCAGGTGGGATGTTGGAAGTACAACCCCATTTAGTGACTGTGCTTGCGGATACGGCGATCCGGGCAAAAGATATTGATGAAGCGGCTGCAATTGAAGCGAAAGCAAAAGCGGAAGAAGCGTTGGCTGATAAATCCAGCAAAATTGATTATGCAACAGCCCAAGCACAATTGTTGGAAGCTATTATGCAGTTAAGGACATTGGATAGGTTCAGAAAACGTGGCGGCTAAATCAGACGTTAAATAAGCAATTTCCATATTAGTAAAAGATGCAAGCCTGATAATGTCCAAAAACATTATCAGGCTTTTTTGTTTAGGAGGATAAATGACTACGACTATCGTCATTCTTGCAGCGGGCAAGGGAACGCGGATGCGTTCGGCAATACCGAAAATTATGCATAAAATTTCCGATCGGCCATTGTTGGAACATGTATATGACATGAGTAAACAATTGCCGAATAGTCAAATCAAGATTATTTATGGGCATGGCGCCGAACTGGTGAGGGAAGGTTTAAAACATCTGGATGCCGATTGGATTGAACAAAAACAACAATTAGGGACCGGTCATGCTGTACAACAAATCACCGGTCATATCGAGGATAGCAATAAAGTATTGATATTATATGGCGATGTACCGTTATTGAAATTAGATACGGTAAATACACTGTTGGATCATGCCGGCGAATATTCGCTGGGTTTGCTAACAGTAAACTTATCGGAACCCAGAGGTTATGGCAGAATTGTAAGGGACTCATCAGGTAACGTACTAAAAATCGTCGAAGAAAAAGACGCTACACAAGGCGAGAAATTAATAAAGGAAGTCAACACCGGCATCATGGCTGTTAAAGGAGACCAGCTAAAAACGTGGCTCGGGCAGCTCAATAATAACAATGCCCAAGGAGAATATTATTTGACCGATATTATCGAAATGGCCGTTAGAGATAATATTAAAATCATAACTCATCAGCCTCATAACGAAGATGAAGTCATGGGTGTCAATAATCGAATGCAACTAAGTCACTTGGAAAGAGTCTTCCAGCAGGAACAGGCAGCCTATTTGATGGAGCAAGGCGTGACATTGCGTGATCCGGCAAGGTTTGATTTGAGAGGTTCGATCGAGCAGTTAGGGCAAGACATTGAAATAGATGTTAACGTTATTTTAGAAGGCCAAAATAAAATTGGTCATAACGTGATAATCGGAGCAAATACGCGTATTAAAAACTCCAGTATTGGCGACAATGTGGAAATTCTCGATAATTGCGTCATTGAAAATGCAATCATCGGCCCAGGAAGTCGAATCGGTCCATTTGCCCGGTTACGGCCGGAAACTGTATTGGCTAACGATGTCCATATCGGCAACTTTGTGGAAATTAAAAAATCTGATGTGGCGGAGAAAAGCAAAATAAACCATTTAAGCTATATTGGCGACACGACTGTTGGGAGCAATGTGAATATCGGCGCCGGTACGATTACTTGCAACTACGATGGCGTCAATAAACACAGAACTGTGATTGAAGACGGCGCATTTATAGGCTCCGATACGCAATTAGTTGCACCGGTCACTGTTGGGAAAAATGCAACGATTGGCGCAGGTTCGACTATCACAAAAAACACTCCGGAAAATCAATTGACATTAAGCCGCAATAAACAAGTTTCAATTTCAGGATGGCAACGACCGGTTAAAAATGACTGCAAGGATGCAGCAGCTAAACTAATGTCGGGAACAATTACCAAGGACAAATAATATGTGTGGAATTGTCGGTGGAGTAGCTCAGAGGAATGTCGTTCCGATTTTGATTGAAGGTTTAAAGCGTCTTGAATACCGGGGTTATGATTCGGCGGGATTAGCCGTAATTAATAACAAGGAGATTTTTCGTAAACGCGAGCTCGGAAAGGTCAAAGGTTTAGAAGAAATGCTGAAGGCCGATCCTGTTTCAGGAACAATCGGCATTGCGCATACTAGATGGGCTACTCATGGCGTCCCCAGTACGGCAAATGCACATCCGCACATATGCCGGAATAAGGTGGTCGTAGTTCACAACGGCATTATTGAAAATCATGAAAAACTAAAAACAAAGCTTATCGGGGACGGTTTCGAGTTTACGTCGCAAACAGATACCGAAGTTATTGCGCATGAAATTTATGCGGCATTAGAAACTACCGGCAATTTTATAGATGCTGTAAAGCAATCGATAGCAAAATTGGAAGGGGCTTACGCATTAGGAATTATGTGCGCGGATTATCCCGATACATTAATCGCTTGCAGGAAAGGCAGTCCATTAGTAATCGGGGTTGGCATTGGTGAGTACTTTATCGCATCTGATGTCGCCGCATTGCTACCGGTAACCCAACGCTTTATGTACCTGGACGATGGCGATCTGGCAGTCATTCGTACTAATGAAGTGATTATCTATGATAAAACAGGTCATGCGGTTGTAAGGCCGGTTAAAGAAAGTCAGTTGACGGCGGAAGCCGCTGAAAAAGGTGAATACCGGCATTACATGTTAAAAGAAATCTATGAACAGCCGTTCGCGATTTCACAAACATTAGAAGGCCGTTTCATCAATCAACAGCTTCAAGAAAGTGCGTTTGGATACAATGCCACAGCGATTTTCGACGACATCAAAGCAATATTAATATTGGCTTGCGGAACCAGCTATCATGCCGGTTTGGTAGCACGTTACTGGTTCGAAGAATTAGCGAGAGTGCCTTGCAATATCGAGGTCGCCAGTGAATTTCGTTATCGTCATCCTGTGCTCGCAAAAGACACACTGGTCGTAACGATATCGCAATCGGGAGAAACCGCCGATACGCTTGCGGCGTTACAAGAAGCCAAAAAACTGGGGGCGAAATATTCGCTGACAATCTGTAATGTCCCCGAAAGTTCATTGGTTAGAGAATCCGATCTGGTGCTCATGACACGCGCAGGTCCGGAAATCGGCGTAGCATCGACGAAAGCATTTACAACTCAATTAACAACCTTGATGTTATTGGTCATCGCTGTCGGGAGACGGTTTGAATTAAGCCAAGAGTTGGAGAAAAAATTATCTGCACAGCTTTTTACGTTACCGGGCAAAATCGAAAAGGTATTACAACTCGATAATCAAATAAAAGCCTTATCGGAACAATTTGCAGAAAAGGAACATGCTTTGTTTCTTGGCAGAGGGACACACTATCCCATCGCATTGGAAGGCGCTTTAAAGCTGAAAGAAATCTCCTATATTCATGCGGAAGCTTATCCGGCAGGGGAATTAAAGCACGGACCTCTAGCATTAATCGATGCCGATATGCCAGTTATAACCGTAGCGCCGAATAATAATTTATTAGAAAAGCTGAAGTCCAACATGCAGGAAGTGAGCGCCCGCGGCGGTCATTTGATTGTATTTATGGACGAAACACTATCAGCCGTTTCAGAAAGCAATATTCAAATTCTGAAAATACCGCAAGTGGAAAATGAAATTTCTCCGATTGTGTATACCGTCCCCTTGCAACTATTGTCGTACCATGTAGCGGTTCTTAAAGGAACCGATGTCGATCAACCGAGAAATTTGGCAAAGTCAGTTACAGTAGAGTAAAGATTGAACAAACTTGTGCTGACTGCTAAGTTTGATGCTTCTATGAAAACTTAAGCAGTCATACTGACCGTCATCAGGATTGCAAGAAGGCTGGACTTGAAACTCGGATGCGGATATTTAGCTGCGATACTTTGTATGGGGTATGAAAATCCGCCGAGCTTCGTTTATCTAATAAATAGATTTTAAAGCGCTTATTAACGCTCGCACACAATATTATGTTTAATGCGGTAAATAACGCTAGACATTATTACAATTTATGTACTTTAAGAAACTATAAGCAAAACCCACCTTTTCATCGTCAATCACATCTTCCCGCTCCACCACTGGCCAGCCATTCAAATCAAACTCCGGAAAAAACGTATCGCCCTCAAAGTCCTGGTTGATTAGGGTAATGTACAAATTATCCGCCATTGGTAGCGTTGCTTCATACAGTGTAGCGCCGCCGATCACGAAAACTTCATCATCCAGGCGGCAGCCGTAATGGATGGCGGCTTCGATTGAATCCTCTACGATGCAACCTTCTTGCTGATAAGAGGTATTACGACTGACAATAATATTCGTCCGTCCGGGCAAAGGTTTGCCGATGGCTTCAAATGTCTTTCGACCCATGATGATCGGATATCCCATCGTGATCTGTTTAAAACGTTTGAGATCGGCGGATAAATGCCACGGCATTTGGTTGTTAAGCCCGATAACACGGTTGCTGGCCATGGCGACGATAAGCGATATTTTCATTTGATTGGCGTGGCGGCTTTGTTATGCTTTAAGAAAGTTAATATTTTCGCATGATTCTATGAAAAACATTTTGGTGGTTTTTACAGGTGGTACGATCGGCTCGACAGCGGCGGACGGCACGATTGCTACCTCCAGTGCGGCGCCGTTTAAATTGCTGCAATTATTTCAGGAACATTATCCTGATTATGGCGCTATCCGATTCAACACTCTACAACCGCTGCAAATTCTAAGCGAGAATCTCGCGCCAGCGGCTTGGAAAATAGTCATTGAGGCAATCGAATCGGCCCAACCTGATAACTACGACGGGATTATCGTCACACACGGCACCGATACCTTGGCGTATTCGGCAGCGGCGTTGAGTTTTTATTTTCATGCCTTGCCTAAACCCTTGCTATTAGTTTCCAGCGATTATCCTTTAGATAATCCCAAGGGCAACGGCTTGGCTAATTTTATATGCGCAGTGGAGTTCATCCGCCAAAACATCGCAAACGGGGTTTTTGTGCCTTATCGGAATGCAGGCCAAACTATGCAAATCCACCGAGGTTCGCACTTGACGTGTTCATTACAATTAAGCGGCGATTTTTACAGCGTGCAGAATAAAAGCTTCGCTGAATTTGTCGATAACGCATTTTTCTTAAAGGATTCTATTTCTGGCGCAGGTGAAACTTCGTCGAATCAAAACATTCCGTTAATGCCGCAATTTTCCAATCGCGTCCTCATGATCAAACCTTATCCCGGCCTGGATTACCGCTATTATAACCTTGACGGGGTAGATGCTGTTTTGCACGACCTTTATCATTCAGGCACCGCTTGCGCAACAACCCAGTGGGGTGATAACCATTCGCTCATTGAATTCTTAAAACGATGCCGGGAACAATCGGTCTCGGTTTATTTAGCGCCTGCTTTTAAATCCGAAAATGCTTATCAAAGTACGCGCGAACTTATAGATGAAGGTGCAAAAATGATATGGAACTTATCGATTGAAGCCGCTTATGTCAAACTGACGCTGGCTTACGGTAACTTTACTGATGCACAACAAATTGTTAGTTTTTTCGAAAGCGATATTGCCCATGAAAGGATAAGCACAAACAAGATTTGATCCGTGTCTCTGTTATCCTAAGATCATGATCCGGCTAATCGTCTTTTATACGAAGGTATAGACCATTAAAAACCCGGCAACCACCAGCATGGTCAATGATCCTAAAAAAAGTGCATCGATAATTCTGGTCAAACGGGTAATTCTGTTTGTGTGTAAGAGCCGCATGGCAAAAAACACCAGATAACACACAATGACAAAACCAAGTGCTGAAAAAATATATAAATCGTCCGTGACCGTACCCAATTTAGAGTTATCCGGCTTAAGATTCATGATGCCGACCAACGCAAGGCTGATACCCGCCAATGTGCCGCTGTTGGAAAGTATCGCCAATAGTATTTCTCGTGTATCTGTTATATCGTTAGTATCTTTAAGCATAGTGGCGTTAAATTTTTATTCGTTTAGGTTACGCATATCGTTAAATTCAGCGTGCGTAAAACGCTTGGATTTTAACGAAATCGTAACAGCTATTCTATCTATTAAAACTATGTTGTTGTATTTAGTGCTAGTGATGGGCAATGATGCCTGATTATAAATTTCCAGAGCTACAACAACTGGAGCAATTGATCGAACGATTCGGCAATCGCGCACAATCTCAGATAGTAGAACGTATTCAGTACAAAAACTTCGAATTTCCCATCCATTGCATCACTTTAGGATCAAACGACCCGAATGTTCCGGTCTTGGCTTTTTTCGGCGGCGTTCATGGACTGGAGAAAATCGGCTCCGAGGTCATTCTGTCTTATATGCAGACGCTATGTGAATTGATGGATTGGGATGAAGAATTTTTGAGTCGACTTCAAAAATCCAGGCTGGTCTTTATGCCTATTGTTAATCCGGTGGGCGTTTATCTTGGCACGCGTTCAAACGGTAACGGTGTCGATCTTATGCGTAACGCGCCCGTCGAAGGCCAAAAAACCCGAGGACTTCACAGCGGCCATCGTATTTCTTCACTGCTACCCTGGTATCGCGGTGATGAAAACAACATGGAAAAAGAAGCGCAAGCGCTTTGCCGAGTCGTGACCGAACACGTATTTAACTCGCCTTTATCGATTGCGCTGGATTTGCACTCAGGTTTCGGCTTGAAAGACCGCTTGTGGTTTCCCTATGCATCGAAACGGACGCCTTATCCATTTATTGCCCAAACTCTGGCGCTAAAAGAGTTGTTCGATCGCTGCTACCGGCACCATATCTATAAAATCGAACCGATGAGCCAGGAATACATTATTAACGGCGATTTATGGGATTATCTTTTCGACGATTTTGTCCAACGTTCTGAGGTTGAGCGATTGTTTTTCCCCATCACCTTGGAAATGGGATCATGGCTATGGTTGCGGAAAAATCCAAGGCATTTGTTTACGCGCCACGGATTGTTTCACCCGTTGTTGCCGCATCGGTTGCAACGCGTTTTTCGCAGGCATTTTTTGTTATTTGATTTTTTACACCGGGCGCTTTTATATCCCGATAAATGGGCAAAATTAGATTCGGAACAAAAGCCTTATTATGAAAAAAAGGCATCAGGATTATGGTATGAATAACACATTGGGTAAACATTGGGTTTTATTGCGCGGATTGGCGCGCGAATCCGCGCATTGGGGCGATTTTGTTCCGTTGCTGCAATCGACATTTCCTGAAGCTAAAATCACTACGTTGGATTTACCGGGGACAGGACGGTATTTCCGCGACCCCAGCCCTTTCACTGTACCGGCAATTGTAAAGATCGTCCGCAAAAATGCATTCAATCAAGGCTTGCTGGATCAACCTGTGACCTTGCTTGGCTTATCGTTAGGAGGAATGGTTGCCTGGGAGTGGCTGCAGACGTACCCAGCCGATATTGGCGGCGCAGTTCTGCTTAGCACCAGTTTCGGCGGTCTAAATCCATTTTATGAACGATTAAGCTGGCGATGCTACGATAAATTTTTCGCTTTAGTCCGTGAGCGCGACCTGCAAAAACGCGAGTTGGCGATATTGCAATTGCTCAACAACAACCGAGCGCTTGATGGTAAGTTAGTTAGCGAATGGGTCGCCATCCAAAAGGACCGCCCCGTCAGCCCGAAAAACCTGTTCAATCAGCTTGTTGCAGCGGCCATTTACCGGCCCGGTTCGAATAAACCCGACAAACCTGTGCTTTTGTTAAACTCGGCAGCGGACAGAATGGTTGATCCGTCTTGCTCTGAAACCATCCGAGATAAATGGCAATTGGAACTTAGAACCCATTCATGGGCGGGTCACGACTTAACCACCGACGACGGCGAGTGGGTTGCAACACAAATGCAAGATTGGTTGATGTCTAATCAATAAGCTTAATAAACAATCGATGCTTGAATAATAAATCTAGACTTGTTTGAAACGGTCTTACATTGTTTACAATGACAAAACGGACAGCATTGGATTAAACCTGTGAAACATAAATTAATCAGCTTTATCAAAGACGATGTCTGGCTCTTGCACGAGAAAAAATTGCCTCCATTCAAAGCAGCGGCCATTAAATCACTCAAGGTAATGCTGTTATCGATTCAAGGTTTCACGCGGGATTTATGTCCGCTTAGAGCATCCGCCTTAACCCTTTATAGCGTGTTGTCGATCGTTCCCGTCATAGCGATGTTATTCGGCATCGCCAAAGGATTCGGCTTTGAAAAAATGCTGACCGATCGTCTTATAGAACAAGCACCGCAACAAGATGCACTGGTTTTAAAAGTGATAAATTTTGCACAAAATCTGCTGGACAGCACCAAAGGTGGCGTTGTGGCAGGCATCGGAATCGTCGTTTTATTCTGGACGATTATCAGTCTCATCAGCAATATCGAAGAATCTTTCAACCATATCTGGAAGGTGCAAAAAGGCAGATCAATCAGCCGTAAATACAGCGATTATCTCTCTTTAATGTTGCTGGCCCCTATTATCCTCACCGCTTCCAGCAGTATTTCAGTCTTGTTGAATACCGAATTAACGTGGTTAATTAACGTAATCGGCTTGCCGGAATTCGGTACCGGGTTACTCATTCAAGCACTAGGATTATTGCCGTTAGTCTTAATGATCGGCTTATTCGCTTTTACCTACATTTTTATGCCGAATCATAAAGTCCATTTCCGCGCCGGATTGATAGCCGGAATTGTGACCGGCATCTTGTACGATCTGGTGCAATGGATTTACATCAGCTTGCAGATCGGCGCATCGAGTTATAACGCCATTTACGGTAGTTTCGCCGCGATACCTTTATTCGTCGTGTGGTTGCAAACCGGCTGGATGGTCGTTTTGTTCGGCTGCGAAGTCGCTTTTTATCTCCAGTATTATGAAAATTATCGCAATAACAACCGGTTTTCCAATATCAGTTTTTCATTGCAAAAAATCATCGCGCTACAGATTACCCATTTAGTCGTGAAGAATTTCATCGATATGCACGAACCCTTGTCCGCCGATAAAATTGCCGGTCAATTGGTGATCCCTGTCGCAATTATCCGCCCTATCCTGTTGAAACTGGTTGCCAGCCATGTCATCCTCGAATTCAAAGAACAGGACGAAATCGACGAGGTGTATCATCCCGCCGTCGATACCAACGTATTGACAACGGCTTTTGTTATCAATGCGCTGGAACAATGCGGGCAAAATCATCTGCCGGATATTAATCAAGAACAGTTATTCAGGGAGACAGTTAATGACTTCAAAAAGCGAATGGAATCGTCAGAGCGGAATTGTTTGTTGAAAGATCTCTAGTCCTAAAATGAGCAACGAAGACGTTATTAAAACCTTCTCGACTTCCTGAGTAGTCATATCAACTAAATAACGGGGGCGAGTGAACGAGAAAAATTATTTTACTCCGACACCAATTATTTGCTTTACGTTAGGCTGTTTTTGAAAAGGCCTCTCTAATTTGTTATCCTATCTGCATGAAAGTAAATGATGTTTTAATCATACTGAAAAAAGATGGTTGGTATCTTGTTGCAACGCGAGGAAGCCATCGCCAATTCAAGCATCCAATTAAAAGTGGTCGTGTAACCGTCCCCGGCAAACTTAATGATGATTTGGCAGCCGGTACTTTGAATAGCATACTCAAACAAGCAAAACTAAAGGAGTAACCCATGCGTTATGCAATCGTTGTCGAAAAAGCGGCAAATAATTATTCGGCGTATGTCCCGGATTTGCCAGGGTGTGTTGCCACTGGCTATACAATTGAGGAAGCAGAGCGAGAAATTCGCGAAGCAATTGAATTTCATCTCGAAGGGATGGTTGAAGAGGGTTTGCCTATTCCGCCGCCAACAAGTACCGTTCATTATATTGAAGTTGCTGCCTAATTTAAGCGTTTCGGGGTTTTATAACTTAAAGGGCACAAGCCGGGTAGAATAGGCAACGCTTTTCTGCACACGCGGAGCTAATCAATGATGAATACGGTGGGCAAAAAACCTGCGAACCCTACTTGACTGGCGGCGAACGATTTCCGTAATTTGCTATGCCAAAACTTTATCCAAAACAACGTTGGGTTCCGCCATCAGCCAAACAAACGAAAATGCCCAAAGCTTCTTTGTTAGGTGTTTTCGCAGAGAAAATCGCATTAATCAGGAAAATTATTTTTGATCTTGGTTTTATTATCTTGATAGTCATTTTCATATTAATGCTTGTAAGTGAAATTAGAAGGGATGAAATTATCCTAGATCCGATTGAAATTCCAGAAATCATCAATAAATCTGGTTATACGAGTAGGGAAGTCGCTGAAAAGCTTCTGGATTCCGCTCAGCGGATTGGATTTGAAGCTAAAGAGAAATCAAAAAACTACTCATGGAATAGAGAAATCAATCAATTGGGTGAGCTAGGAGCTGAATCGCAGATACCCGATATTCAAATTCCAGTCGCTGGTTTTACTTTGCAGAAGCTTACGCGTTTTTTAAAGAGCGAGTTGAATATTAAAACCATTTATTTGAGTGGTGAAATAATACAAACTGTAAATGGATATAACCTGACTTTACGCAATAACGCAGAAAAAGACGTGCCTACCATTGAGATCAGCTCAAATGGTAGCGTGGAACAGCTTCTGAAACTGTCAGGTGGTGAAGCATTATTAAAAATAAGTAAACCGATTATTCCTACTATACAAACCTATCATCAGTTTGAAAAGGGACAAACCCCATACAAACTCGATACAACGTATCGGAAATTGAGTGATTTGATTGACTATTGCTTAAAACACCCTCCAGCTAATGACGACAAAGTAGCCTATGTACTGCAAGGTAAACTATTCAACGATCTAAATCGGAATGATGAAGCAATTTTGCAATATCAAAAAGCATTGGACCTTGATCCTCAATATACTATTGCTTACATTGGTTGGGCGGCATCGCTTTATAGCTTGGCTCAGTTTAATGAAGCATTCACCAAGCTCCAAAAAGCGACTGAAATTGACCCTTATGATTCCACAGTTTATTTCAATTGGTGCGGCATGCTTAATCAGCGTGAGCGTTATGATGAAGCGATAATAAAATGCAAAAAAGCTATAGAACTTGAACCGAATTCAGCTGTTGCTTACGTTAATTTGGGTAATGCGTTAGATGAGCTTAAGCAATATAACGAAGCGCTTGCCCAATACAAAAAAGCCAGCGAACTATCTACGGATTCTCAAGACTCTAATTTTATATACTACAACTGGGGCATAACGCTCAAAAAACTTGGAAGATATGATGATGCTGAAAAGCTTTTCAAACTTGTAAAAGATTCCAAAACTGAACCACAAAAGCCATAATAAAATTCTTGGAGCTTTAATATATTTAATGATAAATGAAAAAACAAAAACTCGTCGTCGCTATTTCCTCCAGAGCCTTATTCGATCTGGACGAATCCCACAAAGTCTTTGAAACGCAAGGTAAAGAAGCGTTTTGCAAATATCAGATCGACCATGAAGACGAGATACTAGCGCCGGGTTACGGTTTTCCGCTGGTTAAAAAATTTCTGTCAATCAACGAGACAAGCCCCGATCAACCGTTGGTTGAAATCATTCTACTGTCGCAAAACAGCGCCGACACGGGGCTGCGGATTTTCAACTCAATTGCCCACCATAAGCTGAATATTACTCGGGCGGCATTCACCAGCGGCGTGTCTCCCTATTCTTATATGTCTGCTTTCGGTGCGCACTTGTTTCTATCCGCTAATGCCGACGATGTTGTGAAAACCCTGGACGCCGGATTTGCGGCGGCAACGATTATGAGCGGCTCGGCAATTGCCAGCCAAAGTTTGCAGTTGCGTATTGCTTTCGACGGCGATGCGGTCTTGTTTTCGGACGATTCCGAACGGATTTATCAGGAAAAAGGTCTTGCCGAGTTCGCTGAAAACGAACGCAGTCAGGCTAAAAACCCTTTGCCGGGCGGGCCTTTCAAAGATTTTCTCGCCATGTTGCATCATATCCAGCGGCAATTCGATCCCGACCAATCCCCCATCAGAACGGCGTTGGTCACGGCGCGCGCCGCGCCTGCACACGAGCGGGTTGTGCGCACGTTAAGGGCTTGGGGTATTCGCATCGATGAGGCTTTATTCTTGGGCGGCATGTCCAAAGGCGCGTTTTTAAAAGCCTTCGGTGCGGATATTTTTTTCGACGACCAGCAAGGCCACTGCGAATCGGCTTCAGCGCATGTTGCCGCCGCGCATGTGCCCCATGGAATTGTAAATCAAAAAAGGGAGAAATAATCACTTTAGAGTTGTAATGTTTTCTCTATAAAGCAAGAAAAATCAGTTGAGTTTTGCCGAATACCGTATACAGTTCGCCCTGAGCCCTTCGACTTCGCTCAGGAGGGCTATGTCGAAGGGTGACGGTATTCGGAAAGACCACCAATTTGGTGAGAGTGCAACCATCCGTTCATGCTTCGACACACTCAGCACGAACGGATTGTTGCACGCTTCAACTCATTTTTCTAGGATTATCAAACGGAAAGCATACCCACTAAGACGCCGACTAAAGTACAATTTGCTTCGATTCGGCACCCGCAATTTCCTTCACTAACTTGGGTACTAAATAACCGGGAAGGCGGTGTTGCACTTGTTCAATTAATCCCTTCGCGTCGTTGTCGGATACGGCAAAATGTCCTGTGCCAATGGCTTTATCCAGAATATGTAAATAGTAAGGCAGAATGCCATTGTCGAACAGTTTCTCGCTCAAGGTGCACAAAACATCGGCTTGATCGTTGATACCTTTAAGTAAGACCGATTGATTCAACAATGTAATATTGGGATGTCTAATTCGCCGGATAGCCATCTCGACGTTTTCAGTCAGTTCGTTGGCGTGGTTGCAATGCACGACCAAAATTATTTTCTTTTTACTGTCGGCCAACAAGTCGGCAAATGCTTTTGTGATGCGCGCTGGCAGTACAATCGGCAAACGGGTATGAATTCGGATGCGTTTGATGTGATTGATCGTTTCCAGATGTCGGATGAGTTGCGCTAAGCGGGCATCGTTCAGCAGCAAAGGATCGCCGCCGCTTAAAATGATTTCTGATAAGGTGGAATCTTGCTGAATGTGTTCAATTACCTGCGATTCCTGCTGTTTACTGAGTTGCATGTCCTGATAAGGAAAGTTACGGCGAAAGCAATACCGGCAATTGATTGCGCAAGCGCCGGTATTAATCAGTAAAGCGCGGCCATGATATTTGTGCAATAAACCAGGCATGACAACGGAATTAAGATCGCCTACCGGATCGGCAATAAAGCCGGAAACTTCGACTAATTCATCATTTACCGGCAGAACCTGCCGTAATAAAGGATCGTCCGGGTTGCCCTTTTCCATTGCTTCCGCAAAGCTTAAGGGTACGCGCATTTGAAATTGTTTGGCGGCTATGCTGGAAGTCGGCAGGTTTTCAATCGCCAACTCGAGATAAGCGCATAAATCCTCAATTTTAGTGAAGGCCTCGGAAAGTTGTTGCTGCCAATTAAGGGTGAAATGAAGCGAATCGGGGTGTCTTCTGGGCATTTAGGGCGTAATTAAGTTTCTGTCGAGGTCAACGTCTATTATAATGCCGCAATTTAGTTTATTGATTCGATTAGAGGATAGAATGGCTGTTTATAGCACTAATGAGTTCAAAGCCGGATTGAAGGTCATGTTAGACAACGATCCCTGCGCAATCATTGAAAACGAGTTCGTCAAGCCGGGGAAAGGCCAAGCATTCAACCGGGTCAAAATCCGGAACCTCAAGACGGGACGCGTGATTGAGCGGACTTTCAAATCAGGCGAAAGCTTAGAAGGTGCAGATGTTGTCGATGTCGATATGCAATATCTTTATAACGACGGCGAATATCGACATTTTATGCAGCCTGAAACCTTCGAACAATATCAAGCGGATGAAAAAATCGTCGGCGAAGCGGCTAAATGGTTAAGAGATCAGGATTCATGTACCGTTACCTTATGGAACGATGCGCCGTTGGCGGTAGTACCGGCTAATTTCGTCGAATTGGAAATTGTTGAAACCGATCCAGGCGTTCGCGGCGATACGTCAGGCGGCGGCGGTAAACCGGCTAAATTGGCGACAGGCGCTGTAGTTAGAGTGCCGTTGTTTGTGCAGACCGGGGAAGTCATTAAAGTTGATACCCGTACCGGTGAATATATTTCGAGAGTAAAAGAATAAAATCTCGTTCGAATAAAGGATTAAGGCCGAATAATTTGAGCGTGGATTGGCAACCGGGCTGTTCATTGCAGATGCTGCATCTGCGAGCCAAGATGCTGCAAAATATTCGGAAATTCTTCGCGGAGAGATCGGTATTAGAAGTCGAAACACCTTTGTTAGGTTCGGCAATCGGAACTGATCCGCAACTGGATTTTTTTACGACAACGTTTCAGTGGTCGCCGATGCAGCAAAAATTATTTTTGCAAACATCGCCGGAATTCGCCATGAAACGATTGCTTGCCTCCGGGAGCGGGTCGATCTATCAAATTTGCAAGGCGTTCAGGAACGGCGAATCGGGACGATTCCATAATCCCGAGTTTACGATGCTGGAATGGTATCGTGTCGGTTATAGTTTGCCGGAATTAATGTCGGAAATCGACGAGTTAATGATGCAGCTTTTCGATGGCATAAAATCATTCCAGCCTGCCGAGAAAATCACATATCAAGCCGTTTTCAAAAGCTATACGAACTTGGATCCCATAGCTTTTTCATACGAAGACTATGCTGCTTATGCTCGGAATCATGGGATTAGCGAAGCGATAACGATCTGCGGGCAGGATCAGTCCGCATGGCTTGATTTTATTTTCAGCCATCATATTCAGCCGCATTTGGGTTGGGATTCGATTTGCCTAATCTATGGGTATCCGGCTTGTTTTTCTTCCTTGGCTCGGGTTAATGCGGAAAACAGCGCAATAACCGACCGTGTCGAGCTTTTTATTCAAGGTGTTGAATTAGGAAACGGTTATTATGAACTCGGCGACTTTAAAGAGCAGTCTAGCCGGTTCGACCGGGAAATTGCAGCGAGGAAAGCGTCGGAACGCCCTGACATTGTTAAAGATAACAAGCTGCTTGCGGCGCTTGAAGCGGGGTTACCGGACTGCTCCGGCATTGCAATCGGATTGGATAGAGTGTTAATGCTACTTTCTGAAAGTGCTTCGATTGACGAAGTTTTGTCTTTTTCGATAAGCAGGGCTTAAGCTGAATAAATATTTGCTGTATTATAATCAAACAGTTTCCGTAAATGGGCGTGACTTTACTTTAAGCTTAGAATGAAAACACATATCTTTGTACGTTTTTTACTGTTATGCCTGTTATTGATTTCACAATCGGTAAGAAGCGACGACGACTTCATTGTGAGCGATATTCAAGTAAAAGGCTTGCAACGGATCTCGGAAGGAACCGTTTTCAACTATCTGCCTGTCAATGTCGGCGAACGATTTTCCTTAAACAATGTCGGACCGGCAATCAAAGCCTTATTCAAAACCGGATTCTTCAAAGATGTCACTTTGGAGCGCGACGGTTCGGTTTTAATCGTAAATGTCGTTGAGCGGCCCTCCATCGCAAAAGTCATCTTTGAAGGCAATAAAGACCTCAGTAAAGAGGACTTGACGAAAGCGTTAGATAAAATCGGTTTATCCGAAGGTAAGATTTTCGACCGTTCTATCTTGGACAAAGTCGAACTGGAATTAAAACGGCAATATTTAAGTCACGGCAAATACAGTTTGAAGATCAAAACGGAAGTGGCTGATTTAACGCGTAATAGGGTCGGTATAAGAATCAACATCTCCGAAGGGCGGGTTTCTAAAATCAAAGAAATTAATATTGTCGGCAATAAAGTGTTCGACGACGCCACTCTTCTAAAAAAACTCGAGCTTAACACAACAAACCTATTGTCTTTTTACAGTAAAGACGACCAGTATTCCAAGCAGAAACTCTCGGCCGATTTGGAAACGTTGCGCTCGTATTATTTGGATAGAGGCTACATTAACTTCAATATCGAATCGACTCAGGTGGCGATTACGCCGGATAAAAAAGACATTTACGTCACTATTAACGTTAAAGAAGGCGACATCTATAATCTCGATAAAGTTAAATTGACCGGTAATCTAATTGTTAAACCCGATGAATTAATTAAACTGATGACTGTAGGTCCCGGTGAGATTTTCTCAAGAAAAAACGCCACTGAAACCTCAAAAGCGATACAAGATCGTTTAGGCGACGAAGGTTATGCTTTCGCGAACGTTAATATGGTGCCGGAAATTCATGAAAATAACAAAACCGTGGATATGGCGTTTTTTGTCGATCCTGGGAAGCGGGCCTATGTTCACCGGATCAACTTTACCGGTAATACGAAAACTCGCGATGAAGTCTTACGCCGCGAAATGCGGCAAATGGAATCGAGTTGGGCGTCAAGCACCAAAATCGAGCGTTCAAAAACACGGTTAGAACGACTAGGTTACTTTGAGACGGTGAATGTCGAAACACCGCCGGTTCCCGGAACGGCCGATCAAATCGATGTCAATTACTCGGTCGTCGAAAAATCCTCGGGTAATTTGTCGGCAGGTATCGGATTTTCTCAGGTGCAAGGAATTGTTATCAACGCCAACCTTTCGCAAGATAACGTTTTCGGTTCGGGCAAGCGGGTTAACTTAGCCTTTAACAACAGTGATTTCTTGACCAGTTACCAATTCGGCTTTTTTAATCCTTATTTTACAACCGACGGTGTGAGTTTAGGTTACAACCTAGGTTATACCGATCGAAATGCGGGCCAAATTAACATTACCAATTATTCAACGTCGATTGCGAATGCCGGTTTGGATTTCGGCATACCCTTGAACGAATTCGATCAGTTACGCGCCGGTCTTGATTTGAAATACACCCAACTTAAAAATATCGATAATTCTTCTAAAGAAATACAGAGCTTTGTTGCGGATAACGGTAATCATTATCTGACATTCGCGCCTTCTATAGGTTGGACGCACGATACCTTAAATCGCGCTATATTTCCGAATAAAGGCGGACAACAACGTTTATCAGGCTTGATAACGCTACCTGGCGTGAGCGACCTAGAATATTACAAGATCAACTACAAGCATCAAGAATATTTCCCTTTATCCTCCGATTTTACATTCCGTTTACTGGCTGATGTTGCCTATGGGGACGGTTACGGCGACACTAACGGGTTGCCGTTTTTTGAAAATTATTACGGGGGTGGAACGGGATCTGTTAGAGGGTTCAGGAACAATACCATCGGCCCTCGAGATACTCCGGTTACAAGTTCAGGCCGAAATCGTCTTCCTTTCGGCGGTTCTACCAAGGTTGTTGGGAGCGCCGAATTATTTTTTCCGGTACCATTTCTACCCGAGACAAAATCAGTTCGATTAGGAACATTTATCGATGCTGGTAGCATTGAAGATAACATCGGCATCACACTCAAATATTCGGCTGGATTATCCGGTGAGTGGTTGTCGCCGTTCGGTGCATTGTCGGTTAGCGCCGCATTGCCGCTGAATGCAGAGCCTTTCGATGCGGGTAAAGGGACCGGCGATGAAAAGCAAATATTCCAATTTAACTTCGGTCAAAATTTTTAAGCAATTATGTTAAAAGTGTCAAAAAGCGCTTATTGATCTTGATGTTTTACCTAATCAGCAAGCAAAGAAATGGTTGCTGTATTTGAACATTATATTGATAAGTTTTTAGTTTAGCGGTCAAATCCCCTATAATCATACAATCTTCGCTGCAAGTGATTAGATAATTATTCCGGTCAGGTTGTTAATTTCTGTATTCATGTTCATAGAACGAAGAGTAATACGCTTGATAAGCCGCTGAATTAGGTTTACGGTCATTTGGTTTTGATAGATTAATTTGATGTTAATCGGTATTCTCCCGGCGCATTCGCCGATTTATCCGGTTGACCGTTGTGGTATTTTTTGAATACCTGTAATTGTTGTGCGGAAGACATTCGTCTTTCTGATAGAATTTTTAACTGTAATTTGGAGATCGATTCAACGATGAAAACAAAAATAGCATCATTTTTAGGCTTATTGCTGGTTGCCAATGTCGCTTCTGCCGACCTTAAAATCGGCGTAGTCAACATAGCTGCCGTGCTGGAAAAGGCACCGCAAGCCGAAAAAGCAAAAAAACGGCTGGAACAAGAATTTAAGCCAAGAGATAACCAATTGGCATCAAGCCAAAAAGACATTCAAAGCATGGAAGAAAAATTGAATAAAGACGCTTCCGTCATGAGCGAATCGCAACGTAACAAACTGGAAACCGATATCCAAAATAAAGTTCGCGATTTCAGACGTCAACAAAAAGAATTTGCTGAAGACTTCAATACTCGCCGTAACGACGAACTCAGCAAACTGCAACGCCGTCTCGTTGAAGCGACAAAGTCCATTGCAAAAGATCAAGAATTCGATTTAATCTTGTTGAAAGACGGCGTTATTTATTCGAGCGATCAATTGGATATCACCAGCCAATTGCAACAAAAAATTGCGACAATGCCCGAATAACGGCAAGTATTGGAAAGTATTTAACCTCAGTGTTACTTGATTAGTTAAGCTTAAAAATACATGTCCATTACATTAGATATATTGCAAATTCAAGAGTTTTTACCGCATCGATACCCTTTTTTGCTGGTTGATAAAGTTGTTGAGTGCGAACCTGGCGTTTTATTGCGGGCGGTAAAAAATGTGACGTATAACGAACCGTTTTTCCAAGGACATTTTCCGCAAAAACCGATATTCCCAGGCGTTCTGATATTAGAAGCCTTAGCTCAAGCGACCGGCTTGCTGGCTTCGGAATCATCCGACGAATTAGGCGGTATGATTTACTACCTCGTTGGAATCGATAATGCAAAATTCAAACGTCCTGTTGTACCGGGAGATCAGCTGATGCTGGAGGTCAAATTCGTAAGAAGCAAACGCAATATTTGGGCGTTCGATTGCCGTGCCGAAGTTGAGGGTGAATTTGTCGCGAGCGCCGAGATTCGTTGTGCAGCGGTGGTGCCCTAATTTTGATTCATCCTACCGCAATCATAGAGGCGGGTGCCGAATTAGCCGATGATGTAACAGTCGGGCCGTATAGTTTTATCGGAGCCAGTGTAAAAATTGGCTCCGGGACGACCATAGGCTCGCATGTTGTCATTAAAGGTCCTACCAGCATAGGTAAAGAAAATCGAATTTATCAATTCTGCTCAATCGGCGAAGATCCTCAAGATAAAAAGTATGCATCCGAGGTAACCCGGTTAGAAATCGGCGATCGTAATACCGTTCGTGAATTTGCGACAATGCATCGCGGTACGAAACAGGATCAGAGTATTACCAAAATTGGGAGCGACAATCTCTTCATGGCTTATACTCATGTCGCCCACGACTGTGTTATCGGTAACCATGTGATCATGGCGAACGGCGCATCGCTGGCCGGTCATGTGCAACTGCATAGCCATGCGATATTAGGCGGGTTTACCTTAGTGCATCAATTTACCAAAATCGGTCAATACAGCTTTGCCGCGATGGGTAGCGCGATTACTCAGGATATTCCACCGTACGTTATGGTCGGCGGAAAGCCTACAAGACCGCACGGTATCAACTCAGTCGGAATGGAGCGTAACGGCATTACTACCGAAGACATCCGGTTGATCCGAAAGGCGTACAAAATGATTTATAAAATGAATTTGCGCCTTGAGGATGCTATCGATCAGATGGAAGATTTGGCCGGAGACAGTAAAGAATTGTCTGTGATGGTTAATTTTTTGCGCAGCGTCAGTCGAGGCATACTGCGATAAAAGCCTATTTCTATCTGCAATCCTGCTGATGTCTGATTTATTGCCATCAGAGTCGCAGTATCCTGCTCGTGTTGCGGGTGTCGATGAAGCCGGTCGAGGTCCGCTTGCCGGTCCGGTTGTCGCTGCAGCGGTTATCTTGAATCCGAACGATTTGATCCACGGTTTGGCGGATTCGAAAATGCTTACCGAAAATCAAAGAAATCACCTTGCCGAACAAATCAAAAACCGCGCTTTATGCTATTGCATTGCCGAGGCGAGCGTAGAAGAAATCGATCGACTGAACATACTCCAAGCTACACTTTTAGCCATGCAGCGAGCTATAAACGGGCTGTCCCAAACACCTGAACTCGTTCTTGTCGATGGGAATCGCTTGCCTAAGCTAGCTTTACCCGCACAAGCGATTGTCAAAGGCGATAGCAAAATTAAAGCAATCAGCGCGGCATCGATTTTGGCGAAAGTGACGCGTGACGCCATTATGCAGGGCTATCAACAGCAATTTCCGCAGTTTTCATTCCATCTTCACAAAGGTTACGGTACATCGCTGCATATCGAAGAAATTAAACGGTTCGGTTATCTCCATATACACAGACGAACGTTTAATCCGGTAAAAACCATGTTAATGGAATCAGGATTAATTTAGATTCTTGGATATAAATCGAATATTCCCGGTCAAAACGCGTTAATTTCAGCCGGTAATTTTGTTAAGCTTTTCAGCATAACGAAATTATAAAGGTCAGTGGTAAAATCTTTAACCAATCGGCTGACAGAATTTTAACTTCTTATTTCATTGATTTGCAGGAGTCACAACATGTCGCTTTGGTTTAAAAGGTTTCTCGGATTAATTTTATTAATCACTACCGTTGGCATTGCAACCTGCCAATCCTTGGTTAAAGCCGATGAGCATCCTAAGATTCAAGCTTTATCTACAGTAATCGGACGATAATTCCAGTTGAGAATGAAATCGATCATGGCAGACTTAAAAATACTTCGTAGCAATCCGAAACGATTTGTAAAAGAAACTAAAAACTGGATCAGCGCCGCTAGCGGATCGTTGCTTTATATCATTCCGTTGCTCTTGATATTTGCAACAATGAAAGCTTTTGCTACCGGAAATCTATTAGGAATTTTCGTTAACGCGGGCGGATACGCAGCTTTTTTGTTAGCGGCTCAACTATTACGGCGAGGTCTAAAAGCTGAAATTGTTTACCGGGAAAAGCGAGTTGCATCCGTCCCGAAATGGCCATTAAAAGGAATGGCTTCGATCATTGTCGCGATAACAACATTTTCGGTAGCATGGCTCGGCGCGCATAACAGCTTTATGGTGTCTGCTGCTTTCGGTGCAGGTGCGTTTCTGGGAATGATACTTTGCTACGGGCTAGATCCGAGTAAACAAAAAACGGTTGCAGGCAATCACGGCTATACGATTGAAGAAATCAGCAGCACCATCGAAGCAGCGGAAAGTGTCATTTTGAGTATAGAAAACGCCAACAACCGGATTCGTAATCTCGAATTTAATACGCGAATAGACCGTATTTGCGAAACCGCAAGGACAATTCTCGACGAATTAGAAGCGAATCCCTCCGCAATCCGGCGGACGCGGAAGTTTTTAATCGTCTATCTCGAAAGCACGAATAAAGTGACGACCGGGTATGCAAACACGCATCTTCAGGCAGAAACACCGGAGCTGGAGCAGAATTTCCGCAGCTTGCTCGATAATATTGAAAATGTGTTCAAAGAACAAAAAGAAAAATTATTGCAAGAAGACCTTTTCGATCTCGATGTGCAAATCGAAGTATTGGCAAAACAACTCAAACACGAAGGCATTGTTTAGGATGTCTATGTTAATTAAACAACAATATACCGTTTGTCCTGAGCTTGTCTAAGGACTTAACTATAACTAACAAGGGGCAGTTAAATGAGTGAAGAACAGCAGAATAACACCGTTGCGGTAGACCAATCGCTTGTTAAAGTCGAAGAGCATAAGCCGCAAGTTGACACCGTAGAAAGCACCATCACTACCCTAAGTCCCGAAATGCAAGCGGCCGAGGCAAATTTACCCGCAGTAAATCCAGCACAAGTAAAGGAATTAGCGCGCGAAATCGATATTGCAGATAGCAAAACCATCTTGTTTTTCGGCAGTAAAGCGCAAGAGCAACTCACGACAATATCCGACAAAATGCTGGAAGGTGTCAAAAATAAGGATTTAGGCACCGCCGGAAACGATCTGAATTCGATGGTTGCCGTTATACGCGGCTTCGATATCGATGGACTCGATCCGAATAAAAAACCCGGATTTTTAGAGAAACTACTTGGAAAATCGAAACCGGTTGCTAAATTCGTTCAACAATATGAAGAAGTCCGCAAACAGATCGACAGTATTACCGACCGCCTTGAAATCCACAAAAACACCCTGCTGACCGATATTACCGCATTAGATCGTTTATATACCGCCAATCTGGATTATTTCCACGCTCTGGAAAGCTACATTAAAGCCGGTGATGAAAAACTCAAAGAACTGGATGATCTTACTATTCCGGAAAAAGCCAAACAAACTGAAACGGCCGATCAAGCAACGCTAGCCGCGCAAGAATTACGCGATCTTCGATCCGCACGAGACGATCTGGAACGGCGCGTTCACGATTTGCGTTTAACCCGGCAAGTGGCGATGCAAGGCTTGCCCGGCATCCGCCTCGTGCAGGAAAACGATAAGGGCTTAGTCAACAAAATCAATTCAACCCTGGTGAATACCGTTCCGCTCTGGCGGCAGCAACTGGCGACAGCGGTCACCATTTACCGCACCTCGCAAGCGGCGGAAACCGTGAAAGCGGCAACCGATTTGACGAATGACTTGCTCAAGAGCAATGCGGAAAACCTAAAAATCGCCAACGCCGAAACACGCAAGCAACTGGAACGCGGTGTGTTCGATATCGAAACGATAAAACAGGCGAATACCTTATTAATTCAAACACTGGAAGAAAGTTTGCAAATCGCCGAACAAGGTAAGCAGGCGCGCGCGCAAGCTGTGATTGAATTACAAGCTTGCGAGTCTGAACTTCGAAAAACACTTGCATCGGCTAAAGCTACGCAAACCGCAACGACTTCAACGCCAATACTAACTAAGTAGGGTGCATTTAATGCTACTACGATTAATTTGTAATAGCGTGTAAAGCGTTTTCAGGTATTAAATTACGACTTTTTTTCGGTGCATAAAATGCACCCTACCTTAATTGGGAGAATAAAATGGGCTTATTTGACAAGATATTAGGCGAATTCGTCGATGTCATCGAATGGACGGACAGCTCCGCCGATACGATGGTGTATCGCTTCGAGCGTTACGGCAATGAAATCAAATACGGCGCGATGTTAACGGTTCGTGAGTCGCAAGTGGCGATCCTGGTCAATGAAGGCCGTATCGCCGATGTATACCAGCCGGGGCTGTACAAGCTGGAAACCAACAACATGCCGATCATGACTACGCTGGAAAGCTGGCCGCACGGTTTCAACAGCCCATTTAAAGCGGAAGTTTATTTCTTCAACATGCGGCGCTTCACCGACCTGAAATGGGGCACCAAAAATCCGGTCATGTTGCGGGATAAGGAGTTCGGCCCGGTCAGGCTAAGGGCTTTCGGAACGTATGCCGTTAGAATCAAAGATCCTGAAACCTTTAGCAAGGAAATCGTCGGCACTAACGGCCATTTCAATACCGGCGACATCAGCGACCAACTCCGCAACCTGATTACTTCGCGTTTCAGCAGTATCATCGGCGAGGCCAACATTCCAGTGCTCGATTTGGCGGGCAATTACGACGATCTTAGCAAATTCGTCAGCGAGCGCATTACCCCGGAATTTCTCGACTACGGACTGGAAGTCGGCAATCTGCTGATCGAAAATATCTCCCTGCCGGAAGAAGTCGAGCAAGCGCTGGATAAACGTACCAGTATGGGTATCGTCGGCAACCTAAACGACTACACCCGCTACCAAGCCGCCGAAGCCATGACCGCCGCGGCATCCAACCCATGGGGCGGCGGCGCAGCTTCGGCAGGGATGGGAATGGGTATCGGGATGGGCATGGCAAATGAGATGAGCCGATCCTATTCTCAAGCCAACACCAGCCAAGCAACCCCGCCGCCGTTACCGCAAGAACCCCCGATTTACGTGGCAGTCAACGGCGAAAAGACAGGGCCGTTCGATTTAGCCACCGTCAAACAAAAAATCCAAACCGGTGAAGTCGGCCGCGACACCTTGATTTGGCAGGAGCCGATGCCTGATTGGGCGGTGGCGGAAAAGGTCGAAAAATTCGCAGCGTTGTTTCCGAAGATGCCTCCGCCGTTGCCGAACATATCATCTTCATGAATACGCATGATTTAGGAAGTGCAATGAAACATCCACTTGCTTGCCGTTGCGGTCAATTAAATGGATACGTCGTGTGTAGCGGGCACGAAAATCGAGGCATTTGCTACTGTACCGACTGTCAGGCATTTGCCAAGTATTTGGGGCAAGGATCGACAGTCCTCGATCAGGCCGGCGGGACTGAAATCGTCCAAACCTTGAGTGAATTCGTTCATATTACCGAAGGTAAGGACGCATTAAGGTGTATCAAACTTAGAGAACGCGGCTTATTGCGATGGTATAGCGCGTGTTGTAAAACCCCTATAGCCAATACACCCGATAATGTGAACTTGGCTTTTGTAGGTTTGGTGCATAACTGTTTGGAGGGTCAAGGGCATCAACCTGCGGAATCCTTCGGAACAGTAAAAATGGCGGCGTTTACGGAAAGTGCGACCAGTCGGTTGAAACCGAAAGCTTACGGCGTTCCGTCGGCGATGATGAGAATTGTCATAATGCTGTTAAAGGCCAGAATTTTCGGCGGATTTAAAAAAAATCCATTTTTTAATATTGAAACCGGTCAGGCAATTTCACCGCCGAGGGTATTAAGCGCCGATGAATTAGAGCAATTAAAGCACAATGACGCCGCTTAAATCCGGATAAGAAAGCTTAGTCTTGCGTAGCCAACAGTTTCGAAATTTCTAGTTTTCTTTACGTCCCATACTATTTAAGTGTCTAAAATATCGAATAAAAATATAACGGAAACCAAAATAGACCGCTTCCCCTGCAGCCAGTGCGGTGCGTTGTTGGTTTTTAAACCGGGGTCGCAACACCTCACCTGTCAATATTGCGGAACCGAGAATGAAATTCCGCAACGATTCGACGAAATTCGGGAATACGATTTTTCCCAAGCTTTAAAAGAGCTTGCCCATGCTAAACCCGCCGCAGGAATCGCGCAAATCCATTGCGACGCCTGCGGCGCAGGCTTTAAATTCGCTAGCAGCGTTCATGCCGGAGACTGTCCGTTTTGCGGCGCGGCGATAGTGACCAGTACCGAACAAGCCCGACCCATTACCCCGAAATCCTTGCTGCCGTTCGCCATCGACCATAATCAGGCCAAGCATCAGTTTCGCCAATGGCTCAATAGCCTGTGGTTTGCGCCGAGCAAAGTCAAAAAATATGCCGACAGCGACGCCAAATTAACCGGTGTTTACATCCCGTATTGGACGTTCGACAGCGACACCGAAACCGATTACTTCGGCGCACGCGGCGATATTTACTATGTCAGCGAAGAAGTGCAAACGGTTCGCGACGGAAAGCTCGTAACCGAAGTCCGCCAAGTCCAACACATCAATTGGACGCCGGTGAGCGGCCGGGTGGAGCGGTTTTTCGACGATGTGTTGGTCGGCGCCAGCAGATCGTTGCCGCGACAAATCATCGATCAATTGGAGCCGTGGGATTTAGCTAATTTAATTCCTTATGATGAAAGTTATCTCAGCGGCTTTAACAGCGAATACTACCAAGTCAACCTCGACCAAGGTTTCGACGAAGCCAAGCGCAAAATGGACAACGCGATTTACCGCGACATCGCTTTCGACATCGGCGGCGACCAGCAACGTATCGACCGATTCAACACCCGTCACAGTAATACCACCTTCAAGCATTGCTTATTACCTGTTTGGTCGGCGGCTTTCCGTTACCAAAACAAAGCGTATCGTTTTATCATCAACGGACGAACAGGAAAAGTACAAGGCGAACGGCCCTATAGTTATTGGAAAATCGCCTTTGCAGTGATAGCCGGAACGCTTGCCCTCGCAGGCATTTTGATGTTGCTGGACCGGTCCGGGATGTTACAGCAAGCGCAGACATATCGCTAAACTTCAAAATAGAAACCACGATCACTTTCTGAGCTAGGTTTTTTTAAGCCTCAAAAACCTTCGCAAGGCTGAGATCAACGGTGTTATGCATTACAGGACTCGTCTTATGAGCGCGGGCAAGGGCGGTGATAAAAAGATTGTTACCGCAGATAAGCTATTCCCGATCATGAAGATCGGCCTGTTAACAATGCTCCACACAGGCGTCGTCGAAAAGCAAGCTATTGATTCGTGCTGTTAAAGGCTGAACCCTAAGTGCTGAGTCCTTTGGCTACGCTAAGGAGAACCTTTTCGAAGCACAGGCCGCCGTTCGACAGACTCAATGCCGGAGAGAATAAAGGCGAGCAGGAGTTAAGCGTTTAAAAGACCGAATCTATGAGCAGCGATTTAAAAAAATGTCTGCCCGCCAAATTGACTTCAATTCGGCTGTATAAGTCGACTTCGGCGTATGTATGTTGGCGAAAATACTTCAAGGTACTGCCAATGTCGTTAAGTTAAGCCAACTTCCCCCTTTGAAAAAGGGGGAACATACTTTTACGTGCAAAATTTATTTTAATTCTTCCGCACTGACTTAATCATTATTTAATGACCTCTCTTCATAATTATTTCCGAGTTTAGTTTTTAAGTTATGAATTTTGCCATGTCATGTATACCAAACATAACTTGAACCCCAAGGTATAAATTATTAAAGGAGCTTTAACAATGAAAATGAAATATATGCTGTTGACCGTGCCTGTTTTATTGAGCTACGGATCATTAACATTTGCGGCTACGAAAAGCTTGGATCACGATGACTCAAGTTTATTAATTGAGAAATCTGAGCAACAGGATCATGAGTCGAAGGACGACGATGATAGCCATGAATTTAAGGATCAAATTAATGCGCTGTTAAAAAGCCATCCCGATAACCAAAATGTCTTTGTTAAACTATGCAAGAAGGATAAAGGCGATCATCATCATTCCGAACATCACGGTCATGACGATCACGAACATGATCACGATAATGGCCATGACGATCATTCCGGCGGCGGACAGAGTGCAGTGCCGGTCCCCGCTGCGGTTTGGCTGTTCGGTTCGAGTTTAATCGGGTTTCTAAGATTTAAACGAAAAACCGTTTAAGACTTTAAGCTGTAATCCGGCGTAGGCTTTGCGCCGGATTCTTTAGTTTTTGATTAGTTGGCGGAATACTTAGGTAATTCCGGCATAGTGTGACGAGAGTTAATGTTGATAGATACGAGCAATTGTATTGAAACAACTTTTAAGTTACAGATTTCTTAATTTGTTTAATTGCCGTAAAGCGTATCGAGTAGTTTCTTACCGCTTTCAAAATTAGCTGTCTCTTGCTTCTCTTTAATCATTCGGCTCATGCGAGCAAAGAATCTCCGGTAAGTCCACGCCGTCAAATAATGCTTCAAAGCGGTATGGTTCTTCACGATACCGGTAATGCGTTCGGCATTGCCAGCAATTTTTAATGGTAGATCGTTAGTCGGCAATCCGCATTTTTTTAAAAAAATCGTCATATTCGCGCCGTCGCCGGAGATTTTATGTTCAACCTCGGAAAAGCCCGCTTTCTCGCCGAGTTTGCGCAAAGTATCGAGATTAAAATTAAAAATATGCGCTTCATGGAAAGTGCTTTTGGGCGATTGGCAGGTTGCTTCGATTGTCGGCACTTCTACCACCAAGATGCCTTCGGGTTTTAGTAAGGCACACAGCTTTGTTAAAACGTCGAAGGGATTTTCAGTATGTTCCAGCACATGCCAAATAGTGATCAAATCGAAAGAAGAATCCGGCTGCTGAATATCCTGAATAAAGCCGACTTGAACGTTTAAGCCGTATTCTTTCTTTGAATACTCCGCATACCCTTTATTCGGCTCGATTCCGTGTACGTCATGCCCTAACGTTTGTAATAAATAAGCAAATTCTCCGCCTCCCGTACCCACATCCAGTATTTTTTTAGGTTGTGCAATCCATTTTCCCAATAAAGCGCGGCGGTACAAGGCAACGTTGCCTGCGCGCAGTATGTGCTTAGGTTTGGGTGTAAAGGTTCCCTTGTATGCGACGCGATAATCGTCTTCATAATAGCTGCGGGGATTGTGAGGTAACGGATCCGACCAAACGAGACCGCAATCCTGGCAAATAACGGTTCTCAGCGGCTTACCGCTCCGACTATGGCTTGCCAGCACGCTGACATTGCTGCCTTCGCAGACATTACAGGGGCTAGACGCAGATTCCTTAACGGTTTGTTGCATTGTTTGTACTCAAAAACACTGAAAAAATAGGAAAAGGTTATTGTTTGAAGCGGTTACCGGCATTTTTAGCAAGCTTTTCAATTAGCGGTATAGCTTAAAATGCGAGAATGATAACTCAACTCCGGCTTATTAGGTTCTGTCGACTAAAATTTTTACGCTAAATTTTGGTTTCGAATTCAATAAATCGGCGTGTTTTTCCCGTTTAAGATCGTTATATACGGTAGAATCTCTCATTTTTGATATGTGTAATGGCAGATCGACTTAACTTGAAACGCATCGCGCTGACACCCGGTGAACCGGCGGGGATAGGTCCGGATTTATGCCTATCAATCGCGCAATCTGAAGTTTTGCCCTGTCAGTTGGTGGCAATAGCGAGTCCTGACTTACTGAAGGAGCGGGCTAATATGTTGGGTTTACCCCTAATATTAAAAGAGTTCGATGCAAGCCAGCCGATCCAAGCCCATCAACCCGGAACGCTGTCCGTTATTCCGGTTGATCTTCATACGTCCGTAACCGCAGGTCGACTGAACGCTGCTAACAGCCGGTATGTTTTAAAAACGATCACCAAAGCAACGCAAGGCTGTCTAAAAGGACTTTTTGCGGGAATGGTCACTGCGCCCGTTCATAAAGGCGCCATTAACGATGCCGGATTCGAGTTCAGCGGACACACGGAGTTTATCGCTGAAATAACCGGCGGGCATCCGGTCATGATGCTAGCGACGCCGGGATTGCGAGTCGCCCTAGTAACGATACATATTCCCTTGGCTGATGTAAGTAAAAGCATCACCCATAGCCGCTTACGTCAAGTGATTCTGATTTTGGAGCACGATTTGCGCACGCGTTTTTCGATTAGCAATCCAAATATCTTGGTCTGCGGTTTGAATCCGCATGCTGGCGAGAACGGCTATCTGGGCCGGGAAGAAATCGACATCATCGAGCCAGTGCTAGATAATTTACGAAAACAAGGACTCTCGCTGGAAGGCCCGTTACCGGCGGATACGGTTTTCACGCCGAAATACTTGGCGCGTGGGGATGCTGTGTTGGCAATGTATCACGATCAAGGGTTACCGGTTCTTAAACATATGGGATTCGGTCATGCGGCGAATATTACGCTCGGCTTGCCGATCATCCGCACCTCGGTAGATCACGGTACCGCGCTGGAATTAGCGGGGACCGGTTTAGCCGATGCTGGCAGTTTACGTTACGCTTTGGAAACCGCATTAACGATGGCTGAAAATAAACATGACTAACTCAACGCATATTCCCCGTAAACGCTTCGGCCAGAATTTTCTCCACGACCAGAACGTCATCGCCAATATTTTAGCCAGCTTATACGCAAAGCCGGATCAGCACTGGGTTGAAATCGGACCGGGACAAGGCGCGTTGACGCTGCCTTTACTTAAAAAAAGTGTAGCTCTGGACGTTATCGAACTCGACCGCGATTTGGTAACGCTGCTCAGGAATAAACTTAACGCGTGGCCTTCATTAACCATCCACAGCGCAGATGCGCTTAAATTCGATTTTTCCAAACTTGCCCGATCTTCGGGAAAATTTCATGTTGTCGGCAATCTACCTTACAACATTTCCACCCCGTTACTTTTTCATTTGTTGTCTTATTCCGCTTATATTGTCGACATGCACTTCATGTTGCAAAAAGAGGTGGTCGATCGCATCTGTTCCGAACCCGGAAGCAAAAAATACGGGCGGTTGAGTGTGATGATGCAGTATTACTGTGCAGCCGAATGTCTTTTCGAGGTTTATCCTGAAAGCTTCGACCCGCCTCCGCAAGTCACTTCGGCGATTATTCGGCTTATTCCGCATGAAAAACCGCCGGTTAACATTAAAGACTTAAGCGATTTTAATAAAGTCGTGGCGCAAGCTTTTTCTCAACGCAGAAAAACACTGAGAAATTCGGTTAAGACCCTTCTAAGTGAATCCGATTTAATTCACTTGGGCATCGATCCAAGTGTTCGAGCAGAAACGCTTGCCCTGGATGATTTTGCAAAGATGAGCAATAGGTTAACGGAGATTTCTATTTAAAAATATAAGATAGAATAAATAAGCTTATAATAGCATTAGTTATAATAAGCCCTATTTTATCAACGAGCTTCAATCAATACTCAGTAGGCTAACGAATCTTTCTGCTGCTCCGAACACATCATTTTTTCGGTTTTGTTGTTAGAACAAAACGTCATTTTCCGGCATATTAAAATGCATTAAGAATGTGTACCATGAAGAGTTATTTAGGACGTTATACTATTTGTAACAATAGCATGTAAGAATCGAGCGCATTTAGTGCTCATCATTCGGTAATCTGTTTTAAGGAAATTAAAGTATGTTAAGCTGGATAAAACTAAGTTCGCGAGACTGTTTTTTCTTGGGCTTTTGGGGTTGCGTCGGTTTGCTGGCGGCAGGCTACTATTTTCAGTTCGTTATGAAATTAGAGCCTTGCCCATTGTGTATTTCTCAACGAATCGCCATATTTCTTGCGGGTTTGTGTTTTTTAACGGCGGCGCTGCATAATCCAGGGCTGTCCGGCACACGCCGTTATGCCATTATCGGTACAGTGATTGCTTTATGCGGCGGAATGATCTCTGCTCGGCATATATGGATACAGCATTTGCCACCCGATAAAGTACCGGAATGCGGTCCCGGACTAGATTATGTCTTGAAAAACTTCCCATTATCCGAAACGATCAAACTGATGCTGAGCGGAACAGGCGATTGTGCGGAAGTAAATTGGACATTCTTGAACCTGAGTATGCCAACGTGGACGTTAATCGCATTTTTAATGATGGCAGCATTTAGCTTGCTGCAATATTGGAATTATAAAGAAAAAGAATAACGGCAATTTAGCGCTTTCTAATTAACTTATTTGAGAACACTCTAATATGAAAATAACGTTGTCTTGTGTTTTGGCTGGTATTTGTCTGTCCATCTCTATGTTATCGATTGCAGCAGACAAGCCCGAATTAACGGCGCTGCAAAAAGTCATTAACGGCAACCATCGATCAAAAGAACATAAGCACCGGGATCAATACCGTCACCCCGAACAAACCCTTGAGTTTTTCGACGTAAAACCTACGATGACCGTTGTGGAAATCTCACCGGGGGAAGGTTGGTATACCGAGATTTTGGCGCCTTATTTAAGAGAAAACGGCAAACTTTATGCCGCTCATTTTTCACCGGATAGCCCGGTGCAATTTCACAAGGATTCATTAAAAGCATTCCTTGATAAGGTCCGCAAACAGCCTTCAATCTACGATAAAGTCGAAATAACGGCATTGTACCCGCCGACTCAAACCCAAATCGCACCTGAAGGTTCCGCTGATCGTGTATTAACCTTCCGTAACGTCCATAACTGGATGAAAAACAATCAAGCCGCCAGTGTTTTCGGCGCCATGTTTAAAGCGCTAAAACCCGGCGGCATTTTAGGAATTGTGGAACATAGAGGGAATTCGATGAAGCCTCAAGATCCGCAAGCAAAGTCGGGTTATGTAAGCGAAGATTACATAATCGATCTCGCTCGTAATGCCGGATTCGAATTTTTAGCTAAATCTGAAATCAACGCGAATCCTAAAGACACAAAAAATCACCCGGAAGGTGTTTGGACATTGCCGCCTACGTTAAAGCTTAAAAACAAAGATAGAGAAAAATACCTGGCCATTGGGGAGAGTGATCGTATGACGATTAAATTCATGAAACCTCAAGCCACAGCGCTGACAAGCTTATTTCCGGAGTCTATTTTTAATCTTGGAAGCCGCTCTGGAACGCGTGCGTTAACAGAGGAAATCCACAATATCAAGTAAACAATTAAAAAAGTTGCCGATTTCTTTTAAGCTATTCTTAATGCATCGTAACTCATTGATATTTTAGCTATAAAATTAAGTATAAAAAATGGGCAATGTAAGAAAAGTGTAATAAAAACCGTTACTAACCACCCTTGAAAAGGGCTTTTCCACAAAGTTATCCACAGATTTTGTGGGTAACTTTAGATACTCCAAGCCCAAGAATAACTTAGCTGAAAAAGGTAAATTTCCACTCATGCATCATGGCTAAGTTGCCACAATCCGAACCGCCTTTTATCTTAAAAGTAGCCATAGCTGTTCCTCTTAATCGTCTTTTCGACTATGTTGCCCATGTCGATACAATACAGACAAAGATCGAACCTGGGAGCCGCGTTGAAGTTCCGTTTGGTAACGGAAAAAAAATCGGCTATGTTGTCGAAATTTGTCATGAAAGCGATATTTCCTTCGATAAGTTGAAACCTATCGAACGGATATTGGACGAACACCCGCTGTTATCTTCCGACGACCTCAAATTAATTCATTGGGCTAGCGATTATTACCACCACCCGATTGGAGAAGTCTTAAGTACAGCGTTTCCAGCCGCGCTTCGCAAAGGTCAATCCGGCGATTTACAGCATTCTCAATTATTCTACGAAGTAACCGAAAGCGGTTTAATAGCGCAACCCGTAGATTTAAAAAGAACGCCCAAGCAACTTCAACTACTAACTTATTTTCAGCAAAATCATCCGGCAGTCTTAACTGAAACCGACCTAGCCGATTGGGACAAAAACTGGCGGAAAACGCTTAAAGGTTTAATGGAAAAAGCTTTAGTTAAGCAGGCGGTAGAGCTAGTTAAAATTGCAGAACAAAGAACGATAAAGCCCAGTCATTCGACGGGTAAAGAAAAGAATATAAATAATCCCTGCCGGGTGAAAGTGCCACAGCCGAATCCCGAACAGCAGACTGCTATCGATTGCGTTTCGAAGAACTTGGGAAAATTTGCCGTTTATTTATTGGAAGGTATTACCGGCAGCGGTAAAACCGAAGTCTATATGCAAATTATTCAGTCTGTATTGGATTGCGGTCAGCAGGTTCTGGTGTTGGTTCCGGAAATCAATCTAACCCCTCAGCTAGAGGCCCGTTTCCGGCAACGTTTCTCTGTTGCGATGGCGTTATTTCATTCAAATTTAACCGATAAGCAACGCCACGATGCCTGGCTCAGGATGCAAAAGGGGATAAGTTCGATACTTCTCGGAACACGGTCTGCCTTATTCACACCGCTGAAAAATCCAGGGCTGATTATCCTGGACGAAGAGCATGACAGTTCTTTTAAGCAGCAAGAAGGATTTCGGTTTTCCGCTCGCGATGTGGCTATTATGCGCGGAAAACTCTTGAATATTCCGGTGTTGCTCGGTTCCGCCACACCTTCTTTAGAAAGTTTGCATAACGCCAACCAGCAACGTTACCGGCATCTTTATCTCACCGAGCGCGCCGGTAATGCTGCCGAGCCGAACATAAGTTTATTGGATATTAGAAATAAGAAGCTAAATAACGGGCTTTCCGACGTTCTTATCGATGAAATCCGAAAGGTATTAAGCCGTAAGGAACAAGTTTTACTCTTTCTTAATCGCCGCGGTTTTGCACCCACGTTGATTTGTCACGGTTGCGGATGGGTTGCCAGATGTAAACATTGCGACGCAAATCTTGTCATTCATAACCATGAAAAACGCTTGCGGTGCCATCATTGCGGTAGAGAGCAACATTTGCTAGTTAGCTGTCCGGCTTGTAAAACAGGCGAGTTAATGCCTTTAGGTCTCGGTACCGAGCGTGTAGAAGCAGCATTGCAATCGATTTTCCCCGATAAGGTCTTGGTTAGATTGGATCGCGATACTACGCAACGAAAAGGCTCGTTGGAACGTTACCTGAGTCAAATTAACGAAGGTCAAGCAGATATAATTCTAGGAACGCAAATGCTCGCCAAAGGTCATCATTTTAGCGATGTGACGTTAGTTGCTATTGTGGATGTGGATAGCGGATTGTTTAGCATAGATTATCGAGCAACGGAGAGATTGGCTCAGCTGGTTGTACAGGTCTCAGGTCGAGCCGGACGAGCCGAAAAAAAAGGCAATGTGATATTACAAACTCGTCACCCCAATAATCCCATGCTAAATAAATTGATACGCGAAGGGTACGGACAGTATGCCAAAGTTGCTTTGGAAGAACGCAAACAAGCGTCTTTGCCGCCGTTTACCTATCAAGCCTTGCTAAGAGCGCATGCCAATGACCGTGAATTACCGTTTGTATTTCTGAAGACGGTAGCGGCTATCGCAAAAACTTACCAAAACAATTCGATACAAATTTTAGGCCCGGTTCCCGCCCCGATGGAAAAACGAGCCAATCTTCACCGTTATCAATTACTGCTACAAGCGACTAATCGCAACATTCTCCAGCAATGCCTGACGCGGCTCCTAAACGACATAGAAAATCTGAAAGTACCCCAAAAAATCCGCTGGAGTTTGGACGTCGATCCGCTGGATTTGTTTTAGTTTCGCCACTTAAATTTGAACGCGATTTGCTAAGAAACCGTTCTGAAATCAGTCGAATAAGTTTTTAGTCGAGATAATCGTTGAATATGTAATAAGATAGGCTTTAGTTTTCTTTTTGACGAGTCATTCATGAAACGTTTTTTATTATTATGTCTGTTAGCTTTTCCAGTCTTCGCAGTGGATGAAAAGCCGCCAACGGCCGATCCGCTTCCCGAAGTACCCGAACCGCCCTTACCTGTCCAAAGCGGTGAGGAAATGGAGCCGGATATTACAATTATTCGTAAAAGCAAAAAAACCATTCACGAGTATCGCCGGGGTGGTGTGCTATATATGATAAAAGTTATCCCGGATATCGGTCCGCCCTATTATTTTATCGATTCAAACGGCGACGGAAAAATGGACGTCAGAGGCAACGATTTGGATAAGGGCGCACAAGTCAATATGTGGAAAATACTCGAGTGGGATTAAGCAGTATCTCTAGCTTAGCGAACTTTTGACCCTAACACATGAAAGCAGTATGATGACAAGCGCAGTAAATGATTAACAAAAACAATATGTCGCAACTTTAACAACATTACAATAGGACACTATCATGGGTTTACTCGATACAGTATTAGGCGTTATAAAAGGCGCCACCGCTAACAATACAGCGCCGGGAGCACCCGCTGACGCTAGCGGCAATAGTCTGCTGGAATCCGTTATTGGAATGATTGCCGATCCGCAATCGGGCGGTTTAAACGGATTGATAGAAAAAATCGCCGCTGGGGGGTTGACCGATCAAGTCGCTTCTTGGGTGAGTACCGGACAAAATCTGCCGGTAACTGCTGAACAAATTCAAGCCGTCCTAGGTTCTTCGTTTGTTCAAGGCTTAGCGCAAAAAGCCGGTATCAATACCAACGATGTGGCTGGCACATTGGCAACTTTATTGCCTCAAGTCATCGATAAATTAACCCCAGAAGGACAGGTTCCCGGTGATAATTCATTATTGGAACTAGGACTAGCCGGGCTGACCAGTTTGCTTGCCAACAAAACCGCATAAATGTTCTCAGAACTCAAGGCTTGTCATAGCAAGCCTTGATGCACTTTCATTTTAGTTATTGAATTAAGGAATCTCTGAAACAAGTTGATTTCATTCATGGTTCGACAAACTCACCACGAACGAAATCAACTACTTGCCGTTCGTCCTGAGCTTGTCGAAGGACTTAATCAGAGTTTCTTTAACTATAAGTCGAAAGCCTTCTAGATGATAAATTGATGGAAAAACCAAACATTGCCGCAAAATATCCCAATGTGTGCGAATTGGACGCTGGCGCTTACTACTGGTGTGCTTGCGGGCACAGTAAAAACGGTAGTTTTTGCGACGGCTCCCATAAAACTACCACATTTACGCCCTTGAAATTCGAACTTTCGGAAACCAAAACCGTAGCAATTTGCCAGTGCAAACAGACCAGAACCCCACCCTATTGCGACGGTAGCCATAAGGCGCTGTAAGACTATTGATTACTAGTTCTCTCCGAAATATCTTGGTTTATGTTCAACGACAGTCGATACGCTGATAGTTTTAAGCTAACTATTCTGTTGCGGCGGGTAAGTCAGCTAATTGACGGTAATTGCTGCGAAAATACAATAAAGGCTCGCCTTCACGACAAGTAATCGCTTCGATTTCGCCGATAACGACCCAATGGGTTCCTGCGCCAACTTTTTCCACAACCTTGCATTCCAGCGACATGATACTCTCGTCGAGGATAGGGACGTCCGTTGCCCCCATACTCCATCGCGTGTTGGCAAAACGGTCTTCTTGGCTGCTGCCGCCGGAAAAATTATTCGATACATTCTGTTGGTCGGTATTCAAGATATTCACTGCAAACCGACCGTTAAGGTCGATATTTTCACCGGTATCAGCCGATTTATTGAGACACACCAGAATTTGCGGAGGCTCTACGGAAACGCTTGAAAATGCCGTAACCGTCATGCCTCTCAAACCGAACTGATCGGATTTCGATGTGACGACAGCGACGCCGCTCGCCCAATGTTGTAATGCCTTTTTAAACTCTTCCGAACTGACCGCCATTCATTTCTCCAATCTTTGTTAATGTATAGACTTCCGCTATTATCGAGACGGCAACTACGAAAACCGACATTTCATTCAAATTAAGCCGAGTATGGTACAACAGCTATCGCGAGTTGGGTAATAGTTCAAAAGGTGATATTGAGAACAGTGGCGAATTTGCATCGGAAACCCCTAAATGAGATTATCTCAGGGATAAATTGCCTAGACCCGTATGAATAAATTGAAATTTACCCTTCAAAAGCGGCCTATTGTTAACGTCAAAACTATACCGGAAATGCAGCAAAAACGTTAAGATAAATGCACCGACTTCGAATCAACCGAGAAGTAGAGATGTCCCATCCAGCGCAACGCCTAGCCACATACGCCGATCTGTTCGACCTGCCCGATCATGTAATCGGTGAAATTATCCACGGTCAGCTTATTACCCAACCGCGACCTGCGCCGAAACATGCTTTGGCCTGTTCCGGCCTTAGTGCAAAATTCGGCGACCCGTTCCATTTTGGCCGGGGCGGACCTGGCGGTTGGTGGATCCTGTTCGAGCCCGAACTGCACCTGGGAACCCATATCCTAGTGTAACGTCCTCAACAAACATTAAGATATGATACAATTGGTGTCCATGAGAACGCCAATGAAAATTACACTGATTGAAGAGGATCGAACAGAACTGGAACGCTGGGTGAAGAGCCGGTCTGTTGGGGCTAAACAAAGACTACGGGCTAGAATGGTACTGATGACCGCCGAGGGCTTGTCAACAACGGTCATTATGGCAACGTTGGGGGTCAGCAACCCGACCTTGAACAAGTGGCGGAATCGCTATCTCGAAAGTGGTGTTGAAGGGCTCAAGAAAGGCAAGACCCGCCCGTCGCGGATACCGCCGCTGCCGACTGACAAAGTCCAAGAAGTCCTGGCCTTGACATTGACCGGTAAACCGGCTGCCGCGACGCAGTGGAGTTGCCGGACGATGGCGGAGCAGGTCGGCATTTCCCGGATGGCGGTGCACGGCATCTGGCGGGAGCACAAACTGAAGCCCCATCAAGTGAAGGGCTTTAAGGTTTCGAACGACCCGCTGTTCGCCGAAAAGTTGCGCGATGTCGTGGGCCTTTACCTGGACCCACCGGAGAAGGCCATCGTGTTTTCCGTCGACGAGAAAAGCCAAATCCAGGCGCTAGATCGTAGCCAACCCGGCCTGCCGATGAAGCCGGGAAAATGCGGGACGATGACGCACGATTATAAGCGACATGGCACCACAACTTTGTTTGCGGCACTCGACGTGCAGACCGGAACGGTGATTGGGCAATGCCAGCCCAGGCACCGCCACGACGAGTTCCTCAAGTTCCTGAAGACAATTGACCGGCGAACCGACAAAACCTTGGCATTGCATTTGATCGTCGACAACTATGCGACGCACAAACATGCCGAAGTAAAGGACTGGCTGGCCCAGCATCCCCGGTTCCACTTACACTTCACGCCAACCTCGGCCTCATGGCTCAACTTAGTCGAGCGTTTCTTCCGGGACATTACCGAGGAACGTATCCGGCGTGGTGTTTTCCACAGTGTTGACGACCTCAAAACAGCGATACAGGAGTATCTCGACCACCGCAATAGCAACCCAAAACCTTACCATTGGACAGCCAAACCAGAGACGATCTTGGCTAAAGTAGACAAAGCTAAAGATATGTTGAGGACGTTACACTAGTTCCAGACCTTGCCGGGTGGCGCAGAGAACGTATGCCTGCGCTACCGGAAGAAGCTTATTTCAACCTTGCACCGGATTGGGTCTGTGAAGTGATCTCGCCCGGTACAGCGCGCACCGACCGAGCAGTGAAAATGCCGATTTATGCCGAACTTGCCGTAAACTGGTTGTGGCTGGTCGATCCCGATATCCGTACGCTGGAAGTTTACTGCCTGTTCGAAGGACATTGGCTGCTCGAAGGGACTTGGAAAGACGACGACCGCGTACGCGCCTCACCTTTTGCCGAAGTCACTTTGCAACTAGACGACCTGTGGGTGCCGACGCCCCCGCAAATCCAAACTTAACGAAACTCAGAGCAAATAGATTTCGCTCATGGTGATTCTGACAAACGCTCTCCTGAGCGAAGATGAAGAATAGGCATTGAATCAAGATCTGTATAGTGGATAAAAAAGCCTATTTTCTTGAAAAAGTAAAAAACTGCTAATTTTTTCCGGTTGAATCGTTACAATTTATTGCATTCAAGTTGGATACTTGACTACTTATTGCTTAGTTTTAATTTTGAGATTACCGTTTAATCACCTTGCCTACCCAAAGAAACTCATATGCACGTTACCTTGGTCCATGTACACGTTAAATCCGAACACATCGACAGCTTCATTGCCGCCACTCAGCTAAATCATGACGCTTCCATAAAGGAACCCGGAAATCGCCGGTTTGATTTACTGCAAACGCCGGATAATCCGGCTCAATTCATCCTATATGAAGCTTATGTGAATGCTGAAGCCGCAGCGGCGCACAAGGAAACCGCACATTATTTGGCTTGGCGGAATACGGTTGCCGATTGGATGGCGCAGCCGCGGCAAGGCGTCCGTTACGACGGCCTTTTTCCCCAAGGATAAGTTATGGATTTTTCATCTTTCTCTATTTCACGATTTCCTCGTATTCTCTACGGCAACGGCAAGCTAAACGAAATTCCTGATTTAGCTGCGAAATACGGGAAAACGGCATTGTTAATTACCGGCAAACAGTCGTTTTGCGGAACGGAACGTTGGCAGTCTTTCACCCATGCGCTTGAATCGAAAGACATGCGCTGGCTGCACATGACGGTTTCCGGCGAGCCGTCGCCAGGACTCGTGGACGAAGCTGTAAGCCAGTTTCGTCGCGAGGACATTAACGTTGTCATCGCAATCGGCGGCGGCAGTGTACTCGATGCCGCCAAAGCGATTGCCGGACTTTTGCCTCATGGTAATTCTGTGATGGACCATCTTGAAGGGGTCGGTAAGAATGTGCAGTATACCGGCCCAAGCACCCCTTTTATCGCCGTCCCGACCACGGCAGGAACGGGCAGCGAAGCGACTAAAAACGCAGTACTAAGCGTTCAAGGCCGGGAAGGTTTTAAGAAATCCTTCCGTGACGAGTGTTTAATACCGGAATACGCCGTCATCGATCCCGATTTGTTAACGACCTGTTCTCGTGAACTGATTGCAGCGGATGGAATGGATGCGTTTACCCAGTTATTGGAATCGTACGTTTCCATAAAAGCGAATCCATTCGTCTATGCGCTGGCGTGGAGCGGGATGACAGCGGTAAAAGAAGGGCTATTTGCCGCTTGGGAAGGCAAAGAACCCACCGCCAGCCACGGACGGGCGGCAATGGCTTATGCCGCATTGCTCTCCGGCATCACGTTGGCGCAAGTCGGTTTAGGTTCAGTACACGGTTTGGCTTCGCCGCTGGGCGCGTACTTTCCTATTCCGCATGGCGTCGTTTGCGGAACACTGGTTGCAGCGGCTACCGAGATAAATATCAACGCGATGCAAGAACGCGAACCGGTCAACAAAGCGCTTGCCAAATACGCGCATGTCGGTCGATTGCTGAGCGGTGAGAACGCGCTAGATGACAATAACGCTAGGCTAGTTTTAATAGCGTTATTAGCCGACTGGTGCGAACACCTGCAATTGCCGCGACTGAACAGCTACGGCATTGCTGAGGACGATTTTCCGCTCATCGTCGCCAACAGTCGGGGGAGCAGTATGCAGACCAATCCGATTGTGCTGACCGATGCCGAGATTCAAACCATCCTTGAGAAACGGCTATAACTCCGAATAAATCAGCCGATCATAACCCCAATTCGCTAAGTCCCGGATGATCGTCGGGACGGCGGCCTTGGGGCCAGTGAAAGAGCCGTTCGCTTTCTTTGATGTGTAGATCATTAATACTGGCATAACGTTTCTGCATCAAACCGAGTTCAGTGAACTCCCAATTTTCATTGCCGTAAGAACGGAACCATTCATCCTTGTCGTTATGCCATTCGTAGGCAAACCGCACTGCGATGCGGTTGCCGTCGAATGCCCACAGCTCTTTAATTAAGCGGTATTCCAATTCCGTTGCCCATTTGCGTTTCAAAAACTCAATGATTTGATACCTTCCGACAGGAAATTCAGCGCGGTTTCGCCATTGACTATCAATGGTGTACGCCAAGGCGACTTTTTCGGGGTTGCGGTTATTCCAGCCGTCTTCAGCTGCGCGTACTTTTTGAGTCGCGGTTTCGCGAGTAAAAGGGGGAAAAGGCGGACGGGATTCTACGGGGATTGTCATAACTCTCTCCAAAGTAGTTTAATTGTTACCGTTAATGTAAATCGACAGGGATACAGGGAATAAGAATACAAGTTTACCGCTATTTAAGACATTCCCGGCATGCTTACATAACCGGGTAAAGCCTTAATACGATCCATCCATCTGCCTATAGCTGTATATGGCTGTAGATTGAATTTACCCTCGGATGCTAACGCAACGTAAGGATAGATCGCAACATCTGCAATAGTAACGCGACCTGTTGCCAGCCAATTATTTTTTTTAAGATGCTGCTCTAAAATATCGAACAAAACTAAGGTCGTTTGCTGGGCGGCCTCAACATCGATTGCCCGTCCGAATTTATAGTGAAGACGTAGGCGATTCGGCCCTAAGGCCACTTCATTGGAGGCAGTCGATAACCATGAAACGATCTCTGCCAACCCTTCGGCATCCGTTGACAACCAATGATCTTCGTCGTATTTCTTGGCTAAATACACCAGAATGGCTTGGCTGTCCCGAATGGTAAAATTGCCGTCGGTTAGCACCGGTACCTGACCAAACGGGTTCAGCTTTATAAATTCAGCTGATTTTTGCTGCTTTTCGTTACCGTTAACCTGAATGCTTCGGTAATCCAAATTCAACAAAGACAGCAATAACCTCACTTTGTGGCAATTGCCGGATAAGGGAAACTCGTAGAGGGTAATCATCGATTAATTCCTTAGCAAATTGTTTCTTATTCATTGAGCGGCATTAAAATTACAATCCTATGCCTTGCCCAGTTTTGATTTCAGATCGCTGATTTCCTCCAATAATGGTGCAATCATCAACTCCACTTCATCTTTAGTATAACGGGGCGTGATATGTTGCGGACAGTTCCAATCCAACGCTTCAATATGAATGACGATACCCCGTTCTACCCGTGCTCGGTACGACGGCATTTCCAACTGCGCAATCAGTTCGGGATCGTCGCTTTCATTGACGATACGCGCCCTTCCCCAAATTTTTAGCCGCCTGCGATGGGGATAATCCATCATAATCAGCGAAATACGGTCGTTCGCAGTTAGATTTCCGACGCTTAAATATTGGACGTTGCCGCGAAAATCCGCATAACCGAGAGTGCGATCATCGATAACTTTGACAAAACCTTTCGGTCCGCCCCGGTGTTGGACATAAGGCCAACCCGATTCCGAAACGGTTGCTTGATAAAAACTGTCTCGCTCGGCGATAAAAGCCGCTTCGGCTTCGGACAATTGATTTCTTGCGTCATCCGACGTCTCAAACCGGCTATTTTTCTCACGGCTGCCGTAAAAACTTTGCGCGGCTTTTACGCTCGGCGTAAAGGCGATTTCCGAAAAAGCAGTGGCCATAATGTTTCTCCTAAAATGACCGGCGGTGTTAGTCACCGCCGGATTAATAAAACAACGATTACGCGGCTGTTTTCAATTCGACCTTGGGGAAGTCGATATCAACCCGACTGGCTTTGCCCAGAATATTGGTCAAAATATTCATGCCCACATGGGTTATTATTTCGACAATTTCGGCATCGTTAAAGCCCGCATGACGGACTTCGTTCAGTTCGGCAGTCGTAATGTCACCCATATTATCGACCAATGACCGGGCAAATTTTACCGCTACAGCGGCCTTTGCGTCCTGGCTAGTTCCCGCTCGATTGGCGGCAATTTCGGCAGCAGTCAACCCCGCTTTCCGGCCTATTGCGGTATGGGCCGACAAACAATATTCGCAAGCATTTTGTTGCGCCAAACCCACCGCGATACGCTCGCGTGTTTGCGGATCCAAACTGCCTTCGCCGGCAATGCCGTGCAATCCCAAGAAAGCCCGTAAAGCCGCCGGTGAATTGGCGAAAACTTTCAAAAAATTGGGGACGACGCCCAGTTTTGCTTGAATGGCGTCGAACAAGGCCGATTGCTCGGCATTGGCGGTTTCTTTGGTGACGGTATGTATGCGGCTCATGGTTTTTTCTCCAGATAAATCAAATAAAGGACTTGTTTAACCCTACCGGTTTGGGTGAATACACTTTATCTAATTTCAAATGAATGAAGAATAGCCAATATTTATAATATATTATTACGATAAACGGAATAATGTATGGGCCGCTTTCATTTGATGTCTGTCTTTATTGCGGTTGCCGAAGCACAAAGCTTCGCTGCCGCCGCGCGGAAATTAGCCCTTTCGCCGCCCGCGATTACCCGCGCTGTTACCGCTTTGGAGGAAAATCTCGGCATTAAGCTGTTTACACGCACAACCCGTTATGTGCGATTAACAGACGCCGGACTGCGTTATTTCGGCGATGCCCGCCGCATCCTGAACGAACTCGATGAGGCCGATGAAGCGGCGGCAGGCATTAACGCCGGACCGCGCGGGCATTTAACGGTTACCGCGCCGGTATTGTTCGGCAAATATTACGTGATGCCCGGTATCGTGGATTATCTCAATCGATACCCGCACATGCAGGTTTCGGGGATATTTTTAGACCGCGTAGTCAATTTATTGGAAGAAGGTTTCGATGTCGGCATCCGAATCGGCGAATTGCCCAACTCGAGCTTGCGGGCCATTCGCGTCGGCAGCATTCGCCGAGTCGTCTGCGCTTCGCCCGCTTATCTTGCCGAAAACGGAGCGCCCGCCCACCCGCAAGAATTAGCTGATCACCTTATCGTCTCTGCAAATGCCGTAACGCCGCAGGTAGAATGGAAATTCGCCGACGACTTGAACGTTCACTTTAAGCCGCGCTTAGTTATCAGCAATAACGATGCGGCGATTGAAGCGGTAAAGCACGACCTTGGGATAACCCGACTACTATCCTATCAAGTCGAACCTTATCTAGCCAACGGACAATTGCAAATCATCCTGAGCGAATTCGAACCGAAACCCTTGCCGATCCATGTGATCCATCTCGAAGGCCGCTTTGCTTCTGCTAAGGTCAGGGCGTTTGTTGATTTGATAGTCGATAAATTGAGATCGAATGGGGCTTTAAATCAATAGAACTCAGGAATACCAGGGCATTACTCCGAACAACTTGATTTCATTCATGCTCTTCGTCTTTGCTCAGGGGAGCGTTCGACAACCTCACCACGAACGAAATTAACTACTTGCCGTTCGTAGTGAGATTCGAAGGAAGCCAGTCGAAAGACTTAATCAGAATTTCCTTAAATGACATTACACGCCAAAATGCATAAGGTCTAGTAAGCAAATAAAGATAAATCATCGGTTATCCAATTTAAAAAATTCATATTCAATTGAAAGAGTCCTTTGCGCAGATATCAGTGAATTCAGCTGATCTGCCAAAAGCCGATTTTTTTTGAATATGATTGTCCTAAATCGTCAATAGTTTGTCGAAACATATCGCTCGCTATTTCACCTTTTTTGGTAAAGGCTAGACTCTTGCCCGCCGTATTACCGCCATTGGACGAAATTATTCTCCAAACGTCAGTATCTCGGAGTAGACAACCGCGCCGCGCTTGATGTTCTCGCTTATGATTAACATAATAAATTGCTACAACCCGTATGATTCAGCTAATACAAGTGACCGCACGTGTGCCCAACGAGGTATCATTTTTGAAACACGTGCGAGAATTCATATCTCGCTGCATCTTATTTGAAACGCTAAGCTTTTGATAATAATTAGCTTTATAAAGCATAAAATTTAAAATCAAACAACAGGACATCATCGAGTTGTAATCTTGCCGCTATTCAACGATAATACGCAGCCTTAAGTCGCCCTGCTCATCGGGACGATTGAAAGTTATGATGGTGATCGTGTTGGTCCTCCCGCAACGATACGCTGCAAACCCCGCCAGGTCCGGAAGGGAGCAACGGTAGCAGCAGATTCGTGTGCCGGGATGTGGCTGGCACGGTCGCCGCCCACTTCAGTTACAACCTTTTGAGCCTGCAATGAGTTATCAGGTTCTCGCCAGAAAATGGCGGCCCTCGAATTTCACCGAAGTTGTTGGTCAAGATCATGTTGTCAAATCGTTGATGAACGCTTTGCAGCATAACCGTTTGCACCACGCTTATTTATTTACCGGTACCCGCGGCGTTGGCAAAACAACCATTGCCCGAATTCTAGCCAAAGCGATTAATTGCGAAAATCTCAAAGACTTTAACCCATGCGGAACCTGCAAAGTCTGCACTGAGCTGGATGAAGGCCGATTTATGGATTTAATCGAAGTCGATGCAGCCTCTCGCACCAAAGTTGAAGACACCCGTGATTTGCTCGATAACGCCCAGTATGCGCCGAATTACGCCCGCTATAAGGTGTATCTGATCGACGAAGTGCACATGCTATCCGGGCATAGTTTCAATGCTTTGCTGAAAACATTGGAAGAGCCTCCGCCGCATGTTAAATTCCTGCTGGCGACCACCGATCCTCAGAAAATTCCGGTCACCGTGCTGTCGCGCTGTTTGCAATTCAATCTTAAGCGCTTGTTGCCGAACCAAATTTTCGATCAAATGGAATACATCCTCAGGCAGGAACAGATCGAATCGGAACCGCAAGCCCTGCATCTTTTGTCAAGAGCGGCGGACGGCAGCATGCGGGACGGCCTTAGCCTGTTGGATCAAGCGATTGTTTACGGATCCGGTAAAGTTTCCACCGATGAGGTGAACGCCATGCTGGGTACGGTGGCGCATCGCCCGGTTGAAGATCTTTTGACGGCTTTGGCAGATGGCAACGCCGAAGTCATCCTCGGCAAAATCGATGAGATCGCTAATATCCATTCCGACTTCGGCACCGTACTGCAACAGATTCTGCAAATCTTGCATCGAATCGCGCTGGCTCAGCATCTTCCGCAAGCCGTTGAGCATGAATTCGACCGCGACATGATTATGGGGTTATCGCAACGAATAACGCCTGAAGATGTGCAACTGTATTATCAGGTTGCATTGCTGGGACAGAAAGACCTCGAGCTGGCGCCGGATTCTCGTATGGGGTTTGAAATGGTCATGTTGCGTATGTTGGCGTTCAAACCGGCTTCGTCGCCGTCGAAACACGTGGACACGAAATCAATCTCCCATGTAAGTCCTACGGCAAGCAGTCAATCCGCTATGCCCGCAGAACCGGTAAACCTGCAGGCGCATCCAGTAGAAAAAAATATAACGCCCTTTTCCGGCAGCCGCTCAACGAATTCCAATTGGGCCGACATGATTTCGATCATGAAACTGGAAAGTCTAACCAGGGAGTTAGCCAATAATTGCGTATTGGAGGCTATTGACGATGAAACCTGTCGTTTACAGTTAGACGCCAGTCATCAACAATTATTAACGCCCAGCCGGGAAAAGAGACTTCAACAGGCCTTACAAGACTATCGAGGTGCACCGATAAAGCTGTCGATAACTATCGTACAGGCCGAATTGGAAACGCCCGCCGCTCAACTGGCAAAGGACAAAGAAAATAGACAGCAGGCGGCAGTCGATGCAATTAATTCCGACGCAAATGTCGAAGCGTTAAAAGAATATTTTGATGCTAGGATATTGCCCGGTACTATAGAACCTGTATAACTGAAAAAGGAGAAGTCGAGATGAAAAACGCACTGGGCAACATTATGCAACAAGCCCAAAAAATGCAGGAAGACTTGAAAAGAGCGCAAGATGAATTGGCGATGCAGCAAGTGCTTGGAGAGTCGGGCGGCGGGTTGGTGACTATCGTGATGACGGGAAAACGAGAAGCCAGAAAAGTAACGATTGATCCTTCGCTGCTGGGCGACGACAAAGATATGCTGGAAGACTTAGTTGCCGCAGCGATTAACGATGCCGTCAATAAAGTCGGTAAAATGAAAAAAGAGAAAATGGCCTCAATCACTGCTGGATTGCCGATTCCGCCCGGATTCCAAATGCCTTTTTAACATGCTGAAAAAGGGTTTACTGGGGCAATTGACCCAAACGTTGTGCTGTTTACCGGGAGTCGGCCCTAAAACAGCTCAACGCATGTCATTCCATCTGCTGCAACGTGATCGTAGCGGCGCCAAAATTCTGGCCGAAACACTGATAGAAGCCCTTGAAAAGATCGGTCATTGCCGGTTTTGCCGCACCTTAACTGAACAGGAAATCTGCCCTGTATGCGCCGATCAAGCCAGAGACCCATCGCTAGTGTGTGTTGTAGAAAATCCATCCGATGTTTGGATCATCGATCAAGCCGCTGTCTTTAAAGGTCACTATTTTGTCTTGCACGGCAGGTTATCGCCCCTCGACGGCATCGGCCCGGACGAGCTGGGTCTCGATCTCTTGGAAGATCGCATGGCGGAAGGCATTATCAAAGAATTGATCTTAGCGACCAATTCTACCGTCGAAGGCGAAGCAACGGCGTATTTCATCGGCGAGCTGGCAAAAAAACATCAGGTAAATGCCAGCCGTATCGCTCAAGGCGTTCCTATGGGCGGCGAATTGGAGTTTATCGATAGCGGTACATTAGCGCATGCGTTTAACGGTCGCAAAGTGTTTTAGCGATAATCTTTTTCAACTGCGAATAGCCGTTAACTCAATTAAAATCTAGGGAGAAATCATGAACGATTGCCTATTCTGCAAGATGGTCAGAGGTGAAATTAAACCGGACATTGTCTTTGAAAACGACCACGTTCTGGCTTTCAATGACATTAATCCGCAAGCGCCCGTACATGTATTGGTGATACCGAAACGCCACATCGCAACTATGAACGAACTGGACGACGCCTATTTAGGCGGAGAAGTTTTAAAAGCCGCCGTTAATTTAGCAAAAAAACTGAATATTGCCGACGACGGCTATCGCACTGTCTTCAATTGCAATCAACACGGCGGTCAGGCTGTGTACCATTTGCATTTACATCTGCTCGGCGGACGTCAAATGGCTTGGCCGCCGGGTTGATAAGTTCATCAAAAACGACGAACACTATTCGAACAATAGTAATAACTCGAAAAATAATCTGATGATATGACCCATTCTTTTGAACACCGTCATCAAAAACCAATACCTTTCAAAGCATTTCTTATCAGGCAAGGCCGGTATTTATTATCAGCTACTCTACTGCTGACTTTCGGTTTAGGTATCGGTATGCTCGGCTACCACGAATTTGAAGACATGAACTGGACCGATTCTTTTCTGAATGCCGCGATGATTCTCGGGGGCATGGGACCGGTTGTCCCGTTAAAGACTGATGCCGGTAAAATCTTTGCCGGCTTGTATGCGCTGTTTTCCGGTTTAGTTTTCCTCGTTTCAGCCGGTCTTTTCTTCAGCCCGTCCGTGCATCGTCTGCTACATAAATTTCATTTCGAAGCCGATAGGGCGGATGAAAAATAAAACCGCGATCTATCAATTGCTAAAGAAATTTATAGTTGTCTGGTCTTGTGTCGAATTCGTTGATAAAGCCATCCTATTGAACAACCCGCTAATTTTATTCGGAGCAACTCATGACATCTCCAAGCACTAATCCAATCAGTCTATTTTCACCGATTAAAATTGGCGGCCTTGAGCTATCCAATAGGATTATTATGGCTCCTTTAACACGTAACCGTGCAGGCGAAGGCAATGTTCCTCAAGCCATCAATGTGGACTATTATCGACAACGCTCGGGTGCCGGATTAATCATTTCGGAAGGGAGCCAAATATCGCCTCAAGGTTTAGGTTATCCCGGCACACCGGGCATTTATTCTGACGCTCAAGTTGTGGGATGGCAACAGGTTACGGAGGCTGTTCACAAAGTTGGCGGCCTTATTTTTCTTCAGCTTTGGCATGTCGGCAGGATTTCGCATACGTCATTGCAACTCAACGGCGAATTACCCGTGGGGCCTTCGGCATTGAAACCCAACGGGCAAATTTTCACTTATACCGGTTTACAAGATTTTGAAATGCCCCGCGCGTTATCAACGGATGAAATGCCGGGCATCATTGCCGATTACGCCAACGCGGCAAAAAACGCCAAACTAGCCGGTTTCGACGGTGTGGAAATCCATGCCGCCAACGGCTATCTCATCGACCAATTCTTACGCGACGGCACGAACCGGCGCACGGATCAATACGGCGGCATCATCGAAAATCGGATGCGGTTATTGCTGGAGATTACCGAGCAGGTTGTTTCTGTTTGGGGTGAAAATCGAGTCGGCGTGAGATTGTCGCCTGAAAATTCGTTCAACGACATGCACGAAAGCAACCCGCAGAAAACTTTCAATGCCGTTGCCGAACAACTTTCAGCTTTCCCACTCGCCTATTTGCACGTTTTGGAAGGCGACATGATGACGGGCGAACGCAACCTCGATTACGTTCAATTGCGGAACTGCTTTAACGGATATTACATGGCTAATAACGGCTACGATTTCGAATCCGCCAATGCGGCTATTGTTGAAAATCGAGCCGACATGGTAGCTTTCGGAAAACTCTTTATTGCCAACCCCGACTTGCCGTATCGCTTTGCCCAAAAATTGCCGTTAAATACGCCTGATAGCGCGACTTTTTATGGCGGTGATGAGAAGGGTTATACCGATTATCCGGCTTGTGATGAGGAGTTTTGTTAACCCACTTTAATAAGCGCGCGTCTTAATGTTCAAACGATAGCCTGTATGACTAGGCGTTGACGTAGCGAGTATTTATTTCGAATCAAAAAAGCTAGGAATCGCTTTCCTCCTCATCTTCTTCGATTACATCATCGTCTTCGAATTGAAAAAAAGTTTTTAAATAGCGATATAACAACCGGGTCGATTTGGGCGGTTTCGCGGTTTCGGTTTCTTTTTTGATATTGCGCAGTAATTGCCGGATATGCTGTAAATCGACAGACGGTTGTTCATCGAACAGTTCGGTAATTGCATCGTTCCCTTCGTGAATCAGGCGGTCGCGCCAGTGTTCGACGATATGATGTTCCCTGACGGAATGTGCGCTTTTGTTTTGGATGCGAGCGAGCTTTTCTTGATAAGGCGAGACGTCGAGTTTGTGTAATTGACCGGCAATGTATTTTAACAGGCGTTTGCGAGCGCCGTTATGCGGCATTGTGGCTACGTCGCTCACAGCTTTGTGAATATTTTCGGGCAGATCCAAGCTCTTTAAGTGGGTGGCCGATAATTTCGACATCGTTTCGCCCATCTCGAATAAGACGCCGATTTCTTTCTTGATCTTCGTCTTATTCGGCCGTACGGCATAATATTCAATCTCCTCATCGTACTCTTCGTATGGATCGAACTCGTTCATCATGCTTTCACCATAGCGATCAGGATAAAAACAAATACGACCACCAACACGAGTGGTACCAGCACACCCGGCCAATCGGCTTGAGCGGTTTTGCTTCTCTCAAGGGCGGCTTTTATACCGGGTTTCATCCAGAAGACGACAATAATCGCCAATGCGCCTAATAACAGGTTTTCCCACGTTGATAAGGGTTCCATACAGCTCTCAAAAAATAAGGCGTACTTTATCACAGACTGAGCGGCGGTTTTGAGCCGGATTTAAATTGTCGTCGATTTTCTGTTCGCGGGCTTTGCTCAGTATGTAATAATGCCGCTCCATTTTTATCAGGATAGTTTCATAGCATGTGGTTTAAAAATCTTTGTCTTTTTCGTTTGACGGAACCTTTTACTTTAAATGCCGATGAATTGGCGGAGAAATTGGAAACTTTACTTTTTCGGCCCTGCGGTGCTCACGAAACCGCCAGTTACGGCTGGGTTGCCCCTTTAAATTCGGCGGAGCAAGCTTTGACGCATTCCGCCAACGGTTATGTGATGGTGTGCGTTAAAAAACAGGAACGGGTTTTGCCGACATCCGTCGTTAACGAGATGCTCGAAGAAAAAATAACCGAGGCGGAAGATCAACAAGGCCGGAAATTATCGAAGAAGGAGCGGTCTCGACTAAAAGACGAGCTTATTTTCGATTTGTTACCGAAAGCATTTACGTTTTCCCGGAAAACATACGCTTACATCGATCCAATCGGCGGTTGGCTGGTTGTCGACGCCGCATCGACAAAAGGCGCTGAAGATTTACTGACTTTATTGCGTAAATCGATTGGCTCGCTGCCTGCCGTTCCGGTTAATACCGTCGATAATCCGGTGAAAACCATGACACAGTGGCTCGTTAGTCAGCAGATGCCCGGCGATTTGACGGTTGAAGACGAATGCGAGCTGCGTGCGCCGGGAGATGAGGGCAGTATTATCCGCTGTAAGCGTCACGATTTATCCTTACCGGAAATTCAAAATCATCTCGACTCCGGCAAAGAAGTGATTAAGCTGGCGATTAATTGGGGGGATCGCTTATCGTTTATCTTAGATAAAACGTTAGCTATTAAACGTGTCCGCTATCTGGATTTGGTTCAAGACCAGTTGAAAGACTTAGATATTGAGGATGAAGCGACACGTTTCGATGCGGATTTTTCAATTATGACCGCTGAGCTGGCGCATTTTTTACCGAAGCTTTTGGAGGCCTTCGGCGGAGAAGTGAAAGCGTAAAAATGCGCATAAAAAAGCCCGGCAATTAATGCTGCCGGGCTTTTTTGGGTATTACTTAGATCAATGAAGCTTATTTCATCATTGATTTTTTGAACATGTTGTCCAATTTGCTGTTAGTGTCTTGAGAATATTGGGCTGCGCGTTCTGCAGCAGCTTTTGCATCGGCAGCGGCAGTTTGTGCGCTTGCTGCGTCAGAAGAAGCTTGAGCAACAGAAGTTTTTAAACCGTCGATTTGAGTTTGCAGATTTTCGATATCTGAGTTGGTAGCACAGCCAACCATAACGCTAGCCGCCAGAGCAATCATTGATAATTTAACTAATTTTTTCATGTTTATTTTCCTTATTTCCAAGTTATTGCTACAAAAAATACGTATAGCCACGTTAATTTTAATCAGTATAAGCAATATTTTCAAGAATTCATTTATCTTTCGGTCATTTGGACTGAATTTTTGTATTAAATTATGATAATAAACTCATTAAGATTGTCATGATTTAAGTTTAGTTAAAAAATAAAAATCAATTTAAAACTAAGGAGTTTAAATCAGTAATTAACGGTTTTTTAAAATAAATTCAAATATATAAGTAACCGGCAGTTTAATATTGCCGGATTATTTATATAAGCGTAAAAATGCTTTTTTTAGCCTCTATAAAATAACGTTTAACGTGATTACTTTATTCTGACGATCGTACCGGTGTAGACCCATTGGCTTAGATGGTCGATTTGTTTATTGGTTAAAGCGATGCAGCCGTGCGTCCAGTTCATTGAGTGATGGATTTTCTCGCTGGCTCGGCCCAATCCGTGAATTCCGATACGACCGCCTAAGGGCGTGTTTTGCGGTGGAACGTGATGGTACATATGCGCATTGATAATGTCGGAATAGGTGTATCTGTCGATTATTCCTTTACGTAATCCGTTATCGGCATCTTGCACGGAAGGATAATTCAAGCCGAAAAAGCGATGAAAAGTACTTTTTTGCCCGACCCAGCCAATTCTGTATTCGCCGTAGGGTGTAATATTATCGCCGCGGTGGGTTTTTTGTCCTGCGCCGGATTGACCGATTGCAATACCTTCAATTATATCGACAGTTTGTTCGCCTTTTTTGACTTCGATTTTGAGGGCATTGGTGTCCACTAATAACCAAATACCGTCGGAAGCGGAACCGGTCAAGGTATAAAAAGCGCAAATCAGATATAAAAACTTACGTAACATATTACAACACCTACACGAGATAAGAATTTTAGTGTACTTTACTTAATCAATTTAATTATCGCACAGGATCAAGTATGCAAGTTGAAACTATTGCCACTCAACCGTATAGCGACCAAAATCCGGGAACATCCGGATTACGCAAAAAAGTTAAGGTTTTTCAGCAACCCGGTTATCTTGAAAATTTCGTCCAATCGATTTTCGATTCGTTAGAAGATATTTCCGGTAAAACCTTGGTGCTGGGCGGCGACGGCCGTTACTTCAATCGCACCGCCATCCAAATTATTATTAAAATTGCCGCGGCTAACGGTTTTAGCGAGCTTATTATAGGGCAGGGCGGCTTATTATCAACCCCGGCTGCATCAAATATTATTAGAAAATACAAAGCCTTCGGCGGCTTAGTTCTATCGGCTTCTCACAATCCTGGCGGGCCTGAAGAAGATTTCGGCATTAAATACAATGTTGGTAACGGCGGTCCTGCTCCTGAAAAATATACGGATGCTTTTTTTAAACGAAGCCAAGTTATTGATAGTTATAAAATATCTATTATGGCGGATGTTGATTTGGATCGAGTCGGCATTCAAGAGCTGGATGGGGTGATCGTTAACATTATCGATCCCGTTGCCGATTATGCGGAATTGATGCAGTCGATCTTCGATTTTCCATTGCTGAAGCAGAGTATCGGTAGCGGTTATCTAACCATGCTTTTCGATGCGATGCATGCGATAACCGGTCCGTATGCGAAGCGAATATTTGTCGAGATGCTCGGCGCTAGTTCTGAATCGGTGATTAATGCGGAACCGTTGGAGGATTTCGGCGGACATCACCCAGATCCCAATCTTGCTCATGCCCACGAATTGGCAGAAATCATGTTTAGCGACCATGCGCCTACGTTTGGCGCCGCATCGGATGGCGACGGCGACCGGAACATGATTACAGGTCGACATATCTTTGTAACGCCGAGCGATAGTTTAGCGATTATGGCGGCAAATGCGGATCTGATTCCGGCTTACGCCAAAGGATTAGCGGGGGTCGCTCGCTCGATGCCAACCAGTCAGGCCGTTGATCGTGTTGCCGCTAAATACAATCTACCCTGTTACGAAACGCCGACGGGCTGGAAGTTCTTCGGTAATTTGTTGGACGCCGGAAAAATCACACTATGCGGTGAAGAAAGTTTCGGTACGGGTTCCGATCATGTGCGAGAAAAGGACGGCGTATGGGCGGTGTTATTTTGGCTGAATCTGATTGCCAGAAAACGACAATCGGTTGCAGACATAGTGCATGAGCATTGGCAAAAATTCGGTCGCGATATTTATTGCAGGCATGATTATGAGGCGGTGGATTCCGCGATTGCCAAATCGATTGTCGAACATTTGCGGAATCAACTTTCCGTATTGCCTGGACAAGCGTTCGGCGAGTACGAAGTCAAATTCGCCGACGAATTCAGTTATACCGATCCGGTTGACGGCAGCGTGAGTAGCGGACAGGGTATCCGAATCGGATTCACCAACGGTTCCCGAATTGTTTTCCGTCTATCGGGAACCGGGACAGTCGGCGCGACATTACGAATCTATCTTGAGCGCTACGAACCTGATTCGTCCAAACATGAGCAAGATGCTCAAGTTGCATTAGCTGAGTTGATCGAATTGGCAGAGCAATTTTGCGAAGTTAAACGTAGGACGGGCAGAACTGAGCCGGATGTCGTTACTTAAAATCAAGTATCCTTGTTTTTCAGGCGGGGTGAAAAGCGATTTTTCTAAAAAGTAATAGCGAATAAATATTAAATTGACAAATCTCTGAAATAGTTTTAAAAAGTCATAAATAGTTTCGAAACGAAATTATTTATGAGCGGGCTTTTTTATTTACAGGAGATGAAGTCATGAAAACAAGAGTTGCTCTCGCTATTGCCGGATTGTTGCTGTTTGTTGCGCCAGCGTCATATTCGGAGACGAATAGCGTGCCTTTTCCCGAAGGCTATAGAAATTGGCTGCACGCGAAATCAATGCTGATTCAACCGGGACACGCCTTGGAAAATCCATTCCAAGGCATTCACCACATTTATGCTAACGGTAAGGCTGCAAAAGGCTTAAAAAGCGGCAGTTATGCCGACGGTTCGGTGTTGGTCTTCGACTTGTTAAATTACGAGGAAAAAGACAAAACCATACAAGAAGGAAAGCGTAAATTGGTCGGCGTGATGCATAAAGACGCGGCAAAATATGCATCGACCGGCGGCTGGGGATTCGAAGGCTTTGCGGGCGATAGCAAAACCGAGAGGCTGGTCACAGACGGCGGTAAATCTTGCTTCGATTGCCATACAGCGCAAAAAGCGAAGGACTTTGTATTCTCGGAATTACGCGATTAGTCTGATTAACCTCGGTTTGGAGAAAGAATAAAACGGATTTGTGCGCCTTAATGACAGTTAAACCTCCCTTTGTTGTTTGTATTTAAGGGAGGTTTTTTTCGAACTTGATTGTATATTCAACTCAGTGAACTCTAAACTCCCGTTCGCCTTGAGCCTGTCGAAAGGGGGTCTGTGCTTCGACTTGCTCAGCACGAACGGACAGGCCTAATTATAATTAAATCTATTCTATCGTTGAATGGATTCCGCATTAGTTGGAGTTTCATCAATAGCATGCGTGACATTGTGCAGGGAACAGATTAAGAGGACGCCGGCTGCAATCAAAGCGATTTGCTGCAACGAAGTTTTTATGTCCGTTTTTTTATGTAGAGACGGTATAAGGTCGGCAACGGCGATGTAAATGAAGCTGGATGCTGCTAATGCGAGGAAATAAGGCAGTGTCTCATGAATGTCATCGAGGCTGAAATAAGCCAGAATTCCGCCAAGTACGGTCGTAAGGCTTGCCAGAACGTTGTAAATTAAAGCCTTTCGTTTGGAATATCCTGAATGAAGTAAAATCGCAAAATCGCCGACTTCTTGGGGAATTTCGTGCGTGGCGACGGCAAGACTGGTTACAATTCCTAATTTGACATCGGTGAGAAAGGCGGCCGCAATCAACACGCCGTCGACAAAATTATGGATAGCGTCGCCCAGTAAAATCAAAGAACCGGCCGATTTATCGAAACTGTGGTGATGACCATGATGATGCGCGGCTTGTGAATCTTCGTCTAAGGCGTCGCAGGATTCGACATGAAAGTGCCGCCAAATGAGCAATTTCTCCAGTACGAAAAAACCGAGAATTCCCGCTAAAATTGTCCCTGATAAGGTTTGAAATTCTGCTTTGTCGATATTTGCAAACGCTTCCGGAATTAATCCCCAAAAAGCCACCGACAATAATGCGCCGATAGCAAAACTGATGCCGTGAGGCAGTATTTTGTTGCGCTTTTCGTCGGGTAAAAGTAGAAAGATGCCGGCGGCAAAAACGCTTAAAATACCGCCGATGGCGGTAAAAATGATGATTAATAACAACAAATTCAATTTCAATCTCTCCAGATTAAGGTCGCCATTCGTCCGGTGACTTTATCTCGGCGATAGGAGTAAAACTGTTTTTTATCAGTGACAGTGCAATAATGCCCGCCGTAAATTTTCCCAATCCCCAACGTTCTTAAATTAATGCGAGCTAATTCATAAATATCCGCCAACCATTTTTCCGGTGCGCTTTGTTTAAAAGCGAGAGCATAATTCATCGATTTTGACAGAAATAATGAGCGAACTTCCTCACCGACTTCAAATTGCTCCGAGCCGATTGCCGGGCCCAGCCAGATTAGTAAATCGGTCGTTTGCAAAGCCGAGAGTGTATTGTCGATAATGCCGTTCAATAATCCCCGCCAACCGGCATGAATAGCGGCTATCTTCGTTCCATCGGAGGAACAAGCCAGCAAGGGCAGACAGTCGGCAGTCATGACAGCACAAACAATGCCGGGTTCCTCGGTGAAACTGGCGTCGGCATCAAGCGCATTTGGATTGGCTATGGCTTGCACGGCAATATTACTGTGCGTTTGATTTAACCAAACCGGTTCGGAAGGCAGGTTCAACATAGAGCGGATAATTCGTCTATTGCATGTAACTAAAGCAGAGTCGTCGCCAACATGACTGGCAGGATTTAAGCTATCGTATTCGCCTAAGCTAACACCGCCCGTGCGCAGTGTAGTCGCTGCATGAATATTATTAGGCGCAGGCCAGTTCGGTTTCAACCAGTGTTGATTACTGTTCATTGGCAGATAAGGCATCAATAAGACGAACCATATCGTCCGGCAAAGGTTGTTCCCATTCTAGGTATTCCTCTGTGACCGGATGAATTAAACCGAGTTTTGCGGCATGAAGGGCTTGACGTTTAAAGCTGCGTAATTCCTTTTCCAGTTCAGGTTTGCAGTTGGGTGTCATTTGAAAGCGTCCGCCGTAAACGGGATCGCCCAACAAAGGATAGCGGATGTGTGCCATATGAACCCGGATTTGGTGGGTGCGGCCTGTTTCCAGCTTTAATTGTACAAGAGTGTAATGAGAGAAACGTTGTACGACGCGGTAATGGGTAACGGCAAATTTACCGGATTCTCTGACCGTATAGCGTTTCCGGTCGGTCGGATGCCTGCCGATGGGTTCGTCAACAGTTCCGCCGGCGGTCATTCTTCCGCGTGTTATAGCAAGATATTCTCGAGTGATTTCGCGTTCTTGGAGTTGTTGCGTAAGGCTGTTATGCGCCTGTAGCGTTTTAGCGATCATAAGCAGACCGCTGGTTTCTTTATCGATTCTGTGAACAATGCCCGCTCTAGGTAAAGTTTCTAAGTTAGCGTCGTGGTTCAGCAATGCATTGAGCAACGTACCGTGCCAGTTTCCGACAGCAGGATGAACCACCAGTCCCGCAGGTTTGTTAACAATCAGCAGGCTATCGTCTTCAAAAACAATATCGAGCGGATTGGAGTAATCTGAAAAAAGTTCGGCAAGCACTTGGTCCAGGCGCATACCCGCTAGTTCGTAAGGGACGATTTCGGTAATTTTCGACATAACAAGTTCTTCTGATTGGACCGTCTATACGTTATACTCGTGTTGCAAACAGTCTTTTCAATTCTGATTACAGTTCGGCAAATAAATCCCACATCATACAACGTCTCGTTAGTCTTATGCGATTATTATCGGTTAAAAATTTACTAATCCTGGTCATCATTCTGTCTTTGCAAGGTTGCGAAGGCTTAAGGTATTTAGTGCAAGGAGATGAAAAGGACGCTGCTGTAAACGAATGCGAAGAATGGAAAGATTCCGAGGACGATGATAGTAAAGATTGCGTCGATTGGGATGCGGCAAAGTTTCGAGCCAACGCAAAAAAAGCTATGGATGCGGGCAGTTGGGAAAAAGCGATTAAAATTTACGAAGCACTGGAAGCGCGTTTTCCTTTCGGTCCGGAGTCTGCCCAAACTCAGCTAGACATTGCTTACGCTTATTACAAGAACTCCGATCCGGAGTCGGCAATTGCAGCTGCCGATCGTTTTATTAAAATGAATCCTCGTAGTCCGAATGTCGATTACGCCTATTATTTGAAGGGTCTAGTTAATCACAACCGGGATATCGGCTTTGTACAACGCTTTCTACCTAGCGACGCATCGCAACGAGATCCCGGCAGCGCTCGTAATGCATACGACATTTTTGCCGAACTGGTGCGCAGGTATCCAAATAGCAAATATGCGGAAGATTCTCGTAAGCGTATGATTGCGCTAAAAAACAATTTAGCGATGCATGAGGTTCATGTGGCCCGCTATTACATGAAACGTAAAGCCTATGTTGCAGCAGCCAACCGCGCATCCTATGTGGTGGAGAAATATCAAAGGACGACCGCTATTCCTTACGCTTTGCAAATCATGCAAGAGGCCTATACCAAACTGGATATGCCTGAATTAGCCAAAGATGCGGAAAGCGTCTACAACCTAAACTACCCAAATGGACCGACTGTCCCTGAATACGAAAATGCAACGGTGTCGCATAAAGTTTGGGATTTCATCGGCTTGGAAAAATAAACTAACGCAAATGCATTAAAGCCGCATTTATCGATTAGAGACTATTTTGATCTGAATTTTAAATTTTTCTAGTCGTATGAAGCGAATTCCGCCTAGTGCAGTTAAAAATTCGACAATAATTAAGCTGTAATGAATTAAGCGGTAATTTTGGGTTCTTAGGGTTTTTAAACAAAGAAGATTAATAATTTCAGGTCTTTTTAAATTTACATGATAATACAAATGATTAACAATAGGATTTCACTTAAAAGTTTAAATTGATCAATGATATGGGTGCGCTTTAAGGGTTTAATCCGTTGTTTTTAGCGCCGAATGATGATGTAAAAATACAATATTGGCGCGGAAAGTGCTGAATATCAGGCTTTTCATAAAATATAAAACTGTTATAATCTTTTCGCTTAGTAGGATGCTCTTTATGAGCAATGGTTTTTTAATACAAATAGGGAGTGGCCATGCTTATCTTGACTCGTCGGGTAGGAGAGACACTGATGATTGGCGATGAAGTAACTGTTACCGTCCTTGGTGTAAAAGGCAATCAGGTTCGCATCGGTGTAAATGCGCCAAAGGAAGTTTCAGTCCATAGGGAAGAAATCTACGAACGGATTAAAAAAGAACAGTCAGAATCTACGGATTCCGACAGATAAAATAGATATTGGAGAGATGGCCGAGTGGCTGAAGGCGCTCCCCTGCTAAGGGAGTATGCTGCCAAAAGCGGCATCGAGGGTTCGAATCCCTCTCTCTCCGCCATATTCAAGTAAATAAAAACACAGCTAGCCATAAGTTTATTGACAAAAGCTCAATATAACGGGATAATTTGCGGCTCAATAATGCGCCCGTAGCTCAGCTGGATAGAGTACTCGGCTACGAACCGAGCGGTCGGGAGTTCGAATCTCTCCGGGCGTGCCATTGATAAAATGCAATAAATAAACGAATATTCCCCTGTAGCTCAGTCGGTAGAGCGGGTGACTGTTAATCACTAGGTCGGCGGTTCGAGCCCGTCCGGGGGGAGCCATAAAAATAAAGGGGCTGTAGCAATACAGGCCTTTTTTTTTGCCCGCAGTTTTCGGAAAAGGGTCGGCAGGGGATTCATTCTGTTTGTAACTCATGACTTCCACATCCGCTTATTAAAAATTCCTTCTGTCAATCAGAAACAGGTAAATATAAAGCACGAGCGACTTACCCGATTGCCCACAATGTAGTTCAGAATTCACCTATGAAGATGCTGATTTACCCAGAATGCGCGCACGAATAGGACAAAGCGGCAATTAGTGAAGCGACGACTCGCGAAATGTAATGTCCGATATTGTAAAGACCTTAAAGTGAAAGCTTCTTCACTGATCGTCAAAGTCGGTACTAAAGTTAAAAATATACGTTTGGTCGATGGCGATCATGATATCGATTGCAAATTTGACGGGATTAGCGTCATGAAGCTGAAGTCAGAGTTTGTGAGAAGGTGTTAGAGCCAACACCTGAAATCGGTCGTTGATTATATTTGAACCAGAAGCGAACTACTTTTAAGCAGACGCTCAGCGAAAAAATTTGCCCGCCCGCCCCCGACCCAAACCCGACTATCAGAGTCATACCCTTGATTTCTATGTAGCAGACCTTGAAAATCCTCTTCCAGTTGATACTGGTTTTGAGTTTCTTCTGCAGCAGAAATTTCAATCTCAATCACCGACTAATTCCTGTCATTCAATTTCCCTCAGTTATGCACAAAAAGGTTAAAACGGACATTCAAAAATCGGTAACGATACTGGAGAGAAAGGATTGTGTTGTAAACGCTTAACTTTTTTAGGTGCTATCCAAAAAAAAATAATAACCAAATTTAATCCGCGCTTAAAAAGAAAGTTTCGCTCTTAAAATTACAGTGCTGCAACAAAGTGGGCGTCAATTAAACACCCTCGGAAAATCCGAGGGTGTTTTTTAAAACCCAACTAAACAACCACAAAATCCGCTTCAGTTACCGCTGGAATACCCGTCAATTTAACGAATTCGACCTGCGTGCCAGAGCCATTACCATCGGCATCGTAAGATACAATGCCCGTGGTGGTGTCATAGACTAGAAAATCATTCGCATCCAAAGCCACCGCCCCTGCACCAGATACGAAATTATCGGCCGTTACCACCCCTGTATTGATAAAGCTGGAAAATATAGCATCTTCAAGCCGGATGGCATCGTCAACGATTGATAAGTCAGTTATCGTATCCAGATTGCTGTTTGCATTCAATTCAGAATCGAATGCAAACGTGTCTGTGCCGATGCCCCCTGTTAAAATATCGTTGCCGCCTAAGCCGTTCAAAGTGTCGTTACCGGATGATCCCGACAAAGTATTGTTTGCGCTGTTTCCCGTCAGGATATTATCAAGCGTATTACCTGTGCCGTTGATTGCCGTAATACCTGTCAGGGTCAGGTTTTCGATATTGGTTGCCAGAGTGTAGGTTACGCCGGAAAAAACAGAATCGATACCGGCGTTGGCTGCTTCGGAAACGGTGTCGCCTGCGGCATAAAGATAAACATCGTCACCCGCACCGCCCGACATCGAATCATTGCCGAGACCGCCGTCCAGCGTATCGTTACCGGCATCCCCGATCAAACTGTCGTTACCGTCGCCGCCGAATAAGGTATCGTTACCGTTCCCACCGTAAAGGACGTCGATGCCGATTCCGCCATCCAAATTATCGTCGCCGTCTTCGCCATAGAGATAATCGTTTTCAGTGCCCCCGGAAAGCGTGTCGTTACCGGCGCGGCCGTAAAGATAATCGTTGCCGCCGAAACCGTTCAGGTTGTCGGAGGTAGCGTAGCCCTGCACTGTGTCGGCTGCGGCGCTACCTTGCAATACCAGGAGTTTGACGGCTTCCAAGTCCCAAACGGTTCCATCGGCAAATTTAATCGCTTCCACAACGAAGGTGTTGATACCGTCGTTCAGGAAATAATTGCTCACCGTCAATTTATCGGTGCTCCCCGAAAGACTGAGGACAAGATTGCTGCCTGAGCGCGCAGCGATGATGTCAGAAACAGCTATATCGGCTGCAAACGCGATGCTGTCAATTTTATTGCCGCCGGTATCCGAATTATTGACGGTGTCCTGCCCCCATCCCCTGTCGAAAAGGTAGGTATCCGAACCCGCGCCGCCTGATAGGGTATCGTTACCGAAGCCGCCGGCCAAACTATCGTCCCCGGCATCCCCGAATAAACTATCGATACCGTCGCCGCCCAGCAACGTATCGTTACCGTTACCGCCGTAAAAAACATCGTTGCCGATGCCGCCATCCAGCGTGTCGTTTCCATCTTCACCGTATAAGTAATCGTTGTCGGCTCCGGCGTTGATGATGTCGTCGCCTGCCCGACCGTAAAGATAGTCGTTGCCGCCCAACCCAGAGAGATTGTCGGACGTTGCATAGCCTTGAATCGTATCGGCGACTGAGGTACCGGTTAAAACGAGGTTTTTAAGAAACTCGACATTCCATACCGTACCGTCGGCAAATTTAACGGTTTCTACAATCGATGTATTTGCGCCGTCGGATAAGAAATAATTCGCGACCGTTAATTTATCGGACGTTCCGGCGATTCCGACGACCAAATTGTTACTCGAACGCGTGGCTATAATATCGGACACGGCTATGTCCGCAGCCATTTGAATCGTATCGGATTTGCCCGCACTGGTATCCGCGTTATTGACGGTATCTTGACCGGAACCGCGTCCGAACAGATAAGTATCCGACCCCGCGCCGCCGGTCAAACTGTCGTTGCCTGCGCCGCCGTCCAAAATGTCGTCCCCTGCATCGCCCGATAGCGTGTCGTTGTCGTTGCCGCCGTTAAGCGTGTCATTGCCGTTGCCGCCGTAGAGGGTATCGATACCGGCACCGCCATTTACGGTATCGTTGCCGTCACCGCCCTGAACGTTATCAACACCATTGCCGCCGTCGAGCATGTCGTCACCGGCATAACCATAGATTATGTCGTTGCCGTCGCCTCCGTTGATCGTATCCTTGGCGGCGTAACCGTACAACGTGTCGTTGCCGACCGTACCGATCAGGGCTTTGGCTTTGACCGTCTCCACATCCCAAATCGTACCGTCGGCAAACTTGATTGTCTCGACAATCGAGGTATTAACGCCGTCGGTCAGGAAATAGTTAGTAACCGTTAATTTATCCGCTGTTCCGATAATGCTGAGAACCAAGTTATTCCCTGAGCGCGAAATAGCGATGTCGGCAACCGCGATGTCGGCAGCAAATTGGATTGTATCGGATTTGCCGGTACTGGTATCGGCATTGTTAACCGTATCCTGACCCGACCCGCGTCCGAACAGATAAGTATCCGACCCCGCGCCGCCGGTCAGACTGTCGTTGCCCGCCCCGCCATCCAGAATGTCGTTATCGTTGCCGCCGCTGAGGGTGTCGATGCCGTCGCCGCCGGTTAAGGTATCGTTACCGTTCAGTCCGTATAGGTTATCAGTACCTAAACCGCCATCAAGCGAGTCATCACCGTCTTCGCCATAAAGATAGTCGGTGCCGTCGCCGCCGATAAGAACGTCATTACCGTTACGTCCCCACAGCGTATCGTTTCCAGCCAAACCGTCCAAGGTGTCTGCCGTGGCGGAACCGTAGAGCACATCATTACCTTCTGTACCTAGTTGCGCTTTAACCTTAATAGCAGCAACATCCCAAATTGTCCCGTCGGCAAATTCGACCTGTTCGACCTTGTAAGGCCCGGTTGCATCGGTGTTGAAATAGCTAGTCACCGTTACTTTGTCGGTGCTGCCCAGTAAAGTGAGGATCAGGTTATCGCCAGAGCGGCTGACCAATACGTCGGTCGGCAAAACATCTGCCGCAAACAGGAGAGTGTCTGTTTTACCCGCAGTGAGGTCATAGTTGTTGATCGTATCCTGGCCCGAACCCCTGGCGAACAGATAAGTGTCCGAACCATTACCGCCGGTCAGACTGTCGTTGCCCGTACCGCCATCCAGGATGTCGTCATCGTTGCCGCCGTTTAATGTGTCGATTCCATCGCCGCCGGTTAAGGTATCGTTCCCGTTCGCTCCGTTTAAACTGTCATTGCCCAATCCGCCTATAAGCGTATCGTTTCCGTCTTCGCCGTAAATGTAGTCGTTTCCATCGCCACCATTCAGACTATCGTTGCCGGCTCGCCCATAAATGCTATCTGTGCCGCCCAGCCCCTCTATGACATCCGCTGTGGCATAACCGGTCAAAATATCGTTAGCTTCGCTCCCCAGCAGGGATAACGCCTTAACTTTGGCAACATCCCACACCGTACCGTCGGTAAATTTGATGAATTCGACCTTATAAGCGCCGGTCGCATCGGTATTAAAATAGCTTAATACAGTTAATTTATCGCCTGTCGCGACAATGCTTAAAATTAGATTATCGCCGCTACGAGCAACTGAAATATCGTTCACTGAAATATCGGAGCCGAACTGGATGACATCCTGTTTATGCAGGCTGGTATCGGTATTGTTGAGCGTATCTTGTCCGAAACCCAGATTAAACAGGTAAGTATCCGAGCCAGTGCCGCCATTGAGGCTGTCGTTACCCGTGCCGCCTTGCAAAATGTCGTTACCGTTACCGCCAGACAGCGAATCATTCCCTGCCCCGCCGCTGATTAAATCATTACCGTTATTACCGGATACGTTATTATTGGCATCATCGCCAAGGTAAGTATCATCCTTGGTAGAGCCGAAAAGGGTCAGCGTACTGACAACCGATACCCTCAATTCGGCAAGAACCGCTTGTTGTTCGGCGTTGCCAGCCGCTTGCCCGGCCCAGGTGCGTAAACGCTCGACCCCGCCCCAGCCCATCGAATACAATTGCTTACCAGCATAACGATTAAGTTCGACCATATCGTACAAGGCCTGCACGGCATCGGTTGCCCGGGTGCTGTCCAGCAAGGTATCTACGCCGGTGATATCGAGTCCTATGCCGTTTGCAGTTATGGTCAAGCTGATTTCGTCCAGATACGGCTTGAGCCGTGTTTGAGTGACCAGTGCGCCGTACACGGATTCCTTAATGCCATCATAGCTATTGTTGAGCAGGTCGACTTGCGCGGCGGACAAGGTAACATACACCCGGCGTAGGCCGCCCGCCAAAACGCCGCCCGATGAGGTTGTGTAAGTGTTAGTGCTGGGTGTGACCGCAAAAAGCGCACCGGCCCCGGTACGCACCGCATCGGTTTGGACATTGACAAAAGTTTCGCCGTTAAAGCGTTCCAGTGTGCTAATCAGGGTGGTGATGGCCAATTGCTGGGCGCGCAATTGTTCTAGGTTCTGTAATTCCGTGCCGGTCAAAAACGATAAGTCTTGACTGCCCGAGCCGCCGGAACCCGATCCCAACAGACTCAGGTAAGGATCGTAATTGAAACGGGTTTGTCCGGGAACAAGATAAATTAGTTGAAACCCGTTAGCTTCGGCTTGCTCGATGCTGGTCGGCATCGTTGATGTGCCCGCCCACGCTTTAACCAAGCCATCCAGTTGCGTTTGTTGCTCCGCACGGGTCGTCAGTTCCGCGTAAGCCGCCAGCCTGGTAGCCAAATCGCCCGACAGAGTTGCCGCCTCACGCAAGTCGCGCACCATGCCGCTGCCTTGTATTTCGGGCAAATGATCCACTGCCGAGGTATCCAAAGGATCGGTAAATTCCCGGTTGAACGGGTTGTTTGCGAGATTGATGTCGGCCATATTGCCGATAACCTCGCCCGTAGTTCCGCTGCTGCCGTCGGTTTTTATATACGTGCCGAGGTCGGCGATCTGGTTGCCGTTGGGCAAGGTGCGGTTCTGCTCGATGTTGCCGGTGTTGATGGCGGCAATGCCCAGCTGGTTGAGAGTGAACAGTTCGCCGTTCTGGGTCAAGCCGTCCTGGTTCAGGTCGCGCCAAACTTTAAGGTCGGCAAATTGCGCATCATTGGCGTCCACTTTGCCATCAAGGTTGCTGTCCAGGTCGCGCAAGGCGTCGAATCCGTCTACCGCCAACTGTCCGTTGCTTTTGATAAAACCGTCGCCGAATAACTCGCGGCCAGTGTCGATGGTGCCGTTGCCGTTCTTGTCGATAACCAGTAAACCGTCGTCGGCGGCTACCCAGCCGGTGCCGGTTTTGATACCATCGGCGTCGTGGTCGAATACGATGCCCATATTAGTGCCAACGGTTTCTAGGCCGTCGCCATCTAGGTCTAGGGTTAAGGGATCGCGGCGGGGTGGTGTCCAGTTTTGGGCGGAATTGAAGAAGGTGTTTACAAGTTCGTCGATTAGAGTCTGCCATTCTTTGATATTTGCAAGTGATTCAATAGCATCAAAAATTTGAGTTAGATAAGGCCTTAAAAACTCAGGTATTTGTCCCGGATTAGCTGCCAAATCGCCGAGTTTGTCATAGGCCGCTTCAAAACCTTCACCCGCGAGAACATCGAAAGCAAGTGCAACTGCCGGACTACCAGTAAGAACAAATGTTTCTGCCCCAACAAGCCCACCGAATATAGAACCAAGTACCTGCTTGACAGTATCGTTTAAATTACCGGCATCTAGGCTTTTCGCAACACCTGTCCAGGTATCGGCATCGGTGTAGGTCTTGGCAACGGGCTCTAAATTGTCCAACTGGTACAACCCATATTTTGCTTCGGCACCAGCCATGTTGGTTAAGCCATTAACCAAATGCGCGCCGTCAACCACAACAACGCCTGTTTTCGTAATAATGAAATTGATCATTTTTTTGTCCTACTGTTATGTTATTTATTGATGTTTTTCGTTTTGAATATTGCGTAATAAAAACAAAATATCCCACCTAATATAAAAATATAATTTTCTCCGTCGGGACCAAAATTATTGTAAATAATTTCCCAAAGCCATCCCCATCTCCCGTGGAAACTGGGTGGTTTATTGTGTTCTGAGAATAAGCCTACAATACCGACTACCCCAAAAAATATTCCAAAACTTGTAAAAAAATTTTTAGCCCTACTTTTATCTATTTGTTTCATTGTTATCTTCTGTGTGTTAAAGGCCGTAAGGCGCAATACCTGAAAGGCATTACGCCGTATTGATCCACTTTCATTCATCATACAAATCTCCTTTACAACCGCCCCAATCAAGGGGATAAATGCCTTGCATGACACAATGATGAAAGGTCGAATAAGGCCAGTCTTTTACTTGTTTCACCCAGCCATGCTTGACCGGGTTATAGCGCGTAGGTTGGGGTGAGCCTGTAAACTCCAACGAATAATTTCTTCAATATCATCATAACGATCTTATACATAGTCACACCTTCAGCTTTATAAACTCATCTAACGCAATCTTTAAAAAGCATCAAACACCGTTTCAAAATTCTTAATCATCAGCACCCTTTCAAATCCAAATTTCCCACAAATTGAAATATTTAGCTTTTGCTTTATTCCCGAAAAAAATTTCCCTATCGTTCAATAAGCTTAGTCGCGGCGTAGTTTACAGAAACTTTTCAGAAATGAAATACGTAGTATTACTTAGTGTTAAAGCTCAGGCTTCACTATCAATTTTTCGCTTCAATTTCTGCCAATCTTTCAACGTAGTGATAAGAAATACAAGCTAGGTTGTCGCCTCTTTCAAGGCGTAGCCAATGTTTATATTTGATATTATTTGATTTTTAGAACCTTGTCGCAGTTTTTAGGGTTCATTAAAGCGCTATGACGATATATATCCCATATTTGGAATGCCACTGAATTACAATGTGTTTAGACATGGCTATTAGTAACTAAACCGGGAAAACTTCTCGGATGCGTGAATTCAGAGTAGCAATAGCCCAACAATATCAATTTTACAAAGTAAGGCTTGGATTTTTAACCGTCATGAAACCCCTTACTGTTTTTAATCAAAAGTTAAATAATCCATCAATAAATTGCATTGTCGACTGAACGTCTGCTTTAATCACAATACAAAACATACTCCATTGTCGGGTTTGGAGTTAGTTTGAAAATTCAAGTTTTGAATTGATTCTCGATTCTGATCGATGGTGTCGTTTCAATTTACCATTTGAAAATAACTAACTGATTTACTCACCTGTTGTGAGCGTGCCGAAAGATGAAGTTAATGAGCGTCTGCTCCAACCGTCCTGTCGGTCGGCTTTGGAGAGGAGTGACTGACGGCTCATGGCCGACAGTTTGAATTGGCTGCCGTGATTTGAATGTCGGTTTTGGGCTTCTAAACTACCATCTATAAAATTAAACTTCATTTTTTCTGAGAAGGGTCGCATTTAGCCTAACCAAATACCGGTTTGCCTGAAGCCGCGGACGCCTCCACCTTTAAGCATCACAGCTAACTCTTCCGAATAGTTTTACCATCCGAAAGTGAAATGGTTTAATTAAACCATTTCATGAATAACGTGAGTGAACAATACGTTTTACGCAACTCTATGTTGACTCTTACAAGACAAATTGGATTATTCGCGTCCATGTCATTAACACCCATTTGTAGTATGCGGCCTCCCATACTACACAATATCCATGTCGCACCAAACAAATGACCATGGCTGGCTATTATGTAGAATTGTTGCGTCTTGTCCTAAATCATGCAAAACAAAATTGAATTGTTTGGGGTTGAATTTTTGAGGGACAGAGATAAAACCGAGTTTTTTTAAAAGCTTGTAGTTGGACGATGTAGATAACAACTGGGTAGCTATGAGTTGTGAACCGTCTCCAATAGCCACTTGCAAAGCAGATTTTACCAACTCTCTGATGATGCCGGAATCGTTATTGATCGTCAACATATCGACTATCAAGGTCGTCGGGACACCTAACAGTTCTCGTTTGGTGGTGATGAGGTAGCCTTTGACTTCGTTGCCGTCGAGCCATGCAAGTTTGTGATATTCATAGATAGGATGGCCCACAAAACGCCAATTCAAATAGGCGCTATCTTGCTTGAAGCTGATTCCTGATCTTTTTTGTGACTTAAGCCAAAAATCATCGAATCTGGCATCGAAACTATCGATAAGACACACTTCGCCGACAGGTTTTTTAGAAATTGCACAAGCGGCCCAAACCGAGCAAGCCGAAGTCAGTGCCTGCCCAGCCAGTTTCCGAAACAACCTAGGTAGCCAAGCCGCCAAATCCTCAGAAACAGAATCATTTCCAATCGGACGCACCATCAGAGAGGGTGAAAAAATCCATTTGTAACCGCACCTTGGGCTGGTGACCAGCCGGTATGAGTTGTTGTTTGGAAAACCATAGGCACAGTTATATCCAAGGTTTTTCATGGTTTCCAGGCATTCGGTCACCAACCTTAATGAAGACAAGGTGGAACGGAAATCGGGGTGTACCATCAAGTCCATGCAATGTCCTGCGCGGTATTCTTTGCCGTCATGGACTATCAGCCTTGGGCTGATGCCCATGAAACCGACCGTTGTTCCATTGTCCGACATCAAAATGCCGGTGCCGTCGCCCAAGGGGGTTGCGTGCAGAATCCATTGCAAAAACTGGGAATCGGTATGCGGGTGATCCTTTCCCCAGACCTGACCCCTTAATTCAACGACCAAGGCTTCGTCAATGCCCGGCAGGTAAACGCGGTAGTCCATAAAACTAATCCTCCAATCTGAAGATAAATAGTCTATTAAGATACACTTCTCAGAATAAAAGAAGCATTTTTAGCCCTATGATTTGAAATAGCGCTGCTAATTGACAAGTATAGGTTGCCATACAATATTTCTTAAAATTTCATGGCAAAGACGATAAAAACCGGCTGACTTTTGGTGCGTTAATGGATATGTGAAATAATATTGGGGTTAAAAAATTAAACCTTGGTGGCTTAAATCATTCATGTCAAATATTGCTTACTATACCACTGCCTTAAAGCAGTACCTTGAGCCTATCTTGCCGGGCTATGTCGAATTTTACGGCAATCCAAAACGCTTAAGCCTACTCTATGGGCTGCAGATAAAACATTTCAATAAAAACAATGCCGATATTCTCAATGTCGGCTGCGGTGCTTTTGCAATCGAGATGTTGCTGCCACTGGATAAGCACCACATTACGTCTTTTGATTACATGGAACAATATGGAGTTCTTTACACGTATTTTCGAAATGACGGGCATTTGCAAAACACATCATTTTTTACAGCGGACGCACAAAAGGCCAAATTTGCCGAAAATTCTTTTGATCTCATCATCTTTAATGACATTTTTTATGAAAATGCACTTTCCGTTGCCGACCTTTTGGCAAAATACGCCGCTTTTTTAAGGCCAAACGGCATGATGGTGTTTGACATCATCAACACACGCACCTATTGGATATGGAAATGCCTTGGAAAAGAAGTGGGCCATAAGCGATACCGCTGTTCAGAAATAGCGCAAATCATATCCCAACTAAATTTCGGTTGTCTTGAATGCCAACCCGCATTGGGCAGCAAAGGCCCCTTAGACAGTTTGTTCCGGCGTATTTTGTGGCATGTCTTTGGGCTGTCAAATAATTTTACATATTTGATCCAGAAAGGTGACTAATAACTCAAGCTATCGAAATGGGAAATGTCTTGACGCCAAGAATTACCGACTATTGCATTTATTAACTGATGCGTAGGTAGAATTAATTGCAGTATGCCGCGCCGAGCACTGGGATTTTTGTCGGGTACAGACCGTTGGGGGCGCGGCAGGATGTAACTTCTGACAGACCTCGACAAAAACCCAAGAGCGCAGGAAGCAAGCGGCATCGGGTCGCCTTTTCTTTGGCCACTTGCTTTTGGCTTAGTAAAAGAAAGTGTCTCGCCTTCGGGTGCAAGAACCTGATTAATTCAAGCGTCGCAGTAACGACACATCTGTTAAAGACTCTACCTGGATGTATGAAGGAGCGTAACATCAGTTATTAGAATATCAGCCTGTCCTGGTATACAATGATATCCGTTGCCTTCTAGTACCGCTAAACAGACAATATTTGACCTAAGAAGTCATTGTGCAACCGCCGAAAACGCTTCGTTAACTTGAGTGCATCAGTGAAAGAAAAAGTAGAAACAATAAGTAAAACAGGCTTTTGCACAGAACCTTCGCATAAAACAGGCGAAATCAAATTATCCGTAAATGATGATTTCGGCATTAAGTCTAAGTATACCGACACCAGCCGTTGGTATGTCAATCGGTTTATTAACATCATAGCAGCCCAGCTAAAGCCCGGCCTTCGGGTTCTGGATGCCGGTGCGGGCGAATGTGCTTACAAGCGCTACTTTTCCCATCTTGATTATATCGCCACTGACCTTGCGGTCGGCGACGGTGATTGGAATTACACTAATCTTGATGCCATAGCACGATTGCACGCGCTCTGTTTCCAGGATGAATCCTTTGATGCCGTCGTTTGCACCCAGGTCCTGGAACATCTTGAATGGCCCAGGGAAAGCGTCAAAGAGTTTTATCGGGTGCTAAAACCGGGCGGATTATTGTTTATTACCGTGCCGATGTCGCAAAATGAGCATCAAGTGCCGTATGATTTTTTTAGGTATACGTCCTTTGGAATCCGTTCTGTTTGCGGACACGCTGGTTTTGCTGTCATTGAAGTCTTGCCTTTCGGCGGACTGTTCACCCGTTGGGCTTACGAACTACCCGATTTCTTGTCAATATTTCCCCCAATTGGGATAACTAAAGGCACTTTCCGCTACCTAGACATTGTGTTAATTCCGGCCAAGGCATTTTTTCTTGTCCTGATAAGAAGTTTGCAAGCTATATTGTTTGCTTTTGACCGCTTTGACAAGGTCAAAATTGCTCCACTGGGCTGGTCGGTCATTGCCGAAAAACCGCACTAATCCGGCTTTGGTTTCTTCCCCAAAAAAAGCCTGACTGTGCAAGAACGCATCTATTTCTTACAGTACAATTGTTCAGCTCCGCTCTGATACCCCGTTAAAACCTGAGATAAAGTTCGGGGCTTTGCGAAAAGCCCAGCTTTGTATGCGGATATAAAAACTTTCCAAAATTCGCTATGCCTAACCTTTTTTTTTGTTTTGTAAGGTAAATATAAAGAATTTATTAATACGGTCGATCAATGTCCTAACACCGACCAATTTCTTGAAATCAAACCAATCTAGGTTGCCGGCCATTTTTTGTTTGAACAGGAATAAAGTGTCGCTTGCCGATATCTCGGTCCTGTGCAATGCCATTGTTGACATATTTTGAGGATTGATGCCTGGTTCAGTGGTGAAAGCGGTTTGATAACCTGCGTTTTGTGCTGCCAAAATTATCTGGTCGTTATATATGCCGCGCGGGTAGGCAAGGCTGGTCACTGAAATACCTAAATTTTTCTCCATAATCACTTTGGAAGATTGCAATTCCAACTGTAAATCTTCTGCATTAAGCTGGTTCAGATCAGAGTGGCTAACGCTGTGCGATCCTATCCCAAAGCCCATGTCCTTTAACGCCTTGACTTGTTGCCACACTAAAAATTTGCGGTATTCTTCGGGCGAACCTTCCTCGTACCATAGGTTTTCCGCTACCCCTTGTTCCATAAAGCCGCTGACCACCAAAAATACGGCGGTGAAACCATATTTTTTTAATAAGGGTGCGGCCCAAAGCAGATTGTCTTCATAGCCGTCATCAAAAGTAATCAACACGCATTTTTTATCGACGGATTCTTTGCCTGACAAGAACCTTTCCAATAGATCCAAACCAATCGCCTTGAATCCTGCGGACTGCAAATATGCCAGTTGTTGCTCAAATTGTTCGGGAGCTACGCTAATTTCCCTGGATGTCATGCTGAGTTGGTCAAACGGATAAGGGTTAACCCGATGATAAAGCAGAATCCTAAGTCCAGATATCGGATTGCGTCCGCCATGAACCCAGCCCAACCAAGCTGCGCCATAATTGATGATCCTTTTAAGCCCAATTCGTAGACGGGATACGGTAATCCCAATAGTCCAGCCTTTTGGCGGCTGCTTATTGCTGGGTTGTGATTGCATTTTGCGACGTAGTGTTTCTCAGCACATCAACAAGAAACGAGAAGCTGCTGTTTTTAAGAGGCGGGATGATGCGGCCAATTTCCTGGACAAAATCGCCAGCCTCGTTGATGGCCGATTTGGGTACGTACACGACATCAAAGGGTTTCAAATGGACATTACGGGCGGCTTGCGACCCATTGTCGTCGTCATCCAAGTTCAACTTCATGGCGATAGGGTTCTTCACGCCTTTGCGTAAAACCACGACCTCGCCCATCTGCGAACCTTGTTTTTGGCCGCCTGACTCAATGATTGCGCCCAATGCCGTCAGTGTGGGACGATAGCCCAATATTCCAGGTTTCTCGACATTGCCCGCAACAAAAATCTCCAATGACTCAAACGATTTGACGATGACGGTGGGCGACAAATTGTCCAAACCTGCCAAAACAAGTTCGCCGTTTTGTTCATACCATGACGAAGAAAACTGCTTGACGACCACGGTAATAGTTGGGTTTTTAAGGTATTTAAGGTATTTGCGGTTAAGTTCCGCTTCCAGGGCTTCCGGTGTCTTGTGTTCCGCTGCAACTTCGTTCACCAAACTTAATGAAATAAAGCCATCCGGCCTGACTTTCACCGTTTGGTCCATGTGGTCATGGTATGGAAATTTAACGACCAATTCGTCATTGACGCTAATCAAATAGGCTTTATCCGATTCCGATTGCAACCCATTTAAGGATGAATTCAGTTCGCGGTATTTTTGGCTAATCTGTGGTTCCAGTTCATGCGCGGTAATGCCAGCCGCCAGGAGATCCCCGATGAGGTGCAGGCTTATCCGCCCATCCGGGCGGACTTTGACTTGGGCATTCAGGTTGTCGTGTTCGTTGAATTTAATGTCCAGTTCATCGCCTACATTGATTTGGTAATCGGACATTTCCGTTTTTTCATCGCCCGGAACGGCAGATGCCGCCATCTGCTGGGCAATTTGACGGCTGAATTGGGCTTGCTCCGGCTTTGAGGCACAGCCTGACAAAACAGTGCCCAATATCGCAATCCCCAAGTAATTGACATAATAAGAACGCAATGCAGATTTCATCGTTAAGCAGAGTCCTTCATCAAGTTATTTAAAACAGCATATAATTTAGGTGCCGCAGAGTTAAGGGAAAACGCCTGTTCCGCCACTCTTCGGCCCTCCTGCCCAAGCGCCTGCCTTAAGATCGGATTCTCAATCATTCTACTTAGTTTTTCAAACCATTCCTCGTGGTTTGCGGCAAAAAAACCGCTTTTGCCTTCTGCTATGATCGCGTTATTGGCCCCGACTGGGCTACAGACGGACGGGATACCGACACTCATATATTGGATCAGCTTGAAACCGCACTTGCCACGGCTTTCTTCATCGTCGGTGAGCGGCATGATGCCTATGTCGAATCGCTGGAGATCGTTGATTTCTTCGCTTAAGCGCCAAGATTTAAACTCGATGGGCAAGCCTTGGTTATCATAAGGTTCGGCTCCGCTGAACAGGAATCGGATGCCGCCAAATTTTTCGCATAATCGGGTAAAAACAGGCATTAATTCAATGAGGTAACTTGTGCCACGAGGTGTCCCAATCCAGCCTATGACTACCGATTTCGCATTGTCTGGTTTGCGGCTTGGTGCGGGAATGTTAACCGAGGTATCGACGACCGTTGGAATGACCGTTATTTTTACAGCCGGATAGCCTTGGTTTACGACGTAGTTTGCCAGATATTCGGAGCCGGGCACGACATGGTCAGCCATTTGAATGAGCTTTCCAGTTTTGTGCCAGTCGCGCAAGACATCCAAGGGATTGTTATAGGCTGTTGACGGCGTATAGATCGCATCATCAAAATCAAACACCATACGGCGGCAACACTTTTTGAACAGATATTCAAAAATCGGTGGCCCAAAGGGATAAGCTTCGCGCACCAGGTACACAATGTCGTAGTTTCGGGCCTGTAACAGATGGCAGCAACGCCTGAATGTAGCCCGCAAGGTGACTGCAATTTTTTTCAGCACGGGGCTGTTTTCGTAGATGACAGGTAATTCCGAACTGCTCAGGAACGGCAACACACACGTCTCCACACCCTTCTCCTGCAAATAAGGCAAAAATTGGTAGACACGAAATCGGCTGGTCGGGCCTTCAATAGGATGTTGTACGACGAAGAGAACGCGCATAGCCTTAAGGTTTCGCCCAATAGTGCCGTTCCAGCACTAAGGTCGTGGCAAACAAAAGCAACAAGGTCACCGTCACGACAAAAAAACTGTACGCCGTGTAGGTGAGCGCATTAAAAAAATAACCGAAAACCGCAAAACTAATGCCCAGCACTTGAACATAAAGGATTTTGTCCTCCGTCTGGCGGCTCTGTCGATAGAGTTTTTTGATTAGGTTGGCGTAAAAACACATCGTTATAAAGAAACTGACTATACCCAGCGTCCCAGTTTCTGTCGCCAACTGGATGAAGGCATTATCCACCGTCGCAACATGCTCAATATCGCCGCCAGATTCGTAAATCGGGCCCACCCGGTAGCTTCTTTCTGCTTGATTTTGGTATTTGACATAGTTGCCCAAGCCGACACCCAGCACTGGATTCTCAGAATATATCCTTAACCCGATTTCCCAAAGCTTGAACCGCAGCGTCACATTGTCTTCGCTCTTCACCCGGCTGGTGACATATTCGCCGATAACGGGCCAAGCCAAGGCAATTGCCAAAGCACCTGTTATCGCACAGATGATGATTATCCGCCTCACCGGCTTCAAAAAAACGCCCAACCCGATGAACTCTAAGATCGCCGTCAACAGCGGCCCACGCGAAAAGCTGAGGAAGACCCCAACAAAACACAACAACGCAGCTAGTGCATACAGGAAACTCAGCCTGCCCTTGGTATGGAAGGTCGCAATGATGGGGAAAGGCAAGACCATTGACATAAAAGCACCAAACTCGATAGGGCTAATAAACACGCTGAAACAACGGTACAACAATGATCCAAAAGACGCGAGTTGGTCAGGCGTGAGATAAAAGCGCGACATGGTTTCGCGCATACTGTCGTCACTGCTCATGATCAATTTTTCGATCAGGATGTTCCTGCCCATAATAAACTCTACAATCGCATAAAGACTACAGATCACGCCAACGACAATCAGTAAATGGATCATGTTTTGGGCATGGGCTATGGTCTTGAACTTCCGGAGAGACAGCCAAAAAATCGACATCGGGATCGCAATCGAGCGGATCCAACTCATGACGGTTTCCCGTGTGCTACTGGCATCGAAGATAGAAATAAAGCTAATAAGCACAAAAAGAATCAATGCCCAAACAAAATGCCTTCCCGATTCGCCTAACCTCAGTGCATTGGTCGACAACATGGATTCCAAGAAATTGATGCCCAATACCATCAACAAGAATGTCAACGAAACCGGCAGATTAGGCAAGGGTCCCAGAGGAGGGATGGCGACATAAACAGGGATCACAAGCACTAAACCGACAGCAAGGTAAGCCGATGCCAGTGGATACTCCAACAATGCAAGCACCAGCAAGACCAAGCCGCCCAAAACGGCCGGCGCCCAAGCACCGCCGATTGCAAACAACAAAAAAACGACACCGATAGCGAATATCAGCGGTAATTTTGATTGGACGAGAGCTGGACTATTGTTCATCAGGTTGCTGTTATTTCGGGAGATGAACTGGCCTTTATTGCACCGTATAGGATGGCAAAATAAACAGATACGGCAACTGGCACCGTTATAAAAATTGATATTTCTCGTACAAAATAAGTCCCCAAACTCATCGCCAAGGCAGCCAGCACGGGCAAGCGAATACTGTATAGGGCACCGCCTTCATCAAGGAACCAGCGTTTGATGTAGTGGTATGAAATCAAAAAACCTAAAGTTTGGCTGGCCATAAAAGACAGGGCAGCACCCATTACGCCCCATAATTGAATGCAGGCTAGCGCGGAAATGAATTGCAATAAGGTAATGCAAGTGTACAAAATCAAAGTCTGTTTGGCATTTGTGGAAGTCAGCAAAATGCTGCTGTTCAGCATCTGCAAAGAAAAAAACGGAAACGCCAGGAACAAGATTTTCAATATCGGTGCGGCATCACTATAATCGGCAGTGAACAACAAATCGATGATGAGTTCGGCGCACAGGATGACGGCAATCGAAAACGGCAACAGAAATTGCACCAGCCGCTGCAAGCCCCAAAGGTAAGTCATCTGAAGTTTACGGCTATCTTCCCCGTGAATCTTGGCCAGCACCGGTGCAACCGACGAGGCCAGCATGAGCGGGAAAAACATGGCCGCTTCAGGAAATTTGGCCGCTACGCTGTAAATGCCGACTTCCGCACTTGAACAATACCAGCCCAGCACCAGGATTTCCACCCGCAAAGACAAGGCGATGAGTATCCCGATCCCGGCATAAGGCAAGGCGCTTCTCAGCAATTTCAGTATAAAGGAGAAATCCAAGGCAAAACTCAAGCGGCAAGTCGAACGATGGACTGCCAGCCCTAGAAACAGCATGTACGCGACCGTGGCACAAAAATAACTCAGGAACACGGTTTCAGGCTTGCTGTAGTAGAGAATGCCGAAGACTCCGAAAGCCACCTGGGACACACTGAGCAGTATCTCACCGATGGACGAGTACTGCATCATCTGTCTTGCTTGCAGAAATACGTTGAACAGTGTCCCCAACCCCAAAGGTACTAGGCTTGCCCCGCCTATGAGCAGCAAAGGCATGAGGTTTTCGGAATGCCTCAGCCAAAAAATCGTACATAAGATGAGGTATGCGGAGAACGTCAACCCCATTTTCAATGGGATCAGCGTAGCGAGATATTTTGGTAATCGGGATTCATCCTGGCCGATGTCCCTGATGACCAGCCGGGTCAAGCCGCACTCGGCAAGCGTGTGTGCCAACAACAATACCGACAAGACATAGTTGATGCTGCCAAATTCAGAAAGGGTGAACACCCGCGCTAGGAACAAAAAATATCCGAAATTGACTGCCTTGCTGACAAGTTGACCAAAAATCAGGAAAACGGTGTTGGCCGAAACGCGCTTAATATTGGCGTTATGTTCAGCTAAATCCGCTTCCGAACAAAAAGGCTCAGACGCCGCCATGCGCTTCCGTTGCCTGATGATACCCCTAACTTCCAGCCATTCCATCAGGATGATCGCCGCTACACTCAGCACCAAGGCCGCCAATAAGGCAATGGTAATCAGAACGATCCTGCTCATCGACACAGGTGTTTCTGGGAGCTTCGGCGGATCAAGCACTTGCACGATAATCCGGCTTTGCTGCTCCTTCGCCAAGCGCCGTTCCTGGGCGGCAAGGGCATAAGCGCGATACTGTTCTTCAGACGCCGTTGCAGTACGAGCGAGACGGTTCAATTCGGGTTCGATGTTGGTCAGCAGGTTAAGCCTGCCTTTGTAATTGTTGATCGTCGACACCAAGTGGTTGACTTGCTTTTGCAGGATTGAAGTGATACCCGAGATTTGCACTTCAAGCTCTTTGGCGAGCGGATGGGTTTTTTCGTACAAGGTGTTCCGGCGGGCATACTCGATTTTAAGGTCGTTCAAGCGCGAAGCGAGTTGCAAAATTTCGTTGCTCGATTGCGGAATCTCGACGTTGCTCGGGCTAATGGTATCGGTCATGCCCTCACCTTTATTGTTGACCGATTCCGTAATCTTTGGCACGGCTACCGGAAGGCTGGTGCCGTCCAAAGTTGCAGTCAGGTTATCAATGCGTTGCACCAGCATGGTAATTTCAGCCTGTATATCAACGATATGATGTTTCTGTTTGAAATTCAATAAAGTGGCGACGGCGGTATCGAGTTCTGCGGACAGCTTATCGGTTTGGTGCTGATAGAACTCATAATCTTCCGCGCTATCGTTCATCATGGTGAGTTTTTTGGCGTGCACGTCAATCAAGGTATCCAGGACTTTTTTGGTCGCTTCGGCATTTTTGTGTTTGAAGGCCAATTCGATCACTTGCGTCCTCCTGACCGGAAACACCGTCAAGTCCTTTTTAATGATGGCGATAGCCTTGTCTTTTGGCGATACTTTTGGCAACAAGCCCAATGCTGAAATACCGCTCATAATTCCTTCTTGGGCGTTGGTCGCCAAATCCAATAGGAATGCGACGATAGGGTTGTCGGGTTTTTTGCCTTTGAACACATCGGGTCCTAGCACCTCTATTGTTTCCGTAATCAGACCCATACCGCCCAGCATTTCCGCTTCCGTTGCCACTGCCTCTTCCGCCAGTTTTGACGCCACTTGAATATGGGTTTCCGAAGGGGATAAGGTTACGCCCCTTTGGTCGAGTTTTACATAAAGCCTGGCAGTTGCCTCGTATGCCGGACGCTTGATGTAGGCGTATGTTATCCCAAGTGCCAACACGACAATAAAAGTCTGAAAAAATAGCCGCTTATGATGTGCAAAAGCTTTGGTGAGTTGTTTCAGGACAAATGCGGAGTCCGAAATATTTTCGCTGGTGTCGGTCATGATCTGAAATTAGAAAGGCTGGCTTGAATCTTCTTCATTTTAATACGAATCAAGAGCCTACTTCCCACAACGCAGAAAATAAGCCCTCTCCAAAGTACTCGCGGACATAAAAGGGGGAAATTAGATCAGCGTAACTCTTTGATTCCATGTTCTCAAATTTAGCTCTTAAAACATATTTCTAAGGTTGAAGAATGGCATCCGCGACTTGTTCACGTAAAAGTTTCAATTTGTCCGCGTCACTCAGGTAATTTTGCAAACTGGCGGCGGCTTGGTTGGCAATTGCTTTTGCCGCCTCGGTTTTGCCCTTTTCTTTGAGCAGGTAAAGTAACTCATAATCCTCGCTGCTTTCGCGCAACAGTTCCAAGCGAATCGCCGTAATGGGCAAGTCGGGCTGCGCTTGTCCGGTGGCGGAAGCGACCCCGTTGACGGGGTAAAACAATGAGCCGTCACCCGCAATGCTCGACCCTTCTTCGCCCTTGGGGACGGAGACCCAAGGGTCGGTTGTGGTTTGCCAATATGTCGCGTTCCAGAACCCGATAACTTTTACGTCATGCCCGAAAGCCATCCAACCGATAATGCGTTGTTCGATGCCTTGATGGTCAATGTACAAGTTCGGGTATTTATAGCTGGGATTTCGCGTCACGAATGTCCAGGGGTTTAAGTACCACCAAAACGGTCGATTTTGTGCGGCCAGTTTTCGGGAAAAGCTAGCATCCCAACCGGACGGCACTGCCGATACCTTCGGTAGCAAGCCTAAAAGCCCACTTTCGAGCTTCATGGCCTTACTATCATAGAATGTGATGTTGGGCGCCCAAAGGATGTTGTCCTGGTCGAGCTTGTCGATGGTTTTGCCGCCGCAATCGGGACATTCGGCATGAATGGTCAAGAGCAATTTCAAGCGCGGATCGGCAACTTTCAAGATCGTAGCAAAGCCTTCGACCAAGGCATATTGCTCGGCTGTTTTCGGCTCGTCTATTTCGCCGATATAAACGTAGGCTTGGTCAAGAAGCCCTTGGGAAGAAAAATAAGCCGCTGTTTTTTTCAAGTAATCGACCGTCAACTGGTTATACTCATCCGAAAATAAGGGGTATACGGCAGAATCGACCGGCCAATTCATAGAAAAAGGGATCATGAGCGGGGCTTTTTGCCGATATGCCAGCCGATATTGCTGCATATAGGGTTCAAAATTGACTTCGGATTGGCCGTTATTGATGGCGTAGGACGGATTGCTGTTGAACAAGTCGATGGGGACGGCACGGCTATCGGCAAGCGCTTGATAGTAAGCGCTAATTTTTGAGGTGCCGCCGTCAAACTTTTTGATCGACCCGTAATCCAGCCCAATGACGGACGGCAAATGAATAGTATCAGGCAAGGTGATATTCCATACGTTCAGCTTGACGGGAATGGCGGCGACTTGGCCGCCATTTTGCGAAACAGTGACTGTACCTTGATACAGTCCTGCTTTTGCCGCTTTGTCGATCTTAAATTTCAGCCAGACCGATTGTTGCTTCCCTGGCTTGATGCTAAAGGCTTGCGTCAATGGCACCAAGCCATCCGGCCAAGCGCCTGCGGTATCGCTGGTCTTGGTAGGCATGTCGATATCGGCATAATGGACAAGGAAAGCCCTGCCGTCGGTGATGTGGGCGTTCTTGTCCGTGGCATGTGTTAACGGCGAAATCGCCACGCTCAGCTTGCCCACGCCACTGGGCGCAAAGAGCAAGATTTGCCCAGTTTCGGCTTCATTGCGAGCCGCCGAAAGGACGATGTTTGGGTTGCTGTCTGCTACCAGAGTTTGGTCTTGGCGAAATTTAATCATGCTGTCTTGCACAGAAATAAGCAAGGGTGAATATGCCGCCATCGCATTGTTGGCTAAGAGCAATGCCACATTTAACGCAATGAGTTGCATACCATCTTGCAAGATTGACTTACCGCTTAGCTTTTTCGATATACCCATCTTCGTCATGCCTCGTGTGTTGGCTTGCCCATTAGTGAACATCAATACCCGCTGTCCCGTTCAAGCTTCAGCCAATTCCTTAATAAATGGAGGCCGCGTCGTGGGAGATTGCTATTGGTGATGAAGTTACCGCTGTTTTGGTTTAAATATTTATTGGCTACGGGTGTCCCGGTTTCAATGTCCACGATCTGCCGATAGAACAATTTTCCCTGAAACGTATTGGAAAATAACGGGGTATAGTATAAGCAATTATCAAAATAATAATGGGTGACTTGGCTGAACCGCGTCTTGGTTTTATCGCGAATCGGTGCGCCACCATGCAACAGGTTAGCCGACCAAATCAACGCATCGCCTTTTTTGATGTCCAAGGACAGTGGTTTTAGCTTTAATCCAACCAGCATGTCTTCGATGTAGTTTTCATAAAGTCGATAGGCTTCGTAATTCAACGGCGTTTTACTGCCGTCAATGCCGAGGTCTTCCATCGTCACTATCGGCAGGGTATGGCTTTCGGGATAATAAATCAACGGCCCGTTGTTTTCATCAATATCTTCCAGGGCGACCCAAACCCCGCACATGTAGCGTTCCGGCTTGGCACTGAAATGGATGCAGTCGCTATGGATTTTTTGCTCGCTGCCCAGGCTGAAATTCAAGGTTTGGAATGGGATCGGTTTCCTTTGGTACAAAATTTCCAGCAATGTTAGGATTTTCCTGTCACAGGCAATTTGCTTGACCAAGGTGATTTCCCGCCAAGCGTCCTGGACTCGTCGCCACTGTTCGTAAGTTTTGCCTTCATGCTGGGCTTTTAAGGTCGCCACCAAACTATCGACATCGGTTTCAGGTATCGCTTTCGGAAGCACGAGATAGCCTTCCTTGGCAAAAAACTTGATTTGGGCATCGACTTGAGGATCAGGATTAAGCTCTTCCTGATCCCATTTCAACCCAGCGTTTTCTAAAAAAGGGATGGCAGTAAATGGCATAAGTCAGGTTACAACGCTATAGGCCATAAAAAAAGGCGAATGTGCTATTTTGGATAGGCGGGATGACCCGCACAAGGTCTTCCATAAAATCGCCTATCCGGTCTATTTTGGTGTTCGGCACAATGATGATGTCGTGTGGCCTCAGGGCCACGTCATGCGTAGGCTGTTCTGGCAAAAATTCTGAGGCCAGATCCAAAGTGGCTACAAACGGTTGCCCAGCGTGTTCGCGCACCACCACCACGTTGCCCATTTTCGCCCCGGCCACACCGCCACCGGCCTCGATGATCGCCGTCATCGCTGTGAGGGTTTTGCGATAATGGATGACGCCCGGTTTCAACACGTTGCCGCCAACAAAAACTTCCAGCCCTTCAGTAGCCTTTACGATGACCGAAGCCCTAACATTCTCCAACCCTGCGATTTTGGGATTGTCCGATAGGCGGTAACGCATCGTGCTGAATTGGTTGACGATAAGCGTTGCATTGGGTTTTTTTAGGTACTTTTGATAACGCCGATTAATGTCCTTGTTAAGAAACGAAGGCGTACGGCCTTCTGCCACCACAGAACCTATCATGCTTAACGAAATCCGCCCATCCGGCCTGACCTTGACGGTTTGGTCCATGTTGTTGTGATAAGGGAATTTAAGCGCCAATTCGTCATTGACAGTGATCAGGTATTCTTTGTGGGCCGTTGCGGACGAATCTACTTCCGGCATTGAAAGCAGACGATAACGCCGGGTGATTTCGGCCTTAAGCTCGTCGGTAGACTTCGATTTGGCTTTGATGTCACCGATCAAGGGCAGTGTTATCTGGCCGTCCGGCCTGACTTTGACAGTTTGGTTAAAATCATCATGGCCTTCGATTTTAATGTCCAGTTCGTCACTGATGTTGAGTTTATAGTCATCCGGGTTCAACACGTCACGATATTTGTCGGACGGTGTCCCCAATAACGCCAGTTCACTGGCAGATATAAGCTTAAATGTTTGTATCCCGCGTGACGGCGTACATGCAGTGCCGAGTATGAGGCAAACAAGGCCAAAACAAAAAATTAATCTCAAGGATATTTCCTTTTTAACGACGCTCTGTTGATTATAAACCAGTCGGTTGCCTTCATCAGCCAATTCAAGCAAAAAAACTGTGTTCCGGGTGCAAATAAGCCGCCCAACAAACCGCCTCTATTGCAAAATGCCTGCCAAATTTGGGGCAAACACGGTTTTTGGGTCCAGTGTCATGGAATTTGCGGTGCCCGTTCTACAGCTTATTCTTTCACAGGCCCCAGCAAACGCGCTGCTTGTTCAGCAGGCTTTGGTTCAAAAAAGCTGGCTTTAGTCGATCCGACGGGATTTTTTTCGCACTTATCCCTTTTATCCGCCTTAAGAATCCAGCGGACTAAGTATTTTTACGAGTATTAATCAGTAATTTATTTTGCTACATTGGCATCCAACCATTAAAGACAGCAGGACAAATCCGGCGTTTATACTAAAAAGCAAAACAGGGGCAAACAAGGCAATATTTCTGGCTTTCCAAATTTAATGTTAACCACACAACAAAACCGTTTAGCATTATTGAAAAATTACGACGGCCTTACTATATTGTTGCTAGCAATTTAATAAAAATACAACCGAGTGTGAACCATTACCTTACTTGATATTTTTTTTTTGAGAAAATGTTGTTAAACCAATTGACCAGGCAAAACTACCGCTAACTATGAAAATAGTTTGAACAATTTACTGCCAACCCAGAAATAACGGACAAACACCATCAACAATACGGGCAAAAAAGCGTAAAAAAATGATTAGAGTCTTCAACCATTATATATCTTCCGCCCATCTCTACTTGCAGGTGATGGAATGGATGATTTTGGTTTTGGTTTTTTATTACGGTTCGTACTTTTTTATCCAAGCAGACCCTTTTGTGGCCTTTAACGAGACCTTGTTGACCGCCGCTTGCGCCATTGCAATCCTTTTTTCTTTAAGTTTTTCATCGGTCGGGATGTACCGCCGGATGACCTTCACCAAAAAACACCGGTTTCATATTCGGTTGTTGTTTGGTTATTTGTTGCCCCTGTTCTTGTTGTATGCCTGCAATTGCCTTTGGCCACAGAATGTTGTCCTTCAAAGCATCTCGATAGGGGGATTGGCTTTTGTCTATTTTGTGATATGGGCCGTACACGCTCAGTTTTACCGAATTGGCGACATGGAAAAATTTAAGCGCCGCATACTGGTCATCGGTTGCGACAATCTGGCAAAGCAGTTGCACAGTACGAATGCCAGTTATGTTGACAGCAGCGTCGCCGTCGTGGGCTATGCACATTTTGGCAACAAGACATCGACGTTTAAAAATACGATAACCCTAACCAATAATGGCGATCTCACTAAAGCCTGTAAAGATCTTCGGGTTCAGGAAATCGTTTTGGCAATGGACGACAAGCGCAGTGCGCTGCCCCTTGATGAACTGGTGGAATTGAAATTGTCCGGTATTTCGATCATCGATTTGCTGACTTATTACGAACGGGAAGAGCGGCTGATTTACCTGGATTTGCTCTCACCCAGTTGGTTTATGTTTTCTGACGGCTTCAGGGTCAGTTGGTTCAGATGGGCCAGCAAGCGACTGTTCGACATCGTCGCCAGCGTCACCATACTGGTTGCGACATGGTGGATCATGTTGTTGGCCATCCTTGCCATCCTCATCGAAAGCGGCTGGGATGCCCCCGTCTTGTATCGGCAAGTTAGGGTTGGGCAAAATAATCGGCTGTTCAACATGATAAAATTCCGCAGCATGAGGGTGGATGCCGAAAAAAATGGCGCACAATGGGCAATGGAGAATGATGACAGGACAACCGTAGTCGGGCGTTTTATCCGCAAATACCGTATCGACGAATTGCCTCAGTTGTTTGTCGTCCTGAAAGGCGACATGAGTTTTGTCGGTCCACGTCCGGAACGGCCTGAATTTGTCGAGGGATTCGTCCAGACTGTGCCCTATTACAAAGAACGGCACCGTGTCAAACCCGGCATCACCGGATGGGCGCAACTGTGCTATGCCTACGGAGCCAACGAATTCGATACCCGCCGTAAGCTGGAATACGACCTATACTACACCAAAAATTATTCGCTTTTTTTGGATATGTCCATCCTGCTGAATACCATAGAGGTCATCCTATTCGGGGAAGGGGTAAGATAGATTTGGCAGGCCGTCAAAAAAGCGGCCAATGGCAAGTCGACAAGCAAAAATAACAAAGGCCAGCTAATTGATAGTTTATGTGTATTAGAGGCTAGTGTTTTTGATGCAGAAGTGACTTTAACCGCAATTATCTCGGCTAAAGCCAGTCCGGCCTCCACCTGACAAGCAAAATATTGGGGGTTTCGCCGTCAGCATTCGTTAACTGAAAGACCAATGTTCACTGCGATCCTGGAAACCTTTTATGTTCGGTATTGACTTACGATGATTCGTCATCATAATTCAAGCTATTTTCGAGCCATTTAACCTTATGAATTAATTTGAACATTGTCAATCCATACATTTTTGACCGTCAAGAAACATGGCTTATTACTGGCGTTGCAGGGTTCATCGGTTCCAACCTGTTGGAATTCTTGTTGCAAAACGACCAAAAGGTTATTGGCTTAGACAATTTTTCCACTGGACGGCAAGATAATCTGGATTCCGTCAGGGCAATCGTCGGTGCACAACAATGTGCTAATTTCACGTTAATTGAGGGCGATATCCGTGATTTCAACCTTTGTGTCCGGGCTTGCGCGGATGTAGATTATGTCCTGCATCATGCGGCCTTGGTCAGCGTCCCTATTTCCGTTGAAGAACCATTTACGGCTAATTCAATCAATATCGACGGTTTTCTCAACATGCTGACCGCAGCCAAGGATGCCAAAGTAAACCGTTTTGTTTATGCCTCATCGTCAGCAGTATATGGCAATGACGAATATCTGCCCAAAGTCGAAGACTGCATCGACAAGCCTTTGTCGCCTTATGCTCTCACCAAGTATGTCAACGAACTTTATGCCGATTTGTTCACAAGAGAATACGGTACAGCGACGGTTGGCTTACGTTATTTCAACATTTTCGGACCAAGGCAAGACCCAAACGGGGCATATGCTGCCGTCATCCCGAAATGGATAGCATCCATGTGCCAAGGCGAACCCGTTTACATCAATGGCGACGGTGAATCCACCCGCGATTTTTGTTACATAGGAAATGTCGTCCAAGCCAATATCTTGGCGGCAACCACAGGAAATCCAGCGGCCATAGGTCAAGTGTTTAATATTGGTTCCGGTATGCAAATGAGCCTCAACCAGTTATTCGGCTACCTAAAGATAAACTTACAAGACCGCTTTCAACACTTGGGTGAACTTAAGCCCAGTTATCGGGACTTTCGCGCTGGCGACGTGCGCCATTCGGTCGCCGATATTAGCAAAGCCCAGCGTTTGCTGGGTTTTAATCCTTGCCCGATGGATCCAGGGTTTGCCGTCACTTCGGAATGGTATCTCAAGCAATGAAGCTCATTAAGGTAAGCCGTTTTCGTAAACCAAAGGCAATTGTCGTGCAAACTCGGCGTACAGCGGCACATTTTTTAAAACCCTGAAAGGAATCTAAAGGTGGAAAAAGTATCGGTCATTATCCCAAATTGGAACGGGCAACGCTTTTTGCAAGTCTGCTTTGATTCCCTGGCGGCGCAAACTTATAAGGATTTTGCCGTCTACTTGGTAGATAACGGTTCGGCGGACGACTCTTTGTCATATGTTAAGCTCAACTATCCTGACATTAACATCATTGCCTTGCCCGAAAATTTTGGTTTCAGCGCCGCCATTAACGCAGGTATCAACGGCTCAAAAGGCGAATTGGTGGCCGCGCTGAATAACGATACTGCAAGCGATCCCAAATGGCTGGAAGAAATCGTCAATGTGATGGACAGCAGGGCTGACATCGGCTTCTGCGCTTCTTTATTGCTGGATTTTAACGACCGCACAATCATCGACTCGTTTGGCGACAATTACAGCTTAATCGGGCTTTCCGGCAAAATCGCGACTCGCGAGGATTTCCGCGTCGTAGGCGACGAGCCAACCGAAGTGTTCAGCGCCTGTGCCGCCGCTTCGGTATATCGGCGCAGTATGCTCGACAAAATCGGTCATTTCGATGAAGATTTTTTCTGTTATATGGAAGATGTGGACATCGGCATCAGGGCTCAATTGGTGGGCTATCGTTGCCTTGCTATTCCGGCGGCAAAGGTCTATCACATCGGCAGTGCCAGCACGGGCGGTGATATGTCGGCGTTTTCACTGAGCATGACGGCGAAAAACCTTATCTGCGTCCTCATTAAAGACATGCCCTTGCTGTTGTTGCTAGTCATGTTGCCCTTAAGCCTTGCCGCCCAAGCTTTGCTGGTGTTGGAAAGCCTGCTGACTGACAGGAGACCGAAGTTCAAAAAAAACCTGTCCGCTTATTTTAATGGCTTGGGTCAAGGTTTGCGCTTACTTCCACTTATGTTGCAAAAACGCAAACAAATTCAGGCCACCCGCACCGTCAGTGTCGTTCAATTGGCAAAACTCATTTATCAATCGCGCGCCCAGAACTTGGCGTTCCGTAAATAAATGGGGTTCAAAAGGCAATGTTGTTTAACTCCTACGTTTTTATCTTTGCCTTTTTGCCCTTGGCCTTGGGCGTTTTTTATAGCTTAGGCCGAAGACCAAAACTTGCCATAATTTGGCTAACACTTTGTTCCTTATTTTTTTATGGCTGGTGGAATCCGAATTATTTATTGTTATTGCTTATTTCAATCGGCTTTAATTATGTGGTCGGCAAGCGCTTGGCATCGACCCGCAGCCGCAATATCTTATTTATGGGTATAACGGGAAACTTGCTGTTGTTGGGTTATTACAAATATACTGGTTTCGCCGCGTACATCCTAAAATCCTTCATTGACTTTGATTTAGGCATAGCGAATATCATCCTGCCCTTGGGCATCTCATTCTTTACTTTTACCCAAATTGCCTTTTTGGTCGATGCTTATCGGGGGGAAGTAAAAGAATATTCCTTCATTAATTACGCATTGTTTGTGAGTTATTTCCCGCACTTGATCGCAGGCCCCATCCTGCACCACAAGGAAATGATGCCGCAATTCGGACAGCAAGACGGCTTTCGCCCAAGGGCAGATTGGTTCGCCATTGGCTTGAGTGTTTTCATAGTCGGCCTGTTAAAGAAAGTCATGTTGGCCGATAGCGTCGGGCCGTATGCCAAACTGGTTTTCGATGCCGCCGCCAACGGTTTACCTTTGACGCTGTTTGAAGCCTGGGGCGGGTTGATGTCCTATTCGATGCAGTTGTATTTCGACTTTTCCGGTTATTCCGACATGGCCATCGGTATTTCCTTGTTGTTCGGGATTCGCTTGCCGATCAATTTTCATTCGCCTTATTTGGCGACTTCCATCATTGATTTTTGGCGCTGCTGGCACATAACTTTGTCGCGGTTTTTACGCGATTACCTCTACATTGCGCTGGGCGGCAGCCGTTTGGGCGTGCTGACCAAATATCGCAACCTGTTGTTGACGATGTTGATTGGCGGATTATGGCATGGTGCGGGCTGGAATTTCTTGATCTGGGGCGGGTTGCATGGCCTTTATCTTGCCATTAACCATCTTTGGCGGCAGTGGGTTTCGTCATGTCAGCGAGACCAGTTAGTTAAATCAAGAGCAGCGAATTTTTTCAGTTGGTTAGTGACATTTTTGGCTGTGACTATTGCATGGACATTTTTCCGCGCTAGCGATTTGAATGCGGCAACGCTCATCCTCAAAGGCCTCTTCGGTATGAATGGCTTGGCCTTGCCAGAACGCTATTATTTCGACCTCGGCCATTTGGGGCTTTGGCTACATAACATCGGCATCCCACTCAAAGCCTTGAATGCGGGCGATGTCATTAGTTTTGGCGGGGTGCTACAGCTTGCAATCGTAACGACAATTGCTTTTTTTGCCCCCAACACGTCGCAAATCTTCCACCGTTTTCAGCCCGCCCTCGAAAATCGGAGCATTACGATTACTTCACCCAAGTCCAATGTATTGGCATGGCGGATAAATCCGGCTTGGGCAACACTTACGGCCATCTTGGGCTTGGTTGCGATCATCAATATCACTAGCCTCAGTGAATTTTTATACTTTCAATTCTGACAAACCGCCATGTCAGCCGCCCAACGCTATTTAACCGTGTTCTTTGTCATCTTAATCCCGACGCTGGCTGGACTGATAATCACCGCGATAAAAATCGAACCCCTCGATGGCCCGCTCACCCGTATGGGCGGTTATGCCGAGCGCGATTTCGGCTGGTCAGGACAACAACAGACCTTGGGTATAGATGACGTAAGCGTACCCGCTTACCGGGATTATGCGGATGTCCTCGTCATCGGCGATTCGTTTTCCAAGCCCGGACTGTGGCAGGCGTATTTGACGCGGAATACCGGACTTTCGGTGCAAACGCTGGATCTTGGCAAGACTTCATTTTCGGGCTTGCTGCAAACTGCCGTATTCGTCAAAAATCCGCCTAAAATTGTTGTGGTCGAAAGCGTTGAAGTGTTTTTTCTGACCAAGTTCCGGCAATCGAATACAGCTTGCAAAACAGACCAAGAACAAGCCGTGTTTAGTCCTGCACTTGAGATTAAACCAAAATCCGTTCCGTTCCAGACTAAAGAACGTCAGAAAACTATTTCTTTGGATAATCTCAACCTTAACTATGCCTGGGTTTATTGGAAGAAAGCATTAACTTCCCGTTTGTCCGAGCAGGATAACAGCCCTGTCGCACATTTTCAGTTGACGAGAAAGGATTTATTTTCCAATCGCTTAAGCGACCAGTTGCTGGTGTATAAGCCCGATCTCGACAAGTCATTCTGGCAAAATCAAGACATTGCAGCCGCTACCTGTCAGTTACGTGACCTGCAACGGGAGTTTCAAGCCAACCGAAAAACGGTTTTTGTGTTTGTGCTGGTGCCCGACAAATTAACCGCTTACACCACATTTATTGCAGATAAAGTAGACTTGCCCCGGCTCGAACTTAACAACCAATTGCTGCAACGCGGCATCCAAGCACCTGATTTATATCGGGACATAGCTCAAGCTATTGCAAAATCCGAACAAGACATTTATCTTCCCAATGAAACCCATTACGGCAGTCGCGGTCATGAAATCATGGCCTTGTCGTTACAACATTATTTACAAAAATTGGGCGTGTTAAAGCAACCCGCCAAGATTTAACGGAGAACCGTGTGTTAAAACAGTATTTGCGTTCTATCCCCATCGTTTACAAGTGTTACGGCTTCATGCAATATCTTTGGTATAGTGCCGCGCTCAAGCGCACCGAATTTTTTGAAAAAGTTGAAATGAAGGATGCAGAGGGCTTGAATTATCCCTCGCCGACCTTAAGATGGCGCGTCCACGGGGCTTTTGATCTTGACAGCTTTATCCAAGTAGGACAACGTGATAGCCATGATATTTGCACAATGCTAGAGCAAATCAACTACCCGCTTTCCGGCTTTAAAAATATTCTTGAATTCGGTTGCGGTTGCGGACGGGTATTCCGCCATATCCGCAAACAAGCGCCCAATGCAAATAGTGTCGGGACTGACATCGACAACGAAGCTATTACGTGGTGCCGAGAGAATATCCCCAATGCGGCATTTTCCACCAACCCAGCTACACCGCCGAGTGAATTTACAGACAATCGGTTTGACTTCGTCTACGCCATTTCTGTATTTACCCATCTTGATGAAGACTTGCAAAATGCTTGGCTGGCCGAACTGAAACGCATCGTCCGACCCGGTGGTATACTCCTGTTGACCGTCCACGGCGCGGCTTGTTACCGCGATTTGCCCCAAAGTGACAAAGACATCATCGCAACCAAAGGCATCCTGTTTCGGGTCGCGCAGACTGGGAAATTAAAGGTTGATGGTTTGCCGGATTTTTACCAGAACACGTACCACAGCGAAGATTACGTCAAACGCGAATGGGGCAAACTATTCACTGTACTGGGTTATTTTGAGCGCGGCATCAACGACCATCAAGATGCTGTATTGTTAAGACGAGACTAAGGCAAAAGGCGCAAGGCAAAAAACCAATCTTTAAACAGCCACCGTTTGCCATTTGCCTTGCACCTTTAGCCTAAATACAACTTTTATCGAACTGACGGGAATCCGACGTGAATAAAGCAATGATGACGAATGCGATGACGGTGGATGTCGAGGATTATTTCCAAGTCCTCGCGTTTGAGCCTTATATCAAACGGCAACAATGGGAGCAGTTGCCGCAGCGGGTGGAGCGGAACACCAACCGAATCTTGGAATTGTTCGACCAACACGGGGTTAAGGCAACGTTCTTTACTTTGGGCTGGGTCGCGGAGCGCTACCCCGCGTTGGTTAGGAATATCGTTGCTGCCGGCCACGAATTGGCCGCGCACGGCTACGAACACATCCGCGTAATCGAACAAACGCCAGCACAATTCCGTGCCGACACCAGAAAAACCAAACAAATCCTGGAAGACATTGGTGGTTGTTCGGTCGATGGTTATCGGGCGGCAAGTTATTCGATTGGCGCAAATAATTTATGGGCGTTGAAGGTGTTGGAAGAAGAAGGTTTCTTGTATAGTTCTAGCATTTATCCGGTCAAACATGATATTTACGGTATGCCGGATGCGCCACGTTTCATGTTCACCCCGAAAGAGACAACTGGCTTGGTGGAAATACCTATCAGCACGTTCAAGCTGTTGCACAAAAACCTACCTTGTGGCGGCGGTGTGTTTTTCCGGCTTTACCCTTATGGTTTATCAAAAGCGGCTTACCGTTATATCAACACGGTTGAAAAACAAGCCGGCATTTTCTATTTCCACCCCTGGGAAATCGACCCCGAGCAACCGAAACAACAAGGCATCTCTTTCAAAACCCGCTTCCGGCATTACCTGAACTTAAACGACATGGTAAGCAGATTAACAAAGCTGTTGCAAGATTTTTCCTGGGATACGATGCGGGCGGTGTTTTTAAGCCCGGACAAACTGCACCCTGTCGCCAAACTTATCAACTAAACTTTTTTATGACAGCCAAATACTCTATCGGCGTAGAAAAATATACCGACGGCGAATATGCCCATTATTCGCCATCCTGGCATAGGGAAGACTCGATATGGAAAGTCAAACAAATAGGCAAGTTGCTGGACAAAACACAGCTCGAAAGCCTGTTTCCGAACGCAAGGACGTTGAAAGTGATCGACATCGGTTGTGGTGCGGGCGGAGTTTTGGGCAATTTTACCCATTATTTATCGACATTAAATTGTCAAGTGGACGCGACTGGGATTGAGCCTTCACCGGGTGCGCTTGAAATCGCCCGCAAAGATTGGCCCGACCTGCAACTCAAACAATTGAATCTCCTGGATGTGCAGGAGCATTTCGACATCGGCCTGATGATTGATGTCGTCGAACATGTCGAAAATCCCTGGCAATTTGTCCGGGAAGCCGCTAGCCGATGTTCCTTATTGATTTTTCATATTCCCCTGGACGACAGCTTATTGACCGAACTAGCCTCACTCTATCATTACAAGGCGCAAACGATGGGGCACATCCATTTCTTTACCCGCCAGAAAGCCTTGTGGTTTTTGGACAGTTGCGGCCTGAACGTCTTGGGCCATCGTTTCACCCAATCCTTCAACGTGCCTTCGTCCTTGGAAATCAGCAGCAAACACAAACTATTGGCATTGCCCAGGCGAGTGCTGGCCAGCGTCAGCCCATCGGCCTGCTCCCGTTTGCTGGGCGGGATGAGCTTGATGGTCGTCGCCCAGGTTAAAAAATGATGTCGCCAAAACGCATTGTCCAAATCGTGACCCGGCTCGACATCGGCGGTGTTCCCGAGCATTTGTTGACTTTAACCGAAGGCTTAGTCCAGCATGGTTATGACGTTGCCATCGTTTGCAACCATATCAGCGACCCTATCAAGCTACGGCTGCAAGAGCTAGGCATCCATAATATCAAGCTGATCAAATTGCATCGCTTGCCCCATCCTGGCGACTTGATCTCGATATGGCATTTGTACAACTATCTTCGTGAGTCAAAGTTCGACATCGTGCACACACACATGTCCAAAGCCGCATTACTGGGTTGCCTAACCGCCCAAGCAGCGAAAGTCCCGGTTATTGTGAATACTGCCCACAACCTTGGATGCTTGGCATTCAAAAATCCGCTGGTCAAAGCCTTGTTCTGGATGTACGACAAAGCCTTGTTTGCGGTGGCAACCGATGCCGTCATCCTGGTGTCAGATTCGATACGGAAACAAGTCATTGCTAATCGCTTATTGCCAGAACATAAAGCTATTTATGTCCCTAATGGCATCAAGGTTAATGATTCAACCGCTGGCCTCGGCGAAGTTTTGGTACTGAAAAATCAGTTAAAGATTGCGCCTGACAATTTTGTGATCGGAACAGTAGCGCGATTGGTCTGGTTTAAAGGCTTGCACACCTTGATTGCAGCCATGCCGGACATCCTCAAGGAACACCCGAACACCACCCTAATCATCATCGGCGATGGCCCGCTCAAGCAGGAACTCGAACAACAAGCACGAGTTCTCAAGGTAGCGCAATCAGTTATGTTCCTGGGTGAAAGGAGTGATGCCGTCGAGCTTTTGCCTGTGCTGGACATCTTCGTCCTGCCTTCCGTCTCCGAAGGCATGCCGATCACGATACTTGAAGCAATGGCCGCCGCCAAACCCGTGGTCGCCACTAAGGTAGGCGGCATTCCCGAACTGGTCAGCGATGGCCAAACTGGTATTTTAGTGCCTAGCGAAGAACCCAAAAGCATGGCTTTAGCGATTTCAAAACTATTGAGTGACCCCTATTTGTGCAAAATAATGGGCCTGTCGGGGAAAAAAAGGGTAATTAATGAGTTTTCTGTCAGTAACATGGTTGAAAATACCATAAGTGCATATCTTCTTTAAATCCAAAAATCAAAAAAAAAGCCCTGTTGTCTTTAACGTTACAGGGCTTTAAGGGGGATATTTAACCTTTTACAGCTTATTTTAGTTCAAAGCGGTCGAGCATCATCACCTTGTTCCATGCATTTACAAAGTCAACTACAAACTTCTGCTTGCCGTCTTCAGCTGCGTAAATTTCTGCAATGGCACGAAGCTCAGAGTGCGATCCGAAAATCAGGTCAACCGGAGTAGCCGTCCATTTAGTAACGCCAGTCTTCCGCTCAACGCCTTCGTACACCCCTTCTGACGTGGTTGATTTTTGCCACTTGGTTGACATGTCGAGCAAGTTGACGAAAAAGTCATTGCTTAATTCTCCTGGTTTATTGGTCAAAACACCCTGTTTGGATTGCCCTGCATTAGCATCTAGAACTCGCATACCGCCTACAAGAACGGTCATTTCAGGTACGGTCAATGTCAGCATGTTGGCCCGGTCAATCAGCATCTCAGTAGGAGGCAGCGTGTTGCCCTCGCCATAGAAGTTGCGGAATGCGTCTGCTTTTGGCTCGAGTACGGTAAACGAACTCACATCCGTTTGTTCGGGTGATGCATCCATACGCCCTGGCGTGAAGGGGACTTTCACCGGGGTACCCGCTGTCTTGGCCGCCTGCTCAACCGCGGCAACGCCACCCAAAACAATCAGATCGGCCAGCGATACTTTTTTGCTTTTGGTCCGGTTAAATTCGTTTTGAATTCCTTCTATCACTGGAAGTACCTTGGCTAGTTGCGTTGGGTCGTTAACCGGCCAGTCTTTTTGCGGCGCAAGGCGAAGTCGAGCCCCATTGGCACCGCCACGTAAATCGGTGCCGCGAAAGGACGACGCGGAAGCCCAAGCTGTTTTGACCAGTTCCGGCACCGTCAAACCCGATTTAAGGATTTTAGCCTTAAGATTTTCAGTATCCCTAACGTCTATCAGTTTGTGGTTGACGGCAGGAATGGGATCTTGCCAAATAAGGTTATCTTGGGGCACTTCAGAGCCGAGATAACGGGACTTAGGCCCCATATCGCGGTGAGTGAGCTTGAACCAGGCTTTAGCGAAGGCCAGTTCAAATTCCTTTGGATTCTCCAAGAAACGTCTGGCAATCTTTTCGTAACTCGGATCGGCTTTTAAGGCGAGATCGGTTGTCAGCATGATGGGCGCATGCCGTTTAGTCTTGTCGTGTGCATCGGGCACTAAGTTCGCTGCCGCCTCATCTTTAGGAATCCACTGAGTAGCACCTGCCGGACTTTTGGTCTTGACCCACTCGTGGGCAAATAAATTGGTAAGGTATTGGTGGGTCCATTGTGTCGGGTTCATCGTCCAGGCGCCTTCCAAACCGCTGGTGATGGTGTCTGCACCATTGCCTTTACCGCACTTATTTTTCCAGCCAAAACCTTGCTCCTCTAGTCCCTCAGCTGCAGGTGCAGGGCCGACACATTTAGAGGCATCACCATTGCCATGAGCTTTACCAAAAGTATGCCCGCCAGCAATCAGGGCAAGCGTCTCTTCGTCGTTCATTGCCATGCGCCCAAAGGTTTCACGAATATCTTTAGCGGCTGCTAATGGATCAGGGTTACCATTGGGTCCTTCTGGATTCACATAAATCAGACCCATTTGCACAGCACCCAGTGGCTTTTCTAACTGACGGTCACCTTTGTAGCGCTCATCGGCGAGCCATTTCTTTTCAGGCCCCCAATACACCAAATCGGCTTCCCAATCATCTGTCCGCCCACCGGCAAAGCCAAATGTTTTGAAGCCCATCGATTCCAAAGCAACATTACCCGTAAGTACCATCAAATCGGCCCAAGAAAGGCTTTTGCCGTACTTTTGCTTGACTGGCCACAGTAAGCGTCTCGCTTTGTCGAGGTTGCCATTGTCCGGCCAACTATTGAGTGGTTCAAAGCGTTGCTGGCCGCCTCCAGCGCCACCACGCCCGTCATCCATACGGTATGTGCCGGCACTATGCCAAGCCATGCGAATGAAGAACGGGCCGTAGTGTCCGAAATCGGCTGGCCACCAGTCTTGGGATGTGGTCATCAGTTTTGCAATGTCTGCCTTCACGGCTTTAAGATCGAGTTTATTAAACTCTTCGGCGTAATCAAACTTGCTGTCCATCGGACTGGATTCGACTGAATGTTGGCGGAGTGGCGCCAAATCCAGCCTTTCAGGCCACCAGAATTGGTTCGACATGGTTTGCCGATCCGCTACGCTTTTTGACGTAGCAGGATTATCTTCGGAATAGCCAGCCTGGGACACAGTTAGAGTTAAGAATACGAGATACGATAATTTTATTTTTAACATCACTTTTCTCCTGTTCTAAATTTGGAATCAGTTGGTCGTTTTTCGACTTGGTAGTCACTATAAGGTAACCAACTAAAAACATAAAATCGCTTGTTTAAATCATAACAATTGATTTTATCGATTCATTATATCTACCCCGTAGATCAGTCCTCGTTTTCATTCTGTGTATTTTGCGTAACCTGAAACTAGGTAAATTTCGCCTATGCTGATTTTTTTTAACTTCTGTGAGAACCCGTTCCGCCAACCGGAAATATTTTTATTCTTTTTTTTGATAGAGTTTATCGATTTCTTGTCTCGACAAATAATCCATATCCCAGTGATTGGTGTAATTTTCCTTCAGCCGTCTTTTGCCTTTGTGAATTTGCTCTGGTTCTTCAGTACCTGGAAAAGCTGCTGTACTAACAGACATTTCAGACTGGTCAATCGGAGGTTCTCTATGTCGATAGATTTTGAACATACACACTGTTTTAGCAAACATCGTATTCATTCGAATCTTAATCCTTAATCATTGCTGAAACCTGCTTAAGCCTATTAATGCTTTACTCCCGTTAAGAACAACGTACCGCATTAATTAACTTAAGCAAAGCCTTTAGAATGCGCTTGGTTTGGGATTGAGGAAAATCCGAGTTTACCAAACCTTGAAACCATGTAGGTTATCCCAAAAGTTGAAGTTAAATTACTTGGACACTATTTTTTCTGAATTTATCGGGCAATTCCTTTGCCCGAGCCACCCCAGGGTTGGTGCATGTTCAAAATACTGCCCCGCCAGCATCGAAATTAAGCGCGGTTAACGAAGTCGGCAAAGCGCCGAGAATTTTCTGGGAACTGACTAAAAAATTGGCCGCAAAAGCGGGCTCAAGCGCTACCGGGATATGAATGCCATACTCGCAAATAAATCAGATTTTCAGGCACCCGTCGCAAGAACAATAGCCTCGCAAACTATCTTCCCTTGATTGTTGTGTAAGGCAACGATAGTGCCGTTTCTGCCGCGTTCAAAATCGTAAACATTGACGATGTTCAATCGCTTCAAACTGGTTTACCTTGGCAGCAGCCTGTAATGCATTCAAAATATCTGAAGAGTCCAGTTGAAAACATCCGGTTCATGAAAGTACATTTCATCAGTATCGACTCTGATGGCGTTATTGCACAGATCAGTGACCTCTTTTCTGGAAAACGTCTTCAAAGCGATACCTTCGTTCTGCATCGAATCCTTGATATGTTGCCATTGATTCATGGCATTATTGATTCGACCTTTTAAAGTCTAAACCGTTCGTGCTGAGTAAGTCGAAGCACGTTCCGCCTTTCGACCGGTTCAAGGCGAACGGAACTTAAGACCTCACAGGGCCGAATCTTTACTATGCGACACTTTGGCAATCCAGATTGCGCCGGGCTGCTCAAAGGGGATATCCACACCCCAAAAGCTGTTTAATGTTTTCCATTACTGGGTCGCAATTTTTGCCATGAAAACAAATTTTAGGGTATTAATAACATGTAACGTGTTGATATAAATTGAAATATAATAATTTTTCAAATTATAAAACAGACCTTAGTTAATATTTCCTACCATCAGTGGTGTCGTAAACTTTTTTCCGTCCATCCTTCGACACACTCAGGACGAACGGAAAAAAGTTTGCTTTTTGAAATAGATTAGCCACTCAAATTCACATAGAGCCATAAAAAATGGTTAATAGAAAATATTAGCGTACATTGAAGCCATATAAAGCGTATTTTTAACATTTATTAGGGCCATGTTTCCATCGTTTGTCCTATTCCGTTCGCCATTGCAGGCTGAGAAGTCAAGCTATCGAGGTACTTGCTGACTACGATGCAAAACCGCTGAATGGCAACTTTTTACATCAAAACACTTCACAAACAGGATCAAACATGGCGCATTATTTAGTTATTGCAGCGAGTAGCGGCATAGGGCAAGTCACCGTTGAACTGTTAGTGTTGGCAGGGCACAGTGTTTTTACGACGGCAAGGGACAATTCAAAAATTACCCCCGATGCCATATTGGATGCCACGGACTTTGATGCGGTTGATAGCATCTTCCAGCAAGCGGGGGAACTGGATGGCGTGGTTAATTGTAGCGGTTCCTTAATGTTAAAATCGGCGCATCTTACCAGCAAAGAGCAGTATCAAAGCGTGATTGACGCTTCGTTGACCACTGCGTTCGCAACCGTGCGGGCCGCCGGGAAACATATGAATAAAGGTGGCTCTGTTGTGCTGATTTCTTCCGCGGCAGCGATGGCAGGATTTGCCAGCCATGAAGCCATCGCCGCTGCTAAGGCCGGTATCGTAGGACTCACCCTATCGGCGTCAGCGACCTATGCATCATCTAATATTCGCGTTAATGCCGTTGCGCCAGGTTTAACCCAAACGCCGCTTACAGCTGCATTAACCAGTAATGAGGCCGCAAGAAAATACTCCGAGGCCATGCATGCTTTAGGCCGGCTAGGTAAGCCCGAAGATGTGGCAAGGGCGATTGTTTTTTTGCTCGATCCGGCGAATGACTGGATCACGGGCCAAGTGCTGGCAGTGGACGGCGGGCTGTCGAGCGTTCGGCCAAAATTGAGGTCGTGAATGTCCGCTGTATGCCTTATTCTCGGTGACCAACTATCAAAATCGATATCGTCCCTTCAAGGGCTGGATAAAGCGAATGATGTAGTGTTGTTATGTGAGGTGCTGGAAGAAGCAACCTATGTAAGGCACCACCAGAAAAAAATCGCGTTTATCTTTTCCGCAATGCGTCACTTTTCCGAAGAGTTAAAGTCCCATGGTTTTTTGGTGCGCTATGTCAAACTCGACGATCCGGGCAATACCGGTAGCTTGGAAGGTGAAGTCAGACGTGCGCTATCTAAATTCAAGGCGAATAGAATCATTGTGACTGAACCCGGTGAATACAGGCTTTTACAAACTTTTAAGTCATGGCCTAATAAATTTGGAATTACCATCGATATTGGCCCGGATACTCGTTTTATTTGTGACATTGATGAATTCAAAAGATGGGCGTCTGGTAAGAAGCAATTACGAATGGAGTATTTTTACCGCGAGATGCGTAATAAATATAATTTCTTGATGGAGCCCAACGGCAAACCTGTGGGCGGGAAATGGAATTTCGATAAAGAAAACCGAAAACCACCGTTAAGAGGCATGGCTTCCCCAAAGCGCCTTAGCCACAAAAAATCACCAATAACCCTTGAAGTATTAAAACTGGTACGTGAGCGTTTTCACGATCATTTTGGCGCCCTGGAGCCGTTCCATTTCGCTGTAACGCAATCGCAAGCATTGAAAGAGCTGCAACATTTCATCGATGAAATTCTCCCACAGTTCGGTGAATACCAAGATGCGATGGTCGCCGGTGAACCTTATTTATACCATTCATTAATTTCTTCTTATTTGAATGCCGGTTTGTTGCTTCCGCTGGAGGTATGCTCACTGGCTGAAACTGCTTACCGCTCCGGTAAAGCCCCGCTCAATGCGGCCGAAGGTTTCATTCGTCAAATACTGGGTTGGCGGGAATACGTGCGCGGCATTTACTGGCTGCATATGCCGGATTATGGTCAACTCAATTATTTGGATGCAAAAAGGCCGTTGCCGGAGTTTTATTGGTCGGCACAGACCCGTTTGTTTTGCGTAGCGGAGGCTGTCCGTCATACCCGCGACCATGCTTATTCGCACCATATCCAAAGGCTTATGATTACCGGCAATTTCGCCTTACTGGCAGGAATCAATCCGGTCGAAGTATGCGAGTGGTATTTATTGGTATACTCGGATGCTTATGAGTGGGTGGAGTTACCCAATACCCTGGGCATGGCCTTGTTCGCGGACGGCGGCATCATGGCCAGCAAGCCTTACGCGGCGAGCGGTAAATATATCAATCGAATGAGTAACTTTTGCCAACAGTGCCATTACGATCCATTACAAACCGTGGGCGATAATGCCTGCCCCTTTAATGCCTTATATTGGGATTTTCTGGCACGGCATGAAGACAAGCTTCAGGTTAACCAACGTCTAGCATACATGTATGCATATTGGCATAAGCAATCGACTGAACAGCAACTAGCCATTCGCAAACAAGCAGACGATACTTTACAGAAAATGGATACTGGCAATTTATAATAACCGTTTCAACAAACTTTATGGATCAGCCATCAGCCCTATTAATTCAACAGCTCAATAAAAGTTATCAGGAATCAGACCAGCAACATGTCATATTCAGTGGCTTACAGATGCAGGTCAGCCGTGGCGAATTCATCGTTTTGTTGGGTCGGAGCGGCTCAGGGAAGTCTACTTTTTTAAACCTTGTCAGCGGTATCGATCCGCCCGATAGCGGTAAAATCATAATTAATGGCATCGATATAACGGCGCTTTCCGAACATGACCGCACCTTGTTTCGTCGTCACCATATCGGCTTTGTATTCCAATCCTATAATTTGATTCCTACTTTGACGGTTGCAGAGAACCTTCTGTTGCCCCTGGAGTTAATCAAGCGGCTGACCCGTAAGGATCGAGACGATGTCGCCGAATTACTCGATAAGTTAAAGTTATTCGAACGACTGGACAGTTATCCAGACCGATTATCCGGGGGCGAGCAACAACGGGTGGCGATTGCCCGTGCATTAATTCATGACCCCGATGTGATACTCGCCGATGAACCCACCGGCAATCTGGATCTGGATACCGCAGAACAGGTTCTGGAATTGCTGGATATTCTGGTCAAGAAAGCGGGAAAGACCCTCATTATGGCGACGCATAGCCAAGAAGTCATTGGCAAGGCGGATCGGGTATTCTCCATCCGAAATAAGTCCTTGCATCTCGAATGAATACCATTCTTCAACGCGCCAGCCGCAATTTTTTATGGCAACATCCCTGGCAACTGACGCTGGCGATCTTAGGTATTGCACTTGGCGTGGCGGTCGTCATTGCTATAGATTTGGCGATGGAAAGCTCGCTCAACTCATTTAAGCAAGCGAGTAAGGCCTATTCAGGGACCGCAACCCATCGGATCATTGCCAGCGATGGCGGACTGGATGAAAAGCTCTATACCCGGTTAAGAGTGAAACAGGGTATAACCCATTTATCAGCGCTGGTTACTGGCTATGTAAAACTGGCGCAAACTGACGCAGAAAATTTTAAGTTAGTTGGCATTGACCCGTTTATTGAAAAATCGTTACATTCGGGTTGGCAAAATGGGCAAAAAGAAAACTTTTCGCCGGAACTTTTAACCCGGCTGATGACAGAACCCAACAGTATCCTGCTGAGTGAAAAAACGGCACAGCGCTTACAGCTTCACCTTAACGACAAGCTATCGGTTGTGACTGTCCAAGGCGAGCAGCAGTTAAACATCATCGGTTTACTGCCGGGCAATGATGCCGTTTCAGAACAGGTGTTAGCCAAACTGATTATTACCGACATTGCCACCGCACAGGAGGTACTGGGTTTATTTGGCCGACTTAGTTCTATTGAAGTAGGGCTAGTTAACGATGTGTCAAAAACTTTAGCGGCTATCCGGTCGGTTTTGCCGGGCAATGTCCTATTGGTATCCTTAGATAGTCAAGAGCAATCCCTGCGGGAAATGACCCGGGCATTTTCCATCAACTTAAAAGCATTAGGCCTGCTTTCACTGTTGATAGGCATTTTCTTAATCTACAATACGATGACCTTTCTGGTTATGCAACGGCGTCGTTTAATTGGCAGCTTGCGATTATTGGGTGTAACCCGGCAGCAGATTTTTAAGTTAATTATTGGCGAAGCATTTTTATTGGCACTCATCGGCACATCAATCGGTATTGGATTGGGAGTAGCATTGGGACAAGGCTTATTAGTCCTGATCTCTGGAACGATTAACGCCATTTATTTTCGTATCGATTCAGCTCCTTTAATGTTTACCCCGATGCAGATCGTCAAGGGTATGGTGTTAGGACTTGGCGCCACTTTTCTTGCCGTATTACTTCCAGCTTTTGAGGCGACACGCTTGTCGCCGGTTAAAGTGCTGGCTAGATCGCAACTGGAAGCAGGTAGCCGCCAATTGTTGAAAGCAGTAGGGTTAATCAGTTTTTTGCTGATTGCAGGTGGTTTGTCCATGGCGTTGTTTTCCGGCAAAAGTATCAATTTTGGTTTAGCTAGTATTTTCCTGATCCTGGTTGGATTTGGTTTGCTGACACCTGCGCTTACTTTGTTGCTGATGAAATTTATTGAGGGATTTTTCGGACGTTTTTTAGGTATTTTGAGGCGATTGCCTGTCCGCATGGTCTCGTCCGAAATCAGTAGAACAGGCATCGCCATAGCCGCATTGATGATTGCGGTGTCTGCAACAATAGGCATGGATTTGATGATCGGCAGTATCCGCCAGACCGTTGCGCAATGGTTGCATGTCAGTTTGCCTGCCGATCTTTATATATCAGTTCCCGGAGACAAGGTGACTGCCAATACGGCTCTGGCAGATCATCAGTTGAAGGAAAAAATTGCTCATCTCGATGGTGTAAAGATGTTGAGTAGCGTATTACAAACAAAGCTGTTTGCGGATGGGCAACTCACTAAAACATCGGTATATGAGATCAATGCAAAATCCAAAGAGGGCTTTATTTTCAAATATAAACTGGATGATGGTATTTGGCGTAGGCTTGAAAATCAGCAAACAGTCATAGTAACGGAACCTTATGCTTATCACCGTGCCATCAAGATCGGCCAAAAAATCCTAATGAAAACCGATCAAGGTGCGCTAGGATTTGAAGTTATCGGCATTAGTGCAGAGTATAGCGGTGACCAGGGGCATCTGGTCATGAGCAGGCAAAATTATCTGCGCTATTGGCCCGATTTAGGTTACACCGGTATTGGGGTCTATGCCAGTGCAGGTGCCGATTTAAAACAATTGGAAAGTCGTATTAGTCAATTGTTGACGGCGCAGCAATCCGTGAAATCCAATGTGGACATTTATAACGCCTCCATGGAACTGTTTGAGCAGACCTTTACCATAACCGAAACGTTGCGTTGGCTGTCAGCAGCAATAGCTTTTGTGGGCGTATTTAGCGCTTTGATGGCTTTACAGTTTGAGCGAACACGCCAGTTAGGTATTTTACGGGCTATTGGCATCACTTCCCGCCAATTAACTGTGTTGATCATCAGCGAAACAGGCTTGATGGGCTTGGTGGCGGGATTATTGGCGATACCGGTCGGCTTTATCGTCGCTTACGTCTTAATTTTTGTGGTTTACCAACGCTCATTCGGCTGGACGATGGCATTTTATTTTGATTCGGTAGTTCTTTATCAAGGCCTTGCGTTAGCTTTTATTGCGGCCTTGCTGGCCGGTGTTTTTCCGGCGCTAAAAATGGCGCAGACTCATCCGGCTGAAGCATTGCGTTCAGAATGAAACCAAAATGGGTGGTTGCCATTTTATTATTGATAGTGCTGGGCATGGTTTGGCGGCAAACTGTCCTGTTGCCATCGAATAGCCGTAATGTAATAGATAGCAATTTCAGGTCGACACTCGCACAAAATAACGACTCTTTTAGTGTTGTTTCAACTAAAAGTTATAAGGGTTTTTCTCGGGCTTTTAAGCCGCAAAAGTTTTCGTTTCCAAGCGACCACGGCCCGCACAATCGATTCCGCTCTGAATGGTGGTATTTCACCGGTAATCTTAACGCTACACAAGGGCGACGATTCGGTTACGAGCTGACGTTTTTTCGCTCTGCTTTGAAGCCTGACATTTTGGAATCAAAGTCGGCTTGGCGAACCAATCAAATGTACATGGCACATTTGGCTTTGACGGATGTGGAGACGAATCGCTTTTATACTGATGAACGATTTAGCCGGGCAGGAAACGATCTGGCCGACGCCTCAGATAAAAGCTATCAGGTCTGGCTTTATGACTGGTCGGCAAAGACGGAAGGCGAGGAAGATTTTCCTCTCCGGTTACACGCAAAAAGCGTGGATTTTGCCATTGACCTGTTATTAACTTCATCAAAAGGTTTGGTTCTGCAAGGCGATCAGGGGTTAAGCCGGAAAAGCCCCGAACCGGGCAATGCCTCGTATTATTACTCCTATCCTCGCTTAGAGACTGAGGGTATGATCAGTGTTGGCGGTAAACAATTTTCAGTTACCGGCACTAGCTGGATGGATCGGGAGTGGAGTACCAGTGCCTTGTCCAATGAGCAAAGCGGCTGGGATTGGTTTGCCTTACAATTGTCTGATAATACAGAATTAATGTTTTATCAATTACGCCGTAAAGACGGTCAACTGGACGGCAACAGTTCCGGCTCTTACATTAAGGCTGACAACACAAAATTACCGCTGAAAGGCCATGATGTCATTATTAAAACGCTCGATAGCTGGGAAAGCCCGCATTCTGCAATAACATATCCTTCACGTTGGCGCTTGTCAGTTCCAAGCCACTATCTCGAACTGGAAATTGTTCCTTTAATAAAGGATCAAGAACTCAACGTCAGTTACCGCTATTGGGAAGGTGCCGTTAAAGTTACCGGTACTAAACAAGGGAGGGTGATTTCTGGCTTTGGTTATGTCGAGCTGAACGGTTACAAAAGCTAAAAACGGTCATTGAACTGCTAAAAAATAATTCCATTAAAAAGCTCAAACCAACCCCAAAGGACGGGGTTGGTTTGAGAGTAATCGATAGCTTGTTCGAAAAAATTCTAAAGTTAGCTTATTTCCCTTACTTTATTTATCATGTTGGTTTTTATATGATAAAGGACGTCTAAAGCATCAAATTTTCTTCGTCATCCATCCTTCCCATTAGTGTTAAATTTCTCAAAAATACCGTTATTACCGAATAAGATTATTCCGCCACATTTTCCAACGGTTTCTTCGCTTGGCATTGTGCAATGGCATCTTCCCATTTAACCTTGTCGGCAATTTTTCCTTTAAAGCAGTTAACAGTGGCATCGGCGTTATCGCTGCCCTTACATAACTCAATGGCATTTTTATAGTCCCATTTATCGCTGTCGCCATAACTGACATGGCTATTCATCACATGGTGAAAACAATCTCCCGGTGCTTTAGGGTCTTTGGTTCCCTTGCAAAGGTAGTCTAAGTTTTTATCCTCCCATTTCGATGCGCTTGTGTAATTGGAGGTCGGATCCCAGGCTATTTTACCTTGGATGTGCTCTTTGCAAGCGGTCTCATGTTCGCTTGCAATCGCACCTTGGCTGAAGTTTGCTAGAAAAATGATGCAAACACCACCTGCCATTTTCATAAAATTTTGTGTTGTTAATATGTTCATTAAAACTCCCGTTTAAGTTCATACGTTATTCTTTTCATTAATTCATTTTTTACAATTGCAACGTACCAGCCGTTATTGCTTAGTCAAAAAGAAATCGTGAAATGATTCGGGGTAATGTTCGAAAATAAAGGAATGAGTGATTAACAAAATCGTAATCAGGTTATCAATTGGCTTTCCACTATGCCCCGGAATGTTAACCTGCGGACTATGTTTAAATTCGTTTCGAATTGGAAACAATAACCGCACTTAGCCTCTTATCTTAAGTAAAGGGATTTGAGTTGACATTCTATAAAAACAACTTAGGTTAAAGGTGTATTTCGATTGGTGAAGCATTTACGCTTAACCAATTTCTATTTGTAACTATTTGGAGAATAAGAATGAGCATAATTTTAAGAAGCTTCATCATAGTTTCTTTAAATGTTTTATCATTTGCCGCATTTGCCGTGACCAAGGTTACGCTCAGCGATGTTCATATCTGTTGTATATCTTGCCAAGAAGCGATTGAACATGCAGTGCTTGGCGTAAAAGGCGCTAACGTCAATGTGGACCGCGATAATAATAAAGTTGCTATTTCTGCTAGCGACGACAGCATCGCACAAGCCGCAATGGATGCTGTTGCAAACGCCGGTTTCTATGGAAAAAGCGACAACGATAAAGTTGCGATAAAAGCTGCAGCAGTCGATGGTAAATCATCAAACGCAGAATTCTCTAGTTTTCATAATTGCTGCGGTGGTTGTTCTGCTGCCTTAGAAGATGCGGTTAAATCGATTGCTGGTGTTCAAACAGTAACCGTCAGTAAAAGATCGTGCCTTGTGAAAGGGGACTTTAACGTCGCTTCCGTACTTAAAGCCATAAACAAAGCTGGATTTTCGGCATCGGTTAAAAATTAATTTCTCAACATAAAAGAAATATTATGTGAAGAATATGGGTTAAACAGGTACAAAAAAGAGAACGTTTAATATGAAAGAAGAACAAGAGCTATTCTTAACCATTTAAAAATTATTATCGGAACAAAAATGTTGACCGATATCCCAAGGTGCGATTAGCCAAAGTGGACACTGATAGCCCGCAGGCTTTGGGAGGCCAATTAGGCATCCGATGTATACCTACAACAATCTTATTTAAAAACGGAAAAGAGCTGGGACGACAGTCGGGTTCAATGGCTACCCAAGATATAGTGAGATGGATGAACGGCCATCAATAACCCGGAAATTAGCTGGTTTTGTTCTCCGGTTATTGACTGACTTTATCTTTGTATTCCTGTTTCGCCTCATTTTCCTTACGTGCCGCCTCTATCTCGCGCAAAATGCCCCTCACGTCGGCAGGTTTAGCATTGTCCTGGTAATAGCCGCTTAGCTGGGTTTCGGGGTGAAGTTCGCCGCTTTGATATAACTTCCACATTTCCTTAGCGTAGGCGGTGGTCTGTAGTTCGGGCGCAAAGCGGCCGAAATAACCGGTCATATTGTTGACGTCCCTTTCCAGCATCATACGGGCATTGTTGTTGCCGGCGGCATCAACGGCTTGCGGCAAATCAATGATGACGGGGCCGTCGCTGTCGACCAGTACATTGTATTCCGATAAGTCACCGTGGATTAGGCCATCGCACAACATGCGGATAATTTGGGAAATTAGATAGTTATGATAAGTTCTGGCCTGTGCCGGTTCCATTTCAAGGTCATTGAGCCTGGGCGCCGGATTGCCTTCAACGTCGGTCACTAACTCCATGAGCAGCACACCGTCGATAAAGTTGTAAGGCTTGGGTACTCTGACACCTGCCTTTGTAAGGCGATAAAGAGCCGTTACTTCCGCATTTTGCCAAGACGACTCCTGTTCCTTGCGACCATAACGGCTCCCCTTTTCCATGGCGCGGGCACGGCGGCTGTTGCGTACCTTACGACCCTCCTGATAAAGCACGCTTTGGCGAAAACTGCGCTGGTCGGCTTCTTTGTAGACCTTGGCGCAACAGATTTCAGTTCCACAGCGCACTACATAGACAGCGGCTTCCTTGCCGCTTTTCAGGGAGTGGATGACTTCGTCGATTAGGCCGTTGTCGATTAAGGATTCAAGTCGTTTTGGTGTTTTCATGAGGATATTATGCGGCTTTTGCAGGCATTTTCTCCAGTACAATGAGTACTTGATCAGTTTCACACTTACTTATCGACGTATTTACGCTGAATTACAGCGCCCATAGTGTCAATTATTAAAGCAGGGATCAGCGCCTAAACGAGTTCCGAATCAATGACCCGAAGCCCCATTTCGTAAAAAAGTTGCCAACCCCAATGCGAGAAATCTAAATTATTGATTCGGCGATTTAAAGTCTGAACCGTTCGTATTGAGCAAGTCGAAGCACGGACCGCCTTTCGACAAGTTCAAGGCGAACGATAGTTAAGACATAACAGGGCCGAATCTATAAGTGAAACGTGATGATTTTCCGTTTTGAAACTCGCATACAGGATTACCGAAACAACCATGTGGGACAATGCCGATGTCATTCATTGTTCTTGACAAGTTTATGTTAGTGACTGAATATCAAAGATTGCTTCAACCTTTGCGATATCAGAAATAACCCTTTTCAAACCGTAATGCGCACCGAAAAACCTATCACAACCACCAAGCCGACAATTAACAGCCTCTGCATCTATTGCGGATCAAGTTCTGGACGATTGGAGGCTTATGCTTTAGCCGCTGTTTCATTAGCCGAAGCCTTAGTCAGCCGGAACATCAAGCTGGTGTACGGCGGCGCCGGTATCGGCATCATGGGAAAACTGGCTGATAATATCTTGAAGCTCGGCGGCCAAGCCATTGGCGTCATTCCCAAAGCCCTGGCACACAAAGAAGTCGCCCACCAGAATCTCACGGAATTACACATCACCCAATCCATGCATGAGCGGAAAATGTTGATGGCCGAGCTTGCCGATGGCTTTATCGCTCTGCCCGGCGGCATTGGCACCCTAGAAGAACTGTTTGAGATTTGGACATGGGCGCAGCTTGGTTTTCATAAAAAACCCTGCGGTATGCTCAATGTCAACGGCTATTATGATTGGCTTATCAAATTCCTGGATCACACTTTAGAGGAGCAATTTGTAAAAAAACACCACCATGCTTTATTAATGGTAGAAAAAACGCCAGAGGTGTTGCTGGAACGCTTTGCCAAGTATCAACATCCAGAAACCAAACATTGGCTGGACAAAAATGAAACTTGACGCTTTCATAACGACCATTAAGGGTATGAGGTTGCCGAAAAATAATTTAATAGCGGCTTGAAAAAAAACGCACAGAGGCTTTAGAAAAGGCGAAAAACATTTATCAACAAAGTAGACCATGAAAGTTATGCGATGGAAAACATGCTGAATCAACTTACCTATCCAAGATGAAGATCGAGCAATAGATTAAGGTTGATTAAAATGAGATCAATCTTGGCATAAGCGAAAATATTTAACCTAACCCATTAATTTTACAAAGGATGAAAAACCATGCGATGCCATGAACTAGACTACGAATTGTTCGGCGATGATATGCAGATTGTCGAGATCGAACTGGATCCCGGTGAAACTGTAATAGCCGAGGCCGGTGCCATGAATTACATGGAAGAAGGTATTGGCTTTGAAGCCAAAATGGGCGACGGTTCCAAGCCGGTCGGTGGCTTGTTTGATTCACTCCTGCATGTTGGCAAGCGTGTCCTCACGGGCGAATCAGTCTTCATGACCCATTTCACCAACCAAGGCCAAGGTAAAAAACGGGTTGCGTTTGCCGCGCCTTACCCCGGCAAGATCATACCGCTGGAGATGTCGCAATTCGGCGAAGAACTGATTTGCCAGAAAGACGCTTTCCTGTGTGCCGCGCTCGGTACGTCGATTGACATTGCCTTCCAGCGCAAACTGGGCACCGGGTTTTTCGGCGGTGAGGGCTTTATCCTGCAACGTCTTAGAGGTGATGGCAAAGCCTTTATCCATGTCGGCGGGACCGTGATCAAAAAAGAGCTTCGGGGTGAAACACTGCGGGTGGATACCGGTTGCCTGGCCGCGTTCACCAAAGGCATCGATTATGACATCGAGCGCACCGGCAGCCTAAAATCCATGGTATTTGGCGGTGAAGGCCTTTTCCTAGCCACCCTGCGGGGGCACGGTACGGTTTACCTACAAAGCCTGCCGTTCTCGCGGCTGGCAAACCGGGTGCTGCAAGCGTCTTCCAGTGGTTTAGGCGCATCAAAAGACCAAGGTTCGGTTCTGGGCGGGTTAGGCGATCTATTTGGCGACAACTGATTCAATTAATTTCTAAACATACCTTAGCGAATTGAATGAAGATTTTTTCAATTTAGGTTTACGATTTCAATTTAACCAACACTCCCCGTTGAATGAAGTTTTTTTCAAAGGAGGGTAATAGGTAATTTAGCAAGATGAACAAGCTATACAAACTTCATGAAGATGTCGAAACGCGCGTAAATGCCATCCGTGACAGTCAATCCGATTGGTTATGTCGTCAGGGTTGCGACGGCTGTTGTCGGCGGCTTGCTGAAGTACCCAAGATTACAGCAAAGGAATGGGATTTACTGCAAGAAGGTCTGTCGGCGTTGCCCCCAGAGCAGCTAATGGAAATCAGCCAGAAGGTTGCTGAGTTAGCGGTTCAAGTTTCACGTCCTATCGTTTGCCCGATGTTAGATCGGGCAAATGGCGCGTGTCTGGTCTATGCCCAACGCCTGGTCGCTTGTCGCACATTCGGTTTCTATGTCCAGCGTGAATTGGGGCTTTACTGTAAGGACATCGAAACGCGCGTAACCGATGGCGCATTGGCTGAGGTGGTATGGGGCAACCATGACATTATAGATCGCCGACTCCGCGATCTAGGTGAATCCCGCGATTTGACCGAGTGGTTTGCAGGATGGAAAGGAACATTGATTGAAATTCCGGTATCAACCTACCAATCCGGCAGTCTTTAAAACCATAACTTTTTTAAATTCAGATTTCCCGATTTTAAATGAAGTTCCCGGTCAGATCATGGATTAGTTTAAATACTGCTATCAACCAAGACCACATTTTTAGAGCTTGAAAAAATTATTTGACGTAGTTAATGCTTCAATATTTGTTCTATAGTTATCAGCGCAGATATTCAGCCATAGGCGTCAATGATTGATTTGTTAAATACGTTGCGTTTTTAACAAAGTGCAATACCATAGATGTACTTCCCTGTTCTGTCATTTATCCCCACTAGATGGCTTAATGCCTAATTATGAAGGATAAATGACAAATCTACGATTATGCTACCAAACCGTTGAGTTTGGGAAAATAGATATTCACCTATGCACTTTGCGTAATAAACAAGAATTCTATGACCCAGCAGGCATTGCTGAAAAACTCGGCATATGCTCGGCGTCCTGGCCTATTTTTGGCGTAATTTGGCCATCGAGTTTAGTTCTTGCGCACTTCATATTTGATTACGATATTGGCTCTAAACGAATATTGGAAGTTGGATGTGGCATGGCATTGTCCAGTTTGCTCCTAAACCAACAATGCGCCAATATAACAGCAACCGATTATCACCCAGAGGCTCATAAGTTTTTGCAAAGGAATGTTTTGCTTAATGGAGGTAGGTCTATTGCTTTTGAGCAAGTAGATTGGGCTGATATGAATGACAATCTTGGTAGCTTTGACCTGATAATTGGCAGCGACCTGTTGTATGAGGACAATCATATTGAATTGCTGGCTAATTTCATTAATAGGCATTCGAATCCAGCCTGCGAAATTATTATCGTTGATCCAGGGCGGGGAAAAAGAAATAAATTAAGCTATCGAATGATGGAGTTTGGTTTTACTTTCTCTTACCAAAAACCAAGCCACACAGATTATATCGACCAAGAATTTAAAGGGCATATCATTAAGTATGTACGCTGAGTTTCGGTCTTTAGTTAATAAATCTTAATTGTTTGCCAAGTACAAATTGCACAATATTGATTAATTTGGTTAACAACCTGACGAACAAGTCATAACAATAGCTCGTGTACGCAGTTTGGCGGCACAAATTTTTATAATGGAAAAGTAAAACCGGACACTTTTTTAGACAGCCTTCCTAATAAAATCCCGCTCAAATTGCAGATGTTACACACTTATGCCGCTGAATAGTAAGGGGAGTTCATGCCGATATTGGCTTCACGGGTGATTTCGCCATCGAACAATTTCACCGACAAATTGCCGTTAACCTTTTTCGCGAACGGTAGCAGCAAGCCGTCGATGTAGTTCTGGGCGTTGGCGACCGAATCGAACTCATAGAAGCCCCCGACGGTTTGGTTGTTGACACCACTGAGCCAGGTTTTTGACTTCAACCCCGGAAATTGTTTCATGTCTAAGTTGATGGGTCGCCAATCAATTTGATCAAAGGGAATGGAGACTTGATATTCTGCATATAAAAATACTTTCATAGGGTTTTGCCTCAGTAAAATTGAATAATGCCTGTTAGCGCGGCTAAAAGGGTTCCTTATATGGCCTCAAGTCCAGTTCATGTGTCCATGCACTGGGATGCTGTTTATGAATAGCCCAATAGGTTTCCGCGATAGCTTCCAGCTTCAATAAGCCGTCTTCGCCTTTGGATTTGACGTACTCTGAAAATTGGTTTCTTGCCCGGTCGCCGTCTATCACGCCGTCGATGACGGTATGTACGACATGGATGCCCTTGGGCGAAAACTCCCTCCCCATGCCTTGCGCCAGGGCACGCAAACCCGCTTTCGCCGCCGCAAAGGCCGTAAAGGGCGGCCTCGCCCTGAGCGAAGCCGTTGCGCCGGTAAAAATTATCGTGCCTTTCTCTTGCGGCAACATATTATTGAGAACCGCCTTACCGAACAAAAACCCGCCCAGGCAGTTTTGCTGCCAGAGTTGGGTGAAGGTTTCAGTATCGGTTTCCAACAAAGGTGCGGAGATATTGCTATCCACATTGTAGACAGCAATATCGAGGGTGTAGCCAGACTCATTTATTTTGTTGAATAAATTTTCGACCTCGCCCGCCAGGGTGGCATCTGTTTTAACGGGTGTTACGCTTCCCCCCAGTGCGCGAATAGCCTGTGCGACCAGGGCGAGCTTATCCGCACTGCGACCTGCAATAAAGACATGCAAGCCTTTTGCCGCGAATGACATTGCCAACGCGGCGCCCAGCCCCTTTTCCGGGCCAACACCGATAATCACGGCTGCGTTTTGCACGGCCATTAACGCTGTCCGCCCGCGTCAACTTCAGCGCTGTTCATTTTTTGCCGAAGATGAGCGAAAAGTTGTTCGCGGGCATGTCGATTTTTTCTTTCAGTTCCATACCATGCTTGTCGGCGGCTTTCTTTAAGTCGGCGATGTCTTTTAAGCCCCACTCGCTTACGCCGTAACCGCTCAGGGTATCGTGGAATTCCTTGTTGGATTCCGTAGTGAAAGCGCCTTCGATTTGAAACGGCCCGTAGATCATCAGGAAGCCGTCTTCGGTAAGCAGATGCGAAGCGCATTCCATCATGCCATCGGCAATCGAAATCGGTGCGACCTGGAAGATATTGATGCAGAACATGGCTGAAACCTTAGCTTTTTTATCGAGGTTAAACCAAGTTTCAGGCTTGGTTAAGTCAAGATGTGCGGGATCGGCGATATTGTCATTGCCGTGGTCTGAAGTAAGCTTTTTGATATTGTTGAACACTTCGACATCCTTATCGGTCGGATGGAAATGCAGGTGCTTAAAATGCGGGGCAAAAAAGTTGATGTGCATCCCGCTGCCGCTGGCCATTTCCATCACTTGCCCCTTATCTTTGGGCAATTTTTCTTTTAATACGCCCAGGATGGGTTCGCGGTTGCGGTTGCCTGCCCAGGCAACGTATTCGCTTAAGGGATGCGGGTCTAAGGGTGGTCTGTCTTGGTTCATGTGTTGCCTCTTAATTGTTTATTAAAATTAAAATAATGCCAAGTCGATAAGCGGTAACTTTACGGTTGGTGCAGCCGCCAGCTTGTTCAAGTCCTTGGTAATCATTAATAAGCAAGTTGGATGCCATCGAAAATTTATTTTAACTATTAACAATAACAATAAGATAGTTTTTTCATTTGCCGCAAACTTGAAATAATGCTTCAATAAGCGAAATTATTTTTCACAAGAGCCTTATGGTCAACAACTCTTTATCAGAACTTTCCCCGATTTTTTTTTTACAAACCTTCATCCTGGAATTGATGCACGCCGTCGAACAGCAAGGGCAAAAGCAATGTGAGGACTTAATCGAACATATAGCCAAAATCGCTGGCATCTTCTTTGAGGAAACCTACCGAAACAATACCGGCAAAACTGAAGCCTTCAACAGCGAAAATTACATCGACCTTATCCTTGGGCTGAAAAACAACATCGGCGGCAACTTTTCCCTGGCTTCCAGCGACAAGGATTGCATTACTGTGGTCAACAGCCGTTGTCCGTTCGGGGAGCAGGTCACCAATTTCCCGGAGTTGTGCAGGATGACCTCGAGTGTATTCGGTGGTATTGCCGCCCGTAACTTCGGCTATGCCAAAGTCGAAATCAAACACAGCATCGCCCGCCATGACGGGCACTGCGAAGTGTGCGTGTACACCAGCCGGGATGCCGCCCAGGGTCGTCCCGGCATGGAATACACCGACACCACGCCGATCCAGGAAATGCAGGACATGAAAGACCTGCATTCCCGCATCGAGGCGAGTATGCAGCAAATCTGGCGCAATCCTAGGTTATCCCTAAGCTGTAAAGAACCGCCGGTGATTATCGCCAAATCCTCGGCCATGCAAAAAATTCTCAAAGCCATCGAAGTGGTTGCGCCGACCAGCGCGACCGTGCTGATCCAGGGCCAAACCGGTGTCGGCAAGGAATTGATAGCCAGGGCTTTGCATGCCATGAGCGAGCGCTGCCGCAAACCCTTTGTGCCGGTCAATTGCGGCGCCATCCCGGAAGGATTGCTTGAAAGCCTGCTGTTCGGCCATGAAAAAGGCGCTTTCACGGGCGCGGTGGAAGTGCACCAAGGTTATTTTGAACGTGCTGAGGGCGGAACCTTGTTCCTGGATGAGGTCGATTCCTTGTCCGCCGGTGCCCAGACCCGTTTGCTGCGGGTTATCCAGGAAGGCGAACTGGAACGGGTCGGTGCCAAACATGCACAGGCGGTCGATGTCCGCATTATTTCCGCCACCAACAAGGCACTGGAACAGTTTATCGAAGCTGGAAAATTCCGCCATGACTTATATTACCGACTCAATGTCATCAGGTTTAACGTACCGCCCTTAACCGAACGCCAAGAAGACATGCCTTATCTTGTTAACGCCATCCTGCAACGGCTCAATCAAAAGCATAAAAAAAGTGTCGAATCGGTTAGTCGAACGGTGATGCAGAAAATCCGCGCCTACCACTGGCCGGGCAATGTCCGCGAATTGGAAAATGTATTGGAACGCAGTCTGCTGTTTGCCAGCGGTAGCCAGTTGACCGAGCTCGATCTGGATACCAAAGCACAGCCCCACAACACCCAGGACTGGAAAGCGATCAAAGAAAACGCCTTGGCGAGTGCGGAAAAAGTGTTCCTGGAAGCGGCATTAAAACAATACCAAGGCGACATCAAACAAGTGGCGGCGCACATGGGCATGACGACCAGGGCAATATATCTCAAGCTGAATAAACACCATATCAACAAAACCGATTTTGTAGAATCAAATGTGTAAGTCCGTTTTGATGTGATTATTGCAAAGTTGTTAATATATGCAGTAGTCTGGTACTGGTCGAAAGTGTGATTTGGCTGCCGCGATTTGAATGTCGGTTTTCTAATTCTAAACTAACATCCATAAAATCTAACCTCATCTTTTCCAAGAAGTGTCGCTTTTAGCCTACAAATAGGGATATTTGCCTTGCTGTTACACATCGCCAGAAATAACCCGCCATTTCCTTCACTCTCCATGTAGAAGGCCAACGAAAAAATAAAGGCAATATGCCCTTCCCAACTACCGGTTCGCCTGAAGCCGTAGACACATCCACATTTAATCATCACAGCTAACTCTTCCCAATAGTTTTTCCACCCGAAAGTCCAATTGTCTATCCTGGTCAATGGGCTTTTTTTGCTTTTAACACTTACCTACCCAAAGAGGCCAACTATGATCGAAATTAGTAATCTGTTAATCACTAGGCCGACATTTCGAGCCCGTCCGGGGGAGCCATTTGAATAAAAATCTGTAATAGCAATAAAGATTTTTTTGTCTCCATTTCATTTGCGCTTATCCAAGTTTGCATGTTTCTTTATTCACATCGGTCCCTTTCGATTATTGAAAGCGGTTTTTTAAACGTGTCGCATCTTAATCGTATTTTATATATTTGAATCGAGGGTCGTCGGGTGTGCCTTCCAATGCTCCGTCTTCCGCGCCGGGCTGCCACATGACAACGTCTTCTATTTTGCGTGCTAGTTCGAAGTCTTTATTCGTGATGCCTTTAGCGGCATGGTTCATTAATTTAACGATGACAAAGGCATAGGATACCGTTAAATTGGGGTGATGGAATGCAGCTTCTGCAAGGTGTCCGACGGTATTGACTACCATGAGTGTCGCTTTCCATCCGCTGGTTTTGTATTTACGCCTGATCCAGCCGTTTTCAAAATACCAATCCGGTAATTCATCTTTCAACCGGGCTTCGATTTCGGCATCGTTGTAGGTTTCTTCATGTTTACGTTCGCGCCAACCCATAATAATTCTCTCCTGTTTTTGAGTGTGAAAATGAGTATCCTGAAGAGATTTATTTAATCAAGCCTCGTGTCAGAAGTTCTATGTTACGGCGTTCGACTTTAAGCTTACTGATAAGTTGCGGAAATACTGTTTAATTAGAAATACGAAATTAAACTTTTCGAACTAGCCGAAAATTTTAAATATCGAACTGAATTTAAAAAGTTCATAAAGCCCGAATTTGAAGCCTGTTAAAACTCCGGTCTTAACCGATAAATCCGGTTTTAGCTTAAGGTTCTCGTTAATAAAGCGGCATTTCCACCGATGGCGGCGGTATTCGTGGTGACGGTTTGCTCGACTGCGAAACGGCGCAAATAATCCGGTCCGCCGGCTTTCGGCCCGGTGCCGGACAGACCCATGCCGCCGAACGGTTGCACGCCGACGACAGCGCCAATCATATTTCTGTTAATGTAAATATTGCCGGCTTTTACCCCTTGCTGAATTCGCTTGATGTTGGCATCAATTCGGCTATGTATTCCTAAGGTTAAGCCGTAACCGGATGCGTTGATCGCTTCGATTACCTGATCTAATTCTGCGAAATTAAAGCGGATCACATGCAATACCGGTCCGAATACTTCCTGCGAGAGCTGAGATAAGCGTGTTATTTCAAGCAATGTCGGTGGAAAGAAACTGCCGTGAATTAAACTGTCATCGACCGAAAGTTGAAAAAGTAATTTAACCTCATTACCTATCGTTTCAAGATGTGCGATAAGCGACAGCAAGGCGACCCGGTCGATAACCGGGCCGATATCGGTTTCATAACAATTTGGATTTCCGATCGATAACTCTTTCATCGCACCGGTAAGCATGGTTATGGCTTTATCGGCAATTTCTTCCTGCATGAACAGCACCCGTAAAGCCGAGCAGCGTTGGCCGGCGCTGTTGAAGGCCGAAGTAACGGCATCCAGAACTAATTGTTCCAATAAGGCTGAACTGTCGGCGATCATTGCATTCTGTCCGCCGGTTTCGGCAATGACAGGGATGATAGCTTGATGAAAGTGCGCTAATTGCTGATTGATAAAGCGAGCGGTTTCAATTGAACCGGTAAACGCAACGCCCGCAATTCTTGAATCGGGTAAAAGCATGTCTCCGATCAAGCTGCCGCTAGCCGGTACAAACTGTAATACGGATTTCGGAATGCCTGCCAAATGCAAGATTTCAATGCAACGCATGGCCGTTAAAGGGGTTTGACTGGCCGGTTTAGCAATCACGCAATTACCCGCGGCAAGCGCGCCGGTAATTTGACCGATAAAAATCGCTAAGGGGAAATTCCAGGGACTGATACAGGCAAATACGCCGCGACCGTAATAATGATGCAGATTTTCTTCTCCCGTGGGACCTGGTAAAAGTGAGGGTTCGGAAAATAAGTCCAATGCCGATTGCGCATAATACCGGCAAAAATCGACAGCCTCTCTCACTTCCGCCAACGCGTCTTTTAGGGTACGCCCGCCTTCCCGGATGCATAATGACACAAGCTCTATCCGATGACGCTCAAGAAGATCGGCGGCTTTTAATAAATAGTTTGTCCGGGTTGATACGGGTGTGATCCGCCATTCGTTAAAACTAAGCGATGCGCAAGCAATCGCTTTTTCAATCGCTTCTTTATCAGCATAGACTACGGTGCCGACTATTTCCCGATTATCGCTGGGGTTGACAATCGGTTGCTGTTCGCCTTCGCAGGGGATTCCTTCTATTAAAGGCATTGCCCGCCATTTCCGGTTAACTAAACCATTCAAGTCTTTTTGCAGACGATGTAGTAATTCTAAATCCGCTAGATTTAACCCTTGGGAGTTTAGCCGTTTTTCCCCGTAGAGAAATTTTGGAAGAACAATTGGCGACTGTTTCAACGTGTTTTTTGCCAGAGCGACTGGGTCGTTCGATAACTCTTCAGCACTGAAGCTTAGATGATCTATCTGGTTGATGAACGATGAGTTCGCACCGTTTTCCAATAATCTTCTCACCAAATAAGGCAGTAATTCGTGGTAGGGTCCTACCGGAGCATAAATACGGCAAGGGATTTTCCACTGTTGTTTTTCGATAATTTCTCGATAAAGCGCTTCCCCCATGCCATGCAAACGTTGAAATTCATAACCGGGATGGTTTGCGCCGCTATGATAAATTGCAGCAAGACTATGCGTGTTGTGACTGGCGAATTGCGGATAAAAAGCTTCAGGGTGAGATAAAATTAATTGCGAACAGGCTAGATAGGAAACATCCGTTACCGATTTCTGCGTAAATACAGGATAATTTCTCAGCCCGTTTTCTTGTGTGCGCTTGATTTCGCTGTCCCAATAAGCGCCTTTTACCAGCCGAAGTGGAATGGTTTTGTGTTGAGATTCGGCTAATTTGGCAAGCCAGCGAATCACGAATATCGCTCGTTTTTGATATGCTTGAACCGCCAGCCCAAATCCGTTCCAAGCACTTAATTCAGGGTGGGAGAATACATCTGCAAATAGGGTCAGCGACAAGTCAAGCCGTTCGGATTCTTCCGCGTCGACGGTAACAGACATATTTGCCGCTCGCGCTTTCAACACTAAAGTAAGTAGTTTTTCAGATAATTCTCTAATCGCCCTAGTATGTTGTAAAGGTTCGAAACGCGGACAAAGTGCCGAAAGCTTAATGGAAATACCCGGATTTGTATAAAGATCGTCTGAAGCAGCCTGTTTAGACAAGGCTTCAATTGCCTTTTCATAAGACAGGTAATACTTCTCGGCATCGTCAGCCGTTATAGCCGCCTCACCCAACATGTCGAAAGAATAACGGAATTCCGGCGCCGCTTTCATGCGTTCAATGGCGTTTTCAATGCAGTCCGCGAAAACAAATTGTTCCGACAGATACTGCATGCTTCTTTTTAAGGCGACTCGTATTAAAGGCGCTCCGAGGCGCGACATCAGCCGATCGAACACAGAATACCAATGGTTCTCGGACAACAATACGTGTTCTTCAAATTGCCGGGTATACGACAGCGCTTGACTGGACAAATTGACCCACAATGAATCGCTGTGCTGTACATGATTTTGCCAATCGGCGTGGGTTAGTTTTTCCTGTAAAAACAGATCTTGGGTATGGCTATCGGGGATACGTAGCAGGGCTTCGGCAATGCCCATTAGGATAAGACCTTCTTGGGAATCGAGCTGGTATTCGCGGAGAAATGCTTCCGCCATAGATTGGCGACCATTAACCGCTCTTAACGACGTTATTAGTGTTTTAGATGTATCGCTTGTCGTTACCGGGTCGTAACTACCCAATTCAGACAACATAGTCTTCAATATTTCAGGCTCATTCAATAAATAAGCATGATTAATCGCGGATCGCAACGCTTTAAGCGATTGTTGAGACATGAGTACACCTTGTATTAAGTTAGGTCAACGTATTGTATTTCTTTTATTCAATGTACCAGTAAGATAAATAGATGCTTATAGATTTACTTGCTATCTAAGCTATACCTTAGAGATAGTGATTGATCATTCAATATTTTCCATGGGAATTCCGGCGTGAGGCGAAGAAGCTGTATGACCTTAAATACGAATAAAAATTACCTTAGGTGTGAAATATTTACTATTTATTAGTCTGATTTTAAGTTATAAATCGCTTATGAACCGGCTTGGCGTGGGCGGAAATAGAAAGAATCCTAACAAACCTTAGGTATTAAGGCGATTTACAAATCTAGGATTCGGTATTTATAAGGTATAAACAGCTCGTGCCGAGTTTGTCGGCATACGCACCTTTCAATATACCCAGTACACAAAGGCTTATGCTGAATGAGAGTGCAGTCTTCTCAAGGCCGGATCTAGAATAGCGATGCAAAAATATAAATGTAAGCAGATGCCTTCAGGTTGAGTTTATTGCAATCGCTTAAATTTGACTTATGTCATAGAGGTATAGATTTCTTTATTTAAAATTTGCAGCATATCTCTCGATATAGCTAAATTATTTAGCATCGAAAAAAAATATATTGCGATTCATCGGAATTAATAGCTTGTGAGCTTGTCCCGATTTTTAGAACGGACTCCCCCAATCGCAAAGCGTCAATGGATATGATGATCTTATTACAACGCTAAATTGAGGTCCGACATGAAAAAAATTAATAAAATTGTGGTTTTAGATGACGATCATTATTTTTTAGCCTTACTAAAAGGCTACTGTTGCGGGGTAAATATCGGTTTACAGGCTTATTCTTACGATTTGAACGGGGTTTCCGAAGCAGAAAAATTGAATCCGGATATGATTGCCATCCCTCTGGAATCTGTTTTAGCCAAAAACAATCAGGCTGTTGCACATCTATTACGAAAAATCAGTTTGCATAACAATATTGCAGTCGTAGCATTGAATAAAAACTCGATTGACTACAACGGACTCGATTTTTTAGATTGGATTGACGCCATCATAGAAAAACCTTACGACATCGGCAATTTAGATGCTTACCTTAAAAGCTCCGGTTTACTCGGAACAGTTGATTCATCCGATTTAATCGATATTCGAGACCAGCGTAAAGGCACAGACAGAAGGCAAATTAAAATCAATGGAAGCGGTGAAATTCTTTATTGTGATCGTAGAATAAACGACGATAGAAGAATGACTTCCAAAAGAAGAAATAATGCGGTACCGGATTTGACAAAGGAGGCGGGAGTTCATTCGTTTTACATTGATCACCGAAATAAATGCTTATTCGTTAAAGGGCAAAAAATCGAACTGACACCTAAAGAGTTTGAACTCCTCCTATTTTTATCGACGGATGTTGAACGTGTTTTTACCGCCGAAGAAATCATTAATCATCTTTGGCCTGAAAGTCATCGCGCGACAAAATCGGACCTTTACCAATACATGCATCTCTTACGAAAAAAAATCGAACCCGACCCGAATAGCCCGCAGTGGATCAGAAACGTTAAAGGCTTTGGTTATAAATTAGAGATCGGTCATGTTTGAGCTATTCACGATTAAAGTGATTTGTAAGGTTTGTTATCGAATTAAACTATTACAAGAAACGCATTTTTAATATTGAACTTATAGATTCGGCTCTGTGAGTCTTAACTCGCTTCCGCCCTTGTGCTCTTGGGTATTGAGCCTATACAAAGGCTTTAACGCTTCGACTCGCTCAGCATTTATGCCTTCTTGGTACGAACGATTTATAAATGAAAAGGCCGACGCTATAAAACAACTTGAAAGCCTTGCCCAGTTAGACTTTCAAGTTGGTTGTGATTGGGCTTACCCGTTGGTTGCAAGGGCGCAAGGCAGATCGCATTATGAATAGCATAGACTTACGATAAGGGGGAATCCCCGATATTTTTTCAGAGCTATATTATTGTTCGCCTTTTAGTTTCTTTTCCAGTTCAGCTTGACTGATGTGGCGGACATCCTCGCCTTTTATGATGTAAACCAGATGTTCGCATATATTGCAGGCATGATCGCCTATCCGTTCAAGGGAACGAACCGCCCATAACACATTAAGCGTTCGTGTTATGTTTCTGGGGTCTTCCATCATATAGGTAATCTGTTGCCTAATAATGCTGGCGTATTCCCTGTCAACATTCTCGTCCTGACTAGTAATAGCCGGTATTTGTTCAATCGTCATTCTAGCAAAGGCATCCAAGGCATCATGTAACATATCCTTTACAAGATCGGCCATGTGTTTGATTTCATAATAAGGATCGTTTTTACTGCCTTCGATATCCGAGATGTAAATTGCCATTTTGGCAATATATTCAGCTAAATCGCCGACCCGCTCAAGTTCGTTAATTATCTTGAGAACGGCTAATAATAGCCTTAAATCGAAGGCGGTCGGCTGTCTAAGTGCCATAATCTGGGTACATTCCCGATCAAGCATCATTTCCATATTGTCGATCTGGTTATCTTGTTTGATAACTTGTTCGGCTAATTCCTGGTCGGAGGTCGTAAAAGCTTTAATCGCAAGCTCGATTTGCTCTTCAACTAATCCGCCCATCGTTAATACGTTATTACGAATATCCTCAAGTTCCCTATTGAACTGTTCTGAAATATGATGACCAATATTATTGTTATCCATTTACTGACTCCTTAATTAACCGTACCGACCGGTGATGTAGTCTTCGGTTTGTTTCTTTTTCGGGTTCGTGAACAATTGGCTCGTATTGCCGATTTCGATTAAATCCCCCATATACATGAAGGCGGTAAAGTCCGAAACACGGGCTGCTTGTTGCATGTTGTGCGTCACGATGACGATGGTGTATTTGACTTTCAGTTCGTTAATCAACTCTTCGATTTTTAAGGTCGAAATAGGATCTAACGCGGATGCTGGTTCGTCGAGTAATAAGACCTCGGGTTCAATGGCGATAGCTCTGGCGATTACCAGACGCTGCTGTTGTCCGCCGGATAAGCCTAACGCATTGTCATTAAGTCTGTCTTTAACTTCGTCCCAAAGTGCGGCGCCGCGTAGTGCATTTTCTACGGTTTCGTCCAACGTGCGTTTATCGTTAATACCCTGGATGCGAAGGCCGTAAGCGACATTCTCAAAAATAGATTTTGGAAAGGGATTCGGTTTTTGAAACACCATGCCGACACGCCGGCGTAAGGCGGCCACATTGACCGATTTGTCGTAGATATTTTGGTTATCGAGCAGAATTTCGCCTTCGATTCGTGCGCTATCGACCAAATCGTTCATGCGGTTGATGCAGCGTAATAGTGTCGACTTACCGCAACCGCTGGGTCCGATGTATGCAGTTACCTTTTTTTTAGGTATCTCCATATTTATAGCGTGCAAGGCCTGTTTTTGACCGTAAAAGAGATTGAGATTTTCAACCTTGATAGCGATTTCATTTGATTCGGTTGCGTTTTCTCTGCCACGTAAAATCGATTTCATATCGATAGTGTGTGTGCGTGTTTGTTCAACTGTCATTTTTAACCTTCCAATGCGCGATATTTTTCCCGCAAATTATTTCTGATAATAATTGCAGTCAGATTAAGTCCGATTATAACCAAAACCAATAATAGAGCTGTTGCATAAACTAAAGGTCGTGCCGCTTCGACATTAGGGCTTTGAAAGCCTACGTCGTAAATGTGAAAGCCCAAGTGCATGAATTTACGTTCTAAATGAATAAAAGGAAAATTGCCGTCTAAAGGCAATGTGGGCGCCAGTTTTACAACGCCGACCAACATCAACGGTGCGACTTCGCCTGCCGCTCTGGCAACGGCGAGAATAAGACCGGTCATGATGGCTGGGCTGGCCATCGGTAACACGGTTCGCCAGAGTGTTTCTATTTTCGTGGCGCCCAAGGCCAAGCTGCCTTCTCGAATTGATTTAGGAATACGCGCTAGACCTTCTTCCGTCGCCACGATGACAACCGGCAAGGTGAGTAGTGCTAGCGTGATTGATGCCCACATTAAGCCGGGCGTTCCGAATACCGGTGCAGGTAAGGATTCGGGATAAAACAATTGATCGATTTTTCCGCCCAAAATATAGACAAAAAAGCCTAATCCGAAAACGCCGTAAACGACAGAAGGAACACCCGCCAGATTGTTTACAGCAATTCTAATTAAGCGCGTGGTGAAGCCCTGTTTAGCGTATTCGCGCAAATAAACCGCAGCAATGACGCCGAAAGGGGTAACGATAACCGACATCATCAACACCATCATGATGGTGCCGAAAATCGCCGGAAAAATGCCGCCTTCGGTGTTGGCTTCGCGCGGGTCGTCGGCTAAAAACTCTAAAAATTTGCTGAAATAGTGACCAATTTTGTCGAGCAAAGTCATTTTATTGGGTTGATAAATCCTGACAACTTTTGCAAGCGGGATTTCAACTTCTTTTCCGCTGTCGGTTTTAGCCACTAAAGCGGCGCTTCTGATTTTTTGATACAGCGCCCGCGCCCGAATTTGAATTTCGTCATATTGTTTTTTTAATTCGGATTTTTCATTTTCAATGGCGGACTTTGCTGCATCGTCCAATTGATTATTGAGTTCGAATTTTCTTTGTCTTAGCCGGAGCTGCTCTAATTTGTAATTTATTGCGCCGATTTCTTTTTTTTCCAAATGGGAAATATCGTCATAAATCCCTAAAGCCTCTTCTATTTTTGATTCAGCCGTCTTCCAAGCGGAATCGCCGCTGGCAATGGTTTGACCGGATTCCTTTACAGCTGTTAAGTAACCGTAAAAATTGCCCCATTCTCTGCGTTCGACCACCATGACGTTTTCAGGAAGATCTTGCTTTTCGACTCTTCGGGCTTGCAACCAACGGAAATCGCTACCGGTGATGTCGCGATTACCCAGCTTAATTTGATATTGAACCAGCGTTTCTTCATTTTCCGCCATCGTAATACCGGAAGATTTTGCCATTGCCGCCGGAGTTGTACTGGTATCGATTATCTCGCCGAGAAGAAGCTTAACTTGGCCGCTTCCTTCATCGTAACTGAATCGGGTAACTTCGGCAGGCCAAAAATGACCGATACCGCGAACAACGATCAAACCGAGTACGCCGACTATCATAATCAGACACGCACTCACCGCCGCCGCATTAAGCCATATCCAGGGAGTGCCGCTTTTAAACCAAGACCTTATCATAATGAACTATATTTTTCCCGTAAGCGTTGGCGAATGATTTCCGCCAAGGTATTAAATACAAAGGTAAAAACAAACAAGACCAGCGCTGCCAGAAAAGAACGCGATAATGTGAACTGTCGACGTCGGATTCTGGCATCTCAACGGCAACGTTGGCAGCTAGTGTCCGCAGCCCCTGAAAAACGCTGAAATCCATCACCGGTGTGTTGCCGGTCGCCATGAGAACGATCATGGTTTCGCCTATGGCGCGGCCTAATCCGATCATCACCGCAGAAAATATGCCCGGACTAGCGGTAAATAAAACGACTCTCATCATGGTTTGCCACGGTGTCGCTCCTAGCGCTAACGACCCTACCGTTAAATGTTTCGGCACGCTGAAAATAGCATCTTCGGCTATTGAAAAAATCGTAGGAATCACCGCAAACCCCATTGCAATGCCCACGATCAAGGCATTACGCTGGTCGTAACCGATGCCGTATTCACGATTCATCCAGTCGCGTAAAGAGCCGTGAAATAAAAATGCTTCTAAAGGCGTACTGAAATAAAAGGCAAGCCAGCTCACCAAAATAATGACAGGAATCAAAATAGCGGCATCCCAGCCTTCGGGTATATTTTGCCGGAAAGACTTAGGCAAAAACTGCCAAGCAAAAGCAAACAACAACACTAGGATCGGCAAGGACATCAGTGACAAAAAGAGGCCGACCAGATTTTCTTCGACAGCCGGCGCCAGCCAGAGTCCTGCCAAGAAACCTAAAATAACGGTGGGTAATGCGCCCATCAGCTCAATCGAAGGTTTTACCACTTGCCGCATTTTCGGCGACATAAAATAGGCAGTATAAATTGCACCCATCAGTGCGAGCGGCATTGCCACAATCATGGCATAAAACGCTGCTTTCATCGTACCGAAAACTAATGGAACAAGACTGTATTTCGGTTCGAAATCGCTGCTTGCAGACGAGGATTGCCAGATATAATCCGGTTTAGGATAACTTTCGTACCAGACTTTCCGCCAAAGCGATTTGATAGACACTTCAGGATGTTCGTTATCAATATCCCAAGTTTGAATATTTCCTTCGCGAGTTTCAAGCAAAAGCCGATTCGCTCTTGGGGATAAAGCGGCATTGAGCGGTAAGTTACTCAAGGCTTTTTTAAACAGTTCCCGTTCGGACGTCGAATTATACATGCCGACAATACCGCTCGCATCAACGGTCATAAAGCCTTTTCTGCGTTGTTCGGGTTCAATCGCAACGACAGCTTGATCGGACACTTTAAAAGACCGGATTTTTTTAATGCTCAATTGTTTAAGTTCGTTCTTTACTTGCGTCCACTGTGAAACACGGCCTGCCGAGTCGCCAATCAATAAGGAAAGATCGCCGTTCAAGAAGGAAAGACCGGTGATTGTTTGTCCTGCTTCGATAATTTTTTCTTGATATTTTTCCTTAGGCGCTGTTTTGTCGGTAATGTTATAGACTTTAAGCAAGCCCTCATTATCGATGAGAAAAAGCTGACTATCTTCCTTATCAATCAACAGGCTAACAATATTTTCGGCGGAACCTTCCAAAACCGATGCGGTGCGTTGCGTCGTGGCAGTATCGGCAAATAGAGACTGTTCCTTGCTGAAGCTGACTAAATGAATTGCGTTTGCGGCTTTTGCAACGAGAGTCGTGGTGTTGGCGTTTACCGTCAAAGAAAGCTTTTCTAAAGCAGCCCCTGAGTCGTCTATCACTAGGGGCTGGTCTCCCATTGGATATTCGATAGACGGCGTTACCTGACGCTTATTATTCGGATAAGTCAGTTTATATTGATGTTTTACCAATACAGCACGCCCATCCGAAAGGCCGTATGCGACCATTCCTTCGCTCATTAAGCTGCTTTGAGCGAAGCTGGTAATATGCGTACCTTCCGGAAGAGTTATGGCTTGTGTTAAAAGAGTTTTACCGGTCAAGACATCGAAAAAAACGACATGTCCGCTTTCAGTAAAGCGGGCTGCGACTTCATTCTGTTCCTCTAGTTCAAGCAGTACGGTTTTTCCTAGTGCGGATTCAGGTAACGCATATTCGGCAAGGGACGTCGTTTTTGCGGATGAAAATAGCGGGAGGACAACATAAAGCAGGTAGAAAAAGATTAACACGATAGCAACAATCACGCCTAGACCGCCTACAACGACGGCGTAACGGGCAATCGTATCCTTAATTAGCCGCCATCGCTCATAAGCATCGTTACCGGATAATGACGAAAATTTTGGTAAGGATGTTTTTTTTGAGTCTTCAAGCATGAGGTCGTATTAATTCCTGATAAGACAAGGTTGTGCTTTATTGTCGAAAAATTAAAAAAAGTGTTATCTAAATAGCATTTAATGCTTTACGAAAATTACTATTCAACCACTTAATTATGACAAATCTATGATTCTGTCTCGTTGTCAGATTAATTTAATTAATCGAGATAATGATTTGTTCGGAGATTATCAGCAAATAGGTTGAGTAAAAAAACAATGGCGTTAAAAAAAGCCGAAATCCGATTAACAGATTCCGGCCGGTAGTCTTAATCAAACATCACCGGGGCGATGAAATGATGATGTATTGATAAGGGACTATAACTTTTAGTTTATTGTTCATAAACGTTATCGGAACAAATTGGCTTATTTTAAAGAGGCTAATGCCTTATCAGCGATTTTTGCGGGTAACGGAATGTAACCGTCTTTAATTACAGATTGCTGACCGGTTTTAGATAAAACCATTTTGATAAATTCATATTCCAATGGCGGTAACGGTTGGTTCGGTTTTTTGTTAACATAAACAAACAGATAACGGGTCAAGGGATAAGTTCCGTTAAGTGCATTTTCCGGTGTTGCTTCAACAAAGGTTGTGCTGCCTTTTTTTGCCAGCGGGACAAGCCTAACACCGGAAGTGCTATAGCCCATGCCGGAGTAACCAATTCCGTTGACCGATTCGGTAACAGATTGAACGACCGACGCGGAACCGGGTTGCTCATTCACGTTGCTTTTGAAATCGCCCTTGCAAAGCGCGTGTTCTTTGAAATAGCCGTAAGTGCCGGATACCGAGTTGCGTCCGTACAATTGAATGCTTTTCGCGCCCCATGCGGCAACACCGGCGTCGCCCCAAGTTTCAATGCTGGCCGAGCCTCCGCATTTATTTGTTGACGAAAAAACGGCGTCGACCTGTTCCATTGTCAAACCCTTGACAGGATTATCTTTGTTGACTAAAACGGCTAGGGCATCGACAGCGACCGGAACGGCGGTCGGTTTGTAGCCGTATTTGCCTTCGAACGCCTCGATTTCATCGTCTTTCATTTCCCGCCTCATCGGACCAAGATTCGATGTGCCTTCAGTTAACGCAGGCGGTGCTGTAGATGAACCGGCGGCTTGGATTTGAATGTTGACGTTCGGATAGGAGCGGTTGAAGTCTTCCGCCCAAAGCGTCATCAGATTAGCTAAAGTATCTGAACCTACGCTCGATAAGTTGCCGGAAATGCCGCTGGCAGCTTGATAGTCGGGTAAACCGGCTTCCACTGTCTGAACGGCATAGGCGGGATTGCCGACTAATCCGGCAGAAACAAATCCAAGTGCCGCGATAGCCGATTTTTTAATAAAGAATTTTCTCATTGTTAATTCTCAAGTTGAAAGATAAAAATAACTTTAAGCTGTTGTGCTCGAATAGCTTGTTTTCATTTTAGGACTGTTTTATGACAGAAATATGACAATGTAATAATTTAGTCGATAGCGATGTTATCTTCTTGGTCGAGAAGTTTAGGGTAAGTGACGGACAATAACGTTGAACAGTGAGCGCTCAATTGTGTCCAGTCATCAGGCAAAGCCAGTCTTACCAGTGCCGCTGTCGGTAATAGTTTGTTTGTGTCGGGCAGTTCGGCAGGCTTAACCAGAAATGAGAGGAGATCTTCGAGTTCCGGATTGTGACCTACAACCAAAACGGTACTTGCAGAGGGTGGAACGTCGACCAGCACTGATTTTACGCGCGATAAACCTTCATCGTACAAGCGCTTTTCCAGTTTAATGCTATCGAGGTCAAACCCAATTGTTTCGCAGAGGATTTTTGCAGTCATAATGGCGCGAACCGCGGGCGAACTTATAACTAAGCTTGGAACCAAATCTTGCTCTATTAACCATTCGCCGATACGTTTGGCATTGCGTTTGCCGCGCTTTTTGAGCGAACGGTCGAAATCTTCCATACCGTCGTAACGCTCGGCTTTAGCATGCCTAAGCAACCATAATTCTCTACTCATGTGAATGCCTTTTGGTTAATGAATTTAATGATAAAAGCTTTAAAAAACTAAAGCCCAGCATAGTCCGAAGTCTTTTGTGCATAATATTTACACATAAGTATAGGTTTTTATTGCAAGTGAGAACTATCTCGCGATATTGTCATCAAATGTTAATACTATATTATTACAGTAATGTGTAATCGATCATTGCAAAAAGGCTTTTTTCATTCACTATGAAGGTTTCAAATTTAGAGTTGCCGCCAAATTTAAAGGCTGAAGGCGTAATCGAACAATTGGGTGAGAAGGTTGCACTACAGCTTTTTTCGAAGCAGTATTTACTGAAAACTTTTTACGACAGCTTCGATTGGCGTTTATACCGGAACAATTTAATTTGCGAATTCAACCGATCCAGACAAACATCGATCTTCACGTTAACCGAAAAAAAAAGCGGCGAAATAGCCGCTAGCTCAATCCTGTTTGATGTCCCGTCGTTCAGCAAACAATTCAATCCCGGTAAGGTGCGGCAAATCTTAGAGCCGTTGCTTGAGATGCGGGCATTACTAACGGTTTCGACATTGGAATGCGAAGCGTATCAAATTTTTGTCCACAATGAAGACGACAAAATCGTACTTCGCTTGCTGATAGAAGAATTCCAGTTGTTAAATAGTCGCGTGACGATATATCCGGTAAAAGGTTACGATAAAATAGCGGCTCAGGTAAATGAACTGCTAATCAAAAAGATGGATGCAAAGCTATCTGAAAAACCCGTTATGCTGGAGGCATTACGGCTTCAAGGGCGGCGCCCGAAGGATTATTCGTCGAAATTGGAAATATTGCTTACGCCGGAAATGCAAGCCGATGCCGCCTGTAAATTAATTTTCAGCAATTTACTTCGCACAATCAAAGTAAACGAACAAGGCGCTATCGGCGATATCGATAGCGAGTTTTTACATGATTTCCGTGTGGCCGTGAGACGAACGCGTACCGCTCTCGGGCAGGTCAAAACGCTGTTACCGGAAGACCTTGTTTCACGTTATAAAGTCTTTTTTTCATGGCTAGGTAAGATCACGTGTGAATCACGAGATTTAGACGTTTATTTACTGAATTTCGACAAATACAAAAAGAAACTTCCCCCCGATATTCGTCAAAGTCTAAATCCGCTCAATAATTTTTTACTGCAAAAAAAGCAGAAATCGCACAAAGAGTTGGCTAAAAAGCTTCGCTCAAGTAAATACTTAACGATGTTAACAGAATGGGAACAGTATCTGTCGTCGAATTCACCGATAGTTTCGGCGGAAACGATAATGCCGTTGTCTGTAAAACAGTTTGCCGATAACCGGATTTGGAAAGCTTACAAACAAGTCATCAAACAAGGTGAGGTGATCGACAAAGATTCACGGCCCGAGGCGTTGCACCAGCTTAGAAAAACATGTAAAAAATTGCGCTATTTAATCGAATTTTTCAAACCTCTTTATGCTGAAAAGCCGTTGGAACAATTAATCAAATCGCTTAAACGTCTCCAAGACGTCCTCGGTGAATATCAAGATTTAGCGGTGCAGCAAGCGCAGTTAAAGCAATTCAGTGAAGAGATGCAAACAGTTAACATACCGAGCAAAACCTTTATGGCGATGGGCGTACTCATACAAGCATTGGAAAACCGTAAGATAGTTGTTAGAGAGCATTTCGACGACCAATTTCACGTATTCAGAAAACGGGATAATCATGAGTTGTTTCATGATTTATTTGCAACGCGTAAAACCTGAACACGGATTCTGTTTCCAACAATACTTGCCAGTTGTCGAACCGCATTACTATCAAGCCTAACGCTACCGAATCCCAGTCATGAAGATTATGTGTCCGGTTCAATACCCATTTTGCAGCAGGAAATAATAATCGACACTGTAATACAGTGGGTTGTTGCCGATTTTTCACTAAGTCGAAGTGATGCTTAAACGATGAATGAAGATTGTGAAGGGGAAGAGCTAATCGATATCGGCGATGGCTATATTCTTTAAGCCGAGGACAGCGAGTTGTTGGATATGGTGAATCTAAAAGAATAATAATTTATCGACCTGTTGGGTATCGCTACCGTTCTGTGTAGCGAGTTGTCGACACCGATCCCGTTAAGCTAAACCAACTTCCCCCTTTGAAAAAAGGAGGTTAGAAAATCTCCCCTAACCTCTTTTTGCTCTTTTAAACATATAAGGGCACAAGGGAGAACGGGAGTTAAGACTTCACTGGACCGAATCTAAAATGGTCTATTCTTGAATTTCTTGCAGGAAGCGGTCGAATTCGCCGGTTAAAAAAGGTATCTGGTCGATTAAGCGATGGTCTGAATTAAGCATCGACAACCGGCAACGATACCGTTCGGCAAATTGCCAAGCATTTTCAGGCGGGACGATGTCATCCTGCCAGCCGTGATAGACCCGCGTGTGTTTTAACGGTTTAAATTCGGTCCGTTGATAGCCGGGTAAATAAAATGCGGGCGCTAGCAAAAACAGACCGGCAGCGGCAGGTATTTGTTCCGCAGCGACGGTTGCCACGTAGGCGCCCATGCTTGATCCGATTAATACGATTTGGGCGTAGTTCGACCAATCCATTGCCAATAATTGTTCGACACGGGCGTCGGGATTCATTTGACTTCGGTAATCAGGGCTTTCCACGGCATAACCGTGTCGTTCGGCAACTTCCGCGAACGCCAGCGTTTTTTCGCCCCAGGGCGTACTGTCTTTGCCGTGGTTGTAAATTACCAGTTTTTTCATAGAGTCAAAGTTTGCGATTTTAACTAAGAGTTCTGAGGTTAAAGATTTTTTGCCTTAAAAGTATCGCATTGGTTGATGTCGCCGGTTTTTGCGCCAATCGTGAACCAGCGCACCCGTTGTTCCGAACTGCCGTGGGTAAACGATTCCGGCACAACATAACCCTGCGCTTGTTTTTGCAGACGGTCATCGCCGACGCCGCTGGCGGCGGCTAAGGCTTCTTCAAGATCGCCGGGTTCCAGGATTTGGCGGAACTGGTTGGCTTTATTGGCCCAGACGCCGGCAAAACAATCGGCTTGCAATTCCATGCGGACTTGCAATTGATTGCCTTGCGATTTTCCGGCGCGTTGTTGAGTAGCCTGAACTTGATCGGCTATGCCCAAAAGATTTTGAACATGATGTCCGACTTCGTGCGCGACGACATAGGCTTGGGCAAAATCTCCCGGCGCGCCGTGCCGAGTAGCAAGGTCGTTGAAAAAGCTCATATCGAGATAGAGTTTACGGTCGCCTGGGCAATAGAAGGGTCCCATCGCCGACTGGGCATAACCGCAAGCGGACTGTACTTGTCCGCTGAATAATACTAATTTAGGTTCTTCATAGCGGCTGCCCGCTTGTTTAAAAATGGCTCCCCAGGCGTCTTCCGTATCCGCCAAAACGATAGACATAAATTTTTTTGTCTTCTCATCTTGCGGATTGCTTCTGACCGGGCCGCTAGGTTGCTCAGGCGCTAGGTTGGAGAGTTGTCCGACGGTGTTTAGTACGACTCTTGGATCGACGCCTAATAATAAGGCGATGACCGCTGCTGCTGCAATCCCAAGTCCGCCACCTGGAAAGCCACGCCTGCCGAATCCGCCGCCTGCTCCGCGACGATCTTCAATATTCTCACTTTCCCGACCATCATCCTGGCGCATAAAGATTACCTCTTGGTAAAAAAATCAGGTGTTCAACAGACTACATCATAAAAGGATTTCGAGGGATAGGAAAATAAATCCCGCTTTTTATCGAGAAAAGGTTTTACTACAAGTTATGACAGTGGGTTAAACGTGAGTTTTTTGATGAGATTGTCGATATTATCGATTCTCCCCTGTGGTCGTAACTTCCGATTGGCTTGACCTTGTCGAAAGGCGGTCCGTGCTTCGACTCGCTCAGCACGAACGGCTCAGACTTTAAAAGACCAAATCAATATATCTATGTAAGTCGGAGCGGTAAATCTTTTATGTCCGCTAAGCTTCGGTATTCCGTCTTATAACAATGAAAAGGTTTAACGTTTTGGTTTAAGCGCTATCTTGGCTTCGTCCCAATAGGTGTCGAGTTCGGCGAGTTCGCAGTTTCTCAAATCCCGTCCGCTTGCCGCCACTTGTTGTTCGATATAGTGAAAGCGTTTGCTGAATTTTTGTGTGCTTTTCTTTAGCGCCAGTTCAGGGTTAACCTTTAAATGGCGGGCCAAATTAACGGCAACCAGCAACAAGTCGCCGATTTCTTCCTCGATGTGAACTTGGTCGCCGGAAAGCCAGGCTTCTTTGACTTCATCCAACTCTTCCTGGACTTTGTCGAAAACCGGTTCTACCGAGGTCCAATCGAAACCGAAATTGGCAGCGCGATTTTGGATTTTTTCGCACTCGAGTAAGGCCGGTAAACTAGCAGGTACGCCATCGAGTACACTGGTTTGTACCGTCACTTTGTTTTTTTCCAGACGTTCGTCGGATTTGGCTTGTTCCCAGGCTTGATGCCGTTCGGCGTCGTTTGCAAAAACGGCATCGGCGAAGACATGCGGATGTCTGCGAACCAGTTTGTCGCAAATCGCTTCGGATACCTCTTCAAAGGTAAAATGGCCTTGTTCGGCAGCGATTTGCGAATGAAAAACCACTTGCAGAAGCAGGTCGCCTAGTTCGCCTCGCAAGTCGTCAAGGTCGTTACGTTCGATTGCGTCAACAACTTCATAGGCTTCTTCGATAACGTAAGGCTTTAAACTGTTGAAGTCTTGTTTTACATCCCAAGGACAGCCCGTTTCGGGATGACGCAATTGCGCCATAAGCTCCAATAAAGTCTGAGTATTTTTTAGCATGTACCGAAAGGGGATTAAAAAGACGATCCGAAATTTTCGAAATAGCGCTGCTGAAAATCATTCATGCTGAATGAATGGTTTTGGGTCCCGTTATGTTCGATTTTTATGGCGCCCATCAGCGATGCGACACGGCCTGTGGTTTCCCAGTCTAAATCATTCAATAGACCGTATAGCAAACCCGCGCGGTGAGCATCGCCGCATCCGGTCGGGTCGAGAAGTTGTTTAGGTTTTGCGGCTGGAATGTCGATACAACGGCCTTGGGTATAAATTTTCGAACCTTTACTACCTAAGGTGATAATTAGGGCTTCAACTTTTTCAGCGATTTCTTCCAGCGATAAGCCGGTTCGTTCTTGCATCAATTCGGACTCATAGTCGTTTAAAGTCACCCAGGTGGCCTGTTCAAGTAATGCAAGTAATTCATCGCCGTTAAACATCGGCATGCCTTGACCGGGATCGAAAATAAAGGGAATATCCAAGTCTTTGAATTGGGAGGCGTGTAACATCATGCCTTCTTTTCCGTCCGGCGAAACGATGCCGATTTTAATATCGCTCGTGGTCGGCACCGAATTCAGGTGAGAGAAGTTCATCGCGCCGGGATGAAAGGCGGTAATTTGGTTGCCTTCTTCGTCGGTGGTGATATAGGCTTGTCCGGTATAGCTGTTATCTAACACTTTGATAAATTCGCTCGATAAGCCGTTTTGTCCCAACCACTGGGTATAAGGTTCGAAATCATGACCGACTGTCGCCATAATTAAGGGTTGTTCGCCCAATAGATTAAGGTTGTAGGCAATGTTTCCTGCACAACCGCCGTACTCTCGGCGCATGACGGGCACTAAAAAAGAAACATTTAAGATATGTACTTTTTCCGGCAGGATATGATTTTTGAATTTATCGTGAAACACCATGATGGTGTCGTATGCCATAGAACCGCAAATTAAGGCGCTCATTACATTCCCCGTAAAAATAAGATGGATATCCAAGTGATTGCCGCCCAAATGAGCGACAGATTGACGGCGGCAGAACCGATGTCTTTGGCTCTGCCGGATAATTCGTGATGTTCAAGCCCTACGCGGTCTACAACAGCTTCAACCGCTGAGTTAAGCAGTTCGACAAGCAGCACCAACACGATACTACCGACTAATAGTAGTTTTTCGATGACAGTCTGCCCTAGCCACAAGGCTAACGGTGTGGTGACGATAAACAAGAGGACTTCCTGCCGGAAAGCCTCTTCATGTTCCCAGGTTGCTTTGTAGCCATAGTAAGAAAATACACACGCATTAAGAATGCGCTTGAGTCCTTTAGCATTTTGATTAGCCATTTTTATTTAGAGTCGCTTGCTTGAAAAAATTGTGCGGTAAAGATGGACTTACTCGTCGATCATCTGTTGATATTCGTCAGCACTCATGAGCTTGTCCAAGCCGGACAGATCGTCGGCTTTTATGCAAAATAACCAAGTACCGAAGGCGTTTTCGTTAACTTTTTCGGGCTCATCAACGATTGCCGAGTTGATAGCGACGACTTTGCCTGATACAGGGCTGAATAAGTCGGACGCCGTCTTCACCGATTCCACAACAGCACATTGCTCGTTTTCTGACAAAGTACGGTCCATTTCAGGGAGTTGTATATAAACAAGGTCGCCTAATTGCTGCTGGGCGAAATCGGTAATACCGACGCGGACTATTTGATCTTCTTCTACACTAACCCACTCGTGGGTCGGGGCGTATTTTAAATCTGCTGGGAGGTTTGTCATTCAAGTTCTCGACGGCTACGGGATGAGTGGGCTCTTGGATGAATATTGAGCGGTTTTAGATGATATTCGCATTATACTTTAACGTTATCGTATTAACGACTTGTCTTTTGATTAAGCAGGCACAATCGATTCCTTTTATTAGAATTTAGTCTAGTGAAGGTCCTGTTGGTGTAAAGCACAAAGCTGCTTAGGAGTATATTGTTAAGCCATTTTTACTATGGAATCATGAAATTGTGACAGTTTGCCCAGATTTTTTGATAAATTAAGCTAATGATGACTGTTTTTTGTAGAAATTGACGGAATCGATGATTTTGCAACGCAATTCCATCGGTCTAACTATTTCTCGTAACAACCGTGTATCATTTGGTCCCGTGAGTACGTAATGGTAATGAAATCTTTCCAACTATTTTTGCTTTTCAGCTTATGCTCGATGTCCTGGGCGCAAACCGAATCGGCAGAAGTGAATAATAAAGATGTAACCGAACTCGATATGGCCGAGCTACTAAAAGTAAAGGTGACTTCGGTTTCTAAAAAAACGCAGGCGCTTTCCGATGCGCCGTCGGCGATTTTTGTTATTTCAAATGAAGACATCAAGCGCACGGGGGTTACAAGTGTGCCGGAAGCATTACGAATGGCGCCGGGTATCGATGTTGCAAGGATTAACGCAAACCGGTGGGCTATCACCGCAAGAGGATTTAATGGCGGTTTTGCGAACAAGTTGCTGGTTTTAATCGACGGACGAAGCGTCTATACACCCTCCTTCTCGGGCGTGTATTGGGATGCACAGGATGTCATGTTGGAAGATGTGGACCGCATCGAAGTGATCCGAGGGCCGGGTGCAACCTTATGGGGCGCAAATGCCGTTAACGGCGTTATCAACATTATTACGAAGACGTCGGAAAGTACGCAAGGCGGTTTATTAACCGCAGGCGGCGGAAATTTGGAAAGGGGATTCGGCGCTTTGCGTTACGGGAAAAAATTGACGGAAGATACCTACGGACGCGTTTATGCCAAAGGATTTACCCGTTCCGATTTTAATGCTTTAGACGGTGGTCATACCGAAGATAACTGGAGTCGTCAGCAGGGCGGTTTTCGCGTCGATTCTCGGCTATCCGATCAGGATGAGCTTACTTTTCAAGGCGATCTTTACCAAAATCAGTTAAATCAAAGTTTTTTATTGCCTGATTTTGCGCCACCGTTTTTAAACCGAGCCGATGATAACGCTAGCGTTGCCGGTTGGAATCTAACATCCCGTTATAAACATATTCTCTCCAGTACTTCAGAGTATTCGTTGCAGTTTTATTACGATCATACTGAGCGCAAGGAATTTACGATAGGCCAAGCGCTCGATATTTTAGATATCGACTTTCAAAATAACTTTCAAATTACACCGCATCAAAATTTTATTTGGGGCTTAGGGTATCGCGCTAATTTTGACAGTTTTAATTCGACTCCTTTTTTCCAATTCGATCCAAGCAAACGAAATGTGCAGTTGTTCAGTTCTTTTCTACAAAATGAAATTATGTTGATTGACGACAAATTATGGCTGACGATCGGCTCGAAATTCGAACATAACGATTACACTGGTTTTGAAGGCCAGCCCTCTGCCAAGTTGATGTGGGCTCCCAGTTCTAAACAGCGCGTTTGGGCCTCCGTTTCAAGAGCGGTGAGAACGCCTTCAAGAGGGGAAAACGATATACGGTTGTTGGAAGGCATTTTTACATTACCGCCGCCGAATAATCTAACGCTGCCCTTTACCCTGAACGGTAACAGACAATACAATGCTGAGGAGTTATTATCTTTCGAACTCGGTTATCGGTTCACGTTGGCAAATAGGGCATCGCTGGATATGACCGCTTTTTACAGCGACTACAACAATTTGAGAACCTCGTCTCCCGGTACTTTGCAAACGGCGGGCAATCTGCCGTTCTTCTTTACCAATGAAGGTCGCGGCAAAAGTTACGGTTTTGAAACATCAATGGTATGGCAAATGACCGATTGGTGGCGATGGGACGGCACTTACAGTTTTTTTAATGCCGAATTTTCCCAAGATGCCCTGACGCAAGTAATCAATTCGATAAGTCCTAAACACAAGGTTTCCTTAAGAGCGTTACTTACGCCTATCGATAAAGTCAATTTGGATTTTTGGTTTCGATACAATAGTAAAGCAGGAGCTGCATCAGCAAGAACGCTGGATGTCGTTCCAATAAACGAATATGTCACATTGGATGCTAGAATAGGATGTCAAATTCATCCGGCTGTTGAGTTATCGGTAACAGGTCAGAATTTGCTGGATAGCCGGCACTTAGAGTTTATCGAAGAAACTTACATCTTGCCCACAGAAATACCGCGCGGAGTTTACGGTAAAATTAAATTTGAGTTTTAATGCTTAATCATACTATTTCAACGGTTAATACGCTCTTTAGCGCAATTAAAATAGCGCCTGTGTTGATGATTTTCCTCCTTATGGAATGCGGAAGTTTTCGCACCGCGCTGGCCGATACCCTTGAAGAGTACACAGTAAAAGCAGCCTTGTCCCTGAATTTTGCCCGTTTTACCGAGTGGCCTCCCGATGGTTTTACAGCAAATTCATCAGTCATAACGATGTGTACACTCGGGGATAATGTAATTCATGACGCTTTTTCCGGGGTGGAAAAGAAAACAATCGGCAAAAAAACCATTACGGTGATAAACCTGACCAGAATCAGGGATCTTAATCAGTGCCAATTGCTATTTGTGAGCGGAATGGAAAAAAATAAAACGATTCAGCTGATCGACGAAATCAAAATGTCACCCATCTTGACAATAGGTGAAGATGACGATTTTATAAAAAGCGGCGGTATGGTGATATTGAAAATAGTTGACGGTAAGGTCAGTATGCAAATAAACCTTGATGCCGTCAAAAAAGCTCGGTTACAAATCAATTCCAGAGTCTTAAAACTAGCAAAAATAGTTTCCCCTTAAAAATTGATCCGAAGTCGGATTAATTCGCAAAAACATACCCGCACTCATTGCCCACGTTCAAACAAAACCGAGTTATTACTAGTTCGGTGGTTTCATAACACATTCACAACAGGATCCTTAAATGGATGCAGGTGACGTTTTTTTCGAGAAATACATCGCAATAATTAAGGGCTTAAGCAGACAAAACAGAAGACTTATCTATACTATAAAACTGGGTTTTAATTAGAGGTAAGCCTCGATTTGAAACGGTATTCAACGCACTTAGTTTTATGTGCTGAATCAACATTAACCGGTTGCAAGATAATTTTTTCGTAAATCCACATGCATAAAAAGAACCTCTTCTTATTTCTATTTTTTTGGGTTGCACAGTCGGGAATGGCTGAAATTCAATCGCAACCGGATAAGCAGAAAGATGTGACTCAATTGGATATGGCGGATTTGCTCAATGTAAAAGTGACGTCTGTATCAAAAAAGGCACAAGCTTTATCCGATGCTCCTTCTGCGATTTTTGTAATCAGTAGCGAAGATATAAAACGATCGGGTGTTACTAATGTGCCTGAAGCATTACGTATGGTGCCGGGTATTGATGTTGCCCGGATAAACTCAAATAAATGGGCGATAACGTCTCGTGGATTTAACGGAAGCTCGGCGAATAAACTTTTAGTTTTAATTGACGGGCGAAGTGTTTATACGCCGGCATTCTCGGGGGTCTATTGGGACGCCCAAGATGTTATGATTGAAGATATCGATCGTATCGAAGTCATCCGAGGCCCTGGTGCTACTCTATGGGGTGCTAATGCGGTGAATGGGGTTATTAACATCATAACCAAGGATGCCGAAAAAACACAGGGCGGCTTATTAACTGCGGGAGGCGGTTCATACGAAACCGGTTTCGGCTCGCTTAGGTACGGAAAAAAACTCGGAGACGACACTTACGGTCGCATATATGCTAAAGGTTTTCAGCGCGATAATTTCAAAACGTCGGGTAAAAATACCAATGCTGGGGATGATTGGTCGAAGCAACAAGGCGGGTTTCGGATAGATTCGAGACTTACGGAACAGGATGAACTTACCTTGCAAGGCGATTTATACCATACCGATATAAATCAAACGCTGATGACTCCGAATTTCATTCCGCCGACTTTCAATCAAACAATCAGCGATCAAGCCTACAATGAAGGATGGAATATAACATCTCGGTTAAGGCATAAGTATTCAACTACAGCCGAATACATTTTGCAATTTTACTACGATCACACACGCCGAAATGAGTTTTTCAGTCAGCAATCGTTAGACACCTTTGATATAGATTTTCAGAATAGTTTTGAATTGACAGATAGTCAGGATTTTATTTGGGGGCTGGGATATCGAACAAACATGGATCAATTCAACACGACACAATTAACGGCTTTAACGCCTTCTCGTCGAAATACCCAGTTATTCAGTGCTTTTCTGCAGGATGAATTCACCTTGGTAGAGGATGCATTGTGGCTGACGATTGGTTCGAAATTCGAACATAACGACTATACCGGTTTTGAAGGTCAGCCTACGGCCCGTTTGATGTGGGCGCCAAGTCCTAAACAACGGGTCTGGGCGGCTTTTTCCCGATCTGTCAGGACACCGGCTCGAGCCGAACAGGATGTCGATTTGTTGCGCGCTATTTTGCCGAGTCCGCCGTTAGCACAATTTGGCGGTGCTTCATTACCTATGGAAATCTCCATTAACGGAAATAAGGCTTTTCAATCTGAAGTCGAGTTAACTTACGAACTCGGCTATCGATTTACTTTTTCACCGAAAGCGTCATTCGACTTCGCTGCATTTTACAACGATTACGATAAATTACGGGATACTGCTTCCTTGTCTGATGTTCCGACATTCGTGTCACCCGGGACCGATGGAATTCTGCAGCCCCATTTGCATCTACCGTTAGTATTCCAAAATACCGGTAAAGGTCGGACATACGGCTTTTCAACCTCCACGATATGGCAAATGTCCGATTGGTGGCGCTGGGATTTAAATTATAGCTTTTTGAAAACCGAATTTGCCGGAACGTTACAAGTTGCCACGCAACCGGTAAGCCCGCAAAATAAAGTGTCACTCCGTGCCCTTATTAATCCGGCAGACAATATCAATTTCGATTTATGGCTACGATATAACAGCGATGCCATTGTGACTGTTCCGACGGTAGTCGGCGGTGCTAATACCACAACAATAAAAGGTTATGTAACCCTTGATGCCAGGCTTGCTTGGAAGCCGATGTCAAATTTAGAGCTATCGTTGGTAGGGCAAAATTTGCTCGCAGACCGCCATCTGGAATATGTGGACGAGGTTTTCGTTGTACCTAGCGAAATCCCTCGTTCTGTTTACGGTAAAATTGCGTTCGATTTTTAAGTTGTCCGAAATGCTGAAAAATCTTAAGCCTAAGATAAAAAGCAGTTTTTTGATAGCTTACCTCGTGGTGTTATCCGTTATTAACTCTGCGGCGGCAGCGGATCCGGCGGAGGAGTTTACGGTTATAACGGCGTTAACACTAAATTTGGCTAGATTTACCGAGTGGCCAAATAGTTTGATGTCGAACGAATCGGAGATCCGGCTCTGTGTTATAGGCGATAACGTCATGCAACAAGCTTTCGACAGGCTGGATTCGATGCCTGTCGGGACGAAAACGTATAAAATCGGTTCATTTAATGCGGTTAAAAAATTTCACGCAATGTCATTTGCTTTTTATCAGCGGTCTCGATAGAAGTACGGTATTACAATTATTAAACGAAATCAAAAATCAGCCTATATTAACTGTAAGTGATGACGACAATCATTTTTTGGTCGACTCCGGTATGGTTGTTTTTAAAGTATTAGAAGGAAAAGTTAATATTGAGATTAATTTGAATGCAGTTAAATTAGCCGGGCTGGAAATCAGCTCCAGAGTCTTGAAGTTGGCGACCATTTTTAATCCATAAACTCAAATGAAGCCATTCGACTTTAGCATATTTAATTTTAGAAATATTTCTATTCGGGACAAGCTGGTGCTTATCATCAGTTTGTCTGCATTCGTTGCGCTTACATTTGTGGCTTCTGCGATTACCTTTCACGAATATTCCACACGAAAAAATCAAACAGAGCAGCAATTATCGGCGCTTGCTGAGATGTTAGCGTGGAATAGTTCTTCCGCGTTGGCCTTTATGGATTACCGGACCGCAAAAGAAACGCTCAACGTTTTGAAAACTAGGCCGGGGATTATCGCTGCGTTTTTATTTAACGATAACAACGAAATCATAGCCGAGTATAAAACAGCCTTTAAAACCGGGAGTCTTGCGGATTCGCAAGGTGTGATGAGGTGGGTTAAACACACTAAACCGGCAGGAGAGGAAGGGAAAGCATCGGATTTGATCGATATGATCGTTAATGATGTTAAACAGTTTTTGGGGGTTAGTTATAAGTCGTTGAACTCATATGGTTATAGGGAGACTTTTCAATACGATCAGGACCGGCAATTGCATTTATTTCATCCGATTATGGTTGATAATCAAATCGTCGGGGTGCTCGAGTTGGTTGACGATTTGAGTGATTTAAATAAGTTCTTGGCGAGTTTTTACCGCATTATTTTTATTATTTTCATAGTGACGTTCGGGTTGATTTTGCTTATATCCACTCGGTTGCAAAAAATATTCTCAGATCCGTTATTAAATGTAATGCAAGCGATGCAAACGGTTGCCGATGAAAAAAATTACAATGTAAGAGTTAATAAAACCAGTAACGACGAATTCGGTCGTCTTGTAGACGTTTACAACGATATGTTAGCGGAAATCGAAGAGCGCGATAGTCTGCTCGATAAAAACCGTGAAAATTTAGAACTTCAGATCAAAGAACGGACATCGGAGCTGTATGAGACAAACGCCGAACTTAAACAAGCGGTTAAAGAAGCGTTAACGGCAAAAGAAGAAGCTGAGGCTGCGAATGCAGCAAAATCGGAGTTTTTGGCTAACATGAGCCATGAGATTAGAACGCCGATGAACGGCGTGCTTGGAATGGCGGAAATCCTATTGAGTACGCAATTAACGGCTCGACAAAAACGCTGTGCCGAGATCGTGCATAATTCCGGTAAGGGGCTGCTTTCGATCATTAACGACATTCTCGATTTTTCTAAAATCGAAGCCGGTCACTTCGAGTTGGAAACGTTGGATTTTAATTTACATACGCTCATAGAGGATAGCATCGAACTTTTTGCAGAGCGGGCGCACAGTAAAAATCTTGAACTCAGTTACCGGATCGATCAGAGAGTGCCTGAGTATGTTCAGGGCGATCCCACCCGACTTCGGCAGATATTAAGCAATTTGATCGGTAACGCGATTAAATTTACGAAAAAAGGCGAGATCATTTTGGATGTGATGCCGGAATTTACCGACTTAAAGGAATCGGCTGAAAATCTCAAACCCGAATCTATTCGTTTTTTAGTCAAAGATACGGGTATCGGTATCAGGGAAGACATTATACCTCGTTTATTTCAGGTCTTTTCTCAGGCCGACAGTTCCACTACACGTAAATTCGGCGGTACCGGACTCGGTCTTGCCATTTCTAAACAATTAGTTGAATTGATGGCAGGTGAAATCGGGGTTGAAAGTAAAGTGGATTCAGGCTCAACATTTTGGTTTGTCGTTCCTTTAAAATCTTCCGAATTATCGACTCAACAAATGTGTAAAGACATTGACGGCTTGGTTGGGTTTAAGTTATTGATTGTAGAGGATAACGAGACTAACGGCGATATACTTTATAATTATGCCTGTTCTTGGGGACTAAGCGCCGATCTTGTAAAAGACGGGGCGCAAGCCTTAGTTGCTATGAAAGAGGCTGTTGCAAAGCAAGAGCCTTATAATTTGGCGTTGATCGACATGAAGATGGCAAATATGAACGGTCTTGAGTTAGGCGAGAGAATCAAGGAGGATAGTGCGATAGCGTCAACTCCGATGGTCATGTTGACGTCGACGCTTTATAAAGGCGAAGCGTTGGAAGCTAAAAAGGCAGGGTTTTCTGCTTATGTAACGAAGCCGATACGAAAAAGCGATTTGTATCTATCGCTGGTGAAGGCATTATCGGGAGAATCCAATGAATTCAGCGTTCCTGTAGAAGATACCGTAGCGCCGGATAACGCTCAAGGCGGTTTCGATGCTAAAATTCTATTAGTGGATTATAATGTCGTTAATCAAGAAGTTGTGCTGCTAATGCTGGAAAGCTTCGGATGTCAAGTCGATATTGCCAACAATGGACAGGAAGCTGTCGAAAAGTCCGAAAATCAAAGGTATGATCTCGTATTAATGGATTGCATGATGCCGATAATGGACGGTTATGCCGCCACTGCAGAAATAAGAGAAAAACAAAAAAAAGGTTTATTGCCGCATTTTCCAATTGTTGCGTTGACAGCTAATGCAATTGAAGGGGATCGAGAAAAATGCCTTAAAGCCGGGATGAACGATTATTTACCGAAACCTTTTAAAACCGAAGATTTGCAACATATTTTAACCACGTGGCTGTCTGTCGATGATAAGGAAAAATCGAAACACACGCCCGCTGAATCCGAAAAAAATACGCCGCCAGTGTTTACGCCGGACGCTTTGGCAGGACTGCAATCCTTATATCCCGGAAATAGTAAGCAAATCATGCAGCGTTTAATAGAACTCTATTTAACCAATGCAGGCACACTGTTGACGAATTTAGAAAAGGCATGGGAACAAGGGAACATTGAGAGTATTAAAGAAGCGGCGCATACGCTAAAATCAAGCAGTCTTCAGATCGGAGCATCACGATTGGCGGAAATGTGTAGAACAGTTGAAACCGAAGCAAGGCAGCAACGTTTTGATAAATCGAATCATGTAGTAACGGAAATGCGACAACAATTTAGTATAACAACGACTGCATTATCTGCCTATCTTGAGGCTATTTAGTGGTATTTGAAGGAAACTTATAAGCGTGAAGAATAAGGCCTCGATCCTGGTTATAGACGACGATCCTTTAATTCGTTATATGATTTCAACGACATTAGAGGCAATCGGATTTTCAATCATCGAGGCGGCGAGCGGCGAAGAAGGTATGAGTATATACTTAGAGCATAGCGCCGATGCGATCTTGCTCGATGTGATTATGCCCGGCGGAATTGACGGTTTTAAAGTCTGTGAAACGTTAAGAGCGCAACAAAAAGGGGAGCATATCCCTATTTTGATGATGACAAGCCTTGAAGATATGGAGTCGATAGACAAGGCTTATGAGGTCGGAGCAACCGACTTTATCGCCAAACCCATCAATATTCCCTTGTTAGGTCATCGTTTGCGTTACATGTTGAGATACAGTGAAACGACTAAACGGCTTCTGGAAAGCGAACAGCGCTTGCATCGAATGGCTTATTTCGATAGTTTGACAGAGTTGCCCAATCGGCAATTTTTTTGTTGAACACCTCCAGCATATTATTCCTTTAGTGCAGCGTCAAAAGAAGAAACTTGGCGTTTTATTTCTGGATCTCGACGATTTCAAGCGTATTAACGACACACTGGGTCACCACGTCGGCGATTTGGTTTTACAAGAAACCGGTAAACGTTTATTAGAAAGTATTCGAGCAAGCGACGTGATGACACGCACGGGGATGAATCAAGACGGGACTTCCCTGGCTAGGCTGGGCGGAGACGAATTCACTGTGCTTTTGTCGATGATTGAAAGTTCGGACGACGCAGCCGTTATTGCCGAGCGTATCCGAGTGAATTTGAGTAGAGCGCATATATTTGAGAATCATGAACTTTTTACCACAAGTAGTATCGGTTTAGCTATTTACCCCGATGACGGCGAGGAAGCCGAAGAGTTGCTCAAACATGCCGATATGGCCATGTATAACTCAAAAAGAGAGGGGGGCAATCGATACAGCTATTTTTCGGCTAGTATGACGTCAATAGCTGTTCGCAGGCTTTCCTTGGAAACCCATCTAAGAAAGGCAATCGAACGAAGCGAATTCGAATTGCATTATCAGCCGGTCTTGGATTTAACGTCAGGGCTATTTAGCGGATTGGAAGCCTTATTGCGCTGGAATAGTCCTGAGTTAGGCCGGGTTCATCCTGAAGAGTTTATCCCGGTAGCCGAAGAGACTGGTTTAATCAATAAAATCGGTGAATGGGTACTGCGTACTGCCTGTACGCAAGTGCAGTACTGGCGTAACAAATTAGATTTACCGTTGATTCGCATAGCGGTCAATGTGTCTGCCGTTCAGATTCTTCAGAAAGGTTTTTCTTCATTGATCTTGAATATGCTGGCGGACACGGGTTTACCGCCGGAGATTTTGGAAATAGAGCTGACCGAGAGTATTCTTATCAAAGATGAGTCCGTTGTTTTGGACGTGTTAATAGCCCTCAAAAAGATTGGTGTTATATTGACTATCGATGATTTCGGAACCGGCTATTCGAGTATGAGATTACTAAAAAACTTTCCTATCGACCGCTTGAAAATAGATCAGATGTTTGTCCGAAATCTGGAGCAGGATGCGAGCAATACCGCCATAGCGAGCGCAGTTATAGCTTTAGCCGAGAGTATGGGCATGGCAGTGACTGCCGAAGGTGTCGAAACCCCAGGGCAATTGGCGTTTTTAAAATCGAAGAATTGCCATGAGGTGCAAGGATGGTATCTTTGCAGTGCGTTGGATTCCTCGGAAGTTGAGAGTTTCTTCCGTCAGATACATAGCAAAGCATCATAAGATAAAAATTATTTTGTATTTGCATGCTTATGAAAATTTGCGATTAAAGTCGGCGTTTTCAATGATGTTTACGACGGCTAAGGAAGCGCTAAAAAATTCGAATTCATTCATACTCAGATGGCAAAAGTGATTCGACTAAATCGCAACAAACGAAGACAATTGCTTGCCGATTATCTTGAACCTGCCGAAGAAGTTAGTATTCGTCGTTTTACTGTTGCTATAGTCTTTTTATTCAGTTTTTTAGTTACAGCCTATGCCGACGACGATGAGTCGGCTAAGTCCGTTCAGCAACAGCCTCGTTTCTCTTCTATCCTCGTTATGGATGAGAATGCACAAGCTTCGCTAGGTCTCAAAACAATTGTTGTTTCTTCTGTCCGCCATCAAGCGGAATTCGAGGTTGTCGGTAAGGTTGTCAGTTTCGAACCTTTGCTGGCATTAAGGGAGCGTTATCTCGTTGCTCAAGCCGAACTTTCCGGCGCAAAAGCTCGGTTGAAACAAGCCGGACAAAATCTTGACAGGCAGAAAGGGTTGTTTCAAAACGGTGTGGTTGCTAAACGTTTTTTACTGGATCAAGAAACGCAAGCGTTATCCGACCAAGCCATAGTCGATGCCGGTCAGGTTAGGCTTATGAAGATAATGAATGAAGCACGTCTACTATGGGGTAGCGAGCTTGCTAAATTAGCCCTAATGCCGCAGGCACAAAAGCTAGAGGGTTTTTTATCAGGACAACAAAAGTTATTACAGATTATCTTGCCAAGCAATAAGCAGTTGGATGACAAAGTAGATACGATAGCCGTCGAACCAAACGGGAATCGGAGTCAGGCTTATCCTGCCAAACTATTATCGCGATCGGGTCAGGTTGATAATTCCCTTCCGGGAGAAAGTTATTTTTTTCTAATCAGTGAAGATCGCCTTCGAATCGGGATGAAAGTCACAGTCTGGATTCCTGAACGTTCGAAAAAAGTATCCGGTATTATCGTTCCTGAATCTGCATTAATCTGGTATATGGATCAAGAATATGTCTATATTAAAAGCAGTAGCGTTAAATTTACCCGTCGGACGATTAAATCCTTTTTAAAAATACCGGAAGGCTATCTTATTGTGGAAGGTCTCGCAGAAGGTGAAGAAGTGGTTATAACAGGCGCACAAATGTTACTTTCAACGGAGTTACGGGGTCAAATTCCCGAAGAAGATTAAAAAATATTAAATGTATACAATTACCAAAGAAGTTTATTTTTGTTACGGGCACAGGTTGATGAACCATGCCGGAAAATGCCGCCATTTGCACGGACACAGTGTCAAAGCGGCCATCTCGATTGAGCAGCAGTCACTCAATGACCAAAGTATGGTTTGCGACTTCTCCGAAATCAAAGAATGCGTAGAAGCTTATGTCGACCAATATTTGGATCACAATTTTCTGCTTCATAAAGACGACCCGCTGGTACCCGTTTTAACAGCTAATAATGAACGATTTTGGGCGCTTGACGAACATCCTACGGCTGAAGTACTCAGTAAAATGCTATTTAAGCATTTAAAGAAAACCGGATTTAACGTTTCTCAAGTCGTGCTTTGGGAGACAGCCAGCGCTTATGCAAGCTACCGGGAAGATTGATCAGCTGATATGAGTTTTTTAAATCCAGTTAATAAGTCGTTTTGCTTGGAACAAGTTTGCGCGTCGAATTACGAAAAGCTGTTCCGGCTGATTCCCGACCTAAAATCGGTGAAAAACGATGCGGTAGGTAAAGCGCCTAATAACGCAACTTTACATCTTAAAGTTATCGAACAAACGACTTATACGCTGACAATTGAATTAAGCCACTACTTTAGTAAAAACCCGGAGGAATTATTAGAACCCGGCGTAATAATCAGGATGTATTTCGATGCGCAGTTGGCCGAAGTATTAAGCGATCACGCAAGGCCCAGCGTAACTCATGTTTTTAAAGATGTCGGTTTATGCATGGAAATTATGAACTATAAATGGCGGCTTAATTTCTTTTTGCAAAAATGGCTTGATCACTGTTTGGATAAAGAGTATCAATTCGATACGCAAATCGTATTGGCGTAGTCTGCTATTTCTTAATAAATTAAGCGTTTCAGGTTGTAATTAATTGGTAGCGGAATTTAGCGATTCCTAAACTAACGTGTTGAGTAGTTCGGATAAGGGCATCGGTTTGTGAATGCCCCAGCCTTGCGCAAAATCCACCCCGATTTCTTTTAGAATCGCATGGATTTTCATATTTTCAACATACTCGGCGATCGTTTCGAGTTCCAGAGAATGAGCAATCTCATTCATGGAATTTACCATCACGACATCGGTTGGACTATTGGCGATGTCTTTGATGAAAGATCCGTCAATTTTCAAATAATCGACATCCAAGCTCTTCAAATAAGAATAGGACGAATAGCCGGTACCGAAATCGTCTAACGAGAATTTGCAGCCGAAATGTTTAATTTCTTTAATAAATCGTTTCGTAAACACGAGACTGCCGGCGGCGACGGTTTCCGTAATTTCAAAAGTTATTTTTTCCGCAGGGACGTCTTGAACCGATAATCGTTCTTTTAGAAAGCTGAGGAAATCTTCAGAATTAAGCGATTGACCTGATAAATTAATCGCGAATCCGCCCATTGTGTCGAAAACTTTTCTATTTTCAATAATCCATTGGAAAACATTTTCAACGACCCACTGGTCGATTTCGGGCATTCTCTGACAGCGTTCAACTGCGGGAATAAAATTGTCGGGTGGAATAATGTTGCCGACTTCATCCCTGACCCCGAGTAAAATTTCATAATGCGTATGCGTATTTTTTTCCGGATTAATCGGGGCTATCTTTTGGCACCGTGCAAACAGCCGTTTTTCGGAAAATATCCGGTCGATCCGTCCGGCCCATTCATGGATGTCGGTTTGTGTTCTCAGCGTTTCATCGTTTTCTTGAAATATACGGATACGATTATGTCCGGAACGTTTTGCGGAAATGCTGACGGAATCGGCTTTCTGTAGCAATTCTTCCGCATTATGGCTGTTTTCAAGAACAGGCACTAAACCAATGCTAACGCCGATGGTGTAACTTTTATCGTCCCATACGAAATTGGCTTTGTTAATAGCATCTCGAATAGCTTTAGAGATCTCAAAACCTTTTTCAGCTATGCAATTTCTCAGTAAAAAACCGAATGTTTTATCGCCGAGCCGAGAAACGATTCCATCGTCATTTACAAGTACATTATTGATTATCTGTGCGACTTGTAAAAGAAGCTGGTCGCCGCCGACTAATCCGCAGACATTAGTTATAATTCTGAAATCTTCGATTTCAAGATGACCGATGACATGTTGGGAGGCGCCGAATCGAGAGATATATTCTTTCAATAAGGTGATGAAGCGCTTTCGATTCGGCAGGTTGGTCACCGGGTCGTGAGAGACGCTGTGAATCAGTTTTTCTTGCATTTGTTGCAACATTGTCGTCGTTGCCCTGTCCATTAAGGGCTCATCGAGATTTTCGATTTTAGTGACAATGCCGCTTTGTAATAACTCCGCTAAATCATTTCGAGTCAGTTCTTGTTTTTTGTAGCCGTCTCGATTAACAAAAACATAGATGGGCGGCAGTTCTCCGATCCAAACCAGTTTAAGCGGCTCAAACGCTTCTTTTTCAAGGGAGAAGGTAAACCAGTCTCCGGTTTCCAATTGGTCTACCTCGAGAAACCAGCGATCGGAGACATGCTCATGCTCGTCTTCTCGTGCTTTCAATTCGGCAATAACCATATCCAAGGGCTTTCTTTTTCTCGGCGTCCCTGAGCCTAATAAGGTCTCTTTTAATTCTTCCACTATTTTATTATGGACAAAAGCATTCGGACAAACGGAACCGAGCGTTCCGTCCACGAAATCCATTTCCATTTCAATGGCGCCTAATTGATCTTCCGGAAAATGTTCGAGGTCGCGATACCACGCAAGCAGTTCATCGATTACTTTGAAATATCTTTGTCGGTTTATTTTGTCTTCATTTAACTCCGACATCACGAGCAAATGTTGCCATCCCGAATCCAAGAGCGATTTGATGATTGCGGGAATGTGTTTGCCACCGATGCGAATATCTATTTCGCGCTGGATAGACGTTCTTGCTTTCTCCAGCTTTTGTTTGCCTTCGTATATTTCGATGACACGGCGGATGTTGGCTTCTCTGGATCTTGCAATAGGAACTGAAATTTCTTTGAGTTCTTCATTGGCTTTCGCAAATATATCGGGGTTGGTAATAGAACCCTGAGCAATCCGCGACATTAATTGATCCAGGATTTGCTTGATTTGCGTATTTTTGACTATCTTATTTTGGTTAACCGCGCTATCAAGCGAAAATAACTGATTTAATAGGTGTCTCGCCGGGTGAGCGTCGGTATCTAAAAAATTAGGGTCTTGCAAGGTTAGCGCCATCAATGGGAGTTTGATGGTTTCCAAATAAGACTTAATACTAGGCGTCAGAATAACTTCATTCAAAAGTGCTTGAAAAAGCTGGTCGTAAACATCCAGTTTAGTTTTGTCAGCTTGAGAAAACGTTTTAGATCCGAAAAATCCCGTAGAAGCAACCGACTCATCCAATTGGGATTGCAGTAAAGAAGACGTTTCTTGCGGTAATTGTTGGAGACTTTGAGACGCTTGTAATTTTGTTAAGGCCGAGAGAAGTTCATCGACCGAGTATTCGGAAGTTCTGTCGTAAGAGTCGTTATGATCTTGGCGGTGAGTTTGTGCATAATCCCCGGCTTCTGTATGTCCAGATGCTATGTTTTGATTTAAAAGAGAAAATAGTCTGCTGGCGGTTTGACTGACAGGCGGACGGTAGTGGCTTGATCGTTGCTCTGGAATATGCGGTACCGAACTACCGGAAGAATCGGGATAATAGTATTCGTCGCTGTCAAAAGACGGTAAAGGTTGACCAGATGCAAACGCTTCTGAAATGTTTTGATTAGCGTTTGTGGGATAATTTTTTTTCCAAACAATATCTTCGGCTTTTTCGTTTGGAGCGCCATGTTCTACCAAAAGATCGTCAAAGGCATCGTAAATCCCAGAAAGCTGGTCGTTTAACGTTTTTTCAAACGCCTTGTACATGGTGTTTTTTGCCGCGTTACTATCTTCAATCTTGCTGATTTCGCTACGAAAACATTCGCAAAGTTGTTCCGGGCTAATCGGATTTCTGATGAGATAACGCGGAAAGCAAGTGACATAGCTCAGTTTAAGTTCTAATTGATAAAGCTTATTCTTGAAAGAAGCATTTATCTTTCTAATCAATGTAGAAAAGTGCAGCCAGTCTTCGAACGCATCTTTTTCAACCAAAGACAGGTTTTTGTCTTGAATATTCGACGACACTTTGTCTTCGTTTTTTTCACCGGTAAAATCCAGATCGGCGGTAACGGCCTGACAAAACCCCGCGGTAAGATTGACTTTATTTAACGATAGAACCGCAAATAGATTCGCATGAGCATTAACATCCTTGAAGTTTTTGGCATAATCCGGTTTCTTTTCAAGTTCATCTTCAACATTGTCGAAGAATTGGTTCATTAATAACGGTAGATTGGTCAGCAGAAAGTCCCTGAAAGCATTCTTAAATCGTTCTTGGTTTGACGACGTTAGATAGAATTTGGGGTTTTTAGAGTAAGCAGCAATTGAACCGACATTGGTAGATTCTTTTAATGCGCTAAACATCGATTCGGAGATGTTTTCAAACGATACGCCGATGCCGTCATCCGATACGCGAGCGATTTGGGCGTCGATTTGAAAATATTCTTTGGTTGTTCCGGTATGAGAAGAAAAATAAATTTTAGCGGTTTTACCTTTCTTTAAGCCGACCGATAGCGGTTGTTTGATTTGCAAAAACAGGCCTTGCTCGCAAAAATCAAGAATAACGCATTGTATAGGATTCGACTCCCCTATCGCCATCACGGCTTCTACTTTAGTTCCGTGTCGAGAGTGGCGGCGTTTTTCGGACGATTTACTGGGTGTTGGCATAAATTCGCGTCAAAATTGTTCCACGTTAAATTAGCTAATTGTAACTTAAGTGTAGTTGGTATAGTCGAATTTTGGACTCGAAACTATAAGAACATACTAAGAATTTTTGTTTCAAATCACGTGATAACATTTTCTGGGCTATTGTAAAGACTTATTAATAAATGTTACCTAAATAATGCTTTTTCTGGAAATTGCATCGTCATGCAATGAAGACTACCGTACTGGTACACTAAGGGGCGAGAAGGTATGGCGATAGTTTTTCGGTCGGGAAAACACTCGGCAATACGATTTAGGGCGATCTCATCCATTGGATCGTCATACGCGGGAACCAGAACGGCATCGTTTATTATTAGGAAATTGGCATAATTTGCAGGTAAACGGTCGCCGTCATCGTTATAAATGGGGTTTGGTAAGGGTAGCGCGACCAAATTGTAAGGATTATTATCCTGAGTTCGTAATGTGCTTAACTGGCTTTCCATGTTTTTCAAACCAGCATAGTGATGATCCTCGGTATCTTCGCAACTCGTGTAGGCAATCGTTGTTTCTGAGCAAAAACGCGCTAATGTATCGATATGGGCATCGGTATCGTCTCCATCCAGGCTTTCTTGATCTAGCCACAAAAATCGTGAAATACCCAGATGATCGATAAGTACCTGTTCGATCTCTTGTTGGCTGAAGTTGGGGTTCCGATTCGGATTTAATAAGCATTGGCGTGTTGTCAGCAAGGTGCCAAGACCATCGCTCTCCAAACTTCCGCCCTCGAGAACAAAGTCGATGTCTTGGTGCGTGGTGCCGCGAAAAGGAAGATGCGGTAATAATTTATGATTCAGCGCATCGTCTTCATGGTGGATATATTTATCGCCCCAGCCGTTAAAACGAAAATTTTTTAACACCGGATTATTGTCGTTTTCTATGCTCAGAAAAACCGTATCTCTTACCCAGGTATCGTTGATGGCCGCTTGTATGAAATGCATATTAGCCTCATCGCCAAGCAAATTTTTGATGCGTTGTTGATGATTGTCGTCGTGACAAACAATAATCAATTGTTGGTATTGGGTAATAGTTTTTGCAATTGTGACATAAGTCTTTTCTACCGATTCGAGGACAGTTACAAAGTCCCCGGATTGATGCGGCCAAGCGATTAAGACTGCGGATTGTTTTTCCCATTCGGCTGGAAAGCGTATCATTTATTATTATTTCCTGTCGTTAACATTTCTCTGGCATGCGCCCGAGTATTTTCTGTGATGATGACACCGCCCAACATGCGAGCAATCTCTTCAATGCGTTCATTCTCGTCGAGTTGCCTGACTGTCGAAGAGGTGACATCAGTTTGACTGTTTTTCTCGACATAAAGATGCGCGTGCGCTTGCGCCGCGACTTGCGGTAAGTGGGTGACGCAAATAACCTGTCTGCCGATGCTTAAGCGCCGGAGTTTTTGTCCCACAATTTCAGCTGTTCCGCCGCCGATACCGGAGTCGACTTCATCGAAAATCATAGTCGGCGTGGTGTTGTCGTTGGACGTTGTAACTTGGATGGCTAAACTAATCCGGGAAAGTTCGCCGCCGGAGGCCACTTTTGCAAGCGGTTTAGGCGGTAATCCCGGATTTGCGCACACCATAAACTCGATTTTATCTTTGCCGTACAGTTTGGGTGCGCTACTTTCGACGGCAGAACATTCGACAATAAATTCACCTTGCGGCATTCCGAGTTCTTTAATCATTAAAGAAATTTGCGTTTGCAGTTCAATAGCCTGCCGGCGTCGGCGTGTACTCAGTTCTTCAGCTAATTGATTATAGCGCCCCAGCGATTGTTCAGTTAGTAGACCGAGTTCGCCGATACGTTCGCTACTGTGTGTCAGTCCGACTAATTCACGTTTAAGGTTATCCGATAATTGGGGAAGATCTTCCGGATTTACATGATGTTTACGGCTTAATTTTTGAATTCTTCCGATTTGGTTTTCCAGGCGTTCCAAACGCTTCGGGTCGGCTTCTTGGGTCTGTATGAAACGTCGTAATTGCAATGCGGCTTCTTCGGTTTGGATTTGAGCTTCCGATAGCAAAGTGCAAATTTCTAGCAATTCAGGCGCATATTCCGAAAGCTGAGTAATTTCGTTAACACTTTGATTTAGCATCTGATTGACTGAAATCTGGTCGTTTTCATACAGGTTATCCACCTGCCGTTGACCGATTGCGAGTATATTTTCCAAATTTGCCAATTTACTATGCTCTTCCGAAAGCGCCGTATAGTTGTAATTTTGTAGATCGAGCTGTTCCAATTCTTCGATCTGATAGCGTAAGAATTCTTCTCGCTGGCTTTGGTCGATACTGGCTTTGGTCAGATTTTCCAGTTCTTTATAAGTTCGCTGCCATTCTCGGTAAATGTCGTTTACCTTGTCGATTAAGGTTTGATTCTTACCGAACGCGTCCAGTAATCTTCTTTGTTCATCGCTGTTCAATAATGTCAAATGCGCATGTTGGCCATGAATTTGAACCAGTTTTTCACTTAAATCCTGGAGCAATTGCAAGGTTACGGGTCGATTATTAATGTAGGCCTTGGACCGTCCGTCGTCCGATACGACTCGCCGGATGAAGCAATCCGCCTCGTTATCCAATTCGTTATCTATTAACCATTGCCGTGCTGATGGAATATTGCTTAGATCGAATTCCAGATTAATTTCCGCCCGCTTACATTCAGGACGCACATAACCTGAATCCGCTCGGTCACCCAGTGCTAAACCTAATGCGGTCAATAAAATGGATTTACCCGCGCCGGTCTCGCCTGTCAATACCGACATGCCTTTGCCGAGATCGAGGTCGAGCGATTTAACGACGGCCAAGTCAATTATGTTTAGGTTTACCAACATCTCGATTAATCGGGATAACCGCCGCTCCAATTTAATTTAGACCTTAGAATTTGGAAAAAATCATGGTCTTGCGGATGCAATATTCTTATGGGTTTAGGATATTTATTAATGACAATTTTATCACTAATCAATACTTTGGGAATTTCAATATGATCGCAGGTGACTAATGCGTTGATTTGTTTGGTTTGGCAAAAACTGATTTCGATTTCTGCCGAATCGTCAATTACGATAGGGCGGTTTGATAAAGTATGCGGATTAAGCGGCACTAATACTAAAGCGTTTAACGAAGGATGGAGGATAGGTCCGCCGGCCGACAAGGAATAGGCGGTCGACCCTGTCGGTGTAGAGACAATCAGTCCATCCGAGCGTTGCGAATTTAGAAAAACATTATTTATTTTGGTGACGATCTCTATCATGCTAGGCGTCACCCAACGATGGATCGCAACTTCGTTTACGGCCGTTTCTTCATGGAAGATTCGTCCGTCCCGGATGACTTTGGCATGGAGTAGACTGCGTTTTTCTTCAACATAATCGCCTTGCAACATCCGGTGGAGTTTGCAGGGAAGTTCATTGGGCGAGATGTCTACCAAAAACCCTAGACGTCCCAAATTGATACCGATTACCGGGACATCGTTGTCCGCAGTAACTCTTGCTGCGGATAAGAACGTACCGTCGCCGCCGACAGCGATGACTAAATCGCAGTTTTGGCCTAATTGCTCGACAGAGCAGGATTTAATCGAGCCGTCATCTATCGCTGCAGCACTATCGTTATCGATAATGACCTCATAGTACTGCTTCAAATAACCGACTAAGACATTCAGTGTTGCTGCAATACTTGGGCCGCTGGGCTTCCCTAGGATACCGATGATTTTAAATGGGACCTGCATGCCTTATTAACAAATGTTAAATAGATTGATTATACAAAAAACCGGACCTGGAATTACCTTTAATTAATCTCGTGTTAAGTTAGACACAAAAATGGAAGGCTATAAATAGTTGCGAATCACATAGCTACATTAGACTTCGCTTGGCATTTTTGATTGATATTTTAGGCGCTTATGGATTCGGTCTCATGCGATTTTAAGGTCCCTTTGGTGTTCCTCAAGCAAATTTATGAATGCTTGATAACGGTCACCAAGGAACTTTCCAATGGGGGGCGTAAGTATTTTAGCTTTAAAATGAGAAGGCTGGTCAATGATTAGCAAGAATCGGCTAGTAACGTTTCTCGTTGCTCTTCGCTATCAAGAAAAGTTAAAGCGATGTCTCTAAATTTCTCATGAATATCTAAGAAAGCGTCAACGATTAAGGGGTCGAAATGCTTGTCTTTTCCTTCTAATATCAGTGCAACGGCTTTGCTATGCGAAAATGCAGGCTTATAGACGCGTTTACTGATCAATGCGTCGTAGACATCCGCTATCGCCATAAAACGCGCAGCAAGCGGTATTTCTTCACCGGATAAGCCTTTCGGATAACCGCTGCCGTCCCATTTTTCCTGGTGATATAAGCAAATGTCATGAGCAGTTTGCATAAAGGGATTCCAACCGATTTGAGCAGCAACCGATTGGATAATATCGGCGCCGATTTGCGGATGGGATTTCATGATGTGGAATTCGCTATCGTCCAATCGGCCGTTTTTAAGCAATATGTGGTCGCGAATGCCGATTTTTCCGATGTCGTGTAGCGGTGCAGCTTTGAAAAGCAGTTCAATGGTTTCGTTGTTTAACCGATCCTTATATCGAGGATGATTCCGTAAACGATGAGCCAGGGCTTTGATATATTCTTGGGTGCGTTTGATATGAGCGCCGGTTTCCGGATCTCTATATTCGGACATTGAACAGAAGCTCCCGATAATCCCTTCTTGGGTTCTGCTGACAAGGATTGCCATTTCCTTTGCACGGCGATATTCACTGATATATTTCAGCAAGGTCAAGATTAAAAATGAAATTGCAGTCATCATAACCGGAAGTGCGGGAGAAATAACGATACCCGTTTTAAGCAATAATAATTGCGAGCCGACCAAAAGTGCAATAATCAGTAAAGACGGCACTGTAATACTGGTAAGCAGACCTGCCCCGGCTAAACTAACGAACAAAGCGAGTGTTACAATCGAAGCGAGCACCAATTCGAATATTTGAGTTTTGTCGGGCTGTTGCAGAAAATCCTGTCTGACTAGATTGTCGACAATAGCGGCATGGAACTCAACGCCGAGAAATTGCGGTGAATAAGGTGTCGGCCGGAATTCGTGCAAACCAACAGCCGAAAAACCGACAAAAACAATCTTATCTTTTAAAACTTCGGGTTTTAGCTTTTTGGATAAAACGTCTGCCGCCGATATTCTCGTAAATACTTGTCCTGATGAGGGAAACTTTATTAATAAATTGGCGGATTTATCGAGAGGAATAGAAACATTTCCGGCTTTTACTAGAAGTCCGTTTTCGTTCGAAGCCAGTAAAAAGCTGCTGAGATTGTTGGCAGTTAAAAAAGATTGTAATGCTAAGCTTGGGTAAAAACGGCCTTGATAATTGATGATCAATGGTGTTCTACGGTAGATGCCGTCCTTATCGGGCGTCGCATTTATAAAGCCGCTGGCATTTGCGTCATCTTGAATAGGCGATACGTTACAAAGCGCATTCTTTGCATGATGGATACGGTCATATTCAGTGTTTCCATCGGCTGAAAACAAAGCGCCGCTAGCGGATTTTGGCAGGCACGAACCGGATTTTAGATTGGCGCCGTCAAAATTAAAAAAATAGCTTAAGACAAACGGCCCATTTTTTAGGGTCTGTCCGAGCAGGGCGTCATAATCCCAAAGCGACTGTTTTACGCCGGCTAATGGCAGGCTCTGGTTAAAATCGCGGGCGATGACGCTTTGAATTTCCGCGGGCGATGTTCTGTCCCGCTCGGCAAAAACGGCATCAACGCCTACTGCAGCAGGACCGTATTGTTTTATCGCGTCGAGCAATCGGGCGACTTGGTAACGCGGCCACGGCCATTGTCCGAAATCGGCAAGACTGCGTTCGTCAACTTCAACGATGACGGGAATTGATGAAAGTGTTTTTACAGGCAAAAGGCCGATCTGCAGGTCGGTAAAAGCGTTATCGATCCGGTTGATGGTTGCAGGAAACTTTATCCCAAATGCCAGGAATGCAAGCGTAAACGCAAAACCAAGGAGATAGATTTTACACTTTCCTTTTAGCAGGGATCGGATCGTTAACGGCTGGTTTCCGAATCCGGTTGCTTTCAAATCTTGCAAGGTTGTTACCGTATCTCGATTTCCACGCGTCTGTTTTGCGGTTCGTCGATGTTATCGGCTGTGGGGATCTTCAGGTCGTTTTCGCCGTAGTATCGTCTATCCATGCAGTTTTTATCGACACCCGATTCGATTAAAGCATGGATGACGGCGTCTGCGCGTTGAAGAGACACACCTTCGTTAATTGCATTATCTCCGACCGTATCGCTATGACCGATAACGCTAATGTCGCAGGAGTTTCTTGAATCGATTGCGGACTTTGCTTTAGCAACGGTTGCTTTTTCGTCGGGCAGTATTTCAGCGCTTCCTGTCGTAAAATGAAAAACGAAATGCTCGGGCGGTTTGGGTTCTTTGTCGAGGGTTTCTGAAAACATGTCTTTAATTTTACTCTCGGACAGTTCTTCAGGTTGACTAGGTGCTTTATCGGCTTTAGACGCTTCGGCACTTTCGTTAGCTTTAGATAGCCGAGTCGTTCCGGCTTTAGTCGTAAGGTCGACTTGACCGACTTTGCCGTTTGCATCAGGTACAAGCACAACGGTTGTTCCCGAACATGCGACGAGAGTGTTGACGACCAATGCGCTGAATAGTATTCGAAAAATCATAGGAGGCTCCACAATTCAATTTGCATAAAGTAACTACTCCACTTCAATCAAGATTTTAGTTCCCCGTAAACCTAAGGTTGCGGTCGGCGTTTCGAATTGCACCGATTCCGGAGAAATTCTGCCGATCGCACCGGATGCGAAAGCGACCGTACCTTTGAATATTTTTGAGATAAAGGAAACATTTTTTTCTGCCGGTTTAAATAAGAAATTTTCTACGAGCAATTTACCGCTCGGTCCGAGTGTCAATACAGCGCCGTCTTTAAAGATAATGCCGACGGCGCCGTTCCCGTCCGTCACGATGGTGTCGCCTTCAAAGATCTCGGAGCCGACCTTGAGACTGGTTTCAACGCCTTCTCTGATAACCGTGGCGACAGGGCTGTAAGTTTTTACTAAGCCTATACGTTCAGCGGCATTCGAGGCTGATGAAATTAGAAGTAAAAACAAAAGCCAGCCAAAATGGTTTATTACTCGAAAAACTAAATATTTATCCCGAAAATTCATAAAAAACACTCCATTAAAGTGCAAATCCGATGAAAATAATTGTAAACAGTATAGGTTAAAGTCTACTTTTTGGTTCTTCTGCCGATAAATTAATTCTAGTTTTATTGTCGGCGGCATTTATTCGCTTTCGGTTAAATAAGCTTAATATTATTTTTTTCGATTAAAACCAGCTTTTGTTTATAGAGCGATCCTATAGCTTGCTTATAAGCTTTTTTGCTGACACCGAAAGCGGCGTAAATTTCATCCGGCGGACTTTTGTCGCTCAATGGCAAAATGCCCTGATTTTCTTTGAGTTTGCTTAATATTTGATCGGTGAGGTCGTTACCTTTTATGTAACCTGAGCGATAAAGGCTGAGGTCGATTTTGTAGTCCTCTCGTATCTGTTTGATGTAGCCGTCCAATCTTTGGCCTTTTTCCAGGGGCTGAAACGTTTCGTTTTCATATAAAAGCCCCCAATGGGTGCTATTGATAATAGCTTTGAGGCCTAAAGTCGTCTTGTCGGCGATGAGTAGGGACACTTTTTGACCGGCTTTGAAATAAGGGCCTTCCTCGGATAGATGGCGTTCGATTCGGGTTGTGGCGAGAATGCGGTTTTGAGGATCGAGAAAAAGTTTGACGAAATACGATCTGCCGACTTCAAGCGGTTCGTATTGTTCTGCTAAGGGTACAAGAAGATCTTTGGGCAAACCCCAATCCAAAAAAGCGCCTACTCGATTAACCGAAACCACCTTAAGCCAAGCAATATCGTCGGCAAACGCTTTTGGGATCGATGTAGTTGCTGCTAAGTGTCCGTCCATGTCGACATAGACGAAAACGACGAGCGTATCGCCGACTTGGAAATTAACAGGCGGCTTTTTATCGACCAGCAATACGTTTGCAGAGCCGGGGCTGGACACATAAATTTCCGAACCGACGCGGGTTGCGATTTTAAGAGTATTGATTTTACCGATGTCTATCATATTTTTCGAATTAGCTGGTAATAATAAATCTTACGGCATCCAATCTGAGTTGTGCTGTTTGAATATGTTCGTGCGCTAACAACGTCATATCTTTAAGATATTCAATTTCTTCAGCTTTGATCGAAGCGTTGACTTGTTTCAATCGCCGCAGACGTTTTATTTCTTCGGAGAGCGCTTCGAGCATGGTATTAGCGGCGTCGCTTATAAGCGCTTGCATTTCGGTTTTCGCGCTTTGTTCCGACAGCTTGAGCATTTTTGTAATATGCTGGCGCTGGTTATCGATAAATTTGATAATTTGCTGTTGATCGAAAGACGTGCGTTTTTCAATTAAGGTTGTGTGTTCTATCGCTTGGGTTTTATCTTGTAAATTTTGGTCGATTAGAATCCGGATAGGCGTTGCGGGCAAAAAGCGACTGAGTTGCAATTCCGCCGGGGCGGTGCATTCGACAATAAACAAACACTCTAATAAAAATTGTCCAGGTTTAAGATCGTTGTTACGCACAACAGCAATGGATGCGTTGCCGGTTTCGCTGGATAAAACTAAGTCCATTGCCGCCGCTACAGTAGGGTGTTCCCAGGTGAAAAACTGCATGTCTTCGCGAGCTAAGGCGATTTGGCGGTTAACCGTTACGGTGCTGCCGTCTTCTTGCAAGCCGGGAAAATGTGAAATCCGCATATGGTCGCCGGGCCTTATAATGAAACAATCCGGCGAGTGGAATTCGGTTTCAACACCGTAACATTCAAATAATTCTTCCAGATAAGGCCAAAGTGTTCCCTGTTTTTCTAAAACATTGACTTGGTCTATTAAGTCGCTGGCGATGTCTTTTCGGCAGGAATTTAACTCCAAGAGCAGATCGCGACCGTTTTGCAGTTGCGTTTCTATATCAATATAAATTTTTTGTGTTCTATCGACTAATTCGGCAACGGCTTCAGCCGTTGAGTTTGATAAAACTGCCGTTAATTCGGCGTGTACGATTTCCGCAACGCGGGACGCTGCCGAGCTGTTGCTGTGGAAAGCGTCCAAGCCTTCGTCGTACCATTGATATAAAGCGGCATGTCCGGTATTTTCCAGATACGGGATATGAATTTGAATCGTTTCTTTTTGTCCAATACGGTCGAGTCTTCCGATGCGTTGTTGCAGCAGATCGGGATTTTCCGGTAAATCGAACAAAATCAGATGATGAGCGAACTGAAAATTGCGTCCTTCGCTACCGATTTCCGAGCAGATTAAAACGCGCGCCGGGCTGTCGTGGTCGGCGAAATAAGCGGCGGCACGGTCGCGTTCGATAATCGACATGCCCTCATGGAAAACCGAAGATGCGATTCCCGTTTTATTCTTTAGCATTTGATCCAGCGCGATGGCGGTTTGCGCATATTTGGTTATCAATAGTGCTTTTTGTCCGGCAAGCTGGCGGATTTTTTCTACCAGCCAGATATAACGCGGATCTTTTTCCCAATCGTTTTCATTGGCATCGCCTTTGAGCGGATAAGCGTGGCGTTGACGTTCCGGAAATCCGCGCACGGTTTGGCGCGAATTTCGAAACAAAATGCGGCCTGTGCCATGATGATCGACAAGGACTTTTAATAACGCATCGCGCGCTTCGGCTGATTCTTGAGGATGGTTGAGTTTTTGTAGCAGAGATGAAACATTATCGTCTTTTAATAGTTGTGCAAGGTGTTCTTGTACGGTTTCACTTAACGGTTGATTGCTCAAGAGGAGCTTTGCTGCTTCGGCAACCGGTTCAAATTGTTTTTCTTCCTCTACAAAGGCGGAAAAACTGTAAAAACGATCGGGATCCAATAATCTTAAGCGCGCAAAATGACTTTCCTGGCCTAACTGTTCCGGCGTTGCTGTTAATAAAATCAAACTGGGAGAACGGATGCCGAGTTGCTCAATAAACTGGTATTCCGGACTGGCGGATTGTTGATTCCATTCAAGATGATGCGCTTCGTCGACAATCACCATATCCCACTCGGCCTCTATGACTTGCTTTTGACGTTGCGGATGCGCTGAAAAAAAATCGAGGCTGCATAAAATGCATTGCTCATTGACAAACGGATTGGAGCGTCCGGTGATTAAACTGTCGTCATCAGAATCGAATCCGTCGTCTCCTGATTCTTCCAGACAGCGGTTTTCATCAAAAATACTGAATCGCAAGTTGAAGCGCCGGAGCATTTCAACCAGCCATTGGTGTAAAAGGCTCTCAGGTACGATGATGAGCACCCGTTTACTCAATCCGTTAATTAGGCGCTGATGAATGATCAAGCCGGCTTCGATTGTTTTGCCTAAACCGACTTCATCGGCCAGCATAATTCTCGGGGCAATTCGATTAGCTGCTTCGTGAGCTATAAAAAGCTGATGTTGAATTAATGATGTTCGTCCGCCGAAAAGCCCTTTTACGGGCGACTCCTGATGTTGCTTTTGAAAAAGCCAGGTTTGGTAACGCAGTAAAAACCAGGCGTTAGGGTCGATTTGACCGGTAAAAAGACGGTCTTGCGGTTTATTGAATTGAATGTTGTGGTTTAATTCAATTTCTTCCAGCCGAATCTCTTCGCCGGTTGTATTTTTCCCCACATAGGTAAGCAAGTTATTTTCTTCAATGATGTCTGTGACCGTCAGCTTTTCTTCGTCAACGGTTTCAATAATATCGCCGACACTAAATCGGACACGGGTTAAAGGTGCGTTGTCGATGGCATAAATGCGTTTTTCATTACTTGCTAAGAAAAGAACGGTGACACGCTTAAATGCGACTTCAAGAATAAGTCCTAAGCCAAGCTCAGATTCGTTGCTGCTAATCCAGCGTTGTCCGGGAAAGAAATTGTCCATTTGAATCTATAAAAAGTTAATAAATAGCTGTAAAGCAGTGTTTGATGTGTAAAGTCTTTAGCTTGTTTAAGGGTTTAACAAAATGGAAAATCCCGGTTATGAAGTACATTTATTTTGAGACCATTGGTCATTTAATTTTTCGCTTAGACAATCATTATACATCAGCTGAAAACCATAAAAGATGAGGGAATATTTTAGCAGTCTCTTCGAGATGTAAATCGATACGCCATAGATCGAAAAATAAAGGGTTTACGGCGCTTACTTTAAGCGATCGTTAAGTTCCATACGGATAACATTTGTTCGGTGTTATTAACTAAGTTGGAGCTACAAAAAGAGCGTCGTTTAGTTTTCCGGTAAAGGGTTGCGTTTAGTGTGTTTGCTTTGTATTAACTAAAAAGGAAGATAAATATGAAAAAAATTATTTTACTAGTAGGTGTTGTGGCTTTGTTTGCGGTTCAAACCACTCTCTCATGGGCATCGGGCGGCGATCACGGGGGGCGAGGGAATTCGTTGAAACATCATAGGCATCATCGGGAGCAGTATTACCCTTCTGGGCAATATTACGGGCCGCCGCCGCAGCCTATATATCAAGATCCGCGATCTCATCAAGGTTTAGCGGGTGGTGTAGTGGGTAGTGTTTTAGGTTATGAGCTTGGTAATGGTAATCCAGTGGCGACAGGTATCGGCGCGGCGGCTGGTTCGTTTATCGGTAACAGCGTATCGGGTCGTCGTTAAAGTTAAGGTGATGAAATTTCTTAAGCTGGTTTTTGTTAAGCAACCATTCATTTTGAACCTGTAAAATCTTTTTCGAACATGAGAAATGAGATGGTTGCTGATTATGATATTGACAATCTTAAATGGAGTAAAACAATGAAAAAATTATTTTTTTATTACAGCTAATGGCTTTGGCTTTAGTGTTTTCATCGCAAGCGATCGCAGATGGCCGCTGGGGTTATGGTCATCATGGACATGGTCATCATGGGTGGGGGCAGCATAACCATCATGATCATCATCACGGATGGGGCGGAGGTTATCCTAGGCAGCAGGTGAATAATTATTATTACCCGCAGCCGCAGGCTAATTATTACTACCCTCAGCCTCCGGTTGCTTATTATCCTCAACAACCGCGCTATTATGGTGGAAGGAATGATGGTCGTTCGCATCAAGGTTTGGCAGGTGGTGTCGTCGGTACGGTTTTTGGATATGAGCTGGGTAACGGAGATCCACTCGCTGCAGGGTTAGGTGCGGCGGCAGGCTCTTTTTTAGGAAATGGAGTTGGTTGGCGCTACTAGGATGTGTAAGGAAAAGTCGTCAATCTGCCAAGGAATGGCGCCCATCTAGGTCTGACATTTAGATGTATCGTCAACAAAGCTAGGCCTTCATTTTAGTTGTTTAATTCGGCAATATGCATATTTAAATAGATAGAAAAGTGATCTGGGTGCGACTAACAATATAGCTAGTGAAATTTATTGGTTTGGATCTTTTTTCAGTCAAGCAACAAGCATCAGTTAGTTGAGGAATGAATTTAAGTCATCCATTAATAAAAGGCTTAAATTTAAGAATCTCAAAAAATGGGCTAAACTTGCGGTTATTAAATGAATTTAGCAAGCTTAATCTGTTTTAAATGTCTTTACAAAACCTAATAAAATCCATAGCTCTTTTTGCGTTTTGTTTTTTTATTCCAGCCTGCGCAAGAACGTATCAGGCTAGATATGTTGATAAAACAGACTTCTTGGATGATTACTCATTGCTAAAAGAAGGCGGCGATGAAGAAGCATTATTAACTTACTGGAAAAAAGGGGTTAATTGGAGTAATTACAAAAAAGTCGTACTTGAACAGGTTGTCATGAAAAAAACACCCGGTTCCTCATTGAGCGAAATGACACATGCTGAATGCGACGGGCTTAAAGAGTTACTCGATTACAGGTTGCGAAATGCATTAAAAAAAGACTTTAAGTTAGTAAATAAATCAGCAAAAGATACGTTGATTGTGCAATTTGCAATTACCGATGTAGAAACATCAGTTGTTCTGCTCGATATGTTCTCCTCCATCTATCCTTCTGCCAGGACGTTATCGGCATTAAAGCATTTGGCGTTAGGCACAGAATCGTTTGTCGGCAAAGCAAGTATTGAGGGCAAGATTTTAGACTCTTATACGGGTGATTTGTTGATGGCATCCGTCGATTCGCGGGCCGGAGGAAAGCCTTTGAAGGTCTAACCGATGAATGGGATGATGTTCAGCAGGCCTACATTTATTGGGCTTCCCAGTTAGGGTTTGAGCTTTGCCGGCGTCAAGGTAAGCCGGATTGTCAAAAACCTCAGATGGATTAGCCCAACAAACAATGAATTGATAGTATCTTTATCAAGTTCTTTGGTGCAGTAATTTTCTAAATCAATTAAGAACCAACCAAGAGAACGTTTAATCAGTCCGTCCATTCCTTCAATAGACCAATTTTCAGGGTCATTTACACCCTCTTGATTGTCGCCGTTTTCATATACTATTCTGCAAGCGTATTTTTTTGAGCTCGTTCCAGATGCATTGGTAATATCAATTTTAGCATTAACGATGTATTGATAATTTCCAAGAGTCCATACGTTGATCGGTTTTTTTGGGAAATTTACGGTTGCATCTTTACCAAGATCTTCTTTGATGCGGTTATTGCAGTATAAGAAGGCAATGTCAGTCATAGAGTTAGAGATAGGTAATTGACTGGCGTCGTCTTTGCTATCCACTAAGAATGCGTCTGACTTAACAACATCATAAACAAGCGGAAGAATAACTTTTTGCATTGAAACAACAAGTAATCCAATGCCGATGATTAAAAAAATAAATGAAAATTTTTTCATGTGTGGTGTTAATTGTAGTTTTATTTTAGACAGATTGAGTGTAACAGAAATAATAGTATTTCAAAGTGGTTAGACATTGCATTAGTTTATTGTGGGCTTTAAATCTGCTTTAGAGATCTAATTTAGACTTGACAGCTTTGTTCGAACTGGTAGACTTTGTAAGCACCTAAAGGAACAGGTGGGATTTTATGATTTAAGTCAAACGAAAATCAGTAAATCAAGCGCAAGGAATGCAACAATTGACTCCCAATGTAAAAATTGGGGATTTAATAATTTTTAGGAGGTAGAAATGGCAGCTACAACTGAATCAGTGAAAGCTGATGCTGCGGAAGCACCGCTGTTAAATAAAAGAAACTTGATCTTTGCAGTTGCGTTGTATTGCGTATTTTACGCATGGGTTCGTTGGTACGAAGGTGTTTACGGCTGGTCAGCCGGTATGGACTCATTCGCGCCTGAATTCGAAACATATTGGATGAACTTCCTTTATATTGAGTTCGTTTTAGAAGTAAGTACTGCAGGTATCCTGTGGGGTTACCTCTGGAAAACTCGTGACCGTAAAGTAATGTCAATCACTCCACGTGAAGAATTGAGAAGACATTTTACACATTGGACATGGTTGGTATGTTACGGCGTTGCTATTTACTTCGGCGCTAGCTACTTTACAGAGCAAGATGGTACATGGCATCAAACAATCGTTCGCGATACTGACTTTACACCAAGTCATGTAATCGAGTTCTATTTAAGCTACCCAGTGTACATCATTACTGGTGGTGCAGCTTTCTTGTATGCAAAAACAAGATTGCCAACCTACCAACAAGGTAACTCTATCCAATACATGGTTGCGACCGTTGGTCCTTTCATGATTTTGCCAAATGTTGGCTTAAACGAGTGGGGTCACACCTTCTGGTTTATGGAAGAGTTGTTTGTTGCTCCTTTGCACTACGGCTTCGTATTCTTCGGATGGTCAGCTTTGGGTGTATTGGGTGTATTGAACATCGAAGTTGCAGCACTTGCTAAGTTGTTGAAAAAAGACTTGGCATAATCTGCTGAAGTCTTAGTTGTAATTACTATCTCCCTAAGTCATCCTGTATTTTATAAATGCAGGATGACGGTAAAGAGTACGGTAATTAAATAAAAATAATTTAAATCCTTTAGGAGGTAAGCTAATGAGCGCATCTCAATCAGCTGTACGTTCACGCGCAGAAGCCGTAAAAGTTTCTCGTACGTTCGATTGGCTGATTTGTTTTACACTGTTTTTCGTAATTTTGGGTGGTTATCACGTTCACTTCATGCTTGTAGCAGGTGACTGGGATTTCTGGTCAGATTGGAAAGATAGACGTCTTTGGGTAACAGTATTGCCGATTATGGGTATTACTTTCCCTGCTGCTGTTCAAGCTGTATTGTGGTGGCGTTACCGTATTGCATTTGGTGCAACATTGTGTGTACTGGGTCTATTGTTTGGTGAGTGGGTCAACAGATATTTCAATTTCTGGGGCTGGACATACTTCCCAATCAACTTCGTATTCCCTTCACAATTGATACCAGGTGCGATTGTTCTTGACGTTGTTCTGTTGCTGTCAAACAGCATGCAGTTAACAGCTGTTGTAGGTGGTTTGGGCTTCGGTTTGTTGTTCTATCCAGGCAACTGGCCAATGATGGCTCCATTACATTTACCAGTTGAATACAACGGTATGATGATGACTTTGGCTGACTTGTCAGGTTATCACTATGTAAGAACCGGTATGCCTGAATATATCCGTATGGTTGAAAAAGGTACACTTAGAACATTCGGTAAAGACGTTGCTCCAGTATCAGCGTTCTTCTCTGGTTTCGTGAGTATCATCGTTTATTTCGTATGGCATTTCTTTGGCAGATGGTTCGGTAACACCGCATTTACCAAAGGTTCTTAAATTTTAAGAATTGTTATAAACAAAATAAAAAGCTTGTTACGATGCGTTGTTTTATCGATACAAGATACTCAAAAAACTATAGATTCTCTATTATAGAGGAGGATATATGAAATTAATAAAAGACAAGGTTGCTAAATTGTCCTTTGTCGCACTGCTGATCACTGTAACAGCAGCGATGTTTTATGCACCAGCAGCATCCGCTCACGGTGAAAAGTCACAGGCTGCGTTCATGCGGATGCGTACTATTCACTGGTATGACCTAAACTGGTCAAAAGATGCTGTGCCAGTAAACGATACTATGACTGTAACAGGTAAATTCCACGTATTTGCTGGATGGCCTGAAACAGTTGCTAAACCAGAAGTATCATTTTTGAACATCGGTATTCCTGGTCCTGTATTTATTCGTGCAGGATCTTGGATCGGTGGACAATTAGTGCCACGTTCTGTTTCTTTGGAATTGGGCGAAACTTATGAGTTCAAAGTATTGTTGAAAGCACGTCGTCCAGGTGACTGGCACGTTCACTCAATGTTGAACGTACAAGACGGTGGTCCAATCATTGGTCCTGGTAAATGGGTAACTATTACAGGTTCTATGAGCCAGTTTACAAACCCAATTACAACTTTGACAGGTCAAACAATTGACCTCGAGCATTGGAACATTGGTAATATCTACTTCTGGCACGCTTTCTGGTATGCAATTGGTTTGGCTTACATCGGGTATTGGGTAAAAAGTCCAGTATTCGTTCCACGCTTAATCGCTATGGATGCAGGAAAAGCTGATTCTTTAATCTCAGCTACTGACAAAAAAGTTGGTTTGGGATTTGCTATTGCTACCCTGTTAATAGTTGCGGCTACGATGCAAAGCACTAACGAACAGTATCCAATTACAACCCCGCTACAAGCTGGTTTGTTACGTGGTATTAAATCTATCGAAATGCCAGCAAGAACAGTTGCTGTTAAAGTAGACAGCGCTACATACCGTGTACCTGGTCGTGCTATGCAAATGACTTTGACAATCACTAATAACGGTGATTCATCAGTTCGTTTAGGCGAGTTCATGACTGCTTCTGTACGTTTCTTGGATCCTGCTGTTCATGAAGATGACACTGGATACCCAGATGACTTATTGGCTGAAGAAGGTTTGACTGTTAGCGATAACAGCCCAATTGCTCCAGGTCAAACAAGAACAGTTGACGTAACTGCTTCTGACGCTGCATGGGAAGTTTATCGTTTAGCTGACTTGATCTACGATCCAGATAGCCGTTTTGCTGGCTTACTGTTCTTTACTGATGAGTCTGGCAACCGTCAAATGGTTACTGTTGACGCTCCATTAATTCCATCATTTATCTAATAAATATATAGGTATTCAGTAATCTGATACCTATAACGGAATTAGACCCTCATCATCGTAAGATGATGAGGGTTTTTTATTTATAGATAATTATGATAAATAATCTGGTCAACTTCGCACACGTTAATAATTTTTAAACTTATCATTTATCAAGTTTATAAATTTAACTTCAAAGTACAATTCTATTTACTATGCGGAATTTAACGTATCCAAATATTACCGCATGCGATTGTAGATCTTGACCCGATATGGCGGAAACCCGGCTATGAGACAAATCTCTAACACCGAGGTCAACAATAAAACCCAAAAAAGAGAAAAACACTACAAAATTCCGCTATAAATATACGGCGCAGTTTAAAGAACAGGCAATGGAACACGCATATCGGGACGGCGTTACCTTGGTGGCGAAAGATTTGGGGCTTGCCATCAAAGCTTTACTCATTCTGGGCTAAAAAAACTTCGGCAGACAGGGACATACTTTTGAGGAGCAAAGCTCCAACAAGGCAAACAAGTTAGTCTGTGAAATGGTTTAATTAAACAGGACACTTCTAGAGGCAGATTTATAATGTCATAAGAAGTGACCATGAATCATATTCAAATGAAACCATTAAACCCGAAATTCACGCTTGAATATAAACAAGCTGCGGAAAAGTTAGTCAATGAAAAAGTCTATACCCACCAACAAGCAGCCGATAACTTAGGAGTTTCCTTAAGCGCAATAGGAACTTGGTCTTGGGCGGAAAGCCCACCCTACAGCGGCATCTGCAACAAAGAAAGCAACCTTGAACCTGACAGAACACAGCGAATTGACCCGGTTTCAGCGGGATAACGAGTAGCTTCGCATGGAGCGCGAAATATTAAAAAAGGCCGCAGTCTTCCCTTCGGCTGTCAGGACAGGCTTTGCCAAGGAAGTCGAATAAAACACGGGTTTATTCGTGAGCAACAGAAGATTTATCCAGTTACCGTATTATGCCGCGTGATGGAGGTGTGAGTCCCAGTGTCATTTATGCGTGGGCAAAGAAACCAGAAGATACTGATAAAACTCGGTAAAGAGAAGCGCTTGAGGCCAAGGCTAGGCAGCTTTTCAATGACCATAAACAAACCTATGGTTACCGGCGACTATCCAATGAATTGCACCCAAAGGGCATAAAGGTAAGGCAGGCATGAAATCAGGGCACTACCAAGTGCGCCATTTAATGGGTAGGCTTGGCTTAAAAGCACGCTATCCCAAGCGTTTTAAAGTGACGACGGACAGCAACCATAACGAGGCAATATCGCCCAACAGCCTGGATCGGCAATTTGAGGCGAAAGCCCCTAATCAAGTCTGGACAACGGATATCACCTACATCTGGACGCTCGAAGGTTGGCTGCCCCTAAAGGGACTTCCTTTGGTCGTATTTAGCTGTTGTTTTTGATTTGTTTTCAAGGCAAGTGGTGGGTTGGGCTATGGCTGACCACATGCGGACTTCGTTGTGTGTCAGTGCGTTACAAATGGCCTTTTGGCGCAGCTTACCGAAACCCTGGTTTGCTCCATCATTCAGATCGCGGAAGCCAATATGCAAGCCATGAATACCGTAAGCATTTGTCTATCATGAAAATAAAACACAGCATGAGTCGTAAAGGTAATTGCTGGGAGAGTTTGCCCCTTGGGTTCAATAGCCCGAAGGAACGGTTTTTCCGCAGCCTTAAACACGAACAGCTGAATTATGAGAAATTTAGGACTAAAACATCAGCCAATCTCAGTATTATTGATTATTTGGCCTTTTACAATGGTCGGCGTTCGAATTCAAATTTAGACTATCAATCCCCGTTGCAATTTGAGCGGGATTTTTATAAGAAGACTGCCAAAAAAAAAGTGTCCCGTTTATATTGACCATTACAGGCTAATTTGGACAGGTCGTTTTGAATGACGGTTTCGTGGCGTTTGGGCAAATTGGCGGGCAATAATTGCATGAAATTAAACCGTATGTTATCAATTCTTTGCAGTTAATGCGCAGCTAAATTTCTTATTTATAACCTATTATCAATAGATTGTATATTTTTCAGGGGCTTTTAATTAAAAAGATAAATTTTTAATCACACTAAAAGCGAATTTAAATTAAAAACCGGCAGAGATAGAAAAAACAATGGTTCCCTTTTGAGTATGGGGATGATCTAAAAACTCTAATTCCTCTTCAATATTGGTTTCGCCCGCCTCATAGTAACGTAAATCAAGAGCAATAAACTTGTATTTGCCGGTAAAGCCGATGTTCCAATAAGTATAATCCGCCGACAATACACTTTTAGTATTTGCGTAACCGAAACTACCGGAAGCCTCAAGAAAATCGGTTATTGGATAACGGCCGGTTAACTCATAGAAATAAGCATCGCCGATCAAACCATAAAAGTCTTTGGCGTATGAGGTTTGAAAGCTTAGTAAATCTTTGTAATGAAGAAACAGATAAAACTCATCATACTCACCTTCAAGCGTATAAATGAAGCCATCATAAAAATAGTGAGAGTATTGCAAATCCACACGCCAGTCATCGAAAGGTTTAAAATTCCAGCCAACGTACGGAATAATTTCAGCTTGTGCTGAGCCTTCGAACTCCAAAGAATCGTCCAATTCACTTGAGCCAATATTGAAACTGGAAGCGGTAACGCCCGTGTAAAACCCGATAGAGTGCTGGTAATCTAAGTTGGCTTGAATAGCAGGCTTGTTATTACTTTTAGAATACATCCTCCATACATAGTTGGTTGTTCCGGTTATCGTTCCGTGAAATTCTGCAAAGACGCAATGTGGATAATACGAAAGAATCGCAATACTAATCAGTCTAAATAATGGGGTAAAGATTTTTTCCATAATTATTTAAAAATATTTGATACCTTTCAGAGAATATCTTTTAAGCCCATGATCTATTGATCGGAATTTCTACATTTCGGGTTTCAGCTAAACTAATGAGATTTATACAACTCATTGAACAGCTAGATTTTTCATTTTATCAGAAATTGCTAATAAAAATGTTAGGTTGATTAAAACATTAAAATCCAACAACGATTCAGTCGTAACTGCAAATGAAAACAACTATGGATTCGTACAAATTTGGGTAATTATCGCCAGGCTTGCCGTAGAATAAAATTGATGTATATATAAGGGGTTTTTGATTCGGCCTTATGATGTATTAACTTTCATTCGTCTTGAGTCTGTCGAAAGGCTATATGTGCATCGACTAGTTCAGCACGAACGGTTTAACTATTAAAAGCCGGATCTGCAGCGACTTCATTCATCCTTCATATTAAACGGTTGAGTGTGAGACAGTGCGAAATATCGTTGCTGGCAGTTATAATAGTCGTATGGATTGTAATCAAGACGAAAATTAATGTCAGAGTCTACACAAACGAATGTCGGCCCAGAACGGAAACAACGTTTGCAGGAAATTTTTCAGCAACTATTACCTTTATTAGACAGTCTCGTCAGGACGATAAGGTTAACTGTAGTTTTAGGATTATTTGTTAGTATTTGGTTGATAGTTTGGTGTGTTTTTTTAAAACACTTTTCGGTCACAGTATGTTTGATTGTCGGCTTTACGGCCTTGTTGCCAACAGCAATCTTATCAAGATTTTGGTGGGCCGTAGAAGAGCTTAAAAATCTGCCGCAGATTGCAGGGCAAATGATGGGCGATGCGAAAGACGAAATAGAGTCATCCGTCCAAAATCTACGTGACGGGAAAACGCCGAAATTAGGCATTTTGAATATGGGGAAAAATCTTTGGTCTGTCGGTGCGATGGCTTCAGAGGTACGAGAGCTTGTAGGCTCTTACATCAGTCTCACCACTTTAGTAAACCCGGTTATGTTAATTTTTAGGCATGCTGTCGTTCGTTAGTGTATTCATGTTTTTTTTCCTAGGCATTGCGCTCGCTCTATTTGTTTGATTAAACAACTTTTATTATTTAATTTATGTCAATAATAGCGATTTACCCTGGCACTTTCGATCCCATTACGAATGGGCATCTTGATTTAATCGCCAGAGCAGCCAAGCTCTTCGAGAAAGTTATTGTCGCTGTTGCTGTCAACGCTGGAAAAGCGCCATTGTTTTCTTTGCAAGAACGAGTACATTTAGCAGGGGAAGCCGTATCGGCGTATGAAAATGTTAAAGTCATCGGATTTGATAATTTATTGGTGGATTGTGCAAGACAGCATGGCGCTTCTGTGATTTTAAGAGGACTTCGGGCGGTATCCGATTTTGAATACGAATTTCAAATGGCCGGCATGAACCGGAATCTTGCACCGGAATTGGAGACTATATTTTTGACGCCTCCCGAAAAATATACTTTTATTTCTTCAAGCGTTATTAAAGCCATTGCTGAGTTAAACGGTGATATCTCCTCTTTCGTACCCGATTGTGTTTTTCAACAATTGTTTCAGAAGTTTAAAACCAGGTAATATTAAGAATGTCTTTGATAATTTATGATGAATGCATCAATTGCGATGTGTGCGAACCGGAATGTCCGAACGGCGCCATTTCGCAAGGTGAAGATATTTATATTATCGATCCGAACTTGTGCACGGAATGCGTAGGTCATTACGATCTACCGCAATGTGTTGAAGTGTGTCCCGTAGAATGTATTTCAAAAGATCCGCATAACAGTGAAAATTACGAGACTTTATATCAAAAATATTTGAAGTTAACGCAAAAGTCAGCTTAATTTTTTTCAAAATTCGCCTATCCTCAATAGTTTTGAGTCATCATTCAAGTTGCTCGTAGTCAGATGACAGTATCGGGTAATTATCGGAATAAAATAAATGGGGTTTATGTATAAGCATTTTTTCAAGTCAAAAACGCGACGTCGAGTTCGAGGTACTGGTTTTGTTATTTTTTTACAGACCGCAAATTTTTTAATTGGAGCTACCGTTAGTTCTCCGTTGTTTGCGGCAAAACCAACATTGAACGATATCGAACATATTGTTGTTATCTATGCTGAAAATCGTAGTTTTGATAATTTATACGGCTTATTTCCCGGTGCGAACGGCGTTAAGCAAGCAAAGCCGGAACAATATATCCAGATAGACCATGACGGTAAGCCTTTTAAGGAGTTACCCGCTATTTGGGCGAATGAAGCCGAGAAACCGCCTCTTTACGAACGTCTAGCAAACAAGCCGTTTCAGATTGACCGGCCTGCGCTAAATTTGCCGCTTTCGGTGAAAACCAGAGATCTTGTTCATCTTTATTATCAAAATATCGAACAGATCAACAACGGGAAAAACAATAAATTCGCGGCGATTTCGAATGCCGGCGGGTTGGTGATGGGCTATTACGATGGCTCAAAGCTGCCGCTCTGGAAATGGGCTCAGGATTATGTGCTTGCCGATAATTTTTTCATGGGAGCCTTCGGAGGTTCTTTCTTAAACCATCAATGGTTGATCTGTGCGTGTACGCCTCAAGATCCTTCCGCACCGGAAGAAGACCGTGTTGTTTTAGACGAGAAAGGCTTTCTAAAACGCAATCCCGACTCCCCACCTTCAGCGATGTTCGGCGCGCCGAAATTCGAAGGCGGCGATTCACCTTATACCCCGGACGGTTATGTTATCGGTCCGAAGCAACCGCCTTATCAGCCTTCGTCAACTCCACCCGCAAGCGGCGGGGATTTGCGTTTTAGCGATGCGGACAAACACCCGTTAGCGCCGCAAACAGCACAAACTATCGGCGATACTTTGTCGGCTAAAAGTATTTCTTGGGCATGGTATGCCGGCGCGTGGAAACAGGCCTTGGCGGACGGAACGCAAGCACCGGAATTAAAACGTAAGGTTATTTCAAGCAATCAGCCGGGATCTCCCAATTTTCAACCCCATCATCAGCCGTTCAACTATTACGCCCGATTTGCACCCGGCACTCCCGACCGTGAATTACACTTGCAAGACGGCGATGATTTTTTGCAAGCCATCGAAAAAGGGACGTTACCTCAAGTGGCATTTTACAAACCGGCCGGACAATTTAACGAACACCCAGGCTATACGGACGTGCTCTCCGGCGACCATCATATCGATGACATTTTGAACAAAATCAAAGGTAGCCCCATCTGGAAAAAAACGGCAATCATCGTTACGTATGATGAAAACGGGGGCTTTTGGGATCATGTGGCGCCGCCTAAAGGCGACCGCTGGGGACCCGGTACTCGTATACCTGCAATTGTAATTTCGCCGTACGCAAAAAAACATTTTGTCGATCATACCGGTTACGATACGACTTCGATCATCAAATTCATAACATTACGTTTTAATCTTCAACCGCTGCCGGGCGTTCGCCAAAATGCTGGCGATCTGCTCAATGCATTTGATTTTAAAATTGAAAAAAAATAATCCTGTCGATGTAGCGAGAATGAGAATCCGGCTTAAGCTATGCGGATTCTTATTTGGCTTTTTTTTGGCAATGACCGGCAATGCAGTTGCCAGTGTTGCTATTGCATCGGCGCATCCCTTAGCGACGGATGCGGGGTTTGAAATCATGGATAAAGGCGGCAATGTATTTGATGCCGCCGTTGCCATCAGTGCTGTTTTGGCAGTGGTGGAACCGGCAAGTTCCGGGTTGGGAGGTGGCGGTTATTGGTTGTTACACCGTAGTAAAGATTATTCGGACATTGTAATCGATGGACGGGAAAAAGCGCCTTTAGCGGCTAATAAGGCTATGTTCGTAGATAAATCGGGACAAGTTATTCCGAAATTATCGCTTGACGGCGCCTTAGCTGCTGCGATTCCGGGCTTACCCGCCGGACTCGTGCTTCTTTCTGAAAAATACGGTCAATTACCGCTTTCGGAAACCTTAAAACCGGCTATTCGACATGCAAAAAACGGCTTTGCAATCACGCAACGGCATCTAAGGCTTTTAAAATCAAGAGCGGATGTACTAAAAAATGACCGGGAAGCGTCAACTATTTTTTTATCGAACGGCAATGTGCCGGAGCCGTTTTCGATCTTAAAGCAAACCGATCTAGCAAAGACTTTAAGCCGTCTCGCCGAATCCGGTCGTGAAGGTTTTTACGGAGGAGACATTGCCGACAAATTGGTCAAAAGCGTACGAAAAGCCGGTGGAATTTGGAGCAAGAAGGACCTCGAAGATTTTCGCGTTGTCGAGCGGCAACCTATCAAAGGCAACTACCAAGGGATCGCAATCACGAGCGCGCCACCATCCTCATCCGGCGGTATCGCACTTGTAGAAGCGCTGAATATTCTGTCCGGTTACGATTTAAACCGCACCGATTTAATAACCCGGAAGCACCTTATTATCGAAGCTATGCGCCGCGCTTATCATGACCGTGCGTTATACCTCGGCGATCCCGACTTCACCGATATTCCGGCCGAACGATTGTTAAGTCCGGAATATGCCGCCGGATTGAGAAGCTCCATAAGACCTGACAAAACCTTACCGAGCAGTTTTTTATCCGGTGACTCAGCGGAACAAAACCAGGGGCCTCATACCACACATTTCTCGATCATTGACGATGCAGGCAATCGCGTTGCCGCTACGCTTAGCATCAACATTCCTTTCGGTGCCGGAATGGTTGCAGAGGGTACCGGCGTCGTATTGAACGACGAAATGGATGATTTTTCCAGCCTTCCCGGAGCACAGAACGGTTATGGCTTAGTCGGCGGAACAGCTAATGCCATTGCGCCTGGAAAGCGCATGCTTTCAAGTATGACGCCGACATTCGTGGAAACAGCCGATCGGATCGGCGTTCTCGGTACGCCCGGCGGAAGTCGTATAATCACTATGGTATTACTTGCCGTATTAGATTTTGCAGCAGGACATCAACCGGATTCTTGGGTTAAATTACCGCGATTTCATCACCAGTTTATACCCGATGTGCTGGACTACGAGAAAGGCGCATTATGCGCCGATGAGCTTGCAAAATTATCCGCACTAGGACACCGATTAAAAGAAAGCCCCAGACTTTACGGCGATATGCAAGCCGTGCAACTTAACAAATCGACCCGTGCCATGACTGCGGCAAGCGATCCGCGAGGCGAGGGCAAAGCGGCGGTTAAGCCTTAATGACAGGTCTTTCCGTTAAGATTTGGTGCGGCGAAATTTCAACAACAGATGCGGAATATCCATATCAATTATCGCTGCTGAATGACAACGAGCAGCGGCAGGCGGAGAACTTCAAGAACGGCCAATTGCGTCGGCGTTACGTCGCAAATCGCGCCAAGCTGCGGGAAATCCTCGCACAAGTTGTCAATTGCAATCCGGAAAGTTTGCGTATCGAGATAGCGCAATACGGCAAGCCTTATCTTGCCGATCATCCCGAAATAGATTTTAACTTATCGCATACGGGAAACAAGATAGCGATTGCAGTTGGTTATCGTTGCCAGTTAGGTATCGATATTGAATTGTGTAAAACCAGATCGAGCTTATCGGCATTGGTTGAGAAATGTTTTGATAAGGTAGAAATAAATTATTGGCAGCAATTACCTGAAACCTTAAAAACGCAAGAATTCTATCGTTTTTGGACGCGTAAAGAAGCTTTTGTTAAAGCCACAGGCCGGGGAATTGCTTTAGGTCTGAAGATCTGCGTTATCAATCCGAATCAGCCGAACACTTTCCTTAGAATTCCTGCAGAATTCGGTTTGCCGTCGGAATGGCGCATTCACGACATGAGTAATCTTAACGATGTGTCGATAGTCGGCGCCTTAGTTATCAAAGCCGATAAAAAGCTTTCAATCGAACAGATATTTTTTTAGAATGTCATGGCCCTGACCGGAGAAGTCGTATCAATCAACATCCCAAAGTTCCCAGTTGAATAGCTGATAATATGTATTTTCAATAACCATTTCCCATTGTTTTAACCGATAGGAATCATTGCCTGTTTCCAGAATATCGCAGAGTCGTAGGGTAAATTAGGCGCACAAGCCGTTTAATATCAAGATAGGCTGGGGTACCCATCCGCCGTACCCACAAGGGCATAAATAAGCCGCCGAATGGTAAGAGAACACCTCGTTCGGCGGTACGTCAGCCCCCAAGAAATAACCCAACATACAAGATTAAGCGTTAAGTCACCACAAAATCCGCGTGGGTTAAAGCCAGACCTACGCCCAGGAGGGCGATTGGCGCGGCTGCTGCTGCGCCGTTGCCGTCGCTGTCGTAGCTGAGTCCGCCTGTGGTGCTGTCATAGATGACAAAGTCGTCGCCGTCCTGTGCGGTTGACGCGATTACAAAGTTGCTTGCCGACAACACGCCGGTTGTGGTGAGCTTGGTGAACATGCTGTTCTCTAGTTGCAGTGTGTCGTCGGCTATGCTGTAGTCGGTAATCTTGTCCTGGGTCAGACCGGTGAACCGGAAACTGTCGTTTCCTAAGCCTCCGGTCAGGGTGTCTTTGCCGTTTCCGCCGTTCAGCAGGTTGTTTCCGCCATTACCGATGAGCGTGTTGTTGAGTCCGTTGCCAAAGCCATTGATCGAAGCCGCTCCGGTCAACACCAAATTTTCCAGATTGACGCCCAAGCTGAGGCTGATACTGCTATGCACCGCGTCGATTTCCGTCGCCAGAGACGAGGTCTCTGTCACCACGTCGCCGCCATTGTCGACGAAATAGACATCATTGCCCAAACCGCCCACCATTGTGTCGGCATCCGCTCCGCCGTTTAAGCTGTCGTTGCCGTCGCCGCCGTTGAGTCTGTTGTTGGCGCTGTTGCCGGTTAGGACGTTATCGAGCACGTTGCCCGTGCCGTTGATAGCCGTCGTGCCGGTCAACACCAAGTTTTCCAGGTTGGCGGTCAAGGTCCAGCTGACGCTGCTTTGTACCGTATCGATTTCGGTCGGCAGAGTTGAAGTTTCATTGGTTTTGTCGCCAATGTCGTCGACGATATAAACATCATTCCCCAACCCGCCCGTCAAAATATCAACACCCGCGCTACCGTCCAAAGTGTCGTTGCCGCCGCCACCGTTGAGTCCGTTATTGGCGCTGTTACCGGTCAGAATGTTGTTAAGCGCGTTGCCTGTGCCGTTGATCGCCGCTATACCGGTTAAGGTCAAATTTTCCAGGTTGGCGCCCAAGGTACGGCTGACGCTGCTTTGCACCGTATCGATGTCGGTCGCCAGGGTTGAGGTTTCATTAGTTTTGTCGCCAATGTTGTCAACGATATAAACATCATTCCCCAACCCGCCTATCAGCGTATCAACACCCGCGCCACCGTCCAAGGTGTCGTTGCCGTCGCCGCCGTTGAGTCCGTTATTGGCGCTGTTACCGGTCAGGATGTTGTTAAGCGCGTTGCCTGTGCCGTTGATCTCCGCTATACCGGTCAACACCAAGTTTTCCAGATTGGCTGTCAAAGTGCGGGCGACGCTGCTTTGCACCATATCGATTTCGGTCGCCAGGGTTGAGGTTTCATTAGTTTTGTCGCCCGTGTTGTCAACGATATAAACATCGTTCCCCAATCCGCCCGTCAGCGTATCAACACCAGCGCCACCGTCCAAGGTGTCGTTGCCGTCGCCGCCGTTGAGTCCGTTATTGGCGTCGTTTCCGGTTAGGATGTTGTTAAGCGCGTTGCCTGTGCCGTTGATCGCCGCTATGCCGGTCAAGATCAAATTTTCCAGGTTGGCCGCCAAGGCCCGGTTAACGCTGCTTTTCACCGTGTCGATTTCGGTTATCAGTGTCGAGGTTTCCAGGGTCTTGTCGCCCGTGGTGTCAACACTATAAATATCATTCCCCAGGCCGCCCGTCATCGTGTCGGCACCGGCACCGCCATCCAGCACGTCGTCGCCATCGCCGCCTATCAATATATCGTTGCCGCTCAGTCCTTGCATTCGGTCGGCGGTGTTAGTCCCGGTCAGGTTGTCAACAGCATCCGTACCTGTGAGGTCAAAGCCGAGAGCTAGTGTAACGTCCTCAACAAACATTAAGATATGATACAATTGGTGTCCATGAGAACGCCAATGAAAATTACACTGATTGAAGAGGATCGAACAGAACTGGAACAGCTGGGTGAAGAGCCGGTCTGTTGGGGCTAAACAAAGACTACGGGCTAGAATGGTACTGATGACCGCCGAGGGCTTGTCAACAACGGTCATTATGGCAACGTTGGGGTCAGCAACCCGACCTTGAACAAGTGGCGGAATCGCTATCTCGAAAGTGGTGTTGAAGGGCTCAAGAAAGGCAAGACCCGCCCGTCGCGGATACCGCCGCTGCCGACTGACAAAGTCCAAGAAGTCCTGGCCTTGACATTGACCGGTAAACCGGCTGCCGCGACGCAGTGGGTTGCCGGACGATGGCGGAGCAGGTCGGCATTTCCCGGATGGCGGTGCACGGCATCTGGCGGGAGCACAAACTGAAGCCCCATCAAGTGAAGGGCTTTAAGGTTTCGAACGACCCGCTGTTCGCCGAAAAGTTGCGCGATGTCGTGGGCCTTTACCTGGACCCACCGGAGAAGGCCATCGTGTTTTCCGTCGACGAGAAAAGCCAAATCCAGGCGCTAGATCGTAGCCAACCCCGGCCTGCCGATGAAGCCGGGAAAATGCGGGACGATGACGCACGATTATAAGCGACATGGCACCACAACTTTGTTTGCGGCACTCGACGTGCAGACCGGAACGGTGATTGGGCAATGCCAGCCCAGGCACCGCCTGACGAAGTTCCTCAAGTTCCTGAAGACAATTGACCGGCGAACCGACAAAACCTTGGCATTGCATTTGATCGTCGACCACTAAGCGACGCACAAACATCACGAAGTAAAGGACTGGCTGGCCCAGCATCCCCAGTTCCACTTACACTGCACGCCAACCTCGGCCTCATGGCTCAACTTAGTCGAGCGTTTCTTCCGGGACATTACCGAGGAACGTATCCGGCGTGGTGTTTTCCACAGTGTTGACGACCTCAAAACAGCGATACAGGAGTATCTCGACCACCGCAATAGCAACCCAAAACCTTACCATTGGACAGCCAAACCAGAGACGATCTTGGCTAAAGTAGACAAAGCTAAAGATATGTTGAGGACGTTACACTAGAAGGCTATCGAGGGTGAGTACGCTGCCGTCGGCAAAGCCAAAGCGGCCTGCGCTGACGCTGTTGAAGACATCGTTGGGGTTAATGGTTTCGATATGCACCTCGTCGCCGTTGCCAAGGTCGATCACCAAGGAACCTGTTCGCAAAGTAACATTACTCTGGCTGACGCCTTCGCCAAAGATCAGCGTGGTGTCCTGGTCAAAGTCGGTCACCGTATCGTGTCCGTCACCCTTGTTGAAGTAAATGATGTCCTTGCCGGCTCCTGCGGTCACGGTGTCATCGCCTGCGCCGCCGCTCAGGATGTCGTCTCCGCCGCCGCCGTACAACCGGTCCGCGCCAGCCCCGCCCAGCACCACGTCATCGCCTTGATCGGCTTCGGGTATCAGGCCGTCTTTGTCGTCGCCATAAAGGATGTCATCGCCATCGCCGCCTTCCAGGTAATCGTCGCCCGTTTGCCCGGCGATCCAGTCGTTGCCGAGATTGCCGTACAGGATGTCGCCGCCCCCGCCCGAGGACACCAGCCGCAAGTTGCTGACCGCTGAAAACCCAGACAGCGGGGTTAAAGTATAGTCGTCCGTGGCTGTGGCGGCCCACGTCCAGTTAAAAGCGCTACTGACGATGACCGACACGGCATTTGGGTATGTATTGGCTGTTGACAGCATGTTGAGCGAAGCTTGGTTCCAGAGGTAGGAGAGGGCGCCGGAAGTTACCGATACCGTACTCGTAGACGGCGTATATTGGGCATCCCCCAGTAGCAGGTCAGCGCCGGCCCCGCCCCTGAGCAAATCCTCCCCGGCGCCGCCAAAGCCGACGTCGCTCTTGTGGCTGCCGTACAGGGAGTCGTTGCCGTTCTCCCCGCTCAGCCAATCGCCGCGGTCGGTGCTATCGGTCCCTTCGACTAGCCAAGCGCCATCGTCAGCGCCGCCCCATAAATGATCGCTGCCGAAGCCGCCTATCAACACGTCGGTCTGCGCGCCGCCGAAGGCGTGGTCGTTGTCGGTGGTTGTGGTGACGTTGACCCGGTTGAGACCGGTGCGGATAAAGTCCTGGCCGTCGCCGCCTTGCACCCAGTCGTCGCCGTCACCGGCGGAGCTGACAAAATTACTGGAGCCGCCCCCGGTGTTGATGATGTCATTGTAGGCACTACCTTGAAAGGTATCCTTGTTGCCGCCGCCGATGAAATGCAGGGCTTGGCTGGCGAGGCTGCCGTTCATAAGCAGGTAGGACGTGCTGGTGGAACGGTCCAGCAGCACACGTTCAGGGGACAACGGAAGTGGCGTAGGGTCTACGGTAATGCCAAAATCGCCCAACCCCCACTGACCGCTAGCTACCGCAGCCTTGGATACGCCAACGACAACATCGCTCGCACGGTCAATATCCGCCACGGCCTTGTATTCGCCGGTAACTGCGTCGCGCACCGACAACCGCCAAGTGTCGTTCACCGTCAGCCGCAATTCGTAATGCTGGTCGGCGCTGTAGTAACTTTTTACGTCGGCATGGTCGGGGCGGTATAAACCAGAGACAACCACGCCGTCGATAACGATTTGCCCCGTGCCGTCAGGGTCGATGATGCGGTCGATGCCGCCTGTGCTTTGTAATTGGTAAGTGTCGTCGCCGAGGCCGCCTTCGAGAGTGTCGTTGCCGCCGTTGCCGGTGAAGATATTAGCGGCATCATTACCGATCAGCTTGTCATTACCGCTGCCGCCGACGGCGTTTTCGATCCAGTTGGTGTTCCATGTGGCAAAGTTGGGGTCTTCCACCCGGTAAGCGATGGCAATGAGTTGCTGGCTATCCCCTTCGGTCTTACCCACAAAGCTGAATTTACCGGGGTTGAGGTCGATGGTGACCGATTGGGTTTGATCGGACGCATCGATGGCATCTGTGCCGCCCGCATCCCGGCTTGCACGGCATCGGCGCCGGTCTTGAATTGGTAAATATTGTCATCTGTTGCGGTATTTTGGTTCACGCCGTACAGCGTTTGGATCGCCAGGATGTCGTAGAGCATGGGTTTGGAAGCATACCATTTGGCATAACCCGGTATGCCCGTCATTGGTTCATATGACATAACGGTATATTTTTGCCCAGGATCAGATGATAAAGGACTGGTTACCGGATCTCCTGGATAATTTTGTATGGGGTGATTTAAACCTAAAGCATGACCCAATTCATGTAAGAGGGTATTAAAGCCAGTTTGTCCAGGCTCAAGCTGACTGTTATTTATACCGGCGCTCCCACGTGTATTTAACACAATATCACTTGCAGAATTATCACCACGGATTGCACCCCCAGGAATTGTCAAGGCATCGATTGTTTCATCTGTAATATTAGCCCCTATAACGACAATATCACCATGACCTGAATCATCAGGTATTAGCTCTATGTTAGCGATACTCTCCCAAAGTTTGGCGGCATTATGAAAAACTAGTGCTTGGGTACCAGATATAGAAGTAATACTGCCATCCACTATTCCTTTTGATCCTGCCATCCAACTTTCCCAATACGATTGTATAATTGCATTATCGCCAAAAGCATAAGTCACTGACATTTTTTGCCCAGGAAGTTGATCCCATTTGAAATGATTCAAGGCGTTGATTATTTCCTGCTGAGTAAAATTTGCCATGTAAATATCCTAGGTTTAAATTGAAAAAAGGTTAAAATTTGAAATTGTCGGGCAAGAAAATATATTTCTCGCAATTTTGAATAAAATCTTCATCATGCTCAGATGGGTTGCACAACCAAGAAATTAAGTCTTTAGGAATATATTTTTTAAGCATGGCCAACAAGGCTTTGTGAAAAATGAGGTTATTGACAAACATATTTGCGTGTCCCAGTTTGAAAGATATGGGTGCAGCGAAACCTTCTGATCCAAGTTTTGGCTCATATTTATAGAGTTCTCTGAATGGCAATGACAAAAATTCAACGACCAGTTCATCAAGTTGCGCTTTTGTTAACTGTGCATAATGGTCAATCGGGATAATGTCTGGTTTAATAAAAGCCTTAGTTGATATCTCATTAATTATTTTATTTCCGTGGTAATGCACTTTGCCGTCTTGAAAAATTTTAATGTTATATCTCTCGAAATTTTTTGAGAGATACTTAAGTTCGAAAATTACTGGATTTTGTATGTCCTCAGCTAGGCTTTCCTGGCAATAAGATATAAATAATAGAAACAACATCAAAATATAACCAAACGCATAAGAGCGAGTCTTTTTTTGCCCAGGTAGATAATCCCATTTAAATTGTTGTAAAGCGTTTAATATTTCCTGCTGGGTAAAATCAGCCATGTCATACTCTCCTCTGTTAATTTAAGGCCGTAAGGCGCAATAACCAGCGGGCAGTGCGCCGTATTCCCGTTCGTGCCGCATTGTTCAAATTCATGTAAACCTCGTCCCGTTAATCCAGGCTTGTTTGATGGAAAACTATAGTTGATTTCAGTCCGCTTAATATAGGCGTTTGCTGGTGTTGTGAAGCAAGTCACATTATTTTGGATGGTTGTGTGAGCCGATTCACACCAAGGTTGCAAGGCGGATTTACCCAAGGCACTTGTATCTTAGGTTATAAAAGGCGCACAAACAGTTTAACATTTCGATATGCAAGGGTTTTCCGTGCGCCGTCATTCGCCGTATAAAAGTGGCGCACAACATTCGGCGGATTACGCCGCGCCCAAACGAAAGCGGCAAACCAAAACCCAATCTTGTTGCGCGGCTAATCCGCCTTACGGCCTTACGTCGCAAATCGCGCCAAGCTGCGGGAAATCCTCTCACAAGTTGTCAATTGCAATCCGGAAAGTTTGCGTATCGAGATAGCGCAATAAGGCAAGCCTTAACTTGCCGATCATCCCGAAATGGAGTTTAACTTATCGCATACGGGAAACAAGATAGCGATTGCAGTTGGTTATCGTTGCCAGTTAGGTATCGATATTGAATTGTGTAAAACCAGATCGAGCTTATCGGCATTGGTTGAGAAATGTTTTGATAAGGTTGAAAAGAATTATTGGCAGCAATTACCTGAAACCTTAAAAGCACAAGAATTCTATCGTTTTTGGACGCGTAAAGAAGCTTTTGTTAAAGCCACAGGCCGCGGAATTGCTTTAGGACTGAAGATCTGCGTTATCAATCCGAATCAGCCGAACACTTTCCTTAGAATTCCTGCAAAATTCGGTTTACCGTCGGAATGGCGCATTCACGATATAAATCAGCTAAACGACACGTCGATAGCGGGCGCTGTAGTAATCAAAACGGATAAAAAGCTTTTAATCGAACAGATATTTATCTAGCCGCAACTTAATGAAAAAAGTGGATTATAAGAAAAAACCGCCCCGAAAGGCGGTTGAAATATATGGAGTATTGATTTAACTTTACTAACTGCAAAATCATTTCAACGGCTCAAATTATAAGGATCGCTTCAATTTTAACTGTGACTCCTTTCGCATTGATTTAATATAGTTTGTGACCGTTCTCTCAATATTCACCTGAGATTATGTATATTTATGAATAGGACGATATTATCCTTCATACATGCACGCAGTCATTTCATAATGAGTTCAAGGACCTTCTAAAATGCACCTTAATTTCCGATAACATAGTGATAAACCTTGCCGCATTCTTTTCCGGCAACGCAATTATCCCGGCGAGCTGCAACCAAAAAACTTAAGCCGGTATAGGCAATGGAAACAGCTCCGCCGAAATCACCGCCTAAATCCGTGCCGCCAAGTCCGGCGCTCGGTCCCGTAACTCTACCTTGTTGCACCCATGTGGTTCCTATCCGGTCGAACAGATATGCAGCCCCACAATTGCCGTTCACACAATCTGCGCTGTTAGTGCCGACAACCACACGTTTACCGTCCCCCGACATCGTTATCGATTCGCCGAAATAATTGAAGGAGTGAGAATCTGTTGCAGTAAATACGGACTCGAATTTCCATATAGCGCCTTGTCGGATAAACGAATACGCTGCGCCGCAGTCATTGTAATCGCCTTTACAATCGCTTATGTTTGTTGTGCTCTCGGCAGTAATAACGGCGCGGTCTCCGATTGCGGACATTGCCAGCGCGGTGCCGAAATCTTTCGTTAATCGGGTCGGCGCAAACTTGATCGCTTGTATTTGTTTCCAGCCCGTCGGCGCCGCTAACCGTTGAAAGGCCCATGCCGTATCGCCTCCGGGCGCACCGACAAAGGCCCAAAGACCGTCGCCTGAAATTGCAGTGGTTGCGCCGAAATAGCCTTGCGAAGCATCGTAAGTTGTCGTACTCACAAAGCGTTTCGGGCTTGTCCAGCCGTTTGTTCCGCGCTCAAAAATATAAGCAGCGCCGCATATGTCTGCAATTGACGTACACTTTGTTAATTGCGCGCCGACGATAGCCCGGTTGCCGTCATGTGAAAGCGAAACGGACGAACCGAACATGTCGTCTACGGAAACATTCGGAGTGGAGAGTAATTTTTCTAATACCCATTGAGTTCCTTGTTTTCGGTAAACCGGCAAATCGCCACAAGAATGAAAGACAGGTACAGGAATAAAACCGCCGATATATAAGGTAAAAATACCGGATGAGCCTACCATCACAGTACTGCCGTCTTTCGATATTGCGACCGACCAGCCGAACCATGCTGGATTTGTGCTGTTACATCTTAATGTAGTCGGTTTAATCAACTTCTGCGCCAGCGCCCAACCGGTTGCAGTGCGCTTATAAATGTAGGCGGCATTTCCGTCCGAGCCGATGACGGCTGTATTCCCGTCGCTGGAAAGCGCAATGGACCGGCCAAAACCTAAAAAAGGGGTTTGATCGTTTGCTGCGAGTGTCGTCTTTTTGGTAATTATGGGATCGATGACGATAGGAAACCGGGCATGTCGGGTTGACACTTCAAGTTTAATGCGACCGTTTTCAACCTTCATGCTTGAAGGCAAGGTTTTCCCAGTAGAATCCATAGCGTATAGAGAACCGAAATACCAGCGATTATCGCCTTCGGAAAGTTCAATAGCATTACCCTGGCTTTGCGCCGCCCAACTGGTACTTAGTTCAATTACGAGTTCGTTGCCCATCGAATGCGGCACGTTGAAGCCTTGTTCAAGACCTAGAGGACCGTTGATATACCACTCTTCGACAGTAGGATGCCGGTAACTGACGCGATTTTTCGAGATCTCCGGCTTGATTGACTTTAAATCGACCAAGTGTTGAGCATTACCGATTCGCGATAACTTAATGCGTAATGACCTTTCGCTATTAGATTTTGCTTCAGCGATGTCGACGCCATCATCATGAAATTGTAATCGCCAGTCCAATGCCGGATTTCTCCCTTGAATCCCATGTAAGGCATATTCTGCGCCTGCATCGCGTTGAATTTTTGCTATAGTCAATGGGCTGTAGTTCGAGATAACCGCTGTACTTGTAACCGGTACGATTAGGTTTAGGAATCCAAAGAAACTGCAAAAAATACTAACTCTTGACGTTAACTTCTTGCGTGTGAACATTTTTTCCTCCTATCGATAGCGTTTTAGGCTTCGTTTCAGATGATTAAAAGGCCAATGTAAAACAAAAAAAGGGTGATTTAAACAGATGATTATAAGGATAGTATCAGATAATAAGCAGAGTTAAAACGTTAAGATAGGATTTGCAAAGCTAGGCTCACACTGTGATTTAATTGACTAGTCTCCTAACGATGTAGAACTTAATCAAAAAAATTGACCGCACCGATCAATGGCGTACGTGGATTCAGCGATAGCTTAATCGAAACCTTGCTTAGCAGCTCGAAATACCGGCCTTTTGCACAAAATCCATTTAAAAATTCGCCTGATTCCATGATCGCTTGAATTTTAGGCGCAATCCCCCCGCCGATAAAAATCCCGCCTAACGCTAACGATTTCAGAAAAAGATTGCCTGCTTCCGCACCGTAGATTTCCACAAACAAACGGACAACTTCCCGGCATAACGGATCTTCACCTTCGACGCCTAACTTGGATATGACGGCATTTCTATCGACATCGCTTTCGGCGCCGATGTCGGCAACAACCGGACTGGGCGGCGCAAAGCCTTCTTCACACAAAAAATCGAAGAGATGGCTAAATCCAATCCCGGAGATAATTCGCTCGCAGCTAACATGACCGGGATAACGTTTTCTTAAATAGGCCAAAAGCTTATCTTGCAGTTCATTTTGCGGCGCGAAATCGCAATGCCCGCCTTCGGTTGCCATCGGATGATGTTTAGAACCGTCCCAATACAGAATGGCTTCCCCTAAACCGGTTCCCGCCGCGATAACGGCAATCGTACCGGATTGTTTAACCGCTCCCGGATTCAATTCGATTAAATCGTGTTCGGGCAGATGTAACATGCCTACTGCCATCGCTTCTAAATCGTTAAGTAGCTTGACTTTATTCGTTCCGAGTTTTGCTTTGAGTTTTTCGCCATCGAACGACCAGGATAAATTGGTCATTTGACAGCGTTGATTTACGATGGGACCCGCAATGGCGAAGCAAGCAGAATCGATTTGAATGCCGGACGGCAAAAAACCATCCAAAACATCGCCGAACTCAGCATAATCTTGGCTTGCAAACGTTTGTTCCTTAACGCAATCGGCGGCGGCATCATTTGTTTTCTCATACAGCGCCAGCACTGTTTTTGTTCCGCCGATGTCGCCTGCCAGGATCATATTTTTGCCTTATTTTGTGGTGAGTTTTGTTTGCCGTTATCGAGCAGATAGATTAATGCATCCAAAAAATAACTCGCCATTTTATACGGCGGGACATGATAAAAAAACTGCCAAGCTTGCGCCTCTTCGTTTTCGTAGTTTTTTTCGGACTTCGGATTAGCTTTAAGCCACGATAGTTTTACCGCTTGCTCAATCAGAGAATCGGTCGATAAATTATCGTCGATCCTTAATTCTGCATTATCGCTAAATAATTTCGCAATTGCCAACAAAGCTTCCACGGTTAATTGCCGATGAATGGGTGATTGAATTTTATTGAGCAAATGAATAATGTGCAACTTAAAGCTTTGCTCGCCTGCCGTCATCTGTCCTAGCAATGTTGTGCTATCGATCCGGCGCTTGCTATTGTATTTATCGCCGATGACCAGTCCTTGACATTGATGGAGTATTTTCCACATGTGAGCAAAAAAATCGTCGTTTTCTCGACCGATGGTGCCTCGTAATTCTCGCCACTGACACCAATTTTCCGCACCGCCCCGGTCGTTCGGAAACATGGTTTTGATAAAAGCTACTTTATTTAACACACGGGAGTTGCCTCTAAATTTAAGTGCTCCCAACAACCCCATATCATTGTCGGAAGCGCCGAATTCCCGCATTGTCTCATAGAGCTTCTTGGAAAGATAGCGATAGGATGGCATTGAAAGCTTGATCGATAGTTTGATCCGGCTGTGCATTGTTTAATTCGCGTAATTGTCTTGCGACGATTAACTGCAAGATATGGCCCACCCTCACCGTATGCATGTCGGCAAATAATTCTGGATTGGATTTGATTAACATGCCTAAGTATAAAATCAGCTCCTGAATAATAATCTGTTCGTTTCCGTCGGGGCTGTTGAACGTACGAATGATATGCAGGATTTCCGAAGAATCCGAAGGCCTTGTCAACGTAGATTTTCCACTGTAGATAAACCCGACCGATAAGGCATGTTGCCGAACCAGAATTTCGGTTGCCGCCTGCTCTAGGTTAATATCGTACTTTCCAAGTAGACTTGCACTACGTCGAACAACAAACCATAAGTGTTGATTTCCGGCGCGTTCGTAAACTTCGTCCAGTAAATCGCGCAGGGTCGATTGCGCATAATTGTTACCGTATAAACCAGGCTTAAAATCAAGACTGTGTCTTGCGGTCAGCAAACTTAATATCTCAAGTTGCGCATAGAGATTCGGCGTGATGGTGAGTTCATTCAGCAAAAACTCGTCGGAACTGATTTCCCATTCCGTTAATTTTTGCAAGTCTAAGGGTTTGGACGCGCCTGCTGACTCGCCCAACAAGTTTATGAATGGCCGTTCGGGTTCTTCCCACGTTGCTGCGGAGAATCGAAAATCGTGAAGATAATCGATTTTTTCAAAGCTGGCGATGTCTGCAAAATAAGATAACGCACCCAGTTTGACCGGAACGCCATCAATAGTCCCGCTTTGCAATTCTTTTATAAAACTTAGCAAAACCTGACGAATTTGAGGCTCCATCATGTTTTGTTTAATCCTCATTACCACCAAAGGATTGCCGTTGTTATTCCAATGTTTATAAATATAAGAGAACTCCAACCGTAACCGTTGCATTAATAAGCGATTGTCTAACGCGAGGTAAAAACCTTTTTGGTTCAGACATTGCGGTATAAAAACCAGTTTTTCACCGGATAAGACATAGATTTTGGAGGTTGCTAGCGTCCGCAATTGCCGAAACGGACGACCGGTTAAACCGATTCGATCATTTCTACCGACTTGAGTATAGGCGGCGGCAAGTTCTATGGCTTCTCTAACTTGTATGGGAACGACTTCGGGCAGCGTTTGCGAATCGATGCCTTCGGCTATCAATTGATCTTGAACGTTTTCGTCCTGCGCCAAAAGCGCAACCTGCAATGTATAGGCTTTATGATTCAGTGTTTTATGTCTACCCAAAGGGTCGATATCGTCGATTGACAATAATCCGTCTTGAATCAGACAGCCTAAAATATAAAGACTCTGCGCCCAAACGAGGGGAAGATTTTCATTCGGTAAACGAGTTTGACTACGGGGATGTGCTTTTTCCGCCGTAATCGACTCGTTCGGAACCCAGTATAGTTCGGGAAGCAATGAGCGTCCGTTTTTTTCGACCAGCAGGTTTTCAAGAGAAGTACGATATTTTTCCGACTTTTCAGTGTCGCCGCGAAATAAATTATTCAACAAAAGATAGGTGAAAAAGAGCGGCCATTCACATTCAATATCTTTAAATTGTTTAAGCTCATGCGGTTCATAGTAAAGCCGATGACTGTCTTCCAATACCGTTTGATGACCGTCGAGTAAAAACCGTTTGCATCCGTAGCGGCCTTCAAGTTTTTCGATCAGTGCGGATTCCGTTTTTTTGCGAATAGCTTCATTGTCGATCGCAAAAGCCGGAAAGCCTGTGATACTAAGCAGTGCGGAGTCGGTTTCCTTGGAAATCGATTCCCTCGGCAATAACGACTCGAGTGTAATACGGCTACGGGCAATATCGTCGCTCACCACATGAACCACAGACGCTTGTCCACCGTCCTTGCCGAATAAATTAAATCCGCTCAATGCTTCGAGTGCGGCTTTAGCCATGCCTATCGAACTGGCGTTTAATTCTGCAATACCATGATTGCTTTTATTGCCGCGCTCCCAAATACCGTAGTCGGGAATTCGATAGGTCCGGCTGATATAGTGAACGAGGTTTTGTACAAAATTGACTTCATCGATAGTGAAAACAATTCGTAATCCCGAAGCCGTCATTTGCGCCAGCATCAATAGAAATAAGGAGGTTGCATCCAATTGGAGATGCCCCCATTCATGATCGCCGACAACGCAACCTCCCGTTCGTGTATCGTACTTGGCGTGTAGCGCATCGCCGGGATTTTGGGATTGCTTAAATTTCTCGACTTTGGGCGCTTGCCGCATCATCGCGGTCAGCAAACCTCGCATTAATTTAACGACGCTTTGTTCCAAAATATAGGTTCGGTCGCGTTTATTCTCGACCCGCCGATAGGCCAAAGCCAATCCCCAGGATGCAAGAATGCTATATACATTATCCCTTACCCAAGCATCGGTATAGTTTCCATGAACTGTAACTGCGGTACTTGCAGGTAACAGACCGCTTACCCAGTCCTGTTTATTCAGAATGATGTCTTGTATCTGGCGAAAATAACTATCGAGTTTGTCGTGCGGGAGATTTTCATTCATGTTTTAGTTTACGAGGATTTTTACCAAATCATATTGAATATCTCTAGCAATAGTTACGCCATTGTTAAATTATCGATAGTTAATTTTGAAAATGCCTCTAAAAACTACAAGCGATTCCTATAATAACGACTGTTTCATGTGGATAAATTCAGTTTTTCGGACTCGGAATAGCGCACCAAATTTTTTTAATATGCTATGGTGATAAGAAAAACAGACCAATCGAGTCCAAAGGGTTATTAGATTGTTCGCGTTACAACACTACCGTCACGTTGTGATAGACACTTTTTCATATTCAACGTAAAAGATGGAACACTTTATGCTTTGCTATTGCATGACAATTGATAAAACGGCTTTATCCTTGCAAAAAACCGGGTAATTAGGGAAAAAATATGACTATTCGCGTGGCGATTCGCCACAAAACAAACTACAACTTCGATCGATCGGTTTCGCTTTCACCGCATGTCTTTCGTTTACGTCCGGCGGTTCATAGCAGAACGCCGATCAAGGCTTATTCTTTACGTATCGAGCCGAAAAACCATTTCATCAATTGGCAGCAAGACCCGTTCGGCAACATTCTCGCCCGCGTGGTTTTTCCTGAAAAATGCCGAAAACTCAGCGTTGAGGTTGAAGTTATCGCCGATATGACGGTGATTAATCCTTTTGATTTTTTTGTCGAGGATTATGCAGAAAATTACCCGTTTAAATACGATACATTGACGCTTAAAGAGCTGCAACCCTATCTGGAAATTACAGAAAAAGGGGCTTTATTAAAAAAATGGGTTAAAAATTTCGACATCAGCAAACGCAATATCAATGACTTTTTAGTCGATATTAATCGTAAGGTGTTCGAAGCCATCGGCTATAACATCCGTATGGAAGTCGGCATCCAAAGTTGTGAAGAAACGCTGGAAAAACGTAGCGGGTCATGCCGGGACTCGGCGTGGCTTTTGGTGCAAATCCTTCGGCATCTCGGCCTTGCCGCCCGTTTTGTGTCCGGTTATCTGGTGCAATTGACTGCCGATATTAAAGCGCTAGACGGTCCTTCCGGCCCGGAACAGGACTTTACCGATTTACACGCCTGGACGGAAGTTTATATCCCTGGCGCGGGTTGGATAGGGCTGGATCCTACCTCGGGATTATTGGCCAGTGAAGGCCATATTCCATTGGCATGTACGCCCGATCCCGCCAGTGCTGCGCCGGTAACAGGCGGTACCGATAAATGCGAAGTGGAGTTCGAATTCAGCAATACCGTCGAGCGCTTGCATGAAGACCCGCGTGTTACCAAGCCATATAGCGACGATCAATGGTATCGTATTGATGCTTTAGGACAGGCTGTCGATCAACAATTATTGGAACAAGATGTGCGATTGACGATGGGCGGCGAGCCTACCTTTGTCTCCATCGACGATATGGAAGGTGCGGAATGGAATACGCACGCCGATGGTGCAAACAAGCGTGAACGCGCACAACAATTGACCATTCGCTTACGGGATGTGTTCGCCAAAGGCGCTATGCTGCACTACGGACAAGGCAAATGGTATCCGGGTGAACCTATTCCACGTTGGCAATACGGCATTTTTTGGCGTAAGGATGGCTCGCCGGTTTGGCGTAACCCGGCTTTATTGGCTGATATTAACAAGGATTATGGGCATACCGTAAAGCAGGCGCAAAAATTTATTCAGCAATTGTGCCAGCGTTTGGATATTCACCATAAATATATTAATACAGCATTTGAAGACAGCTTTTACTATCTATGGCAAGAGGGCGGCATACCTGAAAACATCAATCCTCTAAAAAGTAATCTTAAAGACTCCATCGAGCGTAAAACCTTGACCAAATTATTGGATGAAGGTTTAAATGAGCCAATTGGCTTCGCCTTACCCATTATTTGGAATTGGTACGGTCAGTGCTGGAAAAGCGGCCCTTGGCGATTTAGGCGCGGTGCGCTGTTCCTCATTCCAGGGAATTCACCGATGGGATTACGTTTGCCATTAGCCAGCTTACCTTGGATTGCACCTGATAAACGCGACCCTCAAGAACCACAAAGTTTATTTGAAGACTTGCCCGAATTGAAAGATTATCACGGCGAGGTCGCACGCCGTTACAGCCATATCGAAGCCAAAGCAAAAGAGCATCCTGAATTTATCGACCAGGATTCGGGCGACGATCTCTCCTCCGTACAAGTCGACGTACCCCATACATCGCTCTGTGTAGAAGTCAGGGAAGGTCGTTTGTATATCTTTATGCCGCCGTTAACGTTGCTGGAACACTACCTTGAATTGGTTGCAGCCATTGAAGCGACCGCCGAAAGCTTGGCAATGCCCGTAGTGTTGGAAGGTTATGAACCGCCGCGCGATTACCGTATCGAGCGCTTAATGGTAACGCCGGATCCGGGCGTAATCGAAGTCAATATCCATCCATCAAAATCCTGGCAGGAACTTGTAGATAAAACGACTATCCTGTATGAAGAGGCGCGACAATCCAGGCTGGGTACTGAAAAATTTATGCAGGACGGACGACATACCGGCACCGGCGGCGGTAATCATATTACGATGGGCGCGGAAACCCCAAGCGACAGCCCATTGTTACGGAGACCCGACTTATTACGCAGCCTCGTTACTTACTGGCAGCATCATCCCGGATTGTCATATTTATTTTCCGGCATGTTTATCGGGCCGACGAGCCAAGCGCCGCGTGTCGATGAAGGTCGGGATGAAAAGCTGTACGAGTTGGAAATTGCTTTTCAGCAGATGCCCGACGGGGAAGTCCAGCCTTGGCTGGTCGACCGCTTGTTAAGACACTTATTAACCGATATAACCGGCAATACCCATCGCTCCGAGTTCTGTATCGACAAACTCTATTCGCCCGATAGCTCCACAGGTCGTTTGGGAATTCTCGAACTTCGCGCCTTTGAAATGCCGCCTCATGCCCGCATGTCGTTAGTGCAAATGCTGTTGTTGCGTTCCTTAATTGCTTGGTTCTGGCGCGAGCCTTATAAACACGACCTCATCCGCTGGGGTACAGAGCTGCACGATCGCTTTATGTTGCCGCATTATGTACGGGAAGATATGAAGCAAGTCGTTAAAGACTTACAACGTGCGGGCTATGGTTTCGAACTCGAATGGTTGGATCCCTTTTTCGAATTCCGCTTCCCCCGTTACGGTAATACAATGGTCGACGGTATCGATATGGAATTGCGCTTTGCCATCGAGCCTTGGCATGTGTTGGGTGAAGAAGTCAGCAGTACGGGCACTGCTCGTTATGTAGACTCATCCGTTGAGCGCTTGCAAGTCTCGGTAACAGGATTTACTGAAGGCCGTTACGTGATTTCTTGCAATGGTCGAAGGTTACCCATGCGCAGCACTGGTCGTAAAGGCGAGTATGTTGCCGGTGTACGCTATCGGGCATGGCAACCGCCTTCTGCGTTACACCCGACTATTGCACCGCATACCCCGCTGGTATTTGACGTAATCGACACCTGGAACGGTCATTCCGTGGGAGGTTGTACCTATTATGTTGCACATCCCGGCGGCCGGAGCTATGACGATTTTCCGGTTAATGCCTATGCTGCAGAAACCCGGCGCATGACGCGGTTTTGGGATTACGGGCATACGCCTGGGGTTATTATTCGTCCGCCGCTTGCGATGACACCCGTGGCGGCCTCAGATAAAGCCCTACTGTCACGGTTTAGTGTCGCAGATGGAGTACCCAAGTCCATGTCGCCGCCTGTTGAAGAATTAAGTGAAGAATATCCATTTACGCTTGATTTACGACATCGCAATCGTTAATAAGCGGTAGACATATAGTCCTATGGCTATATAAAGTACCAATAGAATTTTTTACCTGCATCGCCGTCCATTAAATTTAGGAGATACACCATAATGACCGATAAATTAAAATCACTAACGCCGGCAACGCTGAAACTGGGTGATAAATCTTATGAATTAAACACTTATGAAGGCGTTGAAGGTGAAAAAGCGATTGATATTACCAAGTTGCGCAGTCAAACCGGTTATATCACTTTGGACGACGGTTACGGCAATACGGGCGCTTGTGAAAGCGCCATTACCTATATCGATGGGGAAAAAGGCATCTTGCGTTATCGCGGTTACCCTATCGAAGAGCTGGCTGAAAACTCACGATTTACCGAAGTCGCTTATTTACTGTTACATGGCGAATTGCCTAACGAAACGAAATTAAATCAGTTTTCGACCCAATTGAATGAATCGTCAATCATTCATGAAGACATGCACCACTTCTTCAATGGCTTTCCGCGAGGCTCGCATCCCATGGGGATTTTAGCCACTATGGTTGCGTCGTTGTCCACTTTTTATCCCGTTCCCGATCAGCTCGATGCGGTCACAGAAGATCAAATAGTCGCCAACTTGATTTCGCAAGTCCGTACCATTGCGGCGTTTTCTTACAAGAAATCGACTGGCGAGCCGCTGGTTTATCCTTCTTATAAACTTAAATATGTCCGCAACTTTCTGACGATGATGTTTGCATCTCCCGTCCGTGATTATGAATTGGATGACGATATTGTGCGTGCGATTGATATGTTCCTGATTCTCCATGCCGACCACGAACAAAATTGCAGCACATCTTCGGTACGTACAGCGGGTTCGAGCTTGGCAAACGTTTATGCGGTCGCTTCGGCAGGTATTTCCGCCTTATGGGGACCGCGACACGGCGGCGCTAATCAAGAGGTTATCACTATGCTTGAGCACATCCATGCACAAGGCGGAGACGGCACCGAGTTTATCAATCAGGCGAAAGATAAAAACTCACCAAACCGTCTCATGGGCTTCGGTCATCGCGTTTATAAGAATTTCGACCCGCGCGCTATGGTTTTGAAAAAACATTGCGACAAACTGTTGAACAAGCCGGGTATGAATGATCCCTTATTTGATATTGCGAGGAATCTTGAGGAAATTGCACTGAAAGACGATTACTTTATCTCCAGAAAACTGTATCCGAACGTCGATTTTTATTCAGGTTTAATTCTTCGGGCTGCAGGCATTCCCACGAATATGTTTACGGTGCTATTTGCAATCGGTCGTATGCCGGGCTGGTTAGCGCACTGGCGTGAAATGATTCACGGCGGCAACGTGACCATTTATCGTCCTCGCCAAGTCTATGTCGGCGAACCGTTACGCCACTACAAAGACATCGGTCTCAGGGGATAAGGCATTGCATTTGAGCAGACGATTCGATTTTTTATTGCATTTCGCGATATAGAGATTTAGTCGGCACGATATGAAGAACAATAAGTAATTGGCATTACCGATGTCGAATGCCGAACCTAATGCCTTAGACGCTGGCGCGCAATATTATCCTACGCAGCTCGGCATCTATGATGAAATGTATGCGACGGATAATAAGGCGTTTCCGTATTGGGAGCGCTTTATGGCGTCGCTTGAAGCGATGGGCAGTGAAAAACTTGAGCTTCGCCGTCGCGAAGCCCAACGCTTACTGCGCGAAAACGGCGTAACTTACAATGTCTACGGGGACTCGCAAAGTTTAACTCGTCCCTGGATGCTCGACCCCGTTCCGCTGTTAATTAGCAGTGAAGAATGGACGATCATTGAAGCCGGTCTCAAACAACGCGCTGAATTACTCAACCTCATATTTAAAGATATTTACGGTCAGCAGCAATTATTAAAAAAAGGCCTATTGCCTGTTGAGCTTATCTTCGGCCATGAAGGTTTTTTACGGCCTTGTGTCGATGAGTTGCAAGACCGGCAACGTTGCCTGACTATTTATTCGGCCAATCTTGCCCGCGACCCTAAGGGGCGGATGTGGGTCTTGGACGACCGGACCCAAGCGCCATCCGGTTCGGGGTATGCATTAGAAAACCGAACGGTCATGACCCGCGTACTGCCCGATATTTTGCGTGAAACCAAAGTTCTTCGGTTGTCAGGATTTTTTAAAGCACTGCACAAAGGTCTCGTCGATATTGCGCCTCACAATAAGGAAGATCCTCGCATCGTTGTGCTCACCCCCGGCCCCCTCAACGAGACCTATTTCGAACATGCTTATTTAGCCGCGCATCTTGGTTTAACGTTGGTACAAGGGGGGGATTTGACCGTCCGCGACGGCCGGTTGTGGCTTAAATCATTATCGGGGCTGCAACTTGTCGACGTTATTTTAAGGCGTGTCGACGATTCTTTTTGCGATCCATTGGAATTTAGGAGCAATTCTCAACTCGGCGTAGCGGGTCTTTTGGAAGTCGTTCGGCGCGGTAATGTTGCTATTGCCAACCCTTTGGGCAGCAGTATTCTGGAAAATCCAGGCTTGCTTGCATTTTTGCCGAGATTGGCCCGTCATTTTTTGAATGAAGAGCTTCGGCTTCCTTCCGTTGCTACGTGGTGGTGCGGACAGCGGCGCGAACGCGACTTCGTGTTGCAAAATCTTGATAATCTGGTTATTAAACCGATTAATCGCAGTTTCGGCAATCATACAGTATTCGCCGGAGGGTTAAGCAGCGAAGAAAAAAACCGTTTGCGTGAGCGAATTTTAGCTAAACCGCACTTATTCATCGGTCAGGAACAAGTCGGTTTTTCCACCTTGCCTGCATTCGTCGACCAGCGAATCGAACCGCGCAATGCCGTATTGCGTAATTTCGTTGTCGCGAGCGACGATCAATACGTAGTAATGCCAGGCGGTTTGACTCGGATTGCTCGCCAAAAAGACGACTTTATCGTTTCGAATCAAGCGGGAGGAATCAGTAAAGACACCTGGGTATTAGCCTCGGAACCGGAGAAACCAGTTTCTTTATGGAACCAACCGAAACGAAATCAGCTCATCGACGCCATTATCGAACCCTTGACGAGCCGTGCCGCCGATAACCTATTTTGGGTGGGCAGACATCTTGAACGAATTGAAACATCCGCCCGGTTGATGCGGACAGTTTTAGTAAAGCTGAGAGAAACGCTTGAACAAAAGGATCCGCTCGATACGGATTGTCTCGCTATATTGCTACCCTCGTTGACGCAAGTAACCGGTACTTATCCAGGATTTGTAAAATGCGAGCCGAATTTTTTGACATCCCCTGAGACCGAATTATTAGCCGTTACCAAAAATAGCGAGCGAAAAGGCACCTTGACTGCCAATATTCAAGCCTTTGTCCAAGCGGCATTCAGTATTCGCGATTTATGGTCGCAAGATACTTGGCGTTGCGTCGATAGCATTCAGCGCCGTTGGCAACAGCGGATAATCAATAACGATATTAATGTCGAACAATTACAACATCACCTGGATGAACTTATTACCGGGATCGTCGCATTCTCCGGCCTCACTAGCGAGAGCATGACGCGTGAAGCAGCTTGGCTGATGTTGGACAGCGGTCGCCGACTGGAGCGTGCCCTCGGACTGATTGCGTTATTGCGTTCAACAGTCGTGTTGCAAAATGACGATGCTCTGCAAAATCAAGTGCTTGAATCAGTTTTGGTATCAACCGACAGCTTAACGATTTATCAACGCCGCTATCGCTCCTTTATTCAGCTGCCCATGGTGCTGGAATTATTATTGCTGGATGAAACCCATCCTAGGTCAGTAGCCTATCAGCTCAACCGTTTATCGATGCATATCGGAGCTTTGCCTCGCGGAAATGATAAAAATCATCTTAGCGAGGAAGAACGTTTAATACTGAAAGCGTATACAAACTTGCGGTTGAGTGACGCGCTCGAATTAACACTGCCCAATAAAAACAAAGGCATTTATTCAAACCTGGATACCTTGCTATCGAATACGGCGACCTTATTATGGCGCATTGCGGAAGTGATTGCGGAAGCTTACTTTAGTCATTCTCAAACATCGCAACTCATGATGTTAAAGACCGGCGAAGATGATCTATGAAATATCGTATTACGCATAGTACGGTGTATTGCTATAGCCAACCGGTCGGCTTGTGCCAGAATGAAGCCCGCTTAAAGCCGCGCAACTTTTGGCGGCAAAATTGCGAGAACAGTCGTTTTGAAATTTATCCTAATCCGATGGATTTTCGAGAACATTTAGATTTTTTCGGAAATAGCGTGATCTATTTCGCTATTCAACAACCCCACAACCAGCTTACCGTTACGTCAATCAGCGAAGTGACGGTATTTCCTAAGCAAAATACGCTCGATTTGTTTAATCAATTGTCGTGGGAGCAGGCGCGAAACATGCTGCAAGACAATGCATTCCAAAGTCAGTTGCAAAGTCAGCAAGGTCAAGTTCAATTTCAAAGTCGCGATTTATCGCCCGAATTGATGGATGCCAAGCAGTACCTGCTTGACTCGCCTATGATAACTGGTACCCCGGAACTTGCCGCTTACGCACAGCCTTCATTTCAACCCAATCGCGCACTGGGTGATGTCGTACATGACTTAATGGGACGAATATACCGGGATTTTATTTACGATCCAACTTTTACGACAATTGCGACCCCTTTATCGGACGTTCTTAATTTTCGCCGGGGTGTTTGTCAAGACTTCGCCCATTTGGCAATCGGCTGTTTGCGAGCTTATGGCATTCCTGCAAAGTATATCAGCGGCTATGTTGAAACTGCGCCACTACCGGGTGTACCGCGATTGGTCGGCGCCGATGCTTCGCATGCTTGGTTTTCGGTTTATATTCCCGGTAGCGGCTGGATGGATTTCGATCCCACTAACAATAAAGTACCGCTGGATCAGCATATCACCTTGGCCTGGGGCCGCGATTATTCGGATGTTACGCCGCTTAAAGGTATTGCTTACGGCGGCGGACAACATACGTTATCGGTCTCGGTCGATGTCTTAAGGCTGGAATAGAGACTTTGTCATAATTTAATAAACATATTTGGAGGATATATGGCTACGATCCATTTGATCGGCGGTGAAAAGGGCGGTGTAGGTAAATCGGTAGTCGCGAGGCTGCTGGCGCAATATATGATCGATCATGAGATTCCTTTTATAGGGTTTGATACCGACCGGTCGCATGGGGCATTGCTGCGTTTTTACAGCGATTTTGCCGCACCCACGGTTATCGATAATTACGAAAGTCTCGATAACATGATAGAGACTGCTTCAGCGAATCCTGAGCATCGTATCCTTGTCGACCTTGCCGCTCAAACTCATCATCCTTTGGCGCTATGGATGGAAGAGTCCGGGGTGCTAGAATTAGCGGAAGAACTGGGAATTAGTGCCTATTACTGGAATGTCATGGACTCAGGTAAGGACTGTGTGGATTTACTCAGCAAACTCCTCGACCAGTTCGGAAACCGGCTGAATTACGTTCTAGTGCAGAATCAGCTCCGCGACGAACAGTTTACAATCTTAGAGTCGTCAGGCGTTAAAGACAGGGCATTAGAGCTGGGTGCGCGAATTATTAACCTAAAACGCCTTCATACGCCGGTCATGACTAAAATTGATAGAAACAGTTCCAGTTTTTGGGCTGCAAAAAACAAAGATGCAGACAGCCTTAATCCGTTAGGTTTGCTCGAAAGGCAGCGAGTAAAAATCTGGTTAAATCATGCGTATAACGAAATCGGGTTCGTCGGTGTTTAAAAGTCTTATTCGATCCGGAATAGACTCGGCGCAGAAATATTTTTAATAAAATTAGTAATTAAAGTCACCGAGTAAATATCCCGAATGTCTAACATCATGAAGCTGAGCGTCAGCTGTAATCTTCATTTTCATGTCATTGAAGAAACCGCTCTGATTTTAATATTGCGTCCCTTTCGGGGAATTCGTCAGTGGATCAACCGAGAAGCGTTTACCATTAGTCCGGCGATTCCAATGCTTGAAAGCACCGACAGTTTCGGCAACTCCTACCAACGCATTCTTGCGCCTATCGGCGATTTCTTTATTCATAGCTCTGCTGAAGTTTTGGTGGCGGATCATGCGGATAGAATGCCGGGGGCTGATTTTGTCGAAATCCAGCATCTCCCCAATTACACCTTGCCTTACCTGTTACCCAGCCGCTATTGCGAATCCGATCGTTTCGGCGATCTTGCCAGAGAAATCACGTTCGACAGCTTACCCGGATACGATCAAGCCGAGAAAATTACCGACTGGGTTCGCAGTACCGTCCAGTATTTACCCGGCTCCAGCGACTTTCCTTTATCCGCCGTTGAAATCCATAATCGCGGTCACGGTGTCTGTCGAGATCTTGCACAGCTCTGTATAGCGCTATGCCGGAGTATAAGCATACCGGCAAGGCTGGTGGTCGGCTATCTTTACAATCTATACCCCATGGATTTACATGCATGGTTTGAAGTGTATGTCGGCAATCGCTGGTACACTTTCGACCCTACACAAAGCGTTCTAAGCGGCGGCAGAGTCATCATTGCCTTCGGTCGCGATGCGGCGGATGTCTCAATATTTCATCAGTTCGGTTCAGGTTGTGTTTTGAACAACATGGACGTTCAAGCCGATTTAATGGATAATTTACCCTTTATAAATTTGTAACCACGGCTAAACCTTCATGACTTATTGTATTGCTGCTTCCATAAACGAAGGCCTTATTCTGGTTTCCGACTCCCGGACTAACGCGGGTATCGATAATGTCAGTACCTACGGAAAAATGCACCCTTTCGTGACGAATAGCGATCGCATAATCGTGCTAATGGGTGCCGGGAATTTAGCAACGACGCAAGCCGTATTAGAACAATTGCACCGCGATAAAATTAAGAACGTGCAAACAAACCTGAATAACGTGGAATGTTTGTCCGAAGCCGCCGCCTATTTAGGACATGTCAGCCTGGAAAAACAAAAACAGCATTTGAATGCCGAAGGACAATCCGCGTTTAATCCGTCTGCCAGTTTTATCATCGCCGGACAAATCGGTAACGAACCGCACGGCGCTTACATGGTTTATGCCGAAGGCAACAGCATTACTAGTTCGGCCAATACGCCTTTCCTGCAAATCGGCGAAAGCAAATACGGCAAACCCATACTCGACAGATTTCTCAAACTAGATACTTCTATCGATGAAGCCGCTCGTTGCTGCCTTGTATCTATGGATTCCACCATTCGCAGTAACGCGAGTGTCGGACCGCCGGTCGAAATGCTCATTTATCGTAAAGACAGCTTTAGCTTTAACGAATATTACTGTTTCGACGATGACAGCGATTATCTCCTGAAATTAAGACGTAGCTGGGAAACCAAATTGCGCGAAGCGGTTTCTGCGTTGCCCGGATTAACCAATGAATATGTCAGGACAATGCGGGTTTCGTTGTAAAAACAAAACTCAAATCTAGCGGAAGCGATTAGGATCATTGTTGAGTAGCCTGCTCGGTGGTCAATTCGTCAGGTTTTTGCTTCCAATGCAATTGCGATTTTTACAAATACAAATCGCTGTTTGACGAGAGACGCCATTGAATTTGGCAAGTCGACGATTTCAGTCGCCTGTCGGCTTATAACAGGCTTGAAAACCACACCGGAGAGAATTCCTTAGACTTGTAGCTGAAAAGAATTCGCAGAAAAACTCGAATCGATGAGCTATGACTTTACTTCCAATTTATGTATTGGCAAGCATAGCGGAAAGCTTCGCTCGGACTGGGGTGAGAGTGGCTGGTTTTAGCAAGATCTTCCGTAGTAGAGGAAAATTCCATAGCTAAAACACCTTCGGCAACTAGGTCGGAAGCATTATTTCCGAAAATATGAATGCCTTTGATGGTGTCCGATTTTGGACATGAAATCACTTTAACAAGGCCCTGTGTATAATTCGACGATTTATTAATGGCGCTATACCCTAGGTGAGCCGTGCCAATTGCAATAGCGCCCCCTTTAGCTTTTAGTGATTGTTCGGTTTGGCCGACCCAGGCAATTTCAGGGTCGGTATAAATAACATTGGGAATAGTTTCATAATTTACAACGGAGCTTTGAATGCCGGCAATCTGGTCGGCTACGTATATCCCTTCTGCGATACCTTTTTGTGGAAGCATAGGCCCAAGCATTGTCAAATCGCCGATTGCATACACATTCGGTAAATTGGTGCGGCAATTATCATTAACAAATATGAATTGATTTTGATCGATCAATAGATTGGCCTCCGGCGAGGCTAAATGTTCGGAGTAGGGTTTCCGGCCTGACGCTACGATAAGTTTATCGACACGAATAACGTGAACACCGTCACTGTCTTGATATTCTATGTGTACTTTTTTATTAATGATTTTAGTCGATACAACTCGTGTTCCAAGTCGAAGTTCTAAGCCCTGAGCACAGAAAACTTTGTAGGCTTCACGTGAAATTTGATGATCGACGAGGCTGAGAAAAGACTCCTGGGCATCTAATAAAATTACTTCGGCACCCAGATGATTCCAAATACAGGCAATTTCTAAACCAATCACGCCGGCGCCTAATATGGCGATACGTTGCGGTATTTCCGTTAAATTAAAAGCGGTCGACGAGTCGTAAATAGATTGATAATCGACAGGCGCGCATTGGATGGAAATGGGAATAGATTCCGTTGCGAGAATAATATTGCCTGCGTTAACGAGCTTAGAAGGCTCCGCAGTCGAATAACTGAGCATGACGGCATTCGATGCGATTAATTTTGCGGAGGCATTAAAAAAATCAATCTCAGCTGTATTAAACGATTTATAAATTTCTTTCTCAATTTGAGTAAAAATACTATTTTTTCGTTCTACAAACTGAGATAAGTTAAGAGAAATATTCTCTGCAACAATACCGTGGAAGCGGCTATTAATTTTTAATTCGCTATAGAGCTTAGCGGAGTGTAATAAAGTCGCTATTTCTTCCGAAGGCGCGTGACTAAATTTGCCTCGAGATAATTTGTTGCTACTCGGCGGAAAATTATCGACACAAAGAACTTTCATTCCATGTTCGGCGCATTTTAAAGCAGAGGATATAGCAGAAGGGCCGGATCCGACGATTATTACATCGTAATGAGCTCTTATTTTTAGCATAGTGTTAAATATTCAACAGTAGATGTGCCGGCGATTCGAGACATTCTTTAATAGTGACTAAAAATTGAACGGCTTCTCGGCCATCAACCAACCGATGATCGTAAGATAAAGCTAAATACATGATCGGCCTTATAACAACTTGACTGTTTTCGACGACCGGACGTTCCTTTATCGCATGCATGCCTAAAATGGCGCATTGAGGCGGATTTAGGATAGGCGTTGAGAGCATCGAGCCGAAAATGCCGCCATTGGTAATGGTAAAAGTGCCGCCTTTTAAATCATCGAAACTTAATGTTCCATTTTTGGCTTTGTCGCTAAAATCGACAATCCCTTTTTCTATACCTGCAAAATCTAATTGATCGGCATCCCGTAAAACAGGAACGATCAATCCCCGAGGCGAGCTAATTGCAATGCCGATGTCGTAATAGCCGTGATAAATAATGTCGTTATTATCGATAGAGGCATTGATTGCAGGAAAACGTTTTAAGGCTTCAATAGACGCTTTGACGAAGAAAGACATGAAACCCAGTTTGGCATTATGTTTTTGTTCGAACCTTGTTTTGTATTGATTCCGTAAATCGATAATATTTTGCATATTGACTTCATTAAAGGTCGTCAACATCGCGGCATTTTGTTGCGCTTGAAGCAAGCGTTCTGCAATTTTCGCTCGGAGTCGAGTCATAGGGACACGCTGTTCGGGTCTATGATCGGCTGTTGTGGGAAGTATTGCTTCGTTAAAAACCGCTTTTGATACTTGTTGCGGTGCAGGCGTCTCAGCTTTAATTTCAGTTACTTCATTCGTTTGTTGTTCGCTTAAAAAGGAAAGAACATCGGATTTAGTAAGACGTCCGTCTTTTCCGGAACCTTGAATTTTAGAAGGGTCGAGTTCTTTTTCATGCACTAAACGACGTACGGAAGGGCTTAGCGGAATCGAATCGGTTTTTTCAGCGCTCGATTCTGAGCTTTTGTTACTAAGTACGGCATTTTGGATTACACCGGCTTCGATTGTAGCCAAGAGTTCGCCGCTGCCGACAATTGAGCCGTTACCTTTAACGACGGATGAAAGGATGCCGGATTCGGGGGCGGTAACTTCGAGCACCACTTTATCGGTTTCCAGGTCGACGAGGTTTTCATTTTTAATAACGGCATCGCCAGGATTTTTATGCCAAGTAATTACGGTTGCGTCGGATACGGATTCCGGTAAATTGGGTGTTAAAACTTCGATGCTCATTGTATTTTTCCTGAAGAATTGCCGTAAATAGCTGCGTGTACAACAGCTTTTTGTTGTTCAATGTGGGTGTGAAAATGACCGACAGCCGGTGAAGCCGACGCATCGCGTCCGGCATAACGTAAAATTATGTTTGAGGATAAATTATCGGTAAAGTGGTGTTTCGATTGATACCAAGCGCCCTGGTTTTGAGGTTCTTCTTGGCACCAAATAAATTCCGATAGTCCTGGATATTTAGCTACTTCAGTTTTGAAATGCTCGGAAGGGAAAGGATAAAGTTGTTCGAGCCGGGCAATTGCAACATGTTCCACTTTATCGGCCCTTCTTTGTTCAAGAAGATCGTAATAAACTTTTCCGGAGCAAAAAATCAAACGCGTTACTTTTTTAGGGTCGATAGTATCTTTTTCACCGATGACCGGTTGAAATTCACCATTACTGAGTTCTTCAAGCGTAGAGACGGCAAGATTATGGCGTAATAAGCTTTTTGGACTCATGACAATCAGAGGCTTTCTGTATTTGCGAATCAGCTGGCGTCTTAATAAATGGAAAATTTGCGCCGGCGTAGTCGGATAGCAGACTTGAATGTTATGTTCGGCACACAGTTGTAAGTAGCGTTCTAAACGCGCGGACGAATGTTCCGGTCCTTGTCCTTCAAAACCGTGCGGTAGCAGCATTACAAGGCCGCAGAGTCTCCCCCATTTAGTTTCACCGGAGCTGATAAATTGATCGATGACAACTTGTGCGCCATTCGCGAAGTCGCCGAACTGCGCTTCCCAGATGACTAACGTCGTCGGCATGGTTGAGCTGTAGCCGTATTCGAAACCTAATACGCCTGCTTCAGACAGCAGAGAATCATAGATTTGAGTACGTCCTTGCTCGGTATCGAGATGAGCAAGCGGAATAAAAGTCTCGTTGTTGATCTGATTGTGCAACACTGCATGACGATGCACGAAAGTTCCTCGACCGACATCTTGACCGGTTAAGCGAACATGATACTTTTCCATTAGTAGTGTTGCATAGGCCATGTTTTCGGCAAAACCCCAGTCTAAGGGCATTCCCCCTGCCGCCATTTTTCGGCGGTTGTCCATGACTTTAGCTACCCTAGGGTGGAGTTCAAAGCCGGACGGTAAACGGAGCATACGGTCGTTACAAAACCGAATCCGTTCGAGCGAGACGGCTGTTCGCGACGGGTTTTCCCAGCTTTGATTAAGATATTGGTTCCACTGTGCTGAATAAGAGTAAATTCCGCTATCCAATACCGGTCTTGACACCAGTTCGCCGGCGTCAAGTTGTTCTTGGTAAGTTGTTTCCATTTCAGCGGATTGGACGGGCGTTAGGATGCCTTGGCTAATAAGCTTTTCGGAATAGATTTTACGCGTCGTTTTATGGGTTCGTATTTTTTTGTACATTAACGGCTGCGTTGTCGCCGGTTCGTCGGCTTCGTTGTGTCCTAACCTGCGATAGCAAAGAATATCGATGACAACATCCCGATTAAAAGCCATTCTAAAATCCAGCGCTAATTTTGTTGCAAAAACGACCGCTTCCGGATCGTCGCCGTTTACGTGAAAGACGGGGGCTTCGATCATACTGGCGACATCGGTGCAGTAAAGCGTTGACCGGGCGTCGTTTGGATTGCTGGTGGTGAAACCGATTTGGTTATTGATGACAATATGAACGGTGCCGCCCGTGCTAAAAGCGCGGGTTTGCGACATGTTCAAAGTCTCCATCACAATACCTTGACCTGAAAATGCAGCATCGCCATGAAGAAGAACAGGTATTACGGTATTTTTGCCATCTTTTCCGGCACGGTCTTGTCGTGCTTTTACAGAACCTTCGACAACTGGATTAATAATTTCAAGATGCGATGGATTGAAAGCGAGAGTCAAATGAACAGGACCGCCCGGACTGTCGACATCGGACGAAAATCCCATATGATATTTAACATCGCCGGAACTGACGCCGGGAGACGTTGAAAAGGTTCCGGCAAACTCGCTAAATAAACTGGACGGGCTTTTGCCTAGCACATTAATTAATACATTTAAACGGCCTCGGTGAGCCATTCCGATCACAATTTCCTTCACGCCTTTGGCGCCGGCATTTTGGATAATCTCGTCGAGAACGGGAATTAAAGATTCTCCGCCTTCCAAAGAAAATCGCTTCTGACCCACAAATTTATGTTGAAGATAATGTTCAATGCCTTCAGCAGCCGTTAATAACTTTAAAATCCACAGTTTCTTTTCAACTTCAAGTTTCAAATCGGCGTTGTAAGCTTCGATCCGACTGATGACCCAACGGCGGATATGGGTATCTACGATGTGCATGTACTCGGCGCCGATGCTCCCGCAGTAGATTGTTTTTAGCCGATTGATAATTTCTCTTAAAGGAAGCCGATCTTCCCCATGCAAAGCGCCGGCATCGAAAAAAGTGTCCATGTCGAGTTCGGAAAGGCCGTAATAGGCCGGATCCATGTCGGTGGGTAATGCTAAATCACTGCCTAGAGGATTGTTTTTGGCAATTTGGTGGCCGCGGACACGATAGTGATTGATGCGTCTTGCAACCGCAGACTGTTTTTTTACACTTTCTTCAGTAAATCCTTTTATCTGCGCGATTCTACTATGCGGTTTGTTTGCCAGTTCGCCGAAACGTTGGACTATCGGGCTATGAGGTATTTCATAGGTGGCGCCGTTATGAATCTCTTTAAATTTCTGCCGCCATCCCGGCTCAACTGATTCCGGGTCTTCCAGAAAACGTTCATATAAATTTTCAACAAACGTGGCGTTGCTGCCGTAAAGGGATGAAGAGTCTTCAAAAAATTTATGTAATGTCGTCATTCTGGCTGAAGTCCAAATTATTCTGTAAAAATTTCAGATATAGAAACTTAAAAAAAACAGAAAAGTTCCTTGCTATAGTATTAAAAAAAGCTACATGTAGATAGGAGTAAGTAACGCAAATAACGAATTTCGTAAAGATAAATAATGTTTTTTTAAACTAATCGTCGCCGAATTGACATAGTTAAGAAGGGAATAACTGTTATTTAACATGCTATGCTATAGTTTGTTTTAAGAAGAGTCCTAATGTTTCAGCCGAAAAAGGTATATTAATTTATGTCTGAGAAGAAGAATATTGTTATAAAAGTAAAATATCCGTCGGCGGGTTCATCCTCTGCCAATCCGGTATCTACTCCGAATACGTTAACGCAATGGAACTACAGGCGAATAGGACTGGTATTAGGATCGATCCTGTTGGTTATCTTTTCACTTTTATACTTTTCCGGTAGCGACGACTCAAAAGAGTTATCAAATAAGCCGTTAGTTTTGCCTCAGCAGCCGGTTGAAACTAAAGCGCTGCCGCCGGTTGCCGATAATCCGTCGGCGCAACCAAAATTAGATTTAAGCAAAGCAGTTGTCAGAGCGCAATTAACAAAGAATATCGAAAAAAATGAGCCGGTTGATAAATTAAAGCTGCCATTGAAAATCGGTAAAAAAGAAACCTTAGGGATATATTATTTTGCCGAATTAAAAGGTATGAAAGGCAAAACGATTTACCACGAATGGTTATTAAACGGAGAACTGGTTTCGAGGAAGAAAGTTAATATATCTTCCGATCCCTGGCGGACAGCGAGCAAACAAGTGATCTCCTACACGATGAATAACGATTGGGTTGTAAGGCTCGTCGATGAATCCGGAAATAAACTGGTAGAGAGGACGTTTAATTTGGAGTTAAATTGAGAGTAGAATAATTTAATTAATTTCTCCTGGAAATTAGATTCAAACGATTAAGTTAAATAAGATTAATTTTATTAAAACAGGAATGATAATGACCGATTATCAAAATCTTTCAGAAAGTGAGTTACGTGCAGTTATTGAACGGGCTGAAATTGCTTTAAAAAATAAACAAGCTAATAAAAGAAAAGAAACGATTGCTAAAATAAAAGAATTGGCGGCTTCTATAGATGCTCATGTAGAAATCTATGAAGACGGAAAAAAAACTGCACGTCTCGTATCGAAGGTTCCCATAAAATATCGCGATCCAACCGACCCGGAAAAAACTTGGTCAGGACGGGGTATGACGCCTAAATGGTTGCGCGATTTAGTTGATAAAGGTCGCGATATTTCTGAGTTCAAAGTTTGAATGCTTCAAAAACACATTCAAAGCGTTTGCTGTTGTCCCTAATTTAAAATAGTAAAACCTGAAAATTAAAATTTACACTTTAATCGATAAAACGTTTTGTGATGTTGCTATATTCGTCAATTCGTCTGTCGCGAAGATAAGGCCAAATTTGCCGGACGCGTTCCGATTTGGCTTTATCTATCGTGTAGAGCAATAATTGAGGCTCCGTCGCGTTAGCATGGGTTAAGAATTCTCCCTGCGGTCCGGCAATAAAACTATTGCCCCAAAAATTAATGCCTTTATCAGAATCCGGGGCTTTTTCAAAGCCTATGCGATTACAGGCTACAACGGGAATTCCATTGGCTACCGCATGAGAGCGTTGTATCGTAATCCAAGCATTGAGCTGACGTTCTTGTTCGTCTGCGGTATCTTGCGGATCCCAACCGATGGCTGTGGGATAAATGAGGATTTCAGCGCCCGCTAGCGCCATTAATCTCGCGCCTTCGGGAAACCATTGATCCCAGCAAATTAAAATCCCTAATTTGCCGATAGACGTTTCAATCGGTTTAAAACCGATGTCGCCTGGCGTGAAATAGTATTTTTCATAAAATCCAGGGTCGTCGGGAATGTGCATCTTTCGATATTTACCTGCAAGACGGCCGTCTTTATCGAAAACGACAGCGGTATTGTGGTAAAGCCCGGGCGCTCTTTTTTCGAACAGGGTCGAAACGATCACGATACCGAGCTCTTTTGCCAGCGCTGATAATAATTCGCATGTAGGCCCCGGAATAGGTTGTGCGAGGTCGTAATGATCATAGTCCTCATTTTGGCAAAAGTAGGGGTCTAGATGAAGTTCAGGTAATATGACCAAATCTGCATTGAGAGCGGCGGCTTCACGGATTTTTTCGATTGAAAAATCGAGATTTATTTGTCTGTTTTGATTACAGGCTTGCTGGACGGCGCATACGGTGATTATTTTTTTCATACTGGATAAGGATATATTTAACTGAGATATATTTTATAGATTTCAGGATGGCGATAACAGCAGATTTAGCAAGCAATGCTTATTGGATAGTGGATTAAACCTGTGCTTATTGATGAACTTTCCGGATTTATATCGGTGATTCATATGTTTCTTGAAGTGACAAACCTAGGTTTGTCACTCTGCCCTTATAACAAGTCACAGGTTTAACCGGCTAAGGTGAAGGCTAACCGATAAAAAACAAAGCATTTAGACTATCTTTAGTTTGTTTAGCTATCGGCTTTTAGGGATAATGCTAACATAATTTTAACTTACGCTTATTAAAGTGGCAGAGCATGAAAGAACTGATCAGCAGCGGGATAGAGTTAATGATTGCAGGTATGGGCATTGTGTACGCTTTCCTCCTTATGTTAGTTTTTACGATTAACGTAATGTCCGCCTTTTTACAACGTTATTTTCCTGACAAAACGGTAAGCTCGGGAAAAGCCTACGCAGGGTTAGATAAGAGCACAGTGGCTGCGATAACCGCTGCCGTTCATCAATACCGTAAACAGCATCGTTGATTCTGAATTTAGTTTAGGATTAATCGGCTCCAGACGATTCGATACATAATTCAATCGACTTTATTTACCAATACTCGACCGGTTTAAAGAAAATTCAAGAATGGCAACAAAAATGAAAAAACAGCCTTTGGCTATCACAGAAGTTGTGTTGCGTGACGCGCATCAATCCATACTTGCAACCCGATTACGGATTGAAGATATGTTACCGATTTGTAGTAAGTTGGATGAAATCGGTTACTGGTCTTTGGAATCTTGGGGCGGTGCAACTTTCGATGCTTGTATTCGGTATTTGGGAGAGGATCCCTGGGAAAGATTGCGTCTACTAAAAAAAGCCATGCCTAAAACTCGCCAGCAAATGTTGTTGCGCGGGCAAAACCTGTTGGGCTATCGGCACTATGCCGACGATGTGGTCGATAAATTCGTCGAACGCGCCGCCGTCAACGGTATCGATGTATTTCGTATCTTCGACGCCATGAACGATATGCGCAATATCAAAGGGCGGTTAAAGCGGTATTGACGACCGACGCTCATGCGCAAGGGACCATTTCGTATACGACAAGTCCGGTTCATACCATTGATGTGTGGGTAGATTTGGGCAAACAAATCGAAGATATGGGGGCGCACTCCATCTGTATAAAAGATATGGCGGGCTTGCTAAAACCTTATGATGCGTTTGAATTAGTCAGCCGATTGAAAAAAAGCACTAACATTCCTATTCATATGCAATGTCATGCAACGACAGGATTAAGTGTACCGAGCATTATCAAGGCTGCCGAAGCGGGTATCGATAATGTCGATACCGCTATTTCATCGTTGAGTATGACCTACGGACATAGTCCAACCGAAACGATTGTCGCCAGTTTTCAAGGTACGGAACGCAATACCGGGCTGGATTTAGTCAAATTGGAAGAAATCGCCACCTATTTCAGAGAAGTCCGTAAAAAATATGCTCAGTTTGAAGGGAGCTTAAAAGGCGTCGACGGTCGAATCTTAGTGGCCCAAGTGCCCGGCGGGATGTTGACCAATATGGAAAGCCAATTGAAGGAACAAGGCGCTGCCGACAAGTTCGATGAAGTCATTCAAGAAATCCCGCGTGTGCGTGAGGATTTGGGTTTTATTCCGTTAGTAACGCCGACTTCCCAAATTGTCGGCACCCAAGCCGTCATCAATGTAATGAGCGGCGAACGTTATAAGACAATAACCAAAGAAACGGCGGGCGTCTTAAAAGGCGAATACGGCGCTACGCCCGCGCCGGTGAATAAAGAACTGCAAGAACGAGTTTTGGAAGGTTCTTATCCGATTTCTTGCCGTCCTGCGGATTTATTGACGGCAGAGATGGATAAACTCGTCGCTGAAGTATTGGCTAAAGCAGAAAAAGAAAGCGTAAGGCTAGCTGAATGTGTCGAAGAAGATGCCTTAATCAATGGCATGTTCAACCAAGTCGGCTGGAAGTTTTTAGTTAACCGCGGAAACCCGTCCGCATTCGAGCCCGCGCCAAATGCAGAGGTTTTTGTTGCTTCACAAATAAATTCTAATAAAACCGCTAACAACTCTAATGCGAGTGTGGAAACTTATTCCGTTAACGTCGATGGTCGAAATTATAAAGTTGCCGTAGGGCCGGGCGAGACAGGTTTTAATATTAAACCCGAAGTGAGCGCGGCGTTTGCCACACCTGCATCCAGCAGCGGCGAGGTTGTTACGGCGCCGATGGCGGGTACGATATTGAAGATTTTGGTTGAAGCAGGTGCCAGTGTCGCGAAAGGTGAAGTGGTTGTCATCATGGAAGCGATGAAAATGGAAACCGAAATTCGCACAAAAGTCGCCGGTATTGTGAGTGCGATCAATGTTAAAGAAGGTGCAACAGTGGCGAGCGGCGATACGTTGGTTTCTTTGTAAATTGAATGGCCGACTATTTATTCAATCATGATTGCGAGCTATTTTTTAAAGGGTAAATCCGACAATTTGATTTATAAGTCTCAATAAGCTTTAGGAATGAAAATCTAGCTTGTCATTTTTTATGAGATCGAAAGCTCAACCAATCAGCTAAAATTGACGATTACATACAGTTAACTAACTAAATATATGGAAAATATAATCTCGCTTTGGCAAAGCACAGGGCTGTATAACTTTACCGGTGGACAGGCTTTTATGATGCTGGTGGGATTTTTACTGCTTTACCTTGCCATCAGTAAAGGATTCGAGCCTTTATTGTTACTCCCCATAGGATTCGGAGCCATTCTCAGCAATATCCCGGTTGCCGGTATCGCGGAAGAAGGTGGCTTACTGCACTACCTGTATTTCGGTATTAAGGCCGGTATTTTTCCCCTGCTGATCTTTATGGGAGTGGGGGCGATGACCGATTTCGGTCCAATGCTCGCAAATCCCAAAACCCTTCTGTTGGGCGCAGCGGCGCAATTCGGAATCTTTGCTTCGTTGCTAGGCGCATTAGCGTTGAATATCGTTCCGGGTTTAGAATTCAGCCTTAAAGACGCGGCTGCAATCGGTATTATCGGCGGGGCCGACGGCCCGACAGCAATTTACGTCGCCTCTAAACTAGCGCCAGACTTACTCGGTGCAATCGCGGTCGCTGCGTATTCCTATATGGCCTTGGTGCCATTAATTCAGCCGCCGATTATGCGTGCGTTAACGACGGAAGATGAACGTAAAATCGAAATGGAACAATTGCGGGATGTCAGTAAAGTTGAAAAAGTCGTCTTTCCTTTAATGCTGCTAGTGCTGTCTATCTTGTTATTACCTTCGGCAACCCCACTGATCGGCATGTTTGCTTTAGGTAATTTAATGCGCGAGTCGGGCGTTGTCGAACGTTTAAGCAGTACCGCTCAAAATGAGCTAATCAATATCGTTACAATTTTTTTAGGGTTATCGGTCGGCCCAAACTTAGCGCCGAATCCTTTTGCAAGTCAAAACATTGGGCATTCTTGCTCTGGCCGCGTGTGCTTTTGCGATCGGTACGGCTGGCGGTGTCATCATGGCAAAGATAATGAACCGTTTTAGCAGCACCTTGATTAATCCATTAATCGGCGCCGCCGGAGTATCCGCAGTACCAATGGCGGCGAGAGTCGCCAACAAGGTCGGATTAGAAAGCAATCCGCATAATTTCTTACTAATGCATGCGATGGGACCGAATGTCGCGGGGGTTATCGGTTCGGCGGTTGCTGCCGGTGTGTTGTTGAGTTTGGTTAAATAGAACTTTCGAAAACACCAAACTATAGACTAGTCCTTGTGAAACTTTAATTTCCTTTTGGTTCCGCTCGGGGAATCACTGTGCAAACTCTTGGTTACAAAAATTATCAATAGTCTGCTCTGAGTACTAGATTACTAATGTTTTTCTAATTTTAGCCCTTCGTTTTTGCCGCCAGCGCAACAAACCGGTAACGTAAAGCGCTAGCGGGACAAATCCGCTCGCCAATACAAGAATTCGTCCCGGTAAACCGGCAATTTCCCCGCTATGCAAGGGATGCATCCAGTTTAAGAATGTATCGCCGAAACCTTGCGATTTTGGCTCCCGCATCGACACTATCTTTCCGTTGTACTGGTCTATCCATACTGTAGTTTTAGGGAATCGTTTGCTGGGTTCGCCGTCTTGGTACAGTTTAATATTGAATGTACCTCTTTCGTTTGCGGGTGTTTCAATCCAACGGACTTGGGCTTGCGGGTAACGATTTGTTGCAATCGTAACGGCTTCGTCCAGAGAGATTCTAGTTTTATCTAATGTCCCCGATGAAAAATTAGCGGGCGGCTCATAAAGCGGCGATAGCTTGTTGAGTAAGGGATTGAAATAATCCGGTAACTCCAGAATAGCCCCGCTGACTAATAGAAGAAACAGCACGAGTAAGCCGTACATGCCGTTGACTTTGTGAAGGTCGTAAATGAAGCGTTCAGTGCTGGCGTTCGGTTTAAACGTCAGCGCCGATTTTAGCTTGCCGGGTTTCGGCCACCACAGATAGACACCAATCAAGACTACAAATAGCAGTAAGATTCCGATAATTCCCATCAGAATCTTACCGGTTGTATCAAGCAAAAGTTCGTAATGAAGATCGTAAATCCAGGTCATTACATAGTCACCCCAAAAACGGGTGCTAACGACTTCTGCAGTATAAGGATTAACCCAAGCAATTAGCGGGGCAAAGTGGACGTGCTCTTTTTCCTTGGCCTTGTAGTAACGCGCCATAACCATTGCTTGCGAATGACGAGGCGCTTCTAAGCGCCAGGCACCGTTACGTTCGGGTTGGCTTTTTCTGATGGACTGAAATAGCGCTTCGTAAGGTTGCGGCTTTTGCCGGGACTGTTCTTCGGTTATTTGTAGAGCCGGATTGAGTAATTCATCCAGCTCTACATAAAAGACCAAGGCGCTACCGGTCAACCCCGCCAAAACGAATATCAAACCGATGGAAAGCCCCAAATACAAATGGAGATTCAGCCATAACGGATACCCATTGCGTTTTTTTCTTTTGCTAAAGTTTGTCGGAGTTGAACTGGCAGTCGTCATGTGCGGAGCTTACAAATCGTACTTAATATTTATAGCACCGTAGAAAGCGCGGCCATCGCCGGGGGAGTGCATAGTCGTTCCACCATTATTCCAGACGTATTCCCAGTAGGTGTCGGTCAGGTTTTTCGCCTGAAACTGCAAATCTACCCATTTGTTAACTTGATAGCCAATATCCAGGTTCAATAAGGCATATTCGCCAAACTGGCCTAAATTATTAGTATCATCGGTGTAGTAATCACCCTGGCCAGTCGTCCAAAGCGAGGTTTTCAACTCTGGGGTAATCTGGTAATCCAAACCGGCTGAAAAAACATAGTCAGGGGTATTGATGATCTGATTCCCAACGCGCGCCGCGCTACCTTTTTCCGGTTGGACAACAATGGCTTCCTGGATAGAGTAAGTCGCCCATACACTGACGTGATCGACTGGTTTAATGTTGACTTGAAAATCGGCTCCGCGTCTAGCGGTTGAACCTAAATTCGAAGCCTCAAAGGTTGCTAGATTACGGCTGATTTCGTTGGTCGCGGTTTGCTCCCAATATGCGATGCGACCTTCGGCCCAGTCAACGGGATTTGCCTTGATTCCAATCTCCCAGCCTTCGTTGATGGATACGGGCGAGTTGGGTATAGCAGAATTCGCTTTAAAGGTGCCTGATGCCACTCCAACTTGAAACGTTCGCCCCCAGTTGCCATACAAACTATAGCCTTCGATTGGGGTAATTACCGCACCCATTTTGGGTTGCCAGATAGTGCCGTAATTGTTTACAACGCCGCTACCACCAAAAGCCGGACTACTGCCGAAATCCTTAAAAGAATCCCCTCCCACCCGGTCAACCCTAAACCCTGGAGTAAACCTTAACCATTTAAACGGCTGAATCAAAGTGGTTAGATAGCCACCGTAGGTATAAAAATTATAGTCTTGGTCACGCGAAGGATTTCCTTGTCGCACTCTGTCAACGGTGCCACGCCAACGGCGGTTTTTGTTGTCTTGCTGCTGAATATCAAAGCCAGCTTCCGTGGAGAAATCATCGAGAAAATCCACTTTCGGCCGCCAGGTTAACGAGGTTATCGCACCGTATTGCACTTCATTGTTCAAGCGTTCCTGCTGGTTTGATGTTCCAGGGGTTGTCGGTGCGCTGAATGTCACCCAGCGCTGGTCGTTGAAAATATTGACATAGCTTTTGGTAGACCAAGACAAATCATCGGTTAGGTTAAAATCAAAATGCCCGCTCAATTGCCCCAATTCGCGGTTACCGCCGTCCGTTTTGTTGTGTGGGCGGGATTGAGTTGGATTATCGCGGGATTCTTCAAACGTCAGATAACCCGGCTCCTGCGCTTCTGCGTAACTATAACGCGCAATTAAGCCGACCTTATATTTGCCGTCATCAGGCGAATAAAACCACTTACCGGAAAAACTGTTTTTGTCTGATTGGGCGTGGGCGCGGTAACCGTTGGTGTAGCGGTAGTCGGCGGTGTAATTTTGGGTAAAGCCGTTCTTTTCGTAACCCGCGCCTGATTGAACGCTGACCGTATCAAAGCTGCCGTAACTCACCCGGCCCTTGGCGTAATTGCCGCCTTCAAACGTGCGGATGTTAGCGTTGCCGGCAATGGCGTGCAGCCCGTAGCGCGGATCGTTGGTACCGCGCACGGTTTCGATGGATTCGATATCCAAGGGGAACAACGAGTCGATAAAGTATGGGTCGCCGGCATTGTTGTTGCTGGGAATACCGTCGATGAGCAACTTGACGGCGTTGATATTGCCTTCACCGTTGAAGGCGCGGAACGAGAATTTTCCAGTCGTAATGCCTTGGTTGAACTGGGTGATTTGCACACCCGGCATCCGGTGCAGCAAATCGAACGCAGTCAGGACGTTTTGGTCTGCAATCTTATCGGCATGCATGACATCCACCGAACTTAAAATGTCGCGGCTATCTAAAGTGCCTGTCGGTGTGGCGTTTACCGTGACTTCACCCAATTCGAACACAGAGTTATCGCTCGAGAGAGGCGCGGCGCTTGAATTCTCGACTGAATTATTAGTGCTAATTTGATCTTCGGCGTTTATGGCAGCGGCAAATGTCGTCAGCGCTAAAGCCAGGTTAATAGCTAAAGGCAATTTACGAACTTTAAATAGTTGTTTCCTATCGGAATGCATTGTGTCCCCTTAATTTGTTATTGTTTTATAAAGTTTCGTTAACGGTTTCATGCTGAACAGAAAGTCATCTATCCATAGCAGGAAGCAAGTCCCGGTGAAAACGTTAAGTTAGAAAATAAAGCAATTTTTACGCCAATATTTAAATTAATTATCGGAAAAGGGAGCTGCGCATGCAGACGCCAGGAATAATTAATTATTATTTAATTCATAGGGTTAGCTATTACTTTAAAACTGCTTTACAAGAAAAAGCCGAAAGAATTAAAAAAAGTTAAGAGGATTAGGTGAGGTTTATGGATTACTCGAGATTAAACTGTGTGAAATGACACAGTTTTTAAGAAACAGGTCGTTTTTTAACCTATTGAATTAAAGATGGTTTTAAAAAAAGTGTGTGATATGACACACCTAGTAGGTCAAATGACTCAATTTTTAACCGCGAATATGAGACTTTCCCGGTATGTTAATGGTTTAAGCCTGTGTTTTGATAGACGGCGGAGAGGCAAACGTAGGTTTATTTCATCGAAATACAAACGAATAAGCATGTTAATTAATAAACACAGCTTTAATTCACTGCCCGGGACTAATTCCAGATTAGACCGGGTAATCTAAGCTCTCAGCGCAAGCGGAATAATCGAAGATGTGTCGAATTGATTATATCTCCCGGTCAGTTGATTGATGAAATAAAGCGAATAGGAAGGTAAATAACTCTGTTTTAAATAAGCAAATTTAGTTGTCGATGCCGGGATCAGATGCGTTAAATCCAAAGCAACCAAATCGGAATCGATGTCCGGTTCGTAAGAAGGGCCTGCAATAATACCCACGCCGAAGCCTAATCGCACATAGGTTTTAATGACATCCGAATCGGCTGCCGCCAAGGTAATATCTAGCTCGATGCCTTCCTTTTCAAAGGCTTTTTCGATGTTGCTCCGGCCGGTAAAGCCTTTACTGTAGGTTAAAATGGGAAACGTTCCGATGCGTTGCAACGTGATTGTCCCGTTAGTCAGGGGATGCCCTTTGGGAACCACGATGATATGGTGCCATTGGTAGCAGGGTTTGATTACCAACTTCTCGTCTTCGAGCATGTGTTCGGTGCAGATCGAAATGTCGGCCTTATGTTGATGTAATAAATCGATTAATTTACCCGGCGATGATTGTTCAATATAGATTTTGATACCGGGATATTTTTCTCTAAATTTGCTGATAGGTCCGGGCAAAAAATATTTCGCTTGCGTATGGGTGGTCGCAATATGCAAAAAGCCGTTTCGATTATCCAGAAAATCATCGGCCAGCGCGCGGATATTCCGCCTAGCCTGATTCACCGACAAAACTTCTTCGAGAATTCGAGTACCCAACGGCGTCGGCCCTAACAATCGTTTACCGTGCCGCTCGAACAAAGGCGCGCCGATTTCGTCTTCCAACATTAATAATTGCCGACTCACAGCGGATTGAACGATATTCATCTTTTCCGCGGCTTTGGTTAGGTTATAGCCGGTTTCCTGTAACAGATGCAAAATTTCGAGTTGATTTAGGTTCATAGCGGATTAAACATATCAAATCAAACGTAATAATTTGTCGACGCTTCCGGCACTTGAGGTTTCGACAAGTTAAACCAATGGGCGTGTTTAATAAATAACGAGACCTTATCGCCCGTTTTAAGGTCGAGTTGTTTAAATTGGTCGCTAGGCATTTCCGCATAAATCGTTTTAGTCGAACCGTTGGTTCCGTCTTTATACAATTCCAGACGAATCATTGCGCCTAGATGTTGCCAATCTTTCAGGATAATCGGCGAAGTCGATGACTTGCTCAGCTTTTCAACGCCGATATGATGCGGACGAACATGCGCCGTAATGCCTTCCGCATCGTCAAGCACAACGCCCGCGCCTCTAAGCCAGTCGGAATCGCCTTGTTCCAAATGAAAAACGTTGGTTTGACCGATAAAGTGCGAGACGAAATCGTTTTTCGGGTAGTCGTAGATTTCACTCGGCGTCCCTTTTTGCTCGATTTTGCCGTGATTCAGAACGACAATCTGGCTGGCGACTTCCATCGCTTCTTCCTGATCGTGCGTCACAAAAATAGTTGTTACATTCAACTCATGGTGAAGATGCCTGAGCCACAGGCGTAAATCCTTGCGGACGCTGGCATCCAGCGCGCCGAAGGGTTCGTCCAGCAATAACACCGAAGGTTCTATTGCCAAGGCGCGAGCGAGGGCGATACGTTGGCGTTGGCCGCCAGAGAGTTGATCCGGAAAGCGATGGTTAAGCCAGTCCAGTTGAACCAGATTTAATAGAGCATGGACTTTTTCCTTGATTTGGGATTCTGTCGGCCTGAGATTTTTAGGCTTAACCCGTAATCCGAATGCGACGTTATCGAATACCGTCATGTGCCGAAATAAGGCGTAGTGCTGGAACACGAAGCCGATACCGCGATGCCTCACATGTTGATCGGTTTTGTCTTCGCCTCTTAGCCACACCCTACCTTCATCAGGTCGTTCAAGTCCGGCGATAATCCGCAATAAGGTTGTTTTACCGCAACCGGAAGGACCTAGTGTAACGTCCTCAACATATCTTTAGCTTTGTCTACTTTAGCCAAGATCGTCTCTGGTTTGGCTGTCCAATGGTAAGGTTTTGGGTTGCTATTGCGGTGGTCGAGATACTCCTGTATCGCTGTTTTGAGGTCGTCAACACTGTGGAAAACACCACGCCGGATACGTTCCTCGGTAATGTCCCGGAAGAAACGCTCGACTAAGTTGAGCCATGAGGCCGAGGTTGGCGTGAAGTGTAAGTGGAACCGGGGATGCTGGGCCAGCCAGTCCTTTACTTCGGCATGTTTGTGCGTCGCATAGTTGTCGACGATCAAATGCAATGCCAAGGTTTTGTCGGTTCGCCGGTCAATTGTCTTCAGGAACTTGAGGAACTCGTCGTGGCGGTGCCTGGGCTGGCATTGCCCAATCACCGTTCCGGTCTGCACGTCGAGTGCCGCAAACAAAGTTGTGGTGCCATGTCGCTTATAATCGTGCGTCATCGTCCCGCATTTTCCCGGCTTCATCGGCAGGCCGGGTTGGCTACGATCTAGCGCCTGGATTTGGCTTTTCTCGTCGACGGAAAACACGATGGCCTTCTCCGGTGGGTCCAGGTAAAGGCCCACGACATCGCGCAACTTTTCGGCGAACAGCGGGTCGTTCGAAACCCAAAGCCCTTCACTTGATGGGGCTTCAGTTTGTGCTCCCGCCAGATGCCGTGCACCGCCATCCGGGAAATGCCGACCTGCTCCGCCATCGTCCGGCAACTCCACTGCGTCGCGGCAGCCGGTTTACCGGTCAATGTCAAGGCCAGGACTTCTTGGACTTTGTCAGTCGGCAGCGGCGGTATCCGCGACGGGCGGGTCTTGCCTTTCTTGAGCCCTTCAACACCACTTTCGAGATAGCGATTCCGCCACTTGTTCAAGGTCGGGTTGCTGACCCCAACGTTGCCATAATGACCGTTGTTGACAAGCCCTCGGCGGTCATCAGTACCATTCTAGCCCGTAGTCTTTGTTTAGCCCCAACAGACCGGCTCTTCACCCAGCGTTCCAGTTCTGTTCGATCCTCTTCAATCAGTGTAATTTTCATTGGCGTTCTCATGGACACCAATTGTATCATATCTTAATGTTTGTTGAGGACGTTACACTAGTAAGGCAACCAACTCGCCTTCCGGAATCTCCAGATTGATTTGATCCAAGGCTGAAAACTGCCCGAAATTTTTACTGATATTAGAAAGAACAATACTCATTTTTTAAAATCTCAAATAGGTCAATGGGGAGAGGAATTAGTTGTTTTCGCTCTGTTTCCATTCAAGAAAGGTTTTCAAGATAAGCGTTACTATCGCAAGCCCCGCCAATATTGAAGCGCCCGCAAAAGCGCCAACGACGTCATAATCGTTATAGTTAACCTCGACATGTAAAGGTAATGTGTTGGTTAAACCGCGTATATGACCGGATACGACCGAGACCGCACCGAATTCACCCATAGATCTGGCATTACACAGCAACACGCCGTACAACAATGCCCACTTAATATTAGGTAGGGTGATCTTAAAGAACGTAACCCAACCGCTGGCGCCTAATGAAAGTGCGGCCTCCTCTTCTTCACTACCCATCTCCTGCATCAAAGGAATTAGTTGCCTGGCAACAAAAGGGAAGGTAACGAACAAGGTTGCCAAAATTATTCCTGGAATTGCAAAAATGATTTTGATGTCATGATCAGACAGCCATTCACCAAAGACGCCTTGCATTCCGAATAACAATACAAAAATAACACCGGAAATGACTGGCGACACTGAAAACGGCAAATCGATCAAGGTTGTTAACAGGCTTTTGCCTCTGAACTCAAAGCGGGTAATCGCCCAAGCTGCGGAAATACCGAAAATGGTGTTCAAAGGAACCGTTACCAATGCAGTTAAGACGGTTAAACCGATAGCGGACAGTGTGTCCGGTTGGGTTAATGCCGACCAATATTCACCAAAGCCTTTTGAAAATGCTTCATAAAGAACAAGGCCTAAAGGTAGGCATAAAAATAGGATCATGAAGCCGATGGAGATGGCTATTAAAGTAAAACGCACCCAATCCGGTTCGCTTAAGGCGTATCGTTGCGGATGTTGTTGGGTATTGCCGATCGGTTGAACAGTCGCACTCATGATTGATACCGTATTAGAGCTGTCCTGAACGTTTACGCGCCCAGAGTTGTAATAAATTAATCACAAAGAGTAATAAGAAAGAAATTACTAGCATGGTCAGTGCAATGGCTGTTGCACCTTCCATGTCGTATTGTTCCAGTTTTGTAACGATTAATAACGGTACGATTTCAGACACATAGGGTAAATTACCGGCAATAAAGATAACCGAACCGTATTCACCGACGCCGCGAGCGAACGACAGGGCAAATCCTGTCAGCAGGGCGGGAAAAATATTGGGAAAGATTATTTTTCCAAATATTTGCAGTCTGGAGGCTCCCATACTGCAGGCGGCTTCTTCCATCGAGGTGTCGAACTCAAGTAAAACCGGCTCAACTGTGCGCACCACAAAGGGGATGCTGATAAAAACTAAGGCGACGACAATGCCGAGAGGTTTAAACGCAACTTGAACGCCGAAAAGATCTAAAAGCAATTTACCGAGAAAACCACTAGGTTGAAAAATCGTTGCCAAAACGATTCCAGCTACTGCGGTGGGCAAGGCAAACGGCAGGTCAATCAGGGCGTGAAAAAAACGTTTGCCGACGAAGGTATAACGCACTAATACCCACGCAACCATCACACCGAAAAAACTGGCAACCGCAGCGGCAATCAGGGCCGTACTAAAACTGACTTTAAAGGAAGCTAAAACTCGCTTGTGGGTAATAATTGCAAGGTAATCGTCCCAGGATAGTTTAAAACTATGAAACACCAGCGTACTCAATGGGATTAATACCACTAAACTGAGATAGACGACAGTGAAACCGACGGCCGGTCGAAATCCGGGCATAATATTACTTTGAGACATTGTTGTTTTTCCGCCTGTAGTTATCTACTTTGCAAAACTCTTTTTCGTTTTCAACCTTATTGCTAAAAAGAGCAATAAGTTATTTATTCTGAAGCCTTTTTTTTACCGGATTGCTGCATCACAAGAACCTGATGCAGCAATGATAAAACGGTGCAAAATATATTTTTTATCTAACAAGATAGTTGAGGGTATAAAACGATTGTCCAGATTGTCGATATTGTTTTCATACCTTGGAATTTCAGCTTTGAGGTTTTCAAAACGAAGTATTTCTTTACTTAGACGGATCGTAAATCTTGTCGAATACGCCATCATCTGCAAAGTGTTTTTTCTGAGCTTCATTCCAGCCGCCCAATTCGGCAATAGTTACCAATTCCAAATTGGGGAATTGCTTAGTGTATTTCGCAGCAACGTCTTTATCTATTGGACGATAATAATTTTTGGCAATAATTTCCTGAGCTTCTTTTGTGTATAGATAGCTAAGGTATTCAGTTGCGATATCCAGGTTGCCGTTTTTCTTGGCGACTTTTTCCACAACCGCTACCGGTGGTTCGGCAAGGATGCTGAAAGAAGGTGTAATAACTTCATATTTATCCGCACCGAATTCGTTCAACACCAGATAAGCCTCGTTTTCCCAGGTAATTAACACATCCCCGATTTCGCGTTCGACAAAACTGGTGGTTGAACCGCGAGCGCCGGTATCCAGAACGGCGGCATTTTTAAACAGTTTGCCGATAAAGGCTTTAGCGGCATCTTCGCTATTGTTGTTGTGTTTCAAGGCATAAGCCCAAGCTGCCAGATAATTCCAACGCGCCCCACCGGAAGTTTTAGGATTTGGCGTAACGACGCTAACGCCGTCTTTTGTTAGGTCGGCCCAATCCTTGATCTGTTTAGGGTTGCCTTTCCGTACCACGAATACAATGGTCGAGGTATAAGGTGAACTGTTGCTAGGCAATAGCGTTTGCCAGTTTTCCGGGATCAAACGAGCTTTGCTGTAGAGTTGGTCGATGTCGTAAGCCAAGGCTAAAGTAACGACATCCGCTTCCAGTCCGTCCAACACCGCACGAGATTGTTTTCCGCTCCCGGCATGGGATTGCTGAATTTCAACCGCTTCGCCGGATTTCTCTTTCCAGTGCTTAACAAATAACGGGTTGTATTCTTTGTATAGCTCGCGAGTCGGATCGTACGATACATTTAAAATCGTCCTCTCCGCAAAAACTCTATCGCTAGCAGCAAGTAAAACCAAGGCGCTGAGGCTGAGTTGTAAAACCAGCAACAGTTGCCGGGTAAAATTTAATCTTTTCATGACTTCTCCAAAAGAGACGATGTTTTAAAAAATTGGTTAGGTTTTAATTGATCTTGCCGTCGCCGAAAGCATTCAGCGATACTTCCAAATAGAAGAAATTGCTGGCGCGGTCGGTAAAAGGTCCCGTAGAAACATTGTTGAAAGAACGGGTGAAGTCGCCGGGCTCAAACCGCGCGTAGCTTAAGCTCCAATCGACGTAAGGATTGAGTTTATGCTGCATCCTGATGTCGAATTCATGACCGATAAAACTACCGCTTTCACCATTACGGTCACGTAAGTTTGCTCGCCTGAAGCCGTCGGTTTCGCTTTGCAACCAGTAGGCGCTGTAAGCGGTATCGATCTTCACATCTTTATAAGGCGTAAATTCAATCCGGCCTTTAGGAGCATGGATGTTGTCCCAAGAAAAATAATCGTTCCGCGACCAAGGTTGGTTAAAGCCGTAGAAGGCGTCAAAGCGATTGTTTATAGCATCGCCGGTGCTTTTATCGCCGGTGCCATAACCATAAAATACGCTAAATCTCGGTTTCCAATCATGGTCTAAGCTGTATCCCAACTCTATGCCGTAAGCAAGCGCATCGTGTTGCTCCATGACTTGTTTACCGCTTCGAACTGCCCCACGACGGCCAAACTGTTTGTTGAGATCGGCATCGAAATCAAAGCCGCTGTCACCGATAAGCCCGTAAATTCTTAAACCGGGAGCATAAATATCCTGGTCGGTAATAGCCGTGCTGTTCGCTGGGTTAAAAGGATCGCCGTTAACTTTTCGCCCCAGGAAATAAGGCTGTATGGTAATGAAGTCAGACCATTGCCTTAGACTGAGTACGCCGCCGTAAATCCAGTTATGCTCGTCGGGACGGTCGAAGTCGTATTTCAACCTTTCAACAGGTTGAAACGCAAACGTATCCAGATCCCAATCATTCTGTTTTTTGCCGAAACGTATTCGAAAACCTTCGAAGTTATTGGTGGTGTTACGGAACTGGTTGTTCCCGATCAGCCGTCGGTCAAGTAGCTCAAGGGATTGCCGCCCAGCACGAATACTCAAGGGCCGGTTGTGCCCCAGCAAATCCTTAAAATACAATTCAGCATAACCTTGAATCAGCTCAAACTCATTCACATCTGACTCGCTGCGCTCATATAAGCCGTTGTAGCTTCTGGAGTCTTGGAATTCAATAGCAAACCGTAATGGATCGAGAATATCGTGAACGCCGACATAGGCACGGGTGCGCAGTAACCAGAGATTATCAGGATCAGCTCGGAAATCTGTGCTGCTGGTATTACTTGTCGGGGTTGGGCGCAAATCATTTTCCCGGTACTCATAGCGAGTACGGAAATCCAGCCCTACGTCCAGCCAGTCAATTTCCCGGAATTGTTCAAATTGAGTTCTGCTCAAATTACGCACGTATCTTGGCGGATCCGATTCCGGTTCTAGCCGGTAGGCTCTTGTTTGGCGATAGTAATCTTCGGCATTCGCCAATCCAGGCCAAGCTAAAACAAAACCTATAAGGCTTGCTGCCGGAACTGATTTAATAAAATGAGACTTCATTTCATACCCTTGTTGTTTTGTTAAAAATTTTTTAAAACCTTATTCTGAAACGATTTCTTTCGAAAGCCATCAAAATGCACTAGATTTGAGCGCTTTTATAAGTTAGCTTTGATTTTAAAGTTGATGGCATTTTAGAGGGTATTATATTTTTAATAAAACGATATTATTAGATATTTATATCTTTAAATAAGATATAAATACAATTCTTGTCTAAGAGAACGTTTTTAAAAGTTAGCGAATTAAAGTGGGGTGTATCAGACCGTATTTGCTTTATTTGCCGTGTGGCGAACGAATAAAAAATTCTTGATTTATTCTGAAGTAGAAGCAGTATTACAAATATGTTCCCCTCTTTGAAAAAGAGGGGATAGGGAAGATTGGCTTAACTTAACGACATTGGGAGCAGGAGTAGGTAATTTATTGGTTCGGCCTTTTAAAGTCTGAACCATTGTTGCTGAACAAGTCGAAACACAGATCAACTTTCGACAGTCTAATGCGAACGAAACTTAAGACTTCACAGGACCGAATATAAGTCCATTACATTCAAGAGGACATCAATAGAAGCGTAAAATACAGCTATAAGGATCGCGCGTTCTAAAGGTTGAGCTACTTCCTGTATAAGGCTGCCTGATCAAGGAAAGTTGAATAAGTTGATTTATTGACAAATTAAAAAAGACGCATCCTTGCATCAAAGCGATATCCGTACCGGTACACGAGGAGGGGTACAACTTAAAAGGCCTAGGCCGAAACTTGTCTAACGCGGTGTTTGTTTAAGCCAAGTTAACGAAAAACTTTAGTAAACGAGTATGTTGTTACTGTGTATTCCCTAAAAAAGAGATGCATCCTTGCATCAAAATGATATCCGTTCGGTACACGAGGAGGGGTACAACTGGCACAACATAACACACAACATGTTTAACGATCGTACTGCGCTATGCTTTCATTCGGGTTTGAAGTGAAAATCATGTTTGCAGCAGTTGAAATAATCATTACGGCGAGTACTGCAACAACTATGTAAAACACCGGAACAGGTTTGTTTTTTACGGCAGTTTGTGAGCGGTTCATATTCACCTCAATATCCTTACGTTAATAATTTAAAATTCGGGCAGACCCGTAACTCAGTATATTGTTAATTATTTCAAAAACAAATAATCCTTAATTAGGTTTAAGCATGTATTGTGCCAATATTTATTTAATAAGAATATAGTTATAATAATCAATGTGCTATGGAATATTTTCAGCTTTATCCCGACACAACGAACCGTAACTTAATTCGCCAAAGCGCATTGATTTTGTGCGTTTGTTTCCAAAATCGCACCAATAAAGGGATTTAATTGCTAATTAGCCTGTTTTTATGAATAAAAAAGAAAGATATTTTTTTGAAAGCGTTGTGACAGTCCAAAGATTGGACAAAAATACTTAACAAAGTGCTCGACAGCTCTGCCGGTAATGTTTTTTTTCGTTTTGATGCCCGGATTGATCTGCTTTAGGGGCCTAATTAAATCGAATGATTCGTAAAATAGGATGAAATTTTGTTATAAGAACGAGATAACTGAAACTATGCAATCTTCGATGAACGAATGCTGTATTGTTAACGATAATTGCGGGTAGTAGAAATTAACAAGGCCATGTCTTCAGTATTAAGTTCGTTTCACCCGGTAGTGACCGGCTGGTTCTTGAGCCGATTTTCTGCGCCTTCCGATGTGCAATGCCAAGCATGGCCGGTTATTCAGGCTGCAGAATCGGCTTTGATTGTCGCCCCAACCGGATCAGGAAAAACGCTGGCGGCGTTTCTGGCTGTCATTGATCGTTTGGTAAAACAAGGTTTATCGACCGGTTTGCCCGATCAAACCCAGGTTTTATATGTCTCTCCTTTAAAAGCCTTATCCAATGACATCAAAAAGAATTTAGAGCAACCGCTGGAAGGCGTCGGCATGGCGCTATTGGAGTCCGCTTTACCCGGCGTTGTCATTCGCGCACAAACGCGGACCGGCGATACCAGTCAGATTGAACGCCGGGCAATGGTTAAATTTCCGCCGCATATTTTAGTGACTACCCCGGAATCGCTTTTCATTCTGCTGACGTCGGAATCCGGTCGCGAGATGCTGAAAACCGTGCGCACGGTGATCGTCGATGAAATTCATGCGCTGGCAGGCAATAAACGCGGCGCGCATTTGATGCTTTCGTTGGAACGACTGGAACAGTTGACAGAAAATCCACCCGTGCGGATCGGTTTGTCGGCAACGCAAAAACCGTTGGCTTTAATTGCCGATTATTTGGTCGGCAATCGCAATACGCCTTGCAAGATTATCGATACCGGTCACGTTCGGCAACGCGATTTGTCAATCGAGGTGACCGGTTCGCCCTTAGAGGCGGTTATGGCGAATGAAGTGTGGTCGGAGATTTACGACCGGCTGGAACAATTAATACTAGAACACCGGACAACCTTGATATTCGTCAATACCCGGCGTTTGGCCGAACGCGCCGCTGCTGCGTTGGCAGACCGGCTCGGCGAGTCGGCGGTGACGGCGCATCACGGTAGCTTGGCTAAAGAACACCGGTTGTCGGCGGAGCATCGACTTAAGCAAGGTCAATTGAAAGCTTTAGTGGCAACGGCTTCATTGGAACTCGGTATTGATATCGGCGAAGTTGATTTGGTTTGCCAGTTAGGTTCTCCGCACGGCATTGCCGCGTTATTGCAACGTGTCGGACGTTCAGGACATCGTCTCGACGCCATCCCCAAAGGACGCTTATTTCCGTTATCGCGCGACGATCTCGTGGAATGCGCCGCGTTGCTTAGCGCAATTGCAAAAGATCAGCTCGACCGAATTGTTATTCCCGATCATCCGCTCGATGTGCTGGCTCAACAAATTGTCGCCGAAGTGGCTTGCAGAGAATGGAAAGAGTTCGAGCTTTACCAAGCAATCCATAAAGCGTGGCCTTATCGTAGTTTAGATTTAGAGCAGTATCAGGCTGTCGTCGTCATGCTAAGCGAAGGTTACCACACCCGTCGCGGACGGCGCGGCGCCTACATCCATCGCGATGCCGTGCACGGCGTATTGAGAGCGCGAAAAGGCGCGCGTTTGACGGCGATTATGAACGGCGGCGCGATTCCCGACCAATTCGATTACGACGTCGTTATGCAGCCGGAAGGCTTATTTGTCGGTACACTCAACGAAGATTTCGCTTTTGAAAGCATGCCTGGCGATATTTTTCAGCTCGGTAACACGTCGTACCGGATGCTGAAAATCGAGCAGGGCAAAGTCTATGTGGAAGATGCGCACGGTCAGCCGCCCAATATTCCCTTCTGGTTCGGCGAAGCGCCGGGGCGCAGTTTCGAACTGTCGGAAGCGGTATCCGAACTACTATCCACGATGGACCGTTTATTGGAATGCGGGGAAGAAAACGCAAGAGAGTTCATCAAGCGACAGTTAGCCCTGCCGCCTGCAGCGGCTGAACAGTTGCATCAGTATTTAGCGACCAGCAAAGCCGCGCTAACCGTGCTGCCTACATTCGAAAATATTATTTTGGAACGTTTTTTCGATGAAACCGGCGATATGCATTTTGTCGTACATTCGGTATACGGTTCCCGTGTGAATAAGGCCTGGGGATTGGCACTCCGTAAGCGTTTCTGCAGGCGCTTCAATTTCGAGTTGCAAGCGGCAGCTAACGAAAACAATATCGTTCTTTCGTTAGGGCCGACGCATAGTTTCCCGCTGCTTGAACCTGCCGGGTATTTAAAACCGGAGACCGTTAAGTCTGTATTGATACAAGCGTTATTGGCTGCGCCGATGTTTCCTACCCGCTGGCGTTGGGTTGCTAACACGGCCTTGGCCGTGCCGCGCAATCGGGCCGGAAAAAAAGTGCCTGCTATTTTCCAGCGTAACGATGCCGAGGATTTAATTGCCGTTATTTTTCCGGATCAGCTTGCTTGTTTTGAAAATATTGCCGGGGAGCGCGAAGTACCGGATCATCCCTTGGTTAATCAGACCTTATGGGATTGTTTGCACGAACTCATGGATATCGACGGTTTAATCAACGTTTTGTCCGCTATCGAAAAGGGTGGCGTCAAAGTTATCGCGCGGGATTTAACCAGCCCTTCGCCCATGGCGGCAGAAATCATTCATGCCAAGCCATATACCTTCCTCGACGATACCCCGGCGGAAGAACGCCGGACACTGGCGATTCAACAACGCCGCCTGAATAATCCGCAACAGGCGGCTGAACTAGGCCGGTTAAATCCTGAGGCTATTGCACAAGTTTCAGCTGAAGCTTGGCCGGAAATGCGCAATGAAGACGAGTTGCACGATGCATTAGTGATTTTAGGATTTATTACCGAGTTGGAGGCGCAACAGAATAAAAGTGAAAGTCCGAATTCAGCGGCTCACTCAATATCGGGTCATTTTCTGCGTTTACAACAGACTCAACGGGCTACGGTATTCAGTACGCCGCAAGGTGAAAAGCTCTGTGTTGCTGCCGAACGGTTGGAAGAATTCGTCACGCTATTTCCCGATACGTATATCGAGCCGCCTATCAATGCCTTGAAAAGCGGTAAAACATTAACGGAAGAAGCGGTTCTGCAAGACATTATAAGAAGCAGACTGGAAGGATTGGGGATTGTTACCGCGCAACAATTGGCGAAACCGCTGGGTTTGCCGGTAAACCGGATCGATACGGCCTTATTAGCCTTGGAGCAACAGGGTATTGCGATGCGCGGTCAGTTCAGGTCAAACTCGATAAACACCGAATGGTGCGAACGCGGCTTGCTGGCGCGAATGCACCGTTACACGTTGAAACAATTACGCCGGGAAATAGAGCCGGTTACGCCAGCCGATTTTATGCGTTTTTTATTCAGGTGGCATGGGTTACACGATCCTGTAGGCGGCGAATCGGGTTTGGCAAACGTGTTGTATCAACTTGAAGGCTGCAACTTGCCCGCCGTCGCTTGGGAGTCTGATATCCTTGCAAAACGCGTTAAACCCTATTCTGCATCGGAGCTGGATCAGCTCTGCACGGCGGGGCGATTTGTTTGGCTCAGGTTGAAATACACAGCGGAAAATACAGCTAAAACCATCAACAAAGTGACGCCTATTGCGCTGCTTTCGCGGCCTCATCTCGATTATTGGCGACAGCTTGCGCCGTTGCCCGATAAAGGCTTAACTACATTAAGCACTAATGCCCAAAAAGTGTATGCCGTGTTAAAAGAATGGGGAGCGAGTTTTTTTCAAGAGATTATCCGTGAAACCGGCTTTCTGAAAACCCAGCTTGAAGAAGCTTTGGGCGAGTTGGCGGCTAGCGGATTAATTACGTCAGATAGTTTTTACGGCCTGCGTACCTTGGTGACGCCGCAAAAAATCCTCCATCGAAGAAGCAAACGTTATCCCAGCCACGATCCGATGGCACTCGCCGGTCGCTGGTCGATAATTCGACCAGTCTCTGTCAATCCTGATGACAGCTACGAACACATCGAACATATCGCCCGCATTTTGCTTAAGCGCTACGGAGTGGTGTTTCGCAAAGTCCTCGACCGCGAAGAAGGTATTCCAAGCTGGCGCGAGCTACTTTATGTTTATCGAAGGCTGGAAGCGCGCGGCGAGATTCGGGGCGGGCGCTTCGTGCAGGGTTTTGCAGGCGAACAATTCGCCTTACCGGATGCGTTGAGCTTACTGAAAGAGATCCGAAAACGAGAGAAAACCGCCGAGTTGATTGTTTTGAGCGCAGCCGATCCGTTGAATTTGACCGGCATTATCACACCCGGCGACCGGATTGCCTCGATAGCCAGTCAGCGGTTAGTTTATCGAGACGGCATACCCGTTGCGCACGGCTCGCGCACTAAAGTGAGTTATCTGCAAGACTTCGATGCCGATCATCAATGGCGTTTTCGATGGGCGTTGATAGGGCGGTAACATAAATTTTTGATTAAATAAGCATTAATCTAAATAAGCTATGTCTATTTCAAATAGGTGCATAAACTATTTACTAAAATGCGCTACACTATTGCATCCTTAAAGTTGCCTCTGTTGATCGGCTATTTTGGGGTGTATTCAATATAGCGACCAGAATTTTTTCTTGCCTTGTATTGTTCACTGCCGATTTTGCCAGCATTCGTTAGATTTTAAGTCCATCGCATTAGGAAAACGCGGCTTTACCCAACCTTTACCACGTTTATTCTATGCCGCAAAAAGTTACTTTACCCTTGTCCGCCCCAAAAAAGGCGTTCGACCGCAAAGAGTTGATTCAAGCTTCATCTGTTTATGCTCAGCCGGATTCACGAAAAGCTATCGTGCAAGTTTTTAATACATTTATTCCGTATCTCGGCTTATGGGCATTAATGATCTATACCGTTATGAGCGGTCTTTCAGTCTGGATTACACTGGTTTTATCCATCGTCACGTCGGGATTTTTAGTCCGGCTATTCGTGCTATTCCACGATTGCTGCCACGGCGCTTTCTTTCCGTGGCGCTGGGGAAATCGCGTGTTCGGGTATGTAGCAGGGATTTTGACATTTACGGCCTATGAGGATTGGCAACGTACGCATATCATCCATCATTCCAATTCCGGCGACCTCGATAATCGCGGTACCGGCGATGTCTGGACCTTGACTGTTGAAGAATATTTGAAGGCTCCGCGTCAAACACGATTGGCGTATCGAATGTTTCGCAATCCTTTAATATTGTTTAGCGTTATTCCGCTTTTCTTATTTTTGATCGTCCATCGTTTTCCAAGCCAAGGCGCAAAAAAACGAGAAAGTTACAGCGTACACTTTACTAATATCGCTATAGCCGCTGTTATTGTCGTATTGAGTTTAACGTTAGGTTTCTGGAATTATCTGCTAATCCAATTTCCAATGTTACTGATCGCCGCCAGTTTAGGGACTTGGCTGTTTTACATTCAACATCAGTATGAAGAAGCTTATTGGTCTCGGAATGAAAGTTGGGACCTTACCTGTTCAGGACTGGAAGGCAGTTCGTATTACCAATTGCCTTCCGTTTTGCAATGGATAGTCGGTAATATCGGTTTTCACCATATTCATCATGTTCGCGCTAATATCCCCAACTACAATTTGCAGCGATGCCATAACGAAATCGACGCTTTTCAAGCGGTAAAACCGCTAACACTGCGCAAAAGTTATCAATCGCTTTGGTTGAATCTGTGGGATGAACAGCATCAAAAATTGGTTAGCTTTCGATCAATTCGAGCGATGCCGCGCTCAAAAACGCATCGCCGGTAAAGACGTTCGAGCCGGCAACGGATACGCATAGATTAACGGCAATCTTAAATTATCGAAAAAGTCTATCGATATTCGGCGGCTCAGATAAGACGAAATAAGTCGCCCGGATTTTTCGCGTTATAATGCCGTTTTAGACTTGGTAACGACGACTCATATGATAAAGAGCATAAAGATACTTGGATTATTCTTATTAGCGTTAAGCTTGTCGGCGCAAGCGGAAAAAATCGGTTCGGTTGATACCGATTTCAAATTGATCGGGCCGGATAACAAAATTGAAATCGAAGCTTTCGACGACGAAGGCGTTCCCGGTGTAACGTGTTACATCAGCCGGGCGAAAACCGGCGGACTTTCGGGCGCTGTCGGCATTGCGGAAGACAAGGCCGATGCGTCGCTGAGCTGCCATCAAACCGGGCCGATAACTTTGAACGATAAAATCAAAGCCGGCAAAGAAGACGGCGACGATGTGTTCAAAAAACGTACGTCGCTGGTTTTTAAATCGATGCAAGTCGTGCGCTTCTACGACAAGAAACATAATGCGCTCGTTTATATGGTCTATAGCGACCGGATTTTGAAAGGTTCGCCGAATAACAGCATTACTGCCGTACCGATCTTGCCGTGGCCGGGTCAGTCGTCTGCAAATACGGTTCCGGCTGGAAAGTAGATTTCAGGTTTAGCAAATAAAAGAACGGCGCATTTTGTCATACGAATTGCGCCGGAAAACACACGCTTAATGCCGGTTATCTCAAAACGACAGATTGCCTTGGGTTTATCGGCATCGTTTAAAAATTCACTTCGTTAAATTTGGCATTGGGAGTGAGTACTTCGAAGTTTAACTAAGTCGGTTAAGTCTATTTGATAGCGCTCGGCACCTTCAATAACTAAAATTCGCGTTTTTCTGCGGTGGTTGTGTCAACTGCGACGCCTTCTACAGATTTATTGTCTTTTAAGGTAAGCCTGACCCGGTAATGATACAGACAGACAATTTCCAGGTAATCGTGAAGGTCGCAAGCGATGGGTTTTGTCGTCATGAGTTTTTTCAATAAATAAAGCGTTATTAACGAAATATCTAACAGAAATGCGTAATCTTAGGCTGCGTACTTTAGCGGATTTCAGCCATAATTTTCTTTATCTCATCCAATACTTTCATTTGTTGGTCCGAAGAGAGTTTAGCAAAGTCGTTTTCGAAATCATCTAGGCTATAAGTCTGTTGGCCTGAAGGCGTGTTACCTTCCGCAACGCTGCAGTCGGCCAAGACTTGCTGAATAGGGTTGGCGGCATTTTTGAGGCTGATTTCCGCGGATAACACCGAACTAATAATGGTGCTGATACGGATAAAAATCGCTTGTCCCGATAACAATTCTTTAGCGATTCGGTCGATTTGGTCGTCATAATAGCCTCGCCGTTTATTATCCTTAAAGGTTCTGAATTTAACGGAGACCGGTGGCTTTTTATCGATTTGATATTCAAAATCGAACTCTCTGCCTTGCGAGGTAATTAAACTGTTAGCTTGGGTAATCCATTGTAATTTATTATCTTTGCAAATCAGTTCAAGCCGGATATTGTCGTAAAGATTCAGTTTAGGAATGGGGGAGCGGACGTAACTGAAATTGAGATTATTCAATTTGTCGAAGTCTTTGTGATAAGTCCAGGTTTCCATTTCTTGGTTCGTTTCCGCCATTGTACATGCTGGAAAAGCTCATCGATAAAATCAAAAGGTAGCTGACAATAAACGAGCGATTCATTCCGTAGCGCATAGATAATCAGTCCTGGAAATAGTGCGAAGGGTTTTAATACTCTATGATTATAACCTTATTGTGGGTTGTAAGATTGTTTGTATCGATAAGGTAATGTATGAAATCTGGCTTTGTGAAGCTCTAAATACTCGTGCTTTAGTCCATAGTCTTGTTAATCTGCTACTTCTCAGCTGAGTTAGGCCTCGACGCAAATAGCTTGTTCCAGATAATCGATCTTTTTTTTGAAATCTTTTTCCGTATCGGCATGGATTGTAGCTATGCTGTAAAATTCTTGATGAATAGTTTCAAACGCGTCGACGATTGCAGGGTCGAACATTTTGTCTCGTTCATTTAAGATGACTTTAACTGCTTGTAAATGAGGCATTTTCTGCTTATAAACCCGGCGGCTTACTAATGCATCGTACACGTCGGCTATCATGACAATACGAGCTTACAGCGGTATTTCATCACCAAAATGGCGTTAGATACCCGCCGCCATCCCATCTTTCATGATGGTTATAGGCAATTTCCTTTAGTAAAACTGTTAATGGCGTTGTTTTTCCAAATCGTTTTCGACTTGCCGTATTATGTCTAAACCACGCTGAGGATGTTTTTTATGATGGCGAATTCTTCAGTAGTCAGCGCCCCGGGTTTCAGTAAAATTCCTATCCGGAATTCCGGTATTACCTATATCACGCAAAGGTGCCGCCATCGTTAAAAATCGATGTTATGTTCATTGTCAAAAAGCTCGCGAATCGAGGGAGGTTTTGTAAAGCTGTTGCCAAAGTCTTTACATAACCTTGCGTACGTAACATATGATTTGCACTTTCACCCTCTCGCATTATTACCATGTAAACTAATGCGCGAATTGAAATATCTAAACCGGATAACTTAAAATCCGAATTTGGTTGATTATTGAAACCGAACTTGTACTCATCGTAATTTGCCTGTGAAAAAATAGTTAACCCTTAAATTAAGAAAACAAACAACTTTAAGCCGGAGCTTTGGTCTGTACCCCAGACATCATCTGCGAGCTTTTGGGTACAAAGGTTTGCCGGAAGAAGCGCCTAAGCTATTTGTAAGTCCGTTAAGGACAAGCCGTTGTTAAACCTTCTAAAGCCGGATTAAATAGTATTCATGTGAAAAATCCTATCCCCTTGCTATAAAAAACAACCTAATGAATTGCTTTCTTGCGCTGATGAAAGTCAACGCCGAAAAATTATCAGTCTGTTTAAGGCATAGGTTCGAATTTACATCTAGCTATTATTAAAGCAATTATTATGCCGAATTGTTTTTGGAGTCATTTTTATGGATCCAAATTCTTGCAATATAAAAGTAAATATGTTAATAAAAACAGAAGGTTATGTTTGTATTGCTGTGTTTCGTTAAACCTGTAGCTGATTTTTATAAAGAGCGGAGAAAATAACCTTGCCTTATTTCGATCTATAAATAAGTCGAGATCTGTTACTCTAAAATAGCCCAGTCCTACTGAGTTATTTAAAATAAAATTTTTAAAACAAAAGGTTATAGATACTATTCGATGGTTTGTAATGAATGTTAAATTAACACCGGCAACGCGCGCTTGCAATTCAACGCTTTGAGTGAATCTGACCCAAGTTCCGTATTTGACTAAAAATCTAAAATTACTTAGGTATTAAAAATGCTTTGTAAAAAGAAACCAGTTTACGGACCAAAGAAGAATGAAATAATCTCGGTTTTAAAGCAAAGAGGCAGTGACTTAGGACAACTGAAGGGAAATTGTGTTTTCAATACAATTGTCAGGAAATTACGATCTAATATTAAAAGCCGAGCATAATCGTTGCTTAAATGATAGGACAGTTGTCACTATAGCGTTGACTATAGTGACAACGATTGATCAGCCAGTTATAAGCCGGTTCCGTAAATCGACATCGGTCCGTCTAGCGGGTAGGTAGTGCCGGTCGTCCATTGACTAGGCAAGCTGAGTAGATTACCTTCCGCACTGGTTTCCAAGGGGCTTACGCCCGATCCCATCCGGTCTCTAAATTTGATTTGACCTTTTGTTCCCAGAATGGCAATCCAATAAGGGGTTGTTCCTACAAGCGAGGTTGAGGGAATTGTTACCGTATTAGTCGCGCCGGATTGCAGGGTGCTTAATTTGCCTTGACCAAGCAAGGTTCCGGGGTGACCGTTTTTATCGGAATAAATACCGGCTACCAGTTCGGTGGCTGTTGACGTTGCGTCTAGATAAACTTCGAGCTTTGTGACCGTTCCGGTTTTTTGCGCGGTTGTTAAAAAAGCCTCCGCACTTCCGGCGCTGTTGTAGTCAACCGCGGCTTCAAGAAGTTTATTTCCCACGATGAGCGTTGGTGAAGTTAAAACTGGAGATGTTGGAGCATTGCTAACGGGCGTTTTTAAATCGGCTTGAATTTCGATTTGTGTTAACGCTCGATTATAGATCCTCACATCGTCAAGATGACCGTTGAAATACTCACCCCAAACTTTATTGCCGCCAATTTGCAATACACCGTTTGATTGTTTTACGGTACCTGTTACTTTACGGGAAAAAACATTTTTTCCATCTCGATACATTCTTAAGGTAACACCGTCATAAGTTGAGGCAAGGTGAGTCCACTTATTGATTGGCATAGGGTTGTAAGTTGAAACAAAATGTTCACTGACGCCATCGTTAAAGGCAGACACAGCTTTATCTGCATCTTCATAACCGTACAAGTTATATACAGAACCTGTTGTAGCTTGTTCTTTAAATAAAAGACTGCTGCGTTTGATCGCAAGCGGTTTAAACCATGCCTCCATCGTAAAGCTAGTTGCAAGGTCCAGCGAGGCGCTATCATTAACGGTGACTAAATCATTAACACCATCGAATACTAGAGCATTTCCGTTCTGGCCAGCAGTGGTTAGGGTGGGTCCGTTTACGATGCCGTTATTACCGTTGCCAGAGTTATCTGTAATCAATGAGTTGGAAATAGCATCAAAGTTATAAGCTACGACAAGACCATTTGAATTAGTTGATTGGGGCAGGATTGATATTAAGCTATTTTTTGTCGATGTTCCATTCGTACCTGTAACCGTTAAGCTTACTGTATAAGTTCCGGCAGCCGAATAAGTGTGTGTCGGATTTTGAGTTGTGGCAGTCGCGCCGTCGCCGAAATTCCAAAGCCTGCTTCCGATATTTCCTGTGGAAGTATCTGTGAAGCTAATGGATGCGGGTGCCGTTCCGGTGGTTGAGCTGACTGAAAAACTCGCTACAGGCGGTGGGACAATCGGATCAACCACCGTAATAAAATTCGTATAATTTTATTAGCAGTTCCATCCGCACCGGTTACAGTCAAACCTACTGTGTAACTACCGGCTAGGTTATAGGTATGCGATGGGTTTGAAGCTGTGCTTGTTCCGCCGTCGCCAAAACTCCACGACCATTGAGAAATCGTGCCTGTTGTTACCGGCGTGAATGAAACCACCATGCCGGGGTTGCCGGTGGTTGCGTTTGCGCTAAAGTCCGCCGTTATCGTAGACGGCGTCGGTACGATGGTATTCACCTCATTTGAAAAGCTGCTTTCAACGGTTTTTGTCGAGTTGTAGGATTTGACTGCGAAAAAGTATTTCGCTCCGTTTACCAAACCGGTCATCTGATAACGGTTGACGTTGCCTACATCAACGCTTGTCGAGTAATTGTTAGTAGATTGACCGTAGTAAACTTTGTAACCGCCGACATTGGGCGAAGTGCTTGCATCCCAGGCGAGTTGTAAGTTTCCGCGAGTGCGAGTCTGCTGATCGAAAGCAAAATCAATAGGAACGGTAATCGGCGAAATAAAATCCTATTGAAGAGATCATTCTTGGAAATATAAATTGAGAACATAAAATACCTAGATAAACGGATAAAAATCAGAGAAAGATTGGATTTCGTTTAAGTCCGTGCCTATTGCCGAACAAAATCAGGAGTCATCTCGTCTGATATTTAAAATCGAGACGAAAGTTGGAATTTGTAAATACGAAGTCCGGTTATCGGCTTAAATATGAAATTTGAAAATTAATCATGGAGTTCCTCGCAGTTTTCTAATAATGAAACATAAAAATGTCTATCGATTTGAATACTTGCTTAAGTCAAGTGAGTGTAAGTAAAGTTGAAAAAAATGCTATTTTCCTTGACGGGGGTCACACTTTCGGGAACTAAAAAAATCACAGAAAGTCGTGTTTAGATGCGATGCGAGGCTGGTAAAAACATTAGAAAAACAATTTATTTCATTGTAATAAAATATATTTTGTGTTTAAGAAGTTACTGTAAACTTTGATTTAAACGAAATTGCAGATCGAAAATTTTTGAAATAAAACTTAAAGATGAATAGGGGCTTGGTTTAGACAGTTGGAGTGTTGTAAATAGGCGCTAAGTCAAAATTCTTTCGGAGGATTCTAAATTCGGCCTTTTAAAGTCTAAATACGTCGGCTACCCTCAAGAGATCCTTGTCAAAGCACAGACCAGTTTTCGACAGGCTCAATACCCGAAGGACACAAGGGCGAACAGGATTTAAGGTTTCATTCGAAGGGCCAAATGTATTGTTGTTTTGTTTAAGCTTATCTGCGGCTTTGCGGAGCAGAGTTTTCGAAAGTACTCAAAGAGACGTTAGAGCAAGTAGTAAACGGCTAATTTTCTATTTTCCAACGCGCCGATAAATAATCCCGTCGAACGTCGAATATTTCTTCCAGCTTTCGAGCAATTATTGCCTTATTCAAGAGTTGTCCAAACCAGCTAAACGGCATGGCGTAAAACACAATATCTTCCAGTACGACGCCATTATCTTGTTCAGTCAAGCGGACTTCATGGCTCCAAAATTTGAACGGGCCGACCCGCTGTTCGTATACGAAACGATCCGGTTCATCGCAATGGCTGATCTCCGAAAGCCAAGCCATCGGAATGCCGAAAACGGCTTTCATAGCGTAATGAATCATAAGTCCGCCGTAGATATTCTCCGGTACAGGCGACAGGATGTCGATATGGAAGAAGTCCGGGGTAATTTCGTTGAGATGGTGGGGAGATGAAAAAAAACGCCATGCTTCCTCAATCGGCATTGCCAAGGTTTGACAGCGATATAAATGATAGATTTTCAAGAGGTAGAGGTATTTATGATTTAAACGTCGAATTAAAATAGGTTCGAGAGAATATTGTTCCTAATTCTAAGGCAATCTAGCATAACCGCAACAACCGTTTCATTTACTGCGCAGGATAAATCAATTCTTCGGTTTTAAAACCCAACTGATCGGCCCTGGCGATCAATCGTTTTAAAACGGCCTCGTCCAATGTAGGTTCTCTTGCCAAAATCCACAAATAACTGCGATCCGAACCGGCAATCATCACGTATCGGTACTTATCTTTATCCAGTTCGATGATATGGTAGCCGCCGTAAAATGGACCGAAAAAGGAGACTTTCAAGCTACCGATATCGGGCGATTCTTTAAAAAAAGCCTTACCGTAAGCATATTCGCGTACACCGGTTTCAATATTTCGACCGCTGTTGGTTACGTTCAATCCGCCGTCGTTATTTAGGTTGTATTCGGCTGTAATGTGATCCAAACCGTCTTCGAAAATATTCTTTAAACGCGCAATTTCGTACCACTTTCCGGTATATCGCGTTGCATCGAATCCGGTAACAGGCTCTAAACCTTTGGGCGTGCCTGCGCAAGCCATTAAAAGAATCGGAATAATCAAAATAATCGTTTTCATCTGAAGACAACTCTATTTAAGTGTTAGTAATATTAATGTATCCGACTGTGAAAATATGGCAAGTTATCGTTAAAATTAATTTGTCTGAAGAATAGGATAGAGTTTCTAAAGGTTCAAAAGGTTTAAGAATAGCGACAGCAACCTACGACTCTGATACAGTTGGAAAAAATTGCAGAGGTGATAGACATGACAATCGGGCATTCGCATGAACAAAAACCTAATCGCCAGACACTTTACGTAGTCATCGGACTCGTGTTAGGTATTGTTGTCGGTGAATTACTTAACTTGACTTTAGGTGGTTCAATCGAAACGGGGCAAAGCTCGGAGCTGAAACAAATCGTTAGCGTATTTTCCGTACTCACCGATATATTTCTGCGCCTAGTCAAGATGATTATTGCGCCGCTGGTCATCTCCACGTTGGTGGTGGGGATGGCGAAAATGGGCGATAGCCATACCGTCGGGCGAATAGGCATTAAGGCCTTGGCATGGTTTTTCTCGGCTTCGATTCTCAGTTTGCTGCTAGGGATGTTGCTGGTGAATGTATTGGAGCCGGGAAAAACGCTGCATATTCCTTTACCGGAATTCGATGCAAAGAGCGGCTTGCCGGACGTTAAGCCGACACTTAGCACGTTTGCAGCTCATATATTTCCCAAAAGCGTGGTGGAGGCAATGGCAGAGAACGAAATCCTGCAAATCGTTGTTTTTTCAATATTCTTCGGTTTAGCTTGCGCTTCCTTGGGTGAATTAGCGCATCCGATGGTTAAATTGCTGGATTCGCTTACGCATATCATGCTCAAAGTGACTAGCTACGTAATGCATTATGCACCGGTGGCGGTTTTTTCCGCGATGGCTTCAGTGATTGCCCAGCAGGGCATTGGCGTTTTGTTAACTTACGGTAAATTTATCGGCGAATTCTATTTGGGTTTGATTCTGTTATGCGCATTGCTCGGTTGTATCGGTTTTTTCATTTTGGGACGAAAACTGTTTTCGCTCGTCAGCCATATCCGTGAACCGATGCTGCTTGCTTTCGGTACTGCCAGTAGCGAGAGTGCTTATCCCAAGCTTTTGCAGCAACTGGAACGTTTCGGCTGCGATGAAAAAGTCTGCGGCTTGGTGTTGCCGTTGGGTTATTCCTTCAACCTAGACGGCAGCATGATGTACATGACTTTCGCCGTCCTGTTCATCGCCCAAGCCTACGGCATCGACATGCCGCTTGCCGACCAGCTTTTAATGCTACTGGTTTTGTTGTTTACCAGCAAAGGCGTTGCCGGTGTGCCGCGGGCGTCGCTGATCGTCATTTCTGCGACCTTATCCATGTTCAAAATACCTGAAGCCGGATTGCTTTTATTGTTAGGTATCGACCAGATTCTGGATATGGGCAGGAGTGCAACGAATGTGTTTGGGAATAGTGTGGCTTCGGCGGTGATTAGTAAGTGGGAAAGAGCGTTGAAGTAAATTTACTTCTATATAGTCTATATTTCATTATTTAACAATTGGTTGGGGCAATTGAAATGGTTGCAGAAAGTCTTGAGGTTTCCGGTAAAGGGAATCGAATATTACTGATCGATTTGGAAAACTGCCCGAGTCAAATTCAACAGTTAATGAAAGATTTGGAACAGTATTCCCATGTGGTTGTCTGTTACGCACAGAGCGGCGCCAAGATACCACTTGATTGGATTATTCCACTGAATCCGATAGTAAATGATAACCGTTTAAGAATTGTCAAAATGCCGAGCGGCGGTAAAAACGCTGCCGATTTCGGAATTACATTCTGGGCAGGTGTCTTGATGGCGCAGTTACCGATTGCGACACATTTCACTATAGTTTCGAATGACGCCGATTTAGATCACGTTGTAAATTTACTGATTGGACAGCAGCGCAGTGCTGAAAGGATTGGCGCTAAAAAAGAAATTATACCATTTCAAACAGAGTCAAATGGACTGAATGTTTCTTCTCAAGATCGCCAAATACAAGAGTATTGTTTGCATCTGATCAACCATAACAAAAGTCGGCCTGCAAAAAAGGAAACTTTAATCAACAATATCAAAAGCAAATTTAAAGAAAATGGCATTGATACTGAAAAACTATTTAATCAGCTATGCAAATTATCCGCGATTGTTCTTAAAGAAGGCAATAAAATTGCCTACAACGAACAGATAATAGAAACTATAGCTAACAATAAATAAGCTTAAGTTGCTTCAATCATTCAATTTATCCAATAAATGCAAGCAACAAAACTCCACCAACACCTGTACGTCAATGTTCTAACCGCTATTTCGTTGGGCATTCTACTTGGTCATTTCTACCCTGAAACAGCGGTCGAGATGAAACCTTTGGGCGACGGTTTTATTAAGCTTGTAAAAATGATTATCGCGCCGATTATTTTTTGCACGGTAGTGACGGGTATCGCCGGCGCACAATCGTTGGATAAAGTCGGGCGCGTCGGAGTGAAGGCTCTACTTTATTTTGAAGTGGTCAGTACGCTGGCTCTGTTGATCGGCTTGCTGGTTGTGCACGTTGTGAAGCCGGGCGTAGGAATGAACATCGATGCGACGGCATTGGATAGTAAAAGCATTTCGGCTTATACGGAAGCAGCTAAATCGCACAGTGTGACCGACTTTTTCCTTAACATTATTCCGTCAAGCGTAATAGACGCGTTTGCCAAAGGCGATATATTACAAGTGTTGCTGTTTTCGCTGCTGTTTGGATTTTCCTTAGCGGCGATGAAAGAGACAGGGGCCGAGGTCGCCGGGTTTATTAATAAACTTTCCCATGTCTTGTTCGGTATCGTGGAAACCATTATGAAGCTTGCGCCCATCGGTGCTTTCGGTGCGATGGCCTATACGATAGGCAAGCACGGTATTGCTGCGTTGCTGCCGCTCGCCACGTTCATGGGCAGTGTTTACTTGACCTGTATTTTGTTTATCGGCGGGGTGTTGGCGACCATCGCTAAATTATGCGGATTCAGCCTTTGGCGTTTCATTCTCTATATCAAGGACGAATTGTTTATCGTCTTGGGAACGTGTTCGTCGGAAACCGTCATGCCGCGCATCATGGTAAAGCTGGAAAAATTGGGATGCAACAAGTCGGTTGTCGGTCTGGTTATTCCCGCCGGTTATTCCTTTAATCTCGACGGCACTTCCATTTACCTGTCTATGGCGCCGATTTTTATCGCCCAAGCCACCAATACGCCGTTGACTATGACTCAGGAGCTGACCTTGATTGCGGTGCTGCTGTTGACTTCAAAAGGCGCGGCGGGCGTAGTCGGCAGCGGTTTTATCACGTTGGCGGCAACTTTATCGGTCATACCCGCCATCCCCGTTGCCGGATTGGCAATTATATTAGGCATCGACCGTTTTCTGGCGGAAGCGCGTTCGACTACGAATTTGATCGGCAATGGTGTGGCTACGATAGTGCTATCCAAGTGGGAAAACGAATTGGATCAACAAGAACTCGACAGGCAATTGAATTCCGTTGCGACTAAACGGAGAAAGCGTAATTAATTCCATGAACCGGTTTTTTTCGATGCTGTTGACGCATTGTTAAAAACAAAATCCACAAATATTGTCCTTGTTATCGATAGACGTTAAATTGATGCCGGACAGGACTTAAAATTCGGAGGGTTTCTTGAGAATAGCGCTCATCAGCGATGCTTGGCATCCGCAGATCAACGGTGTCGTGACGACCTTAACCAATACCGTCGCCGCGTTGAAAAAATTGGGCCACGAAGTCGAATTAATTACCCCGGATCGTTTTAAAACTTACCCCTGGCCGGGTTATCCCGATGTGGGAATGGCTTTTCTCTGCGGACCTCATTTACGGCCTATTCTTAAAAATTTTAAACCGGATGCCATTCATTTTGTGACCGAAGGTTCTATCGGTTTCGCGGCGCGCCGCTATTGCCGGGAATTCGGTTATCGTTATACCAGTTCTTATCTCAGCCATTTCCCGGAATATTTTAAGCTTCGCACCGGTTTTCCGGTTTGGATCAGCGAGGCTTATTTACGCTGGTTTCACAGCGAAAGCGCGCGCGTGATGGTCTCAACGCCTTCGCTGGAAGCTTTAATGCTTGCAAAAGATTACCCGCTGTTGGCGCGATGGTCGCGGGGTGTGGATACAGATCTATTTCGACCGCGAGAAAAGTCCTTCATTCAGGATGAAAGGCCGATAAGCCTATTTACGGGAAGAGTAGCGGTCGAAAAAAATGTCGAAGCCTTCTTGAAGTTGGAGTTACCGGGAAGTAAGTACGTAGTCGGAGACGGTCCTCAACGAAAAATATTGGAAAACAGATACCCGTCGGTTCGCTTTGTCGGTTATCAACAGGGTGAAAATTTGGCTCGCTACATTGCGGCAGCCGATGTGTTCGTATTTCCAAGTCTGACCGATACGTTCGGCGTTGCCATGCTGGAAGCTTTGGCTTGCGGTGTACCGGTTGCGGCTTTTCCGGTGCAAGGCCCAAAAGATGTTATTACCGATGAGCGGGTCGGCATTTTAAGCGACGACCTTCAATGGGCCGTCATGACGGCGTTGTCGTTAAACCCTGAAAATTGCAGGAATTACGCGTTGCAATACACCTGGGAAAAATGTACGCAACAGTTTGTGGACAATCTTGTGCCGATGGTTTGAAAAAGTTTTTTAATAGAGAAATTGCTCAAACATTAAGATGCATTCGTCAAACATCGTTTTGTTAACAATTCATTCACAGGTTAAGTGATAGCTTTAGGAAAGCGTTGTGGTTTTTTAATTACCGAAAGTTTGAGGCAATCAATTATGCGTGATAAGTCTGCCAGCGGTTTTAACAGGAGTTTTGTTATGGAAGAAGGCCGGAAGGTGAAACAAAATCGTAAATCAACATTTTTATTAAAAAAAGGTGTCATTTTCATCTCGGTACTGATGACTATTGCTCCTTTTTGCAGAGCAGCAACCAGCAAAGCTCAAGATCTCGTGGCGGATTTACGGGCCGATGTTAACCGGGATGGGGAAATTTATTTAGGTAAGGCTTCCTCGGAGAAAGACGATAAAAAAGGCCAAACGCAATGGACCTTACAGCGTGGTGCACTTGTATTACCTAATCTCGATGACGATTCCGATCGATGCGGCAACACCTCGGCAATTCAAAACATTAGCGTTACGAAATGCAACGATGCCGCAGACAACGTAATTAATGGCAATCAAGATATTAACGATCTCGCTCCGTTAAAGTTAATGTCTTGGCCGAATGCTTCGTATAATGCATGGGCAACTATTTCAATTGACGAACCGGCTCAGGGAAAAGCGCGGTTGTTTATTTACCGCCAAGGCGGTTGGCAAATACTGCCGCCGAATCGTCGTATAACGGCGCTTGAGCTTCGAAAAGGCGTAGATATAAGATTGGAAGCGTTGGATGTCGTTCGCGATAAGCGGCTATGGGATGGACGAATAGACGTTATCGCGAAGGTTAAGAAAGGTACTCAATCGGTGGAAGATCGTGTCCGGTTTCTTGTCGCGCCGATGATTCTTCAATCCGATCTGTTGCCGATGAAAAGATTGTATCTGCCGGGAATGCCCTGGGGACAAGACGAACCATCTTTAAATAACATCGGCGGTAGCACCTTGCCGTTAGCGCCATCTACTCAGGACCGTATCGATCATTCGGCGTTCGGCTACCTATCCATACTGGATGCGGCGAAACCGGGGTTGAGTGCTTTTACTCAAGCTAGAGTGACGTTAGAAAAATTAGGCTTATTGGGCAGCGCATTCAAAGCTTTTCACGACGACTTTGTCAGAGCGGCATTGAAAGCGCACAAGAAACCCCGGATAGTCGATTTATCAACTTTTGAAGATCCGTGGGTGCAGGATATGTTTGAAATGGCGTATGCGGCTGCGCCGGCTTCGGACGGCAAGTTGCAAGTGATGCATCTGGCTATCCGTTCAGCACAACCCCAGCGTTTCAGTGCTAAAACGCCGTTACTTGAAGTACTCGGACCTAATGTCGGAATCGTAGAGCAGTGGGCGGACGATAGCGGAATGTTAATTAAAAACGGCGATTACTCCCTAAATTCGACCGGAAACTTCGGCACTATTCCGCCTTATACCTATAAGGACAAAAGCTACCCGCTCGGTCGCTTATTGTACGGTGCAGGCGAAGCGTGGATGCAAACCGGGGGCGGTATTATCGATATTACCCACAGCGGCTTGGCGGGCGAACTTGAATTAAAACAACGTTTTCCGGATCGTTCTTTTGTTCGAATGCTTCGCGCGCAAGGCGTTCAGAAACCGTTGGTTATCGATACTGCATGGCTTGCGGTAGGGCATATCGACGAAATAGTTGCTTTCGTGCCTGCGGATACTGAACGCGGATGGAAAGTGGTGGTTGCCGACCCAATAGGGGCTTGGTCGCTTTTGACCGATATGGCGAACGAGGGGCTTGGCGCAACCAAATTTCTATCGAAATTGGAACCTTGGGCCCCCGGCCTTGTGCCGGAAGAACTGGAAAAAACGGTTGACGATGTGCTAAACACGAATCGATTGAACCGCGTGCAGAAAGTTGCTAACGCCAAGATTGCGGTCGTTATTCGAACGTTAAAGACGGAAACCGGAATCCGCGATTCGGATATTATTAAAGTGCCGGTATTATTCGATTCCAGCTACTTTAATCCGAGAAGCTTTACTGCATTGACGCCTAATGCTGCGAATTTAGTCGTTCTCGACAAAAACGCAGTTGCTATAGCGAAACAGCACGGCCCTCTTGTGGATGGCGTCGATATTTTTGAATCGGCTATTAATCAGGCCTTAAACACCTCAGGTTTGAAAGTACGCTGGGTAGAAGATTACGTGCAAGCGCACGGCGGATCGGGTGAAATTCATTGCCAAAGCAATGTGCTGCGTGAGCCGGGACGCTTATCGCGCTGGTGGGAGCCAAGATCATCGGATCGGCATCATTGATTCGGCCCCGTCAAGTCCTAACTTCCGTTCGTCTTGAGTCTGTCGAAAGGCGGTTTGCGCTTCGACTCGCCCAGTATTTATGCTTTAGGGTACGAACGGTTCAGACTTTATAAGGCCGAATCAATAAAACTTCAAAAAACGCTCCAAGTCTTGGAGATTTGAAGTGTGCAACTGTAGCGATTATTCGACATAAGCCTAAAATCCGGCTTCAAACGCCCCGCTATCGCAATTCGTCCCGACCGGGTTGGGTCGAATTACACCGCGCTGATCGGTTACCGGACAGCCGGTTGCCAGTCGGCTGGCGGGGCTGCCTGGAAGCAAGGCGCGGGTTGGCGTTAATCCGCCGTTATTAGCCAAAGGACCTAAGATCGGATCGGCAATCAAGATTCCGGCCGTACAAGGGGTGTCGATCGGTTTGGGAAATTGCAGATTACGGCCGCCGTTCGTCATCGGCTCGAAACAATTGTGTTTAACATTCCAATTATTACCGCCGTTCATCGCTATATTATTAGCAAGAATGCTGTTTTTTAACGTCACGTTCAAACCGCCGGATATGCCGCCGGCTTGCCAATTGGCCGTGTTATTTGCAACCGTGATATTGGTCAGAAAGGCTTTCGAGGTGCGTTGTACGAAAATACCTGCACCTAATGCAGTTGCTCCCTTTACCGTGTTATTCGAGATCGTGCTGTTCATGACGGAAAGCTTGCCGTTCTCGGCCTGAGCAATCCCGCCGCCCACACTCATGAGAGCCGTATTATCTGAAAACGTGCTTCGGCTGATGACGGCGCCTTTCGGATGTCTGGCGACAAATAAACCGCCGCCGATTTTTGTGGCGGAATTGCCTTTTACAACCGTGTTTACAATAGTAAGCGTCGTATTATTCTTATTGATAACCCACTGACCGCCGATTTTAGGGTCGCCGGTACTCCAAATTGCGCCGCCTTGACCGTTTACGCCGCCGATACCATCAGAATTGCCGGTAAACACGCTATCCGTTATCGCAGTTGTGTTGTTATTCAAAATGTTGTTAAACACTGCACCGCCGTAGTTGGACGCCGTATTACCGGTAAAGGTGCTACTACGGATGATGATTTTTCCGTTGTCGGTTTTGCCGCCGTCGATATGAATTGCGCCGCCGTCGCCTAAGGTAGGATCGATGGCCTTGTTGTTGGTAAAGGTGCTGCCGGTTACGGTTAAATTGCTTTGAACCACTCTGATTGCACCGCCGACCCCGGCTTTATTACCGGTAAAAGTCGATTTATCTACATTCACCGCGCCTGCGCTGCTGAAAATCGCGCCGCCGCCTGCTTCGCCGGTAATAGTGGAAACATTATTCAAAAAATTGCAGTGGTTAATATTTAAAACGGTGTTTTGGTACATGCCGCCGTGAACCGCACCGCCTTGGCCGGTAGTCAATCCGTTCATTACAGTAAGATTATTCAACGTAAAATGAACGCCGGGCTTCACGGAAAACAAGCGTGTCGAGTTGCCGCCGCTCAGTGAAATAAGATTGCCGCCATCGATAGTCGTATCGGCGGTAATGATTTTTTCATTGCCGAATAGGATGGTTTTCGCAGCGCTACCGCAATTAAAGGTAACGGTGCCGCCGCCGGATAATGCCGTAATCAACGCCGCATCGGTGCAGCTTGCCGGACTACCGTTACCAACGATGCCCGCAGCAAAGCTTAAATGGCTTCCGTTTAATAGTGCGATGGCTAAGAGTGACGAAACGCCGAAACGAAGGAACGAATGAATGCTCTGCTTAGATAATGATAGGCTTGGAATGTATTTCATGAAATTTCTCTTTCAAGGACGGGTAAGCTTAAATACTAGTAGAAGTTTTTTAATGCGGGGTGATATTGATTTTTAACACGACTATAGAACCGACGGATTAAGGGAGGATTAAACTAGAAATTAATAGATATTCGGGGCCAAAACGCTATTTATAGATTCGGCACTGAGAAGTCATAACTCCCGTTCGCCTTGAACCTATCGAAAGGCACTATGTGCTTCGACTTGCTCAGCACGAACGGTTCAGATTTTAAAAGGCCGAATCAATAAGAATTCACCGGCTAGCGCAGTAAATAAAATTCGATCTTGAAATAATAAAATTCGCCCCTACATCATACGCAGTTAAGTTCAACAATCTTAGGAACAGGAAAATGACTGTCGAAGCAAAAAAGCAAACCCTTGGTTTTGAAACCGAAGTTAAACATCTCTTACATTTGATGATTCACTCCTTGTACAGCAACAAGGAAATATTTCTACGGGAGCTGATTTCGAACGCTTCCGATGCCGCCGATAAGCTAAGGTTCGAAGCTTTATCGAACGACGGCTTGTACGAAGGCGACAGCGAATTGAAGATTCGTCTGGCTTTCGATAAAGACGCACGCACCATTACCATTACCGACAACGGTATCGGTATGAGCCGTGAAGAAGTACAAGAGCACATCGGAACGATCGCCAAATCCGGCACTAAGCAGTTTTTCGAGAAATTGACCGGCGAACAAGCAAAAGATAGCGAATTAATCGGGCAATTCGGTGTCGGCTTCTATTCATCATTTATCGTCGCCGATAAAGTCACCTTAACCACACGGAAAGCAGGCGCAAGCAAAGATGAAGCGGCACGCTGGGAATCGAGCGGCGAGGGCGAATACACACTTGAAACCGTCACCAAAGAACAGCGCGGTACGGAAATCGTCTTACACTTAAAAGAATCCGAAGAAGAATTTTTGGACAGCTACCGTTTGCGCGGCATTGTACGCAAATTCTCCGACCATATATCCATTCCGATTGTCATGACCAAAGAAGTCATGCCTTCTTATGATGAAGAAGAAAAGGAAGGCGAAGAAGCAGAAGCAGAATCCAAAGAAGTTACGCCGCCAGCTCTCGAAGATGAAACCATTAATAGTGCCTCGGCCTTATGGACGAAAGCCCGTCAGGACATCAAAGACGAGGATTACAACGAATTCTACAAACATGTCTCGCATGATTGGCAGGAGCCGCTCGTTCATGTGCATAGCAAAGTCGAAGGCACCAACGAATTTACCTTATTGCTCTACGTACCGAGCCACGCGCCGTTCGATCTTTGGGATAGAAACACCAAACACGGTGTAAAACTATACGTCCGTAAAATATTCATCATGGACGATGCGGAACAGTTGATGCCGCGTTATCTGCGTTTTATTCGCGGTATCGTCGATGCCAGTTCGTTGCCGTTGAACGTATCGCGCGAAATCTTGCAGCAAAGTAAGCAATTGAGCACCATCAAATCCGGCGCGGTCAAGAAAGTTCTCGGCATGTTGGAAGGTATCGCTAAGAACGAGCCGGAAAAATATGAAAAATTCTGGGCGGAATTCGGTCAAGTCATGAAGGAAGGCCCGATTGAAGATCATGCGAACAAAGAGCGTATAGCTAAGCTCTTACGATTTGCCTCGACCAAAGCCGATACCGATAAGCAGGAAGTGACGCTGGAAGAATACGTTAGCCGGATGCAGGAAGGTCAGGACAAGATTTATTACGTCACCGCCGAAAGCTTTGCCGCCGCTAAAAACAGCCCGCACTTGGAAATCTTCCGTAAGAAAGGCATCGAAGTGTTGTTGCTATCCGACCGAATCGACGAATGGCTGATTTCCCATTTGGACGAATTCGACGGCAAACATTTGCAATCGGTCGCGAAAGGCGATCTGGATTTGAAAACGCCGGAAGACGAAGAAGCCAAAAAAGAACTGGAAGAAACCGCTAAAGATTTCGAATCCGTTATCAAGCAAATCAAAGACGTATTGGGCGATAAAGTCAGCGAAGTTAAGTTAAGCCAACGCTTAACCGATTCACCGGCTTGTTTAGTTGCCGATGTTTACGGCATGAGCCTCAACATGGAGCGCATCATGAAAGATGCTGGACAAAACATGGGCTTCGGCATGGCCAAAAAACCGATATTCGAGCTCAACCCCAACCATGCCTTAGTGGCGCGGTTAAAAGAGGAACAAGACGATGCCCGCTTTGCCGATCTGGCTAACATCCTGTTCGACCAAGCTATCTTAGCCGAAGGCGGTCAGTTGGAAGACCCGTCGGCGTTTGTGCATAAGTTGAATGGGTTGTTGCAGGGGTTGTTGAAGTAAAATAAATCAAAATGTTCCGTTCGTGGTGAGCTTGTCGAACCACGAACGAATTCCCATATTTTCAAAGTTACATAAGATTTACCAAAATGTCAGGTAGCACTAAAGCGCAACCTGACCTACATGGCTATATCTCGCCAATTCTTTCATTTCAGCAAGAAAAGTATCAGTTTTAAAAGGATTTAGCAGGCTGTTGATTTGAGGCCTTAGCGTTGATCCTTTAACTTGTTAAAACTTAAAACCCTACTACACTTTTTTCATCATTATCAGCAGATATTAACTGCTGCGTTGCAGGTGTGTTTGTTGTTATAAATCGGTGGAATTCAGGTGTGATATTTAGTTATAGATGTCGGTCTTTAAAGGGAAAATTTTATATGTTGACGGTATTAATAAACTGCCCGGATAAAAAATTAAGTTTTTATTTGGGGTCTAATTTTAGTTAGCTCTCAATATACAAGGCAAACGAAATGTCTGATAAAGATACATGTGAAGTAAAAGAAGAAATTGCATACCAAACGATATCTGAATTTCTTGAGAGCACGCCGCCGAATCAGCTCATTCACATATCCGATCTCTCATTCAGGAAACACTCTCAGTACGTAAACTACGATGCAATGCGGACACCAGAAATACAGTTGCACTGTGAGCATGAGAACTGCAATGGCATTCGATTCTTTCGCTGTGTATCAGGAAAAGAGCAAGAGTTAAAAAGTAAAGATTACGAGTTCTTCTACGTTAGATATCGATGCTCGAATTGCCAGCGTGTTGAAAAAACGTTCTCGCTCGCAGCGAAAGTAGATGCTGAAAACAAACCACAAGGAGAGTGTTATAAATTTGGTGAACTTCCCACATTTGGCCCTCCTGTCTCTCCAAAATTAATTAAACTCATCGGCCCAGACCGAGACGACTTCTTAAAAGGTAGACGGTGTGAGAATCAAGGATTGGGAGTTGGCGCATTCATCTATTACCGAAGAGTTGTCGAAAATCAGAAGAATCGTATTCTGGGTGAAATTATTAAGGTTTCCGAAAAAATAGGGGCAACAGCGGAAAAGATTGAGAAACTAAAATCAGCAGTAACGGAGACGCAATTTAGTAAGGCTTTAGATATGGCCAAGGATGCAATGCCTGAGAGCCTGCTAATAAATGGCCACAGTCCCATATTGCTCTTGCATTCCGCTTTGAGCGAGGGTGTGCATGCGTTATCTGATGAACAATGCCTTGAATTGGCAGGAAGTGTTAGAGTTGTTCTAGGTGAGTTGTCTGACAGGCTTTCACAAGCTTTAAAGAATGAAGCGGAATTGACCAAAGCTCTATCAACATTAATGAATAAAAAGAAGAGCTAACAAATGGGTCAACTAGCTCGTACATACCGTCTTATAAGCAATTAAGCAAGCGAAAAGTTAGGGTCGAACGGTTTGCCGGATTTTAAGACAGCGAAAGCTCGTAGGTTGGGCTGAATGAAATGAAGCCCAACACAAACGATGTCGCGAAACGTTGGGCTTCCTGTCGTCAGCCCAACCTACAACCAGATAAAACGCAATTCATAGCGCCGTATGTACTATTAGCGAAGCATAATCGTACGCATGAATCATGTTTGCATTCCTCCGATTACGCTACGCTAATCGGAGCTACGATAGCTAAATCTTCCCATCCAAGCCCATTTGGAAATATTTATGGGTAATCTTGTCCTGGTTTTCCAGTAGCCAGTCGATATCCGGTTGATTGTTCATGGCTTTGTGGATGGCGGTTGCCATTGCTTTGCGGTGAATGTCGAACAGGATTTTATGGTCTAGCTTATCATCGGTACTGACGCTGGGGTTGAGCCATACGGACACGATAATGCCCAAATCGTTGGCTTTCTCTTTCGGTATGTCGCCAGCCCGCACCGCATCCAAGACGCCGTTGGCGATGGCGGCTTGTACGGTTCCCATCAGTATATTGGTGTAGCGGGTGTTCTTGACGGTGACTTTGCTCACCATCAGTGTCACAGGCCTGACCTGGATGTCGGTATTCAAGATGGCGAATACGCGGGTATGACCTTGGACTTGTCCGGCGGTCATGCTGGCAATCGCCGTCCCGACTGGGCCGTCCAGTTCGCCGATAATCACTTCCGGTTCTGCTGCCGTGCCGGGCGGCCCTCCGGCGACTAAGGCTTCTCCGGTACGCATGATGATTCTTTCGCTCATGATGATGTTTCCTCTAGGCTAATAATTGAGATATTTGGGTGTAAATCGGAGCGCCTAGAATAGCATTAGTTATCTGGCATGTTGGCTAAAATTAGGATGCGTAGGTTGCAAGCGGGGCACGCCCCAACGTATTTCAGCGCTATATTATCAACCAGTGTCAGTCAAGTAGAGTGCATTCCATGCACCAAACATTTGATTATCCGATGAATAGGATAAATGGACGCTGTCTAAATAATGCTAATGGTGCTTAAAACGTACCCTACATTAAAACTTTAACACGAATGTTGTAGTGGTTAATATTCCCGCGCCTATTGCAAAAACAACTATCGATAATAAGAGAAATAAAACTGCCGATCCCGCATTGGGGTCGATAGGCAACCTGCAAAATGTGAGACCTTCGATTACATTTATTTGAAAAATAAAACTTTTCCCGCCCATCCTTCGACACACTCAGGACGAACGGAAAAAAGTTTTTTTCAAATGAATTACCCACTCAAATTCACAAAGAGCCAATTTTTTTGGTTAATTTATGAAATGGTAATCAAAGCCGGAGCAAAATTAGTAATGCTTATGCTAAATTTTTAACGTCAAAACTATCGTCTATTCCGATAAATAGTTTGCGAATCCTTAGTTCGTTTTCAAAGACAGCGTACTAACTAAATCTTTACCCTTACTTTCCGGGTCGGTTACGGAATCGAGTATATAGACGCGTTCGTTAGGGACGCCGCCTTTTTGGACGATGTATTTTGCGATTTCTTTTGCGCGTTCGGAAGCTAAGTCTTTAAGCCGTTTCGGGTCGGGATTGATGATTTCGGACATCTTTTCCTTGGCGACTTGATAGAAATCGCCGGTTAACGGCGGGATTAGCTTAGGGCTACGGAAAAGCGATTTTTCGGCCATCGTCGGAAACCGTTTGATAAATGCATCGGCGAGTAATTCGTTGTATTCGTCTCCGCTTAATTCCACGTATTCGGAACGGATTTTTTTGCCGTCTTCCTGGCTAAGTTGCGATGCTTTTACCGATTTGAGTTGATCGAGCAAGGCTTCTTCCCGCAGGATTTTCCAATCTTGTTCTGTGAAGGATGCGCCTTTTACTTCCAAATTGAGAGCCGGTTTTTCTTTCAAGGCTTTTGCGACGTTATCTAATTTACTTATTTCTGCCGGGGCTAATGTGTCCTTGCCCGGTGCGAATGCGATGGTGCTTAAATCTTCGTCGCTACCGACTAATGAAGCAATGGCTGTAAAGGGCGATGTTATGACTTTGGTAAGTACATTGACCAAGGCATCGACAATGATGTGACTTATGCTGAATTGAGGGTCTTCCAAGCTGCCTGTTAACGGCACGTCTAATTTTATTTTGCCGTCGGAATCTTTAAGTAGAGTGATAGCCAATTCTAACGGGAGAGACACAGCGTTAGGATTTTCTACCTTCTCTCCCAGTTCAAGTTGATCGATGAGAATACTGTTCGCGGCTTGCAATTTGCCGTTTTCCACTTGGTATTTAAGGCCTAATGTTAATTTTCCTTTTTCGATTTTATAACCGGCAAACTCCACCATGTAAGGCGTGACTAACGGCATGGGCATCCCGTCGAATTGAAGATCGATATTGTAGTTGCCCAAGTAAGGACTGACTTCGCCTTGGATGTTAACCGGTGCAAGGTCGTAGGCGTTACCCTTCAAATCGACTTTGATAGTCGATTTATGTTCGGACGAAATTCCGTTTGCGCCGCCGTCGAGACTTTTGATCTGCGCTGCGAAGGGCAATATCAAAGAGAGGTCGGCAAAGTCCGACGAGCCGTCGACAATTTTGACTTTGTCTAGTTTGAATATTGGTTTATTGACCTCGTTTGCGCTGCTTTTTTTAACCTTAACCGGTTTGGCGGATTTTGACGGTTTATCGGAAACGCTTTTATCGGCGATCATGATGTCGGAAAAATTGATGGTTTTATCTTTCCGGATGGTGACTTTAGCATAGGGTTTTTCAATTAATAATAAGGATGAGCTATAACGGTTTGCCGACAAATCGACATCCAAATCCTTAAATGTTAGGTTGTCCCATTTGATAAAGTCTTTGTTCTGAAGTTGGTCTCGGGTTAGTAAATTAGCAATACCTGTATTTCCTTTAAATTTGACGTCTAAGGGTTTTTCAGGCGGTTGCTGTACTGCTAATTTGCCTGCAACGCTAAATTTGCTGTCCAAGATATCAAGTCTGGCAAATTTATCGACATAAGGTTGAAAGGTTTCAAGGTCGATATTTTTTACGTCGACATCCAACTTTGCAGAAAGCGGTTCAATCACCGCACCGCCTTTCAATTTAATGGAACCCGTCTTGTTAACACCCACATCCAGTTGAAAAGGCAACTCCGCCTTGGGGTTGTTTGTGATGTTGCTCACTTTGAGATTGATTGGTTTAGCCGTCATTTTTAAGGGTTTTTTGAGCGATCTATCTTCAAAATTGATTGCGTAATTATTTAACTCCACGGTGTTGATATTTAACAACCAGTCTTTTTCCGGTAACACAGGTTTAGCGGTCGCCGTGGTTACATCGGCGGCGGTTTTTGCGTCTTCTTTGAAGTCGACCGATTTCGCTGTTGCATATTCGGAACGGGTAACTTCTACTTTTTTGCCTTTTTTTGTAGGAATCAATTTTTGATAGTTAAGCGTCCCGTCCGGGTTAAGCCAAGCTAGAAATTCGGCATTTTTAGAGGTAATTAACGCTATCGTCACCGACCTATTCTTAAGGTCGATTCCCATGTCGCTAAGGTCGAATGCGGGTACTTTGATTAAGGTTGCGTTTTCGCCTTTTTCGGCTAGGTGCAAATCATGAAAATTAAATTTACCGTGGCTGACAGTGACATCCTTCGCTTTGTCGGTAAAATCCAATAGGTAAGCGGTTTCAAGACTTAATTCAGGTACTTTAACTTCAACTTTTTGTTCATTCAGGCCGTTGACCAATAAGTTTTTGATTGCTATGGCGGCTTTGGATGCCGAGACTTTCAGATTATCTTTGGTCTGCGTGACTTTAAGATCGGTTGAATGGCTGAAATTCGGCACGTTGACCGTAATCGGTTGTTCTGCTTGATTGGAATATTGCAAATCCTGACTGGCCAGCTTTACCTCTTTGATAGTAACGTCCAGATTGCTATTTGAAAGCTTTACAAGCGCATCCGTTTCAAGGCTGAAGCTGGGGGTTTTGATCAGGTTTTTGGCATCGCTTTTATCGGCAAACTGAAAGTCATGCAATTCGAGTTTGCTCTTTTTGATCGTTACGTTTAAGTCGTTTTTTTTCATGTCGACTTTGTAATCGATAGTGAATAACGCTCGCCCCTGCACATCGAATGCAGCTGTGTCGGATAAGGCCAGCGGTAACATTTTTTGCAGTTGCACTTTATCGAGGTTTAGTGCGCCTTCCAAATAGACTGGGTTTACTCCAATCTTGGCTTTCCAGTCTAATTTACCGCCTGATTTAAGCGCTAAATTAAAGTCTAATCGGCCTTTTTTGTCGGCCTCAGTGGATAAATCAGTAATAGTCAGATTTATCGGGATTATTTCTTCAGCAACCGGTTTGGCGAAATGGTGATCATTCCATGTGAGTTTTCCCTCTTTTATCGAAAGTTTGACGATTTTGAGGGGAAACAATTTGGTATCCTCTTTTTTAGGTTCTTCCTTTTTCTTAGGTTTAACCATGTCGTCGAAATTGAATTTTCCGTCTTTTAATTTGGCGATATGAAACGACGGTTTTGTAAGCGTAATTTCGTCAACCACTAAGCTAAGGTGCTTAATGGACTCAAACGCGTTTAACTTTAAGATGAGGGCTTCAAAATCGACGAAAGATTTGTCGTCTTTTTCATGTATTTTGAATCCGTGAATTCCGGCAATAAATTTAAACGGATTAAATTCGATCTTGGCGACAGATGCCTTTCTACCCGTTTCTTCTTGAATAATCTGGGGTAATTTTCCTTTTATGACAGCAGGGATTAGATAAAAACCTAAAAGAGCATACAAACCGACGATGCAAAGGGTAATAACGAACGGTTTTAGAAAAGACGCAAAAGGTTGCGGGATTTTTAAGTATTTTTGGTTGAATTTTTCTATAACCCCAACGTTTTCGTTAGCTTCCTTGTTCTGTTTTTTATGGGGTTTAAGCTTTTGAACAAGCTTTTGCGCAAATTTCGCTTCGTTGTTAGTAACCGTTTCGGTGGTTTCATTCGGAGAATTTGAAGAGATACCTTCGTCTTCTTCGGATTGTTCAACGCCTGGGAAGCGGTCTACCAGCGACCGCCATCCCAGGCTGAGTTTTGACCGTAACTGCTCGCTGGTCTTATAAATCCAGGTAGCCGGTTTCTTCATGTAGAACCTGATCGAGTCCTTGGACTTCTTCATCGGCGCTAACGCGCAAACCAATGCACTTATCCAAGGCTTTGAGGATTAAATAACTGAATAGAGCGCTCCAAACAATTGTTACGACAATCGCTAACAGTTGAACGCCGACTTGATGCGGGATAGTTACACCTTCAGGAAGGCCGATGCCGCCGAGACTGCGTTCGACAAACACGCCGGTCAGCAACGAGCCGGTAATACCGCCGACGCCGTGAACGGGGAACACATCCAACGAATCGTCGATGACGAGTTTGCGTTTGACATATTGAGTTGCAAAAAAGCAAACGACCCCGGCAGTTATACCGATAAATAACGCTCCTGCCGGACCGACAAAGCCCGATGCGGGGGTAATTGTACCTAGACCCGCTACCATGCCGGTGACGATACCGAGAACGCTGGGTTTACCGTAGCGTACCCATTCAATGGTCATCCACGTCAACGAGCCTGCTGCGGCGCCGATATGGGTGACTAACATAGCCATTCCGGCGCGACCATCGGACGTCAATGCGCTGCCGGCATTGAAACCGAACCACCCGACCCATAACATGCCTGCGCCGGTGACGACCATCGTCATGTTATGCGGGGGCATGGCCGTGGTTGGAAAGCCTTTACGTCTACCAATGACCAAAGCCGAAACCAGCGCAGCAACGCCGGCATTAATATGGATGACGATACCGCCCGCAAAATCCATCGCCCCTAATTCAGCCAGCCAGCCGCCGCCCCACATCCAGTGGCAAATCGGCACATAGACGAGACACAACCATAAACCGCTAAACCATAACATGGCTGAAAACTTCATCCGCTCGGCAAACGCACCGACAATGAGGGCAGGCGTAATAATCGCGAACGTCATTTGAAACATAAAATACAGCGTTTCCGGAATATCGCCGGTCAACGAACCCGTATCAATATCGGGTAAAAAGGCTTTCGTTAGACCGCCGAGATATTTTTGGGTTTCGCCGCCGTCCGCAAAGATCAAACTATAGGCGCCGGCCAGCCAGACAATTGAGATCAAACAGGTAATTGCAAAACATTGCATCAAGACCGAGAGCACGTTTTTGCTTCTAACCAGACCGGCATAAAATAATGAAAGTCCGGGGATGGTCATAAACAAGACTAAGGCGGTCGAGGTTAAAATCCAAGCCGTATTCGCTTGATTCAGTTCGGCTGCCGATGCCAGTCCGGGAGTTAATAGGAGGGCGAAGCTTAATTTATAATTATTATTTTTGAAGAACATTTTCTTTCCTAAAAGCCGATTAAATGGCGTCCTCACCAGTTTCGCCCGTCCGAATACGAATGACTTGTTCAAGGTCCGTCACAAAAATCTTTCCGTCGCCTATTTTGCCGGTATTGGCGGCATTTACAATCGTTTCGACGGCTTTATCTAGGACATCGTCGCTAACGGCTATCTCGAGTTTGACTTTGGGTAGAAAATCGACAACATACTCAGCGCCGCGGTAAAGTTCTGTGTGACCTTTTTGTCTGCCGAAGCCTTTGACCTCCGTGGCGGTTACGCCTGCTACGCCAATTTCCGATAAAGCCTCCCTCACATCGTCCATCTTGAAGGGTTTAATAATCGCAGTTATTAGTTTCATGATTACTCTCAATAATGTAGCTTAAAGTTTTATTTTACCGTGCAATCATACACATTATTTATCAACATACAACGAGTAAACGGCGATGATCCGGTAAAAATCTTGTGTGGTGAGAGGTACAAAAGAGTGCCGAGTTGCTACTTATGGAAACGCTGAATACGTCCTTCGCAAAGCTCAAGATGAGCAATAACTTATTGATATTTTTGGTAGATAGCTTGTCGAAGCACTTGCGCCTTTGAGGATACGAATGAAATCAACTTGTTTAGGGCTTCCTTGAAAATCATACAAACCGTGCGAACGATTAAATATTAAAGCGCCGGATTTAGCTTATTTACCGCTTTAATTTAAAAAAAGCCCTTAATATGTCCGAACATTCCGCTTCCAAAACTCCACCTTGCCATGCGATTTTATGGTTTAAAAAATCGGCCTCGGCCAGATTCAACGCATTACAAACAGCGCCGCGTTTGGGATCGTAAGCACCGAACACCAAACGCTTAACGCGCGCATGGGCGATTGCCCCCATACACATGACGCAAGGTTCCAGCGTGACATACAGTGTGGTATCGACAAGGCGGTAATTGCCGATCCTTAAGCCGGCTTCGCGCAAGACATTGATTTCGGCGTGGGCGGAAGGGTCGTTACTGGCGATGGGAGAATTCCAGCCTTCGGCAAGACAGTGATCGTCTTTTACAAGTATTGCGCCGACCGGCACTTCGCCCAGCATTTCCGCACGTTGCGCCAGCCTTAAGGCATGGCGCATCCACGCTTCATCGTTTTCGGTTGTTGCTACTTCGGCAGACTGAATATTCATACCGGAAAGGAGTCGATAAGGTTAATTACCCGTTCATGTTTCGACAAGCGCAACACGAACAGGTTAAGAATTGTTTATTCCCATTCAATCGTAGCGGGCGGTTTTCCGGAAATATCGTAGGTAACACGGCTGATACCTGCAACTTCATTGATAATTCGCCGTGACACTAGATCGAGAAACTCATACGGCAAATGCGCCCAGCGTGCGGTCATGAAGTCGATGGTTTCGACGGCGCGTAATGCGACAACGTAATCGTAGCGGCGACCGTCTCCCATGACACCGACCGATTTGACGGGCAGAAACACGGCAAATGCTTGGCTGACTTTGTCGTAAAGATCATTTTTGTAGAGTTCTTCGATGAAGATAGCATCGGCCAAACGCAGCAAATCGGCATAGTCTTTTTTAACTTCGCCCAGAATCCTGACGCCCAAACCGGGGCCGGGGAAGGGATGGCGATAAACCATTTCGTAGGGTAATCCTAGTTCGACGCCGATTTTTCTCACTTCGTCTTTGAACAATTCGCGCAACGGTTCGACCAGTTTCAGGTTCATATTTTCCGGCAATCCGCCGACATTATGGTGCGATTTGATCAAATGCGCTTTACCGCTTTTAGCACCCGCCGACTCGATGACATCGGGATAGATGGTGCCTTGCGCCAACCAACGTGCATCGGTTAATTTACCGGCTTCTTCGTCGAAAATATCGATAAACAAGCCGCCGATGATTTTGCGTTTTTGTTCGGGATCATTTACACCTTTAAGCGCATCGAGATAACGCTGCTCGGCATCAACCCGAATAACTTTAACGCCCATGTGTTCGGCAAACGTTGCCATCACTTGATCGCCTTCGTGCAAGCGCAGTAAGCCGGTATCGACAAAAACGCAAGTGAGCTGCTCGCCGATCGCACTATGTAATAACGCGGCAACAACCGAGGAATCGACTCCACCCGACAAGCCGAGAATGACGTTATCAGTACCGACTTTAGCGCGAACGGCTTGGATGCTGTCTTCGATAATGCTGCTTGCCGTCCATAACGCTTCACAGCCGCAAATATCCAAAACAAAGCGCGATAGGATGCGTTGTCCCTGTTTCGTGTGAGTTACTTCGGGATGAAATTGCACAGCATAAAAAGCGCGTACTTCATCGGCAATACCGGCAATCGGTGCACCGTCGGAACTTGCAATCAACCGAAATCCGCCGGGCAATACGACAACCCGGTCGCCGTGGCTCATCCACACATCCAGCAAACCGTAGCCTTCCGGTGAAAGATGGTCTTCGATGCCTTTTAATAATTTGGAATGCCCGTGTGCGCGAATTTGCGCGTAGCCGAACTCCCGATGGCTGGACGACTCGACCCTGCCGCCCAATTGTTCCGCCATCGTCTGCATCCCGTAACAAATGCCCAATACAGGAATACCCAGTTCGAAAACGATCTGCGGCGCGCGCGGAGTTTCGCTGCTGGTGACTGTTTCCGGTCCGCCCGATAATACGATGCCGTTCGCTGCGAATTGTTTGATTTCGTCATCGGAACATTCGCAGGAATAGATTTCGCAATAAACGCCGATTTCGCGGATGCGGCGGGCGATTAACTGGGTATATTGGGAGCCGAAATCCAAAATCAGGATTTTGTGGTTATGGATATTATTTGATTGTTTCACTCGTTTTCCTGTTGGAAATTACACATTCCTGTTTTTCAGAAGAATATATGCCACCAGATTGACGGCATTTTTTAACTTCTAGGTAATACATAATTTTCGGTCCAAAGAAGCCAGCGATCATAGCGAGCACACCGAAAGAAAGAAAAAAACCAACCATAATGATGGCTTCTCTTTTGAAATGTTTGTTAATGCCCGAAGACATGATGAACTATTCCGTCCGATAATTCGGCGCTTCTTTAGTAATCGTCACATCATGCACGTGGCTTTCTCGAATACCTGCGCTAGTTACGCGCACGAACTGCGCTTTTTCATGCAAGGCTTTAATAGAATTAGAACCCGTATAACCCATGCTCGAGCGAACACCTCCGAGCAACTGGTGAATAACCGCCAGCAAGCTGCCTTTGTAGGGAACCCGGCCTTCGATGCCTTCCGGTACCAGCTTTTCCGAATCGGTTTCATCCTGGAAGTAGCGGTCGCTGGAGCCTTGCAATTGCGACATAGCGCCGAGCGAACCCATGCCGCGATAAGATTTATAAGATCGGCCTTGAAACAATTCGACTTCGCCCGGGGCTTCTTCGGTACCGGCGAATAACCCGCCTAGCATCACGGAATGCGCGCCGGCAGCCAACGCTTTGGCGACATCGCCCGAATAACGGATACCGCCGTCGGCGATGAGCGGTACGCCGGTACCTTTTAAGGCCTCGGCAATATTGCTCACCGCCGTAATTTGCGGCACGCCGACACCGGCGACAATCCGCGTGGTGCAAATCGAGCCGGGGCCGATACCGACTTTAACGCCGTCCGCACCCGCTTCAATCAACGCTAAGGCCGCTTCCGCCGTGGCAATATTACCGCCGATAACCTGAACGTCAGGATAATTCATTTTGACCCAACGTACCCGGTCCAACACGCCTTGGGAATGCCCGTGAGCAGTATCGACGATTATGACATCGACACCGGCGGCAACCAGGGCTTCAACGCGTTCTTCGGTGCCGAATCCGGTTCCCACCGCAGCGCCTACTCTTAACCGTTCTTGCTCGTCTTTACACGCTTGCGGATAATCTTTGGCTTTCTGAATATCTTTTACGGTAATCATGCCGCGTAAATGAAAGGCATCGTTTACCACCAGAATTTTCTCTATCCGGTGTTTATGTAAAAGCGCTATTGCCTCTTTCTGATCCGCATTTTCCTTAACTGTGACCAGCCGTTCTTTCGGCGTCATTACGCTGCTGACCGGCTCGTCGAAACGGGTTTCAAAACGTAAATCGCGGCTGGTCACGATTCCGACCAATTCATCGCCGTCGACTACAGGTACGCCGGAAATTCTTTTTGAACGGGTTAATTTGATGACATCGCGGATGCTGATGTCGGGTGAGACGGTAATCGGGTCTTTGATAACGCCGCTTTCGTATTTTTTGACGCTTTGTACTTCACGCGCCTGCTGCTCGGCGGTCATGTTCTTATGGATAATACCGATACCGCCTTCCTGCGCCATTGCAATGGCTAACCTGGCTTCGGTTACCGTGTCCATTGCAGCTGAAACCAACGGTATATTGAGCGCTATCGTACGAGTCAATTGCGTTTTGATTTCGACCTCGCGGGGCAACACAACAGAGTGCGCGGGGACTAGCAAGACGTCATCAAATGTGAGCGCTTCCTGAATAATTTGCATAATTTACACCTGACTACCTGTGAATTAGCGGCTTATTATACGATTAAGCAAGGGATTTTTCGTAATACAAATCGATTTAATCGGCATTTTAGCCGAATTAAGTCTTATCTTGTGCGGATTATGTGAATAAACAACACCCCAAAAGCACTAGATCAGCAGATTTTACGGTTTGCCGGATCTGTGATCAGCGGTTCGACGCTTGAATTCAGTTTTCTTGCCCCAATATTGACAAACGCGAGCTCTTTATATGCACTAAATTGAGTCACAATGCGTCAAAATATGTTGAAAATGTTTTAAATATGGAAACAAAGTGATTAAATTAAACGTTTTTATATTTTTTAACAGCTTGTTTTAATAAGGAAGTATGTGTTATTTCTTTAAAGGCATAGTCTGGCATGTTATGTGCTTAATAGTTTATTAAGGATGCCGCGTTTTAATGGAGTCGAGCTTTACCAATCCTGAAACGATGACTGGGTGCGAGGCGATTGAATGCCGGGCGTCCGATTTTGAAAAGCGTTACCGGCTTGAGGACGGAGTTGTTTTGAGAACAGTCATCATGCTGTCATCAAGCGTAACTAAGCTGATTCGGCATCATAGCTGAAATTATGAGGTTAAACCTATGTTAAATGAAACCATTGCAAAAACGACATTGATTTTATCGAAACTCTCTTGGCCCGTTGAACTGACCGAAGAATTGATAACTTTCGCCTTGCTGATCTGCTTTGCCGGTTTTTCTAACTTGGAGAATCGCTATATGTGATCGCCGGGCATTTTTCAGGCTTCGGTCTGTTAAACGCGGTACATAACGATGCCATAAAAGCTATTTTAGCATTTGCGGCTTTCGATTTGCTGTTGTACGTCTGGCACCGGATTTGCCACAATGTAGATATGCTTTGGGTTTTCCATCGAGTGCATCACAACGACCCTTACTTAAACGTATCGACTGCATTCAGGCTGCATTTTGTGGAAGTTTTGCTGACTAACAGCTTAAAAGCCTTGTTGATTGTTTTGCTCGGTATCGATCAAAAACTCGTGTTGTCAATCGAAGCGGTTAGTACGGTGTTTATCATGTTTCACCATGCCAATATCAGCTTCAGGCTTGAGCGCGTTTTGGGATTAGTCATTATCGTGCCTTACATGCACCGGACCCATCACTCGACTGAGCGAAGCGAGCACGATAGCAACTACGGTGCTGTTTTTTCGATTTGGGACCGTATGTTCGGTTCGTTTTTAGAAGTCGAACCTAAAAAAGTCGGTATTAACGGTCACTCGCCTCAAGACTTAATCGACCTGATTCGATTCGGGTTGGGTTTCGACATTCCGGCACCTTTGCAACCGGTAAACTTGGACTTGGATGTCATGATTGCGGAAGCCGCCTATTACAAAGCGGAAAAACGCAATTTTCGTCCCGGCGACGATATGCGCGATTGGCTGGAAGCTAAAGCTGAAATTTTAAATCAAGTGTACGGTAAAAATCGCAAACGCCTTGATAATCAATGGAATTGGTGGAATAGCTTTCTTTCGCATTGTTAACATTAAAGCAGAAGTTAATCGCTTTTTGTTTCTTATAAAATTTTAATCTCTTTCGCGATAGCGGCTTAACCGGAAGTAAGCCGCTATCGGTTAAGCTGCAAAACTCATATCGCTGTTTTGCCAGCGACCCTTCTTTGACATTATAGATTCGGCCCTGTGAAGGCTGAACTTCCATTCGCCTGTTGAAAGGCGGTCTGGTCTGTGCTTCGACTTGTTCAGCACGAACGGTTCAGGTATTAAAAGTCCGAATCAATAATGTCGATCTTTTAAAATCGTCTAATTTAAAGCGCCGATAGTGATAGGATGCTGAATTAAGAAATGTAATAATTTCATTTTTAGACCTTTCCCGGTCGCTTAACTGACGTCGGATCACGCTATGAACCCAACAACAATAAAAAAAATCGGTATCATCGGTGCAGGTGTGGCCGGAATAGGAGCCGCGAGATTATTAACCCAGGCCGGGTTTGAATGCGAAATATTTGAAAAAGGGGATCGGGTCGGCGGCGTCTGGTCGTCGGGGTATCACACCTACGGCTTGCAAACGCCGAGGTCGCTTTACGAAGTTCCCGATTATCCGATGCCCGATGCCTACCCACGAGTTCCCAGCGGAGCCGAACTCCAGGGATATATCGAAAACTATGCTAAAGATTTTAAAGTCTACGACAAAATCCTTTTTAATCATGAAATTAACCGTTTAGAACAGAACAAAGACGGCGGATGGCAAGTTCATTTTACCGATGCTAAAGAAGGTTCTTCTGCGGTAAAAGCGTTTGATTTTGTTGTAGTCGCCAGCGGTATTTATTTCGATCCCTATATTCCTGAACTTCCGGGAAAACAGCAGTTTAAGGGGCAAATTCTGCACTCCTCGCAGTATGTCAATCCTTCTTCAGTTACGGGACGACAGGTTGTCGTTGTCGGTTTCGGTAAAAGCGCGTTGGATGTTGCGGGCGACGCTGCAAAATTCGCTAAACAAGTTACCTTGGTTTATCGTAAAGCCCATTGGCCGATACCGATGGATGTATTGGATTTTTTGGATGTGCGGCGAATTTATCTAACTCGACTTGCTTGCGCCTTTTTGCCCTTGTATCAGCGTCCTGAAATTTGGATCAAAACATTGCATTCACGCTTGCCTTGGCTTGTAAACGGATTTTGGCGGCTAACCGAAAGCATCATCAAATTTCAATATCCGCTTAAAGCGTGCGGCGTATTACCTGACGAAGCTTTCGAAATCGATATTTTCAATCTCGATTTTCTGCCTCGGACGGAAGTCTATCGATTGATGAAGCAGGGAAAAATTCTTAATCGGCAAAGCCAAATTAAAGCATTTACCGAGGAAGGAGTGGTGCTTGAAAACGGAGAACAAATCGATTGCGATGTTGTTATTTTCGGGACCGGCTACAAATCAAATTATGATTTTCTACCGGCCGCTTTCAAGGCGTCTCAAGAAGACGACGGCGTCTACCTGTATCGGCACATTATTCATCCCGAATTACCGGACATGGCTTTTATCGGAAGAGCGGCGACGTTTTCCAACTCCTTAACGTCGCACCTGGCTTCCGTGTGGCTGGTTAACTTACTGAAAGGCAAATTCCAATTGCCTAGCCGCGAATACATGTTGGCGGAAATCGAAGCGGTAAAGCAATGGAAGCGCAGTTTTATGCCCGCTATCTCAAGCCGTGCTACGGTCATCAAATTGCACATGGTGCATTTTCACGACGACTTACTGCGGGATATGGGGATCAACCCATACCGTAAAAAAAATCGATTTTTGGAATTAGTCAGTCATTATCAACCTGCGGATTATCGGGAAGTATTTTCGGAATTAGACAAACACTAGCGAAGTTAAGCGTCGACACCATAGCGTTTTTTATGCCCTTGGATATGTAAGTAAGTCGAAGGTTTTCTTTCGGATTATCGAAAATGAATACGCCATTTTGTCGAAATCCGTTTGAATAGCTAATCCGGCAGTAATGTTGGATAATACCTCCCTATTTTCGAGTAAATTCCAACATTAAACTTAATGAAGAAAAAGTTAGAAACACTGATTCAAAAGTCCGTTGAAGCATTAATTAATCAAGAAGTTATTCCCAGCGCGTCTTATACGTTCAGCATTGAACGCACTCGCGATCCGCAACACGGCGATTATGCAACCAATGCCGCAATGCTGTTAGCGAAACCCGCAAAAATGAATCCAAGGCAATTGGCTGAAAAGTTGGTTGCCGCTTTGCCCCAAGACAGCGCAATCACAAAAGTGGATATTGCCGGGCCGGGCTTCATCAATTTCTACATGGATTCAAGCTCGCAATTCGACATTGTCAAACGCATACACGAGCTGGGACCTGAATTCGGTCGCAGCCAAGTCGGCGCTGGAAAAAAAGTCCAAGTCGAATTCGTATCCGCCAATCCGACCGGTCCCTTACATGTCGGTCACGGCCGCGGTGCGGCCTACGGCTCGGCGGTTGCCGATCTTCTTGAAGCAACCGGTTTCGACGTTCACCGGGAATATTACGTTAACGATGCCGGTCGGCAAATGGATATTTTGGCAACAAGTATTTGGCTAAGATACCTTGAAGAATGCGGTGAAGCGGTCCGGTTTCCGGACAACGGCTATCGCGGCGAGTATGTCGGCGACATTGCGCGTGATCTTTTTAGGCAGGTAAGGGACGATTACCGTCGTCCGATCGATTTAGTCTTGGAAAATATTCCCGCAGATGAAATCCAAGGCGGCGATAAAGAAGCCCACATCGATGCACTAATTGCCAAAGCTAAAGCATTGCTCGGCGTTGCGGCTTACCGCGATGTTTTTAATGCGGGTTTAAACAACATTCTAGAAGACATCAGAAACGATTTACGGGAATTCGGTGTCGACTATCAGTGCTGGTTTTCCGAACAGCAGTTAATGGACGACGGCTCGGTTGAACAAGCCTTAGCACGTTTGCAAGCATCCGGTCATCTTTACCAAAAAGACGGCGCGACTTGGTTTGCCTCAAGCAATTTGGGCGATGAAAAAGACCGCGTGGTACGCAGAGAAAACGGCCAATATACCTATTTTGCGTCCGACATCGCGTACCACATGAACAAGCTTGATCGCGGCTTCGAGCAAATTATCGACATCTGGGGTGCGGATCATCACGGCTATATTCCCAGGGTTAAAGCAGCCATTCAAGCCTTAGGGGCAGACGCGTCCAAGTTGAAGGTGCTGTTAGTGCAGTTTGCTACCTTATATCGCGGGGAAGAAAAAGTACAAATGTCGACCCGTTCCGGTGAGTTTGTTACGCTTAGACAGTTACGCGACGAAGTCGGAAAAGATGCGGCGCGGTTTTTTTATGTAATGCGCCGGTCGGAACAGCACATGGATTTCGACTTGCAATTAGCCACGTCGAAAACTAATGAGAATCCGGTTTTTTATGTGCAATATGCCCATGCCAGAGTTTGCAGCGTATTTCGGCAGTTGGTCGAAAAAGGTTTAACGCGGGACATTCCCTCAGGAATGGCGCATCTTCAGTTATTGTCCGAAGAGCACGAACTCGGTTTGATGAGTACGCTGGAACGCTATCCGGAAGTTCTGGAACGGGCGGCCTTAACGCACGAGCCGCATCAATTGATTTTGTATTTGCGCGAATTGGCTAACGATTTCCACACCTACTATAATGCGCATCAGTTCCTTGTCGAAGACGACAATCTTCGTAATGCCCGATTGAACCTGATTGCTGCTGTCAGACAAGTGCTGGCGAATGGTCTAAAATTATTGAATATCAACACGCCTGAAGCAATGTAATGGCACGAGACTACAAACACCGCGTTCAAAGCCGAGATAACAACAACCGCAGACGGACCAGTCAAGAATCTAGCGGCGTAGGATTGTTTAAGTGGATGCTGATTACCGCACTGATTATCGGTTTTGTGGTCTTTCTGGTTTACTTAAAAAGTCCGGGCTTTCAAAAGCTCGCACCTGTTGCGCAGGCGCCGCAAACAACCGACAAAACCGCAGTCGTTAAATCGGAGACTGCCAATAAAAAGCCAACGGCCGAAAAGGTAAAAGAACAAAAACCGCAACCGCCGCAATTCGATTTTTATACAATTTTACCCAAGAAAGAAATGGTAGTGCCGGAACACGAAGTTAAAACCCGCACCCGTGAAGAGCAAGTCGGTAAAAGCAAAAAAGCCAGTTACGTCATACAGGCGGGTTCCTATCGAGAGGCTGCGGATGCCGATCAACTCAAAGCAAAATTGGCGCTCATGGGAATTGAGTCCAAAATCCATAAAGCCAAAGTCGAGAGCGTAACATGGTATCGCGTTAAAATCGGTCCCTACTCGCAGATGGGCAATGTGAACAACATCATGTCCAGACTACAAAAAAACGGGATGAAACCGGTTATTACCGAAGTCGACGGGTAAAGCGTTTAATTGTTCAAAGTAGCCCCCGGTCTTTATTCGTGACATTGTTAAAATAATATCCCTTTTTTTCTTATGTTAATTTCGTAATCTACTTCGTTATTAAATCCCTAATCTTCATGAGGTTAGCATCTTGAGCGGTAGTTATTCGGCTTCTTTCAGATAAGTTAGCAACATCAAGTAAACAAACAATTCCTCCAAAGGCTTCAAATCCACATGCTTCTAATGGTATATTGAAGCCAAAGAAAAGTGTAATAAGCACAGTAATAAGAACGGGGAGTTGCACAATGAGTGATGAAGGCGTCGACGAATCCAAACGCCAGTTTTTAACTTCGGCCCTAACGGTTGTTGGAGCTATCGGGTCGGGCTATTTAGCGGTCCCTTTACTTGCGCAAATGCAGCCGAGCGTGAAAGCGATGGCGGCAGGGGCTCCGGTCGAAGTTGATCTTAGCAAAATGGAAGCGGGTCAATTATTGAGAGTTGCGTGGCGAGGTAAGCCGGTTTGGATTCTTAACAGAACTCCGGCAGCGCTTGAGACGTTAAAAACGATGGATAAAGTATTGAGCGATCCGCAATCGAACGATTCAATACAACCTGCTTCAAGCAAAAACTCTTATCGCTCTATCAAACCTGAAATTTTTGTCGCGATAGGTCTTTGTACGCATCTAGGGTGTTCGCCGACATTTCGGCCGGAACTTGCACCGCACGATTTAGGCGCAGATTGGAAAGGCGGTTTTTTCTGTCCTTGCCACGGTTCCAGATTCGATTTAGCCGGACGTGTTTACAGCGGCGTGCCTGCGCCGACAAATCTTGAAATTCCTCCTCATCGCTACATCAATGACAACTTGCTGATTATTGGCGACGAAGGAAATGGGGGTGCCGCATGAAAGTCAACCGTTTAACCGCATGCGGTAATTGGGTATTAGATCGTTTTCCATTGACTAAACTTTGGAACGACCATATGGCGCATTACTACGCGCCGAAAAATTTTAACTTCTGGTATTTCTTCGGCTCGCTGGCCTTACTGGTTTTAGTCAACCAGTTGCTAACCGGCATATTGCTGACCATGAATTACAAACCGGACGCAAAGCTGGCATTCGATTCAGTCGAATACATCATGCGCGATGTCAATTGGGGTTGGCTTATTCGCTACATGCACTCGACCGGCGCATCGGCTTTCTTCATTGTCATCTACCTGCATATGTTTAGGGGAATCATTTACGGCTCGTATAAACAGCCGCGCGAGTTGATCTGGATATTCGGCATGTTGATCTTCTTGTGCCTAATGGCCGAAGCGTTCATGGGGTATTTGTTGCCTTGGGGCCAAATGTCCTATTGGGGAGCGCAAGTTATCATCTCATTGTTTAGCGCTATCCCATTTGTCGGCGACGATTTATCGCTTTGGGTACGCGGCGACTATGTCGTTTCCGATGCGACGTTAAACCGCTTTTTCGCATTCCACGTTATTTCCGTTCCACTGGTTTTAGTGCTATTGATTTTTCTGCACATCGTCGCGTTGCACGAAGTCGGCTCTAATAACCCCGACGGCATAGAAATCAAAAAATATAAAGGCAAGAACGGCATACCGCTCGACGGCATTCCTTTCCATCCCTATTACACGGTAAAAGATATAGTGGGTGTAGCGGTTTTCCTGATTTTTTTCGCAGCTGTAATTTTTTATATGCCGGAGATGGGGGGCTTCTTTCTCGAAGCGGATAATTTCATCCCGGCCGATCCGCTTAAAACACCGGAACATATTGCGCCGCTTTGGTACTTCACGCCGTTCTACGCGATTCTTAGAGCAGTACCCGATAAGTTTGCCGGCGTGATCGCCATGTTCGGTTCTATCGCCGTGTTATTTGTGTTGCCTTGGCTAGATCGCAGCCCTGTAAAGTCTATTCGCTACCGGGGCGGTATTTTCAAAAAAGCGTTATTCTTTTTTGTAATCAGTTTTTTTGCTTTGGGTTATCTAGGCACACAGCCGGCGACGCCGACTTTGACGATATTTGCGAGAGTTTTCACGCTGATCTATTTCGGCTTCTTTTTGCTGATGCCGATATACACCCGCTGGGAAAAACCGAAACCGGTACCGAAAAGATTGACAAAGTCATTTTCGATGGAAGGTTTTGTTCCTGAGGTTAAGTCTGTAATCGAAGAAATGACGATTGAGGATAAAGGCTTTGTATTATTCGGTTCATCCGAGTTCAAGAGAAAACCGAACCCGGAAGGTATACGAAACGTTCTTTTCCGTTTGGCAAAAAAAATAAAAACGAGCCTGGAATAATTATGAAAACTCTCTCCATAACTATTTTGTTGCTAGTTTTCTCTCTGGGCGTTGCCGCCGAAGAAAGCATGGATTTGCAACAAGCCAATTTCGATCCCGAAGATAGAGCCTCTATCCTGCAGGGCGCGAAAACATTTGTAAAATATTGTCTGGGATGCCATTCGATTAAGCATATCCGTTACTTGCGAATCGCTAAAGACTTTAATATCGACGATAAAAAAGTTCTTGCTGAAGTCGCTCCGCAAGGCGCGAGCATTTACGATCAAATGCACACCGCCATGAATGCGCACGATTCGGCAAAATGGTTTGGCGTAGAACCGCCAGATCTTTCGTTAATATCGCGGTCTCGTAGCGCGGATTGGCTTTACAGTTATTTAAAAAGCTTCTATACCGATCCCTCTAAGCCTTTAGGCGCCAACAACCTGATATTTAAAGATGTCGGTATGCCCAATGTATTCTGGCAAGTACAAGGCGAACAAAAAGCGATCTTTACAACCGAAGACGACGGTCAGCAAGTTTTCGATAAGCTGGTTATCGATAAGCCGGGTACCATGACGGAAGAAGAATTCGATACCATGATTAACGATTTGGTGAACTTCCTCGTCTATGTGGGAGAGCCGGTAAAACTTGAGCGGGAAAGAATCGGTAAATACGTTTTGTTCTATCTGTTCATGTTCCTGCTGCTAGCGTATTTGTTGAAAAAAGAATACTGGAAAGACGTGCATTAACGAATGCCCAATAAAGAAACAAGGAAGTTTCTAACGCTATCGCAATTCAGTTGCAAACTTTTAACGAAACGGAAATATACGTTTCTTCCATGCTATAATGCCGCCATTTTAACCGCCCCGCTTACAGTACTAAGAGGTTAATTTTTGTGGCAAATATCTTTTCACGTCGATCAGTCATGACACTTTTTTCCCCGCCCTTATGCCCAATGAGCCATGCTGTCAGGTTTGTCCTGGTTGAAAAAGCCATTGTGTCGGAAGTTGAATATTACGATCCGGAGAATCCTCCGGAAGAATTGCTTGAGCTAAATCCAACCGGCGTGTCGCCGACATTAGTCGAACGCGACCTTGTTCTGTACGACTCTCGCATCATAATGGAATATCTCGACGAACGGTTTCCGCATCCGCCGTTGCATCAGATGGATCCAGTTTCTCGCGCTAATGCCAGAATGCTTATTAAACGGATCGATCAGGATTGGTATTCCCTGCTAAATGAAATAATAGAATCGGGCGATAAAAAATCCGGTAAGGCAAAAAAACAGCTTAAAGAAAGCCTCATCGCGGCAAACCCGATTTTCGGCGACCGCCCTTTTTTCATGAGCGAAGAGTTTTCCTTGATAGACTGCGCAATCGCGCCGTTGCTGTGGCGATTACCGTCGTTGGGGATCGATGTTACTACGCCGAATAATGCGATCAACAATTATGCCCAACGAATATTCAACAGACCTGCCTTCAAAAGCAGCCTAAGCGAAGCGGAAAAGGAATTGGTCGACTTTACAAAATGACATCGCTTAAACCCTACCTCATCCGTTCGGTCTACGAGTGGATTGTCGATAACGGCTTTACGCCCTATCTGCTAGTCGATGCTAAAAGCAACAAAGGCAATTTACCGGTAGACTTTATCGAAGACGGAAAAATTGTTCTGAATGTAAGGCCGCAAGCGATTGAGGCCTTATCGCTCGGCAATGAACTCATCGAATTCAATGCCCGCTTTAGCGGCAAACCGATGACTATTGTGGTTTCGGTTAATGCCGTGTTGGCAATTTACGCCAAGGAAAACGGAAAAGGCTTGGTTTTCGATCAGGAGAACACCGGAGGAGACGAGCCGCCGCCGGAGCAACAAACGCCCACAAAACCAACGTTGCGAATTGTAAAATAACCGAAGAGCACGTTTCGAAAAATATCGACCAAGGAAAAACGGTACTGATAAAAGTACTGCCGAATAAGCTCGAAGCGCAATCTTATAGATTTAGCCCTGTGACGTCTTAACTCCCGCTCGCCCTTGTGCCCTTTGGGTATTGAGGCTGTCGAAAGGAGGTTCGTAGTTCGACAGGCTCAGCAATTATGCCCAGTGGGTGCGAACGGTACAAACATTAAAAGGTCGAATCAATGGGGGGCATTATCTTGTAGAAACGGTACTTGGTTATTTCGAAAAAACCGATAGTAAAAAGACACGCCCTGCGTCGAATGCGACTAGCGGGCGGTTCGTCAAGCTGCTTTTTCCTTCTCTTTCCATCTTGTCTATTCCCGCTTCTTTTCAATTAAACGGCTTTAACCGCACTTACTTTCGCCGCAGTTCAAGCAAGTCATACAGCCGTCCATTAAGACCATCGCCTTGGTGCTGCATTTGGTACACAGCACGGCTTTTTCAGGGAAGGCGTTGCTTTCGGATTCGCCGTGGTGGGCTTCGAATTCGCGGCGTTTTTCGGCGAGGAATTGTTTTTGCCGGTCGGTCATCGGTTCCGGTTTAATCATGCCGATGTGTTTTAAATGCGATTCAATGGCGTAGCCGATTTCCGCGACCAACGACGGCATAAATACGCCGCCTTTTTGAAATAGCCGCCGCGCGGGTCGAACACCGCCTTCATTTCTTCCACCAAAAAGCAGGCATAGCCGCCTTTGCGGAACACAGCGGAAATCACTCGTGTTAACGCCAGCACCCACTGGAAATGCTCCATGTTTTTGGAATTGATGAAGATTTCATAAGGCCGGCGCTCTTCGTGGGCGGTGCCTTTGTTGAGTATCATGTCGTTGATGGTGATATACAGCGCATGTTCCGATTGCGGGGTTTTTATTTTGTATGTCGAGCCGAGCAATACTTCGGGCCGCTCGACATTCTCGTGCATGCTTTCGACGCTTTTCGTTTCTTCGATAGCTTTCGCTTCGGCAGCGGCGGCTTTGTCGTCGTTGGTCAGCACTTTATAGCTGACGATTTTTTTGTTGATTTTATGGGTCATGAGTGGACTCCTTTTTGTTTATATTTAAAAACCGTTCGTCTTTATGCCCTGCTGGTGCTGAGCTTGTCGAATGATGAGTTCTTTAAAATTGATTTCGTTCGTGGTGAGTCATATCGAACCATGAACGGAATCAATTTTATTGTGTCGCTATTGCGACGGTTATTTTTAATGTGGTTTCTCGTACCCACGGACGAGATACTTTTCTTTGCACGGAAAGCCACATGGATGTGGCGAATGCAGAAAATGCAGGAGCAATTTTCTGTCAAAGAAAAGTATCCAAAAGAAATCCGCCCGATGCCGCTTGCTTCCTGCGCTCTGACGGTTTTATCGGGGTTTGCCAGAAAGGACATCCCTGTCCTTCTGGCAAAGTGCGGCTTCCTGCCGCACCCCTTTGGGCTATTCCCGATAAAACCGCCAGTGCTCGGCGCGGCATAAAGGGAATAGGTGCTTTTTTAAAAGCCCCATAATGTTTAATAATTTGTTGGCCCGATTAGCTTATGTAATCGGACGCATGTTATTCATCCCCTGCTACGGATACCTCTAAATCACCACACCAATTTTCCGGATAAATTCCCTTTTCATCATAACGATGAAAGCTAGAATAAGGCCATTGGCTTACTTGGGTAACAAGCCCATGCTTAACCGGATTAACATGAACATAATCAACATGGCGTTCGAAGTCTTTTTCATCGCGTATCAAATGTTCCCAAAACCGGCGTTGCCAAACTCCACGTTCACCTTTCGATTTCCGGCTGGACGACACCCGTTCGTCTTTTTCAATTCGCCTTGAAAAACCAGCCTTGATTAATCCCCACCGGGTGGAAAAATCATTGTCATTTTCCGGCAATGTCCATATGGCATGTAAATGGTCAGGTAGAATGACTATCGCTTCAATTTCAAATGGATGCGCCGATTTCACCTGACGAATAACTTCCTTTAACAGTTCAGCATTATTGACCAGCAAACGGTTTTTTCTTTCGGCGAGGTTGACTGTAAAGAAATAAGTAGCTCCTGGTACATTCGCTCGACGATAACGCATAATTCAGCTTTTTGTAGGTTGGGGTGACGTTATGAACCCCAACAAAACGTATCTCAATCTCCAGTTGTTGGGGTTCGTTCCTCACCCCAACCTACGAGCTTAGCCACAGAATTCGTCCAATTGTATAAAAAGTTAAAAATCAGCGTAACTGCAAGCTGTATAAGCGACCTTGCAATCTTTATGCGCTTGGTTACATTTCATTTGAGATATTGCCATAGAATCATGCACCGTTGGCGCGAAAAAATAGGCCATACCATTATCTTTAGCAATTGAAATTGAAAGGCATTGGTTTGGAACAGATTCAACAACTTCACAGTCATTTGAACCGTCACTCTCGCACATTTCAAGCGCGGCTTTTTGTGCCTCTTCCATCGTTTTTTTCATGCTTGAAACACCCATAAACTTCAATTCCTTATCATTCACCAGAACTTTTTTCTTGTCTATGGCAATGGCACCCCAATGTATTTCTTTATGCGGCATGGGCGGAGTTGAATCGTAGTTTATGTCTTCTTGGCCTTGTTGTTGAGACTGGTTAAAACGATTATATTCTTCTCTTGCAGCGTCATCCCGCAGCTGATGCTGGCAATCTTGCGCACTCGTGCCATAACCGCACTCTTGCGCCATTCCATGCATAGGAAATAACCAGCTGAACAAAACGAATATTAAAGCAATGATTAGTCCTGCATACTTTACGTGGCATAGTTTCTTAATCATTTAAACCCTCAATTCAGTTAAAATAAATGCTCAGTCAAAATTAAGGATGCGCCGAGGAACGAGGCGCATTCTATGGTTCTAATCGGACCTACGGTGCTATTGTTTATTTTAATGTGTCGCTATCGCGACGGTTATTTTTAATGTGGGTTCTCGTACCCACGGACGAGATACTTTTCTTTGCACGGACAAAGAAAAGTATCCAAAAGAAATCCGCCCGATGCCGCTTGCTTCCTGCGCTCCGAGGATTGTATCGGGGTTTGCTGGAAGGGACTCCTGTCCCTCCGGCAAAGTGCGGCATCCCTGCCGCACCCCTTTGGGCACTTCCCGATAAAATCCCCGGTGCTCGGCGCGGCATAACGGGAATAGGAGCATTATTTACACCCTAAAATGTTTAATAATACGATAGGATGTGCTGAACAAAGTGAAGCGCATCTGTTGAGAACGATGCGCCTCGTCCCTCGGCACATCCTATAGCTCTACGGGCTTTGTAGAATTTAGCAAAATCGTTACGAAAGCATTTCCAACCATCCTTTGATCGTATCAGATAATGTTCCAATAACTGATGCATTTCGACTTAACCATTCGAATCCATTTTGAATTAATCCTTTCTTCTCCTCTGGTGAAGCTGTTTTTATTTTATCAAGCAAATTTTCTAATTCATTTCTTTCCTCTTGGGAAACACCTTTTTCTTTAAGAGTCCCATGAATACTTGAATAATCACCTATTTGTATATTGGAGGAAGATACATCCCCTAATATTCCCGTAAAAGAATGGATGTTAATATTTGTTGCCATTATTACTTCCTCAGTTGAAAAAGACATCCCGTCGCCAAGAATTCCCTGTTTTTCAAGTTCTAAACTCCAATTTAGAATTTCATTTCGAACTGCATCTAAAATCCCATCCAATTGCGCTTTATCGACAATTAGAGTTGGCACCATTCCTAAGTGATATAACCTACTCTTTGAAAATATTGTAGTAATCCAATCCTGGGGTAATGGAACTTGCAAAATTCCACCCAGCTCTTTTTGGCTGCATAAGGATTCGATCTCAGAAATAGGTTGTCCAATTTCTCGATTAGAAATCAGATTATTAATTTCAGTGTTTTCAACAATGACTGGTATCCAACCATTGTATGGATTCCAAGCTTTCACAGAGCCATTTACTTTTCGATAAAATGGGATATCCGTATTTGAATAGCCTTTTAATTCAGATTCAATCCAAATTTTAAATTCGTCCACTTTTAACTTAGTCGCGACAACAAATGCTTTTCTCAATATGTCTGATAATCGACTTTCAGAATTCATAGATTCACGTTGAAGTTCGAGAACGAGAGATTTCATTTAATTATCCATTGAGCTATTTAAAATATATGCACCTTTTCCCGTTATGCCGCGCCGAGCATAGGAGTATTTATCAGGAATAGCCCGTTAGGGGTGCGGCATGGATGCCGCACGTTGTCAAAGGGACAGGACGTCCCTTTTGACAACCCCTGATAAATGCGAGAAGCGCAGGAAGCAAGCGGCATCCGGGTCGCCTTTTCTTTGGTTTCTTTCTTTTGGCGAAGCAAAAGAAAGAAACTCGCCCGTGGGTGCGAGAACCCACATTCAAATAACCGTCGCGTTAGCGACACCTCATTGTGTTCATCCTTCGACAAGCTCAGCACCCGCAAGGCATAAAGACGAAAGGATTTATTATTGATTTCATGGTTCGACAGGCTCACCACGAACGGATTTATAATAATAACCCTCAAAACTTCCCGTAATACCCTTCCTTCAACGCATCAAACAAATTCGCTGCACTGTGGATTTCGCTATCGTATTCAATTTCTTCGTTACCTTTGTATTCAACGACATGGCCATCTTCCAGGGTGAACTGGTAGGTGGTGTTTTCGAGGTCGGATTCTTTCACTAAGACGCCTTGAAACACTTCCGGGTTGAAGCGGAAGGTGGTGCAGCCTTTTAGGCCCTTGTCGTAGGCGTATTGGTAGATGGACTTGAAGTCTTCGTAGGGGTAGTCGGTCGGCACGTTGGCGGTTTTGGAGATGGACGAATCGATCCACTTCTGTGCGGCGGCCTGGATATCCACATGCTGTTTGGGCGTAACATTGTCGGCGGCGATGAAGTAATCGGGTAGTTGTTGTTCGGCTTTGTCGCTATACGGCATGGCATTGGCGTTGACTAAGGTGCGGTAGGCCAATAACTCAAAGGAGAAAACGTCGATTTTTTCTTTGGATTTTTTGCCGGCACGGATGACGTTGCGTGAATAATGGTGCGCAAAGCTCGGCTCGATGCCGTTGCTGGCGTTGTTGGCCAAGGATAAGGAAATGGTGCCGGTCGGCGCTATCGAACTGTGGTGGGTGAAACGTGCGCCGACTTGGGCGAGTTCCTCTACTAGCGCGGGTTCTATTTTCCCCACTTGCTGCATGTAACGGCTGTATTTGGCGTGCAGGACTTTGCCCGGCACTTTGTCGCCGATTTTGTAGCCGTCGGCGCGCATTTCCGGGCGTTTGTGCAGCATTTCGCCGGTCACGGTATATTCCTGCGTCATGATCGGGGCAGGGCCTTTTTCTTTAGCGAGCGTTAACGCTTCTTTCCAGCCTTCCACCGCCAGCACTTTGGTAACTTCTTCGGTGAAGTCGACGGAATCTTGATCGCCGTACTTCATGCCGAGCATGGTCACGGTAGAGCCCAGACCCAGATAGCCCATGCCGTGGCGGCGTTTGCTGGTTATTTCGTCGCGTTGCTTTTGTAATGGCAACCCGTTGATTTCGACTACATTATCCAGCATACGGGTAAAGATGCGGATGGTTTTGCGGTAGGTGTCCCAGTCGAAATGCGCTTCGGCGGTGAACGGTTTTTTTACGAAACGCGTCAGGTTGATCGAGCCGAGCAAGCATGAGCCGTAAGGCGGCAGCGGTTGTTCGCCGCAAGGATTGGTGGCGCGGATGTTCTCGCAGAACCAGTTGTTGTTCATCTCGTTGACTTTGTCGATCAGGATGAAGCCCGGTTCGGCGTAATCGTAGGTGGAACTCATGATAATGTCCCACAGGCGGCGGGCGGGCATGGTTTTGGTGATTTTGCAGGCGACTAGGCCGTCGTTGTTGACGATATAGCCTGCTTTTACCGGATGTTCGCGCCAAATAATGTTTGGGTCATGGTTGATGTCGAGTTGGTCGGTTTTAGCTTCTTTCGAGGTGACGGGGAACGAGAGCGGCCACGTAGCGTTATTTTTTACCGCATCCATAAACTCGGTGGTAATCAGCAAAGACAGGTTGAACTGGCGCAGTCGGCCGTCTTCGCGTTTGGCGCGGATGAATTCGACCACGTCGGGATGACCGATGTCGAAGGTCGCCATTTGTGCGCCGCGCCGTCCGCCTGCCGATGAGACGGTAAAACACATCTTGTCGTAAATATCCATAAACGACAACGGGCCGGAGGTGTAAGCGCCCGCGCCGCTTACGTAAGCATCTTTGGGGCGCAGGGTAGAGAATTCGTAACCGATGCCGCAACCTGCTTTTAAGGTTAAGCCGGCTTCATGCACTTTGCCTAGAATGTCGTCCATGGAATCGGAGATTGTGCCGGACACCGTGCAGTTGATCGTGGAGGTGGCGGGTTTGTGTTCCAACGCGCCGGCATTGGAGATGATGCGCCCGGCGGGAATCACGCCCTGACGCAGCGCCCAAAGAAAATCTTTGAAGCATTGCTCCTGCTTCGCTTTGCCGGTTTCGACTTCGGATAGCGCTTTGGCAACGCGTTGATAGGTTTCGTCCATCGTCGCATCCAGCGCTTCGCCTTGTTTGGTTTTCAGGCGGTATTTGGTATCCCAAATGTCGACGGAAGCATCCTGGAATGCAATTTCGGTGACGGTGTTAGGAATCACGTGAAGTTGTGCTGGCATGGCTTGGCTCCAAAGTTGTACTTAGTTGTTTTTTTGACGGCGATTTAGGAAATGCTTATAAAACAGGCAGTAACGAAGTCGAGTTAATTCAGATTGATTCGATATGTTGTGCTTTGTAAAAATATTAGCACAATATATTGTGTTTGTAAGGAAAAATTTATCGATATTTTTAATATTTTTTGGTTATCAGAAAACCTGCTTTTTTATTCAGGGGCTTAGTTGTTTTAGAAAATATTTTACGGCTGTTGAACTTTATTGTTGATTCTCCGCATTTACCATTCGTGAGACCTGATAAGTCCTACGTCCACGCCTTAATAATAACGATTGATTTTTAACAAAGGAAAACATGACAAATTTAAATAGTTTGGTGGTTGGTTCGATTATGGCGGCAAGTTTTGCCCTTTCTATGAATGTTAATGCTTCTGAACAGACTGGCGTTTCGTGTTCTGTCTCTGTGGATTATCTAAAAAACGGTGCGCTCGCTGAATCCTATCAAAAGGCATTCACGGTTACTCCAGGTGCAGGTTTCAGCGATGATTTTTCTACGCCTACGCGCAAAAAATTATTTACGGCATCAACTTTGCTGGATGCAGGTAAAACGGTTGTGGGTATCAATTATTTCAACGACGTTGGGGTTTTCGACGCGGAAGAATTCAGCACAAAGCTAACGCTTCATAAAGCGGGGGTTCTTGAGTCGACATCGGGAAGCCATACTTTTTCTACATCGAGTTTTCCTCCAGCCGGAGGCGTGGCGGTAAACGTCAGTCACGAAATAAATTATTCATTGACGTGTAAGCAACTAAAAAAATAAAACAAGTCATCGCTCGGCTTTTTCTGGCGGATGGAGACTCTCTCCGTCCGCATTTTTAAACGACTGAAATTGTTTCAAATTCAATCTACTAAAAATCCGCCGCTTTGATGTTGCCACATCGCATAATATTTCCCTTGTTTGGCCAAGAGTTCCTGGTGCGTTCCTTCTTCGATGATTTTGCCGTGTTCCAGCACCACAATCCTGTCCATACTCAAAATGGTAGATAGCCGATGAGCGATGACGATGGCGGTTTTATCCTTAATCAGGTTGAATATGGCGACCTGAATTTGCTGCTCGGTGAGCGAATCCAGCGCGCTGGTGGCTTCGTCCAACACCACGATAGGCGCATCTTCCAGAAAGGCTCGGGCGATGGCGATGCGTTGTTTTTCGCCGCCGGACAGTTTGACGCCGCGTTCGCCGACCATCGTGTCGAATTTTTCGGGTAGGGTTTGAATAAAGTCCAGACTGCAAGATTTCCGTGCGACTTCGGTCAATACGTCATCGCTTACGTCTTCACCTAACAGAATATTATCGCGGACCGAACGATGGAATAAATCCGGTTGTTGGGGCACCATCGAGAGTTGTCTGCGTAACGATTCCAAGGTGAAATCTCTGGCATCGATTCCGTCGTAGGTAATTTGGCCTTCCTGCGGATCGAGAAATCGGAACAGCAATTTGGTCAGCGTCGATTTCCCCGAACCGGATTGTCCCACCAGGGCGATTTTTTCTCCGGCTTTAATATCCAGATTGAAGTTTTCGAATAGCCGGATTTGATTAGAATTTTGCGGGTTATAAGTAAACCCGAGATTTTTCATACGAATCGCGCCGCCCGTGATTTTTATGGGTGCAGCCTGGGGCGTATCTTTTTCCAATTCATGTTGACGAAAGACTTCCGCCATTTCCGAGGCGTCCGCCAGCGCGGTAAAAAAATTACGGAAATTGCGCCCGAACTCCCATAAGCGTTGAATCAGCATAATCAAGATGGACTGAAATAACACGAACTCGCCGACTTGAAAACTTCCGGCTTGCCATTTGAGGATCATCAAATAAATCAGCACGATTTCGATGCCGAAGGTTAAAAAGCCTTGCACGGCAAAAGAAATAAACGTCATCAGCCAAGCAATCTTTTTTTTACGATAAACGTGATCCGATGCGTTATTCACGCGCGTTTGTTCGTTGCGTTCGAGTGCGAAGGTTTTTACGATGAAGATATTGCTAATCGCATCCGAATAAACCCCGCCGACTTTGCTATCGCCTTCTGCAACGGCTTTATCGAAGCGCATTTTCCAGATCGAAAATAGAATATTCCAGGTCAGGATAAGTCCGACCCAGCCCAAAAAGTACAGTGCAAACTCACGCTGGTGTTGGTAAAAAATCGCGAAGGATATGCCGATGGTTAGCAGATTCATATAGAACTGGAAAAGAAACCAGTCCATGATGATTTCGAAGGAACGCGAAAAGCGGTTGGCTTGCTTGATTAAACTGCCGGAAAAGCGGTTCTCGAAAAAAGTATACTTCTGCTGTTTCAGCACAGCGAAACATCGTTTTTCCAGCAAATTTACGCCCCCGCCGTCTATCGGCACAATCGACAACTCAAGAAAACGCCAGGATACCCAAATCGCTGCATACACAAACATGAGCTGCTTGAGGTTATCCAGTAATTCTGCCAGCGTACTATCCGAATAAGGTTTGGCTAAACCGTTGGCGATATTTTTATAGTAGGTGGGGGCCATCAAATCCAAACCTGTGGCACAGGCCAGCGCGACCAAGGCTAATAAAAAATAGCCTTTTTTTTGCCAGACAACCCGGCAGTATTCCTTGAAAATAATGTCCATAACTAGTTATCTCAAAACGTAAGCGACTTTAGATCGAGTTGCGGGTTGTGCGCCTTAAAACATAATCGTCAGGTATGTCATGAAAATTGTATAAGTCAATGAAAAAAAGTTTTATTTCTATCCTGTTCAAACCTTATCAACAGCTTGTCCCGGTATTCGAGAAATTGAATCGGCCTTAACCGGATGTTGTTGTATGTTGCCAAGATTTATAGTATTTTGTTGAAGTGTTTTGGGCTTCAACTTTACAGTATTTTGCCTAGTCACGAATAAAATGTTGTTTTGTCGTAGTTGAAATCTTTAAGGGGATAATTATGGCGGAAATTGCAATCAAGCCGGTATTAAATTACATCATCGACTGGGTACAAGCTCGGGTTAACGAGCGGACTTCGTGGGATGGATTTACTATTATCGTAATCAGCATCATCGCCTTAATAGCTACTCCCTTGGTAAAGTATGCTGCATGGGTAGGTCTGGGATACGGTGCCTGGACTTTGTGGAAAAGAGAAAAAGTATAATAACAATTTTATTAACCCTTTTGCGCTTCTATAACAGCTAGCGCAAGATTAGCTTTGAGGTCACAAGATCATGTCTACAAAAGATGAATTTTTAGCAAAAATGAAAACCCAGTTGGATAGCTGGCAAGCGGAAGCGAGCGAGCTGGAAGCTAAAGCAAGCGAAGCTGTTGATGACCTTAAACCTGAAATCGAAGAGCAAATTGCCAATTTAAAAGCCAAGTTTGCCGAAGGTGAAGTGAAATTTAATGAATTGACCGATGCAACCGAAGAAGCATGGGAAGATCTCAAAGTCGATGCTGAGGTGACATACAACAAATTAATCGGCGAATTCCAAGAAGACGTTAAAGAAGCGGTTTCCAGCGCCCAAGGCATTTTTGCAAAAATCAAATCGCTGTTTAGCTGATCGCCAAATTATACAGATACGTCGAGAGCTATCTTTGCTCTCGATAGAGGCTTAACAAGCCCCTGTATTTCAAAGTAGTATCCAAGGCGCATAAAGAACAGCTCGAGTTTGGTCTTTGTGCTGCCGCTTTGGATTGAAAGCTTCCTTATTAACTCCGTTTTTTTATAAAGCAACAAGACTAAAGGCTCATTTTCTGAGTCAGTCTTAAATAACGCTGATACCGGGATAGCGCAATTTCCCCGTTTTGCGCGGCCTCCCTAATCGCACACCCTTTGTCTTCGTGATGGCGGCAATCGTTGAATTTACACTTTCCCATTAACGCATTAAATTCTCTATAACCTTGCGCTAACTGCCGGTTATCGAGATCGGCCAGACCGAAAATAGCGACGCCCGGACTATCGATCAAGTCGCCGCCGGAGTCGATATGATACAGGGTGGCTGCTGTAGTCGTGTGGCGTCCGTGCTTGCTCGATTCGGAAAGGGTATTGGTTTTAAGGTTGCGGTCGTTAACCAAATAATTAGTGATCGATGTTTTGCCGACCCCGGATTGACCGGTTAAGACGCTTACACGATTCTGAAGATCTCGTTTAAGTTCGTCGAATCCGAACTGGGTTTTCGTGCTGACCTTATAGGTGGAATAGCCCAATTTTCGATAGACTTCAAGCTCGCTGTCTAAAGCGTGAGATTGATCCAAATCGATTTTATTGAGTATCAGGGCCGCTGCGATACCGCTGTTTTCGCAAACAGCAAAATATTGGTCGATTAATAAGAAGTCGCAAGCAGGTTGTGCTGCAATAACTACAAACACGGTGTCGATATTGGCAGCAACCGGACGGGTTTTGTTGTTTCTGGCGGGCCTCGTCAGTAGCGAGCGCCGGGGTAAAATGGTTTCGATGCGCCCTTGGCCCGGTGCGGCTTGCGACCACATAACCTTGTCGCCGACCGCCACGGTTTCCAGCCGTCTTAACGGCTGGCAGAGGATAATTTCATTGTCGTGTTCTACTGCTATGCCTTGGCCTAAATGTGCAACGACCAACCCTTGGGCGTTGGAGCTTCCTCCCTATCCTCTATCATGCCTTATGAGGCCTGCATCTTGGTTTCCAGATGGGCGATACGGATGGCGGCGGGCGGATGGCTGTAATGGAAAGCGGAATACAGCGGGTCTGGGGTTAATGTACTGGCGTTTTCTTCGTACAATTTGACTAAGCCGCTAATCATTTTGGTGGCTTTGGCGTTGGCGGCGGCGAAATCGTCCGCTTCAAACTCGAATTTGCGCTGGAAGTAGGCGCTTACCGGTTGCATAAAGAAGGTGAAAACAGGCGATACCAGCATTAATAACAACAAGGCGGCGGCGTTAGAAGCCTGTTCGACACCCAATCCGATATAAAACCATTGCTGATTAATCAGCCAACCCAAAACCGCTAAGCCGATCAAGCTCATAACGGACGATGCACACAACATTTTGATTACGTGCTTGCGTTTGAAATGGCCGAGTTCGTGCGCCAACACGGCTTCCAGTTCTTCCTCGTCCAACGAATTAACCAGCGTGTCGAAAAAGACGATGCGTTTATTGTTGCCCAAGCCGGTGAAATAAGCGTTGCCGTGACCGGAACGTTTAGAACCGTCCATAATGAAAATACCTTGGCTATTGAATCCGCAACGGGTTAATAAGCCTTGAATGCGGTCCTTCAACGAACCTTCCTGCATCGGGGTAAATTTATTGAACAAGGGCGCTATGACGGTCGGAAAAAGCCAGCTCATCAAAAGCGAAAAACTCATGATAATGGCCCAAGCCCAAAACCACCATAACGGCCCCACACTTGCCATGACCCACAGAATTAGGGCAAGGATTGGCAAGCCGATGGCTACGCTTAAAGCCAATTGAATTAAATGGTCTTTAATGAATTGATTGACCGTGCTTTTATTGAAACCGTATTTTTCTTCGATGACAAAGGTTTGGTAAAAGCTAATTGGAATTTCAATCACGGTCATTATTAAAAAAATGCTGCCGAGCGCAGCAATTCCCGCCCACAACGGCGATGTAATATTCTCCGCCCAAAAAACGAAAGCAGTATTGATGCCGCCGCCAATCGTCAATAACAACAAAAATACGATACCGATGATGCTGTCGATAATGCCCAATCTCCCTTTTTCGACGGTGTAGTCGGCGGCTTTTTGGTGCGCCTCGAGCGAAACCCGATCTTTGAAGGCATCGGGGACCGCCGAACGGTGATTCAGCACATAATCGAACTGGCGTTTGGATAACCAAAATTGCGTGGCGTAACAGATAACCAGCGCTAGCAAAAAGATTAAAGTAAAGCTATTCATGAGATAAAATCGTAAAGTTCAAGAACTAGGAAGGGTTGTGTGCGAATGCTACACTAACTCAGTTCCAATTAATATAACGGAAAACGCAAATGGTACAAGATGTCCAAAATCTGATCTGGATCGACCTGGAAATGACCGGCCTTAACCCGGACACCGATTTAATCATAGAGATCGCCACCATCATCACCGACAAGGATTTGAATATTCTTGCCGAAGGTCCAGCCTTGGCGGTGCATCAGCCTGATGCCGCGTTAGCGGCAATGGATGCTTGGAACCAAAAACATCACGGCGAATCGGGATTAATCGACCGAGTCAAAGCATCCAAGATTTCCGATGCCGATGCGGAAAGAAAAACGATTGAATTTTTGCAGCACTGGGTGCCGGAACGGACCTCCCCTATGTGCGGCAACACTATCGGGCAGGACAGGCGCTTTTTAGTCAAATACATGCCGAAATTGGAAGCCTATTTCCATTACCGCAGCATCGACGTTTCAACCTTGAAAGAATTGGCGGCAAGATGGGCGCCGGAGTTAAAAGACGGATTTAAAAAAGAAACCCGGCACGAAGCCTTGGCGGATATTCTGGAATCGATTGAAGAATTACGGTATTAGCGGGAACATTTTATAAAATAACCCAGTTAGAAAAATCTGTGAGTGGGTTCTAGGGTACGCAATACGTGCCAATCTGCTACAATAGAGCGCTTAATAATACTATTAAGAATATGATTAGCCGCTCAATTATTAATACTATTGGAATCTCCCATGCCTCACATAAGCGCTAACGACATCAAAACCAAAGGTATCGCCGCCATCGAAGCAGCGTTGAATGAAGCGTCGGAAGCCATTGTATCGGTACGCGGCAAGGATAGGTTTGTGGTGATGGATATCGCCCATTATCATTACCTGCGCGAGTGCGAACTGGATGCGGCCCTGGCGCAAACCCAGGCTGATCTGGCGGCTGGGCGGTTTGTGCAAGAATCGCCGGAAGCGCATTTGGCAAGGCTCGATACGCTGTAATGCCTTATGCGTTGATTTTCACCGAGCAATACAATCGCAAGGCGGCAAAATTTATTAAAAAACACCCCGAACTGCGCCAACAATACCTGAAAACCTTGCAATTGCTGCAAGCCAACCCGTTTCACCCGTCCTTGCGGTTACATGCGCTGCAAGGAAAACATCAAGGTTTGCATTCCGTGTCCATTAATTTGTCTTATCGCATCACGCTGGAGTTATTAATTCAGGACGAACAAATCATTCCAGTGAATGTTGGAGATCATGATGCGGTTTATTAAGTTTGTAGGTTAATTTTGTCGCCGAATGTTGGGTTACGGCTAGCTCTACCGCCCGTTTTGGATAGCTTATGACGATGCGCGAGCCTAACCCAACCTATGGGCTACCTTTAACAGAACTGACGGCGCGTTGGGTGCTGGTTGAAAGTCGGTACCCGGCATAAAGCCTTGTCGGATATTATTGAATCGATTGAAGAATTACGGTTTCACCGGGAGCATTTTATTAAGTGTTCAGGTTAGTACAACCTATGTTGATTGGACGAATTGTCGCTTTTATTTCTTTCCTAAGTTGCTAAAACCCAAGCTTAGGCCACATAATAGCCGCGTTAGCGGCTATTATGTGGCATTTGAGGAAAAGTATCAGTAAATGCTTCACGAATCTTGATGTTCTCAGTATCCAAGCAAACTAGGGGGAATAATTATGAAAAAAACTGTTATCACAATAGCTTTAACGCTTCTATCAAGTAATCAAGTAATTGCCACTGAAAGCTATGATTCTCGACTATCAGAAGAGTGTATTAGAGTTGCTAATGAACTGGACACACTCCCTGATGAAGTATCTGACGAAACCCTTTTTTTAGGTAAAAAAATTGTTTCTTACACATACCAAGAATCTCAAGAGGTTTATAATTTTTTTCATAAATGTGAAGAAAACGCTGGAACTTCTGGAAGTCGTAGCGAACCAAGAACGCGGAAATTGATTTGGCTGCAAAATATCACTTATCAATTAGAACAAAAGAAAAAAGAGCAGGCGAAAAAAGAAGAGGAAAAATTAGCGTTAGATAAAGAAAAAACTGAATGTATGAACCAGTATTTGCAAGCGAAATTTCCAGAAGATAAGGCTGATTTATTGGTGCCAATACATCCTTCTTGGAATGAGGGTTATTCGCATTTGGTCTGCTCCTTGATGAAAGGTGGGAAAGCCACTATATCAAGCGTATCGCCTGGATTATTATCAAAAAGTTTCGGCATTTTGTTGACTAAGGAAAATAAAAATATTGAAGTTCTTTTTAAGACATCTGAACTCTCACCTAAGGTTATTGTTTTAAATAGGTTACGGATCAATGAAAAAGATTACCCGATTAATTCAGAGTATCCAATGAATGAAATATATAATGTTCTACTTGGATTCGCCTCCATAGACTAATACGTCATGTAATATGTCTGACGTACAAATTGCTTATTTTTTGTAGCTTGAATGAGATCAGATATGACGATACACCTTGAACGTGTGCTTTTTGTCGTTGCGCCTCGTGATTCCGGCAAGAGTACAACTTTACGCTCTCTCTTCAAGGATCGACGTTTCGGGACAGAAGGCGAAGTTCCGACATCGGAGCAACGGCGATTGAACGATGTCTATTGGATAAGTAATGAACGGCGTTTATATCTTCGTCTAACATCTCCACACGAGTACGATGAATCAGTAAAGGAATTCATCGAAAAGTCACGCAAGAAAATGATGTCGGGACGATGGTGTTTTGCCTGCCCTCTGCAACCCGATGCCTATAAGAGGATGCCCGATGTAGTGGAAACTGTCAGACGTGTCATTGAAGTATTCAAGCCAGAGCGAACTCGTGTGGCGTTTCTCTCACCCAATCGGCATGGATCGATTTGGGTTCAAGATTTCCTTCCTGATCGGGATCTTCTTGAAGAACTTCTGTCCATAGGCTGCGTGGAGGTTATGTGTATAGATAGTCGTCAACTATCCGTTAATGGACTTCTCCTTGCTGATTATTTTGATTTTACTTGAACCAGCTAAGAATGATTGACAGTTTCTTTTAGCGTTATGTTGCTTAGATTTGTTTGAATATTCGATGAATCAAATACTCGCCGTCGCCCTAGGCGGCTCATTCGGCGCGGTGTTCCGTTTTTTGGTATCAACCGGCATTTACCAATGGCTAGGCCGTGGCTTTCCGTACGGTACGCTTGCCGTCAACATCATCGGGTCGTTTTTGTTGGGGTTACTGACCGAAGCCTTGGTCGTCCAGCGCATCAGCTTTGCGCACGATTACCGCTTTGCTATCCTGGTCGGCTTTATCGGGGCATTTACGACCTTTTCGACCTTTTCGCTGGAAACTTTTTACCTGATCGAGCAAGGCAGTTTCACCAAGGCGATCGGCAATATCCTGGTTAGCGTTACGGCCTGTATTGTGGCGGTTTGGTTGGGTTTGCTGTGCAGCCGCGGCTTGTTTTACGGGGCGGAAGGCGTGTTTATCTGGAACGGCTTAAATTTTCCGTACGCTTTGCAGGTTATCAACCTCCTTGGCGCGTTTATTATCGGCTTCGTCACCGTGCTGGCGCTCAGGACGACGGCGCTGCCCGAGGCGTCCGTAGCAACCTTGTTGGCGGTTGTTGTCGGTACTTATTTGATATTATCCGGCTTGTACCTTCTGTTGTTCTTGATCGACCACGGTAATTCGCTCGTTACGCATAGCACTTATCTGTTCAGTGTCTATGCTTTCAATACCTTATCGTGTTTGTTCGTCATCTGGCTGGGGTATTTGGCCGGAAAAGGCCTATAATTCCCGTTTTTTTTCCATTTCAGTAGGTAACAACGTGTTAGATCCCCGACTATTCAGGACTGAGCTTGGCTTTGTGCAAGAACAATTAGCCAGACGTTCGTTTGCATTTAACCCCGAACCTTATTTAGCTTTGGAAAGCAGGCGCAGGGAAGTCCAGGTAAAAACCCAGGAATTGCAGAACGAGCGCAACACCCGCTCCAAAGCTATCGGTCAAGCCAAGGCCAAAGGGGAAGATACCCAGCCGTTAATGGCGCAAGTCCAACACCTTGGCGAAGCGCTCAAAGCGGCGGAAGCGGAACTGGCTGGAATTCAAAAAGAAATGACCGATTTGATGGAAGGTATTCCCAATCTATTGGATGTTTCTGTGCCCGACGGCAAAAACGAAGACGCCAATGTTGAAATCAGCCGCTGGGGCGAAGCGCCGGCCTTTGCATTCACGCCGAAAGATCATGTCGATTTGGGCGCGAAACACAATCGGATCGATTTCGAACTGGGTGCAAAAATTGCCGGTGCGCGTTTTGTGGTATTGAACGGGCCGATAGCGCGCTTGCAACGGGCGATCATCCAATTGATGCTCGATACGCATACCCAAGCGCACGGCTATAGCGAAACTTACGTGCCTTTTCTAGTGAATGCCGATAGTTTGTACGGCACCGGGCAGTTGCCGAAGTTCGAAGCCGATTTGTTCAAGGCCAACAACGATCCGGCTTTGTATTTGATTCCGACGGCGGAAGTGCCGGTGACGAATATCGTCCGCGATGTCATTGTCGATGCCAAGGAATTACCGCTCAAATTCGTTTGTCACAGTCCGTGTTTCCGCAGTGAGGCGGGTGCGTACGGGCGCGATGTGCGCGGGATGATACGGCAACACCAGTTTGAAAAGGTTGAAATCGTGCAGATCGTTAGACCGGACGATTCCGAACGGGCGCACGAAGAACTCACCCGTCATGCCGAAATTATCCTGGAAAAGCTCAAATTGCCTTATCGCCGGATGTTGCTGTGTGCCGGCGATACCGGGTTTTCTTCTGCTAAGACTTACGACTTGGAAGTGTGGCTGCAAGGACAGGGTGCTTACCGTGAAATTTCGTCCTGCAGCAATTTCAAAGACTTCCAGGCACGCCGCCTACAAGCGCGCTGGCGCAATCCTGAAACCGGCAAGCCCGAATTGGTGCATACATTGAACGGCTCCGGCTTGGCGGCGGGTAGAACGTTAATAGCGGTGATGGAGAATTATCAGGATGAGCAGGGAAATATTCATATTCCTGAGGCGTTGTTACCGTACATGGGTGGGATAAAGGTTATTGAATAATTTGGAAATCGTTATTCCGGCAGGTTTTGCCGGTATCCGGGGGGTACAGGGATATGATCTTGTTTATTGTATCCCTATCGCGACGATGATTAGTCTTTCGACAAGTTCAAGACGAACGGCTAAAATCCAACCTAATTTTTCATCTTTAAAATAACTTTTAAAAATATAAATACAATTAAAAAATGACTGTCAGAACCCGTTTCGCCCCTAGCCCTACCGGCTATTTACACGTCGGCGGCGCCCGCACCGCCCTGTTTTCATGGCTGTATGCCCGTAAGCATGAAGGCAAGTTTATCCTTCGGATTGAAGATACCGATCTGGAACGTTCAACTCAAGAATCCGTCGATGCCATTTTTGAAGGCATGGAGTGGCTGGAATTGGCGCATGATGAAGGGCCTTTTTATCAAACAGCCCGCTTCGACCGTTACAAGGAAGTCATCAAGCAATTGCTCGAGCAAGGCGATGCTTACCGGTGTTATTGCAGCAAAGAGGAACTGGAAACCGTGCGCACCGAACAAATGGCGAATAAGGAAAAACCGCGTTATAACGGTAAATGTCGCCATTTGAACGTGCATTTACCAAATCAAGAGTATGTCGTTCGCTTCAAAAATCCGCTCGAGGGCGAAGTTACAATTAAAGATCTCGTCAAAGGCGATATTACCATCGCCAACAAGGAACTGGATGATTTGATTATCGCCCGTTCCGATGGTTCGCCGACGTATAACTTGACGGTTGTGGTCGATGACATGGATATGCAGATTACTCATGTCATCCGCGGCGACGACCACGTTAATAACACGCCAAGGCAAATCAATATCTTGAAAGCCTTGAGCGCAACCTTGCCGCAATACGCGCATTTGCCGATGATTTTAGGTTCCGACGGTGCGCGCTTGTCGAAACGGCACGGTGCGGTCAGCGTGATGCAGTTTAGGGATGACGGTTATCTGCCGGAAGCCTTGTTAAATTATCTGGTGCGCCTAGGCTGGTCGCACGGCGATCAGGAAATTTTTTCCATTGCCGAGATGATCGAACATTTCAGTTTGCTGGCCGTGAATGCGTCCGCCTCCGCATTCAATATGGATAAGTTGCTGTGGTTGAATCATCATTACATTATGACTGGCGATCCAGAACATGTAGCCCGCCATCTCGAATGGCATATGGCTCAGCGCCAGTTGGATCTTATGAACGGTCCTAAGCTTGCCGACGTTGTCATAGCCCAGCGGGAACGCTGCAAAACCTTGGTCGAAATGGCTGATGCGAGCGTATATTTTTACAGGGATTTTCATGCTTATGACGAAAAGGCTGCCAAGAAAAATCTTACGATGGAAGCCCATGCCGTATTCACCAAACTGTACGAGGCATTCTCCCTGCTTGATGCTTGGGAAAAAGAGCCTTTGCATGACGTAGTGACGAATACGGCGGAACAATTGGGGCTGGGTATGGGTAAGGTTGGTCAGCCGTTACGGGTAGCGTTGAGCGGATCATCTTCTTCCCCTGCAATTGATGTGACTTTGTGGTTGCTCGGAAAGGACACCACTCTAGCCAGAATTCAAAAAGCGATCGCTTATGTGGAAAAATTAAATTAATGTTGGACATCAATCGTAATTAATGTAAAATGCGCGCTCTCAGTTGAGGGGCCATAGCTCAGCTGGGAGAGCGCTTGCATGGCATGCAAGAGGTCAGCGGTTCGATCCCGCTTGGCTCCACCAAAATAAAAATCGATTAAACAGTTTTAGTCCCCATCGTCTAGCGGCCTAGGACACTGCCCTTTCACGGCGGTAACAGGGGTTCGAACCCCCTTGGGGACGCCATATCCAAAGGCTGTCGAAAGACAGCCTTTTTTATTTCAAAAAATTTTTTAATAGTTATTAATCGATGGAAATTGTGGATTTGGCCTATGAGGAATTGGGCAGCCAGAATTCAGTTCCGATCATTATTCTGCACGGATTTTTTGCCTCATCACGTAATTGGCGTAAAGTAGCCGAGAAGCTAGCTTTATCGTACCGCGTTTTTTCGCTGGATCTTCGTAATCACGGCAATTCGCCGCATCATCCGCAAATGGATTATCAGGTCATGGCTTGCGATGTGTTATCGTTTATGGATAAACATTCGATCGATAGCGCCCACATGATGGGGCATAGCATGGGCGGTAAGTGTGCCATGTGGATGGCGTTACAGCAGCCGGAGCGAATCGAAAAATTACTTATCGTCGACATAGCGCCTAAAACCTATGTCCATAGTTTCGATAATACGATTCAGGCGCTATTCGATTTACCGTTAGCCGAGATCAAAAATCGTAAACAAGCCGAGACATTGTTGGCTGAGAGTATTCCCGAATTGGAATATAGGCAATTTTTGTTACAGAATCTAATTTTGAATGACGGTGTTTATAACTGGCGAATCGAATTACAGATATTCAAACAGATGGCGCCGAATATTGTTGCCTTCCCGGAAATAAATAATTTAGCGGCATATAAGGGTGAAACGCTTTTTATTGTCGGCGAAAATTCGCGTTATGTTGAAAAAGAAGACATTTCAGCGCTTTTTCCTTGCGCCGTACTCAAGTCGATTCCTGACGCAGGTCATTGGGTGCACGCCCAGCAACCCGAGGCTTTTATAGAAATGGTTGAAAAATTTTTACAAAGAGGGTAAAAGTTATACATTGAATATGTGGAAATCAACCCCAAAATTGAACTTAGGCATTAATTTGCACTCAAGGCTATTATTTTAGATTGTTCGTTTTTGATTCGTCTTACAGTTCAGTCTTACAAAAGAAAGAATCCAAACCGGTAAATAGAGAATTGTTAGACGTGTGCTAGGCTTGTTTGCTAATTACTAAAAATAAATATAAGGAGAAATCGGATGTCGAAAGGTCAAAATTTACAAGATAATTTTCTGAATGCGCTCAGGAAAGAGCATACACCTGTGTCAATTTTTCTGGTTAACGGAATTAAGTTGCAGGGAAAGGTCGATTCGTTCGATCAATATGTCATCATGCTAAAAAATACAGTTAGCCAAATGGTTTATAAACACGCTATTTCAACTATCGTTCCAGGGAAATCTATCAAGATGATTCGGGAAGATGAGACTACAGAGGAATAAATCTGACTGCAATAGAAGCTGTTAGTCGATTGGTCAAAAAGAAATCGAATAGCGCTATGAGGTGTTTTGTTGTTTGACCGCCCGGATACGGGTGAACAGGCTGTTCTTGTTCATCTTTCACTTCACAAGTTTGACGAAGATCTTCAAGAATTAATAGAGCTTGCAAAATCGGCTGGTGCGAACCCAGCTCATGTTGTGACAGGTTCGAGAAAGTCACCGGATGCAAAGTATTTTGTGGGTACCGGCAAGCTGGATGAGATTAAACAAGCCGTCATTGAATATTCCGCCAATATCGTCTTATTCAATCACGTTTTATCGCCCAGCCAGGAAAGGAATCTTGAGGCTTATTTAGGCGTCAGAGTGGTCGATAGAAACGGTCTGATCTTGGATATTTTCGCCCAACGGGCAAAATCCTTCGAAGGCAAACTTCAAGTCGAACTGGCGCAATTGAAACATCTCTCCACGCGTCTCGTTAGAGGTTGGACGCACTTGGAGCGGCAAAAGGGCGGAATAGGTTTGCGCGGACCCGGTGAAACTCAGCTTGAAACCGATAGGCGCTTGTTAAGTTTGCGGATTAAACAAATCCAAAAACGCCTCGAAAAAGTCGATCAACAACGACATCAGGGCCGAAGCAAAAGAAAAAAGGCCGAGATTCCTACCATTTCGCTCGTCGGTTACACCAATGCCGGTAAATCGACGTTATTCAACAGTTTGACCGGCGCTGATACTTATGCGGCCGATCAGTTGTTTGCAACGTTAGATCCGACGCTCCGAGCTTGTCGGTTACCAAATAAAGGCGAAATCGTTCTAGCAGATACGGTCGGATTTATCCGTCATTTGCCGCACGAATTAGTGGCGTCTTTTAAATCGACATTACAAGAAGCGGCAACTTCCGATTTGTTGTTGCACGTCATCGACGCCCAAGCTGAAAACCGGGACGAGATTATTTCTGAAGTAAATCGAGTTCTGGATGAAATCGGGGCGGATAAAATCAAACGCTTAGAGGTTTTCAACAAAATCGATTTATTGAGCGATAGGCAACCCAGAATAGACCGGGATGAATCGGGTAATCCTGTTAGGATTTGGTTATCCGCTCAAAACGGAATAGGGGTCGATTTACTATTAAACGTTTTAGCCGAGTTGTTTACGCCCTCGAAATTTAAAAAAATCTGTTATTTAAAGCCCGATCAAGGCGAAATTCGAGCCAAATTATTTTCTTGCGCAAAAATTATTGACGAGCATATTAATGATTCGGGCGGTAGCGATTTGATAATTGAGATAGATAACAAATACCTAGGGCTACTTAAATCTGTTGTAACCGAAGAAATGGTTTAATAGCGCAATCGAATTAACAATTTCAACGTAGTACTAACAAAAGCAAATAGCCAAGCCGGAACTTTAATCAACGAGAATTTGCGTTATTAAGATACAATGACAGGATTTCTAGCGTCACGCAGATAAGGAAAGTCTGTGTTTTAATGCGAAAATACTGAGAGACAAATATAAATAATCCATAAATGGAGCAGACATATGTCGTGGAATGAGCCAGGTGGCGATAAAAAAGATCCTTGGAGCGGTCGAGGGGATCAAAAAGGCCCGCCCGATCTAGATGAAGCTATTCGTACGTTACAAGAGAAATTAAGCAATATCTTCGGCGGTGGTAAGTCTGGAGGCGGTGGAGAATCTCCGCAAATTTTTTCATCTGGAAACGCGATGAAAAACATGGGCTATATTGCCGGCGGTTTATTTGCCGTTTGGCTTCTGAGCGGACTTTACATTATTGACGAGGGATTTCAAGGTGTTGAAACACGATTTGGACAGTACATCGGCACCACGAATTCAGGATTAAACTGGCACATACCGGTTCCGATTGAAACGGTTGAGAAAATCAACGTTAAAGAACAGCAATTCATTGAAATAGGTTATCGCTCATCGGCTGGCGGACAAGCGCAAGGCAGTGTTCCAGTACCCAAAGAAGCATTGATGTTGACGAAAGATGAAAACTACATTGATGTAAAACTCGCTGTTCAATACCAAGTTAAAGATGCGAAAGATTATGTCTTCAACTTAGCCGATCCAAAATCAACACTGGTTCAAGTGACCGAAAGCGCACTTCGCGGGGTTGTCGGCGGAAGCAATATGGATTTCGTGTTAACTGAAGGCCGTAGCGAAGTCGTTGCACAAACAAAGTCAGAAATACAAAAAACACTCGATGCCTACAATTCTGGAATTCAAATATCGAGTGTGAACTTGCAAGATGCTCAACCGCCTGAACAAGTTCAAAATTCATTTGAAGACGCGATTAAAGCGCGCGAAGACCAACAGCGCTTTATCAACGAGGCTGAAGCTTATTCAAACGATGTCGTTCCTAAAGCACGTGGTGCGGCGGCTAGAAAAATTCAGGAAGCTCAAGGTTATAAGGAACAAGTTATCGCCCAGGCCGAAGGTGAAACCAGCCGTTTTACCAAGCTGTTGAATGAATACAAGAAAGCGCCGGATGTGACGCGTAAGCGTCTCTATTTAGAAGCGATGGAGTCGGTTCTATCAGAAACAAGCTCGGTCATAGTCGATGTCAAAGGCGGAAATAACATGATGTACCTGCCGCTGGATAAAATGATTAAAGAACACCAAGCGGTTGTAGCACAACCCGAGGAAAACATTAGCTCTCAATCTTCTAGTTCGAGTTCGGAACGACACAGTATTAAACGTTCATCTGTAGATGTCGAGCAAACACAAGTGATTGATAGACCGTCGGTACGTGGTCGCGACCGTGACGGAAGGGGGCGGTAATGATAGACAATAAAGTAATAGTCGCTGTCGGTTTTGCAATCTTGATCGGTTCGATGTCCCTATTCACCGTCGGTCAAACCGAAAAAGCTATAAAATTCAAGTTCGGCCAAATTCAAAAATCGGATTACGAACCGGGACTGCATTTCCAGATCCCTTTCATCAACAATATTAAAAAATTCGATGCTCGAATTCAGACGATGGATTCCGAGCCGGAACGGTTCTTAACGGCAGAAAAGAAGAACGTTATTGTCGACTCCTTTGTTAAATGGCGCATCGGCGATGTAAATAAGTTCTACACCGCTGTATCGGGCCGGAGCGAACAAGCTAATTCGCGGTTAGATCAAATTACCAAGGACGCTTTTAGGGGCGAATTCGGTAAACGCAATATCAAGCAGTTAGTGTCTACCGACCGTGAAGCGATTCGCGAGATATTGATAAAAAATCTAAAGCCCGCTGCATCCAATTTGGGGCTTGAAGTTATCGATGTCAGGGTAAAACGTATCGATTTGCCAGAAGAGGTCAGTAGTTCGGTGTTTAGACGAATGGAAGCCGAACGTGAGCGTGTAGCCCGCGAATTCAGATCGCAAGGCTCCGAAGCGGCTGAAAAAATCCGCGCCGATGCAGACCGGCAACGCGTTGTCACTTTGGCGAATGCCTTTAAAGAAGCGGAAACGCTTCGAGGCGAGGGCGATGCGAAATCGGCTGAAATTTATGCCAATGCGTTCGGCGCAGATACTGAGTTTTTTACCTTTGTTCGCAGCATGAACGCATACAAAAAGACTTTTTCCAGTTCAGGTAGTATGATGGTGCTCGATCCTGAATCCGATTTCTTTAAGTATTTTAAAAACCAAGGTTCGGGAAAATAAACTGAGAAGTTAAATATCAAAGAACAACCTGTTGCCGGATTGGTTTTAATACACGAACGTCTTGTAAACGTCTTGCAAACAGTATAATTAAAACGCCCCGTGTGGGGCGTTTTGTTTGAGTAGGTACCGGAAAATATGCAACAAAAAGATTCCTGGCTGTTACCGGAAGGTATAGAAGAAATATTGCCTGAGGAAGCGAAGTATCTTGAAAACTTACGTTCCAGACTCCTTCAGCTATTTAATTGCTGGGGCTATGAGCTGGTCATCCCTCCCATGATCGATTTTATCGATTCATTACTGACGGGATCGGGACACGACCTTGATCTGCAAACCTTCAAGCTGACCGACCAAATCAGCGGAAAAACTTTAGGTTTTCGGGCTGATATGACTCCGCAGGTCGCCCGAATGGATGCTCATCAACTTAAGCAGGTGCATCCGACTAGATTATGTTATGTCGGAACGGTTCTGCATACGCGCGGCGATCCCTTAGAAAAAACCCGAAGTCCGATGCAAATCGGCGCTGAATTATACGGACATGCCGGTATTGAAAGCGATGTCGAAGTTATCAATTTGATGCTTGAAACCTTGGCTTATTCAGGGGTGTTAAATGTGCATCTCGATTTGGGGCATGTCGGAATTTTCCGCGGACTTTCTAAACAAGCGGGGTTAGATCGGGCCGTCGAAAGTAATTTGTTTGATGTTTTGCAGCGGAAAGCAAAACACGAGCTTGTGGAATTGATGGCGGAACTGTCGTTAAATGACGATGTAAAAACAATGCTGTTGAGGCTCCCCGAGTTGAATGGCGGCATAGAAGTGATCGAAAAAGCGCACAATGCGCTTGTTAACGCAGATACAGACGTTCACCAGGCATTAACCGAGATTGAAAAGATTGCCGATAAACTCGCTCATCGATATCCGAATTTGCCGATTAGTTTTGATCTCGCGGAGTTGCGTGGTTATCATTATCATACCGGTGCGGTATTCGCCGCATTTGTTCCTGAAATCGGCAGAGAAATCGCTCGCGGCGGACGTTACGATAATATCGGCGCAGTGTTCGGCAGAGCACGCCCGGCAACAGGATTTAGCGCGGATTTGAAAGTGCTGGCTTTGTTAGGAAAACGAACGGCTCAAGAATTAATTACAAAAAGGATTTTTGCACCCTTCCTGGCAAACGATGAAATAGAAGAGACGATCAGAGATTTAAGAGCAAAAGGTCATACGGTCATCCGGCAATTGCCTGGGCAAACGGGTGGAGCAAAAGAAATGGGTTGTAACGCCGTTTTGGTCGAACACGATCATGGCTGGGCGATAAAGAAGACATTAGAAGATTAAGCTTGGAATAAACATGGGAAAAAATGTCGTAATTATTGGCACTCAATGGGGTGATGAAGGTAAAGGCAAGCTGGTCGATTTATTGACCGAGCAGGTTCAAGCCGTGGTGAGATTTCAAGGCGGACATAATGCCGGTCATACCTTGGTCATTAAAGGCAAAAAAACTGTTCTGCATTTGATTCCGTCCGGTATTCTGCGGGAGAACGTGCAGTGTATGATCGGAAACGGCGTCGTCCTGTCGTTAAATGCATTGATGGAAGAAATCGAGCTATTGGAAAAAGCCGGTATCTCAGTTAAAAATCGTCTTTTAATTAGCGAAGCTTGTACACTCATATTGCCCGTCCATGTTGCGCTCGATCAAGCGCGTGAAAAAGCACGGGGAAGCAAAGCAATCGGGACGACCGGTCGCGGCATCGGTCCGGCCTACGAAGATAAAGCCGGACGAAGAGGTTTAAGAGCAGGCGATTTATTAAATCCAAGCATTTTTGCAGAAAAGCTTAAAGACTTACTCGATTATCACAATTTCATGCTAACCGGCTACTATCAAGCCGAAGCCGTTGATTTTCAAAAAACGCTTGATGAGGCGTTGAAGTTAGGCGAACAAGTCAAGCCGATGTTGACCGATGTCAGCGAGAGCTTATACCGTTATCAGGAACAGGGCAGTAATCTATTATTCGAAGGCGCGCAAGGTGCGTTGTTGGATATCGATCACGGAACTTTCCCTTATGTGACCTCGTCCAGTACCACGGCGGGCGGTGCGGCGACCGGTAGCGGTATCGGACCGTTGGATTTGGATTATGTATTAGGAATAACCAAAGCCTATTCGACACGCGTGGGGAACGGTCCTTTCCCATCTGAATTGCATGATGCTTACGGCGACCATTTAGGGACGAAAGGCCATGAGTTCGGTGCCACGACCGGACGGAAACGTCGTTGCGGTTGGTTCGATGCCGTTGCCATGCGCAAATCCGCCAAATTGAACAGTTTGAGCGGGATTTGTCTGACTAAACTGGATGTATTGGACGGTTTGGAAAAAATCGGTATTTGCACAGGCTATAAACTTAACGGAAAATTGACCGACACGGCGCCGCTGGGCGCGGATCAATATGAGCAGTGCGAAGCCATTATCGAAGAGATGCCGGGATGGAGCGGAACGACTGCGGGTGTTACGGATTTCAGTGCTTTACCGGAAAATGCAAAGCGGTACATCAAACGAATAGAAGAATTAGTCGGCGTTAAGGTGACAATATTGTCGACAGGCGCAGAGCGGGACGAAACCATTGTTATTGAAAATCCGTTCGCGTGACGGCGGCAGATGATCAAATAAATAATGAACGGACATGCTTAAACCCATCGTTTCAAACCGGATTGTCGTTCTCGATACCGAAACAACAGGTCTGAATCCTCAAGACGGTCACCGGATTATCGAAATAGGATGCGTAGAGCTGGTTAATCGCCGACTGACCGGTAAAGGGTTTCATGTCTACATCAACCCTGAGCGGGAGATAGATCAGGGCGCTATCGAAGTACACGGCATCACGAATCAATTCTTGGAAGACAAACCGAGATTTGCCGATATTCTTGACGATTTTGTTGCTTTCATAAAGGCGCCGAGCTTGTTATTCATAATGCGCCTTTCGATGTCGGTTTTATCAACTATGAATTTTCGTTATTAACCGACGCTATTCGAACATTGGATCATTTTAGTACCGTGTTCGATACGTTGGCATTCGCCAGAAAAAAGCATCCGGGGCAGCGTAACAGTCTTGATGCGTTGTGCAAACGGTATTCAATCGACAATAGCCATCGCGAACTGCATGGTGCGTTGCTGGATGCGGAAATTCTGGCGGACGTCTTTTTATTGATGACTGGCGGTCAATCTTCTCTGTTAGATGAGGGAGAAACGTCGAATCAGGAAGCTGGAACGATTCAAAAAACAAAACTGACGGCGAAAAACAGACCGCCTTTGACAGTCGTCCGCTGCAACGAACATGAATTCGAAGAACATCAAAAAAGATTAGATGCTATTGAAAAAGCAAGCGGTTCTTGCCTTTGGAAGCAATAAATCTAGCAAAAACGACACCTACATGGTTATGTTGGGCGAACTATAAGGCAAACCAAAACCAGCTATAGAAGTTGGTTTTGGTTTAAGTAATTGTTTAATATCAGCGCTTAACCGCCGTCCCCGATATTCTCCCACATATACATTCCACTCTTATGCAGTTCCAATTCGCGTAATTGCTGGGTTGTAGAAAGTTGTTTCGTCCGCAGAAGGTCGAGTTCTTCAGTAAACTTTCTTGCCGTAGCTACCGCCGCTTCTTGTTTCGCAGAAAGTACGGCGATCTTGAGGCTTAATTCTTTGAGTTGGCCGGTCAGCGTTTGAATTTGTTCGTCAGTCGTAATCATGACAGCTTCTCCTAATTCGTTTCAGCAAACGGTTTCTGATCGTAAGCGATCAGATATCGGTATCATTCTCCCGAAAATAAATAAAAATCGTATTTTTGAGAGTTAGAGACTATGAAACTAATTTACGCTTTTTGACGAATAGGGCAATGACAAATTACGAGCAAATAAGGCCAAAATTAAAACCTGCATTAAAGATTGGGAAATAACAGTTTGATCTGTTTCAATTATGGATTAGGCCTTTTGAAGTCTGAATAGCTCGTCCTGAGCCCTTCGATAAACTCAGGAGAGCCGTGTCGAAGGACTTATTCAGAGCTTGCGAAATAACGTGTTGAAGATCGTTTTAATGAGATGCTACCCGGCGATCGAATTGACAAATTGCCGGGTAATTTAATTAGGAGGTTGTAAAGTTTAATCCAGTAATTCCTTAGGAATATTACCGCCGTTTTGTGCGAGTTTTTGCAGGACGGTTTTATGCAGCCACATATTCATTTGAGCGGAATCACCCATTTTATCGCCCGGACAACCCAATTCGGTCGCCAGTTCTTTGCGTGCCGATAAGCTGCTGTCTAAGCCTAACAGTTTCATCAAATCGACAATGGATGTTTTCCAGTTGAGTTTTTCCGCATGGGCGCCGGCCAAGCCTTCTAATTTTGAAACGACATCGACTTCCGAAATCGCTGCGGCTGCCGGGGCGGATGCTGCCGGTGCGGATTCTGTAGTTACCTCAGCAGCTTCGGCACTGCCGATACCCAGTTTTGCAAGAATGGAGCTGAATATACTCATAGTAAAACCTCACTGTGCTGTTATTAATAATAATTTTCTCTACGCACTATTCATTACTTGGACAAATCGCGTAAAAAAGATGAAACTTTACTTTACCAAGCTAAACGATATAAGTCACTATTTTTAAAAACAAATGAATTAGGCTAAAAGAACTAGCAATTCAAAAGTAAGTTGAACTGTTTAAGAAATATGCCGATTTGATTGCGAGATATTAATTTGACAGATTCATTCAAGCTCTCTGCAGACAAGCCGTTTTCCAGTAACGATTCGGTTTCGACATAAAAGTCTTGAATATTATAAAACGGCAAGGCTTTAAAGATAGGAGCGGTATCTTTTAGTCCTGTATCAGAGAGTTGTTGGTGTTTTTTTAATTGAAAGACCGCTTTATCTAGAAATAGAAGATTCACCTCCTGATCGAATGCGGCGGCTGTAATTACGGTATCCAGCGTTTCTTGCAAATAAGCCCCGCTGTGCGGCGGTTTACTCAAAACAAACAAAATATTTTTCATTGCATTAACTGAATGTTATCCGAACACGATAACCCGGTCGGCTTCAATTAAGGCTTCAATCCATTGCCCCAAACCGCCGATGCGAAAACCGGCGGCTACATCATCGTCTTGTTTATGTCGCCGCTTCGCTTCGTCGGCATAAAGCAAACCGCGACGTTGCGCAGCGGAAATACAGACGATAAGGTCGACCTTATGTCGTTCCGCTAATTCTCCCCAGGCTGATGTGAGTTGAAACTCGTCGTCCGGCGGGGAGTTATATTTGAAAGCGTGATAAATGCCGTCGTGATAAAAGAATACCCTGAACACCTCATGGCCTTGCGACAAGGCAGCTTTGCAAAATCGATAGGCGCTGTAACCGGAATACGATTGATTCGGGCTGGCATTCACTTGGATCGCAAAGCGCATAGTTGTCTGTATCTTATAACAACGGAACGTTGTAACCGGCGATAATAGCCTTGATTTCTTTTGATTTTTTCAATATCAATCGATCTAATACAGCTTTTCTATCTTTATCCGATTTCCTAACACCCATCGAAATCGTAAAATCGAATTGCATGCCGGGCGTCGATTTCATCGGAATCACGGTATAACTGTTCTTAGGGCTTTGCGAAATGATATAGCCCGCCATCGGTCCCCAAATAATCACCATGTCGATTTTCTTGGCTTTAAGGTCCTTATCGATTTGCATGGCGGTGTTTTTTTCTTCATCGCCGGACATGGTTTGGTAAGGAATACCGTAATCCAGTAAACCGCTCTTTTGCAGCCAAACAGTACCAGGACCTTGATCGAACATGGCGATTTTAAGTTTTTCCTGCCGCTCTAAAGATACATTGGTAAGTTGGGCGGCATCCAAGGTGATATCGTCCCAACCGCGGCCTTTTGCGATTAGTAAAACATAAGTCGATTTGTAATAAGGAATGGTCGTCTCGGTCAGATCGTATCCGGTGGGTAAACCCATCACAACGTCGCATTTGAACTCGTTGCTATCGACATCTGTTTCTTTCACCGGCGCCATTAAGGTGTTACGGATAAAGCCGATACGCTGCGGAAGCCATGTGTATTCGACTGTCTGACCGAGTTCCTTGGCAAGCAATTCGGCTATCTTGTTTTCAAAACCGTCTTGTTTTTTTGACGAATAAGGCGGGTTAAGCGGATCGGCGCAAACTTTGAATTTTTCTGCTGAAGCGGCGGTGAATGCAGCCGTCAGTAAAGTGCCTGCTATCAGGCTAGTTAAAATAGGTGAAATCCTCATCAAATACTCCGTTGTGAAGTCATCGAAATGCAAACTATAGCGTTACAGTGTACTTCATAACACTTTTCTGCAGGAATACAAAAAGGGATCGGTTGTTTAATTACTGACAGTAGAAGACAGGTATTAAAAACCGACGGAAAGAGAAAATACAACCGTGGCGTGTAGAAATTCCGGATCGTACTGCCAGGAAGTGACTTCCGAATTCGTCGCTTCAAAAGATTGTAAGTAACGCAGATCGGCGGAGATGAATTTATAGTAGGCGGTTAAACCGGCATTCCAGTACAAATAATCGTACTCTAAGACTTTTTCAACTTGGCTGTACCCGACGCTCGAAGAAATTTGTAAGTAATCGGTGATCGGGTAACGCAGAGTGCCTTCATAATCGCCGGTGATGGCGTTTTGGTTGTAAAAGTTATCGGAGATACCGGCCCGTAAGGTCAGTAAGTCGCGGTAATGCACAAACAGGTAAAATTCGTTGTAGTCGGCATCCCGACCGAAAATCTTGCCGTCATAGAGGTAACGGGTCCATTGCACATCGACACGCCAGTCATGGTTCTTAGTTAATTCGTGCGTGAAACCGAAATAAGGCGCGAATTCAACTTTTGCGGAATCGGCAAAATACCGGTCACCGAAATTAACATTAGATGCCGAAGCGCCCATATAAACTCCGGATTCATGTTGATAGTCTAGATTGCCCTGAATAGCGAAATCGCTGTTGCTTTTGGTATAACCGCGGCCGATGTAATCGGTTGTACCGGTTAATATGCCGTGAACTTCTGACATAGAAGGATTACAGCCGAGAAAAATCAGTGAAAAAAAGAATAACTTAAGAAAAGCGATATTTCGACTGCGATTCATGGTGCGATAAATGAACAAGGCGAAAAATATTACATTGTACAATTATTGAGGAGCAATAGAGAAAAAGTTGAAATTACAGAACGGTTATTCGATCTATAGCGTTTTGGTAAGAGTCATAGAATGCGTCTCACACCTCGGCACATTCTACAAATCACAAAGTTGTTCATTTTTACGGGGTGAATATCTTTTAATTTGCGCAAAAAATTTTTTTGAAACATTTACCGAATTTTGCATTACAAAACAAAAAAAAACATCGCTGATTATTTCTGTAAGTCCGCTTTTATCTAGTGCGACTAAGTAATCATACGGATAGAAACTCGAATTACATAGTTTTAAGCTTGAAAATCGAATCACCAACCAATAAAAGAAAATAATTTACAACGATGAACTTAATCATGAATTTTTGCAATTAATGACAACGACCAAGTTTATTAACTGTCGGATCTTATAGATTCAGCCCTGTGAAGTATTAAGTCCCATTCGCCTTGAGCCTGTCGAATTGTGTTCTGTGCTTCGACTTGCTCGGTATGAACAGTTCAGATTTTAAAAATCTGACTCAATAGTATGTGGAGTTAATTCATGCAGTTCAACCGGCTCTCTGCAGTTACTTGGATTAGCCTAGTGCAAATTGACAATCGTTAAGACAAACCGGTAAGCCTCTCTTTTAACAACAACTAAATTCAACAGGTCCCCACTCGCCATGACAACAACCAAAGAAATAGTATTTATCGATCGTAATGTTAGCGATATCGATCTGCTAATATCGAACCTGCGTCATGACGTAGAGCCGGTTATCGTATCGCCTACCCGATCGGCTGTAGCGCAGATTGTCGAGGCAGTCGCCGGCCGATACTTGAAAGTCATCCATTTGTTGGCGCACGGACAGCCCGGTGAAATAAATTTTGGAGCAGAAACACTTGCAATAGAAAATATCGGGGACTTTCAGGAGGAAATGTCGGCTATCGGCCGCGCTCTGGGTAAGAACGGAAGTTTGCAATTGTGGAGTTGCGAAACCGCCAAGGGCGAATGCGGTAAGGCTTTCGTGGAAGCGCTATCTGCTTCTTGCGGCGTACCGGTTGTTGCTTCAACAGAAAAGGTCGGGGCGGGCATACTTGGCGGTAACTGGGAGTTAAATGTGAATTCCGAGTTTGCTTCAGGCAAAGTGCCGCTGACGGTGCAAGGCATGGAAGTCTACAAGGGCGTGATGGCGATAGTTAACGCCACTGCGGGTGAGGATTTGTTTGACGGTCTGGGTAACGGCACGACAGCGGGCGATGACACCATAATCTATACCGCCGGAAATCAGGTCGATAATACCTTAGCCGATCCGGGGAGCGGAATCGTTCGTTCCCAGGATTCTATCGACGGCGGTGCTGGATTCGACATTGTTCAAATCGGTGTTGCCGGTAATGGGGTAACAATCGATCTTGGCAAGGCATCATTGGTCGCGCCGGTCGCTCCTCCTGCTTTATTTTTCAACATCGAAGGACTTTCGTTCGGTAATACAGCAGGCACTGGGACTGCAAAAATGCTGGCCGAGCAATTCGGTCCCGGATTATTTACGAACAATCTCGCTGTTACCGGCGTTGCCGGAAGCAATCAAGCCATCAATATTACCTTCCTCGATGCTGCCGGGACAGGCGGGTCGTTCGATGCATCGCTTTGGACGTTTACTAACTGGACGTCAGTGACAGACATAATCGACATCCAGGGTAGCCTGGAAAACGATGTCATTACCGGCTCGATCATGGCGGACATCATCGACGGCAACAGCGGCGACGATATTATCAGGCTCGCCAACGGCTATTTTGCGGCAGGTGAATCCATCAATGGCGGAACCAACGTAATTCCGGCAACGGATGCCGACAAGCTTTTACTCACGAATGCCACTATCGTCGATTTTAACACGGGCATATTGACCAACATCGAGCTGATCGCCGGTAGTGCCGGTAACGACCAATTGACCATGTCATTCTCTCAATGGGGAGGCATTACAACGTCGATCGATTTGGGAACAGGCGTCAATATTCTCAATGTGACTGCCAGCCTTGTCGGTACGCTTGGCGGTGGTGCGGTAGGCATCCCAGCAGCCATTACCAATGTGACGACCGGTAATCTCGTCGGAACGGCGGCGGGTGGTAATGATACGATCACGCTTTCCGGCGCGCAGCTCAATGCGATTCTAATCGGCGCGGGTACCGTCAATCTCGGAGCCGGTACCGATACGCTGACGCTAAGTTCAACCTCGGCCGACCTGAATGCGCTAGGGGCAATCGATGCCTCCATCTCCGGGGTTGAAAGGATTGCGGTGGCGCCTGCGGGAGGCGCTGCAGCCGGTGTCAATATCTCGCTGACAGGCCAGACCGAAGCCTTCACAATTTCGGGAGGAAGCGGAGCGGATACAATTGTTGCCGGTCTGGGTAACGATACAATCAATCTTGCCAGTGGAGATTTTGTAGCCGGCGAGTCGCTCGACGGCGGCGCCGGTTCGGACACCATCGCCTTGATTAGCAATGTTACTGTCGATCTTTCGGTGGGGTCGATTACTAGAATCGAAAATCTAACCGGAAGCGCCGCCTCGGATACGGTGTCAATGTCCGCATCGCAATGGAATAATTTCGCGGCTATAGATTTGATCGGTGCAACCAACACGCTGAATGTTATAGCGAATGGCGACATTACGGCGGCGGCAACGCCGACGCTTGCCAATATAAGCACCGGTAACTTGAGAGGCACAACAAGCAATGACACTGTCGCTCTTAATGGAGCACAACTTAATTCGATCATTATCGGCGGCGGAAATATCGATCTCGGACAAGGTTCCGATACCATCAATTTGACCTCGACTTCCAGCGATTTAAATGGATTGGGCGCTGTCAACAACAACATCACCGGCGTCGAAGCGATTTCGGCGAGCACCGCAACAAATGGCGTTACCATCTCGTTGACCGGTCAATCCGAGGGCTTTACCGTTACCGGCGGACTCGGCGCCGATAATCTAACCGGTGGAACCGGCGCGGATTCCATCAACGGCGGAATTGGAAATGATGTTCTTATAGGCGGAGCAGGCACTGATAGCATTAACGGGGGCAGCGGGAATGATACCGTCACCGGCGGAACCGACGCGGATACTCTGAGCGGCGGAAGTCATGGCGATTTATTTAACTTTGCAGCGGGCGACAGCGCTCTAACGGTCGGCGCCGGTGGAGGCGGCGGTGGCGGCGGCGGAACGTCAATCGGGAGCGTATCCGGTTACGATGTAATTACGGATTTCACGGCAGGATCGGTCGCCGGCATCAGCGATGTGATCGGCTATGCAAATGCATCGTTGGCAACGAATGGAACGGTCACAACCAACATCAATTCGAAGTTGGAGCTAAACACCACCACCAAGGCTGTGCCCGTGGTGATTGCGTCACATAACATCGTAAACGGTATCATTAGCTTTGACGATACCGAAATATTTTCCACTGCATTCCCGCTCACCACGGCAGGCGATGTGGCGGCAGCCGTCGACTATTTGCAGCGTAATACCATCGGCCCTGTCGGGGCTTCGGTTGCATTCACCGCAACGATAGCCGGAGGTGGTATACACACGTATATCTTCATAGAAGGCGGTTTAAGCGATAACGACGATCTGATCGACTTACCGAATGTAGTCGCTGCGAGCATTACCGCAAGCGGAGGACAAATCAACGTCCATGTTACTCCGGTTGCGAATCCAGACATACTGGCAGCTACAGAGGATAACTCCGTAACTTACACTGCCGCGGATTTACTCGGAAACGATTCCAATTCGATCGGTATCGCCAGTGTCGCTAACGGTGTCGGCGGTACGGTTGTGCTAAATAGCGATGGCACAATAACCTTTACGCCTACCGCCAATTTCAACGGCACTGCGAATTTCACCTACATTGCAACCGAAGGCCTAATCAATTCCAACAGCACCGGCGTAACTGTTAATGTTCAAGCAGTAAACGACGCCCCGGCTGCAACCCCGGTCGTGCTCACGGCGATTGCTGAAGACAGTGGTTCGCATATTATCACCGCCGCTCAACTTCTTGCCGGTGTGACCGATGTCGATGGCCCTGCGCCGACGATCACAGCATTGACACTAGCTGCGGGCAGCAAAGGCACCTTGATTAACACCGGGGTCGGAACCTGGAGCTATACGCCAGCCCTGAACGACAGCGCGTCCGCAATATTTAATTACACAACATCCGATGGAGCGTTAACGGCGTCCTCGACCGCTAGCCTGGATATTACACCGGTGAACGACGCCCCGGTGGCAACCCCGGTTGTGCTTTCGGCAATTGCTGAAGATAGTGGCGCACGTATAATCACCGCCGCTCAGCTTCTTGCCGGCGTGACCGACGTCGACGGCCCTACTCCTAGGATAACTTCATTGACGTTGGCTGCCGGGAGCAACGGCAAATTAATTAATACCGGTGGCGGAACTTGGAGCTACACGCCAGCGCTGAACGATAACAGCTCTGCGATTTTTAATTACACGGCATCCGATGGGACGTTAACGACCTCCTCAACCGCTAGCCTGGACATTACGCCGGTTAACGATGCCCCGGTGGCAAATAATGATCTACTTACAGCGATTACGGGGCTATCGACCACATTTACCGCAGCACAACTGCTTGGTAATGACACCGATGTCGACAACGCGATATTGACTATTGCAAGCGTTACTAGCGGTATCGGTGGCACTGTAGTACGCAATCCCGACGGCACTGTTACGTTTACTTCCGCGGCAGGTTTTACCGGTGCGGCAAGTTTCAGCTATATCGCCAGCGATGGAACGTTGAATTCTAACAGTGCAAATGTCACCATCAACGTGACGACTGTTTTGGGTGGGTTAATAATCTCCGGTAACGATGGCCCGGACATTTTGTTGGGAACGACTAAGGGGGATATTTTACTCGGACTAGGCGGAAACGATACCCTCAATGGCGGTGCTGGTGTTGATAGAATGGAAGGCGGACTCGGCAACGATACTTTCGTCGTCGGTGAAGTTGGCGATGTCGTCGTCGAAAACTTAGCCTCGGGCTCCGACATAGTTAGGACGACCCTTACCAATTACACGCTCGGCGATAATATCGAAAATTTAAAATTCACCGGAACAGCAGCTTTTACCGGTACGGGCAACGAGTTGTCAAATACAATCACAGGAGGCGTTGGTGTAGATACCTTGATTGGCTTGGGTGGAAACGATACGCTCGTAGGAGCGGCGGGTGCTGATATTTACCAGGGAGGTTTAGGCAACGATACCTATGTGGTGGATATCGGTGACACAGTGATTGAAAACTTGCTAGAAGGCACCGACACCATTAAAACATCGCTTGTAAACTACACGCTCGATGCAAACGTCGAGAATCTAACCTATACCGGCCTTACAAGTTTCACCGGCACCGGCAATACCCTTGCCAACATAATCACCGGAGGCGCTTTGAACGATTCCCTCAACGGTGGTGACGGTGCGGACACATTAAGCGGTCTAACTGGAACCAATATCATGACCGGCGGAGCCGGCAATGACATTTACGTTGTCGGCTCGGCAACAGATGCAACAATCGAAATCGCTGGGGGTGGAACGGATACCGTAAAAACAAATCTTGCCAGTTATACACTCGGGTCGGAAGTTGAAATCCTAACCTATACAGGCATACTTGCTTTTAGCGGCACCGGCAATGGATCGGCAAATTTTCTGGTTGCCGGCGCCGGTAACCAAATACTCGATGGCGGCGCGGGAAACGACAGGGTTAGCGCCGGGGTCGGCAACGATACCTTGATCGGAGGTAGCGGTTCCGACGTGTTCCGTTTTGATACAGCACTTAACGCTACTACAAACCTCGACACCGTTTCCGACTTTGTGCATGGGGTTGATAAGATTCAACTCGAAAATTCAATTTTTCTGGGGTTGACTGCAACGGGCCTTCTTCAAGCCGCAAATTTTCGTGCGAGCATAAACGGAGCAGCCGGCGATGCTAATGATTTCGTTTTGTACGAAACTGATTCCGGGGCGTTGTTCTATGACGCCGATGGTACCGGCGCAGGAGCTGCGGTTCAGATTGCGACTTTGATCGGCTTGCCGCCGGTGACGTCATCGGATTTTACTATTACCTAAACGAGCTGACGCAGTAATGTCAGTATCCTCAACAATCTGGCCGGTAAAACATGGACTGGTGGATAACGTATCAACGTGACCATGTTCTTCGTTTATCTTTAAGGTGAAGCAAGGCGTTGATACGGATAAATGGGGTTCAAATATTGAAGAATATGTATGAAAGTTTGATGAAATTGAACTGTTTAGGCAAGTGATTACAAAAAAATTAAAGTATTTGCATTTCATACCCTGCAAAACTGTTGAATTTCAAATGTTCCCGCAAATGGGATGCAATGCGTAATATATTGAGTTTTAACAATCAACTGGGTTATTGTCTATGTAGTCTTTCACGGTTTCGTATTCATAAACCGATCTGTCAATACCTGGAAATAATTTGATGATATTTTGGCGGTCGTGTTTAGATGGGTTGACTACATGTAGTTCATAATACTTCTGCACCCTTAATTCTATTGCTTGTCGTACTAACCACCTAAGCTCAAAATCGCTGGGCGCAAACGAAATACCAATAACAGCTATCCGAGTTGCACTGCTCAACTGTCTTAGAGCAATATTCCAAAGAAATGCCATTCTCCCTCTGTCCTCTAGGCGTTTTGTTGCAACAGGCGGAATAATGAATGTTTTGAGAGATGCCCCACAATAACGGCATGGCATTCCCTCAGCTTGTCCTTCCGATAGTTCAGAGACACCACATGCAAAAATATTTACATTATTTTCACAACCGGGTGTTTCACAATACAACCAATCTAAAGAGCCATGTAATTTTAGATAAAATCCCCATTTTTGCTCTCTCGGTAAGAGAGATGGTGGAGGATCATTCCAAATATTTAATCTCCCTAATAGGCCAGAAATTTTTCCCATTCGCGTATCTAGACCTGGACGATCATTTTGTTGTGGCTCGATATTTAGGAGCACTCTATCGGCCACCAAATCGTAATTAAATGAAATAATAGTGTCTTGTTCTTTAAGGGTCTGAAAAAGTGATTCGTGCAAACTGCATATAGAATTAACAGGTATTTCTAGGCGCATTTTCGTGTACTTTAAAAGACTATCAAAAAGTATTCTGTTAGATTGAGATTGAAAATTGTTTTGCCAAATAGGAATTCGGGCACAAGATAAATTAAGAAAAGATAATACATCTTCAAGGTTGTATTCTTCAGGATTTTGATTGGGGTAGAACCACTTAAGGAAATAGTTGATTTCTGTATTTTCTGAGATATTTTGCGTAAAAAATCCACGCATTGTAGGTAGATGAAAATCAGAAGCTGCTGATAAGCCAGCACCAATTATCAATGTAGTAGAGGTTTTTGTTTCCAAGATAAATCTTCTTTTTTATTTAGAGTGTATTACATTTATGATGATTTATATTTTATAAAACCGCTTTAAATACTCCCCCGTATGCGAAGCCAGATTTTTGCTGATCTGCTTCGGCGTACCTTCCGCCACTAACGTACCACCACCGTCGCCGCCCTCAGGCCCCATGTCGATAATCCAGTCGGCAGTTTTGATGACGTCCAGGTTGTGTTCGATGACGACGACGGTATTGCCATGGTCTCGCAAGGTATGCAGAACGCCGAGTAACTGTTTAATGTCGTGGAAATGCAAGCCGGTGGTCGGTTCGTCCAGGATGTACAGGGTTTTGCCGGTATCACGTTTGGACAGTTCTTTAGCGAGTTTGACCCGTTGCGCTTCGCCGCCGGATAGCGTCGTGGCGTTTTGCCCCAGCGTGATATAGCTTAATCCGACTTCGATCAAGGTATGCAGCTTGCGTGATAAAGAGGGAATGGCGCTGAAAAATTGCGCGGCATCTTCTACCGTCATATCCAATACTTCGGTAATGGATTTGCCTTTGTAGCGGATTTCTAGCGTTTCCCGGTTATAGCGTTTACCTTTGCAAGTGTCGCATTGCACGTAAATGTCGGGCAGGAAGTGCATTTCCACTTTTATTACGCCGTCGCCTTTGCAGGCTTCGCAACGTCCGCCTTTGACGTTAAAACTGAAGCGCCCCGGCGTGTAGCCGCGTGAACGTGCTTCGTGGGTGGCGGCGTACAGTTCGCGGATCGGTGTGAACAGGCCTGTGTAGGTTGCCGGGTTTGAGCGGGGTGTTCGTCCGATAGGGCTTTGGTCGATGTCGACCACTTTGTCGAAATGTTCCAAGCCGTCGATGCCGTCGCAAGGCGCGGGAATCAGGCCGGCGCGATTAATCAAGCGGGCGGCGTGGCAGTGCAGCGTATCGTTAATTAACGTCGATTTCCCGGAGCCGGAAACGCCGGTTACACAGGTTAGCAAGCCGACCGGCAAGGAAACCGTCACGTTTTTCAGGTTGTTGCCGTGCGCGTTGCGAATGGTAATGAGTTTGTCTTTATCGATTTTTGCGGTAGTTTTCGGTACTTCAATGCCGATAGTGCCTGATAGATACTGCCCCGTTAACGACGTTTCATGCCTTATGATTTCGTTGATAGTACCTTGCGCTACAATTTCGCCGCCGTGTACGCCCGCACCAGGGCCTATGTCAACGATATAGTCGGCGGAGCGGATGGCGTCTTCGTCGTGCTCGACCACAATCACGGTATTACCCAAGTCGCGCAGCCGGAATAAGGTGTTTAATAAGCGTTGGTTGTCGCGTTGATGCAAACCGATGGACGGCTCGTCCAGAACATACATCACACCGACCAACCCGGCGCCGATTTGGCTGGCTAATCGAATACGTTGCGCCTCGCCGCCCGATAAGGTGTCGGCGCTGCGGTCGAGTGTTAGATAATCCAGGCCCACATTAACCAAGAATTCAAGTCGTTCCTTAATTTCCTTGACGATCTTGACAGAAATTTCTCCGCGCTTGCCTGGCAAGTTCAAGTCGTTAAAAAAGCCCAGCGACCGCCGGATAGGAAAGCGGGTCAGATTATGAATGGGCAATTCATCAATGAAGACATTACGCGCCGAAGGATTCAACCGCGCGCCGTTACATTCCGTGCAAACTTTTTGCGACAGGTATTTGGACAGTTCATCGCGCACCATTGAAGAGTCGGTTTCGTGATAGCGCCGATCCATGTTAGCGAGCACGCCTTCGAAACTGTAACGCCGTTTGGTCGTGCCGCCGCTGCCGGTAGGAAAGGTGAATTCAATCAATTCATTGCCGCTGCCGTAAAGCAGCGCTTGCCGGACGTTTTCCGGCAATTCCGAATACTTTGTTTCCGGGTCGAAATCGTAATGTTTCGCCAGAGAACAAATGATTTGGTAGTAATACGCATTGCGTTTGTCCCAACCGCGAATAGCGCCGTTGGCGAGGCTGACATCCGGGTTATGGATGACAAGGTCTGGATCGAAATGCTGTTTAACCCCCAGCCCGTCGCAGCTGCTGCATGCGCCTTTCGGGTTGTTGAAGGAAAAAATGCGCGGCTCGAGTTCCGAGAGGCTGTAACCGCAATGGTGACAGGCATAACGTTCGGAAAAGATTAGGTCTTTGCCGGCTTCCGGGGTTTCTTCCAGGCAAACCGCAATCGCCATGCCGTCTGCGATCCGTAACGCAGTTTCAAACGATTCCGCCAACCGTAACGCAATATCGGGGCGTATTTTGAAGCGGTCGACGATCACTTCAATCGTGTGTTTCTTTTTTAAATCCAGTTTGGGCGCGTCGTCCAGGTCGTACACCACGTCATTAATCCGCGCCCGGATAAAGCCTTGCGACTTCAAGTCGTCGAGTAATTGCAGATGTTCTCCTTTACGCTGATTAACCACCGGCGCAAGCAGCATCCAGCGTTGATCTTGAGGTTGAGACAATACCAGATCGACCATCTGGCTGACAGTTTGCGCTTCCAGCGAGGTATTGTGTTCGGGGCATTTCGGCGTACCGGCGCGGGCGTAAAGCAAACGCAGATAGTCGTAAATTTCGGTAATGGTGCCGACGGTCGAGCGCGGGTTATGCGAAGTCGATTTCTGTTCAATGGAAATCGCCGGCGACAAACCTTCAATGTGATCCACATCCGGCTTTTCCATCATCGACAGGAATTGCCGCGCATAAGTCGATAACGATTCGACGTAACGGCGCTGGCCTTCGGCGTAAATGGTATCGAAGGCCAGCGACGATTTGCCCGAACCGGACAAGCCGGTAATCACAATCAACTTGTCCCGCGGGAGGTCGAGGTCGATATTTTTAAGGTTATGGGTGCGTGCGCCGCGGATGCTGATCGTATCCATTCGTTAAAACAGGTTATTTAAACAGTCAGCAATATACGATTAAACGGGGATTATGACAAATGGGAAGTAAAGATGTATAGGTTTTTAGTTACTTTCGTTTACACCATAAGAGCGCATATACCCATTAGTTTTTGAAAGTTTTAATTTTCATGGCTTTATAACTGAAATGTTTGTCCTGAGCGAGACGAAGTATGAACGATTTAAGCTTAACTTTATTTCCTCAATTAAAAGGCATTTCCTCATTTCGGCATATAATTAAAACTGAGTAAATATGTTAATATGCCCGTCTACAAACACTGATTTATATACGCCAACTAGGAGTTTTATCATGACTCGCAAATCTATTTTTCCATTCCCATTAGCTTTCCTGGTTCTATTAGAGGTCATTAATCCATGTTGGAGCGCTCCTCCCAATCCTACCCTCAGCGATAGTTTTGGAAATACTGCTGGAGGCACGGGGGCATTGTTAAATACAACCGGAGATCCCATGATTAGGGGTAACACAGGCTTTGGCGAAGGTGCATTATCAAATAATGTAGCTGGTTATAACAACACAGCAGTCGGTTCCGGTGCGCTAACGACCAACAAAAATGGTGTCGCAAATACTTCCGTGGGAACAGGTGCGTTAGGTACAAATACCGGAAATAACAATGTTGCCATTGGGGTTGCGGCACTAAATAGTAATAGCGTGGGTTTCGCGAATACTGCTGTTGGCACTCGTGCATTAGGGGGAAACACTATAGGTAGAAATAATACTGTTTTAGGATTTTCAGCACTTTCTGGTTGTTGTGTTGAAGTAGGTGGTTCACTTCCGCAATCAGCCGGAAATAACAATACAGCCAGCGGCAGCTTCGCGCTGTATCTCAATACAGGGAGCAATAACACGGCTATTGGCTATCAAGCTTTTAAAAATAAGACTACTGGCAATGGCAACCTTGCCTTAGGAGTGAATGCTGGCCTTAACTTAACTTCAGGGGACAGCAATATCTATATCGCCAATACTGGTGTTGCGACAGAATCCTCAACTATTCGCATTGGATCAACAGGTCACGCTCGCACCTTCATCGGAGGTATTCGCGGTAAAACCACGACTGCTGCCAATGCCGTCCCGGTTTTAATTGATGCCAATGGACAATTAGGAACAGCGAATTCGTCTGTTCGCTACAAAAAAGAAATCCAAGATATGAACGATGCCAGCCGCAAATTGTTGGAACTTCGTCCTGTCACTTACCGTTACAAACAAGCCGATGAAAGCGGTGCAAATTCCTTGGAATACGGCCTAATTGCCGAAGAAGTCGTCAAGGTGTATCCCGATTTAGTGGCTTACGGCGCTGACGGCAAGATTGAAACGGTGCAATACCAAAAACTCACGCCGATGTTGTTGAATGAGTTTCAAAAGCAGGCCGTTATAATCAAACAACAGCAAACCGAAATAGCCGCTCTAAAAACACAAGCCAAAAAAATGGAAGACCTGAAGCAACAAGTTTCTGCCTTAAAAGCGGAAGTTGCCGATTTCAATCTCCTTTCAGCACGATTGGCAAAAATAGAAGCCCAGCCTTTGGTTGGGTGGAATAAGTAATTCAACCGGTGCAAGCATTGTAAATCCCACCAAGGGTTTTCAAGCAACCCGTAATAGTTTTATCTCCACGATCACTGTGGACCGGGCATTGGGCAAAGTGCTCGGTTCCGCTTATAGGTAATAATACCTATTGACAAAACTATTGCTTTGCCGTTAAGTGACTATTTTAAAAGCTATAAAATTAGAACTTAATTTTGATCTGACGTGTTAATTGAAGAATGAAAATCGGCAGTAGAACCTCTGGCAGGGATAGTTTTTGTTCAGCGGGCAAAAAATAAAAAATGCGAAACGTAAAAGAGAAGTACCGACTGAGTAGATAAGGAGCCTGAAAAAATCAGACTTATAAAGCACTGATCTCGGTGTTAAGTCTCCGAAACCTCACAACCCCGTTCATTCCGATGAAAGCCCATTAAACGGTTGGTTTAGGCAAGTGAACGCCAAGCAAAAGACAGAAAACAGCAAAACCAACTTAATTTACATTTGGAGGCAGGCAATGAACAGAGCATCTCAACTTATTTTTCCCATTGCTTTAATACTTCTAATAACAACTGTTAACACTAGTTGGGCAGAACCGCCACCCAATCCCACCGATAGTGATCTGTACGAAAATACAGCTGGAGGTAGAGGCACACTGACAAATAATATAACTGGAGATTTTGTAGGTCATAGTAATACTGGATTTGGTTCTTATGCGCTCTACTCCAACATATATGGTTATGAAAACACCGCTGTCGGATCTGGGGCGCTTACACAGAATGATAATGGGTATAATAATACGGCTGTGGGTGTTGGGGCACTCCAAACAAACAATACCGGATACCGTAGTAACACAGGCAATGGTGCTTGGGCGCTAAACAGTAATGTTACTGGCTTTTACAATACAGCAAGCGGATATTTTTTCGCTTTTAATAATAATAGGGGAATATAACACTGCTTATGGCGCTTTTTCGCTAACCAACAATACCACTGGTATTCTCAATGTGGCTACCGGCGCCGAGGCATTGAGAGCCAATACCCCTCGGGAAATATAATACAGCGGATGGGACGTCCGCTTTACGCGGCAATCCACCGGTCTTTACAACACCGCCCAGGGTTATGCCAGCATGTTGAACAGTTCGACGGGAAGCCAAAACACGGCCTTAGGCGCCTGGACGTTGAGTGTTAATGCAGCTGCTGGCAATAGCAATACAGCGCTGGGTTTTCAGGCTTTGAAAAATAAAGCGTCTGGCAGTGGGAACATCGCCATTGGTACGAATGCTGGATTGAGCTTAACTTCAGGCAGCAGCAATATTTATATCGCTAATGCTGGCGCTGCCACGGAATCGACTACCATACGAATCGGCGCACCAGGCCATACCCGGACGTTTATCGGCGGCATTCGCGGCAAAACCACAGGAATGACCAATGCCGTTCCCGTGTTCATCGATAGTAACGGCCAACTGGGTACAGTCAATTCATCAGAACTGTTCAAAAAAGATATAAGCGATATGAACGAAGCCAGCCGGAATCTGCTGAAACTTCGTCCTGTTACCTTCCGTTACAAAGAAAGCTACGAAGACGGCAACAAATCTTTGGAATATGGCTTGATAGCCGAAGAAGTCGCCAAGATTTACCCTGATTTGGTTGCTTATGGCGCGGACGGGAAAATTGAAACGGTGCAATATCAAAAGTTAACGCCGATGATGCTGAATGAAATTCAAACGATGAATAAACAGCTGCAATCCGCACAAGCCGAGGCACAAAAACTTGAGGAGACGATTAAACAACAAGCTCAGGAAATCATCGGTCTTAAAGAACAAGCACTAAAGTTGACGGCTCTGGAGCAAAAAGTTTCTTTCCTGCAAAACCAAACTGAAACGATCAATGTGTTGACGGCTCGATTGGCAAAGCTTGAAGCTCATCAAATGGTAGGTTTTAATCGATAACGCTGTATTGAAGGCTTATTTGGTAGGACCGCACCCGTTAAATCTTCGAATTTTCGAGGGTGGTCTTGCTGAGTAGCTTTTAAATCGAGATCGTAGTCAACTCAAACATCTTCAATCAATCAAAATTCGTAAACTAGGCCATACTTTTAACCCGTCCGGGAAACATTTATAAACAAGGGTGGGAATATGAAACTAGCAATTGCAATTTGCGGGACGAAAATTGAGAATTTATCGACAGTCCGAAGCATTACGGTATTTTGGATAATTCGGTTGCAGGCGGCTTTATTGCCGTTATTCATAAGTAGGTATTGTCGACTTTGTTACGGCGCATTAGCGTTTTGCACGGTTTTTGTGATTTCGGGTTGTGCTTCTAGTGTACAGCCGTCAGCGGCTGAAGCATCGCAAGTCGAAACTGTTATCCCGGCCGGTCCAATGGACATTCACGTTGATCATGCCTGGGTTAAAGATGCGAGCAGTCCCTCACAGCAGGATATCCATCGTAAAACGATGGCGGCGTTACGCGAAAAAATTGAAGTCGGTGGTTCATTCGTCGCAAGTTGGAATACTTTGGGTGCGGACGGCACTTACTGGCATGTTGCTGAAAAGGAAACGTATTCGTCCGATGTGATACCGGAAGGCGCACGGAATCTCCCTGTCGGTTCGCTCTCAGCGATATTGCCCGGCGACGGCGGATTGCATTTATTTCGTATATTGGGTCGTGAGCCGGTCAAGTAGTTTTGTTATCAGACGTTCCTAAGGTCATATGGATATAAGGTTTGACTTTACCTTGAACGTTGAAGGAAGAATGTAACTCGCATTCCCAGCGTGTTGCGATGTCCAATTCGTCTTTTCGGTTAGCGTCGTCCAGTAGGATGACGCAGCCGGGCTTTAACTTTTCTTTCATACAAGGTATCAGCCCATAGCGTCCGCCCTTGGTTCTTCTTGGCGGCCCGTCGCATAAAACCAAACTAAAATCGGCCGGTAGGCTTTCCGTGTCGACATCGTACCAGCAATAATCACCGTATTCTTTTAGCGGTTTGCAAACTATTGTCGAATCCAATCCGTAAAAATCCAAATAGCCTTGAACCTGATTACGCCAGTTAGCTTTATGTTCAAGAATCCAATGGCGCTGGTTTGTTTGCTTTACCACTGCGCTAATGAGTATGGAAGAAAGGCCGGATCCGCATTCCAGAATCGATCCCGATGTCGTTAACGCATATGTTATACACGCAGCAAGATATTCGTCGCGCGCGCTCCACGCTTCATTTCCCCAGCCGTAAATCAAGTCGAGAAGCACCGGGTGTCCCGGATAAGCACACGCATTTGGTGCTTTGAGGAAATCATCCATCGCTTCGCGGAAAACCACATCGCGTCGTCGGCCTTTGATAAGGCTTCGAATGCCGGACGGCACCGTTTTATAGTAGGTTTCAAGAATAAAATGCCGCATATTACCTGGAAATATTGTTTTTATGGGTTTTGGCGGTTGATCCATTTTCAGCCTGTTTGGATAATAAAATGCGTCTATTGAACTACTTGTTTCGGAATATTGCCTATGTTAAAGGTATTCCTGTAGTTATGAACGATTGAAATAAGAATACCGTTAAACTGAGTACTTAACACAAATCATTCGAAGGAAATTACCGATGAGTTTAAATTACACTGAAGAAGAGTTGAATCTGTTAGCGAATACCCCTCACATCATCGGCTCGGCGATGGCTTTTACCGGAAGCAGCGGTTTATTCGGAACCGGGAAAGAAATGTTCGTTAATGCACAGGCGGTTATGGCAGGAGTCAAAGACTATCCTCACAATGCGTTGATTCAAGCTATCTTGCCTCATGTTCAAGAGGGAGCGTCGGAGGCTATGGAAAAGATGAAAAAAGTACGCGATTGGGGTGTTGAGCGTTACAAAGCAAAAGGCGTTACTTCTGCAGAAAAATTTCAAGATGCAGCGGTGGAGGATTGCCGGGCGATTGCGGATTTGCTGGCAGAGAAAGCATCGGAACAAGAAGCCGCCGAATATAAACAATGGGCGATGACCATTGCAGAAAAAGTAGCAATGGCTACCACGGAGGGCGATTTTTTGGGGTTTGGTGGCGAACGCTTCAGTGCGAACGAAAGAGCCTTATTTACCCGGATTCAAGACGCATTTGGCGTTACAACACTGTTGGCGTAGTGCTTTACTTTTTCCGTTTTGCATCGAACATATCCAAATTTTCTTTTACTCGAAAGTTCACGATAGCTGCGATCAGATCGAAGGGAATCGGTCTGTCGAATGGAAAGCGCACGGTTCCTTTAGCGGTTTCATAAGACGATAATGCTTCCTTGAATTTTGCGATGCCGGACGAACCCGGATAAAAACCGATGTGATTTTTAAATGCGGCAAAATGTACCAAATTACCTTTCAGCGTAAAGGTCGGTATTCGGTAGCTAATCTTTTCTTCGGCGGCAGGCGCTGTTTTCGCAATTGTAATCCTGATTTCACGAAGTAGGTCGGCAATTTCATTAGGAAATTCGGCTATATAAGCGTCGATGTCTTTGGACGGAGAGGGTTGTATTTTCATTGGAATTTGTTCGGGTATACTGATTCTTCATTATTTAATTTTTGGCGCTAAAATACCGGGTCGGTTCATTAGCGCAATTTATAATTGTCGAATAACTTTTGATGACTCATTGAAGCGGACAATGCGGTGACTTTATATGATATTCATAAAAATGAGATGTAAATAATTTCGCTTTGAAGGTGGTCCTATGACACAGCTAAAATTTCCAAAAATAGCCGCACTCATGCTGAGCATCGCGTTTTTGTCGGTTAGCTCGGCAAGCGCCGACTCACCATTTGGGTCCGAAGGCGACAAACATGATAGTAAGCATGAAAAAAGGCATAAAATCCGCAGTCGGCACGGCTATCAATATAAACAAAATCAAGATAGATCGAAGTATAGCGGCGGACGGTATTTTAACGACCGCGATCGAATAGTTGCCGATGGGTTTTTTGGTAAGGAATATCGGAGCGGTCGATGTCCGCCGGGGTTGGATAAGAAATCGAACGGTTGTGTGCCGCCTGGACAAGCTAAAAAATGGGTAATCGGTCAACCGATACCCCAGGAAGTCGATTATTACGATTTACCTCCCGAATTAATAGCGGGAATCGGTATGCCGCCTCCTGGATACCGTTACGTTCGAGTTGCATCGGATATATTGTTAATTGCGATTGGTTCGACGATGGTGATGGATGCGATTTACGACTTGGGGTTGAGGTAAGTTGGGTTGCCGATTTTAAATTAGACCGGAGTCATTAAAATCGCATGTCGGTATTAAAGAAATCATTCTTAATAAAATAAAGGCTTATAGATTCGGCCTTGTGAAGTTTTAATTTCCCTTCGGCTCCTCTCAGGAGAGCCTATCGAAGCACATAAAGCCCTTTCGTTAGGCTAAAGACGAATGGAAGTTAAAACTTCATAAAGCCGAATCAGGAGGCCGACCAGCGTTTCGTCATTATTTTCGCAAAACACGATAAAGCACTCATGTATCGGCGTAAATATGTTTTTTTCTTGGCTATGATATGATTGACGCGCACTTGTAAAAAGTTTGAGTCCGTTCTAACCCGTTGTACCCAGTGATAATTATATAAGGAGATGTTTATGAAATGCGTTAAATTTTTGTTGTTAGCTTTATCTTTGGCAACAACCACTCACGTTAAAGCGGAAACCATCGATGTAAGCGTCGGACTTGGCGGATATGTAGCGCCGACCAACTCTGCCGCTAAATTTTGTGTAAAATTAACTTTCATTAAAAAGAATACAGGTACCTTGTTTACGGGGTTAACCACGACAAAGATTAAGCCGATTAGAATTGTAGAACTCTCTCAATTGCAAACGTCCAACCAGCCAGTTTTGAAGAATTTTAATGTTTCCTTTACGTTGGCGGCTTCAACGACGCCTGTTCAAGCGGGTGTTTACGATTTTTGTATGACCCCTACTGCAGGTACGGTATGGAAAAAAACCACGACACCCATACCTACCAGTTATTTTTATTATGTCGATGCTGTGGTTTTAGGACTAGGAGTTACGCCACCGTTTCCGGATAATGGAGTATTTAGCCTTTTACTAAATTAGTATTCTTTTTCATGGTGAGAATGTAGAGACGAAAAATCTTGTGTCTCTACAGCCTCTTTATGCATTTTATTTTTTTATCGTAACTTTCCCGTACAAACTATTCGCACCAAACACCATTTGATGCGGACGCCCCAGTTTTTGTCTTGTAAAATCTAAAGAGATTTGTTCTTTTAGTTCTTTTCCATTCCAATCGTAAGCTTTAAAAAACTGTTCGTTATCCTTGCCTTTTTTGTCCCAGTTGGCGAGCAAGGACGAGGTGTAATAGACGCGTTTACCGTCCCAGCTCGATGAAACCATGTTTACCTGCGCGCCTATTTTATGTTCATACACTTGTTTCGGTTTGAACGGGTCGCTGATGTCGAAGCTGCGGGTCATGCCGTCCATGAAGGTATTAACCCAGAGCGTTTTGTCGTCGCTGGAGATCGAAATATCTACCGGTAACGGTATTTTGGACGGATCGCCGATGTCGGCAACTTCTTTAGCTTGCCATTCACCCGCTTTATCTTTGTGAATCAGCCATATTTTTGAAGTCAGGGCAGTGCTGGTGAAGCAGTAATCGTGCTTTTCATCCCATGCGCAACGGATTTCTAAAGGGGCTCCGGGGACGTCGAAGACTTTTTTCGGTTGTTTGGTGTGTAAATCCCACTGTACGACGGTATTGCCGAAGCGTTTCATGGCTTCCGGGTCGGCGAGCATTTTGCCGAAGTCCATCATGTAATTCGACCAGCCGGTGAACGACGACGTAAACATGGCGTTATGACGCGGCATTACCCGTAAATCGTATCCGTAACCATCGGCGTATTTACCGGTTTTAACCGCCCCGCCTAAATCGCTATCGGTGGGCATCCAATGTGTATCAATATACTTGCCGTCATTGGTATATTCCACTAACCCAGTGCGACCTCCGTGGTCTTTGTTGTTGGATAATCCAGTCAAAATCATCCGTCCCGGAAGGGCATAAGTGGTATGCGGACCGACAACACCGCCGCTTTTGGCGACAAAATCACTTATTGTATTGGTCAACGCGGGTTTTGAAGGATCGGTATGAATATCGAAGACGAAAATTTTGCTGGTATCTAAGCCTGCCGCCCAAAGATATTGGCGGTCGTCGGTGACACCGGAATGATGCGCTTCGTTTCGTCCTCCGATGGAAAGGGCGTTGATGACTTTGCCGTAAGTCTTGGATTTCGGCCTGACATCGACGGTGACCAGTTTGTCTTGTTCATCGCCAAGTCCTTCGACACCTAAAGTCCATATATAAACATAGTCTTCCTGTCCGGTGATTTTCTGGGGCGTAAGGCGAAACGCACGTTTCGTCGGTTAGTGCGGGCGCTGCATAACATGCCGCCATAATGGCAGCGGATAAGCTGACTATCTTTAATCGGCTTAAGGCTTTTGTTGTAATCGCATTCATGGTTTCCTCTCAGGTTTTTAGTATTTAATTATTATTTTTTCAGTCAGATAGTACTTAATCAGCGCATTCGAGTGCGCCCGACGGGCACTGACTGACAACATCCTTTATTTTTTGTTCGTCGGCGTTAGCCGGGTCGATGACAAACTCGCCGCTCTCAATTTTGAAGACTTCCGGTAACGACTTGACGCAGACACCCGCGTGACAGCATTTTGAAGCATCCCATTTGATTTCCATAGCTCACCTCTTTAGAGTTAAAAATGACGGCAACTAAGTTTCTGCCGTCGTCGGATCAATGATGGTCTTAATTCGAGAAATTTTATTGGCTGGAAAACCGCCTTGTTCGGCATGGGCTTTCACCGAGGCTTCATCTGGCGCAATATAGACACAGTAGACTTTATCGTCGGTGACGTAGCTTTCCAGCCATTGAATTTGCGGTCCCATTCCACTCAGAATGCCGCACGATTTTTGCGAAATGCCTTGCAATTGTTCGGCGCTTAAGGAACCCGCGCCAGGGATTTCTCTTTCGATAAGGTATTTAGGCATGATATTCTCCTGTTGTTAAAAAAACGACCAGTCGTCTTATTTTGTAGCATCATAGTCTGAAATAATCGCCGAGTAAATCTTTTATACACTTTTTTAGCGGTTCGACCGATTGCTCTATCTTCATACGCAACATGGCGCCTTGCCACGCGTTGACCAGCAAGGCAGCCATGTCTTCCGGCGATTTATCCAGGCGGATTCGGCCTTCCGTCTGCCCCTTTTTCAGTCCCACGGCTAATAGGCTCTGATAACGATAAACCGCCAACTGCAAGGATTTTCGACACAGTTCACTGGTATCACCGATTTCCCCCATCAAATTACCCAATAAACATCCGCCTTTGAATTCGGCTGCTTCCAAACCGAAGATAAGTTCATTGAAGTAACTTTCTAATGCGCTTAGTCCGTCCAGACCGGGCTGTTGTAAGTATCCGTCGAATTGCTGTATAAAAGGTTCGATATAATGCTGTATGACCTCGGCGGCGTAACTTTCTTTGCTCGGAAAATAGTTGTAGAACGAACCTTTAGGAACTTGAACCGCATCCAGGATTTCTTTCAGTCCAGTGCCGTGATAGCCCTGGTTCATTAATAATTGAACACCTTGGGCGAGAAGATTTTCTTTATTGATTTGTTTTTTTGCAATGACCATAGCAGGAAATAATACGACCGGTTGTCTTAATTCGTCAATAGATACATTTTCGATAACAATTTAATTATGCGCGAATCTTATGGCTAACGACCTATTTTCTTGCAGTTTTTTCGATGTAATGCAGAAAAAGCTTAATTCAGTCTTATCAAGACTAAGTTAGCATACTAGTGTAACGTCCTCAACATATCTTTAGCTTTGTCTACTTTAGCCAAGATCGTCTCTGGTTTGGCTGTCCAATGGTAAGGTTTTGGGTTGCTATTGCGGTGGTCGAGATACTCCTGTATCGCTGTTTTGAGGTCGTCAACACTGTGGAAAACACCACGCCGGATACGTTCCTCGGTAATGTCCCGGAAGAAACGCTCGACTAAGTTGAGCCATGAGGCCGAGGTTGGCGTGAAGTGTAAGTGGAACCGGGGATGCTGGGCCAGCCAGTCCTTTACTTCGGCATGTTTGTGCGTCGCATAGTTGTCGACGATCAAATGCAATGCCAAGGTTTTGTCGGTTCGCCGGTCAATTGTCTTCAGGAACTTGAGGAACTCGTCGTGGCGGTGCCTGGGCTGGCATTGCCCAATCACCGTTCCGGTCTGCACGTCGAGTGCCGCAAACAAAGTTGTGGTGCCATGTCGCTTATAATCGTGCGTCATCGTCCCGCATTTTCCCGGCTTCATCGGCAGGCCGGGTTGGCTACGATCTAGCGCCTGGATTTGGCTTTTCTCGTCGACGGAAAACACGATGGCCTTCTCCGGTGGGTCCAGGTAAAGGCCCACGACATCGCGCAACTTTTCGGCGAACAGCGGGTCGTTCGAAACCTTAAAGCCCTTCACTTGATGGGGCTTCAGTTTGTGCTCCCGCCAGATGCCGTGCACCGCCATCCGGGAAATGCCGACCTGCTCCGCCATCGTCCGGCAACTCCACTGCGTCGCGGCAGCCGGTTTACCGGTCAATGTCAAGGCCAGGACTTCTGGACTTTGTCAGTCGGCAGCGGCGGTATCCGCGACGGGCGGGTCTTGCCTTTCTTGAGCCCTTCAACACCACTTTCGAGATAGCGATTCCGCCACTTGTTCAAGGTCGGGTTGCTGACCCCCAACGTTGCCATAATGACCGTTGTTGACAAGCCCTCGGCGGTCATCAGTACCATTCTAGCCCGTAGTCTTTGTTTAGCCACAACAGACCGGCTCTTCACACAGCGTTCCAGTTCTGTTCGATCCTCTTCAATCAGTGTAATTTTCATTGGCGTTCTCATGGACACCAATTGTATCATATCTTAATGTTTGTTGAGGACGTTACACTAGTGTTTTGAATTCGATAAGTTATGTGCCGAATTGGGGTGCGACAATTTGTCGCATCTACAGGAATAATTAATACTGTTAGACTATGCTTAACTTTTGTAGGCGTTCATTCCACATGAGTTAGCATCCTTCCTCTCTATAATGCGGGCGAAGTGACCGCCCGCATTTTTTTTACGAGGTCGACATGATTAACAGCCATTACGCGCTTCAATCCTTCAAATCCGTCCAAACCGATTATAAAATCGATAAACGCAATGCGTATTACTTGGCCGGTCAAGCAGCCGCCATTTATTTCGGTAATAAGAAAAAGCAATTACCTGCCGTCTTTTTTCAAATCTTCTCTAAATCCTCAACGAGTCTTGTAGATTCGTCTGGGTATAGTTCGTTACCCGTGAAAGCCTGTAATGCAAGATTAATAGGAGGCCGTTTAATTCAAAATTTAACACTACCCTATGAAGAAGCGACTCGCTACTTCGACGGCAATCAGAGAGAACAATTTCTGAGTGCTTTCGAGGCTGATATTGCCAATTTGATGGTAGGCTCATTGGCTGCGGCAAAATATGTTTTCATGCATTATGACGAGAAATTTGCTGCCAACAGTCTTCACTTGGACACTTTATATTTGTACGGCGATCAACCGGATTTAGACTTGATTTCCGAATATATCGAATGCTTAATTCCAAATAAGACTGAGCAAGAGCAAAAATTGACCGAAATATTTTTAACGGCCTACCGTTTTGTAAATCTTGAGTCTAACTGGGATGCCATAACGACACTTGCCGATTTTATCGACAGTGTTTCTAAAGAGGTGATCAGTTGCGAGCAGATTATTGCCGTACTTGAATCTGTCGCTTAATGGTCTTCCTGACGTAAACGACGCGAAAATATAAGTTAATCAGCTGCGTTTGCCGAATAATGCAGTACCGACTCGAACGATTGTCGATCCTTCGACAATAGCCGCCTTTAAATCGTCCGTCATTCCGAATGAGAAGGTATCTAACGCCGGTTGATTAAGATCATTCACCGCTTTAACAAGTGTCTTATAAGGTAAGCGCTGTAATTCGTATTCCTGTTGAGGAGCTGGAATTGCCATAACACCGCGCAGTTTTAATCGTGGTAATAAATAAATTTCGGAAGTTAATGCAGGTAATTCCACGAGGGAGACGCCCGATTTCGACGCTTCCTGACTGACATTGACTTGCAAGCAGATATTGAGCGGCGGCAAATCGTTCGGTCGTTGTTCGCTTAGTCGTTTGGCAATTCTTAAACTATCCACGCTATGCACCCAGTTGAAATGCCGCGCTATTAGCTTAGTCTTGTTGGATTGAATAGGCCCGATAAAATGCCAAGTTATATCGAATGCGCTTAATTGCTGCTGCTTTAACAGCGCTTCTTGGCAGTAATTTTCACCGAAATGACGGAGTCCGGCCTGGTATGCGGCGGAAATGTCGGCAGCCGGTTTTGTTTTGCTGACGGCTAGCAACAGTACCGATTGCGGCATCCGATTACAAGTAACGCAATAAGCTGCGATGTCGTCGCCGACTGACTTTATGTTTTCAGAAATAGTCATTTCGATTCGCTTGAAGTGGAGTTAGCCGTTTATTAAACAATATCGCTTTAAAAAAGCGAAGACATGAACTATTGTTAGCGGATATTTTGTATCCTTTCATTCGTGTTACAGGAGTAAGCTGTGGATATCGCCGAATTGCTCGCATTTTCAGTTAAAAACAACGCGTCGGATTTGCATTTATCGGCGGGATTGCCGCCAATGATTAGGGTTGACGGCGACATTCGCCGGATAAATATTCCCGCACTCGAGCACAAAGAAGTTCATGCGTTGATTTACGATATTATGAACGATAAGCAACGTCGGGATTATGAAGAATTCCTCGAAACCGACTTTTCCTTCGAATTGCCGGGTGTCGCGCGATTCCGGGTTAACGCATTTAATCAAGAACGCGGCGCCGCAGGTGTATTCAGAACGATTCCATCCAAAGTTTTGTCATTGGAAGATTTGAAAGCCCCTAAGTTTTTTGCCGAACTCACCACCAAATCGCGCGGACTCATTCTGGTAACCGGGCCTACCGGTTCCGGTAAATCGACGACGTTAGCGGCCATGATTAACCATATCAACACCAACGATTATGCGCATATTTTAACGGTTGAAGATCCGATCGAGTTTGTGCACGACAGTCAGAAGAGTTTAATTAACCAGCGGGAAGTTCACCGCGATACGCACGGTTTCAACGAAGCCTTACGGTCAGCTTTACGGGAGGATCCCGATATTATTCTGGTCGGTGAAATGCGAGATTTAGAGACTATCCGCTTAGCTTTAACCGCAGCGGAAACCGGTCACTTAGTGTTCGGTACGTTGCATACCACATCGGCGGCAAAAACTATCGACCGTATTATCGACGTTTTTCCGGCTGCCGAAAAAGACATGATCCGATCTATGTTATCGGAATCCTTACAAGCCGTAATTTCGCAAACCTTGCTGAAAAAAGTCGGCGGCGGTCGGATTGCGGCGCATGAAATCATGGTGGGTACTCCAGCGATCAGAAACTTAATCCGCGAAGCCAAGGTGGCGCAAATGTATTCGGCGATACAAACCGGGCGAAAGGAAGGGATGCAAACACTGGATCAGAACTTGAAAGAAATGGTCGATCAAGGTTTTATAGCTTCCAAGATGGCGATGAGTAAAGCGGTTAATAAAGATATGTTCCGTTAACGGAGAATACCGATGGATTTTAAAGCCTTATTAGAATTAATGGTAAAGCGCAGAGCGTCCGATCTGTTCATAACAGCGGGAAGAGCGCCCAGCATGAAAATCGACGGTACGATGGTCGAGGTGTCTAAAACCATATTAACCGCCGAGCAGTCCCACATGATCGTGCTCAGTATCATGGACCAACGGCAAAAGGGCGAGTTTGAAAACACCAAAGAATGCCAGTTTGCTATCGGTTATCCTAATTTAGGCCGCTTTAGGGTCAGTGCGTTTACCCAGCGCGACGCTTCGGGCATGGTCCTAAGACGAATCGAGAACCAGATTCCCGATGCCGACTCCTTGCATTTACCGCCGATTCTGAAAGACTTGATTATGGAAAAACGGGGGTTAGTCATTTTCGTCGGAGCGACGGGTACCGGTAAATCGACTTCGCTTGCCGCGTTAATCAAGCATAGAAATCAAAATAGCAGCGGTCATATTATTACAATCGAAGATCCGATCGAGTTTCAGCATCCGCATTTAGGCTGCATTATTACTCAGCGGGAAGTCGGGTTGGATACGGAGTCTTACGAGGTTGCACTAAAAAACACCTTACGGCAAGCGCCGGACGTGATTCTAATCGGGGAAATCAGAACGCGAGAAACAATGCAAAATGCCATTACCTTTGCCGAAACCGGACATTTGTGTTTGTCGACCTTGCATGCCAATAATGCCAATCAGGCGCTCGACCGAATTTTGCACTTCTTTCCCGATGAAATGCACGAGCAACTGCACATGGATTTATCGCTGAATTTAAAGGGTATTGTCGCGCAACAATTGATCAAACGCGCGGACGGAAAAGGCCGCTATCCCGCTGTGGAAATTCTGTTGAATACGCCGTTGGCCAAAGATTATATCCGTAAAGGGGAAATTACTAAGCTGAAAGAGCTGATGAAAACATCCCGAGAACAAGGGATGCAAACATTCGATCAAGCACTTTACGATCTGTACGTGGCGGGTAAAATCAGTTACGAGGATGCATTGAATTCAGCAGATTCCAGAAACGAAGTGCGCTTGATGATTAAACTTGGTACCCAAATCGGGGATTTCGGCAACGACGATATGATTTTGACCGAAACGGAAAACTGAAACCGGAAAACCGTGTTTTCTGAGGAAACCTATGGCTAAAATCCGTTTGTTTATGGGTAAGTGGGAGGAGCGGCAAGCTTAGGTTTGTCACTCCAAAATAGAACTACCTCATTATAATTGGCTATATAAGTTCAGTAAAAAAGCGCGTGCTTTACCCGCTACCTGTTTCTTTAATCGAATCGGCAAGCGGATTTTCTTTTTTAAACCTTAGTTGCCGGTTAATTCCCGCAGTTTTTCTAAAACTTGCTCACTGTGGCCTTTCACACTTACTTTACGCCACTCGTGAACCAAAATCCCTTGCGGGTCGATTAAAAAGGTGCTGCGTTCAATGCCTCGAACTTGTTTTCCGTACATGTTTTTCATTTTGATAACATCGAACAGCGAGCACAGGGTTTCGTCGGCATCTGAAATCAGGTCGAAGGGAAATTCCTGTTTACATTTGAAGTTTTCATGAGATTTCAAACTGTCCCTGGAAACGCCTAGGATAACAGCGTTCGAATCGTTAAATTTTTCGATGTTATCCCGGAAATTTTGACCTTCCTGAGTGCACCCGGGCGTGCTGTCCTTGGGGTAAAAATATAAAACCGCATATTTACCGCGATAATCACTTAGGTTAATTGTCTTGCCACCTGTCGAGGGGGCTGAAAAGTCAGGTACGGCGTTGTTGAGGGTAAGTTGAGACATCGTTAAGTCTACCTCTTTATCGGTTCAAGAATGGCGTCGACATTCAAATGATCGCAAAAATCCAAAAATTCTTCACGTAGCGACAATAGATGGATTTGCGGCGGCACCAGAATGACGAATTTTGTCGAGAATACCGGTGTAAGCGCATAAGGCGCCTGATATGAACTGCCGGTAATTTCTTCGATTTCAATATGATGTTCCATCAAAAACGAGGTAATGGCCTCGATTATATTTTCCTTATCCAGGGATATGGTTTCCAAGGTATAGGGAACGGATTCCTTTCCTTTTTCTTTAGGTTCGGTACGAAGCGTGGAGATTTTTATCTCAACCCGTTTTTGAAGCAATTCCAAAGCGCTTTCTAATTTGGCTATTTGGTTCCAATTACCTTGAATAAGCAAGTAACTGGCTGTCGATTGACCGAGCCTGGACGATCTTATTTCCTGGACATTGCATTTGCAGTCGCGGATTACAGGCAATATTTCAGCAATAAAATGAGTATTTAGATTACCTAGCGCAGTGATGGACAGTTGCATAGTTTTTGAAGTTGTTTTTTTAAGATTCTAACATCAATCATGACAAACTCGATTATCGGAATTGGAATTTTAAAGGTCTTTAGTTATCAATACTTAATTGTACAATGCTGAATAGCGTCCAGGTCTGTTTACCAGGGTTAAAGCTGTATGACCGGCAAGACAATAAAATTGCATAACAGCGTTAAGGTAAATAGAGCTTAACGTTTTGAAGTTGTTCAATAGTGTAGGGAGAGCATTTCGAAACTTATACAAATCGCTTAAACTAACCGTTAAGAATTAGTTGTGTAATTTACCCGGCTCAGCAAGGACCGGTTAAAATTATAAATTTTTAACGATCAATAGCAGACTAAAGGAAAAAATGAGTTTCAAAATCAGCTTGGTAAAAATGGCGATTAACTGGACGCCGAAAATGATGGTGATGTGGGTAGCCAATATCATTCTGAAAGGGATTGCAGAATTAAGCGATTACAGTTTCGATCTGGATGCGCGCAAAGTTTACGTGCAAACGACGCTTTACGGTGAAATTGACCCGATCGAAGTTTGGTTGGACGGTTTTGCGATTATTAGCGAAGAGAAAAGCAAATATTTAATTCTCGAACAAGGTACGTCGAACAAACCTTGGCTCACCAATATTTTCTCTAAAATTGCCGGAAAACCCTGGAAGATTCCTGCCATGCCTCAGTTTGCAGCGCATATCGATTTTATTGCTGAGTTGTTAAAAGCTGAAAATGCTCCTGAACAGCTAGATTGACAGCCCTGCACGGTTTTGAATTTAAAAAAAATATGAGTTGTGAGAGCTTAAGCATTGGTAGCATCGGAATGGAGTCTCGATGTATTAATTATTTTACATCCCTGGCTTACAGTAAATGGCTAACGCTAGGGTGTTTAAATTCATCGGGCAGCATGTTGCCTAGTTTTTCTTTAAAGCGATTTCTTTTGGGTTATAGACAATAATCTAATACAGTCTAATTCAATCTTAAAATGGCTTCTCGTTTAACAGACCAGGCCAGTCCTTAAATTGTCCGGCATTTATTTCGTAACCGAAAATAGATCTGTTACACCTTACCTTGCCTTACGAAATTCCCTTTTTGCCGGATTTATTTCTGCGCTTTCAACTATTTTGAGCGCCCGTAAAAGTTTTGTTAAATATTTCTCTTATTCAATAGATTAGAACTGATTTCTAATCTTGGCTTTTACATAGCGTCATTTTGGAATAGGATTTTGTGACTGCATTCTCACTAAAATAAAACACAAATAGGCAATTCCATACTATATTTCAGTTGTGACAAATTTGTTTAAAAAGTTATTAAATAGACGGATGACAGGCTTTGAATAAAATGGTTTAGAGACTCTAAATCGTTGATAGGTTTCGAGCGAAACTCTAAAAATGCGAAGTCGAATTATCCTGAGTCACACGGTTTAAATTGACTGAAAATTAATCTAATTTTCATACTGATGATTATAGGTGTAAAGATGGAAATTGAAAAAATGAAATTTGTGGAAATGAATCCCTTCCACTTTTTTATTCACGATTATCGGATTTTAATTGTAGACGATTATCTTCCGTTTCAGCAGTTATTGGCCTCTAGCATTAGTACATTGAAGCAAATAGAAGAAGTTGATTTTGCCAATAACGGTTTAGCGGCAATAGAAAAGGCAAAAATTAAGCTTTACGACCTTATTTTTCTTGATGTCGATATGCCTGAGATGGACGGTTATGAAACGTGTAATCTTTTACGGGATATTCCTGCTTACAAAAATACACCCATCATTATGGTCTCAGGAAATGACTCTCCTTTCGACGAGGTAAAAGGAATAATTTCCGGTTGCACGACTTACGTAACAAAACCCATTCAACAGGAGCCGTTTCTAAAATTATGTAGTCGCGTTTTCAATTGGTTGGAGTTCCAAAAAAACATGATTTCTAATTAATAGCGCATCGGCGGCTAACTCCGCAGATAGGCATTCGTTGCCGAAAAGAGATGCGAATGCATAATGGCAACGAGAAATATTTCTATGAAAACAATTTGTTTTAAATAAATAAGGGAATGTTTAATGATTGTGCGTAACGACAATGAATCGACAAACCAGTCGCAAATAAAACGGTTTTTTTCGGATCAAAATACAGCAGGCTTTTACGAATGGCACAATTGGTCTGCCGAAAAAGGTTTAGAAAGGCTGGTATTCCAGGTTTCCAGGAATCCGAAACGATTACAAGCGCATTTGGAACGTATCTATTATTGTTTTCAAGAACATCTGGACGAGCAATTACTCGGTGCGCTTATCGATTTGTTGATTGTGTTGAATAATACGGGCTTGGCGCTTGGGAAACGAATGGTGTTCGGTTCAAAGGCTAGATTAAAGGAAAATCAGCTTTATTTACTGGAAAACTATTTAGCTAATGCGTCTGTTAACAGTGATTCCTTACCCGTCAACCGTTATTCCATATTTGCTAAAGGCTTACTGTCAAATAAGGTAATGGTGAGCGTTGGTTCAGCAGGTTAGCAAGTCTACTTATGATTCGTACTTATTCCGGCAATTTAATTGAGATTACTCGGCTTGACAAAAAATTGTTTAAATAAATCGTATTGCCGCTCAATCGATTCGTCAGCAACCTAACGATTTATTTCAAGATTGGGGACGTCATCCCTGAAATGACGGTCTCGTTCAGCAAACCGAATAAGCGTACTGGTTTAATTAAAATTAAAAATGAAAGAAAGTAACAAGCCACTGACAGTTGCATTGCGCGGGATGGATAGCCGCACCGTTAAGACGATGAAGTTGTTTTTATTCGGGCCCTGTGATCGCGTTGCAGAGGTCGTCACCAACCCGGAAGAGGCCGAAATAGATATTTTTGATGCCGATATACCGTCTTCAAAAAAAATCTTGGATCAATTTACGAGCGAACAGTTTTCAAAGCCTTTTATTGTTTTATCTGTCATGGAGTATGAACATGAAAAAGCATTATTCGTAAAAAAACCGCTTAATACGGATAGTATGCTGAAGGTGATGGCGATTGCAAAAAAGCAACTCATTGAGATAGAAAAAAGTAACGCGAGAAAAGCAAAGTTTGAACAGATTATCGAAGTTGTAAAAGATGATGTCGCTGAGAGTGATGTAGAAAAAAATAACAATATTAATTCCAGCTTGAGCGGCGAATTGATTAATAAGTACATTGACCCGAAAGTAGCCGATGTTTTAAAAGAAGTTGACGATTGGTTTGATTTTTAAATTTAACCAAAGAAAGAAAATGTCGTTTTTATGTACTATCTTTATTTTATAAACTGATGTGAATGATGTTTAACGTTTTCGAAAATCTAATAGTATGTCGTACTTTGTTAATGCCTTATTTTATACAACAAAGTTGATGAATCATGACCAATAGAAGTGAATCATTGAGTGTTGCTTTGCATGGCATGGATTCACGTTCGATTAAAACAATGACATTGTTCTTGGAAAGGCTTTGCCGCAATGCCGCTGTTGTCGCACTGAATGAGCAAGACGCGCAAATCGATATTTTCGATAATGATTCTACAGTTTCAAAAAATTTATTAGCGACGCATTTACAAGGCGTTATACAAAAACCTGTCATCGTTTTGTCTTTGCAAGGATTTGAGTATAAAGATGTCATAAGCCTTGCAAAACCCCTAAAAAAGCCGGACGATATGCTGGCCGCGTTAAAACAAATAAAAAAACGATTGGATAAACAATCGTTAAGAAAATCGGGCGATAAAACGCTTGTGAAGCCGCTGGTTCCAAGAAAAAAGGAGGAAGTTGTATCGATTATTGAAAAAAACGAACCGGTTTCGCTGCCTATTGTTCAAAATGTGACTGAGGAGCTTCGGGAGCAAATAATTGAAGAAGAGTCGCATGAACAAATAATAGAACAGAAACCATGCGTTCAAATCGATGAAATAATTGAACTAGAAAGCAATACGTTAAGATCGTTTGTTTACGATGAGGACGAAAGTAAAAAAATAGCGAAGCATCAAACTGCGATGCTATTGGATGAAAACGTTTTTAATCAATACATCGGTACTGTCGACGATGTAGATGTCAATGATCCTAGTCAATTTGAAAACGCTCATTACGATCCGGCTGCATATTATCAGGGAGTGGTTCAGAACGCGATCAATACTTGTAAAAAGAAAAACCAAAATTTTTTACTGGAGACGCATTGGAATTTACTCTTCTTAAAGCCGCGGACTGAAGAAGTATTGTTTGATAAAAGTTATGAAGAACTAAAACTTTTTGCAGGAATTCGGCTTAAAAATAATTACAAAAAAAAATCGGTAAGCTTTTTGCTCAACCCTTTCGTTTCCGACACGATAAATATCGGCAATGCTTTAAACCGGTTTGAAAGTATGGAAACTTTTATGTGGAAGCTGGCTTGCTGGACGTCTATGGGACGTTATCCGAAGGGTATCGATTACAGAAAGCCCGTTTATTTAAAACACTGGCCCAATTTTACCCGGTTACTAATTACGCCTCATGCTCTTAGAATTGCCGCCATGCTTGTCTTAAATCCGAGCACGATGGGCAATATAGCACAAGCGCTCAAAATTAAACCGCAGTATGTCTTTGTTTTTATAAGTGCAGCTTATGCGATTGGCCTAGCCGGTCAAGGAGCGAGGTTCTCGAGTAGTCTCGTCTCTGCACTGACCAAGAAAAGAAGTTTGAACGAAGTGTTATTGTTAGAAACTCTCATGGAGAAATTACATGGCGGTTCAAGTTAATGGATTTTTAGCCTATCCTTAGGAATATATTTAATGGCCCAGCATAAAATCATTTTCACCGGTCCGGTAGGTGCTGGGAAAAGCACTGCTATACAATCCATCAGCGACGTACCTGTCATGAAAACTGATGCCTCAGCTAAGGAAATTGCTAAAGATAAGGGGGCTTCGACAACCGTTGCGATGGATTACGGGATCATCGTGCTTGATAACGGTGAAAGAATCCACTTGTACGGTACGCCGGGCGAAGAACGATTTAACTTTATGTGGGATATTTTGTTAACGGGTGGTATGGGGTTGATTCTGCTTATAAATAATTCAAGCGTTGATCCTATGAAAGATATGCGTTTTTTTTTAAAGGCGTTTGAAAAATTTATCGGCAAAACTGCTATTGCCATTGGAGTTACTCAAATGGATAAAAAAAATAAACCGACAATCTCCGATTATCATGCTCAATTTGCATCTACAAATATGAATCCGCCGATCTTTGAAATCGATGCTAGGGTAAAAAGCGATGTGTCGTTGTTAGTACAAGCACTGTTATATTCGTTGGACTCAGGAATAGAGAAATAATATGAGCGAATTCACTTTATCGGAAGGCCTATTTTTGTATCCTACGCCGGCAGGGACTTTTTACGCCGTTTCGTCAGATCATACGGATGTTCATAGGGATTTCATCCTAAAGTTATTGTTGCAGCCGACATTACCTGCTTTGAATTTAGAAAATCTTAGTCGGTTGACCGGCTTTGAGGATCCCCAAGATTGTTACGAAATACTTTATCACTGTCAGAAGCTAAATTGGGTGCAAGGGTTAGATACAGCAAAAGACTATCCGTCCGGTCCGCTGGAGACTCTGTTACCGGGGTTACTTGCCAAGATGTCTGACTTAGGACAAGTCCTATTGGCCGATATGGACGGATTTAATCTTGCCAGCCACGGGTTCGCCGAAGATTTGGTCGATGAATTGGCTGTGGTCAGCGCCGAGCTTGAAGTCTTACATAAGCGGCGGTCTCGGGTGCTAGGAATGAGTTTAGGCATAACAAGCCGGTCTTGGGGAATAATTGACGTTTTCGGTAATAGCCAAATAGGTTTTTGGCCTTTGTTTTTAGGTAAAAACCATTTCGTTTTGGTAATCTCAGGCGTTCCTCATTTTAATCAAACCGAATTTGTTGAATTGGCATGGGCTTTGTCGGTACGGTATGCGGACAATTAGGGCTAAGTTGAGAATTCTAAATTTAAGTAATCGTCAGATATTAATAATGTCAACAATATTAATAGCTTATTGATTGCTAGTTGGGTGAGCAAAGCAGATCTGATTATTTCAGTACAATTTTTAAATTGTTTAATTTTCAAGTGTTATAGGGGAAAAAATGAGGGCAGACTTACTTCAATCTGTGTTGACAGATTTAAATGGAACATCGGCGGATATAGAAGCGTCAGGTGTTATTTCAACTGATGGTCTCATGATCGCCTCAGTTCTACCGGCAGGTATGGACGAAGATCGAATGGGTGCGATGAGTGCCGCTATGCTGTCGCTTGGCGATCGGACGGCGATGGAATTGGCAAGGGGCACCCTGGAACAAGTATTAATTAAGGGAGCGAAAGGCTATGTCGTGATGGTACATGCCGGGACGGAAGCTGTGTTAACTGTTCTAGCTAAACCCAATGCGAAATTGGGGCTAATTTTCTTAGATGTAAAAAGAGCTGCTGAGAGTATCGTCGATTTACTTGAATAAAGTTCGTCCGACTATTGCCCAGTGATTATTCAGACTTTAAGTCTGGATTAAAAGCTTACAGAAAGTAATAAGCAACATTTTTAAGTATTGGCACGAAAATGGAGTGATACCTTTTCAGTGCAATTTTTCCGTCACAATTAAGCTGAACGATATACAAATAAGTTATCTATTTAATTGCTTTTTTGTGATGCGGCACTCAATTATCTAGACCTTAATTACTAGTTATTTAATTTTTATCTACTACTATTAAGGGTAACGAATCACTACCAGTTTAACCGATTACGTTATGAACTAATTGTTCTGTAAACCTGCGTGTTTACAGAATTTTATTGAATTGTGTGTTTTCTAAAATACTTTCTTTATACGGGCTTGGCAATTATGGATCCAACTCATCTTCAGTCTGAATGCAACGACTTGCATGCATCTGAACCCTTGTCAGTGGCAGTCGTGGGATTTTCGAAAGAGGATGAAGATAGCTTTAACCGATTTTTTCAGGTTGCGCGGATTGATAAGCCAAAATATGCTGCCGTTAGCGCCGTCGACAAGGATAGCTGCCAAATTCTTATTGTTAATTACGACAATCCTTCAGCACTCGTAGAAAAAGAGACGATATTAGGCACACATCCGCTTATCCAGGTTGTTGCGGTAAGTAGAGGTCCATTGAACGATCCACCCGTTCACCATATCAGAGGAATGTTATTTGCTGCAAGAGTATTAACAACACTCGATAAAATTAACATTGAGCCGATTCAACAAGAAAAGCCAGATTCAAGGTCGACTGACTTTTTTACAGTTCATTCAAGCCTTGTGCCGGAGACAAGTTTGCAGGCGGCTTCTGTAACGGTTGAGCCTCAAATATCGCAGCCTTCATTTGCGAAACCAGTATTCGAAGCAGAAATATTACCTTCGAATTCGATCTCAGCGGGTCAGCAAGCACAAGATACGCATAGCTTTTTGTTGCCGCAAACAACAGTTGAATCCAGCGTAAATATAGAGTCTGTATCCTCAAAACCAGAGATGGCAGATGTAGCAGCCGCGAAATCTAACGAAGTTGTCGGTTATCGCGCCTTGGTCGTTGACGACAGTGTCGCTATTCAAAAATCATTGGAAATTAATCTCTCTACCTTGACACAGATTGGCGAAATTGACTTTGCGGATTCTGGTGAAAGCGCGTTAGAAAAAGCTGAAAGTAAACTATACGACCTCATATTTCTGGACGTCATGATGCCGGGAATTGATGGTTATGAAACGTGTACACGGCTAAGAAAAAAGCCGGAGTACAAAAAAACCCCCATTATTATGGTGTCCGGTAAAACATCACCCTTGGACGAGGTTAAGGGAGTGATGGCGGGCTGTACTACATACCTGACCAAGCCGGTCCAACAAGAAGCATTCCAAAAGCTTAGTATAAGAGTGCTGTCCTGGCTTGAAAAGCAAAAAAAACCTTAGCTCTTTCTATATTGCTGATTTAACTATCTATATTCTGAAGCTTACTTAGTAATTAAAAATTTAAAGGAAATTTTATGGCTATTCAAAAAATATTAATTTGCGACGATTCTGCCACTGATTTGGCTAACCTTAGAAATGCATTAGGCTCAACTAATTGCATTTTAGTGACTGCCGGTAACGGTGAAGAGGCGTTTAAAAAAGCTAAATCGGAAAAACCCGATGTCATTTTCTTGGATATTGTAATGCCTGGGATGGATGGTTATGCGTGTTGCCGTACCTTAAGGGACGATCCGGAAACAAAGCATATTCCGGTTATTTTTGTCAGTAGCAAGCACCAAAAGGCGGATCGGGTATGGGCGCAAATGCAAGGAGCAAAGGATTTAATCGCTAAACCTTACGAAGCAAAAGAAATATTGGATAAGTTGGCTGCACTTTAACCAAGATGCGATTGAGTCTCAATTTAGGACTAAGCAATCCGGATCAGAAAAGGTTTTACGTAATGACCTAAATCGATCAATTAAGAATATGGTGTACTTGTCAATAGCTTGTGGTTTCACAAGTCCTTAAAGATTTTGTATGAAACTTAAACTGATCGTAACTAAATATAGTTCGAACAAACCCTCCTTTAGGCACTGCAAAGATGAATTGTCCTTGATTAAGATCTCGTGGGTTCGTGCACTAAAGCTAGTGCACGATGGACTTTAGCAACCGGATTATTCCTCAATATTTGTTTAACATTTCAAGCTGGGTAGCGATCAATGCAAAAAGACGAAATAAAAGCGGCCGACCCTATCAGAACTGACATTTCTGAGATACCTCAGCCGGAAGCTAAAGTAGAACCCGTTTTCGGAGTCCGAATTGGAACGATGGGGATTTTAGTGTCTACATCCCGGTTTTGCGAAGTACTCGATAAAAGCCAAGTCAACGTTTTACCTAATGTTCATCCCTGGATTAGTGGAATCGTAAATCTGCGCGGAAATCTTGTACCCGTTTTCGATTTACGGGTTGTATTAGAAGAAGGCGCTGGCGATAGCAAAAAGCGGCGTTTATTTGCCGTTGATCGGGACGACAAAGCAATCGCTCTATGGATAGACAACTATCCAGAAATTAAAAATCGCGCCGCCATGCATATTGTTCAGGAATTACCGAAACTACCGCCAGTTTTACAAAGATTTGTCACTAACGGTTATGAGTTAGACGGTCTAGTTTGGCTAGACATAAAGTTTGAAGAATTATTCAAGTCGTTGGGAAGTCATCAATAAACAATGGGAGATGGCGACATGAAAAAAACATTTAAAACCGATTTGGAAACGGATCCAGTAGCTGTTATTGAACAACTTGCCGACGAGTCGGCGCAAGCAGGGTTTTATGGCTTACAAGATGCTAATCTGATCTTGGTCGAAGCCGTCCGAGAATTACAGTTAGATTCAAAAGCCGACAAAGACATATCAGCCTTAGTTGTTGCATGGTCTGATTTGGTGGAAAAGTTTAAAGACAGCCCCCAGCAAACATCTGTAGATATGATGGTTTTTTTGCGTAGTCCAGAATTAAATATCCCGATGGAGGACGATGAGTTCACCATGCTGGGAGAACAAATTTCATCTGATGCAATTACCGCCGCTGAAGCCACTGACTCCGATAATAGCATATCAGCACAGCCGTCGATAGAAGAGCATATTACAAGCATCGAACTGCTTGCAGACCAAGCGGCAGCGGATGGTTTATACGGCCTTCAAGACGTAAACCTGCTATTAGCAGAAGCCTTGAGAGAAGCCATTAATGACGGTTCTGCAGTTGGAACTACTGAATTAATAAATACACTTTCCGGCTGGTCCGGTTTGATAGACGGCTATCGTGAAGAGCCTAAAAATGGTGCTTTAATCCTTATCGACTTTCTTCGTCAACCATGTCTGACCATGCCGCTTGGCGATGATGAATTTGCTATGTTGCAAGAACAACTGGCAACAGAGCGTTCCACAAATCAGCCAATCGATGAGCATTCCATTAGCGAAACTGCAGATGCTGCACCTATCGCTCAAGATGCTAAATTAAATGAGGAGGAGTTTTCTGCTCCAGTGTCCCGTGATGCCTTGGAGCTTGTCGATCTATTGTTGCAAGCATCCGAACAAGTCCGGTCTTGCCTATTAGAGATCGGCGATAACGATTCCGCGTTAACTGGCTTAACCCAAACCGAAGAGGAACTGGAGCGTTTTGCCAGTGTCGCAAAAATTGCCGGCTTTGAAGGCTTGGCGCAGGTCACTGCTCATATTATTAGTAACGTAAAACGCTTTATTGAAGAAATTGAAAGCTTTACGATTGACCGCCACGACCTTTTGCTCGAATGGTTAAATCAAGTTCAAGAGTATTTGCCTTCATTCAATGAAAGTAGCGCTGGACAGCTTGTCGTAGCGGGTCTTATGGATGACCAATGGGCATTGCCCATGGCTTTTGAAGATTTGGCAAACATCCTCGCGCAAATTCGTACGGAAAGCACAGATGTAGGTAGTCAGACTGAAGCAGCTCGGGTCGAATCTGCTACGGATGAAGACGTTTCTCTCGCCCTGCCGAGTGACGTTAATCAAGAGCTGCTGGATCTTCTGTTGCAAGAAATGCCTCTGCAAACGCAGCAATTTTCGGCGGCCGTGCAACGCTTACAAGCCGGCGGCGACCAAAAGGATGTCGAACTCGCCCAACGCGTCGCACATACGCTTAAAGGTTCTGCAAACACTGTCGGTATCAAAGGTATAGCTCAACTAACCCACCAACTGGAAGACATTCTGATTGCCTGTGCTCACGAGCACAAGTTGCCTAACCGCGCTTTGGCAAATTCACTGATTAATGCTTCCGACTGTTTGGAAAGCATGAGCGAAGCACTCATGGGGCTGAGTTCGCCGCCGGCTGACGCAAAAACCGTGCTGCAAGATATTCTTGATTGGGCGAATCGGATTGATAAGGAAGGCATGCCAGATACGGATACTGAAGAAACCGTACCTGCAACCCAAATGATTCCCGGCGTTACCGTTGAAACCGCTGAAGTGGCTGAGAAGGAAGTGCCGGAGCAAATACAGGAAACACTGGTAAGGGTTCCCGCCGGTCGGATTGAAACTTTATTCAGGGTTTCAGGCGAAAGTATCATTCTCAACTCTCAAGCGCAGGAAACGTCCCGCCGGATGAGAAATCAACTCAAAGCCATGAAAGTACAGTTTGACTTGTTGCAACAATTAGGCGCGGAATTGGAACAGTTAATTGATCTCAGGGATTTCACCGGACGATCACTGGCTGCAATTGGCTCTGGTATTGACGCTATGGAAATGGATCAGTACAACGAACTCCATACTGTCAGTAGACGTATGGCCGAAGCGGCTATCGACGCACGCGAAATCAGCCAAGATGCGAATAAAGAACTGGACAAAATGAACGAGCTCTTGGATGAGCAACAACGTTTGGTTATTTCAGTACAGGAAGTCGTCATGCAAACTCGCCTTGTGTCGATTTCTACGATTGCTCCACGATTGCAAAGAAGCATTCGGCAAACTTGCCGCATGACGGGAAAACAAAGCGAACTCGTGTTGAAAGGCGAAAATCTCCAAATAGACGGCGATACGCTCAACGCTATGGTTGATCCGCTGATGCATATCCTGCGTAACGCGGTAGATCACGGTATCGAAAGCGAGAGCGAACGTTTGGCGCAAGGTAAACCCGCCACTGGTCGCATAACTTTCGAGTTCGACCGAGACGGCAACACTATTTTGGTGCGTTGTCGCGACGATGGCAAAGGCCTGGATTATGGTGCAATCCGCGCAGCCGCCGAAAAGCGCGGTTTACTCAAGCCAGGGGAAGAAGTTTCCGAAGACGAATTAAAACGTTTTATTTTGCGTCCCAACTTTTCTTCACGAACTGTTTCAACCCAAACATCGGGTCGTGGTGTGGGTATGGATGCCGTACGCGCCCAGATCGTTAATATGGGCGGAACATTAACGCTAGAATCTCAGCAAGGCCGTGGGATGACTATCGAGTTAAGGATTCCATTACCTCTTAGCTTGACTTACGCGTTACTGACCTATGTAGGACGTTACCGGATAGCGATTGCAAACAAAGGCATTTCACAGATTATCTATTCCGCAGCGGGCGAAGTCGTTTCAGAACATGACGGTACAGAAACCTTGCATTTGGAGGGCAATAACTACCCTACGGTTCGATTGATGGATTTATTGCACGTACCGGACCATCGTAAAGTCCCACGCCCTTATGGTGCGATCTTGATGGTTGAGAATGACGACAAAACCACCGCAGTGTTGATTGAAGCGATCAACGACAGTAAAGACGTGGTAATTAAAGGCTTGGGGCGATACGTGGGTAAAATTCCTGGGTACATAGGTGCTACCATTTTAGGAGATGGCACTGTAACGCCGGTATTGGATATTCCCGAACTGCTTAGAGCGCCAGTCCGCTCTATGACTGGCGTGTACACCCAGCCAATGGAAACCTTTGAACCTGCATCTATGTTACCGACTGTGTTGATCGTTGACGACTCGCTCAGTCAGCGCCGCGCCCTTGAACAGTTGCTAACCGATGCGGGTTACCGTGTACGCACCTCGCGAGATGGCATTGAAGCCGCAGAAACATTAGTGAATTTCATGCCTGATATTGTCCTTACCGACCTTGAAATGCCGCGTATGAACGGTATCGAATTGGCTTCGCACATTCGTACGCAAGAGAAAATAAGACATCTGCCGGTCATTATGATTACTTCCCGAACTACGCTTAAGCATCGCCAAATGGCTGAAGAATCAGGGGTGGACGGCTATTTCACTAAACCCGTACGCGACGAAGACCTGTTGTTGAAAATGCAAAACTTAATGGAGCTAGCGGCAGAAAAAATGAAAACAAGTGCCTAGCATCCTAAGCTGAAATGAAGTAAGAAACCCAACATAACCCGTTATTTTTGGGATTACTAACTTCGTCTGCTTATTGCTCAAACAATTGAAAGTTAAAAAAAATAGGAGAAAAAAATAATGACACTTGTAGCAACAAAAAATATAGAAATTGTTAAAGAAAGTATGCAACGTTGTCTACGCAAACCCGATTTTATGGACAAATTTTATGATGAATTCCTGAAGAGCGCTGAAGTTCAGGAAAAATTCAAGAACACCAATATGACGATGCAGAAAGTCATATTGAAATCGTCCCTCCACTTGATGTTGGCGACTGCGAAAGGAACACCGGGGGCGGCGATGGATAAACTTGCGCTTTCGCACGATAGAGGGCACAAGGCTATTCCTGCTCATTTATATAAAGTTTGGCTAGAAGCTATGTTGTACGCGGTTAAAGTAACCGACCCAGAATATACGCCGGAGCTCGATGGAGTATGGCGTGAGGTAATGTTACCAGGAGTGGAGTTTATGAGCGGGAAATATTGATCTCTAAAAAACATAATGGTTTTAGTTAGGTTATATAACATCGATCGATAGTATGAAATTGTTTAATGCCCGTGCTTCTATTGGGAATAAGGTAAGTTAAGTGGCATGGTTTTTTTAAGTATAAAACATTGGATAACAAATAATCCGCATACGGAGCTGCAAAAAAATTTTAGTTGCAGTGAGTGAAAGTATGCGGCGATGCCTGAGCCAGCTGGAATTCAACAATAGGTTTTACGATGAGTTTATGAGGATAGCAGGATGGACAAAAAATCCTTCAGACCTAACACAATAAAACTCTTCGGTTGATATCAACATTTAAATATAGAAATACGGAGAATATTTATGCACGACTATAACTTTTTACTGATAACGGCTTCTTTTGTTGTAGCGGTAATGGGGTCATTAATCGCACTAATAACGACACGTAATGCACTGAAAAAACCTGAAACTGAGCGGAAGGGATTGATCGTCTTGGCGGCCCTTAGTTTAGGTGGCGTAGGTATATGGTCTATGCACTTCATTGGCATGTTAGCCTTAGATATGCACAGTTTAGCTATGAACTATAACTGGGGGCTCACTATTGCGTCTTTAGTCGCTGCAGTCTTTATGGTTTATATCGGCCTACGAATTATGAGTATGGGCAAATTTAGCTATTCTAAATTAGTTATGGCCGGTATTTTGGTTGGAACTGGCGTTGTAGCTATGCATTATACGGGAATGTTAGCGATGGAAATGCAGGCTGATATTAAATGGAATTGGGCTATTATCGCAATTTCAATCGTGATTGCCGTAGTGGCCTCGATTGTTGCGCTATGGCTTGCCGTCAATGTTTCAAAGATGTGGCAGGTTGTTGTGAGCGCCTTTGTTATGGGCGTGGCAGTTTGCGGAATGCATTACACCGGCATGGCGGCTGCAGAATTTTTGCAAAACACATCGTTGACCTATGTGGAACCAATGGGATTATCAACAAACCTGTTTGTGTTAGTAATTGTTGGTGTGGATGCACTGATAGTAGTTATTGGGATGGTAACGGAGATGGCTAATGCAAATATTCAGCGTATGTCTCAGTAATTTTACAAACATAATTAAATGCAATAAGCATTAAATACAATTAAATCAACACAATTCAAACCATTGAACATAGGAAAATATAATCATGAAAGCTTTTTTCGACGAACTGTTTGGCAAGCTGCTCCTCTGGCAGAAGTTCTTTATTTTGGGTCTTATCGCGATTATTCTGGTGTTGATCCCCTTTGGTTTTTATCTGGTGGGCATGACAAATGACATCAAGGTTGCTGAACACGAAATCACCGGTATTAAACCATCGCTTGCTATACTTAAACTTGAGCAACTGACCCAGCAGCACCGTAGTTTATCCTCACAATTGTTAGGGGGAAATACGGCTAGTTCGGCAGCACGCGAAGCGAAAGAAAAAGAAACCAACGATGCGATTGCCGCAATGGATACTGCGCTTAAGGGAAGTGTTAACGATAATACGATTTCCAAAGAATGGGGCGTTGCAAAGCAGCATTGGCAAAATCTCTTGGATCAAGTGAAAAACGCTAAAATCTCTGCATCCCAATCCGATCAAGAGCATACGAGTTTAATCGAAGCCTATTTAGCGGTATTGGATAAAATTGCCGATTACACGGAATTGTCGCTCGATCCAGTATCCGAATCCTATTTCATGATGAGAGCCGCCTTATATTCAACGCCTAAAATGGTTGAGGCTATGGCGAAAACCAGCGACTTAGGTACTGCTCTATTGAAGAAAAAGGAAGCTGACCCAGCCCAAGTGGCGACACTCTCTGGATATGTGTATCTCGTCAACACGAACCAGGAAGAAACATCAAATCAGTTGCAAAAAACGTTTAGCCTTAGTCCGAGCGTAAAGGAAAATCTGGAGTCTTTATCTCAAAACTCCCTGAATTTAGTGGATAATTCAGAAAAGCTGGTTAAAGATGAAATAATTAATAAACAAGAATTAAGCTATGACAGCAAGACCTATTTTGATACTTTTACCACAGCTATCAACGCCATTTTTAAGCTTAATGAGCAATCTATCGAACAGTTAGAAGGTTTACTTCAAGTTAGAAAAAAGGAGTTGACGAATGAGTTGCTCACGGTGAGTTTTGGGCTATTAGTGTTATTTGCCCTAGGTTTATTTATGGGGTACTTAATTACGGGCAGCGTTTCCAAGCCGATTGGTCATTTAGTATCGGTTATGCAGAAGTTGGCAGGTGGAGAAGGTACGGTTCGTGCAAACATGCAGTCATTCGACGAAATTGGTGCATTAGGCCGTCAGTTCGACATGATGGTTGACCAGCGCGAACTCGTTAGTACTCAGATCCAGCAAGAAAACGATACCATGAACAACTCCATCATCGACATGCTTCAAGCGGTGGGAGCTATCGCACAAAAAGACTTAACCGTTAAAGCGCCGGTAGCGGAGGACATTACCGGCCCGCTTGGGGACGCGTTGAATTACCTTACTGACGAAACCGCTAAGGTTTTGAACAAGGTGGTACGCATTGCGGGCGAGGTTGCTACTGTATCTAACCTAATTAAAACCCAGTCAGATACCGTTATGGTTATCGCGTCTGGGGAAAAAAGCGAAGTGAACAAATCCGCTATCGAACTTGGTGCAGCATCGGTGGCAATGCGTGATATTGCGACATTGGCTCTATCATGTAACGAAGCAGCGGCGAAAGCGATTAATAACACCGATAAAGCGCAAGAGACTGTTTTGGGTACGGTGCAAGGTATTACCTCTATACGGGATACTATCCGCGAAACGGAAAAACGTATTAAGCGCTTGGGTGAGCGTTCACAAGAAATTGGTTCCGTTGTGACCATTATTAACGGCATTGCGGAACGTACGCACATTCTTGCGTTGAACGCTTCCATGCACGCGGCCTCAGCCGGTGAAGCCGGTAAAGGCTTTGCGGTCGTTGCCAACGAAGTACAAAAGCTCGCTGAAAACGCCCGTGAAGCAACGCAGCAAATTTCCGGTTTGGTCAACAATATCCAGGTGGAAACGGCTGATACGGTTACCAATATGAACGACGCTATCACGCAAGTTGTTCGAGGAACAACACTCGCACAACAAGCCGGTAATGAAATGCGCGAAACCCGTGATACGACAGCTGAGCTGGTGCAATTAGTACAGCGTATCGCAGAAAGTTCCAAGACACAGGCGGAAACTTCACAACGTTTACAAGAGCGGTCTGCGCAAATTCAAAAGGCTTCCGAACAAACTTTCAATAATTTACAAGAGCAAGGAAAAGAAACTGAACGTCTCGTGGAGTTCTCAGGTAACCTCGTGGAATCTGTGAGTGTGTTTAAGCTGCCATCGGCACGTTAACCTCTCAGCTTTATTAGCAAAAAAATACCCGGATTTCCCTAAATTAAGGCGTTTTCCGGGTTTTTTCATTAAGACTATTGATGTCTTGATTTTAGGACCGAACCGAATGAAGCAAAGTAAAAAATCTTTCGACAAGCACAGTATCCAGTGCAATATTATTAACAAATTTGTAGCTTTGTTTACCGCTGGAATTTAATTTAAATTATTGAATTAAAGAAGAAATTGAAAAATTCATATTTAACGGTGACTTGTTTATAAGTTCGATCTTAATAAAATGCTGTCTTTACAACAAGACTAAAGGAACTTCGGTTGCTTGGTGCGGCTTGATTTTAAAACCGCGCATTTCGAGTACTCCTTTAATATTCAATGAAATAATTAAATATAACGCATCCGGGTAGGCGAATTGCTCTAAATCGAGGCGAGAAGGTTGGGGTGGGGTTTTCGGATGCGAATGGTAAATGGCGAATAGTGTTTCCCCTCGTTCACGCATGTCCGCCATAGCGGCGATCTGTTGTTTGGCATCGAGAAGAAAACGCTGTTGCGGCAGTTCTGCGACGTTGGCTACCGGGTAACAAGAGCATGGAATACCGTTTTTACTGGCAACGAGTCCACATATTTCAAGATCCGGCGAAAGTTGCGCAAGATGCAAGAGCTGATTGGTCAATTTGCGGGTAATTTGAATTGCTGTGTCGCTTATGAGTGATTCTGTCATAGCTTATCCTTATCAATGAAGGCAATTGGCTGGTTTAGCCGTTAAGTTGCCGGACATTGTAAAAGCTTTTTTAAGTGGACGGTAGATAAAGCCCTGAAGTAACTCGCGGCTGACCGGATAAGTCGGTATGCGATTTAATGTTCTTATAACCAAAAAAATGAAAAAGACTTAAGATTTCTTCTTGTTGGTTATAGCCGTGCTCCACCATCAGGCAGCCGCCGGGAATAAGTCGCTTAAGCGAGTTTTCGGCAATGATGCGGATGTCTTTTAATCCTCTTTCAGGTGAAATCAATGCGGTTTTCGGTTCAAAACACAGGTCGCCTTGTTGAAGGTGTTCATCATCTTCGGCTATATAGGGCGGATTGCTGAGTATAAGGTCGAATTCACCATGCGGAAGATTTTCGCACCAGTTGCTTACATAAAACTGGATATTTTCGACGTGATGCAGTTTCGCATTGTCGATGGCTACTTGTAATGCATTGGGGCTAATGTCTGCTGCACTAACCTGTGCTCTGGGCCGTTCAGCCGCCAGTGTAACGGCGATAATGCCTGAACCGGTGCCTAAATCTAAGATACGGCTTGATTGGTTTGCCGGCAGAATGGCTAAACTGAGTTCGATGAGCAATTCGGTTTCAGGTCTGGGAATCAGCACATCCGGTGTCACATTAAAATCGCGAGACCAAAACTCACGTTTACCAGTCAGATAAGCAATCGGTTGGCCAGATTTTCGATTCGAGATTAAAGCGTGGTAGGCTGCGTGTTGCTCGGGCGTTAATTCTTGTTCCGACCAAGTTCTAAGATAGCTCCGGTTTTTATCCAACACATTTAATAGTAAAACTTCCGCGTCTAATACGGGTGTGTCGGTTATATTTTTTAATAAGCTAACGGCTTCCGTTAAGGCCGTTTTTAAGTTGGGCATTAGAGATTTGCGATTTATTCGTCACCCAATTGAGTCAACAATTCCGCTTGATGTTCGCTGATCAACGGTTGGACGACTTGTTCCAAGCCGCCTTCCATGATGTCGTCCAGCTTATATAAGGTCAGGTTTATCCTGTGATCGGTCAATCGGCCTTGTGGAAAATTGTAAGTGCGAATGCGTTCGGAGCGGTCGCCGCTGCCCACCTGGAGTTTGCGGTTGGAGGATTGTTCGGCGTGATGTTTTTCCTGTTCGGCGGCAAGCAGACGGGACGCCAACACCGACATTGCGCGTGCGCGGTTTTTTTATGTTGCGAGCGTTCGTCCTGACATTCAACGACCACGCCGGATGGGATATGCGTAATCCGAATGGCGGATTCCGTTCTGTTAACATGCTGCCCGCCGGCGCCGGATGCGCGGTAAGTATCGATTTTTAAATCGGCCGGGTTAATTTCAATGGCGTCGACCTCCTCGACTTCCGGCATGATGGCGACCGTGCATGCCGAGGTATGGATGCGGCCTTGCGATTCGGTTTCCGGTACGCGTTGTACGCGATGGGTGCCGGATTCGAATTTTAATTGCGAATACACGTCACGCCCGGAGACGCGTAAAATGACTTCTTTATAACCGCCATGTTCGCCGAAGCTTTCGCTGATGATTTCAGTTTGCCAGCCTTTTCGCTCGGCATAACGCTGGTACATTCGCGCTAAATCGCCGGAAAAAATTGCCGCTTCGTCGCCGCCTGTTCCGGCGCGGACTTCCAGAAAAATGTTGCGCGTATCGTTAGGGTCTTTAGGTAGTAATAGAACTTGCAGCTCGTTTTCAATATTTTCGATTAACTGCTCGGCATCTGCAATTTCTTCCTTGGCGAGTTCGCGTAGTTCCGGGTCGGCATCGTTTGCCATTTCCATAGCCGATGATTTTTGGTCGATGGCCTCGGCTCGTTTTTTGTAGCAGTCTACCAGCGGCATAATTTGCGCGTATTCCTGGCTTAATGCTCTAAATTTATTCTGGTTGTTTTGCGTTTCGGGTTCGGATAATAACGCCGCAATTTCATCATAGCGCTCGCAAAGATTTTGTAATTTGTGTTCGATTGAGGCTTTCATCAAGATTTGTTCAATTTAAATATTTCATGCACTGCAGCGATTAAATCGTGCCGTTCGTTGGCGGCAGCGTCGCGGATTTGTGCGCTGGGCGTATGGATCAGTTTGTTGGTTATATTGTGTGCCAAGCGGGTAAGCACCTCTTCAGGATTGGCGCCGTTTTTCATTTGGGCTATAGCCTTTTGTAAGGCTTCGTCGCGTGTCTTCTCGGCCTGCATACGATAGTCGCGGATAGTGTGATGCGCGTTTTCTGCGCGTAGCCAGGATAAAAAATGATCGACTTGCGTATCGATGATTTCTTCGGCTTGTTCTGCGGCACGTCGCCGCGAATCCATATTCTGGTCGATTGTATTCTTAAGATCGTCCACCGTATAAAGATAAACGTCCCTGAGTTGTTCGACTTCGGGTTCGATATCGCGCGGTACGGCCAGATCGACCATGAACATCGGTTTATAACGCCGTTTCTTTAATGCGCTTTCCACGCTGCCTTTACCTAAAATCGGAAGTTGGCTGGCCGTGGATGAGATCACAATATCCGCTTCGGCCAGGTATTTCGGCAGATCGGATAATGCGATTGCCGTCCCGTTAAATTGCTCCGCCAATGTGTTTGCTTTGGAATGCGTTCGATTCGCAATGATAATGCGACCGATTCCTTGCTGTTTTAAATGGCGCGCGGTCAGTTCAATTGTTTCGCCGGCGCCAATCAAGACGGCGGTTTGATCTTGCAATTTGTCGAATATTTGCTGGGCGAGTTGGACAGCAGCAAATGCAACGGAAACGGGGCTTGAACCGATTGCCGTATCGGTGCGAACTTTCTTGGCGGCGAAAAAGGTTTGTTGAAAAAGCTTACCCAAGTGTTTGCCTAATGTACCCGCTTCACATGCTGTTTGGTAAGCGGTTTTCATTTGACCCAAAATTTGCGGTTCACCTAAAATCATTGAGTCCAGACCGCAAGCAACACGGAACATGTGGCGTATCAGATGATTGTCAGAATGGATGTATAAATAGGGTTTGAGCGTTGCTGCGTCGATTTTTTTTGTCTCTGAGACCCACTCGATCAAAAATTGTTCGTCGGGAGTTGCTGTAGTGCAATAAAACTCGGTACGATTGCATGTCGAAAGAATGGCCGCTTCATTGACTTCACGGACTTTTCGCAGCTCTTTAAGCGCCGAGTACACGCCCTCGGAAGGAAATGACAGGCGTTCCCTTATCGCAATGGGGGCAGTGTTGTGATTAACGCCGACGGCTAAAAGTGTCATGACATAAAAAAAATAACCATTACTAAAATTGTAACAGATTTATGAAGGATAGTTGGTTCGGGTCGTATGGTTAGTATGATAACGGTATACTGCAGAATAAATCTTTGCTGAAGTTTGCAGAAATTGGTCCAATACTAGTTTCGTTGTGTTATTTAGAATTATTAAATTCATGACAATTAGTTCAAAACAGAAATAAGCTGTTAGTGGGATAGGGTTTTGATGTTGGTATTACTTTACGAACAAAAGATTTTTTTTGTATTAAATATCATGTAAATAGCATTATAAAGAATGCCATTAAAGTGGATTTGTAAATTGCGCCTAGCGTCTGGATAAAATTTACAATCTGAACCAATTGGTTTTTCTGATAATCTATGCGGAATGTTATATGAATCGTAGATAGGAATATCTGTGTCAATTTTGAGATTATTTCCCGTTTTTTGTTTATCGTTGTTATTCGGTTGCGCTACTGCGCCGGAGCAGGTCCCCGAAACTAAAGCCGTGGGGACGACCGGTCTGTTAGAAAAAGGCGCTGCAAAAAGCAAAGAGAAAGAGGATAAAGACTCGTTGAGTCCCGATGTGCTTTTTATGCTATTAACCGCAGAGCTTGCCGGGCAGCGAGGTCAGTACGACGTTGCGATGGAAGGATATTTAGAAGCGGCGAAGCGAGTGCATGATCCGAGGCTTACCGAAAGAGCCGCAATGATCGCTATGTATATGAAGGACGGCAACAGAACGAATGAAGCGGTCTCCCTCTGGCTGAAACAAGATCCTAGTAACATTACGGCAAGAAAAATATCGGCGCTTTCAGCCTTAAAAGTACGAGATAAACAAGCGGCGGTTGATCAATTAAGTGCCTTGTTGCAAAGCGATCCGGCAGGTTTTGAAAAGTCGATATTCGAGCTGGCGGGCGCCTTACAAAAAGAAGGCGATGTTGCATTCGTTTATGATGTTTTGGACGCATTGGCAGTAAAACATCCCACGCAAGCATCGGTGTACTTTGTTCAAGCTTTGTTGGCGTCGGATATGAAAAATAAAAGCTTGGCGGAGTCCAAAATCGAGCAAGCTTTACGTTTGCAGCCGGATTGGGATAAGGCCCTTATTCTGCGCGCGCAAATGGCATTGTATGCCGATGATTACAGTCGTGCCGAGGTTCTTTTACGGGATGCTTCCTTAAAATATCCGGAAAATGAAAAATTTAAAAAGTTACTAGCCCAAGTCCTTATTAAGTCTGCTAAATACGAAGAGGCCGTAGAGGTTTACGATGCGCTTATAGCGGCAAATCCGAAAGATACGGAAAGCCGATTCTCGTTGGGATTGGTGCAATTACAGCTAGACAGGGATAGCAAAGCCGAAGATATTTTTAAGGATTTACAAGAAGAATCCGAGTGGCGAAACCAATCGAGCTTTTACCTGGGTAAGATAGAGGAAAAACGAAATAACACTGAAAATGCACTTAGTTGGTTCGATAAGGTAACTGAAGGGCCGTTTGAATTTGAAGCATCCGTGACCGCAATTTCTTTGCTTGCAAAAGAAAAACAATTCGACCGGGCAAGCGAGCGATTAAAGTTATTGCCGGATAAATTCCCTAAACAAAAGACACGCATTCTCTTAATTGAAGCCGAATTGTACAGTCAGCAGAAACAATACGACAAAGCATTCGATCTTTTAACGAATGAATTGAATAGCAATCCTGATCAAGAGGATTTGCTTTATTCGAGAGCACTAATGGCTGATCGGTTGAATAAACTCGATGTCATGGAGGCGGATTTAAGAAAAATTTTGGCAAAATCGCCGGATAATGCGGAAGCTTTAAATGCCTTAGGTTATGCTTTAGCGGATAAAACGAATCGATTTAAAGAGGCGGAAGGTTATTTAATTCATGCCATGCGTTTAAAGCCCGACGAGGCCGTGATTCTCGATAGTTATGGTTGGTTGAAGTACAAGATGGGCGATCTTGAAAACGCATTGATTTATTTGCAACGAGCTTACAACAAACAGCCGGAAAATGAAATTGCCGCTCATTTAGCCGAAGTGCTATGGATAATCGGTAAGAAAGAAGACGCCAAAAAATTATATGAAAAAGAAATAGATGACGCGCCGGACGATGTTTACCTTCTAAATTTCAGAGATAAATTTCTTCAGAAAGGTATAGTTCGTTAATTGTGGTGTTTTACAAAGCGGCAAGACAAACCGGCGCGATTTCTATTGCGCTCATTTTAAGCGCGTGTGCTGGCTTTACATCGTCTCCGGTTGGTGTGTATTCGTCTGCACCAAACGCACATCTCTACACTATTAAATCTTGGCATTTAGAAGGCCGATTGGCGGTAATAGCGCATAACGATTCATGGTCTGCTAGTATCGATTGGGGGCATTTGCCTGATGTCGAGACGATAAAGATATCGGGTCCTTTGGGTCAAGGTGCCGTCGCTATCGAGTTGAATCCGGAGAGCGTCACAATAGATAGAGGCGGTGGAGATATACAAACCTCAAATCAGCCGCAGAAATTCATAAGTCAACAATTAGGGCTTGATGTGCCCCTTGAGTCATTGCGATTTTGGGCGATAGGTCTTCCCGAGGCAAGTTCGGAGTTTCAGAAAACAACCGATGGCTTTATACAGAACGGTTGGCTAATCTCCTATAAAGAAATGCAGCACGCAGGGAATGAAATTTTGCCCCGTAAAATGTCTGTATCAAAAAATAATATGAGATTGAAGCTAATCATCGATCAATGGAAATTGAATGTCTCAGATGTTAATTAAAGAGAGGTTATGGTCAGTACGTTGGCCGGCGCCGGCTAAATTAAATTTAATGTTGCGTATCGTAGGTAGGCGTGACGATGGTTATCATCTCCTTCAGACTGTTTTTCAGTTTGTCGATTTTTGCGATTGGTTGACTTTTCATCCCTCCGACGATGGTGAAGTAAAACTTAGTAAAACTATTCCAGGCGTGGCGGAAAGCGATGATTTGACAGTGCGGGCAGCTAGGTTATTAAAAGCCGAGACAGGTTGCAAGCAGGGCGTTCGCATTGAAGTTGAAAAAAATCTACCTATGGGCGGGGGGCTTGGCGGTGGAAGTTCGGATGCGGCGACGACCTTAGTGGTCCTAAATAAATTATGGGATCTTGATCTAACAGAAGAAAAACTTCTTGCGATGGGTTTGTCATTAGGCGCCGATGTTCCGGTGTTTATCTACGGATATTCATCATGGGGCGAAGGCGTTGGGGAGAAATTGAGCAAAATTATCATTCCTGAACAATGGGTTGTTATCATAAAGCCGAATTGCCATGTGGAAACAAAAGAAATATTTTCTTCTAAAAATTTGACACGGAATAGTAAATACATCAAAATGCCTGATTTTATAGAGGGTGAACACAAAAACGATTGTCTAAGTGTTGTAAGTCAACTTTATGCGCCTGTTAAAGAAGCATTGCATGTGTTATCTGAATTTGCAGAAGCGAGATTGACCGGAACCGGGGCATGTGTTTTTGCGCAGTTCGATTCGTATGTCGAAGCTGAAAAGGCTTATAACGCACTTAAACATAAGTGGGTTGTTTTTTTGGCAAAGGGTGTGAACGAGTCTCCTTTATTTACAAAGCTTAAAGCAAGTAATTAATATCATAATTTATTGGGTCGTCGCCAAGCGGTAAGGCACGGGGTTTTGATCTCCGCATACCTAGGTTCGAATCCTAGCGACCCAGCCACTTTCTCTGCTTGGACATAGTAAAAGTATTAGGAGTGCTCGGATGAATGACACCTCAATGATGGTGTTTTCGGGAAATGCTAACCTGGCTTTGTCCGAGGGTATAGTAAAAAAGCTTAATATGCGCCTAGGAATGGCGACTGTTGGGCGTTTTAGCGATGGCGAAATCGCTGTGGAAATCGAAGAAAACGTCCGGGGAAAAGATGTTTTTGTTATTCAGCCGACCTGTTCTCCAACCAACGAAAATTTAATGGAGTTGTTGGTAATGATGGATGCTCTAAAGCGAGCGTCTGCGGCGAGAATTACGGCAGTGATGCCTTACTACGGATACGCTAGACAAGATCGCCGGTCAAGATCGGCAAGAGTTCCCATTAGTGCCAAGTTGGTTGCTCAAATGATCGAGCAAGCGGGCGCAAATCGAGTTTTGACAATCGATTTACATGCCGATCAAATTCAGGGGTTTTTCGATATCCCAGTAGATAATGTTTACGCCTCTCCGCTTTTATTGGGAGATGTTTGGCGTCAGCAGTATAAAGATTTGATAGTTGTTTCGCCTGATGTTGGCGGTGTGGTTCGAGCCAGAGCACTTGCAAAGCGTTTGGATGATGCGGATCTGGCAATTATAGATAAGCGTAGGCCTAAAGCGAATGTCTCGGAAATCATGCATATTATCGGCGATGTCGATGGTCGGACCTGTGTGTTGATAGACGACTTGGTTGATACCGCAGGAACATTATGCCATGCGGCCACGGCTCTTAAAGGTCATGGTGCAATTAAGGTTGTTGCCTATTGTACGCATGCGGTTTTGTCAGGTTCTGCGCTTAAGAATATTAACGGATCTGTGTTAGATGAGCTTGTGGTGACGGACACTATACCGCTAAGCCAAGAGGGTATGAGTTCTTCGAAGATTAGGCAATTAACGGTTGCCGAAATGCTGGCGGAAACAATAAGGCGAATAGCTGCGGGTGAGTCGGTGAGTTCGCTATATGTTGATTGAATTTTGAATTGATCGTTTTTTAGTTGCGCTCAAAGGCGCGAGGTTGAATTAATATGTCAAATGTTTTTGAGTTCATTGCTGAAAGTCGTGGGCGTGCGGGCTCAACTGCAGCGCGCGGTGTGCGTAGACAAGGTAAGGTTCCTGCGGTAATTTACGGCGGACACGCTGAGCCGCAAATGTTAATGTTGAGCCATAATGAGGTTGTCAAGCATCTGGAGCATGAGGCTGTTTACTCCCATGTTCTCGATATAAATATTAACGGAAAGACGGAAAAAGCTATTCTGAAAGGTGTACAGAGAAATCCCGCAAAATTCCAAATCATGCATTTAGATTTTCTCCGGGTTAGCATGTCGGAAGTTATTAAGGTGCATGTGCCTTTGCATTTTATAAATGAATCGACCTCTGTAGGCGGGAAAAAAGGCGGTATTTCAACTCATTCGATGGTCGATGTTGAAGTCACTTGTTTGCCATCAAATCTACCTGAGTATATCGAGGTCAATCTTGCAAATCTGGATATAGGCGAAACCATCCATTTATCTGATTTGGTATTACCAAAGGGTGTGGAAATAGTGGTATTGCATCAAGGCCCGGAGCACGATTTGCCGGTAGTTTCCATGATGTCGTCAAAAGCAAGTAAAGAAGAAAGTGAATCTGAAAAATAATTTGATGGTCTTTCATGATTAAGCTTATCGTCGGCTTGGGTAACCCTGGTCAACAATACGAAAAAACCCGGCATAATGCCGGGTTTTTGTTTTTAGATAGTTTGGCTTTAGATTACCGTTGTGCTTGGTCTAATAAGTCTGAGTTTCAATCGATAATGTCTGCTTTGAGTCTGGACGGTGAGAGGGTTATTCTGCTCAAGCCGCAGTCCTTCATGAATAGAAGTGGCGGGGCGGTTGGAAAAGTGGCTCGCTATTATAAATTTGCTCCGCAAGAAATACTTGTCGTCCATGATGAATTGGACTTTGATACAGGTGTTGTTAAGTTAAAAATGGATGGCGGGCATGCCGGGCATAATGGGCTTAGGGACATTATTTCTCAGTTGGGGGTTAAAGATTTTTATAGGTTGAGATTGGGTATTGGGAGGCCTAAGCCTGGAATGGCGGTTGCGGATTATGTCCTATCTGTTCCGGGAAAAAGCGATTCTCAGCTAATTTATTCTGCTATTGATCAGGGTAAAAGCTATATGCATCAGATTGTATGCGGCGATGTGCAATTAGTAATGAATAAGCTTAATAGTGTGTAGCAAGTTTTATGAGTCATTATTTTTTATTTGTTAAAGTGTTTAAAAAATAAAAAAATGTAGCCTTGGCTGGTTGACATTGGTCTTATGATAAAAGATAATGCTTTGTTTACGCAATTCAGGAGAGGTTCCCGAGCGGCCAAAGGGATCAGACTGTAAATCTGCCGGCTCTGCCTTCGGAGGTTCGAATCCTCCCCCCTCCACCATCTTTAAAGAGTTACGAGTCTGCGGGTGTAGTTCAATGGTAGAACTCCAGCCTTCCAAGCTGATCACGTGGGTTCGATTCCCATCACCCGCTCCAACTCACGATTTGCCCATATAGCTCAGTAGGTAGAGCACTTCCTTGGTAAGGAAGAGGTCACCGGTTCAAATCCGGTTATGGGCTCCAGGTTAGTGGGTTTATTGATTCATTTTAATTAATTTACTAATGCTGTTGTAAATCAGTTGCAAAAAATTGTTTTTGATATATAATCGTGTGTTCTTTGGGTTGCCTGAAACAGGTCAGTAGTTCAATTGGTAGAATGGCGGTCTCCAAAACCGTTGGTTGGGGGTTCGAGACCCTCCTGGCCTGCCACTCGGGTAAAAAGAAATACAATAATTCCCTACTTTCTAAGTCGATATAACATGAATACGCAAGCGGAAGCTCAAACACCGGTTTTTGACATAATAAAACAAGTTTTTTCGGGGCTTCTTGTTGTTGCTGCAGTTGCTGCATTTTATTTCTTTTCTGAGATCTCAATCCTGTATCGTGTCATTGCTCTATTAGTAGTGATGGTAATCGTTTTTGGCTTGATGTTTACCACCAATCTTGGTCGAGGCTTGTGGTTGTTTTTCATGGAGTCAAAGCAAGAGGTTAGGAAAGTCGTTTGGCCAAATCGGGATGAGACAACACGCACAACAATGCTGGTGATAGCTATGGTATTTACCGTAGGCTTTATTTTGTGGTTGTTGGATATGTTTTTGTTCTGGGGCGTTCGTTTGTTAACCGGTCAGGGTGTGTAGCATTATGGCGTTACGTTGGTATGTTGTTCATGCTTACTCTAATTTTGAAGGCAAAGTTAAGCAGGCGCTAGAAGAAAGAATAGAGCGTGAGGGTTTGTCTCATTATTTCGGCAAAATTCTGATTCCTACTGAAGAAGTAGTGGAAATGCGAATGGGGCAGCAAAGAAAAAGCGAGCGAAAATTCTTCCCCGGATATGTGTTGGTTCAGATGGAATTGACTGACGAGACGTGGCACTTGGTTAAAGATATTCCAAAGGTATTGGGCTTTATTGGTGGCACTTCGGATAGGCCTGCTCCGATTTCGGACAAAGAAGCAATGGCTATCTTGAACAGGGTTGAAGAGGGTGTGAATAAGCCTCGTCCGAAAATTCTGTTTGAAGTGGGTGAAGTTATACGCGTAGTTGACGGTCCGTTTAAGGATTTCAATGGCGTTGTCGAAGAAGTTAATTACGAAAAAAATAAGCTTAAAATTTCAGTGTTGATTTTTGGTCGTTCGACATCCGTTGAGCTGGCTTTCGGTCAAGTTGAAAAGATTTAATTAATTATTCTAAACAATAATAGTTGCGTAAGTTATTAATCCTTCCCTGTTTTAGGGTGGGATTTTTGTGTCTAAGGGGAGCTGAAATGCGTTTGAACCCATATCGGAGAAAAAAATGGCAAAGAAAATAGCTGCATATATTAAATTGCAGGTTAAAGCAGGCGAGGCTAATCCTAGTCCCCAATTGGTCCGGCGCTAGGTCAGCGTGGGGTTAATATTATGGAGTTTTGTAAGGCGTTCAATGCAAAAACTCAGGATGTAGAAAAGGGATTGCCTTTGCCGGTTGTTATCACGGTATATAGCGATAAGAGTTTTACATTCATTACAAAAACACCGCCCGCTACTGTTCTGCTTAAAAAAGCAGTCGGTTTAAAAAGCGGTAGCAGCAACCCAAATACAAAAAAGGTTGGCACGGTAACGCGTGAGCAATTAGAGGAAATTGCAAAAACCAAAATGGAAGACTTGAACGCAGCTGACCTTGATGCAGCTGTTAAAACTATTGCGGGTAGTGCGCGCAGTATGGGTCTTAACGTGGAGGGTTTATAAAATGGCAAAATTGACTAAAAAAGCAAAAATCATTAAGTCAAAAGTTGTTAAAACTAAGCAATATTCGGTGTCCGAAGCGGTTCAATTATTAAAAGAATTAAGTGCCGCAAAGTTTGTTGAAGCTATTGACGTTAGCGTTAATCTCGGTGTCGATCCCCGTAAATCGGATCAAAACGTACGTGGTGCGACCGTTTTGCCTAACGGTACCGGTAAAACGGTTCGAGTGGCTGTTTTTACGCAAGGCCCTAATGCAGAAGCGGCTAAAGCTGCCGGTGCCGATATCGTCGGTATGGATGATTTAGGCGACTTGGTTAAAAAGGGCGAAATGAATTTCGATGTTGTCATTGCTTCTCCTGATGCGATGCGTGTTGTCGGTCAATTAGGACAAATTTTAGGTCCAAGAGGATTGATGCCGAATCCGAAAGTTGGAACTGTGACTGCTGATGTGGCTACAGCGGTTAAAAATGCAAAGTCAGGTCAAGTTCGTTATCGTACTGATAAAGCAGGTATTATTCACTGCACGCTAGGCAAAGTTAGTTTTGAGTCTGATGCAATACAAGGAAATCTTGAAGCGTTGCTGTCTGACCTCAAAAAAGCAAAACCGACTGCCGCTAAAGGAACCTATATCAAAAAAATTACACTTTCTTCGACCATGGGTCCGGGAATCTGGTTAGATCCTAGTGGTTTCGCAAGCTAGAAAAATAAAGAACTTTGGGTTGCCGAATTCCAACGGCAACCGTCAAAGACCGCAGGTGTCGGAAGGCTTAATTTTCCTGCGTAGACGGAAACCTGAACCGCATTGGGAAAGGGACCGTAGTTGTATCCATTTGGATATGTGTACCACATCTGATTAGTCAGATACCAAAGGAGGTTAACTGTGGCGTTAAATTTAGAGGGCAAAAAAGCGGTTGTGGAAGAAGTTTCCAAATACGCAGCAAAAGCCCATTCTGCCGTAGCAGCTGAATACCGTGGTCTTACAGTTTCGGAATTTACAGAGCTTCGAAAAACTGCAAGACAAACTGGTGTTTATTTGCGTGTGGTAAAAAATACACTGGCTAAAAGAGCTGTTGCCGGTACTGAATTCGAGTGCATGCAAGAAGGCCTCGTAGGGCCCTTGCTGATTGCTTTTTCGATGGAAGATCCGGGTGCGGCCGCACGGCTGATTAATGATTTCGCAAAAACCCACGACAAGCTCATTGCTAAGGTCGTCGCAATTGGCGGGAAATCATACGGTCCGTCCGAGTTAGGGCGTTTGGCAAGATTGCCGACTCGCGATCAAGGTATAAGCATGTTGATGTCGGTCATGAAGGCTCCTGTGGAGAAGTTGGCTCGTACATTGGCTGCTATCAGAGACGAAAAACAAGCTGCCTAAGCATCGTTTAACCAGTTATTTATCAAAGAATTTAGAGGAAAAAAAATGGCAATTGGAAAAGAAGAAATCCTAGAAGCAGTGGCTAATATGACTGTGATGGAAATTGTAGATTTAATTTCTGCAATGGAAGAAAAATTCGGCGTGTCCGCAGCAGCGGCTGTTGCTATTGCTGCCCCTGCGGCCGCGGCGGCAGAGGTTGAAGAGCAAACCGAGTTCAATGTCATCATGACAAGCTTCGGCGAAAACAAAGTAGCGGTTATTAAAGCTGTTCGTACGATTACCGGATTGGGTTTAAAAGAAGCGAAAGACGCCGTAGAAGGCGTACCGACAACCTTGAAAGAGGGTGTGTCTAAAGCTGAAGCTGAAGATATTAAGAAGCAATTAGTTGACGCCGGCGCGACTGTCGACATCAAGTAAAGGCTTCATGAGAATAAAGGCTTTGGCCTGAAATACATACGGTCGATGGCATTGTAGCCATCGGCCTTTTTCTGCTTGCAAATAGCAAGTAGCAAAAAATCATTCATAGCGAAAAAGGTTTGGAAGCAATATGTCCTACTCTTTTACAGAAAAAAAGCGTATCCGTAATAACTTCGGAAAAAGCACGGAAGTGCTGGAAGTCCCCTATCTCCTTGCAACTCAGATCAATTCATACGCAGAATTTTTGCAGGCTGGCGTAACTCCGGCAAAGCGTATCGACACCGGTTTGCATGCAGCGTTCTCGAGTGTTTTCCCTATCGAAAGCCATTCCGGTTATGCTGTTTTGGAATATATCAGTTATCGTCTAGGTGAGCCTACTTTTGATGTAAGAGAGTGTCAGCAGCGTGGCGCAACCTATGCAGCTCCTTTGCGTGTGCTGGTTCGTTTGGTGATTTACGATAAAGATTCGCCTATCAATGCGAAGGTTGTGAAAGACATCCGCGAGCAAGAAGTATTCATGGGCGAATTGCCTTTGATGACCGATAACGGTACTTTTGTGATCAACGGAACTGAGCGAGTAGTTGTTTCGCAATTGCATCGCTCTCCAGGCGTATTTTTCGATCATGACAAAGGTAAAACCCATTCGTCAGGAAAGTTACTATTCAACGCTCGCGTTATTCCTTATCGCGGCTCATGGCTGGATTTCGAATTCGACCATAAAGATTGTGTCTATGTACGTATAGACCGTCGTAGAAAAATTCCTGCGACCATTTTGTTGCGGGCTTTAGGCTACGATAACGAAGAAATGATAAAAATTTTCTTCGATACCAATCGTTTTACGCTGAGTTCGGAAAAATGTCTTTTTCACATCATTCCAGAGAGAATGCGCGGTGAGATAGCAGCATTCGACATTAAATTTAACGGAAGTGTGTTGGTAGAGGAAGGTCGCAGAATTACTGCAAAGCACATCCGGGAAATGATTAAGGCGGGTGTTACTGAAATCGAAGTGCCAAGAGAATACTTGGTCGGTAAAATTGTCGGTCATAATCTTATAGACCCAAGTACCGGTGAGCTAGCAGCTAAAGTTAACGATGAATTGACAACATCAATGCTGGATAAGTGCATTGATTGCGGCATTACCGAGATTAATACACTATTCGTTAACGATTTAGATAACGGTCCATACATTTCAAATGCAATGCGATTAGATGTGACCAGCAATCAGCTTGAAGCGCTGGTCGAAATTTATCGCATGATGCGTCCCGGCGAGCCGCCTACAAAAGAGTCTGCCGAAAACTTATTCCAAAATTTATTCTTTACAGACGAAAGATACGACTTATCGACTGTTGGACGTATGAAGTTTAACCGTCGCCTGGGTCGTCAGGAGATTACCGGAGTAGGTACATTAACTCATGAAGACATCATAGATGTCCTAAAAGAGTTAATCAATATTCGTAACGGTAACGGCAACGTCGACGACATAGATCATTTAGGAAACCGTCGGGTAAGATCGGTTGGTGAGATGATTGAAAACCAATTCCGTGTTGGTTTAGTAAGAGTAGAAAGAGCTGTTAAAGAACGATTGACGCTTGCGGATTCGGAAGGTCTCGTACCTCAAGAGATCATAAATGCTAAACCGGTATCGGCTGCCGTAAAAGAGTTTTTCGGATCCAGTCAGCTCTCGCAGTTCATGGACCAAAACAACCCCTTATCGCAAGTAACACACAAGCGCCGTGTATCGGCGTTAGGACCCGGCGGTTTGGCAAGAGAGCGCGCAGGTTTCGAGGTGCGCGACGTACATGCGACACATTATGGTCGAGTTTGTCCGATTGAAACACCTGAAGGCCCGAACATCGGTTTAATTAACTCATTGTCCGTCTATGCCAGAACAAATAATTACGGATTTTTAGAAACGCCCTACAGAAAAGTAATAGACGGTAAAGTGACCGATAAAGTCGATTACTTGTCGGCGATTGAAGAAGGCGAATATGTTATCGCGCAGGCCAGCGTTCCAGTCGATAAAGACGGAAAGTTGAAGGAAGGCCTTGTATCTTGCCGACATAAGGACGAGTTTACTTTGGCTATGTCCGACACCGTTCAATATATGGACGTATCGTCAAAGCAGATCGTATCGGTGGCTGCGTCAATTATTCCGTTCTTAGAGCATGACGACGCAAACCGTGCGCTCATGGGATCGAATATGCAGCGCCAAGCAGTACCTACTTTGCGTGCCGAAAAGCCGCTGGTTGGAACGGGTATGGAAAGAACGGTAGCGAAAGACTCCGGTGTAACGGTCGTTGCCGAACGTGGCGGAAGAATCGAAGCGGTTGATGCTGCAAGAATCGTTGTCCGGGTTAATGACACAGAAACAGAAACCGGTACGCCTGGGGTTGATATCTACAACCTGACTAAATACACAAGATCGAACCAAAATACATGCATCAACCAGAAGCCGCTGGTTAAAAAAAGGCGATATCGTAAACGCGGGTGACATTCTGGCTGACGGACCATCGACCGATATGGGCGAGTTGGCGTTGGGTCAAAATATGTTGGTCGCCTTTATGCCTTGGAACGGCTATAACTTCGAAGACTCTATTTTAGTTTCCGAGCGGGTTGTCAAAGAAGATCGTTTCACCACGATACATATTGAAGAAAAAACCTGCGTAGCTCGCGATACCAAGCATAGTCCTGAAGAGATCACTGCAGATATTCCAAATGTCAGTGAAGAAGCTTTGTCGAAACTTGATGAGTCCGGCATTGTGTACGTCGGTGCTGAAGTAAAAGGCGGCGATATCCTGGTAGGTAAAGTAACGCCGAAAGGCGAAACGCAATTAACACCGGAAGAAAAACTACTGCGGGCGATTTTCGGTGAAAAAGCGGCCGATGTTAAAGATACCTCCTTGCGTGTGCCTAGCAGTATAGAAGGTACGGTTATCGACGTACAGGTTTTCACTCGTGACGGCGTGAAAAAGGACAAACGCGCGCTCGATATCGAAGATCAAGAAATTAAACGATACAGAAAAGATCTGGACGATCAATTAAAAATTCTTGAAGGCGATATTTTTGATCGCGTTGCTAAGATGTTGGTAGGAAAGGAAGCTAAATCCGGCCCTGGGCAATTAAGAGCAAGTGATGAAATTACAGAAGCATACCTGGACGGCTTAAAGCATTCTGAGTGGTTGAAAATCAGAATGAAAGATGAGGATTTAAACGTCCAGCTTGAGACCGTTTCTTTGCAGGTCGAGCAACAACGAAAGGCATTCGACGAAAAGTTCGAATTCAAACGTAAAAAAATCACTATGGGCGACGATTTACCGCCGGGTGTATTGAAAATGGTTAAGGTTTATCTTGCCGTTAAAAGACGTATTCAGCCCGGCGATAAAATGGCGGGACGTCATGGAAATAAAGGTGTTATTTCTATGATACGTCCGATAGAAGATATGCCGTATACCGTCGACGGTAATCCGGTCGATATCGTTTTAAATCCGCTTGGTGTTCCTTCACGGATGAACGTCGGTCAGGTCTTGGAGACGCATTTAGGATGGGCTGCAAAAGGACTGGGAATCAAAATCGGTAAAATGTTGGAGGCTAAGGCTAAAGTTAACGAGATCAGAGAATATCTCGACAAAATATACAATAGCAGCGGACGAAAAGAAGATCTTGACTCATTGACTGATAAAGAAATCGTGGAAATGGCCGGCAATTTGGTCGAAGGCGTACCGATGGCAACGCCGGTATTCGACGGTGCAAGTGAAGATGAAATACGTACGATGCTGAGATTGGCCGATCTGCCTGAAACAGGTCAGATTACCTTATATGACGGTTTGACGGGAGAGCCGTTCGAGCGTCCGGTTACAGTGGGTTACATGTACATGTTGAAACTTAACCACTTGGTAGACGATAAAATGCATGCTCGTTCTACGGGACCTTACAGCCTTGTGACGCAACAACCGTTAGGCGGAAAAGCGCAATTCGGCGGACAGCGTTTCGGAGAAATGGAGGTTTGGGCGCTTGAAGCTTACGGCGCTGCCTATACATTACAAGAAATGCTGACAGTCAAATCGGACGATGTAACAGGTAGAACCCGCATGTATAAAAACATTGTTGACGGCGATCACAAGATGGAAGCCGGAATGCCGGAATCGTTTAATGTTTTAATTAAAGAAATCCGCTCGTTGGCTGTCAATATAGAGTTGGAACGGGAATAAGTTTTCATTAGAAAACAACTCAACTGGCAGCTTGTTCTGGATCATACCAGAAAATACTTAAAGAGGATAAGTTCTTGAAAGATTTAATGAATTTCTTAAAACGCCAAGGGCGTTCAGATGATTTCGATGGTATTCGCATTGGTTTAGCATCGCCCGACATGATTCGGTCGTGGTCGTACGGTGAAGTAAAAAAACCGGAAACCATCAACTATCGCACGTTTAAGCCTGAAAGAGACGGTCTTTTCTGCGCCAAAATATTCGGTCCCGTTAGCGATTACGAATGTTTGTGCGGAAAATATAAGCGTTTGAAACACCGTCGTGTCATATGTGAAAAATGCGGTGTTGAAGTCACGTTGTCTAAGGTTCGCCGCGAGCGGATGGGACATATAGATCTAGCAAGTCCTGTCGCACATATTTGGTTTTTAAAATCGTTACCGTCCAGGATCGCATTGTTGTTGGATATGACATTGCGTGAAATTGAGCGTGTACTTTATTTCGAGTCATTTGTCATTTTAGAACCGGGCACGACACCGCTCAATAAAGGTCAATTGCTGACGGATGACGAGTATCTGGATGCTGTCGAGCAATATGGCGACGACTTTACGGCTAAGATGGGTGCGGAAGCCATCTATGACTTATTGAAGGCGATCGATTTAAAAGAAGAAGTTACTGTATTGAGAGAAGAAATCGGATCGACCAATTCAGAAACGAAAATTAAAAAAATATCTAAGCGCTTAAAAGTAATAGATGCCTTGCTGGTTTCCAATAATCGCCCAGAATGGATGATCTTGAAGGTTTTGCCGGTATTACCCCCTGAATTGCGACCTTTGGTTCCATTGGACGGCGGGCGTTTCGCTACTTCCGACCTCAATGATTTATACCGCCGCGTTATTAACCGGAATAACCGTTTAAATCGATTGTTAGACCTGAATGCGCCCGACATCATCGTAAGAAATGAAAAGCGGATGTTACAAGAGTCCGTAGACGCACTGTTGGATAACGGAAGACGCGGTAGAGCAATTACCGGTACGAATAGACGTCCGCTTAAATCACTTGCGGATATGATCAAGGGAAAACAAGGCCGTTTTAGACAAAACTTGTTGGGCAAGCGTGTCGATTATTCAGGTCGATCGGTCATTGTGGTGGGACCTACTTTAAGATTGCATCAATGCGGATTGCCTAAAAAAATGGCGCTTGAATTATTCAAGCCATTCATTTTTAGTAAACTGCAGTTCCGCGGCCTTGCTACCACCATTAAAGCGGCAAAGAAAATGGTCGAACGCGAAGGGCACGAGGTTTGGGATATTCTTGAAGAAGTGATCCGCGAACATCCGGTGCTCTTAAACCGTGCGCCTACGTTACATCGCTTAGGTATTCAAGCGTTCGAGCCGACTTTAATAGAAGGCAAAGCTATTCAATTGCATCCACTGGTTTGTAGCGCCTTCAACGCCGACTTCGACGGCGACCAAATGGCTGTTCACATACCGTTGTCAATCGAAGCTCAACTAGAAGCGCGTACCTTGATGATGGCGACAAACAATATTCTGTCGCCTGCGAACGGTGAGCCGGTCATCAACCCATCTCAGGACGTTGTATTAGGTTTGTATTACATTAGCCGCGAAAAAGTGAATGCTATCGGCGAAGGTAGTATTTTCGTCAGCGTGGGCGAAGTTCATAAGGCATTGCTTGCTAAGTCGGTTGAGTTGCAAACTAAAATTCAACTGCGAATTACAGAAAAAGTTGTCGACGAAAACGGCAAATATAATGATAAAACCCACCGCGTATTTACCACGGTCGGACGTGCGTTAATTTGGGAGGTTGTGCCGGATCGTATGCCTTTCGACTTAGTGAATTGCGATATGACCAAAAAGAATATATCTCGATTGGTCAACTACAGCTATCGTCATCTAGGTAACAAAGATACAGTTGTCTTAGCCGATCAGATCATGTATCTAGGTTTTAGATACGCCACACTTTCCGGTGTGTCGTTCGGTATCGACGACATGGCGATACCTGCTAAAAAAACCGACATCATTAAGGCAGCAGAAGCCGAAGTCAGCGAAATCCAGGCTCAATATTCATCCGGTTTGGTAACGGACGGTGAGCGATACAACAAGGTTGTTGATATTTGGTCGCATGCTAACGATCAAGTCGCGAAAGTGATGATGGATGGCTTAGGAGAGGAATCTGTCGTCAATTCGGAAGGAAAGGTTGTAAAGCAGAAATCGTTCAATTCGATTTTCATGATGGCCGAATCAGGTGCTCGGGGTTCAGCCGCACAAATTCGACAATTAGCCGGTATGCGCGGGCTAATGGCAAAGCCTGATGGTTCAATCATTGAAACGCCGATTACTGCGAATTTCAGAGAAGGTCTTGATGTATTGCAGTACTTTATCTCTACGCACGGCGCTCGAAAAGGTTTGGCCGATACGGCTTTGAAAACTGCAAACTCAGGTTATTTGACTAGAAGGTTGGTCGATGTAGCTCAAGATTTGGTTATTATCGGTCATGATTGCGGCACCTCGAATGGTTTGGTGATGACGCCGATTATTGAAGGCGGCGATGTAGTTGAGCCATTATCGGAACGAGTGTTAGGTCGGGTTGCCGCCGTTGACGTGTTGGATGGCACAGGCGAGCAAATTATCGTACCAAAAGGTACATTATTAGACGAACACTGGGTTTCGGTTCTCGATGAAAACAGTGTCGACCAAGTTTTGGTGCGTTCTATCATTACATGTGAAAACAGACATGGTGTTTGTGTTGCTTGTTACGGACGCGATTTAGGTCGTGGTCACTTGGTTAACATCGGTGAAGCGGTAGGTGTTATTGCGGCACAATCTATCGGTGAACCCGGTACACAATTGACAATGCGTACTTTCCATATCGGTGGCGCGGCATCTCGATCAGCGGCGATTAGTAACGTTCAGGTCAAGTCCGCTGGTAGTTTGCGGCTGAATAACCTTAAATCGGTAGTCAACAGAGAAGGGAATCTGATTGCAGTATCAAGATCGGGAGAGGTAGGCGTTGTAGACGAATACGGACGTGAGAGGGAGCGGTATAAAATCCCTTACGGCGCGGTATTATCGGTTAAAGAAGGCGATAAAGTTAACGCAGGCGATATTATCGTAACGTGGGATCCTCATACGCATCCTGTTATTACAGAGGTTGACGGTGTGGTCGAAATGATACATTTCGTGGATGGCGTTACTGTGCAAAAGCAATCGGACGAAGTCACGGGTTTGAGTTCTTTGGTCGTTACCGATCCTAAGCAAAGAGGTAGCGCCGGTAAAGAATTGAGGCCAATGGTTAAGTTATTGGATCACGAAGGCAATTCAATTTATCTTCCGGGTACGGAAATACCGGCGCAATACTTTTTACCGACGGGCGCTATTGTCGGTATCAAGGATGGAGGCGAGGTAAAGATCGGGGACGTATTGGCTAGAATTCCACAAGAATCCAGTAAAACAAGAGATATTACCGGAGGTTTACCGCGTGTTGCCGATCTATTCGAGGCGCGTAAAACAAAAGATCCTGCCATATTGGCTGAAACAAGCGGCACAATATCATTCGGTAAAGAAACAAAAGGTAAGCAGCGCGTCATCATTACCGACTCTACTGGAGAGCAGGTAGAAACGCTTATTTCAAAATGGCGGCATATCACTGTTTTTGAAGGTGAATACGTCGAAAAAGGCGAAACGATTGCTGAAGGCGAATTGACGCCGCACGATATCTTAAGATTAAGAGGTGTGGAGGAGCTAGCCAATTATCTGGTTAAAGAAATACAAGATGTATATCGCTTGCAAGGGGTTAAAATTAACGACAAGCATATAGAAGGTATCATCCGTCAAATGCTTAGAAAGGTTGAAATAACAGCTCCTGGCGACACTGCGTTCTTAAAAGGAGATCAGGTCGAGCGAACAGTGATGAGAGAAGAGAATGACCGTATTGAAACCGAGGGGAAAATTCCGGCAAGTTATGAGTCTATCTTATTAGGTATAACTAAAGCGTCGTTAGCAACCGAATCTTTTATCTCAGCGGCTTCATTCCAAGAAACAACGCGTGTTTTAACCGATGCTGCAGTACGTGGCTTAAACGATAGTTTGCTAGGTCTGAAAGAGAATGTCATCGTGGGACGACTAATTCCGGCAGGAACCGGTTTGGCTTATCACGAAAGCAGAAAAAATAGACAGATTCAAAACCAAGTCGTTGAAAATGAGCAGACTGCAAGTGTCGATGCGGATGAAGTAGAAGAAGCGCTTAAGCAAGCATTAAATATTTAATGCTAAGAATATAAAAAATCAGCTTGACCTAATTTTACTAAACAAGTATGATGCTCTGCTCACATGGGCTTAAGTGAATTGACAAAGAAGTATGCAAAAGCCCTCAGGCAGGATTATTTGCTTGATTACATATGTCAAGTGTATATAAAGAATTTGGAGTAATAATTTATGGCCACGATCAACCAATTGGTTCGTAAGCCGCGTGCTAAGAAAATAGAAAAAAGCAATGTTCCTGCGTTAGAGGCTTGCCCTCAGCGTAGAGGTGTTTGTACGCGCGTTTATACTACAACGCCAAAAAAGCCGAATTCTGCGTTGCGGAAAGTTGCAAGGGTTAGGTTGACTAACGGTTCTGAAGTGAGTAGTTACATCGGCGGCGAAGGGCATAACCTTCAAGAGCACTCTGTTGTGTTGATTAGAGGTGGTCGTGTTAAGGATTTGCCGGGTGTACGGTATCACGTGGTTCGTGGTAGTTTGGATGCTTCAGGTGTAAATAACAGGAAGTGTGGTCGTTCTAAGTACGGCACTAAGCGTCCTAAAGGCAAGTAAGAGTTGATAAATAATGTCTAGAAGAAGAGTTGCTACTAAAAGAGAAATAATTCCTGATCCTAGGTACGGTAGTGTCATGTTGACCAAGTTCATGAATATGATCATGGAAAGCGGTAAAAAATCCATAGCAGAAGGGATTGTTTACGGCGCTCTTGATGTAATTGAGAAAAAGGGTCATAACGAGCCATTGGATGTGCTTTCAAAAGCATTGGATAATGTTCAGCCTCGCGTAGAAGTAAAATCCAGGCGTGTTGGTGGTGCGACCTATCAAGTGCCGGTTGAAGTCAGGCCTTCAAGGCGGATGGCATTGGCAATGCGATGGTTGATTGATGCTTCTAGGAAGCGTAATGAGCGACGAATGTCTTCTAAGTTAGCAGGCGAGTTGCTAGATGCTTTTGAGAATCGTGGGTCTGCGGCTAAAAAGCGTGAAGATACGCATAGAATGGCTGAAGCTAATAAAGCGTTTTCGCACTACCGCTGGTAAGACGTTAAAAGTTAAGTTGGGTTTTGCTTGTGGCAAGAAAAACGCCAATAGAGCTTTATCGAAATATCGGTATTATGGCTCATATAGATGCGGGAAAAACCACAACAACCGAAAGGATTTTGTACTATACAGGTGTTTCTCACAAGATTGGAGAAGTCCATGACGGCGCTGCAACCATGGATTGGATGGAGCAAGAGCAGGAACGAGGAATTACGATAACCTCTGCGGCAACAACCTGTTTTTGGTCTGGCATGGAAAAACAGTTTTTGCAGCATCGTATAAACATAATCGATACACCAGGACATGTTGACTTCACAATTGAGGTTGAACGTTCGTTGAGAGTTTTGGATGGTGCATGTGCGGTTTTTTGTGCAGTAGGCGGTGTTGAGCCTCAGTCTGAGACTGTTTGGAGGCAGGCGAACAAATATCACGTTCCTAGATTAGCTTTCGTGAACAAAATGGATCGAGCCGGTGCGGATTTTTTGCGTGTTATAAATCAAATTGATTCTCGATTAGGCGCAAAAGCAGTACCTATGCAGTTGCCTATAGGTTCGGAAGAAAGCTTTCAAGGTGTGGTGGATTTGATAAAAATGAAAGCCATATATTGGGATGAAAACAATATGGGCATGACTTTTAAAGAAGAAGATGTTCCGCCGCAGATGTTGTCCGATTGTAAGAAATGGCGTGACTACATCGTAGAAGCCGCAGCAGACGCAAATGAAGAATTGATGGGTAAATATCTTGATGATGGGTATTTAACCAATGAAGAAATAAAAGCAGGTATAAGGCAGCAAACAGTAGCTAATAATCTGGTTCCAGCTTATTGCGGCTCGGCCTTTAGGAATAAAGGTGTGCAGGCGATGTTGGATGCGGTGATTGAATTTTTGCCGTCACCTTTGGATGTTAAAGCAATCAAGGGGTTGCTTGAAGATGAGGAGACTGAAGCTGAGCGACCTGCATCCGATGAGCTTCCATTTTCATCATTAGCTTTTAAAATTGCTACTGATCCTTATGTGGGTACGCTAACTTTTTTTCGGGTTTATTCCGGGGTGTTGAATTCCGGTGATACTGTTTTTAATCCGATTAAAAGGAAGAGAGAGCGCATAGGGCGGATAGTGCAAATGCATGCCAATAGCAGAGAAGAAGTTAAGGAGGTTTTTGCGGGAGATATTGCTGCAGCCATTGGTTTAAAAGATGTAACTACTGGCGATACCTTATGCGATCCAGGAAGCATAATTCTTCTTGAGCGAATGGATTTTCCGGATCCGGTTATATCTGTAGCAGTTGAGCCGAGAACTAAAGCTGATCAAGAAAAAATGACTGCTGCTTTGGGTAAGTTGGCGCAAGAAGATCCTTCCTTTAGGGTTCATACGGATGAGGAATCAGGACAAATTATAATTTCAGGGATGGGCGAGCTTCATCTAGAAATCATTGTAGACCGTATGAAAAGGGAGTTCGGCGTAAACGCAACAGTCGGTGCGCCACAGGTAGCCTACAGAGAAACCATACGTGCTTCGGTTGAGCAAGAGGGTAAGTTTATAAGGCAATCAGGCGGGCGAGGGCAGTATGGTCATGTTTGGTTGCGATTAGAGCCCAAGGAGAATGGGGCCGGGTATGAATTTATAAATGGAATTGTTGGTGGTGTTGTGCCAAAAGAATACATACCTGCGGTTGATAAAGGAATTCAGGAGCAGCTGAAAAGCGGTGTTCTCGCGGGTTATCCGGTTTTAGACGTTAAAGTAACATTATTCGATGGTTCGTATCATGATGTTGATTCGAACGAGATGGCATTCAAAATTGCGGGTTCCATGTGCTTTAAGGAAGGCGCAAGAAAGGCGAGTCCGGTGTTGTTGGAGCCTATTATGAAAGTCGAAATTACTACGCCTGAAGAGTATATGGGCGATGTTGTTGGTGATGTGAATAGGCGGCGCGGAATAATACAAGGCATGGATGATACGCCCGCTGGTAAAACATTATGTTGCGAAGTTCCTTTGGCGGAAATGTTCGGTTATTCGACAGATTTACGTTCGGTAACACAAGGTCGCGCAACATATAGCATGCAGTTTGAAAAATATAATGAAGTACCTGCATTTATTGCAGAAACGATTATTAGAAAATCATCATAATTTGAATGTAACAGAAAGGTATTGAGTCATGGCTAAAGAGAAATTTTCACGTAATAAGCCTCACGTTAACGTTGGCACAATTGGTCACGTTGATCATGGCAAAACGACATTAACCGCTGCCCTTACTAAAGTGATGGCGGAGCTACAAGGCGGCGAAGCAAAAGCATTCGATCAAATTGACAATGCCCCGGAAGAGCGTGCTCGCGGTATTACCATTGCGACCTCCCATGTTGAATATGAATCTGCAACGCGCCACTATGCTCATGTCGACTGCCCTGGTCATGCTGATTACGTAAAAAATATGATCACCGGTGCTGCTCAAATGGATGGTGCTATTCTGGTTTGTTCAGCGGCAGATGGTCCGATGCCACAAACACGCGAACATATTTTATTGTCAAGACAGGTAGGCGTTCCTTATATAGTAGTTTTCCTTAATAAGGCGGATATGGTCGACGACGCTGAGTTGATTGAGCTGGTCGAAATGGAAATTCGTGAGTTATTAGACATGTACGAATTCCCAGGCGATGATACGCCCATTATAGTGGGTTCTGCTCTAAAAGCACTTGAAGGTGACACAAGCGAGTTAGGTGTTCCTTCTGTAGTTAAGTTGGTAGAGGCGCTTGATAGCTATATTCCGTTGCCTGAAAGAGCGGTTGACGGCGCATTCTTGATGCCGATCGAAGACGTTTTCTCAATCTCAGGCCGTGGTACTGTAGTAACTGGTCGTATTGAGCGTGGTGTTATCAAAGTTGGTCAAGAAGTTGAAATCGTTGGAATTAGACCGACAGTTACAACAACGGTTACCGGTGTTGAAATGTTCCGAAAATTACTGGATCAAGGACAAGCTGGGGATAACGTAGGTTTGTTGTTGAGAGGTACAAAGCGTGATGATGTTGAACGTGGTCAAGTTCTGGCTCACAAAGGCACCATCAAACCACATGCGCATTTCAATGCTGAAATATACGTATTGTCAAAGGATGAAGGTGGGCGTCATACGCCATTCTTTAACGGATATCGTCCTCAGTTTTATTTTAGAACCACCGACGTGACCGGAGCTGTTGATCTTCCAGAGGGTGTTGAAATGGTAATGCCTGGAGATAATATTTCTGTGAAGGTGAAGTTAATATCACCGATTGCTATGGAAGAAGGTTTGCGGTTTGCTATCCGTGAAGGTGGTCGTACAGTTGGTGCCGGTGTTGTTGCATCAATAATTGAGTAATATATATGTCTAATCAAACTATCAGAATCCGTTTGAAATCATTTGATCATAAATTGATCGATCAATCGGCTGGTGAGATAGTAGAAACAGCAAGGAGAACGGGAGCGCAAGTTAAAGGCCCTATTCCCTTGCCTACTAAAAAAGAACGTTTTACGATTTTGATCTCTCCGCATGTTAATAAAGACGCGAGAGACCAGTATGAATTGAGGACTTACAAAAGATTGCTTGATATTGTTGAGCCGACTGACAAAACAGTCGATGCCTTGATGAAATTAGATCTAGCAGCCGGTGTTGATGTCCAAATTAAGTTGAATTAAAAGATAGAGGAATTGGCAGATGTCAATAGGTCTTGTGGGTCGAAAATGCGGTATGACCAGGGTGTTCGGTGAAGATGGCACTTCCGTACCCGTTACTGTGTTGCAAGTTGATTCCAATAGAATTGCCCAAATAAAAAGTATAGAAGTTGACGGATATCGTTCAATACAGGTTGCTGTTGGCGATAAAAAATCATCACATGTAAACAAAGCTATGGCCGGTCATTATGCGAAAGCAAATATGACTGCAGGGCGAGGATTGTGGGAGTTCCGCCTTGAAGAAGGTGAGGGTGAAGGCCTATCGGTAGGTTCTGAGTTGCCGGTAACAATATTTTCACCTGGTCAAGTAATAGATGTCCAAGGTAAAAGTATCGGTAAAGGGTTTGCTGGTGGAATTAAGCGTCATCATTTTGGTATGCAGGATGCTACGCATGGAAACTCTCGTTCGCATCGGGTATTAGGTTCTATTGGTATGAACCAAACTCCGGGGCGGGTATTCAAAGGCAAAAAAATGGAAGGTCATCTGGGTGATGTGAAAAGAACAACCCAAAACCTGACTATCCATTCCATTGATACTGAACGCAATCTGATTTTAGTCAAAGGTGCCGTACCTGGCGCAAAGGGCGGAGATGTGGTTGTTGTTCCTGCAGCTAAAAAGAGAAACAAAGGTTAGTTTATGGGTTTGCAAATACCGGCTTTAAACGGAAGCAGTTCAAGTAATATTGAAGTTTCTGAATCAGTTTTTGGAAGTGGTTACAACGAGACGCTTATTCACCAATTAGTTACAAGATACCTTGCTGGTGCTAGGGCTGGAACTAAAGCGCAAAAAACACGTACCGAAGTGAGCGGCGGAGGGGCAAAGCCCTGGCGACAAAAAGGAACCGGACGTGCTCGTTCAGGTTCAACAAGAAGTCCGATATGGCGGACAGGCGGTATTGTTTTTGCTGCAAAACCACGCAGTTTTGAGCAGAAATTGAATAAGAAAATGTTTCGTGTTGGAGTGCGTTCCATTTTGTCGGAATTACTTCGGCAAAATCGCTTGGTCCTTAGCGACTCTATCGTGCCTTCTGCTCCGAAAACAAAAGAGCTGGTTGCAAAATTAAAAGACATTGATGCCAAACGTTTCTTAATAATTGTCGACAAGATTGATATTAATCTCGCTTTGTCAGCAAGAAATATACCGCATGTTGAAGTTATTGAGTCAAGTAATCTTAGTCCGGTATTGCTTTTATCAGCGGATAAAGTGATTGCCACTACATTAGCTATCAAGCAACTTGAGGAGCGTTTAGGATGAGTAATTCTCAACAGGTAGATGTTTTAATATCGCCGATCATCTCGGAAAAAAGTTCGGTTGCAGCTGATAAAGAAAATCGCTATGTGTTTAAAATAAAAAAGCAAGCGACTAAACTACACGTTAAAAAGGCTGTTGAAGCCTTATTTAATGTCGAAGTTGATTCAGTGCATGTTTTGAATGTTAAGGGTAAGAAAAAGCGCTTCGGCAAAACATTAGGTCAGCGTTCTGATTGGAAAAAAGCTTACGTTAAACTCAAGTCCGGTCATGATATAAACTTTGCTACCCCATAACCCAATAAAATAAAGAAACAATAGGAAACGGTATTACGATATGGCTATTGTAAAGTCAAAACCCACATCACCAGGATCGCGCTTTGTTGTGCGGATCAAGAGCGAAGGGCTTCATAAAGGGAAGCCATATGCTCCACTGCTAACAAAGTTAAGTAAAAGTGGCGGCCGGAATAATCTTGGTCGCATTACAACAAGGCATGTGGGTGGTGGTCACAAACAACACTACCGTATTATTGACTTTAAGCGTAACAAATTCGATATTCCTGCAGTAGTAGAGAGAGTCGAGTACGATCCGAATAGAACAGCAAACATTGCGCTTGTGCTTTTTAAAGATGGTGAAAGACGGTACATAATTGCGCCAAAGGGAATTGAAGTTGGGCAAGAAATTATTTCATCAGAATCTGTTCCGGTAAAACCTGGAAACTGCATGCCACTTCGTAATATCCCAATGGGTACGGTTGTGCATTGTGTAGAATTAAAGCCTGGTAAAGGCGCGCAGATGGCGCGAAGTGCCGGCGCTTCAGCTCAATTAGTGGCAAGAGACGGTGCGCATGCAACGTTAAGATTACGTTCCGGTGAAATGAGAAAGGTCTTGGCTGATTGTAGAGCTGTGATCGGTGAAGTATCCAACTCCGAACATAATTTAATTTCTTATGGTAAAGCTGGTGCTACAAGATGGCGGGGTGTTAGGCCGACAGTTCGTGGAGTTGTAATGAACCCGGTTGATCATCCGCATGGTGGTGGTGAAGGTAGAACATCGGGCGGTAGACATCCTGTTACACCTTGGGGTATACCTACAAAAGGTTACAAAACGAGAAAAAACAAACGCACTGATAATATGATTATCAGACGTAGAAAATAAGATAAGAGAGGTATTAAAGTGCCACGTTCAATTAAAAAAGGTCCGTTTATAGATCATCATCTTCTAAAGAAAGTTGAGGATGCGATCAATACAAATAATCGGAAACCTATTAAGACTTGGTCTAGAAGATCGATGATTATTCCCGATATGTTGGGTTTAACTATTGCCGTTCACAATGGTCGATTGCATATACCTGTTCTGGTCTCTGAGAATATGATTGGGCACAAATTAGGTGAGTTTGCGCCAACTAGAACATACAAAGGCCATGTGGCTGATAAAAAATCTAAATAAGGTTGTTGTGTAATGGAAGTTTCAGCAAAACTAAGTAATGCGCCGTTATCCGCTCAAAAAGCTAGGCTTGTAGGAGATATGATAAGAGGCATGCCGGTTGAAAAAGCACTTAATACATTGAAATTCAGTTCTAAAAAGGGAGCTGTAATTATCAAGAAAATATTAGAATCCGCTGTGGCAAATGCCGAGCATAATGAAAGTGCAGATATTGACGAATTGCGCGTATCAACTGTTTTTGTTGACGGAGCTGCAAGTATGAAGCGATTTAAGGCAAGAGCTAAAGGACGTGCTAACCATATCCTTAAAAGAACCTGCCACATTACAGTTAAAGTGTCAGAAAATCAGTAGGGGTAGATAATGGGTCAAAAAGTACATCCAATAGGCATTCGTCTCGGTATCGTAAAGGACTGGAACTCAAGATGGTATGCGAATAGCCATGATTATCCGCTGTTTCTAAACCAAGATTTAGAAGTAAGGCGCTTTCTGAAGGAAAAATTGGCGCATGCGTCTGTAAGCAAAATACAGATAAATCGTCCGGCAAATAATGCCCATATAACAGTACATACCGCAAGGCCTGGTATTGTCATCGGAAAAAAAGGCGAAGATATCGATGTCTTAAGACTACAGATATCGAAAATGATCGGCGTACCTGTGCAGCTTAATGTAGAAGAAATTAGAAAGCCTGAGCTTGATGCTCAATTGGTTGCAGAAGGTGTGGCCCAGCAACTAGAAAAACGTATTATGTATCGTAGAGCAATGAAGAGAGCTGTGACTAATACGATGCGTCTTGGTGCAGAAGGAATAAAAATTACAGTCGGCGGTCGTTTAAATGGTGCTGAAATCGCACGCACGGAGTGGTATAGAGAAGGACGAGTACCTCTTCATACCTTAAGAGCCGATATTGATTATGCAACAGCAGAAGCAAATACAACTTACGGAATTATCGGTATTAAAGTATGGATATTCAAAGGCGAAGTATTTGATATGGATTTGCACAATAGTCCTGAATCCAAGAAATAAGATAAGGTCATAGCGATGCTTCAACCAAAAAGAACAAAATTTCGAAAACAACACAAAGGTAGAAATACCGGAACTGCGGTCCGTGGCTCATCAGTTAGTTTTGGTGAATACGGGTTAAAGTCTGTGAGTCGTGGTCGTTTAACCGCAAGGCAAATTGAGTCGGCACGTAGAACGATATCGAGACATGTAAAACGTGGTGGAAAACTTTGGATTAGAATATTTCCTGATAAACCGATTACGAAAAAACCTTTAGAAGTTCGTATGGGAAAAGGGAAAGGTAGTGTAGAATACTGGGTTGCTCAAATCAGACCTGGAACAATGCTTTATGAAATTCAAGGCGTCTCGGAAGAGTTGGCACGTGAAGCCTTTACCTTGGCTGCAGCTAAATTACCGTTAAAAACACTATTCACAGCTCGGACGATAATGTAATGAAGGCTAAAGATTTACGTAAAAAAACTAAAGATGAAATGGTTGTTTTGCTTGCAGATTTATTAAAAGAAAAATTTAATTTAAAAATGCAAAAAGGGACTGGACAGCTTGCCAAACCATCACAAGTTAAAAGTGTAAGACGTGATATTGCACGGATTCATACCCTTATAAAAGAAACGGCAGGATCGTAACATGTCCGAGAATGTGGTTAAATTAAGAACAATTACTGGTAAAGTTGTCAGTAATAAAATGGATAAGACTATAACGGTGCTCGTTGAACGAGTTGTTAAACACCCGGTTTATGGTAAGTATATAAAGCGGTCGTCAAAGATGATGGCGCATGATGAACAGAATATGTGTGAAGAAGGTGATTTGGTTTCTATAACATCGTGTAGACCCCTGTCGAAAAATAAAGCTTTTAAATTAGTTGAAGTATTAGAAAAAGCTAATAAATAAGGTTTAAAGAAGTTGTTATTTTTAGAATAATTAGGAAAAAGCTATGATTCAGATGCAAACAAACCTTGATGTTGCCGACAACAGCGGCGCAAAAAGAGTTATGTGTATCAAAGTGTTGGGTGGATCGCACAGGCGTTATGCCGGGATTGGCGATATCATAAAAGTTAGTATCAAAGATGCAATTCCTCGTGGCAGAGTTAAAAAAGGGGAAGTCTATAATGCTTTGGTCGTTAGGACGTCTAAAGGAGTACGCCGCGCTGATGGTTCAGTCATTCGCTTTGATGGTAACGCTGCCGTAATCCTAAATAATAACTTGCAGCCTTTAGGCACACGTATTTTTGGACCTGTTACTCGTGAATTAAGGGGTGAAAAATTCATGAAGATTATCTCCTTAGCACCCGAAGTATTATAAGGGGTTAACTAATATGCAAAAAATTAAAAAAGGCGACGATGTTATCGTTCGTACCGGTAAAGATAAAGGAAAGAGTGGTAGAGTCACCAAAATTCTTAAAGACAATAAGATTTTGGTAGAGGGAATCAACCAATCTAAAAAGAATCAAAAAGGGAATCCAAATACCGGAGTAGCAGGTGGTATTGTCGTAAAAGATATGCCGCTCGATATTTCTAATGTTGGTGTTTATAACCCAGCAATAAAGAAAGCAGATCGTATTGGAATTAAAGTTTTGGAAAACGGAAAGAAAGTTCGGTATTTCAAATCAACCAACGAAGTCGTTGATGTATAAGGTAGATTGAATTATGGCTAGATTAGAGACCGTATACAAAGAAAAAATTTTGCCAGAATTGGTCAAAGAATTTTCTTATAAATCCGTTATGCAAGCACCTCGGATTGTTAAAATAACTCTCAACATGGGGGTAGGTGAAGCTGTTGCAGATAAGAAAACATTGCAATCTGCGGTAAGTGACATGGAGAAAATATCCGGTCAGAAACCGGTAATTACATTAGCGCGTAAATCTATTGCAGGTTTTAAGATACGTGACGATATGCCGATAGGCTGTAAAGTTACCTTGCGCAGTCAGAGAATGTATGAATTTCTGGATAGATTGATAAATATATCAATTCCCAGAATTCGAGATTTCAGAGGATTAAGTCCTAAAAGCTTTGATGGACGAGGAAATTATTCCATGGGCGTTAAAGAGCAGATTATTTTTCCTGAAATTGACTATGACAAAATTGACGCGCTTCGTGGTATGGATATTACAATTACCACAACCGCAGAAACTAATGAAGAAGGTTTAGCTTTATTAAAACACTTCAATTTTCCGTTTAAAAACTGAGATTTATATATATGGCTAAAAAATCCATGATTGCGAGCGAAGATAAGCGTAAGAAACTTACACAAAAATTCGATGCAAAAAGAAAATCTTTACGAGAAATCATTAGAGACCCTAATTCTACTTTCGAACAAAAAGAATTAGCACAGTTGCAAATGCAAAAACTCCCTAGAGATTCAAGCGTAACAAGAATAAGAAATCGTTGTGGTCTAACAGGGCGTCCTCATGGTTTTTATCGTAAATTCGGTCTTAGTAGAAATAAATTGCGTGAAGCGACTATGCGCGGCGATGTTCCAGGTGTAGTTAAGGCAAGTTGGTAACATTCATAAGCGACACGGTTTGGAGATTAAATAATGAGTATGTCAGATCCGATAGCGGATATGTTAACGCGGATAAGAAACGGACAATCTGCTGCAAAAAAATCAATACAGCAACCAAGTTCAAAGGTAAAGCTATTGATAGCTAAAGTATTGAAAGATGAAGGTTATATTTCTGACTACAGTGTGGAGTCAGAATCAACTCATCCTATTTTGAATATTGTTTTGAAATACCACAAAGGTATGCCTGTTATTGAAGAAATAAAAAGAGTAAGTCGTCCAGGTTTGCGAATTTATAAATCTAAAGATGAATTACCGAAGGTGCTAGGCGGACTGGGTATTGCTATCGTATCAACATCAAATGGTGTTATGACTGACAGAGCGGCAAGAGCTAAAGGTCATGGCGGCGAAATAATTTGTACTGTTTGTTAATGAAGGCCTGATATGTCAAGAATCGCAAAGGCGCCAATTTCTATACCAAAAGGTGTTGAAGTTAATTTGAACGGCAACCACATGACTGTCAAAGGAAATAAAGGTCACTTATCTTTCGACTTTAATCCTGCTGTTAAATTGTCTATTAACGATAATGTCATTCAAATTGAGTGGAATAAAGTAGATAAAGGGTCCATAGCTCAAGCTGGTACTGCAAGAGCAATAGCTAACAGTATGGTTTTGGGGGTTTCGGATGGCTTTGAAAAAAAATTAACATTAATAGGTGTTGGTTATAGAGCCCAAGCTAAGGGAAATATACTCAGTTTATCATTAGGTTATTCGCATCCAGTTGATTTTGTTGTGCCTGCAGGTGTAACAGTTGAAACGCCAACGCAGACTGAAATCCAAATCAAAGGAAGTGATAAGCAACAAGTAGGTGAAGTGGCTGCAAAAATAAGAGCTTACCGTCCGCCAGAACCTTATAAAGGAAAAGGTGTACGATATTCTGATGAGAATGTTGCTAAAAAAGAAGCTAAAAAGAAATAGGCAGATTTATGGATAAGAAAAACACGAGATTAAAACGCGCTACAAAATTACGGTGCAAAATAAGACAGCTTAATGCTGAGCGTTTATCTGTTCATAAATCGTCACAGCACATTTACGCGCAAGTAATAAGTGGTGATGGTTCTAAGACAATTGTCAGCGCATCAACAAACCAAGCCGAAATAAAAAACGGGTTGAAACATACCTGTAATATTGCCGCTGCAATAGAGGTTGGAAAGAACATAGCTCAAAAAGCACTGGCTGCCGGAATAACAGAAGTCGCTTTTGATCGTTCAGGTTTTAAATATCACGGTCGTATAAAGGCTTTAGCTGATGCAGCTCGCGAAGCCGGATTAAAGTTTTAGGAGAATTAATTAAAATGGCTACAGCACCAGCGCAGGGTAGTACAGACGGTTTGCAAGAAAAGCTCGTAAATGTCAGACGAGTGGCAAAGGTAGTTAAAGGTGGACGAGTATTCGGATTTGCAGCATTGACAGTGGTTGGTGATGGTGAAGGTCGTGTCGGCTATGGGGTTAGTAAAGCCAGAGAAGTGCCAATCGCAATTCAAAAATCTTTAGAACAAGCTAGAAAAAACATGCGGAAGGTCGCTTTAAAAGGCGATACATTGCAATATCCAGTAATGAGCAGCACAGGCGCTGCAAAAGTATATATGCAACCGGCTTCAGAAGGAACCGGAATTATAGCTGGCGGTGCGATGCGGGCTGTATTCGAAGTTGTAGGTGTTCATAACGTTCTTGCAAAATGCATAGGAACAAATAACCCGATTAATGTGGTTAGAGCAACAATTAACGGATTGACTGGAATGCGAAATGCTAATCAGATAGCATCAAAGCGCGGCATGTCAATAGAACAAATTATCGGTTGATACAAATGGCGAATAGTACATTACGCGTTACGATGACGAAGAGCAAGTTTGGTAGGCTTCCGGTACATCAAGGCTGTTTGAAAGGCCTTGGGTTAAGAAAAATAAACCAGACAGTAGAAGTTTTAAATACACCTGAAAACTTGGGAATGATAAATAAAATCTCTTACATGTTGAAGGTAGAGGAAAAATAATGTTTTTGAATACAATTCAAGCAAGTGAAGGGTCGCGTAAAAAAGCAAAAAGAGTTGGTAGAGGTATTGGTTGTACCTTAGGTAAAACCTGTGGAAAAGGTCATAAAGGTCAAAAAGCTCGGAGTGGCGGCTTTCACAAAGTCGGTTTCGAAGGTGGACAAATGCCTTTGCAGCGCCGACTTCCCAAAGTTGGATTTACTTCAAAGTCTGCAATGTATTCTGCTGAGGTAAGACTCAGTGAGCTTGAAAAAATTGATTTGGACGTTATTGATTTGCAAGCCCTAATTAATCTTAACTATGTTCCTGCATTTACAAAAAAAGCAAAAGTAATAAAGTCAGGCGAGTTAACAAAATCAATCGTATTAAAGGGAATTAACGTAACTGCAGGAGCGAAACTCTCTATAGAAGCAGTTGGTGGAAAAGTCGAGTAACAAATGAGTACTTCAACTCCCGCATTAAACTATAAGCCAGGTAAGTTCTCGGAATTAAATTCCCGATTGCTATTTGTTCTAGGTGCATTCGTTGTTTATCGAATAGGTGCACATATACCTGTTCCGGGAATTGATCCCAAAGCACTTCAGGTTATGTTTGAACAACAGAGTGGATCGATTCTGGATATGTTCAATATGTTTTCCGGCGGTGCTTTAATGCGTTTGAGCTTATTTGCATTAGGTATTATGCCTTATATATCGGCATCTATTATTATGCAATTGATGACAGTTGTTATACCGGCTATGGAGCAACTCAAAAAAGAAGGCGAGTCAGGAAGAAAAAAAATTTCACAATACACTAGATATGGAACGGTTGTATTGGCAACTTTTCAAGCTGTTGGGATATCGTTAGCTCTACAAAATCAAACTGCCGGTGGACTTTCGGTTGTATTAAATCCAGGAATTGGATTTATAGTCGTTACAGCAATTACTTTAGTAACAGGAACGGTTTTTTTGATGTGGCTGGGTGAGCAAGTTACTGAGCGGGGTATCGGTAATGGTATTTCGCTAATTATTTTGCCGGTATCGTTTCGGGTCTGCCTAAAGCGATAGGTGGTACCTTAGAACTAGCTAGAACAGGTGAAATGAACGGTGGTTTCATTATTATCTTATTTTTATTGGCAATCCTTGTTACGGCGTTAGTTGTTTTTGTTGAGAGAGGGCAAAGAAGGATTTTAATTAACTACCCCAAAAGACAGCAAGGCCGTAAGATGTATGCAGGTCAAACGAGTTTCTTGCCACTTAAGTTAAATATGGCTGGAGTAATACCTCCGATATTTGCATCGAGTATCATATTATTTCCTGCTACAATTGCCGGATGGTTTGGTAATACCGAGGGTTTTACATGGTTGCAAGATATAGCAACGATGCTATCGCCCGGGCAACCTGTATATGTTCTTTTCTATGCAACAGCAATAATTTTCTTTTGTTTTTTCTATACCGCCTTGGTATTTAATTCAAAAGAGACAGCAGAAAACCTTAAGAAATCAGGCGCATTTTTACCAGGAATTAGGCCTGGGATTCAAACAAGTACTTACATCGATAAGGTTATGACAAGGCTGACGTTAATAGGAGCATTCTATATAACTTTGGTTTGTTTATTGCCCGAGTTTTTAATTGTCTATTGGAATGTTCCTTTTTACTTTGGTGGTACATCGCTGTTGATCATTGTGGTTGTTGTTATGGATTTTATATCGCAGATGCAGACTCACCTGATGTCTCAGCAATATGAAGGTTTAATGAAAAAAGCAAATCTCAAGAGATAATCAAATTAGGAGTTTTAAGTGAAAGTACGAGCATCAGTAAAAAAGATATGCAGAAACTGCAAAGTAGTGAAAAGAAGTGGTATTTTGAGAGTTATTTGTGTCGATGGAAGGCATAAGCAACGTCAAGGTTAATCTTAAATATTTCTTTTTAATTGCGCGTATGCTATCATTCGAAGTTAACTTAAGAATTTTATTGGGGAGTGCTAAATGGCACGTATAGCTGGGATAAATATACCCGAACATAAACATGCTGAAATCGCCTTAACCTCGATTTATGGTATTGGACGTCAAACAGCAAGTGATATTTGTAAAAAAGTCGGTATATTACCATCTGTAAAAATTAAAGATTTAACTGAAGATCAGCTTGAGACAATCAGAAATGTCGTATCAAAAATGACAGTTGAAGGTGATCTCAGGCGTGAAGTCTCTATGAATATTAAAAGACTTATGGATCTTGGGTGTTATAGAGGTATAAGACATCGTCGCGGGTTGCCTCTAAGAGGGCAAAGAACTCGAACCAATGCGAGAACTCGTAAAGGTCCACGTAAGCCTATAAAAAAATAAGCAAGTAAATTTAAGGGTCTGATTAATGGCAAGTCCATCACGTACTAGAAAACGTATTAAAAAGGAAGTAGCTGACGGCATAGTGCATGTTCATGCTTCTTTTAATAATACAATCATAACAATAACAGATAGGAAAGGTAATGCCTTATCTTGGGCTACATCGGGTGGTTCGGGATTTCGCGGTTCTAGAAAAAGTACGCCTTTTGCTGCGCAAGTAGCTGCAGAGAAAGCCGGTACTGTTGCATTAGAATTTGGAATGAAAAATCTAGATGTTATGATTAAAGGTCCCGGTCCTGGGCGAGAGTCAGCCGTACGTTCCCTAAATAATTTAGGATTTAAAATTAACAATATCGTTGATGTGACGCCAATTCCGCATAATGGATGCCGTCCACCAAAAAAACGTCGCGTGTAGTAGGAGCTATTAAATGGCACGATATTTAGGCCCCACATGTAAATTAAGTAGAAGAGAAGGAACGGACCTCTTTCTAAAAAGTCGAGGAAAGACATTAGAAGGTAAATGCAAATTAGATCAGCGTCCAGGTCAGCATGGTACTAAACGAAATCGAAGCTCTGATTACGCATTACAGCTTAGAGCTAAACAGCGTCTACGCAGAATATACGGTGTTTTAGAAAAACAGTTTAGAGGGTACTATAAGTCAGCTGATATGAAAAAAGGAGCAACTGGTGAAAACTTGTTGAACCTATTAGAATCGAGGCTGGATAACGTTGTTTATAGAATGGGCTTCGCATCAACGAGAGCTGAAGCAAGACAATTAGTCTCTCATAAATCAATTCAGGTTAATGATGTTTTGATTAATATACCTTCATACCAATTGTCTGTCGGTGATGTTTTGTCCGTTAGAGAAAAGGCTAAAAAGCAGCAGCGAATTATCGATGCATTAGGTGTTGCTGAACAATACGGGTTCCCTTCATGGGTTGAGGTAAACTCAAAAAATATGACTGGAACATACAATTCCTTGCCGGATCGTGTAGATCTGGGTAGCGATATCAACGAGCAGTTGGTCGTGGAATTATACTCGAAATAATTGCTGTTCTGAGGAAGATACATACATGCAGAATTCTTTTGCTGGCTTGTTAAAACCTAGACTAGTTGAGGTTGTAAATAAAACGCCGAATCATTCTAGGATAGTCATCGAACCATTGGAAAGAGGATTCGGTCATTCATTGGGTAATGCTCTAAGAAGGGTTTTACTTTCAACAATACCGGGCTGTGCTGTAACCGATGTAGAAATTGAAGGTGTACAACATGAGTACACGACTATAGAAGGTGTTCAAGAGGATGTTATTGACATTCTTCTGAATTTGAAGAAGTTGGCCGTTGTTTTGCATTCAAGGGACGAAGTAGAGTTAACATTGACAAAAAATGGAGAAGGTACTGTAACGGCTGCCGATATCAGTTTGCCCCATGATGTTGAAATTATTAATCCAGATTTAATTATTGCAAACTTAACTCAGTCCGGTGTGCTCAACATGAAAATTTGGGTGCGTCGTGGTCGCGGTTACGAACCATTTAGCGTTCGAAAATTTAATTCCGATTATGTTCCAGCAGTTGGTGCTTTGCATCTTGATGCTTCATATAGTCCTATTATGAGGGTTGCTTATCATGTTGAAAGTACTCGTGTAGAACAAAGAACAAGTCTTGATAAGTTAATTATTGAATTAGAAACGAATGGTACAGTCGATCCTGAGAAAACCATTAAATTAGCGGCTACGATTTTGCACGATCAGTTGTCGGTATTTGTCGATTTCGAAAAAGTCGTCCATCCTCAAGTAGAAGATATGCCAATGCCGGATAACGATATTGATCCGGTTTTATTAAGACCTGTCGACGATCTTGAGTTAACGGTACGTTCGGCAAATTGTCTTAAGGCAGAAAATATATTTTATATTGGCGATTTAATTCAGCGTACAGAAGTTGAATTATTAAAAACACCTAATTTAGGTAAAAAATCTCTTACAGAAATTAAAGACATACTTGCTTTAAAAGGATTGTCTTTAGGCATGCGTTTGGATAACTGGCCTCCTGAAAGTCTTGCGGATCAATCGCATTCAATAACGCATTAAAACGGATATAACAATGAGACATCGTAAAACAGGTAGAAAATTTAATATTAAGAGTAGTCATAAGAGTGCTTTGTTTAGCAATATGGCTAATTCATTGTTCACTCATGAGCTTATAAAAACCACTTTACCTAAAGCGAAAGAGCTAAGAGGTTTTGCAGAGCCTTTAATAACGTTATCTAAAGAAGATAATGTCGCAAAAAGACGTCTGGCATTTGCTAGGCTCCGTGATCGCCAAGTTGTGACCAAATTATTCAATGAATTAGGACCTAGATATAAAAATCGTGCAGGTGGCTATTTAAGAATTATGAAATGCGGTTTTAGAGTTGGAGATGATGCGCCAATGGCTTATGTAGAATTGGTTGATCGTCCTTTGAAAGAAACTGTATCAAATTAATAAATAAATATTAAGCATAAAAAAACCGGCAATGCCGGTTTTTTTATGCTTAATATTTTTTATTTTTACTTTTCCAATAAATCTAATTTACCAGCTTTTCCATTCCATTCATCCGCCTCTGGAAGAGGTTTGGTTACTTCAGTAATTGTCGACCATTCCTTTGAAAGTTTAGCATTCAGCTCGATAAAAATCTCTTGGCCTTCGGGTACTTCATCTTCTGCAAAAATGGCGTTTGCAGGGCATTCAGGTTCGCAAAGCGTGCAATCGATGCACTCGTCCGGGTCGATAACTAAAAAATTGGGTCCTTCGTGAAAACAATCCACAGGACAAACATCAACACAGTCGGTGAATTTACATTTGATACAGTTTTCAGTGACTACAAAAGTCATATAATATTCTCTAGCTGGATTATTTTTAATAATAAGAATTCGACTAAATATTTTAACAGAATCCCTTGCCAATGTAGAACAAGAAAAGCGGGTGGAAATTAGGTGCAATATTTAGTGATTGACTTTAAAGGGAAGTTCGCAGTTTGAAAAACTAATTAAGACTCGCTGAATTAAATAACGATAAAAAAGCGCTTTTTATAGCGTTTAATTTTCTGTCTTTTGCGTGAGATAAAGCGAGTTTCGCTTCAGCTTTTAATTGTTCGTCAGCGTAAGATTGTTCTTTCCGGGTAGGAGATTTTATGGCTATTTCAAAAAACCTTTGAGCTTCTTTAGGTTTGTTATTAGATAGCAGAAAGTCACCATAAAAATAATTGGCATCGATACCGGTTGGATTGATTTTTAATGCAGCTATGAACATTTGTTCTGCCTTTTCATTATCGCCAAAACCGATAGGCCATTGAGGTACCATATAGTAGAGGGTGCCGAGTGTTACATAAGCAGAACCGTTTGCTGTTTTTGGATTTAACTTAATGGCTTCGATTAATAGATCTTTCGATTTATGAACGGATTTAAGTGCTGAAAAACCTTCTTGAAGTTCTGCCTTTGTCGCGATGATAACGGCTTGCCAGAATAGTGGCTCGGAATTATTTGGAAATTGTGTGCTTAAAGATTCTGCTTTTTTGAGAAGATCGCTGTAAGCGATTTCTTGTTTGTCTTTCGGAAAATTGTAATAAATAGACGCCCACTCGTTCTCTATTGCGTTAACCGATGATGGTAGCTCATCGGCTAGGCATTGAAACGAAAGTATCAAAAAAGCAACAAATGTTGTAATATTCATACACAGACTATAGGATAAATCTAAAAAAGATTCAATAGGTGTATGAAAAAATTATTTATTAAGCCAATCTTTAAAAGGATTATTAATTAGATTGTTGTTGTAATATCGCAAATCTTGTGTGACTTCTTCACCAATCCATTCGGGTTTTTTAAAAAATTGCCCGCTTTCGGTTAGTTCGATTTCCGCAACGACTAAACCTTGATTATCCCCTTCAAATTCGTCGATTTCCCAGACAAGGTCATCAATCGGAATAAAATGCCTGGTTTTTTCGATCAAGGGTTTTTTGCATAAGGTTGTCAATATTTCTTCAGCATCGTAAATAGGAATTTCATATTCAAATTCTTGCCTTTCAGTACCTATCGTAGCGCTTTTAATATTGAGCCAAGCTTGATTATGAGTGGTTCTAACTCTAATTGAAGATGTTGGCAGTGAACTTAAATAGCCTTGTTTGTATTTTAATGATTTACGTACGTATGCTCTCCATTCATCATTTGCCAATAAAAATTTATGCTCTATTTCTTTAGCCATATCGATATGCTGCTAATTTTTACATTGCTTTTGATCGCAAAAGGGTGGAGTTGTTGTTTCGCTACATCCGCATAGATAAATAATACCGGTTTCAGTGGCAAAAAATTTGAACGATTTTTTCGTCGATTTTTCTCTATGAGAATGATCGCATAGCGGCATTGTTTGACTAAATCCGCACGTACACCACGAATAGCGTTCTCCTAATTGGACTTCAACGGGTAAGGGGGTATTTGTTTTAGTTGTCATAAATCAATTGTTTTGACTATAAAGTTTAGAATGGTGGTCATACTTTGTACAACGGCGATAATACCAGTTTATTGAAGTTTTTTTATATACAGGATTATTCATTTTACTATTCAGGAATTCGCAGTTACATTGTTAAAGGAAGAAGAAATTTGGAAAGAGAAATACAATGCCGACAGTTTTAGTTACAGGTGCAAACAGAGGAATAGGTTTTCAATTCTGTAAAAAATATTCCGAATATGGATGGAAAGTGATCGCTTGTTGTCGACGTCCCGATCAATCGCACGACTTAAACGCCGTAGCCAAAAGCTTCGATAATCTTGTGGTTGAATCGCTAGATATTTCCTTATTCGAGCAGGTCGATAAATTAGCCATCAAGCTGTCAGGGATGCCGGTCGATATTTTGATCAACAATGCAGGAGTGTATGACGATAACCGGATGAATGGTTTTGGACGATTGGACTACGCTAAATGGTTAAATAGTTTAAACATAAACACGCTTGGACCGGTAAAGCTGGCGGAGGCTTTTTTACCGCATATTATACAGAGTGAGAAAAAATTGATTGTTAACATTAGTAGTTTGATGGGAAGTATCTCTGATAATAGCAGTGGCGGCAGTATTCTTTACCGATCAAGCAAGGCGGCATTAAATGCGGCTATGAAATCTTTATCGATAGATTTAAAGGATCAAGGTGTCGGTGCGTTGATTCTTCATCCTGGATGGGTGAAACCGATATGGGTGGAGCAAGCGCTTTAATCGGCACGAGAACGAGTGTGGACGGAATGTGTTCGGTTATCGAGAATTTTAAGTTGGCGCAAACAGGTTCTTTTTTTAGATACGATGGTGAGTTGTTACCTTGGTAGAGACAAAATTAGTTGCTTCCCTTTTCGAATACAATGCTACTCCATCAGTTTTTTCAAAAAAGGGATAGTCAGTTTTCGCTGAGCAGCTAAAGATGCCGAATCCAGTTCCTCTAACATCTTCCATAACGACGCTAGCTTTCTGTCGTAATGAGATAGCAGATATTGTGCGGTTTTTGGAGAAATTTCGAAACCTTTTTGCTTTGCCTTGTACGATAAAGCAGCCATTTTATCGGCATCGTCGAATGGTTTAATTTTTAAACTTAATCCCCAATTAATGCGGGAGTGCAGGTCCGGCAATTTAAAGGACAGGACATTCGGAGCAGAAACTGCTGAAACCAACAGTCTGCGATTCCGGTCGCGAAATTGATTAAAAAAGTTAAAGAATGCCAGCTCCCATTCTTCATTACGTTCTAAAAAATCGATATTATCCACACATACGATATCGAAGTTTTCAAGCCCCGTTAGTAAGTCCGGATCATGTGACAATGGTTTTGTAAGTTCTATGTAAAAAGAACTGAGGCCATTTTGATTGGCTTCGTGGCAGCAAGCATGTAATAAGTGGGTTTTTCCGTAGCCTTTATTTCCGTACAGGTAGATAAATTCTTCGCCAGATCCAGATGAAAACCTTTTCAGGTGATCAATGATTTCTTGATTGGTGCCGGGAAAATAGTCATCGAATTTGTGATCGTCCCTAAAATCGAATTTTATAGGTAGTTGTTCCGCCATGCTTAGTGAGGCGCATCTTTAATCAAGCGAATATAGAACGTTGCTCCGAAAAAAATCATCAAACTTAACGCTATTTCCAATAAGGCATAGGGTCTCGTTTTGATATCCGCATAAGCCTCCGAACATCCGAAAACTAAATATATAAGGCTGATGTATGCCAGCCAAGCGCAACTTTTCGGACGACCATTTAAAAACCCTCGCATAGGTAACAACAATGGCGTGACAGTACTTAATAACACTAAGGCAACTGGGAAATGCAGGCTAGGCGCTAAGACGGTATTCCAAAGCATCAATAACGCGAATAATCCGAGAAACCCGGCTAAAGCAATCCGGTAAGGGATGGCGGCTTTAATTTTCATTAATTTCAAGTTTTTAATCTATGCGCCATTTGAGCTAAACGTTTGCTGAGAGCGATCCATAATGTTTTTTCATGTTCCGAAACAGGTCCGCCTTCATTCGTCGTTCGGCTGGGTCCGTAAGGTGTGCCGCCTGTTGTTGTTTCTCTTAACGCGTGTTCGGAATACGGCAAACCTAAAAGCACCATGCCGTGGTGAAGCAACGGTAGCATCATAGAGAGTAATGTGGTTTCCTGGCCGCCGTGCATACTGCCGGTCGATGTAAAAACACCCGCCGGTTTGCCGGAAAGTGCGCTTGTAAACCAAAGCGGTGTCGTGCTATCGAGAAAGTATTTAAGCGGTGCAGCCATGTTGCCGAATCGGGTCGGGCTGCCCAAGGCTAAGCCATCGCAGTTTTTTAAGTCATCCAAGTCGGCATAAATGGCACCGTTTAAAGGGATTGTGCCGGCTGTTTTTTCACAGACGGTTGATACTTCCGGAACCGTTCGTAATACAGCTTCGGTATCATTGATAGATTCAACCCCTCGTGCAATCAGATTCGCCATTTCGGCTGTAGCACCGTCGCGAGAATAGTAAAGTATTAAAATTTTAAGCATGATCGATGAACGAAGAGTAATGATTATAAAAGGTCTAGCACATTTTCAGGCGGCCGGCCTATTACGGCTTTAGTATCGGTGACAACGATAGGTCGCTCGATCAGAATTGGATTTTCAACCATCACTCTGAGTATGCAGTCATTATCTACTTCTTTATTATCCAAGCCATTCGACTTATATTCGGCTTCTTGTTTACGAATCAAATCACGCGGCTGCATTCCAAGTTTATTGAGTATAACGGTTAATTCTTCAACGCTTGGCGGTGTTTTGAGGTATTCGATAATTTCCGGCTCAACACCGCGATCTTTCAGAAGTTGTAACGTTTGCCGGGATTTAGTACAACGCGGATTGTGATAAATTTTTACAGGCATAACAATGACTCTTAAATGAAACTAAATTAAGAACAAGCATAAATATCAGCGTTTATAATAACATTCTTACTTAAAATCGGTTTTTTATAATGGCGATAACGATTACAAAACAATTTCTGCTAGATCGCGCATTACAATACAGCTTGTTAGCAAGACTGAATAAACCCATCGGCATATTCATTTTGCTTTGGCCGACGTTATGGGCGTTATGGATAGCGGGGGAAGGGTCGCCTAATTCGCTGGTATTATTTGTTTTTACCCTGGGTGTTGTGTTGATGCGATCGGCGGGGTGCGTTATTAATGACTACGCCGACCGCGATTTCGATCCTCACGTTGAACGAACTAAGTTTAGGCCGATTGCGTCTGGCAAGGTTACATCTAAAGAAGCGTTAGCGGTTTTTGTAGTCCTCAGTTTATGCGCCTTCGGCTTGGTGTTGTTGCTGAATAGTTATACGATCTTATTATCGTTTGTCGGCGCATTTTTGGCAGCCAGCTATCCGTTTATGAAGCGATACACACACTTGCCGCAAGCTTACCTCGGTATAGCCTTTGGATGGGCAGTGCCGATGGCTTTCGCGGCCCAGCAGAATACGATTCCTAATGTGGCATGGGTCTTGTACCTAGCTGTTATGTTATGGGCACTTGTATACGACACAATGTATGCGATGGTCGATAAAGAAGATGATTTAAAGATCGGCGTGAAATCCACTGCGATTCTGTTTGGAGATTATGATCGCCAAGTGATGGCTATCCTGCAAATAATCATTATGCTTTTATTAATAGCAACCGGTTTACTGCAAAAGATGGGAGTATTTTATTTTCTGGGTTTGACAATTGCTTCTGGATTTTTTGTTTATCAACAGAAATTGATATTTAATCGTGATAAAGCGCTCTGTTTTAAAGCCTTTTTAAATAACAACTGGTTTGGCGCAGCCGTTTTTGTCGGAATATTTTTGGATTATATGACCTCTTAACCTGACCAAATAAATGGTAAGATCCGCCTCACCATAAAGAGGTGAGGCGGAAAGAAGGCCGTCAATCTTGTAAGTGTATTAATTTAGAAATCGACGGTACGCCATTCTGATCGAAAATAAACATCATGTAATAGCCCGGCGGCGCTATATTTCTGTTTGTAGGGCCGACAACATTGACGGTATTCGGGTCGCCCGCTACCTGTGTAAAGCTAAGTTCCATAAAACGTTGATCGTTATTCATGGAATGAGTGGCAGAGCCGGATCTAACTAATGTAACGCGGCTAATCGGTGTTGCTGAAGTGTAGGTTACATTGAAAGACTGGTTCCAAACTAATGAATCGGGGGCTAAATCAATCGTCGGGCGATCAGCCGGTAGGCCGGAACCGTCGTTTTTATAGAGATAAGGCGGGTAATATATTTCCGCATTCTTATTCTTAATCGGGCCCGGGGCGCCGCCTCCGCCGGTTAATACCGTTGCGTCAGGTAACAGCAACGCATTGGAGTGATACAGCCGAGGGATCGTTGAGTTTGCCGTTATTGTCCATTGTTCGGTTGCTGGATTCCAAATTTCAGTATTGTAAGCAACGCCAATAAGTTGGTTGCCGAAATCGGAACCTCCGTTAACAAAGACTTTGCCGTCGGCTAGAACGGTAGCATTCGACCAAAACCTCAATGAACTAATACCCGGTACGGTTTTCATTGTAACTGTCGGCGCGTTAAGATCTAAAACAACCGCTTGTTTTTTTGCCCTGATCGATAATATTTTACCCGGTGCATACATGACGCTCGGTAAGCTCCATGCGCCATTCGGCGCCTTTATATTACCTTTAACCAAGCTGCCGTTCCCGGCGGGATCGAGCCAGAAACTTTGTCCGGCATGTCCGATAATAAACACTTTGCCGTTTGGCGCCAGATAGCCCCTGGGGTACTTCCATGAAGCGCCGTTGACGCCATAAGCATCGTTGCTTACCGCACCTGTCAACGATTTAAAACCAACGTTCGGAGTGAAAACCTCGGGTGTTGTCGCGTAGGTCGGTATATCCTTTTCATCGCGTCCTCCCAAGATGACAATATCACCGTTAGCCATAGCCACTAAGCTCGGATACCACCGTTTAAAAGCCATCGGTGCGCCGGTCATCGCTACATTGGTCGTGTGGTCGAAAAAATTAGCATCGGCGATAGAGTAATTGCGTTTATTATTGATTTTTGCATCGCCGCCTAACATGAGCGTTTCACCCGTCGATGAAATGACGGTTTGACCGGCGCAGAAAGTGTCTGTGTGGATGGCATTGGGCGTAACAATGTGGGCCGAGGCGCCGGTGCCTAAGCTCGGGTTCCATACTGCGTTAACATAACCGCCTTGGACCCCTGCTACGGTCGAGCCGAAACTTAATACATTGCCGTTCGGCAAAAGCGTTACGTGAATGGGTATAATGGGCCAACTAATGACCGGGCCGAATAAGCCTTTAGTTTCCGCCTCAGGTCCTGTCGGAATGGTCGACCACCCTTTTGAAACGAAGGCTGAGCTTAAAATCAGCACGGTTAATAAAAGAATAGATTTATTCATGTTCTCTCTCCTAGAGCTTTGCGAATACATTGTTGTCATGAAGTGCCGTTTACAAGATTAAAATCGGCTATAAAATTACGCTGCATTAATCCCAAGATTTAAACGTCTGTTACACTCCGTAGGCTTTAAGCTCCAAATAGCGGTCTTCTACGAGTATCGCTTATTAATCGGTCGGCTATATGACAGATAGCACGAGTGTGTCGGGCAAATCTTATTAAACTAAATTTAATAATTTCCCGGTTTCGGTGCAATTGAAACATTCGCAACGGGCATTGTACATAGGTAATAATACCTATATACCTGAGATATATTGTGATAATTGTTAGTTATTTTAAGCGTAAATCTTCAAATTCCGGTCTTATCATCTAAAATTCCCTTAACAACTGACTATAAAAAATCTCATTATGGAATTTAAAGAATATTTAAAATTGCTGGTTCAAAACGACGGCTCCGATTTGTACCTAACCGTCGATGCGCCCCCGGCGGCGAAATTTCAAGGCACATTAAGACCGTTGGAGCCCGTTAAATTAACAAAGGAGCGGCTTAAGGAAATCGCTTATGGTTTGATGGACCCGGATCAGCAAAAAGCTTTCGAACATCAACCCGAGTTGAATCTTGCTATTCAAGAGCCGGGTATAGGCCGGTTTCGTGTCAATATATTCAAACAACGCAACTGCTTTTCGCTAGTAATCCGTAACATCAAGGTCGATATTCCGAATGCCGATAAACTCGGATTGCCGGAAATATTGAAAAAAGTGATCATGGAGAAGCGCGGCTTGATTCTGTTTGTAGGCGGAACAGGCTCCGGTAAATCGACATCGCTTGCGGCGTTAATTGATCATCGTAACGCCAATAGCTCCGGCCATATCATTACCATTGAAGATCCGATTGAGTATGTTCATCCTCATAAACGGTGCTTGGTTAATCAACGTGAAGTCGGAGTCGATACTCTAAGTTATGAAGATGCGCTCAAGAATACCTTACGGCAAGCTCCCGATGTAATTTTGATCGGCGAAATCCGCAGCCAGGAAACCATGGAACACGCATTGGCTTTTGCCGAAACCGGGCATCTATGTTTATCGACTTTGCATGCGAATAATTCCAATCAGGCGTTGGATCGAATTATCAATTTCTTTCCCGAAGAACGGCGTAACCAGTTACTTCTAGATTTGTCGTTGAATTTAAAAGCATTTGTCTCTCAACGCTTAGTTCCAACGATTGAAGGTAAGCGCACAGCAGCTATCGAAATCTTGCTCGGTACGCAACTGGTCAAAGATTTAATCCAAAAAGGCGACATTCACGCGATAAAAGAAGCGATGGAAAAATCTGAAAACGTGGGAATGCAAACGTTCGATAGTCACTTACTCAGATTATTCAAAGAAGGCGTCATATCATTAGATGAAGCTTTGGCAAATTCCGATTCACCCAATAACCTTAAATTAAAAATAAATCTCAGCGAAGGCTTCGGTTCCGCTTCGCCGTCTCGGGGCGGCGATTCATCGAAGAGCGGGGCAGGCGGATTGTCTTTACAAGCTATCGTAAAAGACGAGGAAAAGACCGGACATTGATTATTATTCAATGTACATGTTCGGTTGAAAAAAATGCCGAATTTTGCAATGTTACCGTTTCACCCTTATTCATCTATCGGCGGCGATTTAAGTTATAATTGCCGACTTTGTTAATTCCCTGATTAGACGAACCGACGTGTCCAACACAAAATTCGATTTATCCACGTTTCAAGGACTTATCCTTGCTTTACAAGACTATTGGGCTGCCCAAGGTTGTATTTTATTGCAGCCCTTGGATATGGAAGTCGGGGCTGGAACTTTCCATCCTGCGACTTTTTTACGAGCAATAGGGCCGGAACCTTGGAATACTGCGTACGTACAGCCGTCGCGCCGCCCAACCGACGGACGTTACGGCGAAAATCCCAACCGTTTGCAGCACTATTATCAGTATCAAGTCGCGTTAAAGCCTTCGCCGGATAACATCCAGGAGCTTTATCTCGGCTCTCTGCGCCAGTTAGGCTTCGATTTACTGGAACACGATATTCGATTTGTGGAAGATAATTGGGAATCACCGACGTTAGGTGCGTGGGGATTGGGTTGGGAAGTGTGGTTGAACGGTATGGAAGTCACCCAGTTTACGTACTTCCAGCAAGTCGGCGGTTTGGAATGCCGGCCGGTCACGGGCGAAATTACCTACGGTTTAGAGCGGCTCGCCATGTATTTGCAGGGCGTAAAAAGCGTATTCGATTTGGTATGGACACGCGGCGCGTTCGGCGTGGTCACTTACGGCGATGTTTACCACCAAAACGAAGTCGAAATGTCCGCCTTCAATTTCGAACACGCCAACGTCCCGTTTTTGTTCCAATGCTTCGAGCAGTACGAGCAGGAAAGTCAAAAGTTGATTGAACTCGGCTTGCCTTTGCCTGCTTATGAAATGGTTCTAAAAGCTTCGCATACCTTCAATTTACTGGATGCCCGCCATGCGATTTCAGTAACGGAACGCCAACGTTATATTTTAAGGGTTAGGACATTATCAAGGGCGGTTGCCGAAGCGTATTATGCCCGCCGTGAGTCGTTGGGTTTTCCGATGTGCCAAAATAACCAATAAATTCTTCGATGTTAAAAAGACTGTACGTCCACAATTATAAATGTTTGGTTAATTTTGAAATTAACTTTGACAAGGATATTAGTCTTTTTTTGGGGGCGAATGGGTCGGGGAAATCGACGGTTTTTGAGGTTTTGAACAAATTACGAAGAATTATTGTTGATGAGGAAAAAGTTGATAATGTTTTTGACATTAAAGATATGTCTCGTTGGTTAAAACCTAGTAGAACAGAGAAAACAGAAGTTCAATTTGAACTAGATATAGAAGGCATTGAGGGATTTTATAAATATTTTTTAGTTGTTCAATTTTGGGCATTAACCAAAGAGATTAAAGTCCAAGAAGAATCTTTTAGTGTTGATGATAAATTAATTGTTAAATCTAAAAATGAAAAAACAATAGTACTTGACAATACGGAACTACCGTTTGAAAACTCGCGATCCTGTATGCGTTATTTATCTTACGATCCTTTTCTTGCTGTTCTTCGTTCTTTTTTTATTGTTCGTATTAACCCTTACGATATGGTCTCTACCTTTAACAAAGTTAATGTTGAAGTTAAATCAGATTTTTCAAATTATGCCGAATGGTTTGCTCATCTAAATGAAAAGAGTAGGAGAGAAATATCAATTTTTGAAAAAGCCATGCGAGATATTCTTCCAGGTTTTGATTACTTTAGGATTCTACTTGCTGGGCAAGCCAAGGTATTGCAAGTAGAATTTGAAAATACCGCTAATAAAAAAGAAGCAATTACATATGATTTTGACGAACTCTCAGAGGGTCAAAAAGTATTAATTGTTCTTTACGCCTTAGTTTATTGCGCACCTGAAAATTCGTTGATTTGTATTGACGAACCTGAAAACTTCTTAGCATTACCGGAAATCCAGCCTTGGTTTGATACGCTATACGACCAATGCACCGAAAGAGGATTACAAGCCATTCTTATTTCCCATCATCCTAAAATTATCAACTTGCTGGCAAACGATTCGGGTTATTGGTTTAGTCGGGAAAGTAATTTAACCCGGTTACAAAAAATTAGCGCGGAAAATGAAAGCGGGCTTTCTATTGCAGAGTTAATCGAGCGCGGTTGGATTGATGAACACTAGCGCTCAAGTTTTTATTTTGTGCGAGGATACTGTTCATTATCATTTTGCCAGAAAATATTTTGAGTTACTGGGATTTGATAAGCGGAAAATTCGTGGAGATTATAATCCTAGAGGGAGAAGTTCGGGTTCGGGTGCCGTTTTTGTTCAAACTCACTATGAAAAAGAAGTTAAAGCTTTTAAAAGTAAAAATTATTTAGAGCGTATTTTAATCATCATAATTGACGATGATACTAAAGATAATGCTAATAATTTATATCAAAAATATAATCCATTACCGAATGAAGCTATTTTAATATTTTCGCCAGTTCGAAATATCGAGTCTTGGTTTTGTTATATCGACGATGGTAATGCTATCATCGAAGACAAAGATAATAACGGAAATGTTCCCGATTATAAATCTCGATACAGAAATTCAAAACCAACAGCCTTTGCTAAAAAGTTAAAAAATGAAATCTGCCTGAACGGTTTGCCTGAGAATGCGCCGTCTTCATTACATCGTGCTTGCAGTGAATTAGATCGTCTTTAAATTAAAGTGATTAGCGTGATAAATAATAAAAACTTACTTTTCGAATTAGGCTCCGAAGAACTACCGCCTAAAACCCTTGTTAAATTGAGCAGGGCTTTACTGGATAGCATCGTTCAAGGATTAAATGAGGCGGAATTGACGTTTACAGCAACGAAAGCTTATGCAACACCTAGACGTTTAGCGGTGTTCATTGAAAATCTAAGTACCCAACAGCCCGACAAAATTGTCGAGAAGCGCGGTCCTGCCATTCAAGCGGCGTTCACGTCAGATGGCAAACCCAGCAAAGCGGCGGAAGGTTTTGCCGCCAGTTGCGGGACTACTTTCGACCAATTGGATCGGCTGAAAACGGATAAAGGCGAATGGCTGATTTATAAACAAGCCGTTAAAGGCCAGCCGACCGAACAATTGATTCCAGACATTATCCGCCAAAGCATTGCTAATTTGCCGATTGCCAAGCGGATGCGCTGGGGTAATTTTGCGACCGAATTCGTCCGTCCCGTGCATTGGTCGGTTTTGCTCTATGGCAATTCGCCTATTCATTGCGAAGTCTTGGAGTTAACGACAGGCGATGAAAGCAGAGGACATCGTTTTCATGCTCCAGTCGCTATCAAAATCCAAAATCCCGAAAGCTATCCCGATGCTTTATTGCAACAGGGCAAAGTGATTGCCGATATTGAGCATCGCAAAGTCATCATAAAAGAAAAAGCGCAAGCCGCGGCGCAAGCTGTTAACGGCATCGCCCATATCGAGGCGGATTTACTGGAAGAAGTCGCCGCGCTCAATGAGTGGCCGGTGCCGATTACGGGCACTTTTGATCCGCGCTTTTTGGAGTTACCTGCCGAAGTACTGATAACCACGATGCAAACCAATCAGAAATACTTTCCGGTGAAAAATACGGAAGGGGGCTTGTTGCCTTACTTCATAACATTCAGCAACATAGAAAGCACTCGGCCTGAATCCATTCAACAAGGCAACGAACGCGTCATCACACCGCGTCTGACCGATGCAGAATTTTTCTGGAAGCAAGACCGGAAAACCCCATTGGCGGAACGTGTCGGCAGCTTGGCTAACATTGTGTTCCAAGTCAAACTCGGAACTTTGGCTGAAAAAAACCAGCGGGTAATTAACTTGGCTGAGATTATTGCCAACCAGCTTAATGCCAATGTCGATTGGGCAAAGCGCGCCGCATTGCTCGCGAAAGCCGATTTATTGACCAATATGGTTAATGAGTTTGATAATTTGCAAGGCATTATGGGACGTTACTATGCGCTGGCCGACGGTGAACCACGGGAAGTTGCCGAAGCGATAGAACAGCATTATTTTCCAAAACAATCGGGCGGTCCGACGCCGTTGGGCGCAACTGGACAAATCGTTGCGCTGGCCGATAAAATCGATACCCTCTGCGGCATTTTCAGCGCCGGGTTGATTCCAACCGGCGATAAAGATCCTTATGCTTTACGCCGGGCGGCGATCGGTGTTTTACGGATATTGATTGAAAACAATTTAAGCCTTGATGTGGTTGATTTAGTTAAAGCCTCATTACAGCAGTTTACCCATGCATTCGACCGTGAAGCAACTCAAAAGCTGGTAACGGAATTTATCTTCGACCGTTTAAAAGGTTACTGTCTGGATAAAGGCTACGGCCCAGATGAGTTCGATGCGGTAATAACCGTAAACCCAACCCAACCGTTGGATTTCATCGAAAGATTGCAAGCAATCAAGGCTTTCCGACAGCTGCCGGAAGCAGAAAGTTTAGCGGCTGCGAATAAACGGATTCGTAATATCCTGAAAAAGTCAGACGCTGCACCGGCGGCTAGCGTGGGTGATTTAGTGGAAGCCGAAGAGCTAAATTTGTTTGCCGTGGCGCAAGCATCGTCTGACGATATTCAGCCTTATCTGGCAAAAAGAGATTATCAAGCCGTGCTGTCCAGATTGGCTAAAACTGAACCGGCAGTGAATGGATTTTTCGATAAGGTCATGGTTATGACCGACGATTTGGAGTTGCGAGCAAAACGATTAGCGTTACTGAATATGCTTTCCGAACAGTTTCTTCAGGTCGCCGATATATCGAAACTACAATCTTAACCGATTGGTATGGAACAACGCCGTTACGTGTTGTTGGATAGGGATGGTGTCATCAACGAAGACTCTGTCGACTTTATCAAATCCCCCGAGGAATGGCATCCTATTGCAGGAAGCCTTGAAGCTATAGCCCTGCTCAACAATGAGGGTTATGAGGTAGCGGTCGTTACTAATCAATCCGGTTTAGCCAGAGGCTTATTTGATGAAACGACCTTGTCGGCTATCCACGAAAAAATGCGGCGCTTGCTCTCGCAAAAAGGCGGTAGAATTGCGTCGATTTATTACTGTCCGCACGGTCCTGAAAGCGCTTGCGATTGCCGTAAGCCTAAATCCGGTTTACTCGAAAAATTCGCACTTGAAAACACAGTCGATTTGGAATCCGTTTATGTCGTCGGCGACTCGTTGCGCGATATTCTAGCGGCGCAAGCCGTGAACGCTAAACCGGTTTTGGTGCTTACCGGCAAAGGCTTAAATACACTATCAAATAATCCCAAACTTTCTATCCCCGTTTTTGAAAACCTCTATGATGCAGCCCAATTTATCCTTTCGCAACAATAAGCTGGCAATTTATCTCGGATCAACACTGCTTTTTATCTGCGTTTTGGCGTTAACTTTTATTTTTGCGCCATTGATTTTGATTTGTGCGCTATTCCCGTTTTCCGTGCGTTATAGTATTGCCAAATATTGGGTAGGGCTGGTGTTGAAGTTGGCGAATGTTTTCTGTGGCATTCGTTACGAAGTGGAAGGCTTGGAACGTATAGAGCCTAATAGGCCGACGGTTGTGTTGAGTAATCACCAGTCGGCTTGGGAAACGATTGCTTTCAGGTATATTTTCCCGGTTCAAACGTCATTGTTTAAAGAATCTCTGCTTTGGATACCGATGTGGGGGTGGGCGATGGCGGTGTTAAAACCGATTTCGATAAACAGAAATAATAAACATGCGGCGCTTCGTAAGTTAATAAGTAAGGGAACCGAGGCCTTAAAAGAAGGTCTATGGGTGATTGTGTTTCCAGAGGGTACTCGAATGCCGGTAGGCGAATTGAAAAGATTCAGTGCAGGCGGCGCCATGCTGGCTCAAAAGTCAGGTGCCCCTGTGGTTCCGGTTGCCCTCAATGCCGGTAAATGTTGGCCGCGATACAGCTTTTTAAAATACCCAGGGGTTATTAAAGTAAAAATCGGGCCGATCATCGAAAGCGAAGGCCGCAAAGCCGATGAAATCAACAAACAGGCTGAGCAATGGGTCATTCAAGCCATGCGAGAGATCGGCGGGTAGTTATTTCGGCAAACCTCTGTTTTTTCCAAGGCTTTAGCCGAAACGGATCGAACTGCGTATAATGCAAAAACTTTGTTGTAATTTGAATGGTAAGATGGTGTTATTTTGATGAAAAAGTCATTGTTTGTTGTTGTTCTTTCTTTATTTCTTGTTGCTTGCGCCGATAAAGAGCGCTATGAGCAAGTGGTATTGGAAGAAATGAAAAAAGAACAAGATGTAAAAGATTACAAGATAGATCCCGAGTATATGGCTAAGTGTGTTATCGATACAACCTACGGCAGAATGCCGGGTTTTTTTGCTCTTGATCCCAATCGGTTACAGGCCTATCGTAATTATGCCAAAATGTTGACGTTAACCGGTTCTAAAGATGCTGAACAAAAACTCAACGAGTTGCGTAAAGATTTCGGTTCACCGCAAGAGTTAGCAAAAGCGCACTCGGTTTATACTGAAAGTGTTATGGATTGCTATACCGCTATCTTGCATGAAGTCGATAGCGAAGCTAAGTCTAAAACGTAAAAAATAGACGGAATTGACGATAATAAAAAAGCTGAGATAAATTTATTACCTCAGCTTTAATGTTTAAGGGATTAGCTAGTTTGATTATTCTGCCGATAATTCTGGAGCGGCTTCTTTTGGAGCCGAATCTGCATTATTTTTAGGCGCTTCTTCTACCGTTTCTGGTTCACTTGCTTTAATTTCAGGCTCGGCTTTTTTTTCCGGTTTACTGTACGGATCGAATAAGTCCTTATTGTTGGGTTTTTTCTTCTCCTCCGCTTCAGCTTCGGCAGCCGCTTTAGCCGCCAAGCGTTTTTCTTCTTCCAGCCGTCTGTCTTCCTCCAAAGACGTCATAAAGTCTTTGAACCATGGTTGACCGATAGCGTTGGCAAGATCGGGATCCGCCAAAATTTCAGCATCGTCCGGCAAATTACCTTTCTCTTTAGCGATTTTCAGCGCTTCCAAACAAGCGTCATGATCGCTACGAATACCGTGTACACAGGCAAGGTTAAAGGCGGCGACACCCGCTTGAATGGAATTTGCTTTTTCGAACTGTTTTTTTGCCATTTCGTACAGTTCGTCGCTTGCAGGTACGCCTCTAGCGCGAGCCAGATCCATACAGGCAACACCGGCATCAATTGCGGCGGCAAGATAATTAGGGTCGATTGTCATGCAAAAAGAAAATTTAGCAATGGCATTCCGATAGATATTGATCGATTCCGGTGTGGGTTTGCTTTTGGCTTGGCGGAGTAATGTAACCCCCCAGTGATAAAGCGCTTCAGCACGAAGCGGATCTCCCGTCAGCACGTCGGCGTATTCTTGATAAACTTCTTTAAGTAATTGATCCGCTATGCTGTCTTCATTGTTACGTGCTTTGGCAGCTTTTTTTACAGCGGCATCGAGTTTTGACTTTTTGGTGAACGATGCGAAAAACGACATGGTTAAGAACTCCTGGTAATGTATATTTTTCGTTATATTAATAGGCTAATGATAGCTTAATTTTTACTATAAAAATGCGAACTCACGCAATTATTAATAATAAAACTCAAAATAATCGTATTAAAAACGGTTAGCGTTTTGTAGGTGAGCGCTGTTTTGGTTTATCATCCCTCGAATGAGTCGGCGATTCATTTTTTGCACCGGGTTTTTTTTTGTTGTGATGCCGGAAATCTTTTTTACCTTGGGTTGAAGTTTTGTTTGCGGTAGCGCTTTTTTTGGAAGCATCGATTGACCGTAAAGAAATCGGTTCGTAACCCGTATCGTTGACTCTGGGTATTTGCCGCTTTAATAGTTTTTCGATAGCTCCCAGCAGGTAAGCATCTTCAGTGCAAACTAACGAGATCGCAGCGCCTTTTAAACCGGCCCGGCCTGTACGCCCGATGCGATGGATGTAATCTTCGGCGACCTGCGGCAGATCGAAATTGATCACGTGGGGTAATTCTTCAATATCGAGGCCGCGTGCAGCAATATCAGTCGCCACCAATGCCGTTACCTTGCCGGATTTAAACAGTTCCAGTGCCTTGGTGCGTGCGGCTTGAGTTTTATCGCCGTGCAAAGAAGCCGCTCGAACGCCGTCCTTGATTAATTGCTTTTCCAAACGATCTGCGCCGTGTTTGGTGCGTACAAAAACTAACACTTGCTGCCAATTGTTACTGCCAATCAAATAAGATAACAATTCGCGCTTGTTTTCCTTAGATATTCCGTAAATTAGTTCCGAAACAGTATCCGCAGTGGCATTTTGCTTTGCAATTTCGACCTGAACCGGATTATTTAGAATCGAATCCGCCAATGCTTTAATATCGCCGGGCATGGTTGCGGAAAACAAAAGCGTTTGTCTTTTTTTCGGAAGATAAGTCATTATCCTACGAATATCCGGTAAAAAACCCATGTCGAGCATTCGGTCGGCTTCATCCAGAATAAGCGTTTCAACATCGGACAAATTGACGTGTTTTTGGAACAAATGATCCGTAAGGCGACCGGGTGTGGCGACTACAATATCGCAACCTTGGCGTAGCAGACGAGTTTGCACATTAATACTGACGCCCCCGACGATGACTTGAGCGGTTAACGGAAGATATTTTCCGTAAGTTTGAATACTGTCGAAAACTTGGCTCGCTAACTCTCTGGTTGGCACTAAAATCAAAGCGCGAACTTTTCTGGGTCTTGTCTTAGGATCGAAATCTTTTGCCAGACGTTGTAAAAGCGGTAAAGAAAAGCCGGCGGTTTTGCCCGTACCGGTTTGAGCGCCGGCCAAAATATCTTTACCCTCAAGAATAACAGGGATAGCTTTAAGCTGGATGGGGGTCGGCGTGCTATAACCTTGATCGGCGACTGCTTTTAGCAGTGCATCCGTCAAGCCGAGCGAGTCAAAAGACATGAAAACCTTGGGTGTAATCGATCATTGAAAAAATGCTGAGCTAAATTGTTGTGGAGCAGTCAGCTTTGTAAAAAATTAGGCGTTTTGACTTATTACCGGTAACAGTCTGAAATAGCTTTTATTCCATTGTTACACAAGAAGCAAAAGTGACGGAATTATAAATGACAATTAACATCCTATCCTATAGATTCTGCCCTTAAATGTTTGAAAGAGGGTTGTTTCCTTCGGCTCCGCTCGGGGTGCTGAACCGATGCAATTCTCGAGCTGAGCCGAAGGGAAATTAAGATTTCATCAGGCCGGATCAATAACAATGCAGGATAACAATCGTCTATCTTATACGACAGAGCGAGTTTAACCACCCGTAACGCTCATATGGCGCAAGATGACAGGTTGTTCGTGAATATCGAATTCGTGTTTTTCCGGTTTAATCAACATAGCGTCGACGATGGCTTGTTTTAATGCATTTTTGTCCCCCGGATGGGTACGGATAATTTGTTTAAGGTCGACAGAATGCTCGTTACCCAGGCAAAGTAGCAAACGTCCTTCAACTGTCAACCTAACGCGATTGCACGAACTGCAAAAATTGGCGCTATGGGGAGAGATAAAGCCAACCCTCGTTTGAGTTCCTTGTACCTTGAAATAAACCGACGGCCCTCCGGTTTTCTCAGTGGAAGCTAATAAAGAAAAGCGAGTTGTCAAATCTGTTTTGATGCAATCGCTGGAATAATAGGCTGACGAGCGGTCATGTTGGTTGACGGTGCCTAACGGCATTTCTTCGATAAAACTGATGTCAATGCCTTTATCGACCGCAAACTGCACTAAATCGCCTACTTCCCGGTGGTTTTTGTTTTTCAAGATCACCGAATTGATCTTAATGCGCTCAAAATTGCAATCCAGGGCGGCATCAATGCCGCGTAGCACTTGATCCAAATCGCCGGTACGCGTAATCGCCCTAAAATTATCGGCAATAAGCGTATCTAGGCTGATATTAATGCGCTTAACCCCGGTTTGTTTTAAAGGCAGCGCCAACGTTTTCAATTGTGAACCGTTTGTGGTTAAAACCAGCTCGTGCAAACCATCTAATTGCCCGATTTTTTCAAGCAACTCCACAGCCCCCTTTCTAACTAAAGGCTCGCCGCCGGTAATCCTAATTTTGGTAACACCCAGCTCAACAAAGGCTTCGGTTATTTCGAAAATCTCTTCCAGCGATAGAATTTGTCCTCGCGGTAAAAATTCCATCGTTTCCGACATACAGTAAACGCACCGGAAATCGCAGCGATCCGTGATGGAAATTCGCAAATAATCGACTTTCCTGCCGAAGCGGTCGATTAGCAGAGGTTGTTGTCGATGCATTATGGTGAATTCGAGTTAATGGTATTTTCGACTTACTGCGTTGATTAAAGTTCGGCGGGCAGTATACATCCCGGTGAGACTCATCGGACTAAGGAAATTATAAATATTAATCCGGCATTGAGCTATCTTGATTCAACTGACTAAACGCAAGTACAGTATTCATTAATAATGTGAGCGTAAATGACTTCCACGACGAGGTCGAGAACCAACAAAGCCAACCGCAGTCGGTCAACTAGATCTTGATCCGGCCTTATGAAATCTTAATTTCCCTTCGGCTCCGCTCCCTGAGTGGAGCCGAAGGGAGCAACTCTCTTTCAAACATTATGGGCCGAATCTATAATAATAGAGAGATTGCCAATTTTTCCGGCGGCTGAAAACCTGGATTTTGCTTTAGTCTTGCTCAATTAACAAATATTCTTGCAAACCGAGGATGCTTATGCAACGCAAGCACTTGCCGGTTTGGTCGAATTTAATCGTGGTTTTGAGATGTTTTTTTAATTGATTCAAGATATTCCCGCCAGCAGATTATTGTTTTCGCTGGCGCCGCCCATCACGTAGAATTAGCCGTCAATAAAGTTGATGTTTAACACTGGCGTCCGACTCTGTCTTTAAATAGGTTTCCGCGCTAAATTTCCGACCGAGCCTGTGAAAGTGCCATGAAATCCCCGTTGGTTCGATAAGTCAGATCAACTTAGACGATTGCTTGTTAGTATGTCAAGCCGGTTCGAAAGAGTATTTGAATCGCAATAAAAAGCAAACCGAAGAGGTATTATCTACGAAATAGCGGGAACTGTGATGAGTTTCACAAACCTTTATGTAAGGTCTATACTAAGATGAATCTAATGAAAAACCGCAAATTTAAGCGTAACAGAACGGTAAGAACAAAACCCATTTGATGAAAAAGTATCCTTCATTGACTATAGGATTTACCTTGATCGAATTATTGGTCACGATTGCTATTGCGTCGGTAATAATGGGTATAGCTATACCGAGCTTTAGCACAGCTATACAAAATAATCGAATGACCTCTCAACTTAATGAGTTTATCAGATCTTTGTACTTAACCCGTAGCGAGGCTGTAAAAAGAGGTGTGCAAGTTACTATGTGCAAAAGCAACAATGGCGCAACTTGCGTTGTCGATGCTGGCGCAACGGATTGGTCTCAAGGTTGGATAGTATTTACAGATTTGAATACTAATGCAATCTTCGACAATGCACCGGAAGTGTTGATTAAAATTCAGAGTGCGGCCTATCCGCAAATTACAATTCAAAGTACCCACGCCGCATTTAGAAACTCGGTTTCTTATTCGCCGGATGGCAGTATACCTAGTACAGCGGGGACAATCGAAATTTGTGATAACCGCCGTGGTGAACTTGTAGGAAAAAACATTGTGTTATCGACTGCGGGAAGAGCAAGGGTTGATTCCGGAATACTTTGTCCTTGGTGATTGTGAAGGAGCCGGTTTAAGTGAAATTATTTAATGGGAATCATAACGGTTTTACACTGATAGAAGTAATGGTTGCAGTTGTGATTTTAGCTTTAGGGTTGCTGGGATTAGCCGGAATGCAGGCTAAATCGTTGAGCAACGATCTTAGCGCTTACAACCGCAGTCAAGCAACGCAACTAGCTTATGATATTGCCGATAGAATGCGTAGCAACGTTACTGTTCTGGCTAATTACATTACACCGTCTCCCTCTACTTGTCCGAATAACACAAATCCTTGTACAGCTTGTACAACTGCCGTCCTAACTTGCACGCCAGCGCAATTAGCCCAAAAGGATCTTTTTGAATGGAACCGGAATATTACGGCAACGCTGGGGAACGGTGCTACCGGTACTATATCGAATCCTGGGGGGGCTTTTTTTACCGTAACCGTGAGTTGGGATGACGATAAGGACCCTGTTACAGGAGATTTAAATTTCGCGATGAGTTTTGGGCCATGAACACCGTAAAATGCCGCTTTTTTTTCACCTGCGCTAACAAAACCAAAGGATAATTTTCGGCAACAGGGGTTAACTCTTATTGAAATAATGATATCCCTGCTGATCGGTGCTTTTTTAATTGGAGGAATAATCCAGATTTTTATTAGCACCCGCCAAACAAATTTGATGGAAGAAGAACTGGCGAAATTACAAGAAAACGGTCGTTTTGCAATGGAGTCTCTGGCTAGGGACATTCGGATGACCGATTACCGGGATATTAATTGCGTTGGCCCAATATATGCTTATCCTGCTTTAAACTTTCCGCTTGCCGGGGTTGATAATGATCCGGGTTCTCTCCCAGGGACAGATAGTATTCAAATCAGGTGGATAATTTCGCCTTGTCCAACTGGGGCTTTCGATGCAAACGATGGAAATGTCACTTATTTAATTACCAACGATGCGGCTGTATCCCCAAGAAATTTACGCCGGACTGGTCAAGATGTCATTACCGGAGTGGATAATTTTCAGATTCAATACGGTGTGGATACCGATGCAAACGGAACGCCCGACTATTACGGTACAGCCGCTACTGTCCCAGCAGCTACGATGCTGCAAGTTGTTTCTATTCGAATAAATCTTTTGTTAAGGTCTGAGGATAATATTACTTCTCAGCCGGTGCCCTATGCGTTTATGGGGACAACATTTCCGTCGGCCGACCGTAGAATTCGGAGGGAGTTTTTCGACGACCATAGCGCTTCGTAACCGGATGTTGTAAAAAATATGAAATCTAACCATTTACTGATGAGAACCCAAAGCGGTGTTGTTTTAGTGATAGCTCTGATTTTACTGGCTATTTTATCCATGATTGGTGTAGCCGGAATGCAAACGACAGGGCTTGAAGAAAAAATGGCGGGAAATATGAAGGATAAAAATCTGGCTTTCCAAGCGGCAGAGACAGCTTTAAGGGAAGGTGAAGCAGCAATTACCCTCTTGACCTTTAACTGTACTAACGGTCGGTATTTTATGAGAGACGCCAATTGCGACACCTTTGCTGACGCGCTGGAGGTTTGGGATTCGATCAATTGGTCTGCTGCGGCTAATCCTCCAAGATCCGTTCAAGCCGCAACGAATTTACCGGGATTAGCGGAAAGACCTCGTTTTGTGATTGAAGCACCTATGCCGGGCACGTCGTCTTGTGCAAGCCTAACAGAACCTTGTCCGGCGGCGGATATTAGATACAACTATCGCGTTACGGCACGCGCCGTCGGCGGTAGTACAAATGCGGTGGCAATTGTTCAGTCTGTTGTGCAAAGTTCGACACCTCCGCCTTAAAGCCGGTTATTTTTATATTAAGATCAATGATTAAAACGCTTTTAAGATAGAAATCGACGTGGTTGCATAAACACGTACTTGAGACTTAAAAGTAAACTCAATTTTGCTAAGTTAGAGTGAATACTATGAAGTACCTTGTAACGAAAAATAGAGCTCCCTATAGGCTTGGAGCCAAATTTTTAATTTACGGCGTTTTACTATCGGCAGGTACAGCAATAGCAGGTACTGTATCTCAAAAACCGCTTTTTTTAACTACTAACGAATCTCCTAACGTTTTAATTAACTTATCCGTGGAAGGTCCGATGGGCGGAGCGGCCTATGCCGATCAACCGGGTAATCCAGATGGCTGTACCGGACGCAAAAACGACGTTGGAGGCTTTTCAAATGCCGACAATATCGGCGCGTGTTATTTTAAAGCTACGGAATACTTAGGATATTTCGACCCCAATAAGTGCTACACGTATAATTTTACAAACTCCCGTTTTGAACCCGGTAAACCGGTCATAAACAGCAATCACGAATGTACAACTCGCACTGCGGCGGATGGTAGATGGAGCGGTAACTTTCTAAATTGGGCCACAATGACCTCAATTGACGAGTTTATTTGGACAATGACTGGAGGTAACCGAATTTCCGATACTACTTCTCTCACAGTTATCAGGCGTGCGTTAAGCCATTCCGGTTGGTTTCCCGTCAAAGTTATTACCAGTTCTCTCAATGTCGCGCCAAATACTGTGACACCTTTTACAAGTTCGACAATATTCTTGGATAGCGCACCGCCAACGACGGCGGGAGGCGGACGTAACGGAAGTTTTAAGTTAAATATAGGCTCTACTTATGATAAAGCTACCAACAAATCGGCGGTATTAGCAAACGCGACTTCGACAGCAGTGGATAGAGCTTACAATGTCGATGTTAAGGTCTGCGGTACTGCGAGCAATAAAGAACTGAACTGTAAAGTTTATTACACCACGGCTACTCCGCCGGTGCCTTACTACAAGCCCGAAGGCTTAATTCAACAGGACTCACTGTCCAAGCGCTTTGCCTTGACGAGCTACACATTAGATAACACTTCAAATCGGCAAGGCGGCGTATTACGATCCAAAATGAAATATGTCGGCCCGTTGGCACCGGATTTAACCGGTACGTTGAGCAATAATCCAATTAAAGAATTCGGGGTCGACGGTATTATAATCAACAACCCGGAGTCGGCCACCGGTTCTTTAAACAGCGGCATTATCAATTATATAAATAAATTCAGTAGCCTAGGTTATAAAAGCTTCGATCCGGTTTCAGAACTTTATTACGAAGCCATACGTTATTATAAGAACTTGGGTCCAACTCCGGAAAACTATTCAGGAATTGCGCGCTCGTCAACGGATACTAAAGCTGGCGGTTTCTGGTTCTATCAAGCAGGAGAGTGGGACAATCCTATACAATTCTCTTGTCAGAAGAATTTTATTATCGCCATCAACGACGGTTTTCCATGGTTCGATAAGCGGTTACCCGGAACGGCATTCGCCACCCAAACGATCAACACTACGACGGTCGGTACAACCTATGACTTAAACAACCCATGGGCGTTCGGGGGGCAAGGTTACTCACCCACGGCAGATTATGGGCAACCCTCTAATCCCGATACGGCTATTAACGTTAAATCGTTTACCGATTCGGTGGGGACAATGGAAAATGGACGTCTATATACAAGCGCTGAGGGTTCGTATACCTTTAATTTAAGCCAATTTAGAGTAGGCGGCGGGGATGGAACGCACGGAGTAAATCAAGCAACCTGTTCTAAGAAAAATATTCTAGCCAAAGGCTTGGGAAGTGTGTTGGCAACATGTCCGGGCACTTCATTAGATACAGATCATGCGAGTAGAGACAATACGTATTATGTAGCCGGATTAGCATGGTACGCCAATACCAACGACATTAGGCCGGATTTTCCAGATAAACAATCGGTCACCTCATTCATGATCGATACTCAGGAATTTAGTTCAGCACCGAATGTCGGCCCAAATAATATGTTGTGGCTGGCCGGTAAGTACGGCGGTTTCATCGATTTAAATAACGATAAAAATCCAAATAATACAAATCCAACCGAACCGGCAAATAGCGAATGGGATGCGGATAACGACGGGGAACCCGATAACTATGTCTTGGCCTCAAAACCAGCTAAATTAGTGGATTCGTTAAGTTCGGCATTTAGGACGATCGATAAGGTATCCGCCTCCGCTTCCGCTGCCGCTGCGAATACGACTCGTTTTCAAACCAATTCGTTGCTATTTCGCGGTATTTTTACCAGCGGAAAATGGATAGGAGATCTACTCGCTTTCAATTTGACAAGTGAGGATGCCAACAATAACGGTACGCTGGACACTGGCGAAGATACTAATGGCAACAATGTGCTTGAGGAAGGGATCATCAGCGTTTTGCCATTTTGGAAAGCCTCCGATGGGGTTCCACTTGAGAGTAACAGGAAAATTTTTACCTACGATCCTCAACTTTCCACACCTCTAAAGGGTGTCGAGTTTAAGTGGCCTAGTTTAAATGAAACCCAAAAAAGTGTTTTGGATAATGCAAATAGCGCGGCTGCTAGCAGTCCTTTGTTAAATTATCTACGCGGCGATCAAACTAATGAAAATCCACTGGTTGCAGGTCGATACCGACCGCGCGATACTTTGCTGGGAGATATTATCGACTCCGATCCGCTCTTTATCGGCGGCGAGGACTTAGGCTATGCACTATTGCCTTCGCCGGAAGGGACGAGTTACGGCTCCTACATGGTATCCAAACAAGCTGAAAACGATATGCTCTATATTGGTTCTAATGATGGTATGTTGCACGCCATCATTGCCGAGCCAAATCTGGCTAATGGCGGTAAAGAAGAGTTTGCATACGTTCCGAATGCGGTCATATCTCAGGATTTAGCGGGTTTAGCAAACGTAAATTATTCTCATCAATATTTTGTCGATGGCTCTCCTCAAGGCGGGGATGTTTATTTTGGCGGAGCATGGCATACCGTTGTAATAGGAACCATGGGAGCAGGTAGCACAACAGAGGTTATTAATCCCGATAAAAATGGAGATGGAATATTGACGGATCCCGATTTGCCTTCAGGTACGGGCGGCAAAGGTATTTTTGCCTTGGATGTCAGCAATCCAGACGGTTTTAACCAAAACAATGTATTGTGGGAATTTTCATCCAGAAATGACCCGGATTTAGGCTACACCATGCCGCAGCCGAGTGTTGTGCGTATGGCTAACGGTCAATGGGCTGCGATAGTAGCGAATGGATATAATAGTACCTTGGGTAAATCCGCGTTATTCATTATCAATGTGAGCACGGGGGCAATTATCAAAAAAATTGTTGCCGAAAATAGCGGAGGCAATGGATTATCGAGTCCTCTCACTGTCGATGTCAATGACGATAAGGTGATTGACTTTATCTATGCCGGCGATCTTAAGGGTAATCTCTGGAAGTTCGATGTAAGCTCATCCAATCCGAGCACATGGGATGTTGCTTTTTCCACTGCGAGCTGCGGTACGGCGAGTCCGAGTAATTGCGTCCCGCTCTTTGTCGCCTGCGCGACTAATTCAGCTCCTTGCAGTCCAGCCGATCGTCAGCCTATTACGTCTAAACCTAGTACAAGAAAACCTCATGCCTCAGGTCAAGAGGCGGGGGGAGTTATGTTATTTTTCGGGACCGGTAAATATTTTGAGGTAGGCGACCAACTGGTGGGGGTTAATCCGCAAATTCAATCTTTTTTTACGGACTTTGGGATCGATGCAGCGCTTTATCGCCAGCAGTTTGCGGCTTTCCAGCAATAAGTAATCGAACTCAATTACAAAAGCAATCGATTATTGAAGAGAAAACCTCAACGTTTACCAACGGAAGCGCTACTTTTACCAATGATGTCCGAATTTCCACAAATTGCGAGGTAGCCTACGGTTCCTCAACGCCGACTATCACCGTAGGCGCGCCTTGCAACAGCATTAACAATAGATTAGGCTGGTACATGGATTTTATCCAGCCGGGAGCAGTAATCGGTCAAGGCGAACGAATTGTAAGCCAGCCGATCGTAGTAGATGATGGTGTATTATTTTCTACCGTGATTCCACTCAGTATTCCGTGCCAGACTGGAGGAAGTGGATGGTTAATGGCGATTCAAGATAATGGCGCCAGATTTCCCGGGTCCCCGATAGATTTTAATAATGATAATGAAATGTCCGATAGCGATAAAGTGACATCAGCAGGTGGTAGTGAAACAGCCGGATCGGGTTTTAAATCAAAAGACGGGATTTTGTTTAAACCCAGCGTTATTGAAGGAAATAAACTAAAGCGCGTTTATGTTCCTGGAAGCGAACTGGCAGGCGATGACGCATCCGGTACGTCGGTTTTCGGAGCCTGTATGAAAGTCGAAGGTTGTGGTCCTCCCGGTCCTCCAGGCGGTGGCCTATCAAGACGTGTTTCATGGCGTCAAATAAGGTGATTAAATAAATGTTGGGTCTAATAATGAGTAGCTTATGAACAGTCGTATTAATGGCTTCACCCTTGTAGAGCTTATGATTGCTGTAGCTATTATCGGTATTTTGACAGCAATTGCTGTTCCGAGTTATCAAGAAAGCATGAGGAAATCCCGCCGGGCGGATGCTCAAGGCGCTTTGATGAATTTTGCTAACGGCATGGAAAGGCTCTATACAGAGAACAGTACTTACTGTGGGGGAGCGCAAGCGGGGAATGACGTTTGTGGCGATGGCGCGTTTGATACCGGTATTCCTTTTCCCACTGTCTTTGCTCCGACTGGTCAGACGGGTAATTTTTATGATTTTAGGATTATAGCTGCTACACAGAATACATATACTCTACAAGCATCACCTAATCCAGCTAATGCTCAAGTTGGAGATGGTGTGCTTGAGTTAGATCCGACCCGCATACGCAGATGGGACAGAAATAACAATTTGACTATCATGGAAGCAGACGAAAATACGTGGGACTAAGTTTGCAGTTTTGTTCTGATTGAAACTGAATACTTTGAAGATTTCTTAAAAATCGCACTTAAGGAAGTGCTGAAATGGTTGGTTTTGCTAGTAGTTCAATAAGCTCAACACGAACGGAATAAACGCTTTACCGTTCGTCCTGAGCTAGTCGAAGGACTTACTCATAGCCTCCGAATAGTTTCTGTGTGGTTCTATATGAATCATAGTGGTTAACACAGAAACTATATGCCTTTATGGCACTCCGTAAAATTAAATCCGTTCGTGGTGAGCCTAGTCGACCGCTCTCCTGAGCGTAGCCGAAGGGCATGAATGGATTTACTTTTGGCCAAAGGGCAATCCTTGTTATTATGCCAATCATGTTAGCGCATTAATTACACATAACGTGTTGATATTTTATTAAATAAAATAATATTTCCAATTATAAAAAAACAGACCTTGCTTAATATTTCCAACCTAAAGTGGTGTCGTAAACTTTTTTCCGCCCATCCTTCGACACACTCAGGACGAACGGAAAAAAGTTTGGTTTTTGAATTAAATTTCCCGCTCAAATTCACTTAGAGCCTTCTGTTTTTAACCCAATAACTCCTGTTCGCTAAAATCGTCCACGGAGATCGCATTAAAACGTGCTTTTTCCGCAATTCTGATTAAGTCGGCTTCTTGTTGACTAATGATCTGCTTTTCGATGGCCTCATTTAACAAAGCCGAAGTTTCACCTTTCGGCAAAATTTTCTGTTTTTGGGCTAATTTAATTTTAGCTTCGACCGGAGTAGCTGCTAAAACGGCGATGAGTGCCGTTTCTATTCGGCCGGTTGGATCGTCGGGGTTGTCATTGATATAAATACCCTTAGTAAGCCGATCGCGAGCCGGATTATCGCCGGTTAAAACGGCTGCAATCGGATGAATTAATGATTCTTTTGCCGGTTTGTTGGGTTTACCCAGCGGGAAAATGACGCCGGAAAGCATTCCTGTTACCCATTTGAAGGGTAGTTTCGTCAAAATATCCTCTAGCGCTTGTTGTGCGCGGTAGATACTTTCCTGACAGGCCCAGTGCACCAATGGTCTTTCGTCCTTTTGGCTGCCTTGGTTTTGGTAATGTTTTAACACACATGAACACAAGTAAAGATTTGCCAAGACATCGGCAAAACGGCCTGAAATTCGTTCTTTACGTTTAAGCGATCCGCCTAACGTCAATAAAGCATAATCGGCAAGCAGTGCGAAGCCGACGCTAAGTCGTGCAATTTGACGGTAATAGCGTTTGGTTTCGCGGTCTCCGGGTGTTGACAGAAATCGCGCATTGGTTAAGCCCAGCCATATGCAGGCCGCTTTGTTATGTCCCCAATGTCCGATGTGCTGGAAGAATAATTTGTCGAATGCTTCCAAATTTCCCTCGGTAATTGCCGCCATTTCTTGTTGAACATAGGGATGGCAACGGATGGCTCCCTGTCCGAAGATCATCATCGTGCGGGTAAGAATATTTGCCCCTTCAACAGTGATGCTGACCGGGATCACTTGGTACATTCGTCCCAGATAGTTTTTCGCCCCAAGGCAAATACCGGAGCCGCCCTGGATGTCCATGCCGTCGTTCACCACCCGACGCATGCGTTCGGTTAGCTCATACTTAAGGATAGCGGAAATGACGGCGGGTTTCTCGCCTTGGTCTAAAGCAGCATTGGTGACTTGCCGGGCTGCATCGAGTATATACGTTTCACCCGCCATTCGAGCGAGTACTTCTTCGATGCCTTCGAATTCGCCGATGGGTAAGTTGAATTGCTTGCGGATTCGGGCGTAAGCGCCGGTATTACGGCAGGTAAGTTTCGATGCTCCGACACTTAAGGCCGGTAGCGAGATGGCGCGCCCGGTCGTCAGGCATTGCATCAACATTTTCCAGCCGTTGCCGACTTGTGCTGCGCCGCCGATGATCCAATCCATCGGGATGAAGACATCTTTACCCCAGTTGGGGCCGTTCTGGAAAGCCGAATCCAGTGGGTAGTGCCGTCTTCCGATAGAAACTCCTGGCGTATTCGTAGGAATGAGGGCAGCAGTAATGCCGATGTATTCTTTATCCCCTAACAAATGATCGGGGTCGTAAAGCTTGAAAGCCAGACCTAAAACCGTGGCTATCGGTCCAAGCGTAATATAACGTTTTTCCCAGTTTAGTTTGATGCCCAGTACTTTATCCTGTCCTTTAAATTTGCCGTAACAGACAATGCCGGTATCGGGCATAGCGCCCGCATCGCTTCCCGCATGAGGGCCGGTTAAGGCGAAGGCGGGAATTTCCTCGCCGTTTGCTAAACGAGGCAGATAATAGTTTTTTTGTTCTTCCGTGCCGTAGTTAAGTAGTAGTTTAGCGGGACCTAATGAATTCGGCACCATCACGGTTACCGCCGCAGTAGTACTGCGGCTGGAGATTTTCATGACGACTTCGGAATGCGCCGATTCGGAGAATTCCAGTCCGCCGTATTTTTTAGGGATCATCATGCCGCAGAACTTTTGCGTTTTGATGTAATCCCAGACTTCATCGGGCAAATCTTTACGGTTGTAAGTAATATCCCAGTCGTTCAACATGGCACATAAGGTTTCGACAGGGCCGTCTATAAATGACTGTTCTTCTTTCGAGAATTTGGCAGGAGGAAGATTTTGTAAGACATCCCAATTCGGATTACCGGAAAACAATTCGGCATCCCACCAGGTATTGCCGGCTTCAAGAGCTTCCCGCTCGGTTTGCGACATCGGGGGCAGCGCATTTTTCATCAACACGAACAGCCAGTGGCTAATGAGTTTTTGCCGTAAGGGAATGACATTTAAAGGGATGAAAGCGATTAAATAAGTCATCCACAAGCTGAGATGACTCGATGAAAGCTTTTCTGCCGTTAGCAAGTAAGCCGTCAATAAACCACCGATGGCCAGCGTAGACCAGTGTATGGAGGCTTTACGATAAGCCAGTATACCGGCAAGGATAATAAGTGCGAGCAGCCAGAGCATGTTAACTCCTAGAAATAGCTGATATTAAGTGTGTGAGTAAATAGCAATTACTCGTCTTTTAATAAATCATCACAATTTTTAAGGCATTCATTGCAGATAAAAACCTTATTTATTTCAGATTCGATCATTCTCTTAACATCATTGATTGATTTGCCGCAAAAAGAACAACTCAGATCTTTCTTATTTGCATTCTTTGCTTTAAGGTTATTCAATGCGTTTTCTTCAATTTCTTGAATTCGTTTTCTAGTTACATAAAATTGATGACCAAGATCATCAAAATTGCTATCTTCTTTTAAGAAATCAATTCCAAACCTTGAGCGTAAAGTTTTAGCTTCTCTGGCTGTTAAATTAATTAAGACATCTTTTACGCTCTTCTTCAAGTCAGTCAATTCTCCTGGAGTAAATTGATCGTTGTCATCGCTCATAAAAATTTAATTGTTGGGTTTAAATTGGTATTGCCTGCGATTTTTAATACGTGATTTTTAATTCCGTAATGGCTTCCCGGTCTTCAGCATATGATCCAATCGTGCCAATGTACCCGGCAGTTTAACCAGCGCAAGAAAGGCTTCCAATTCCAGCGACAAGAAGTCGTCTTCTGAAAGTGGCGCAGTGAAATCGCTATCGCCGCCGCTTAACACATGGGCAAGTTGACCGGAAACGACCACATCGTAGTCTGTGGCTTTCCCTATTAGGTGAAAGGCTTTGATACCCATGTTCATCAATATATTCGCCGTTTTACCCGGCAATGGATAGAGATAAGGTTTAGGCGGTGCGTAATCTTTAGCTAAAGCCAAGGCTTTGGTTTTGGCATCAGCTAAGAGCCGGTCTTTATTCATGGTGATGCTGTCGTTTGCACCGAGATACAGTAGTTCTTTGGCATCGAAAGCCGATTTCGACACGCTTGCCAAACCGATGGTTTGGAAGGCTTTAACTACCGGCGGTATCGGCCCGCCGGGGCGCTTCAATTGCAGGCAGCGGCGTAGGTATTCTTTACAGCCGCCCCAGCCGGGTATCAAGCCGACACCGACTTCCACCAAGCCCATGTAAAGTTCGGCATGGGCTTGCACGGCATCGCAATGCAGCAAGATTTCGCAACCACCACCCAACGCGAGGCCGGAAGGCGCTGCTACTACTGGAAAAGGAGCGTATTTCAGCCCCTGATAAGTTTGTTGGCCTGTCTTTATAAGCTGTTCCACCATCGCCCAATCGCTTTCATGAATAGCTTTCATCAACAAGCCAAGGTTAGCGCCAGCGGAGAAGTTTTCGCCATCGTTATGGATAACCAAGGCTTTGAATTCCTTACTTACCTTGTCAATGCTTTGGTTAATCATCGCCATGGAATCCATGTCCAGCGTATTCATTTTGCTGTGGAATTCAAGGCAAGCCACGTCGTCACCGATGTCCCATAGGCTAGCAGAACCATTTATAAGTAATGGTTTTGTTTGCTGTTTAATGTCTGACAACAGCAAGACACCTTCTGCCCGTTGAACAGGATGGTAAACTCCATTCAGGTCGGCAAACGCTAGTCGACCTGTCACCGTAGAATACAGGCTTAGATTTTTAGCTAATAACGGTGGGATAGGGCGGTTGTCAGATTTCAATTTCTCGACAAACCAACGCACGCCGATCTGGTCAAGTAACTCGAACGGGCCGAATTTCCAGTTGTAGCCGTCGCGCATAGCGGCATCGATACCGGTTATATCGCCGGAAATTTCAGGAACTAAACTGGCGGCGTAACATAGGGTATGTGAAAGTACCCGCCACGTATATTGGGCGATGGGGTTGGGATGCGAAAGCAATTCTTGAAGCCCCGCTTTTTGGGCATCTTTAAGCACTGATAAATCAGCTTTCTCACTTTTTGCATAATCACCGGTTACAAGATTGATCGATTCCTTGATTCGTGCGCCGCCATCTAACTTATTCAAACGATAGAATCCGCCTTTACCTTTCCTGCCCGTATAACCTTCGCTAATCATCTTCTGCACAATTTCGGGCAAGCGATTAACTTCATGGAAAGCATCTTGTGGGGGCAGTGCGAGTTTCATGCCTTTCAAAATTGGCGGAATCAAATCCAGACCGACCAAATCCAGCAAACCGAATATGCCGGTTTTGGGGATTCCAAACGGTGCAGACATGACGGCATCGGCGTGTTCGATGGAAATGCCATGTTCTATTGCATCCAATAAACCGTATAGCAGCCAGTAAATGCCGATCCGGTTACCGATAAAGCCGGGGGTGTCTTTACACGTTACGCAATTTTTACCCAGTTTACTATCGGCAAACTGTTTGACGGCTTCGACAAGTGCGGAATCCGTTGCTGTGCTGGAAACTAGCTCCAACAGGCGCATGTAGCGGGGCGGATTGAAAAAATGGGTAATCATAAAGCGCCGCTTGAAGCTGTCCGGCATATCCTTGACCAATAAAGCTAAAGGCAGAGTGGAGGTATTCGAAGAAATCAGGCAGTCTTGTTTACAAACCACGTTCAGCTTTTGGTACAGAGATTGTTTTATTTGCGGATTTTCGATAACGGCTTCGATCACCCAATCGGCATCGGTTAGCCAGTTTAGGTTGTCTTCAATGTTACCACTCGTAATCAGACGAGCGCTTTTTTTATCCATAATCGCTGCCGGTTCGCTGTCCAGCAATTTTTTGACCGCAGTCTCGGCGATAACGTTACGGTTGGCGGCATCCTTGGGAACGATGTCGAGTAAAAAAACCGGAATACCCGCATTGGTGATATGGGCTGCAATACTAGCGCCCATTACGCCTGCGCCGATAACCCCCACTTTTTGGATGTTCATTAGATTGCCTCCAGAATAGTGGCTATTCCCTGACCTCCGCCGATACACTGTGTCGCTAACGCATAACGTTTGTTTTCTCGCTGCAATAGGTTGGCGGCTTTACCGGTGATCCGTGCGCCGGTTGCGCCTAAGGGATGGCCTAATGCTATGGCGCCGCCGTCCAAGTTGAGTTTTTCCGGCGGGATTTTTAGCTCACTAAGTACCGCTATTGATTGTGCGGCAAAGGCTTCATTCAACTCGACGATGTCGATTTTCTCTAGGGATAATCCAGCACGCGCTAAAGCCTTATGCGTCGAGGCCACGGGTCCGATACCCATGATTTCCGGTGCACACCCGGATACGGCTTGGGAAAGGATTCTCGCCAATTTAGGCAATCTGTGCGTATCTGCATAGTCCTCGCTACAGATCAGCACGGCGGCAGCACCGTCGGTTAAAGGCGAAGACGTGCCTGCGGTCACTGTTCCTGTTGCTTGAAATGCTGGATTCAGCCCGGCGAGCCCCTCCGGGGTGGAATCGGGACGAAGACAGCCGTCTTTGTCTATAAGGCCGTATTTGCTGATAATCGGAATGATTTCGTCGTCGAAATAACCGTTCTGTTGAGCGGCATACGCTTTCTTTTGACTTTCCAAGGCAAACGCTTCTTGGTCTTTACGGTCGATTTGGTATTGACGGGCGAGATTTTCCGCCGTATCGCCCATACCGATATAAGCCTGAGGAAAGCGTTCGTAGAGTGCCGGGTTGGGCATATTATTGTAGCCGCCCATCGGAATGCGGCTCATCGACTCAAGGCCCGCGCAGATAAAAACCTCGCCCGCATTCATTTGGATAGCACCTGCCGCAATGTGGATGGCTTGCATGGACGAGCCGCAAAAGCGATTCAGGGTCATACCGGCTATGGTATTGGGTAGACCGGCTAAAAAAACGACTAACCGGGCGACATTAAGTCCTTGTTCGCCTTCAGGAAAAGCGCAACCCAGGATAAGGTCTTCGATATCGTCGGGATTGACCTTTGATTTATCGACCAAACCTTTAACCACTTGAGCGGCAAGGTCGTCAGGTCTTACTTTTGCTAAGGCGCCTTTTTGGGCTGGCGTGAAGGGAGAACGGCAATATCCGGCAATAACAACGTTTTTCATTATAATGACTCCTGTTACAGCTCATACTACTTTGTCCATCGGAATTGTGCTGTTAGATGACGGCTATCTCATCGGTGAATAGCGCCATCTAATGATGTTTAAGACCGGATTATTTTGCATTCGTTTCATCGATGCATTCTTTCATAAACTCATCGATGCTTTCCCACGTACCGCCGATATTCTCATGCAAAATGCCGTGCCGGTTCGATGAAATCATTTTGAGTGTGTTATTTTTTCCGCCCAATTTGTTCATGACTTCTTGCGCGCTTCTAAACGAGACGATGGGGTCGTTATCGCCCTGGACGACTTGTACGGGTGCAGTGCAAAGCGGTAGAAAATCGTTCATCGAATCGATCAATAATCTTAATTGATACAAGCACTTAACCGGAACATGGCGATAGTTGATGGTTGGGTGTTCGGTCGGGTTTTCGATAAACGGTTTTACGCCTTCGAAAGAAGAAATCCAGTCCACCAGCTTGTTCGTGCCGTGAAGCAAGGGAACCAGCATGAAAGCGGGGTTGATAAATTTTATCGGTACCGCCACGGCACTAATGCCGATGATCTCAGGATAATGATCGGCGGCTAACTTTAGCGCCAATGCACCGCCGGTTGAAAATCCCGTCACGAAAATCCGGTTGCAATGCGTTTTAATCATTTTGAAGCCTCTGACGACCGATTGATACCAATCCTGCCATGATTGATTTTGCAAGGCGTAAGGCGATGAACCATGACCTTTCAACCGTATACCGAGGACGGTATAACCTTGTTTAACAAGATAATCGCCGTAATTTCTGACTTCTGCCGGGTTGGCGAGAAGTCCGTGAACCAATAGCACACCGATTCCGTTTCCATCGGTCGGTTGGAGAAAAAAGGGCGAGGGATCTTCCGATGCGGTTTCGTGCCGGTTAATGTCGTCATAGATCGGTTTATTGTAAGCGTGGGTTTCCCACATCAAATCGCGGCATTCGTCTTCAAAATGCCAAGCGGCGAGTTCACGTTGATCGATGTCGTCGCATTCGTTTAACGCTTTAATGAGCGTATCGCGCACCACGCCAATCGGTTTCGCTTCATTATCGTAAACCGAAATGATATTTTCCAAGCGTATGCTATCGAAATCATGGTCTTCGAGCAGTTTGGGCAGCAAATGATAACGGGTTTTATATTCGGCGAGCAGCCCGCAGTTTTTGGCTTCGGCAATAAAGCTTTCAAACCGGGAGTTGGTGCCGCTTATTAATTCACTATAATCGACCGGATTAAGCAAACTTCTGTGTAAGTTTATATGGCTATTGTTTTGTAAATGCTTGACTGCAATATACAGCGCCGTAAAGAACCGTTGACGCTCAATTTGAAGTTGACCTTGTTTAATCAAGTACATGATTAATGTCGAGGCTAAATGGCTTAAATTGATGGTGACATTGAGGTAAATTTCCTCCATGTACTGATCGCGCGTTGCATTCGCAGCTTCTTTGAAATAGTAACCCAGAAGTTTTTGCTGCCAGTTAAGCGGGTTTGCTTGCAGATTGAAAATATCGTCTACTGATTTTATCTCGGCAATGACTTCCTTTAAGAGATATTGACTGCCGAAAGACTTATGCTCGAAAGGCTCGATAGGCCTACCCAAGCGAATATCCATATCGGTATTTTTGAGAACAATGTTACCTTCGATTAAGAGTTCTTCGGTTTGCCGTAAACTTAGGCTGTCGGTAAAAAAATCGACCGCTTTTAAAAGCAGGTTTTCCGAAGTTCGGATTGGATAAAACGTAATATTTGCCGGAACGATACGGGTGCTTTTCAGGGCCGAAGTGAGTAACTGGTCGAGACTGTCCAGCTTGAGTTGGTCCTTCCACCAGACCAATTTATCATGGTCTTTTTCATTGTAGGCGCGCCGGATGATCATCTTTACGGCTTCAACGCCTTGTGCAAGGACGGCCGATCCTGTGTGTTGCTTTCGCCGCAGTCCGGTCATCCGGGAATAAATACCGTAATTGCCTTTATCGTCGATAACACGGTGATCTTTAATCATGCTTCCTTCAGGGAAGATGATGACTTTTCGTCCTCGTAGAATTTGTGTCGTTAATAAGGGGAAGAGGCGGTCGTGATCGTGGGGGAAAACACCGACACGTTGTAAATACCTTGCCAATACGGTGTCTTGCTGGAAGAATTCGCCTGAAGCGATGGCGCAACTGTAAGCGCCGGTTTGTTCGTAAATGAGGAACTGAGGAATAAAAGTTTCGAATCGAGAAAAATGGTTGAATAAAAAAATATCGCCTTGTAGAACATTTGCTTCGGCGTGAAGTTTTAATTTCACGCTGAGTACTTTTCTAACGGTATCGAAGACCCGGACCGAGCGGTTATAAAGCGTTTTATCGATATCGCTCCAATTGTCCGGGTAAGATCGAGCCGAAGCCTTAATGCTACTCATCGGGTGCGGTTAAATCTAAAAGATGCCTGGAGTTGTCAATCACAGGCACATCCGGAGCCGTTTCCGCCGGGGGCATCTTTGTCGAATTGTCGATAATCTGAACGCCATTTGTATCTTTCCCGGCAAAAGGGTTGGGAATCGGTTTAACGATCGAATTATTTTGTGCGGGTGCCGATGTCAAGCCTGACGTTGCGCTTGAATCCGCTGAATCTTCAGCAAGCGGATCGCCGCTGTCTTCGGGCGGATTGCCGTCGTAAACCAGATATTCGCGTCTTTGGAGGTAAGCGTTTTTAATAAAGTCGTATCGGTCGATCGATGCTTCGTTCACGATTTTCTCGGACGACATCAAATCGGAACGCGTATCGGTCACATCCACGCCGGTAGCAGCTGCCGTTGCTGCATTGGCGGCAAATCCGCCGAAGAACGATACATAAGTCAAAGGATTAAATAGCGCATCGCCGAGCAATCCGAAGGCTTCCCGAGGGGAACTCGCGCCGATAAACGGCAAAACCATGTAATTTCCCGACGGCACGCCCCAAAAGCCTAACGTTTGACCGAAGTCCTCGTCGTGTTTGGGCAGGTTGATCTCCTTTGCGACATCGAACACTCCGACGAGACCGGCGGTAGTGTTTATGAGAAAGCGGCTGGCATCCATGCCGCCCTGGGTAAATTTAAATTGTAAAAAATCATTAATGGTTACACCGATGTCGTTTATATTACTAAAAACATTGGTAATACTTTCATCCACCGGATTCGGGACGGCATTTTGATAGCCCTTTGCTAACGGCTTCAGTATGGTATCGTCGAAATCTTGATTGAATTCATGAACATCCCGATTCCAACCTTCCCAAGGATCGATGTGAGGTTCGGTTGCGGGCGTTGTAGAACAACCTGATAACGCGCTTGAGATAATAAATGCACCTAACATGCGTTGTGTACAGGGGTGTGGTGTGTGGATTTTCATGTTCGCTGTTAGTCTGCGTGGGTTAAAAGGTTGTTATCGGTCTGGAGGCCATAGTCTATTTAAAGTGAAGTATAACCTAAGCTGTTTAGGAGTAAAAAAAGCTTGGCGCTATTTAAAAAAAAATTTCAAACCGCTTTGTAAAGCAACAGACATTTTTCTATCTCCGCAGTTGATTTTGCTGAGTTCCAGTTCAAAATATTTGCAGCAATCGCGGCGATTTTTGTTAGGTCATTCACCGTTAGTTTTGCCAATATCGTCAGCGGTAGCCTGCGTCTGACTAAATCATCGAGATGAACGACCATTTCGTGACGAGTACAAAAAACCAAATCGGCTAAAATGAAAGGTAATTCCGGTGTTACGCGTTCGATCAATTCTCGGTTCTCCCGACAAAGCTGAAAAATTTGCCCTACGCGTTTGCCGTGCCTTTTAATAAGCCAAGCGGCACTTTCGTCGTCTATTCCTAAGGTTTTCGCTTCAAGCATGGATTCATTACTTAACACATTAAAGTCAATGTCCGAAATCCAGGGGAGCGTAATTCCGAATGTTAGACAAGACCGGTGAATGGACAAACATTCACATACCTTATCTACAATGACGGCGGCATCTTCTCTGGCGGAGGTGAATTTTCCACCTAAAGAACGTATTAAGCCATTCGGCATGATTTGTAGCGACCAGTCTCGGCTGATATTCGAAGGATTCTTCAAAAGGCTCTGAGGTAAAACTCTGACACCGGCAAATTTTCCGATAACATCGTCTTCAGTCCAGCGGGCTGTTGCCAATACATGATTCGCCTCGGTTAATAAGTATCGAACGTCTTCTGACGTGATAGCCAGATTATCGATATCGCCGTCGTAATTGGTGTCGGTTGTGCCTAACAATGTGCGTCCGTACCAAGGAATCATAAAAAAAACACGACCATCGGCCTTTGCTGTCAAAAGCAATGCTTGATCGGTCAAGATGCCCGGCATTACTAAATGAATTCCTTTTGATAAACGAAAATCGCGGTTTTCGTTCAGTAGCTTATTCGACCAGCGTCCGGTAGTATCCACTACCACGGTTGACGCTAGTTTTATCGATTCATTCGTTGTTTTGTCAAAGAGAACGGCGCCATCGATGATTCCGTTTTTTTTCGTCAATTGAGTGAGTTCGCAGTAATTTATGCAAACGGCTCCGGCCGAGCAGGCGCCGTCAATTAATTCAAGTACAAAACGCGCGTCATCGGTTTGGGCGTCCAAATAAGAAAAACCGCCCGTTAACGACGAAGCACTAAGGAATGGAAACTGTTCCAGAAATTCGGTTACAGAGTGACGGCGATGTTTTTGAAAAGCCGGTAGATTTCCCGCCAGATAGTCGTAAAGCGTTAACCCGATTTTTAGCTTGAGCTTACCGATGCGGCTACTTTCATAGACCGGAATTCCAAATCGTAACGACCAAACCCGGTGAGGGGCTGCTTTGAGGAGCATCTCCCGTTCGGCTAACGTCTTTTTAACAAGCGTGAAATCGAAGGTTTCGAGATAACGCAATCCGCCATGTATCAGTTTCGATGAAGCCGAAGACGTTCCGCTCGCCCAATCGCCTTTATCGATGATGGCGACTTTCAACCCTAGAAGTGCTGCGTCGTAGGCGGTCCATGCACCGTAGATACCGCCGCCGCAGATCAGTACATCGAAAGTTTGGTTCTTGAGGCGGTTGAGGTTTCTCTGCATTCGAGTATTTGATGTAGGGTTGGAGGAAATAAGCTAAGTGCCGGTATCTAAAGACATAAAAATAAAAAATGTGATTCAATTAAAAGTTTTGAAAAGCATATTTAGAATTACACATTTTTACAAGAGATTAAACACGATATGTTATAAAATACATTGAGTTTACAAGCATGTGTTCGCACGTGTTATCACTATTCGGCAGCTTTTTCCCGGTTTTCGGTTGAGGCTAAATTTCAGATATGGAGTATTTTGATGCGTATTATCCTCTTGGGAAGTCCAGGTTCGGGAAAAGGGACACAAGCCCAATTTATTGTTAATAAATACGGTATTCCGCAGATCTCGACAGGCGATATGTTACGCGCGGCAGTGCGCGAAGGCACGCCGTTAGGTATCGCCGCAAAGCAGGTTATGGATTCGGGCGGGTTGGTTTCAGACGACATCATTCTGGGTTTAATTAAAGAGCGGATACAGCAAGACGATTGCCGTAACGGATTTTTGTTGGACGGCTTTCCGCGAACTATTGCGCAAGCGGAAGGGCTGGAAAAAATGGGTGTTTCTATCGACACCGTTATCGAAATAGCGGTGGATGATGAAGAAATAGTTAAAAGAATGGCGGGCAGGCGCGTGCATTCGCAGTCGGGACGTACTTATCATGTCGAATTCAATCCGCCTAAAACCGATGGAGTCGACGATTTAACCGGCGAACCGCTGATCCAAAGAGACGACGATAAAGAAGAGACGGTTCGAAAGCGGCTTAACGTGTATCATGACCAAACCAAGCCTCTGGTCGATTTTTATGCCGATCCAAGTCAAAAAGCTACGTTTTATTCTATTGCCGGGGTAGGCTCTGTCGACGCTATTACAAGCAAGATATTCGGTATTTTAGGTTAATTTTTCTACCTAAGTTTTAGGTTGAAATGTTCATTTAGCGTATTCAGTTTTAATAATCAGAAGTGAGAATCAATGAGTAAACTTTATAACGTTGCGGTGGTAGGAGCGACGGGTGCCGTGGGCGAAGCGATGTTGTCGATTTTGGAAGAAAGGAATTTTCCCGTAGGTGAAGTCTATGCGCTAGCAAGCAGTAAATCGGTTGGAAAACGAATTCCATTCAAAGGGGGGAGTTTAAAAGTCGAAGACTTAGCGGGGTTCGACTTTTCTAAGGTGCAGATAGGGTTATTCTCCGCAGGCGGTTCGGTTTCTGCCGAATACGCGCCGAAAGCGGCAGCAGCCGGTTGCGTGGTGGTCGATAATACCTCTCACTTTCGATACGAAGACGATATTCCTTTAGTCGTTCCCGAAGTTAATCCTGAAAAAATCGCGGATTACAAAAATCGAGGCATCATTGCGAATCCCAATTGCTCGACCATTCAAATGTTGGTGGCCCTAAAACCCATTTACGATGCGGTAGGCATAGAAAGAATCAATGTCTGCACCTATCAGGCTGTTTCCGGGACCGGCAAAAAAGGTATCGAAGAAGTCGTGAAACAAACCGCCAAACTGCTGAATGGTCAGCCGATTGAAACTAATGTTTATCCGAAGCAAATTGCTTTTAATGTATTGCCGCAAATCGATGTATTCATGGATAACGGTTACACCAAAGAAGAAATGAAAATGGTTTGGGAAACGCAGAAAATCCTGGACGATCCGTCGATACGCGTGAATCCGACCGCCGTGAGAGTGCCGGTTTTTTACGGACATTCCGAAGCGGTCCATATTGAAACACGCAAGAAAATCGATGTGGAATCTGTGCGGAATCTACTTTCAAAAGCGCCTGGGGTAAAAGTGTTGGATGAACGCAAAAATGGCGGTTATCCCACGGCGGTAACCGAATCGTCGGGACAAGACGATGTATTCGTCGGACGTATTCGAGAAGATATTTCGCATCCAAACGGAATAGACCTCTGGGTTGTCGGCGACAATGTGAGAAAAGGTGCTGCTTTAAATAGCGTGCAGATCGCTGAAATACTGGTAAAAAATTACATCTGAGCTAATCTTGGTTCTATAATTGTGACTGAGTGTGGTACAACATCGTGATAAATTTTAAGGAGATGGATGCGTGCGCAACTTAACTAAAGCTCTAACAGTCGTATCGTTACTGGCTCCCGTTAGTGGTCATTCGCTTGGGATCGGTGATATCAGAGTGCGCTCGGCCCTTAACCAGAATCTTAATGCAGAGATAGCTTTGGTGGCTTCAAAGGGTGAAAAACCTTCGAACATCAAAGTCAGTTTGGCTTCAGCCGATAAGTTTGATGAAGCGGGTGTGCCTTGGACGTATTTTCTATCAAAAATTAAATTCAATACTGTTGTCAAACCGAACGGCTCGATGGTTATCAAAGTGACTTCGAGAGAAGCGCTTAAGGAACCGTACCTTAACTTTTTACTTGAAGTAACTTGGCCTAAAGGCAGCTTGTACCGTGAGTTCACGGTACTGGTTGATCCGCCGTCCGAATATGAGCAATCGACTTATCAAGAACCCGTTTATCAAGAACCGGCGTATCCCTTAACGTCGCAATACGAAAACTATCCTCCACAACAAACCTATTCCCCGCGCCCGCGTCCGGTTAGACATTCTAACAGGCCGAAACGAACTTCAAATGGCAGTTATGGCGGTCAAATCGTAACGCGAAGAAACGACACCTTATGGAAGGTAGCCTCGCGGGTGCGCGGGGCAGGTGTTTCGGTAGAGCAGATGATGATGTCGCTCTTTGAAAGAAATCCGAATGCATTTTATCAGCAAAATGTGAATGCGCTTGCTGCCGGAAAAACACTGAAAATTCCGGATAAAAACACCGTTCAACAGATTTCGCGGCAGGAAGCGCTCGATGAATTTACTCAGCATAACACAGCGTGGAATAACAATCGTTCCGGCGTACCGAGCAGTAATAGGCAGTTAGCGAAAGAAGAGGCTGTCGATAGTCAGTTAAAGCTGGAAGCGCCGGTGGAAGCGACTGTAGATGCAAACGAGAATGTAGCACCTTCCGTTGAGCCATCGGCAAGTGCTAAAAATAGTGCTTCGCAATCAACTAGCGCAAGTCAGCGGCAAGCCAACACGGAAAAAGAAACAGCAAAAGGAGCTTCACCTGTTGATGACGCTCTGCAAAGCAAGGTAGCTGCGCTTGAAAAGCAAATGGCGATGATGCAAGAAATAATTGCATTGAAAGACAAGCAGCTTGCTGAACTACAAAATCCAGCACAGCCGCCAGCTACTCCAGTTTCGCCCCCTTCACCGTCGTCTGTGACCCCTGAGCCGACACCTGCTGTGCCTACCGAAGTAAAACCTGAGCCGACACCGCCAGCGCCTGTTGTGGCACCACAACCGGTTCCAGCTCCGCAAGCCGTGAAACCGGCTGCGCCCCCAGTACCAGCGACACCTGTTGTTAAACCGACCGTAAAGAGAATAGTACAAGCCCCTAAACCGGTTGTAGAAGAGTCGGTCTCGCCTCTGATTTGGATACTGGGCGGTCTTGGCGGGATTTTATTGCCGTTATTCGGCTGGCTCTGGTGGCAAAAGAAGAAAATAATTCAAGAGACCGAAGCGGAAAGCATGTTCAGGACTTACTCATCCATGAGAAATACCGAGTCCAATAGTCCGTTATCTTCAATATCGCGCAGGCCCGCCTCCGGGACGGTTTCGGGCGAAAGTTCATTTCTAAATGACTTTAAGGCCAGTGATTTCGAATCTTTCGAGTCGTTTAACGTCGATCATGGCGATATCGATCCTATTGAAGAAGCGGATGTTTATTTAGCGTATGGGCGTTATCAGCAAGCTGAAGATTTGATTAGGCAAGCTATAAACAACAACCCGGAACGCGAAGAATGCAAATTAAAATTGCTAGAAATTTTTCATGCAAGTTCCAATAAAGAAGATTTTGAAAACTACGCAATGGAACTTGCCGCAGCAGGAAAGCAAGAAGATAAGGATTTCTGGCGAAAAGTTATTGAATTAAGTAAAGATATTTGCCCGGATTCACCGTTATTTGCAATTCAAATTCCCAGTACGGTCGCTGTTTTTACCACAGAATCCGATGTTTTAGCTGAAAGTGTTTTGCTTGGCTCCAATGCTGCTGCTGAACAAGACGCTGTTAATAAACTGGCTGAAAATAGAGAGTATCAAGGTGTTGCAAGTTTTCAAATTGACGATGATGGCGCGAATGAGTCGGCTTTTGAGACTACAGAATCGGGTGTTCAGCAAGATATAAAGAAAGTGGAACAACCGAAATTTGAAGTATCCGAATCAGAAAATGACGACGTGTTGAGTTTCGATTTGGATTCATTCGAAGACAGCTTGCTCAAAGAACAGAATAACGAATTACTCGATTTCGATTTGGGACCTTATCCAGGAGCGAGTGAGAAAAAAGCGGTCGATGAAAGCACGACTTTGTTACTCGATGAAGAATTGATGCTGGATAGCGAAAGCAATACTATTAAAAACGACGATTCCGAAGTCAAAAATGAGATCGAAACATTCGAGTTCGATTTTAATTTGGATAAAAAGGAAACCGATAAGCCGGATAGTAAAGAGAGAGAGGCTGCCGTCGAAACTATCGACAGTTGGGATCCTGAACAAACGCTTGATTTCTCAATTGATGTACCTGTTGAAAAAGAAAGATCCGAAAGTAACGCAATTGACTTTAGTTTCGATTTAGATCCAACTCTGGCAAGTTCAAGTAAGCCCGGTTATCAGGAAAACGGTTTTAACTTATCCGATTTGACCGATATGGACGAGATAGAAACAAAGCTCGATCTCGCAAAAGCTTATATCGATATGGGCGATGTAGAATCAGCCAAAGATATTATTGGACAAGTGCTAGAGAAAGGGTCGTTGGAACAAAAGAAAACAGCGATGGCTTTGTTGGATGATTTAAATTTAGGATGATTTTTTAATAGTCGGTGAATAAAATAAAAAAGCCCTTACGGGCTTTTTTTATGATCTATCGTTTAGAATTTCCAATATAGATTTACGGTGTTTATTAAATGACGAGACATTTTGTTTTAACATCAAAAAAAATCCATCCGCATACTCAAAATTATTCTGAACTAAACTCATTTCTAATGAGTTAGCGATGTCCGCGATTTCTTTTAAGTAACATGTTTTTGCCGAGCCGTTTAGATTATGTGTAACTTCGAGCGCAATTTTGTAATTGCCTATTCTGATAGCATTTTCTATATTTATAATCTGAATCGGCAATTCTTCAAATAATTTGTCGTAAAGCATGTTGACTAAGCGAATATTGTTTTTTGTTTTCGATAATAAGATTTCGATAGAGTCAATATAGGGCGTTAAGCTGTCGTTTTCACGCCAAAAATTGATCAATTCTTCAAGGCGATCCCTGTTCAACGGCTTAATCACACAATCGTCGAACCCTTCGTTTATTAACATTTTTTTTTGATCCTGAGCCAGAATTTCAGCCATAGCAATAATCGGCGTATCGTTGTTGATGCAATCGAAGCTTTTGGCTAAGAAAAGTAGGCTGGGCGCATTTAATGCTAAATCGATAAGGATGAGATTGAATAATTGTCCGGAAATTGCTGAAGCCGTTTCGTTCTGGGTATGGGTGTAGATCAGTACAAGTTCGTCTATGTCCGGTTCATATTTTTGCAATACCGTAGCATCGGCACAGGCAATCAGTGTAGTAAACTGTTTTTGCGGGCTTATATCTAAAAACATTTTAATAGGATTTTTGCTTTCAATGGTCGGTAGTGAGTTAAATCTGTGACTTCATAGAAGGCGAAGTGACAAAACTAATTTTGTCACTTCAGGATAAACGTGAATCGCCGAGTTCATCAATATGCACAGGTTTAATCTACTAACCGATAGTTAATTGCAATAAAAAATTAATAATCAAAGTTTAGTTGATTACTTGAGTTTTTATGCGAAAACACCGAACGCTTGATAAAATAAACGAATAAATTAAAAATAACTTGGGGCGAAGTTTCCAAGTACAAGCAGTGTATTACCTGAATAGTAATAGGATTCGGCCTTTAAAGCCGGAATCGTTCAGTAGCCCTTCGAAAACTCGGAGAGCCTTGTCGAAATACAGACCATCTTCGACAGACTCAACGGACGAAGGACATACAGGGGTGAACGGGAGTTAAGATTTCATAGGGTTGAATCTTAGCATCTGAAAAATCACTGAAAATTGAAGCGGTTGCGGTTAAACATATATTCTTTATCGATTAAATGTTCAGAGTTGAAATGAATTATCCGTCACCTGATAACGGCTTTCACAATCGTCAAGCTGCTTTGATTTGCGAAAGTTACCAATTGCTTTTAAGGGAATCGTTATTGAATAGCCATCATCCTTTTGAAACTCAAGCCGAAGCCTTATTTCACGCACCGTTTGCAGTCCTTTCACATACGGTTGATACAGACCCGGTATTTAATTATGTGAATTTGAATGCGATGGAACTATTCGAGTTTACTTGGGATGAATTTATCGGTATTCCATCAAGACTTTCTGCGGCACCCGCTTGTCAAGCAGACCGAGATAGACTGTTAAAAGAAGTCAGCTTAAACGGATATATTAAAGATTATCAGGGTGTTCGCTTAAGAAAAACGGGAGGTAAATTTCTAATTAAGAATTCAGTGGTCTGGAATTTATGCGGTGACCGAGGAAATTATGCGGGGCAAGCAGCTTGTTTGATAGATTGGGAATTTCTGTAGTGAATCGCTTTTATCTAAATCGATCCTGGAGTTGGTTTTTTAGTATTAGTATTAGTATTAGGATTTTGGGGTTTTTCCAAAGAACGGCCGAATTCATCGATTTGATTTTTTAATTCATCGCCGAGGGATTCCATTTCTTTTTGTATGAGAGGTAACTGTTTTTCTAATTGTTTAGCGAAGACACCGCCTAAATTTTGTAGGCTTTTAACCACATCCTCTAACGGTAGCATCGAGATATTCATTTGGGTTTGTAAATAATCTACTTTCCAGGCGTCTTGTTCTAAGGACAATGCGGTGTCGAAAGTCACCTGTTTTTTATGTCGCATAAGGGTGGTTTGCACCATAGCGTTAGATTCTTCGATTACGGCCTCGCCGATTTGGATGGTGGAATGTTGATCGATGTCCTGAAGATTGACGAGATGTTGAGAGCTGGTTGTTACGAAGTCTTTAGCATTTTCGATCCGGCCTTGCGCTAAGGTTTGCCAAAATTGTTTAGTCACCTCTTCGGGCGATTTTTCGGATTGACAGCCCAAAATACTGAGCACATAAAAAAGCCCGGCCAAAATGGCCAGGCTTTTGAATAGTGAAGGGAATGACTTAATCGTCACCACCAAAAATACCCAATATTTGTAACAAGCTCAAAAATAAATTGTAAATAGAAACGTACAGAGATACGGTCGCGAGGATATAGTTGGTTTCGCCGCCGTGTACGATTGCGCTAGTTTGCATCAAAATCATCCCAGACATCAACAGTATAAACATGCCCGATACAGCCAGGGATAAGGCAGGAATAGCAAAGATTGCCGCGCCGATGCCTGCCAAAAAGGCGACTAGAATGCCGACCAGCAGGAAACCGGACATAAAGCTGAAATCTTTACGCGTTGTTAAAGCATAACCTGAAAGCCCCAGGAATATAATGCCGGTGCCGCCGAGTGCTGTCATAACCAATTCATGCCCGTTGCTAAAGGCTTGAGTATACATGTTAATGATGGGGCCAAGTGTTAAACCCATAAATCCGGTCAACGCAAATACAAAAACCAAACCTAATGCGCGATCGCTGAATTTAGTAGTCAAAAACAACAACCCGAAATAGCCGACCATCGTTAAAATCATGCCCGGATGCGGTAAGTTGAAGTAAACGGAAGCCGCAGCGGTCATGGCGCTGAAAAGAAGCGTCATCGACAGTAAAAGGTATGTGTTTCTCAACACCTTATTTGTCGATAAGACACCGGCTTCTGAACGTGAAATAGCGGTATTTAAACGCATAATGGTAAATTCCTCATACAAGTAAAAACATAATCTGAGACAATCTTACAAGAGTTTTGTTCTCTCTAGTAATTTTATTTTTAGCTCATTTGGAATCTAACAGTAAATAATCGTTTGTAAAGAGACCGGATTGAATGCGTTCTATTCGTTTTTTGGAGAGAGCGAAGCGCTGAAATTAACGATATAGCCCTTAATAATCTCTTTCATTGTAGTAGACTGTTCATCTCTCAGCTTCATTAATGTTTTACATCGAAATGGCCGAAAATTTGCCGTTTTCCTACCGGATTCGTCGCAGCCAGCGCGTTGCAAATGCCCGTATTGTCGTAAAGCCGGGGCAAGTTGAAGTGGTCGCGCCTTTACAAATACCGGAACATCGCTTGCACCATTTCGTCCAGACGAAACGACAATGGATCATACAAGCATTGGGTAAGATGGCTGCTTCCAGTCCGCAACAAAGCGGTTTTGTACCCAGCGAATTCAAAACGGGCGAAACTATCGCCTATTTAGGCCAGCCTTATCCGTTAACATTGCTTCCGTCGAAATTAAAAAGAGTCAAAATCGAATTTATCGCGGACTACAAGATCCACGTGCCAGAGGTCATAACCCCTGAACATCATCAGCCTCTCATCCGAGAAGCTTTAATCCGCTGGATGAAAAAACAAACACAGACGCATGTCGAGGATTATGTCAATCATCATGCTCGAAAGCATTCCTTGATGCCGCGTTCGATTGCCGTAAAAACACAAAAAAGCCGCTGGGGCAGTTGCGGGATTCATAATGATATTAACATTAACTGGCTCTTGATTATGGCGCCGAAGGACGTGTTGGAATACGTGGTGGTGCATGAACTCTGCCATATCAAGGTAAAAAATCATTCCAGCCAATTCTGGTCGCTGGTTGCCGAGCATTTGCCTGATTATCAACAACGCCGACAATGGCTAAAAAAACAGGGGCGTAGCTTAATGATGGCTTTTTTTGAAAATGCAGACTAAAACATGAGCAAAAAAGCAAAAACAGGCTTTGTGTGCCAGGAATGCGGTGCGGATTATCCGCGATGGGGCGGACAATGCACCAGTTGCGGCGAATGGAATACCATCAAGGAAGTCAGGTTAGGTTCAAGTACAAACGAACGTAATAGCCGATCACAAGGCTATGCCGGAAGTGTTTCGGACGTTAAATTGCTTTCCGACGTCAGTTTGGTACATGCAGAAAGAGTTTCGACCGGCCTGTCGGAATTCGACCGTGTTTTAGGCGGCGGCATCGTTAAAGGCAGCGTCGTCTTGATCGGCGGTGCGCCGGGTGCGGGCAAAAGCACATTGTTATTACAAGCCGTCGCAAATATCGCAGGGCAAGGAATACCTGTGCTATATGTGTCCGGCGAAGAGTCGTTGCAGCAAATTGCTGAAAGAGCGCATCGACTAGGGCTACCGACTTCCAACATCATGATGTTGGCCGAAACGTCGGTTCAGCGAATTATCGATGTGTTGGATGAAATACAACCGAAAGTCGTGGTGATCGATTCCATTCAAGTGGTATACAACCAGGATGTCGAATCCGCGCCGGGTTCGGTTTCCCAAGTCAGAGAGTCCGCCAGCTATCTGACCCAATACGCCAAACGGAATAACCTATCTGTCTTTATGGTCGGCCATGTGACAAAAGATCAATCGTTAGCAGGACCGATGACTTTAAGCCATATCGTCGATACCCAAGTCATGTTATCGTCCACGGACGATGCTAGATTTAGAGTGTTGAGGGCGGACAAAAATCGCTTCGGCAGCGTCGGCGAATTGGGTTTTTTTGCGATGGATCATGCCGGACTAAAAGAAGTTAAAAATCCGTCGGCGATGTTTCTTAACAGGCCGGATAAACCTTCATCCGGAAGTGTGGTAACGGTGTTGTGGGAAGGCACCCGTCCGCTGCTGGTGGAAATCCAGGCGTTGGTGACAGACTGCCAATACGGCAATCCGCGCCGCTTGGCCGTGGGTTTCGACCAGAATCGACTGGCAATGTTACTGGCTGTGTTGTCGCGACACGGCGGAATTGTAACCGCAAACGACGAGATTTACGCCAACGTGGTCGGCGGTATTAAAGTGAGTGAAACCAGTTCGGACTTGGCGATTGTCGTCGGCATCGTTTCAAGCTTCAGGAATAGGATTATCCCGCACGATGCGTTTTTTTTCGGTGAAATCGGATTGAGCGGTGAAATAAGACCGGTGGCAAACGGTCAGTCGCGTTTAAACGATGCCGCCAAACACGGCTTTAAAATAGCCGTGATTCCAAAAGCCAATGCACCGAAAAAACGGATTGAAGGCTTGCAGATTTACCCGGTAACGACACTTTCCGAAGCTTTAGATGTCGTAAGCGGTTTGTAATTTGTTAATGGCTTTCGGGCAAAAACTTAACCAATTTCACCGCCATCTCATCGCGTTTTAGAATTTCCAAGGCATAACCGTACAATTTGATACTGGTACCGGCTTCGGGAATAGTTTCCATAAACTCGATAATCAAACCGTTTAACGTCTTAGGGCCTTCAGTCGGTAAATCCCATTGCAAAGAACGGTTGAGTTCTCTGATGGTGATGTTGGCATCCACCAAATAACTACCGTCGACTTGTTTTCTGACAGCGTTTTCGTCAGTTATAATTTCACCGACAATCTCCTGTAATAGATCGTCCATCGTCACTAAGCCCTGAACGTCGCCGTATTCATCGACAACCAAGCCGATACGGATTTTTTCGGCTTTAAACTTGATCATTTGCGAATGTACCGGCGTCGTGTCGGGTATGAATATGGGTTTGCTCAGCAGGCTAATGAGCAGTTGCTTATCGAAATCGTCATGATTAATCAGCGTCAACACTTTGCGCAGATGCAAAAAGCCGATAATGCGGTCAATGCTTTTCTTATACACAGGTATACGAGTATGCGAACTAACTTTAATCTGAGTAACGATCTCCTCAATCGGCGCTTCCAGATCGATGCCGACGATTTCGTTCCGCGGCGTCATGATGTCTTCGACCGTTGCCGATTCCAGATCGAGAATACCCATTAACATTTTTTGATAGCGCGGCGGCATTATGCTTTCCGCTTCGGCAATGATAACTTTTAATTCGTCTTTGCTGAGCGATTCCAGGCTGTGCGTTTTAATGTTAACCCGAAACATCCGCAACAATAAGTTTACAAAAATATTAACGAATTGGATTATCGGGTAAAACAGTTTGATTAATGGAACATAAACCCAGGCCGATGGAAACGCCAGTGTTTCCGGTTTAACAGCGGCATAGGTTTTAGGCGTGGCTTCCGAGAAGATCAAAGTGACTAAAATAAGAATGCCGTCTGCAATTAAAACGCTGCTTTCTTGGTCTGGATAAAGCCGGATAGCAATGATGGTAACGACAGACGCGGCAGCCGTATTAACGAAGATATTGCCGAGCAAAATCATGCCCAATAAGCTGTCCGGGCGCTGTAATAACCTATGAGCTTTGATGGCGCCTTTATGTTTGAGTTTAACTAAATGCCTTAACCGGTAGCGGTTTAAGGCCATTAATGCGGTTTCCGAGCCGGAAAAAAAAGCGGAAAGCAGCAGCATGGCAGCGAGTATGCCGAACAGCATACCCAGGGACAAATCGTTCAATGCGGTACTCTTGGGAAATGAAAAACGGGTCTAGTGTCTACTAAGTGGAAAATTTGTCAAGCAGCGATCTAAATTCGTGTGCGTCGATTAACGTTTGACGGCTAAATACCGATCCAACGCATTCGCAAACGCTTGTTTATCGCGCTGACCGAATGCGGAAGGGCCGCCTGAAACTTGTCCGGTATCGCGAAGACCAGTCATAAAGTCTCGCATGGCGAGCTGTTCTTTAATATTTTCCGGCGTGTATAGCTCCCCTCTTGGATTGAGGGCGAAGGCTTTTTTTGCGACGACTTCCGCCGCCAAGGGAATATCGGCCGTTATTACTAAATCGCCGGTATTACAGTGCTGGACAATATAATTGTCGGCGACATCGAAGCCGTTGGCAACCTGTACGGCTTTAATAAAAGGGGATGGCGGCGACGCCACGAAACGATTGGCGACTAACACCAACGCTAATTTTCTGCGTTCGGCGGTACGGAATAAAATATCTTTAATGACATTCGGGCAAGCATCGGCATCGACCCAGATTGTTACTGTCATATAAAACGCGTGAAGAATGAAAATTTGGAAGGTTTAGTGCTCATAAATGGCTATCTCGATTTAGTTGTTCTACTAAAAAACAAGTAATCCTGTGTTCCAGCCAGTAATGCGGCTTTAAGGGATTATGTCCACTGATAAAGCCGACATGTCCCCCGTGTCGAGTGAGTTCTACTTGCACGGAAGGCGAAAGCTCGTCGGGCTTGGGCAAGACGTCGGCGGTCATAAAGGGATCGTCGATGGCTTGAATTAAGAGTGTCCGGACGGCAATCGATTTGAGAAATTGTCTGGAGCTGGACCGGTTATAGTAGTCGTTAACATCCTGAAAGCTATGTAATCGGGCAACGACGCGGTCGTCGTATTGCCAGAAGGATTTAATCGTCGATAAATCGCCCAATTCTTTGATTTTATTCGCATCGTCAAAATGTCCGATAGCTTCCAAATGCTGCAACTTGTTGAGCATATAGATCTTGAGCTCGTCCAATAAATTTTTACGATAGATTTTTGAAAAACCGCTATCCAGTTTTGTTGCACAGATTCCTAAAACCAAGGGTACCGAAACTGCGGTAGCCGCGAATAGATCGAGGTTGTTGCCTTGCTCGCCCAGCCACTTTAATAATACATTGCCGCCCAATGAAAAACCGGCAGCAGCAATCGGCGTTTGGGGTTCTCTTTGCCGTAACGTTTGATACAGGAAATGCGTATCTGCGGTTTCGCCGGAATGATAACAACGCGCCCGGTTGTTCGATTGACCGCTGCATCCCCGAAAATTAATAGCGGCGCTGCGAAAGCCGTGTCGAAATAAAGCGCTCTGTAATCCTTTTATGTAACCCGATTGCGAACTGCCGGTGAGTCCATGCAATAAGATGACCATCGGCTGCGTACCCGTGCCGCAGAAATCGACATCGATGAAGTCGTCATCCGGTGTGTTGAGCCTTTCTCTCCGGTAGTCCGGCGGATTGGGCGCCTTTCTGAATAAAGACGGGTAAATCGTTTGTAGATGGCGATTCTTAAGCCACCAAGCCGGTTTGAATGAGGTCGGTTGAAACATACGTTAAGTCGGTTAGTGGTTTCCTAAAAGTTGAATACTCCAAAAGACTAAAAAACCGCTAAACAAAACCAGCGTAGAAATGTTTTTTTCTTCGACTTCATGGGCTTCCATCAACAGTTCTTCGGTCACTAAATAGAGTAGCGCAGCGGCGCTGAAGGAGAGAACGCCACCAATCAATGCGTGGGAAGCATCGGCCAATAAATAATTTCCCAGAAACGCAAATGAGAATACCGTTGCGCCGAGCAGTCCTGAAATTGCGATGATAAGCCAACCTTTTACGGTTTCGGAAGTTAGCGATAAGCCCAGAAACAGTAATTCTACCGATAATCCCAACGCTAAAATCATACCGGTGGTTCCGCCTGCCGCAAAGCCCGCACCGATAATAAAGCCGTCCATCGATACATCGATAAAAGTCGCCAGCATTAAACCGATGTTAGAGCTTTCCGAGCCCGCCTTTAGCGCAGCTTGATGCTCTAAATTGATCGTCCATAGTTTTAAAGCATACATAAAGAAAAAACCGACAACAAACGAACCGATCAATACCAAACCGGGGGCATGTTCTCTTTCGATTTCCGGCAGCAGTTCGACCGCCAATGCGGCCAATACAACCCCGGCGGCGAAATGTTGGATAAGACTTCGTGTGCTATGGCTGGGCCGCCAAACGGATGCCATGATCCCGCCCAATAAAGCGACACAGGCGGGAAAAGACATGAGAACGAGATCGTGAGTATTAATCGATACTGTGTGAAACGGATTATAAAGTTGGTGAGTCCAATTTGCAGGTGATGAAAAATCCATTGAATCAACGATTACTGAGATGAAGTATGATTTAGGTTGGTGGCTTAAATCTGTGCTTTTTGATGAACTTGTTTGCTTTATTTTGCAAATTCGCGTGTTTTTTGGAGTGAATACCTTTTATGCTCTTTAGGGTAAGGTTTGTCACTCCGGCCTATTTCAAGCCACAGGTTTAATTCACTACCGATTTATGAATGAGTCGCTCTGGTCAAGTGCAATTCATCCAAAATTGGCTATTAAGCAGCCTAAAGTCATAACAAATAGCTAAAAATGCTTCTATTGTAGCGGGAAAGTCTTGCAATCGGTTAACGAAAGCAAAACAAGCAGGCGGAGAGATGTCTTATGAAATTGAAGATTGTGATAAAGGTTTAGCAATATGGCGGATAAGGCTTTGAAGTTTTAAATGAACGATGTATTCAAAACAGCTTCGTTTTGAGCGGATCAAAAATGAAAGTTATTTACGAGCTAACTTCTTCTTATACTCAATCATAAAAATAACTCTATCCAGCATTTGTTTGAACGCTAATTGTTGAATCGGTTTAGTCACAAAATACGAACTTCCGGCAATAATCGACTGGGCTTCGTCTGAAGGAGACGTTAATCCTGTAACCATAATGATAGGCGTATCCTTATAGCCGTCATATTTTCTCAACAGAGAGCAAGTTTGGTATCCGTCCATCCCAGGCATAACCGCGTCGATAAAAATGATGTCGTAATTTTCCACTTTCACTTTTCTTATAGCTTCATCGCCGCTGCTTACGCAGTCGATTTCACCAATTTGAGGCTGCATGGATAAAGTTAGCGTCAATAACTTTTGAAACGAAGCACTGTCATCCACAATTAATACCCGATAACGGACATCGCTTAGTGGAACAGCCTTAAAGTTTAAAACATCCAGCGATGAAATGGTTTTTGCGTTCATGATTGAAATTATCGTTAAGCGATTATTAGTTATTTTTAGTATCTGAAAGTTTGTTAATAGCCCTTAATTTCTCGTATAACAATCGTTCTCTTAAAAGTTGAGATTAATTTACTACAGGTCGTGTTTGGAAAATATGAACTATTACCATCACGTGCTTAAAAATACATTTCATGATAACAAGTTTAGCGTAACGCTATTTTTGTGTAGGCTTAAACAGAGGCATATTTAAAAAATCTATTCAAACCTTTTTAATAAACATTAGACATTAGATTCCCAGAAAAATCTGCGAGTTAAATCACAGTTTTTATTTACCATTCTGTTAAAGTAATCTCAAATATTGAACAGGCTAGCGGTACCGGTTACTGAAAATTGTAAGAAATAGGCAGCGATATTAAACGATTCTGACTCTTATCGTTCCGTTCTCTTCGATGTCATGGTGAATCTTAATAGGTAAAAATTGTTTAATAACCTCGGCATTGGTATCGGCATGTAGGCTCCATTCAGTCGTGGTAAAAGAACCGCCGCCCGCTAACGCCATTGGCAATAACAATTGATCAGCCAAATAGGTATCAACCGCCGCATTGCTGGTTAAGTATTTTTGCACTTTGGCAACCGCACCCTTGGCAACGACTTCCACCGCCACGCCGCGCTCGGCAAAACCGGTAAACACTTCGGTGACCTGTTTATGTTCTAAAGTAATCAGCAACACGTTCCCCGGCCCTTGGTTGCGGTTGATTTCCCGCAGCAACAATTGTTCATCACTCCAGGATAGCTTTTGCTTAACCACGGCGAGTTCGCGTTCAGCGATATGGGCAGGCAATGCCGCAAAATAACTTTCCGCATAAGCATTCACCCGTTCGCCGCGACCTTCCAAATGCAACGGCATAAGGCGAGTGCTGGGTTTAATGGTCGCCGTAATTTCACCGCCACCCGCCGGATAAAAGCCGAAACGGTTTAACTGCAAATCAACCTGGACGCCCATCCGCTTTAATAGCGGAATAAACGCCCGTTGCAAAAAATGGAACGGCGGGCACATCGTATTATGCGTACCGCCAGTAATCACAAGTCGACTTTCCTGATCTGCCATCAACAAAGCTGGTAACACCGTTTGCAACACCAATGTACAACTGCCCGCCGTGCCGATGTTAAAGTTGTAATCACCGCCTTGCACCTTGTCTGGGTTAAAGCTTAACTCGGTTGAGCCGACTTGTGCGCCTTTGACTTCCGCGCCGGAAATCGCTGCCGCCGCATTCACGGCGGTCAAATGCTGACGCATTAATCCGGGCGTTTTACGTTTGGCGCGGATGTTTTTAATCTGGATGGCTTGTCCGGTGATAATGGCTAAGGATAACGCCGTGCGTAAAATTTGGCCGCCACCTTCGCCTTGGGAGCCGTCGATTTGGATGGTCATTTTTTATTCAATTCCATTGGTTTTAACCAAATAAATGCTAAAGACTGATCAGTCCATTTTGTTCGAGACATGTTGTCTTATCAGCCTGAGTTGTGACCGCTAATTTCATCTTGATACGCATTTTTAACAGTTTTAGGTAGAAACACATATTTGACTACCTCATTAAGTATTTCTGGATCCATATAAAGAGGTGCGTTGCCAGATTCCCAAAATGGGATCATACGTATTCTTTTGCGGCGAGATAAACCAAAATACAGATTATTCCAAAGCAGAGCTTCTCGCGCTGGATGTTTTTTGTTTACTATGACAGTTTCAAGCCATCCATTTGATATACATGTATCTTTTATATTGCTGGAAAGTTTGTCTCTAATTATGTTTAAATTTTTTTCAAGTTGATTTTCCAAGCCTCCGTTTATTTCGATATCGTAGTCGATAGGTTGACAATACCGTCTCAGCTCTGAAACAGCGCAGTCAAGACGTAAAATATCGTGTTCTTGAGAACAGTAAGGCACTTCAAAATACCTAAATTCAGCACCAGATTCTAGTCGACCAATAAATTCTTGAACCGCTTTCGAGAGATTAACTTGGAATTTTCCTTTATTTTCAAGGCGAGATATTGATTCTAATACTTCATGCCGAATATTAGTTCCGTCTATTCTATTCAATAGAAGTATACATTTAGCATATTTTTCAAGACAGTGAAGCGATGACCAAAGGAATTGTGGTATTAGTCGCGCTTGGTATGCAAGTCGAGCGTGAATATAATCGCGGTCAGCAGTGTCACGAAAGCTTCGAATTGCAAAATGATTAATTCGGACATCAATAGGGTAATTATTCATAAAATATAATGCTTAAACGAAAAAATTTGGTTTCTTTTCAGTATTCCCAAGCTCTGCATGGAAAAAATAACTAACAAATTCGCGTTAGATTAATGGCTTTAATAATGTGGCTTGTCGAAGGATGGGCGGATTTGCTTTGGGCTAAACGGGAAACTTCCGCCCAATCGCCGTGCATCATGGCTTCTTTTTTCTTGCGGCTCCAACCTTTGATTTGCCTTTCTGCTGATAAAGCTTCTTCGCGGGTGTTGAATTCTTGTGACCATGCAAATTCCACAGGTAACCGTGTGGCGGTATAACCAGGATATTCCCCTGCTTTATGTTGAGCGATGCGACTTTCAAGATTATCGGTATGGCCTGTGTAATAACTGCCGTCAACGCATTTTAAGATATATACCCAAAACATTTTTGCCTTATCTTGTTGTATGGATTTGAGAACTTTTCCCATTCATCCTTCGACTAGGCTCAGGACGAACGGAAAAAGTTGGTTATTTTGATTTATTTCTTGGTGCTACTATGAGTCAAAATCGTCATCGTCGCCACGTAAAAGTAAATCCGTTCGTCCTGAGCCCAGTCGAAGGATGGGCGGATTTACTTTGGGTCAAACGGGAAACTTCCGCCAAATCGCTGCGTATCATGGCTTGCATAGTTCCCACGCGTAGCATGGGAACTATTTATTCTTTCGTCTTGTGCCTTACCCCTTCACACAAACCACCTGCTTCAAGGTATGCACGATCTCCACCAAGTCCGCTTGCGCTGCCATGACCGCATCGATGTCCTTGTACGCCATCGGGATTTCGTCGATGACATTGGCATCTTTCCGGCATTCCACGCCTTGGGTTGCCGCTATTTGGTCGGCGACGTTGAAGCGTTTTTTCGCGGCGGTTCGGGACATGGTTCGTCCTGCGCCGTGGCTGCATGAGCAGAAAGATTCTTCCTGTCCTTTACCACGCACGATGAAGGATTTTGCACCCATCGAGCCGGGGATAATTCCCATTTGCCCGGGCCATGCCGCTACCGCGCCTTTGCGCGTTACCAATACGTTATGACCGAAGTGATGCTCGCGCTGCACATAGTTATGGTGGCAATTCACCGCTTCCACATCAGCGGTAAACGGCTTGGGCGAAATCGCTCGAATCGCCGCAACCACATTTTGCATCATTAACTCACGATTTCGACGGGCAAAATCTTGCGCCCAGCTTACCGCTTGCACATAGTCATTGAAATGTTCCGTGCCTTCCGGAAAGTACGACAAATCACTATCCGGCAATTGGATATAGAACTTTTCCATATCCTTTTTCGCCAGTTCGATAAAGTGCGTGCCGATACGATTCCCCACTCCACGCGAACCGGAATGCAGCATAAACCACACGTTTTGACTTTCATCCAAACAAACTTCGATGAAGTGGTTGCCAGTGCCGAGTGTCCCCAAATGCTTATGGTTGTTGGTGTTCTTGAGGCATTTATGTTTGGCACAGATCGCTTCAAATTCCGGCAATAACTCCGCCCATTGTTTATCCACATTGGCCGAGGTGTTTTCCCAAGAACCTTTATCCCGGCCACCGCGCGTACGCGACAAGCCATGCGGCACGCGCGTTCAATCGCTGTTCGCCAGCCGTGCAGGTTATCCGGCAAATCACTAGCAGTTAAGCTGGTACGCGCCGCCATCATCCCGCAACCGATGTCCACGCCGACCGCCGCCGGAATAATCGCACCTAAAGTTGGTATTACGCTACCGATGGTTGAACCCTTACCCAAATGCACGTCCGGCATCACCGCGACATGCTTAAAGATAAACGGCAATTCCGCGATGTTCCGCAATTGCTTTTGGCTTGTCTTCCACCGGCACGCCGTGCGTCCATAGTTTGATCGGCTTGCCGTTTCCGGCTTGCATGACGGTAAAGTTTTCGGGTTGCATGAGACTGTTCTCCTATTTTTATAACTGCATTATTAATTGCTGGTTAGCGATTATTTCCTGCGGCAATTTGTTATTGCTAAGTTGCCGTTTTCTCAATAATCCTTCTAAATGTATTTTTCTAGCCAGCGCTTTCCGTTCACGTTCTTTTATTCGGCAGGGCCGACATAAAACCGCGATTGTCCAGATATCACCCTTTGCCAGTTCATACCACCAATGCTGTTGCTGGGCTGTCCAGATTTGCGGCGTTCCACAATGTTTACAAGTAAAAGGCATGTCAACATAAAACCCGCGCTTAACAAATTCCGGTATCCCATAACTGTTGTTAGGACTTAAACTGGCCGGATTTACGGGTACACTTCCATGTGGCATATCATATTGGCTGGCTAGCGATACGCGCTTAAGATATTTACTGTTAGCCGAGTTTGTTAACCGTATCTCTTTTCGCCGCAACATTATTTCGGCTCGACGTTGACGACCGCTTCATGACACTGTACCCATAAGGTTAAACTGACTTGTTGATCCGTTCATGGTTCGACAAGCTTTTGTGCCCTTCGGGTCACCATGAACGGACTTTTATTGCTTAATGCTGATCAAACCGTTCAACACCTGATCCAGGCCGCCGAATACGGAAATCTTGTCAATCCGTTCGGCGACACGTTCCAGGGTTTCCAGTTCTTTCAACCGTAGCGCCGTGGCGTTTTCTTCCATGACTTTGGCGGTGTTCAGCAAGGACCGGGTTGCGTTGGTTTCTTCCCGGCGCTTGATGATATTGGCTTCAGCCGCTTTTTGCGCTTCCACCACTTGTGCCAGGATAGTTTTCATTTCGCCTGGCAGGATGATGTCGCGCAGGCCGACGCTGGTTACGTCGATGCCAAAGCTCGCCAGCTTGCCTTGTACGGCATCCAGCAACAGCTTATTCAGCGACTGCTTGTTTTCCAGCAAGTTATTCAGCGTGCGTTCGCCAATGGCTTCACGTAGGGCGAACTGTAATTCGCGGTATAAATGCTCTGCTGGCTTGTTCAGCTTGGCAAAGGCCAATAACACATCGCTAAATTGCCAGGTCGCAATCAGGCTGATCCGCAAGGCCACCTTGTCTTTGGTCAGGATTTCCTGGCCGCTGACTTCCTGGTTTTGCAAGCGCATATCAACGGTTTCCACTGTAATGTCACGGTTAAAGCCCCAGAATACTTCTGTTGCTGCGGTCATCAAACGCAACAACTTTGCCGTCGATTTTCAACACGCCGACATGGTAAGCTGGAATCATAACCGCCAATAAACCTTCAGAACCCTTCAACTCGCGGCCTTTCAGCCAGGATTGCTTGATACGCTGGGTCAATTGCTTATCTACTTCGTAACCTGAGATATATCGGCCTTTTCTAATGCAAAATCGATATCGCCTTTCCAATAAGCGCGACGGGTGCCTGGGGCTAAAATTTCAACCAGCTTATTATTGGCGTACAACAAGCCAGCTTCCTGGTCGCTTAATTCAAAAACGTGCAGGTAACGACTCACCAGCGCGGCTTCGTTCTTCTGCAAATAATTCAGCAAGGTTTCGTCATTGAATTCGCTGTCGGCAGCAATTATCGTCACAGTTTGCCGTTTAAACGGGTTCAACGACAAACGATGTTCGCCGGATTCCAAAACACGGACAAAATCGCCACGCTGCATCAATAAGCCGCGTTCGTTAAGCTTGATAAATACTGTTTTAAACATAATCTTTCCTTAAGTTATATTGAGGCTGGTCGGATATCCCAAACTGCGTCCGTGTTCTGGCAAACCAGGGAGTCGCAACGCTAGTGAATTTCAGGGGTAAGGGGCTTGGTTGCAATTGCATCCAATCCTTTAATCGCTGTTTTCACTGAACCTGTTGCGACTTGCCTAACTTGCGATCCTACTTTTGCGGTTAAGGACAGTGGACACTTGCGTGTTCCACAACCAGCCGTACTGCATTATTTGTTTATCGGTTTTATAGACCGAAATTTGGAGCAGGAGTCGAACCCGCGACAAATGGATTATCAGTCCATCGCTCTACCCACTGAGCTATCCAATGGTGGATGCGGTGGAATCGAACCAACCTCTGTCACCAGACACACCCGTTTGCCATAACTGAAACTTTGGCGGCATACGGCACAACAACCTTATCAGGGCTTTACCGCACCAGTGTGTTGCTAAACACAACTTGTAAGCACAAACTTCATTACATGACATTCACAACAAAGCGATAACTATGCCAAAAAATTTTTTAGTGTTTAAATATTTATAACTATCTGATTATTTGTAATTAAAAATCATTTATGTAGTTTATTATTGGGCTATAAAAAGATGAACTATACTAATAATGTTAGATTTATATATCGCCTTTATAAATATTTCTCATGAAGAAAAAAGTAGTCATCGGCTTTATCGGTTCTCAACTGGATTCTGGTGTCGGGTCGGGACGTTGGGAAAAATGGCGGCCTACCGTATCGTTGACCCAACATGAAGATTTGGTCATCGACCGTTTTGTCTTGTTTTACGACCGAAAATATCAGTCCTTACTTCAATTACTCACTGAAGACATCGCGTCGGTGTCCCCTGAAACTGAAGTGTTGCCGGTGGAAATGACGATTGCCGATCCTTGGGATTTCGGCCAGGTTTATGGCGCATTGTTCGATTTCTCCACGCACTATCCCTTCGATACTGAACGCGAAGACTACTGGATACACATCACCACCGGCACGCATGTCGCCCAGATTTGCTTGTTTTTGATGGTCGAAGCGCGCTACTTTCCCGGCATGTTGTTGCAAACCTCCCCCACCACGCAGGCAAAAAAGCGGCTTGGTCGGCAGTTATGCCTTGATTGACCTGGACTTAAGTCATTACGACGCGATAGCCAAACGCTACGCTAAGGCGGAAGCCGATGCTATCGCCTTGTTGAAGTCCGGCATTGAGACACGCAATGCTGCCTTCAACCGAATGATCAGCGAAATCGAACATGTCGCCGTGCGCTCGAAAGCACCGATGTTGTTGATGGGTCAAACTGGGGCGGGCAAGTCCTTTCTCGCCAAGCGTGTTTTTGAACTTAAAAAAGCCCGCCACCAAATCTCAGGTAGCTTTGTAGAAATCAATTGCGCAACGTTACGCGGCGATGGCGCAGCCTCGGCTTTGTTCGGCCATGTCAAGGGCGCATTCACTGGGGCACAACAAGACCGGGGCGGGTTGCTCAGGAGTGCGGATAAGGGTTTGTTGTTCTTGGATGAAATTGGTGAACTCGGCGCGGACGAACAAGCGATGCTGCTGAAAGCCATCGAAGAAAAATTTCTTTCCGGTCGGCGGCGATAAACTGGTGAAGAGCGATTTCCAGTTAATTGCCGGAACCCACCGTGATTTAAGGCAAGATGTGGCTGCGGGACGATTCCGCGAAGATTTATTCGCCCGTATCAATTTGTGGACTTATGAGTTGCCGTCACTGGCACAGCGTCCGGAAGACATCGAGCCGAATATCGATTACCTGCTGGCGCAACAATCCGCCGAAATAGGCTGTAAGGTTAGTTTCAATAAAGAAGCGAGGCGTAAATATCTTCAATTTGCGACATCGCAGGCGGCTTTATGGCAGGGTAATTTTCGCGATCTCGGCGCTTCTATTTTGCGGCTGTCAACTTTGGCTGAAGGCGGGCGGATTACCGATGATCTGGTCGAGTATGAGGTTCAACGCTTGAGTAAACTTTGGGGGCAGGCGCGCGAAACTGAGTTCGCCGGATTAACGGAAATACTTGGCCTGGAGCAATTGGCGGAACTGGATTTATTCGACCGCTTGCAATTACAAGCGGTGCTGAGTGTTTGCCGCGAATGTAAAAATCTTTCAGAGGCGGGTAGGAAATTATTCGCTGTTTCCAGAACTCAACGCGGTAGTACGAATGATGCCGACCGCCTTAGGAAATATTTGGCACGATTTAATTTGGATTGGTCGAATCTGTAAACTTATGCCGGAATGAAAAATTGACGTTTACCGCATTAGCAAAGCCTAGATAAGGGAAAATAGCAGCTAAAAGTGCTGCCTCTATGAAGTTCGCTGACGATATGTAAATGGGCGTCGTGTCTCAGAAGAACATGTTTGACTATCGCTAAGCCCAATCCTGTTCCCGCTATTTTTTCGCTCCGCTTGATGTCCACCCGATAAAACCGTTCGGTGATTCTGGGAATTTCCGTTTCCGCAATGCCTTCGCCTTGATCGATAACGTCTAATATCCCGTTGCTTTCTGTCATTCGCCATTGGATTTTTACTACGGAGTTGACCGGAGAGTATTTCAAGGCGTTGCCTAACAGGTTGGAAAAGGCGCTACGTAATTCGTTTTCGTCGCCGTAAAGACGGACTGATGTAGACACGGTCAATTCAACACGTCCGGTGTATGGCGGCAGCTTTTCGGTTTCTTTACAAATCTTGTTCAGCAATACGGGTACGTCGACACAGTGAGTCTTTTTAGGTTGGGTTTCCAGATTCGATAAGAGCAGTAAGTCGTCGACTAAATGCTGCATCCGATCCGTTTGTTCAAGCATTTGCTGGAAGGAGTGGGAGAGTAAGGGCAACTGCGGTTCGTCCAGGTCTTGCAGGGTTTCCAGATAACCGCGCAATACGGTCAAAGGCGTTCGCAATTCATGGGATACATTGGCGACGAAATCCTTACGCATCTGCTCCATTTTACGCAACTGTGTTACATCCTGTGCGAGTAAGAGTCTCAAGCCCGCGCCGTAACTGACGACACGTACCGCTAAGGTTAGATGATTATTGGTGGGAGAGGGGATAATGATCGATTCATTAAAATGGCCTTCTTTTAGGTAACGGACAAAAATGGGGAAACGGATCAGGTTAGGGATGCGTTGTCCGCGGTCCGTGGCTTGGATTCCCAAGACGGTTTTTGCGGCATTGTTTGCCCATTCGATTTCGTCGTGCTTGCCCAGCACAACAGCGGCATCGGGTAAGGCATCGGTCGATTTTCTGAATTGGTCGATAATTTTCGCCAATTTCTTTTTGCGTTTCTTTTCGCTTTTTTTGATGATATAAACGTGATAGTAAATGTCTTCCCATATTCCTTTTGCTTTCGGATATTTTCCGCGTCCGCCATTACTAATCCATCTTTCAAAGCGATTGATCTGGACGACTTGCCAGCTTAACAAGCTGAACAGCAATATAAAAAGCAATGGGATGAACGTTCCCGTTAAGCTACCGAGTACGGCGACAATCACGAAGATCGTCGCGACTAAAACAAGCTCTTTTCCCCAAGCGGACATCCGGTTTAATTCAGTAACGAAAAACGGTAGCCGAAACCGCGCACTGTTTGAACGAGATCTTCTCTTCCATATTCTGCAAGAATCTTACGTAAGCGCCTGACGTGGACATCGACGGTACGTTCTTCGATATAAACGCTCCTTCCCCATACTTGATCGAGCAATTGGGTGCGATTGAATACTTTGTCTGGGTGAGTCATAAAAAACTGCATTAGGCGAAATTCGGTCGGGCTGACATCCAATTGATGTTCGCCGATGCTTAGTCGATGTTGTTCGGTATCGAGGATGAGATCGCCCAGGATCAATTGAGAAGGACCGAACAATTTGCCGCTTCTACGCAGTACGGCGCGTATTCTGGCCACCAGTTCTTTAGGCGAAAAAGGTTTGGTTAAATAATCGTCCGCGCCGATTTCCAGGCCCCTGACCTTGTCTTCTTCTTCGCCTCGTGCCGTTAGCAGGATGATAGGAATTTCCCGATAACTCGGATCTTTCTTTAAACGCCTAGCCCATTCGACACCACTGATGCCCGGAAGCATCCAGTCCAATACGATCAAATCGGGCAGATTATCGGATAACATTTTCTGGGCGGCATCGACTTCGCCAGCCGAAAGGGGCAAAAAGCCTGCTTGTTCGAGGATGATCGTTAACATCCCCCGAATAGCGATTTCATCTTCTACAACCAGGATAGTAATTTTTGCCATAGTGAGAGCTTAATTTAAAGCATGAATTGTACCGGGTAGTATGTTACAGGTTTATGACATCTATAAATCAATTAAAATAACTGAGACCGGATTCGCAAAAGCTCAAAAAGCTATACTTTTGAGCGAATTAAATCGATAATTTAGGTTGGCGTCAGGTTAATTAAGGGAGTATCTAAATTACCGAAACGCTGTTTTAATCCATGAGTTAGCTTTTACCACAATTATGAGGGAATTTGATTATGAGTATGTTACAAGAATTTAAAGAGTTTGCTATGAAGGGGAATGTTGTCGATCTCGCCGTGGGCGTGATTATCGGCGGCGCATTCGGCAAAATTGTTTCATCATTGGTTGCGGATGTCATCATGCCGCCGATTGGCGTAATGATGGGCGGTGTCGATTTCACTAAGCTTGGCGTTGTTCTAAAAGAAGCGGTTGACGATAAAACACCTGCAGTTTTGCTTAATTACGGAAACTTTATTCAATCCATTGTCGACTTTACGATTGTTGCTTTTGCTATTTTTATGGCGATTAAGCTTATGAACAAATTAAAAAGAACAGAGCCGCCTGCGCCGGAAGTACCGCCTGCACCGACAAAAGAAGAGTTGTTATTGACTGAAATCAGGGATTTACTTAAAGCAAAAAATTAACAATATTGATTCTTCGGTTTTTTACGGCCTTTTGACCGAGCGGGTCTTGATTTCGCTGGTTACCCGCTTTTTTTCAGGCCTGCAGAGGAATGGAGACGTTAGCTCGGATGGTTTTTAAACGATACAAAGCCGGATAATCGTTAATTTGGAAAACTTCGGTCAAGCTAAGGCTGGGTTGATGTCAAACTATTGATTCGGTTCTTTATAAGGCTTAACCGTTCGTGTTGAACATGTCGAAACACAGGCCTTCTTTCGACAGGTTCAAGACGAAAGGGAGTAAAGACTTCACAGGGCCGAATCAATAAAGTTAACGGTTTACAGCGGATGAATGGTGTAATCCCATTTCTTTAGTCTAAACCTTTTCCAGTAACAAGTTTTGAAAGCACAGTTGATTAAATCTTAGGATTCGGCTTTTTGATCGCGCGACAGCAGGTTTTCGACGGCAGTTAAAGGGTTAAGACCTTCGTACAGAACCTTGTAGGTTTGTTCGGTAATAGGCATTTCGATGTTATGGCGCTTGGCAATTAAGTAGGTGTCTTTTGCGGCGGAAATGCCTTCCACCTCTTGTCCGATTTCTTTGAGAATGGACGATTTTTCCTTCCCTTGTCCTAAAGCAAGGCCGAATCGACGATTTCTGGATTGGTTGTCGGTACACGTTAAGACTAAATCGCCGAGTCCGGCTAGACCGATGAAGGTTTCTTGTTTGCCGCCGAGCTTTATTCCTAAGCGCGTAATTTCAGCAAGCCCGCGGGTGATTAATGCGGCTCGCGTGTTGGCGCCGAACCCCAAGCCATCGGCAATTCCAGCAGCAATGGCGAGTACGTTTTTAACGGCGCCGCCGACCTCTACGCCAATAACGTCGGAACTGGTGTAAGCTCTAAACCGGTCGTTGTGAAAGATATTCGCTAAGCGGTAGGCGAATTGCTCTTGTTGAGATGCTATTGTAATGGCTGTCGGCAGATTGTCCGTAACTTCGCGAGCGAAGGTCGGGCCGGAGAGAATGGCGGCCGGAACTTCAGGGTAAAGCACATCGGCAACCACTTGATGTAATAACGATCCATCTTCAGGATTGAAGCCTTTGGTTGCCCAAGCAATCTGCAGAGCGCTCTCGGCGACGAAAGGTTTGACTTGGGTTAATGTGCTTTTGAATGCGTGGCTGGGAACCGAAACCAAGATAATTTCGCTGAATTCAGCCGCGAGTTTTAAGTCTGAAGTAACGTCTAATCCAACCGGAAAAAGTTGTCCGGGCAAATAGCGCTCGTTTTTCCTATCTTTAGCGAGGCTTGCCATGTGTGCTTCATGATAACCCCATAATAAAACCCTACAACCGTTTTTGGCCGCCAATATAGCGAGTGCGGTGCCCCACGAACCCGCCCCGAGCACCGTAATCGAATGGCTCATTTACATCAATGCAGCAAATTAATTGATGCTAGTAGAACCGGCGCTTTGTTGTTGAAGTTGTTGTAAATGTTGGCTGTATAAAGCGTCGAAGTTGACAGGCGCCAAAAGTAATTGCGGAAAGCCGCCTTTCGTGACTAAATCTGAAATAACTTCTCTAGCGTAAGGAAATAATATATTCGGACAGAAACTGCCTAACATCGGCCCCATTTCCTGCTCATTAAAGTTTTCCATCGTGAAAATTCCAGCCTGATTTACTTCGACGAGATAAGCGTTATTTTCGCCGCTTTTGACAGTAATCGTTACTGTTAAAGTGACTTCGTAAACCGTTTCATCGAGCTTATTAACATTTGTTCCTAAGTTGAAATCGACGATCGGTTCCCATTTTTCCCGGAATATTTTCGGCGCATTAGGCGTTTCGAAAGATAAGTCTTTGGTATAGATTTTTTGAATCGAAAATTGTTTTTCCAGCGAGTTGGTTTCTTCAGCCATGAGTTTAATGTTTGAATAGTTGATAGATAATTAATAAGGTTATGCTTTAGGCTAACCGTTGACTTATTTTTTGCGGTTGACTTTAATCGGCAATTTATAATCTTCTTGCCAGGATTGCATGCCGCCGGTAATGACAAAAACCTCTTTAAGCCCGGCCTTCGTCGCTAATTTGGCGGCACTGGATGAACGAGTGCCGTCTTGGCAAACGATCAGAATTTGATTGCTTTTATAGGCATCCAGACTTGTAATTTGATCCTTTATTCTGCTAAAAGGCAGGTTTATGGCGCCTTCTATATGACCTTTTTGGTATTCATCATGTTCGCGAACATCCAGTACAACCGTACTGCCGTTATTCATTTTGGTCACGGCGAGCAATGGCGAAACAAATCCGAATTTTTTAAGCGCCGCGTCGAACAACTCTTGAATGAGAAGGTAGGTTACGACAATGAGTGCGAGCGATAAAATGTAATGGTTCAAAACGAACTCGATAAGGCGATCGGGTGTTACGGTAGCTAATACTGGCATGACTGAATAAAGGTTAGTGCTCTGATGGCATTTAGGAATGTAGGAATTCGGTCAGGGCATTTACACGCCCATAGTTAATTATATTTTAGTATAATGTCATCCGTTTGCGTCTAATTGTCGCACTTTTTGAATACAAAACGGATAAACCGGCGGAATAATACCTTATTTTCGCCTATTCCGGTAATGGAAAGTGGGTAAGCAAAGATTTTGAATTCCGTTTATGACGGGAATAGTGAGTTAAAAGTCTGGAGATAAAGAGTAAGATGTCGAGTCGGCCAAAACCTGTTGTATTGCTGATCCTTGATGGGTTCGGTTATTCCGAGGAAAAAGAAAACAACGCTATCGCAATGGCGAATACCCCCTGTTGGGATAGGTTACAAAAAGATTATCCTATGACTCTGCTGGGTTGTTCGGGCGAAGTGGTCGGCCTTCCCGACGGTCAAATGGGAAATTCTGAAGTCGGTCATATCCATATCGGTACCGGGCGTTATGTGCCTCAAGATTTCTCAAAGGTGAACGACGCCATTAAAGACGGCAGTTTTTTTACAAATCCGGTTTTGTGTCAGGCTGTCGATACCGCCAAGGAAAAAGGCAAGGCTTTACACATTATGGGACTATTATCTCCCGGCGGTGTACATAGTCATGAAACCCAAATCGCTGCGATGATTGAGTTGGCGGCAAATCGAGGTTTAAAAAAGATTTATTTACACGCGTTTTTGGATGGCAGAGACGTACCGCCTAAAAGCGCTACCAGTTCATTGCAACTTATGGACGATAAATTCAAGTCCCTCGGTGTCGGAAGTATTGTATCGATTGTTGGCCGTTTTTATGCCATGGACAGGGATAAACGATGGGATAGAGTTCAACAAGGCTACAATTTGATTGTTAAAGGCGAGTCCGAACATCGTTTTACATCGGCTATATCCGCTTTAGAAGCCGCCTATGAACGGGGAGAAACGGATGAGTTTGTACTACCTTCGTTGATTTTGGATGCAGACGGTCAGGCGGTTGTGCTCGATCCCGATGATTCGGTGGTATTTATGAATTTCCGTGCCGATCGGGCGCGAGAAATTTCTCAAGCGATAACCGATGCCGATTTTGCCGGTTTCGAGCGCGGACATGTACATCATAAAGGTTGTTACACGACCTTAACCGAATATCATGAAGATTTTACCTATCCGGTTGCTTTCCCGACGGTCGATATTAAGAATAGTTTGGGCGAATATTTGTCGAAACTAGGGATGACCCAGCTTCGTTTAGCGGAAACCGAAAAATACGCGCATGTAACTTTTTTCTTGAACGGGGGCGTTGATGCGAGTTTTCCCGGCGAAGATAGAATCTTGGTGCCTTCACCGAAAGTCAGAACTTACGACATGCAACCTGAAATGAGCCTGCCTGAAGTGACGGATCATCTTGTAGAGGCCATCGAAAGCGGTAAATACGATGTGATCGTTTGTAACTACGCTAACGGCGATATGGTCGGGCATACCGGGATAATTCCGGCTGCGATTAAAGCGGTAGAAGCCATAGATGCATCGTTGCAACGTGTTGTCGACGCACTCAAAGCTGTGGGCGGTAAAATGTTGGTGACGGCCGATCACGGCAATATCGAACAAATGGTAGACGACGAGGGTCAAATACAAACGGCGCATAGCACGAATCCGGTGCCTTTAATTTACGTTTGCGGAGAAGGAAAATTATCTCCCGGCGGCAGCTTGAAAGATTTAGCGCCGACTGTTTTATCGATATTAGGCGTTGGACAGCCACCTGAAATGACCGGTAAATCGCTTATCGCACCTGTCTAATGCGGCATGGGGAAATATCCGTTTGTTTGCCTTCTTTTGACGTTAACGGCTTTTCCGGTTAGCTCGGAAGAGTTGATTCAAGAGCAATCCGGCGAAGGTGTCGCTGTCAATACGGACCATCCACGCTCTCAAGCGTTACAAGAACAGAAAGATCAGTTATTCGGTTTATTGGCGCAAGTTGACGAACGCTACGGCGATGTTTCCGCTTCTTTGAAAGCGATTGAGACGCAAATTGCGAATAGTAATATAGCGATAGACAAGCTGCGTAAGGAAATCGGGAGTTACCAAGATCAAATCGACACGTTGGATAAAGAGCTATCGGGACAAGTGCGAGCGGCGTATGCGATGGGGCAGCAAGATAAATTAAAATTGATGCTTAATCAACGAGATCCGGCGTTATCGAGCAGAATGATGGTATATTATGAGTATATCAACAAGTCGCGGTTGGAAAAACTTTCGAATATTCAGCAGACTGTCAGATATTTAGACCAGTTAGATAAGGAAAAACAGACTGAAGCCGAGTTGCTGGAAAAAAATTTAGGACAGAAAAAAACCGAACAAGCGGCTTTAGAGCAGGTTAGAAAGCAACGCAATAATTTGGTTAAACAGTTAAACGATGATTTTTCTTCCGAGGATGACCAATTAAGTCTCTTAAAAGAGAGTGAAACTAAACTGATAAACCTTATCGGAACTTTGGAAAAAGAATCCGATCAAGAGGTTCTTGACGAAGAAGGTGATAATGCGGAAATTACAATCGCTCAGAACCAAAGTAGTTTTCCAAAACTAAACGGCGATTTTACATCGCTGAAAGGCAAATTGCCTTTGCCTGTAAAAGGAAAGCTGGCGAGCATGTTCGATAATCCGTCGGCAACGGATGGGATGTGGAAAGGCGTGGTGATCAACACCCATGAAGGCGCTGAGATCAAAGCCATTACCAAAGGCAGGATAGTCTATGCAGGTGCTTTAAAAGGTTACGGTTTGTTGATTATTGTCGAACATGACAAAGAATTTATGACGTTGTATGCATTTAACCAAAGCCTTTACAAGCATAAAGGCGATTGGGTTGAGGCGGGCGATGTCATAGCAACGGTAGGGCAAAGCGGCGGGCGGACAACCCCCGGTCTTTATTTTGAGATTCGGAAAAACGGCAAGGCGGTCGATCCTTTGCTTTGGTGTCGTAACTGACCGTATACAAAAATGCGTATAGATGAAATGCGCAAATTAGAGATTCTGCTTAATAGAAAGCATATGATATTCATCGAAAAAAAGGGATAGCGTTGAAGAACCGGTTTGTTCCCGAACAATTTACTGAAATTTGTGGTGGTTGGAGTTTAAAGGCACATGCTAAAAAAGAATAGTCTATTTATTTTGTCCTTAGGGGTTATGTTGGGTGTTTTTATGGGCATCTGCGGTAGTGTCGTTGCCGAAAAGGACAAAAGCGATGCAGTAGTGGATTCTGAAGCATTGCCTTACGAAGACTTGCGTACATTCACCGAAATATTCGGTCGAATTAAACGGGATTATGTCGAACCTGTTTCAGACAAAAAACTATTGGAAGACGCCATACGGGGTATGTTGGCAGGTCTCGATCCTCATTCGGCGTATTTGGTTTCAGAAGAATACCAAGAGCTGAAAGAAGGGACGACAGGTCAGTTCGGCGGTTTGGGTATCGAAGTAACGATGGAAAACGGCTTTATCAAAGTGGTTTCGCCGATTGACGATACCCCGGCACAAAGGGCAGGGATTAAAACCGGAGACCTTATCATCAGGCTGGACGACCAACCGGTTAAAGGCATGTCTTTGGCTGATGCCGTAAAAACCATGCGCGGCGAACCCGGCAGCAAAATAGAACTCACCGTGGTCAGAGAAGGCGCCGATGCGCCGCTAAAATTGACATTGGTTCGGGCTGTTATCAAAGTGCAAAGTGTAAAAAGCCGGGTTTTGGAAAAAGATTACGGCTATATGCGAATCAGCAGCTTTCAGTCCGGTACCGGCGAAAGCTTGAAAGAAGCGTTAGGAACATTAAAGAAAGACAACGGCGGCAAACTTAAAGGCTTGGTATTGGATTTAAGAAATAACCCCGGCGGCGTATTGAATGCAGCTGTTGATGTGAGCGATGCGTTCTTAAAATCCGGTCTTATCGTTTATACCGAAGGACGAATAGAAAACTCGGAAATGCGCTTCAACGCTACGCCGGACGATTTAATAGACGGCGCGCCTATGGTAGTGTTGATTAATGCCGGTTCTGCTTCGGCTTCCGAGATCGTGGCGGGGGCGTTGCAGGATCAGAAACGGGCTGTGATTATGGGTGAGAAATCATTCGGCAAAGGTTCCGTACAAACTATCTTGCCGACGAGTAACGGATCGGCGGTAAAGTTAACAACAGCTCGTTATTACACGCCTTCCGGTAGGTCTATTCAGGCGGAAGGAATTGAGCCGGATATTGCTTTGGCTAACGTTAAACTGGAATCCTTGGATAAGATTGATTTCGATCCGGTTAAAGAAGCCGATTTGACTCATCATTTACAAAACGGTAATACCAAAGGCGGGGCGAAAGAAGGCGATGCCGATAAACAAGCGAAAGATAAAGAGGCGGATTATTACAAGGACTACCCGCTTTATCAGGCTTTAACTTTGTTGAAAGGTATCAGTATCGTTAATAAATAAAGTAATCGGACAATCAAAATGCAAAACCCAGCACTGTGGAAACAGTGCTGGGTTTTTTTATGCCGCTTAATTTGTCGATGAAATGTATTTTTGAAAGATGTAAGTCGAGAAAAAACTTAATTTACAGAAGGTTGGTAGTTTACCGAAAAATCCTTTAAACCGGCGAGCGTAGAAGATAAGCGTGCTTGGTCTTCTGTAGCAAACGAATCAACTCCGACGCGGGATAGGTAAAATACCTGATCCGGCAGAAAGTGGCCGGTTGCTCTGATTTCACCGGAGAAATGGTAGCGATTTCTTAATAACCACGCCTGAGAAAACAAGCGCCCGTCTGCAAGTTCAGGGAAGTGTAGTTCGATTAGCGATAGCTTTGGTAATAGTTCGGCAATATCCGAAACTGAGTCTTCAGGCGTTAGCCTAACACCGAGTTTTCCCTTTCGATTCAATAATGTTTGACTATGTTGTTTCAATCTGGATGTCGACACTGTGGCATCGCCGTCAGCGATTTCCATATCGTCGGCAAGATAGGCCCATGTGTTTTCAGTTAGTTGATTATCTTTAATGATTTGCATAAACCTGTTCCCTAAATGGCTCGATACCGACGCGTTTTACCATGTCGAGAAATGATTCTTCTTCAAGGCGTTGTTTAACATAGACATCGAGTATGGTGGTGATGGCTTTGGTAACGTCGCTCTTGGCAACCGCAGGCCCTAGCCGTTCTCCAATAGCGGCTTCGTTATCCGATGTGCCGCCCAACGTCAGTTGATACCATTCTGTACCTTTTTTATCGACACCCAGGATGCCGATATGGCCTACGCTTTGATGCGCGCAGCCGTTCATGCAGCCTGACATATTGATTTTAAGTTCGCCGATGTCGTGGATGTAATCCATATCGTCTAGCGCTTGGTTAATTTCTTTGGCGACACCGATCGAGCCCGCGTTTGCGAGCGAACAAAAATCGAGGCCGGGGCAGCAGATGATGTCGGTAACCGTTCCTATGTTGGGTGTTGCTAATTTAAGTCGATCGAGTTTTTGCCAAAGCACAAATAAATCGGCTTGTTTAACATCGGCAAACACCAGGTTTTGGCGATGGGTTACGCGGATTTCGCCGTAGGTGTAATCATCGGCGAGATCAGCGACTGCGTCGAGCTGGTCGTCGGTCATATCGCCGGGTGGAACTTCAGGTGCTTTGAGCGATAGGAAAACGGCTCGATAACCGGGTGCTTTATGATCGGCGGTATTATATTTATACCAAGTGGCAAATGCTGGATTTTCTTGCTGATGCAATACAAAAGTTTGATCTTCAGCGGCTGACAGTTCGTAGGGCGGCGCAACAAAATGCTTCTTGATAGCATTAATACGTTCTTCGGTCAGGATGAGCGTATCTTTTGTAAGCTGCCATTCCTCTTCGATTTGCCGGGTAAATTCCTCTATGCCGGTTTCTTTAACTAAAATTTTAATTCTAGCCTTATATTTATTATCTCTACGGCCGTAAAGGTTGTAAATTCGAAGGATCGCTTCTAAATACGACAGCAGATATTTCTTTTCAAGAAAAGGACGGATAACGTGGCCGATCATCGGTGTGCGACCGAGACCGCCGCCCACAAGAATTCTAAAGCCTATTTCGCCGTTTTTGTTTTTGACTAGATGGATGCCGATGTCATGAAGCTGTGTTGCCGCCCGATCATGAAGCGCACCGCTGACCGCGATTTTAAATTTACGCGGCAGATAGTCGAACTCAGGGTGTAAGGTCGTCCATTGGCGGATGATTTCGCAATAAGGGCGCGGATCTTCGATCTCGTCTACACACACGCCGGCCAAATGATCAGTCGTCGTATTGCGCATACAATTTCCGCTGGTTTGAATGGCGTGCATTTGTACGCTTGCCAATTCGGCGAGTATATCCGGCACTTCTTCCAATTTAGGCCAGTTGTACTGTATGTTTTGACGGGTGGTAAAATGACAGTAACCTTTATCGAACTTGCGAGCGATATAAGCCAGTTTGCGTATTTGTTTTGAATTTAATAAACCGTAAGGCCCTGCGACTCTCAGCATCGGGGCGTGCGTTTGGATATAAAGGCCGTTTCTTAAGCGCAAATGACGAAATTCGTCTGCGCTTAACTCGCCTTTTAGAAACCGCTCGGTTTGCCGCCGGAATTGGGCGACCCGTTCATCAACAAGTTTTTGGTCGATTTCGTTATACTGGTACATAGTTGGCTTTGTGTGGCCTTTGTTCGTTGTTCATCAAGACTTTCAATCATATACTGTACGTCTTAAAATGACAAAATTTATTAGAAAGTGTTAAGATTATCGGTTTGAATTTTTGATTTTTCATAATAACAAACAAAGGTAGGGGATTGTGCTGCGATTTTTATTCGTCTTGTTATTCGCGTTGTTGTTGCCGGAAATGGCGATGGCGGCAGATTTTGATACGCTGGGGTTAACGGGAACGCAAAGGGGGATTTACACCGTATTAATTTTTATTATTGCGTATGCCTTCGTAATGACCGAAGAGTTTACGCATTTAAGTAAGTCCAAGCCGGTAATTCTTGCTGCAGGCATTATTTGGGCGCATGCCGCTATTCTTTCGAAAGAAGCCGGTGTTTCTGCGGAAGAGATGCATAAAGCTTTCGAATATAACTTAAAAGAATATGCCGAATTGATGTTGTTTTTACTGGTTGCAATGACCTATATCAACTCAATGTCCGAACGTAATGTATTTGAAGCCTTGCGATCCTGGCTGGTGAGAAAGCAGTTCAGTTACCGGCAATTATTCATAATAACTGGTATCACTACATTTTTTCTTTCGTCTGTTGCTGATAACCTGACGGCTGCATTATTGATTGGCGCGGTGGTTTCTGCAGTGGGTAAAGGAAATGAAAAATTCATTAGTATGGGTTTTGTGAATCTCGTTGTTGCAGCGAATGCGGGCGGGGCTTTTTGCCCATTCGGCGATATTACGACCTTGATGGTATGGCAAGCCGAATATGCAGAATTTTTCGACTTCTTTAAACTTTTCGTTCCCTCGCTTGTAAATTACGCTGTGCCTGCTGCGGTAATGTATTTTGCGTTGCCTGACGAACAACCGGAAGCCACGAACGAAGCAGCCGTTCAGCTTAAACCGGGTGCAATTACTATATGTATAATGTTCTTGGCAACTATTGCATCTGCCGTTAGCTTTAAACAAGTGCTGCATTTACCGCCGTTCATGGGAATGATGGTCGGCTTATCGGTGCTGATGCTATACGGCTATTACTTGAAAGTAAAAGTAACGGTTGAAGGCGATACTGCATTCAATATTTTCGATAAGGTCCGTCATGCGGAATGGGATACCTTACTGTTCTTTTTCGGCGTTGTGTTTGCAGTCGGCGGTTTGGGATATATCGGTTATCTTGAGTTGCTGTCCGGTGCGATGTACGACACGCTTGGCCCTACCACGGCAAATATCTTGGTCGGTTTGATTTCCGCGATCGTCGATAACATTCCGGTCATGTTTGCGGTGCTTAACATGAACCTGGATATGGACTTGTACCAATGGTTGTTGGTGACATTGACGGCCGGCGTCGGCGGATCGTTATTATCGGTAGGTTCTGCGGCGGGTGTAGCTTTGATGGGGCAATCCGATCATAAATACACATTCTTCAGTCACTTAAAATGGACGCCGGCTATTGCAGCCGGTTATGTCGGTAGTATCGTAGTTCATTACATGATTAACGGATAAAGGCCGTTAGGCTTGGTAATATAAAGGTAAGGTCGAATTCTGTGCGGTTTACTTTTCGGTCTTACCTTTTTCGTTTTATTCCAAATTAGTGTATCAATAGAGTTTTTCTTTGGATTGCCGGGCGTTGTCAGGCAATTCAGTCTTCGAGTCATTGCTTGAATATTTCTTTGTCTTTTTTAAGGAAAGTACTTGTAAGAACTCCATTCTGCAGAAGGGGAAATCAATGACGGAACATACGGTCCAGAACCAATCTTTGGTTAATCGACGTATGCTGATTTGCATATTCACCGGCTTTAGTTCCGGTTTGCCTCTCTATATCCTTATTAGCTTAGTGCCTGCTTGGTTGCGTTCGGTAGGTGTAGACCTTAAGTCGATCGGTTTATTTGCTTTAATTCAATTGCCGTTTACGTGGAAGTTTATTTGGGCGCCCATTTTTGACCGCTATATTCCCCCGTTAGGTCGTCGTCGCGGTTGGTTGCTGATTACGCAAATTTTTTTATTGGTGATTTTGCCGTTATTCGGCTATTTGAGTCCGCAATTCAATCTCTGGAATGTGGCTTATCTATCGATAATAGTGGCTTTTTTCAGCGCCTCGCAAGACGTCGTTTTGGATGCCTACCGTCGCGAATTATTGTTGGACTATGAGTTAGGGCTTGGTAATGCGATTCATGTCAATGCCTATAAGATTGCCGGTTTAGTGCCTGGATCGCTTTCATTAATTTTAGCCGACCATTTGCCCTGGAATAGCGTTTTCTTTATCACTGCGCTGTTCATGATGCCTGGTCTACTGACAACGCTATTAATAACAGAACCGCAGCTGAATGGCGCGCCCAAAACGTTAAGAGCGGCCGTAATAGAGCCTTTCGAGGAGTTCCGAAGCCGCGGCTTAAAATCAGGATTATTGATTTTAGCGTTTATTTTTTTACAAACTGGGCGACAGTATGGCTACCGCGTTGGCAACCCCTTTTTATCTCGACATGGGATTTAGCAAAACCGAGATTGGATTGATTGCAAAAAATGCAGGGCTTTGGCCAAGTGTAATCGGTGGGTTGTTGGGCGGGGTATGGATGATTCGGTTAGGCATTAATCGAGCGCTATGGCTTTTCGGGGTAGTGCAAATGGTAGCTATATTAGGCTTTGCGTGGCTTGCTACGGTTGGTCATAATCCTTTATGGCTGGCGATAGTGATCGGCGTTGAAGCCTTGGGTGTGGGGTTGGGGACATCGGCATTCGTCGCGTTTATTGCGCGAACGACTCATCCGCTCTATACGGCAACGCAATTTGCATTATTTACCAGTCTAGCCGCAGTACCGCGGACATTTGCTAACGCTGCAACGGGTTATCTAGTTGAAAGTTTGGGATGGACAACATTTTTTTTAGTATGCTTTTTTATGGCGATACCCGGAATGGTTTTGCTGATTAAGGTAGCGCCATGGTACCAGAAAGAAAATGAGATTTAGGTTACCCAAGCCGATTCTTCAGCCAGCTAGGTAAATCAAAAGTTGCAGTTTGGTAAAGGAAAACGTAATATAGCGGGTTGAATTTCAACCAAGTAAATTTAATAAAGTTAAGCGGGTTACAAACATGAAGCCAGAAATACATCCTCAATATAAACAAATTACGGTTACCTGCGGCTGTGGGAATACTTTCACTACCGGTTCCGTTTTAAATAAGGATTTGCAAATAGAGGTTTGCTCTGCTTGCCATCCATTTTATACGGGCAAACAACGGGTTGTAGATACCGCTGGACGCGTGGATAAATTCCGTAAAAAATATGGCAAATAGCCTTATTTCCTCGATTCAGTTAAGTGATGGTTTTCTATTGTTGTGATTCAACAATAGAAAATTCAGTCAAACAGCAAGTCAAAATTGCTTTTTCACAAGGAAAAGCAAAGATTTTGTGTGTTTTTACATTCACAAAATAAATTCTTGATTTTTTCTTCTTAGAATAAAGCTTCCATCGGTTTTTCCTTGATGGCTTTTTCTTTAGTAAGGCGTTTTGCCGCTTCTGTCGCTAATTTGCCGGCGGCACTTGGTATAGGTGCTACCTTTCTAAGTTTCACGCCTTTTTGAATATACTCCGAACCTTTTTTGTAAACATCGTCAGGCGGATTAAATGACGCCACGGGTGTGTTTTTAAGGGCAGTACACATGTACTGTATCCACATCGGTAAGGCTGCAACGCCTCCGGTTTCATAATGGCCTAATGGTTTAAAATTATCGAATCCCACCCAAGCAGATGCAACTTGAGTTGGTGTAAAACCGTTAAACCAAGCATCTCTTTGATCGTTTGTCGTTCCTGTTTTACCGGCAATATCGCTTCTTCCCAATACTCTGGCGTCCGTTGCGGTGCCGAGTTTTATAACATCACGCATCAAGGAATTCATGATGAAGTTAATGCCGGGACTTATAATTCTTGGCGCTAAGTTTTTCGATAAATCTTCGTTTTGGGTACAGGTCGAACACGCGATTTTCGGGTTGGCTTGAAAGAGGACTTTTCCTTCATGAGACACGACCCGATCGATAAAATAAGGATCGATGAGAAAACCTCCATTGGCGAATACGGAATACATCCGAGCCATCTGTAAGGGTGAGGCGTGTCCGCTTCCCAAAGCCAGCGATAAGCCGGAGGGCAGTTGATCTTTAGCAAAGCCGAAGCGTAGTCCGGTGGCAATACCTTTGTCGATGCCAACGTCCTTTAAAAGCTGAATTGCAACGATATTTCTGGAGTAGGTTAAAGCTTTACGAAGGCTCGTCGGACCGTAGAATCTTTTTGTGGAGTTTTCAGGTTTCCATAGCCTGCCGAGGCTGGGGTCGAATACCGAAATCGGGGCATCGTTAATCATGCTAGCAGCCGTATAGCCTTCTTCGAGCGCTGTTGTGTAAATGATGGGCTTAAACCCGGAGCCGGGCTGTCTTTTTGCTTTGGTTGCCCGATTGAATTTATTTTGTTTGAATTCAAAGCCGCCGACTAACGCTAAGATAGCGCCGTTGGATGGGTTTAAGGAAACAAATGCGCCTTCGACTTCTGGTATTTGCGTTAACGACCACACGCCTTTTTTTAGTTGCCGAACTCGAATTGGTGCATTCGGTATTAAATATTTTTTGGCTTTATTGCCGCCCCATTTGATTTTATCCCAAGCAATTTCGATAGGCACATCATTGTAAAGCTTTGCTTTTATGCCTTTGTTATCGAGGCTCTTCACGGTTGCAGCGAGGGTATCTCCGACGATGGGGTTTGTTTCAGCTAAGTCGTCTTTATCGGCTGTTTCGTGAGCCGTAAGCCTAAAACCATGTCGTTCGTCGTAAATATGTAGCGAATCTCTGAGGGCTTGTTCAGCTGTTTTTTGTAAGATTGGATCAATCGTCGTATACACTTTAAGACCCAGCGTATAAGCCTCTTCTCCATATTTGTCGTACATTTCTTGTCTGACCATTTCGGCAACGAATGGCGCTGAAATCTCGGAGGAATGGTATTGCAGCTTTGCAGTTGAGGGTTGTTGCGAAGCTTCTTCAAAGGCTTGTTGATCGATATAGTGAAGTTCGTACATGCGTTGTAAAACATAATTACGCCGCTCTATCGCGCGGGCTTCATCCGTGATTGGATTGTATGACGAAGGCGCTTTCGGTAAACCGGCAATCATCGCTTGTTCGGAAAGCGTCAATTCATCCAGAGATTTTCCGTAATATGTTTGGGCGGCCGCTACGACGCCGTAAGCGCTGTGTCCCATATAGATTTGGTTAAGATACAGCTCGAGAATTTTGTCTTTAGAATATTCTTGTTCAATTTTCAAGGCGAGAATGATCTCTTTCAATTTACGCGTAAAGGTTTTTTCGCTGGTAAGAAGAAAGTTGCGAGTCACTTGCATCGTAATCGTACTGCCGCCCTGTTTTTTCTTGCCGGTAATAAGAAGCTGTATGCCGGCGCGTAATAACCCTTTATAATCAACGCCTGGGTGTTCGAAAAAGCTATCGTCCTCAGCCGCAAGAAAGGCATTGATAAGCTGTTTTGGCACTTCTTCGATTTTAACCGGGATGCGTTTATTACCGCCGAATTGGGCAATGAGTTGATTGTCTTTGCTATAGATGCTAAGAGGGACTTCGTACCGGACATTGTGTAATGTTTTAATGTCCGGCAGGTCTGAGGCCAAGCGGTTGTAACCAAGGTAACAGACAATGGCGGCGCTCAAAGTAACCATTACCAAAAAAATTACCAACCACTTCAGTATGCTGCCGTCTTGATGTTTTATCGACACAAATAATCCTGGTCAGTTTTTAAAATATTTTGCCAAACAAATCACATAATTTGGCTTTATTCTTTTGTTAAAAGGTGTCTGTTATAAAATCAGGTTGCGAGTATAGAGCAACACATGAAACAAATAAATTGAATATTTTTTAGCAATAAAACTTAAAAGGCTACTATACTTTTGCGAAGGATAATTTTGGTTGCTTTAATGATAATATTAACAATATCAACAAAGCGATCTGATGTTAATAACAAATAAGGGCGTTTCATGATCTGGTTCAATCAGAAACAGAATGCAGTACTCGGCTTGGATATTAGTACTGCCGCGGTCAAATTGCTGGAATTAAGTAAAGTGGGTACTCGTTACCGGGTCGAAAGTTACGCTGTGGCGCCTTTACCGCAAGATGCATTTGTCGATAAAAATATCGCTAACATTGATGTCATTTCAGAAGCGATAAAATTCGCAGTAAAGCAGTCGGGCACCAAAATCCGCCAAGCTTGTGTGGCGGTATCCGGTTCTGCTGTCATGTCTAAAGTTATCTCTATCCCGGCTTCTTTAGACGAATCCGAGCTTGAAGATCAAATTTTGGACGAGGCATCTCAGTATGTTCCTTACTCGCTGGATGAGGTTAATCTTGACTTTGAAATACAGCGAGTGAACGAAGCGAATTCTCAAATGCTGGATGTTCTTTTAGTTGCTTCGAGAAAGGAAAATGTAAACGATCGGGTAGAAGCGTTAGCTAAAGCCGGGTTGAAAACCAAGATTGTCGATGTTGAAGCCTTCGCCATAGAGAACGCATTCGTATTACTTACCGACCAACTGGAAGGTGCAACCGAAGGTAAGACTTATGCTGTCGCGGATGTCGGCGCAACGATGGCAACCTTGAACATCGTCCATGACGGACATACCGTCTATACCCGCGAGCAGGGTTTCGGGGGGAAACAGTTGACCGAGGAAATTCAACGGCGATACGGATTTTCCTATGAGGAAGCTGGTTTAGCTAAGAAACGCGGCGGATTGCCTGAAAGCTATAATGTCGATGTGCTAGAGCCGTTTAAAAAAGCGATGGTTCAACAAATTTCCAGGTCGATGCAGTTCTTTATGTCTTCCAGCGCAAACAGGACTGTGGATGGGATCGTTTTAGCCGGCGGTTGCGCATCCATTCCCGGCATTGATAGCTTGGTGGAACAAAGCTTGGGTATTACCGCTTATATCGCCAATCCCTTTATCAGTATGGCGCTTTCCAATAAAGTGAAACCTCAAACCTTGAGTGCCGACGCGCCAGCTTTAATGTTGGCTTGCGGATTGGCATTAAGGAGTTTCGATTAATGGCAAAAATTAATTTACTGCCTTGGCGCGAAGAGCTTCGCCAACGTAAGAAAAAAGAATTTCTATCGTTGTTAGGATTAGGGGCTTTAGTGTCCGTCCTTATTATAGGATTAGTCCATCTTTATATCGATGGGTTGAAAGACTACCAAAATCAAAGAAATAAAGTGTTGCAAGATGAGATTGTTGAACTCGATAAAAAAATTGTTGAAGTTAAAACAATCGGGGAAAAGAAAAGTAAATTGCTGGCAAAGATTGATCTTGTGCAACGATTACAGGAAAGCCGTCCTGAAATTGTTCATTTGTTTGATGAAATTCCAAAAACAACACCGGATGGTGTATTCCTAACTAAATTTACGCAATTGGGACCGAATCTTGTATTTGAAGGTAAAACCCAATCCAATGCGCGGGTTTCGGCATTTATGCGAGCGGTTGAAGCTTCTCCATGGTTAAAATCGCCTAAACTGGATGTAATCAAGTCGCCTACCAAAACCGATGTCGAACAAAATAGTGACTTTACCTTACGAGCCATGCTCGGCAAAAAAGAAACTGAATCCGAGAAAGGGGTTAAACCATGAACCTGTCGGAAATTAATTGGGACATAAATGCTTCCGGCACATGGCCGATGCCTGTAAAGGCGTTAGTGATCGGATTAGCTTGTTTAATGGTCATCGGCGGAGGCGTTTATCTCGACACACTTGCCCAGCTCGACGAATTAGCCGCTTTAGAGAAAAAAGAGATTGACTTAAAAACCGATTTTGAAGGGAAGCAAAAAAAATCGGCGAATCTCCAAGATTATCGAGATCAATTGGCGCAAATAGAAACGTCACTTGCGATTATGATCAAGCAGATGCCTACTGAAGAAGAAGTAGCAAGCCTTTTGATCGACATCTCTCAAACCGGTTTAGCAAGCGGGTTAGAATTTAGACTCTTTAAACCGGGAGCGCCAATCCCTAAGGAGTTTTATTCGGAACTTCCGATTACGCTCCAAGTGGTCGGTAAATATGAGGAATTAAGTCTATTCGTTAGCGGATTAGCAGCTTTACCGCGAATTGTTACAGTACATGACGTGAAGATAACCCCTGTTACTACGAAAGGGGGCGAAGAAAATACGATGATTATGGATGCCGTCGTGAAGACCTATAACGAAAAGATAGCGGATACATCGTCCCCTGCGGACAAAAAGAAGAGGGGGAAAAAGTAGTAATGGATATTTACCAACCCTTTTTTGCTGTTCTTAAGAGATTCAGTTTACTGCTCTGTTCCGTATTAGTTCTGTCTAATTTAACGGGTTGCAGTAACGACGATTTGTCTGATTTAAAAAAATATATAACCGACGTGAAGGCTAGACCGAAAGGAATGATCGAACCTTTGCCGGAAATTAAACCGGTTGAGCCGTTTGTCTTTAAGCCTGAAGGTCTACGCGATCCGTTTAAATCGACAAGCGAATCCGAAGAGGCAGAAGAAACTGCTGTTTCAATCGGAAACGGAATTAGGCCCGATACATCTAGACGTAAAGAAGAGTTAGAGGCTTTTCCTTTGGATAGTTTGAGAATGGTGGGGACCGTGGTAATGAAATCGAATCTATGGGGACTCGTCAAAGCGAGCGATAAAACCATATATCGCGTTCAAGTAGGAAATTACATGGGTAAGAATTACGGAAAGATTATCCGGATTCTTAACGACAAGATTGAATTAATGGAAATTGTTCCCGATAAGCCCGGTACGTGGCGAGAACAGCAAACTTCATTAGCTTTGACAGAATGATTTTGAGGGTAAAAATGAATAATAAACAGGGTATGAGTATGTGGAACACATTGACGCGAATGAGGATAACTTACGTCAGTTTAAGCGTGTTGTTGTTTATTTTCCAAATTGCCTCAGTTAAAGCATCAGGTCTTGCGATAACCGGAATCGATGTTGCTTCCTCGGGAGGAGACAAGCTTCAGGTACAAATGGAATTAAACGGTTCCGCCGTTGCTCCGAAAGTGTTTCAAACAGACAATCCGGCGCGGATAGCACTGGATTTCCCAGGCGTTGCAAACGGACTGGGCAAGAAAATGTATCCGATAAACCAAGGTGCTGTTAGTAGTATTTATGTCGCCGAAGCGGCTGATAGAGTCCGGGTCGTTGTAAATCTTATTGAGCCTACGACTTTTAACACCAAAATCGAAGGCAATAAAGTGCTACTGTCCTTATCTAATTCGCGGTCTGCCGGAGCGATGCCGGTTTCGGCAGCAAGTAGACCTTATATCAGAAAATCAACACCTTCATCGGTAGCGGCCGGCTTGATTCCTGAACAAGGAATAAAAGGAATTGATTTTAAACGCGGCGATAACGGAGAAGGCAGAATTTTAGTCTCACTTGCCAATCCGGATACTATCGTAAACACGCGTGAAGAAGGCGGCAATGTTGTTATTAGCTTCATTAATACGCGTTTACCCGAAAATTTATCCAAACGCCTGGATGTATCAGAGTTTGCTACGCCGGTCAAAACGATTTCCTCAACTTCTTCGAGCAGAGAGACGACGATTACAGCAGGAATGCAAAATAGCTTGTACGATTACTCGCTGTTTCAATCGGAGGGTTTGTTGACGGTAGAATTTAGACCGTTAACGGAGCAAGAGAAAGAAGTCTTAGATAGTAAACGCGAAAAATACAAAGGCGATAGGTTGTCTTTGAATTTCCAGGATATTGATATACGCAGTGTCATAGCAATTTTAGCCGAATTTACCGGACAGAATGTTGTGGCGGGAGATGAGGTCGCCGGCACCATCACGTTAAAAATGGATGATGTGCCTTGGGATGAAGCTTTGGATTTCATCATGATGACGAAAGGACTCGAAAAATTCGAATCCGGCAATGTCATCCTGGTGGCGCCGGTCGGTAAAATTAAGGAATACAAAGAAAAACAACAAGCTACCGAACAAGTTGTCGAGCAATTGGAGCCATTAATAACGGAATATATAAAGATCAACTATTCCAGAGCGGAAAACTTTAGAAACTTGTTAAACGGTCTGGATACAGGGGCCTTCGGTAGCTGCGGTCCGAGTAAATCGTCAGGTTCAGGTGGCGGGTCGAGCGGCGGATCGGGTGGTCAATCTGGCGGTTCCAGCCAGGGCAATCAGCAGTCTGGAGGATCTCAACAGGGTGGCGGGGTCAATACCCAAAACGACAAATTTAGAATCTTGTCTACTCGCGGTTCTGCGGTTGTCGATGCAAGAACGAATACCTTAATCGTTCGCGAGACAGCCAAGCGCTTAGATGAAGCCAAAAAACTAATTCGCAGACTGGATGTGCCGGTACGTCAAGTCATGATCGAAGTACGGATAGCGACGGCTAGCACGATATTTGCAAAACAATTGGGTGTTAGATTCGGTGTAGGTAAACAAGCCGGTGTTGGATCGAGTAAGACATTTGCTCTCGGCGGCAGAGGAACGCGAGGAAACGAGAATGCCGAGCCGGACGATGAAGGCAAAATCGGCGAGCTTAGCAGTCAAATGGTCGAATTAGGGCTTGCTTCGCCATACGGCGCATTGGGTATGACCCTGGTAAGAGCGGCCGATTACGTATTAAACCTTGAATTACAAGCGTTACAAAACAATAACCAAGGTGAATTGCTGTCCAATCCTAGAGTATTGACGTCCGATCGTTGCCAAGCGACTATCAAGCAAGGTACTCAGATACCTTACCGTGTACAACAAGGGCAGGGTGCGTTTTCGGTTGAATATAAAGACGCAACGTTGACGCTTGATGTATTGCCGCAAATTACCCCGAGCGGAAGTGTTGTGATGGCATTGAAAGTGTCTAAAGATGCGCCGGGCGCTTCATCGGTCGACGGGGTTGCTATCGATACGCGTCAACTTGAGACGAATGTCCATGTGATGGATGGCGAAACCGTGGTACTAGGCGGTATATTCGAGCAAACATTCAACGATAACGTAAACAAAGTACCGTTTTTTGGAGATATTCCAGGCATTGGGTTTTTATTTAAGAGAAATGTTAAACAAGACGATAAGTCTGAATTGCTGATCTTTGTAACACCCAAAATCATTAAAGATAATCTAGCAACTAACTGATCACTTCAACTTGTCAAAAAAAGGGGGCATAATGCCCCCTTTTTTAATCTAAAAATAAGCAGCCCCAGAATGACATCGGAGAACATCTACTTGATAGGCCTTATGGGAGCAGGAAAAACAACAATAGGCAGGCAATTGGCTAAATCGCTGAAATTACCGTTTTATGATAGCGATAAAGCAATAGAAGAAAGTACTGGCGTCGATATTCCCACTATTTTTGAATTTGAAGGCGAAGAAGGTTTCAGGGATCGCGAACAAAAAATGATACAAAAGCTTACTCAGTTGCAGGGCATTGTTCTTGCTACTGGCGGCGGCGCAATTTTGCGCGAAGAAAACCGCAAGTTATTAAAAGAAAACGGTTATGTTGTGTATTTACAGTGTTCCGTCGATAGAATACTGGAGAGGACCCGGCGCGATACACAACGTCCGTTACTAAAAACAGACAATCCGAAAGAACGGCTACAACAATTATTCGACCTGCGACAGCCGCTTTATTTATCTTGTGCCGATTTCAAGATAGATACCGGCGTTCACAAAACAAAAATTGTGGTGAATCGTATTCTCGAAGAATATAACGCAGTGAATGAATAAAGAAATAATGAAAACGCTAAATGTTGACTTAGGCTTTCGAAGTTATCCCATCTATATTGGTTCAAGTCTGTTAGATGAGCCGGGCTTATTAAGCCGTCATATCAAAGCAAATCAGGTTTTAGTCGTGACAAATGAAACTATCGCGCCTTTGTATCTGGATAAAGTTCTAAATCAGCTCAGAGGTTTTAAGTACGAAAACGTTATTCTCCCCGATGGCGAACAATTTAAAAACCTCGATGTCTTAAATCAAATTTTCGACGCTTTATTACTCAATAAATTCGGTCGTAGTACGACACTCATTGCTTTGGGCGGTGGCGTTATCGGCGATATGGGCGGATTTGCAGCGGCTTGTTATCAACGTGGAATCCCTTTTATACAAATTCCGACAACATTACTTGCACAAGTCGACTCATCGGTCGGGGGTAAAACCGGAGTAAACCATCCACTGGGAAAAAATATGATCGGTGCGTTTTACCAGCCCCAATGCGTCATTGCAGACATCCAAGTTTTCGACACCTTGGATGACCGGCAATTATCTGCAGGCCTTGCCGAAGTCATCAAGTACGGACTAATAAGAGATGCTGAGTTTTTTTCATGGCTGGAAAATAATATGACGGCTTTATTGGCGAGAGATAAAGAAACATTAGCCTTTGCCATCGAGCGTTCTTGTATTAATAAGGCGGAAGTCGTTGCAGAGGATGAGACGGAATCCGGTGTTAGGGCGACGTTGAATTTAGGTCATACATTCGGACATGCAATTGAAACCGGAATGGGCTATGGCGAATATCTGCACGGCGAGGCTGTTGCCATAGGGACGTGTCAAGCGGCCGATCTGTCAAAACGCTTAGGCTGGCTGACCGATACAGACGTGGAAAGAATTGTAACGCTTTTTAAAAAAGCGAAGCTTCCCATCGATCCGCCAAAGAATCTTAACGCAGATCAATTTATAAATTTGATGTCGGTAGATAAAAAAAATATCGAAGGTGAAATTAGATTGATATTATTGAAAGCGATTGGCGAGGCAACGTTACCAGTCGGTATCGACATAAAATTATTACGTGAAACGTTAGACGCTAAAAAGAACTAATAAAAGCAAGTTGCGAGCCGTACATTGAATGCAAAAATAAAGACACCGGCTTCAGGTTATTCTTTAATAACCAAAGAACGGACTCAAAAGCTTGATTTATTGCAACATTTAGTTGTCAATATTGCTCGTGCAATTGTCGTTTGCGGTCCTGAAGGTGTCGGTAAATCGCGTTTATTGAAATATTTTCAAGAAATGTCGGCGGATTCTAATATTTTTTGTTCAATAAACGGTGACAGTCGGCTGAGTTATGAGCAAGTGCTAGACATGTTAAAACAAGCGTTGGTTGATAAAATGCCGAATCTTAAGATTCCACCGTTATCAAAATTATCTGAAGGATTGACAGGTCAAAACATTAAAGTTGTATTAGTGATCGACGAAGCAGGAAAGTTAGCGCCGGGTTTGATCGAGAGCCTTATCGCTTATGCGAACGGGCAACCTGCTTTGAGATGTATTTTAGTATTGACTCATAGCGAATTATATCTAAAGAACAGCACCGATCCGGCTATTGAAGACTGTTATCAAATCGAAATTCCTCCGTTATCGGAAAAGCAATGCGGAGAATTTTTGGAATATTTATCGACTTTACCCAATTCGAGAGTTCAATTCAGCAGCATAAATGAAACAAGTGTTGCAGAGTTGTATCGGGAAACTCACGGTATACCGGGCAACATCCTTAAATATTTGCCGCATCCTGAGCGTGGTAAGACGGTCGATTATGGCAAGCCGGTTCTTATTCTAGCTGTTATCGTTTTGATCGGTGTGGCATTAGGTGTGCAATGGTGGAGCGCAAAACAAACAACCGAAACCGAACAGAAAGTTGTAAGCAACCTAAAGCCTAATAACAATCAAGACTCTCGAAAAAATAAGACGTTAGTTTCTGAGCAGGATAAGCAGAAGCAATTTCCCGTTCAATCTGCAGCAGAACAAACGGTGAAAAAACCAAATCAACTGCCGATCGAGCCTTTAGCCACAGCAACGCCAGCGGCTCCGCCCGTTCAAAATAGGATTTTGGAATCGCCCAAGATTGAGACGCCGTTACAAAAAAATTACGTAGTAAGTGCCTCTTCAACGACAGATGATGCAACTTTAAATCCGGATAATTTGAACGCACAAACTAAACCGGATAATGCCGGGAATATCGAGAACCAGACTCAGGAAAATACTACGGCGACACAGGAGGAAGGCGAGCGCTGGATTAAAGCCGAACCGGTTGAAAATTATACTTTACAGTTAATGGCGCTCCCGGACGAACAAACAATCATCGATGTAATGACGAGAAATCAGGCGATTGGAGAAAAATTGCGTTACGTCAAAACTAAAACCAAAACGGGTAAAGATAGGTTTATCCTTTTGTACGGTTCTTATCCGAATCTCGAGGAAGCCGGAAATGAGGCGAGCGTTTTGCCTAAAGAGTTTCAAAAAACCTGGACTCGAAAGATAAGCGTAATTCAACAAGAAATATTAACAACTTATTCATCCAACTCAGCAGAATAAAAATGATGGACTTAAAAAACGACACCTTCATCAGGGCGTTGTTGAAACAACCCGTAGAATACACTCCGGTTTGGATGATGCGACAAGCAGGACGTTATTTGCCGGAATATCGAGCAGTAAGAGAGAAGGCCGGCAGCTTTCTAAATCTGTGTACCAATCCGGAATTGGCCTGTGAAGTCACAATGCAGCCGTTGCGCCGATTTGATTTCGATGCCGCAATTTTATTTTCCGATATTCTAACGATTCCCGACGCAATGGGCTTGGGATTATTTTTTAGCGAGAATGAAGGACCGAAATTTAAGAATCCGATAAAAACCGTGGCGGATATTCAAAAAATACCGATACCTGATCCGGAGATTGAGCTGCGCTATGTCATCGATGCTGTTCGGCTTATTAGAAAGGAATTGCAAGGCCGTGTGCCTTTAATCGGGTTTTCAGGAAGTCCTTGGACATTAGCGACCTACATGGTCGAGGGCGGCAGCAGTAAGAGCTTTCAAAAAGTTAAAAGTTTGATGTACGAACAACCTAAGCAACTCCATATTCTTCTCGAAAAGCTCGCATTATCGGTTGCTGCTTACCTGAATGCGCAAATTGCAGCCGGAGCTCAAGCCGTCATGTTATTCGATACTTGGGGCGGATCGTTAACGACCGAGGATTACGCAGAGTTTTCACTCAATTACGCAAAACAAATTCGATCATTATTAAACGTGGATAGGGAAGGGCATAAAATACCGACCATACTATTTACCAAGGGCGGCGGGCAATGGTTGGAAGCAATGTTGGATGCCGGATACGATGCCTTAGGGCTGGATTGGCAAACCGATATTCAACTTGCTCGTCGGAGAGTAGGTCATAAAGTCGCCTTACAAGGGAATATGGACCCCATAACACTCTACGCGCAACCTGATTTTATCCGTGAAAAAGTAAAAACGATATTGGAGAAATATGGGACCGGTTCCGGTCATGTCTTTAACTTGGGGCATGGTATATTACCCGATGTTAATCCTGAGCACGTGAAAGCGATGGTCGATGCAGTTCATCACTTCAGCCCAGCCTATCATCCAGATTAACACATCGAATTGAAGAGGTAACCGAAATGAAAAGAAGTATCTTAGCCATTGCGTTGATAATTAATCCGGGGTTCGTACTCTCTGAAAGCAAAACAGCAAACGAGCCGGTTGAGATTGTTGTGCATAGAAGTCCAAGTTGCAGTTGTTGCGGAAAATGGGTAGAACACTTGAAACAGAACAATTTTAAAGTTGAAGATATCGTTACAGAAGGTGTTCAGTCTATTAAAGATAAATTTGGAGTAACCCAGGGCATGGCTTCATGCCATACTGCCTTAGTGAACGGATATGTGGTTGAAGGTCACGTTCCGGCAAACGACATAAATAACTTGTTAAAAAATAAACCCCAAGTTGTCGGTATATCTGTACCGGGAATGCCGAAAGGAACACCTGGAATGGAAATGGGCGGAAAAAAAGATGCCTTTCAAGTATTGAGCTTCGATAAAAACAATCAGTACAAAGTGTTTAATAGTTATGCGGCTGAATAGAAAAAAACGAATTGCGATTGAAATGATTTAAGCAAACTCTGAACAAGTTGATTCCGTTCATGGTTCGACAAACTCACCACGAACGGAATCAACTGCTTAGCGTTCGTCTTGAGCCTGTCTCAGGACTAAATCAGAGGTTCCTTAAATACACAGGACTCTTTAAGAGACAGATTTATAATGTCATCCTTCGAAAGGTTGGACTTAACATGACAATTTATTTGAAGCGCTTAATTTTTTAATTCAAGTTCATTTGTCTTTCGCTCACTAATGTCGACACATGCTCCCCTCAAACCAAGAAACTCGCCATCTTCATTAAAACGAGGGGAGCCAGAATTCATTACCCATCGGTAAATACCCGCATTATTTTTTAACCGATGGTCAATGCAAAAAGGGTTGCGCCTGATTAAAGCAAGCTGGAAGGTTTCTAAAAGAAGTTTAAATCATCAGAATGAATATGCTCCGCCCAGCCGTTACTTTTTCATCTTTGAATTGCCGTCCGGTAAATTTCAACCAATAGTCGTTTAAATAGCTAACCTTACCATTCGGATCAGATTCCCAAATCATGATCAAAGAATGATCGATCATCTCATAGAACCGTTGCTCAATTTCGCGCAACCTGATTTCGACTTCTTTGCGTTCCGATATATCTTCCTCAACCGCTATAAAATGGTGGATGACACCCACGTCGTTGACAATAGGCGTAATGGAAGAAAGTACCCAAAACTTTTCACCGGATTTTTTCTTATTACAAAGCTCCCCTTTCCAGGTTTTACCCGACATTAAGGTTTCCCACATGTGCCGGAAAACTGACTTGGGGATAATGCCTGAGCTCAAGAACCGAGGATTCTTGTCTTTAATCTCTTCCAGCTTATAACCGGTCACTATTTCAAAAGACTCATTAACATATTTGATATCACCGTGTTGATCCGAAATGATCATCATGCCTGCAGTTTGCTGCATTGCGCTCGCCAGCAATTGCGTATAACCGTCATTTTCTGAAGCGACCTTATTGTGCTCTAAAATTTCCTCTATCAATTGGACATAGGAATGCTCTATATCAGCAAGGATATCTGACAGACTTAAAATCTTGGTGAAGTCCCCTTTATAATCCAGCACAGCAAGGTGTTTTATTTTCTTGATGTCCATAAGCTGCCTTGCCACTAATATCGAAGTATCTTCTTTAATCGTGACTAAAGGCGGGAAATCCAAATTGCCGATTAATACATTTAGGCATTTATTGGCTATCAGATCAATCAGGTCGCGTTCGGTAAAGGAAAACAGCGGACGATTAGCCAAATCGATGATTAATATATCGGTATGTTGTTGACGCATTTGAAGCACAAGTTCGGCAACTGGTACATTTTTCCTAATTACGAATGGTCTACGAAATGCGATTGAGTTTACATCCTTTACGGTCATGAACGATTCAACACCATGCGTATAAATAATGTCACTCTGGCTTATTACACCGCGGGCTTTGCCTTCATTATCAACAACAACAAGATGTCGAATGCCTTTGCTACGCATAATCGCAACCGCATCTGTAATGGGTTTTTCTGCCTCCAATGAGACCACTGGAGTTTGCATAACTTCGGCCATGTTGATTTCCAAAACAGCTGGATGGTTTAAGTCGAGATTTAAAGCATCTGCTTCGGTCCAAATTCCAATTGGCTTTTGTTCTTGTAATATGAGAATTGCGCTTTTTTGACTACCGCTAAGTAGACTTGCTGCTTCAAACACCGTTGTTTCAGTGTTGCATGTCAAGATTTCTTCGGAAGCAATTTCACCCAGTGTAGTCGGACTAATCGTGGTTCTACTCTTTTCATTAGTTGATTTTCTTTCCCGAGAAAATAAAACCTTACCTACAAAACGATAGCCACGGCCATATTCCGTTTTAATTAATTGTTCGGAACCCGAGCTGGCTAAACGCATTCTTGCTTTAACCACGGAAATGCAACGGGCTATACTCTCATCAGAAGTAGAATATCCGTTCCAAACCGCTTTTATAATTTGTTCTTTAGAGACCAATTGGCCTGCTTGTTGAACTAGCAGCCATAGTACAGCTAACTCTTTGGGGCGTAATCTCAGTTGAGTGCCATTTTTATGAAAAACACCTTGGTCAATATCAATTTCAAAATCAGCAAATTTTGCTTGCGTTCTTTTTTGATCCATACTTTTTAAGTTAAATTTTCTATAACAGTGGTTAAGAATTGAATAAGAAAATTCAATTTTTGCGTTGAATTTTACATTTTAATGATGGTTACAGAAATCGAACAGACGGTATCTTTCACGTGCTAGCAAATGAAGTCATGGGAATAATCAAAGTCATATTTATATTTTAATTTTATTCGATTCAATAGCTGACAAGGTATTTATCGAATCGCCAATAGTAACCCTGAAATGGAGGTTATTAACTTAAGCAGAATTAAACCCCAGTCGTTAGAAAGAATGCTAAAACCAGCATAGCTTTCTAACGTTTCTATGATGAATAGGTTTAGCTCTCCCTGCGACTAATCCTTCAATAAAATATCGTTTCGGACGGTTTTCACGCCGTCTATCTCGCTGACTAGCCTTTCAGCTTGTTTAATTTCACTATTGGATTTGGCGAATCCGCTTAATTGAACCATCCCTTTGTGTGTTTCCACGTTAATTGATAGTCCGCTAACTACAGGATCATTCAATAATTTTGCCTTTATCTTTGCAGAGATTGCCGAATCATCGATGTATTGGCCGGTACTTGCGTTAGTTCCATTAGTAGCACAACTTGTCAGGTTAACGGCTAAAGTTAAACCCAGTATGATTTTACAAAGTAAGGATAAATAGTTTTTAGACATGGCAATAATCCTTTTATTGGATAGCTTTGCAGGGATCTTGAAAATATATCAGCCATACTTTGAAAACAATTTCTGAACTGAATCACTGATGGCTGACCATTTTTCTTCAGCTTCATCTTTGAAATCATCCCATTGATCTTCTGCGCGGTCTCCCAGCTCGGAAAGATAAGCGCTGAAAGTATTTTTGTTTTCCTCAAGCTGCTCCAATACCGAATCTAATTCCGATTTGGCATCGCCGATCAGGTCTTTTCCGTTATCTTTTAAGGCATCAATTTGATGTTGCCAATCTGAAATTTGAGTTTCAGCATAGCGCTGATATTCCTGTCTATTACCGTGACTTAATTTTGATGTTTCATTGTCTGAATTGTGCATGGTCATTCTCCAACATTTAATTTTATAGAACACTTAATATGCAGTTGCCTTAACTTGCTTGGCAGCTAATTGCCTTATTGCCCAATGCTTATGCTTTCGCCGACTCGGCCTCCCTTTCCCAAAACCTGAGTTTGTTTAGGCTTATCATAAAATCGGTCACAGTGTCTGCTGACGTTAGCAAAAACAGCCACCATCCATTTGAGATTCAAGATCGATCTTGTTTAAATAATCGAGCAAGGCGGGACTGTAGCCGATATATTTAAAATGATTGATTGCATCAGTAACAAAGTCGGCGATTTTAGGTTTTAGGCTTAAATCGATGTCGGTATCGTTTGGGATTAACAAAACAACGGCATCAAACAAGACGGAAGGTGCAGCGCCAATAAAGTGATCAACCTTAACTTTAGAATTATCGCTTAAAGAAATATTTCCTATTTGCGGCGCAATCACTTCAACAGTGGCTTTAAGCTTGTCGATCTCATAAATTACATAATTAAAAATATCGGCGCCGGCGCCGTTAGCCACTAAAAGCCCCAGCTTTCTTCCGGCAAACGTTGTCGGTTTAGCCATCAGGCTTAATGAGGATGCCTTAGGTAAATCCAATATGGGTGACTTTGCCGGTTTGATGGCTTCAGGTAATTTCATCCCTAGTGTAACGTCCTCAACATATCTTTAGCTTTGTCTACTTTAGCCAAGATCGTCTCTGGTTTGGCTGTCCAATGGTAAGGTTTTGGGTTGCTATTGCGGTGGTCGAGATACTCCTGTATCGCTGTTTTGGGTCGTCAACACTGTGGAAAACACCACGCCGGATACTTCCTCGGTAATGTCGGAAGAAACGCTCACTAAGTTGAGCCATGGGGCCGAGTTGGCGTGAAGGTAAGTGGAACCGGGGATGCTGGGCCAGCCAGTCCTTTACTTCGGCATGTTTGTGCGTCGCATAGTTGTCGACGATCAAATGCAATGCCAAGGTTTTGTCGGTTCGCCGGTCAATTGTCTTCAGGAACTTGAGGAACTCGTCGTGGCGGTGCCTGGGCTGGCATTGCCCAATCACCGTTCGGTCTGGTCGAGTGCCGCAAACAAAGTTGTGGTGCCATGTCGCTTATAATCGTGCGTCATCGTCCCGCTTTTCCCGGCTTCATCGGCAGGCCGGGTTGGCTACGATCTAGCGCCTGGATTTGGCTTTTCTCGTCGACGGAAAACACGATGGCCTTCTCCGGTGGGTCCAGGTAAGGCCCACGACATCGCGCACTTTTCGGCGAACAGCGGGTCGTTCGAAACCTTAAAGCCCTTCATTGATGGGGCTTCGGTTTGGCTCCGCCAGATGCCTGCACCGCCATCCGGGAAATGCCGACCTGCTCCGCCATCGTCCGGCAACTCCACTGCGTCGCGGCAGCCGGTTTACCGGTCAATGTCAAGGCCAGGACTTCTTGGACTTTGTCAGTCGGCAGCGGCGGTATCCGCGACGGGCGGGTCTTGCCTTTCTTGAGCCCTTCAACACCACTTTCGAGATAGCGATTCCCACTTGTTCAAGGTCGGGTTGCGACCCCAACGTTGCCATAATGACCGTTGTTGACAAGCCCTCGGCGGTCATCAGTACCATTCTAGCCCGTAGTCTTTGTTTAGCCCCAACAGACCGGCCTTCAACGTTCCAGTTGTTCGATCCTCTTCAATCAGTGTAATTTTCATTGGCGTTCTCATGGACACCAATTGTATCATATCTTAATGTTTGTTGAGGACGTTACACTAGCTTGTTGCTTACAGTAAGCGCGAAGTCATTATCGATATTACGCAAATGACCAACCGTACGCTCTCGAATCATCGGGGTTTCAACTTTGCTGAGTTCAAATATCAAGGCATCGGCAATATGTTTTTTTTCCAACGCTGATTGGCTTAGATAAAACTGTCTTGCCTGACTGTAATGGTCGGCAAAGGCTTCAGGTCTTATCCGCAGCTTTTCACCGCTAATTACTTCAGGAAAGCTGATAAATCCTTGTTCACGACTTTCTCTAGGTCCGCCTATCGCTTTACCCCAACTGTTCGGTTCATAATTCACCCGGCCTTCACGGTTGTTGGTCGTCATATGCCCGTCTTGATGAAAAGCATGCATCGGGCATTTCGGGGCATTAATCGGTAGATGTGCGAAATTCGGACTACCCAATCGTTTGAGTTGGGTGTCAAGGTAAGAAAAGTTTCTGCCTTGCAGTAACGGATCATCGGTAAAATCGATACCGGGAACGATATTATGGGTCAGGAACGCAACCTGTTCAGTCTCGGCAAAAAAATTATCGACGACACGATCCAATACCAAACGACCGACAATTTTTAACGGAATAATTTCTTCCGGAATCAGTTTTGTCGGATCAAGTATGCTGAAATCATAACTTTCCGCGAACTTTTCATCGAAGGTTTGAATGCCTAACTCCCATTCCGGAAAGTCACCCTTGGAAATGGCATCCCATAAATCCCTGCGATGGAAATCAGGGTCGGCACCGTTAATTTTGACGGCTTCATCCCAGACAACCGATTGCACACCCAGTTTCGGTTTCCAATGAAATTTAACAAAAGTGGATTTACCTTTTTTGTTAACAAAACGGAAGGTATGCACGCCAAACCCCTCCATGAACCGCAAGGACCTTGGGATTGTCCGGTCAGACATGACCCACATCACCATGTGCATGCTTTCTGGCGATAGGGAGATGAAATCCCAAAAGTTATCATGTGCCGATTGCGCTTGTGGAAACCCCCTATCCGGTTCTTCTTTGACGGAATGAACCAAATCGGGAAACTTGATAGGGTCTTGAATAAAAAAGACCGGGATGTTGTTACCGACTAAATCCCAATTGCCTTCCTTGGTATAGAACTTAACGGCAAACCCACGAACATCCCGAGCCAAATCGGCTGAGCCTTTACTCCCGACGACCGTTGAAAATCGAACGAAGACCGGTGTTTTTTCGTTTTTACGCTGGAATATATCGGCTGAAGTAATCTCTGATAATTCGGTGGTTGTTTCGAAAAAACCATGTGCACCGTAACCCCTGGCATGCACCACGCGTTCAGGGATACGTTCGTGATCGAAATGGAAAATCTTCTCCCGAAAATGGAAATCTTCCATAAGTAAAGGCCCGACTTCACCAACCCGTAGATGAGATTGGTTGTTGCCGATGGGTACGCCGTGACTAGTGGTTAAAACCTCATAGCCATTGCTCGCATCCTGATGCGGCGCACCGTTTTTGTCTAACGGTAGTTTTTGTTCAGACATTGCTACGACTCCTATAACTTCATCAGATTGACCTAGGGAGATGTACTTTTCTTGTTCGTACTCTCATCCTTGCTCGCCGCTACGGTCGTTTCCTCTTTTTTAGCTGACGATTTCGGGGATTTACTTTGTTCCGTTAACCCTGCTGCTGATTTGTCTTTGTTCTCTATTATGTCTGCAGGTTCGTCCATTAACTCCGCTTTACGGATGGCGATGGCTTTTCCTAAAGCATGTAAATCCAGTTTTAGCTTTTTCGCTTTCGGAAAAATTTCGCCTTCTTCCTCTTTAACATGGTGGTCGATATATTCGCCGAGTACTTTAACCTTGGCGTCATATAACGAATCCCTTCGGTTGCCGGAGGTGATTTGCTCAATCAAGGCTTTAACGGTGGCATGCTCAACAGCGGCCTCATCGATAAGCTCTTGCGTGTCAAAGCTTTTACGCATAGCGGGGTATAGCAATTCTTCCTCCACTTGGGCGTGGACAGTTAACGCCACACAGATCTGATTAGCCAAGGCACTCAGCTCTTTGCTCTCCGACGCTTTGTTCAACAATTTTTGATAGGTTTCGAAAAGATTTTTTACCGCTTTATGATCGGTCGTTAACAGTTCAACGGCATCAGGATAACTCTCGGGCGATTTTTTGCTTTCTGGTGTTTTAGCAGGTGTATCTTTCGAATTATCACTCTTTGCAGTAGTTGCAACTTTGCTGTTCGACATAGCGTTTCTCCGATGAAATTTAAAAATCCCTAGCTTTATGCTCCCAATTAATCAGACTAATAAACAACTGACTCAAAATATGATTTGAAATCACGTTTATTTAAGCTGTCCGAAATTCTTTATGAAATGTGTTCTTGATTTTGGATCCAATTCAACAAAGCTTCTTATTTTTCCACTTTGATTGTTTCCCTATGTTTAAAAGTTATATTCAAATATTTGTCAGTCAGTGAGGTTTTTAACTTGGCTTTAATAATATAATTTTCAACAGGGGTAAATCCTGATACGAAGTAGATAAATCTTGATTTAAAGTGGATATATTAAGCTTGTAATCGAAGTGTTTATGGGAGAGCTTTAAATGGATTTCTAGATTCTTAAAGGTATCAAAATGAGTTGACTGATAAGACAGCACAAGATTTAACCTGCAGATTATCGGTATCTGTCTTAACGACAATATTCCAATAAAGGATATTAACAATTTGAAAGTCTTCTTACCTACTTGTGCCTTATTTTATGTCGCATTATGGTGCTTTATCGGTGCTAGACATCCCAAATATTAACCATCAAAACTCAACGCGATAGACAATTTCTAATAATTAAAACAGGACAGAGACATGACATTACCGACCGAATCCATTGGCAGTATTCCACGTCCGCCAGCGCTTCTTGAGGGAATCGAGCAATTTAGACTAGGAAAGCTTTCTCAAGCAAAGTTAGATGCTTTGTATGAGGATGCGCTCAAAGATACCATTGCCCGTTTGGAGGCGACCGGATCACCCGTAATTTCCGACGGCGAACAAACCAAATCGAGTTTCGCCACTTACCCTTTGCTCAATCTCACTAATATCGCTGCTGACGGGGTCACAATACCCTTTGAAGACGGTCACACCAGGCAGTTACCAAAGCTAACGGCTGGGCCGTTTAAGTACGGCATCCATGCGGGCGCTTATGTTAAAGCCGCCAAACGCTATGCCCATAAACCTATCAAAGAAGCGGTAATCTCGGCATCTGCTTTAAGCTTGCTCTATCCGGCAGAAGGTGTCCCCGGTTATTCCCGGGAGGCCTTCATAACCGATTTAATCCAGGAGACGGTAGCGGATATTCGCGGCTGTTTTGAGGCTGGGGCTTATCATGTCCAGATCGATTTCACCGAAGGCCGTTTATCGGTCAAACTCGATCCCAGCAAAAAACTGCTGCAAGATTTCATTGATCTTAATAATCGGGTGTTAAGTCACTTTACAATCGAGGAACGCAAGCGAATTGGTGTGCATACGTGTCCTGGCGGCGACCATGATTCTACCCATAGCGCCGATGTGGATTATGCTGACTTGATCCCCGATTTATTTAAACTGGATGCGACCAATTTTTATATGCAATTGGCCAGCGAGAAAAACCCCGAGCAAGTGTTGGGCATCATCAAAAATCACCTCAAGCCGGGGCAACGCATTTATGTCGGCGTAATCGACGTGATTAACCCCGATGTGGAAGAACCGGAACAAGTGCGCGACCGCATCTTGCAGGCTGCAGACTATATTCCTGTCGCGCAACTGGGGACGACTGACGATTGCGGATTTTCGCCTTTTGAAGACGACACATCGACAGGCAGGGACACCGCTTTTGCCAAAATCAAGTCCAGGATAATCGGAACCGAACTCGCTTCGAAAATTTTGAATTGCTAGTTAACTAATTAAGCGATAAGACGAATTACATAGTTTGTATCTTGTACTTGATACGGTGCGCTCAATGATCGATATTCCCTATAATTAATGTGTGGCGATTTACTACAAATGCAATTCTTGATCTTATAGATGATGAAATTGATTCAATAGATGGAGATATAAATTCTGGGCTTGAGCCTGAAAATTAATTTATTCACCAATATCTACATATAACTCATTGATTCCATTTATTGTGCGACTGCTACGTGATAGCAGAAATAAAGTTAATGTTAAAGATACTAAATATTTTTGATTTATTCATGGCTATTAATCAACCACCCATGTTACTTAGCATGGATCAATCGGTAGTCCTTTTTCATCAAAAAGCCCTTCAAATAAGATTGAACTTAAATAGCGTTCACCGGAATCAGGCAACACTACCACGATTGTTTTGCCTGTATTTTCGGGAAGTTTGGCATAACGTACGGCAACGGCTACAGCAGCTCCGCATGAGATTCCCGATAGAATGCCTTCTTCCAACGCCAGTCGTCTTGCGTATTCAATCGCTTCTTCATTAGTGACTTGTTCGATTTTGTCGACTAAAGATAAATCCAGAATATCGGGAACAAATCCGGCGCCGATGCCTTGTATTTTGTGTGGGGCAGGCTTTAATTCTTCACCGGCAAGTTTTTGCGTCAGTATCGGGCTTGCGGTGGGTTCGACGGCGACCGAAATAATCGGCTTGCCTTTGGTCTTTTTAAGGTAGCGAGTAACGCCAGTAATCGTGCCGCCTGTGCCCACGCCGGAAACAAAAATATCAACGTTACCATCAGTGTCATCCCAAATTTCAGGGCCTGTAGTTTGTTCATGAATGGCGGGGTTGGCCGGGTTTTTAAATTGTTGGAGCAAGACATAACGATTGGGGTCGGAAGCGGCAATTTCTTCCGCTTTGTTGACGGCGCCGGTCATGCCGCGGGCTGCTTCGGTGAGTACCAAATTAGCGCCGTAGGCGACTAATAATTTTCGACGCTCCAAACTCATACTTTCCGGCATGGTTAAGGTAAGCGGGATTCCCTTGGCGGCAGCTACAAATGCCAGGGCAATGCCGGTGTTGCCGCTGGTAGGTTCAACCAATTCTTTACCGGGACCCAATAGCCCGCGCTGTTCAGCATCCCAAACCATTGCCGCACCGATCCGGCATTTGACTGAATAGGCGGGGTTGCGGCCTTCAATTTTTGACAAGACGGTGGCTTGCGCGCCGTCAGTGATCCTGTTCAACTTTACAAGCGGCGTGCGACCGATGGACTGTGCGTTATCTTCAAACCATTGCGGCATTTGCGTCTCCTAAAATTTAGTTGTCGTGAGTGAAGCTTTGCATTTAAAACATTTGTGCATTTGTATCCTGTTTAATACGGTTGCCGTACTGTGCTTGGTTAAACTATATAGTCGCCTCTGAAAATCATACAACCAATAGATAATAAGTTAAAAAGAAGCCATTTGGCTGGGCAATAACTGCAAGGAATTGATAAAATACGGTTTAATTTCTTGCAATTATTGCCCGCCATGTTGCCCAAACGCCAAGAAACCGTCATTCAAAACGACCTGTTCAAAATAGCCCTTGCCGATTTGCTGAATCCTCGCCACGAGCTTGTCCTTCTCGCCGGGAAGATTGACTGGCAGGCGTTGGATAAGGCCTTCGGCGATTATCTCACCGACGGCAAAGGGCACCTGCGCTGCCGACCCGGTCATTAGGCACCTGAAAACGACAGCCTGCTCCGGCGCAACTATCTCAAAGGCGCGTTGGGCGATGCCATGCATGCCATCCTGTGCGGCGCAGGTCACAACATCCGCGTGATCCTCCGGCAACACCGGATTTTTTGGCCTTGGTTTTGCCGGTCTTTGTCAGAGTGGTTGCCTAGGGAAATCAACACCTTCGTGACAATGGTAACCTGACAGGATTTCGTTTTTTAAAATCGCGCTTTTTCAGGGGCGACTAGTTATATTGACTTAAAAATCTAATCTGCCCCGTCAAGTTGTCAACAGAACACTGTCGAAATTATCATATCACTGCCTTAATGGGTCAAAACCAACTCGTCTGCATACGGTATTTTAACGACTGATAACATTCGGTCGAGTTGTAACGACCGCCAAAACGCCCACCTAATACTATCTGTTATCCCCAGAAAGCTTTGTTATATCTAGTTAAGCCTGTGTGCTTAGATCTTAAGATGTTAATTGTGCATAAGGCTATCCCAAGACTGCAGAAAGTAGCTATTCCCGTTAATTGCAAATATTCAACTATAAATTTATAGGCTTAAACGTAAACCTGAGAAACATTTTTGATTGATGCTTTGCTCTGTAAAATAGTTAATGTAGAATATTAAACAAATATGTAAAATAAGAACAAACACATGATCCCTTCATGGCTTATCCTGATTGTCAGTCTGCCAACCCAAAATTCCGCTGGACGGATGCGGGTCTGGCGGGTTGTGAAAGCGCTGGGCTGCGCGGTGCTACGTGACGGGGTTTATTTAATGCCGAACCGTAAGGAATTCAGGCAAACTTTTAAAAAGCAAGCTGAAGACATACTTTCTGGGGGCGGAAGTTCCCATGTTCTTGTTTTAGAGGCTGAGAATCCAGAACAACAACAGGCTTTCGAGAGCCTGTTTGACCGGTCTGCTGACTATACAAAGCTGATTGAATCCATCCATCAAGCTAGCCGAAGCGATTTCCTATCGGTAGACGTTGATAAATTGCGAAAACAACTCCAACGGTTTCGGAAAGACTTAGAAGCTATCGCGATGCAGGATTTTTTCCCCGGTGCGGCGCGTGAACAAGCCGCTTTTGCCTTGGAAGATTTGGAGCATAACATTAATGAACACCTGATGCCGGATGAACCTCAGGCCGTTAACCGGCGAATCAAACTGCTTCGATTGGCAGATTATCAAGGGCGGATATGGGCAACCCGCCAGCGTCCTTGGATCGACCGGCTGGCGAGTGCCTGGCTTATTCAGCGCTTTATCGATCCCGATGCCAATTTTATTTGGCTAATTGATCCTGGCGAGTGTCCTGCCGATGCGTTAGGCTTTGATTTTGACGGGGCTGAATTTACGCATGTCGGTGCAAAAGTGACTTTTGAGGTATTGCTGGCGAGTTTCGGGTTAGGGAAAGATAACGGGCTGAACCAAATTGCAAACTTGGTGCATTATCTGGATGTGGGCGGTATTCCGGTACCGGAAGCGGCGGGTTTGGAAACACTGGTCCGGGGAATGAAACAACGCTGGTCTTCCGATGATGATTTGCTGATTGAAACGAACAAAATTTTTGATTCCTATTACCAGGCTTTTTCAGGAAACAACGCATGAATGACAGCGAATCTCTCTCTTCACCACCACAACCTGTTTCGTTAGGCCAAGCCTTTTGGTATTGGTTAAAACTGGGCTTCATCAGTTTCGGCGGTCCTGCCGGACAAATTGCCATCATGCATCAGGATTTAGTCGAGAAAAAACGCTGGATTTCGGAACGACGTTATCTACATGCGTTGAACTATTGTATGTTACTGCCCGGTCCCGAAGCCCAGCAGTTGGCGATTTACATTGGTTGGCTAATGCATCGCACCCTGGGTGGAGTGATTGCCGGAAGTCTGTTCGTGCTGCCGTCTCTCGTTATCCTGATTGGCCTGAGCTGGATTTATCTGGCTTTCGGGCATTTACCCGCTGTTGCCGGAGTTCTATACGGTATCAAGCCAGCCGTTACCGCGATTGTGCTGTTTGCGGCTTACCGGATTGGGTCGCGGGCATTGAAAAATGGGCTGCTATGGGCAATGGCAGGTTTAGCGTTTTTTGCCATCTTCGTATTCGATACGCCATTTCCCTTGATCGTTCTCGTTGCGGCGCTACTCGGTGCTATCGGAGGTAAGTATGCACCTGAGAAATTCACCGTTGGCGGTGGTCACGGCAATGCAAAACAACGTTACGGTAAAGCACTGATCGACGACGACACACCGATTCCAGACCATGCCAAATTCAGCGTTAAACGGTTAGGTAAATTAATAGTGATCGGTTTGATTTTATGGGGCGGTGCAATCGGATTATTGTGTGGTCGATATGGCTGGGAAGGGGCATTGACCCAGATGGGTTGGTTTTTCACAAAGGCGGCACTGCTGACCTTTGGCGGCGCCTACGCAGTCTTGCCATATGTCTATCAAGGTGCAGTAGATCACTACCAATGGTTGACACCCCATCAAATGATTGATGGGCTAGCCTTGGGCGAAACTACGCCGGGTCCTTTAATCATGGTAGTCACTTACGTCGGCTTTGTTGCGGGATGGACAAAAGAGTTGTTTGGAGCCGACCAGCTTTTCCTTGCAGGCGCCACGGCGGCCAGTGTTGTGACCTACTTTACATTTTTACCCAGTTTTTTATTCATCTTGGCAGGCGGCCCTTTGGTCGAATCAACCCACGGTAATTTAAAGTTTACCGCGCCGTTAACTGGTATTACCGCCGCTGTGGTCGGCGTTATCCTAAATTTGGCAGCATTTTTTGCTTACCATGTCTTTTGGCCTAACGGCTTCGAAGCCCGACTTGATCTGGTTGTGTTAGTGATAGGCCTTGCAGCCTTACTGGCATTATTGAGATTCAAAGCCGGTGTAATCCCTGTGATCGCTTTCTGCGGTACAGTAGGCTTATTAATGACTTACCTCAAACCCCTGTTAGAACAGGTAGGTCTATTCTTATGAAATTTCCTTACATAGGGTTGGCTGGGAGTATTCGATGAAATGGATTACCCGTGAACGTCCTAAGATCGACCGCATTGCGTGCCCTTGGCTCATCGAACGTTTTATCGATAAAGAAGCGGAATTTCTCTGCACGTGGCTGCGACCGAAGTATTTAAGGTAGCGGAAGAAACAGGCGCTATCCCTTATGATATTCCCGGTGCAGAACTGTCCCATGTCGGCGACCTGTGCAGTTTCGATGCTTTCCTACTGAAATATGGCTTAACCGATCCCGCGCTCCAGCATTTGGCAGTCATTGTCCGTGGAGCCGATACGTCAAGGCTGGATTTGACGCCCCAATCGGCTGGTTTGTATGCCGTGTCGTTGGGGCTGTCGCAAAACTTCAGGGACGACCATGACATGCTAAAGCACGGTATGGTGTTATACGATGCGCTTTACAGTTGGTGCAAGTCTTGCCAGGAAGAAAGCCATAAATGGCCTCCAGTGATTGAATAACGCTTATGAAATAGTGGAAAGTCATAGTGTAAGCATGTGAATGAACAGCCGACAGCTAAATTGCAATGATTTTATATTGAACAGTGAGAAAGCTATTGCTGCAGATAATTTTCATTTCCAAATCAGGCAAAAAGTTGTTGTTCATGAAGCACTAAAACAACAAATAATGATTAAAATACCAGTGATAAAAACCTCTTTTAGCCGCCTCGACTATAGCCAGATATACCACTACCATTGCCGCCAGGATGGCATAAAACTGAGCGGGTGGCGGAACAAAACCGAAATACGATCCGATTGGGGTAAAAGGCAGGGTCGCTCCTAAAGCCACTACCGCTAAAGATGTTGCTACCAGCATAGGATGAGCGCGGCTTTTGAAAGGATTGCCACGGGTGCGGATGATGAATATCACCAGGACTTGGGTAGACAGGGATTCTACAAACCAGCCGGTTTGGAACAACGTTTCGTTGGCTTTCAGCACGACTAACATGACGTAGAATGTCAGGAAGTCGAAAGCCGAACTGATAGGCCCAATCACCAGCATGAAATTGCGTATAAAGTTCATGTCCATGACCCTAGGTTTTCGGAGTTCCTCCAGATCGACCTTATCTAGCGGAATTGGGACTTCGGAAAGATCGTACAATATATTATTGAGCAAGATTTGGGTCGGCAACATCGGCAGAAAGGGCAAAAACAGTGCAGCGCCTGCCATGCTGAACATGTTGCCGAAGTTAGAGCTGGTACCCATCATGATGTATTTCATGATATTGCCGAAGGTACGTCGTCCTTCCATCACGCCGTCAAGCAGAACGTTCAAGTCCTGGTCGAGAAGGATCATGTCGGCGGCTTCTTTTGCGACATCGACAGCCGAGTCGACTGAGATACCGACATCTGCCGAGTGCAGTGAAGGGGTGTCATTGATGCCGTCCCCCATATAGCCGACCACATGGCCGCGCGCCTTGAGAGCCAAAATAACACGATCCTTCTGCGAAGGATTTACCCGGCAAAACAAGTTTGTTGTTTCCACTCTGATTCGCAAGGCCGAATCATCCATCTGAGCAATCTCTTTGCCGGTTAACAAGCCTGTCACAGGAATATTCAATTGGGTGCAGACATGCTGAGTCACCAGTTCGCTATCACCGGTAACAATCTTGACCGACACCCCGCTATCCTGGAGGGCAGCAAGGGCGGCACCGGCACTCTGCTTGGGTGGGTCGAGAAAGCCTGCAAAACCGGCGAAAACAAGTTCCGACTCATCACTAATCACGGCATGGGGATGATCTACTGCAACTTCCCGCCATGCAATACCCAATACCCGGAAACCTTCCTTTTCGAGGGCGATATGCTCGCCGTGGATACGATCCCGTGAAGCCTTATCGAGCGGAATCTGGGCCTCATTACTCTTTTCTTCATAGTGGGTGCAAAGCTCAATAATTTCTTCCGATGCACCTTTGACTACCAATATTCTGCCATTGCCTTTGTCCAGCAATACGGACACCCGTCGGCGTTCAAAGTCGAATGGGACTTCATCGATCTTTTTCCAGGCGCTTACGTCTATATTTTCGTGAGCCAAGATTGCATCGTCGAGCGGGCTTTTCAGGCCGGTTTCAAAGAAGCTGTTGAGATAGGCGAGTTCCAATACCCGCTCGCTGGGTTTTCCCTGCGGATCGACATGTTGTTCCAGCCGAATTTTCGCCTCGGTCAACGTGCCGGTTTTATCGGTACATAAAACATCCATCGACCCTAGGTTTTGGATAGCGGCCAAGCGTTTAACAATCACCCGTTTCTTAGCCATGTGCATGGCGCCTTTCGACAAGGTAACCGATACCACCATAGGCAGCAGTTCCGGGGTCAGCCCCACCGCCAATGCAACAGCAAACAGGAAAGACTCCAGCCAAGGCTTGTGCATTAGGGCATTAACCAAGAGCACAAAGAGAACGAGCAGGATAGTCAACCGCATGATGAGTAGGCCGAAACGGTGGGTTCCTATTTCAAAAGCTGTCGGTGGCGGTCGACCGGTAAGTCTATCGGCAATAGCTCCAATAGCCGTACCCGTACCCGTCTTAACGACACGCATCCGTGCGCTTCCGCTGATGACAGTCGTTCCCATGAATAGCGCATTGGTAGCGTCCTGCAACTCAGTCGCATCTGCGGTAAGGGTGCCGGGACGCTTTTCAACGGGATAAGATTCACCAGTCAGCAGCGCTTGTTTGACGAAGAGGTCGTTTGCTTCCAATACAACACCATCCGCAGGAATCATATCGCCAGCCGAAAGTACGGCGAGGTCGCCGGGAACGACGCCAGTCACCGGTATTTCGATGGGTTTGCCGTCACGGATAACCCTGGCTTGCACCGACACTGATTTACGTAGGCTTTCCGCCGCTTTACCCGCCCGGTGTTCCTGGACAAAATCCAGCGTCACGCTCAACAACACCATCACGGTGATGATCACAAAGTTGGTCATTTCACCGGTAAAGGCTGAAATAGCACTGGCTACAAGAAGAAGGATGACCAGCGGGTTTTTAAAACGGGCTAAAAATTGAAGGATTAAGGACTGTTCTCGATGATCGCGAAACAGGTTCGGCCCAAATTTGGCTAGTCGGGAACGGGCCTCTTTACCGGATAATCCTGCGGCATCGGTTGCCGATGCAGCCATAGGTTCTGCTAGTGGTTTTAGCCACCAAGCCGTTTGTTCTGATTTACCCTTTGGCTGAATAATCGATTTGTCCATGTTGTAATCAAGAATAATAAATTTGTATCAGTGTAGCCTTACCGTATTGTTTCAACGCGTATAGTTTGATGTTGGATACATGCCACGACAGGTTAAACGGGAATCGGAGTTAAGGCTTAACAAGGCCGAATTAATTAAGCTTATATCCTTTCTTGTAATTGAGTGTTTTCAATTCGGCTCCTATAGATTCGGCCCTATGAAGTATTTACTTCCGTTCGTCTTGAGCCTGTCGAAAGACGGTCTGTGCTTCGACTCGCTCAGCACGAACGGTTCAGACTTTAAAAGGCCGAATCAATAATAATAGATAGCATCGTTGCTTTCATCCGGTTTTGTCCTGAGAAAGATGATTCGCATTTATCGCGTTATTGTCATCGTATTGGAATATGTGGGCTGTTTTATGCTCAGGGTAAGCAAGCAAACGGTCGAACTCTGTTTTGACTACCCGATAGCACTCACAAGCCCGCTCTTCTAATCCTTCCCTATCCAATACTGTGATCCGGCCGCGGGTATAGTTAATCAAACCGGCTTGTTGAAGTTTTCCGGCGGCTTCGGTGACGCCTTCGCGGCGCACGCCCAACATATTTGCGATCAATTCCTGGGTCATAGCTAATGTATTCGACGCTAACCGGTCAAGGCTGAGCAACAACCAACGGCAAAGCTGTTGGTCCACCGAGTGATGACGGTTGCAAACAGCGGTTTGCCCCATCAAATAAATCAAGGCTTGGGTATAGCGCAGCAACACATTAAGCAGCGGCCCGTTGCGCTGAAACTCTTGCATAAATTGATGTTTCCGGATTCGATAAGCATAACCGGCGCTCTGCACCACGGCCCGGTTCGGCATACTGCCGCCGCCCATAAAAAGGGCGACACCGATAATACCCTCGTTACCGACCACAGCGATTTCGGCTGAGGCCCCATTTTCCATGACATAGAGCAAGGATACGATGCAGGTTGTAGGGACATAGAGAAAATTCAATGTATCGCCCGACTCGTAAAGCACTTCGCTCAGCGCCATAGGAACATGTTCCAAATAAGGTTTAAGGCGCTCGTACTCATTCATGGGCAGTGCGTCGAGCAGATGGTTTTGGTGAGGAGAAATTGGAACAATCATTATTTAAACCTATTATTCAATTGTAGCTGTTTAAAAAACTAAAAGTTCGTTATAGGAGAGATCGAATCTCAGGGAAATACTAAAAATCAAATTAACCGAATATTTCCTAATTCTTGAGATAGCAAAATTAATTTTTGGCATATCTCAATCTTATTCCGAGGTTTAGAGGATTTGTAATGTTCCCGTTTTCCGTTATTCGTTAGTGTCTATGTATTTTTTAATAGACAACTCCTCTTTACGGCGGTCTGCCGATAGTTTAAAAATTCATGGAGAACTTTGATTTTGTGATGTTTCCTAGACTTTTATCGATCCAAGAAACGCGGCGTCCCCCCCCCCCCCCCTTCTTCCCCCCCCCCCCCCCCCCCTCCCCCCCCCCCCCCCCCCCCCCCTCCCCATTTTTTTAATGCTAAAGAAAACAAATAGCCAACCTACAAGTCGATCAACATGCCGCCTAATTTAATATTAAAAAATTAAAACGACCTTATCTGTTCGGTAACCCACAGACAGGAATGTTAGTTTGTGCTAAGGATAATATCCTATGACGTTTTAATGTCCGTTCGCCTTTATGCACTTCGGGTATTGAACCAGTCGAAAGGCTGTCTGTACTTCGATTTGTTCGGCACGAACGGTTCAGACTTTAATAGCCGAATCAATAAGAATGCATTATTAATTGCCGCAGGGAAGGGACGTTTAAGCGTCGTTCTATGGATAATTGAGCTAAGGAATAATAAACCCCTACTTATTCAACTTGCTCTGAGATCGTATAGTGTTCGGTCAGGTCGGTTAAAGCAATTCGCAAAATCGGAGATTCTTCCACTAGTTCTTTGCGCACACAGTCAAGATAGCCCTGAAACGGCGTTCCATCGGCACGCATTATCTCCAAGCCTAATTTTTGCTGCTCGCCTTTGGGTTGCTCCATCATGTTTAGGAACAGGCGATACCAACGGTCTTGATCCTGATCGGAGATAAATGTCGAGAAACGTTGATTGATCAATTTAGCTCGATCAACGCCTAGGAATGCAGCCCCCTTGAGGTTGATTTCCTTAATCAACCCTTTTCGATCAATTGTGATATAGCCAACCGGGGCAAATTCATAAAGTTCCAGATAGTGATCTCGTGCTTGCTCTAATTCAGCATGAGCCCTTCGCAATTCTTCATTCTGCATTTCCAGTTCGACTTTATGGACGAGAAGCTCATGCATCAGGATTTCCGAAGGCTGGGCCGCCATTTGATTTGGCGATAAACTACCTAGTAGGGATTCAGCTTCTGCTCTTAGCGATTTGCGTCGCTCAATTCCATCCCATTTTTGGCTCATAGGTTTTTCTCCTTTTGATTAATCCGACCGCCGACCTCTTTTGTTGTCAGTAAAATCAACGATAATTCGCTGGACTTTCCGATAATGCGGCGAGCATTCAATTGTATTTTCTGATGTCCGATAATAGGAAAATCATGTTCCACTAAAAAATCCTTTACGGCTTGATCGCGAGGTAAAATGATTTCCAACAATTCCCTTAAAGCCGGAATATTCCATTGGTTGTTGCCTAGTTCGTAAATTTTCCGTCCAACCGTATCGGCAACGGCCACTTGAAAAAACCGGTAAAAGGAACGGTTTGCGGAAATCACTTTAAAGTCGCCGTCCATGACTAATAAGGGTTCGTCTATGGTATCGACGACGCTTTCAGCGAGGTCGCGCGCCAAGCGCACGGCATTTTCCGCCTCAACGCGTTTGCTGATGTCGGTAAAAGTCAGCACGATACCTTCAATCACATTTTCCAAGGTGCGGTAGGGTTGAATACGCGCTAAGTGCCAAATCCCGTCATGGATTTGAATTTCTTGCTCAAACGGTATTAGCGTTTCCAGCACAGACTTGGCCCGGAGCAAGAGCGCTTCACCTTCGAAATTGGATTTGATGTCGCTCAAGGGTCTGCCTATATCCGTAGCTACCAGCCGGTAAATAACCGTTGCCTCGCGTGTAAAGCGTCGAATTTTCATTTTTTCGTCTAGAAATACAGTCCCGATATGGGTATTATCGAGCAAGTTCTTCATGTCGTTCTGCATACCGGCCAGTTGGTCGATTTTGGCCTGTAATTCTGAATTGACGGTGATGAGTTCTTCATTAACCGATTGCAGTTCCTCTTTGGAAGTTTCCAATTCTTCGTTTGTCGACTGAAGCTCTTCATTAGTGGATTGCATTTCTTCGTTAGTCGACTTCAGCTCTTCATTGGACGCTTGTTGTTCCTCCAGTGTGGCTTGATAATTTTCCTTTAAATAAGCAAGGTCGCGTTCCAATTCTTCGATCCGCCCTAATTCTTTCGGTTTAGCAACGCGTTGCCGACTCTTTGCCGAGGGTAACGGAGGATTGGCAATCTCCTGGAAACTGACCATCAGAAAATTTTGGCTGCTATCGTAGCTGGCAAGCGGTCGAACGCTAAAACTGACCGATGTGACGCCGCTATCCATTTTTACCTGTATTTCCCGGTTTAGCGTAGATGCTCCATCATTGGCCGCCGTGCGTATTGCGTTTCTTAGTTCAAGTTCCAGGCCTTCTCTCGCCATTTCGATGACGTTGAAGGCGGACTGTCCGGGCGCTGGGCGCAAATATTTTCCGGTTTCACCGTGTACATAGAGGATGTTTCCTTTGAGGTCGGTAATGACCGAAGCAGGCGCATAGCATTGCATCATCACACGGCGAGTGAGGTCGGCGAAGTTAGTTTCTTTCGGTTTAACCTTTATTTCCTCCGGTGTTTTGAGGTCTTTTTCTGTGGTCCAGGACAAAACATTCGTCATTACTGTGCGGGAAGAGACAATGGAATGGATGGCCCGGTAAAACTTCCATTTGCGATTTATCGATGAAAACAGTTCGGTAAAGTTGCCGATACTCTCGGAAGTCGACAGAAACAAAACGCCGTTAGGCTTGAGCGCGTAATGAAAGGTTGGAATCAAGCGGTTTTGCAATTCCGGTCCCAGATAAATCATTAAATTTCGGCAGCTCAGCAGGTCGAGTTTGGTGAATGGCGGATCTTTAATCACATTTTGGATAGCGAATACGACCATTTCACGAATTTCCTTCTTTATCCGATAACCGGCATCTTCCTTGGTAAAGAAGCGACGAAGGCGTTCAGGGCTGACATCTTGCGCAATATTCGGTGGATACACGCCCGCACGGGCTATTGCTATGGCTTCATCGTCCAGATCGGTGCTGTAAATTTGTACTTTGAATTCATAATGATGCTCCTCCATTAATTCTTTTAACAGAATCGCAATTGAATAAGCTTCCTCGCCGGTGGCGCAACCTGCAACCCATGCGCGAAATAGAGAGTGTTCGGATTTATCTTTGCATAATGCCGGTAAGATTTCATTTTGTAAGGTAACAAATGCATCTGTATCCCGAAAAAAATTGGTGACATTGATCAGCAGTTCTTTAAACAGCGCGTGTCCTTCAGACGGGTGCTCTTTAAGAAAACGGGCATAAATATCGGCGTCTTCGATAGCATTTTGCGACATACGCCGTTCGATACGGCGAACAATCGTACTTTTTTTATATTGTGAGAAATCGTGCCCGGTCAATGTGCGCAATTGCAACAAAACGCGACTAATCCCGTTTACCTCTTTTGGATTATTGTGAATTTGTTTTTGAACGGCAAATTGACGAATGCCCAATTGCAGGGCTTCCGGCATTTTGTCAACGGGAAGAACTTGAGATGCGTAACCTGCCTTAATAGCGCTGGCAGGCATCCCGTCGTATTTGGCGTTGGACGGCTCCTGTACCAAGGTAACTCCCCCTGCACCCAGGATTGCGCGCAAGCCTTGCGTGCCATCGGTGCCCGTACCAGAAAGGATAATACCGATAGCCTTTTCTTGCCGATCTTCAGCGAGTGAGCGCAAAAACGCATCGATGGGTAAACGCTGTCCATGCGGCTCATGAGGAACACTTAGAATCAATTTCCCGTGCAAAATCGCCATATCGCGATTGGGTGGAATGACATACACGCAATTTGGTTTAGTCTGCTGCTGGTCGGATACTTCGACCACAGGCATCCTGGTGGTGCGTTGTAAAATTTCAGAGAGTAGACTATCGTGGGTTGGGTCTAAATGTTGCACAATTACAAAAGCCATTCCGATATCCCAAGGTACTACCCGAAAGAAGCTATCGAGTGCCTCTAAACCTCCGGCTGATGCGCCGATACCGACGATGGGGAAAGCAACATCATTGTTTTCAGTGACCATGAAAGAAAAAAGGTATTAAAAATCGACTGGTCGGGATCGTTTAATAACCTTCGAAAAGACCTAGTCATGTAAACTATCCAGTGTTATCTCATTGTACTCTTCCACGCTTTCTATTTGTAATCTTGGTTCGAGCAATTTCTCAGACCTTTATGAAGAGGGGGCATTGGTCTGACTGGAACTTTAAAAGGCTAGTGAAATATGAGATCAGCCTTTCTTCGTTTTTAGTTTCGAAATGCAGCAAAGATGACAAGCATTTGCATCAATGCTTGCCATCGGGGAATTTGCCGGTTTATAACAATTTCAGAAAGATAATTTCGGATATGAGTTGGGTAAATGATTTACGGAATTTCCCCTTCCCGTTTTGTTTCCATTTTAAGGCTTTGATATTCGTGTTGTTCGAGTTTGCCGTCTTTACCCGCATCGACCTTGTCGAACACTTGCAACAAATAAGGGAAGTTTTTCAACTCTTCTTTAGTAATGTAATGGTCTGAATTCACGTCGGCCTGAGCAAATGTAGGCAAAGCACCTTTACCATCTGTAGGTTTGCTGACAGGTTCTATTTTTTTAATGTCCGCGGGTTGATCGACTGAGTTTGGGTTATTCGTTTTTGTCTCCATGACTAAAGACATGTCATGTGGCGGTTGGCTCGTATTTTGGGTTTCCATAGTTTTAGTCGGTGATTGGGCAACACTTTCATTTGTATTGGGAGTGGAAACGGTTGTTTGGTCGACTGAAGTTACATTCCTATCATGCTCACATTTTTCTTCTGATGATTTTTTCAGTTCTGAACTAGCATTGGTTTCAACGGTACCGTTAAATTGCTGTTCCTGAGTTTTTTTGACTTCTATATTTTTCGCAACAGAGGATGGTTTAGCGTTTTGAATAACATTTTCGGGTGTTTTTTCAATACTTTGCGTATTCATATAATGCTGAATATTTTCGCCTCCAGTCGCTTCTGCCCAGACAGGACTAGTCGTAAGGCTTAGGCTTATACCCATAGCGAATGCTATTCCAATAGAGATACATAATCTTTTATTGGTTTGCTGAATTATTCTATCTTGTTGGTCAGGATTTATGGCATTAGCCATATTTAAGGTGTGGTCTGTGGTTTTCATAGTAGTTTCCATAATTGAGTGAGGTGAAACCAGTTTTAACTTGAAAATAGTTTCAGCAGAATATTCCTGTTGATAGTCTATTTTGTATGGCTATTAGTTCTGGACAAAACAGCTTTTGGCAACCAATGATGAAATACTTCACGTATTGTTCGGTTAAGTCTGCAACTTTGACTTGATAGGTTCTTATAACAGATTCACCATCACCAACGTCATTAAGATTAAAGATGACCATTTGTCATGTTTACTTTGCCTTCGGTTCAAATACGCATTCAACAATTAATTGATTAAGCGAAACTTATTCTAAGTTTTCTCAATAAGTTAAGTCGGTACGGTGGAACACATAACGTGCCTGAAATAACTTCAAAGGGCAGTTAAGCTATGTACGATAACGCACAGATATTTGGCTTAAAGTGATGTGACAATTCACTTAATTCAATTATTGGAAGATTTCTTATGACATTGCATTTTGCTTAGCATTTGAAGAACTCGATCAGAGTTCGTGCCGCTGTTAACCATTTACTCAAATCAATACGCATTGCAGGCTAATCTACCTTGCCACTCCTATTGATACTATTAATGTTAACGACGGGCTTAGGTTTTTCTTCCATACCACCTTCTACACACAACTTGTGATTTCATTTATGGATAATGAACTAGAAGTAAGCTGAGAATAAAGTGCAATGCCTTAAGTTCGGATGAGGTTAATTTTCAAAAAACTTACGGCGGTTGGATGCATAGTAGTGAAACCAAAAAAAACGGTCAATCGGGCTTATGGCTATTTATGGGACGGTTGATTAGGCACTCAATTCCTGGTTTGGCGGACTATCAACCCGCAATAATAATATTGGACACAAGTTATGCCGATGATGCTATTTCGAACTTTCACTATTTTGTTGGTTGCGCTGGTGACAGGACTTGCCTTCGCCCACGTTCTTGAGTCGCCAGCCAAAATGCAATACGAAGCGGCGATGTACATTGCACTTCAGAAGTCGCTTTATGTGCAGTGGGGTCCACCAAATGTTGGTGGCTTAATTGAGCCAGTAGCGATTATCTCAACTGCACTTTTGGCATTCTTTGGACGGAACACTATACGTAGTTTATGGCTGCCTTTGGGTGCGTTGAGCGCTTTGCTGATCGGGTTCCCCGTTGTGTTCTTTGTGCTAGTAGCGCCTGCGAATGGCGTATTTATGGCAACAACACTATCCAGCATTCCGGTGAACTGGAAAGTGCTTCGTGCAAACTGGGAATTAGGTCATGCCATTCGCTTCGGGCTACAGTTCACAGCACTATCGCTGCTGGTTCTATTGTCGGCCTTAGATGCGAAGAAAGATATTGCGGACACTCAACGGAATGGCTAGCCAGCCAATCGAACTGGATGCCTGCGTTGCGTTGTTAATTTGTTTTACCTGGTCTTCTACACCAAACATAAACCAAGGAGTTTCCCATGCTTACTTCTGTCCCTGATGTCATTTTTAAAACCCGTGTTCGCGACGAAAGTATCGGCGGCGAAAATCCCTTCCGCTGGCAAGATGTCAGCACCAGTGATATTTTTGTAGGTAAGAAAATTATTGTTCTGGCTCTTCCTGGCGCTTTCACGCCTACGTGCTCCAACAAACATCTACCTGGCTTTGAAGCTAAATACCAGGAACTCATGGGGCTGGGTATTGATGAGGTGTATTGCCTCAGTGTTAATGATGCCTTTGTCATGTTTCAATGGGGCAAGCATTTGGACATTAAACCGGTAAAAATGCTGCCCGACGGTAATGGCGAGTTTACCCGTGGAATGGATATGCTTGTGAAAAAGGATAATGTGGGTTTTGGCAACCGTTCATGGCGCTATTCAATGCTAGTCGACGACAGAAAGATTATCAAAGTCTTCAGCGAACCCGGCAAAATTGATAATTGCCCTGATGATCCCTTTACGGTTTGCGGTGTTGAAACTATGTTGAATTATTTGGAACAGAATAAATGATCCGCGTTCCCCTAAAATTTAGATTTTTTAATATCGAGATGCGCCAATGCCCCAATATGACTATGACCTGTTTGTAATTGGTGCGGGCTCCGGCGGTGTGCGTGCGGCGAATTGGGCATCCAGCCTGGGCGTAATGGTTGCCATTGCTGAACGGCGTGAAATTGGCGGCACCTGCGTCAATGTCGGTTGCGTACCCAAAAAACTGTTTGTCTATGCCTCTCGATTCCAGGATGAATTTGCTGCGGCAGCAGAATTTGGCTGGACGCTAGAAAAACCAACATTCAATTGGGCATCCTTAATTGCAAACAAAAACCAGGAGATAGAGCGGCTTCACGCTGCCTACACCAACCGTTTGCAAAAATCGGGCGTCAGTATCATCAAAGGCGATGCCAATGTCATCGATGCCCATACCATCTCTGTTGATGGCGTGTCATATAGTGCTGAACGCATCCTGATTGCGACTGGGGGCTGGCCGTTTGTACCTGACATACCCGGTAAGCAGCACATTGTCACCTCGAATCAAATGTTTTTCCTCGAGCAATTGCCTAAACGGATCGTTATCGTCGGTGGCGGATATATTGCGGTGGAATTCGCCGGTATCCTGCATGGTTTGGGTGTAGAAACGACAATTTGCCATCGTGGCCATAAACTACTAAGCGGATTTGATGAAGATGTACGCGATTTTCTTGCCGAAGAAATGGCCAAAAATGGCATTAAGCTGCTGTTCAATACGGATATTGAAGCTATAGAAAAGTTAGACGACGCTTTCGACATCAAGTTTAGTGATGGCAGTAAGATAAGCACAGACTTGGTTTTGTATGCCACGGGCAGGACTCCGCATTCAACCGGATTTGGCTTGGAGAAACTGGGCGTTGAAGTGGATAATGAACAGGCGATTAAAGTAAACAGTAACTATCAAACCAATATACCTTCAATCTACGCATTGGGTGATGTGACTAACCGTATCAACCTGACGCCAGTAGCTATTGCCGAGGGCATGGCTTTGGTGGATAAGTTATATGGCAATCATTTGAAGCCAGTGGATTATGACAATATCCCCACGGCTGTTTTTAGCCAACCCAGTATTGGCACTGTCGGATTAACCGAAACACAGGCATGCGAAAAATACCCGGACATTGACATCTACAAAACCAGTTTCACCCCTTTGAAAATACCCTTTCCGGTAAGGCTGAAAAAACCTTGATGAAGATGGTTGTGGATCGTAACACAGACCGTGTTGTCGGCATGCACATGGTTGGGGCTGATGCCCCTGAAATTATCCAAGGCATGGCGGTTGCCATCCGGGCTGGTGCAACCAAGGCAGTTTTTGATTCGACGATCGGTATACACCCTACCTCCGCTGAAGAATTCGTTACCCTGCGTGAAACTGTGCCTAAATCGGTATAGATACAAAAATCCCAAAGAATTAATGTCTTCGTTTAGTTATTGGCATTACGCGCCAGATGGTATTGCCTACGTCATCGGCGACTAACAAAGCGGCGCGCTTATCCATTGCCACGCCTACAGGTCTTCCGAATGCATCGCCATCGGCGCTGACAAAGCCTGTCAACACATTAAACGGCTCTCCGAAAGCTTTACCTGCCTTGAAAGGGACAAAGATCACCTGATAACCGCTACGTGGTTTACGGTTCCACGAGCCATGCTGACCGATGAAAAAACCGTTGTCAAATGGAGCTGGCCATGTCTTGCTTTGAGAAAATGCCAGACCCAGCGAGGCGGTATGCGATCCGAGCGCATAATCCGGTATCCTTGCCTTAGCAACCAAGTCGGGACGTTGTGGCTGGACACGTTCATCTACATGATGGCCAAAGTAGCTGTAGGGCCACCCGAAAAAACTACCGTCTGCAACTGAAGTTAGGTAATCGGGAACAAGGTCGCTGCCGATTTCGTCACGCTCGTTGACCACAGTCCAAAGGGAACCGCTAACGGGTTCCCAGGCCAACCCATTGGGATTTCGTAAGCCTGAAGCAAAGATACGGTGGCTCCCACCTTTTAGATCGACCTCCCAGATGGCAGCGCGACCGACCTCTTGATCCATACCGTTTTCGGCAACATTACTGTTTGACCCCACCGTCACAAAGAGTTTGGATCCATCCGGACTGGTCAGTAGGTTCTTGGTCCAGTGGTTATTAATTTGTCCCGCTGGCAGGTCTAATACCTTCGTTCCAGGCTGTGCGATCTGTGTAACGCCATCGGTATAGGGAAACCTTACTATCGCATCCGTGTTGGCGACATAAAAATCATCGCCTATTAGCGCCATGCCGAAAGGCGAGTTTAGTCCCTCGATGAACTTCGTCCGCGTTTCCGCTACGCCATCGCCATCAGTATCTCGCAACAGGGTGATACGGTTGGCGCTGGGTACACCTGCACCCGCCTTAGCAATCACCCATCCCATAATCCAGCCCTTAATGCCTTGACTATCCCCTGATCTCGGCGGCGCGTTCGTTTCGGCAACCAAAACGTCGCCGTTGGGCAACACATAAAGCCAACGCGGGTGCTCGAGGCCAACGGCAAAGGCGTTTACTGCCAAACCCAATGCAGGTAACGGTTTGCCATTCTTAGGCCAGCCAATGGCTGGAGCTATATTCACCGTGGGGATTAAGACCGTGTTGGGTGGCGGCAGTTGAGGATTGGCACCGATACCCGCTACTATCGGTAACTGTGCCACATCACCACATGCCGCAAGGGCTATTACAATTGCCGTAGATAATAAGAAACGCATTAAATACCTAGACACTTAGTCTCGATAAAAACCAGTTATAGGAAAGCTATCACTCATGCTGCCATTTGCCGACAACTTTCGGCACAAGCTTTACAGGCTGTAACACATTCATCCATACCACCAATCGTTTCGCAATTCACTGCGCACGCCTCACAGATCTCGGCGCAGATCTCACAAACACGAAGATGGAAATGAGAGCTACTGAGCTGAAAGTTTGCTGAAGTCTGGCATATCTCAGCACAGCTCATCATCAGGCGGAAATGGTCGGCTTCAACGTGCTTACCGCCCATATTGAGGCAATGGTTCATAACAGTTTGCAAGCAAACCTGATGACAATGGCTGCACGCCTCTATACAAGCTTGCATAGTGTGTTCGGCATGGATTGGGTGATTCATAGTGTTCTCCAAATAAGTAAACAAACAAACCGAGTATTAAATAATGGTCGCTACATCCAAAACAAGAGCTCGGGGCGAAACAAGATTCGGCCTTAAAACTTAATGGTTACCTTAGTCAAGATTGTTGTTATTTGATGTGTCAACACTTTTCCGGACACAAGGTTAAGCAGATTTAAACTGCATTTCATAGTCCACTGGCGAGCAATAGTTATTGGCGGAATGTAACCGTTCCCGATTATAGAATACCTCGATGTATTCGAATATTTCCATCTTTGCTTCCGTCCTGGTTTGATAATGACGGTGGTGCACCAACTCTGTTTTCAAGGTGTGGAAAACGCTTTCTGACACGGCATTGTCCCAACAATTACCTTTGCGGCTCATGCTCTGCCGGATGCCAAAATGCTTTATTAGCTTCCGATGGCTGGTGGCAGCGTATTGGCTGCCACGGTCACTATGCCATAACAAGTCTTTCCCTGGCTTGCGTTTCCAGAGTGCCATCAGTAAGGCATCATTAACCAGCGATGCGCACATGTGTTCTGCCATAGACCATCCGACGACTTGCCTGGAAAACAAATCAATCACCACTGCCAAGTACAGCCAACCTTCTTTGGTGTGGATGTAGGTGATGTCGCCCACGTAAACTTGGTCGGGCTTTTGTACCGTAAACTGTCGATCCAGAATATTTTCAGCGACCGGCAGGTTATGCTTGGAATCCGTGGTCGCCTTGAATTTTCGTTTGGTCTTGCAGGCCAGCCCCGTCGCACTCATCAATCGGCCGATACGACCTCTACCAACCGACAAATTTTGTCTTAATAACGATTGCCTAATGCGTCGTGTACCGTAAGTGGCACGGCTCTTGGTAAAGATTTCTTGGATGACTGGAGCCAGTTCTGCATCCGCCTGTTCACGCGCTGTCGGGCTACGGTGTAGCCAATCATAATAAGCATTTCGGGAAACATCCATAAACCGACACATCGAGGTTACAGGGAATTCGTTGCCTTGTTGTTTGATCCACGCGTACCTCACCGTTGTTCCTTGGCAAAGTACGCTGCTGCCTTTTTAATAAATTACGCTCTTCGGTCAGTTGGGCAACCTCTTTTGAGGCGCTTCAGCTCTTCATATAGATGGGTGTCAGTGCGCACTGCCCCACCATTATTAACAGGCCGACTGTATTTGCTGATCCAGGTATGTAATGTATTTTCATTCACACCAATATCCCTGGCAGTATGGGCTATCGGCTTATCCGATTCGTTGGCTAACTTTACCGCTGACTCCTGAATTCAGCCGTATATATTTTCGGTTTTTCTTGATTCATTTTTGACTCACTCCCCCTTTCAGGTATTTTAAGGAATGTGTCCGGTTTAGTGTAGCCACATCAATTGTCGGTACGCTGACGCACAAACGTGCTTATTTCCGATTGCTTTAGAGTTTTGGCTATTTAGTCATGTAAAGCCTAATATTCCAGTAAGAAATAAAAAATACCGGACATCACCAATGCGTAATCTATGTTCGGTAGCAGACGGACAATAGTTGAAATTGACTGTAATTTGCAAACCATGTGACGAACGCTTTGCAAGTTTTGCTTCGGTTGCCAAAAGCAACTACTGCCTAATTTAATACCCGATGGTACTTGTGTTCGTTTATGGCGATACAAAGCGCTAAACAACTAAGCAATATGAGGCATACAAATGAACAGGATTCAAATTACAAATAACCTGAAAGAATTTTTAAACACTATCAAAGACCAATGGATCTGGTTTGTCGACGACCAAATCGAAGTGCTTGAAGGCAAACGGAACCACCTTTATGGCAAAACACAAAAGGTCTACATAATCGACAGCGAGGAAGCGGAAAAACGCTTGGCAGACTGGCAGAAACTCCAGCGAGAAAATATTCGCTCCAAAGTATAACTGTGCAGGACTATTACAGAGCTGCTCTCTTACGCCATCAATAAGTTAAAAATCTAGTTTACGCAGCACAGGGATGCGCTGTGCTTTTAACGAATTGAAATACGCATTGGAAGGGGCTTGAATAAAGAAAAATCATTCGATAAGTAAAATTAAAAGCCCACATATTATTTATTTACAAACGGTTAACGGCAAATGCCTTAACTACCCATAACATTCAATAAAACCAAATGGATTTTACAAACTAACTGAATGCCACGATATAAAACCAATCACTTGGACCACAATCATGAATGAACTTACAAAAAAAATGCATTCCACCGAACCAGCAGAAAAGAAGCATCAACTGCCACCTTTGGATTATGGCTATGATGCCCTCGAACCCTACATCGACGCACGAACCATGACGCTTCACCACGATATTCATCATGGTGGTTATGTTGAGAAGCTCAATGCGGCGCTGGAGAAATTTCCGGAGTTTCAGAATGCCTCGGCATTGTGGTTGTTATGCAACCTGGACAAACTACCCAAAGAAATCAGGGTCGCCGTTCACCACAATGCGGGAGGTCATGTTAATCACAGCCTGTTTTGGCGAGCTATGAAGCCTGGGTCAGCAACGAAACCTGAAGGATTATTGCGTGATGCGCTAAATCGTGACTTTGGCAGTATCGAGGCTTTTAAGACCCGATTTGAGGAAGAAGGCGCCAAGGTCTTCGGGTGTGGCTGGGTATGGCTGGTGCGAACCAAGGGAGAGGAAGGCAAGCTCGATGTAGTCACCACGCTTGGTCATGATAATCCAATGATGAAGGATAAGTTTCCGCTATTGCTGAACGATGTTTGGGAACACGCTTACTACCTCCACTACGAAAGCCGTCGCCCAGAATACTTGAAAGCATGGTGGTCGATTGTCGACTGGGAAGAAGCATCCCATCGTTTTGAGCTCGCAAAAAACTTGAATGAGGAAATGTCTGAAGCTGAGGGCGGCGTAGTCTCTGTAATGTAAAAAAAGCAAATACGAGATGCATTAGTGTAACGTCCTCAACAAACATTAAGATATGATACAATTGGTGTCCATGAGAACGCCAATGAAAATTACACTGATTGAAGAGGATCGAACAGAACTGGAACGCTGGGTGAAGAGCCGGTCTGTTGGGGCTAAACAAAGACTACGGGCTAGAATGGTACTGATGACCGCCGAGGGCTTGTCAACAACGGTCATTATGGCAACGTTGGGGGTCAGCAACCCGACCTTGAACAAGTGGCGGAATCGCTATCTCGAAAGTGGTGTTGAAGGGCTCAAGAAAGGCAAGACCCGCCCGTCGCGGATACCGCCGCTGCCGACTGACAAAGTCCAAGAAGTCCTGGCCTTGACATTGACCGGTAAACCGGCTGCCGCGACGCAGTGGAGTTGCCGGACGATGGCGGAGCAGGTCGGCATTTCCCGGATGGCGGTGCACGGCATCTGGCGGGAGCACAAACTGAAGCCCCATCAAGGTGAAGGGCTTTAAGGTTTCGAACGACCCGCTGTTCGCCGAAAAGTTGCGCGATGTCGTGGGCCTTTACCTGGACCCACCGGAGAAGGCCATCGTGTTTTCCGTCGACGAGAAAAGCCAAATCCAGGCGCTAGATCGTAGCCAACCCGGCCTGCCGATGAAGCCGGGAAAATGCGGGACGATGACGCACGATTATAAGCGACATGGCACCACAACTTTGTTTGCGGCACTCGACGTGCAGACCGGAACGGTGATTGGGCAATGCCAGCCCAGGCACCGCCTGACGAGTTCCTCAAGTTCCTGAAGACAATTGACCGGCGAACCGACAAAACCTTGGCATTGCATTTGATCGTCGACAACTATGCGACGCACAAACATGCCGAAGTAAAGGACTGGCTGGCCCAGCATCCCCGGTTCCACTTACACTTCACGCCAACCTCGGCCTCATGGCTCAACTTAGTCGAGCGTTTCTTCCGGGACATTACCGGAGGAACGTATCCGGCGTGGTGTTTTCCACAGTGTTGACGACCTCAAAACAGCGATACAGGAGTATCTCGACCACCGCAATAGCAACCCAAAACCTTACCATTGGACAGCCAAACCAGAGACGATCTTGGCTAAAGTAGACAAAGCTAAAGATATGTTGAGGACGTTACATTAGCTTAATTATAGATTTGGCCCTGAGAAGTCTTAACTTCCGTTAGCCTGTCGAAAGTCGGTCTGTGCTTCGACTCGCTCAGCACGAACGGTTCAGACATTAAAAAGCTGAATCAATAAATGGATGTTTCCAGAATTTATCATAGTGCAACGATGAGCAAATCGTGACGCTGTAACTAAGAAATCTCATGTTCATTGCGAATGGCGTCTGGCATGCGCAGAAATTTATCGGCACCGAAACAATGGCTATACACCACATACGATATTTATTGGAGAGTCATGATGAACAAATCAAAAAAACCGGTTACTTCAGACAAAGGTAACAATGAAGGATTTCATCCAAAGGAAGCAACAGTTACGGTTGGCAATGGCGGTGAGTGGCATCAGATTGCCACTGGTGATCAACCCGTGTTGACTACTAACCAAGGCTTGCCGATTTCCGATAACCAAAACTCACTGAGAGCGAATCCGAAAGGGCCGACTCTGCTGGAAGATTTCATCCTGCGAGAAAAGATTACCCATTTCGACCACGAGCGGATCCCTGAGCGCATCGTCCATGCGCGGGGGACCGGCGCACACGGTTTTTTTGAACTGACCCATTCCCTTGAAAAATATACGACCGCCAAAGTGCTGACTGAGGAGGGCCTTCAAACACCGCTCTTTACCCGTATCTCAACCGTTGCCGGCGGTTCCGGTTCGTCCGATACGCCGCGCGATGTTCGCGGCTTTGCCGTCAAGTTTTACACGAAGGAAGGCAATTGGGACCTGGTCGGCAACAACATCCCGGTCTTCTTCATCCAGGATGCCATCAAATTCCCCGACCTTATCCATGCCGTCAAAATGGAACCCGACCGCGGCTTTCCGCAGGCAGCGTCCGCGCACGACACCTTCTGGGACTTTATTTCACTGACGCCGGAATCCATGCACATGGTGATGTGGGTCATGTCCGACCGCACCTTGCCGCGCTCGCTTCGAATGATTGAAGGTTTTGGGATTCATAGCTTTCGTCTGGTCAATGCCGCTGGTGAATCAACCTTCGTAAAATTCCATTGGCGGCCAAAACTTGGGTTGCAATCAACCCTCTGGGATGAGGCAGTCAAGATTGCTGGCGCTGATCCCGATTTTCACCGCCGCGACATGTTCGAAGCGATTACAACTGGGTGTTTTCCGGAATGGGATTTGGCAGTGCAGTTGTTCTCGCAAGAGGAAGCTGACACATTTCCTTTCGACCATCTCGATGCGACCAAGTTGATTCCGGAAGAACTGGTGCCGTTGCAAGTCATTGGCCGCATGGTGCTTAACCGCTGGCCGGACAATTTTTTTGCAGAGACCGAGCAAGTGGCTTTCTGCCCATCGCATGTCGTACCGGGCATTGATTTCTCAAATGACCCGTTATTACAGGGGCGACTGTTCTCGTATCTGGATACGCAGTTATCCCGTCTAGGCTCGCCTAATTTTCACCAGATACCTGTCAATGCCCCGCAATGTCCGTTCGCTAATCACCAGCGTGACGGTCATATGCAAATGGCGCAACCGACCGGGCGCGTGGCCTACGAACCCAACAGCTTAGCAATCGATTCCCCTCATGAACAACCGGTAACTGGCTTTTATAGCACGTTGATTGCCGAGAGCGGTGCAAAGGGACGGATTCGAGCAGAAAGCTTTGCTGACCATTATAGCCAGGCACGGCAATTCTACTGCAGCCAAAGCTCATACGAACAAGCGCATCTTGCCTCCGCTTTGGTATTTGAATTATCTAAGCTCGAACATCCGCATATCCGTGCAGCGATGGTCGGTCACTTGCGTCATATTGAAGAGAAGCTAGCGCAACGGGTCGCCTTTGGCCTTGGGATGGACGATCTACCGCAAGTTCCTACTGCTGCCGTGGCAGTACAGGACTTAGCACTGTCACCAGCGCTGCAACTCATTGGCAAGATGAAAGACACCCTCGAAGGGCGTATGATAGGAATACTGCTCTCAGATGGATCGGATGCGGCAAGCATTGATGAAGTCAAAAAAGCTGTCCTAGCTGAAGGCGCAAAAGTAAAGCTTATTGCCGCTAAAATCGGTGACGTAAAACTCGCCGATGGTTCGATGATAAAAATCGACGGGCAATTGGCCGGGACGCCATCGGTCTTATTTGATGCCGTGGTAATCCTGCTTTCCGATGAAGCGGCTGAATCATTGGGCAATGAAGCCGCTGCCATCGATTTTGTGCGCGATGCTTTTGGGCATCTAAAAGCGATTGGAATTGACAATGGGGGTGAATTATTACTGAAAACGGCGGGAATAACACAAGACGACGGGGTGTTCGCAGTCAGCAATTCCTTAGAACATTTCATTGCTGCGTCTAAAACACGTCAGTGGGAACGGGAGGCGAAGATCAGGACGCTTGCTTGAATAGAATGGTTATACTGTCCTTTTGATTCAGATAGCATTCCATGCAAAAAAATACCCCCTACAACCTATTTATGACATTGGTCTTGTTAGTGACCGTGTCATTTTTCTTGCTAATTAAAGATTTTTTATTGGCTTGTTTTTGGGCAATCATCCTTGCCGTGGTTTTTGATCCGGTTTACCAGCGGTTTAGGCAATATTATAAAAATTCGGAAAAAATGTCGTTGTTCCTGACTATGCTCATGATTATCTTAGTTTTTGTTATCCCTTTGTCCACGATGACTTTGATGATAGCCCAGGAAAGTACAGGTTATTATAATAAGATTCAAAGTGGTGAAATAAATCCACAACGGTATTTTGAAAACACACTTTTACTTTTGCCTGAATTTCCCCACATCAAGGGGATAAGCATTGAGCAGGTCAGCGCCGCAGCAGGCAACGCGTTTGAGCAGGCTGTAAGGTATATAGCGCAACAGGTTCCCGCATTGACCCAGAATGTATTGAACCTTATCGTCCAAGTCGCATTGGCTTTTTACATTCTGTTTTTCCTATTGAGGGATGGGCATCAACTGATCAGAAAACTCATCTCATTGATACCGATAGGTGACAGGATCGAAATAGAATTGTTTGAGCGGTTCACCAGCGTAGCCAGGGCAACCATTAAAGGCGGATTAATTGTTGCGGTTATTCAGGGCAGCATAGGAGGCTTGTTATTTTGGTCTGTCGGTATACCCGCCGCTTTTTTGTGGGGCTTATTAATGATTGTCTTAGCTTTACTGCCTATTGGTAGTGCATTAATTTGGGTGCCCGCTGCGATAATCTTGTTTTTACAAGGTCAGACATTTAATGCCGTTAGCATTTTGTTGGTCGGCATTTTAGCCATCGGATTAATCGATAATTTTCTAAGGCCGCGACTCATTGGCAAAGACAGTAAAATGTCGGATTATTTGGTGATGGTATCCACCTTGGGCGGCTTAGCTTGGTTTTCATTAACCGGGTTTGTATTGGGCCCCATTATTGCCGCCTTATTCGTCACTTGCTGGGAGATATTGGGGAAAGATAGCCAAGCAAATAAAACCTAATTACTTTTCTCTCAATAAAGAATCTAGCCTATCCACTGATTCGCACCAATCGGAATCATCTGCTTTGGCTTCAGCCAGAAATGTTGCCTGTACTTCGTTCCAGAAATTTGCTCCAGTTAAAGGAATAGTGTCGCCTAACGGTCTGTGGGATTCAACAAAAGCGGCGATTTGTTCAGGGTCGCTCGGTAAACCCAATTGACAAAACAAGGTTTGAAGGGTGTGTAATGAAGTATCCATTTGAATGTCCAGAAACGAGTTAAAATTTCTGATTAATTAGCCTCATGTGATTAATATAATTACTCAATATTTAGCGATTTACCTTAGATGCTAATCACTTATTTTGCCTCGTCCACCATCTGAATAGTAAGCTTTTCAACCTCTCTGGCAACTTCGATTAACTCGGCATCTTGAGACAGCGATAATAACATTTTAGCCGGTTTGATAAGGCCAATCTTTGTTTTCCCTTGATCCGTAAATACCGAGATGCGGCATGGCAATGCCATATTCAAGCGCATATCGGTAGTCATTACTTTTGCCGCTTGACCCGGATTGCAGACCTCAAAAATTTTAGATTCATTGGCAAAAGCTATACCTTTGCCGCGAAGCGTGTTTCCCAAATCATGGATATGTAATACCCCAAATCCATTATGTTTAACGGCTGATTCAAGGTCTGCCGAAGCTTGATCGAATGATTTATCTGTTTCAACGATGTAATACATGAAGTAACCTCGATTTACCTAGCTGAATACCTTATTGGTATAAGAGTCATTTAATTGAACCTAGTGCGGTTTAAATTTTATCTATCTCACCATTTACATTACCAACAACACCGGCTGTTGCGATAAAACGCAGCGCATCCTCAACCGACATGTCAATTTCCACTATATTTTTCCGTGACGTGATGACTGTTATTCCTCCTACCTGATAACTAAATGGAAAAAATACCGCAACCTGATCATCAGAAATGAAGCTATGGGGATTTTCTTCAATATCGGAAACAGTAATAAAGCCTATTTGCTGACCTTTACCTTGGGGTACATTCACCAAAACGACTTGTTTAAATTTCCCTGTCTGTTTGCCGGAAAACAGAGACGTAAAATCCCGAATTGCGCTGTAGATGCTTTTAACAATGGGAATCTGAACCAATAGCTCTTCAAAATTATCGAATAACCTTCGAAAAGTCGTTGAATCCAGAAAGCCGCCGAATAAGTAGACAAGCGGAAGAAATAACACAAATCCCAAGCCCTTAATGTACCAACTATCGGGCAAGAAAAACTTGAAGATATTGCCCAAAACAAATTCTGCGGTGCCGGCAAGCCAGAACAGCAAATAAAGCGTGAGTGTGAGAGGAATAATAGCGATAAGACCTTTAAAAAAGGTTCTACTGACGCGCTTCATTATTATTTTCCAATGATATAAATTATATGGCAGGCGATTAATACAGGAATTGGTTAAGGCCTATTTTCATAGACCTCAACATCGGTAGATCCGAATTAAAATCCCTATTCTACTACCTAATATTTTGTTACGACGCAAAAGCCTCTTAATGGGGCGGCGTGGTTGACCAATCCTGCATTGCTTCGTCACCTGGACGATCAACCTTAACTTTGCCATCTTCGACTGAGGTTACCCAACTTAAGGGGATGTAATGGTGCTGGCCGTTTTTATCTTTGTTCAGTTTGATGGTATCAGCACCCTGCATGTGATCAACAACGCCAAATTGGCCATCTTTTGAACACACAACAGGCATTTCGGGTTTAATTTGACTGGCATTAATCATGGTTTTCTCCTGGCAGCTCAATCTGAGCCTATTGAATGGGAAATTCTTGTTCATTAACTCAGGCTAATGTAATTAAAAGCTCAAGTTTCTAAGCTTCGAATATACCCGTAAAACGAAAGCCGGTCTGTTCGTCTCCGTACATAGAAATTAGTTTAAAAAAATTTGAATAACTATTTTTTAACCTGGATTTTATTTCCAAATCAAATTTCAAGCCTATTTAATAAAGATTCTAAACAAAGGAATTTTGGATCAACTATTCTATCCAATCGAATAAGTGTTTCTTCCAAAATATTGAGGATTTGTACATAAATAAGGAGATGTTTCTTTAAAGCACTGTTAATTACCGACTGTAAGACATTACACAATGTATGATCTAAGGCATTCTACTGCTTAGCTTATATGTTCTTTCAGGCGCTAAGTACGATATGGATGCCATTCTTTAATAAACACATTGGCTCTTGAATTATTAACCAGTCTTTAAGTAGAAAACTATGCAAGCGACAAATCGAACGACTTATGCGGCTGTACCTTTTTTAATATTCGGCATTATTTTAATTACCGCATTTTTCTTAAAATACTTCGAACCCATGCTTCCGGATGTCCTCAGAAGTTGGGCAGATCACTTGTCAATTGCATTGATAGTGGCGGTGGTTATTGGGCTGACTTATGAATATACCTCACATCTATTTCGCGAAGAAATCCTTAAAAACCTTTTACATGATAGCCAAGAGCAGGTTTATCAAGCCCTAAGGGCTTATAACGTACTTACGCCGGTTGAAGTGTTTCGGTTGTTAAAGGAGATAGCCAGCCAGATCAATCAAACCCCAACACTGCTTTATCCGGCGCGACCGGAAAGCGACGAATACACATTTACAGAAAGCATGGAGTTTTTTGACACGCTAGTCAAAATGCGGACTAAAGAAATTATTGAAATACTTAGCACCTGGATAGAGCCTAATAGCCATAAGAATTTAAAATACCTTGCCAGTGACTTTATCGGGAAATATCAGCTGACTGAAATCGCAGAAGAACTGCGCCGCCAGGCGGAACCCATCTTACACGCAGGCGACCTGTCAGAAGCCGATAGAGGTTGGGTATTGAATTATATCTGGGCTTATTCCCGGTGCGAAAAGCCAATGTACAAGATTCTGGGAGATATTATGCGCACCACTTCAGATCATGAAATCGAAAAATGGATTTTATTCCTCCCGGTACAAATCCAGTCAATAGAAATTGCTACGATGGTTAATGATTATCTGGAACGGGATACCATAATTGCTGATGATAATTTATTGCTGGTGATTCAGGCGGTGGCAGCTTTGCATCGCGCTCAAGTAGTCGATGGGGTCGCCATGCTAAAGAAATTTTCGCAACGCTTTGGCCCTCACCACCAGGAAGATGTAGAACGAATTTGGCGAAACTATGCATTAGTGCCCGAAGAACTCAAAGGCATTTTTTTGCAGTCGTGATTTCATTCCTACACAAAATAAATTACCGGCTTTCGACGAAAATTTTTCGATCATGGGCTACCAATATCTTCTTAAATTAAGGAGTCATAATGGCCATTGTTGATCTCTGGCGTGTCAATGGAACATGGAATCGATTGGGAAAGGCGCTGTTCAATCCGAAACCTGAAGGAATTGATTTTAAAATCGAGCAGGTCAAACAGCAATTGCCAGTGCCTGTTTTCTGGTTGTTAGGTAAAACCCAATCCGGGAAAACCTCTCTAATTCGTGCATTGACTGGCAACGATATGGCTGAAATTGGCAACGGTTTTCAGCCCTGCACCAAAGCCTCGCGTTTTTACGATTTTCCTTCGCCTAGCCATCCAATGATACGCTTCCTCGACACCCGGGGGATCGGCGAAACCGCTTACGATCCAAGCGAGGATTTAGCCTGGTGTGCCGGACAGTCGCATTTGTTGTTGGTCGTGCTACGCGCGTTGGATATGAATCAAGCCGAGGTGGTTGCTGCCGTGAAGACAATTCACGCTCAGCATTCAAACTGGCCGATTGTGATTGTGCAAACGACTCTTCACGAGGGCTATCCCTCATCCGGCTCAGGGCACATTTTGCCTTATCCCTATCAGCAGGCGCCATTTTCTGCTGAAGTTCCTCATGCGCTGGCCCAGGTATTGTTGCATCAGCGCGATTGGTTCAAACCGCTTCCCGTTCATTTTGTTCCCGTCGACTTTACCCAGACAGAGGATGGTTTCGAACCTGTCAATTATGGCCTGGATGCTTTATGGGAAACCATCGAAGCGGTACTACCGGAAGGAGTGATAGGCTTGCTGCGCGGATCGGAACAGCATAAAGAACTGCTCGATTTTCATGCCCGGCAGGCACACCCACATGTAATTGGTTATGCGCTATTGAATGCGGGAATAGGAGCAATTCCAATTCCCGCAATGGGTTTATCGCTAGTGTTGGCGGTTCAAGCCAAGCTCTTCCACAGCATTGCGTCGATCTACGGGCTTAAACTGACCCGTAGGCTTTATGTCGAATTTTCCACGTTGTTAGGTACTGGAATAAGTGTAAACCTGCTTGGACGTGAGTTGCTCAAACTGATCCCTGTTTATGGCTGGGCAGTGGCTGGGGTTTATTCCGGCGCGATGACTTATGCGCTTGGCAAGGTCTTTTGTGTTTATCTGTATGGTGTGAAACGTGGCGCTTTGCCCGATCATGCTTCTTTACAAAAGGTTTACGATGAAGCTTTTGCCCATGCCCGTCAACTCCTTAAAACCAAGGGTGGATAAATAGCCCATGCCCATCCAAACAACACGATTTAGCGTTACCCTAAGCCTACTTTTATTGTTGCCCTGGCTGGCTTTGTTAGCACTGGGAGTACGTTGGCTGTGGGAACACGGTTGGCTCTTCTATGGCGTAGGCGTATTGACGGCATCGTTGTTGTTGCTTATCAGCCTATTACGCTGGCGAAGCAAAGCGTCAAAAGCCTTGGTATTCGAACCGGTGACTTTCACACCCAATCCAAATTGGCCTGATACCGCCCAACCTACCTGGGAGGCGATTGAGCAACTAGCGGACAAATGGTCGAGCCAACCTGATGTTTTCACCGGTCAAGGCGCACTACTAAAATTGAGTAACGAAGTGCTGATTACTGTTGCGCAGCATTTCCACGCCGACTCCAAAAGCCCGATCATGGAATTCCCCCTACCTTATCTACTCAAATTAGTCGTGTTAGTTTGTGAAGATATACAGCGTGATGTTTTGGACAAGATACCCGGCAGCCATGCCGTGAGTGTCGGCGATTTGATCCGTTATAAAAAATGGTATGACAAAGCGACCGCAATGAAAGAAACGTTGGAAGCAGGTTATTTTTTCATCAATTGGCCCGGCGCTGCATTAGGGAAAGTACGCAGCACACTGTTGGGAAAAGGCCTGAATTTCTTGACTGATGAATTACGCCATCGATTGGTCAATGCTTACGTACACAAGCTTGGCTATTACGCCATTCAGCTTTATAGCGGGCAATTGATCTTGGATGACTTCGAGCCAACCGAAAAATTAACTCGCTATACACACCAAGATAGAAACCAAGCCGAACGGGATTCTAAAACGGCGGAACCGTTACGTATCCTTATTTTGGGGCAGGTTAGCGCTGGAAAATCCAGTCTGATCAACGCCCTGTTTGGTGAAATCAAAAGCGCCGAAGGCTTGTTGCCCACCACCACAGAGATTACGCCTTATGTGCTGGAGCGTGACGGTTTGCAACAAGCCATTGTGCTGGATAGCCCAGGCTATGGCGGTTTGAAGCATGATAAAGCGTTTCTTGTCTTAAAGCAGGAATGGGCTAAGGTGGACGTGATCCTGATAGTTTGCAATGCCGCGCAAGCTGCACGGCGGGCAGATGTCGAAGAGCTTGATGCCATTCGCCGCTACTTTCTGGAAGAACGCCAAAACCAATCCTTGCCAGTCATTGTCGCCGTCGCTACGAAAATTGACCGCCTACGGCCTATGCGTGAATGGCAACCGCCCTATAATATCCAAGACCCAAAACGCCCTAAGGAATACAGTATCCGTGAGTCCTGTCTAGCCATCGCAAATGACTTGAAGTTGCCAATAGACCATATTGTCCCAGTTTGCATGGCGCCTGAATATTCCGCCTATAATATCGATGAGGGGCTTATCCCTCTGATTCATGAGCAACTTAACGAAGCCCAGCGGGTACGTTACTTACGCTGTTTACGCCACCAGCATGACATCAGTTACTGGCAACACTGGAGACAACAAGCCATTCAATCTGGCCAGCTTTTCTTTAAGCTGGTAACAAAAAAATGATCTTTTACCATCAAGTCTTTTTAGGAAAAAATTGGGTACGTGGCTACAGTCTATTCAGAAATAGAAAGGCTGCTTTACTCTGAACTCTAGCTGTTAAAAGTAAGGCATAGAAAAAGGGGGCAGAGTATGCCCCCTTTTAATTGAACGGTTAATGCTATACGGTTTGAGTTTTCGCACCCATTTTACGCTTTGAAACGCCAATCAAGCCTGCAAATGCAGAACCAAACAGCCAAATAGCCGCCGGAACCGGTACATTGCTGACGCTACTATCAGCCGTTAACAGATAGGCCGTGCCTGCTCTATCGACTGAACCCATTATCTGAATGGTGTGTTCCAGGCTATTCGCCCCATTACCAAACCAACGTTGATTGAAAGAATCAAATGTCATTGCAATACCATCATAGGTGATTTTAGTAACATCGATATTTTCATGCGGCAGCTCAATCATTCTAAGTAATACAGTAGCTATGCTGGTGGACTTAAAGCTGTATGAATGCGAAAAAATATCTCCAACCAGTGAAGGACCAAAGCCAAAACTCGCAGAGATTACTGACCCCTGATCTAAGGTTACTGTTGAGCCAACGGGTTTATTGCCCCATGTCAACGTTGCTGATAACGCGGCTTGAGAAAATCCCGCCAACACTAATAAAGCTAAAACTGTACGCATTTTTTTCATAAGAAACTCCAAAGTTAAAATAATATGTCTTTCGATTAAATAAGAAATTGCAACTCGGCTTTCTTGAAATGACTAAATAATAAGATCCTTAGCTTTCCGTCCCTGCCTCACGACAGGTTTGGCTTTTATCGTCCTTGAATCGTGTCTACCTTTTAGTTGATCACGTTAAATCACAAACTCTAATAATTTATCGGAAGGGATATTGATTAACCGGTAATTTTAAGAATGCGTTTGTGTTTTCCATCAGATCATCGGCTCTGAGGTTGAAGAGTTTCGATCTGTTTATAAGCTGAGAGTGCACATACAGATTGGCACTTTAAGAGGTTGCTAATTCGATAAAAAGTAATTTTTTACATCTACATGCAAGATTGAGATTAAGTAAGGGTTAAACGATTAGCTTGCCTAGTTTCTGTGATCAATTGAACCAATGTCGGACTCAACGGCTAAAATCTCGCTTGGCTGATTGCTTTGATGAAGTCGGTTGATAGAAGGCCTTCATGATCCAAACAATAGGCAAAGCGGTATATATCGTTTGGATTGAGGTCACCAGCTTAAGCGCAATACTCAACGGAGAAGGTTCTACAGGCATGGTCTTACTGGTTATGTTTTGCCCCTTTGGAGATCGGTCTTTGGTGATCTCTCCTAACATAAATCCAATACCGCTTGCCAACAGCAATGAGACCGGCGTGGTCATTTGTTGTTGGAGCTTACTGGTAATCATTGATACGGTAGTTCCAATGTTGCGTTGGCGATACAGAACTTGTTGTTCCGCAGCCTTGATTTGATGCGACAGAGATTTGGAATTATTTCTACGCTGAATATTAATAGCCATCAGGAATGTCCTCCATCACGATACCTTGCAGCCTCCGGTTGTAGACTCTGTAAGGTCGCAGGAAATTTCAGAAAGCGGCTCTTTCGATAGAGATAGCGATATCCGATCAAGGCGCGCAGTAAATTTAATACCACGGCGAGCAGTAGGGCGCTTCTTAAACTAACACCGTTCTCGATAAGCGTAATAACAACCGCAGACAGTAAACCCAGCCAAGCACTGCAAGGAGAACCGCAACCACCACGCCCGTCATGATCATATTGATAAAACTTACGCCCGCTCGCTGTGCTTCCAATGCGACAAGTTGAAGTCGATCATGACTGAGTCCACGCACCTCATGCCACAAAGTGCGAGCATCATCCAGTAGGCTTGAATCATTTACCGGAATGTCTTGCACTCCGGTTTGTTTTCTCGACTCATGGCGGGTATTTTTTGAATCCATTGTAGATTTTATTTAACGACCGCTGATTAATCGACTAAGCAGAAAGCCGGTCGCCGCTGCGATAGCCAGCGATGTTACCGGGTTTGTCCGAACATACCCTTGGCAGTTTTTCATTAGTCGCTGTTCTGCATCAATGAGTTGTTCGCCTTTTTCTTCAATTGTTTCTGCGGCTTGATTAGATGCGTTGGCGATCTTGTCGGCAACGTCGTGTGCGTAATTCGATGCTTTTTCTGTAATGTCCATGATGTTTTTCTCTTTGAAGTAGCTATTGTTTACTTTAGCCTTTGTGAAAGTAAGTCAAAGAATGTTGAATTAACTTAGCGGTTTAAAATCTTGGTAATGTCAGTGGAACAACGTTAACGAATATAATTGCTTAACTCGACATCGAGAGCTGCTATCAAGCGTTGTTCTGCAATAGTCGCCTGAATGCGCTTTTTATCAATGATCTCTTTGCTTTCCTCGATTGCATTGGCAAATAGATCGACAGTTTGCTCAGGTATCGTTTTAAGGTTGTTTTTCTGATTCATTTTTTTTCGGTTCTATTTTTTGTGCATGTCATTCTTGACCGAGTTCACACCGTTTACGGAACGTGTTACTTCGATCGCTCTGTTTATATCAGCATTGGAATTGACGAAGCCGCTCAACTGAACATCGCCTTTGAAGGTTTCGACATTTATTTCGGCAGAACTTAACGTGGGGTCATCCAGAATCGCTGCTTTTACCTTGCCGGTAATAATGCTGTCGTCCATATACTCGCCTGTTCCTTCGTGCTGTTGCGTCGATGCGCAGCCCACGGCAAAGAGTAAGGCGATAACAATAAAAATTGGGGATACAAATCTTATAACGGTTTTCATTGGTAAACTCCATTCATTCAAATTATTAATTTAGAGTTTTTAAAGCTTAGGTCTCCAGTGAGGGACGGTGTCTTTAAAACCTTGGAGTAACTTTATCTTCAAAAACCGATGAAGTCCGTTCGGTAACGAACATACTGAAAAGGAGGGAGAATTAAAGTTTTAAAATTCACTTTCATAAAGAGACGTAAAGGTGATGTTTCTTTTTTGCAGGACGGGATAGGCGGCAAGTACATTTAGTCTATCAATTTTAGGCGTTAAGGATTTTTATGTGTGTTACCGTACAGACGCGCCGCTTATGTTGCGATTAAGCTACTTATTAGACACTTTAACAACAGGATCATAGAATGAGCCTTGCTTAAGAAAAGCGGGCTGTGTAAAGCAGTAGTTCCGACTTTATATATCCACAAGCAAGTTCAGAAATATAACGAGTTGTCGAACACAATGTGAAAGACTGACACACACTGATGTGTTACTACCGCTTCCGATTAATCACCTCAATAAAGGAAAATACGATGTTAAAAAAGAATATACTCGCGATTGTTACATTAACCGGTGTCTGTTTCCTGCCGACCTTAGTTCATGCCGACGATCAATTTCTTGATAATCGTTGGTATGTCGCGCCATTCGGCTCATATGTAAAACCGGGCGGTGACAGAAACTCATCCTTCGATAGCGGTTACGGCGCTGGACTGGGCTTTGGCAAGATCATTGATGAACATTTCAATGTCGAATTAAGAGGTTTTTATAACGGTTTCGATGACAAAACCGATCGTATCGGGAAAAAAGGCCAATGGGATTTAATGGGCGGTACGGCGGATGTGCAGTATTATTTATGGCGTGACACGTTTTCGCCCTATGCAGTTATTGCAGCGGGTGGCATGAACAGTAATGTCAACGGCAATAGCGGCGTCGGCATACTTGGTGAAGCGGGTGCCGGTTTTACTTATGAATTGCACGATAACTTCTTGCTTCGCAGTGATGTGCGTTACCGTTACAACAATAACTTGAACGCTCATTTAACACCCTTAGGCGGCACCGATGAATATCACGACATGGTCGTTAATGTCGGATTTGTCGTTCCGCTGGGTCCCAAGCCGCAACCTGTTGCAGCGGCTGAACCGGCTGTCGACTGTTCAACCTTAGACTCAGATTCAGATGGCGTAAATGATTGTATCGATACCTGCCCAGGGACAATATCCGGCAGTAAAGTGGATACCCAAGGTTGTCCGTTAAGTCTTGAATTAAAGGGGGTTAATTTTGAGTACGATTCAGCGCAATTGACACCTAGTGCAATGGCGATACTGGATGGTGTTGCAGAAAATCTTATTGCTTATCCGCAGAAAAAAGACATTGAAGTCCGTGGTCATACCAGCAGCGAAGGTAGCAATAAATACAATATGCGTCTATCCCAAAAACGTTCGCAGTCGGTTGCTGATTATCTCAGCATGAAAGGTGTGACCAACCGCTTGACTGCGCATGGTTACGGCGAAGATATGCCGATTGCCGACAACAGCACCGAAGAGGGCAAATCGCAAAACCGCCGTGTCGAGTTAGTCTGGTTCGGCGAATAACGATGTTTTGAAACACAATCCTTAGCCCGGAAACTGCTGGGTGTCGAAATAAAAAAACCCGCTTTTAAGGCGGGTTTTTTATCAATTCTATGTGTACACCTATCAACCCTGATGCTTTATGTACGATACCGTACAGACAGAAATTCCACTTTTCGTTAAGCTCAAATCATATTTTTAAGCGCAATACGCTTAGATTTATTCAAGTTTTACCTGGTTTTTCACTTGATTTTCAAGACTAACCAGGTCACTCGCCGCGCCTTAAAACAGCCAACACCAAGGACATCTCCATGAAATCATTTAATGTTTACAAACAAAAACAAAGTACAAACAGGATGCTTGTAATTACTTGTTTAGCCGCCTTTTTAGGGTTGGCGGGTTGCCCCGATGGTTCATCGCAACAGGCAGGGCAACGAATGAACAGTGATGCTGAAAAAGCACAAAAAAAAATTGAGAAATCGGAAAAAGCAGCCAACAAAGAATTAGAGGTTTTAAAGGATACTGTCGAACAGAAGGCTGAACAAGCGAAAGAAAATATTGATCGTAGTACTGAAGCCGCTAAGGAAACATTAGAAAAAGTCGAAGACAAGGTCGAGGAAAAAATTGATCAGGCAAAGGATAAGGTCGATCAAATACAAGAAAATACCGAGAAAAAACTGGATGTTCCTAAAGAATCATCAGAGAAATCTGAAACAACAGGCGAATATATCGATGATTCCGTTATCACGATTAAAGTTAAGTCAGCCATATTGGGCAGTTCTTGGTTAAGTGCATCCCATATCGAAGTAACCACAGTTAAAGGCATTGTAACGTTAAGCGGAACGGTTGATTCCGAGCAAAATATCGCAAAAGCCATAGACGTTGCTAAAAGTCAGGATCACGTTAAAGGTGTGCAAACCGATCTCATCGTCAGCAATAACCCATCGAGTAAACAATAATGGCTAAATTAAGATTTTTTTCTGCACTGTTTGCGTTGCTGCTAGTGACCTCTTACGTCTCAGCTTCATCGACAGATGATGCTTACATAGCAGGTTATGCAGCGGGTGTTCTTAAACAAAATATAAACTTGGATATGCCGTCGTTAAAGGTACAGGATGGTGTTATTACTTTGCCGAGCGGCAGCCTTGACGATGACGTCCGGGCGAAAGCGGTCCAACGATTATCTGAAATCCCAGGGGTTGAAGCGGTAAAACTATCGGAAATGACGAGTGAAGAATCAGGTGCCGCTCTTTCACAGCAAGAACAGGTGCCGGCGGGAATGGAAACAGTGTCGTCAACCGATGCGACCATTCTTCCAACAGGATTACTACCCAGAGGACACTTATTTAAACCCTTATTGGCCGATCCGCGCTGGGCGCATTTTTCAGCGGCTTACCGTAATTACCAAACCACCAATTTCGATGGAAGAGACATTGCTTCCGTCAGTTTTGGCGAAACCATACCCTTTTATCGCGGCAGCTTTGGACAATCCACCGCGCAGTGGGAAGCAGGCATTCAAGCGGGTGTCTTTAGCGATTTCAATCTGGGTGCTTCATCGTCCGATCTGTTAAATACGGATTTTATCGCATCAGCTTATTCCAGTGCGAGAGTTGGTAATTTTTCAGCCTTCGGTCGCATCTATCATCAAAGTTCGCATCTTGGCGATGAATTTCTACTAAGAAAAATAGACACCAAGTTCGAGCGGGTTAATCTGAGCTATGAAGGCGCGGATCTAAAACTTTCTTACGAACTGCCTTACGGCGTAAGAGTTTATGGCGGCGGCGGCGGACTATTTCATAGAGAGCCTTCAGCACTTAGAATTTGGTCGACTCAATACGGCATCGAATTTCGCAGTCCTTGGCGTTTGGATTTTGCATCGTTACGCCCAATTATTGCTGCCGATTTCAAGAATTTCGACGAAAACAACTGGAGTACCGACATCTCAGCCAGAGCAGGCGTCGAGTTTAGTAACTTACAACTATTAGACCGGAAGCTTCAGATTCTTGTGGAATACTTTAACGGATATACGCCGAGCGGTCAGTTTTATAAAAGCAAGGTGGAATATATCGGCGTGGGTGCCCATTACCATTTCTAGCATGCGATAGCCGATCACGGGTTTGATCTTTGCCGGCGCTTGGGAGCCATTGAAAACCATCTCCTGCATCGACTATCAAAAACTTCAATACAAGCTTACGTTGATAGTGTTTTGTGGTTATTAAAATAAGCACTTATCGATTTTGTCAACCTGAATAGCAGTTGTTTATTCTGTAAAGGAGATAACGATGAATATCGCAATCGAACCCTTATTGGCGCTCGTGGTAGGAATACTAATTTTACTGGTGCCAAGATTTCTCAATTATTTCGTGGCCGTCTATTTGATTGTAGTGGGTGTCCTTGGACTCACGGGTCATAGTATCAGGTGAAAGCCATCCTAAAGGTTAAAACTACACGGATTTTTACTGAATTTCAGTTTAATTCTTTCATATAAATTTGGAGTACCAACATGTCTTTAAGCACTCTCGTCCTCATCATTGTCATTTTGATGCTCATCGGTGTTTTCCCTACCTGGCCGCATAGCCGGAACTGGGGTTATAGACCGACCAGTGGACTCGGTCTGATCCTGATCATCCTAATCGTCTTGATCTTAATGGGAAGAATCTAACTAATAGCTTCGATCTTGTGAAGTAATAATTTCCCTTCGAATAGACTCAGGGAAACCTTGTTCTTTATGAATATCTATTTGAAAAACAAAAGGTCTTCAAGTGATCGGAAGTGCGAGTGCAGTATGCGAAGTCTAAAACCGCTTTAAAACGGCGGCTTTAGGCTTCGTTAGTGTTTTCGCAACCAAACGCGGAGGGTTGTCGCGTTAGCGAGTTGTTTTCGGCGGCAAGGAGCGACTGAAACCATTCACAGGATCTGTGGCTCGCTTATAGATTCGGCCCTGTGAAGTCTTAACTCCCGTTCGCCTTGAGCCTGTCGAAAGGCAATATGTGCTTCGACTTGCCCAGCACGAACGGTTCAGACTTTAAAAGGCCCAATCAATATTATAGTTAGGACAGGAGAATTAGGCCATGACGAAGCGTCGAGAGCAAAGACGACATCATCGAATCGATCATCCGGGTGGCGAAGATACGCCTATCCGGTTTGAATTATTTAGTAACGAACGGTTAGCACAGCACGCTATCAGTTTGGCCAAAGCGCAAAAGGTCGGTAGCCTCAAGGAAGGCCGAAAACTGATACCGCGGGTGAGTGAGAATTCCCGAGTTTTACGAGCCGCCTATCATTCCGTAGCCAAGGCCGTGCGAGAACAACGTGCTATCACGCCGGCAGCGGAGTGGTTACTGGATAATTTTCATGTCATCGAAGAGCAAGTTACTGATATACATATCGACTTGCCGGAGAGCTATTATCGGGAGCTGCCTAAATTAACCGAAGGTGTTTTGGCAGGCTATCCTCGAATCTACGGTATAGCCTGGGCACTGGTAGCGCATACCGATAGCCGTTTCGCGCCGGTACTATTGAATATTTTTGTAAAAGCTTATCAAACTATCGAGCCTCTCACGATCGGGGAGCTTTGGGCGATCCCGATTACGCTCCGGGTGTTGCTGATTGAAAATCTTCGGCGATTAGCTATTCGTATTATGCGCTCGCAAACCAGCCGCCAGATGGCGGATGAGTTTGTCGATCATATCGAACGCGTTGCCTCACAAACCGATAAGCCGGACTGGCAAGTTCCTCCGGCACCATTTCCCCCTGATCCTTTACGTCAGGCTTATGCGGTCCAAATCCTGCAAAGGCTTCACGAACCTCATCCGGGAGCCGTTGTCTCCCTTGATTTTTTAAATGAATGGCTGAAAGATCAGGAGATCAGCCTCGATGAAATTGTCCATCGGGAACATGCCGACCAAATAGCCGATAACCTGACGGTACGCAACATTATAAACAGTATGCGGGCAATCTCGGCCTTTGAGTGGCCTCAGTTCGTCGAGAATGTCAGTCTAGTAGACGAATGCCTGCGGACTCATAATGGGTATGAAACGATGGATTTTTTGACACGGGATCGTTACCGTCATGCGATTGAAGATCTCGCAAAACGGTCGGAATATTCGGAATTGGATATAGCCCGTAAAGTGATTGCGAAGGTTCAATTAGCGAGTGAAAAGCCTATTATAAAAGTATCCCCGCAGAAGCAGGAGCCGGGTTACTATCTGATTGGTACTGGACGCTATGCGTTCGAACAAGAAATCGGTTACCTGTCATCATTCACACAGCGACTTCTTCGCCTCTATGTCAGCTATGCCGGGCTGGCTTATATGGGTAGTCTCATTCTGTTGACTCTGTTACTGCTGACCATTCCTTTGAGTGTTTGTGTAGCTGGCGGGCTCACCGGCTATCAATTATTACTACTTGCGCTGTTCGGAGTATTTCCCGCCTCCGACATAGCTGTAGGGTTAACGAACCGATTTATCATTGGAAGCCTTCCGCCACGCCATTTGCCTCGATTAGCATTAAAAGACGGTTTGCCGGAAACGTTAAGCACATTCGTTGTCGTGCCGACGCTGTTCACTAGCGTATCCGGGGTAAAGGAACAGATTGCCCAAATGGAGATCCGCTATTTATCTAATCCGGACGCTCATGTGCGATATGCTCTATTGTCCGATTGGAGCGATGCGGAACTGGAAACAATGTCTGATGATAAACTATTACTGGATACAGCTTTACAAGGTGTATCTACACTTAATACGAAATACCCAGAGCAACGATTCTTCGTTTTCCATCGAAAACGCTTATGGAACCCGAGCGAAGGAAAATGGATGGGCTGGGAACGTAAACGCGGCAAGCTTCATGAATTTAATCGTTTGCTTCGTGGTGCTACCGACACGTCATTCCTGCCAATGAATGATAAACCTGCCGAAGCGCCTCCTGGTGTCTGTTATGTGCTTACTATTGACGCCGACACGAAGCTGCCGATGGGGGTTGTCTCTCAATTGGTCGGTGTAGCCGCCCATCCATTGAATCAGCCCGTTTTTGACCCGACTAGTCAGTGTGTTGTGGACGGATATAGTATCTTCCAACCACGAGTGACACCGACCCTGCCTAATAGGCAGGAGCATTCAATGTTTCACCAGATTTTTGCGGGCGCATCGGGTACGGATGCCTATGCAAGTTCAGTTTCCGAACTCTATCAAGATCTATTCGCCCTTGGCACTTACAGCGGTAAAGGACTCTATCACGTCGATACGTTCGAGGCGGCGCTGGCAGATCGAGTACCAGATAATACCATGCTCAGCCATGACTTGTTCGAGAGCATCTTCGCAAGATGTGCGCTGGTGAGCGATATTGAAGTTTTTGAGGAATTTCCCTCACACACAGGTGTTGCAGCATCGCGTGAACATCGTTGGGTCCGTGGTGATTGGCAGCTTTTACCCTGGATATTTGGCTCATTTAGTAACGGAATATCCGCAATCGGACGTTTGAAGATGCTTGATAATTTGCGACGGTCTCTCTCCGCACCGGGCGCTTTCTTTGCGCTTGTGGCAACCTGGGCAATTCCCAATGCCCCCCAATTTGTACTCATTTCTTTTGTACTGACATCATTGGCTTTTCCAGTAATCCTTGCAGTTATTGATATGTTGACCGTGCCTCGTCGCGGTATCTCCATTGGTACCCATCTGCGCTCGGCAGGAGAAAATATACTATGGGCAATAGCAAATAGTTTTGTTGCGTTGACCTTATTGGTACAACAGGCTTGGCGAATGATGGATGCCATTATCAGTACCTTGGTTCGCTTGTTTATTACCCGCCGCGAGTTGCTCAAGTGGGTTACCGCCTTACAAGCAAAATCAACGACAGGCTACACCTTGAAGAACCTCATCCAACCGCTGGGTAGCTCGTTTACCATTGTTGTTGGCGCAGGTGCTTTGATAGTGGTATTCAATCCAAGCCAAATCCTGGTCGCAGCACCGTTCCTGCTATTGTGGTGCTTGGCACCTGTTGTTGCCCGAGCTATCAGTCTGCCTCCGCGACTGGATAGAACGGAATTTTTACTGCCTGAAGATACGATTAAATTGCGATTGATCGGACGGCGTATCTGGCGTTTTTTTACAACTTTTGTGACGGCGGAAGAAAATTTTTTACCGCCGGATAATTTTCAAGAAGAGCCGCAGCCTGTTATTGCGCATCGAAGCTCACCTACTAATTTTGGACTTTATTTGTTATCCGTCATCGCCGCCCGTGATTTTGGTTGGCTTGGGCTCATTGATACCGTCACCCGCCTTGAAGACACGGCGAGGACACTCAGCATCCTTCCTCGCATAAAGGGCCACTTCTATAACTGGTACGATACTCAAGATCTCCATATCTTGGAGCCGCCTTATATTTCAACAGTCGATAGCGGAAATCTCGCTGGGCATTTGATTACCTTAGCCCAGGCAAACCGTGAAATGCTGAGGCGACCACTTAATTTTTCCGCTGCATTAGTAGGGCTTTCAGATACTCACCGGTTGCTGATGGCTGCACTGGAAAAAATCACCGATGATCGTCGAACACATACCGTTACGCTTAAAGAGCTACGTCAAAAAATTGTTTCTTTTGGCGAGTTATTAGATCAGACTCCAGTTGATGCAGAAAAATGGAGTCTTCTCTGGCAAGAATTAAAAATTAAATCAGATACTTTAGTCGATGTAGTTCGTTCATTTTCTGACGAACGGAAAGATGTCAGCGAAAGCGAGCTATTGTCTTGGGCATTAATGTTGCGTGATGACGTTTTTTCCCATTCTCGAGATGTTGACAATTTGATACCTTGGATTCATTTTGCAGGTAGCTTAGCTGTTTTGGCTGAAACAGAAAAACAAAATCAACCTAGCTTAATGATATGGAAATGCCTGTCTCTGGAAACTCATTTGGGTGAAATGGGCAGTTGTTATAGGGGTGTAATAAATGAATTAGAAACTATAACTATTGAAACCCTCGCAACCATTGATAGGGATGTGTTATCGGTATGTTTTCATCATGCGCTTGAACACGTCGAAACATTAACATCCCGTATTGAGGGGTTAACTTCAAAATTTGAAACCTTGTTTCATGAAATGGATTTCAGTTTTCTTTATGACACCGCTTGCAACATGTTTTCACTCGGATATCGAGTGACAGAAGCCACACTTGATCCCAGCTATTATGATCTACTTGCTTCCGAGGCACGGCTTTCAAGCTTTGTCGCCATCGCCAAGCGCGAAGTCCCCAGCACTCATTGGCTCCATCTCGGTCGCAGAGTAACACGCGCGGCACACGGCACTGTGTTGCTGTCCTGGTCAGGATCGATGTTTGAATACCTGATGCCATCTTTGGTGATGTTTACCCCTCGTTATAGCTTGCTGGATCAGACTTGCCGCTTAGTAGTGAAGCGGCAGATCGAATATGGCAAAGAACTTGGCGTGCCATGGGGTGTATCAGAATCGGCTTTTAATGGTCGCGATCTTTATTTTACTTATCAATATTCGGCTTTTGGAGTGCCTGGGTTGGGGATGAAGCGGGGCTTGGGTGATGAACTGGTGATTGCTCCCTATGCAACGGCGTTGGGGGCAATGTATCTTCCGCATGATGCCGTGGATAACTTTGCGCGCTTGGAAAAGGAGGGTGCATTGGGTGAATTCGGTTTTTATGAAGCACTCGATTTCACACCGATTCGGCTTGCAGAAGGTCAACGTGTAGCGGTAGTCCGCTGTTATATGGCGCACCATCAAGGTATGTCACTGGTAGCATTTTCGAATGTAGTACACGATGGGGCGATGCGTCATTTTTTCCATAGTGCTCCGTTGATTCAAGCGGCTGACTTGTTGTTGCAGGAACGTATTCCAAACGGCGCGGAAACCAGTGATATTACGCCGACACAAGGACTAATTGAGGTTAAAGAAACGCTACAACCGCCAGTCAGGCTGATTCCATCTCCCACATCTTCAAGTCCTTCTTCGCATTTGTTGTCTAATGGGCGTTATACGGTGATGATTACGGCGGCTGGATCAGGCTACAGCCTTTGGAAAAATCTTGCTGTAACACGCTGGCGTGAAGACGTTACACGAGATGCTTGGGGCAGTTATATTTATCTTCGCGATGTTGCAAGCAAACAAGTATGGTCTGCCGGGTATCAGCCAACGGTTGCTATTCCTGACCAATACGAAGCGCTCTTTGCAGAAGATCGTGTCCGTATTATCCGCACAGATGGTAGCATGGTGAGCGCGCTTGAGATTATTATTTCACCCGAGGATGATGCAGAAATTCGCCGCTTGAGTTTAACGAATAATGGTACACGTATCCGGGAAATCGAAATTACGTCTTACGCAGAGATCGTAATCGCACCGATGGCTGCCGATATCGCTCATCCCGCATTTTCAAATCTGTTCGTTCAGACCGAGTACCTACCGCAGGCGCGTAGCTTGATCGCACAACGTCGCCCGCGTGTATCCACTGATCCAATTACCTGGGCAGCCCATGTGTTGGCTGGGCGCACTACTGGGGATGGACTCCAGTATGAAACTGACAGGGCGCGTTTTATTGGGCGTGGACAAACACTTCGAGAACCGATTGCCGTGGTTGATGGCCGACCACTCACCAATACCGTGGGTTCAGTCCTCGATCCGATATTCAGTTTACGTACAAGGGTTCGCATCCTGCCTGGTGCAACTGCGCACGTCACATTTACCACCTTGGTTGCTGCCTCACGTCAAGCAATAATAGATATGGCGGAAAAATATCAAAATATAGACGTGTTCGATCGTGTATCGTCCATGGCCTGGACTCACGCCCAAGTACAACTACATCATCTTCGCACAAAGCCGAATGAAGCACAGTTATTTCAAGATCTCGCCAATCGCTTGATTTACTTGAATCCTGCACTTAGGGCAGCCGGTAAGTTAATGCAGATGAATACATTGAATGTGACAGGATTGTGGCGGCATGGTATCTCGGGAGATAGGCCTATCGTATTGCTGCGAGTCAAAGAGCCTGAAGACCGTTTAATAGTCGAACAATTACTGCGCGCTCATGAGTACTGGCGGATGAAAGGTCTTGCTGTCGATCTAGTGATACTGAATGAAAAAGAACTTTCTTATATCGATCTTTTACAGTCGTTGCTGGAATCGATGGTGCGGGAGAACCAAGCCATCTCATTTCATCATCAGCATGAAAATCATGGCGCTATCTTTGTCATGCGGGCCGATCAGCTCTCAATGGAAGAACGACGGTTATTGCAAACGGTGGCGCGTGCGATGCTCGTCAGTAACCGGGGTACGTTAGCCGAACAATTGTTGAGGCTCTCCCGGCCAGCATCCGCTTATGTTCCGTCCAAAGGCTATTCTGCTTCTAAAATTGACTCACCTCGTCTGGAATCTCCCCCACTTGACTATTTCAACGGTCTAGGTGGATTTACCAAAGATGGACAAGAATACGTTATCGTTCTCGATAACGGACAGTGGACACCCGTTCCCTGGATTAATGTTATCGCCAATGCTGATTTTGGTTTCATTGTTTCAGAATCGGGTAGTGGTTGCACGTGGTGTGGAAACAGCAGGGAAAACCAGTTAACGCCATGGTCGAACGACCCGGTCAGCGACCCTGCTGGGGAAGTTTTCTATCTGCGTGACGATGAAACCAACGAGTTATGGACGCCTACCTCGTTGCCCATACGTGTTGATAATGCAAGTTATATTATTCGTCATGGACAAGGCTATAGTCGTTTCGAACACAGTTCTCATGGCATTCATAGCGATTTATTGCAATTCGTCAGCCCTGATGATCCTATTAAGATTTCTATTTTAACGTTGAAAAATTTGACCGGAAGAACGCGGCGTTTGAAGATAACAGCCTATGTCGAATGGGTGTTAGGTCCATCGCGTACCGTGACTTCGCCTCATATCATTACCGAGCTGGATATAGACACGGGAGGTCTTTTTGCATTCAACCCGAGGGATGTAGAGTTCGGGCAACGCATCGCCTTTGTTGATTTTGCCGGGCGTCAGAGTGGATGGACGTGTAATCGCACTGAATTCATTGGTCGCAACGGAAACCTGAATGCACCGTCTGGTTTGTTAATGGCAAGTGCATTGAAAAACCGCGATGGTGCGGGACTGGATTCTTGCGCTGTGCTTGATACAGCGGTGGTGCTCAAACCAAACGAGAGTATAGAACTGGTGTTTCTGTTGGGGCAGGGTGATGATCGCCCTCATGCCAGCGAGTTGATTAAGCGATATCGAGCAATAGAAGCAGCATCGACGTTTACAAAAGTTAAAGCGTTATGGAAGCAGGTTCTCGGCAAGGTTCAGGTAAAAACACCAGACCTGGCACTTGACCTCCAGTTAAATGGCTGGCTTCTGTATCAAACCCTGAGTTGCCGCATGTGGGCAAGAGCAGGTTTCTATCAGGTTGGCGGAGCATACGGTTTTCGCGATCAATTACAGGACAGTATGGCGTTGGTTGTAGCCCGACCCGATCTGGCTCGTGCCCATCTATTGCGTGCCGCAGCGCATCAGTTTGCCGAAGGCGATGTGCAACATTGGTGGCATCCGCCTTCCGATCGCGGTGTGCGTACCCGTTTCTCGGATGACCGTGTTTGGCTGCCTTATGTGGTAGCTCACTATATCAAGGTCAGTGGCGATACAAACGTACTGAACGAACAGTTACCATTTTTGGAAGGGATGAAACTCGAGCCTGACCAAGATGATGCTTATTTCGAACCAACACAGTCACTTCAGAAAAATACTCTTTTTGAGCATTGTGCGCGTGCGCTCGATATTAGTATGGAAACAGGTTCGCACGGTCTACCTTTGATGGGTAGCGGTGACTGGAATGACGGAATGAACCGGGTGGGTAACCAGGGCAAGGGCGAAAGTGTTTGGATGGCTTGGTTCTTAATTAATACGATTTCAGAGTTTGCAACAGTGGCAGAGGCTTACGGCGATAACGAACGCGTTATTCGGTGGCGAGAATTTGCAACAAAATTAAAACTGGCTGCGGAAACAGAAGCATGGGACGGAGCATGGTATCGGCGGGCCTTTTTTGATGATGGCACGCCTTTGGGATCAGCTACTAACACCGAATGCCGGATAGATTCAATTGCGCAGAGCTGGGGTATTATTTCCGGTGCAGCGGAGACCGAGCGGGCTAAACGTGCAATGGATTCGGTAAGGGAATATCTTGTTCGCCAAGGCGACGATCTGGTCTTGTTATTCACTCCGCCTTTCAACAAGACCGAACGAGACCCAGGGTATATCAAGAGTTATCCTCCCGGTATCCGGGAAAACGGCGGACAGTATACGCACGCGGCAATCTGGTCTGTTATCGCTTATGCCATGTTGGGTGAAGGCGATCAAGCTGCGGAATTGTTGCATATGCTGAATCCGATTAACCGGACAGCCAGTCGAACGGGTGTGTATGCCTATAAGGCCGAGCCTTATGTGCTAGCAGCAGATATCTATGCCGAGCCGCCTCATACTAGACGCGGTGGATGGACCTGGTACACAGGCGCTTCGGGCTGGTACTACCGTGCTGGAATGGAATGGATATTGGGCTTAAACGTCCGTGGTGATCGCTTGGTATTTGATCCTTGTATTCCGAAAGCATGGCGCAGTTACAATATTATTTATCAGCACGAAAATACCCGTTATGAAATCACGGTAGAAAACCCGAACGGTGTGTCGTGCGGGATTGCTATGATAGAACTGGATGGCAAAATCGAGTCAGGTGGGAATAGTATTAAGTTAGAGGATGATGGCCAAACTCATAACGTGCGGGTGGTTCTAGGGACTGGATAAGTCTTACTCGGTTAGAGATGAATCTTCGGCAACCAGATCGTATGAAAGATTTAACAAATGTATTCAATAAAAAGTTGAAAATAAAAAGAGTAATGAACTTTGAATGTTGATGCAATTTGCCATAAATACGGCAAATTTTCACAATTCACTTAATGATGATTGCAGAACTTCCAATCTCTACTATTGCCCACGCCATTCAATTGGCCGTGGCGCCAGTATTTTTGCTGACTGGCGTAGCCAGTATCCTCTCGGTATTGACCAACCGTTTAGGTCGTATTATCGATAGATCTAGATTTCTCCATGGAAGATTGGCGCCATCTGTTGAAATAGATCAAACAATCAGCGTTGAAATAAAATCCTTGAAGCAACGTGCTCGTCTAATCCATTTAGCCATCGGTTTGTGTACCACATGTTTGCTATTGATTTGTTCGGTTGTTGCGGTTTTGTTTTTAGGCTCTTTTATCAAACTGAACATGGCAGCGGTGATAGCGTCATTGTTTGTTGCCGCCATGCTTTGTTTGATTATTGCATTGCTCTATTTTATTTGTGAAATATTTATAGCAACGGTACATGTTCGTGGCGGAACGCCTTAAAACGGTAGCTACCGCCCACCCGACACCAAACGCGAAAGATCATCGCTAACTATCCTCTTTTATTGATGAAGGATATAAACTTACATCCATCGTCGTTGCCTGCTGACAAGACAGTGCTTTCTGCTCCAATAAACGCTCATGAAGCCGCCGAAACTGGCTTACGGCGCGGTCTGACCTTATTAATCTTTCCTGATGGGCATCTGAACTATCGCGAGGTGTCTGCGTCAGTACGACACGTTTGTCCTGGTTAAGTATGAAACGGTTACTTATTCCCATCAGCATTTCAAACAGTTGCCGGATCAGGGGAATACGGACGTGGTGGTAAACTCTCAAATAATAGCGGGTCTTTTGCGCATTAATTGGTACGAACGCAATGTAATTTTTTAGCCGTGGACTTAGGTTTAACAGCCATACACCAGGGAATAAAAAATGGAGTCCCGGTTCTTTTGTTGCGGCTGACTCCGCTAACTCAGCTGGACTCCGTGGACGCTGTCCTTCGTCGATTGAGTTGGTCACCCAAACTTTGATGCCCTGTTCATTTGCTTCTACGTAAGGCCCCTCGACGAAGCTGTGGCCACTGGCACCAATGGTGGTGCGATGCACAAAGGGCAAGTGTGCGACATCCAGTTGATTCTCGATAGCGCGCGTGTAATGGACTGGCCATTCGGTCACAACGGTTCCATATTGCCAACCAGCTTTTAACACATTGAAGTAAGGCAATTGAGGATAGCTTTCTGGTTCTTTACCCCACCAGAGCCAGATAAAACCAAATTCTTCTCGAATTGGAAAGTGCCTGGCCTCAATTTCTTTGGAAATCTTACCTTTCCTGCCAATAGCTGGGATATGCTTACATTTACCAATCCTATCGAACTCGAAACCATGGAATGGACAAACTAGGTGGTCTTCCAAAATATTGCCACTGCTCAGTGCTGCGCCAAGATGTGGACATCGATCAAGATGTGCATGGGGCAATCCATCCGAGGTGCGCCAAAAAACCAATTGCCGCCCCAAGCGTTCAACACCCAACGGTTTTCGCTTAAGTTCGCGGCTTTCTAGAACGGGATACCATTGATTTTCAATTACTCGCATCATGTTTTAACATTTTAATCGGCGTTAATCTAAAGCTATTAGGCAAAAGCATGGAAACAACTTTAAAATAATACACTTAAGTCGTTTAAATTTTATATCACATAAAATAGAGGCCTAGAAATTTAGCTGATTAAACGCCAAAGTGAAATTGCGCTTAATTCAATTGATGATGATTTTACCCAGTTGTCGTTGCTTCCAACACCAACTCCTTCCATGCCGCTTTTTGTGGCATCAACGGCGGCATGGCAGTGAATTCGGGTTCAGGCGTCGGCTTTGCGACGAGCTGCTCGAAATCGCGTGTCACTACACCGCCCTTGCGGAAGAAAGCATTATAGATAATCCAATTGGCAGGATTGCGGGAACCATCCCAGGGAAAGCGGCGAAGCATCGAAGGCAGTGTATAAAAACCATCATAGGTATCCAGATAACCGCCATACAGCTGCTCAGCCGATAGCCCGTTCGGTTTGAAGACGATGTGGGATTGGTCGTATTTATCCCAATCGAAAGAGACGATCTGTTTTCGGCGCATCATTTCAAACCAGGTGATTGTGCCGGGATATGGGGTTAGCAGCGAATAGCCGCACATGTCGAATTTTGCGTCGATGTTAAACTTCAAGGTTTCCTCAAATACCGACGGTTCGTCGCCTTCAAAGCCGTACATGAACAAGCCGAGGACCATGATGCCGTATCGATGGAGTTTTTCGACTAGCTTGTGATAAGACTCGGGATCGTTCTGACACTTGTGAACATTACGTAAAGTTTGCTTGGAGATGGATTCAAAACCGATGGAGAGCATAAAGCAACCGCTTTCTGCCGCCAACTCCAACAGTCGCTCATCATTCGCATCACGGCTGTTTACCGCCGCCTGCCACTTTAGCCCACGACCTTTGAACGCCTTCATAACCTCCATCGCCCGTTTCGGCGTACCGAAAAAGTCGGCATCGTTAAGTAAGATGACGCGTTCTTGGATGAGTTCGATTTCGGCAATAATGTCCTCGACCGGACGGTAGCGAAAGCGCAGGCCATACATGGTCGGTTCAGCACAAAACATACAGCCGTGATGACAACCCCGGGATGTCTGGACGAAACCTTTGTTGATATAGCGGTTGCTCTTCAGTAAACCTTGCCTTGGTTTGGGCATACCGATCATCGTATGCAAGTTTTCGGCTTTATAGATGCCGTGTAATCGACCCTGCCGTAAGTCGTCAAGTACTTTTTCCATAATCAACTCGGATTCCCCAACGACCACTGCATCGGCATGCTTGAGCGCTTCATTGGGCATATAGCTGACATGCACGCCGCCCATGATGACCGGGATATCCCGAGCCCGATAGGCATCGGCAATCTCGTAACCCCGGTTCACATACGAAGTCATGGCCGAGATGCCCACCATATCGACCTTCAAGTCGAAATCGATAGGTTCTATATTCTCGTCGGTCAGGATAATTTCGTAGTCGTCTTCTGGGATCAGCGCTGCCACGGCGAGCAGCCCGGCTACCGGCGAGTAAAGCGCCTTCCCAAAAAATAAAGGCCGGGTGGCAAACGTGTCTGCCCGTGGGTTGATAAGATGGATACGGCGGGTTTTAGCCATGGACAGACCTCTTTATATAGTCATGCTGGATGACAACACTGGATTCACATAAGGCAGATCTGCAGGGTACAAAGAAGGCTACGTTTACTTTGCAAACACTGAAGATGACATTCCATTAAACAGAACGACCTTATTCCGTTTCAACAAAGCACTACAAGTAAGATCAACCCAGGGATAATTCCTAGAATCAAACCGACTACAATAGCAATCACTTCACCTGTTGAGTAATTGCAACTGCCGCCACCACCGCTGACCCGCGCAGCACTGTCATTATCAAGCCCGGCCAACATCATTCCGGAAAATTCATCGGCGACTTCTGCTTGGGAGGAGGCTACTAAAATACGCGAACGGGCATCGCTAAGACGTGTTTCGGCTGAATTCAGGTCATCACTGAAAGGTACCAAATTACGTGCGTTATTTAGCGCTTCAATGGCTTCATCAGTCGGTGCAAGCGCCATTTTCCGGGCATCGCTAAGTGATTTAGCAGCAACAATGGCTTGCTTTAATTGACTGAGCTCCTGATATTGCTCCAGCCCGGATGGGCAAGAAGATTTAATCAATTCCGTAGCGCTAACTGTAGGCCAAATAGTGGCGTTCGCAGTTTGCAACATCATTGCAAGTGCTGTAATGGTTAGTAAATTAAAGACAAATCTTATTTTTTCGATAGCCATGACCTTTCTCCCAAATAGTTAAAAATTACTCACACGGTAAGTTATGAGTAAGCAATCTCTGAACGTATTACATTCAATTCATGTTTATCAGGCTATCAGATATGATCAATAATCACTGTTCGTTAGCGTACATAAAAATATTTATATACTAATTTCAAAGTCTTGCTTCTTACTATCCATTCGATTTTTGTAATGAATGTATATGTCATTAGTCATTTAGAAATCTGCAAGGAAAAATTTGTTGTTAACCGTAAGTGTAGTTTTGTTCGCTGCCGAACAGACATATTCTTAAGTTTTTCTTATTATTATTTTAAAGAGGAATTCATTTTTCTTAAATGAAAGGCTTAGGCAAGAACTTCAAGTCAGAGATTGTTTTTCAAAATAAGTTATTTAATGATTTATTTCAATAGGTTATATAAATAACGCATTGATTATTAGATAGATATTTATGTCATAACTAGATATAAGCAAAACTAGATGGAGTTGTAGTTTTATGAAAAACCTGAACGCCTTGGCTTTGATTTCTATCGTTTTGATAAGCATTTATACAGCCAATGTTCAGGGCGATGAACATTCAACCAAGCCTTGCTTACCCTATTCTGTCAAACTGAGCGATTTAAACTTACAGCAACCACCGAGGCGGGTTCTTCTTGTACCTTTGTTGAGTGGCGAGCTGGACAGCAAACAAAATCCAAGGTGGCCAGAGCAGCCTGCCAGCCATTTAAAAGCCTTTTATCGTAACCGGTTTAATGTATCTGTTAAGTTACTACATGATGTTTGGAGTTGGTCGGATTATTACGAGCAAGCCGAGCAGTTGGTTCAGCAGTCGCTATCATTCGATCGGATTATATTTATTAGTCATGGCGGTTATGACGGCCCGATATTAAAAAATGCTGTTTATCTGCAAGAGCAACATGCATCCGGCAGCACAATAAATATGCTTCAGTTTTCCGAAGCGCAGCCTGGGCTAAAAAACGTACTGTCCATTACTTACGACACGGAAAAAAATCGCAAATTTAGCGATTATATGGCATCGCATTGGAAGGACTTTGGATCGATGGAATTCGATGCTGTCTGGCAGCAGCTTACGGGTTATGAAAAACAAATCCAACCGCTGGATAATAGTTGTTATCAACGTTATTGCTCGACAGAAAAACTTGCTTTAAGACCACCCCAACAGCGTGAATACCAACAGCACCTTTGTGAGCTTATTTGCAGAAAGCCACTATTCGAGATAAAGCAATCCGTTGAGGTATCGCCGGAACGAATTTTCCATTTCATAAACTCATTGAATGCGCTGTTAAGAGCAGACGGCTTGATTTTTTTCGGCGCTTGTAATCCCGGTAGTATCTCTCCAAAGATAGAAGTACAGAAGGATGAAACTGAGTTGTTGATTAATTCAACGCTAGCAGGCGGGCCGCACATGAGCTACGTCGATTTGGTAAGCGAAGCAAGCGGCCACATCACTTCAGGACCGGTTGGTGAAAGCAGCGGCGAAGACGTGGTAAAACGAATCATGTTGTTTGAGAACAACCGTCCTCAACATCATCTGTGCATTGTCATACCTACAGCTAAGTGATCTGTTGCTTGTATTTCTTACGTTATTAAAATCAATGATTAACAATCAAAGTCAGAGACAGTAGGGTTGTTGGCTATGTAGAGATTCAACTGAACAGTCGTGAGCGATTAAATAATATCAAATTGTTTATAATAGCTATTGATTAGTTGACACCGCCGATTGCCTTAAGGATTCATTGGATATTTGGTTCGGTGTCGTTTGTTCTGCCCAAACTGCCATATAGGTAAGCGTAGCCTCCCCGATGATGGTTGCGAAGGATGCATCGGCAGCATCACGACCTGTGCCGATACGTACGAATCCCTCAACCGGCGCCATTCGGGTAGCATCGAATAAATACCATCGTGAACCCAGATAAGCTTCAAAAAATCCATGGAAATCTGGAGGTTGTAAAGCCACTGCATATCCTGAAATATAACGTGCGGGAATACATAATGCCCGGCATAAGGCAATGGCAAGATGCGCATAATCACGGCATACGCCTACGCGCTCAATTAATACGTCGCAGGCGCTGGTGCTTTCACCCGTACTTCCTGCTTGATAGTCGAGATTGTTGTTTATCCAGTCGCAAATTGCGTTAACCCTGGAAAATCCTGGCTGGACGTTGCCAAACATCCGCAAGGCAAAATGAGATAAACGATCAGATTCGCAATATCGGCTAGGATTTAGGTAGGGCAACACATCGAGTGGTAATTGGGAGTACCAAGTCTCGTTAATCTCTGATCTATCATAAAACTCAGGATGCAAATCCACTGTCGCAAAATATTGGAGCTGGAGATCGCAAGGCTCAACATAAAGCCTATACACTTGATTATCTTCCACGCTGCTGGCTTCAAAACTGATCTCGGGGATTAGTTGAAAAGATTCCTCGCAAATGCGCTGGTGTTCTGTTCGAGCTGCCGCTACGTTAAATAGGAAATTTGTGGGCTTAATGACAGAATACGTTAAATTGCAACCTACTTGAATTATAGTCATATTTGTTAACTTATTCTCTCCAATAACTAATCTTACGGTTTCAATCGAAAAGTGAGATAAAACGGTTAGCTTGGGAACCATTATTACCAATACTTGGATGTCGATTCCCAGGTTAACTTGCTGATATTACCAAATTACTCAAGATGTCTGCGTCGCTAAAGCACCCTTCGACCTTGTATGATACGCAGGATAATTACAATAACCGCGATCACCAATAATATGTGAATAAACCCGCCAACTGTGTAAGAGGAAACTAATCCGAGTACCCAAAGGATAATTAAAATGAGTGCAATACTTTCAAGCATGTGTGCTTCTCCGTAATAGGCCGTCTATTGGCGGCAAATGAACTACAGATAAACCTATTAATCGCAGCCAAAGTCAAAAAGTGATACTTGGTTTCAAACCGTTAAGCTAAATGTTTATCTGCTGTGAAAAGGCATTTGAGCGTCCTGGTGGGGTTTACTAGCAACGATGTATTGACGCTGTTGCATAGTCAATCCAAAAATTATTCGCTTTTATTGCCTTCCTTTATATCTTTCTTAATATCGTCGAATTCCGCTTGCGCCTTACCGATATTTTTTTGGAGATTGCCTTCAATTTCTTAGGGCTAATCGCCCAGAATTTGTCCGGTGACTTCCTTAACTTTGCCTTTTACTTCTCCAACACGGCCATCTACTTGATCTATATTCATATAGATTTTTTCCTGGCTTTCTTCTGCATAGATGCTTAGTGAGCAAAGCGTTAAAACAGCAGCCGCTAAAAAAATCCAATAAAGTTTAGGTAAGCGTGCTTCATGTGTTTTTTCATTCAATCAATAAATGTGTCGTTTATTTCTACCTCGAATGAGCAGCAAGTCTTGGTTTCAAGACTGTGCTGCACAGATGTAACGGAGCAGAGTTAAGCTACCCCTTAAGTCTAGTTATTAGCTTCGTCTTTAATATTTTCCTTGAGGTCGCCGAAGCCTTTTTGAATCTTACCGACGTTCTTTTCGACATTCCCTTCCGCTTCCAATTCTTTGTCATCCAATAACACACCGGCGGCTTCTTTAACTTTTCCTTTGACTTCTTCGACTTTGCCTTTCACTTGATCTTTGTTCATGAGTTTCTCCTGATGATTTATATTGCCTTGACTGGATAGTCATGGCTGAAACGCGGAATAGTATTTTTCCAACGCTTGCCGACAGAATACGCTCAAAATAGGAATTGGTCGGTGCGGTAACGAACAAAAGATAAAACGGCTTAATCTGAAATTATATTCATTTAGGAGGTTCCGAATAAGATCGTCGACATGTTCTCGGCAACTGCTACCTGCGTCGCTTGAAGCGCCTACTATTGGTGCTCTACCTATTGCATCCACGCAGTCGAGGGACTTATTCGAAGCTAAATTAAAGTATTGTGACAAACTTAAAAGCGATTGTTTTTTCTGAAGCGTTTAGAACGTAATAACCCATAATCACCAATCAATTTGGTTGCGGTAGTTTGGTATTGATACTCTTGCCTCCAGACTTAAACCAGATGAATTTAATGGCTTCCAGAAGTAGTAAGCTGAAGAAACCGGTGGCAAGACAAACACCAAGATCATCCCAATGGAGTTTGTCAAAATGGAATAGAAGCTGAGCTGGCGGAAAATAGATAGTTGTTGCAAGTAATAAAATGACTCCGCTAAATAGAATCCATAGCGAGCGGTTAGGCTTCCAAAAAGCGCGGCTTAGCGAAGCTTTAAATGAACGGTTGATTAGAATAAGGTTCATATTCATAAGGACTAGCGATGTGAAAACGAGTGCGCGTAAATCGGATTCGGGCATACCTAAACGGGCCGCCGCTATGAAAACAAATGCCAATATAGCGAAGACTAAAATTCCTTGAAGAGTTGCCCAGAATATCCGTCTTGGCAAAATCAACGGACTGCTGGGGTCGCGTGGAGGTCGTTGCATGACGTCATCTTCTTCCTGTTCCGCTTCAAAAACCACAGAACACGCCGGATCGATCACCATTTCGAGAAATGCGATATGGATCGGTGTAAGAATAAGGGGCAATCCAAGCAAAAGCGGTAGTAATGTAAGCCCAGCTATCGGGATATGGACCGCGATAATAAATTCAATCGCTTTGCGGAGATTGTCATAAATGCGCCGACCCAAGCGGATAGTTTTTACAATTGAACCGAAGTCATCGTCCAGTAGGACAATGGCAGAAGCTTCGCGTGCAACATCGGGACCGCGCCCGCCCATCGCAATTCCGATATGAGCAGCTTTGATTGCCGGGGCATCGTTTACGCCATCGCCGGTCATGGCCACGATCTCACCATTTGCCTTGAGACTCTGGACAATACGAAGCTTTTGAGTTGGCTGGATGCGCGCAAATATCGATGTTGATTTAATCCTTATAGCAAGGTCTTCATCGGAAAGCGCTTCGATCTCGTCGCCAGTTAGAACATCTGTCGCATCTAGACCGGCTTGTAGCCCGATGGCGTGGGCGGTTGCCGGATAGTCGCCGGTTATCATGATCACCTTTATCCCTGCCGAACGGCATTCGGCAATGGCGGCAGGGACGTTGGCTCGAAGCGGGTCGGCAAAACCGATAAGCCCTGAATATTCAAAGTTCAATCCACGTGGTGTTTCCGGTAGATTACTTTCTTGTGTAGCATTCGGTACGATGGCTTTGGCTACAGCTAAAACACGGACTCCTTTGAGACCTAAAACATCTACCTGTTTACGAATAATTTCTAATCGTTCTGGGGACAACTGGCAAAGTTCGGTTATCGCTTCGAGAGCGCCCTCTGCATATGCCTCCCCATTTTCTTTACCTTTGCTGACCACAATATTAGCTACCGCAAATAAATCCGGCCTGAGTCCGTAAGCACGAACGAGTGTATATTTTGAAAATAGAGTAGCGTTTGAACCTATCTGTTTCTCAGCTAAGGCGTGTATGGCTAAGTCCATCGTGTCTGTCGGTTCACGCGGGCAGGCAAGCAAGGCAGTTTCTAAAGTTTCTTTTACCTTGTCGGATATCATAGCCTGGGTATCTTGATCCCAACGAAAAGCTTCGTTGACTATGGAAACGACCGTCATGCGGTTTTCGGTCAGCGTACCTGTTTTATCGGTACATAACACCGTAGTCGCGCCGAGCGTTTCTATCGCGGAGGCACGACGGGTGAGGACGTGCGCTTGTGAAATACGCCATGCACCCATCGCCATGAAGACGGCTAAAACCAAAGGGAATTCTTCGGGTAACAGTGACATTCCGAGTGCGATGCCGCTAAGCATAGCCTCAAGCCAAGAGCCTCGTAGTAAACCGAAAAGTAATACGGTTACTGCTCCGATGACAGCGCCGATAATGGCAAATACACGTACAAACGATTTTATTTGCAGTTGCAAGCCAGGTTGTTCTGTTTCGATGCTTTTCAAAGATCGACCAATCTTGCCCATTTCACTGTGGACGCCTGTTGAATGCGCTAACGCCTGTCCAGTCCCGCGCACTACGAGTGTTCCGGCAAAGATATAGGGTAAGTCTTCACCGCCGGGCTTTGGTACGGCACTTTGAAGTTTAGTTTCTAGGTTTCTATCTTTCGCTGATTTGCGCACAGGTAAGGCTTCGCCAGTGAGCAACGATTCATCGATTAACAAATCTTGCACCGAAACCAGCATCGCATCTGCTGCAACTCGATCTCCTTCGGAAATCACCATCAAGTCGCCGCGTACCACATCCCTGCCAGCAATATGAATTTTCTTACCATCGCGGACGACCAGCGCCCGAGGACTTGCAAGATTACGCAGAGCTTCTAATACACGTTCGCTGCGAGATTCCTGAACAATGGTGATCGAAACCGAAAAGCACGCAAACAAAAGCAACATGATGGCTTCTGTTCGATCACCGAGTAGAAGATAGACGATACCGCCACCAATAAGAAGCGCAAACATCGGTTGCTGAACTACTTCGAAAATAATGCGCAGAAATCCGCGTTGATCGGCTATTGGCAGCTCGTTGTAACCATCCAGTTTCAGCTGTTCAGCGGCTTTTACCGAGCTTAGGCCAAGCTGCTTGTCTTGTTCCTTCAGATGCGATTCGAAGGCATTTTCGCCAATAGCTTCGGTTTCGGCGACAGCTATATTTTTGATAACGACAGTGGGGGGCGTTACAAGCTTCGATATTATCCTTGAATTAGTGGGTAGCAACCTCCGCAAGGTATTATCTCGAACAAAGTAGTGATGAAACAATGCAGCAGCAGCGTGTAAAGCGATGAGAAAATATCCTACCGTGCCGACAGTTTCGTGTATTTCTTGCGTGAGTTCAGCCACATCTTTGCTCTCGTTGATGAGAGCAGGGAGTTGTAGTCCGAAGAATGGTATAGGCTTTCCTTGGGCGCTGAGGATAAGCCAACCAGCCAGAGGCATTGCAATCATTAGCATGTAAAGCGCTGATTGTATTAATGCAGCTGATAGTTTCTGCCATTTTGGTAGTTCTGGGTCGATTCGAGGGGAGGGGGCTGTTATTATTGATAACAAACGCAGCCAAACTAATACAAAGACAGAGAGTCCCAGCATGAAATGCCAGGTTTTTAGCGCATTTCGAATATCACTGCCTTTTGGATAAAACTCTCGAAGTTCTATGCAGGCATATACTGCGATGAGCAGAAGCAACATTAACCAATGGAGGCTAATTGAAAACCATCCGTAACGCTCTTTGCTATTACGCCATTGCATTTGTTTTCTCCAAAAGATGTAATGCTAAAAAATGAAAAAAGCTTGGATACCGATAATAAATCAAGCGGTATCTAATTATTTTATTGAGAAAATACTAAGGCTATCTCGATTCATATCGAAGATAAAATCATACGAGGCCAGTTTTAGATGTTGAAAAAAGACAAAGGCCAAGACGGGTAATGTCTTGTCGATAACACAAAGATTACCGTCACTAACGTTTCAGTTGAAATATAATTATTTCTATTGCTGAGGCGAAATGAACGAGATAGAAGTACGTTTATTGCCTTCGACGTTAGCTTTCTTTTGGGCTATCTGGCCTTCCAGTTCGGCATTTATGTTGTAACGACCAGGCTTGAGTTTAGCGAGCAGCATTGGGCCGTCAGAAACGGTTTCAAGTAAGGTGTTGCCTTTAGAATCCGCAATACTTACTTTCACTTCGCTTAGATATTCTCCGGTACCCTGTACCGAAAAGAGTACGCTTAAATTGTACTCCGCCCGAATCGCCTGCATCTCATTTCGTTCATCAACGCCCACGCCGCCACTGACGAAAGTAACATCGCCTTGGGTCTGAGGTTTGAGTATTGACTCAGCGGTTGCCTGAAAACTAAACAGAATGAGTGTGTGAATCAAAGCTAGCCGACATTTTTTCATATGATATTCTCCTTAGCGCCGAAAGGAATAACAACACATCCGAAATACTATCGTATCTGCAAGCGATGTCTGTATGTTAGCGAACAAACCGGGTAGACAATTACTTTAATTCGATTCGCGACGGTGCATTTGAGTTATGTCCTTCGTCCCTTTTATTAACTATGCGACTCGATTTAACGAGGTGTTATTTTGCCATCGGCGTCGGAAAGGATAATTTCCACGCGGCGGTTTAATTGACGGCTTTCTGCATTGTTGTTGCTCGCAACCGGAAATTTTTCGCCGTAACCATGTGTCGCGACACGGTCGCTACTGATTCCCATATCGGTCAAGACTGTTTTTACGGAATAAGCCCGGCGGTCCGATAGTTCTTGATTATAACTGTTGCTGCCAACACTGTCGGTGTGTCCTTCAACCGAAACCTTATCTTGCGGGTATTTAATCAGAAAATCGCCCAATTTTTGTACGTTGCGTAATCCATCCGGTTTTAATTGCGCTTCGTCGGTATTGAACAATACGTCACCCAAAGTAATGACCATCCCGCGGTCGGTTTTCTGGGCATTCAAAGCTAAAAGCTCCGCAATCATCTGTTGATCTCTTGCGACTTGGGCTTTCGCTGCATCGGCTTCAGCCGTTCTCGCTTCCAGGCGAACTTCATTACGAGCGGCTCCAGCGTTAGTGACCGCTAACTCAGCTGTTTTCCGTTTGGCGGTTTCCTGCGCTACGATTATTTTTTGCTTAGCTAGATAGGCCAAGTGGTTGACGTTTTCAACGCTTTCACTATCGTTAAATGCATTATCGGCCTTAGTTAAGGTGTCGCCTGCCTCTTTCAATTCCAATGCCGCCTGATTGCTTATGTCTGGTTCGGTGCGCGCGCTGTTGTAAAGGCTATGCGCTTCTGCAAGGGACGGGTTTTGTGTCACGGAACTACATCCCGAAAAAATCGCGATAGCTACGATGACCAGAGAAATGTTTTGATATTTTTGCATAGTGAACTCCATTAATTGTTATTGGGCGTTACGGTCGATTTCTTTGCGTAGTACGCGGTTATCTTCCTGCAACGCACTCGCTGCTTTTTGTGCCTTTAAAGAGCGAGACGTCGTTGCCGCGACTTGGGCGTCGACCTGTGCTTCTTCCGCCAACTGACGCGCTTTCAAATAATCTTCAGTCGCCATCGCGCGTTCGGCGGCGTCCATCTTATCCATCGCAGATTTGAGCGGAACCGGGGCGTATTCATTGGCGCCTGCGCTGGTTGCATTGCTTACCGCAACTTTGGAAACAGCCATTTGTTCTGTAGGCGCAGGGATACCGGCACAACTTGCCAAAATAGTTGCACAAATAACTGCGGCACCTATTGATGGTCTCTTTAGTTTTGAACTGTGGAAATTAAAATTTTTCACTATTTTCTCCAGAAGGTTAAACATTGAACAGTAACATCAGCAATCGAAACGCCGATCATTACCTTTCTTGAAATCAATGAAGGCTTTTTGAAAACGCATGCTTTCGAGAACCCTTTGAGATATTAGATGCCTTATTGCGGTGGTTCACAGTGCGCTAACGTACATTGTGCTGTTGCACAAAAATCGATTCCTATGAGGTCCTTATGTACGTCAACAGACAGACGTTGCTGGTCTCTTTGATTAAATTAGCGTCGAATCTTAGGCGGCAAAGGTACAGATAAGAAGCTCAGGAAACATTTAACAAAAAGGAAATTACATGAACACGATACAGAAACTCACACGCATTGCAGTTATTGCAACAATGATGCTCGGTCTGGGAGCGTGTGCCGGTATGTCGAGGCAGGGTCAGAACACTGCCATCGGTGCCGGCGCAGGCGCTATCGGAGGTGCTGTTTTAACTAACGGAAGTGGCCTTGGCACTATTGGCGGCGCTGCAGTAGGCGGCGTCATAGGTCACGAGGTCAGCAAACCGAACCGAAAATAAATTTCATATTCCAGACTAGTGTGGAGTTAAAGATAGACTGGCTCTCAGTCTGTAACCAAGGTCTGCATGTTTCATCGAGAGCCTTGATGGCCGAATTTATAGAATACTTTAGAAAAACCGAACCGCAATGACTTTAGATCGTACTGAAGACAAAGAAAGCATCTAACACTAATGTGCGTCACCGTACCGACTGCAATCTGAATTTCAAATAAGCTATCTCTCAGCTTAAATCGTTATTTAACTAACTAATAGTTTAAGCCGGTGAACAATAAAGATATTTTATTTTAATATTTTATGGAGATATATCATGAATCTAGGTAGATATTTTATAGGCTGGCTTCTAGGAATACCGGTATTTGTTTTGGTCATTATTTATTTTGTGTTCAATCATTAAAGCGGGTTGCCCCATAAACGGCAAATCATCCTCACACCTCATAAAAAGTTAACAATCAAGATTATTCCCGGTTGTCATTGAAACCCATCAAATGGATAACGACGGTTTATCCCTAGTAAATCCATTAAGGAGATCATTATGGAAACAGAAAGCAACACCAACAGGGTCGATGAAACCATCGACCGCGTTAAAACAGGCGCTCACGAAGCAGTGGATAAAGCGGCTAGTGCAACCAGCCAAGCTGCAGATGCGGTGGCAAAAAAAGGCGAACAATTAAGAAATGCTGAACAGCAATTTGTGGAGAATTGCCGAGGCTACATTCATGACAACCCTGTCGCTTCACTAGGCATTGCCGTAGGAGCCGGTTTCCTTTTAAGCCGCTTGCTGAGCGGTCGTTAGTCGATTTAGCGGTCGGTTAGACGCTTTACTTTCACTAATACGTTGAGTTGCCTGCGTGAAGCTTCCTATAAGTACTGTCAAACGTATGAAATTGAGCGCCGCTTCCACATTAACCGAAAAATAACCAACCGACACGGATGTCATTTAACGGGGTTAAAGCCCCTACATATGGGAGATAACAATGATGACACGATTTTTTTCAGTTCTATTCGCTTTAACAGGCAGCCTGTTAATAGCGTCTTTCAACACTGAAGCAAAACAGCAGGATGCCGCCATCTATTTAGCGGCTGGATCGGCACTGGAAAATACCGAACGTAATGTTCGAGACAAAGACGGCACAACCCTAACGCCTGACGATCAAAAAGGAGATAAAAGAGACGTCAAAATAACTACCAAGATACGTAAAGCTTTGGTTGAAGACAAGCATTTATCGGTCAACGCTCAAAACGTAAAGATCATTACCGGCAGTAGAATAGTTACCTTGCGAGGGATTGTAGAAAATGCCGATGAAAGTATGAAAGTAGAGCAGATCGCTAAAAAAACCCGCGGCGTTCTGCGTGTAGATAATCAACTTGAATTTAAAGCGCCTTAACGGCATTGGAGATCAACATGTCTAAATCAGTATTTTGTATAGCAAACAGTCTGCAACATGCAGAACTCATTGTAAGCGACCTAAAAGGCGCCGGTTTTTCAAGCAACGAAATATCGGTCTTGTTTCCTGATAAAGAAAGCAGTCGAGATTTCGCCCATGAAAAACATACTAAATCCCCCGAAGGGGCGACTATTGGCGGTGCAGTGGGAATAGGCGCTGGCGCCGTGCTCGGTTGGTTGGCAGGCATTGGCAGTCTGGCCATACCCGGCGTGGGTCCTTTTATTGCCGCAGGTCCGATTATGGGCGCATTGAGCGGTGCGGCAGTCGGCGCTGCAGCCGGCGGGTTGAGCGGCGCGCTCATCGGTCTCGGCATTCCCGAATACGAAGCCAAACGCTATGAAGGAAAAATCGTAGGCGGCAGCGCTTTAATCTCGGTACATGCAGCCAACAGTGAAGCAGTTGACCGGGTTAAAGACATATTTGAAAAGGCTAACGCCGAAGATATTTCATCGACTGAGGAAACTTCGGTCCCCGCTTAAATTTGATGAGGCTATTTCGCATCATCAATTCATTATTACAACGGAGTTAAATCATGCAAAATGTAAAAACAATCGAAAAATTACTGAAAGACGAATTATCGGCAACAGAAACGTATCAAGATGCTTTAGAGAAATTTAAAGTGACCGGCGGACAGTTCATGTCGAATTCAATCATGCCTATTTTTAAGAGCCATAAAGCCGCAGCAGCTAGTTTAGAAGCTCTAATTGTTAAGATGGGCGGATTGCCCCCAAAAGGGTCCGGCGCGTGGGGAAGTTGGGCTAAGCTCGTCCTTGACGGTGCGAGTTTGCTGGGTAAGCAATCGACCATAAAGGTTCTACTTGAAGGCGAAAAAAATGGTAAAGGCGATTATGAAGACGCGTTAAAAGACACCACGCTGCCCGCAGAAGTACGCACTTTGATTGAAACAAAATTGCTGCCTGCCCAACATGACCATATTCGCTCATTGGATAGGGTGTTAGACGCAACGCCTGCTTAGTTTTTAGCCTTAAATTACAAGCACTACTGATAGTGTGCGTTACAGCTCGTTAGGAATTGTTAGCTTCCGTTCCTAACTCTTTTTGTGTTTGATTTATATTAAAAAACACAGAAAAATTCATCTGTATCTATGTACGTAGGTTAGAGAATTTGCGATGCCGAGGGCCATCAAGTACCCAACACGATCTCCATATGTTGAGTTTGCTTTTATTGAGCTATTTCGGCGATACCCATACCCCTTCATTCATGCTTCAAAGGATTTACTATGAACCGTTCAATAATAATTTCTGCACTATTAACCGCGCTATTAAGCGTTACCGCATGCGACCAAAAACCCACAGTCGTTAATGTCCCTGCCGGGCCTCCCGGTCCTGCTGGTGCTAAAGGTGCTCCAGGAGTCGAAGGAGCGCCTGGTGTTGAAGGCGCTCAAGGCAGCCAGGGTGAAACCGGTACTCAAGGCAACACAGGCAATAAGGGTGAGACCGGTAAAACCGGCGACAGCACCACGGTGATTATCACCCCGCCTGTAGAGCCACCGGCGAATTGAGTTAACGGCTAAGCCCAACAAGATTAAAGATCATCAGTTCTAAAAATCCTTGATCGCGCCGCTCTAACGGAAGTCGAACAGGGATTTCGGATACGTTTTTTTACGAAGACTTATCTTCAATAGTGTGACTATAGATTCGTCCCTGTGAAATCTTCACTTTTGTTCACCTTGAGTCTGTCGAAAGGTGGGTTGTGTTTCGACTTGCTAAGCAGGAACGGTTCAGACTTTAAAAGGCCGTATCAATTATGAAAAGTAATTAACTGTTACACGAAAGCAATATCTGTGAATATAGATTAGATACTGCTGTGGTTAAGTTGTGTTTCGTTACGATATCGAGCCAATGCCCAAAGCGGAAAAAACTTATCGTAACCGTGGTATTTAAGGTAGAAAACCTTGGGAAAACCGGGCGCATTAAAGTTTTTGTCGTTCCAAAAACCGTCTGTTTGCTGGTTTTTGAGTAGATACCTTACGCCTGCATCGATTTTAGGACATCCTGCTTCACCGGCTGACAATAAGGCCAGAATAGCTAATGCCGTATGAAATGCAGAACTGGCATGACAAACGCCATGAATATTTTTTCCGTGATAGCTGTAATTATCCTCGCCCCAACCGCCGTCTGGATGTTGCTTTGATTTCAGCCAGTTTACCGCTTTACGAACGCTGGAATCGTTTTTAGCAACGCCTGCGGATTCAAACGCAGTCAATACAGACCAAGTGCCGTAGATATAATTGGTACCCCAACGCCCAAACCAGGAACCGTCTGTTTCCTGTTCCTGACGTAAAAAAGCGATGCAACGGTCGATAACCGGTTTATATTCTGGATGATCACTTACCAACTGCCCTAGCAACATAATACAACGCGCGCTGACGTCGGCGGTTGGAGGGTCTAACAGCGCGCCGTGGTCGGCAAATGGAATATGGTTAAGATAATGATGGATGTTGTCGGCATCGAAAGCACCGTAACCGCCATTACGCGATTGCATCCCAGCAATCCAAATGCCAGCACGTTCGATATTTTCGGCAAACTTTTTATCCTTAGTCTGCACCATCGCAAGAGCAACCACTGCGGTATCGTCTACATCCGGGTAATAGCTGTTACCGAACTGGAAAGCCCAGCCGCCGCCCAAAAGGTTAGGGCGTTGAATCCGCCAATCGCCTGCTTCGTCCCTTAACTGTTTGGTCGATAACCATTCCAAAGCTAAATTGAGTGCGATTTGGGTTGTTGGATTATGTTCGAAGCGGTCGACTTCCTGAAGAACCAACGATGTTAATCCAGTATCCCAAATGGGCGAAACACAAGGTTGACAATAAGCCATATCATCTTTAATCACCAGTAAGCGATTAATGGCAGCTTTAGCGGTTAGGCGTTGTTCATTGTCAGCGGGAATACCCAAATAAGCCAAGGCTTCATAGCTGTTGACCATCGCTGTAAAAATAGCCCCCAAGCCATCTGTACCGTTCAATCGTTCCGTAAACCAGTCTTGGGCCTTAGTGGTAGCTTTTTGACGGACGAAGACGGGGATGAACGGATCGAACAACCGAGCTATGCGTTCGACAGCCAGAACGGTCTTGCCCAACGGCGTTTTAACATGGGCAAAATAATGCCTTTCTTGATCCGGCGGCGTAACAAAAAGTTCGGCAATACCGATTTTAAGCGGATTGCGTGCCTTGACCTTATACGTACAAAGAATAAACAACGGAACCATCACGGTTCGCGACCAGTAAGAGACTTTGTCCAGATGAAACGGAAACCACTTTGGCAGCAACATTATTTCCACCGGCATATAAGGCACGCCGCGCCAGGGGATCTGTTCAAACATGGCCATCATGATGCGAGTGAATACATTACCCCTGGCGGCGCCTCCCTTAGCCAATATCCAGTTGCGAGCCCGTGCCATATGCCCGGATTCAAGAGGATCGCCCGCCAACTTCATGGCGTAATAGGCTTTAATTGTGCAACTGATATCGCCGGTACCGCCTTTGTAAAGCGGATAACTGCCGTCTGCGCTTTGTTGTGCGCGTAGAAAATTGGCGATCTTCTTCTGAAGCGATACGTCGATTTCGTCCATAAAATGCATCATCAGGATATATTCAGCGGGAATGGTACAGTCTGCTTCAAGCTCGAAAACCCAAAAACCGGCTTCATTTTGCAGGCTGATAAGATGCGTTCTCGCTATGGCGATTGCGCTATCCAGGGGTGATAATGAGCTGGTCAAAGCATCAAAGTGGGTCTCCAGACGGGGAGATAAAGCAGTGTCTATTAGCATGTTTTGGTCATTGTTAATGTCACGTTATAAATTTCGGATGGAAGCAGGTCGGTTTGTAGTTTGTAGGAGAATACTTATTAATTCTTATGTTGTTGATGGCTGTGCTATTGCAATAAAGCGCTATATAAATTTGTAAGTTATCAATTTTTTAATCGAACACAATCCTGGTTTTGATAAGTCACGCACCGATCAATTTCATCCCCGTTGTTTAGCATAGCCAGCTGATAAATCACTGTCTGTGCGGTAACGTACATAAAGCAGATTCTGAAAATAAATCCTGGAAAATCAATAATAATGAGGGGATGTTGTTATTTTGTCTTATTACTCCTCTACAATTAGCTAGCTATGTTGTAAACACTACTTAAACCAAGTCTAACGACATCGTACAAAAATGATGTCGATGTGCTATTCAGCAGAATCCTCTGTTGACACGTGATAAACTTGAATCATGAATGAAAATAAAATTGGGTTTGATCCATGTGCCCATTTGTTGTTAGCTACCTATTAAGGCACTCATAATGAAAAATATACCGGATCCGCATCAAAACCATCTAATTAACGCACTACCTGCAGAGGTCTATCAACGTCTAATTCCCAATTTGGAACTGGTGAAGTTTAAACTCGGGCAAGTGCTGTACGAATCAGGCTGCGAATTGCTTTACGCCTATTTCCCTACAACCTGTATCGTATCTTTGTTGTATGTCTTGGAGAACGGTTCATCGGCTGAAATTGCCGTAGTCGGCAATGAAGGTATCGTCGGCGTCGCTTTGTTCATGGGTGGGGGGAGTATGCCTAATCGTGCAGTCGTACAGAGTGAAGGTTATGCCTATCGACTGCGAGCACCGTTAATATTAGTCGAGTTCCAACGCAACGGGGCAACGCTGCGATTGTTGTTACGTTATACTCAGGCCCTGATTACCCAAATGGCGCAGACGGCGGTTTGCAATCGGCACCATTCAGTCGATCAGCAACTTTGCCGGTGGCTTCTGTTAAGTCTCGACCGCCTTAATTCAAACGAGTTGAAAATGACGCAGGAATTAATTGCCAATATGCTTGGCGTGCGCCGCGAAGGGGTCACGGAAGCAGCCGGAAAATTACAGCAAGCCGGGTTGATTGAATACAGCCGTGGGCGTATTACAGTCCTGGATCGACCAAAACTGGAAGAACGGGTCTGCGAGTGCTATCAAGTCGTCAAAGATGAATTTGACCGCTTACTGCCAGATTTACATAACGCATCTCATCTTGATTCGATTCATTATGTGCATTCCGGCAGGAGCTGACTATAAAGCCTTTAAATCGTCGTGCTTTTCATTTTATTATCAAGCGATCAAGCCAACCGACCAGTCAACATGGTGCTGTGCAAGAATCGCCACGTTAGTGGTTTCAAGCACTCATCTTTGTCATGAGGGAAGCAAGATCATCCGCATGTTCTTCCTCCATAGCGAGAATCTCCTTTAGAAGATTTTGAGTCGTTGGGTCGTTTTCAGCCAGATAAAGGATCATTTCACGATAACTTTCAATCGCAATCCGTTCGGCGATCAGGTCTTCCGTTATCATGGCATTAAGCGTATCTCCCTCGACATATTCGGCATGGCTGCGCTCGCTTAAGCCGTCAGGGGAGAAGTTAGGCTCGCCGCCTAATTCGGTAATCCGCTTTGCCAGCCGGTCGGCATGGACCATTTCTTCATTTGCATGCGCTAAAAATTCCGCTTTGACTGAATCCGAATTGATACCTTTAGCCATAAAATAATGCCGTTTGTAACGAAGAACGCAGACCAACTCAGTGGCAAGCGCTTCATTTAATAATCTGACCACTTCCTTGCGATCTGCCCCGTATCCTTTAGTAACTGCGCCATGCTCGATGTTTTTACGGGCGCTTTTACGCAGGGTTTGAATATCGGTAAGCGCTACTACCCTTGCTTCTGAAAGCTTATTTGAAGAGGTTTTCATTTTCGTCTCATTTTTACTCGTTGTTTAAGGTTGACATTTCTGTATTTATAAATCTGTTTTCAAAATTTACATGCCGAAATGAAGCTTTGCATCCTTTATACATAGATCCTTCGAGTCACCCGCCAAGGCTTCACACTTTTCCTTAGCGACTGCATAGTTAGCTTCGCGCATATCTGTTTCTGCTTCTTTATGTGCATCGGACGATTTTTTAATAGCGACGGTATCGGCTTTAGCTGTTTTGAATTGTGCTTCAGCGGCGGCTGTTTGTTGCGTTCTAGCGGCATCCGCTTCTTTTTCGCAAACATCTGCGGCGTTACCTTTTTTATCATCGCACTTTTCGGTTGCGACTGAATAGTCGGCATCGGCTTGGGCGATGCGAGCGTTATAAAACGTTTTGGCATTGGGTTTGTAGTTATATTCAAGCTCGGCCTTGGCAATGTTCATTTTTCCTTTTACCGAGGCGTCGCAGATGTCCTTTAGGTTTCCTTCGCGTTTTTCGCACTCTGCTTTGTCGGCCGCATATTCGGCATCGATATGCTTGCCGAGTGATTCGTATTTATCGATGGGTAAACTTTCTTCAGCCATTGCCCCGCTATTAACGGAAAAGTAAATAGCAAGAGACATTGCGCGGATAATGATATTTTTCATGCTTATTCCTGTGGTTTTTGCTTTTTGTTTTCAGATTAGCGATTGTGAGGGTTTGACGGGGTTAGTTGCGAATCTTGAATCTTTGAAGATTTTGCCACTCGGCTAACCGTTTTTCCGCTTCTTCGTTATCGATCATGGAGGAATTATGCATCTTGCCGTAAAAGTGATTCCGTTTACCCTCAATGACTTCTATTTGATCGTCTATAAACCAAATCCATTGATCTTTAAGAATATTAATTGCATCTTGCAGGTTAGTTTTAAATTGAATTCGTATCATTTTATGCACCTTTCATTCGATGGTTAGATGTTGATTAGTAAATTCATAAATGGGGATATGAAAACATTCAGTAAGCTCTTTATGATGTCATTTCGGATTGAAAATCCGCAATCAAGGCAATATTTGCCCGGTGATTCAAAGAATAAGGTGATTTCCAAGTTCTGTCTGTTTGATACCGTACATAAAGGCACTATTGGAAGTAGGTGGCGATTCATTATTAGAAAGGGACGGTTGGAGCAAACACTCATCGAAAAATGCGTTCCGAATCAAACGGACCTAAGTGTGATAACGAACAGAGTAACAAGGTGTATTTATGATAGGGTTGCCCGTGTTATGGAATCTATTTTTCCTTAACAGATTCCGGTATGGGGGGCCTTAATTGTCCTAGTTTAGCTGTCGGTTTTTTATAAACTATTCTTGGGATTCGCGTTATGACGATTACAGTAACAGCACCGGTGACAAACCTGTTGCTTGATGCCTTACAGGCTAAAGATCGTGAACAGTTGTTAAAACATTGCGAACACATCGAACTCAATATCGGCGAAGTAATCTATCGTGGCGGAGACGCTATTCCGCACGTATATTTCCCAACTGGAGGCTTTATTTCCTTAGTGGCGTCTATCGACAACACTAATCTTGAAGTGAGTTTGGTTGGTAATGAAGGTGTCGCAGGTATTACTCTCTTACTGGGTGTCGATACGGCGCCATTCACCGCCTTGGTCCAGGGTAAAGGAACGGCGTTCCGTATAACTGCGTCGTCATTCCTTCGCATAGTTGAAGAAAGCCCTGAGCTACATCGAGTGTTAAAGCGTTACCTCTATGTAAGGATGAGTCAACTTGCACAAACAGCGGCTTGCACCCGCTTTCATTTGCTCGAAGGGCGGCTTGCGCGTTGGCTGTTGATGACCCAAGATAGGGCGCATTCCGATAAGTTCCATATTACCCATGTATTTCTGGCCTATATGTTGGGCGTTCGGCGAGTTGGTGTCACGAAAGCCGCAAATTTACTGCAGAAGCGAAATCTTATTAGCTATAAACGCGGCGATATTACGATCCTTGATCGTCTTGGACTCGAAAAATTTTCATGCGGATGTTACAAAGCCGATAAAGAAATCTATAAGCGCATCCTAGGATAGGTTGTAGGCGTTTAAAGTTAGACTAAGGCTGGATTTCGAACACTTCAACCACAACGGACATGATGGATGATTGAGGATTGGTGTTTGGTACTGCTACGAAAGAACCGGTTATAGGGGATACCGACTCAGGATGACCAGGCATGGGTTGCACCCTGGCCCTTCGGAAGGGTTGGCGAATTAAGATAACCACTCACAAAACGCGCTGCCAGTCCCAAGCAACGGCAAGCTTCTATGAACAAGGTCGCAAAGTCGCGGCACGAACCCGATCGCTTGGTTAGAGTAGCCCCCGGTGTTTGAACGCCCGGCTCCTCGCGCTGTTGATAAGCAAATCCGGTCGCAATAGCTTTATTAATCCATTCAAGCAGAAGATAAGTTTCGACAACTTGTCCGGCCTTCCAAAATTGCTGCAACCAATCACTCACAATTGCTTGGTCTTGGATAAAAATTGTCGACAAATAAGAGCCTAAATCTACGTTCTCGCCGGCATCATATTGAAAAGGAAACAACACCGCATAGTCAGCGACCAAAAAGTCCAGCGGGTGATCGTCATAGTGTTGGATCAGAATCCGGCTATCAATTGAAAGCTGCTTGCACGGTTCGAGAAATGTCGCCTGGGCTACGGCATTATCGTACACGTCGCGCTGCCATTGTAGGTTGTAGGTGGGTGTAATAGTTAGCGTAGCCGATTCGATTCGGATGTCATGACCTTCACGTGGACGCAAGAGCAATTTATGCGGCAGTAAAGTCACCGTATCCGAATATTGATAGGTTGTTAGGTGTTTTATTTGCAGTCGGCGCATCGTTTCACTCCCGAAGTGATCGTGGCTATAGCGGAATTATAGATTCGGCCCTGTGAAGTCTTAACTTCCGTTCGCCTTGAGCCTGTCGAAAGGCGGTATGTGCTTCGACTTGCTCAGCACGAACGGTTCTGACTTTAAAAGGCCGACTCAATAGAGAGGTAGATTCCAATCCTATTACAAAACGCACGGAATCTATGTGCGTTATCGTACAGACAATTTCAAGGAATCGGCATACATTACTTTTAGGTTATTTGAGCACAGTTTGGAATAGTAACAAGGTTTTGAGTCCGAACTACATCAATGTAAATAACCAGAATTCAATACCTGAATAGAGTTACCTGAAATTGCCAGATAGGAGAATACAAATGTCATATAAATTTGCTGATTTTTCCGTTGCTTTGCCCTGCAAAGCGCAGTTTCTGGGGCTTTTCGGTATAAAACTCATATCATGGAAAGGTATGCTAACGTACGGACGCATAATAACTATCCAAACAGGGCTATTGGTGATGTCCAGTGTATTATCGCTTAACGTATTGTCTATTTCCGGCTGTAGTTCAGACAAATCTCACGGAGAAAGCGAAATAACGCAGCAACAGAAAAGCAACACGACTTCCAAGTCTACACATAAAGAGGTCGGTGAGGCGTCATGGTACGGACCTGGATTTCAAGGCAAGGAGACTGCTAATGGTGAGACTTTTGATCAGAAAGAGTTGACCGCAGCACATCCGAGTTTGCCGATGGGCACGAAGGCAAAAGTGACGAATCTTGAAAACGGCAAAAAGGTTGATGTCAGAATAAACGACCGCGGCCCTTATGCTGAAGGTCGTGTCATTGATCTATCCAGTGCAGCCGCCAAAAAGCTTGATATGAAAGAGGATGGCTCTACCCAGGTTAAAATTGAAACTAAGTCAACTCCCAAAAAATAATCATTGCTTAATTGATTGCAGATCAAAACCTGTATTTTATTCAAAAGGCACTCGTTTTTGGAAAGGGTAATAATCTTTTTCGGACGTAAAGCGTTATCTTCAAACGCTTAATAAAAGCAGCCCAATCTTTACCCGAAATTGGGATAGTTCACATTTTTTTGTTTATGACCGTTGTTATTATGATTAGCTAATATGCTTTTCGACTGATCTTTGCAGTAGGCGCTGAGTAAGTGTGTTAAGGTTAAGTTGAAATAAGTAAAGTCATAGGAAGTTTCAATTATTGTGGTTAATCGACCCACTATCATTATTTCAGCAAATGAAAGCAAACGCACTTTACCGACAACACTTAATCAAAAATATCAATCCGCAATTTACGGATTCAGCGAATGCGGCTCGCCAGTTATGGGAGACGATGGCTGCTCAAATAATATTAATCGTCGGTGAAGGCGGGTTTAACTCACTTTATGCAAGAGCGGTATCGCTTATTCAACCCACATTTCCATGGCTTAAGTTCAGTTCGCCTTCTGCCCAGGCCGATAACTGGTTAGCTACATTAATATTGAGTCTTGAAGGGCAATCACCCGAGCAAGCCAGCGCCGCTAACAGCTTGCTGCTGATCACGTTCACCGACATCCTGGCTTCACTGATCGGCGAGGATTTAACCATTCACATTTTGCAGGCCGCTTGGGGTATTAACCCTGCGGATTTAAGCTGCCAGGAAATAAGAGATGAACAATAAAGTAATGATCCGCCGTCTGGAAACAGGCATACCTGGCATGGATAACCTGTTGGGCGGTGGATTGCCGGAATTTTCGTTTAACCTAATCGCGGGTTCGCCAGGCAGTGGAAAAACCACGCTCGCTCACCAGATAATGTTCTCGCTGGCAAACCCAGATTATCGCGCCCTGTTCTTCACAGTGCTCGGGGAGCCTGCTTTAAAAATGCTGCGCTACCAACAGCAATTTTCTTTTTTTGATATCGACAAAGTCAATGAATCGATCCGCTTCGTCAACCTGTCGGCAGACTTGATGGAAAGAAACTTTGACGGAGTTTTGTCACGTATAATCGAAGAAGTTCAGGCCTTCAGCCCCAGCTTGGTCTTTGTGGATTCGTTTCGATCTGTAATGCAGGCAGCGGTATCGGAGGAACAGGGGGTAGCCACCCTACAAAACTTCGTACAGCAACTGGGTTTGCAGATGACTAGTTGGCAGGCCACCACGTTCCTGATCGGAGAATATTTAACACCAGAGTCAGAGACAAACCCGGTTTTTACGGTCGCGGATGGTATTCTTTGGCTTTCGCAAAACGTGTACCACAATTCAATGGTGCGTAAGATACAGATTGTGAAAATGCGCGGCCAAGCCCAGTCACCCGGTTTGCATACGTTCCGTATCAATGATAATGGGATTCAGGTCTTCACGCGTGCGATTGTTAAACAGGACTCCGCTGCTGCATTGACCACCAGGGAGGTTGTGAGTCACGATCGCCTATCGATGGGAATACCGAACCTGGACGAGATGTTGGGCGGCGGCTTGCCAACGGGATATTCACTGCTTGTCGTGGGTCCATCCGGTTCCGGAAAAACAATTTTAGCAACTGAGTTTTTGTCGGAAGGTGCACGTCATAATGAGTCCGGTGTTATCGCTGTGTTTGAGAAGAGTCCGAGCCAATTGATCAGCGGTAAACTCAATGCGTTAGTCAAGTCTGGACAGGTCGGCATACTCGATTCGCATGGTTTGGACTTGTCTATCGACCAAACCTTGCATGATTTGATTGAAATGGTAGAACGAATGCAGGCAAAACGCGTTGTCATAGATTCCTTATCGGGTTTTGAACTGGCATTAGCGCCTGAGTTTAGTGAGAATTTTCGGGGTTCGCTGTACAGAATGATTGCCGAATTGACGAACAGAGGGCTGACGGTATTAATGACGTCTGAACTGGAAGACCGTTACACCGATTTGCGCTTTAGCCCTTTCGGGAGCGCTTTTCTCGCCGATGCCATAATTGTGCAACGCTATATCGAAATCGCCGGACAATTCAATCGCGTCCTTTCTGTCGTTAAAGTCCGCGGCAGTGGGCATAGTAAAGACATTCGCTTGTTTGATATCGGCGATAAAGGTATCGTCATTGGTAAAACCTTATCGGGCTATACCGGCATCCTATCGGATCGTCCCACATCAGCCCCGAGATAAAACAGCTAAATGCCCATCAACACCGATAAAGATAATACCGCTGCAAGCTCTAATAAGTCGGATGCTTCGGTAGCGCCAGTCAAGCCGTTAATGAATCAGGAAAACGCTTTGATGGAAGATAAACCCTCAGTCTTAAACCGCGAGGAGTCAGTCTCTTTTCGGGAAGAGGCGATACTGCTTCGTGAACATGCCGCCGATATCCGTGAAAAAACAGTTAATGATCGCGAAGACAGTGTTGACGACCGTGATGAAAATAGCTCTACAGTCCGAGATGGCGTTGCAAATATCCGTGAAGATACTGCGGATGCCCGGGAAGATGCAGCCGACAAACGTGAAGAGAGTATTTTTATGCGAGAGTCTCATGCTGACTTGCGTGAAAAAGAAATCCTCGCGGAAGAGACCCTAAAGGCAGCGTCTAATCATCTCATTATTATGCTACAACAAGCGAATGCGCATTTGGTGACTGTTTCAATTGAAGCACAGAAAATGGCTGAGCAAGTAAAAGTGGCCAAAGAACAACTCGCTTATTTGGCGCATCACGATGTACTAACCGATTTGCCGAACAGGATATTACTCCTTGACCGGCTCAATTCCGCAATTGAATTAGCGGGCCGCAAGGGCTGGCAACTTGCGTTAATGTTTATGGACTTGGATCGGTTCAAACACATCAATGATTCCTTGGGGCATATCGTTGGCGACAAACTGTTGCAGTCGGTTGCTAAACGTCTGTTAGGGTGTGCGCGTCATTCCGATACAATCAGTCGGCAGGGTGGCGATGAATTCGTGGTACTGCTGCCGGTGATCGAGCATACTGAAGATGCGGCGCAGTGTGCGCAAAAGTTGATCGCGGCGCTGAAATTGCCGCATCATATCAATGGTCACGATATCCATGTGAACGTTAGTATCGGTATTAGCATCTACCCGGACGATGGCCAGGATGCGGAAACCTTGATGAAAAATGCGGATACCGCCATGTTCTGCGCCAAGGAAAACAAACGTAATAAATTCAAATTCTTTGAGCCGGATATGAATGCCCGCGCCGTTCAGCGGCATTCCATCGAAGCCAGCCTGCACTTTGCTTTGGAGCGGCAGGAGTTTGTGTTGTATTACCAGCCGAAAATAGATCTGAGCAGCGGCATGATTGTCGGCGTCGAAGCGCTTATTCGCTGGCAGCATCCGGAACGGGGATTGATGCCTCCTAAACAGTTCATCGCGATTGCCGAAGACTGCGGCCTGATTTTGCCGATAGGCCGCTGGGTGTTACGCGAAGCTTGTATTCAGGCCCAGGCTTGGCACCAAGCCGGTTTACCAAGGATTACCATTTCAGTGAACACGTCTGCACTGGAATTCCATGATATCGATTTTATTAAAAATTTACGCGTAATCCTGAAAGAAACAGGCTTGGAACCCTGCTGTTTGGAGCTTGAACTGACCGAAAATGTCCTGATGCAAGATGCTGAATTTGCCGAGCCTGTGTTAAATTCACTTTCTGAGTTAGGCATCAAGCTTGCCATAGACGACTTCGGTATCGGTTATTCAAGCCTGAGTTATCTTAAGCAGTTTCCGATTAATACCTTGAAGATCGACCAATCGTTCGTCCATAAGATGATGGGTAATCCAAACGATGCAAGTATCGTCAGTGCCGTCATAAATCTGGGAAAAACCCTTAAGCTCAGAGTGATTGCAGAAGGTGTTGAAACGTCAGAGCAGCAAGCGTTTTTGGTTGCTCAACATTGCGACGAAGCGCAAGGTTATTATTTAGGTCGGCCTATGGAAGCGGAATCGTTTGCTACTTTGCTGCAATCCGGTATATCAAACTCATAAAATAGTTTGTTAAATCTAACAAAACGACATCAAACAAAAAAATATTTGCAGTCTAATTTAACGCTGGAAAGCTCCGCAATAGTGGATCCTGTCGGTAATAAAGCGTTAATTGATGATAGACGTCAGGAAAGTGACTATGCAGAATATCCGGTGAACAGAAAAAATATTCACTGATAACCGCAAAAAACTCCGCTGGACTGCTCGCTGCATAAGGATTAATACATACACGACGGTGATTTTCGACTCGCGCTTCCAATAATTCATAAGCCAACTTCAGTGCTGTTGTCCAATCTGGTATAGCCATACCCTGATGCAAAGGCGGAAAACCGTCGGCATATCCATTTAACATATCCAGTTTATGGGCAATTTCATGTATCACGACATTGCGGCCAGGCTGTTCCCCCTGACTATCCTTCTCAACATCGTCCCACGACAAGATAAGCGGCCCGCGCGACCAGGATTCGCCAATCAACGCTCGAACCTGATGATGAACAACGCCAGCATCATCCATTTCGTCCCTGCATATCCGAAAAGCACCTGGATAGACGATGATGTCAATCCAACCGGATAAACAAGCAATACCTAATCTAAGTACCGGTAGGCAGGCTTGTGTGGCGATCAGTAGGCACATAGCGTTGCTCAGCTGAAGCTCCTGTACTCCGACGAATCGTTTTTCATACAAAAAAAGTGTGGCCAGTTCACGTAAGTGAGCTTTTTCAACCGCAGTCATTCCCTGTAAAACAGCTAACGTTTCTGTAACTTCTGCCCAAAGTTCATGCGCAATACCATGTCGATGCATTATGTAGCGAATATAAGCACGTTTGAAAATATTCATCGAAAAATCGGCAATTTATCATCCAAAGTGAAATGCACCAGAAGATTGGATGGATGTAAGTATTTCATACTTCATCGAAAATCCAACAGGGATTTTGCCGCTAAGTTTTGAATTTAATTGCGACAGATAGTGTCAAAAAAGGCGGCAGAAGTATTTTATTTTTTTAAGATGAGGAGATAAGCGATGGCCACAGAAATTGACTTGCTGAAGGAAGACATTCCGAGGCTGGAAAAAAAGTTTGGAAGAGATAATCCATTCGTAAAACTATTGAAATCACAATTGGATTTTTTACAAAATCAAAATGTATCTCAAGAACAAAGAGAAGAAAGTTATTCGGGGTTCGTAGGTTTTATAAAATCTAAAATCGACAAAAGAAAGGTTACATCGAACAAGCTACATTAAATGTTGCGGCGGAGGGTGTTTTTTAAAATCCGCATCTAAGAAAGAGATTACGGAGTGGGTGGGGTTATAATTTACGAGACCCCACCTAAACGATAAATTAAATAATGACGCTTACATTTTCAGCCTGAGGACCTTTAGGACCTTGAGCGACACTGAATTGTACGTTTTGACCTTCATCAAGGGATTTGTAGCCGCCTGAATTTGAGATGTTTTTAAAGTGAACGAACACATCGGGTCCTGATTTTTGTTCAATAAAGCCGAAGCCTTTCTCAGAGTTAAACCATTTAACGATGCCGGTAGTTATTGTAGACATTGTGAGTCCTATAGAAAATTGAGTAGTAAGCCTTAAAAAGGCGGTTAAGCTGGTAAATTTTGAAATTACTAAATGAAAAACAGGACGAGAAACTACAGGAGCGACATCGAAATGGTAAACAGAAGGTAAATCTTATTTTGAAGCTGGATGCAGTATGGGCTTCAACACTGGTTAATGTCAAGATGTAATTTCAAACAATGCATATATAAAAAACCATCAAAGCGGATTTCCAATTCACAATGGGCATGTAATGGCCAACTAAAACCGAACACTTTTTTAGAGAGCCTTCCTATAAAAATCCCGCTCATATTGCAACGGGGATTGATAGCCTAACTTTGAATTCGAACGCCGACCATTGTAAAAGGCCAAATAATCAATAATACTGAGATTGGCTGATGTTTTAGTCCTAAATTCCTCATAATTCAGCTGTTCGTGTTTAAGGCTGCGGAAAAACCGTTCCGTCGGGCTATTGTACCCAAGGGGCAGACTCCCCCAGCAATCACCTTTACGACTCATGCTCTGTTCCATTTTCATGATAGACAAATGCCTACGGTATTCATGGCTGGTATATTGGCTGCCGCGATCTGAATGATGGAGCAAACCAGGTTTCGGTAAGCTGCGCCAAAAGGCCATTTGTAACGCACTGACACATATCGAAGTCCGCATGTGATCAGCGACCGCCCAACCCACCACTTGCCGGGAAAACAAATCAATAACAACGGCCAAATACGACCAAAGGAAGTCCCTTTAGGGGAAGCCAACCTTCGAGCGTCCAGATGTAGGTGATATCCGTTGTCCAGACTTGATTAGGGGCTTTCGCCTCAAATTGCCGATCCAGGCTGTTGGGCAATATTGCCTCGTTATGGTTGCTGTCCGTTGTCACTTTAAAACGCTTGGGATAGCGTGCCTTCAAGCCCAGCCTGACCATTAAATAGCGCACTTGGTAGTGCCCTGATTTCATGCCTGCCTTACCTTTATGCCCTTTGGGTGCAATTCATTGGATAGTCGCCGGTAACCATAGGTTTGCTTATGATCATCGAAAAGCTGCCTAGCCTTGGCCTCAAGCGATTCTCTTTACCGAGTTTTATCAGTATCTTCTGGTTTCTTTGCCCACGCATAAATGACACTGGGACTCACACCTCCATCACGCGGCATAATACGGTAACTGGATAAATCTTCTGTTGCTCACGAATAAACCCGTGTTTTATTCGACTTCCTTGGCGAAGCCTGTCCTGAGCGAAGCCGAAGGGAAGACTGCGGCCTTTTTTAATATTTCGCGCTCCATGCGAAGCTACTCGTTATCCCGCCGAAACCAGGTCAATTCGCTGTGTTCTGTCAGGTTCAAGGTTGCTTTCTTTGTTGCAGACGTCGCTGTAGGGGCTCTTTCCACCCTAGACCAACGTCCTATTACGCTTAAGGAAACACCTAAGCTATCCGCTGCTTGTTGGTGGGTATAACCCTTTTCGTTCACTAACTTTGCAGCATCTTGTTTAAATTCTAATGTTAATTTAGGATTGGATCGTTTTATTTGATTGTTCATGGTCACCTCTAATGACATTATAAATCTGCCTCTAGAAGTGTCCTGTTTAATTAAACCATTTCATTAAAGCCATGAGCCTCAATGCATTCATTAGGCTTGAGTTTATACTTTAAATGGCCGCTAAGGGTTCGATTAATATTAGGCGTTGAATTGACAATTGGTTGAATTGTTTATAATGTTTAGGCTTTAATAGATCTACGTTGTTTGGAAGGACCTAAACCGATAGGCCGTATACGAGTCGGATAAGTTCCGATAAAAAATAAGAATAACTCCCAAGGAGATCTTTTATGAAACAGCTTCCTTCCTTCAAAAGCGTCTTGCTTTTTGTCTCTGTCACATGGCTTATCACAATTTCCGCTTGGGCAAATGCCCAAGCCAAACCTAGAGCCCTCGTCCGGCAAGCAATACAGAGAATGGAGGCGGCCTCAGGAGCAGGATTAAAAGTTCCGAATCCCCCGTAACCGGTCTTACTACCTTTTTAGCGGCAAGTTCCGGCAAAGCGATTCCAATAGCTCTACCGAAAAACGCATCTGCAGAAAACAAAGGCCGCCAGTTTATCGGCGCTTACGGCGCAGCTTTCGGCATTAACACCCAGGACCAGCTTCTCCTGGAACGCGTCCAAAAACAAGATGCTGTTGGCCTAGAGCATGTGCGTTTTCAGCAAGTTCACCAAGGAATACCGGTAAGGGGCGGTGAAATTATCGTGCATTTGCGTGGCGCAAGCGCGACAGCTGTCACCGCCAAGACGTTGCCCGATATCGACAAAGTCGACACGGTTCCAGTCGTAACCCCAGTACAAGCACTGGATGTCGCCAAAGAAGTGCTTGCCAAAGAACTTCATGTGACCGATGCCACCTTAAGCAAACCTAGATTGGAGATTTTTAACGAAGGTCTCCTGTCAAACAGGCAAACCCCGACCTTTTTAGCTTGGTTTATCGAAGCAACAAAGCCCGATGTCCGTGAATATATCTGGATCGACGCCAAACGTGGCGCGGTACTGTTGCATTTCAGCATGATTACAGATGCGAAATCCCGAAAAATTTACGACACCAATAGCACTAATGTTTTACCCGGAACACTGGTTCGCAATGAAGGGGGAGCTGCAACAGCCGATAGCGATGTAAACGGTGCCTATGTTTATTCAGGCGACACCTACGATTACTATTTCAATCAACACGGGCGCGACAGCTACGACGGTCTCGGTAGTACGATTATCTCTACAGTGGATTTCTGTGATCCTGCTAGACCTTGTCCCTATCAGAATGCCTTCTGGAACGGGGCGCAAATGGTCTACGGCGTCGGCTTTTCACAGGCGGACGACGTGGTGGCCCATGAACTGACGCATGCGGTAACGGAAAGGTCCGCCCGGTTAATCTATTTCATGCAATCGGGTGCCTTGAATGAATCCTTTTCCGATATTTTTGGCGAAACGGTGGATCTTTCCAATACGGGCGGCACCGATACCGCTGCCGTTCGTTGGCTGGCAGGAGAAAATCTTCCCGGTGGAGCTATTCGTAGCATGAAGGATCCCACTTTGTTCGGTCATCCCGGCAAGGTAAGCGATCCTCAATACCATTGCAATGATACCTTTGGTGAAGCAAACGACAATGGCGGGGTTCATAGCAATAGCGGCGTACCCAATCACGCTTATGCTTTGATGGTTGACGGCGGTACGTATAATGGGCAAACCGTGATCGGGATTGGATTGACCAAGGCGGGCAAAATCCAATATCGCGCTTTGACCTCTTACTTGGTTTCAACTTCCGATTTTCAAGCCGACTACACGGCCTTGCAACAGGCTTGTAGCGACCTTATCGGCACGGCGGGTATTACGGTCGGCGATTGTTCGCAAGTGAAAAAAGCACTGGATGCCGTTGAGATGAATATAACAACCTGTTCGCCTCCGGATATACCGGCATTCTGTCCAGCCGGACAAGGACCAACTGATGTATTCGCCGACGATTTGGAAAATAATGCGTCTGGTAAATGGCTCAACTCTTTCCTTAGTAACGGTATCAATCATTGGTCGGGCTGTGATGGTGTGCCGAATATTTATTGTCCTGGTTTTACCGCCAGCGGACGGTACTCATTTTGGGGTTCTGACAGCGGCAGAGCCGGCGACTCGAAGGTACTGATGAGTAGCCCTGTTGCGCTTCCTGCAGGAAGCCGTCTACAGTTCAATCATTTCTACAGTTTTGGAAACGATGGCACAACATTTTTCGACGGTGGTGTCATTGAATACTCCCTTAATGGTCTGAGAGGAAATTGGATTGATGCCGGCTCCTTGATTAATGCGGGTGCTGTTTATGGTGGGATCATTAACGGTGCCGGTAATCCGCTCAAATCCCGGAATGCCTTTGTCGGTGATAGTTTAGGTTATACGGCTTCGCAGTTGGATCTTAGCAGTTTATCCGGGAATAATGTGCTTTTCCGTTTTCGGATGGGTACCGGACTTGTTGGCTCTGATACCGGATGGTTTGTCGACGATGTCCGAATTTATACCTGTAGCCCTATCAACATAAATATTTCCGATGTGAGCCAAGTCGAGACCAGATTAGTAACGACGGAATTCACGTTTACCGTGACGTTGGACAAACCTGCCAGCACCACGGTGACGGTTGATTATGCGACTACCGATGGCTCAGCGCGGATTAGTGACTATGTCGCCGCAACCGGCAAGGTGATCTTCGCTCCTGGCGAAACGAGCAAGACCGTCGTGGTCAATGTTTTTGGCGATGTAGCTATCGAACCAAACGAAACATTCGTTATTAACTTAAGCAATGCCGCAGGCGCAACGATTAACGACGGCCAAGCTATTGGAACTATCCTCAATGATGATTTTGTGGCTTGGAGCGGCAGGGACTTCGAGAGCGATTTAAAAGCTGAACTTGCCGTATGGAGGCCAGGTCTTAATGGCTGGCGAGCGCTTTATTCCAGTTCCGGCTATACCCAGCAGTTAACATTGAGCATAGGCGGGACGGGATCGATACCTGTGCTTGGCGACTTCGATGGCGACGCCAGAGCAGATGTTGCCGTGTGGTCTAGCAGCACGGGGCTATGGTTGGTTCTCAAATCAAGCAGCATTCTATATACAGAAACAATGCAGAAGCTATGGGGCAGCCCTTCACAAGGCGACCTCCCTTTGCCGGGCGATTACGACGGCGACGGCATTACCGACATGGCGGTTTGGCGAGCTGGAACCGGCATCTGGTATGTATTGAAATCAAGCAGCAATTTCACAACCTCCTTTACCAAAAAACTGGGCAATCGGGCATTGCACGATGTTGCCGTGACGGGCGATTACGACTCGGACGGCATAACGGATTTCGCTGTATGGAATCCGGGTACAGGCATCTGGCAGATAGCAACATCAAGCAGCAGATTCACTCAGGTCACTAAAAAAAGATGGGGAAGCGGGATGCTGAAGGACATTCCCGTGCCGGGCGATTATGACGGCGACGGCACGACTGACCTTGCCGTGTGGCGACCTGAAACCGGAGAATGGCTGGTCTCGAATTCCGGCAGCAACTTTACGACTTCTTTTACCAAAGCGTGGGGCAGCGGGACAGCTAACGACATACCGGTACCGGGCGATTTCGACGGCGATAGAAAATTTGATCTGGCAACCTGGAATCTTGATTCCGGCATTTGGAATGTTTCCTTATCGAACGGCAATTTCACCAACACACTCACGAAACAATTCGGCAATAAGGCACAGGGAGACGTGGTGTTGGTTGACCAATTGGCGATTTTGAGGCAGTTGAAACTTCAGTAAAAACGTTCGAGGGTTAAACAGTCCGATCGATCATAAACATTTCAGACTGTTTCCCCACCAGGCAAAAACTAACTAACAATGAATAAATACTGTTTGAGGAGAATAACAATGACAAAACATCAAGCAACGTCAACCAATACTGTCATACTAAGACTTAGGCCCGTCGCCTTGGCCGGTGCGATTGCGGCGTTGGTCGGCAGCCCGGCAACGAGTTGGGCGGACAGTGTCACATTACATGCCGACAGTTACGTGTCCTCATCCGACACACCAGGAACGAAACAAGACAACGATCCCGTTTTAGTCCTAAAAAACGGCATCACCGGCTTCCTCAGATTCAGACTTGCGGACACCCTGCGGACGGGCGTCACTAAGGCGGACATCGACAAGGCCATATTAAAGATCTTTATACCCGCCATCACAACTGGCGGCAACCTGACCATCCGGCCTGTGATTTCGGATTGGGCGGAATTGACGATACCGGCCCAAGGCGTGCCGCCTAGCATCGACCCCGGCCCGGCCCAATCGTTTGAGCTCAAAACGGGCTTCGCCGGACGCTGGGTGCTTTTCGATGTAACCGACATCTTCAAGAATTGGTTGCCCTTACCTTCAGCTAACAACTACGGTCTGGCCTTGACTGTTGAGGGCGGCAGCTTGCTGGATGCCATCGCCGACACCAAGGAAAATGCGGCGACCAGCCATCCCGCCGAATTGGAAGTGTTGGTGAACACGTCTGGAACCACGGGCGCAACCGGGGCGACGGGAGAGACGGGACCTGCCGGAGCCACCGGGGCAACAGGCGCGCCCGGAAACGATGGCGCAACCGGACCACAAGGTCTTCAAGGCGTGACTGGTCCGATTGGATTGCAAGGCCCGACCGGGCCTCAGGGGATTCAAGGTATAACGGGGTCAGCAGGCCCAGTCGGTCCGACAGGCGCTACAGGAAGCCAAGGCTTAACTTTTCAAGGCGATTGGTCTGCTGCGACCTCCTATGCCCAGAACGATAGCGTTTTCTTTAATGGCAGTAGCTACCTATCGTTGCAAAACAGTAACCTAAACCAGCTACCCGACTCCAATTCGCCATTTTGGAGCCTGTTGGCACAAGCCGGAGCAACTGGAGCCTTAGGCGCGACTGGGCCACAAGGCACTCAAGGTGAGACTGGACCGATTGGCTTGCAAGGTCCGGCAGGCCCTCAGGGTATCCAAGGCATAACAGGTCCAACTGGCGAAACGGGGGCAACAGGCCCTGTCGGCCCGACGGGCGCAACCGGTGCTGACGGGGTTTCAGGGGCGCCCGGTGAACCGGGACTCGGTATGGTGTTTACGCCCTCATTCTATAATCCATCAGTTAAAACTACGAGCTTTGTATCACTCAATGGACTTATCATTTCGGCCAACGCGGGATTGGTTTCGACAATTATGCCGAGTGCTTGCACTTTTAAAGCTTTATATGCGAAAGCGACGATTGACGGCGACCCTGCCGCCAACACCCTGATTTATACACTCTATAAAAACGGCACGTCTCAACCGATGACGACTTCTTTGACAGTCAATGCAACAATAACCTCAGCCACAAATGCAGACACTTCGCATACGGTATCAGTTGTGACGGGCGATGTTGTGACTGTTGGTATCACCCAAACCAACGAGACGCCTTTGGTCGTGTCAAATTTAACGCTGTGGTGCCAATAATCGCCCACTGAAAAACTCCAACATACCTGAAATCAAAACAAAGACCAACCGGACGGGGTAAACCACCATTACACGGTAGATCGGGTTACGTTCTGGGGGCGTTGTATGGCTTATGGGATTTTTCTGGTCTGGGGTTGGAGTTTTATGCTCAACGGGTTGAGTTGGGAAGCGATCGGCAGTTCGTTTATGCATAACATCAATTTGCCGTTCCATGAATTCGGCCATATCCTGTTCAGGCCGTTCGGGCATTTTATGACGATATTAGGCGGCAGTTTATTTCAAGTTTTATTGCCATTACTATTAGGGCTAGTATTTTTGGTGCAGCACAATAATCCGTTTGCCGCATCCCTCATGCTGTGGTGGTGCGGCCAAAGTTTTATCGACTTATCGCCTTATATTGCCGATGCTACTTATCGCGGATTGCCCCTGATTTCGGGTATGGGCGAAGAGTCTCATGACTGGGGTAACCTGCTAACAATCTTAGGATGGTTAAATCACGCTCATCGAATTGCGCGATTTAGCTTTTTCCTGGGTTCGTGCCTCATGGTATTAAGCTTTGTCTGGGGAGCTTATTTGCTGAATAAACAAAGAAAGTTTCTGTCCGATTATTAGTGCCTCTTTATTCAGCATTCCTACTTTGAACGGTAAAAATGGTCATTAGACGTTTGTTGGATGATTTCAAATTTGTGCTTAATTATCGAATTGATCGGAAACGGATTGGAAACGTTAAAAGTCTTAATAATCCTTGTAAATCTTTAGGGTTGTTTAACGGCAAATGTTCGACGCTGAATGTTTGACAGACGACTTAAACATTTCCAGCCAATTTACTAATTAAGCGCGTCTGTGATCTGGTTCATCGGGGGAATACATTAAGGATTCAAACTGCAAAGTAGTAAGAATTTTATCAGTATTACCCCAACCGGGTTGCCAATAACCCTGAAATTTAGGCGCGTTTATAGCCATAATCTTGCCTAATAACGAAAATGCTGAATTACTGTTAATCTGAGACAATCCAATGATGCCAAACGGCGTATACGGTATTTCAAGACCATTGAGAAATGGGAGCGCTTTAACTGCACTATCCCATCGGGCTAATACGTCGGCATCTGTTCCGGCATAAACCATCTTGGTTTTTTGATTAGCCTTTACATAGCTCTTATTAGAATCCGGATTTAAGCCCAACTGGATAGCGTGAGAACCAAAGTGATAAAATTTCAACTTATCGCCGATCTTGCCTATCGGTAATATCTCATTTGCGGATTTGTTGCCAGCCCATGCAGTTGACCTAATACATTCTCCTTTTCATCCCTTAATACCCAAAAGTTATGGGTTGCTATGCCAACAATATCGTATGCTCGCGCTTCGATTGAATAGCTTTTAGATGACGAGTCTCTGATACTTTTTTTCAGCATCTTTGTCAGGAATCTTCTTTGTTTGGTAGATAAAACGATAATTTATCAAAAACATCAAACCCTAGTGAGATAAACGGAAATTCAGCAAGAGATAAACACCCATTCCTAACCACGATACTATTAAAAGCAACCAAGGAAGCCAATGTTGCCGGTAGATGATGATTTCTTCCACATCAGATTGGTCAACTTCGAATGATCCTTCTTTTTGTTTTGCGGCTTTTTTGAGTCGCTTATTGATCTCCCTCGCTTTATCTTTTTGCTGTTTTTTGTAGAGATCGATGCCTTTTTGAATGCCTTGCGCAATCAACTTGGTTTGCTCTTTGGTTTGTGCCGGACGTTGGGTTGCTTTGGCAAGCTTCAACGCCTCTTCTTGGGTTTGTGGCGACGGTTTTTGGTAACTATTATTTGTCATATTTAACTAACAGGCTGATTCAAGTAAATCATACAAAATCCGCAACATTATCGTTGAATAAATTTTGAGTTAATTTAAGCTGCAAGAAGCTTCAGTAATGCTTCTGCAACAGTTTCCGATGATGCAGGGTTTTGCCCGGTTATCAGTTTACCATCTACTTGGATATAAGGCGTCCAATCAGCCCCTTTGCTGAACAAGCCTCCCCTTTCTTTCAATGCGTCTTCCAGCAAAAAAGGCACGACATCGGTTAAACCAACGGCCTTTTCTTCATCATTACTAAATCCTGTTACGTTTTTTCCTTTTACTAAAAACTCCCCATTCGAATCACGTACATTAATGAGCGCAACCGGTGCATGGCAAACCGCAGCGACCGGTTTGTTTGCTTTGACGAACTCTTCTACCAAAGCAATTGAAGTCGGGTTATCCGGCAAGTCCCACATTGGTCCATGACCACCAGGAAAAAAGATAGCGTCAAAATCATTTGCGGATACATCAGCAAGTTTGGTTGTGTTGGCAAGTTCCATCTGCGCAGAAGTATCGGCACGGAAGCGCTTAGTGGCTTCTGTTTGACTCTCAGGCAGGTCACTTTTTGGATCGAGTGGCGGTTGACCGCCTTTAGGTGACGCTAAAGTGAGCGACGCCGCAGCATCTTTCAGAATGTAATACGGGGCGGCAAATTCTTCCAGCCAGAAGCCGGTTTTTTCTCCTGTGGCGCCAAGTTGGTCATGAGACGTAAGTACAATTAAAATTTTCATAGCAGCATCCTGTTATCTGGGCATTAAATTTGATAAAGACATTTCTCATTTTCGCTAAAATGACTTCAATCAGCGGAACTTTCCTTTTTTCGACCTTACAACTGAATTGAAATTCCTCTCCACACTCCGATTGATAACGGCAAATTATGGAAATAAGGAGTGCTTATATTATCCCGTCGAATTGTATAACCATTTCCGTATAAATTTTAACAACACTGACAGCTAAGAAAACAAAGTGAAATAATTTGTGCATCAATTAACGACTGTAAAAATTAGATTTTTTGGCTGGCTTGTTGTTCTAGCTTTAACCTTGCCGGGTTGCTCATTTTTGGAAGAGAAACCATTCGAACAACTAAGCACGGATTCAAGCCGCGTCATTAAACTTAATTACGACGGTTTTACCTTATGGCTTGATTGTAGCAGGCGCGGAGCCGTGAAATTCAGGTATAACGCCCAACGCGATACCGGCAGCTTTAAACGCAGTAGCCGGTTTTTTCTCGACCCGAATGTGCCGGATGAATGCCAGCAGACCTCCACAAAAGCCTATGGCAATGGCTACGACCGCGGCCATTTGGTCCCCGCCAATCATCTGGATTATTCGGCATCGGCCATTAAGACCTCTAATATGATGACCAATATCCTTCCTCAAGCTTCTAACATGAATCGTGGTGCTTGGGAATTAACGGAAGAAATCATCGAGTGTTACCGGAATATTGACGAGTTGTTGGTCATCGGCGGGGTAATTTGGGGCAATAATCCGGACGATGATTATTTTATCCACTCGCATGGTATCAAAACGCCGGATGCCTTTTGGAAGGTTGTTATTCGGGGTACGGGACAAGATGAGCGGGTCATTGCTTGGATTGTACCGAATTCAACAGAGGCCACCAAGAAAAGGTTAGATGACTATTTGGTCAGTATTGATGACCTGGAAGATGAAACGAGCGAAAAGATTCCCGTTGCCGATTATGCGAAGCACGACAAACCGGATGTCTCATGGTTGATTCCTTACGGATGCGAAAGGGGTTAATGGTTATCGTAGGAATAAGGCTGTGATAGTATCAATTGTTGCTTTTCTAGAACAATAGTCGATTTAGTTATCGTATCAGCGGGAGTGTTATGCATTATCCAATCAAAGTACCCGGGGCTGAAGCGGCTGGCATCATCGAAGTTTTTTCACCATATGACCTGAAACCAGTCGGCACAGTTGAATGTATTGATGCCAAAGGTGCTGAACTTGCGTTAAAAAATATGGCTGATGTTTTTCGTGACCGAAATAATTGGTTGCCCGCCCATGAACGTATTGCCATCCTGGAACACGCGGTAGCAACCATGCAGGCACGTTCTGAACAATTAATCGCTACCGCCATTGCCGAAGGTGGCAAACCTTATTCGGATACTAAAGTTGAGCTTTTAAGGGCTATCGACAGTGTCAAGATTGCCATTGGTTGTATACGTTCCGAACGCGGTAGTGAAATCCCCATGCAGCTAAACCCGGCATCTATGAACCGGTTGGCCTTTACGCACAGAGAACCCATCGGTTCAGTGGTTGCCGTCAGCGCGTTTAATCACCCGCTCAATTTAATTGTCCATCAGGTCGCCCCGGCTATCGCTGCCGGTTGCCCGGTCATTATTAAACCGGCACGGGAAACCCCATTGTCCGCATTTGCGTTGGTTGATATCTTTCACCAATCCGGTTTGCCGATGTCCTGGTGCCAGCCGGTTATGATTGAGGATAATCATGTCACCGAAAAATTGGTGACCGATAAGCGTGTGGCCTTTTTCAGTTTCATCGGCAGCGCCGAAATCGGCTGGATGTTGCGGTCAAAGCTTTCAGCTGGAACCCGTTGCACTTTGGAACATGGCGGGGTTGCTCCAGTGATTATTGCCGAGGATGCCGATCTTGATAAAATTTTACCGTTAATGGCCAAAGGCGGTTTCTATCATGCGGGGCAAGTGTGTGTTTCCGTCAAACGGATTTATGCGCACCAATCGATTGCCCGTAAAGTTGCATCCGGCCTGGGTTTATTGGCAGACCACCTGACGGTGGGAAATCCTGCTGATGTCGGCACTGATGTCGGACCGCTGATCCGGCATGACGAAGTAGACCGGGTTGAATCCTGGGTTAATGAGGCCATTGCAGAAAATGCCGAATTGATTGCTGGGGGCAAACGGCTGTCTTCATCGTTGTATCAACCGACGGTATTATTCAACCCTTCGGTACAGAGCAAAGTCAGCCAACAGGAATTATTCGGTCCGGTCATCTGCGTGTATGAGTATGACAACCTAGACGAGGCCATCGAAATGGCAAATTCCTTGCCTTATGCATTTCAAGCGGCCATTGCTACCCAGAATATCGACACCGCCTTATACGCGTTTAAGCATTTGGCCGCATCGACGGTGATGATTAATGACCATACCGCGTTTCGTGTGGATTGGATGCCATTTGCCGGTTTACGTGAATCCGGTTATGGCACCGGGGGCATTCCTTATACCTTCCGTGATATGCAGGTTGAAAAAATGGCAGTTTTTCACTCAGCATCTTTATAGTTATTAAACTCTCGATTCGCTTATAGTCCTACCCTATTGTTATAGCTTACGGATTTAAACTAATACTATGCGCCTGACATATAAGTGGTAGGTTTAATCATGAGCGATACAGCTGACTTAAGTAAAAGGGCAAATGCCTTACAGGAATTACTTGCCTCACAACAAACGCTGTTGCTATCAACGGCATCAATCACGGGCATTCCTGATATTAGTTACGCACCTTTTGTCCGGGATGAAGCGGGGAGTTTCTATGTGTTTATCAGTAAACTTGCAGCGCATACGGATAATTTGCTCACGAATCCGCAAATCTCGGTAATGTTTGTTCGCCCTGAATCCGAATCGAACAACCTGTTTGCCCGTGAACGGGCAATATTCGACTGTTCGGTCAAAGAAATAGAACGGAATGATGATTGTTATTCTACTCAATTGAAGGCCTTGCAAACTAAATTTGGCGAAATTGTCGGGGTACTACGTTCATTGTCCGATTTTCACCTGTTTGCCTTAACCCCAATCAGTGGCCGTTATGTTGCGGGGTTCGGGCAAGCATATACGATTAACGTCAGGGATGGCACATTGTCCCCTTTAAGAAAAAGCCATAAAAAATCCACTTAACCAAATGCTTTATCCGATTTCGCTTGGTTTAAAAACTCCTCATTAAAGCAAGCCCCTGGCTTTCAATCGACGGTTGACCTGCCAATGGTATATTTTGGCTAAGACAGTCCGTATCAATGGAAGGCCAATGAACCAAGCGATGGGTTTCAATAGAGGGACTTTACCCATGAGCAGGATATAGGCATCTAACTCTGAAACAACCCGGCCATTTTCATCTTTAACGTGCAATTCGGTTAACGCTTTTTGGGGATCGATGCCAAGTTTTCGTAACTGGTTTTCTTGCCCGGTAATATCAAACCAACAAACCTGTTCTGCATCCTTGCCCGATAGTTTTTCATAGTTATTCCTGTCGCGGATACAGGCAGGGCAAGCACCATCATAGTAAACTGTAATCTTATCTTTCTCGGTATCCATAATCGACTGCTATTAGGTTTAGTTGCGGATCAAGTTTTCAAAGGCAACGAGCCACTCCTTAAAATTCATCACATAGTTATAGCCGCACACTGTCACTAGGTTTCTAGAAGTTACAATCTCATGTATCTGTTGCGCTTGTTTAATTGTTTCCGGTTGTGAACCGAAGGGATTAAAACTCAATGCCGATTTGTTAAGGAACACGTAATCACAGATAAACAAGACATCCTGGTAGATATACAGGGTAAACCCTGGGGTATGCCCGCCTATGTGGTAGGCATCAATACCATAAAGATTAAAATCTTCGGTGAACCGTTTATCAACATCGAACCTGGCTACCAATGGATGTTTGGCATCCAGCCCGTGCAACCAGACTTGTGAACCCCATACCTTCCGGTATTGGTTTGATGCGCCCATAAAATGCAGGTGGGTAAATAAGATGGCATCGACCGGTTTCAAGTCTCGGTTAAACGCTGACGGCGAATCGATCCAGACATTGCCAGCAGGTGTTTCTATCCGGTAAGCCGCATGTTCCAGACCCAATTTCGGCACAGACAGCAATTGGCATACATCCTTGTTAACGTTATGGGCGGTCACCCGATAGGTTTTTTCAACCTCATCCCAAGGCATGAATTGGTCATGGCTCGCCCCGCAGAAGGGGCACACATCCGGCATTTGCCCAATCATGTTGTAACCGCATTCAAGGCAAACCCACTGGGGCATTAAATCAAGGTTTTGGGTCTGTTCGTTCATTGGGTTTCAAGTTCTGGACATATTGCTAAAATGTTCAATTTGAGGCTATGGGTCGCCTTTATCGGCGTACACAGTATCAACCAAATGTTTAAACCAACTTGGTCGGAAGATCACCACAAACAAACCAATAGTGCTGGTAATGGGGAATATCGGTATCAACATGAAAACCATGAGGACTAGGCCACATTTGATTCTGGCAAAGATTGAAGCTGTTTTCATTTTTGCCCACCTGAATTGCTATATCCTTAGTATTGCTAAGATGTCTTTTAATGTAACAAGACGTTTTTTATTCTTCATGCGAGCTCGGCTATTTTAACAATCCCTCTTCTTTTATGGCATTTTGGACAGCAGGACGTTGGGTTATTTTATCTCGATACCCTACCAAGACTGGCCATTTGGAAATATCGACATTCACATATTGCCCCCAACCCAGCGTAACAAATAAATAAGCATCGGCCACGCTAAAGTTATCACCCAGCAAATACGGGTGAACTGATAGATACGCTGCCGTGGTTTCCAAGCGTGCCGTTAAGGTGTCGATGGCAAATTGTTTGGTGGCTTCCGGGGCAGCAGGACTAAATAGGGGTGAAAAACTCTTATGGATTTCGGTGGAAATAAAGTTCAGCCATTCTTGCAGTTGATAACGTTCAAATGTCCCCGCTGGTGGGGCTAGTTTTTTGTCGGGTGCGAGGTCGGCAAGGTACTGGATGATGGCGGGACCTTCCGTAAGTTTGTTTCCATCATCCAAGGTTAGCACGGGGACATAACCATTAGGGTTTAACGTCAAGAAATCTTCACCGTTTTCCGTGTGTTTGCTGCCCAAATCGACTTTAACCAGTTCAATTGGAAGTTCCGCTTCACAGGCTACAATATGGGGTGACAGGGAACAAGCACCTGGGCTGTAGTAGAGTTTCATGGTTTATTTCTCCGGGCTAAATTTAATAAATCAGACTGGGTCAGTCTTTGGTTGCTTCAACTTGGATGGCGATTTTGACTTCATCGCCTACTTTCGGCACATATTTGTCCACTCCAAAATCGGAACGCTTGATTATGGTGGTGGCATTCGCACCGCAAGTGTTTTTCATGGCAATCAAGTTCATCCCGCAATAAAAATGGTCGATAGTCAGGTGCACGGGTTTTGATATACCGTGTAGGGTCATGATGCCGTCTGCGGCGACCAGTTGGTCTTTGTTAAAGCTGAGCTTTTCCGACACAAAGGTAATCTTTGGGTAACGGGCAGCATCTAGGAATTCATTGCTGCGTAAATGCTTTTCCAAATCGGCAAGCCCGGTGCTGATGGAAGCCGTTTCGATAAAAATATAGATTTTCCCTTTTCCCAATTCATGTTCAAGAAAGATTTTACCGCTGGTCTTATCAAAGCGCCCACGTTGGATTGAAAACCCCAGATGGCTAATCTCAAAACTGGGAAAAGTATGCTTAGGGTCAACAGTGTAAGAAGAAGGGGCGGCAAGGGTAGAAAGGCTTAACGTGCTGCCTAAAATCAGCGCAAAGACCGTTGTTTTAATCATGGCCTCGACCTTAAAATGTCCCTGCTTGGGGTTGTTGTTTTATAAAAATTATAAAAACAGTTTCATACATTATGACAATTACTCGCCAAGTTTGTTCATGATCGGCTTTACCTAATGGCTGGCAACCATAATCGACCAAATCAAAACTTGTCTCCCGCTGAAATAGTCCCCCCTGAAAATCATACAACCTATTGATAATAAGCTATAAAGAAGTCATTTAGCTGGGCAATAATTGCAAAGAATTGATAAAAAACGGTTTAATTTCTTGCAATTATTGCCCGCCATGTTGCCTAAACGCCAAGAAACCGTCATTCAAAACGACTTGTTCAAAATAGCCCTTGCCGATTTGCTGAATCCACGCCACGAGCTTATCCTTCTCGCAGGGAAGATTGACTGGCAGGCGTTGGATAAGGCCTTCGGCGATTATTTCACCGACGGCAAAGGGGCCCCGCGCTGCCGACCCGGTTGATTGCAGGACTGCACTATCTGAAACACGCCTTCGGTCATTCCGACGAGGAAGTGGTTGCGCTATGGGTCGAAAATCCTTATTGGCAGTACCTCTGCGGCGAGCGTTTCTTCCAACACCGGCTGCCATGCCACCCGACCTCGCTTACCAAGTGGCGCAAGCGGATCGGCAAGGCCGGTTGCGAATGGTTGCTGTCGATGACCATTCAAGCGGGCATGGACACCCAAACTGTCAATCCCAAAGACTTCCAGTCGGTCACGGTGGACAGCACTGTGCAAGAAAAGGCCGTTACTTACCCAACCGACGGCAAGCTGTACGAGCGTTGCCGTCAGCATCTGGTTCGACTGGCTGACCGGCACGGCCTCAAGCTACGGCAGAACTACAGTCGTAAAGCGCCCTATCTGCTGTTGATGGCCAACCGTTACCACAGTGCCAAGCAGATGAAGCCTAAGCGTAAGGTGTAATGATCAAATAAAACCGGACACTTTTTTAGACAGCCTTCCTATATAAATCCCGCTCATATTGCAACGGGGATTGATAACCTAATTTTGAATGAGATCGTTTTCCGTTGTAAAAAGCCAAATAATCGATAATACTCAGTTTGGCTGATGCTTTAGTCCTAAATTTTTCATAATTTATTGACCCGGCTCTTAGAAGTTTTAAGCGGCATATTTGACCCTGTTTCCTGAAAGAAGCTACGTATGCGTTCGGGATTAGATTTAAGCATGTCCATATGTTGTTGGGTGGCATCGCGTAATTTGGCTTTGGTCTTGACCGGTACTTTTTTGCCGATGGCTTGTTTGAGGCCTGCATTCAGACGTTCTTCGGGATTGAGCTCGGGACTGTAACTGGGCAGGTAGAATACTTCGATTTTATCGGTGCGCTCCGCCAGCCATGCCTTGACTGGCTTGGGAGTGGTGAACCCGTAAGTTGTCCAGGATCAGGAATACTTTCTTGTCGGCGTCCTTGATTAGGGCGTCCAGGAATTCGATTAGCTTATCGGCGTTGAAGTTGTCGTCAATGATCATCCAAAGGGTCTTACCTTGGTTAGTGACGGTCGCGATCATCGACAGCTTCTCGCGCTTGCCCGCGTGAACGTAGCTGACAGGCGTCTTGCCTGAAGGCGCATACCCCGGCCACGAACGTCGGTGTTGCTGAGCGCGGTCTCATCACCCCAATGAATCTCGCCGCCTTCGGCCTTGGCCTGAGTAGCAATCGCAGGGTAATGCTCGTCTAGCCAAGCTTGGACGGCCTCGGGGCGTTGCTCGTAGGCTTTTTTGATAGGCTTTTGCGGCGTAAAACCCCAGCGCTTGAGGTATTTGCCCACCGTCCGCTCTGACAGTTTGAGATCACATGCTTGTTCGATCAGTTGTGCCACCGCTGAGCGGCGCCACAGGTAAAAGTCCAGCTTCATCTGCTCGGGGCGTTTATCGATGATGGCACGCTGAATCAGCTGTTCTTGCTCGTCACTGAGCAGTCTGCCTCGCCCGGATTCCCGACCCCGACCAGCGGGCCGTATCCCAGACCAGCCTCCTTGTTCGAACAGGTCAGTCACCGTCCTCACCGTGGGGTAACTTAAGCCTACCATAGCGACTATCTGCATCACCTTAATGCCCTTTGCTTTGTAAGCGTTCGATTTTTCCATCTTAACAAAACGATACAAAGTCATCATGCTATTTATCTTTTGATGGAAGAAAGAAATGGCCTTAACGAACCGCTGGAAACAGCACATTGAACTGTGGCAAAACAGCGGCCTGACACAAGCAGGCTATTGCGAACGGGAAGGTTTGAACCGCAAAACCTTTTCAGCCCGTTTATATGAATATCGTAGCAGACGATCGCCCACACCACCGGTGTTAATACCGATACAGGTTGAAGCGATGGTAACGGGCCAAATCGTCTTGCACCATGCCAAAGGCCACCGGTTGGAATTACCGGCATCCGTGTCGGTTTCATGGCTGGGCGAGCTGCTTAGGTGTCTGGACTAATACCGACCCCAGACCGGATTTGGCTGGCAGTATCGCCGGTTGACATGCGCCGTGGCATTGACGGATTATCGACGATTGTCCAGCAGTCCTTGGGGCAATCGCCCTGTGCGGGATCGGTGTTTGTGTTTAGGAACCGACCGGGCAACAGGTTACGGCTATTGGCGTGGGACGGGAACGGCGTTTGGCTTAGCCACCGCCGCCTGCACCGTGGTTGTTTCGTATGGCCCACCGTCAATGCCCCCTGTTTTTCGATCAGCGAAGCGCAATGGCAATGGCTGGTTGCCGGGGTGGATTGGCAACGTTTGTCGGCACTGCCACAGGCCCATTGGCAAGTTTGAAAGCGTGGTTCTAGTTATATAAACCCAGCAATAATAAGGCTTACAGAGGATTTGTAGGGTATAATGCAGCCCATGAATCCATTCGTCAAACTTGATCATTTGGACATCAATGCCGCCGCCAAAACCCAGGTGGCGGAGATCATTCAAGCACTGTTTGAGCAGGCGCAACAGGATGCTGCGGCACTTCAGTCCAAAGAGCTCGAACTTCAGGCAAAGGATGCCGAGCTTAAAGCCAAAGCCGCTGAAATTCAATTCAAAGACCAAAAAATCCAAGCGCTGAGCCATGAGTTGGCGCATATTCGGCGACTCCGCTATGGGGTCAAGAGCGAAGCCTTGTCACCGTTGCAGCGGGATGTGTTCGAGGAAACGGTTAATACCGACCTTGCGGCCTTCGAAGCGGAAATCGAGCAATTGGCCGACGCCCAAATCAATACCACTGTAACCAAAGTCAAACGCCCGCGAGCGGGTCGCCAACCTTTGTCTGATCATCTGCCACGGATCGAACACCGCCACGAGCCTGAATCTTGCACCTGCGGGCAATGTGGCAGTGAACTGGTCAAGATTGGCGAAGACATCACCGAACAATTGGACGTTGAGCCAGCCAAGTTCTCAATGCCGTTAAGTTAAGGCTCATTTATATTGCCTCCTGGGTTTGAGGTTGGGTCTTGACTTGGGTCGAGGCGCAGATCGCCCAGGTCGTTTTCGTTCCAGGGTTTTGGCGATGAGGTCCAGCAGGGTAGACAGTTCATCCGGGCCCAATGGGTTTAGCAGCCAGGCAAACAGGCGCAGCCTCAGACGGGCAAGGGTGTACGTCAGGTTGGGCTGGTAGCGTCCGGCCTTGTGTTCGGGCAGCGTTTGTTGCACGGAATGGGCGAAGGCTTCGGCCAAGTTGGCGGTAAGCAGCTTGGCGTAGAAGTCCTGGCGGATGGCTTCGGGCGATTCGCCGCTGAACTGCTCTACCGTCAAGCGTTGTTTGAGGCATTTGAAAGCCTCCTCGATTGACCAGCGGGCATGGTAAAGGCCTGCGAAGTCGTCAGCGGGATAATTTTCCGTGTCCAGCAAAGAGGTGACCAGGATTTGTTCGCTGCCGTTCTCAAGCCGTACCCGAATGAGGCGGAAAGTGACGGTATCGGGCAGGTTGTCAACCCCGACGGCGCGTGCGGCACGGCGGGTGTCGCGGCCAACGGCCCGCGTAATGACCTGATCGCTCGGGCCGCTGCCGGCAAAGGCGGTGACTTCCGCCCATTGCCCGCCATCGATACGTGCCAAGAAAGGCCGGCGCTGTTGCTGCAGCAGGGCGAACAGTCAGACCGAGGGGAAACCTCGGTCCAGAAGGAGCAGGTCATCGGACTGCAAGGCGGGCAACAACGGCAGCAACAGTTCGCGTTCGCCGCCGCGGTAGCCGGACAGATTGGTGATGTGGCTACACTAAACCGGACACATTCCTTAAAATACCTGAAAGGGGGAGTGAGTCAAAAATGAATCAAGAAAAACTGAAAATATATACGGCTGAATTCAGGGAGTCAGCGGTAAAGCTAAGCCAACGAATCGGATAAGCCGATAGCCCATACTGCCAGGGATATTGGTGTGAATGAAAATACATTACATACCTGGATCAGCAAATACAGTCGGCCTGTTAATAATGGTGGGGCAGTGCGCACTGACACCCATCTTTATGAAGAGCTGAAGCGCCTCAAAAAGAGATTGCCCTACTGACCGAAGAGCGTAATTTATTAAAAAGGCAGCAGCGTACTTTGCCAAGGAACAACGGTGAGGTACGCGTGGATCAAACAACAAGGCAACGAATTCCCTGTAACCTCGATGTGTCGGTTTATGGATGTTTCCCGAAATGCTTATTTATGATTGGCTACACCGTAGCCCGACAGCGCGTGAACAGGCGGATGCAGAACTGGCTCCAGTCATCCAAGAAATCTTTACCAAGAGCCGTGCCACTTACGGTAACGACGCATTAGGCAATCGTTATTAAGACAAAATTTGTCGGTTGGTAGAGGTCGTATCGGCCGATTGATGAGTGCGACGGGGCTGGCCTGCAAGACCAAACGAAAATTCAAGGCGACCACGGATTCAAGCATAACCTGCCGGTCGCTGAAAATATTCTGGATCGACAGTTTACGGTACAAAAGCCCGACCAAGTTTACGTGGGCGACATCACCCATCCACACCAAAGAAGGTTGGCTGCTTGGCAGTGGTGATTGATTTGTTTTCCAGGCAAGTCGTCGGATGGTCTATGGCAGAACACATGTGCGCATCGCTGGTTAATGATGCCTTACTGATGGCACTCTGGAAACGCAAGCCAGGGAAAGACTTAGTTATGGCATAGTGACCGTGGCAGCCTAATACGCTGCCACCAGCCATCGGAAGCTAATAAAGCATTTTGGCATCCGGCAGAGCATGAGCCGCAAAGGTAATTGTTGGGACAATGCCGTGTCAGAAAGCTTTTTCCACACCTTGAAAACAGAGTTGGTGCACCACCGTCATTATCAAACCAGGACGGAAGCAAAGATGTCGCTAAAGAACAGTTTCTCTTCCAACGTTTTGCCGTGGCTCAATTGCCGGTATTGCCAGTGGTTGGCGCTAAGACACTGCATCAGTTGCTGATCCATGCTGTGTTGCAGCACGGGGTCATATTCCACGATAAATTCATTCTTTTGGGGGTTGTTGACCTTTACAACACCTTCAATCGCCTGGAGCTTAGCCATCACTTCCTGTGCAGGGCAGTCTTCCGTTTGCAGGGTGATAAATCGGGTGGCAGACTGTTGTTCATTAATGCCAATCGTCTCTGGCTGCAAGACACCCTTTTCCAACAGTAATATCCGTCGGCATTGCCGGTCAAGCTCTGCCAGATCATGGGAGCTGATGACAAAAGTGGTTTCTGACGATTGTTTAGCAATAATTGTCCGGATCGTGCGGACATTAACCGGATCAAGACCGGCGGTGGGTTCATCCAGCAATATCAGCTCAGGTTTACCAATCAAGGCTTGGGCGATCGCCACCCGTTTGGCCATACCATGGCTGAGTGCAGTCGGCTTTTCTTTAGCAGCTTCTGCCAATGAGACGGCTTCTAAAACCCGACTGGCTTCCAAGGTTGCTTGTGGTTTGGTCATGCCTTGTAAACGACCATAAAAGACCAGTTGCTCGGCTATAGTAAAACTGGGGTCTAATCGCGCATCCTGCGGGAGTGCCGAGATTTTACCGATGAGTTCGGGTGCGCCGGGTGGATACCCGAACAGTTTAACGGTGCCATAGGTGGGAAGCAAGAACCCAGACAGGATATTAAGCAAGGTCGTCTTGCCTGCCCCATTAGGGCCGACCAAACCAATCGGCTCACCCGTCTCCAACTCAACATTGACATCGGAAAGCGCAGGTTTTCCCGAATAAACGAGGCTAGCTGGCGGCATTCAATGATCGGAGCCTTCATAAGGCTTGCCTCGCCATGATCCAACGTCCCAAGGCCAGTAACACAACGCTCTGTAAGAGCGGGATATAGGCCAATCGCAGCGTTTGCCATTCTGAAAGTTGCGCCAGGTCAGATAATTGATTGCCGGGAATCAGATATTTAAAAACATCAAGGACTGGCAAATAGTAAGCAAAACCGCTGATGATTCCTGCCAGGAACGTCCAGATCAGGATCGCCCAGAGGGTCGCTTGCCGAGCCGATTTAACCTTGGCGGATAAGGCCGCCATCAAGGCGGTAAACGGGAGAACCGCTAGCGTTACATTCACAATAATGACGGGCAAGCCCAGCAATGCTGGAATAAATTGGGAGGCATCACGGAAGAGAACCAAGGCAAGGACACTGATGGCGGTTGCAGTAATTAATAGTGCCTGGACTGCCATTGCACCGGCAAACCGGCCAAAGAACAGGCTATCGCGGCTACTCCGCAAGACGATAAAACGTAAGGTGCCGCGCTCACGGTCAGCGCTGGTTTGGTCGGCAGCCACCGTAATGCTCAACATCGGGAAGATAAGCAGCGCAAATTGCCAATACACGCCGAATTCAGGGATCGGCCAAAGTTGCAATGAGCCAAAACCGATAAAGTCCAAAAAGCCGGAATTGTGCTGGAGGCCTTTTCCTTGCACCAACAGGTCACTGAGAAATCGGAGTGGATACAGCAGGATAAAATACCAAACAATCCCAAAGGTCACCACTGACAACAAGCCTTTGCGCGTCGCAAAACCGCGTTTGAGTTCAAACTGGCTGATGAGCAAGACTTGCTTGAACTTACTAGGGGGCATTGTTTTACCATGTCCAAAGAGTGATCTCTACCTTAACACCAAAGCCAAAAAAATTAAAAAGCCACTTGTCCTGACTCCAATGATCGTTGGCTGTTAGGCATTACCTTTCTTGAATAGTAAACGGTTTTTCCATCTTCCACTTTTTTTCTGTGATACGTTTCATTATCTAAGCCCGTGTTGTGCTAAATTCACTATTGATCTGTAATAAGCTGAAGTAAAATCATAATTTGGCATGAAATTAACGACCTAAAACCTTGCCCAAACACTTTTTCGGGGAGAGCGCATGGCAGACATTTTCTTAAGTTATGCCCGTGAAGACATAAAAAAGGCAGGAATGTTGGCAAATGCCTTGGAAAACCAAGGCTGGACCGTGTTTTGGGACAGGACTTCATTGCTGGCAGGGCAAGATTTTGAAGCCGTCATTCATCAGGCCATCCAGCAAGCGGGCTGTATGGTCGTCGCCTGGTCACAAGCCTCCACGCAATCCAATTGGGTGAGGGGCGAAGCGGGCATAGCTGGTGAGCGTAACGTTCTGGTACCCATCCTCTTTGAACCCGTCGAACCCCCGATCGCGTTCCGTTCGCTGCATACCGAAAACCTGGCTGACTGGGACGGGGAGACAGACGCACCGGACTTTTTGAAACTGTGTAAGGCCATTAATGAACGCATTACGGCTAATACGGACACAGGCACGAGTCCCACGCCGTCAATACGACTTCAAACAAGGCAAAGAGAACGCAAAACCCAATTCCTTAAAGCGATTCTTCAGTAATGTGTGGGATTGGTTTTCCGTTACCAAACATCAGCAAAGCTGGCGTTTATTGGCGGCGGGTTAAGTATAGTCATTGCCGGGGCTGGCAAGCCTATCAATACATTTCTAATAAACCGAATGTGGAAGTTAATATGGATGCGCCAGTATCGCGCTTAAGGTGGGAGTAGCACAAACTTTTGGAATCCGAACCGACAAATGGAATATAGGGATGAGTTACGGCTTTCTTTGTCTTTCAGGTATATGGGCACGACACCTGTGCTTATCGAGGCAGAGCGAGTGTTAATGGATGTGAATGGACAAAAATCAACATGGGGAGGGTTTTATGAGGCGGACAATGCCCTTTTGCCAACGCCCCAATTGAAGACCAAATTCAAGCACACAGAACCCACCTTTTATCTTTTGCGCTCTCTGACCGCAATCCAATCGTAACAAAGACGATTGACTTTGTCCCTATCGACCATCCAGACCCTTTAAAATCTGGAATCTATAAATGTAGACTTCAAGTCAAATATAATGCTTCGAAGGAATGGTTGAACGTGGCTAATTTTTCGTTCACTGTTCCCGCAAATTTTAAATTGTCTGGGCGAGATCCTTCCGGCGTTGAATTTTATCGCTTCGACTACTGGCAAGTATTTGAAATAGTGTATGCGTCCGAACCGGTCGTCTTAAAATTTTAGCTAAATTCGATCATGCTCTGCTATTTAGCAGAGGCAGAGACAATGGCGGTGAATGAAGAATGGCGGGCGCACATAGAAGCATGGCAAAGCAGCGGTTTAAGGCAGACGGAGTATTGCCGGCAGCATCAACTCAACTATAACAGCTTCATCACCCGACTGTCCGAGTACCGGAAGACACGGGATGATGATGTGGCTACACTAAACCGGACACATTCCTTAAAATACCTGAAAGGGGGAGTGAGTCAAAAATGAATCAAGAAAAACCGAAAATATATACGGCTGAATTCAGGGGGTCAGCGGTAAAAGCTAGCCAACGAATCGGATAAGCCGATAGCCCATATTGCCAAGGGATATTGGTGTGAATGAAAATACATTACATACCTGGATCAGCAAATACAGTCGGCCTGTTAATAATGGTGGGCAGTGCGCACTGACACCCATCTTTATGAAGAGCTGAAGCGCCTCAAAAAGAGGTTGCCCAACTGACCGAAGAGCGTAATTTATTAAAAGGCAGCAGCGTACTTTGCCAAGGAACAACGGTGAGGTACGCGTGGATCAAACAACAAGGCAACGAATTCCCTGTAACCTCGATGTGTCGGTTTATGGATGTTTCCCAGAAATGCTTATTATGATTGGCTACACCGTAGCCCGACAGCGCGTGAACAGGCGGATGCAGAACTGGCTCCAGTCATCCAAGAAATCTTTACCAAGAGCCGTGCCACTTACGGTACACGACGCATTAGGCAATCGTTATTAAGACAAAATTTGTCGGTTGGTAGAGGTCGTATCGGCCGATTGATGGTGCGGCAGGGCTGGCCTGCAAGACCAAACGAAAATTCAAGGCGACCACGGATTCCAAGCATAACCTGCCGGTCGCTGAAAATATTCTGGATCGACAGTTTACGGTACAAAAGCCCGACCAAGTTTACGTGGGCGACATCACCTACATCCACACCAAAGAAGGTTGGCTGTACTTGGCAGTGGTGATTGATTTGTTTTCCAGGCAAGTCGTCGGATGGTCTATGGCAGAACACATGTGCGCATCGCTGGTTAATGATGCCTTACTGATGGCACTCTGGAAACGCAAGCCAGGGAAAGACTTGTTATGGCATAGTGACCGTGGCAGCCAATACGCTGCCACCAGCCATCGGAAGCTAATAAAGCATTTTGGCATCCGGCAGAGCATGAGCCGCAAAGGTAATTGTTGGGACAATGCCGTGTCAGAAAGCGTTTTCCACACCTTGAAAACAGAGTTGGTGCACCACCGTCATTATCAAACCAGGACGGAAGCAAAGATGGAAATATTCGAATACATCGAGGTATTCTATAATCGGGAACGGTTACATTCCGCCAATAACTATTGCTCGCCAGTGGACTATGAAATGCAGTTTAAATCTGCTTAACCTTGTGTCCGGAAAAGTGTTGACACATCAAAGGCGCATGTCTAAGTCGACCAGGACAGCTTCGTCAAAAGAAATGACTATTCCACAAGGCAATGAACATGACTCCCATTCCCTCGTCTCATAACGAGGAACAGGTGTATGCTGATTTATGGACAGAGGGGACGAGGATTATGCCAGTGCCGAACGTGATCCGCTTCTTGCCAAACAACACAACGAACCGTATTTTACACAAAGCCAAGCGTAATCAAGCGCGGTAATGTTATCCAGTCGGGATGGCGGCAGTTGCAATATAGCTACTGCCGATGTGGTGTATAATAGCTTTAAATTGCCTAGATAGATGGATAATAACAGGCCAAATGCGAATTTCAGCAGAATAAAAGCCCAAGGTCTATTTAAAAAAAATCGTCATTTGTCTTTCAGCCGGAAATTCTACCGTCCGCGCAAAGATTTCACTAGATAATAAAAGCGAGTTACCGTTTTTGATCATTTTTTTGATATATTAATGATGACGATAAATAGTTAGTAAGATAGAGAATAAATACAAGGTTGTTTTGAAAAGTTTTACACAGTTCGTTTTTTATTTTAGCTCTAAAGCAATATAAAAATTTTCTCTATGATTTAAGTAAATTAAATCAGAATCTTAATTTTTTTGAATAACCTAAAAAAGCCGATGTAGCTCAGTTGGTAGAGCAACTGATTCGTAATCAGTAGGTCGCGGGTTCGATTCCCGCCATTGGCTCCATAAAATACAATACGTTATTTTTATTTTAAGCGCTCTTTTATTTGTTATGGGGCACTAGCGGGGCGAAAATAGCAGGCAAACCACAGCTAATCACAACAAAATTATTCACGTTTTTGTTCGAAAACACACTTTTTGTCTCAAGAATTTTCTGAAACAAAACCGACCATTTATATTAATCGGTTTTACGGTCTTTGTTATTCCACAAGAAAGTTTGTTTCGGTCCGTCCTTAAAAAGGGCAAGGGCTGTTTTATGGTCTTAAGGCTTAAGATTGACTGGTATTGATAATTACTGGCATTATTTTGTGAATGATTCCAAGTGGTTCGTGTAATAGCGCAAATATAGCTAGGTTCGAATGAAGAAAATTGAATTTGGCATCTGTTCGACACTATGGTCGCATGAAGTAAAACTAAAATTGATATATACTTATTAGTATTGACTATCTCATATTAGTATATGATTTGGGAAAAGGTTACAGAATCATATTCTTGTGTTGAAGGTAAAAATTGTTTACTCGACTTACAAAGCAAATTTGTAAAATTCAGGCATTTTGGGAGGAAAATTATGGCAAGTGTGCATGACGTAGCCGACTACATTATTGTCAAAATTTACGAGCCTAATAATGGTCTGAGTCTTCTGAAACTTCAGAAGCTGGTTTATTATGTTCAAGCGTGGCATCTAGCACTTGCTGGAACAACAATGTTCGAAGGTAAGTTTCAGGCTTGGGTTCATGGTCCGGTAAATCGAAGCCTTTACGACCGCTTTTCCGCAACCCATTTGATGTATGACCCTGTTAATTTAAACGATGTGCGGGAAAATTTCGACCAGAATGCTTTGTCCGAGCCGCACCGGCTTCACATTGATGAGGTGCTCGATGCTTACGCGCAGTTCTCCGGTCCCCAATTGGAACGAATGACACACGAAGAAAAACCATGGCTCGATGCTCGTGGTTGCTTAAAACCATCTGAGCGTTGTGAATCCGAAATCGACGAGAATCTCATGAAAACTTATTACAAAGAACTTCTAGCACAAGCATAGTGATGGGTCGCATCAAGGAAGTAGCGGCTAAACAAGCGGTTAAAGCTCAGGAAGACCCTGGAAAAGGGGAGATTAAAAATGTTCTTATGAGGTCTGGGCTGAGGGAGAATCAGCGCTGGTCTTTTTCTTTTCGTTTTTTCAAAGAAATAAAATACTTTGGTCTTGACTCAAACGAGATAAGCAAGAGTTGGATGTTATCCGTAATTTACAGGTTACAAGAGTTATCGAGTCTCACGGTTGCTGAAGTGACCGAGAGTCGTGAAGTTATAAGCGGGACATTACGCATACACGACATCAACTGGAACCAAAAAAATATCCCCCATCAAAAGAGAGTCTCTCAATTGGATTGAGTCTGTTTACTTAAAAAACCCAGAAGAATATCCGATAATACAGATAGCCGTTTCTAAGGCAATTGGTAGGCTAATCGGGTTTTTAGACGAGGATAATAGTTTTCAGATTGTACTACTCGATCCATTGCACAACGCACAGCCCAGTAAATTTAATAATTACAAGGTAACCTTTAGTAAGCCACTTGGATGCGAAGTCACGAAAATCCGATACTCAGTCACTAAAGCAGTCGATAAAATTGTGGGGCGAAGTTGTGCCTGCGTCAAGGACTTAGAGAGTGCTCTCGACTGGACTAAGAAATCGACCGGAATGGCTATAGTCATACCCTCTGGAGATGGTCAAGTTATCAAAGATGCCGACGAAATTATTCAAATGAATCTCGCTACGGATTATGCTGCAATTCTGCAAGTAGGTATAGATAAGTTGTTAGAGTGAATGGGTATCTAATAGCTTCAACCTGCCAGTAAGTTTTTGGAAATCATAATTATTCGGGATTGTAAAGAATATTCTTTTCTGAGTTAAAATCACACGCATCAATGAATGCTTAGCTTGAATAAATGCTTTAAACGGGTGGAGTAATAGAATGTTCTTATCTTCAGTGCGGGTGCTGTTATTTTAGTGGCAGATTTGGGTTAAAATCGAAAGGAACTTGGTCTAATATTATCTTTTGTCAACACATATAAAGTGCTAGCTGATTTCCATGCCTGAAGCAATTTTTAGATGTTCACCAAATCAGAATGGGTTGCAAATAATAGGCTGTAATGTGCTTATTTGAAATCTATTTGCCCCATGAGTGTCCTTTTTTATTAGGTAATATCTTTATATTATTGTTTATATTATAAAAGAACGCGTTATTAAACTGATTATTAATCAATTGTTGTTATTTTGCGTGTTATTGTGGATATTGCTGACATAAAGGCGGGCTTGGAAGTGCTACCAACACGACCAAACCCTGACCACTTTTTTAACTGTATTGGAGTTAAAGCAATGGCTACATCGGATTATACCGCTATTACACTTCATGCCCCTATGGGTACATGGGGGCACGATGGCAAACTTTGAAAAAAGGGAATCTCAAGACGGCAAAACCAGTTACCGGGTAAAAATCCGGTTAAAGGGTTATCCCCCTCAAACCGCTACCTTCCAACGACTCACCGATGCCAAAAAATGGGCAGCAGCTACCGAGTCGGCAATCAGGGAAGGCAGGCACTTCAAGACTGCCGAAGCCAAAAAGCATACCTTAGCCGATTTAATCGATAGGTACAATAAGGATGTATTGCCCGGCAAAACTAGCAAACTAGGCAGTAATCAAAAGGCCCAGCTTGAATGGTTCAAGACTGAAATAGGCGCGTACACGTTAGCAGATATTAGTCCGGCAGTTATCGTGCAATGCCGGGACAAGCTGCTCACAGAAATGGGCTATCGTGGCAAAGTACGCTCTCCTGCAAGCGTTGTTCGTTACATGGTTGCTTTATCCCATGCTTTCACAATCGCCGTTAATGATTGGCAATGGCTGGAAGATTCTCCCATGCGGAAAGTCAAAAAGCCAAAGGAGTCTCGCGGTCGGGTACGCTTTCTTGATGATGAAGAACGCTTTAGATTTTTAGCTGCTTGTAAAGAATCGTCAAATCCTTGGCTTTACCCTTGCGTTATTCTGGCCTTATCCACCGGAATGCGGCAAGGCGAACTGATGGGTTTGAAGTGGACGGACGTAAACCTAAAAGATGGCTACCTAATCCTACACGAAACCAAAAACGGCGAACGGCGGCGCGCCCTTGGCAGGTCATGGGTTGGAGCTGTTACGCGAACACGCCAAGATTAGGCGGCTTGATACCGATTTGCTGTTTCCCGGCACTGTCCATAAAACCAAACCGATTGATTTACGCAAACCGTTTGAAACTGCCCTAAAAGCGGCGGGAATTGAAGATTTTCATTGGCATGACCTTCGGCACTGCACAGCCAGCTATCTCGCCATGAATGGCGCAAGTCTGGCTGAGATAGCCGAAGTGCTAGGCCATAAGACCCTGCAAATGGTTAAGCGGTACGCCCACCTATCCGACGGGCATGTTAGCAATGTCGTGGCCTCGATGAATGCCAAGATTTTTGGTGGCGTGTAATGAATGTCGCTGTTGAGATTGCAGGACGAAAAGCGCTGCCAGTTTGGACAATACCCTACGTCACGGGCAGGTTCGTAAGTCCCGATCGACTGCTGGAAATGTTAGCAAAGCCGGATTGTGATGAAGGCCGATATAGCGGCTTTCCTAGCCCCTTCCATTTGGATGAGCTTGGCAAACCGCATATATTGCCGCCTAGCCAATGGTCAGAAGCGGAAGGGCAAATAGACAAACTGGAAGACAACCTAGACAAAAAAAATTTACCAAGCTTAGAAGACCGGCAGCAATGGTGTAAACAGTCAATCGAGCTAATTATGCCCTATCGCGCCTACCTTTGGCTTGATGAATTTGAAACATTTTTTGAAAACTATCGTCGGCGATTTGATTTAGAAAATCCAGAGATTTGTCTGCATCCCTTTATGCCGATTGAACATGAGGAGCATTTTAAAAAAACTGAAAAGTTTGATGATGCAAATAAAGTAGGAAATTTAATCAATTTTTATCTAACGAAATCTATTTTAGATTCACGCTTCCAAACAACCACAGAAGAAATTGCCATGTGGATAACCACAGGCGAGTTAAAAGCATACAGGAACAAAAAATTTGATAAGGAAGAAGTTCCTTTTGATTTTCACATAAGAAATTTCCTAGAGGATGACAATTATATTGCCGCCTTGGATGAGGCACACTTCAAGAGAGATGAAATTGAAATTTTTCAACCGAAGAAACGCTATATTTCTCGTAAAGCACTCGTTCAACGCTGGGAGTATTCTTTTGCCGACAAGGAAGAATTAGAGAATTTTATCCGAGCAAGAGCGAAGAAGGAAGGTCGATTGCTGGAATACCATCCGATAACTGGAGTTGTAGAAACGGCAGGCGAGCTTTATGGGGCTGGTGTATTTGATTTGAACGACGTGCAAAAAATTGAGGATTTGTTCGATAATAAGTTGCTGAACGAGAGACAAAAAGCAGTTGCTGAAATAAAAGCAAGCCGGATACCAAAATCCGATTGGAATATTCAACAATTGCTTGATATGCCGCTTTCAGAATTAATACAAGAATCAGGACTTCTCCAAGCTGTTGAATTTGACCTTTGGTGGCATCTTTTTTCTTGGAAAAAACAATTATCCAATGAAATGGCGCAGTTAAAGCCTTCTCAGTACAAGGATAGAAAGGATTATGACGACCGGATTTAAGTCTAAACTCAAAATTGCTGAAATCGAATATTACAATAATCAACGTCCCGTTTCCGATAAAGCTGAAAAAAACGTAATTGAATTCGTTGAAACAATTCATAACGGACAGCCGATTGACTGGGATTATTGGGCAGGCTTGAACAATATCACCCCGGAGCAGGCGGCAAAGCTGGTTCATCACATAGACCCGATACTTTGGCCGGATGATACCATTGCGGTAGGTAAGCCTAACCATGGACGATACAAAGGCGAGCCGATTCTTGCTGAAGCTTTGGTAAAAATTCGGAAGCTTACTCAAAAACTTTCCAACTATTCTTCTAGCTGGACGCTGGTTGGTTTGGTGGATTTTGTCGGCGAGGAACATGTATCTTCAAGCATGGCAGAAGCTGTAAGAAAAACCATCAAAATAAGTAGTTCATGTGATTTTGAGTTACCGGTTAATTCTGGCGAACGCAACTACACCAGTTGGTTGCGTGAAATATGGGTGAAAGAAAAGCGCCCAACAGGTGCGCCGTTTTTTTATGCACTTAAAAAATATAAAGGCCAACCAGAGAGTTTAGTTATTGAATGGTGGCACACCTCGCCAAACGGTCAGGGCGTTAAATTGAAAACAAATACAGGAACAATCGACCTTCCCAAGTCGCAAATTCAAAAAATAGCTAGCAAATTTAAAAGTAAGGAGAAGAAACAAAAAAACCTGTCAAGCGAAATTTAACCCAAAAAACCAGCAAATATTCAGATAATTTTCCCCTTGGTTTACCTCTAGCTTTTCCTCTTTCCTCTTGCTCAAATAGGAAAAAAACAGGCATTAAATTACACAACAATCCGTAAACAATCACAGTTCACGGAGATTCATCACAATTGAGTTTAGGGTGTAATTTATGACAACAGAAACACTTGCCGAAATAGGGCAAAAACAGCCATCAACCCGGCTTATCCCCGTTCCAGAATGGAATCAACATCATTCTTGGCCGCCACAAGGTGGCTTGCGTCATCTCATATTCAATCAAAAATCGAATGGGTTTGCCTCTGCTTTTAAGCGTGTTGGGCGGCGCGTCTTAATAGATGAAAATGCCTTTTTTGATTGTGTTGAACGGCAAAACGGGGGCAACAAATGAAAGCTCCAACCTTTCCCAGATACGACACCCTAATCGGCCGGACTTTGATGCGTTTACTTTCTGGTAGGAAGTTCACGCACAGGGAATTCCAAAATGAAACGGCAAGTTACAGGCTTTCCAGTTTTATAGAGTCACTGCGAAATCGCCACCACTGGCCAATTGAAACAAAGGAGGAAACAGCACGGACGAGTGACCCCGTAGGCCGTGCGGCGACTTATGGAAGATACCGAATCGAACCGGAATCATTGAAGTGGTTACGAGAACTATTGGGCGAACGGATCGATAAATTTATCGAAGCAGTTCAGCGATTCGAGCAGGGCGGCGGCAACCGCCGACCGATACCAAATAATCTAGGACAAGCGAAAGTGATTATACAAGAAATCAATGCGCTGTGCGCGGCGGGCTTGGCGTTAGTCCCAATCCCGCCATTAAATGGAAAACCAACAAAAGCACCGACAGCCAAAGGCTGGAACCAGCGAAGAAGCCGGAGCAATCCAAACGGCTACAGCAATAACGCGGCTGATTTTACTAACCTTAAGGGCTTCAATTTTGGTATATATCATGGCGCGTCTAATACGCTGGCTTTGGACTTGGATAATGTTAATCAGGCAACGTCAGTATTTTCAGATGTGGCGGGATTATCGCTATCAGACTGGCTAAACGACCCAAGATACTGCAAGATTAAAAGCCCGAAGCAGAACCGGGGCAAGCTGATTTTTAAGTTACCCGTTGGCTTTGATGTCGTTGGACTCAAGCAGCTTAAACACGATGGCCAGGTTATCTTTGAATTGCGCTCCGGCAATTGCCAAGACGTGGTTTATGGAAAACATCCAGATGGCGGGGAATACCAGCTTATCGGCAACCCCGCCGCCATACCCGAAGCCCCGGCGGCTTTGTTGGATATGCTGCAACATTGGGACGCTTGGAAACAGTGTTTTGAATCTGCCTTGGGCATAGCGGTAGAACCCTCAAAAATCGCGCCACGCAAGCTGCAGCAAGCCGAACACATACCGGGCAGGCGTGACCCAATACATGAATATAACCAAGCGAACAGCGTTCAAGCTGTCTTGCTTGCCAACGGGTACAAACAAGCTGGACGTGATAGGTTTATTCGTCCTGACAGCGAGAGCAAAGCCCCTGGCGCGGTAATCATGCGGAATTGTGCGGACGGTATCGAGCGGGTTTATTCGCACGGAGGCGATGTGCTGAACGATGGCTATGCCCATGATGCTTTTGACTGCTTTTGTTTGTTGGAATGTGGCGGCAATTTTAATAAGGCGTTGACCTGGAATGCCGACATTACCAAGCACAATCAGCAGATATGGCGGGAGCAACAAGCCCAGTATGATGTGCTTAAAAGTTATGATTCTACACAGGAAGCTGAACTGAAGACAAAACCATTATTTCCTTGGCGTCCGCGAAGGGACTGATTACAAAGCCGATTAAACAAGATTGGCTGGTTGAAAACATCATCGAGCGGGGCAGCTTAAATTTATTCTGGGGTGAACCGGGGCGGGTAAAACACTATTCGCCTTGGATTGGGGATTTTGTACAGCCTTGGGTAAAGATCGGCATGGACACCGGACGCAACAAACCCATGTTGTAATCATTGCCGGGAAGGTTTTGCAGGAATGGCGCGGCGTTTGAAAGCCCTGGTCGTCAAGTATCAGATAGATGTACCGGAAACGCTTTATATCAGCGAACGACCCGCGCAATTGCTTGATTCTGTAAATGCCGCCTGGGTGGCAGAAAGTATCAAAACAATCTGCCCTAATCCTGGTTTGGTCATTATCGACACCTTGCACCGGAACATGGACGGGGACGAAAACAGCAGCCAAGACATCGGCAAGTTCATCAACAATCTGGATTGTTATTTTAAGCCCTTGGGCGTGGCGGTTTTAGTTGTACATCACTCAGGCCATAGCGATAAGCAACGCAGCAGGGGCAGCAGTTCGATACGGGCGGCGATGGATGGTGAATTTGCGGCGGTAAATGAAGATGGCGGCATTACCTTAACCTGCCACAAGGCCAAGGATTTTGAAGCCTTTAAACCGATGCGGTTTACCTTGAAACAAGCTGAATTAGATTGGCTGGATGATGAAGGCGATCCGCTTACCAGCGTTTATATTGAACACGCCGGGGAAGCCAAAACCAGCACTAAGAAACGCAGATTAAACTCACGGGATGAGGCAATCTTAGCCAGTCTAAGTGATGCAATAGCAAAGCACGGCATAGAACCCACGGCAGAGATTAAAACCAAGTTTGCCGGTTTTGATACCTTGGCGGGTAAGTTGCAAAAGATTGTCAATATTGAACGCTGGCAGGAACACGCTTATAAGGCAATCATGGATACTGACGCGAAAACGCCTGATGCAAAACGGATGGCGTTTAAGCGATGCCGTGACAAACTGTTAAATTTAGCTAAAACAGTTGAATATGATAACTATGCGTGGCGCATTTTTGAGTAGCCCGAACAGCGAACAAAACCGAACAAAAGCGAACATTTGTTCGCAGGGGTTCGCGAACGAACACGAACACACTTCTATAGAAGTGTTCGGTTGTTCGCACCTGTACGACACCAAGACTGGTTAAATATTAAGGAACCTTTGATGGCAGAAAAACCCAAAAAGAAAGAAGTTGTTAAGTCCGACAAAGGCATACCCGAAAATTATCAACCTACAACCGAGGAAGCTGCGGCTTTAAAGGCATTTCTTAGGCGCAAGGAAAACAGCAAGCCTTCGTCCAGCCTCAAGTTGGAAAAAGGTAAAGGGAATCAAACCAAGGCCTCGTTTAAGCATGAGGACGAAGGTCTAGCGACTGTCCTATTTATGGAAAGTATAGCTACTGCCGATTTCGATTTTTTGAATGGCTTGTTGAATCAGGTTGTCAATGTCACTACCCAAAACAAAGTAATCAACGATTCGGAGGCCAACTTTTTGTTGTCTATGGTTAAAGGCATAGAACCCCGAGACCAACTGGAAACCATGCTTGCACCAGATGGCGGCAATCCATATCGCCACGATGAAATTTGCCAGTGGTCTTAATCGAGTTGAGAACTTACCCCAGCAAGACAGCGCAGGACAGGTATTAAACAAACTGGCAAGAACGTTTACTACGCAAATTGAAGCCCTTAAACGCTACCGCAGTAATGGCGAACAAAAAATGACCGTCCAGCATGTAACCGTAAACGAAGGCGGTCAAGCCGTTATCGGTGATGTGTCGGGGGCGGGTGTAAATAAAACGGAGGACAAACCTCATGCAAAGCAAATTACCCATGCACCAAGCGAAACGCTGTCACGCCAACTCGAAGCGGTCGGGGAAACCGTGTCAAGCTCCGGCGGTTAACGGCTGGGATGTTTGTCGGATGCACGGGGCAAGGGGTGGAAGGCCGGTAAAGCATGGGCTTTACACTATGGAAGTGAAGGCTTTTATGAAGCGGGTTAATGCGTTGGTGGCGGAGTCTAGGGGGTTGGCTAAAAAAATATGATTTTTCAAGAACCGTAGCTACTTTCAAATCTTAAAGATTGATTTGAAAAGTCAATCTAATTTTGGCAATTCCGAAGTTCCGCGTTTGTCATTACAGGCTTAATTACGCATTCTCGCTTTGTTTGAGTTTCCTCTGTTTTAGACTCATGGTTTGGTTTTTCAATCCGCGAAAATTTTGAATTTTTCATTTCTTCTCTAATTTTTTTAAGGTTGCCTTTTATTTCGAATTTCATACCATTTACACCATCAGCGTTAAACGTATCATTGGTCTCAGAAATCAAAGCTTGCTTGCCAGAGCCTAGGCTAAGCTTTAAAAGAGTTTCTTTTGCTTCACTCATACCTTGTTGCTCTGCTTTACGCAACCAATAAACAGCTTGGTCTATGTTTTTTGATACTCCTAATCCATATACATAAAAATAACCTAAATTATTTTGTGCTATCGCATAGCCTTTTTCGGCAGCCTTTGTAAACCAGTACGCCGCTTGGCTATAATTTTGCTCAACGCCTTTACCTTCAGCATACATAAAACCTAAATTCGATTGACCATTTGCATCTCCTTTGTCCGCAGCTTTTTTGAAAAGTATTAATGCTTGTTTATAGTCTTTAGTTACACCTTCACCCTTGGAATACATTGCACCTAAATTGTTTAATGCCGCTACATCCTCATTCTCAATTGCTTTGTTATACCAAAAACTGGCCAGATTATAATTTTGTGTAACACCTTGTCCTACTTGATACATTTCACCTAAAAGTCGTTGCCAGCTAGCATTGTTTTTTTCTGCTAGTTGAATAACAAAAGGTATTGCTTCTCCATACCGACCTTGCTTATAGAGTTCATTTGCTTGTTGAGATATTGCTTCAAGGTTAATAGCTTGATATTCGGAATGAGAATTTGTATTGGCTGGAATTTCTTGGTTAATGCTAAGTGTTGACTGTTGTTCAGTATTTTTTCCCATAATGTTAAATACAGAAAATAATGAGAAAAGACAAGCAAAAGCCAATCCGAAAGTGGCTTTTTGAAGCCAACCAACTGCCTGTTCACAGACTCGAAACCCTGTAAACTCATCGTAACTCGCTTGTAGCCCTTTCCGAAGTCTGATGGATTGGTAATACATGGGAAAAAAGCCGATTATAGGTAACCCAAAAGCAAGGCCGCTCACATAAATCTTCAAATTGCGGTTAAGGTATTGAAAAAATCTCAACGGCAAGCTATCATCAGTTTTGACTTCAAGTCCTAACCAAGCCTTGCCTGGAGTATTACCGAAAAAGCGGTAGAGTATCGCGTCTGAAACAAGTGCAAGTGGAATGCATATCAACCATAGTGATGCATCAGAAATGGGTATATCACTAAACCAATAAACGAAGTGTGTTGGATTTCGATATTTGAAAGTAAACAATACGATAGAAATCAGCAAAGTTTCCCACCACACATCAAATATGCGGGCAAAAATCAAGCCAGCATGATGTAATAGGCTTGCTTCGGTTTTCAGAATTTGTTGATTGTGACGGTTCTTCAGACTTTGAATTGTATGGCTTATCTTGTCGTTGTTGATAATTTTGCTCATTTGATTCTTCAAAATCATAGAACTTTTTTTGAGCGTTAGTTTCCTGCTCTTCAAGCAAGCGGTCATAGGTTGCACGTTTTATAGGGTCGATCAATACAGCATAGGCTGTATTGATAATTTTCATGTGTTTTTCCGCTTCTTCTTTGCTCCCCTTGAATTTATCTGGATGAAAAGTTTGGCAAAGCGCTTTATAGGCCGCTTTGATTACAAAGTCTGGTGCATTTTTTGATACTTTTAACTCATCGTAATGGTTTCGTAGTTTTGCCATGTGGCATATTTTTTGGTTGTGAATGCAAGATGTTGATTGAATCCAGGCAGTAACAGCAATGCTTAGTTGCTAAAGAAGTGTAGCAAGTTATTTGTTTTTGTGTGGTTAAGTTAATGGTTGTTATTTTTGATGATTATGTGTAACTGTTAACTATAAAGTGCTTATGAATACTTGGTTCGATGGTTAAATTTTAGGTAGTCATGAGCGGTACTTTGACCGATGCAAAGAACAAGGCAGTTAGATTTTATAAAATTAATGAGTTTATTTTGATAAATTCTGAGGAAAATTGATCGGCAGAATAAAGGTGAATGTTCTTAGATTTGCATACTACTCTATGCTGTGTTTGTCGTTGCCCCGAGGGACACTGACGGGACACTCGAACATAAATAAAGGCGATATGTGGCAATAGATGGCAATTAATAAAACAAGATAAGCTTTTGATTAAATTGTTATAGGTTGTTTTTAGGTGTTGTGAGCTATTAGTTTTATCCGATTCGTAATCAGTAGGTCGTGGGTTCGACTCCCATCATTGGCTCCAATATAATCAAGGGTTTAGGTAGAAATACTTAAGCCTTTTTTATTCACTGTAGTAAATTTGTCTCAGTTTTAGCATTCCCAGCGTATTCTTCCAGGTGCTTACTGGATAAGTGGGCATACCGCAAAACCATCGTCAAATCGGCCCATCCACCTAGTTCCTTCAGTATATGCAAGGGTGTTCCATTTTGTACGTGCCAACTTGCCCAGGTGTGCCTTAAGTCATGCCAGCGGAAATCGCTGATACCCGACCTGACTAATGCCTTACGCCAAGCGTGATTATTTGCGCGGGTCACCGGCTCTCCTTGATAGGTGAATACGTGTGTCCCGTGCTTGCCGAGTTGTTGCCGTATAACGGCAAGTGCCTCATCATTTAAAGGGACGCCAATGGCTTTCTCCGCTTTGGCTTGATCGGCATGAATCCACGCACAACGTCGTTGCATGTCAAGTTGAGACCACTGCAAGTGCGTTACATTTGATTCACGCAAACCCGTTGCCAATGCAAACCGCGCCATTGCTTCAAGGTGTTGCGGCAATTCCCGAAACAGCTTCGCCACCTCGTCTTGAGTCAACCAGCGTAGCCGCCTTTTGGGTTCCGGCAGTAACCTAACAGATGGCGTTGAATCAAGCCATTCCCAATCATTCTTTGCACGATTGAGGATTGACCTCATGACGGCCAGCACACGGTTAACCGTCGCATTGGTTACGCCAGTTTGTTGCTTAGCCCTTTTTATCCCGTCAATCACGGTCTTGTTTATTTCATCAAGATGTTTGCCGTTGAGGTGACCGTTAAGCCAACGCAAATGCATTTTATCGTCAACAATGCTCTTTTTGTGGCCTTGCTCCGTTAACCATCTCACAACAGCTTCTTGCCAGGTGTAACGAGGCTTATCACCCAGGTTTTTAACCCGCCAAGCTTCCGCTTTTAATTGATCATGTAATTCTTGTGCCTCCTGTTTTAGTTGAGTCCCAGCAGTTTGTTGTATTCTGCGTCCGTCTGGTGCGGTGAACTGAATCCACCACGTTTCTTTTCGCTTGTAGATTGACATGTTTTTTTATCCTCTTGTCCAAGTTCGTCAATCACTTGCAGTCCTCGCCGAGGTTCAGAATAACGCCCGGACACCCAATCTGCAAGGTGTTCTTTGACAAAAATCCAGCACTTGCCCGCTTTTCTCCCTGGTACATGGCCGGCCCTTGCTTTTCGGCGTAAGACTTCGGGGTTCATTTTAAGAAAGTCGGCGGCTTCATTTAGGTCTAGTGTATTCATGGTTCCTCAAGCGTAAATAAAGCCTATCTAATTTTCTCGACAGGGAGCAAATCGCCTCAATTGACGAGCAATGCAATTTTTGAGTCATTAATAAAAGTTTCGCCTGTTTGATCAAACCTCCAGGTTTGGCCGAAAGGGCCATGCGAAACCGTTCTTATTGACTTGGAGCTATATCGTGAAACACATAACCCATTTATATGGCACAGTGCGCTGGTAAATAAATGTAACTAGCGTAAGCCATCCAGCAGCAGTAAAGCATTCAATAAGAGGCTTCGTTTTGATGGTGTAGCTTTAGCACAGAATCATTGCAACTTCCTACTATTGAGTCTCATACTACACGATAAAGGTTATAACGAATAATTAATTATAAAAGACGTAATAATTAAGTTATCATCAATAACAGTTTTGTTGTTTATATCCGATTTATTATTTTATGTTTTCAGTTACTTCATCGCCTCGTTTGCCCGCTACCTGCCGATGAATGCTTGAGGTGACTGCGGCATTAACGATAAGCGCTCATAGCCTTAGGCCAGGACTCTGTGTTAGCTGCCTATTAAGGCCGCTATTGATTGTCTACACAGGGCTGTTTCTCTGGGCTGCGCTTAACGGCGTGTCAAAGGTACCGGCAATCTGTTTCTATTCCTAAAATTCATTTTTAGCGGCTAAAATTTTATTTAGGTGCTTTTGCCTGCCTTTATGGGTTGGCATTTTTGCATTTGATTGACTCCATGACGGGAATCAACGATACTTGCCTTAACATCATTCGTTCTTTATAACGAATATATGTAACTTATGGTTACGCCAATTAAAGTGAACCAGTGACGATTACAATGCTCACCTTGTCCGGTGCGTTCAATGATTGATGATCCTTATCGGAATAATGAATGTGTTATTGACTATCGCCAATCAACTCACAATGACCTTGCGATGCCCTCATGAGCATAAGTGACACCGCCTTACAACAACGGGTTGTTAAATTGGGCAAGCACGCTTGTGCCCGAGCAAGGGATAGTAAGGTTTATCAACTTCCCCTTTAATAGAGCCAACAGAGGGATACTGCCCGTTTGCGCGGGGCATTATTTGCCGCCGTACAAGGTAAAAACAGGGCGGTTTTTCAGCGCGAGCTATTGGCTTGCCAGAAAGGGCTGCAAATCCGATTTACCGGGATCCAGTTGGACCAATCAGACCTTGATGTATGGGAACAGGGGCTACATTTAGCGAGACTCCATCCACTAGGGGATGCGAATTTTCCGCCATAGTTTTTAAGGCTTTAGGCCGAAAAACGGGAAAAGGGAGTATGAGTGGGTTAAAGAATCTGCTTGCGCGGGCTCATGGGCCGGTGGGGCTGAACTGACCGACCAACTGAAACATAAAACCTAAGTGGCGGAGTTTGTTAGAGTTTATGCTGGCGACCTGAGTGGCCGTTATGTGGTCATCTTCAACCCCAAGATACTCACTTCTACGAAGGCGGTTGGATTTGGCCATTGATTGGCAAGACCGACAGCAACCCATGGGGTGCCATTGGCGCTATGGTTGCACGGTTATTTAACTAGCTGGCAGGCCAAACCCTATCCGATAAAGATAGACACGATCCGCGCCTTTAGTAGCAGCATTCAGCAAATTGATGGCTTAAAAGAAGCCTGGTTTCCGCATTAAACGAACTCCAAAAATCGGTTTCACCTTGTTTTTTGATTTTGAGGGCGATACTCAATACCGTCATCAATGCAAGCTGCCTGTACACCTCGCAGCAAGGCGTTTTCTTTTCAGTCAATAAGTACGGAAAGCGTAAGTACCCCTTCATTTCACGGGATACGATACACCGATTTCACCGTTATTAGCCTGGGCTATTAGTGAATTGGCTACGCCCAGCAGCCAGCAATAATTTGGCAACCGGCCCGGGCAAAGAAAATCTACGACAGACAAGTACCATGAAGGCTTTAAGCGCGACGAGGCGCCGCTATCAACAGATGAAGAACGACTCGCAAATGTCACGGGATACGGTGTGTACATAAAAGCACGGGATGCGACATAGGACTTTACGGGATACGCTGACATCGCCACGGGATACGGCACAACCTGATTTCACGGGATACGACATCACGTCTTTCGCGGGATACGATACAGGTTTCACGGATACGGTATAAGAATAAATAATCAATGAAAAGGTTTTGAAACCCTTTGCCCAGCAAGCCTTGCAGGATGTCGTGAAAAATTGACTAATCTTCTTCTAATCTTTATTAATCTTTCTTTAAAACAGCACGCATATAGTCGAGGATAATCAATGAAATGTAATTCCATAACAAATGGCAAGATAGAAACAAACTGCTTACTATTCAAGCAATGGTTATTGATTAACCGCCAACGATCAGCGGAGTCAGGATAGGTTTTTTAATTTTTTGGGATGGTGTTAAGGTAGATAATTACCCTCTTCGGACAAGGTAAATCAATGCCACTCAGTAAGTTCGTTAAATCTTACTCATCAGCCAGTTTGAACTCAAACGCGGCTTTGCGACCCGCAAAGGCTTGTTGTCAGTGGCGACCTTTGGGGGCGTTTGGTATTTTATCTTGCTGTATCCGCTGCGTTTTGTTGCCGACCTACAGTGTAGATGAAAGGCCTTAGCACAATTCCGGCTTTTGAATTTTATCGGTTTTGGCTCATTGCGCAACTTTCTAGCCGATCCCCTGCACCCGGCGTATTGGCACCTTTCCCTGCTTATCTTCCTGATGTTGAGTTACTTAATTTTTGTTGCCGACCAAACCAGCCCTGACCGGGAGCGCGGCACCGTACGTTTTATCGCGTCTTGCGTAGCAGCCGTAACAGCCTTTTTTTGGTCGGTTTGCTGAATGATATGATCCAGACCCCATTGACTGGCGCAACCATGCAATACCAGTGTGTCCTTGTTTGGTGTACTCTACCGTGATCGCTCTGTTTATTCCAGTCTTCCCTGCTGACTTGGTCAGCTTGGCATTCAGAACAGGACCTTAGCAGTTCTCCCGTTTACTGCCATGATGGCGGCCTTATCCGCCAAGGTTAAATCGGCACGCAAGCGACCCTCCGGGGCGATCCTGATCTGGACTTTCCGCCGGTATCATCAGCGGACTTGCTCACTACTTGCCCGTCTTGGATTTTTTCAATATTTGATTCCCTGCAATCAATTATCCGACCTTGGCGCAACTGTCAGAATGGCTAACATCATACCTGGCCTATATCCCACTCTCTCTGCAAAGCCTTGTCTCACTGGCCTTGGGACGTTGGATCATGGCAAGCCTTATGAAGGCTTCACGGACTGAATGCCGCCAGCTAAGCCACGTTTATTCGGGAAAACCTGCGCCTGGGGAGGTCAATGTTGAATTGGCTGCGGGTGAGCCGATTGGTTTGGTCGGTCCCAATGGGGCAGGAAAGACCACCTTGCTCAATATCCTGTCTGGATTCTTGCTTCCCACCCATGGCGCCGTCAAGCTGTTCGGGTATCCACCCGGAGCACCCGAACTCATTGGAAGTCTCGGCACTTCCGCAGGACGCACGAAGGATCCTGGTTTTACCATTGGCGAGCAACTCGTCTTTTATGGCTGCTTACAAGGCATGGCCAAACCATAAGCAATTCCTTGAAGCCAGTCGGGCCAGAATCCAGTCTCATTGCAGAAACAACAAACGAAAAACCAACTGTACCGCGCCATGGCATGGCAACCCCGTAGGATTGCACAGGCACTGATTGGAAAACCTGAGTTGATATTGCTGGATGAACCCACCGCGGGTCTTGATCCAATTAATGTCCGCACCATCCGGACAATCATTGCTGAACAATCGTCAGAAACCACTTTGTCATCAGCCCTTACCGACTTCATAGAGCTTCTGACTGGCAAATGCCGACGGATATTACTGCTGGAAAAGGGTGTCTTGCAGACTGAGACTATTGGTTTTAATGAGCAGCAGACAGCCACCCGTTTTATCACCCTGCAAATGGAAGACTGTCCAGCACCGGAAGTGATGGCTAAACTCCAGGCGTTGGAAGGTGTTTTAAAGGCCACCAACCCCCAAAAGAATGAATTTATCGTGGAATATAACCCTTGGTTCTCAAACCAATTATGGATCAGCAACTGATGCAGTGCATTGGGCGCAACCATTGGTAATACTAAGTACTGAGCCTAATGAAAGACGTTAGAAGAAAAACTGTTCTTTAGCGACTGATGGTGGTTATTTCATGCTTGGCCATCTTGAATCACGGCGATTTCATTAAAGTGGATAAAATAGTGTCTTGTGAAAAGAAACCATTTTTAAAATGGCATTGAGTTAGCTTATGGGACTAAAAGCAGAAAAATTGGCCGAGATCGAAACTATCACGCTAGGCCACATGATTAGAACGCCGAAGCGTTTTGGCATGGCACCAAAGACCATGACGTGACCCAAAACACTGCGGCATTTT
>JADKAL010000015.1 GCA_016715325.1 Methylococcaceae bacterium
GCATTGGCTATCGGTAATATCAAATATCAGGCTCAAAACCGGTTATTAAAACAAATGATCGAGACCGATAAACCCGTCTATCTTCATTTTGAACATGCGTTCGACGTTGCAAGAGAGTATGTTAAGTCGGCAACCTAATTAATTCGCCCAGATCCGAGAGAGTACAATCATGGAAAAACGCAGCATTCTGCATATGTTCGATCCTATGCCACACAACAGTCCGTTCGACATCAACATGGCTATGGACGCCGGTTATGACGTTATGATGCCCTACAGTAATGTTAAATTGGAAGACGTTCACGGCTTAGTGCAGGATGCAATTTTTTCCAGAGGTCCAGCGGGTGTTAAGTTGACCGGTATCTTTATCGGCGGACGTAACTTGGGCTTGGCGATGGATATGATGGAATGCGCTAAAAAAGCGATGGTTCCGCCGTTCGAAGTATCTGTTTTTGCCGATCCGAGCGGTGCGTTTACCACAGCGGCAGCCTTGGTGGCTTGCGTGGAAAAACAACTCAAAGAAAAGCATGGTAAAACATTAAAGGATTGTCACGGCGTCGTTTTCGGCGGCACGGGTTCGGTCGGTATCGCAACCGGCATCATTGCATCGTTGGCCGGCGCTGATATTACGTTAACAGATCATTTATCTGTCGATACCGCTTTGGCGGTTGCAAAAGAATACAATGCTCGTTTCGGCTGCGCGTTAAAAGGAACTTTAGCGAGTTCCGAGGCGGATAAAGCGCGCTTATTGGCGCATGCGGATATTGTATTTTGTACGTCGAAAGCCGGAATTCAGGTTATTAATGCGGATGTCTTGGAAGATGCTAAACAACTCAAGGTTGCTGGCGATGTAAACGCCGTGCCGCCGCTAGGTATTGAAGGGATTAAACGTAGCGATATGGGCACGCCGCTGATTCATGCCGTCAATTCGAAAGGGGCGGTCGGTATCGGCGCACTGGCTATCGGCAATATCAAATACCAATTGCAAAATCTACTACTCAAATTAATGGTAGAGACGGATAAACCTTTATATCTTGATTTTAGAGATGCTTTTACAAGAGCCAGAGACTTATAGCAGGTCATTCTGGTCAATCAAAATAGCTCATGTCTAGGTTGAAAGACTAACGGCGAGCGGCAGTTAAATTAACCCGGCATCGATATGGCTGAACTTTACGGCGAGCCGGGTTAATTCAACATCGTTTTTAACCTGAAGTTTTTCGTATAACCGGTAACGGTAGGTGTTAACCGTTTTATCACTGAGCATCAGCATATCGGCCATTTCCTGAATGCTTTTCCCTTGCAGAATCAGGGTGACGACTTCCGCCTCACGCTGAGACAATTTAGCAAACGGGGATTCGGCATTGCCTTGCAAACCTTGTAGCGCCAGATTATTGGCGACTTCCGTACAAAGATAACGCTTTCCGGTCATCACTTTTCTGATGGCGTAAATCATTTCTTCAACCGAAGAGCCTTTCGAAATAAATCCCATAACCCCTAGCTTTAGTAATTGCTGCGGGATCGGCCCGCCGTTATGGATTGAGATAGCAATTATTTTAATCTTGGGGTCGCGTCGTAAAATTCTTCTACAGGCTTCAACGCCGCCGATACCTGGCATATTAACGTCCATAAGTACGACATCGGCGGAAAGTATAGGTACTTGGTTGACAGCTTCTTCACCGGATTGGGCGACACCGACCACCGTTATATCCTCCGCGGCGTTCAAAAGCGCTTCCAGACCGGTCCGTACAAGTTCGTGATCGTCAACGAGTAAAATTCGTATCATAGTTTTTTTTATTTTATGGCAGCAAATTTTATTTTTTTAAAATTGCTTCATAACGTAAGTCCTTTAATCGAAAGCAATTATACATCTAAAATTAAAAGGTGCACCTACAATTGCTTTGTTTTTCAATAGAGTATGAAAATACATTTAATATGTATTTCTTAAAATGTGTTGATTAAATTCAATCTAAGTCTGTTAATGTAACCAATGTAAAATATTTACCCTTATTCTATCGGATTGGCAACGCTTTACGTATAAAATGCACTTACGGTAAATAGCTTTGAGATTTAAAAGGCTTTCAACCCAGCGTACAGATTATCCCACATTAAACCTAGAGTCGAAAAGGAGGCGAAGTGCAGCAAGAAGTATTTACAGGTCTTAAAAAAATTCCTTTTTTATCTAAACTCTCTGACGATATGTTGGTAAAACTTGCAGAAAGAGCTAAGCCGATAAAATTCCAAAAACAATCGACTATCATCATGGAAGGCGACACAACAAGTTCGCTTTATATTATTTTATCTGGAAAAGTACGGATTTTCGGTTCCGACGATAAAAGCAAAGAACTCACGTTGATGATACAAGAAGCCGGATCTTATTTTGGAGAAATTGCATTATTATCCGACGAACCTAGATCAGCCTCGGTTGTTGCCCTAGAAAATACGACTTGCGCGGTTATCTCTAAGACCGACTTTATTAACTGGCTAATGCAACATCCTGAAGTCGCCATTATGCTACTGGGTGTTTTATCAAATAAAATTAGGCAATTGACTGAAAAAGCAAAGCAAATGGCTTTGTCCAATGTTTATGAGCGTATCATCATTGCGCTTCAGGAAATGGCCGAGGTTGACGGAGAGGTCAGAGTGATCCATAACAAACCCAGTCAGGAGGATTTGGCTAAAATGATCGGCTCATCGAGAGAAATGGTCAATAAAGTTATGCAGGAGCTGATTAAAGGCGGCTACGTCACTATTCGAGAGAAAGATTTAATCATCAATAAAAAATTACCGGCTTCATGGTAACAAATCGCTAAACTAACCACATCTCACTTTTACTTAGTAGGCCTTTGTTCGATATTAGCACCTTAAGCCTACACGGTAAATTTTAAGCATTCATTTTTTATAAAAAAACACATATAAAACAATTAAATATAATTAAAAGTTAAAGTTTTAACACGATTGTAACTGCTGTCTATAGGTAAAACTACGTATAGATTAAAAGTAATATCATTGCATAATAAAACTGTAAATTCAGGAATTAAACAAGGTTATAAAAGAAGATGTGGTCAATGATGACCGGCTTCTCCCTATATGTCGATTAATTTAAAAGAAGAATGACAGTGAATAGAATTGCAATCGTAGAAAGTCAAGAAATTGTCCGCGAAGGGCTAAAGATGATCCTCTCAAGAGAAGATGGTTTATTGAGCTATTGTATTTCGGATCCTATTGCCCTGTTTAGACAAAGCTGGATCAGTCCGCCGGATTTGGTCATTATGGATAAAGTCATGCCCGGTATGAATGGCGTGGAAGCTATTCAGGAAATTAAAAAGCGCTGGGATAAAACTAAGGTATTGATATTTACTGCAAAAAATAGCGAGCAAAACATCGTAAGAGCTTTTCAAGCAGGCGCTAACGGTTATATTTTGAATAATGCCAGCCCGGATGAGCTGGTCTTTGCCGTGATGCACATTTTAACTGGTTATTTTTATGTTTCACCGTTAATCTTACCTTTGGTTATACAGGGTTTTTGCCAAATGGAAAAAAACTCGATTGATAATATTTCCGGTGTTAAGTTGTCAACCCGTGAAAGAGAATTACTAAAGCTAATCGCTGAGGGAAATAAAAATAGGGAGATCGCCAATATTCTATGTTTGAGCGTTAAAACGGTGGAAACCCATCGTTATAATCTCATGAGAAAACTGGATATTCACAACATTGCCGATTTGACTGTTTTTGCCAGCCGAGCCGGTGTTATTTAAAAGTTAACAATTCAAAATTTACTGTATCGGAAATAATGAAATTCAATCGAGACGCTTGATAGTTTATTTCGAATTATCACGCATCTTGCGATCTTACTTAAACAGCGTCAGGATTTGCGATTCTTTTTTATGGGAGCCAAGTTTTATTGGGTATTATTATCGCATTGACCTATCAATAGGTCTTTTTGTAGACCCCGATAGTCAGCAATGTCGTTAAGTTAACCCAACCTCCCTCTTTGAAAAAGGGATATGAGGGAGGGTTAGAAAATTTCCCATAACCGCTCTTTTTCAAAGAGGGGAAAACATTTTTAATGCTTAGCTTAGCGGCATTGAAGTTTTGCGTTCAGCATGTAAAAAACCATATTTCGTTGAGTAGCCTTGGCGTGTAGCGTACGGCTTTTCTTTATTCCCCTAACAGACTCGCAATGGCAGACTTGGCATTACATTGCGCGATAACCTCTGCGATTTGTAACTCATTCAATTTATGCTTAATTGCGTTAGTCCCTTTAAACTCGAAAACTTGATAATCTTTTTTGGCAAAAGTCACAATTTGACATTTCTTAAACGGCTGATTGTCGAACGGCATAGCTTTATCATTCAGGTTTAATGGTTTTGCACCTTCAATACTCGGGGCATAAATCATAAATTCGCCTTTCATCGCAAGCACAGCGCGATACTGATTTGTGGTAGTCAGGTACAAATAGCCTGCTTCAACGTCTTTTTCTTTTAATCTCATGTTGTTAAATTTTTCGCTTTATTTCACTAATGAATCAACTGGTTGCTATCGCGCGATTCTTGTCTTTAATCCATTCGCTCCATGAGCCGGGATAAAGTTTTGAGCCCTTTAATTCGGCCACTTCCATCGCCAAGAGATTGTGGCACGCCGTGACGCCCGAGCCGCACATGTGGACGATTTGTTGAGGATTTTTCTCGCCGATCAGTTGTATGAATTGATTGCGTAATATTTCGGGAGACAATAATAACCCGTTTTTATCGAGATTTAATTGGAAAGGACGGTTAACGGCGCCAGGAATATGGCCTGCGATAGGATCGATCGGTTCTTGTTCGCCACGGTATCGTTCGGGGGAACGGGCATCGATCAGGCATATTTTTTTTCCGGCTAAGCCGTTTTGGACTTCCATCGCATTAAGCTGAGTTTCACCGACAAGATAAGGGCGGAATATCTTAGGCGTTATTTTTGGTAAGTGGGTGGTAGTTGGAAAGCCGCTCTGCATCCATTGTCGATAGCCGCCATCCAACACAGCAACACTATCGTGTCCCAGTGTGCGAAGCAGCCACCACAGTCGACCGGCAAAAGCGCCGCTGTTATCATCATAAACAATGACTTGACTTTGGTTGTCCATGCCCCATTGCCCGAGGTTTTGGGCTAGGACGGTTGTGCTGGGCAATGGGTGACGTCCGGTAAAGCTTGAAATCGTTGAGGATAAGTCATTATCCAGGTGCGCATACCGGGCCGTTGGAATATGTCCGTGCCGATAAGCGGCAAAGCCCGCTTCGGTGTCGGCTAGTGAAAACCGGCAGTCGAAGATGATTAAATCAGGATTGCCAAGTTCTTTGTTGAGTTCGTTTGCCGAAATGAGTGTCGTGTATTTCATGCACCTACCGTTAAGATAATTTTGCCGATGTGTTGATTACTTTCCATTAGCTCGTGGGCCGAAGCAGCTTCGATTAAGGGGAAAGTACTATGAATTATGGGCTTTATTTGCCCGGATTCTAAATACGGCCAGACATAGTTTAGAAGTTTGCGAGCGATTTCTGCTTTAAAGTTGTTATCTCTGGCGCGTAGTGTCGATCCCGTTATGCTTAACCTCTTCGACATGATCGTCCAGAGGTTTATGTTCGATTTAGGACTTTGCTGAACGGCGATTTGAACCAATCTACCTTCGTTCGCTAAGCATTGTATATTCCGGGGGAAATAATCGCCGCCGATCATGTCCAGTACCACGTTAACGCCTGTTTGTCCGGTGATGTCAGCAATCTCGGCGACAAAATCTTGTTCGCGATAGTTAATGGCGGCATCCGCACCCAGATCCATGCAAAAGCAGCATTTAGTGGAGCTACCGGATGTCACGATTATTGTTGCATCGAATACTTTGGCAAGCTGAATTGCCGTTGTTCCGATTCCGCTTGTTCCGCCGTGGACCAAGAGTGTTTCGCCTTTTTTTAATTGTGCGCGGTCGAAGACATTGCTCCAAACTGTAAAAAAAGTTTCCGGTATGCCCGCGGCTTCGTTAAAAGATAGCCTGTTAGGGATGGGTAAACAGTGATCCACTGCAGCAAGGCAATAGTCCGCATAACCGCCGCCTGTTACTAGTGCACATACCTTATCACCGACAGTAAGGTGCGTATTTGTATCTGCTAACGCGGTAACGATTCCTGCAACTTCTAAACCGGGAATGTCGGATGCACCGGGCGGCGGGGGATACAGTCCTTTACGTTGCATCACATCGGGCTGGTTTACCCCGGCCGCCATGACTTTTATGACGGCTTGCCCGGTTTGGGGCTGTGGAATTTCACGCTCCGTCACAATTAAGCGTCCTGATTGAACTTCAATGGCTCTCATTTTTAACTGCTGCTTTATCTTCGGTATGGGAAACGGCGGGTTATGGGTATTATATACACAAGTTTTTTAATAGAAGAGATAGGTTGCCGGAATGATTCGTGCGGGAATTGTCGGTGGAACAGGTTACACCGGCGTTGAGTTATTAAGAATTTTAGCGTTACATCCCAAGGTAGACGTTCGTGTGGTGACATCGCGTTCCGATGCCGGACAGCGGGTCGATGCGCTGTATCCAAGTCTGCGAGGCTTTATTGATGTCGTTTTTTCATTGCCTGAGTCAGAGTTATTGGCGAATTGCGATGTGGTCTTTTTCGCAACGCCGAACGGCACCGCCATGCAAATGGCAAAAGCTTTATTGGAACGCGGCGTTAAAGTCATCGACTTGTCGGCGGATTTTCGTTTGAAAGACGTGTCGGAATGGGAGCTTTGGTATGGTATGACACATGCAAGTCCAGACTTAGTGCCTGAAGCGGTTTACGGTCTGCCGGAAATTAATCGCAGTGCGATTAAAAGTGCACGACTCATTGCCTGTCCCGGTTGTTATCCAACGTCGGTTCAGTTAGGGTTTCTACCGTTGCTTGAAAAGGGTTTGATCGATGTTAATCATCTGATAGCCGATGTCAAATCCGGCGTTAGCGGAGCAGGGCGGAAGGCGGAGCTGGCGACGTTAATGAGCGAGACAGGCGAAAGCTTTAAAGCTTATTCGGCAAGTGGGCATCGGCATTTACCGGAAATAATGCAAGGTCTTAATCTTGTATCCGGACATTCTATTCAACTCACGTTCGTACCGCATTTGACCCCGATGATACGTGGGATACATGCCACTTTATACAGCCGATTATCGAATAGTAAGATCGGCTTAGACGAGCTGCAGTCGCTTTATGAAGCCCGTTACGCTCATGAACAATTCGTGGATGTCTTGCCGGTGAAGTCGCATCCGGATACGCGCAATGTGAGGGGGTCGAATAAGTGTCAAATAGCATTACATCGACCGCAAGGCGCAAATACAGTCGTCGTTCTGTCCGTAATAGACAATCTCGTTAAAGGCGCAGCCGGTCAAGCGGTTCAGAATATGAACCTTATGTTTGGTCTATCTGAAGATGAAGGATTGAAAACGGTGGCTTTGTACCCATAATTGTTGACTATGGAGCTAGGTATATTCATAATGGACTTCGATTTAATTTTTTAGTGAATTATTCTTATGGCTGATCCCATTATTTTTACTGACAGCGCGGTTTCTAAGGTAAGCGAGTTGATTGCCGAGGAAGGTAACGATAACTTGAAGTTGCGCGTTTATGTATCTGGCGGCGGATGTTCCGGCTTTCAGTACGGTTTTACTTTCGACGAAGAAGTGAATGAAGACGACACCAGTGTTGTAAAAGATGGCGTAACTGTCTTAATCGACTCGATGAGCATTCAGTATCTTACCGGTGCTGAAGTGGATTATAAGGAGGACTTATCGGGTGCTCAATTTGTAATTCGCAATCCTTCGGCAAAAACCACTTGCGGATGCGGTTCGTCTTTCTCCGTTTAATTTTTCTATATTGATAAGATAAAAAAACCGGACAATGTCCGGTTTTTTTATGGGCTTGGGTTTGCAGTTTATGCTAATTGTATGAGCTGTTTGTCCGTGCAAACAAGGAGTTCGCTTTTAGCATATTAAGTTTTGCCAATGGATCTTGAATTTGCGATTTGAAATCGGACATGGCAATACTTTTTACCGGTATTGAATTAGATATTTGCGCAGTCAGCGGATTTTGGTGCATTCCGTCGATTCGGAATTCGTAATGTAAGTGCGGGCCTGTCGCTAGCCCGGTCTGACCGACATAACCGATAACTTCGCCTTGTCTTACCGGAGTGCCTTCTTCAAGCCCCGGTTTAAAGCGAGATAGATGAGCGTATACCGTTTCGTAACGATCACCGTGTTTCACGATGATAACTTGACCGTATCCGCCCTTTCTGCCGAGGAACGCGATTTCGCCCGACCCGGTCGATTTGACCGGCGTACCGGTTCTCGCTGCATAATCGACGCCTTTATGAGCGCGAATCCGATTCAAAACCGGATGCCGCCTATGCATATCGAAGTGAGAGCTGATGCGAGCAAAATCAACCGGTGTACTCAAAAATGCTTTTGTAAGGCATTGCCTTCCGGCGTGTAATAGTTGGCAAAACCTTCTTTATCGATATATCTCACGGCGCGGTAACTTTTGCCGCGATTAACGAATTCTGCCGCAACAATGTCGTCTGCGCCGTTATAACCGCCCCGTTCGTAGACTACGGTAAATCGATCGCCTTCATGCAGGTTTGTTGCAAAGTCTATATCCCAGGCAAAAATCTGTGTTAATTGCTCGATGAGTTGTTCAGACATACCGGCTTTTTTGCCTGTCTCGTTTAATGAGGTAGAAATTACGCCTTGTGCGCTGACAAGCTGCATCATGTTGAACTTGTGCGTATAACGGTTAAATCGGCGACCGAAATTCGGATTACCCGAAAGATGATTTCGTAATGAGCTTAAACCTCCGAATTCTCTAGGTTTGTCGGTTGTTATGGTCGCAAAATAGGTTTTTTCGCGGTTAAAACTGACAATCTTTTGAGCTTCCGATGAATTTAATTTAGAAAAAATATCGGATGGAGATTCGCCGGGCTTTACCTTATGTATCACAATTTTTGTATGAGTGACATTGGAGAAGTCGACTGGTTTTCGAGACTCGGCGTTGCCGATTGCGGATGTAAAAACTAGAAATAAACTTAAAAAATAAGTAAAAATAACTCTGGCTTTTACAGCAGAATCTCTAAGTATTTGAATTTTAATCAAAATAAATATCCTGTGTTTTCCAGTTTTTAATTGTAAGGTCTTTTTTTAAATTTACCAAGAATTTGTTGCTTTAAGCTTAATGGTGAAGAATATTTTTCGTGATGGATATTACAAACTTATAATGTCCGTAAATTGAATTATTCCATAATCGGAGAGCTGAAGTTGCAAGAAGAAACGCTTAATCTTTTATTACGAGGGGCTGAAGAGGTTCTAATAAAACAAGATCTTATAAAAAAACTGCAAGAGAATAGGCCGCTAAGAATAAAAGCAGGATTCGATCCAACAGCGCCTGATTTGCATTTGGGGCACACTGTTTTAATTAACAAATTGAAGCAATTTCAAGATTGCGGACACGAAGTTCTTTTTTTGATTGGCGATTTTACCGGCATGATTGGGGATCCGACCGGTAAAAATGTAACGCGTAAGCCGCTCACTAAAGATGAGGTGTTGGTAAATGCCTTAACTTATCAGGAACAGGTTTTTAAAATTCTCGACCCGGACAAAACGCAGATCGTTTTCAATTCCACTTGGATGAATGCATTATCTCCGGCGGAATTAATTCAGATAGCCGCTAAGCATACAGTTGCAAGGATGTTGGAAAGAGATGATTTCAGCAAACGTTATAAGAGCGGTCAAGCTATAGCGATCCATGAGTTTTTATATCCGTTAATACAAGGTTACGACTCGGTCGTCATGAGGGCCGACGTAGAATTAGGCGGAACGGATCAGAAGTTTAATTTACTGGTAGGTAGGCAACTACAAGAAGCATATGGACAAACGCCGCAAATTGTTCTCACTATGCCAATCTTGGAGGGCTTGGATGGTGTTCAGAAAATGTCAAAATCGCTTAATAATTACATTGGGATTGCCGATGCGCCTAGTGACATGTTTGGAAAAATCATGTCAATATCCGATGATCTGATGTGGCGCTATTTTGAATTATTAAGCTTTAAAAGCATGGCTATAATTAACAGCTTTAAGGAAAAATGCGCGATCAATCAGGAAAATCCTAGAAACGTAAAATTCGAATTGGCAAAAGAAATTGTCGGTCGGTTTCATGGTGGCGAAGCGGCGGGTGAGCAAGCATTACAGAACTTTGTTGCACGCTTTCAAAAAGGCGACATCCCGGAAGAGATCGAAGAAATTACCCTTAGAACAAATATCCCAACATATGCGATTGCCAATCTTTTAAAAGATGCCGGTTTAACCGAAAGCACATCTGAAGCTGTGCGGATGATAAAACAAGGCGCTGTGAAAATAGATGGCGAAAAAATAAGCGATACAAAGTTAATGATAAAAGCCGGTACCAATCATGTTTACCAAGTAGGAAAACGAAAATTTGCAAAAGTATTTATTGAGTCTGCTTAATAAGATCTGCAAAAGTTTAATTCTACCGTTGACATCACCAAATAATTCTGTAGAATAGTCGGACTCAGCAGGGCTAAAAGCCTTGTCGCTCTTTAACAAGATGGCCAAGACAATAAGTGTGGGAGCTTGTGCAGTGACCTTCGTTGACAAACGAAAGGTTAGTGGCAAGAGCCCCGTTGATTCAACGGAAAGCGAAAGCTAACCAAACAAGATTTTGCATCCTATCTTAAAAGGGGTGCGCTATGAAATTAAACTGAAGAGTTTGATCATGGCTCAGATTGAACGCTGGCGGTATGCTTAACACATGCAAGTCGAACGGTAGCAGGCCTTCGGGCGCTGACGAGTGGCGGACGGGTGAGTAATGCATAGGAATCTGCCTCGTAGTGGGGGACAACTTAGGGAAACTTAAGCTAATACCGCATACGCCCTTCGGGGAAAGCGGGGGCTCGCAAGACCTCGCGCTATGAGATGAGCCTATGTTGGATTAGCTAGTTGGTAGGGTAAAGGCCTACCAAGGCTGCGATCCATAGCTGGTCTGAGAGGATGATCAGCCACACTGGGACTGAGACACGGCCCAGACTCCTACGGGAGGCAGCAGTGGGGAATATTGGACAATGGGCGCAAGCCTGATCCAGCAATACCGCGTGTGTGAAGAAGGCCTGAGGGGTTGTAAAGCACTTTCAATAGGGAGGAAAAAAGTAGGTTTAATACATCTGCTCTTGACATTACCTATAGAAGAAGCACCGGCTAACTCCGTGCCAGCAGCCGCGGTAATACGGAGGGTGCGAGCGTTAATCGGAATTACTGGGCGTAAAGCGTGCGTAGGCGGCCTGTTAAGTCAGATGTGAAAGCCCTGGGCTCAACCTGGGAACGGCATTTGAAACTGGCAAGCTAGAGTTAGGTAGAGGGGAGTGGAATTTCAGGTGTAGCGGTGAAATGCGTAGATATCTGAAGGAACACCAGTGGCGAAGGCGGCTCCCTGGACCCAAACTGACGCTGAGGTACGAAAGCGTGGGTAGCAAACAGGATTAGATACCCTGGTAGTCCACGCTGTAAACGATGTCGACTAGCCGTTGGGCCCTTCTAGGGTTTAGTGGCGCAGCTAACGCATTAAGTCGACCGCCTGGGGAGTACGGCCGCAAGGTTAAAACTCAAATGAATTGACGGGGGCCCGCACAAGCGGTGGAGCATGTGGTTTAATTCGATGCAACGCGAAGAACCTTACCTACCCTTGACATCCTCAGAATTTGGCAGAGATGCCTTAGTGCCTTCGGGAACTGAGAGACAGGTGCTGCATGGCTGTCGTCAGCTCGTGTTGTGAAATGTTGGGTTAAGTCCCGTAACGAGCGCAACCCTCATCCTTAGTTGCCAGCGGGTTAAGCCGGGAACTCTAGGGAGACTGCCGGTGATAAACCGGAGGAAGGTGGGGACGACGTCAAGTCATCATGGCCCTTATGGGTAGGGCTACACACGTGCTACAATGGCCGGTACAGAGGGCTGCGAACTTGCAAAAGTAAGCTAATCCCACAAAGCCGGTCTTAGTCCGGATTGAGGTCTGCAACTCGACCTCATGAAGTCGGAATCGCTAGTAATCGCGGATCAGAATGCCGCGGTGAATACGTTCCCGGGCCTTGTACACACCGCCCGTCACACCATGGGAGTGGGTTGCAAAAAGAAGTAGGTAGTCTAACCGCAAGGAGGGCGCTTACCACTTTGTGATTCATGACTGGGGTGAAGTCGTAACAAGGTAGCCCTAGGGGAACCTGGGGCTGGATCACCTCCTTACAAAGACGCAAGGCGCTGTACGAGCGCCCACACATATTGTTTTGGTCAAGAAGCGGAAAAAGCCGAAGGCTGGTCGCAAGCGAAAGCAAGCCTTAGAAAACCGAAACGAGTCGACAGGCCATCGAGCCGAGTGAGCAGACAAGGCGCGCTGGGCAGAGCAACACCCTAAGACGAAGACCGGGCCTGTAGCTCAGGTGGTTAGAGCGCACCCCTGATAAGGGTGAGGTCGGAGGTTCGAGTCCTCCCAGGCCCACCACCAAGCAGGCGACGACAAGCAAGCAGACAAGCCGAATTGGCGCCACGAAAGAAAGGGGCGCTAGCGGCAGACAGCACAATGGGGCCATAGCTCAGCTGGGAGAGCGCCTGCCTTGCACGCAGGAGGTCAGGAGTTCGATCCTCCTTGGCTCCACCAACCCAACGAAGGCCAATAAACCGCGCAGAAGACACCGACAATTCCATAACGTTTCCACCGCGTAAGCGGATAGAGACGTTATCGAATTGCAGGGATACCCTGTAATCGCTCTTTAACAACATGGAAAACTGTACCAAAAAGCCGTAGGGCAACCTACGGACAGAAAGCGCACGCGTAGAAGCGAAAGCCGAAGCGGGCGCGTTCTCAAGTGAAAGCGTAAAAAAGTCAACTGGCACGATAGCCGCAAAAGCGCGTCGAAAAGACAGGCTTATTGGGGTTATAAGGTCAAGTGAACAAGCGCATACGGTGGATGCCTAGGCAGTCAGAGGCGATGAAGGACGTTGTAGCATGCGAAAAGCCGCGGGGAGTGTGCAAACACACTATGATCCGCGGATGTCCGAATGGGGAAACCCGGCCAGCACAAGCTGGTCATCCTAGAGTGAATACATAGCTCTAGCGAAGCGAACCCGGAGAACTGAAACATCTAAGTACCCGGAGGAAAAGAAATCAACCGAGATTCCCTTAGTAGCGGCGAGCGAACGGGGAGTAGCCCTTAAGCGGTGGAGTTGTTAGTGGAATGGTCTGGAAAGGCCAGCGATACAGGGTGATGGCCCCGTACACGAAAACAACTTTGACGTGAAAACGAGTAGGACGGGGCACGTGAAACCTTGTCTGAACATGGGGGGACCATCCTCCAAGGCTAAATACTCCTGACTGACCGATAGTGAACCAGTACCGTGAGGGAAAGGCGAAAGAACCCCGGAGAGGGGAGTGAAATAGATCCTGAAACCGTATGCGTACAAGCAGTGGGAGCAGACTTGTTCTGTGACTGCGTACCTTTTGTATAATGGGTCAGCGACTTAATCTCAGTGGCAAGCTTAACCGAATAGGGGAGGCGTAGCGAAAGCGAGTCTGAACAGGGCGTTCAGTCGCTGGGATTAGACCCGAAACCGGGCGATCTATCCATGACCAGGCTGAAGGTTGGGTAATACTAACTGGAGGGCCGAACCCACGTCTGTTGAAAAATACGGGGATGAGTTGTGGATCGGAGTGAAAGGCTAATCAAGCTCGGAGATAGCTGGTTCTCCTCGAAAGCTATTTAGGTAGCGCCTCGTGCGGACACTGTTGGGGTAGAGCACTGTTTCGGCTAGGGGGTCGTCTAGATTTACCAACCCGATGCAAACTCCGAATACCAACAAGTAATACACGGGAGACACACGGCGGGTGATAAGGTCCGTCGTGAAGAGGGAAACAGCCCAGACCGTCAGCTAAGGTCCCAAAATCTATGCTCAGTGGGAAACGATGTGGAAAGGCCCAGACAGCCAGGAGGTTGGCTTAGAAGCAGCCATCCTTTAAAGAAAGCGTAATAGCTCACTGGTCGAGTCGGTCTGCGCGGAAGATTTACCGGGGCTAAGCATAGTACCGAAGCTACGGGTTCATCCTTTAGGATGAGCGGTAGAGGAGCGTTCCGTAAGCCTGTGAAGGTCAACTGGGAAGTTGGCTGGAGGTATCGGAAGTGCGAATGCTGACATAAGTAACGATAATGGGGGTGAAAAGCCCCCACGCCGAAAACCCAAGGTTTCCTGCGCAACGCTAATCGACGCAGGGTTAGTCGGTACCTAAGGCGAGGCCGAGAGGCGTAGTCGATGGAGAACAGGTTAATATTCCTGTACCGGTCGTAACTGCGATGGGGTGACGGAGAAGGCTACATCAGCCGGGTGTTGGACGTCCCGGTTTAAGCGTGTAGGGAGTAGACTTAGGCAAATCCGGGTCTGCAATCCTGAGGCGTGATGACGGATTGTATCTTCGGATACGATGAAGTGATGGATGCCCTGCTTCCAAGAAAAACCTCTAAGCATCAGGTTACGAGTGGCCGTACCGTAAACCGACACAGGTGGGTGGGATGAGAATTCTAAGGCGCTTGAGAGAACTCGGCTGAAGGAACTAGGCAAAATGACACCGTAACTTCGGGAGAAGGTGTGCCGCTGGTAGGTGAAGGGACTTGCTCCTGGAGCTGAAGGCGGTTGCAAAAAATTGGTGGCTGCGACTGTTTAGCAAAAACATAGCACTCTGCAAACACGAAAGTGGACGTATAGGGTGTGACGCCTGCCCGGTGCTGGAAGGTTAATTGATGGGGTTAGCGTAAGCGAAGCTCTTGATCGAAGCCCCAGTAAACGGCGGCCGTAACTATAACGGTCCTAAGGTAGCGAAATTCCTTGTCGGGTAAGTTCCGACCTGCACGAATGGCGTAACGATGGCCACACTGTCTCCAGCCGAGACTCAGTGAAATTGAAATTGCGGTGAAGATGCCGTATACCCGTGGCTAGACGGAAAGACCCCGTGAACCTTTACTATAGCTTGACACTGGACTTTGAATCGATTTGTGTAGGATAGGTGGGAGGCAATGAAGCGTGGACGCCAGTTCATGTGGAGCCAACCTTGAAATACCACCCTGGTTTATTTGAAGTTCTAACCTCGGCCCGTTATCCGGGCTAGGGACAGTGTCTGGTGGGTAGTTTGACTGGGGCGGTCTCCTCCCAAAGAGTAACGGAGGAGCACGAAGGTACCCTCAGGTTGGTCGGAAATCAACCAATGAGTGCAATGGCATAAGGGTGCTTGACTGCGAGACGTACAAGTCGAGCAGGTACGAAAGTAGGTCATAGTGATCCGGTGGTTCTGTATGGAAGGGCCATCGCTCAACGGATAAAAGGTACTCCGGGGATAACAGGCTGATACCGCCCAAGAGTTCATATCGACGGCGGTGTTTGGCACCTCGATGTCGGCTCATCACATCCTGGGGCTGAAGCAGGTCCCAAGGGTATGGCTGTTCGCCATTTAAAGTGGTACGCGAGCTGGGTTCAGAACGTCGTGAGACAGTTCGGTCCCTATCTGCCATGGGCGTTTGAGATTTGAGGGAAGCTGCTCCTAGTACGAGAGGACCGGAGTGGACGCACCGCTGGTGTTCCAGTTGTCATGCCAATGGCATTGCTGGGTAGCTATGTGCGGACAGGATAACCGCTGAAAGCATCTAAGCGGGAAGCCCCTCCCAAGATGAGATCTCACTGGGACTTAAAGTCCCCTGAAGGGCCGTTGGAGACTACGACGTTGATAGGCACGGTGTGGAAGCGCAGTAATGCGTGTAGCTAACGTGTACTAATTGCCCGTGAGGCTTGACCTTATAACACCCAATAAGCTTGGGAAAGCGGGCGCAAGGGGAAAGGCAAAAGCAGCCTGAAACCGAACTGCGCCTAACGTTGACGACGCCAAGACGAGAGAACACAGTGGTACAGAATTCCATGAGAGCGAGCCAAAGGAGCAGGCGGAAGGCGACATAAGTTGTCAGAAAGTCTGCTGAGTCTAGGTCGCGCCATAAAGCCGAAGCCTAGAAGCTGAAGCGAAAACGCAGGTGCAAAAAGACCTGACGAAAAAAGATGAAAAAGTGACTGCGAAAGCGGACATGAAACAGCAAGACGTAAGCGGGCAAAAAGAGCGCACAAAAGTGAAAGCTTGAAGAGCGGTCGAATGGCCTTAAGACTTGTAGTCGTGTTGAACACCGAATTGCTTGGTGACCATAGCGAGCGTGAACCACCCGATCCCATCCCGAACTCGGAAGTGAAACCGCTTAGCGCCGATGATAGTGTGGCAGTTTGCCATGTGAAAGTAGGGAATTGCCAAGCGCCTAAATCAAAAGCCCAAGAATCAACTCCTTGGGCTTTTTTTTCGTCTGAAAATTAAGCTAACGATTTGCCGTCCAAAACGTTTCCTTCCAAAACTCAAATCTAATAATCTCGTAGCTCAACTCCCACAGCGAAAAATAAATCTATTCAATTTCTTTTATCGACTTAAGTGTAAAGTTCTTCCTCATGAGGATTTATGATATAAAACTATTGAGAATCCAAATTAAAAAATCTTACATCTGTCGAAGTTAGCAGTCGCATTTATAAACAGTTTCTAATCATAACAATAAAGTTTGATTCCGCTCAGCAGAACGTTTGCATTGTTATTTTTTTCAGGCCGATCTTTGGGAAAAGTATGAGTCCAAAACATCAGTGGCAAAAGCCTAGAAAGTTTGATTGTAACCTGATCGTGATAGGTGCGGGTTCAGGTGGTTTAGTGACCTCGTATATTGCCGCGGCAGTTAAGGCTAAAGTTACACTGATAGAAAAAAATAAGATGGGCGGAGACTGTCTTAATACAGGCTGTGTGCCTTCAAAAGCATTGATTCGTTCGGCAAAATGGCTTTCTCAATTAAATAGATTTAATGAATTCGGAATAAAAAGTGCGCAGGTCGAATTCAACTTATCCGATGTTATGGAGCGTGTTCAATCGGTCGTTAAAACGATAGAACCTCATGATTCGGTTCAACGTTATACTCAATTAGGCGTAAATGTACTTATAGGCGAAGCGAGATTACTATCACCTTGGTCTGTTGAAGTAAAAACGGCGGAAGATACTCAAATTCTGACAACTAGAGCTATCGTTATTGCTGCCGGAGCAAAACCATTTATTCCGCCTATTCCCGGAATTCAAGAAATTAACCCGTTAACATCGGATACTATTTGGGAATTGCGAAAATTACCAAAACGTCTATTAGTATTAGGCGGCGGTCCGATAGGGAGCGAGTTGGCGCAAAGTTTCGCACGATTAGGCAGCCAAGTAACCCAGGTCGAAATGGCTCCACGTTTATTAATACGAGAAGATACGGATGTGTCGGATACAGTGCTATCACGATTCCGGGAAGAAGGTATTGATGTCCGATTAGAACATATCGGTAAAGCATTTATTATTGAAAACGGCGAGAAAATATTAATTACCGACTATAAAACCCAATCCATAAAAATACCATTCGACGAAGTGCTGTGTGCGATCGGACGAAGTGCAAATGTGACAGGTTACGGACTGGAAGAATTGGGCGTCAAATTAACAGCGCGAAAAACAATTGAAACGAATCCGTTTCAGGAAACCAATTATCTAATATCTATGCCGTTGGTGATGTAGCTGGCCCCTATCAATTTACGCATACGGCGGCACATCAGGCTTGGTATGCTGCGGTTAATGCGTTATTAAGGCCATTTAAAAAATTTCGCACCGATTATTCTGTGATCCCTGGTCGACATTTACCGATCCCGAAGTTGCTAGAGTCGGCCTGAACGAGCAGGGAAGCTAAGGAACAAAATATCCCGTTTGAAGTCGTAAACTACAACATCGGTGATCTTGACCGAGCGATTGCGGACGGTGAAGCTCATGGTTTTGTAAAAGTCCTGACAAAGCCGGGCAAAGACAAAATATTAGGCGTCACGATTGTTGGCGAACATGCCGGAGACTTACTTGCCGAGTTTGTGTTAGCTATGAAATACGGTCTCGGCCTGAACAAGATACTCTCTACCATACATATTTATCCGACGATGGCCGAGGCGAACAAGTATGTTGCGGGCGAATGGAAACGTAAACATGCACCCGAATATCTTTATCCTTGGTTAGATCGTTTTCACGCTTGGCGAAGAGGATAATTTTACACTTACAAAATCAGTTTAAACTTATAAAAATAATTATCTTTCTGATAAATAAATGCTAAGCCAAGGATATTTAAAATGACAGAATCCGTTATTACCGAATCCGTACAAAACTATTACGGTCAAGTACTTAAGTCCAGTCAGGATTTAAAAACCAGCGCTTGTTGCACACTGGACGCCATGCCGAAGTTTTTACGTTCCTATTTGGCAGATCTGCACCCGGAAGTCGTCGCGCGTTTTTATGGTTGCGGTTCGCCTTTGCCGCCAGCTTTGCAAGGTTGTACCGTGTTAGATTTAGGTTGCGGCTCGGGCCGAGACTGTTATCTTTTGTCTCGCTTAGTGGGCGAAACCGGTAAGGTCATCGGGGTCGATATGACCGATGAACAACTTGCCGTTGCCAGAAGTCATTTAGATTGGCATGCTCAGCGTTATGGTTATAGTCGAGCAAATGTCGAATTTCTTAGCGGACATATCGAAGATCTTAATACCGTCGGCATTGCGGATAACTCAATTGACGTTGTCGTATCGAACTGCGTTGTCAACTTATCCCCGGATAAGCGCAAAGTGTTCGCTGAAATATTCAGAGTCCTAAAACCGGGCGGCGAGCTTTTTTTCTCGGATGTCTATGCAGATCGACGTATTCCAAGTAATTTAAAGTTCGACCCTGTTTTACTGGGCGAATGTCTGGGGTGGGGCGTTGTATTGGGAGGATTTCCGGCGAATTATGCACGATTTGGGTTGCCCGGATATACGGATTGTTAAGCAAAATCCGATCACCTTAGACGATCCCGAAGTGTCGGATAAAATCGGTATGATCAATTTTCGCTCGATTACCGTGCGCGCTTTTAAAATGCCGTTGGAAGATCGCTGCGAGGATTTCGGTCAAATTGCAATTTATAAAGGCACACTGTCTGAATATCTGCATGCTTTCGATCTAGACGATCATCACCATTTAGAGACGGGCGACCGCTCCGTGTTTGCGGTAATACCGCCGATATGTTGAGCGCTAGCCGTTACGGTAGACATTTTCAGATGATCGGCGATAAATCGGTACATTTCGGTTTGTTCGATTGTGCTCCGCCGAATACCAGCACAAGATTAGAATCCGGTGCGGCGTGCTGTTGATAAAGCAGCGTTAAATACGGATATCATGTATAACGTTAAATCTTTATTGCTAAACAGCCGATTTCCGGGTATTCGTCGCGACCGGTTAACAACGCTGCAAATGAATCTCGGCTATTTGTACGATTTGAGTTGCACGCATTGCCATGTGAATGCCGGTCCGAAACGGACTGAATTAATGAGCAAAGCGGTTATGCAATCCGCATTGGAATTCGCTGAAAAGCATCGTTTACAGATACTCGATGTAACCGGCGGCTCTCCAGAAATGAATCCTGAATTCCGTTGGCTGGTGCGTGCTGCAAAGGAACAAGGATTACATATTATCGACCAGTGTAATCCGACGATCTTAGTTGAACCTGGTTACGAATGGACAACTGAATTTCTTGCCGAAAATCGCGTTGAAGTGATTGCTTCGTTGCCTTGTTATCTGCAAGAGAATGTCGACGCACAGCGCGGTAAGGGCGCATTTGTTGGTTCTATTGAAGGTCTTAAAAAACTGAATGCTTTAGGTTACGGTAAGCCGGAAAGCGGTTTAACATTGAATCTGGTTTTTAATCCGCAAGGCGCTGTGTTACCACCGCCCCAAGAAAAATTGGAAGCGGATTATCGGCGCTATTTGGCTGATTATTTCGATATTCGATTCAACCGTCTCTTTGCGTTGGCAAATATGCCTATACAGCGTTTTGGGGCGGTATTGATTGCTAACGGTAAGCATGAAGAAAGATACAACGTTGTCTTCGATAATTATTTGGCTTTACTGAAGAATGCGCATAAACCGGAGAATTTAAGACATGTAATGTGCAAAAGCCTTATCAGCGTTGATTGGCAGGGCTATGCTCTGCGATTGCGATTTCAATCAGATGTTGCATTTGCCCTTAGGCGGTGGCGGGACCGTTCATATAAGCGACTTAACGGAAATAAACATTGAGAACTCACCTATAAGTGTTGCAGACCATTGTTTCGGTTGCACAGCAGGCCAGGGTTCTAGTTGCACAGGCGCTCTGTCTGAGTAGTCCCTCCACCAAGAAGGCCTATAAACAATCCGCCAAACAAAAAAAAAATTGCACCAACTTGATATATGTTTTAGCTATAAAGCACAAAAATGGTGCAGAAAAAATCATCTTATGTCGATTAATACGTTATTTCGATCCTGAAAACATTAATAAATCAGGTGGTTTAGCTTTTGGCATGAAGTATGCTTTAACATTAATGAAAGACGTTCTCATCGTGTATTTGTACCTTCTCAAGGCGCTTTTCTTGCAAAAGAAGTTGCGCCTTTTTTTTACCGCAACAATGAGCAAACGAGCAGCATGATAGTTATTTGGAGATTGCACTATGGCTTCATTATGGAATGAATACGCTGTTTCAGAGGCTTACGACGAAATGCGATGTTCAAAAAATCTGGCGAGAGCATCCGCAGAGAGATTAAGCAACTATTTGGACAGCTTGGACGGCAATGCGCTCGATGTCAGAAAACCGCAGCAGAAATGGCCATTATGGAAATGGGTATTACTTTTACAGTCTATAGCGACGAAGGTAATCTCGACCGAGCTTGGCCCTTCGACATAATTCCTCGCATCATTGAAAACAAAGAATGGCAAAATGTTGCTGTCGGCCTAAAGCAACGGCTTAAGGCATTGAATTGTTTCATCAACGATGTCTATAACGAGCAGCTTTATCAAAGAGGTTAATTCCTGAAAGCATCATAACTAGCTCTACAAACTTTCTTCAGGAATGCGTCGGCATGAATCCGAAATACGGCGCTTAGGCGAATATTGCGGTAACGATTTGGTCCGCGATAAAGATGGAACTTTATACGTACTGGAAGATAATTTGCGCGTTCCGTCGGGCGTGTCCTATATGATTGAAAACCGGGTTATAACTAAAAGTCTTTCCTGAGCTATACAAGATTTAGATGTTTTGCCTGTCGACGATTATCCGGTTAATTTGTACGAGATGCTTTCATCAATCGCCCCTGAACATGTCAGAGTCGCCGCGGATAGCCGTTTTAACGCCGGGAATTTTAATTCAGCCTATTTCGAGCATGCGTTTCTTGCGCAACAAATCGGTGCGGAATTGGTTGAAGGAGCCGATTTGGTGGTTCAAGACGATGATTGCGTGTATATGCGCACCATTAACGGGCTTGAAAAGGTTGATGTCATTTACCGCCGGATTGATGATCGCTTTCTTGATCGAAGTATTTAATAAGGATTCAATGCTGGGTGTCAAGTTGATAAGAGCCTGGAAGAAGGGGAATGTATCTTTAGCGAATTCGCCCGGTAGCGGGGTAGCCGACGATAAGTAGTCTACGCCTATGTACCGGAGATGATTCGTTTCTATTTAAATGAAGAGCCGTTATTGCCTAACGTACCGACCTTCCTCTGCAGCGAACCGGATCAAGCTCGATTACGTTCTAACGCATCTTGAAGAATTGGTTGTAAAACCTGCTAATGAATCAGGCGGTTACGGTATGTTGGTAGGACCGCACGCCACTAAAAATGAAATTGAAGGTTTTCGTAAGGTCATCAAATCTAATCCTCGTAACTATATAGGGCAGCCAACCTTAGCACTTTCGACATGTCCGACTTTATGCAATAATCACCTGGAACCTCGGCATATCGATTTACGACCGTTTATATTGCAGGGGGAGAGCAGTTTTGTAACGGCAGGCGGCCTAACCCGCGTTGCACTTAAAAAAGGTTCCTTGGTGGTTAACTCGTCGCAGGGCGGCGGTAGTAAAGACACGTGGATAATCAATACTGGAAGTAAATATGTTATCTCGATCGGCAGAACGGCTCTATTGGTTGGCAAGGTATCTGGAAAGAACGGAAAATACAGCAAGATTGCTGAGTGTTTGCATGAACCTCATGTTTGACATGCCGATGGATGTCCAAGTGAGCTGGCGAAATTTGCTCACGATTTTCGGTGCGGAAAATGCGTTTCTTAAGCTCTACGATGTCCCTAACGAACAAAATACGATGCGCTTTTTTGCTCACCGATACGGCAAATCCCGGGTCTTTATTTTCATCCTTAAATGCGGCACGAGAAAACATACGAACATCCGTGAACTCATGCCGGATGAAGCGTGGCAACAAGTTAATGAGATGTATCTCTTTGCAAAAGAGAATGTGAATAACGCCACAAACCGTCGCGGGCGGGTTTTTTAATATTGACTGAGATTTTACGAGGCTGCCAACGTTTTACCGGCTTTATGTCCGGCGCGATGAGCCACGATGATGCGTTACGCTTTATCCGCATAGGAAGGGCTATTGAGCGAGCCGAGATGACCACGCGAATTCTCGATATTGCCACCGTTTTGTTAGCGGATGACCGGAGCGATAAAACCCGGCAATACGAAAATACAATGTGGATGAATGTCTTAAAATCCTTGAGTGCGCTTCAATGTATCGAAAAAGCATCGTCGCCATCGTATAAATAGCGGCGACGTGTTGGATTTCTTACTCAAAGATCCCGATTTTCCACGATCCGTTAGATACTGCGTAAAGATGCGGAAGTTTATATCAAAGGCTGCCACGCTCGGAAGGACTCATCGATAATTTAGTTGTGTTGCGGAATCATTGATAGCGGTGGATATTTATAGTATCGATCCCGTTGCAGCTTCATCATTTCCTGGACGAAATACAGTGAGTTTGGCTGTGACGCATAACCAGATAGCCTCAACTTGGTTTTTATCTTCTACCTGAGTTATTGTTCGGCAGTTTTAATGTTTGAGCCTCGGAGCATGTGACTTTAGGCTCTCCGCTCGGAAGTAACGATTCCTGTATAAAAGCAATGAATGATTAATAAGGTTTTTCCTAAAAGCCCGGAGCCGAAGAGAAATTTAAAACTGTAAAGGCCGATTAAACCGGATTTTGAAGCTTTTTCAAAATAGTTTTACCGATAAAGTCGGCAAATTCTTCTTGATTTTCGTAGCTTGGGATTGAGACCGAAAACTAACTACCGACATAATCAGCTTTTTGTTTCGGAAATCTCTACATGCGATCTGCCACAGCCTTCGCAGTAGGTGCGCCTTAATCGGTGCATTTTGCCGAAATACAGGGATTAAATTTCATTTCGATACCTATTCAGATAATCGTGCTAGATGAATCTCAGCCGATAGATATAGATTCGGCCCTTTGGGGACTCAGCCTCGATCGCCTGTCGGTGGTCTGTGTTTCGACTTGTTTAACACAAACAGTTCCAGATTTTAAAAAGGCCGAATCGGTAACGCAAAACAAACTGGTCATTTTTTAGTATTCGAGCAGCTAAAAAACTTTTCGGCGCTCCGCAAATGGGACACTCCCAGTTGTCAGGAATATCTTCCCAGCGCGTACCGGGTGCAATGCCGCTATCGGGATCGCCTTTTTCTTCGTCATAAATATGTTCGCGTTCCATACAATGGTATTTTCTATAATCGGACACGATCACCTCCAATAAAGTAATTATTTTGATGAATGAATTGAACTTAATCGTTTTATCTTTAAACAACACAGCTTTGCGCCGCCGGGTTGCAATGCAGCCACGATGATTTTGCAATTAGTTTTAACATCCTCTAGTGATAGACGAGGTGCCGAATCGTTGAACACAATCGCTGAAATGCTCGATTTCAAGCCGGAAGTGATTAGCCGTTGGCGATCGCTCTTCACAGACTTGACCAGCTTCTGTCCACCAGCTAATCACCGGCACATCATCATTAATTTGCCGAACAATGTGACATTTGATGCCGCCCTTGTTGCCGGTAATCTCAATATTCGCAGCGTCTGGCCCGTTCAAAACTGAAATCAAAATGCGCGAATTTACCGTCGCCGAAATCAATAACTCCGCTGGTCGAAATATCGGCGCCGCTTTCAACATGTTTGGACGTGGTAGTGCCTGACGGCAACCGGTCGAGGTCGAAAAATATCCGGGCCGAATGGATAGCGTAACAACCGATGTCCCACATGGCGCCGCCGCCGCGTCCGGTACTCTCCTCCAAACGGTGGACATCCGGGCGGGCCGCATCATGAGAAAGGAAAAAGTCGCTCGCACCGATCACTTCAACGATGATACCTGAATGAATCCAATTCCTGCACTCGGGCGTGTTGCGGATGAAAACGGTACATGAAGCCTTCCATAACTTTAACCTTCTGTTTCTTAGCCGCCGATTGGATGGCTTCTATGTCATGACCCTTAACCATAGGCTTTTCGCAAAGAACGTGTTTCCCTTTTCCAATGGCCGTAACATCCATTCAGTGCTCGTGATTGGCCATCAGTAAATACACCGCTTGAATATCGTTAGCATTTAATAATTCGTCGAGACCGTCGTAGGCGCGAACATTTTGCTGATTAGGTGCGTATTGAGCCAATGTTTGCGCTGATGCACCAACACGTCGGCTGGCGATAGCGACCAACTCCGCGTTCGGGGACTCTGACAATAGCGGGCATCAAACGCTCGTTAATTCGCGCCGCACCTAAAATGCCCAGCGTAATTTTGGATTTAAATTCATACTTTTAACTCGCTCATACAATTAACGGAGATAGTTTGAGGCGCAATCTTAACACCTATCACTTTTGTAATACTAGTATAATTGTTTGATTTTATTACCTATTATGATTTTCACAGTAAAATGGGTGGCGGAAGAAATCGCTTGAACTTTAGAATCGGTATCTGGGTTACCCAAGCCAGGGTTGCAGGAATTATCTAATGGTTAAAAAACCAGAGTTTGCTGTATCGGCTGGGCCTCAATAGCAACGTTACTAAAGTGATATGCGGCAAAGCAACAACCCTTAACCTTACCTTTTTCGTTATTTGCTTGGTATAATAGAATATTAATTAAAGTAGCCGTTCTGGTCAAGAGTTCATGATTCAAAGGTAGTATCATCGCTTCTAGTCACCCCCATGGAAGAAAGCGGAGCAGTGGATTGGGCAAGTTTACGAAAGTCAGAATTCCATATTGCACAAGGTTCCGATGCGCTGGTTGCCGTCGATGCGACCGGCGAGTCGGCGACGCTTGATGAAGACGAGCATTATTGCAGTCATTCAAGCGGTTATGGAGATATAGTCAACAGAGGAATACCGGTTATTGCCGGAACCGGATCGAATTCCACAACCGAGGCTATTACCTTAACCCGTAGAGCTAAAGAAGTCGGCGCCGACGCCTGTTTGCAGTTGTCCCACCTTATTATAATAAGCCGACACCAAGAAGGTTTATATCTTCTCATCATAAGGCTATCAGCGAAGCGTGAAATTCCTCAGATGTTATACAATGTGCCGGGACGGACGGCGTGCGATATGCTGCCTGAAACGGTAGACCGATTTATGGTGGCCCAATGTCGTCGGTGTTAAAGCGACCGGCAGTTTAACCCGAATTAGCGCTATCAGAAAGTTGTACGGTCCCGATTTTGCCATCTACAGCGGCGACGATGCGACTAGCCGGTGTTGACAAGATGGGGAGAACGGAACGATTACCGTTACCGGCAATGTCGCGCCGAAATTAGTTCACGAAATGATATTAGCCGCTATCGAAGGCGACGCCGAAACCGCAGCGGCTATCGATGCCGATTGGCGGCATTGCATAAACACCTCTTCATCCAAGCCAATCCGATCCCTGTAAAATGGGCTGTGGCGGAAATGGGATTGATGGAGCGAAATTCGGTTGCCGCTAACATGGTTAACGGAAGACTGTTTCGATAAAGTTAGAAGCGCCATGAAACAAGCAGAAATAAATGTATAAAGGCATGAGAAATAAACTCCGTTTTCGCGTTAACTAGATATCATGGCTGCATCTTCAGGATGCAGCTACCTTGGTTTATTCCCCGATAAAGAAAGGATTACCCAGTACACCACAGAAACGCGCCGCGCTGAACTGGCCGAGCAGTTGCGGCAAATAAAACAGGAAGTAGTTCTGGTGATGTTCCATCAGCCCCGGATAGAAACGAAAAAGTACCGGAATCCGCCGATAATACGACCACGTGCCGCGCCGCCTTTCGTCGACAGTAGCTCATCGGAAGATTCGTCGTCCGAAGAGGCGACTGAATTCCACGCCTCCCGAAATCCCAGCCACCGAAGTCACGCCGGCGGATGAATCGGATGCGCAGGAATCGGTTTCGTCGATTGAAATCGTTAAGTACGATGACGGGAGAGCCGATTACGTTTAGGCGCGGGTTTTGCTAAATCTGGCGCGTAATCAACAAGGCGTTGACGCGCAATGGGATGACGGAACGCAACCACGATCAAGGTTTAGTCACGATTCATTAAGATCCCGATGAAAAAAAGGCCAAAGACGATAGCTTTATGGATGAAATCGATTTCATTTTTAAAGGCAT
>JADKAL010000016.1 GCA_016715325.1 Methylococcaceae bacterium
CGGTGGAGCATGTGGTTTAATTCGATGCAACGCGAAGAACTTTACCTACCCTTGACATTCAGAGAATTCGTGAGAGATCCGTAGGAGTGCCTGGGGGAACTCTGAGACAGGTGCTGTATGGCTGTCGTCAGCTTGTGTCGTGAGATGCTGGGTTAAGTCCCGTAAACGAGCGCAACCTCTTATATCCTTAGTTGCCAGCGGGTTCCGGCTGGGAACTCTAGGGAGACTGCTGGTGATAAACCGGAGGAAGGTGGGGACGACGTCAAGTCATCATGGCCCTTATGGGTGTAGCCACACACGTGCTACAAATGGCCGGTACAGAGGGCAGCGAACTTGCGAAAGTAAGCAAATCCCAGAAAGCTTTGGTCTTAGTCCGGATTGAGGTCTGCAACTCGACTCCATGAAGTCGGAATCGCTAGTAATCGCGAATCAGAATGTCGCGGTGAATACGTTCCCGGGCCTTGTACACACCGCCCGTCGCTACCATGGGAGTGGGTTGCAAAGAAGTGGGTGCGTCTAACCTTCGGGAGGGCGCTTTACCACTTTGTGATTCATGACTGGGGTGAAGTCGTAACAAGGCGGTAGCCCTAGGGAACCTGGGGCTGGATCACCTCCCTTACAAAGACACAATGACGTCGCCATACTATCTCACAGACAAATTATTCTTGATCAACAAGCAGTATGAGCCTACCCCCCCTTTTTTTTTTTTTTTTTTTCCTTTTTGGGGCCTGTAGCCCATAGTTATTAGAGCGCACCCCTGATAAGGGTGAGGTCGGTGGGTTCCGAGTCCACCCAGGCCCACCACCTTACGGCGAGAAGGTAACCGTGACACCCCCCGGTGGGGCGGGGGGGGAGGGGACCCACCCCCAGCGGGAACACTGGGGCTATAGCTCAAGCTGGGAGAGCACCCAGCTCTGGTACGCAGGGGGTCAAGTGGTCTGATCCCATTTAGCTCCACCCAATTCTATAACGTTTCGATGCGGGGAACCCTTAAGAGTGAGACAGAAGATCAGTCGCGCAACCACGGTGAGGCGCGGGGGCGGACATAAAGTTGACTAACAAAGGCAGAATCAGTAGAGACCTTATAGAATTGAGGGTAAACATCCGTGCATTAATGCCTTAACAATATGGAAATCTGTAACAACGTAATCTTGACAAGTAAAGGGTTGAGATTGCGCAACGAGTTCAAGTGAACGGAAGTTGCAGCGGGATGAACACAGACTGGCCAAGTTAAGTAATTAGCGGGGTTGATCAGAGTACATAAGCGCTGAAGCCGACGGACACAAGAGCGAGTACTCAAGCAGAAAAAGCGAAAAATAGTCAGCTGACGCGTATAGCACGATAACGACAGGCGAAGTGAAGTCCAGACTTATTGGGGTTATATGGCTGTATTGAATAAGCGCATACGGGTGGATGTCCTAGGCAGTGAGAGGCGATGGTGGGGCGACGTGCCAGCATGCGGAGTGCCGCGGGGAGTTTGCAAACTAACTTTGATCCGCGGAGGTCCGAATGGGGAAACCCGGCCAAGAGCACTTGGTCATCCTGCCCTGAATACATAGGGGTAGGAAGCGAACCCGGAGAACTGAAACATCTAAGTACCCGGAGGAAAAGAAATCAACCGAGACTCTCCTAGTAGCGGCGAGCGAACGGGGATTAGCCCTTGCGTTGTACATTTGTTAGTGGAACAGTTCCGGCAAGGCTGGCGGTACAGGGTGATAGCCCGCCACGAAAGCGGTGTGCAGTGAAAACGAGTAGGTCGGAGCACGGGAAACCTTGACTGAAAACATGGTGGACCCATCCTCCAAGGCTAAATACTCCTTACTGAATTGATAGTGAAACCACAGTACCGTGAGGGAAAGGCGAAAAGAACCCCGTGGAGAGGGAGTGAAATAGATCCTGGAAACCGTATGCGTACAAGTTAAGTGGAGCCCCGAGGTAGTGGGGCAGATCGCGTACCTTTTTGTATAATGGGTCAGCGACTTAACCTCAGTGGCAAGCTTAACCGAGTAGGGAGGCGTAGTAAACGAAAAAGGGAGTCTGAACAGGGCGTTCAGTCGCTGGGATTAGACCCGAAAACCGGGCGATCTATCCATGACCAGGCTGAAGGTTGGGTAATACTAACTGGAGGGCCGAACCCACGTCTGTTGAAAAATACGGGGATGAGTTGTGGATAGGAGTGAAAGGCTAATCAAGCTCGGAGATAGCTGGTTCTCCCCGAAATCTATTTAGGTAGAGCCTCGTGCGGACACTGTTGGGGTAGAGCACTGTTTCGGCTAGGGGTCGTCTAGATTTACCAACCCGATGCAAACTCCGAATACCAACAAGTAATACACGGAGACACACGGCGGGTGATAAGGTCCGTCGTGAAGAGGGAAACAGCCCAGACCGTCAGCTAAGGTCCCAAAATCTATGCTCAGTGGGAAACGATGTGGAAAGGCCCAGACAGCCAGGAGGTTGGCTTAGAAGCAGCCATCCTTTAAAGAAAGCGTAATAGCTCACTGGTCGAGTCGGTCTGCGCGGAAAATGTAACGGGGCTAAGCGTAGTACCGAAGCTACGGGTTCATCTTTAGGATGAGCGGTAGAGGAGCGTTCCGTAAGCCTGTGAAGGTCAACTGGGAAGTTGGCTGGAGGTATCGGAAGTGCGAATGCTGACATAAGTAACGACAAGGGGGGTGAAAAACCCCCCCGCCGAAAAACCCAAGGGTTCCTGCGCAACGCTAATCGACGCAGGGTTAGTCGGTACCTAAGGCGAGGCCGAGAGGCGTAGTCGATGGAGAACAGGTTAATATTCCTGTACCGGTCGTAACTGCGATGGGGTGACGGAGAAGGCTACATCAGCCGGGTGTTGGACGTCCCGGTTTAAGCGTGTAGGGAGTAGACTTAGGCAAATCCGGGTCTGCAATCCTGAGGCGTGATGACGGATTGTATCTTCGGATACGATGAAGTGATGGATGCCCTGCTTCCAAGAAAAACCTCTAAGCATCAGGTTACGAGTGGCCGTACCGTAAACCGACACAGGTGGGTGGGATGAGAATTCTAAGGCGCTTGAGAGAACTCGGCTGAAGGAACTAGGCAAAATGACACCGTAACTTCGGGAGAAGGTGTGCCGCTGGTAGGTGAAGGACTTGCTCCTGGAGCTGAAGGCGGTTGCAAAAATTGGTGGCTGCGACTGTTTAGCAAAACATAGCACTCTGCAAACACGAAAGTGGACGTATAGGGTGTGACGCCTGCCCGGTGCTGGAAGGTTAATTGATGGGGTTAGCGTAAGCGAAGCTCTTGATCGAAGCCCCAGTAAACGGCGGCCGTAACTATAACGGTCCTAAGGTAGCGAAATTCCTTGTCGGGTAAGTTCCGACCTGCACGAATGGCGTAACGATGGCCACACTGTCTCCAGCCGAGACTCAGTGAAATTGAAATTGCGGTGAAGATGCCGTATACCCGTGGCTAGACGGAAAGACCCCGTGAACCTTTACTATAGCTTGACACTGGACTTTGAATCGATTTGTGTAGGATAGGTGGGAGGCAATGAAGCGTGGACGCCAGTTCATGTGGAGCCAACCTTGAAATACCACCCTGGTTTATTTGAAGTTCTAACCTAGGCCCATTATCTGGATTGGGGACAGTGTCTGGTGGGTAGTTTGACTGGGGCGGTCTCCTCCTAAAGAGTAACGGAGGAGCACGAAGGTACCTCAGGTTGGTCGGAAATCAACCAATGAGTGCAATGGCATAAGGGTGCTTGACTGCGAGACGTACAAGTCGAGCAGGTACGAAAGTAGGTCATAGTGATCCGGTGGTTCTGTATGGAAGGGCCATCGCTCAACGGATAAAAGGTACTCGGGGATAACAGGCTGATACCGCCCAAGAGTTCATATCGACGGCGGTGTTTGGCACCTCGATGTCGGCTCATCACATCCTGGGGCTGAAGCAGGTCCCAAGGGTATGGCTGTTCGCCATTTAAAGTGGTACGCGAGCTGGGTTCAGAACGTCGTGAGACAGTTCGGTCCCTATCTGCCATGGGCGTTTGAGATTTGAGGGAAGCTGCTCCTAGTACGAGAGGACCGGAGTGGACGCACCGCTGGTGTTCCAGTTGTCATGCCAATGGCATTGCTGGGTAGCTATGTGCGGACAGGATAACCGCTGAAAGCATCTAAGCGGGAAGCCCCTCCCAAGATGAGATCTCACTGGGACTATAAGTCCCCTGAAGGGCCGTTGGAGACTACGACGTTGATAGGCACGGTGTGGAAGCGCAGTAATGCGTGTAGCTAACGTGTACTAATTGCCCGTGAGGCTTGACCTTATAACACCCAATAAGCTTGGGAAAGCGGGCGCAAGGGGAAAGGCAAAAGCAGCCTGAAACCGAACTGCGCCTAATGTTGACGACGCCAAGACGAGAGAACACAGTGGTACAGAATTCCATGAGAGCGAGCCAAAGGAGCAGGCGGAAGGCGACATAAGTTGTCAGAAAGTCTGCTGAGTCTAGGTCGCGCCATAAAGCCGAAGCCAAGAATGAAGCGAAAACGCAGGTGCAAAAGACCTGACGAAAAAGATGAAAAGTGACTGCGAAAGCGGACATGAAACAGCAAGACGTAAGCGGGCAAAAAGAGCGCACAAAGTGAAAGCTTGAAGAGCGGTTTAATGGCCTTAAGACTTGTAGTCGTGTTGAACACCGAATTGCTTGGTGACCATAGCGAGCGTGAACCACCCGATCCCATCCCGAACTCGGAAGTGAAACCGCTTAGCGCCGATGATAGTGTGGCAGTTTGCCATGTGAAAGTAGGGAATTGCCAAGCGCCTAAATCAAAAGCCCAAGAATCAACTCCTTGGGCTTTTTTTTCGTCTGAAAATTAAGCTAACGATTTGCCGTCCAAAACGTTTCCTTCCAAAACTCAAATCTAATAATCTCGTAGCTCAACTCCCACAGCGAAAATAAATCTATTCAATTTCTTTTATCGACTTAAGTGTAAAGTTCTTCCTCGTGAGGATTTATGATATAAAACTATTGAGAATCCAAATTAAAAAATCTTACATCTGTCGAAGTTAGCAGTCGCATTTATAAACAGTTTCTAATCATAACAATAAAGTTTGATTCCGCTCAGCAGAACGTTTGCATTGTTATTTTTTTCAGGCCGATCTTTGGGAAAAGTATGAGTCCAAAACATCAGTGGCAAAAGCCTAGAAAGTTTGATTGTAACCTGATCGTGATAGGTGCGGGTTCAGGCGGTTTAGTGACCTCGTATATTGCCGCGGCAGTTAAGGCTAAAGTTACACTGATAGAAAAAAATAAGATGGGCGGAGACTGTCTTAATACAGGCTGTGTGCCTTCAAAAGCATTGATTCGTTCGGCAAAATGGCTTTCTCAATTAAATAGATTTAATGAATTCGGAATAAAAGCGCGCAGGTCGAATTCAACTTATCCGATGTTATGGAGCGTGTTCAATCGGTCGTTAAAACGATAGAACCTCATGATTCGGTTAAACGTTATACTCAATTAGGCGTAAATGTACTTATAGGCGAAGCGAGATTACTATCACCTTGGTCTGTTGAAGTAAAAACGGCGGAAGATACTCAAATTCTGACAACTAGAGCTATCGTTATTGCTGCCGGAGCAAAACCATTTTATTCCGCCTATTCCCGGAATTCAAGAAATTAACCCGTTAACATCGGATACTATTTGGGAATTGCGAAAATTACCAAAACGTCTATTAGTATTAGGCGGCGGTCCGATAGGGAGCGAGTTGGCGCAAAGTTTCGCACGATTAGGCAGCCAAGTAACCCAGGTCGAAATGGCTCCACGTTTATTAATACGAGAAGATACGGATGTGTCGGATACAGTGCTATCACGATTCCGGGAAGAAGGTATTGATGTCCGATTAGAACATATCGGTAAAGCATTTATTATTGAAAACGGCGAGAAAATATTAATTACCGACTATAAAACCCAATCCATAAAAATACCATTCGACGAAGTGCTGTGTGCGATCGGACGAAGTGCAAATGTGACAGGTTACGGACTGGAAGAATTGGGCGTCAAATTAACAGCGCGAAAAACAATTGAAACGAATCCGTTTCAGGAAACCAATTATCCTAATATCTATGCCGTTGGTGATGTAGCTGGCCCCTATCAATTTACGCATACGGCGGCACATCAGGCTTGGTATGCTGCGGTTAATGCGTTATTAAGGCCATTTAAAAAATTTCGCACCGATTATTCTGTGATCCCTTGGTCGACATTTACCGATCCCGAAGTTGCTAGAGTCGGCCTGAACGAGCAGGAAGCTAAGGAACAAAATATCCCGTTTGAAGTCGTAAACTACAACATCGGTGATCTTGACCGAGCGATTGCGGACGGTGAAGCTCATGGTTTTGTAAAAGTCCTGACAAAGCCGGGCAAAGACAAAATATTAGGCGTCACGATTGTTGGCGAACATGCCGGAGACTTACTTGCCGAGTTTGTGTTAGCTATGAAATACGGTCTCGGCCTGAACAAGATACTCTCTACCATACATATTTATCCGACGATGGCCGAGGCGAACAAGTATGTTGCGGGCGAATGGAAACGTAAACATGCACCAGAATATCTTTATTCTTGGTTAGATCGTTTTCACGCTTGGCGAAGAGGATAATTTTACACTTACAAAATCAGTTTAAACTTATAAAAATAATTATCTTTCTGATAAATAAATGCTAAGCCAAGGATATTTAAAATGACAGAATCCGTTATTACCGAATCCGTACAAAACTATTACGGTCAAGTACTTAAGTCCAGTCAGGATTTAAAAACCAGCGCTTGTTGCACACTGGACGCCATGCCGAAGTTTTTACGTTCCTCTTTGGCAGATCTGCACCCGGAAGTCGTCGCGCGTTTTATGGTTGCGGTTCGCCTTTGCCGCCAGCTTTGCAAGGTTGTACCGTGTTAGATTTAGGTTGCGGCTCGGGCCGAGACTGTTATCTTTTGTCTCGCTTAGTGGGCGAAACCGGTAAGGTCATCGGGGTCGATATGACCGATGAACAACTTGCCGTTGCCAGAAGTCATTTAGATTGGCATGCTCAGCGTTATGGTTATAGTCGAGCAAATGTCGAATTTCTTAGCGGACATATCGAAGATCTTAATACCGTCGGCATTGCGGATAACTCAATTGACGTTGTCGTATCGAACTGCGTTGTCAACTTATCCCCGGATAAGCGCAAAGTGTTCGCTGAAATATTCAGAGTCCTAAACCCGGGCGGCGAGCTTTTTTTCTCGGATGTCTATGCAGATCGACGTATTCCAAGTAATTTAAAGTTCGACCCTGTTTTACTGGGCGAATGTCTGGGCGGGGCGTTGTATTGGGAGGATTTCCGGCGAATTATGCACGATTTGGGTTGCCCGGATATACGGATTGTTAAGCAAAATCCGATCACCTTAGACGATCCCGAAGTGTCGGATAAAATCGGTATGATCAATTTCCGATCGATTACCGTGCGCGCTTTTAAAATGCCGTTGGAAGATCGCTGCGAGGATTTCGGTCAAATTGCAATTTATAAAGGTACACTGTCTGAATATCTGCATGCTTTCGATCTAGACGATCATCACCATTTAGAGACGGGCCGACCGCTCCGTGTTTGCGGTAATACCGCCGATATGTTGAGCGCTAGCCGTTACGGTAGACATTTTCAGATGATCGGCGATAAATCGGTACATTTCGGTTTGTTCGATTGTGCTCCGCCGAATACCAGCACAAGATTAGAATCCGGTGCGGCGTGCTGTTGATAAAGCAACGTTAAATACGGATATCATGTATAACGTTAAATCTTTATTGCTAAACAGCCGATTTCCGGGTATTCGTCGCGACCGGTTAACAACGCTGCAAATGAATCTCGGCTATTTGTGCAATTTGAGTTGCACGCATTGCCATGTGAATGCCGGTCCGAAACGGACTGAATTAATGAGCAAAGCGGTTATGCAATCCGCATTGGAATTCGCTGAAAAGCATCGTTTACAGATACTCGATGTAACCGGCGGCTCTCCAGAAATGAATCCTGAATTCCGTTGGCTGGTGCGTGCTGCAAAGGAACAAGGATTACATATTATCGACCGGTGTAATCCGACGATCTTAGTTGAACCTGGTTACGAATGGACAACTGAATTTCTTGCCGAAAATCGCGTTGAAGTGATTGCTTCGTTGCCTTGTTATCTGCAAGAGAATGTCGACGCACAGCGCGGTAAGGGCGCATTTGTTGGTTCTATTGAAGGTCTTAAAAAACTGAATGCTTTAGGTTACGGTAAGCCGGAAAGCGGTTTAACATTGAATCTGGTTTTTAATCTGCAAGGCGCTGTGTTACCACCGCCCCAAGAAAAATTGGAAGCGGATTATCGGCGCTATTTGGCTGATTATTTCGATATTCGATTCAACCGTCTCTTTGCGTTGGCAAATATGCCTATACAGCGTTTTGGGGCGGTATTGATTGCTAACGGTAAGCATGAAGAAAGATACAACGTTGTCTTCGATAATTATTTGGCTTTACTGAAGAATGCGCATAAACCGGAGAATTTAAGACATGTAATGTGCAAAAGCCTTATCAGCGTTGATTGGCAGGGCTATGTCTACGATTGCGATTTCAATCAGATGTTGCATTTGCCCTTAGGCGGTGGCGGGACCGTTCATATAAGCGACTTAACGGAAATAAACATTGAGAACTCACCTATAAGTGTTGCAGACCATTGTTTCGGTTGCACAGCAGGCCAGGGTTCTAGTTGCACAGGCGCTCTGTCTGAGTAGTCCCTCCACCAAGAAGGCCTATAAACAATCCGGCCAACAAAAAAAAATTGCACCAACTTGATATATGTTTAGCTATAAAGCACAAAAATGGTGCAGAAAAAATCATCTTATGTCGATTAATACGTTATTTCGATCTGAAAACATTAATAAATCAGGTGGTTTAGCTTTTGGCATGAAGTATGCTTTAACATTAATGAAAGACGTTCTCATCGTGTGTTGTACCTTCTCAAGGCGCTTTTCTTGCAAAAGAAGTTGCGCCTTTTTTTTACCGCAACAATGAGCAAACGAGCAGCATGATAGTAATTTGGAGATTGCACTATGGCTTCATTATGGAATGAATACGCTGTTTCAGAGGCTTACGACGAAATGCGATGTTCAAAAAATCTGGCGAGAGCATCCGCAGATAGATTAAGCAACTATTTGGACAGCTTGGACGGCAATGCGCTCGATGTCAGAAAAACCGCAGCAGAAATGGCCATTATGGAAATGGGTATTACTTTTACAGTCTATAGCGACGAAGGTAATATCGACCGAGCTTGGCCCTTCGACATAATTCCTCGCATCATTGAAAACAAAGAATGGCAAAATGTTGCTGTCGGCCTAAAGCAACGGCTTAAGGCATTGAATTGTTTCATCAACGATGTTTATAACGAGCAGCTTTTTATCAAAGAGGGATTAATTCCTGAAAGCATCATAACTAGCTCTACAAACTTTCTTCAGGAATGCGTCGGCATGAATCCGAAATACGGCGCTTGGGCGAATATTTGCGGTAGCGATTTGGTCCGCGATAAAGATGGAACTTTATACGTACTGGAAGATAATTTGCGCGTTCCGTCGGGCGTGTCCTATATGATTGAAAACCGGGTTATAACTAAAAAAGTCTTTCCTGAGCTATTACAAGATTTAGATGTTTTGCCTGTCGACGATTATCCGGTTAATTTGTACGAGATGCTTTCATCAATCGCCCCTGAACATGTCGAGTCGCCGCGGATAGCCGTTTTAACGCCGGGAATTTTTAATTCAGCCTATTTCGAGCATGCGTTTCTTGCGCAACAAATCGGTGCGGAATTGGTTGAAGGAGCCGATTTGGTGGTTCAAGACGATGATTGCGTGTATATGCGCACCATTAACGGGCTTGAAAAGGTTGATGTCATTTACCGCCGGATTGATGATCGCTTTCTTGATCCCGAAGTATTTAATAAGGATTCAATGCTGGGTGTCAAAGGATTGATAAGAGCCTGGAAGAAGGGGAATGTATCTTTAGCGAATTCGCCCGGTAGCGGGGTAGCCGACGATAAGGTAGTCTACGCCTATGTACCGGAGATGATTCGTTTCTATTTAAATGAAGAGCCGTTATTGCCTAACGTACCGACCTTCCTCTGCAGCGAACCGGATCAGCTCGATTACGTTCTAACGCATCTTGAAGAATTGGTTGTAAAACCTGCTAATGAATCGGGCGGTTACGGTATGTTGGTAGGACCGCACGCCACTAAAAATGAAATTGAAGGTTTTCGTAAGGTCATCAAATCTAATCCTCGTAACTATATAGGGCAGCCAACCTTAGCACTTTCGACATGTCCGACTTTATGCAATAATCACCTGGAACCTCGGCATATCGATTTACGACCGTTTATATTGCAGGGGGAGAGCAGTTTTGTAACGGCAGGCGGCCTAACCCGCGTTGCACTTAAAAAAGGTTCCTTGGTGGTTAACTCGTCGCAGGGCGGCGGTAGTAAAGACACGTGGATAATCAATACTGGGAAGTAAATATGTTATCTCGATCGGCAGAACGGCTCTATTGGTTGGCAAGGTATCTGGAAAGAACGGAAAATACGGCAAGATTGCTGAGTGTTTACATGAACCTCATGTTTGACATGCCGATGGATGTGCAAGTGAGCTGGCGCAACTTGCTCACAATTTTTGGCGCGGAAAATGCGTTTCTAAAACTCTACGATGTTCCCAACGAGCAAAATACGATGCGCTTTTTGCTCACCGATACGGCAAATCCCGGTTCGCTCTTTTCATCGTTGAATGCGGCGCGGGAAAATATCCGCACCTCCCGCGAGATTATGCCGGATGAAGCGTGGCAACAAGTCAACGAGATGTATCTCTTTGCAAAAGAGAATGTGAATAACGCCACAAACCGTCGCGGGCGGGTTTTAATATTGACTGAGATTTTACGAGGCTGCCAACGTTTTACCGGCTTTATGTCCGGCGCGATGAGCCACGATGATGCGTTACGCTTTATCCGCATAGGAAGGGCTATTGAGCGAGCCGATATGACCACGCGAATTCTCGATATTGCCACCGTTTTGTTAGCGGATGACCGGAGCGATAAAACCCGGCAATACGAAAATACAATGTGGATGAATGTCTTAAAATCCTTGAGTGCGCTTCTAATGTATCGAAAGCATCGTCGCCATCGTATAAATAGCGGCGACGTGTTGGATTTCTTACTCAAAGATCCCGATTTTCCACGATCCGTTAGATACTGCGTAAAAGATGCGGAAGTTTATATCAAAAGGCTGCCACGCTCGGAAGGACTCATCGATAATTTAGTTGTGTTAGCGGAATCATTGATAGCGGTGGATATTTATAGTATCGATCCGTTGCAGCTTCATCATTTCCTGGACGAAATACAATCGAGTTTGGCTGTGACGCATAACCAGATAGCCTCAACTTGGTTTTTATCTTCTACCTGAATTATTGTTCGGCAGTTTAATGTTTGAGCCTCAGGAGCATGTGACTTTAGGCTCTCCGCTCAGGTAACGATTCCTGTATAAAAGCAATGAATGATTAATAAGGTTTCCTAAGCGGAGCCGAAAGAAATTTAAAACTGTAAAAGGCCGATTAAACCGGATTTTGAAGCTTTTTCAAAATAGTTTTACCGATAAAGTCGGCAAATTCTTCATGATTTTCGTAGCCTTGGGATTGAGCAAAACTAACTACCGACATAATCAGCTTTTTTGTTTCGGAAATCTCTACATGCGATCTGCCGCAGCCTTCGCAGTAGGTGCCTTGATCGGTGCATTTGCCCGAAATACAGGGATTAAATTTCATTTCGATACCTATTCAGATAATCGTGCTAGATGAATCTCAGCCGATAGATATAGATTCGGCCCTTTGAAGACTTAACTTCGATCGCCTGTCGGTGGTCTGTGTTTCGACTTGTTTAACACAAACAGTTCAGATTTTAAAAGGCCGAATCGATAAGCTTAAAACCGACTGGTCATTTTTTTAGTATTCGAGCAGCTTAAAAAAACTTTTCGGCGCTCCGCAAATGGGACACTCCCAGTTGTCGGGAATATCTTCCCAGCGCGTACCGGGTGCAATGCCGCTATCGGGATCGCCTTTTTCTTCGTCGTAAATATGTTCGCATTCCATACAATGGTATTTTCTATAATCCGACACGATCACCTCCAATAAAGTAATTATTTTGATGAATGAATTGAACTTAATCGTTTATCTTTACAACACAGCTTTGCGCCGCGGATTGCAATGCAGCCACGATGATTTTGCAATTAGTTTTAGCATCCTCTAGTGATAGACGAGGTGCCGAATCGTTGAGAACACAATCGCTGAAATGCTCGATTTCAAGCCGGAAGTGATTAGCCGTTGGCAGTCGCTCTTCACAGACTTGACCAGCTTCTGTCCACCAGCTAATCACCGGCACATCGCCCGGTAATTGCCAGACTGTGTGACATTTGATGCCGCCTTTGGTGCCGATTATTTCGTATTCGCTTCGTCTTGCCCGTTCGAAACTGAAATCGAAATGCGCAAATTTGCCGTCGCCGAAATCGATAATTCCGCTGGTCGCACTATCCGCGCCGCTTTCAACATATTTGGACATGGCAGTCACAGCGACTGCCGGTTGGTCGAAAAATAGCCGCGCCGAATGGATGGCATAACAACCGATGTCCCACATGGCGCCGCCGCCTTTGCCGGTATTCTCTTGCAAACGATACATCCTTGCGGGCCGCATCATGAAGGAATAAGTCGCTCGCACCGATCGGACTTCACCGATAATACCCGACTGTATCAGCTCCTGCACTCGGGCGTGTTGCGGATGAAAACGGTACATAAAGCCTTCCATAACTTTAACCTTCTGTTTCTTAGCCGCCGATTGGATGGCTTCTATGTCGCTGACCCTTAACGCCATAGGCTTTTCGCAAAGAACGTGTTTCCCTTTTTCAATAGCCCGTAACATCCATTCGGCGTGCTCGTGATTGGCCATCGGTAAATACACCGCTTGAATATCGTTAGCATTTAATAATTCGTCGAGACCGTCGTAGGCGCGAACATTTTGCTGATTAGGTGCGTATTGAGCCAATGTTTGCGCTGATGCACCGGCACGTCGGCTGGCGATAGCGACCAACTCCGCATTCGGGGACTCGACAATAGCGGGCATCAAACGCTCGTTAATTCGCGCCGCACCTAAAATGCCCCAGCGTAATTTTGGATTTAAATTCATACTTTTAACTCGCTCATACAATTAACGGAGATAGTTTGAGGCGCAATCTTAACACCTATCACTTTTGTAATACTAGTATAATTGTTTGATTTTTATTACCTATTATGATTTTCACAGTAAAATAGGTAGCGGAAGAAATCGCTTGAACTTTAACCGAATCGGTATCTGGGTTACCCAAGCCAGGGTTGCGGGAATTATCTAATAGTTAAAAAACCAGAGTTTGCTGTATCGGCTGGGCCTCAATAGCAACGTTACTAAAGTGATATGCGGCAAGGCAACAACCCTTAACCTTACCTTTTTTCGTTATTTGCTTGGTATAATAGAATATTAATTAAGTAGCCGTTCTGGTCGAGAGAGTTCATGATTCAAGGTAGTATCATCGCTTTAGTCACCCCCATGGAAGAAAGCGGAGCAGTGGATTGGGCAAGTTTACGAAAATTAGTCGAATTCCATATTGCACAAGGTTCCGATGCGCTGGTTGCCGTCGGTACGACCGGCGAGTCGGCGACGCTTGATGAAGACGAGCATTGTGCAGTCATTCAAGCGGTTGTGGAATATAGTCAACAGAGAATACCGGTTATTGCCGGAACCGGATCGAATTCCACAACCGAGGCTATTACCTTAACCCGTAGAGCTAAAGAAGTCGGCGCCGACGCCTGTTTGATTGTCACACCTTATTATAATAAGCCGACGCAAGAAGGTTTATATCTTCATCATAAGGCTATCAGCGAAGCTGTTGAAATTCCTCAGATATTATACAATGTGCCGGGACGGACAGCGTGCGATATGCTGCCTGAAACGGTAGGCCGTTTAGCTAAATTGACTAATATCGTCGGTGTTAAAGAAGCGACCGGCGATTTAACCCGAATTAGCGCTATCAGAAAGTTGTGCGGTCCCGATTTTGCCATCTACAGCGGCGACGATGCGACTAGCCGGGAATGTTGCTTGATGGGGGGGAACGGAACGATTACCGTTACCGGCAATGTCGCGCCGAAATTAGTTCACGAAATGATATTAGCCGCTATCGAAGGCGACGCCGAAACCGCGGCGGCTATCGATGCTAAGTTAGCGGCATTGCATAAACACCTCTTCATCCAAGCCAATCCGATCCCTGTAAAATGGGCTGTGGCGGAAATGGGATTGATGGAGCGGGGAATTCGGTTGCCGCTAACATGGTTAACGGAAGACTGTTTCGATACAGTTAGAAGCGCCATGAAACAAGCAGAAATAAATGTATAAAGGCATGAGAAATAAACTCCGTTTTTTCGCGTTAACTAGTGTCATGGCTGCATCTTCGGGATGCAGCTACCTTGAAAGTTTATTCCCCGATAAAGAAAGGGATTACCAGTACACCACAGAAACGCCCTTGCTGAACTGGCCGAGCGGATTGCGGCAAAATAAAACAGGAAGTAGTTCTGGTGATGTTCCATCGGCCCCGGATGAAACGAAAAGTACGGAATCCGCCGATAATGGGCAAAGCGCCGCGCCGCCTTTAGTCGACAGTAGCTCATCGGAAGATTCGTCGTCCGAAGAGGCGACGAATTCCACGCCTCCCGAAATCCCAGCCACCGAAGTCACGCCGGCGGATGAATCGGATGCGCAGGAATCGGTTTCGTCGATTGAAATCGTTAAGTACGATGACGGGGAGAGCCGATTAAGTTTAGGCGCGGGTTTTGCTAAATCCTGGCGCGTAGTCAACAAGGCGTTGACGCGCAATACGATTGAAGTGACGGAACGCAACCACGATCAAGGTTTAGTCACGATTCATTACGATCCCGATGAAAAAAAGGCAAAAGACGATAGCTTTATGGATGAAATCGATTTCATTTTTAAAGGCATTAATATCAACGACAAAGAATACAATCTCAAATTCGAAGAACACGAACAAAAAACAGATGTGATTGTGTTGGATGACGAACATTTGCCTTTGCTTAACGATAACAGTGCTTTGCGTTTATTAAAGCTATTATCGGACACCATTAAGACTGATTTGGTTAAAAAAGAAAAGTAAATTTATCAGGTAATCACTCCATATTTGGGTTTTTACCTAAAATTGCATCTTTCAGGTCGATTCGTTAAATGTATTTTTAATGGGGCTATTATTTAAGCGGATGCAGAAAAATTTCTAAGGACTTTTTAATAGCTTATCGATTCCTCTCTCGACTATCTACTACTACTTTCATAAACATGCTTTTATTTCCCGGTTCTTCTTCGCTGTCGCAGTTTCGCATCAACCGATTGATTCCAGGGCTGCAGTCGATAGAACCGGCTATCAGCGGACTTTCGGCGCGTTTTATTCATTTTGTGGCGATTGCGGAAGATTTGTCTGCTCATGAATTGGTTGTGATCGAGGAGTTGCTTTCCTACGGCACTCATGAAGAAATGCCGGAAATTGAAGGCGATAAAATCCTTGTCGTGCCCAGGGCAGGCACGATTTCGCCGTGGTCCAGTAAAGCGACAGAAATTGCCCAACGTTGCGGTTTGGATTCGGTCAGGCGGATCGAGCGAGGAATCGAATATACGCTTATTTCAAAATCGCCTGTGTCTGCCGAGACTAAAATACGTTTGGCGGTCTTATTGCATGATCGAATGACGCAAACCGTCTGCTTCGATGGTATCGATGCCGAGTTTTTCGCCGAACATCAACCCAAGCCGTTGCAAACGGTCGATATTATCGGGCAAGGCCGAAATGCGTTAGTGAACGCTAATAGCGAACTGGGAATGGCCTTATCCGACGACGAAATGGATTATTTAACATCCAGCTTCATCGATCTGGGCCGGAATCCTACGGATGTCGAGTTGATGATGTTCGCGCAAGCCAATTCGGAGCATTGTCGACATAAAATTTTTAATGCCGATTGGACGATCGACGGCGTAGAACAAGGTCGATCCTTATTTGCCATGATCCGCAATACATCGGAGATGAGTCCTAACGGGATTCTGTCGGCCTACAGCGATAATGCTGCGGTCATCGAGGGTTCCAAGGCGAAGGTATTTATTCGCGATCCGATGACGGGTGAGTACAGCTATACCGAAGAAGATTCTCATCTATTGATGAAAGTCGAAACGCATAACCATCCTACCGCGATTTCACCTTTTCCCGGTGCCGCAACCGGTTCGGGCGGTGAGATTCGCGACGAAGCGGCAACTGGTCGAGGTTCGGCAACCAAAGCCGGTTTAACCGGTTTTTCGGTCTCGCACTTAAAAATCCCCGGTTTTCTACAACCCTGGGAAACGGATAACGGTAAACCGGGGCGTATGGCTTCGGCTTTACAAATCATGCTAGAAGGTCCGCTAGGCGGTGCCGCCTTTAACAACGAATTCGGTAGACCGAATTTGGCAGGTTATTTCCGTAGTTTCGAGCAGGCGGTTGAAGGCTTGGATAATCAATACCGGGGCTATCATAAGCCGATCATGATTGCCGGCGGTATGGGTTCTATAAGACCTATGCTGGTGAATAAAGAACCTATTCCGCCGGATGCATTAATCATCATTTTGGGCGGACCGGCCATGTTGATCGGACTGGGTGGTGGCGCAGCTTCTTCGCAGGCTTCGGGTTCCGGTTCGGAAGACCTGGATTTTGCCTCCGTGCAGCGTGAAAATCCTGAGATGCAACGCCGCTGTCAGGAAGTCATCAATCACTGCAATGCGCTGGGAGACGATTCGCCGATTATTTCCATCCACGATATCGGTGCGGGCGGCTTGTCCAATGCCGTACCGGAAATTATTCACGATTGTAACCGGGGCGGGCGGTTTGAATTGCGGCACGTTCAAAATGCCGATCCCGGTATGTCGCCGATGCAAATCTGGTGTAATGAAGCGCAAGAACGTTATGTGATAGCGATTAAGGCTGAGTCCTTAGACTTATTCACGGCCTTTTGCGAGCGGGAACACTGTCTTTTTGCGGTGATCGGAAAAGTATCGGAACAAGAACATCTTCAACTAAGCGATGCCTTATTAAAAACCGAGCCGGTGGATTTACCGATGTCGGTGTTATTCGGCAAACCGCCGAAAATGCATCGAAAGGTTGAGCACAAACGTCCTCTCGATTGTAAGCTGAATTTGGATGGCGTGGATATAGCGGACGCGGTTAAGCGTGTGCTGTCGTTTCCCGCTGTCGCCGATAAAAGCTTTTTGATCCATATCGGAGACCGTTCGGTCACCGGTTTAGTCGCCAGAGATCAAATGGTCGGGCCATGGCAAGTTCCGGTAGCCGATGTTGCCGTGACCGCATCCGGATTTTATGCAACGACCGGCGAAGCGATGGCGATGGGCGAACGAACGCCGATTGCCGTCATCGATGCACCTGCTTCAGGCCGAATGGCTGTTGGCGAGGCTATTACTAATATTGCTGCGGCTACTATCGATAAACTCGGCGATATTAAGTTATCGGCAAATTGGATGGCGGCAGCGGGCGTTCCAGGAGAAGACGCCGCCTTGTTCGATACGGTAAAAGCAGTCGGTATGACGTTATGCCCCGAGTTGGGTATAGCCATTCCGGTTGGGAAGGATTCCTTATCGATGAAAACCGTCTGGCAGGACGGCGAGGGCGAGAAAATAATGACTTCGCCGCTATCGCTCATCGTGACGGCATTTGCGCCGGTTGCCGATGTGACGAAAACGCTGACACCGCAGTTGCAGGATGTTGCTGATAGCGTGCTGATATTAATTGACTTAGGCTTAGGCAAAAACCGTTTAGGCGGCTCGGTACTAGCGCAAGTCTACGAACAGCTAGGGAACGTAAGTCCGGATTTGGATAATCCTATATTATTAAAAGCCTTTTTCAGTATCATTCAAAACCTCAACACCCGAAATAAAATATTCGCCTATCACGACCGCTCCGATGGTGGATTGCTGGCTACCGTTGCGGAAATGCTTTTTGCAAGCAGGCTGGGGATTTCGTTGGGTATCGAATCCTGTGAAGCAGATATTCTGTCATCGTTATTTAATGAAGAACTGGGTGCGGTTATTCAAGTAAGAAACCAGGACGCTGAAGAAGTTATTACCCTATTTAAACAAGCGGGTTTCCAAAAAGGCGTCCAGGTGATAGGGCGTGTCGATAAAACCGGAAATCTATCGATTTATTACAACGATAATTTGATTTATTCTGCCAACCGCGCCGAGTTGCAAAAACAATGGTCGCAAGTCAGCTACCGGATGCAAGCGTTGCGCGATAATCCCGATTGCGCAAGGCAGCAATTCGAACAGATTGCCGACAACAAAGATCCCGGTTTACATGCAACCTTAAGTTTTGATGTTAATGAAGATATAACGGCGCCTTTTATTCACAAGGCAAGGCCTAAAATCGCCGTTTTACGCGAACAAGGCGTTAACGGGCATGTGGAAATGGCGGCGGCGTTCGATCGCGCCGGATTTACCAGCATCGATGTTCACATGAGCGATATTATTTACGGACGCGTTAACTTGTCCGGATTTGCAGGCCTTGTGGCTTGCGGCGGGTTTTCTTACGGCGACGTATTAGGCGCGGGCGGCGGCTGGGCCAAATCCGTATTATTCAATCAGCGCGCACGCGACGAATTCGCTGCATTTTTTGCAAGAAGCGACACATTCGGTTTGGGTGTGTGTAACGGTTGTCAAATGATGTCCGGATTGCAGGAGATCATACCGGGCTCGGAAAATTGGCCGCGTTTTATGCGCAATCAATCGGAACAATTCGAAGCCAGAGTAGTTATGGTTGAAGTTCAGTCGTCGGCATCGATTTTGTTAGCCGGGATGGAAGGGTCGAGATTGCCGGTTGTCGTTGCAAATGGCGAAGGGAGCGCAGAGTTTGCGGTCGATCCTGTGGCACTGATGAAAGCGAGTAAAGTGGCGCTAAGTTATGTCGATAACTACGGTAATATCACTGAACGATTTCCGGCGAACCCGAACGGTTCGCCCTTAGGGATCGCCGGCTTGACGACACAGGACGGGCGATTTACTATCATGATGCCGCATCCAGAACGTTGCTTTAGAACAATTCAAAACTCATGGTACCCAAAAAACTGGCAAGAATACGGCGGATGGATGAGAATGTTCAGAAACGCCAGAGTTTGGGTCGGCTAGAGATTCTAGACACATTCATGTAACTGCCATACTAATTCAAATCGCCTATGCACAAGGAAATTTACCAAAAAGTATTATTTCATCTCAGTTTGTTTGGCGTCGCGATGAGTATTTTGGTAGGTTTCTACGATGTCATCTTCGGCTATCTGATGGAGTTCGTCCATCTTTTATTCGAAGTCGTCGAAATATCCCTCGATAGAGTGGTTGAGCATTTCTTCGAAACCGAGTTGCATGAAACCCAGATGATCGTTTTTTACATTCTTCTGGTCGTGGGCGGCTTTCTCATTTTTTTTATCTATAAAGCTTTAGTGCTATTTTGGCGTTCGGTAAGTCATGGTGTACAAGAAGATTGGTTTTCTTTTAAATCGGCTATTACAACGGATTGGCAGGCTATGTCTACGACAAGCCGGATCATTTGGATCGGCGCTTTTATTCTTGTGAATTATTTAGCCTCATTTTTTTTATTTTAAACCCTCTGTCTTTTCACATTATTACAAAATAGTGAGTATGGATAAAATCAAGGTGCTTTTCGTTTGTATGGGCAATATTTGCAGGTCGCCGACGGCTGAAGGCGTATTCACAAAATTGGTTAACGATAAAAACTTAAATTCACGGTTTCAAATCGATTCAGCAGGGACCCATGCCTATCATGTCGGCAACCCGCCGGATTATCGCGCCCAACAAGCGGCGCGCGGAAGAGGCGTTGAGTTGCAACATCTTCGCGCACGCAAACTCCATAGCAGCGACTATGAATATTTCGATTATGTTTTGGTGATGGACGACGATAATTATGCAATCGTCAATGCCGACTGTCCGCCAGAGCATATAGACAAAGTTAAATATTTCTTGGATTATGCGCCGCACTTAGACGAACGCGAAGTTCCCGATCCTTATTACGGCGAAAAAATGGGCTTTGAGCGCGTATTGGATATGGTGGAGGATGCTTCCCTCGGTTTTTTAGAAGCGTTGGAAAAATCCGGTAAGCTGATAGTCAATAACTAAGAGAAAGTCACATGGCCATTGTCGAAAATACGCTTGTTTACAAGGACGGCGAAACCGTTCTGGAAGCTTTTTTTGCGTTCGATGACAGTGTTACCGGTCGCCGCCCCGGCGTATTGATTAATCATGCGTGGTGTGGACGGGATAGTTTCGTTGCCGATAAAGCCAGAAAAATGGCGGAATTAGGTTACGTCGGTTTTGCGCTCGATATGTACGGAAAAGGAGTATTAGGTACCGGTCCGTCGGAAAATGCCAAGTTGATGCAACCGTTTATCGACGACCGGCCAAAATTGCAACAGCGTATCAAAGCGGCCTTGAATACCGTCAAACTACTGCCCTGGATCGACGATTCTAATATTGCGGCGATGGGTTTTTGTTTCGGCGGTTTATGCGTTCTGGATTTGGCCCGAACCGGCGCCGATATAAAGGGTGTTGTGAGTTTTCACGGTTTATTAAGCGCGCCCGAAAATACCCAAGGTACAAAAATAAAGGCAAAAATTCTAGCGCTGCACGGTCATGACGATCCTATGGTTCCGCCGGAACAAGTCTTGGCTTTTCAACAAGAAATGACGAAAGCAGGCGCTGATTGGCAGTTCGTCACTTACGGCAACACGATGCACGCATTTACCAACCCGATGGCTAACAATCCGGGCTTCGGTACGGTATATCAAGCCGATGCCGATCGGCGATCTTGGATGGCGATGAAAAATTTCTTCGCTGAAGTTTTTACCTGATGTTAAACCTTTACTGTACTAATAACGTAAACAGCCTATCAAAATGATCTTTTTATGGACTGATACGCTCATTTTCCTTTTGCTTCTGGTGTTGATCGGTATCGCTTGCGCTTTGAGGGGAAAGGAGCCTATTCAACGGCCATTGAATAAAATAACAAACAGCCGTGTCGGCATGGTGTCCTTGGTAGTTCTGCTGTTTTACGTATTTGTCGGTTTGTTGGATTCCATTCATTTCAAATCGAACCACGATAATAACGAAATTATTAGCCTGTTAGATTATTGTGTTACTCCGCTTAGGGATCATAACGAAAAAACTTATTCCGCGCCGTTTGCCGCAACGCTGTACAGCAAGGAAATGGTGGCAAAAGAAGGTGTTATGCAATGGGATTTCCCTCGGTTGGCGTATGGCGGAAAGCATTTAACTGATCCTGAATCGGAAAAAACCGGGGACATTTTTCAAAAAAGCATGATCGGATTTTTGATTGGGTTCGCGGTTTTCATCACATTGACTTCTCTGTTTTCCGCCGGGTATTACCTCCTGGTAAAAAAAGTACCCAAATTTAATGCGCTCTATCCGGTGTTAATTTCATTTTTTTGCATTGTGACAGTTTCCAGCCTACTGGGATATTTATCGCTTTATTATCATGTCTTCGGCACCGATAAAGTCGGCGAAGATGTGTTTTATCAAGCCATCAAAAGCATCCGCACCGGCTTGGTAATCGGTACGCTGACAACCTTGGTCATGCTGCCGTTAGCCATATTATTCGGGATCCTTGCCGGTTTTTTTCGGGGTTGGGTAGACGACCTAATTCAATATATTTACACCACGCTTAATTCCATTCCCGGCGTATTGTTGATTGCAGCATCGGTTTTAATGGTGCAGGTTTATATGGCGAATCACGAAGCCGAATTTACCAGCGTTATCGTACGTGCCGACATGCGGTTACTCTTTCTTTGTTTAATTTTAGGCGTAACGAGTTGGACAGGTCTATGCCGTTTGCTGCGGGCCGAAACCTTGAAGCTTCGAGAAATGGAATACGTCCAAGCCGCGCGCGCTTTAGGCGTAAAGCAACACGCGATTTTACTGCAACATATTTTGCCGAATGTCATGCACATTGTATTGATTTCGGTGGTGCTGGATTTCAGCTCTTTAGTACTGGCCGAGGCGGTTTTGTCCTACATCAATATCGGCGTCGATCCGACGACCTTCAGTTGGGGCAACATGATTAACGGTGCCCGCCTGGAAATGGCGCGCGAACCGATTGTTTGGTGGTCATTATCTGCGGCTTTCATTTTTATGTTTGTATTGGTCTTGGCGGCTAATTTGTTTGCCGATGTCGTGCAAGATGCGTTCGACCCGAGAAGTGCGGTAAATGAATAAGTCGGCTAATCAGGATGAAAATCAAATTAATCCCGCTAAATTGCTGTTAAGCAAATGGACAGCAGTTGTACCGATGAATAAAGAAAAACATTTCCTGGTAACGCGAGTCGATAAGGATGAAAAAGACACCGTTATATCTTGTTTTCTTGAAGCCGTCATGACTCGGAACGAATATTCTATTAATTGGCAAGAGTTGAAAGACAAGTCGCGTTGGTTAGCCGGATGGCTTTAAACTTGATCCTCATAACATGACGAAATCTTTACTTCAGGTTGAAAAACTAAGTGTCGTTTTCAACACGCATCACAAAGTCGTCGATGACATCAGTTTCGATGTATATCCCGGCGAAACCTTCGCTTTAGTCGGCGAATCCGGCTCGGGAAAATCCATCACGGCGTTATCGGTGCTGAGGTTATTGCCCAATAACGCGACTATTCAAGCGTCTTCGATAACGTTAACGGGCGAAAATCTATTAAAGAAGACCGAATTGGAGATGTGCCGAATTCGTGGTCGGCGCATTGCGTTGATTTTTCAAGATCCGATGTCGTCGTTAAACCCAGTAATGACCATCGGCGATCAAGTTGCCGAGGCCATTCACCAGCATTTCCCGCTTTCAAAAAGCGATACTCAACAACGCGTATTAGAATTATTGCAGCAGGTTGAATTGCCTGAGCCGGATAAACGCATTAAGGATTATCCGCATCAATTATCCGGCGGGCAGCGTCAACGGGTTATGATCGCTATTGCGTTAGCAGGCAAGCCGGATTTATTAATCGCGGACGAGCCGACAACCTCATTGGATGTAACGATTCAAGCGCAGATTTTGTCATTGCTGAAAAATATACAAAAAGAAACCGGCATGGGGCTTTGGCTCATTAGTCACGATTTAGCTTTGGTTTCAACGATTGCCGACCGTGTCGCGGTGATGCAGAAAGGGATAATCGTGGAAACTGGAAATTCAGGCGATTTATTCAGTCGCCCGCAACATCCTTATACCCAAAAATTACTTTCGGCTTTGCCTTCAATTCAGAGTTGCCTGAATCACATTGCTGAACAGAAACTGCCTTTACTCGAAGTCGACGATTTTCATTGCTACTACCCCATTCGGAAAGGACTTTTCAAAAGAATTGCCGGTTACGTGCGAGCTGTCGATGGGGTAAGTTTTACCATTCAAAAAGGCAAAACGCTGGCCTTGGTAGGAGAGTCAGGCTGCGGTAAGACTACCTTGGGAAAGAGCTTGCTGAATCTGATTCCAGGAGGCGCGGGTACTGTTAAAATCGACGGTATCGATTTGCATGCTTTGTCCGGCGAATCGCTGCGAAAGCAACGCGCCAACATGCAAATTATTTTCCAGGATCCGTTTTCGTCGATGAACCCTCGGATGCTGGTCGGCGATATTGTGGCGGAGGGGATTAAAGCGTTATTCCCCGAAATCGGCGAAGAACAAAGGAAAGATAGGGTCAGTTTGCTACTAGAGCAGGTCGGTTTACCGGGCGATTCGGCATTGCGTTATCCGCACGAGTTTTCGGGCGGGCAGCGGCAGCGGATTTGTATCGCCCGCGCTTTGGCGGTGCGACCGAAATTGATTGTATGCGACGAGCCGACCAGCGCATTGGACGTATCCGTTCAGGCGCAGATTATTGCGTTACTTAAGACTTTGCAACGTGAACAAGGAATAAGTTATTTATTTATAACGCACGATTTAGCCGTCGTTGCCGAAATCGCGGACGAAATTGCCGTTATGTACCAAGGTAAAATAATCGAACAAGGCAAGGTCGAAAAGATATTGTTTGAATCGGAACACGAATATACAAAAAAATTAATTGCCGCCTTACCTAAGCTGGAAAACAACTCAAAATAATAACTATTACAGCGACTTTGAGATATCGACTTTGGTTTTTTCTAAAATAGCCCTTCGTAATTTTTCCGCTTCAGTTGCCCGGTCCATTAAGCTGGGTTCGGCAGACACGGTCCCTTTAAAACGTTTGATACCGCCGGTTTTTCTTTCATTAACGACTTCAACGATGATTTTCCAACCTATTGTTTTAGTCTCGGAGGCGAATGCAAAAACCATCGCCAAATCGCAAATATTGTTAATAAGCCTAGGAACGCCTTCGGTGTAATAATAAACGGCCGCCGCCGCTGCTTCATTGAAAATTGAAGGGTTACCGCCGGCAATTTGTAATCTATGAGCAATATAATTTTGAGTTTCCTCAAAATTCAACGGTTTCAAGTGATATTCGATAGAAATGCGCTGTGCGAACTGAACTAACTCAGGCATATTTAACTTATCGACCAGTTCAGGCTGCCCCACCAAAATGAGCTGGAGTTTAATTTGATCCGCAATGTTGACATTGGATAGCAACCTTAGTTCTTCCAGTGTATCGATATCCATATTCTGCGCCTCGTCGACAATGAGTATGACGCGGCGTTGTTTTTTATGCTCTTCGGTTAGAAATTTAGTGAAGATTTGGTAGCGTTCGGCTTTATTTTTAGTTTCGTGCTGAATGTTGAATGAGGCTAAAACCCACGTTAGCAAATCGCCGAAAGCGCTGTGTGTGTTGGTGATTAGACCGACAGTGCATTGATTTTCAACTTTTCCTAAAACCGTCATAATCAGTGTCGTTTTACCCGAACCGATTTCACCGGTAATGACGGTAATACTCGATTGGCTGACTAAGCCGTATTTCAAAGTAGTCAGTGCTTTCTTATGGATGGGACTCAAATAAAGAAAGCTAGGGTCTGGGCTCAGTGAAAATGGCTTTTTGGTGAGGCCGAAAAAATTTGTATACATACTTTATGTGAGGTCATCCATTTAAAAGGGCTTATTTAAAGTGGTTTTCGTTATCAAGCCTGCACTTGATTAGCGCGCACTTGATGTTTATTTCCGTATAATTTCGACATCTAAGCTTAAAAATTTTCTATATGGGTAATTTTAGGAGAGTTTAGATAATGACACTAGGGTTTAAAAGGATAAATAGTGTAATAAATTGTCATTATTCAGCTTTCATAGCGTAAATTAAACCGCTCAGACAAACAATAAGTAAAAACACCTAATTCAAAAATCAATTAAAAATAACCTATAAACACTAAGCTAGCTTAAGTAATTTCAGGGATGTTAAACTTGAATACGACTAATTTGCAAGTATCGTGTTCTCAGTTTTCAGTATGGATCAACTTTAATCCGGGCGGTAATGCTTCGCCGAAGAATTGATTTTCTTCTTTTTCATCCAGTTCTTTGTAATGTTGAACCATCTCTGACCAAGGCGGAGGACATTTGCTGGCTCTGAGTTTTTCGATGATCAATTGACGAATGCCTTCGTCGATATCTCTGGCGCGATCGCCGGAATTTCGACTGATCAAAGTGGCGGCAAATGCTGCTTGAGGATTCTTTTTCCAATCCACGTTTAAAATTGTTTTCAACCATTGATTGGCAGTATCGGTAGCAATAACATTGTGGCTGCTGCCGTAAAAGGGCATTCGCGATCCTACGCGACCTAATGCCCACCAAGTTTGCGAGGATTCGCCGGCTTTTTCCAAGCGTTTTAAATACCACTCGCCGAGTTGGGATTTATCTTGCGCAGAGAGTCTTTCAAGTACGGCTGAAAGTCTCACCAAATCTTCATAACTGCGTTGTTTGGCTTGTTTTGCAATACTGGGCTGCCTAGCTGAGGCAGGATTAATGTAATTGGCGATATCGGCAAACAGCTTGTTTTGGAACGAGGCGTCCAACCCGCCTGCAATGCGCCGCCACAGCGTCCACCACTCGCTCCAATTTTGAATTTCGTTAGTAAATTGAATCCCTTGCGAATAGATTTTGCAAAGTTGCTCCACGCGCCAGTCGTCTAAAGGGTAACCGAAGCCGGGTCTTAAACAAAAGCCGATTAAGCTGAGCCAGACTCTTTCATGATGTTCCGAACGGCGGCGATATTTATGTCCTTCCCATAACGCAGTAAACAGCGCTCTAAGCAGCGGAGTCTCCCACTCTGAACGGTCTTTGCCTAACTGTTTTTCGAGTGTTGTTCGTAAATTCTTTACCGCGTTAGGGTCGATGTCTTTCGATTTAGGGCCGAATATCGCTTGAATGTGTTCTATGCCGCTGTTGAGATGCGGGGGTAATTCCGCATTGAGCCGAGCATCGGTTTTGCGATGTTTTCTGATCTGAAATTCGACGTTCCATCGTCGCTGTTGAGCCGCTTTCTCAGCGTGATCGACGGATGAGTTCAATGAATCGTTTACAGCAATACATTGAATTCTGAGTGTCCCGAGTTCGGTCTGGGTCACACCGAGCACGACAATTGTGTCTTTTTTGTTTTCATTGCCGGTATCGTCAAAAGCGACGATCAACGGAGGTAGGGCATGGAACTCATCCGTTATTTCAGATAATTCACCGGCTTTGCTATGACTGTCGCCGGAATAAGAGACTAAATCGAAACGGACGGGTTCACCGGTACGAAGTGCGAAGCGTCGGTCTTGTAAAATGATTTCCTCGCCTTCTTCACTGCCTTTAGGTAAGACGCAAATGCCTTGTTTTGTAATGGATACAGGCGAGGTATGACGATTATCTTCCGTCGTATCGACCAGAATAAAGTAGCTTCGCGCCGAACCGCCGCCGATTTTAAGCTTTTTCTCGTGCCTTGCAATTGCATAACTGACGGCGCCGTATGCAACCGAATATTCGGGATGGTTGTTTTCAAGTAAGATTAGCTCGGACGATTTCCAGGTGCGTAATAGGTCCAGAACCCGTAGTGTGATGGCTTGACTTCGAAATAATCCGCCGTTTAACAGAACGGCGTCGGGCACAACTCCTGCGTAATCTAAAGCTTCCGAAGCCGTTTCTTTGTGGAGATTTAAGAAGGACGCGATGTGTTTGCTGACAGCGGGTTCCGCCGTATACGGCAAACCGAACTCCACAACGCCGCTGCGTTTTTTATCGGGTAAATCAGTCAGTGTTGTTAAGGGGAAGAAGCCGTCTAATGCAATGCGTCCGACATCTTCTTGTGTAATCGTTGTCGAACGGGATGAGCCGATGAGTTTCGATCCGCCGCCTAACAGCGTGATAGTCGTTTGATCGGGCGCATTTTCTGCAAGAAGCTTCTCTTTGGCGTTACGGCATTGTTCGATCAATTGATACAAGTCTGACGCCGATAAGCGAGTTTGATCTTTGCTTATACGGCTTTCAACGAGGTGGGCTAGCGCCAGATCGATATTGTCGCCGCCCAACATGATGTGGTCGCCGACTGCAATGCGAGTTAATTTAGGTTCCGGATGGCCGTGTTCGACTTTGATCAAGGTCAGGTCGGTTGTGCCGCCGCCGATGTCGCAGACAAGCAGTAATCGAATCCCTGAAAGCGCGCTTTCAATCTGGCCGCTTTGCCGTCTTAGCCAGTCGTAGCAAACTGCTTGCGGTTCTTCTAAAAGCTTGATGGCGTTGAGACCTGCTCTCGACGCCGCTTCCATCGTCAAGGAGCGAGCGGCTTCGTCAAACGATGCCGGTACGGTAATAACAATATCTTGCAATTCTAAAGGCGCTTCCGGAAATCGATGGCCCCATACCGTACGGACATGTCTCAGGTAGCTTGCACTGGCTTCAATCGGCGAGACTTTATCAACATCCTCGGCGCTTCCCCAGGGCAAAATTTCAGCATCGTGATCGACAGTCGCATGCGATAGCCAGCTTTTGGCGCTGGTTACCAATCTGCCTTTAGACTTTACGCCTAACAAGCGTGCCGCTTCTCCAATCACCGCGCGTGATCCGGGCTGAGAGAAAACGATCTCCGTATCCGCTAGTTCGTTTAGAGCCGGATGATAGCGCACGGAAGGCAATAAGGGTCTGGCGGCCGTTTGTCCCGGTGCAATTAATTGTTCGATTTGAAATAACTGGATGTCGTGACTTTTGTCGTTTTTGGCATAGGCAACGACGGTATGCGTAGTGCCTAAATCAATACCGACATGGTACTGAGAGGATTGTTTGAGCACAGACTTGGCCTAATTCCAATAAGATTTATAACAGAATAAACGCTATCTGATAGCTTTCTGATAAAAGGGTTAAAGGCCTATTTTAACATGATTGGACTGGCAGACGTTGTTTGCCTCAATTCATCGATTGTAATCGAGATTACTTTTTTGAATCATTGTGTTGAGTGCTGTTAAAAATTATATTCTGTCATTGTAAAGCGGAGTCAAAAGCGATTTGGACTGAAAATTTGTGCAGAAAAGCATTGCACACTTTCGCCGGGAAAGGGATGAGAAGAGTAAAAATGAAGTAAAAAAACCCCCAGTACAAGCGCTGGGAGCGGCAGATCAAACATCAGGAGGATTACATGCTTGAGATATAGAACAAGAAATATTGATGGTTGCCTGATACGTCAGGCATGAACACTATCAGCAACGCATTAAATATTTATAAAAAATAAAACCAAGTATGGAAGACGATGGCTTTACAATATTTCATAAGAATCGTTTAGTATTTATGTAAATGCTTAGGAGGTAGAAACAAAATATAAACAACTTAAGGTATATTCTATTAAAGTCATGATAAGTTAACAATAATGGCTTTTATTGATTTATAGTTTCATAAAAGCGTATAAATAACGCTATCTGTTACCTCGATAAAACTGACAAATTCCTAAATGCTTCATTGTTTAGTAAACAGTTTAATTGCTATACTCACAAGCAGGAAAAACGGTTACACTTGCATCAATTGTTTTGAATTTTGAGCATCAACCTCTACGAAACGAATCTATTTCTAGAATTTCGACGCAAATGCAAAATTAATTAAGTTAACCTTCAAACGTTATCGAATTCGGAGCTACTGACTTAACCTTTTGAACAAGGTTAGTGTTATGTCAATGTTTCTAATTACGTAACCAAGGAATGAAGTAATTCAAGACCATTTCAATTTTGTGGAACCAATGACGATTAAGCATTCCAGACCGACTTCACCGCACCTCCAAATCTACAAATTACCGCTTACCGGATTAATTTCCATTACTCACCGAATTACGGGAGTCTGTTTATCGGCTGGATTGCTACTTGTTGTTGCTATCTTTTATTCGCTTTCGCAAGGTGCCGGTAGTTATGCGGCAATGCAAAACATCGCCCATTTCTGGTTGGTAAAAGCGGTGTATTGGGGGTTTATCTACGCGCTGTTTTTTCACTTATGTCATGGTATTCGTCATCTATACTGGGACGTCGGCGAAGGGTTCGAACAAAATAAATTATTTCAGTATGCCTTGTTCGAGCTGATGTGGGCGTTAGCGCTTACGGTCGGCACTTGGTTTTTTATTTGAAAATCGTCCTATGAACAGCCAATCTGTTACTGGAAACACTATGATTAAATCTGCAACATCGCATTGGTTAGTGCAACGAATAACCGCAGTTATTCTCATCCCGTTGTCATTCAAATTTATTATTTTCCTCAATCTATGCGTGAATGCGCCCTACGAGGAAACTAAAGCATGGTTGGCTTCAACCGGTAATTTGGTTTGGATTTTTGCCTGGTTAGTTGTCGTCTTCTACCATGCCGCACTCGGTTTACAGGTCGTCATTGAAGATTACGTCGCTAATCAAGGGCTTCAAAGTTTACTGATTAAGGCGATTAACTTGAGTTTTCTTATTATGACGATTGCAGTATCGGTATTTATGTACCGTAGTCTATAACATACAACACGGAACATTAACGGGATGATTCATGACTGGAACTTATAACATTACCGAACACGAATACGATGTCATCGTAGTCGGTGCAGGTGGCGCGGGATTAAGGGCTACGCTCGGTATGGCAGAAAAGGGATTAAAAACAGCCTGTCTCACCAAGGTTTTTCCTACCCGGAGCCATACCGTTGCTGCACAAGGCGGAATCAGCGCGGCTCTCGGTAATATGGGTGAAGACGATTGGCGCTTCCACATGTACGATACTGTTAAAGGATCGGATTGGTTAGGCGATCAAGATGCCATCGAATATATGTGCCGAGAAGCGATTCCTGCGATTATCGAATTGGAACACTACGGCGTACCTTTTTCAAGGACGGAAGACGGCAAGATTTATCAACGCGCCTTTGGCGGGATGACCACGCATTACGGAAAAGGCCAAGCCCAACGTACTTGCGCAGCCGCTGATAAAACCGGACATGCGATTTTGCATACCTTGTATCAGCAATCGCTGAAACATAACGCACTGTTCTTTATCGAATACATCGTGTTGGATTTGATTATGGTGGACGGCGAATGCCGTGGCGTATTGGCATGGTGCCTAGACGACGGAACGCTCCATTTATTTAAAGCACACATGACCGTTTTGGCAACAGGCGGATATGGACGTACTTATTTTTCTTGCACATCGGCGCATACTGTAACAGGCGATGGCAGTGCGATGATATTACGAGCGGGATTGCCTTTGCAGGATATGGAGTTTATTCAATTCCATCCCACCGGTATCTATGGATCTGGCTGTTTAATTACAGAAGGTGCAAGGGGTGAGGGCGGTTATCTGACCAACTCTGAAGGCGAAAAATTCATGGCGCGTTATGCGCCCCACGCAAAAGATTTAGCTTCACGAGATGTGGTGAGTCGCGCCATTCAAATTGAAATCAACGAAGGCCGCGGACTGGGCGAGCATAAAGATTACGTTCATCTGCATATAGAACACCTCGATCCTGCTGTGATTCATGAACGTTTACCGGGTATAGCAGAGACGTCGAAAATCTTTGCCGGTGTTGATGTTACCAAAGAGCCGATTCCTGTGTTACCTACCGTGCATTACAACATGGGCGGTATCCCGACCAATTACAAGGCAGAAGTGGTAACCCTTGAGGACGGTAATCCGGATAAGGTTGTACCCGGTTTGATGTCCATCGGCGAAGCAGCTTGTGTTTCTGTGCATGGCGCAAACCGTTTAGGTTCGAATTCCTTGCTTGATCTGATTGTATTTGGCCGTTCTGCAGCCATTCGTTGCGCTGAAATCGTTAAACCTGGATCAAAACATAAAGATTTGCCTAAAACGGCTTGCGATAAGGCGCTTACTCGATTCGACAAATTCCGAAACGCCAGCGGTTCAATACCGACTGCGGAAATTAGGTTGAACATGCAAAAAACGATGCAAAGTAAAGCAGCTGTCTTCCGTACTCAAACGATCATGGACGAAGGCATGGCATCGATGAAAACAATTTTGAAATCAATGGATGATGTCAAAGTGACGGATCGTTCTTTGATATGGAATACCGATCTGGTAGAAACCCTGGAACTGGATAATTTATTGAGCCAAGCGATGGTGTCAATTTCGGCGGCCAGCAACCGTCAGGAAAGCCGCGGAGGTCATGCCAGGGAAGACTTCCCATTAAGGGATGACGAGAATTGGATGAAACATACCCTGACATGGTTAACGAATGACAAAGTCAAATTCGGTTATCGTCCTGTACATTTATACACGTTAACGAAAGATGTAGAGGTGGTCATGCCTAAAGAGAGGGTTTACTAATGGCTGAATTCACCCTGCCTAAAAACTCCGTTTTGACCAAGGGCAAAACATTCAAGGCTCCAAGCGGAACAAAAAATATTCGACGTTTTGAAGTTTATCGATGGGATCCAGAAACGGGAGAAAATCCTCGAATCGATGTTTATGAGCTGGATGCCGACGCTTGCGGCACCAAGGTTTTGGATGCCATTATCTATATCAAAAATGAAGTAGACAGCACGTTGACCTTCAGGCGTTCCTGTCGCGAAGGTGTCTGCGGATCTTGCGCGATGAATGTAAACGGCAGAAATACGCTGGTTTGCACCAAAGCGATAAGCGAATATTCCGGCACTATCAAAATATATCCTCTGCCGCATTTAGATGTGGTCAAGGATCTCGTACCGGATATGACCCATTTTTATGAACAGTATGCAGAAATCAAACCCTGGCTGACCAATAACTCAACGCCCCCTGAAAAAGAACGCTTACAAAGCAAAGCCGAACGCGACAAGCTTGACGGTTTGTATGATTGCGTCTTATGCGCTTGCTGTTCGACCAGTTGTCCCAGCTATTGGTGGAATAGCGATAAATATTTAGGTCCGGCAGTGCTGCTGCAGGCTTATCGCTGGCTGGTCGACAGCCGCGACGAAAATACCGAAGTACGGCTCGACCAGCTTGACGATGCTTTCAAACTGTATCGGTGCCACACTATCATGAATTGTACCGATACCTGTCCTAAAGGGTTGAATCCCGCCAAAGCTATCGCAGAAACCAAAAAACTTTTGGTTAATCGAAAGGATAAATAAAATAAGCTTAATGGATGAGCTTGCAAAATTAAAATGGCAATGCCGTCGCGGCACACGAGAATTGGATTTGCTACTGAACGATTATCTAGATAATCGATTCATTAAAGCAAATCCGGAAGACCAACGTTATTTTTTGGAAATACTCAATCTCGAAGACTCAATACTATTAGCGCGAATCGACCAATTGGCGAAGCGATTGGGTGGTGTTGATTAGTAATGGCATTCGATGATTAAGTTTAGAATTCCAAAATTCTTTAAAACCGTCATTAAATTTTTTATAGGACATAATCAATGCATAAAGTCACGCTGATCAAAGGCGATGGGATCGGCCCGTCTATCATGGATGAAGCTGTTAAGATTATCGACGCATCCGGCGCGAAGATCGAATGGGAAGAAGCGTATGCAGGCCTTTCGGCGTTTGAGAAATTCGAAACGCCGCTTCCGGACGAAACGATGATCTCTTTCGATAAAACCCGTGTGGCGTTCAAAGGGCCGTTGACCACCGTGGTCGGTACCGGCTTCCGCAGTATTAATGTGGCGCTTCGGCAAAAATACGAACTATACGCAAACGTTCGTCCGGCGAAGAGTTGGGAGGGTGTTAAAACCCGTTACGATGATGTCGATATTGTGATTGTTCGGGAAAATACCGAAGGACTGTATTCAGGGCTTGAGCATTACCTTACCGCCAAAAAAGACATCGCCGAAAGTTTAGCAGTTGTCACCCGAAGCGGTTCGCAGCGCGTTATCGAGTACGCATTCAAATACGCCCGCGATAACAACCGCAAAAAAGTCACCGTTTGCCACAAAGCCAATATCTTAAAATACACCCAAGGCATTTTCTTAGATGTGGCGCGAGAAACCGCGGCTAAATATCCTGATATCCAGTTCGACGAAAAAATCGTCGATGCCGCTTGTATGCACATGGTGATGAATCCGCAGCAGTTCGATGTTGTGGTAACAACGAATATGTTCGGCGATATTCTTTCTGATTTAACCGCCGGATTAGTCGGCGGGCTTGGGTTGATTCCCGGTGCAAACATCGGCGACGATGCGGCTCTTTTCGAAGCGGTGCACGGCAGTGCTCCCGACATAGCCGGAAAAAACCTGGCAAATCCCGCCGCCGTCATCATGGCTGGTGTGATGATGTTGAACCATCTGGGTGAGTTTGAAGCGGCAGCACGGGTAAAAACAGCTCTCGAAAAAGTCGTCAATGAAGGGAAATATGTCACTCCGGATTTGAACCCGCAATCAAAAGTTGGAACTAAAGAAATGGGCGATGCGATTGTGGGGGCGATGGCATAATCGTTTATACAAAACCTTAAAGTGATGAATTGCTTCATGTCTCCATGTAAGCAATTTATGATTTATCGATTCATCCGTTTAAAGTCTAAGCCGTTCGTACCCCACGGGGCATAAATGCTGAACAAGTCGACGCACAGACCGTCCTTCGACAGGCTCAATACCCGAAGGGCATGAAGGCGAACGGGAGTTAAGACTTCACTGGGTCGAATCTATAATGTTTGTTCTTTATAAAAGCGATGCTGGTTTCAGAGCCAACTAAAAATTCGTCTTGTCTATCAAAGACAGTAAGCCCGATAAAACGTAAAATAAATTTAGACAATCAAACATAGTAGAAGCCGCCTTGAATGTTTTTAATCATTAAAACATGTCTAAATTAAACCAAGCCATTACAATCCACCAGAAAGGTAATAAACTCGAGGCCGGCAGGCTGTATAAGGAAATTATCGATTCCGATCCCGAAAATGCGTCCGCGCTGCATTTTTACGGATTGATCGAAGCGGATAGAAACGAATACGAGAACGCTTTAAAGCATCTTGAAAAAGCCTTAATTATTCAACCTGAAAACGCCCATTTTCATCACAATAGCGCTGGAATATATTCAAGATTAGGGCTTATTGATAAAGCGGCTTTTCATTTTCAACAAGCATTTAAACTAAAACCGGATTACGGCGAAGCTTATCAAGGTTTTACGGAATCGGTGTACTGCGACGACCAAACTAGTCTTTTAAATAGCATCGAGAAACAAATTCAGCGAAAAGAAACGACGGCTAATCAAAAATGTTACATGCATTTTGCAGCCGGTAAAATTTGCGCCGATTCTAACCGGTATCCAAAAGCCTTTCAGCATTACGAAAAAGGGAATAAATTAAAAAAGGTAAGTTTTGATGGTGAAAGAAACCGGAATCTTACAAATCTTCAAATACAGTATTTTAATGAAGCATTTGTAGAAAAAACCAAAGAATGGGGGCTTTTCTGTCGAACGCCCATTTTTATCGTAGGTATGCCGCGTTCCGGCACCACTCTGATCGAACAAATTTTATCATGTCATTCGTTAGTTCACGGCGCGGGCGAACTTCCCGATATCGAAAATATTGTTAATACCATTCAATTCAATACCAAGAATAAATTACCTTATCCGTTTTTTTTGAATGAAACCACCTTGCATGATTTATTAGGATACGGGCTGTCCTATATCAATAATTTAAATAATTTATCGGGCAATAAAGCGAGAGTGATCAATAAGAATCCGTTGAATTTTAATTATATAGGGTTCATATTATTGGTCTTTCCGAACGCAAAAATTATTCATCTACACAGAGATCCGCTCGATACTTGTTTGTCTTGTTATTTTCAGAATTTTGCCAAAGCACAGGAGTACGCGTTCGACTTGGAAAGCCTCGGTGATTTTTATTGCGAATATCATCGGTTGATGAGCCATTGGACGACCGTTTATCCTAATCGGATTAAAACCATCCAATACGAAGAATTGGTTAGTCATTCTGAAGCTATTATTCGGGATTTACTTCAATATTGCGATCTGCCTTGGGAGGATCGATGCCTTGATTTTCATGAAAGTAAACGAGGTGTCCTTACCGCAAGCAAATACCAGATACGAAGACCTATTTATAAAAGTTCGATGGGTCAATGGCAAAACTATAAAGATTTTTTGCAACCTTTAATCAACAAATTCATCCAAAAAGGACTACTGAGTCAATGTTAAACCATCGACTGAGCGAAATTAACCTCAATATCATTTATTATTAACCGGAAACAATCCATGTTAGAACAATACCGTAAACAAGCCGCAGAACGCGCCGCAGAGGGTCTAGTACCTAAACCTTTAGATGCCGGACAAACAGCAGCTTTAATAGAGTTATTAAAGCAACCGTCGGCAGGTGAAGAAGCATTTTTGCTTGATTTATTGGCAAACCGTATCCCTGCGGGTGTGGATGAAGCGGCGTATGTGAAAGCGGGTTTTCTTGCGGCGGTTGCTAAAGCCGAGATTATTTCGCCAATCATAAGGCCTGCACGAGCGACTGAGTTATTGGGCACCATGCTAGGCGGTTACAATGTTGCCCCGCTTATCGATTTGCTCGACCACAAAGAAATGGCGTCGATTGCCGCCAAGTCGTTATCCCATACCTTGCTGATATTCGATGCCTTTCACGACATACAAGAAAAGGCGGATGCGGGCAACGCTTACGCTAAACAGATCATTCAATCCTGGGCTGAGGCCGAATGGTTTACGGCTAAACCGGAAGTGCCTCAAAAACTAACCGTCACCGTTTTTAAAGTCACCGGCGAAACCAATACGGACGATTTGTCGCCTGCGCCGGATGCGTGGTCGCGGCCCGATATTCCATTACATGCCAAAGCGATGTTGAAGATGCCGCGCGAAGGCATCACCAATGCCGAGCAGCAAATTACCGAGCTGAAAAAGAAAGGCTTTCCTGTAGCGTATGTGGGAGACGTGGTCGGTACGGGTTCATCGCGTAAATCGGCTACCAACTCGGTGTTATGGTACATGGGTGACGATATTCCTTACATTCCGAATAAGCGGGAAGGCGGGGTCTGTATCGGCGGCAAGATTGCGCCGATTTTTTTCAATACAATGGAAGACTCCGGTGCATTGCCTTTCGAATGCGATGTTACCCAAATGGCGATGGGCGATGTCATCGATATTTATCCATATGAAGGTGTTGTTAAACGTCACGAAAGCGGTGAGTTGGTCTGTCGTTTCGAGTTAAAAACCGATGTAATACTGGATGAAGTGAGAGCCGGCGGGCGTATCCCACTGATTATCGGCCGGGCTTTAACCGAGCGCGCTCGCAAAATGCTTGAATTACCGGCATCTACTGTATTTAAACGTCCTCAATCGGCGCAAGAAAGTAACAAGGGGTTCACGTTGGCGCAAAAAATGGTCGGAAAAGCTTGCGGGGTTCCGGGTGTTCGTCCGAATACCTATTGCGAGCCTTATATGACCACTGTCGGTTCGCAAGATACTACCGGCCCGATGACGCGCGACGAATTAAAGGATTTAGCCTGTTTAGGGTTTTCAGCCGATTTAGTCTTGCAGTCCTTTTGTCATACCGCCGCTTATCCAAAGCCGGTGGATGTTACCATGCACCACACCTTGCCGGATTTCATCATGAACCGGGGCGGTGTATCGTTACGTCCGGGCGATGGAATTATTCATTCCTGGTTAAACCGGATGCTTCTGCCGGATACGGTCGGTACAGGCGGGGATTCGCATACCCGTTTCCCTATCGGAATTAGCTTTCCGGCAGGTTCGGGATTGGTAGCTTTTGCAGCGGCAACCGGGGTCATGCCGTTGGATATGCCGGAATCGGTCCTGGTGCGCTTTAAAGGCAAGATGCAACCGGGGATTACCTTGCGGGATATGGTCAATGCTATCCCTTATGCTGCTATAAAACGCGGCTTGCTGACCTTAGATAAAAAAGGCAAAAAGAATGTCTTTTCCGGGAGGATATTGGAAATCGAAGGATTGCCGGATTTAAAGGTCGAGCAAGCGTTCGAAATCTCCGATGCTTCCGCAGAACGTTCAGCGGGCGGTTGCACGATCAGGTTAAACAAAGAACCCATCATCGAGTACATTACCTCCAACGTTAGTTTATTAAGATGGATGATCGCCCAAGGCTACGGCGATGTACGCACCATCGAGCGACGCATTAAAAACATGGAAGCCTGGTTGGCAAATCCGGTGTTGATGGAGCCGGACGCCGACGCGGAGTACTATGAAATCATCGAAATCGATATGGATGAAATCAAAGAACCGCTATTGGCTTGCCCGAACGATCCTGACGATATTAAACCCTTATCGGAAGTTGCAGGAACTAAAATCGATGAAGTCTTTTTAGGGTCTTGCATGACGAATATCGGGCATTTCCGCGCCGCCGGTAAATTGCTGGATAAACACAAAGGCGATTTACCGACACGTTTGTGGATTGCACCGCCGACTAAAATGGACCAAAATCAGTTAGTCGAAGAGGGCTATTACGGCACATTCGGCAAAGCCGGGGCGCGTATGGAAATGCCGGGATGTTCATTGTGTATGGGGAATCAGGCGCGTGTAAAAGAAGGTGCAACAGTTGTGTCGACCTCAACCCGCAATTTTCCTAATCGTTTAGGTAACGGCGCCAACGTATTCCTTTCGTCAGCAGAACTAGGCGCTGTATGTTCATTGCTGGGGAAAATTCCGACGATAGAAGAGTATCGTGAATATGCAGATGTTATTAGCGCAACGGCACCGGATACCTATCGATACCTCAATTTCAATGAGATAGCGAGCTATCAATAATCAGGTAAATTAGAATCACGAGCCGGTAAGAAAGCGCATAACTTTACTATTTGTTAGCATTTTTCTTAACGGCTTTCGGCCTAGGCCCCAGCGGTTGGGTATACATTCTAAGACGGTCGGAATGTTGATGCATCATTTGATTTCGTTGGAAGAATTCCATCTGGTTTTGCTGATCTATCAACTGTTGTAATTGGCGTTCTTGATCTTGTAAAAGCAACGATCTTCGGTATTGATCTTGATATTGGAGTTGTTGCTGCGTTTGTAAATGCTGGATTTGCACTTGCTGCCAAAAATTATCCTGAAAACCGCCCGGCGGAATGTAAGCGCGAGGCGCTGCAAACACAGAAAAGCTAACTAAAAAAAATAAAATTCTTAACATAATTATGCTTGGAAATGGTTAATAACCGAATCACGCAAAGCAAATAAACTTTGCGATTCATTTGCCTAAATTAGGCTAAATTTTAGTCAATTAGTTTCATAGTCTCAGCGATTCCGTGGAAAAGATTCAATGCCTGATAACGTTCTCTGAGCGGAGGCAAGGGGAACTTATTGATACGGTCCTTTAATGTGTAAGCTAAAGCTATATTTGCTACCTTCGGCCATGCTCAGGGAACGATATTAAACTCAACGGGGTTCCCTGAGCGGAGTCGAAGGGAAAATAAAACCGCACAAGATCGAATCTATAAAACCCCACAAAGCCGACCCCGCCATGTTTATTTTCCTATAGACACTAAAAATAGTCCGAGCTGTTTTCGGCTTATATTAAGCTTTTACTCGCAACTTCATATAAATCCCTTGAAATATCAGGACTGTTCATGACTCGCTCAAGTTGCGTTTTCATCAGTGCTTGTCTGTTTTGGTCGTAGCGCCGCCAGGATGTTAAGGGACCCAACATACGTGAGGCGACTTGAGGATTTAGACTATTCAGAGCAATTACTTGATCGGCCAGAAATTCATATCCTTGTCCGTTGCCGGCATGAAAATGCAGCGGATTGGCTTGGGTAAACGAACCGATAACGGCTCTCACTCGATTAGGTGTGGCTAAATCGAAAGCTGGATGTTTTAGGAGACTGAGAACATTGGCGAATGTGTCCGGCATCGGACTGGCCGATTGAATGGCAAACCATTTATCGATAACCAAGGCTTCCGATTGCCATTTTTGATAAAAGCTTTTTAAGCATTGATCTTTAGCCGGATGGGGATGATTTACGATATTCGCAAGTGCTGCAATTTGATCGGTCATATTCTTGGCCGTATTAAACTGTTCTTCAGTCCATTGCTGAATTTTGTTGTTTTCCAAGCGGCTTAGAAAACTTAAACACATATTTTTGATTCGCCTGCGTCCGATTGCGCCGGAATCGAAATGACCGGATTCATCGCGATGGTTTGCCGTGTAAAGCTTTTCAAGGTCGGCTTGCAAAACTTCAGCGAGCGTGCGAATGACAAATTCTCTGGCAATATGAATTGCAGTCACATCAATGACAGGGATTTGTTCGGCTAAATAGCTTTCCGACGGCAAACTTAGCAATAGCGAAAAATACGAAAGGTCGTCCCAAGGTTGTGAAAGCACCTGTCTGAAGGCGTCGACCATGATGGGAACGACTTGTAACTCTCTACCTTGCTGGAAGTCGGCAATCAAGCCGGCAATTACTTTTCCTGCGAGTTGTTGCCCGGCTTCCCAACGGTTAAAGGTATCGGTGTCGTAGCTTAATAAAAACGCGAGTTCATCCAAGCTGCGTTCCATATCCAGTTTGACGGGCGCTGAAAAATTCCGCAGGATGGAGACGATTGGTTTCTCTTTTAACCCTTTAAAAACAAAATATTCTTTAGCCGATTTGAGTTGTAGTGTCACTTCATCGGCTTCTTTATCGTCTCCTTGCAATCTACATTTTTGGGTCTTGCCTTGATTATCGATTAAACCGATGCTAATAGGGATATGCAGCGGTGCTTTTTCCGGTTGACCGGGTGTCGGCGGACAGCTTTGTGTGATTGTTAACATCAGCGTTTGATTGTTTGAATCATAACTTTGCTCGACGTGGATTACCGGTGTTCCGGCTTGTCCGTACCACCGCCGGAATTGTGTTAAATCGACCGAATTGGCGGCTTCCATGGCACTCACAAAATCGTCGCAGGTCACTGCTTGACCGTCGTGACGCTCAAAATAGCAGTCGCAACCTTTTCTGAAGCCTTCCGGTCCCAGCAGAGTATGCAGCATCCTGACAACTTCCGCGCCTTTTTCGTAGACTGTTAGCGTATAAAAATTGTTGATTTCGATATAAGAATCCGGCCGGATTGGATGCGCCATCGGACCGGCGTCTTCGGCAAATTGCCGGGTCCTCAGATTGTTAACGTCTTCGATACGTTTTACGGCTTTCGAGGTATGATCGCCTGTGAATTCCTGATCGCGAAAAACGGTAAAGCCTTCTTTTAAACTTAACTGAAACCAATCCCGGCAGGTAATGCGGTTGCCGGTCCAGTTGTGGAAGTATTCATGCCCGATGACGCCCTCGATATGTTCGTAATCGGAGTCGGTCGCCGTGTCCGGGCGCGCCAAGACGAATTTGGTGTTGAAAATATTCAAGCCCTTATTTTCCATTGCGCCCATATTGAAATGGCTCACCGCGACAATCATATAGAGATCGAGGTCGTATTCCCGTCCGTAAACTTTTTCATCCCATGCCATCGAGTTTTTCAAGGACTGCATGGCGTGTGCGCATTTGTCGATATCGTGCGGTTCGACAAAGATTTGTAAGCTTACATTCCGTCCGGACATTGTTCGATAAGAGTCTTCCAGGCATTCCAATCGGCCCGCAACCAAGGCGAATAAGTAGCAGGGTTTATTGAAAGGATCTTGCCAAGTCACCCAATGCCTGTTGTTTTCGAGTTCGCCCGAAGCAATTTTATTGCCGTTTGAGAGTAAAACCGGATAACGATCTTTATCGCCCACTAGGGTTGTGGTGAATTTCGCCATGACATCGGGGCGATCAAGAAAATAGGTGATCTTCCTAAATCCTTCCGCTTCGCATTGCGTGCACAACATGTCTTTGGATAAATACAGTCCCTCTAAAGCCGTATTGGCTTTTGGGTTGATTTCGTTTTCAATCGTTAAGGTAAAGCTACGTTGTTGCGGGACATGATGAACAATGAGGCTATCCGGCGTGACTTGAAAGTCGCTTTCCGTCAAAACGGTATCGTCGTTTAAAACAATTTGTAAAAGCTTGAGATTTTCGCCGTTAAGTATCAGCGCAGCCTCGTTCGACTGGCTGGCCGGATTCCTGATTAAGGAGAGCCTTGAAATGACTCTCGTTTGTTGTTCGTCTAACGTAAAGTTGAGGTCGACTGTTTGGATAAGGTAATCAGGTACTTTATAGTCTTTAAGATAGACCGTTTGTGGGTTTGCATCGCGCATTATTTGTACCTGCTGTTAGAATTTTTGGTTTGAAAAGTGAGGAAAAGTAGCAGCCATGAGAGTAGAAAACATACACCGCCTACAGGGGTTATCATGCCGAGCCAGCGATAATCCAAAATGGCCAAGAGGTATAGACTGCCCGAAAAAAGCAAAATGCCGAGAAACATGAAACGGCCCGACCAACTAATTTTTTTTGACTCCGGCATTTGATTTTGTAAAAGTCCTACGCCGAAAAGCCCTAACGAATGCCACATTTGGTAAGTGACGCCGGTTTGGTAAATGGCTAACGATTCGGCACTTAATATCGTTTTCAAGCCATGCGCGCCGAATGCGCCTAAACCGACGCCGGAAAAAGCACAAAATGCGCCTAGCGAAAGGAAAACCGATTTCATATTAATGCTCCCGGAGTCTGGGCATCAGTTGCACGAGATTGCAAGGCTTGGTGCGTGAATCTAATTGATCTTTAATGAGATGTTCCCACGCAGTTTTGCATGCGCCCGATGAACCCGGCAAACAGAAAACAAAGGTGCCGTTAGCGACACCTGCGACTGCGCGCGATTGAATGGTCGATGTTTTAATCTCCTGATACGACAGCATCCTGAACATTTCGCCGAAACCGTCTAACACTTTATCGAGCAGGGGCGTTACCGCTTCCGGAGTGCCGTCTCGCCCGGTTACGCCGGTGCCGCCCGTACAAATAATGACGTTTACGGCATCGTCGGCAATCCAGTTGGAAACGACCGCTCTGATTTTATAAATATTGTCAGGAACGATGGTTTTGTTAATCAGTTTATGATCGGCCGATTTCAAACATTCGACTAACGTTAGCCCGGAAATATCGTCGGCTTCGGTCCGCGTATCCGAGATAACCAATACGGCGGCCGATAATGGAATAAATGGCTTGTCGTTGTTCACGATACTATTTAGTGAGTGGTATTGCCGCTATTAAATAACCATCTTGCCCGCTAACACAAGTCATTTATTGCCGATAAGACTCAAGGTTAACGGACAAGTCTTTCATCACGCTTAATTCAGCATGGCGAAGAAGGCTTCCTCTCCCCGCTGGATGTTTAGGAGCAAGCCGGATTTTGGATTGACAACTTCCTTCAGTTCGTCGAGATTGTGAACACGATACTGATTGGCCGACACAATCACGTCTCCCGGTCTTAAGCCGATACGCCAAGCATACGATGCCGTATTGATTTTATCGATAACAATGCCCTCGACTTGATCGCGCTGGCTATTGCTCAGTATCGTGCCCTGCAAACGAGAATGTAATTTATCGCCGGAAATTTGTGCGCGTTCTTGTTTACCGATGACGGCAGTCGTTTCACGTTTTTCGTCGCCGCGATAATATTCCAAATCGACCTTATCGCCGATTTGCAACAGTCCTATGATGTTGCGCAAATCATGGCTATTTTTGATGGATTTACCATTAGCCGATACGACGATGTCGCCCAATTCCAAACCGGCCTTTTCAGCGGGCGAATTGTTTTCGATTCGGCTGATAGCGGCACCTTGGATTTCTTTAAGGTTGAATGCCTTTACCAATTCCGGAGTCAAATCTTGCGTGGTGACGCCTAAAAGCCCTCTGCGAACTTCACCGTGTTTAACCAGCGAATCTTTAATCGTCATGACCATATTTGAAGGGATAGCGAAGCCGATACCGACGTTACCGCCGCTCGGCGCTAAAATAGCGGTGTTCATGCCGATGAATTCGCCTTTTAAATTTACCAGCGCACCGCCGGAGTTTCCGGGGTTAATGGAGGCGTCGGTTTGGATGAAATCCTCATAACCCTCGATACCCAAGCCGGAACGTCCTAAGGCGCTGACAATGCCGGATGTTACGGTCTGGCCTAACCCAAACGGATTTCCGATAGCCACGACAAAGTCGCCGACTCTAAGCTGGCTGGAGTTCGCTATCGGCAATTCCGTTAAATTATTAACCGGAATACGAATAACGGCGACATCGGCTTCAGGATCTTTGCCTACCAGTTCGGCATTGAGTTGGCGTCCGTCTTGTAAAGTGACCATAATTTTATCGGCTTTGTCGATAACATGGTTATTTGTCAAGACTAAGCCTTGATCACTGTCTATAATTACGCCGGAACCTAAGCTGTTTTTCTGTTGCTTGCGGGATTGGTTCGGGATATTGAAAAAATGCCGGAAAAACGGATCCTGCATCAGCGGATTTTGAGCAACCTCGATATTAGTAGACGTTGAAATATTAACCACCGCCGGCATACTGCGTTCCAGCATCGGTGCAAGCGACGGAACCGGCTGGCTCTCGGTAAACGAGGGTAAGCCTACGGCAAAGCTGACTGAACTAAAAAACGGCAATATAGATAATGTGCTTATAAAAATCAGTAAGATGAATTTGTTTTTGTTTATCATTGTTGTTCCGAATGTCGTTAAACGCGGTCGATAGACAATATAGGTCTTAAAACGTTTAAAACAAGGTATAAAGTATTTTTTATTCTAGTGCAAGCGCACACCCGATCCGTCAATAAGGAAATTAAATGGCTGTTTTAACAAACTCCGATGAAGGGCGTATTCTTCGCAATTTCGTGCCTTTAGCTTCTTTTCCGAGCGAGGCGTTCGTCGATCTGTGTAAAAATATCAAGGTAGAACAATTAAAAGACGAAGCTATTTTCAAAAGGGGAGATCAAAGTACCGATTTGATTTATCTTCTTAACGGCAGTGTGGTACTTCAAGCGGACGAACTTATCGTCGATGTCATAAATTCGGATAGCGAATCGGCAAAATTTGCTCTCGCCCATCAAATACCTCGAAAAATCGATGCAATAGCGAATGGTGTTGTGCGTATCGTGCGGCTGACCGCCGATATAGTCAATAACCCGCCACAAGCGGTTTACGATGAAAATCAAGGATTCACGCTTATCGAAGATTTAAGCGAGGATTCGGACGATTGGATGACGGCTTTATTGCGGCTGCCGCTTTTTCAGAATTTATCGGCTATCAATCTACAGAAAATTCTCATTTCTCTTAAGACCGCTCACTATTCCGAAAATGAGGTTATTATCAAGGAAGAAAGCCCTGTTGACAGCTTTTTTCTCATCATTAAAGGGCAATGTCTGCTCGCACGAACATTTGATGATGAAGCCCATCAAGTAAAGCTGAGTACAGGGGACAGTTTTGGCGATGAATATTTAATTACCGATGCAATTTCTCATGAAACGGTAACTGCGTTGAACGATGTCAGTGTTATACAGCTAAACAAAAAGCACTTTTTGGATCATATCAAGACTCCGTTGGTTGATTTTATTGCGCCTGAAGATTTACCGGGCGCCTTACAAACAGGGGCGATTGTGCTGGATGTCAGATTACCTTTGTCTTTTGTAAAACAGAATCTTATCGGTAGCGCAAATATCCCGTTAATGACATTACGAATGCGCTTGGGGGAAATCCCAAAAGATAAACAAGTTATTGTCGTTTGCGCCAAAGGGATTGAAAGCGAAGCGGGAGCGTTCTTGCTGACAAAAAATAATATCGATGCACGCGTATTGAAAGGCGGCATGGGTATTGAGGAAGCAGAAGAAGACGATGCACAGGAGTCTCTGCCTTTTGAGCCTGCAGAGGATTCGACAAGTTTCGAGCAGGAAAACGTACCGGAAAACTTACCTGACGAAAGTAGCTCTGTTATTGAGGTAGCTTCTGAAGATTTGAACGCCGAAAACGAAAGACTTTTACAGGTTAATCGCGAAATGCAGGCTAAAATTATCCAGTTACAGACAGAAAAAGAGCAAGCCGAATCCAGAAATCAGGTTTTGACTCAGCAGCTAGAACGGTTAAAAGATATATTGAATCGATTAACAAAAAGCAAATAACCGAAATTTGAAGGTAATTCAATACTGGAAAAAAACAATTCGGGGAACGCGTTTCCCGGTTTTTTATTTAAAGAGTGATCAGCGAGTGCTGCTCACTCTTTAACGAATAGAATCTTCTAAAGTAGAGCTTAATAAAATTGCAACTACTTGATTTTGCCTTCTTTGTACATGACATGCTTACGGACGACGGGATCGAATTTTTTGATCTCCATTTTTTCCGGCATGGTTTTTTTGTTTTTTGTAGTGGTGTAGAAGTGGCCTGTGCCTTCACTAGAAATAAGTTTAATTTTATCGCGCATGTTCAGTCCCCTTAAGCTATTGTGCCGTTTTTACGCAAATCCGCCAGAACCGAGTCGATACCTTTCTTGTCGATGATTCGCATTCCTTTAGTGGATACCCGCAGGCGAACCCAGCGGTTTTCGCTTTCTACCCAAAATCTGTGGTGCTGAAGATTTGGAAGAAAACGTCTTTTGGTTTTATTGTTAGCGTGTGATACGTTGTTGCCTACCACAGGCGCTTTTCCTGTTACTTGACATACTCTGGACATGATGAGCCTCTACATGGGTGCCTGAATTCAAATTAGCCAATCTTTATACCAAAATTTCTTTTCAAGGTAAATAACAATCTATAAAATGAGAGAATGAATCAACTTAAGACACTTTTTGGAAATCATCAATGCCAGTAAAACTCGGCATGGTCATGGATCCCATCGACCGCATCAATATCAAAAAAGACACCAGTTTTGCCATGTTGCTCGAAGCTCAAGCTAGATCTTGGGAATTACACTATATGGAGCTGGAAAATCTTTATCTTAGGAATGGCAAAGCTTACGCAGAGACTCGAACCTTAGAGGTGAAGAGTGATGAACGCGGTTGGTTTCGTTTTTTAAATACGCACAATATCGAACTTGCTTCGTTAGATGTCATTATCATGCGTAAAGATCCGCCGTTCGATCAAGAATACCTCTATGCAACTCATATACTTGAGCAAGCGGAACACGACGGTGCTTACGTCATCAATAGACCGCAGTCTTTGCGCGACGCGAACGAGAAACTCTACACATCCTGGTTTCCGCAGTGTTGCACTGAAACCTTGGTGACAAAAAATTCGGTGCAAATCAAAGCGTTTTTAGCCGAACAGGGCAATATTATACTCAAGCCTTTGGACGGTATGGGCGGTGCCTCTATTTTTCGGATTCGTGAAGGCGATCCCAACATGAGTGTTATTTTAGAAACCATGACGTTGCATAATACCCGCACTGTGATGGCGCAAAAATATCTGCCTGAAATCAAAGACGGCGACAAACGAATCTTAATGGTTAACGGCGAACCGGTGCCTTATTGTCTTGCGCGTATACCGGCGCAAGGAGAAAGTAGAGGTAATTTGGCCGCCGGCGGAACAGGCGAGGGTAGACCGTTAACGGACCAAGATCGTTGGATTGCAAGTCAAGTAGGACCAACATTGAGAGAAAAGGGGCTGGTTTTTGTCGGTTTAGATGTCATCGGCAGCACGTTAACCGAAATCAATGTGACAAGTCCGACCTGTGTACAAGAATTAGATAAACAGTTCGGCTTGAATATCAGCGGACAATTAATGGATCATGTTGAGTCGATCCTGAATTAATGGCGAAATTGGCACTATTCCAATCGAAATCCGAGGTGACAACAAACGACCGCATGTTAGTGGCGCTTTTTGTTGCGTTCCTGATTCACATCGTCATTGTGCTCGGCGTCCGGTTTACCGAACCTGAAATGCCTATTCAAAACAGCCGCTCGATTGACGTCGTTTTGATAACGACACCGGCAAAAAAAGCACCCAAAAAAGCCAAATTTTTAGCACAAGACAATCAAATCGGCGCCGGGGAAAAAGTCATTAGTAAACCGCAACCGCCCGCAAAACGGATCGTCAGTCAAGGAAATAGTCCGAAGAAACAAGCGGATAAGACAGAGCAAGAAGCGGCAGAACCCAAAGCCAAACAGAAAGTGATTACCCAGCATAAAGCGCCGGTAAAAGTAGTTGCCGAAAAGCATCCCGAAACGACGCACGACATCGAAAAGCGGCCGCATTTGACGGCTGAATCCCTACAACAACAAATCGCGCAATACGGAACGGAAATCAGGCTAAAACAACAAAGCGCCGATCAGACTAAAATAAAATTTGCCAATTCGGTTAGCGCCCATCAATATGTTGCGGCACAATATGTTAAAGACTGGGAAAGTAAAGTCGAACGCACGGGAAATATGAATTATCCGTCCATCGCCGCTAAGAAAAATTTTGCCGGGACATTAACAATGGATGTCGGTATAAAAGCGGACGGCAGCATCTATAGTATTCGTATTTCTAAACCGTCTGGGTATCCTGAGCTTGATGAGGCCGCTAAACGAATTGTCAAGATGAGCGCGCCTTTCCCGGCGTTACCCAGCGAACTGTTAAAGGAGCTCAATGTCTTAGTTATAAGTAGAAAATGGAAGTTTTCCGATGAAGCCGGTATGACTACGCCTTAAAACAACGATAAGCATTATAGGATTTTTAATATGAGCGATAACAGTTACCTCAATAACCAATTCCTTATTGCGATGCCTAGCTTATTCGATCCGATATTTCATCATACGGTGACATTTCTCTGTCAACATACCAAAGAAGGCGCGTTAGGGATTGTAATCAACCGTTCCGCCGATATGAAATTGGGTGAAATTTTCAAACAAATGAATATTTCATCGCGATCAGATGAAATTGCTGAAACACCGGTCTACGCAGGTGGTCCTGTCCAACAAGACAGGGGATTTGTGGTCCATACATCCGGGGGTGAGTGGGATATGACCTTGCCTGTTTCCGATAACATTTCGCTAACGACATCTCGCGATGTTATTGAAGCCATAGCTGCAGGCGAGGGGCCTGAAAAATACTTGATTGCGTTAGGTTATGCCGGTTGGGGAGAAGGGCAACTTGAACAGGAAATGTTGAGTAACTCCTGGCTGAATACGCCTTTTACCGATCAGATATTATTCGAAACGCCGCTTAACGAACGTTGGAATGCGGCAGCCAGTCAGATCGGCATTAACATTAACCAATTAACCACACCGGCGGGTCATGGCTGACAGCCGTCGAAACGATCCTCTTTGTAGAAATACACCCGACGATACTTTTCTAGGTTTCGATTTCGGTCATAAAAAAATAGGCATTGCCGTTGGGCATTTGATGACGGGAATTGCCAGTCCCTTAAAAACATTGCCGTCCGTCAATCAGGCACCGGATTGGAGGGGTATCACAAAACTGATTGAAGACTGGATGCCTGCCGGTCTTGTCGTAGGTATCTCAAAACAAGACGACGGCTCCGACAACGTTATAACACCGCGAATGTTAAAATTCTGCCGGCAATTAGAAGGGAGGTATCGATTGTCTGTTTATCGTCAAGACGAAGCCTTATCAACCTTTGAGGCAAAACAAATGCTCTTTGATGAAGTAAACGTGAATGCTACAAAATTGTGGGCGGTACAAGATCAACTTGCGGCACAACTTATCTTGCAATCCTGGCTAAATGAAAATACACGATGATGACAGCTGCTGACTTCGACGTCTCCGAACTCCTTGAAAATTTGGAGATTAAGTTAAAACAAGCGATTACCGAACGAAATATTACCGATCCGCTGATGATAGGCATTCGAAGCGGCGGGGTTTGGGTTGCTGAAATTCTGCATCGAAGACTTACAATTAAACAACCCTTAGGCTTACTTGATATATCGTTTTACCGTGACGATTTTTCTCAAATCGGTGTAAACCCGAACGTTAAACCGAGTCAATTACCGGCACAGATAGAAGGGCGAAATATTATCTTAGTCGACGATGTTTTTTATACCGGCAGAACCGTGCGCGCCGCACTCAATGAGCTATTCGATTACGGACGCCCCAGCCAAGTTTTGTTGGCGGTATTAATAGAACGCGACGGAAAACAAATACCGATTAGCCCGGATTGCGCCGGTATGCGCCTAAAATTAAATGCGGGGCAGCGGATCAAATTGACCGGTCCCGATCCTTTGGCAATTGAAATACAGTATGTCGATGCGGTCGCCTAGTTATGTCGAATAATTTACAATTAAATTCGGAAGGTAAACTGAAACACTTTCTGACGATTGAAGGCTTAGAAAAGCAACTTTTGGTGGACATTCTCGATTTAGCGGAGTCCTTTATCGGCGTCAACGATCAACGCATCAAAAAAATACCCTTGCTACGCGGCAAAAGTATCGTCAATTTGTTTTTTGAAAATAGCACCCGTACCCGGACGACTTTCGAACTTGCGGCTAAACGTTTATCCGCCGATGTATTGAGCATGAGCATTGCAACCTCTTCGACATCGAAAGGCGAAAGCCTATTGGATACCATCCGAAATCTGGAAGCGATGTATGTCGATATGTTTGTGGTTCGACACGGCATCAGCGGCGCGGCGCACTTTATCGCACAACATGCATCCAAGCATATTAGCGTAATTAATGCCGGCGACGGGCAGCATGCGCATCCGACGCAGGCAATGCTGGACATGTTTACCATCCGCCAATTCAAGCAGGATTTTTCGAAATTAAGAGTGGCTATTGTTGGCGACATTCTTCATTCCAGAGTCGCACGTTCCAATATTCAAGCGTTGAATACGCTGGGAGCGGCGGAAATCCGTGTTATCGCTCCGAAAACATTACTGCCCGCACAAGTTGAAACGATGGGTGTGACGGTTTCGCACAGCTTGGCTGATGGGTTGAAAGATATTGACGTCATCATTATGTTGCGGCTGCAAAAGGAACGGATGACATCGGCTTTGTTACCGAGCGAGAGCGAATATTTCAAATGTTTCGGGTTAACGCCGGAGCGGTTAAAACTCGCCAAACCCGATGCAATTGTCATGCATCCCGGTCCGATCAATCGCGGGGTCGAAATCGATTCTAAAGTCGCCGACGGCCCGCAATCGGTCATTTTAAAGCAAGTGAGTAACGGGATAGCCATACGGATGGCGATTATGGCGATGGCAATGCAGAAGCAGGAAAGTTTTGATGGCTAGTCTACTTATTAAAAACGGCAGGATTATCGATCCGGCTAATCGCATTGACCGTGTCGGTTCTGTGTACATCAACGAAGGGAAAATTGTATCGGTAAACGATGATCATGCCGGATTTAAAGCAGATAAAGAGATTAACGCCAACAACAAAATTGTATGTCCAGGGTTTATCGATTTAAGCACACGGTTAAGGGAGCCGGGACAAAGCCGAAAAGCGACCTTTGCCAGTGAAACAGCCGCTGCCGCAGCAGCAGGTATAACAACCTTATGCCTCCAGCCGGACACAGTTCCTGTAATCGACGCCCGTGCTGTTGCCGAGTTGATAAAAGATCAGGCAGAAAAAACCGGTTATATGCAGATTCTGCCCATCGGCGCACTTACCCAAAAATTGGACGGGGCAGAGTTAAGCGCTATGGTTGCCCTTAGAGATGCAGGGTGTGTTGCAGTCAGCAATGCTAATCAACCCTTAAAAAGCCTGCTCATCCTTAGGCGCGCTATGGAATACGCTGCCAGCCATGATCTATTGCTTATTTATCGCCCGAACGATCACTCCTTGGCGAATAATGGCTGCGTTCACGAAGGATCATTTTCAACCCGCTACGGCTTACCAAGCATTCCCGATGCGGCAGAAACCATAGCCTTAGCACAATGTCTGGAGTTAGCGGAGCTTACAGGTTGTCGCGTACACTTCGGGCAATTAAGCAGCAGACGTTCAGTGATTCGACTACATCAAGCTAAAAAATACGGTTTGGCCGTCAGTGCCGATGTTGCAATCCATCAACTGCACTTGACTGAAGATGATATTATTCCTTTCGATAGTGCATATCATGTCCTACCCCCATTCCGCTCGAGCCGTGATAGAGAAACTTTAAATGAAGGTCTAGCTAGCGGTACCATTGATTGTATTTGCTCCGACCATCAGCCGCACGATCTCGATGCTAAATTAGGCGCATTTCCTGAAACGGAACCCGGTATTTCATCGTTAGAAACTTTATTGCCGTTGATGTTGAAACTGGTTTACGACGGTACGATTAAAATCGAACAAGGCATTGCCGCATTAACGCACAAACCAGCAAGCATTTTGGGTTTGGAAAGAGGTGCATTAACACCGGGTTTTGCCGCCGATATTTGTATTTTCGACCCGGAACAAACTTGGGAAGTCAATTCTGAAAATTGGCGAAGCCAAGGGATTAATACGCCGTTCTGGGGAATGTCTTTAAAAGGCCGAGTTACCCATACTATACAAGCGGGTAAGGTTATTTACCTTCAAGATCGTAAATGATCGCGATAAGCCGATGTAAATAAAGTAAAGCTATTTATTTTAAAAAAAGATTATTTGCGCGTTTTGTATTCTATTAAAGCGGATCCAGCTTAATTTAGATCATCCATACCTTTGTTTAATTTCAAATAACTATAACTTCAATTAAATATGGGCATCATTAGAAAACTCGCCTCGCAGACTGCTGTTTACGGTTTAAGTAGTATCTTCGGCCGATTCCTGAATTATCTGTTGGTGCCGCTGTACACCTATTATTTCTCAGCCGAGGAATATGGTGTTGTATCCGAATTTTATGCTTACGCTGGTTTTTTTTCCGTGGTTTTGATTTTCGGTTTCGATACCGGTTATTTCCGGTTTCGCAACAAAGAAGAACCCATTCAAGATAAAGCGTATTCGACCTCTTTATGGTTTATTTTAGTAATGAACCTGGGTTTTTTCGGTGGTATTCTCTGGATTAATCCCTGGTTATCGGATTTGCTCAAATACCCGGATCATCCCGAGTATGTACTTTGCTTTAGCCTTATTTTGATAATGGATGCGATTGCATCCATCCCTTTTGCCCGTCTTCGTGCAGAAAATAAAGCCTTCCGCTTTGCCGGAATTAAGATCGTTGAGATATTGATAACCGTCGGCTTAAGCCTTTTTTTCATTAAATATTGCCCAAAATTGCTCGGTAACGAGGCGTTTCCTTGGGTTGCAAAAATCTACGATCCCCAAATTGGAGTGGGTTATATTTTTATCGCCAATCTAATCGCCAGCATTTGTAAATTCATTATGTTATCGCCGCAACTATTAGGTTTAAACGGCGGCTTCGACAAACTTTTATTCCGCAAGATGCTGGGTTACTCGCTGCCGATGGTGGTGATCGGCTTTGCAGGCATCATTAATGAAATGCTGGATCGGGTCTTATTAAAACAACTGTTGCCTTATGATTTGGCGACCAATATGAAAATGCTGGGCATTTATGGTGCCTGCTATAAATTGTCGATATTGATGTCTCTCTTTATTCAGGCGTTTCGTTTTGCAGCCGAGCCTTTCTTTTTTTCGTATTCGGGAAATGCAGACGCCAAACTCATTTATGCAAAGGTGTTACGGTTTTTTGTCGTGTTCTGTGTGTTCATCTTTTTGCTGGTGACTTTATTTATCGATTTCTTTAAGTATTTTGTCGGTCCGGAATTTCGATCGGGTCTCGAGGTTGTCCCCATTCTGTTACTGGCAAATTTATTCTTGGGTGTCTATGTCAACTTATCGATCTGGTACAAGTTAACCGATCATACGTTGATCGGCGCCTTGGTGTCTTCCTGCGCGGCGGTGTTGACGATTGTGTTGAATATTTGGTGGATTCCCGTTTACGGCTATACGGGATCGGCATGGGCGCACTTAATCGGGTATGCAGGTATGGCCTTGGTCTCTTATGTACTGGGGCGGTTTTATTACCCTGTTAAATACGATGTGCTGCAAATATCGGCATATATTGCGCTAGGGTTGGGCATTTACGAGGCAAGTTTGCATCTTAAGGGTATCATTTTCTGGCCACCGGGTGTTTTACCCGGCGCGTTATTATTGCTTTACCTTCTGATTGCAGTCCTTTTTGAACGGCGTAAATTACAGCTGACAGTTTGACGTTTCGACATAGCGAAAGTATGCAAATCTTCAACCATTCAACGGTTTTCATTGATTAATCGATTGCGCTTAAAAAATCGGACGTTTTTTTAAGCGTGAGCCGCGAGAAATAACTCCGCCTGAAGCGCGGGAAGCGGTTTGCTTAAGTAATAACCCTGCGCTTCATCACAGCCTCTAGCCTTTAAAAACTGAAGTTGCTTGTCCGTTTCTACGCCTTCAGCGATCACTTTCATGCTCATGCTGACAGCCATCGCAATAACCGCATTTGCAATGGCCCCGTTTTCGGAAGCGTTTTCAATATCGATGATGAAGCTTCGATCGATTTTTAAACGATCAATCGGAAAAAGTTTCAAACGACTTAAGCTGGAATAACCCATACCGAAATCGTCGATGGCAAGTTGTAAGCCGATTTTTTTGAGTGTTTTCAAATGATCTAAAACGCCTGCTTCATCGGCAATCAAGGCCGTTTCGGTTAATTCCAGCTCCAGAAAGCGTGGGTCAAGGTTATTTTCCGATAAAATAGAATTGACCTGTTCGGCAAATCCTTTATTCAGTATTTGCATGCCGGACACATTAACGGCCATACGGCAGAACGGTATGGCATTATTAAGCCATACGCGAGCTTGGCTGCAAGCTTCTCTTAAAACCCATTCGCCTATTCCGATGATTAATCCGGTTTCCTCAGCCAACGGAATGAATTCGGAAGGCGGGATTTGTCCGATTTCCGGGCTGTTCCAGCGCAACAAGGCTTCAACGCCGCAATATTTTGATGTTGTGATATCAAAGAGAGGTTGATAGTGTAATGACAGTTCTTGGCGTTCAATTGCTTTACGTAAATGATTTTCCAGTTTGAGACGGCGCAAAGCGGCTTCCGTCATCCGGTTAGAAAAATATTGAAATCTATTGCCGCCGCTGCGTTTGGCATAGTACATCGCCATGTCCGCGTTTTTTAGGAGTTCTTCAGCGCTATCGCCGTCTTCCGGGTAAATAGCAATACCGATACTGGAGGTTGTGTATAATTCATGATCGCCGAATTTAAAGCGTTCCGAAAGGCTATTTCGAATGCGTTCGGCAACAGAGGCGGCATCTTCGTTTCTGCTGATTCTCGAAAGTAAAACGGTGAATTCATCCCCCCCTAAACGTGCAAGCGAAGCGCCGTCTTCCGAGGCTCCCGTACGAATCAGAACATCGCTGGCGCGCAGGCTATTGCGCAACCGGTAGCCTGTTTCTTGCAGGACTTGGTCGCCTAGATGATGTCCTAACGTATCGTTGATACGTTTGAAGCCGTCGAGATCTAAAAACAGTACGCCTAATTTTTGTTTTTGGCGTTGCGCCAAAGCAATCATGTATTGTAGATGTTCTTTAAAGAATAAACGGTTGGGCAGTTCGGTCAAGCTGTCGAAATACGCCATCCGATGAAGGCGCCGTTCGCTTTCCAGTAAACGGGATGTGGTGTTTGCCGCGCGTAACATATAGCGAACGCGATGACCTAATAAGGCTAAATTGATCGGTTTGGTAATGAAATCCGTTGCTCCCGACTCAAACGCCCGGTTCACCGATTCTAAATCATCCAAGCCGGTCATCATTAAGATCGGCGTATGTTTTCCATTCGGCGAATTTCTAAGCTCGGAACACACCTCGAAGCCGTCAATTCCGTCAGGCATCATTACATCGAGTAACACTGCATCGGCGCCGTTTTCTTGAAATGATTCTAAGCCTATTTCACCGTTTTTCACTGCAGTCGTTTGAAAGCCGGTCGATCTTAGTGCCTGGGTTATCAATAAACGGATAACCGGGTCGTCGTCGATAATAAGAATATGGTTATTTTGCATAAATAGGTATAGGCCTAATCATTGAGGTAGCTTTCCAAACACTTTTTAATATCGCTAAATTCAGCAATGATGTTAATGAGAGATTTGCCGGTTTTGTCGTATTGATGATTCCGTGCCGGGGTTTCAATAGCGAGGCATAATTCCGCTAGTCCGTGCGCCCCGATTTGGCTGCTGCTTGATTTCATCATGTGCGATATCGAACGAATCAGGTCGATGTCTCCGGTTAACCACGCTTTTTCGAGCGATTTGATAGACGAATCCGTATTGCTCAAGTACATTTCTATAATGCTTTTTAGAAAATCATCGCCGTTATCTGCGCTCAGTGATCGGATCGATTCCAAGGCTGAGGCAGAAATCGGCGACTCAGGCGTTGAATCGGGTTCTTTAGGTGTGCAAACCGTCTCTTTTTCAATGTCATGCTCGATGTCAAAATCCCGAATCGGCTTTAGCCAGGATTTAACCACGCGGAATAACGCATTGGCTTTGAACGGTTTGGCTAAATAATCGTCCATGCCGGCAATGAGGCATTTTTCGCGATCGCCTTCAATCGCATTCGCCGTTAGCGCAATGATGGGAAATGAGGGAGGCAAACCGTCTTTCTGGCGTTTTCTAATTTCGGCTGTGGCGGCATAGCCGTCCATGACCGGCATCATGCAATCCATGAGTACAAGGTCGTATCTATCTTTTAAAACGGCTTGAAGCGCTTCTTTTCCGGTACTGACAATATCTACCGAACAACCGAACCCTTGTAACATGAACTGCGCGACGTGTTGGTTAACAGGATTATCTTCGGCCAAGAGGATACGTGCATTTAGTTTGGTTGAGGATTGATTTTCATCCCCAGTGCTTTTCTGATTAATTATCAGTAAATCCGCATCGTTCGATAGTGCATTAAGTAGGCATTGATGGAGATCGGATTTTCGAATCGGTTTAATTAAATAAGCGCTAAAGCCCGATTTTTGAGCTTCCGCCGCTTCGCCTAAGAATTGTGTCGAGGTGATGACAATGAGAGGAATATGGCTAAGTTCAGGGTCTGCTTTGATGCGCTCGACTAATTCAAGACCGTTCATCCCAGTCATTTTGATATCGATAATGATAAGATCGAAAAGCGGTTCGTTTTCCGGTCTTTTTCTAAGCAGTTCTAAGGCGGACAATGCATCTTGAACAGTTTCAACCGACATCCCCCAGGATTGCGTATAGCTCTTTAGAATATCTCGGCTGGTTTGGTTGTCTTCGACGATTAGCAGTTTCAAGCCTTCGAGTTTCGAAGGACCGGCTAACGGGCGTTGTATGAAATTTGGCGCATGGCGGACAGGGATGGCGAAGGAAAATGTAGTGCCTTGACCGGCTAAAGTTTCGACCTGGATTTCGCCTCCCATTAATTCCACAAGCTGTTTTGAGATGGCTAGGCCTAATCCTGTTCCGCCGTATTTGCGCGTTGTGGAGCCGTCGGCCTGCGAAAAGGCTTGAAATAGCATCGGCAAAGCTTCGTTACGGATACCGATACCGGTGTCGCGAATTGAAAAGCGAATTTTAGGCAGGGGCGACTCGGTAGTGGGTTGAGTTGTTTTATCCAGACTGAGTGTTACCACTATTTCACCGAGCGCCGTAAACTTGACGGCATTCCCGATGAGATTGCCGATCACCTGCCGAAGCCGGGTCGGATCCCCGTTAATCGCGTCGGGTACGTCTTGAGCGATATGTAGGGCATACTCCAAGCCTTTGCTTTGCGCGGGTTCGGCAAATAATTCAATCGTATCTTCGACCATTTTATGTAAATCGAAATCGATTTTTTCCAGCTCGAATCGTCCAGCCTCTATTTTAGAGAAATCGAGAATGTCGTTGATGACCGATAGTAAGGTTTCGCCAGATTTATGGACGATTTCAACAAAGCGGCGTTGTTTTGGCGTCAGTTCCGTTCCTAATAAAAGTTCGGCCATGCCCAAAACGCCGTTCATCGGGGTACGGATTTCATGACTCATATTGGCTAGAAATTGCGATTTGGCCGCATTCGCGGTTTCGGCAGCCATTTTCTCCTGTTCCAGGCGGATACGATGCTGCGCAAGCTGTTGATCTCTTAATTCGAGCTTCTCTAACATGCCGTTGAAGGCGTCAACCAAAATACCGATTTCATCGTTTTCGTGTTTAACAACTCTGATTTCGTAATTCTCGGATTGCGATACCCTTACCGATGCTTCGACAAGGTCGTAAATAGGATGCGTAACCTTGTTTGCAAAACGCGCTGCAAAGAGTCTGGCAACGAAAAAAGCGATTATTATGACCGAACCGAACACACCTAAGTCGGTGACCAGTTCGACCCACATTTGACTAAGCTCAGCATGGAGTTTCAGCGTGCCTAACACCTCGTTTTCTATTTTGACCGGCAGGGTGAAGTGCACTTCACGGCCTGGAAGCCAAACCGGCAAAAAGATGTGGTGATTTTTTTCCAAGAAGGCGATTTTATTACCGTCAACGGTATAAAGTTCGGCGGCAAAGATAGAAGGAATCAATTTGAGCGAATTCAGTGTTTGTTGCGCGCTTTTAGTGTCCTTAAACATCAGCGCGCCTTGGGAGTTGCTGGCAGTGACTTGCGCTAGTGCTTCCAATTGCTGTCGGGAATTGACTATCGATTTAGCGACTTCATTAACGCTAATAAAAGCGAAAATAAGTAACATCGCCCCGGAAAAAAAAATCATAATGATTTGCCGGAGCTTATCGGCAAGAGACCGATAGGGTTTCGGGTCTAGTTGCATCACGGGTTGCCCTGAACTTCGCGGGCAATTTGTAGCATTTTCGAGCTTATTTTAATTCCGGCTTGTTCGACAGGCGTTAAGTTGACTTCGAAAAGCAAGTGATCTCCCTCGCTTACCAGTTCTATCATGCCGCCTTGATCGAGAAAACCGGGGGTACTGCTAACGGATAATAACGGCTTTTTGTCCATAATTTTCAGCCATTCTCGAAGTCGGATGGGTTTTTCGTCTTCCGGTATATAAAGTAATTGACAACCTTCTATGCTGTCACCCTGCATCAAGTGTCTAATTTTTAACGTATAGCTTTGGACTTCCTTACCTGCTAATGAATCGACATCAATTGAGTAATCGCTTGATTGAATGGCGCACAAGGTAAATTCATTGGTAATTGTTTGCGGCGGCCATTCGCTCAATTTCATGAAATTATACAGAAATGCGACCGTTAAAGCCTGAATTTCGCTGGATGGCGCCGCTACGGAAGGTTCAGTGGTAACAATACTCGCCGAGAGCATTAGGCCGCTCAAAGCTTTGGTAATGCGCATGATTCGTTCGGATTTTCGCATGCTTAAAAGCCGTACTCCAGCCGGAAGCGGGCGGTGCGGCCGTCTGAGGATAAAACATCTTGTTTGAAATCTGGACTTGGTATGATTTTAAAGTGTTGGTCGAACACATTATAAATACCGAGGGAGGCTTGAAAGCCGTAAATCGGTTTGGTAACGGCTAAATTAATATTAAAAAGGTGATAGCCGGGCGCGATGTTATCGCTAAAAGTGCGCCGTTGATCGATAAATATCTCTTCAAAACCTAAATTTAATTTGTCGTTAAATAACGGTTCGGTGTAATGGACTTTTACCATATTCCTGGGCGAGTCCGTTGCCCAGCCGGGGAAGTCGGCGCCAAGGTCGCGGGTGTTATTGTAAGTCCACGAAAATTTTAATTGCCGACCGTTATCCCAACGTTTTTCTGCGCCGAGTTCGAAGCCCAAGGTTTCGAATTTGCCGGTATTTACAAAATCGAAATCTTGATTTGTTTGTAATATTTTAGTTAAATCGTTAAGGAATAACGTACCCAGCAGTTTTACTCCGCCGCCCGGATACCATTCGGCAACCGCTTCGTAACTTTTAATGTGCTCTTCGGAGGCTAGCGCATTAATATTTAAGTCGTGTTCTAAAACGTTCGGTGCGCGAAAAGCCGAACCGTACAACAATTTGGCGGTGAATGAAGGGGTAATATCCCAAATGAGTCCGATGCGTGGGTTAAACTGCAAGTTATTGATCAAATGATGATGATCCATGCGAACACCGACATTTAGGAGAAGGTTATCGGTAATGCGGAACTCGTCTTGGGCATATAAACCGACCCGCCAGCCGTTATTTTGGGTGCTGAAATCGCTAGCTGTACGGTGATTGACGAAATATGAAAAGAAATGCTGACGTTGGTCGTATTGGACTTCCAAACCGGAAATCCACTTATGATTTTTAAACTGAGTTCCGGTAAATTTTATTTCCCCACCCCACCAACGGGCATCGGCGCCTTCGTTACTTTCAATACGCGCTAATGGCGGTTCCTCTTTCAAAGTAACCGAATTCAGAGAGTAGGGCGAAATCGCATGATAGTCGTACCAATGATGAAATCCGCGGACTTCCATGCCTAAGTCCGGATTAATTTGCGTTACATAGTCAGCGTCCACATAGCCTTGGGCGTCGACACTATAGTTACCCTTATCGTTGAAGATAGCGCCAAAAGAAGCAGTGGGGATACGTTTTAATCGGCTGATGTAACCGGCATGTACCGTCAGATCGCCAAAACTGAATTTGCCGAATCCGCGGGTGCTGCGTTCTTGATCGATATCCTGCGCTACTCCGTTGTTTGTACTCGGTTCGTTGTATTCGGGGAAAAACAGTTTGTCGTTGCCGTGACTGTTGAAATGCGATCCGTTAATAAGCAGTTCGGCGCCGTTGTTCCATTTTTTGCCGTAAGTTGCCCGGCCACGAAAAGTATCTAAGCTACCGGCTTCGCCCGCTAAACGAAGACCGTCGAAATTCCTGCCGTTTTTAGTAATTACGTTAACTACGCCGAGTAACGCGTTGGCGCCGTAGACCGAGGAACCGGAACCCGGTATATATTCGATCCGTTCGATAAGGTTCATGTCTAACATGAATTCTTCAGCAATAAAACCGGAATCGAAAATGGTTTCGTTCATTCGTCTGCCGTCGATCATAACCAACATACGCGCGTTATAATCGCCCGGACGCGAAAATCCCCGATTACCCACGTACGTGTAATTACGGTCGTTACGAATATATAACCCGCGTATCGAATTAAGCGCATCCGCTAAAGTTCGCCAGCCGTAATTACGGATTTGATCGGCGGTCAACACCTCGACGGCAGAGGGCGCCTCGGAAGATTTCTGTTTAAACCGGGAAGCAGAGACGACATCGACATTAACGAGTTGATCCAGCGGAAGATCGATGACCGAATTCTTATCCTGTGCGCTTACCGGTTGGACATGGCAAAGCACGCCGCTCAATACCAGATAGGTTAAGCAGAGCCGCTTGCTGAAAATTCTTTCTTTATTAATGGATTTAACCTCAGATTTCACGTAAATGATTGGTTTAATCATATCAAATAGCAAAAGCGTTAGGGTTATATCAATACCGAAATGGTAGGTAATTTTTTCAATTTTGAGAGTAAGATCAAAATTATAACCGGCTATAAAAGCAAAATATTTCGTCACTCGATTTGCATTTCAGCAGGGCGATATATTTTCCAATCAAAGTTTAGTCTAAAAAGAAACAATAGCATTAAGTTTGCGGAGGCTTTTTCAAAAAGCCATGCGAAGTCAAGATGACTAAAAACTTTCATATTGAGCGACATCTTCATCGACATCTTGAAGGTGCACGGTTAGCCGGAAACAGGTTTCGAAGTAAGGCAAAGCTTCAATTTCCACGCTTTTTTTCAACAACACGTGGTAGCGTTAATATTTACTATTCGACTAAGGATTGTAAATAGCTATAAAGATTGTCTTTTCTTCCATCCAGCCCTAGTTTTTTGCGGATATGCTTACGATGAATACTGACGGTACCCGGTGCGATATTCAAGGCGGCGGCAATCACTTTCGTGGGCTGGCCTTGCCTTATCATTGAAGCTACTTGCGTCTCAAGCGGAGTCAATTTTTGGTATATAGCGGCTAAGTGGCCTGTGCGACCATAGGAGACGGCTAATTGCTGTAGATTTTCTTCGAGAATTTTGATCAGACGAATGCTTTGCAAGCGCCCTGTACTGGCAATCTTCAATTTTTTTAACAACGGCAGCACGGTGGCTTCAACTTCGCTGGAGAGCGCTATTTGTGCATCGCTTTTATCCGTTTCACGCTGTCTGAGCAATACATTCAAAGCCGTGTTTACTTCCAGCGTTTCGCGTTTTATTTTGTCGATTTCCTCTTGAGACGTGGCCACTTGTTTTTCAAGCCGGTTTCGTGCATCGATCAATACTTTTTTCGGCCTGCTTTTGGATGGTAATATCGACTAAAGTGCCGACATAATGCGTTAGCTGTCCGTTGCTGTCTTTAACGGCTGTGATCGTTTCTAATACCGGAAACAAGTCGCCGTTTTTTCGTTTATCCCAAACCTCGCCCTGCCAATAACCTTCCTGTTCAACGAGACTAAAAATAGTTTCGTAAAAGTCGTCGTTCTGAATTCCTGAACACAGAAATTTCGGGTTTTTTCCGATGGCCTCTTCCGCGCTAAAACCGGTCATACGAGAAAATGCTTTATTAACGCGTAAAATAATTTTATCCGCGTCCGTTACCAGTATGCTTTCTTGCGCCTCAAACGCTGCGGCTGCAATTCGCAGGTCATCTTCAGTAAGCTTACGGAGCGTTACGTCGGTGAGGGTGATTCGAATAAATTCAACAGTATCGACAAGATGAAGATATTTACAGTTTATGTGTAAATATAAAGTTTTGCCGTTACTGTGTTTAAAAGGCAGTTCGCAACCTTGGTTTCCGCAATTTAGTTTTGCATTATTAAAATGACGATACCAGATGTCTTTGTAGTCGTCCGAGATAAACTGAACGAAAGGATGAGAGATAACATCTTGACGATCCTTACCAATCAACTTAGTTGCCGTAAAGTTGATCTCACGGATGACTCCGTCGCCGTCGACCGTTAAATAACCGACCGGTGCGTTGTCGTAAAGATCGACATAATGGACTTTTGCTTTTTCGAGTGCGGATTGGGTTCGTTGTAATTCATCGTTCTGATTTTCGAGTTCGGTCTGGTGAAGCTGAAGCGCGATGAGGATATCTTCAAAAATCCAGCTGATTTCCTCCTTTACGGCGGGTTGTAAACTAATAAGGTGGCTATTAATCCTAGACCTTAAAGCTTCTTGTTGTTTTTTAATGTCACGATTCTTATTATTCATAACGATGACGATACGGTATTTTCATGAGATTAAGTTAACTTGGCCGTGAATAGCGAACGACTATAAGAACGCTGCCCCTACAAAAAAATAAATACTTTATTATCGTAAACATATTTTATTGCTTTTGAGCAAGGGTAATATTACCAATAGAGTGCAGCGCGCTTTGGCTATAATATCAGTTGACTAAGATTAAGTTTAGGCGTAAGAAATATACAAGCGTATTAAAGTTATATTAGGTAATTCGTTAAGCTAATTTGGGTCATTCATTGTAATAAAAAGTGATTGTTTATTATTTTTAAGCGGCAACCTTAAAAAGTCGTGAGAAGTTATCTTTACTGTGGACTTAGCAATAGCCCATAGAAACTATATTGTGGTTTCTAAAGTATAAAGTTGTCAAAAAGACAAATGTGTTTTGGTATTTAAATTGTGCCCTTACGGATTCGGTTCTTAAATGCTCGGATCTAAGAAAACCAGGGGAAATTATAACGCCACAAGGTAGGCTTTATAATCAGGTTGCTAAGTGACACAACATGTAATTCAGATTCTTTAGTTTTTATGAAATAGTAAGACAATTTCATTTTCTTCTTAACGTTATTTTAAAGTCAAAGGAGTTTGCTATGTCTTTATTCAAAGAAGGTTCTTCAGGTGAGAGTGTAAAACAGATTCAACAAGCCCTGAAAGATAAAGGGTTCGATCCCGGTCTTGTTGACGGGGATTTCGGTCCGGCAACTGAAGCGGCGGTTATTGCATTCCAAAAAAGCGAGGAATTGGCTGCCGATGGCGTGGTCGGTTTGAAAACGCTAAAAGCTTTAGGAATTGTCCAGCCTGAGGCGCAAGAGACTTTCCAAAGCGAAAATGTGTCGGTCGGTAAAGTTTCAAAAATGTTTCCGCAGACGCCGCTCGGTCACATCAAAGATAATTTGCCTTTTGTATTGGCGGCGATGAAAGACGCCGGTTTAGACGACAAACAAATGATACTGATGGCTTTGGCGACCATTCGCGCCGAAACAGCAAGTTTCGAACCGATTAGCGAAGGTAAATCTCGTTTTAACACCTCTCCGCATGGTCACCCTTTCGATTTATACGACAATCGGAAAGATTTGGGTAATCGAGGCAGACCGGACGGCGATAGTTTTAAAGGGCGGGGTTTTGTGCAGTTAACAGGGCGCGACAATTATTCAAAATACGGTCAAAAAATTAACAAAGACTTGGTCAACCATCCCGAGTTGGCAAACGATCCGACTATTGCATCGCAATTACTGGCCTTATTCTTAAAGAATAGCGAAAGTAAAATCAGAAAATTCCTAGCGGCTCATGACTTAGCCGGTGCTAGAAAAGTCGTCAACGGCGGAAGTCACGGATTGGATGATTTTGTCAACGCTTACACTATCGGTAACGGGTTGATCGAGTAAAGCATGACGAAGATAACTCTGAACAAGTTGATTTCGCTTATCCCCTCAAGGAGACAAGTGGTTCGACTAGCTCATCACGAACCGAATCAACACATTACCGTTCGTCCTGGCCTAGTCGAAGGACTTGTTCGATGCCTTCTTAAGAAAAGCATACGGCTTCGATTATTGGGATGCTACGTACGTAACGTAAAAAACGCAGTGCTAATAACGGCTGTTTTTGGTTTTCCCCAAATAGTTGCGGCAGTCGAAACACATTGCACAAAAAATGAAACCATTGTTTTTAGTTGTAGAACGGGCAGCAAAATTGTATCCGTTTGCGCGTCGAAAACGATTGCCAGTGGTTCCGGGTATTTGCAATATCGCTTCGGACCGAAAAAAAAACCTGAATTAATCTATCCAGAAAACCAATTGCCATCGGCAAAAACTAATATTCAAGCCGATACCTTAACGTTTGCAGGCGGCGGCGGTGCTTACCTACGGTTTAAGCGCGAAGAATACGGTTATGTCATTTATACCGCCATCGGTAGAGGTTGGGGAGAGAAAGCCGGCGTTGTTGTTGAAAGAAATAACGCCAGCCAAGTGAATCTTCCCTGCAAAAAGCCGGTAGTCTCTGAATTGGGACCTGATTTTTTCGAGCAAGCAGGTATTTTGAAAGACACTCTCGGTTTTGATATCCCATGAGCGAGTTAGAATAAAAGCTAGATCGATCCATTTATGGGCTGCCATACTAACGAATTCAATTTGTTTGCAGATTTCATAAAATGAAGATTCCCGGAATCTTTTCTTTTTTGATAGCTCGTCTTCCTCAACATCTTAGCGCCAGTTAGCAATTTTATTTTACATGACTTGCTTGGTATTTGCTCGCAATCGGATTTTGACCGTTTGTGAACGCTGCTTATAAGCAAAAAAGGCGGCATCGCGACTCAATTTATCGGTCGCACTTTAGGTAATTTCATGGCAGTGTCCTCTTACAGAAACTCTGTACAAGTTGATTCCACTCATGGTTCGACAAGCTCGCCACGAGCGGAATCAACCATTTGGCGTTAGTCTTTATACCCTTTGGGTACTTATTGATCCGGCCCTTAAATGTTTGAACGTTCGTGCTGAGCTAGTCGAAGCACATAAAGCCTCTCGACAGGCTCAAGGCGAACGGAAGTTAAGACTTCATAATGCCGAATCAATAGCCTGTTTAAGGACTTTAATCTGAGTATCCTTAAGTTGTTAATATTCAAACAGATGCTCCCCAATTTTTTCACCTTTCGAAATGTACTATCGCGATAAAGAAATTCCGGTAGCATACATTGCTTACCGGTAAACATCCGTGGCATGGAATTTATTCGGTATAAGTAATATTGCGTAGAGTAAATGCTTACAAAATGAATTAAAATGTCAGCATATAACTACAAAATACTAAAGTTCCGGGTGATGTACTAGCAATCCTAGCTATCTCACCCGCTTGGAGTTGGTTTACCGAATCGAAATATTTGAAATGAAAAATGGAAACGAGTTTATCAATAAGAAAGGATTTTCCCATCTGAACATCGTTATTATTTATTAAACGGTCAAATGTTAAATAATCTATTTTTTAATTAGTTACTATTCAAAATACCAAATAATCAAATACTATTTTGATAAATACCTAAAAAACAAAAATGAAAAAAAAACAATACGATTTAAAGCCAGGCAACTCATATCCGTTCGGCTGTACGCTCAATGGTGGCGGCGCTAATTTTTCTATATTCAGCCGCTACGCGACGGAAGTTGAACTTTTACTTTTTGAAAAGGCGGAAGACAAAAAACCTTTTCAAGTCATATCTTTACAAAAAGAGGTCAATCGGACGTTTTTTTACTGGCATATCTATGTCATCGGTTTACCTGTCGGCACTTGGTACACTTGGCGAATAGAGGGTCCGAATCTTACACGAGAAAACGGGTTCAGTTTCGATAAAGAAAAACATCTTATCGATCCTTGGGCGCGCGCCGTTAGTGATAAGAACTGGAGCCGCAAGATGGCCTGTAAGCCGGGCGATAACGGTGCGACATCCATGCGTTGCTGTCTTGTTGACGATAAATACGATTGGGAAGGCGACATTCCTTTACGGATTAGCAGCGAAAAAGCCATCATTTACGAATTACATGTCGGCGGCTTTACCCGGCATAACTCTGCAAACGTCAACCATCCCGGAACATTTTCAGGCCTAATTGAAAAAATTCCGTATTTAAAAGCATTGGGTATAACTCATGTCGAATTGTTGCCGGTTATGGCGTTCGACGAACAGGACGTTCCCCGTAAAACCTATGATCTAGGTTTGAAAAATTATTGGGGTTATAGCACCCATAGTTTTTTCAGCCCGCATCCCGGTTATTGTGTAACCCCGGAAGAAGGCACGCATCTTCAGGAATTCCGCGACTTAGTTAAAGCGCTGCACAAAGCAGGAATCGGTGTGATTATGGATGTGGTATTTAATCACACCTCGGAATCAGGCGCACAAGGACCGATTATTAACTTCAAAGGAATCGGCGGGAAGATTTTTTATCATCACGATAAATACGACAAAAGCATTTTTATCGATTACACCGGTTGCGGGAATACGGTCAACGCCAATCACCCGTTAGTCAGCCGGTTTATCATCAGTTGCTTGGAGTACTGGGTCACCGAAATGCATGTCGACGGCTTCCGCTTCGATTTAGCCAGCGCGATGACTCGAGGGGAAGGCGGCGAAGTTTTAGAAGATCCACCGGTTTTGTGGGGTATTGAACTATCCGAACGACTATTCAAAACCAAATTGATTGCCGAAGCTTGGGATGCGGCAGGGCTCTATCAAGTCGGCAGCTTTCCGGGATACCGCTGGGGCGAATGGAACGGCAGATACCGCGACGTCATCCGGCGATTCGTGCGCGGCGATAGCGGACTTATCGCTGAAGTCGCCACCCGGATTTGCGGTAGCAGCGATCTTTATGAACATCAAGGACGTCTGCCGATCAGTAGTATTAATTTTGTAACGTGTCACGACGGTTTCACGCTGAACGACTTATTCAGCTACAACGAAAAACATAACCTTGCCAACGGCGAAAACAACCAAGACGGCGGCAACGATAATCATAGTTACAACTGTGGCGAGGAAGGTGAAACCGATGATTTGAACATTTTACAACTTCGAAGAAAGCAGGCGAAAAATACCTTTGCGATATTGTTGCTCAGCCAAGGTGTTCCGATGCTGCTAGCAGGCGATGAATTCTTAAATAGTCAAAACGGCAATAATAATGCCTATTGCCAGGATAATGAGTTATCTTGGCTGGACTGGAAAATGGCGGCGCACAATGCCGATATGGTGCATTTCGTTCAGCAAATGATCGCCCTTCGAAAGCGTCATCCGTCAATCATGCGGCGCCGTTTCTTGACCGGCAAAATCATTGAAGGAAAAAATATCAATGACATTTCCTGGCACGGTACACAACTGAACAACCCGCAATGGAACAATGCGGAAACGAGAATATTGGCGTTCACCTTAGCCGGTTGCGATAGTAATGAGGCGGACTTACATATTGTTATGAATATGTCCGATGAAAATGCAACAGTAGAACTTCCTATGATCGACGGCAAAGAATGGTGTCTTTCAGTCGATACATCATTGCCGGCATTTAAAGATATTATCGAGCCTAAAAATCAAAAGCTGTTGAATAATCAGCGTTATTTAGTAAACGATAAAACGATTGCGGTCTTTGAAAATGTAAACGCAGCGTCCTAATTTGAGTGAATTTTAACTTACAGTAATGATAATCCATACACTGCCGAAGAACTTGCTCAGAGTTTTCCTAAGAAACGACCCGTAGATACTTGGATATCTGCTTGTTTCTTGTGGTTAAGATTCGACTTTGGCTGTTTCCAACTTTTCTTCCGCGTCCATCCATTCCGCTTCGGCTGCGTCCAAAGCCTTATCCACTTCATTTTTGCGGGCTAATAATTTTTTAAGCTTCTCTTTTGCCGATTCGATATAAAGTTCGGGATCGGCTAATTCCGCTTCAATTCTTCGTTGCTCTTGATGATACTTTTCGACGGATTGCTCGGCTTTTTTTAAAGCATCAAATAACGGCTTGTGCTTTTGCCTACGTTCGGCATCCAGTTTTCGCTGGTCTTTGCGGGAAATCGCCGATACCAATTCTTCCGGGTTTTTATCATCTTCTTTCTTTCGCTCGGCTAACCAAAGCCGGTAATCATCAAGATCACCGTCGAACGGCTGTACTTTGCCGTCGGCAACCAGTAAAAACCGGTCGGTGACCGTACGTAATAAATGACGGTCATGTGAAACCACGACAATAGCACCTTCGTAATCCTGTAACGCCACACTCAAAGCTTGGCGCATTTCCAAATCCAGGTGATTGGTCGGTTCGTCCAATAGTAGCAAGTTGGGATTTTTATAAACCAGCAGTGCCAATACCAAGCGGGCTTTTTCACCGCCGGAAAACGGTTTGACCGGCGACAAAACTTTATCTCCCTGAAAATCGAACCCGCCCAGAAAATTCCGTAACTCCTTTTCGGTGGCCTGTGGATCGAGTTTTTGCAGATGCCATAACGGACTTTCATCCAGCCGCAATTGTTCCAACTGATGTTGGGCAAAATAACCGAGATTTAGCGCTTCCGCTTCCAGACGAATTCCTGTCATGGGCGGCATATCGCCTGCCAAGACTTTGATTAAGCTGGATTTACCTGCGCCGTTAGAACCTAATAACCCGATCCGGTCGCCGGGTGAGATCGATAAATTGGCGGCTTGGATCACTGTCGTATGGCCGTAACCGATGTCTACTTTATCTAGCTTCAACAGTGGATTCGGCATCCGTCCGGGCTTAGGAAAACTAAAGTCGAATGGCGAATCGACGTGCGCCATCGCTATAACTTCCATGCGTTCCAGCGCCTTGATCCGGCTTTGAGCTTGCCGTGCTTTGGTTGCCTGGGCTTTGAAACGGTCGACAAAGCTTTGAATATGGGCAATTTCGCGTTGTTGCTTCAGGTAAGCGGATTGCTGTTGCGCCAGTTTTTCCGCCCGCATACGTTCAAAAGCCGAATAATTTCCGGTGTAGATGTCGATTTTGTTTTGTTCGATGTGGACGATGTGATCGGCAATGGTATCGAGAAAATCGCGATCGTGAGAAATGAGCAACAATGTCCCATCGTATCGGCATAACCAATCTTGCAACCAAATAACAGCATCTAAATCCAAATGGTTGGTCGGTTCGTCCAGCATTAACACATCGGAACGGCACATCAACGCCTGTGCCAGATTCAGGCGCATCCGCCAGCCGCCGGAAAACGAATTGACAGCATTTTTTTCCTGATCAGATGTAAAGCCCAATCCATTCATCAAGCGTGCCGCTTTTGCCTGCACAGTGTATCCGCCGATGATTTCCAAAGCAGCATGAAGCTCGGCTTGTTTTAAGCCGTCGTGATCGTTTTCCGCTTTCGCTAACGCTTTCTGAAGACGTCTTAACTCTCTATCGCCATCCATGACGTAATCGATTGCCGTGCTGGATACAGCAGGTGTTTCCTGCGCGACATGGGCGATCTCAAGCCCAGGCGGCATAGAAAAATCACCTTCATCAAGATGCAGTTCGTTCCTGACCAAAGCAAATAAACTGGATTTACCTGCTCCGTTTGCACCGGTAAAGCCGACTTTCTGGCCTTTGTGGATAGTGAAAGTGGCGTTAGAAAAAAGCACTCTAGCGCCTCGACGTAGTGCTAGATTTTTGAAATTCAACATAAAATATTCAATAAAACAACAAGCAAAATCATCAAGGGAGATGTAAGGAGCATTGAAACACTCTTTACTATAGATGCAAGCCGCACTCGGTTTTGGGTTTCCCCAGCCAGCGACCGCTCCGTCCCTCGCCTTTAACGGTGCAGTGCGTACATCCAATCGACGAATAACCTTCGTTCACTAACGGATGAAACGGCAATTTATGTTCGAGAATATAAGCATCGCGCTCTTCGCGCGACACATCGATCATTGGATTGAATTTGATTATGCCGCGACGCTCCTCGAAAATCTCCAAGTCCGCACGATGATCGGATTGCCAACTCATCAAGCTCGACATCCAAATGTCAAAATTGGGTTTGATTTCTTCAAGAGAATTCACCTTATTAATCGTACAGCAAAAATCCGGATCGGTTTCATACAATTTTTCTTTTTCACTGTATTCATGCTGGTAACTATCCGCTTTCAAATCCACCACTTTCAAATGATAAAGACCGATTAAATAGTCCCGATACAATAAGGTTTCAGGAAAATGAAATCCGGTATCGATAAAGAAAATAATCTGCTCAGGACGAAGGCGAGAAATGATATGTAAAAAATAGGCGGAAGTCGCTGCGAAAGACGAGGTCACCATAATTTTTTCAGGCTTGAAGTCCCTATAAAGTTGATTCAAGCGCGCCTCAAAATTAAGCGGTTGGTATTTCCGGTTTAATTCGGCGATGGCTTGTGCGGTTAAGCCGGCACTGTTGCCGGGTTTTTGAATGACTTCTGATGTTTCAGACATTTTACTGTTTACGATCTCTAGAGAATGATGTATTCGATATCGCAAGCGATACCTTAATAATAAAACTTTGAATTATGACAAAAAAATAAAAGAGGATAAAACTAATCTTCTGAATTTCAGTAGCAGACTTTGTAGAAGATTTTAGTCCTCATAGAGATACGACTAAACTACTACTGAAAATTGTCGCTAAATCTAATCGTAATACCGAAACGATTTATTGAATTAGTAGATGTAGAGTTATGAAGTGAGAGGATCTATATGATTCCTCTCACTTCACGTAAATCTTTACTCTTGTGTATCGTTGATTAGATCGTACGTAATATCCGGGTTTAATCCCATCGGCCAGTAAATTAATGCGAAGGGAGGCCAAAATATTGATACAGGGCGGAATTTTGCTCGTAATTTACCTTCTTTAAGGGTTTCGCCATTTTTCTCAAGACGATACGGAACACCACCGCCGGGAGGCATGCCTGCTGCCGTCCAAAAATACGGCTTAGTCGTGACTTCGCCATCGGGCTTAATCGTTACCGGTTCCGGTCTTTTGTAAATATATAAATTCGAGCCTTCCGGCACTTTAAAATGCCCTGTTGTTGTACAACCTGCCATCATCAATAACATCAACACCATACTAAGTTTTTTCATTTTTCTTATCCTCACTGTGTTTCGCGTTTAAAAATTAACGAGGTATTTATACCGCCGAAGGCAAAATTATTGCTCATCACATATTCGCAATCTAACTGTCGAATATCACCTGTAATATAGTCCAACTGTGCACACGCCGGATCAATATTTTCAAGATTGGCTGTCGCATGAAACCAGCCTTCATTCATCATATTGATAGCAACCCATGCTTCAAGTGCGCCGCATGCTCCTAAGGTGTGTCCGGTATAGCTTTTCAGCGAGCTGATTGGGGTCGCTGATCCAAAGATAGCCGCAGTCGCATGACTTTCAGCGACATCTCCATGCTCGGTGGCGGTGCCGTGCGCGCTGATATAACCGATAGCTTCCGGCTTAAGATCGGCATCTTGTAGCGCGAGCCGAATCGCGGTTTGCATGCTCTTACTGTCGGGCTGGGTAACATGCAAACCGTCCGAATTAGTGCCGAAACCAACGACTTCAGCATAAATCTTAGCGTCGCGTTCGATGGCATGTTTGCGTTCTTCTAGGATAAAGGTTCCTGCGCCTTCGCCGATGACTAAGCCGTCCCGGTTCTTATCAAAGGGGCGCGGACTTTTTTCCGGTGAATCATTGCAGGTACTGGTCGCAAACAAGGTATCGAATACGGCCGCTTCCGATGCGCTGAGCTCTTCCGCACCGCCCGCCACCATTACTTTTTGGTAGCCGTGCTTAATCGCTTCATACGCATAACCTATGCCCTGGCTGCTGGAGGTACATGCGCTGGACGTGGTGTAGACTCTGCCGTTAATCCCGAAAAAAAGTCCGATATTAACGGCTGACGTATGCGCCATCATACGGATATAAGACGTTGCATTCAGGCCGTTTACGGTATGATTAATCAGCATATTGCCGAACTCCGCCACCGCATCGAGACTTCCGGCACAACTGCCATAAGCTATCCCCATTTGTCCGCTATGAAGCACTGGATCAGCTAATAAGCCGGCATCTATAAGTGCGAGTTCGGTCGCGTAAGTCGCCATTAATGCAATCCGCCCCATGCTACGGGTTTGTTTTCGGGAGAAATGGACGGGCCGGGTAAAATCAACCGGAGCGCCTAATCGGGTGTTTAAGCCGATATATTTGTCCCATTCCTGCATGTGTTGAATGCCGGTAGTCTTTGTTTTAAGACGTGCCGAAACTTGCTGCCAATCGTTGCCTATCGGAGAAATCCCAGCCATTCCGGTGACGACCACCCGTTTCAACACAAACCACCGTTTACCGATATGACTTGCCGGGTAATGTAAGCGGCATCTTCGGACATTAAAAAAGCAACTGCCGCAGCCACTTCCTTAGGGTCGCCAATCCGCCGCGCCGGGATCAGCTTTTTGATTTCTTCCATTTGGATGACATCCGAAGAAAGTTCATCAAGCATCTCGGTTGCAATTAATCCCGGCGCCACGCAATTGACGGTAATGTCGCGTTTAGCCAGTTCTAAGGCCAGTGCTTTAGTAGCGCCGATAATACCTGCTTTCGCCGCACTGTAATTGACTTGACCGCGATTGCCCATAATCCCTGACACTGAAGATAAAGTAACGATTCGACCGGGTTTTCGTCTTCTAATCATGGGCATAATAACCGGCTGCAAGACGTTATAAAAGCTGTCAAGATTGGTATGGATGACACTATCCCATTCTTCTCCGGTCAGGGCGGGGAAGGCATTGTCGGCGGTGATTCCTGCATTGCAAACCACGCCATAATAAGCACCGTGCGTTTCTATATCATGACTGATTTGCTCTGCGCATTGTGCTCGGTCGCCAATATCGAATTGCAGCAACCTTGCCGATTGACCGAGTTTTTCGATCTCGGCTATCACTGCTTCAGCTTGCATTTTTTGACTACGGCAGTGCAATACTAAATCATAACCTTGCTTTGCTAGATACAATGCTATGGCTTTGCCTATCCCGCGGCTAGATCCGGTTATAAATATTGTATGCTTCATGATTTACCCTTTAGCTCAATGTCTACAGGCGGCTGATAAACCGTCAAGTTGGCGTCAATCTGAATCCCCTCTCCCGAAATATGACAATCAAAAGCCCCTAGTTTGTCGTCCTGTATGATAACTTTTACAATTATGGTCAGCGCTGTACCGACAACAAAGCTGGCTACATTACTGCTAAAACGGCGCGTGCCGAGCAAATATCCTAGCTTGATAGGTTCACCCGCCAGCTTTGACTTGATACCGGCATAAGCACCTATCGCTTGCGCCATATATTCTATGCCAACCCACGCGGGTACCACTTTTTCATCTCCAAACAAGCCATCGTCACGCACAGTCATTTCAGCGACTAATTTTTCGTCGTTAAACTCAACGACTTTATCCAGCAACACCAGCTGTCCGCTATGCGGTATTAGGCTTGCGACATCATTATAATCAATCAAATTACAACATCCCTGAATGAGAGGGCTAGCTCAATCAATAGACTAAATAGGAGGCGTGATATTGAATCCATTTTCAAGATTTTGCAATGACGATTGAGACATTATTACCGCCGAATGCGAAGGAATTACTTTGACAAACCTGCAGGCTACGTCCTAAGCGTTCACCCTTTTTAACGAGGTGCAATGGCGCTAACGTATTATCCGGCTCGTCATCGTTAATATTGGGTATTAAATATCCGCCCTCATTTTCGGCGAGTAACATCCAGCACAACCCCAATTCCAAAGCTGCCGCCGCGCCCAACGTATGACCCGTCATGCCCTTGCTCGAACTGGCGGGTACTTTGTTTCCGAAGATGGCGTTAACCGCTTTGCTTTCCATAGCATCGTTTAAAACCGTCGCAGTTCCGTGTAAATTAATGTAGTCAATTTCGTCAGGCCGTCTGTCGGCATCGTGCAAAGCTTTTTCCATTGCTGCGATAACGGCTGTCCCCGCGGGATCAGGGGCTGAAAAATGATAAGCGTCGCTGCTTGCGCCTATACCCAGCAGGTGAACAGGCCCAGGTTCTTTACTCAACACAAAAAGACTCGCCGCTTCGCCAATATTAATGCCGTTACGGCGCAAACCGAAAGGTTTACAGTAACCGGTGCTGAGCGATTCAAGGGCGGCAAATCCATTGACGGTGAGACCGCATAAACTATCTGCACCTCCGACAATAACTGCATCGCATAAATCGAGATTAATCAGGCGACGAGCCGAGGCGAAAGCCTTGCCGCTGGCGGAACATGCTGTGGAAATCGTGTAGGCGGGTGCAGTAATTCCTAGATAGTTGGCAAGAAAATCGGCTCCAGCGCCCATTTGTTGTTGTTTATAATGGAAATTATCTGGAAGCTGGTCGAATTTGGCTTGGTATTCCAGCGCCAACTCTGTGCTTCTGACGCCGGAGGTGCTTGTGCCGAGGACAACGCCGATACGGTCGGCGCCGAATTTCGATACCATCATGTTTACTGTCGATCTGATCTGTCTTAGCACACCCAGTAACAACTGATTATTACGGCACTGATAGATGCTGTATTGTTGATCTATTTCAGGTAAATCGGCGGTAATTTGTCCAACAATGGTTTTTGGTCCGAACTCATCTGTTACTATCAAACCGGAACGGTCGCCCGCCAATAGGCGAGACATAATTTCAGGCTTTGAACTTCCGGCGGCACACAACAACCCTAAGTCATTCAGGTAAAGATTCATAACTTATGGTTTTAATGTGCAACTGATAATGAAAACGATGATTGGTTAAGCTGATTGTTTTTGCCCACAAAGCATCAGGTTGTAAATACGCGACATCAACCGTTAATTCATTGTCGAAATAGAGTTGGCGATGGTTACCAGCTTCCACAAGCCGCCATTGCTTGGGCAAGATTTTTTGCAAATCAGCCAGCGGCCAATAAGCCAGTTGCAAATCTTTTATAACGAGTTCAGGTGAAACGCTCTCAGGAAGCAAGGGACTTTTATCCAACTTAACGGTTTTACCGTCATAATATAAATTAAAAAGACCGACGCCATCGGTACTTAATCCCGCCATAGCAATGTGCCGGTTATCCAGTTCCAACACACACATCAAGACTTCTTCGTGTCCTTGCCAAATTGCCTTTATTTGCTGCACGACACGTCTTGAAGGGCCGTTTGGTTGTGCAAGCGGCAGATTATCAATCGTTTCAGTGTGATCGGTTATAGGCAATAAACTGCAACTGACAAGACTAGCGCTGAAGCTGGCCGACAAAAGCCAATACGCTAGTCCGCGCGGCATAGCTCGACCAGCGTATCCAGTCTGGAACGGGCATTTTTTAACATAAGGATTGGCTTCATCCCAAGCATAACCAGCTAATATCGAACAAATCATTGCTTTGACTTCCGGCTGCTGTTGCTTGTGAAAAATGGCATCCTGAAAGCGTCCGTCGTACCAAGCATCGACAAACACTCGAAAGGTATTAACACCGCGTTGCAGCGGCTGCGCGTATTCGGTTTCCCAATTAACACATTCCCCCTTAAATTGACGATCCAAGATAGCTGCGGCAAGACTTGAGGATTTCATAGCGATGGTTACACCGGAAGAAAATACCGGATCGAGAAACTCACCCGCATTTCCCAATAGCGCATAACATTTACCATACAAGCTTTTTACATTCGCCGAATAACCGGTAATTGAATTAATCGGGTCGTCGAAGACAGCATTCTTCAAAACGTTTCGTAAGTTTTCATCATCATTGATGAGCTTTTTGAGCACTAATTCGTTACTGCCAGACGGCGGATAATAATCCTCTTCAGCGACGACACCGATACTGCTTCGACCATTGCTGAACGGTATTAACCAGAACCAGACATCACGATTTTCAGGATGAACCGTAATCAATATTTTATTTCTGTCGAATCCGGAATCATTAATATTATCCTCAATATGCCCAAAAAAAGCTTTTCTTACCGGGAAACCGGAAGGCGATTCCAAATCCAGCAACCTGGGTAAAATACGACCAAAGCCGCTGGCATCAAGGACAAAATCAGCTTCATAGTGTGAAACATTTCCAGATTCGTCACGCACATCCAACTTGGGTTTGTCCCCGGAAAAATCTACCTTAGTGACTTCCATTTCCCAACGGATATCTACCCCCATTCGAGTCGCCTCATTGGCGAGGATATGATCGAATCGACCCCGTTGCACCTGGAAGGTTGTCCCCATCCCGGGCGTAAATTTTTCCTCGAAATTAAAGGCGGTGTGCTGGTCACGATAGACAAAGTAAGCGCCATTTTTAAACTGAAAGCCCGCATTAACAACAGCCTCCATCATGCCTGCTTCTTTGATGAACGCCATGCATTGAGGCAACAAGCTTTCCCCAATACTAAACCGTGGAAACGTTTGTCGTTCCAGAATGGTAACTTGATATCCCAAGTTAACTAATAAAGCCCCTGCAATACTGCCCGAAGGTCCTGCACCGATAATAATGATTTTATTCATTCGACAATATTTTATTGTTTATTCGAGTTTTGGTGAATACGACCCTATAACCCTTTAAATAAGCTTGTTTGAAACTTTTTTATAAAGGTTTTCAAGATTGTAATCTTAACATCATGCTAATTTTCTTGGATTTTACAGCTTAATGAATAAAAAAACATCAGCCGACACGCTATTGCAAGTGCTAAATTGGACTATAGTGCCCTAGTTTCTCGTCCACAGTAGACTTACCAAACAGACTTGATTATTATTCGGTTATGCGCACATTCGTCATAGAGGGAACTATTGATCAGTATTTTAGAGAATTGCAAGCGTGGCAATGATTGACTTTAGGGTTTGTTATTGGCGTGCATGGGCGCCGGGATTGTGCATTACGGACGATCGCCTAATTAATCCTACCGAAGTTGGCTTACCCGAGTGTGTACCAAAATTGCTACAACGAAGATTATCGCCCTTGGCAAAAGCCGTTTTTAATGTTGCCGAACCCTGCCTTGAAGAGGGTAAAACGCTGCCCGTTGTGTTCAGTTCGGCTCATGGCGAAATTTGTAAGTCGCTGGTTATGCTACAAACGATCCAAGCAGGGCAAGAATTATCGCCGACCGCTTTTAGCCTCTCCGTTCATAATGCCATTGCCGGTTTGTTTTCCATCGCATTTAACATCAACCGGGAAATAACTGTGATTGCGCCGGGACAGGAAGGCGTTGCCCCCGCCTTTATTGAAGCGCTCGGTATTTTGCAGGAAGGCGCCAATCAAGTGTTGATTATTCTTTACGACGAACCGATAGCCGATTTTTACCCAATCGCTCCATTCAATCTCAACGCGTCTTCGCCTTGTGCGATCGGTTTAAAAATTGCCTTAACCGGAAACGGTCAACCATTATCACTGAGCCGTACAACTCAGTTTAGGGAAGATGGCGAGCAGCCTGTACAATTACCGGCCTTAATAAGGTTTTTTCTTTCCGAGGATAGATCGTTGAGTCTAGGTAATAAAGGTCATTGCTGGACATGGCAAAAAAACTAATCCGTAAAATAACTTACTGCTGGCGACTGTTTGCCACGGGTTTCAGTTTTTTCAGTTTTGGTGTCGGTGGATTATTATTGTGGTTTCTTGTTTTTCCGATACTCTCGATCTTGCCCGGCAAACGTGGGCAACGGATAGCGCGCGCGCAAAACGCCGTGCATTACAGTTTTTATGTCTTTATAGGGCTGATGCACAGAATCGGCATCATGACCTACGAAATAAAAGGTCTGGAGAAACTGAACCGTCCGGGACAATTGATCGTAGCGAATCACCCGACCTTGGTTGATATAGTGTTCTTAATCAGCCGCATTAAAAACGCCAACTGCATTGTAAAAGAAAGCCTTTGGCGCAACCCGTTCATGCGCGGCCCCATCTTGAATGCCGGTTACATCAGCAACAGCGATCCTGAAAAAATGATAGCCGAATGCGTCGATTGGCTTCAGTCCGGCGGGACGATGATTATTTTCCCGGAAGGAACGCGTTCGGTGCCGGGTAAACCCTGCCGTTTTCAGCGCGGTGCGGTCGCCATAGCGTTGCAGGCTAATAAAATCGTAACGCCGGTCACTATTTCTTGCTACCCGAGCACCTTAACCAAAGCCGAGCAATGGTATCAAATCCCGGAACGCCATTTTCATTTGGCAATGCATGTCGGCGAGGATATTTCCTTGGACGAGTATATTCAAATCCAGCCGAAATCGATTGCCGTGCGCCGCTTTAACCAATATTTGCAGGATTATTTTACACAGCAGAGAGAGCGCTATCTAACTTATGGAAAATGAAATAAAACAATTAATTATCGATGCGTTAGCGCTGGAAGACATGACCGTTGACGAGATTGACAGCCATGCCCCCCTCTTTAACGACGGCCTTGGATTGGATTCAATCGACGCCTTGGAATTGGGTTTAGCTATCCGAAAGAAATACAATGTAAAAATAGAGGCCGAAAACGCAGAAGTCGTGAAGATATTCTCATCCGTCGCGACCTTGGCCGACTACATCAAAACAGCGCTGGGTTAATGCAAACATGAACAACCGTGAAGAAATTTTAGACGCAATCAAAACCATCATGGTCGAGATGTTTGAGATAGACGAAACCGGCATTATCCCTGAAGCCCGTTTGTACGAAGACCTTGATTTCGATAGCATCGACGCTGTGGATATGATGGTTAGATTAAAGGAAATCACCGGAAAAGCCGTCAAGCCGGAGGATTTTAAGTCTGCCAGGACGATTGGCGACGTCGTTGAGGCGGTTTATAAGATGTTGAATGATTGATGATATTAAAAAATACGAGGATTTGTAGAGACGTAAGATTTTGCGTCTCCATGCCCGCAAAGCAATAACATGCAATTAATAATAAATGGCATCATAGGCCTACTAACCCTCCTTTACCCCTTTGTCGTTTATTTCGGCACACAATACTTAGAGCCCTGGAAAATAGCGGGCTTACTCGTTGTTTTATTAAACATCAGACTAATGGCAAGTGTCGCCGTTAAACATTGGAGCAGCCCGTTATTTCTGATTGGCATTTTGTACTTTAGTTTCGCTATCTGGAGCGACCGGCTGTTTACTTTACGGTTTTATCCGGTTATTGCAAATGCTGCGGTTTTGTCGCTTTTTTCATGGAGCTTATATTCGCCGCCAAGTTTGATTGAACGCATTGCCCGACTTCAGCATCCCAACTTACCGCCCGAAGGCGTCGTTTATACCCGCCGGGTCACGCAAGTCAGGTGCTTATTTTTTGTTATCAACGGCAGTATCGCCTTAATCACCGCACTTTGGGTCAGTTTTGAAGTCTGGAGTTTATATAACGGATTTATCGCTTATGTATTGATGGGCATTTTGTTTGCCGGAGAATATATTGTCAGGATGAAAACTCAGAAACATGTCAGATGATTGCAATGCTTTATCGGTCGATTTGCCGACCGAATATAATCCGGCAATCCCTGTCTCCTTCCATAATGGGCAATACATTCAATCCGATGAATTTCATGCCGCCGTAAGTTGTTGGGTCATCCAGTTGCAGGCTGAGCCTTATGATCGCTACGCCTTATTTACCGATGATGCTTATCCTTTTGCAGTATTGTTATTTGCCCTATTCCACGCCAGAAAAGAAGCGTGGATTCCCGGCAATAACCGCCCAGGTACTGCTCAACAACTTCAGCAGCAGGGTTGCCAGTTAATCGGCGATTGGGGTAACAGTCATAAGCAGCCCGATTATTATTTTGCTCTAGGAGAGAGTTCCACTTTAGCTTTATCGCCTTTAAATTCGGTAGAAACCAAGTTGGTTATTTTTACATCCGGTTCTAGCGGACAACCTAAACCGATAGAAAAACGCCTCATCCAACTGCAAAATGAAATTGCCGTTTTGGAACAACGCTGGGGCAATCAGCTTGGCAATTCGGAAGTTTTATCAACCGTCAGTCATCAACATATCTACGGTTTGTTATTTCGCGTTTTGTGGCCGTTGTCGGCAAGGCGTTGTTTTCACAGTCAGATTTATCTTAATCCAGAAATACTCGTTAATTCCATTAACAACAGTCCAGCATGTTGGGTTGCAAGTCCGGCGCATTTAAGGCGTTTGGATCAAGATTCACCTTGGGATGAATTAAAAGGATGTCGGCAATTTTCAGTTCAGGCGGTGCTTTACCTGCGCCAGCTAGACAGCAAATTCAAATCCAAAGCGGACAACAGGTTATCGAAATCTACGGCAGTTCGGAAACCGGCGGTATCGGTTGGCGGCAACACGATGAAGCTTGGACAGTGTTTCCCGATATATCATTGACAGAAATAGAAAATTGCTGGCATCTACGCTCCCCTTATCTATTCGAAGATACTTTTTACCGATTAGACGATGAACTGGTTTTGCTGGACGACGATCGCTTCATCCTCCAAGGACGATCAGACCGCATCGTTAAAATTGAAGAAAAGCGCTTGTCTTTGACCGAAATGGAACAACGTTTGTGCGAAGATTCTTTCGTATCGGAAGCTTTTGTGCTAATGATGAACGAAAGCCGGGATGTCATTGCGGCGGTCGTGGTCTTAAGCAAGAAAGGCTTAGATTATCAGGCAACACAGGGTAGAAATGCCCTAATAAAACAGTTACGAATCTCTTTAAAACAATGGTTTGAGCCGGTCGTCTTGCCTAAAAAATGGTTATTTGCCGATGCAATACCGCAGACGCCGCAAGGGAAAATCGATCAAACATTACTCGCGTCCTTGTTGCAAAACAACGAAAAAAAATTACCTAAAATATTGGGCTTCAAATCGACAACCCAAATTGTCGAATTAGAACTTAAAGTACCGCAAGTGCAAGATTTGATCTTTTTCCCCGATCATTTCCAGGGCTTTCCTATACTGCCCGGCGTGGTGCAACTGGCTTGGGTTGAACATTACGGTAAGCTTTTTTTCAGCCTTGAGGAATCCGCACGAGAGTTTTCGCGCTTGGAAGTGGTAAAGTTTATTCAAATCATTCGTCCCGGTGACGAATTGACTCTAACGTTAAATTGGAAAGCCGAATCCGGAGAATTGTGTTTTAATTTCAGCTCAGATTCAGGAGGATGTAGTTCGGGACGAATAGTGTACACATGCAAAAAAGCAAAATCTCGCATCGCTACTCATCAAAATAAATAATAGCTTCAGGAGTGATAATGAACACCATTTTTCGTTGTGCAGCTGCGGTTTTTATCTTATTTGCCATTGCCGGTTGCGGGAAAAGACTGAGTGAAGCGACCTTACCCATCGGTATAAAAACGGGCGATCTTTATTACACGCAAGTCACATTGCAATACGAAAAAGGCCGACATCACACGACGAACTATCGCAAAGGGAAACTCTTGCCGATCAACACGCAAGTTCAATTAAAAGAAATATCCGGCGACGATATTCAGTTGGAAATACTTCCTTCTCATTCGAAATTACGAATCGAAAATGTTGAAAAACATACCGGCGACGATGTAAGGCAAGCATTTAATAAACTGTTTGGAAAAAATAAAGTCGATCTGTCCGGGTTTACAAGATCGGAACGCGACTATATCGACTTAGGTAGAGTCGGGCAGGGAATGAGAAAAAAAGCGGTTATTGCCGCAATCGGTTATCCGCCTATCACGGAAACGCCTTCATTGGATGGCAATGAATGGACCTTTTGGAGTTCCCGCTTTAACCGTTTTATTGTTAAATTCCAAAATGACAAGGTCGCTCAGATACAGGAATAATACCGCTTGGTTGAACACAACGGAATGAAAACGTGCCTTATCGTCCCCGTTTTTAATCATGAAAACGCGATTATCGGCGTCATTGAAAAACTAAAGGTTTTGATTTGCCTTGTTTTTTGGTGAACGACGGCAGTTCAGTCGCCTGCTCTCAAGTATTGGCCGACTGTGCCGATAAGGAATCGAGTTGGCTTACGTTAATCACGCGCCCGGTAAACGGCGGCAAAGGCGCTGCCGTCGTCGACGGCTTTAATGCCGCGATAAGGCAAGGATTTGATTACGCCATCCAAATCGATGCCGACGGTCAGCACGATACTAACGCCATCCCTGAATTCCTTGCCGCCAGCAATCAACATCCGTACGCAATGATTTTAGGACAACCGATATACGATGACTCCGTGCCGAAAAGCCGCTTGTACGGACGGAAAATAACGACGTTTTGGATCGCTATTAACACCTTATCGTTTGCCATTGCCGACGGCATGTGCGGATTTCGGCTTTATCCGTTGATCGCGGTAAACCGCTTAATCAGAAATACTTCCATCGGCCAACGGATGGATTTCGATATCGATATTGTCGTGCGCTTATACTGGCAAGGGGTTGAGACCGTTAATCTGCCGACAGCGGTTCGATATCCAATCGATGGCGTATCGCATTTTAAGTTGTGGCGGGATAATCTAATGATTTCACAAACCCATGCCCGTTTATTCTTCGGCATGTTAATCCGCATTCCGCAATTATTGCTTAGACATTGGCGATGAAAAACTCAACACACTGGGCGCAAATGGAAGAACGCGGCGTGATCTGGGGTATGCGCTTTCTGTTGCAAACCTATCTGTTGTTAGGACGTTCGTTATTGCAAGTGTTTTTGTATCCGGTCGTTATTTATTACTGGCTGATTAATAAGCCGGCACGACACGCAAGCCAAGATTACTTAAACCGGTTGGCGGTTTTCGCGCCGTCGTTAAACATAAACGGCAGTTTGCTTTGGAGTTACCGGCACTTTATCTGCTTTGCTAACGCCATGATTGACAAACTGGCGGCTTGGTCGGGAACGCTTTCTCCGTCCGACGTGATGTACTTCGGCAGAAATGAATTATTGGCAGAAACCGGCAAAGGGCGCGGTGTATTATTGTTAGGCGCGCACCTTGGTAACTTAGAAGTTTGCCGTATAATCGCCGATTTCGATAATACACCGCCTATTAATGTGTTAGTACACACCAAGCATGCACAAAAATTTAATACGGTATTACGCCAGACGAATAACAAAAGCGATTTTAATTTGATCCAAGTGACCGAAATCACAGCTGCAACCGCCCAATTGTTGAGCGATAAAATAGAAGCTGGCGAATTAGTCGTTATGGCGGCGGATAGAACACCGGTGAATAATCAACAGCGGGTTAGTAAGGTAAGCTTCCTAGGTTCCGATGCGATGTTCCCGCAAGGACCGTTCATACTGGCAGGATTATTGAAATGCCCTGTGTATACCCTGCTCTGCCTAAAACAACAGGATAAATTCGCGATTTATATTGAGTCCTTCTGCGAACAAGTCAGCTTTCAAAGAAAAAATCGTGAAGAGTCGATGCAGAAACTCGCGCAACGCTTTGCAGAACGCTTGCAATCTTATTGTCTAAAAGAGCCGTTACAATGGTTCAATTTTTTCGATTTTTGGCAGGTTGCTCCCAACGATGAATAAAAATAATACCGTCGTTTTCGATGGCAAGCCAATTACTATCGAAGACATTTGCCGCATCGCGAATCAACAAGCACGGATTCAACTCAGCGCCATAACCGATTTTGTTGTTCGAATCGATAAAGGCGCCTTATTTGTCGATACCTTATTGAAAGAACAAGGCTATGTCTATGGCGTAACGACGGGCTTCGGGGATTCTTGTTCCGTACCCGTCCCGTTAGACCTCGTTGATAGCTTGTCTAAAAACCTTTACACCTTCCACGGTTGCGGTTTGGGCAATTATTTTGATGCCGAACAAACACGCGCAATTCTGGCTACGCGATTAACCAGTCTAGCCAGAGGATTTTCCGGTGTGCGTTACCGATTGTTGGAACAACTGTCAACCTTATTAACGCAAGATATTCTCCCGCTAATTCCGCAAGAAGGATCGGTAGGCGCCAGTGGCGATTTAACGCCGCTATCATATTTGGCAGCAGTCTTGGCGGGAGAACGGGAAGTTCTTTATCAAGGCGAACGCCACGTTACCCAAACGCTATTCAAAAAATTAAATATTGAACCGCTGACCTTAAAACCTAAAGAAGGTTTGGCGATTATGAACGGAACGGCGGCAATGACGGGTGTTGCTTGCCTTGCTTATCATCGTGCCGAGTATCTGTCGCAACTATCTACAAGAATTACCAGTCTGGTTTCGATTGCCTTAAAAGGTAATGCCAGCCATTTCGGTGAAAAATTGTTTTCCGTGAAACCGCATCCCGGGCAAAACTTGGTTGCTAGAAGACTTCGTGCGGATTTGTCTGTTATCGGAAATATTCCGCAGGACGACACCCGTCTTCAAGATCGTTACTCGCTCCGTTGTGCGCCGCATGTCATCGGCGTACTTGAAGACTCCTTGCCTTGGCTCAGACAATTTATCGAAAATGAATTGAACAGCGCTAACGACAATCCCATTATTGATGCCGATGAAGAACAGGTTTTGCATGGCGGTCATTTTTACGGCGGCCATATTGCCTTTGCGATGGACAGCCTAAAAACAGCAATCGCCAACCTTGCCGACTTGATGGATAGGCAAATGGCGCAGTTGATGGATCCAAAATTTAACCACGGCTTACCGGCAAATTTGTCCGGCGCGACGGGGGGAAGATAAATACGTCAATCACGGTTTTAAAGCGTTACAAATTGCGGTTTCCGCGTGGACTGCCGAAGCTTTGAAATTGACCATGCCCGCGAGTGTATTTTCCCGTTCGACCGAATGTCATAATCAGGACAAGGTGAGCATGGGGACAATTGCAGCCAGAGATTGCATCCGCATACTTGAATTGACCGAACAGGTTGCTGTCGCAGTCTTGTTGGCTGCCGTACAAGGTGTTGAGCTACGCGGGAATTCTGACGTTTTAAGCCCTGCATTGAAAGCCACAGTCCAGTATGTGCGCGACTTTAGTCCATTCTTAAATACGGATCGTGCCTTAGAGCAAGAACTACGAAACTGTCTGGTATTAATACGCAATCAAGATTGGCCGCTTTATGACTAAGCAGCATCAAGCGTCAGTCGATATTGAAATACCCTTCCATGATGTAGATGTGATGGAGATCGTCTGGCATGGACATTACGCCAAGTATTTTGAAATCGCCCGTTGCGCTCTATTGGAACAAATCGACTACAACTATCCGCAAATGCGTGCTTCCGGTTATGCTTGGCCGATTATCGACCTGAGAGTCCGTTACATAAAACCGGCGGTGTTCGGCCAGAAAATCACCGTGAATGCCGTTATTGTCGAATGGGAAAACCGTTTGAAAATCGACTATCAAATAACGGACAAGGCAACGGGTTCTCGACTGGTCAAAGGCTATAGCATCCAAGTCGCGGTGGATATGCAAACGATGACGATGTGTTTTGAATCGCCAAGTGTTTTATATGAAAAACTGAGGCAATTCATTCATATTGAGTAGAAGTTAGGCTGTTCTAGTTTATGAAAGAAACGTTTTTGATCTTATCAAGGAAAATACAATGAATATAACAATCAAATTTTCGATCCTTGTTGTTTTTATCAGCGTTCTATTTCTAAGCGGCTGCGCTACCAGTCGCTCGATTATTGAGGTTTCCTTGCCTGCGTCGGGTGAAGTTTCTAAATCGAATGGTAAAGAAATTTTCATAAACTCTGTAACCGATCAACGCGGATTTGAGGTCAAGCCCCGAGAGCCAAGCACCCCATCGCTCGATCCTGATGAAAAACAAGGCGACGATATACAGCTCCGTGCTATTGCCCGCAAAAGAAACGGCTATGGAATGGGATTAGGAGATATTCTTTTGCCGGAAGGAAAAACGGTAGAATCACTAATGAATTCTGTCGTTCGGCAAGCATTTATTGAAATCGGCTTTAATGTTCTTAGTAAAAAAGAGCAAATTACCGAAAATACTATTGTCGTTGATGTGCAGATAAATAAGTTATGGTCGTGGATGAACCCCGGATTTTGGGCGATCACGCTAAGCACGGAAATTTCGACTGACGTCACCACCAAATATAAAGAATCCACCGATAAAAAAACCATATCGGTAAAGGCTTCGGATAATTTTCAAACAGGCGTAGAAGGAAATTGGCTGGAAGTCATGCAAAGTGCGCTAAAGGCATACATTACTGAATTTAAGATTAAGTTGAAATAGCCTGTGCCAGTTGGGTTGAATGATGTAAAGACTGACTTAGAGGATATGGGGTTAGTTTCCTTAGCCGCTATTATCCGTACACATCAATAACGGCTATTCCTTGTGATAATTTTAAGAGTCCTACTGTTAATTCTGCTATCGCTTAATAATTGTATTGCGGACGATGTATTAGCCCGCATAACTCCTCAGTTATCACAAAAAACTATTACGCAAGGGTTATTTCAACAGGAAAAACGCCTAAAGTTTTTAAACAAACCTTTACTATCCGCAGGCTCATTTTCCTACGATCAAAGTAAAGGCGTAATCTGGAAAACAATCACCCCAATTCCTTCATTACTGCTCGTCAATGATGAACATTTATTGACCGCGCAGGGCGAGCAAGCCTTACCTCCGGCTTTTGCTCGCGTTTTTAAAGCGTTATTGGGCGGCGAATTAAACCGTTTGAGCGAAGGTTTTGAAATCACAGGCAAAGAACAAAAAACATCTTGGCAATTACAGCTAACGCCGAAGGATGAGTTATTAAAGAAAGTCATCAAAACTATTTTATTGAGCGGCGACTCCGAGTTGCGACTATTGGAACTTCAGGAAGCGAACAGCAACCTGACCCGTATTAAGTTTTCTGAAATTTCCCATCCTGACCGTTTAAGCAACGAACAACAAGCTGAATTTGAACGTTTATCACCCTAAGGTTACGGCATGGCTTTGGCTGGCGATGATGTTAGTCATCGGTACGCTATCTAGTCAAACCTTGACTAAAGACTGGCTGGAAACCGGTTTTCTAGCGCTTTTACCGGCGACAGAACAACAACCGGAAATTGCTAAAGCTATCCAGAAACATAATGAACAGCGTGACCGGAAAGTGATCTGGTTGAGTGGCGCGGCGACCTCCGAAGCGGCTATCAGCCATGCCCAGAAACTCAAACAACAACTGCAACAGAGTCGGTTGTTTAAGACAATTTTGTTAGAGTTGCCGCAACAGCAAGTTTTGCAACGCTATCAGCAGTTATTTCCTTATCGTTATCAGTTACTCGACGCACAAACACAAGCGACGCTACAAAATAATCCAAAAGACTTGCTAAGCCGAAATCTGGAGACACTTTACAGCCCGATGGGGCAAATGACGGCTGCCGATCTCGAACACGATCCCTTGCTAATATTCAGCCGCTATTTTCATGCGCAAAACCCTATAAAGTTAGCAGTTGAAGACGGCATCGTTATTCTTAAAGATACTAACCGGGTTTGGGCCTTATTAATGGCCGATCTGGAAGACTCGAACTTACAGTTGGATAAACTGGAGTCTTTATTAGCTTTGGTTAATAACGCTAAAGCGATAATGCAAGAAACAGGCGGCGATTTAATCGCAACAGGTATGCCACTGTTTACCGCCTATGGTTCGGAATCTGCCAAGCATGAGATTTCAACGGTGGGTGTCGGTTCCAGTGTTGGCATTGTTATTTTGATGTTGTTGACCTTTCGCACCTTACGTCCATTGCTGTTGTCGTTTTTGGCTATAAGCTGTGGACTATTTGCCGCACTCGTCGTGAGTGTAATGGTTTTCGGTAAAATTCATATCATCACGCTGGTTTTCGGCGCCAGCTTAATCGGCGTAGCAGATGATTATGCGCTGCATTTTATGTGCGACAGCTTTGGCGCCAAAAATTGGCAGCCGCGTCTTGGTTTACGCTATATCTTCCCTGGTTTGCTTATCGGCTTATTAACTAACCTGTTAAGTTACTCGGGTCTGGTGCTTTCACCTTTTCCTGGTTTACAGCAAGTCGCGTTGTTTTCAGCGGTCGGCTTGCTAGTCGCCTGGTTAACGGTCGTTTTATTATTTCCCCTATTATTAACCCGATTTACACCGGAACATCAACCTGTCATTTTGAAGCTGGCTAATAACTGGCAACAGCATTGGCCGGTTTGGTTGTTAAAAAACCGGCGCTGGCTGGTCATTTTGTTAGCAATCTTTATAGCAGGCGGACTTTGGCACCTTACACCGCGCGATGATGTGCGTTTGTTACAATCAGCACCTGCCGAGTTAATAAAAATGGCGGATAAAATTAAGCAATTATTGCCGGTCAGCCCGGAAAATCAGTTTTTCATGGTATCAGGAAACAATTTAGATGATTGGCACCGGAACGAACAACAGTTGCTGAAAGCACTAAACCCATTAACTGCCCAAAATAAATTATCAAGTTACCAAGGCCTGAGCGATTATTGGCCTGACGAGAATACTCAGAAATTGAACTACCACTTGCTGGACGGCTCGCTTTATCAATCAGGCCTGATCAAACACTACATGTCGGACTTAGGTTTCAGCGATAAAGCGATAAAAAACGAACTCAATCAATTTACGACTGCGAAAAACCGGACAATTTCATTACCTGATTGGCTGTCAACTGCCGACGAAAACAAGCAAAACTTATGGCTGGGTTGCGATTCAAGCCAATGCCGCAGCATTGTTTCCTTAATTGGGATCACCGATTTATCAGCCTTATCTTTGTTGCAAAACTTACCCGGCGTAGCTTGGGTTGATCAAGTTGAACAATTATCTTCCATGTTTGCGCGTTATAGAGTTAGGGTCAGCCTGCTATTAACAGCGGCTTACTTTTTGGTATTCATCGGTTTGGGATTCAAATTCGGTTGGAAGAATGCTTTGAAGATAACCTCAATACCGGTGGTTTCAGCACTGGTTTCCTTGGCTATGATGGGCTGGTTTAACCAATTATTTAGCTTGTTCAATTTGTTTGCATTGTTATTGGTACTCGGTATTGGCGTTGATGACGCCATTTTCTTTTTTATGGCTGATGCCTCACGTGAAAAGCAAACTTCGCCGGATTCAGATAATGAAGACAAACGCGCTAGCACCTCGCTTGCAGTAACACTCTCCGCACTGACGACGTTGCTGGCATTCGGTTTATTGGCGATCAGCTCAACCGAGATTGTGCATGCTTTTGGTTTTACTGTCGCGACAGGTATTTTTACAGCGCTTTTGTTATCGCCTTTAGTCGGCTTTCGGAAAGTCTAAATATCCAGTAGAAATCACAATGGATTTATTCCCGATAGATTCTCAAAGGTTGGTAGCCTAGGCCTATGCGCTTTATAATGCCGGTAATTGATCAAGCAATATTTAGAAAAATAACAACACTAAACACCTTAAGGAATCTCTGAACAAGTTGATTTCATTCATGGTTCGACAAACTCACCACGAACGAAATCAACTGCTTGCCGTTCGTCCTGAGCTTGTCGAAGGACTGGTTCAGAGCTTCCTTGAACATATTTTTATTATATGAGCTCAAACACAAGCGTAAATTTACACGTGTTTGAATGGCTTCTCACCCCTCATTCGATTTTAGTCACCCAGGTTTAATACATGTCGATGCGATACAACTTATCTTTGAAATTCGGTCTAATAGTCAGTTTGGCGTTTAATGGATGCACTCAAACCCGGCAAGTGGCTGTCGATTATCCGACCGCCGATTCCGGCGACCCTAAATCCGCCCAATCAACTAAAGCGCATTCATTTCAAGCATTGCCCGGTTTTCAATCGATTGACGGCGACGATTATTACGTTCGCCTAATTTCCGAATTCGATTATAAGGGCGAGAATGCTTTAAAAAGCGGTTGCGACAGCCTGTCTCCAAATTTTAAGAAAAGCGATTTGTCGTCCGCCCTTATCTTTAGTGTTCGTAATAGTAGGCTCAAATTTAATAACGAAGCCGCTGGATATAGTTATCAAGCTGGCTCAGGAAATTGCAATTTTAAATTCGATGCAAAAAAGCAAAATTTAACGCCTTGGATGCGTCTTGACGCAGGAAAAGAAACCTTGATCGACTATAGCGTCTATTCCAGCGCGAATAGTAATGTAGATGTTGCCGGAATCGTTAATAAGACGACCGCTGCCAGCAGTTTACTGGCTTTTACCGGTGTCGGTATGGGCGTTGCCGTGTTGGGGCAGTTTGCCGGACAATGGCTAGCCAACAATCCGCAAACTCAGGTTGCGCCTCCACCTGTACCTTCAGCCAATCAAAGTACGGAATCTCATTCTTTACCCGCTTTTGTCAAATACACGGATAAGGATGGCACGTTAAATGAAACCGTATTTAAGGTTTATGCCGTTGCAGAAGGCGGTATTAATATCCTGAGTGCAGATACCAAACCGGTCGGTGAATTAAGAATCAATCCCGAACTAACCCCGTCTTTATTGCTCAAAACAAAAGCGGACGGCATTCCCGATGCGCGCGATCTATCGCTCACCGAAATCAGTTACACGCCGGTGAAATCGGCGACCGGCGACATCAATTTGCAGCAACTGATCGAGCAATCAAAGCATCCTGAAAAACCTAATTTAACTCCGGATTGGAAAAACTACGACGATGTGCAAACCAATTGCCGCAAGTTGAAGGTGGTCATGAAAGATCTCGGTTTTAACAAGTTCGATCGAAATGCGTATATTTATTATTTTCTAGCTAATAATGCCGACTGGAAAAATTACAATATTTCGCCGAGCAGAGTTCAAAGCGAAGATATAAGCGCAAAAACCCTGAAAAATTACCACAGCAAGAATTTCGATAATTGCCTGGTTTCCGATGATTATTCCGTTATGAAAGCAATGGGATTAACTGTCAATACAGAATCCGATTGGACGCAAATGGGCGATTCCAGCCAGAAAAAAGAACAGTTTTTTCTGCCGCTTAAATCGATCGAACGGCAACTGGTTGCCGTAATTAAAAATCCCAATAAGGCGGAAATGGAAAGTCAGATTTTTCCATTGCTAAATACCGTAAAAAACGGGGACGGTAGTGTGTTGGTTCAAAATCGTTTGGGCGACTTCGGTTTAGAAAAATTATTGCAGCCCGTATCGGTTACACCTGCAGCAGTAGATTCGAGCAAACCCGCTGCAATACCATCGACGACAGCCCCATTAACGCCCATTCCCGGAGAAGGTTCGATCATTAGCGCACAACAATTAGTGCAAGTGCTTTCCGGATTAATGATTAACGAACTTAGCTGCGCACGGATTATTCCCGAGCAACTCGACAAACCGGTTGCCTCGACAGGCATTTTATTATTCACAACCCGAGAGGGAAGCCCGCGTCCGAAAGGCGGCGCGCTGGAATTTGAATTTTCAGGCGGAAAAATAAACCGTTTGGCATTCCAATCGCCCACTTTCCGTGATTTTGAACAGGATGTTATCGATCATCCTGAAGTGGGCGGTTGTCGAATTGAGCCTGCATTTTTGACAAAATTGCACTAAGGAATCTCTGAACAATTTGATTTATTAATGCCCTTCGGCTTCGCTCAGGAGAGCCTTCGAGAAACTAGATTATAATTTAATCAAAAGTTTACGGTTCGTCCTGAGATTGTCTAAGGACTTAATCAGAGATTCCCAATAGAGAAAAGAGCGGCGGTTTTATATTAAATCCTTGAGTTTATGCAAACTCCGACCTTGTCCTTTGGCAAGCCGGCTATAAATGGTGACTTGCCGAACGCTCTTTTGATTGTAATCGAAGAGGGTAAAGAAAGGCATCACCACCTACCAGTTCGTCCTAAACTCATTACGCGCAACAAATCAATAATAAACCCTGAAACACTGTTGAATTTGCTCGAACTCATAAAGATAAGGCTTAGCTACATCGTAACTTGCGGCTACAACTAACAAATCGTGGGAAAACACCGAGGTGTTATACCAGTTAAAGCTACCTTCCAGCACGATATAGTCGTCGATAATGCAGTATTTGGAATGAATTGGGGAGTAGGGTACCGGATGATCGTCTTGACCGTATACCAAACCGATAGCAATACCCGCATTTTTCAGTCGCTGCACTGCCGGTAACAACGGTCGGTTCAGCTCTTCTTGCATGGAACGTTCAACACCGATGCGGCCTTGTCTGGCGAGATGCCCGTTAAATAATATATGCACATACACACCGCGATTTTTAGCATTTATCAAGGCATTAACCACACTGTCGTGATGATCGCCCAACAATTCGCCGATCAAAAATAGCGATACTTTAATCGAATGCCGGGCGCGGTTGATTTCCGCCAAGATAGCATGGTGCGGACGGTAATATTGACCGTTGCTCATGTAATGCCGACCGAAGGTGTAAAGCAGATTGAACGGGCTTAACGGGTCGATTCCGTAACGTTGGATAACGCCTCCGCGTTGGCTTTGGAAGATGTTGTCGAGCAAACGGCATACGCCTTTAGAATGGAAGGTCATACCCGATTCCCAATTCGCCCACCAGCGGTCGAACGTGATATTAAACGAACCTAATATGCAATCTTCATCGTTGAAGATAATGAACTTGGTATGCATATCCGGTTCGACTTCGATCAGATGATGCTTAGGGCTGCAAAAAACGCCGAGCAGTTCGATTCTCGAGCGTTTCAGGCGCGCATAACTTTCGCTATTGGTCAGGGTCATCTTGCGCCAGTCGACGATGCATTGCACCCAAACGCCTTGTTCTCGGGCATGTATCAGATGGTTGATGAAATCGCTATCGTCGATGCAATCGACGCTTACTTTAATGGTGCAAAAACGGTCGGGATTCTCCCATTTCGTTCTGATAACTTTTTCGATCAGATCGTGGATATAACGTTTGGGGTGATAAGGATGATGCAGTTGTCCTTTGGTAAATTTAGGTACCAGATTGAGCGAATCGAAGTGATGGTTGTACCAATCCGCATCGGTCTGCAATTCTCCGGCATTCAGCTCATAGCTTCGGTAGTTATTCGGTGTTGACCAGTCGTGGCTGATTCTACGGTATTGCGGTTGGTCGCCCTGAAGTTGGTCCCAATCCATAAAAATATAGTCTTTTTCGGAGGGAATGGAACGTTCATCTACATGGACGATAAACGAAAATTTTATGCAATTGATATGACCGAAATTTTTGGAAAACGGATGGATGTAAAAATCCCGTGAACTGCGCTTATGCCGATCCCAATGAATATCGTAGGCATCGGTATCGACGATATAGTTTTCTTGTATGCCGTGTTCCCGGTAGACTTTCAGAATAATTTTTAGGTTGGCTTGAACGCCATGCCACAACTCGAAATCAATCTTTCCCCAACGGACAAAAAACGTATCGTTAAAGTCGTTAACTCGTTGAAAATACCCGCCTAGATTTCCATTAACGGGCGTAGCAAAGTGTTCCGCAAACTGCATTGTTACCTCAAACTTAAAAACTCAAATTAACTTATATAGACGAATGATCATTCAATATTGTTCGTTCTTCAATTTTCTCAGGACGAATGTTTAACCTACGAACACAAGTCTGTTCATCGTTTTTCAAGCTCAGCATGAGTGGCTCGACAGTAACGTATATATAGGTTTTTTTATGCTTGTTATAGTACAACTTTTTTAGCCGCTCAGGATTATTTAGGTTCAAACGTCATCAAATAGCCGCAATGATCGGAAACCCGCCCATAATCGTCATCGGTAAACAACACGGCTCCCGAAGATACCTTTAATTCACTGGCTTTGTGCATGAAAATAAAATCGATACGGTAATCGTCGGCGAGATAGTGTTGCCAATACGGATCGTTGACCTTAAAGATTTTTTCAAAAACGCCAGGCGAATTCGCGGCTAAAAATTGGTCTTCGTATTGATGCGAATCGACGACGAAACTGTAACCTTCCGAACCGGCAGCAATATTAAAATCGCCGCACAATAAGGTGGCTTTCACATCATCCGACTGTTTACTTTCCGCCCACTCGCTCAGGCGCTTGAACTGCGCTTTAAAACCGTCTTCAATCCAGCTTAAATGCGCTGAAAACACATTGATCAAGCCTAAATAAGGCAATTGAATTTGCGCCGAAACCACTTTTCGCGAGTGAATGCTGTAAGCATCGTGGCTGTCCGAAACATAACGAGCTTCGTGACCGCATAGGGGGAATCGGCTTAAGATCGCTATGCCTTCTCGGTATTTATCGAATCCCAAATGCGACCAGTCGGTATAGAGATGATAAGGTTTCCGCAAACGATCGTTTATAATTTTTGCCGAATTGCTAGCCCAATCGCCCGCGCCGTTATTCCAATGTTCGGCTACTTCCTGTAGGCAGACGATATCCGCTTCGCGTTCGTTGATAACCTTAGCGATCAGGGATAATTTTTCGTCCTGATTCTCTTCCTGGTAGCAATGCAAATTAAGGATCATGACGGCGAGCGGCTTACGGCTGATGCTATAATTTCGACCGTCATTATTTTCCCAAAGCGTATGCTCTTTGCCTTCGCAAGCAATACAATAGTCTATTCGGAACGCATTCCCGAAATTTAGCCGACCGGACCAAATTTGCACGCCGTATTGATTCGGATTTGCGGCCCCGCTGCCCGCAGATTTTTGCCAATGGTCTTTTTTAAAGAAACAGGGCGTTTTGTAGGTATGCCGCCAATTATCTTTGGTCCAGTGAATAAAAACCTTATCGGCGCCAAGCGATTGATTTATTGCAAGCGTGAGCGGGATCGATTTTTGCGCATCGGTTAATCGATGGGTGTAGCTAATGTTCGATATTAGCCTGTTGCCGCCCAATTTAATGCCGGAATCGGCTTCGCTAACATAATCCCAGCCGTTGTTGTTGTCCCAAAACTCTGCATTGTTAACCCGGTAGCGCAGACTAAACCGAATCGTACCCGGTAAGGGCTTTTTTGCGGTTTGCGGATGCTTGATTTCGGCATGCCAAAGCTCTTGAGTTTCCCGCCATTGACTATGAAAACGTGCAGCCAACGTGTGCCATATCCCGTCTTCTCCCGACCAGACGATATCGACCTGTTTATTAAAACCGAGATTTTCCAGGCGTACGAAAAAAGACAATTTTTGTTGAACGGTCTTGTTTTTACGGGAAATGATGTTTTCTACGTATAGAAGATGGATGTCGTTAGGCATGTGTTTTGACAGGTATTTTGCGTAAAAAACAATTGGGTTACTATGTTATTCTGTCGTACGGTAATATCATACCAACTATTAAACCAGTCTACTTAATTGCGCCCTTTTTGTTGATAGCCAATGACTGCTTAATGTGTTCTTTTGCTAATAAAAACAAGTTAGTGGGTTTTTTACGTTGCTTATACCAAGAACGCAAATTTTTTGTACGACCTGTGACGTTACATCTATTCGGTTAGCCAAATACGGAAGTCCATGATCAGTATCTCTGAAGCAGATTTATCAAACCCATTTCATGCCGAATCGACTATCAATTTATTAAATCACTATTCAACAGACGAGATGGGCGGAGGGCAAGAACTTCCTCAATTCGTAAAGGATAACTTAGTCAAGGAACTCAAGGGTCGCAAGGCGGTACGCGTACTATTAGCCCTCGACGGAGAAAGACCGGTAGGTCTTGCGATTTTGATGGAAAGTTTTTCCACTTTCTCCTGTATGTCGTTATTTAATGTCCACGATTTGGTCGTTTTGAGTGAATATCGAGGTAAGGGAATTTCTAAACAACTATTATGTAAAGCAGAGGAGATTGCCAAAAAACTCGGTTGTTGCAAGTTAACGTTAGAGGTTCTTGAGGGAAACAAAGTTGCTCAAGCCGCTTATCGAGCGAGTGGATTTGAAGGTTACGAGCTTTCACCTAAAATGGGTAAAGCGCTTTTTTGGCAAAAAAAAATAGTTTACTAAGTCCGCAAGTTGGATGAACTTGTAAACCCCAACAAAATTAAAATCGTTATCTGTTGGGGTTCTTTCTAATTTACATGCCTACGAAGACAATGCCATTATTGTGCAGCCGGTTTTTCCGGTTGATTCTCAACCGGTTGTTGAGCGTCAGCAGGCTGTCCTTGTTGGGCTTCAGACGCTTTTTTAGCGGCTTCTGCTTCTGCTTTTAGTCTCTTTTTCTCAAGCTTTCTTTCTTGTGCTTCCCTTTGTGCAGCAATATCTCTTGCAGCGGTATTACCGCTACCGCCGAGTTCCGCATGGACTAGGGCAGGTGTCAATAACGCTGAAAGTACGCAAAAGCATAACGGCAATATCATTTTTTTTGATCTGAATTTATACATAATCACCTCATCGTGAAATAGTTATTTGATATTTATGCATTAAGACTAATGCATAAAACGGCGGCCTAATGATAGACGATGGTTATTATGCTATTCGGCATCGCGTATTAATGGGTCGTGACGCGGGTTTTGCAGTATGTCTTGGCCCTGCAAAACCGAAGGGTAGTGTAACCGTTTACCTAATTCATGAATATGCAAAAAACTACTCACCACCATGAATTATGCAAATATTACACTGCTTGTTACGTTAGAGTTTGATAATTTAGCTAAAGTTCAGTCGTTTATCCTGTTATTTTGTTGCTTGAAGGTTGATAACGCAAAATTCGATTACAGGAAAATGTTATCGATTGTTATCTAAAATAAACAAGGTTAGACAGGGAATAATATTCTTTTAGATTCTAACGTGCAGTGCCGTATTGATAGGTAATTGGAATAATGTAGCTGAAGATTTATTCACAGGCTTTCGATTAGGAAAGTTACTTCTGATTGAAGCGAGTGTGAGTCTATTGGTAAACCCCAACATAAAATTAACGCCATACTGTTGGGGTTGGTTCTTTTTTCCGGCTTACGGAGCGCAAACAAATTATTGTGAGGCGGATTTATCCGCTTGGTTTTGGGGCGGCTGTTGTGTGGTTGTCGGTAGAGCTTCGGCGGCTTTTTTAGCTTCGGCCTCTTTCTCCATTTTTATTCTCTCTTTCCTTTTTGCTATCGCTGCCCTTTGTTGCTCAGCCTGACTTGAAGCGATATTCCCCGTGCCATAGGTTTCTTCCGCTTGGGTTAATGCGGAAAATAATATGACTGTTAGCGCGCTAAACAACAATGATAATGCAATTTTTTTTGATTTAAAATGAAACATAATCACCTCATAAATTAAATAGTTATACGAATTATATGCAACCCTGTAGAGGCACAAAAATGCGGTCTAATCATAAACGATGTTTTCTGCGTTTTCTAGAATCGCAAATTTGTCACTTTGGATACAGATTGTAAGGCGGTTGCCAACACCGAAACGGTCAGCATAGTCTAGTGGTTTGTCAAGTTTTTGGGTATGCGGCAAATTGTCGCACTTGAGCAATTAAGAATATTTAGTAAAGCTTTTAGCGATTAAAATATAAATGATGGTGGTGGATTAAACCTATGTTTGGAGTGACAAACCTAGGTTTAATCCACCCGCAAAAATGAATTAGTACGACGCAACGGGTTGTCTTCCAAGCGCGATAAAGTTGTTTAATTAGCTTGGCAAAGTATTTTTAGCCTCGTTAATTACATAATCGAAAATTTTTTCGCGTGAATATTTATTTAGGTTTGTTCGAGCAATTTGTTCTTCCGTTACGCCACAGAAAAGTAGAAACTCCCGTTTTGTATAATGTTTTTAGTTGTCAAAGGCGATATCAGACTCTCTTTCGGAAAAAAGCCCATCCCTCCCACCGATAATCAATCAAAGCGCATTCGTCATCCATCATCGATGCCTTAATTTTTAAAAAGGATTCAATTTCCTTGGGGGTTGCAGCGCATACAGTACCGGATTGAGTTTTAAATATCACTGGAAAGACCGGCGTACGAAAGATATACCGCAGCTTTGGCGTTTTCATTTTTTGTTTAATGCAAATATTTTGCAATGCATGGAAATTATTAATCGGAGGATGGATTAAAATCCCTAAAATCAATGTCCGGGAATATGTTATCCATCGTTTCCAGCGCGAGGAGATAGCGTTCGTTGAGGTTGTTCTTGCGGATGCTGTCGTGTAGATAGTTAAAGCGGGCGAGATGGTCGGTAATGCGTTTACGGGCGTAGTCGCGAGTGGTACCCGATTTCAAGATGAACGGCCAGTCCGACGCCTGCGCCAGCAAAATAGATCGAGCCGCTTGATTTAAAGCGCGTTCCTGTAAAGGTGTGACCGTTAAGCCATACAGATCGGAGACCAACTTTTCCATTTCTTCTTCAGCCTGATGAAGGTAAGGGTAAATCCAGTCGTTTTCCTCATTAATCCAATAGCTTGAATATCCTTGGTCGCCCCAGGTTGACGCGGATGGTGTAGCGGTTTGATGCGTTGAATATAGTTTTAAGTAATCGCCGCAGCTGATTGTTTGCACATCGCTGGTATTTTCATTTGCCAAACGCAAGACCTCTTCCAGCCATAACGGGCCTTCAAACCACCAATGACCGAAGAGTTCGGCATCGTATGGGGCAACCATGAGCGGTAGCCTGTCCATGATAGTAGTTAATGGCTTGATCTGCTGTTGGCGCTTATCGATAAAGTCTTGAGCATGTTGCTTTGCCTTTGCTAGCGCAAGTTCCGGTCGATATATAGCCTTGGGTTGGTTTTCTCCCGTCACGCGGTGGTACTTGATGCCGGTATTAATGCGGGTCTTTCCGTCCAAAATATAGGGCGCGATGTAGTCTAAATCCAGATCGAAACCGACATCGCTGTAATATTCCCGGTAGTCGCTATCGCCTGGATAGCCTTCTTTCGAACTCCAAACCTGTCGAGAAGATTCCGGGTCTCGACCGAATGCGGTTACACCATTGCCGCAATTAACCGGCGCATAAACACCGTTCGCCGACGGCGAGCCTGTTGCGTTCAAAATAGCATGAGTATCGCCGAAAAAATAGCCGATACCGGCAGCGGCAAGCACTGCTTCTAGTCCGGGATAATAAGCGCATTCAGGCAGCCAGAAGCCGGTAGGTGCAAAGCCGAGATTTGCTTTAAAAGTTTCGATGCCGATGTTGATTTGGTTTCGAACCGCTGTTTCGCTTACGCTGAGAGCAGGTAGAAAGCCGTGTGTTGCCGCGGTTGTAATCAGTTCAAGCTTTCCGGCAGCGTGATGTTTTTTAAAAGCCGCTATTAAATCGCACTGATAACGGTTTTGGTAAGTTTCGAGGGTGCTTAGATAAAACTGCAGATAAAAATTGGCAAGGTTTTGGTAATCTGGTTGATTTGCGGTTCTGATAATTTCTTTATTTGCTAAATCGATTCGTTGCTGAAGATATATCAAATAACGTTCAGTTAATAATTCATCTCGCAACATGGTAATTAATGTCGGCGAGAGTGATACCGTTAATCGGTAGGCGACCTTATCTTTATATAGCCGGTCGAAAGCATTTATAAGGGGAATATAGCTTTCGGTTATCGCTTCAAATAACCAGTTTTCTTCATAAAAGCTGTCATATTCAGGATGCCGCACGTAAGGTAGGTGTGCATGTAGAATAATGCTGAGAAATCCTTTTTTCATGTGTCGTGTCTATTTCATGCTCGAGTTAGAAGCGGTTTTAGGTTCGAGCAGTAAGCTTTTTTGTATTGAAGAAATCTGAATCTGACTACTAGTAAGTTTTGTATTCTGGTTAGGCGAGTTCTTACTATTTAAATCTTCAGGTTTGTGTATGAGCTGGGAACTCGCCAATACGGTTAATGCGTTATTCCGATCAAGTTTACCGAGAACTGCTGAATAAGTGTTTGTCTTATTAGCGGATGATAAAGCGATTGTTTGTCTTGATTGGTTCAGTTTGATCGAGACATCGAAACAATCCATTGTCGAATCGGCGTCAGCATTTACTTCCATTATTGGGTAAATTCTCAAAACGATATTTTGATTTTGTCTGTTGTCGCCTATTTCGGGCGATGCAATGATCTTTCCAAGGTTCCATGAGACGTACAAATGATCGGGGTCGATTGGTAGCATTACAAGTTTGGGATCTTCTCCGTTTAACTTCGGTGTGTATCTCCGTGTAATTTCTTCGCTGATGTCCAATATTTGTTTCGGGGTGAGTGCAATTTTTTTTGCGGAACCCCGTTTTTTTACGGGAATAACGGGGGAATATTTCGTGCTGATTTCTTTGGAAATCTCAAATATCTCCTCAGAACTAAGCAATGCAGCGGAATATCTTATTGAAGGCGAAATTGTCATCATCCAATTGAGTCGATTGTAACGAAAGATAAATAACAATCGTAGCTATTCAAAAATTACGAATAAAAAAGATTGGGTTACAAAAACATATTTTGTATTAGCAGCCATAGCTTTTAAATAAAAGGCTGGATTATTTAGGCGCTTCGTTAAAGATGTTTTTTACCATCCAATGTAAAGTTGCTTATTGTCAATTATTAGCCTTGCGTTTGTAAATTCACTCTATCCTTAGTCTACTGTTATTGCAAGAATCTCGGCAAAGATTTTAAGTTGCTTTTGCGTGAAGTTTAATTTGAATCTTAATAATTAAGCACATTACATGCCGTGATCCTTAATTCAATGAAGTAGTCTCTTAGAATTCTGCACTACAAATGAAAAATAGAAGGTTTATGAATGTAAGTCCCTTTAAGTGTTGAAAAAACCGCATAAAAATAGTGCGGTTTTATTATTCTATTGCACCATTTTGCGATGCTAGTATAACGTCCTCAACAAACATTAAGATATGATACAATTGGTGTCCATGAGAACGCCAATGAAAATTACACTGATTGAAGAGGATCGAACAGAACTGGAACGCTGGGTGAAGAGCCGGTCTGTTGGGGCTAAACAAAGACTACGGGCTAGAATGGTACTGATGACCGCCGAGGGCTTGTCAACAACGGTCATTATGGCAACGTTGGGGGTCAGCAACCCGACCTTGAACAAGTGGCGGAATCGCTATCTCGAAAGTGGTGTTGAAGGGCTCAAGAAAGGCAAGACCCGCCCGTCGCGGATACCGCCGCTGCCGACTGACAAAGTCCAAGAAGTCCTGGCCTTGACATTGACCGGTAAACCGGCTGCCGCGACGCAGTGGAGTTGCCGGACGATGGCGGAGCAGGTCGGCATTTCCCGGATGGCGGTGCACGGCATCTGGCGGGAGCACAAACTGAAGCCCCATCAAGTGAAGGGCTTTAAGGTTTCGAACGACCCGCTGTTCGCCGAAAAGTTGCGCGATGTCGTGGGCCTTTACCTGGACCCACCGGAGAAGGCCATCGTGTTTTCCGTCGACGAGAAAAAGCCAAATCCAGGCGCTAGATCGTAGCCAACCCGGCCTGCCGATGAAGCCGGGAAAATGCGGGACGATGACGCACGATTATAAGCGACATGGCACCACAACTTTGTTTGCGGCACTCGACGTGCAGACCGGAACGGTGATTGGGCAATGCCAGCCCAGGCACCGCCACGACGAGTTCCTCAAGTTCCTGAAGACAATTGACCGGCGAACCGACAAAACCTTGGCATTGCATTTGATCGTCGACAACTATGCGACGCACAAACATGCCGAAGTAAAGGACTGGCTGGCCCAGCATCCCCGGTTCCACTTACACTTCACGCCAACCTCGGCCTCATGGCTCAACTTAGTCGAGCGTTTCTTCCGGGACATTACCGAGGAACGTATCCGGCGTGGTGTTTTCCACAGTGTTGACGACCTCAAAACAGCGATACAGGAGTATCTCGACCACCGCAATAGCAACCCAAAACCTTACCATTGGACAGCCAAACCAGAGACGATCTTGGCTAAAGTAGACAAAGCTAAAGATATGTTGAGGACGTTACACTAGTTCAAGTTTGTTGCAATAAATTTAGGCCGTTTATTCAGCATGTCTTGAAGCCGGTCAATAGGATATATCGGTAGAAAATGATTAATTGAATTTGACATCACCAAATAATTCTGTAGAATAGTCGGACTCAGCAGGGCTAAAAGCCTTGTCGCTCTTTAACAAGATGGCCAAGACAATAAGTGTGGGAGCTTGTGCAGTGACCTTCGTTGACAAACGAAAGGTTAGTGGCAAGAGCCCCGTTGATTCAACGGAAAGCGAAAGCTAACCAAACAAGATTTTGCATCCTATCTTAAAAGGGGTGCGCTATGAAATTAAACTGAAGAGTTTGATCATGGCTCAGATTGAACGCTGGCGGTATGCTTAACACATGCAAGTCGAACGGTAGCAGGCCTTCGGGCGCTGACGAGTGGCGGACGGGTGAGTAATGCATAGGAATCTGCCTCGTAGTGGGGGACAACTTAGGGAAACTTAAGCTAATACCGCATACGCCCTTCGGGGGAAAGCGGGGGCTCGCAAGACCTCGCGCTATGAGATGAGCCTATGTTGGATTAGCTAGTTGGTAGGGTAAAGGCCTACCAAGGCTGCGATCCATAGCTGGTCTGAGAGGATGATCAGCCACACTGGGACTGAGACACGGCCCAGACTCCTACGGGAGGCAGCAGTGGGGAATATTGGACAATGGGCGCAAGCCTGATCCAGCAATACCGCGTGTGTGAAGAAGGCCTGAGGGTTGTAAAGCACTTTCAATAGGGAGGAAAAAAGTAGGTTTAATACATCTGCTCTTGACATTACCTATAGAAGAAGCACCGGCTAACTCCGTGCCAGCAGCCGCGGTAATACGGAGGGTGCGAGCGTTAATCGGAATTACTGGGCGTAAAGCGTGCGTAGGCGGCCTGTTAAGTCAGATGTGAAAGCCCTGGGCTCAACCTGGGAACGGCATTTGAAACTGGCAAGCTAGAGTTAGGTAGAGGGGAGTGGAATTTCAGGTGTAGCGGTGAAATGCGTAGATATCTGAAGGAACACCAGTGGCGAAGGCGGCTCCCTGGACCCAAACTGACGCTGAGGTACGAAAGCGTGGGTAGCAAACAGGATTAGATACCCTGGTAGTCCACGCTGTAAACGATGTCGACTAGCCGTTGGGCCCTTCTAGGGTTTAGTGGCGCAGCTAACGCATTAAGTCGACCGCCTGGGGAGTACGGCCGCAAGGTTAAAACTCAAATGAATTGACGGGGGCCCGCACAAGCGGTGGAGCATGTGGTTTAATTCGATGCAACGCGAAGAACCTTACCTACCCTTGACATCCTCAGAATTTGGCAGAGATGCCTTAGTGCCTTCGGGAACTGAGAGACAGGTGCTGCATGGCTGTCGTCAGCTCGTGTTGTGAAATGTTGGGTTAAGTCCCGTAACGAGCGCAACCCTCATCCTTAGTTGCCAGCGGGTTAAGCCGGGAACTCTAGGGAGACTGCCGGTGATAAACCGGAGGAAGGTGGGGACGACGTCAAGTCATCATGGCCCTTATGGGTAGGGCTACACACGTGCTACAATGGCCGGTACAGAGGGCTGCGAACTTGCAAAAGTAAGCTAATCCCATCAAAGTCGGTCTCAGTCCGGATTGAGGTCTGCAACTCGACCTCATGAAGTCGGAATCGCTAGTAATCGCGGATCAGAATGCCGCGGTGAATACGTTCCCGGGCCTTGTACACACCGCCCGTCACACCATGGGAGTGGGTTGCAAAAGAAGTAGGTAGTCTAACCGCAAGGAGGGCGCTTACCACTTTGTGATTCATGACTGGGGTGAAGTCGTAACAAGGTAGCCCTAGGGGAACCTGGGGCTGGATCACCTCCTTACAAAGACGCAAGGCGCTGTACGAGCGCCCACACATATTGTTTTGGTCAAGAAGCGGAAAAGCCGAAGGCTGTGCAAGCGAAAGCAAGCCTAGAAAACCGAAACGAGTCGACAGGCCATCGAGCCGAGGAGCAGACAAGGCGCGCTGGGCAGAGCAACACCCAAGACGAAGACCGGGCCTGTAGCTCAGCTGGTTAGAGCGCACCCCTGATAAGGGTGAGGTCGGAGGTTCGAGTCCTCCCAGGCCCACCACCAAGCAGGCGACGACAAGCAAGCAGACAAGCCGAATTGGCGCCACGAAAGAAAGGGGCGCTAGCGGCAGACAGCACAATGGGGCCATAGCTCAGCTGGGGAGAGCGCCTGCTTTGCACGCAGGAGGTCAGGAGTTCGATCCTCCTTGGCTCCACCAACCCAACGAAGGCCAATAAACCGCGCAGAAGACACCGACAATCCCATAACGTTTCCACCGCGTAAGCGGATAGAGACGTTATCGAATTGCAGGGATACCCTGTAATCGCTCTTTAACAACATGGAAAACTGTACCAAAAAGCCGTAGGGCAACCTACGGACAGAAAGCGCACGCGTAGAAGCGAAAGCCGAAGCGGGCGCGTTCTCAAGCGAAAGCGTAAAAAGTCAACTGGCAAGATAGCCGCAAAAGCGCGTCGAAAAGACAGGCTTATTGGGGTTATAAGGTCAAGTGAACAAGCGCATACGGTGGATGCCTAGGCAGTCAGAGGCGATGAAGGACGTTGTAGCATGCGAAAAGCCGCGGGGAGTGTGCAAACACACTATGATCCGCGGATGTCCGAATGGGGAAACCCGGCCAGCACAAGCTGGTCATCCTAGAGTGAATACATAGCTCTAGCGAAGCGAACCCGGAGAACTGAAACATCTAAGTACCCGGAGGAAAAGAAATCAACCGAGATTCCCTTAGTAGCGGCGAGCGAACGGGGAGTAGCCCTTAAGCGGTGGAGTTGTTAGTGGAATGGTCTGGAAAGGCCAGCGATACAGGGTGATGGCCCCGTACACGAAAACAACTTTGACGTGAAAACGAGTAGGACGGGGCACGTGAAACCTTGTCTGAACATGGGGGGACCATCCTCCAAGGCTAAATACTCCTGACTGACCGATAGTGAACCAGTACCGTGAGGGAAAGGCGAAAAGAACCGCGGAGAGCGGAGTGAAATAGATCCTGAAACCGTATGCGTACAAGCAGTGGGAGCAGACTTGTTCTGTGACTGCGTACCTTTTGTATAATGGGTCAGCGAGTTAATCTCAGTGGCAAGCTTAACCGAATAGGGGAGGCGTAGCGAAAGCGAGTCTGAACAGGGCGTTCAGTCGCTGGGATTAGACCCGAAACCGGGCGATCTATCCATGACCAGGCTGAAGGTTGGGTAATACTAACTGGAGGGCCGAACCCACGTCTGTTGAAAAATACGGGGATGAGTTGTGGATAGGAGTGAAAGGCTAATCAAGCTCGGAGATAGCTGGTTCTCCTCGAAAGCTATTTAGGTAGCGCCTCGTGCGGACACTGTTGGGGGTAGAGCACTGTTTCGGCTAGGGGGTCGTCTAGATTTACCAACCCGATGCAAACTCCGAATACCAACAAGTAATACACGGGAGACACACGGCGGGTGATAAGGTCCGTCGTGAAGAGGGAAACAGCCCAGACCGTCAGCTAAGGTCCCAAAATCTATGCTCAGTGGGAAACGATGTGGAAAGGCCCAGACAGCCAGGAGGTTGGCTTAGAAGCAGCCATCCTTTAAAGAAAGCGTAATAGCTCACTGGTCGAGTCGGTCTGCGCGGAAGATTTACCGGGGCTAAGCATAGTACCGAAGCTACGGGTTCATCCTTTAGGATGAGCGGTAGAGGAGCGTTCCGTAAGCCTGTGAAGGTCAACTGGGAAGTTGGCTGGAGGTATCGGAAGTGCGAATGCTGACATAAGTAACGATAATGGGGGTGAAAAGCCCCCACGCCGAAAACCCAAGGTTTCCTGCGCAACGCTAATCGACGCAGGGTTAGTCGGTACCTAAGGCGAGGCCGAGAGGCGTAGTCGATGGAGAACAGGTTAATATTCCTGTACCGGTCGTAACTGCGATGGGGTGACGGAGAAGGCTACATCAGCCGGGTGTTGGACGTCCCGGTTTAAGCGTGTAGGAGTAGACTTAGGCAAATCCGGGTCTGCAATCCTGAGGCGTGATGACGGATTGTATCTTCGGATACGATGAAGTGATGGATGCCCTGCTTCCAAGAAAAACCTCTAAGCATCAGGTTACGAGTGGCCGTACCGTAAACCGACACAGGTGGGTGGGGTGAGAATTCTAAGGCGCTTGAGAGAACTCGGCTGAAGGAACTAGGCAAAATGGCACCGTAACTTCGGGAGAAGGTGTGCCGCTGGTAGGTGAAGGGACTTGCTCCGGGAGCTGAAGGCGGTTGCAAAAAATGGTGGCTGCGACTGTTTAGCAAAACATAGCACTCTGCAAACACGAAAGGGACGTATAGGGGTGACGCCTGCCCGGTGCTGGAAGGTTAATTGATGGGGTTAGCGTAAGCGAAGCCTTGATCGAAGCCCCAGTAAACGGCGGCCGTAACTATAACGGTCCTAAGGTAGCGAAATTCCTTGTCGGGTAAGTTCCGACCTGCACGAATGGCGTAACGATGGCCACACTGTCTCCAGCCGAGACTCAGTGAAATTGAAATTGCGGTGAAGATGCCGTATACCCGTGGCTAGACGGAAAGACCCCGTGAACCTTTACTATAGCTTGACACTGGACTTTGAATCGATTTGTGTAGGATAGGTGGAGGCAATGAAGCGTGGACGCCAGTTCTTGTGGAGTCAACCTTGAAATACCACCCTGATTTATTTGAAGTTCTAACCTAGGCCCATTATCTGGGCTAGGGACAGTGTCTGGTGGGTAGTTTGACTGGGGCGGTCTCCTCCCAAAGAGTAACGGAGGAGCACGAAGGTACCCTCAGGTTGGTCGGAAATCAACCAATGAGTGCAATGGCATAAGGGTGCTTGACTGCGAGACGTACATGTCGAGCAGGTACGAAAGTAGGTCATAGTGATCCGGTGGTTCTGTATGGAAGGGCCATCGCTCAACGGATAAAAGGTACTCCGGGGATAACAGGCTGATACCGCCCAAGAGTTCATATCGACGGCGGTGTTTGGCACCTCGATGTCGGCTCATCACATCCTGGGGCTGAAGCAGGTCCTAGGGGTATGGCTGTTCGCCCATTAAAGCGGCACGCGAGCTGGGTTCAGAACGTCGTGAGACAGTGCGGTCTCTATCCGCTATGGGCGCCTAGTGTTTTGAGGGAAGCTGCTCCTAGTACGAGAGGACCGGAGTGGACGCACCGCTGGTGTTCCAGTTGTCATGCCAATGGCATTGCTGGGTAGCTAGTGCGGACAGGATAACCGCTGAAAGCATCTAAGCGGGAAGCCCCTCCCAAGATGAGATCTCACTGGGACTTAAAGTCCCCTGAAGGGCCGTTGGAGACTACGACGTTGATAGGCACGGTGTGGAAGCGCAGTAATGCGTGTAGCTAACGTGTACTAATTGCCCGTGAGGCTTGACCATATAACACCCAAACGCTTGGGAAAGCGGGCGCAAGGGAAAGCAGCCTGAAAACCGAACTGCGCCTAACGTTGACGACGCCAAGACGAGAGAACACAGTGGTACAGAATTCCATGAGAGCGAGCCAAAGGAGCAGGCGGAAGGCGACATAAGTTGTCAGAAAGTCCGCGAGGCCAGGTCGCGCCATAAAGCCGAAGCCAGAAGCTGAAGCGAAAACGCAGGTGCAAAAAGACCTGACGGAAAAAAGATGAAAAAGTGACGTGAAAGCGGACATGAAAAGCAAGACGTAAGCGGGCAAAAAGAGCGCACAAAAGTGAAAGCCTGAAGAGCGGTCGAATGGCCTTAAGACTTGTAGTCGTGTTGAACACCGAATTGCTTGGTGACCATAGCGAGCGTGAACCACCCGACCCCATCCCGAACTCGGAAGTGAAACCGCTTAGCGCCAATGATAGTGTGGCACGTTGCCATGCGAAAGTAGGGAATTGCCAAGCGCCTTAAATCAAAAGCCCAAGAATCAACTCCTTGGGCTTTTTTTTCGTCTGAAAATTAAGCTAACGATTTGCCGTCCAAAACGTTTCCTTCCAAAACTCAAAATCATCAAAACTACCGTGGCTTTGCGGCCAATTGCCAACCATGCCGAATTTGGTTAAATGAACTTGGCGGTGAATTTTTTGTGGGAAAATTTTCGGCGCTACCTTATAAATATTGGGCCAATAACCCGCAGTCCTGTCTTGGAAAGAATTAATTTCGGCCAACGTATTGTCAATCCACCATAACAAACTGCCCCGCGGCACAATATCGACATACGACGAATTTTCGAATTGATCTCGTTTAGGATGCAAGGATAAATTATAAAAATTTGCATCGGGATGATGGATCAAATAAGGACTGATGATTTCGGCAATATCATTCAAACTGCATGCCGCCGCCATAAACACAATGTTGGCGAATTTTATTTCGGGATACTTGGCGATAATCTTATTACTTATAATTGTACCCATGCTGTGGCCTATTATATTAATTATTCGAGTATTTTTATTATAAGTGATACTGTTTTGATAATGACATTGCCAAAAGCGGAAAAATTCCGAAACCGCCGTTTGATTGGCGTTGATATTAATTTTGCAGTCATTTTCGATAGCCGTTTTAGGTACTGCTTCCGGTTTGGATTGGTTGATTGAAATCGCTTCATCATTGGCAATGATCAAATCAGTCCTGCGCAACATGGAATTCCAAGCACCTGACCCCAAGCTGTCCACATAAGGTGCAGTAACCAGCTTGATTGGATTGGCAACACTCCACAAATCGCCAAAACCTAAATCCTCGTCATTATCTTTTGGCGGTAAATTAATGTTAATACCGTTCGTATAGTTCGAAGACGCCGCATTATCAACAGCATCGGGAGTCGAACCGGTATCAAGGCTGTCATCAAAAAAGTTTTTACGAATAATATTTTGTTCGACCAAGACGTTATAAGCCGAAGAGGGAAATCGGGTGGCTGCGCGGAGCGAGTCTTCCATTAAAACGAAAGGCGATACGAGGGGACCTTTAATAAACGACGTAACACCATCGAAAAACGAACCGCTTTCACCGGTGCTGGAATATTCGCCGCGACGTAGGAATAATAAGTGATCCAAATAATTGCCCGGAAACCCCGAACGCCATGAAATAAACACCGGGTATTTACAGTCTTCCAGCATTTGGTCTTTCAACTTTTTGATCCGTTCGGAAACTTGTTGCGATGTATTCAAGCCGCCGTGGATGAACACCGTCATTTCAATGTGATTGTCTTGTTTCATTAATCCATTATTGTTTTCGAATACATTGATAACCCGGTTATAGTTTTTGAATATCTTGGCGACATAAGCGTTGGGATCGGCAACGATTTGTTTATTAACATCATATAACGTACTGCTCGAATTAATATAAAGGCTGTAATCGTTCAAATCTTTCGATGCCCTGGAACTTAATCCTTGGCATGAGTGACTGCCGCCCGAATGCAGCGGCGCGGTAGCGCAACCGGTTAATAAGAAAAACGCGAGTAATAATATAAAGAAGAAGGGATTCGGCGTTATTGTTATCATCATAAATATCCCCAAACTTAAGCGATTTTGGTATGAAGTCTTTGTAAATAATTTTTACTTAAATAGTAGTCGAATATTGGAAAAAGTCCTTTACAAGAAAGCAAGGTCACGGACTCATCAATGTAGATTCCGATTTTAGAATTAAGACAGAAAAAAATGAATACTGGCTTGTTGCTTGTTGACTCTTCTGGCAATTAATTTTCAATTGGGATATTCAATGAGTGTATCTTTGAATAAATAAAAATCATAAAGCACTTGGTTTTAATCTGCGTCGAATTGGGTCAGTTTATGAGCGGATTCTTTGAATAACTCAGTCAGATTAATGTCATGGACTATCCAGATAGGCAGGCAGTTGATTTTAATTGTTAAATCGTTTAGCGACTGTATCACGGAAAAACATTTCCCAAATTCGAATACTATTGAATTAACATTCTTTTCAAAGGATTAATTTCGTTTGATAGAGTGGCTTGTTTGTGGTTATCATTGCTGCATTGCTCAGTCAATTGGGCGATATGCTTTAATTGCACTGACTGTTGCGCCGACAACTTTTCAACCACTGCCTGGACTTCTGCTTCTAAATTTCCCAGCGCGATAGCCACGCCTTTATTTAATCCCCGTAATGCGCTTGTTTCCAACGAAGGTTTCAACTTTTTTAGGATAAACCAGGGTATAAGCCAACTTATCAGGATTAGTAAGCTGCTGTGGATGGCGAAATCGACGCCGAGATAAGCTTGGTGGTTGGTGTTGCTGGCGTAATATCCGATGAAGACTTGATATCCCACCCAACCGATGGCGGCGAGCGGCAAGACGATTTCGCAAAAGCGAATGAACTTTAAAAAGCCCCGGTGCATGACGTTACCGGGATTCGCCAGTGCTTGTCTAACGTACAGTTCGCATTGCGTTTGAATTATTTTGGGGACTTTTGTTCTGACGGCGCTTAGTTGCTTTTTCAGTGGGGTGACCGGTAATCCCAGTTGGTCCACTTTGTCGGCGAATTCATCCAAAGCGTCGCCGAAGCGCGCTTGCGCCCAGTCGTCCCAAATCGAGTTCACGCTTTGCCCGGAATATTGTCCGCCATTGGGATTGTCGATTAAGTCGGCAGCATGGTCGGCGTAATAGCCTGCCAGTTTTTGGATAGGCCACGCAAAGCCTTGGTTTAACTGTTTAACTGTGCTTTGCCATTGGTTTTGCCAAATTTCCTCGGCGTTTTTAAAGGCTGACGATGTGCCGAGGCCCTTTTGAACTGCTTGAAGTTTGTTCCAGAGTTCTTCTTTACGAATTTGTATGCCGCGTTGTTCGAGTTCTTCAACCACATGTTTGTTTGCCAGTGATTGTATGGTTGATTCCAACGCTAAAAACTCATCGGGAGACGGTTTCGGCGCATACAGTCTTGAAAATGATCGGCTCGATAAAGCCCGCTTTGCCGAGCTGCTGTTTGAAATCTTCGTATTGGGCTTGTTGCCCTCTATCCCATTGATTGAGAACGAACAGCCAAGCGTGGCGGTTGCCTTCCGACAACAGCAATCGCCACGCTTTTTCATCGCGGTAACGTTCCGGGCTGACGACATAAATTAATACATCGATGTGCGGCAGCCATTCAAATACCTGTGCTTTATTGCTTTGTTCAGTGCTGTCGAAATCGGGCATGTCGATCCAGACGATATTCTTTTTGGCTTCGTCGTCATGCTGGGCGATTTTGATTTGCTCAATCGGCAGTTTCTCCGGTAAATGTTGGATGGCGATTTCCCGATGATGGAATAAAGTGACTTCACGCGAGGTCGGACGTTCGATACCGGCTTTAGCAACAGCTTTTCCGGCTAGACGATTTAGCAATGAGCTTTTGCCGACGCCGGTGCCGCCCATGAAAGCAACAATCAGAGGCCTTGAGCCGTTGTGGTTGAATAAGGTTTTGGGCGTTCTTTCATCGAAATCGCACAGGTTTTGTGCCGCCTCTTGGGAAATCCAACCGGCAGCGACTGCTTGCTCGGCCCAGCGTTTGGTTTGTTCGACAAGTTCAGAGTAATCGTAAGCCATGACGTCTTTCTTTCAGTTGGGTTTCGGCTTGGGCTAACTGTTCCGGTGAAATGTTGAAATAGGTCACCGATGATAATTGGGCGGCGAGCGCCATAAGGCTTTTTTTCATACCGTCGTTAAATAAGCTTTGCTTTACTGCAGCCAATTGGCGCTGTTTTAGTTCGGTTTCAACTCGGCCTATATAGCTTCCGATGGCGCTTTCAGCCAACCACGAGGTAAGGGTCAGCATGGCGGGCGCGATCACTAAATCATGTATACCGATGCCGCCCATGAACAGGATCGATGCCATTGCCGCCGCATCGGTCGTGACCCGTGCCGTTCGTAAGCTATTCAGCAACAGAGGTTGCTCCTGAAGTTTTAGGTAAAGTCGATTGGCGCTGTTTTCGACTTCTTCTTGGAAGGCTAAATGGTACTGCTGCGCGGATAAGGCGAAATCGCTAAGGATCGTGGCACGTTGTGTCCGTAGTAGCGTACTGAATTCTTTCCACCATTGGCTGTTGCGGTTTAGTTCGGCTTGCAAGAGCAATTTATCGGCCAATTGGATCAGGACATGTTCCGCAATTTGTTTTAGCAGGGTAATTTCCTGACTGCTATCGGTGATGTGCAGGCGTTTTTTACCGATGCTTTTCATTTTCCGGATAGGCCAAGTCAACATTCGCCGCGTTTTCGCCAAAATGCCCGCAATACCGGGAATTTCCAATAAATTCAGCAATTCTGCCAAGGCGTGCTGGAAAGTCTCGTAATGGTGCGGGTGGTTTAGGTAATCGCGTTGATAGCTGTCTAAACCTTGTTTCAACACTTGCTCGACCAATTCATGCCAATCGTTTAACAGGGAATGTTCGGCCTTTACGGGTTCCAGCCAAGATTGCCAATGATTTTGCAGTAATTCTTGTTCTAATCGAGGCTGTTTTTTTCGATTAACTTGATTTACCAGTTTTAGGAGCAGGTTGTTTTCCGGCCATTGCGGTTTGCCCAGCTCCTTATGGTAATACAACGGGATGACGGGCGGAAATTCGTCTTTTCTAACGTGTTGCCATTTATCTTTCAGAGAGTTAGCCAACAGGGTTTCCGATCCTTCGCTCAATTTGTTGAGGCAGATCAGAGTCGGTTGTTGAAGGACTTCGATGTCGGCCATGATGTCCCAGACGGATTGGTCTGCGTATTTTTCTTTGCTGACCACAAGGACGACTGCATCTGCCAATGCAATCGTACGAATGACACCTTCACGATAGTTTGACGAATCGATGGAATCGAAATCGGGCGTGTCCCAGAGGACGGAATCGGGCAAAAAGGGGGAGTTTTGCGTGTTTTGAGTCAGCGAGTAACAATCGTGCCTGTCTTTGGGGAGTTGTTCTTGCGGTATTTGTTGAAACCGTCCGAAATACCACTGCAAATCGCTGCAATCAGAAATCGTAATTCCATTGCAAAAGCCTTGCGGATGCATCGTATAACCCGCCAACGGGCTAACGCTAGCGACGGTGCTATTCAGTAACACATTGACCAGCGTGCTTTTCCCGGCTTGGGTGGGACCTACAACTGCTAGTTGTAAAGGGGAATTCGGAAGCTTGTTTAATAACTGTCCCTTACGTAAAAAGGCTTCCGCCAGAATTAAGTCGTCAATCCGATGCCGATAAGCTGTTTTATTTGACTCATCGCTCAGTTGGCTTAATACTGACTGGTAGCGCTGTTTTAGTAATTGTATAAATTCCAGCATAACAGGTTTGCTTAAGTTTATAATTGATTTACATTTTACTTGGTTTCGGAAAATAAGCGTTATTTAGCTACTCGAATAAGCCGGTTTAATTACAAAGGCCGGTAAAAAACACTATCAAAAACTCAATAAATACAATGAATATCCTGCAGGGACGTAACTATACACGAGGCAATACATGAAACGATTATCCTTATTATTCTTCATCATCTTATGTTTAGTGCTAAATGCCTGCGGTCGAGGCGGGACTGTTAACGGGCATACGGCAAGGACTGCATACCGTTCGGTCAAAATGTTAAAAGAAAAATTACCGCCCGATAACCGGGTCGAATTTGAAGTGGCGTTTTGGACGATTCGAGACGATAAAAAGTTGGAACAGGATTTCTTAGATACGGTTGACGGTAAATCCGCTTGGGAGATCATCGATATGGGTAAGGAAATCTATCAGCAACGTAAATCTACAGGATTTGCAGGTTATGAAAAATATAATAGCTGGGACGAAATGATCGCCAAATTCGATAAAGAACGAATCGATCAGGAAACCCGGCCCGGAAGCACTAAGCGTGATGATAGCAAAAAGAACGGTACCATCTTATATAACTTAAGAGTTCCTAACCGGTAAAGCTTTTTGGTTGGACAGAAGCGAAACGAACTGGCTGGCTTCAACGATAGTCAGTTCCATCGCATGAATCAGTTGGCTGATGTCGATGCCGATGTCAATAAATTCATGATGCAACGCGGATATGGCACGTGCGTTCAAGTTATGTTTTAAGTACAAAACCTGATCTTTGAAAGACGATAATACCGGTTGAATTTTGGCTTCGGCTTGACGCATCGTTTTAATTAGCCGTATATAGTTCTGTTTGGCAGCTTTAAGTTGCTGCTTGCTGTTGTTCTTTAAGGTGCGGTCAGAGTATTCGTTTAATTCGCTCTCCCATTCGGCAAACAAGGCGTTGCTGACTTCTTCAATAGCCCGGATCCGATCACTGACGGCATCCGATTTGGCTCGGCAAAACTGATACTGCCGGTTCAATTGATGATAGGTATGTTCAAGCGATGTTTCTTTAACATTGACTAACGATTTGAATTTACCGAGGGCGTTTTCAAATTCATTGCGTGTATCTTGCAGGCTGGTACAAGCCCGTTCGACTTGATATACCACAATCTCCCGCTTATGCTCGCCGATGGATTCTCTGGCGCTGTAATAAAAATTCCTGAAAAGCTTTGAAATAACGTTGCTTACTAATCCGCTAAGAAAACTTTTGGAGGACGATTTGCCGGAGTTAGGCGATGAAATTTTCTGCATGGACGATGTTTACTTTAACTGCGGTTTGTTGGGTATATTTAATGAATGATGCATCGACAACTTGAAGTTGCGCGAGCTTCAAAAGATCGAAATCAGTCTCAATTTTAACAGATTTGACGACTATAAGCTCATCGGCCGAGAGCGAGTTAGCCAGCCATGCCGATAAACTATCCGAGGTCACATTCCAAGAAGAGGGTATTCCTGCGTGATCCAATTCTGCGATTTCGGGTGACCAGATGGCAATCCCGCTGGCGGTTTTTATTTTTTTGAAATCGGCGACTGAATCAAACAACGAAAATTCCGGTTTGAGGGCTTTAATCAGCAAAGCCGATTGTTTCATAGCGAGCAAGGCCATTTGGTGCGCTGTCCTGTCGTCGAATTGCCATTCGCTGTTGAGCTTCCCTAACTTGATCAGCAAACACACCGCCGCCCGGCACAATAACCGTATGCTTATCGCGAAAACAGCGGTCGATCTTGTCTAAACAAGGAAATAGTTTGCCGGAAGACATTAAACTGCCGCCCAGTTTGATGACGATCATTTAACGCTGAGTTTTCTTAGTAAATTCAACAGGGCGGCGGCTTTGTCGAAGCATTCTTGATATTCCTCTTCCAGATCGGAGTCGTTAACGATGCCGCCGCCCGCCCAAAACCGTATCGTGCCGTTGGAATGTACGAGCGTTCGAATGGCGATATTGCTATCCATATTACCGTCGAATCCCATATAGCCGATCGCGCCGCAATAAATACCGCGCCGGTTGGGTTCGAGCTCTTCGATGATTTCCATTGCGCGGATTTTCGGGGCGCCGGTTATCGAGCCGCCGGGAAAGCAGCTTTTTAACAAATCTAACGCGTGGCGGCCTCCAGCCAAAACACCGGACACCGTACTGACTAAATGATGCACGGTTTCATAACTTTCCACCGCAAAAAGGGCAGGGACTTTTACCGAACCCTTTTGGCAGGTTTTGCTTAAATCGTTGCGAAGTAAATCGACGATCATCAGATTTTCCGCTCGGTCTTTAAGGCTGTTGCGTAATTCGTCGATCTGATGCCAATCGGACGCAGGATAGGCTCTTCTCGGCCGTGTGCCTTTGATGGGTTTGGTTTCGACCTGACCGTTAACCAGTTTTAAAAAACGTTCGGGCGAAGAACTCAAAATTTGGATTTCCGGGAAATTAAGATAAGCACTAAAAGGCGCTGAATTCATTTCCCGTAATTGTTGATATGCCGTCCAAGGCGAGCCGGTGCAATCCGCTACAAAGCGCTGGGTAAGATTGACCTGATAGCAGTCGCCTTCTTTCAGATAATGTTTAATTCGTTGAAAAGCATGGGCATAACCAGCCTTGTCCATATTGGCTTTAATTTCGCTGGTTACAATGAAAGGCGCAGAGCTGCTTTCAGTCGGTAGCTGGCTGAACATGCCTTTTAATAGTTGCCAGTGATAGTCGTCGCAGCCATGTCCGACCAAAAAACTTCGGCGTTGATGATGGTCGACGACAACCGCCCAGTTGTAAATACCTATAGCCATTTCTGGGATATGCTCGGCATCTTCCGCTAAAGCGGGCAGTTTTTCCAAGCGCCGCGCCAAGTCGTAAGAAAAGTAACCGATAGCGCCGCCGTTAAATGGCAAACCGGCAAAGCCTTCAAAGGGGTTCGCTACTAATTCCGCTTTCACTAAATCGAAAGGATCTTCGCTCGAATGAATAATCGACCCGTTCCGGTTAATCTGAGTGATTTCGCTGCGTGTAACCAACGTAACGACGGGTTCGGCGGCGATAATGTCATATCGGCCTTGCTTGCCATGCGGAAAGCCGCTATCGAGAAATACCGCCCAAGGCTGGTCGGTTATTACTGAAAATAACGCGGCGCTATCGGGGAAGTAGGGCAATGTAGAAATGAGTTGTTTATTAGAGACTATCAAACGAGCGTGAGATATAGAAAATATTTCAGTTTTATTACCTTGTATAATGCCACAAGGCTAGTATTCGATGTTGAAATTATAGTTTCGCCCCTTTGAAAACCTAATTTCCGTTCGCCCTTGTGCCCTTTGGGTATTGAGTTTGTCGAAAGGTAGTCTGTGCATCGACGGGCTCAACAAGAACGGTTCAGATTTTAAAAGGTCGAATCAATAGCTGTGTTTTATCTAGAGTATTTAGAAATTAAATCTTTTCCCTAAACATAAAATAAACCGCCAGCAATAAACATAACCCCGCCCATAGATAATCCAGTTTAAGCGGTTCGCGCAGATAGAACAGGGAAAACGGCACGAAAATCGATAAGGTAATCACTTCTTGCATCACTTTTAACTGTCCGACACTCAATACAGTATAACCGATACGATTTGCAGGAACTTGAAGCAGGTATTCGAACAGCGCGATACCCCAACTGACCATTGCAGCAATCCACCATGCCTTGGTATTTAGCTCCCTTAAATGGGCGTACCATGCAAACGTCATGAACACATTGCTGCACAGCAATAATGAAATGCTGATTAAAATAGGATGACTCATTTTGGTTTTAAAAATCGGACAAGGTTTTGGGTGGAATAGCAGCTCTTAATGCGTTCAAAATAGCCAGCACGTCGATGAATTCCTGAATAATCGCGCCAACCACGGGGGTAATGTAACCGTAACCGGCAAACGCCATTCCGATTATGCTTAAGACGATGCCGCCTACCGCGCTTTGCATGGCGATCCGGTGCATCCGTTCGCCGATGTGGAATAATTCATCAACCTTTAACAGCGAACTATCCATGATGACGGCATCGGCCGATTCGCCGGTAATATCGCTGTTTTGCCCGAAAGCGATACCGATGGTTGCTGCCGTTAAGGCCGGTGCATCGTTAATGCCGTCTCCCAGGTAAACCGTTTTCGCGGCTTTGGTTTCTTTTCTAACAATATCGAGTTTCTGTTCCGGACTTTGGTTGAAAAAAACATGCTCGATGCCGACTTTTTTTGCGAGATAACGGACTTCTGATTCCCGGTCGCCGGAGACGATCATAACGCGATCGAAGGCGTGATTCGGCCGTAAATGATTGACGAAGGAAGGACTATCTACTCGCACTTCGTCGCGGAATTGCAACAAGGCGGCGAACGCATTGTCGATTAAAACCGCGCATTCTAAACCGCCGCTGGCAGGCGGTAACAGAGCAGAAATATCGGGATAATGTTCGACTAGGCTTTTACGGCTGGTGACTTGGACTAATTTCCCGTCAACCTTCCCGATAATGCCTTCGCCTGCCAGTTCCTGAATATTTTCGACTTTCAAAAACGATAAGCCTGATTTTTCCGCGGCTTTGACGATAGAGCCTGACAACGGATGACGAGAATATCGTTCCAAGCTAGCGATCAGGATTAAGATGTCCTGTTCAGTATAGGGCTCGGCAGGCAATAATTGCGTCAAAGTCGGACGGCCATAAGTCAACGTGCCGGTTTTATCGAAAATCGCTGTCCGGCAGGCCGAAATCGTTTCCAGAATGGCGGGGTTTTTGATAATAATCTCGCGTTTTGCCGCCAAGGAAATCGAGCTAATAATGACAACCGGAATGCCGATCAACAAAGGGCAGGGCGTAGCAATGACCAGTACCGCTAAAAACCGGACAACATCGCCGGAATACCACCATGCCGCGATGGCGGCAGCTAATGCTAGCGGCGCATACCACGCGCCTAATTTATCGCCCAAGCGCCTGAGTTGCGGTCTATCCTGTTCAGAACGACGCATGACTTCGGTGATTTTGGCGTAACGCGAATCGACCACCAGTTTATCGGCGCGGATCGTTAAAGCGGAGTCGCTGTTAATTGCACCCGACATCACCGGCGAGCCGCTGGTTTTTTCCATGAGATACGGTTCGCCGGTCAGGTAGGATTCGTCCATCGAGCCGATGCCTTCCAGCACCGTGCCGTCTACGGGACAAATTTCGTGCGGCAAAACCAGCAATTGATCACCGATCTGGACCTTATCGGTGGAAATATCGGTCACCGTACCGTCAATTTTTTTATGGGCGATAGCCGGCATCCGTTTCGCCAAGGCTTCCAGGACTGACGAAGCTTTTTTGACCGCATAAGTTTCCAGCACCACTCCGCTCGCCAGCATAAGCACCACAAGACATCCGGCGAGATATTCTTCCAGGCAAACCGCCGTAATAATTGAAATTCCCGCCAGTAAATCCGCGCCGAAATCGCCTTTGAAGAAATCCCCGATGATTCGCAAAACCAACGGTAAGCCGCCCAATGCCAACACCAGTAGCAAAGGCAAGTGCACAAAAGCAAAGGAATAATTAAATTTATGCTGGAAAATCGGCGCGTTTTCACCGGCTAAACTGACATCGAGTCCTATTGTGTAACTTTCATACCCGGTATTGAAAAAGTATTTCATCAATAGATACGCACAAATACCTACCAAACTGAAAAACAGAATGGATTTTTCAGGTGCGGTGTGTTGGGTTTGGGGCATAAAGCGTTCTTGAAATGACGGTAAGCTTAATTAAATGTTAACTAGCCGGTAGAGTGTTACGCCGGTTTGCTTCCTATGTGCTTTTGTTTTCCAAATGCATCGAACATTAAAATCAATGCGCCCGCCGAAACGGCAATATCCGCCACATTGAAAATACCGGTACGCAAAGAGCCAATGCCGATATTTATAAAGTCGACGACATAGCCTAAAAATATCCGGTCGATTAAATTGCCGACGCCGCCCGCAAGCAACAAAGATAGCGCTACAAGTTCCAGTCCGGAAAGCGATTTCGAGAACAAAAGATAAGCCAGTAAAGCCAGCAGCATCAAACCCACGCCAGCCGAGAACAGGCCGGTACGCAACTCTACCGGTAATGTTGCGCCGAAACTCAAAAAGGCTCCGGTATTATGCGCAAGCTGTAATCGAAGGGAATCGCCGAGAAAGGAAAATGCACCGGCATCGGAAAGAAACGATTCCGCGACCGATTTTGAGGATTGATCGCAGCTAACACACGTTATCAGAACGATAATTACTAATGAAATACGTTTGGAAATAGTCATTGAGTTTTTATTAAATAGATTGAACGGCTCAAGATCTTTGCTATTAACCGGCATTACATCACAAAATTGAAATAACGGCAGGCGAACAGTTTATGAATAGTTAATAATAGATCAAGTTTTGTTATCCGAGCAAAACAGAATCTCATAATATTTTGATTTTATTAGTTTAACGCTCTTTAAATGTCGAGCATGTCGAAGTATGTTAGAGATGCCTTAATTTTACGACAGTTAACATTGACCTGTAACAGCAATATTAAATTTTGGAGTTATTTTGAACAAACTATATAATTTAAATGGGAATCTTGCCCTACTAATCCTCCTGTTGTTCGGCTGCTTAATGACGACACATGCTCATGCTAGGAGTCTTTATAAATCGATAGATGCAAAAGGGAAGGTCACTTACAGCAACCATCCGACTGCACAGAGCCAATCTTCAGAGAATATCAGCTTATTAAAAGCGAGTCCTAAATTTAGCGTTACTCCTAAACAAAACGTCCGCTCATCATCCAAGTCATAGGAAGCATCAATTGAGCCCGTTATATTGTTAAGTAATGAGCTAAAAATACGAACGATGCGGCGGTTATTTATTTAATATCAAATACTTGTCGATATCCTAAAGGTCATTTTGATATTTAGGTTAGAGGTGCGAAATTAATTCAGTTACAGTCGACTGCTCGAGATCAATAAACGATAGCTTAAGCATCCCAAGCTCCGGGACGGCTATTTTTCATAACCTTAAGTGAATGCCGTCCAGTTTTCCAATCTAATAAAATAGCTTAATGGCTTCTTTTTAATCATACAAGAGTGTACGTTCGTGTTATGATAAAAAGCTTGTTAAACAACAAGCTGAACAATTAAACCATTCTCTTCAAATGCTGGATGAAGCCTTAATGCTATTGAGCATTTCGAAAAATAACCGAATTTCTATTTTCAGCACTTTAATGATTATTCAAGAGAATAACGAATTAATGGTGTTAACACGGCGGCATGAATTAGATCATAACGAATAATATCGAATACTTCAGCCTAGCGAAGCTGTTTAAACTTGTCCGATCAAGCCCTAGTTAATTGAAAATAAAAACATAAAGAGATAGGACTTATTTGTTAAGGTTGATTTTATCGACTCGAATCGAAATAACAAAACTAAACCATGACCGACCAAAACCAAAAATCCCGAACGCAATTCAATAAGCTGCAAAAGAAGTTACGCCATTGCGTTGGCGATGCGATTGCCGATTACAAAATGATCGAGGAAGGCGATAAAGTCATGGTGTGTTTATCGGGCGGTAAGGACTCTTACACCTTGCTGGACATCTTGATGAATTTACAGAAAACTGCGCCTGTCGGATTCGAGGTCGTTGCGGTTAATCTCGATCAAAAGCAACCCGGTTTTCCAGAGCATGTTCTGCCTGAATACCTTGAATCCATCGGTATTTCCTATCACATCATCGAGAAAGATACTTATAGCGTGGTTAAGCGGGTAATTCCCGAAGGTGCGACGACTTGCGGATTATGTTCACGATTACGGCGCGGAACTTTATACGGCTATGCGGAAGCTAACGGTATCACCAAAATCGCGTTAGGCCACCACCGCGACGATATTCTTGAAACTTTTTTCCTGAATATTTTTTACGGCGGAAAATTAAAAGCGATGCCGCCCAAATTGTTGAGCGACGACAAAAAAAATATCGTCATTCGTCCGTTAGCGTATTGCCGCGAAAAAGATATCGATCGCTATGCCGCCTTCAAGCAATTTCCTATCATTCCGTGCAATCTTTGCGGCTCGCAAGAAAACCTACAACGCAAGGCCATGAAAGTAATGCTGAAAGCCTGGGATAAACAATTCCCAGGTCGTTTAGAAACCATTTTCACCAGTCTTCAAAATGTAGCGCCATCGCAGTTGGCCGATACTCGATTATTCGATTTTACCGGTTTAACATTGTCGCGTGTTTCGGAAGAAAGCAAATTAATTAGCCGGATCGAATTAGAAAACGAAGAAGGCTTAGAAGTTTTAGCTCAATAAGTTTCGATTGATTTATAGTATTCTTCAACATATACTATGCGGCTATCGGAGAGGTGGCAGAGCGGCCGAATGCGGCGGTCTTGAAAACCGTTGAGGGTTTATCCCCTCCCAGGGTTCGAATCCCTGCCTCTCCGCCAAAAGATTTTAAAAACCTGCATTGGCTTTCGATGTCATTGCGGGTTTTTTTGTTTCTGCTCTCTGTTAAACAGAGCTGTGCATAAATGAAGTTGGTCCTTTGTGATCGGTTTTGTCTTTTTAAAAACGCTTCCTTCTTCTAAGTATTAGCACGGATAGTAAATTTTATAAAAAAGGTTAGGATTAAACATAATTAAAAAATTGTGATGTTTTTAAATTAAGAGGGATTCATATGAATAAGCGTTCAATACATTCGATATTAATAGGAATAGTAATTTATTTTTTTTCAATGTCTGTTCAAGCTGCTGCTGTATATGATTTTGATTCTGCACCGATTCGGTTTGGTGAAGCTAATGTGACAGTCGGGTTTAAATTTACAGCAAATAAAAATCTGACTGTTAACGCATTGGGTTTCTATGACGATAGTCAGAATGGTTTAACAACTTCCCATGATGTCGGGATTTACGATTTAAATGGAACGCTTCTGACGGCGACGTCAATTGCTTCAGGAACAGGTGCAAGTTTAGACGGTAAATTTCGATATTCAGGAATATCGTCGTTTAATTTGATTTCCGGTCAGTCTTATATCATTGCAGGCTTAGCAACGGGTGAGGATGGTTATACTTACGGCAACGTTGGAAGTACGATCCAAGGACTCACAGTTGATCCGGCTATCGGTATTTCGCCGTTAGCCAGTCTATTTCTGTATGCCCCAACATTTACATTTCCAACCGAACACTTCGGGTACGATCTTTACCCGATGGTCAATTTTAAATTCAATCCAACGTCGCAAGTTCCAATACCTGCAGCTTTTCCTCTTTTAGGGATCGGCCTAGCAATTATTGGAGGCCTACAACGCAGGTTTTCAAAAAAACGGCTTGTTAGTTAATCCCGTGAGATGCTCTATTTTGATTATAGCTGCATACAAGTCCTTCAATTGAAGGACTTGTAATATCTCCCTTCGACTTCTCATTGAGGTAACAGCCAATAGTTTGGTCAAGCCTTACTTATTTCGTGCCAGTTTATTGAAAAGCTGGTAAAAGTAGTCTGTTGTAATTTCTGCTTTACCACGATCTATACAAGCGAGTATATATTACGCATCAATTGATTTAGGTTTGGCTCGTTTAGAGGTTGAGCTTATTCTTTTTTTGCTTTTGTCCGATTTTTTGTCGGTTTCCTCTATTTTGTGATGTTTGCCTTCTGAAGCGCCCATGCGCGAAATATTAAGCGCTTGTCCTACGACTCTCACTTTTTTTAATTCCTGAAACAATTCTTTCGGCATACCTGCGGGAAGTTCAACCGTGCTGTAGGTGTCTTCAATTTTGATGCGTGCGATGTGATCGCCGTCAATGCCGGTTTCATTGGCGATAGCGCCTACGATGTTGCCGGGTTTTACACCGTGAACATGGCCGACTTCGATGCGAAAAGTTTCCATCTCGATATTGCTTGCGCCGCCGAAAGCACGTTTTGGTTTTCGGTCGTTTTGACCTCGATCAAACCGTTCTGATCTATCCGATCTAGGCGGTTTACTATCTCTGGTATCTCTTTCTTCACGGCTTTCTTTGGGTTTTTTGGGCGGACTTTGCATCAACAGCGGGGTATCGCCTTGAACCAGTTTGGCTAAAGCTGCTGCAATATCCAGTGCGGTAACATTATGTTCTTGTTGATACTGTTCGATTAATTGACTGAAAAAACTCAGTTCCTCAGCCGCTAAGGTATCGGTTATATTTTGTTTGAAACGGGAGATTCTTTTGTTGTTGATGACTTCCGTAGAAGGCATTCCCATTTCTTCGACGCGTTGCTTGGTGGCTTTTTCAATATTGGCTAAAAACTTTCGTTCTCTAGGCGCAATAAATAAAATAGCGTCGCCGGTGCGGCCCGCTCGGCCTGTTCTGCCGATTCGATGGATATAGGATTCGGTATCGTATGGAATGTCGTAATTGACGACATGTGTAATGCGGTCGACATCCAATCCGCGTGCGGCGACGTCGGTAGCGATTAGAATATCCAGCTTGCCGTTTTTCAGATTGTTGATAGCTCGCTCTCTGAGTGTTTGCGACATATCACCGTCAATAGCATCGGCTGAGAAACCGCGCGCTTCCAATTTTTCAGCGAGTTCGACGGTTGCGGTTTTTGTTCTGACGAAAATGATCATGCCGTCGAACGTTTCGGCTTCCAGAATGCGGGTTAGGGCATCCATTTTGTGAGCGCCGCTAACCAAGCAGAAGCGTTGACGAATGTTTTCCGCCGAAGCAGTCGTGACCTTGATCGTGACTTCGACCGGATCTTGCAGGTAGTCGTGAGCGATTTTGCGGATCTGGGACGGCATTGTTGCCGAAAACAAGGCAATTTGCTTATTTTCCGGCGACTGCTCCAGAATCCATTCCACATCGTCGATAAAACCCATGCGTAACATTTCATCGGCTTCGTCTAAAACCAGAACGCTAAGGTTATCTAATAATAAGGTGCCGCGCCGCATATGGTCCATAACGCGGCCAGGTGTGCCGACCACGACATGCGCGCCGCGTTTAAGTTGCCGGAGTTGCGAGCTGTAATCCTGTCCGCCGTAAATGGGTAGAACATGGAAGCCTTTTAAGTGACCGGCGTAGCGTTGAAATGCCTCGGCGACTTGAATAGCAAGTTCTCGTGTCGGCGCTAGGACGAGCACTTGAGGATCTTTTTGTTTAAGATCAATACGGCTTAAGATGGGGAGCGCAAATGCAGCGGTCTTTCCTGTTCCGGTTTGGGCCTGACCTAAAACATCTTTCCCCTCGAGCATGTGGGGTATTACTTTAGCTTGGATGGGAGAGGGGGTTTCATAACCGACATCGTCAAGCACTTTAAGTACAGGTTCGATGAGAGCTAAATCGCGGGAAGACGGCAGGGGGTGTTACATCATTGGACATTTATTTTAATTAACCTTTAAGTATATGAAATCGCTTTAGCGCAATAAGCTATGAGATACAATCGGATAGTTCGTATTGAATAGGGTTATTAGCCATGATATGGCGGGATTCAATTCCATAAAGCGGAAACGAGGAACGTAGCGGAGATGATTGCCGATACAAATAACCAAGCCCTAAAGCTAATTCGTTATTATACAACAGCCAGCAATAGTATCCCTAATTAAAACAACAAGCTTGAGGGGATTCGTCAAAAGCGATTGTTTCAACTTTAATAGGATTTAGCGATGATATACCGTTATCCGACTGCGGCTTTAATATTCGGACCGAAGGAAAATAAAGTATCCGCAAGGCTGAAGTCATAGTAAAGAAATTACGGGGAAACCGTCCTGCTTTAAGAGCATCGATAACACAATCGATTAGGAATAGAAGAAAGTTATCAAATTTGAGTTGTATTTTCTATTGAAACCGTTACAACATATACCAAATTATTAATTCATATTCGAGATTTTCACCGAGCTCTCGAATCCTTTAGTTACAAAGAGAGATTACATTGCAAACCCAGGAAGACATTGAACGACTGAAAAGTATAGTACAGACATTATTGGACGAAGCCAAACGACAAGGTGCAACCGCCGCAGAAGCCGGTTTAAGCCAAGAAAACGGGTTGTCGGTCACGGCTCGTATGGGCGAGGTCGAAACAATTGAACATCATTGCGATCAGGGATTAGGGGTTACGGTCTTTTTCGGAAAGCGCAAAGGATCGGCCAGTAGCACGGATTTATCGCTCCAAGCAATTAAGGAAACTGTGAGTGCGGCCTGTAGCATTGCCCGTTACACCAGCGAAGACGAGTTTTCTGGTTTGCCGGACAAAGCTGTGTTGGCGACCGAGTTTCCCGATCTCGATCTAAATCATCCTTGGGTATTAACCGCCGATGATGCGATTGCACTTGCTATCGAATGCGAAGCAGCGGCTTTATCGTACGATAAGGAAATCGTTAACTCCGAAGGTGCTAGCGTTAATACGCATCAAGGGATTAGAGTGTTGGGAAATAGCTTAGGATTTCTTCAAGGTAGATTATCTACCCGGCATTCGTTAAGCTGTTCCGTTGTAGCGCAACGCGGTGAGAGTATGCAACGTGATTATTGGTATAGTGTTTCCAGAGCTGCGGACGAATTGGAGGCCGCCGAAATCATCGGCAGAAAAGCAGGTGAACGGACGGTTAAACGCTTAGCGGCAAGACGCATCTCTACCCGTCAATGTCCGGTTTTATTTTGCGCCGAAGTTGCTTCCGGGTTGCTGGGTTCTTTAATCGGCGCGATAAGCGGCGGATCGCTATACCGTAAATCCACCTTTCTGCTCGATGCACTGGATACGCAAATTTTTCCCGATTTCATTAATCTATATGAACAGCCTTTGTTAAAGGGCGGGTTGGGTAGTTCCGCTTACGATGGCGAAGGAGTTGCCACTCAAGCAAGAGACCTTGTTAAGGACGGTTATTTACGAGGCTATGTGCTCGATACGTATTCGGCCCGTAAACTGGGTTTACAAACAACCGGTAACGCCGGGGGCGTTCATAACTTAACGATTACGCCCGGATTACAAGATTTTCAAGGCATGTTAAAACTGCTCGATACCGGACTGTTAGTTACCGAATGTATGGGGCAGGGCGTTAATCGTGTGAACGGTAGTTATTCGCGCGGTGCGGCGGGATTTTGGGTGGAAAAGGGTGAAATTCAATATCCGGTTGAAGAAATTACCATCGCCGGAAATCTTAAAGATATGTATAAAGCTATAGTTGCCGTTGGGAATGATGTGGATTACCGGGGAAACACGCGTACAGGCTCCATATTGATCGAGCAAATGTCGATTGCCGGTGATTAAAAACACTGAGGAAATTGATTTTGCACATGCCCTTCGACTTCGCTCAAGGAGGCCGTTCGACAAGCTCTTGACAACGAAATCATTATTTACCGATTCGTGCAGCTTCCCAATATTGCCGAAAATCCTAGTCAAACCGGTTGGTCTGAAATTTGAGGCGATCGTCCGATTATCTCCTCGATTAACTTCGGTCCTTTATAAATAAGCCCGCTGTAGACCTGAATCAGTTGCGCGCCCGCCGCAAATTTTTCTTGAGCATCTTCGGCGGACAAGATTCCGCCGACAGCAATAATAGGGATTTTTCCCTCCAATTCAACGGCTAACCGTTTGACGATGGCGGTCGATTTTGCTTTTACCGGGCTGCCGCTGAGTCCGCCGTTTTCAAGCGCCAGCGGATGGTTCCCTATCATCAGCCTGTCGATAGTGGTATTCGTGGCAATGACGCCGTCTACCTCGAACTCCAATAAGAGTCCGGCAAGGCGGCTGATGTCTTCGGAGGTCAGGTCCGGTGCAATTTTCAGCGCAATCGGTACGTATTTGCCGTGTTCCTGTTGAAGTTTCAATTGCTCTTCTTTAAGGGAGGCCATTAGTTTTCTGCTTTCATCGCTCTGCTGCAATTGACGTAAGTTTTTGGTATTCGGCGAAGAGATGTTGATCGTGATATAGCTTGCCGCCGAATATGCTTTTCGTAAGCCGATTAAGTAATCGTCCGCAGCGCGTTCAATCGGCGTGTCGAAATTTTTACCGATATTGATTCCTAAAACACCTTTGTAAGCGCATTTATTAACTTGGTCCAACAGATGGTCGATGCCCAAATTATTAAACCCCATACGGTTGATGATGGCTTGATGTTCCGGCAGTCTAAATAATCGAGGCTTGGGATTGCCCGGTTGCGGTCTCGGCGTGACAGTGCCGATTTCAATAAAGCCGAAACCTAAAGCGGCTAGTGCGTCGATGTAGTCGCCGTTTTTATCTAGACCTGCGGCAAGACCGACGAGGTTTTTAAATGTCAGCCCCATCACAGTAACGGGATTATCATTTAATGCCGGGAATAATGAATGGCTAATGCCTGTCGAATACGCCGCCTTTAAAGCATTAAGCGTCAGTACATGTGCAGTTTCGGCATCCAGAGAGAATAATAACGGACGAATTAAAGGGTAAAGATTCATAACTTTGATATTGGAAATTTTGAGCGTTGAATTAAGGTATTAACCCAATCTGTCCAATCGATACGGTTCGGGATCGACGGACGTGGGGCGGTCGAGAATCAAATCCGCCATCAATCGAGCAGAGGCGGGCGCCATTGCTAGACCGTTTCTAAAATGTCCGGCATTGATAAATAGATTCTCGATTTCGGGATGCTTATCTATATAAGGTATGCCGTTCGGGCTGCCGGGTCTGATGCCGGACCAATGGTTGACCAGCGGATATTTTTTTAATGCGGGCAATAGGCGATACGCAAATTCGCTAATTTGATATTTGGCGTCAGCGGTTGTCGTTTTATCGAATGTGCTGTCCTCAACCGTGCTGCCGGCAAGGATGTGGCCGTCTAATCTGGGGATTAGGTATTGGTCGCCCTCTAAAACAATTGAAGGTAACGTTTCGGGCATTGCTTTAAACAGCAACATTTGGCCTTTAACCGGTGAAATCTCAGGCCCAGGTTGTCGAAGTTTTGGAAAAAGCCGATTTAACAGTCCGGGTGTCCAAGCGCCGGTTGTCAGCACTAACTGATTTACGGTAAAAACACCTCTGCTTGTGTCGATGGAAGTAATTCTGTTGTTGTTAAGATGAATCTCGTTTATTTCGCAATGATCGAGAAGTTTTACGCCGCGTTGAAGTAAGTCTTTTTTCAACGACTTGATCAATCTTGGGTTGCGAATATTTGCTATATCCGGTAGCCATAACGGATGATCGGGTTGTGGCGCCAAGCCTTCCGGTATCGAAACTTGAGAGTCTTTAAACGCCACTTTATGTCGGTTGCACCAACTTATAGCTGAAGTAATATCGGGATTTTGTGTTATCAGTAAACCGCAAGGATTTAATTCCGGACTAATTCCGCTTTCCGATAACAACTCCGAGGCGAGCGTAGGGTAAAGCGATAAGCTTTCGATAACCAGATGACTGATGGCAGCGCTTTGCCGCCACGGATACAAGGGCAACAAAATGCCGCCGCCGGCCCAGGACGATTCCGTACCCATGTCGTTTTTATCGATAACGGTAACGCAGAAGCCCGTTTTATTCAGCTCTCTTGCTGTTAATAGTCCGATAATGCCGCCGCCTAGCAGCGTGATGTCGTAACTTGTTGTCATGTTAGAAAGCGAATCCTCAAAGAAATAGTCTTGCCGATAAGGTTATTTTCAATTACTCTCTGCCTCGTTGAAATGTTTGAAAGACGGGGTTTTTTCTTCGTATTCGTAAGCTAATCATCACTGGAAAGCGTTAATTAACTAAAAAAAATTTCTTCGAGGTAACATGAATTAAAAAATCCATGAAAAGCTGAAGCAAATTTATGGAGCGCTAGAGTAACACAAAAAAAACGGAAAAAAGATGAGTAGTTTTTTTGTGATTTTTGTTGCTTTATATCAACATTTCAACAAATAATTTAAAAACACACTGTAAATTATTGATTATTAATATTAAAAATAAACAAAAAAAAATGGTTAAAAACTTGTAGAGATGCGGTTTTGCTGCTAGTATTTACACCGTAAGAAAGTTTTGTTGTATTAATGCAAATTTTTGTAAAATAACAACCTCAAATGAGGGGGGACGATGATGAAAAAACTAAATTAGCACTTGGAATAGCCGCCGCAACCTTAGCGGTAACCGGTGCAGCAGTATCTCAACAAGCCCTAGCGGGTACAAAAGCTCAGCACCATGCAAACGAAGCAGCTTTAATGAGCAAAGTCGACGTATTGGAAGCACAGTTACGCGCTATGCAAGATGAAATGGCCAGCATCAGAGCAACCGCTGGTAACGGCGCTGATTCAGCAAAAGTTCAAGAATTGGATGCTTGGATGCAAGAGCATAAAAACCAACCAGAGCGTTCAAAAGACAATATGGTCTTCTTCCGCGGTGGTTTTGCACGTAACGACCAACGTCCACATGCGACTACTTCTAACTTGACATGTGCAGGCTTGATAGATTGCGAAAGCAGCGACAAAGACGGTTGGTATTTCGGCGCCGGTTTCGACTTCAGTCTTGACGACGACTTATTCGGTATGATGCACAATACCGAAGTGTTAGCGGAATTAGCATTTGATTATAATGAGTTTGGTGAATTCAGAGGAAATGTAGTTAACGCTATACCTGGATACCCTGACGTAACACAAAATGCAACTCAAAGCCAATTACGTTTGACTGCGGCACCAAAGATCAAATTCTTTAAAGGCAGCAAATTAAGACCTTGGATTATTCCAGCAGGTTTTACCTTGAATGTAATGTCTCCACCTAGCCAAGTTAACACTATTACTCACTTGATGCCAGCTATGCATTTCGGTGCCGGTGTGGATTACAACATTTGGCGTAACCTTTATGTCGGTGTTGATGCGCGTTATACCTTCGCGTTAAACAAGCTAGACAGCAGCGTCAATGTTAACGGTCTTCAAGGCGGCGGTTACCTAGGTATCGGTTTCTAAGGAATCAGAATAAGATATGGATTTCGTCTGATAAGGATATCAATAGAAAGGAGGGCGCAAGCCCTCCTTTTTTTTGCCTTAAAATGGTGTTGACGAGTTATATTTCAAAGTTTACACTCTAAAGTTAATACTTTAAGGAGTGCGTTATTATGAAAGCGACAGCCAAAGAGCTCAGGTTTCACTCTAAAGAGCTTCTGGATGCGGTAAGCCGGGGTGATAGCGTCGTTATTACGTTTAGGGGAAAACCATGCGCTAAATTGGTGCCTTATGAAGACCCTAAGTCGCCTGAGTCTGTGCAATCTGTGCACGACGAGAATGGTTTGTTTGGTATCTGGCAAGACCGTGAAGATATTGATAATGTTGGGGAATATGTTCGTGACTTACGGAAAAGCCGGTTTTAGTGATGCTGGTAGATACTGATGTATTGATTTGGTATCTGAAAGGCAACCTTAATGCCCAAAGCGAAATCAATGCCTTGTCAGAATTTCATATTTCGGTTGTGAGTTATATTGAACTGGTACAAGGTATGAGAAATAAACAAGAGCTAATTTGTCTGCGTAGGGCTTTGCGGGTTTGGAATACAAAGATATCGTACATTACGGAAGATATTTCAGCTAAAGCGATGTTCTATGTCGAACAATATTATTTAAGCCATTCCTTGCAACTTGCCGACGCATTAATAAGTGCGACAGCCGTTGCCAATGGCTTCGATGTATTAACTGCCAATGTGAAGCACTATCGTTTTCTTAAAGATGTTTCCTTAAAAGAATTTAAGCCGGACATCTAAGGTATGAAAATACTTTATCCTGAGCTTTTCCCCTACCGTACTTTCTTTCTGGAAACTGAAAGCAATCATTCCGTTTACGTGGAATTAAGCGGTAACTCTGACGGTTTACCGGTGATTTTTTTGCACGGCGGCCCATGTTCCGGCACCAAGCCCGATCATCGCCGGTTTTTTAATCCTAAACTCTATAACATTATTTTGTTCGGATCAACGCGGTTGCGGGCAATCTTTGCCTTTCGGTGAAATCGAAAACAATACCACGCTGGCTTTAATCGATGATATGGAGCGAATTCGGCAACATTTAAGTATTGAAAATTGGCTTGTATTCGGCGGGTCTTGGGGTGGCGCTTTAGCTTTACTCTATGCTCAACAACATACGGATAAAGTGCTGGGTTTGATAATTAGAGGCGTGTTTTTAGCGCGGCAGCAAGACATGGACTGGTTTATTTCGACGGGCGCCAATCGTATTTATCCCGAACAATGGCAGCAATTAGCCGAGTGCGTTCTTGAGAATGAAAGCGGGTGTTTTGTCGAAGGCTTATGGTCTGCTATCAACTGTAATGATAGTACGCTAAAAAAGAAAGTGGCTATCCAATGGCAGGCCTGGAACGGACAGTTAGCAATGGGTAAATCATTTCAGTCGCAAAACGAAATGGATTTGGAGTCGGTTTCGGAAACGACGATTAAACAGGTGCGGATGGAATTGCACTATGCGATAAACAGTTATTTCATTGAGGAAAACCAAATCTTAGCAAATTGCGATCATTTGCAAGCGATTCCCACAACAATCATTCATGGGCGCTACGACCTCGTTTGCCCGATGGAGGCTGGATTTAGTCTGTACCGGGCATTGCCGCAAGCCGATTTCATCGTCCTTCCCAATGCCGGACATATCGCTCAACACGAGGAAATGATCGATGCGTTAGTGAATGCCACCGATCGTTTTGCCGGAATAACGGATTAATAATGCATAAAAAACGGATAATAATCGCGATAACCGGCGCTACCGGTGCTGTTTACGGCGTCAGGATGCTGCAAGTTTTAAAAGCTCAGGACGAGTGGGAAACACATTTTGTTATTTCCGATGCAGGCGTACTCAATTTAAAGTATGAAATGAACATAAAGCGAGCGGAATTAGCGGCTTTGGCTGACGTGTCTCACGGAGTTAACGATATTGCCGCCAGTATTGCAAGCGGCGGCTTCAAAACGGAAGGAATGATTGTTGCCCCTTGTTCAATGAAAACATTGGCTGCAATTTCGCACGGAATCGGCGATAACCTGATTTCCCGCGCCGCCGATGTTGTGCTTAAAGAACGCCGCCGGCTCTTGTTGATGCCGCGGGAAGCGCCGTTGAACTTGATTCAAATCAGAAATATGGCGACTGTGACCGAAGCAGGGGCTATTGTATTTCCCCCCATGCCTGCGTTTTACAATAAATCGGATTCGTTGGCGGACATGGTCAACGAAACGGTCGGTAGAATTTTGGATATGTTCGGTGTTAACGTTGACGGTCTATATAAGCCTTGGGAGGGCATGTAAGCCCTGTTTGAAGTTTAGCGATAAAACAGTACGTAGATTAAATAACCGATCACACTTAGCATCAATAGGGTTGTAAGCCCCAAAACGATGTTGTATTTCCGGTCGACGGTCGCGTATTTTTTCTCGATGTTTGCTAAGCGGTTGTCGAACTCCGGGTAGTAATCGTCTTCTTCTTTATGGGTTTTATTTGCAACCGCAGACGGGACAAAGTCGAAATCTTCCTCAAGTTCCTTAAGAAACATGTTAAAGCGCTCTTCGAGTTCAATTAGTTGGGCATCCAACTGCTTACTCATTTTCTCTTTGTTGTTTTCTGCTGCCATTAAAACCTCGAAATATACTGGATGTTCGGATGTGGTCGACCGATAAAATATCTTGCAATTATAGTATTAATCGCGAATGTTGCTGGCGCTTTTTTTAAACAAAATTATTTTAAGGGCGATATTTGTGATCTATACGAGAAAATATCAGTGTGGAGAATAACGAGTTGTTATATCGGCTTAGACCATGTTTCCTAAATCCGTTTATGTTCTACTTGTTGCGAATTCGGCTCGAATGCTTGCTCAAGCAGCTCGATTAGCCGGTTTTAAACCGGTTGTTATTGATATATACGGAGACCAAGATACTGCGCAATTTGCGGAAGCAATGCAACAAACGGCCTCATTGTCGGCGAATGATTTGGGAAATGCCTTAGATAAAATGTGCGGCTATCCAATCAATTTTGCCGTATTCGGCAGCGGCTTTGAAAATGAACTCGATGGTTTAGAGCGTTTAGCTAGTCGTTTCATCGTATTGGGTAATCATTCCGAACTAACTAACTTTTTACAGAACAAGCCGGCGTTTTTTTCGTTACTCAGTGATTTAAAAATACCGTATCCGGATGCATCGTTTCAAAAACCGGATTCTTATGCGAATTGGTTAATAAAACCAATGAAAGGCCAAGGGGGAACTGGCATTCGCCGTTATCGTTGCGACGAGGACGTAAGCGATCAGATTTATTGGCAAAAGTATCAGCAGGGTATCCCTCATTCGGTCTTATTTCTGGCAAATGGCGAGAGAAGCCAAATTGTCGGTTTTAATAAACAATGGATGACAAGACTTAATGACAAAGACGAATTTATATTCTCAGGGATTATCAATGCAACAGCGTTAACCAACGAACAAAAAATCGAAATTAAGGGCTGGCTGGATAGTCTTGTCGCTGAGCTTTCACTTAAAGGATTGAACTCAATGGATTTTATTCAATCCGGTAGAAACTGTTATGTCTTGGAAATTAATCCTCGGCCTTCAGCGAGTATGCAATTGTACGATGACGATTTGTTTGTTCGCCATATTAAGGCCTGCGATGGAGAGTTATATGCTTTAAAACAGAATACTGCTGAAATAACCGGTTTCCAAGTTGTATACGCAACACAAGATTTAATAATTCCAGCCGGTTTTCAATGGCCCGAAGGCGTTCAGGATTTACCCCGTGAAAATACCCGAATTAGCGTAGGCCGACCGATTTGCAGTATGATTATGCACGCTCAAGACCCGGAAACGGTTGTGGAGCTGTTGCAAAAACAGCAAGAATTCATCATTAACGCATTAGACAGGTTGCAAACGCATGGACTTTAACCCCAGTGTCAATTCATTAACTCAGCCATTAGTAAAGTACTTAATCGATAACGCCGTTTCGTTAAGGATAGGCGTTGAGCAATTGAAAAACGGTTGTACGATCATTGACGCCGGTATCAAAGTTCCCGGCGGTATTGAAGCGGGACGCATCGTTGCGGAAATTTGTATGGGCGGATTGGGTAAAGTATCAATCAGTCAGAGGGCCTATACCGAAAATTGGCCGCTTTCGGTCAACGTCTATTCCAGTAGTCCGGTGCTCAGTTGTTTAGGAAGCCAGTATGCGGGCTGGAGTCTATCGCATGAAAAATATTATGCGCTGGGTTCAGGTCCGGCCCGAGCAATGGCAACCAAACTGAAAGAAGGAAAAAAAGAGCCGGTTGAAGAACTCTACAAAGAGTTGTCTTATCAAGATGCGGGCGATACGGCTACGCTAGTCATCGAGAATGATGCCGTGCCACCCGTCGAAATCGTCGAAAAAGTGGCTGCGGCCTGTAACATCAAGCCGTCGAAGTTGACCATTATCGTCACCCCGACAAGCAGTTTAGCGGGCTGTGTGCAAGTCGTGTCGCGGGTTTTGGAGGTCGCGATGCACAAGGCCCATGCGCTGCATTTTCCATTGGAAAATATTATCGATGGCAGCGGTAGTGCGCCGATTTGTCCGCCGCACCCAAAGTTTGTCAAAGCGATGGGGCGGACGAACGATGCCATATTGTTCGCAGGTCAAGTGCATTTATTTGTTAAAGGCGCCGACGAAGACGCACATAATTTGGCTAATAATCTGCCCAGTTCGACATCAAAAGATTACGGTAAGCCGTTTGCCGATATTTTTAAACAATATGAATATGACTTTTTCAAAATAGACGCCATGCTATTCAGTCCGGCCTCGGTAATTGTCACCGCAGTCGAATCCGGTAATAGTTTCCGCGCCGGAAAATTGGATAATGCCTTGCTCGATTTGTCATTCGGCGCTTAGAAAGCAACATCGTTTCGATGTGGTACTACCTTATAAAGCTAACGGTTTCGGCGTTAATCATTGTGGCGGTATCGGAAATTGCTAAACGAAATAGCGGTTTTGCTGCGGTTATTGCCTCGTTGCCTCTTACCTCTTTATTAGCCATTACATGGTTACACATTGAAGGCTCAGGGGTAACGCAAATTGCTAACCTATCTCAGCAAATTTTTTGGTTAGTCCTGCCTTCCTTAGTGTTGTTTTTGGTCTTGCCAATGTTGCTGAGATACGGTGTAACTTTTTGGTTAAGTTTAAGTCTGGCAAGTGTAGCGACCATACTATGTTATTTGTTTTTAATTTTAATTCTACGCCGGTTTGGTGTGACCATTTGAATGGACGATAAGAGAATTTAAGATGACGATTTCAGGACGAATCGCTATTTTTACCGACGATTCGGGGTGGCATGGCAAAGTTTTAACACAAGCATTTGCCCGATTTGGCTTTAGCTGTGCTTATGTATCTTTAACTGAATGCCGATTGAATATTGATCGGCAAGCAATTCCGGTGTTTATTCCCGGTTTCGAACAAGCGCTTCCCGATGCGGTGTTTGTGAGAGGGGTGCCAGGAGGATCGCTTGAAGAGGTCGTTTTTTATCTGGATATTCTTCATGCTTTGAAATTGTTGAGCGTTCCGGTTTACAACAATGGGCATGCAATTGAGCGAAGCGTCGATAAAGCCATGACCAGTTTTCTATTGCAAAAAGCCGGGCTTCCAACGCCGCCGACCTGGGTATTGAGAAACCGTGATGAAGCCATTGAGCTTGCCGAAAGAGAGCTTAAAGTAGGACATTATCTACTCAGTAAACCCTTGTTCGGTTCCCAAGGCGAAGGTATCCGTCGTATCGAAAAAATGACCGATCTGTTTTGGTTGACTGCGAGTAACGGCGTGTACTACTTGCAACGTTTTGTGCGTTGCCGCGGCGATGGATTTTCAGACTATCGTGTGTTTGTCATCAATAACGTTGCCGTTGCAATCATGCGCCGGTGCGGAAAATCGTGGTTGAATAATGTGGCGCGCGGCGCGACTTGCGAAGCTATCGATTTGGATCCCAAAATTGCCGAGTTGGCCGTTAAAGCCGTTAAGACGTTGAAAATGGATTATGCGGGCGTCGATATAATTGAAGATAGGGCGGGGCAGTACACAGTCATTGAAGTGAATAGCATTCCGGCCTGGAAAGGGCTTGAAAGCGTGGTTCACATGGATATTGCTGCCTTATTGGCTGAAGATTTGGTCGATCGCCTTATTAAAACAAAAACCTCAAGCATTTCTAAAGCTATCTCAGTGGTCACATGCTAACACCGCAAGTGCTCGCACAGCTTTACCGGCAAGCTTGTGAAATCGAATTACAGGCTTTTAAGCCGGGTAATGTCAGTGTTTATGCCGATGGTCATGATATGACCGTAAGCGACTTTGAAATCAGTTCCGAAGTCAGTTCCGAGCCGATTTGTTGCCCGTCGTACACTTTAGGCGAAAAAATTTACCATGCTGTCAAAGCAACACGAGAAGCCGTCGGATGTAATACTAACTTGGGTATAATTCTGTTATGTGCTCCAATAATTCAAGCGGCGTCTGATTTGTCCGGTGGTTTAAGTTTGCAGCAATCATTAAACCGGGTTTTGGCTACCACAACCGTGTCCGATGCCGATTGGGTGTTCAAAGCGATAGCTTTGGCGGCGCCCGGCGGGTTAGGGAAATCTTCAGAGCAAGACGTTCATCAAGCGCCGTCTGTTACGCTCCAGCAGGCAATGAAAATCGCCTCTGATAGGGATCGAATAGCCCTGCAATATGTCAACGACTACAAAGATATTTTCGATTTCGCTGTTTTAAGGTACAATGCGTGGCTAAGTCAATGGAAAGACAGTAGTTGGGCGGCAGTCTTCGTGTATGCGGAACTGTTAAGCCAATTTCCCGATAGTCATATCGAAAGAAAACATGGGAAGAAACATACGGAATCGGTTGCCGCTAGCATGAGGCAATTTCTTGAAACGTTTGATCAAGCAACTGACCCGGAGCAATGTAAGCAAACGCTTCATCGCCTGGATACAGAGTTTAAATCAATCGGTGTTAATCCTGGCACTACAGCTGATATGACTGTAGCGACTATATTATCAGTACTTATTGAAGAATGTATTTAAGTTGTTTCGAATACGAATATATCTTTAATAATAGTGAGATCAAATCAAACAAAGTTTTAAATATCTTTTAATTTTTCTTCAGAGGGGAAAATAAGCATGGCGAAAATTAACAATATGTGCGTTGGCGAATCTTTAGTTGGCGACGGTAACGAAGTTGCTCACATCGATTTGATCATCGGGCCAAGAGGCTCAGCGGCTGAAGCGGCATTTGCAAACTGCTTGACCAACAACAAAGACGGTTTTTCTAGTTTGTTAGCTGTGGTTGCTCCTAACCTGATGGTAAAACCAGCGACCGTTATGTTCAATAAAGTCACGATCAAAGGCGCAAAACAAGCGGTTCAAATGTTCGGACCAGCACAACGCGGCGTTGCGATGGCTGTTGCTGATTGCGTAGAAGACGGTACTATTCCAGCTGATGAAGCGGATAACCTATACGTAGCCGTAGGCGTATTCATTCACTGGAAAGCTGAAGACGATGCAAAAATCCAAAAATTCAACTACGATGCAACTAAAGAAGCATTGAAACGCGCGGTAGCCGGTTCTCCAACCGCTGCTGAAGTTGTAAAAGCTAAAGCATCTGCAAAACATCCGTTTGCACCTAACTAAGTTTTAGTTTTACGTTGTATAAAAATACCCCGCTTAGCCGGGGTATTTTTTTGTTTGTAAAAACGAAATGTCTCCCTTGGACAGAGTTCCGTTATGAAGCGCCGTAGCCACTAAGGCAGAATTCACACCGATTTTTTCTAACGCCAATATATCCGCAGAATGTCGAATTCCGCCGGCGGCAATAATCCTTTTTTCAGGATGCTGCTTACGATAATTCGTAAGTAAATCAAAATCCGGGCCGATATTACTGCCGACACGTGCTAAAGTCATGATAATAATGTGTTCCGGCCAAAGCGTTTTATCTAAAAATAAAGACGTTGCGCCCATTCGTCCCGACATCGAATAATCCAACGATAATAAAAACCGGTTCTGTAAGTTTCGGATTTGATCGATGGTGTCTTCCCGAAACGATTCACTCCCCAAAACAGGTAAATAATTGCCAACGTGTCTGAATGCATTTTCATAGAGAGGGTAACCGCTATCTACCCAGAATACGATGTCGGAATAAGATTGGATTACTTCAGCAATTAATTTGCTGTTGTCTCCTTGCTGGGTGATAGCGTCCAAATCGGCAATATAATAAATTGAAAAATCGTATATCGACCAAAAGCTATTTAGCACGTCGAAGATTTGCGGGGATTGACATAGCTGCGACTGTACGGGTTTATAGTCGTCGCGCAATCCTTGCCTGGCATGAACCACAAGACCTTGTTTAAGATCGATAACGGGAATAATCTGCATGACGACTTGGCTCCAACAGGTGAATAAGAATTCGATGTTAAAATAATCAGGATGAATAAATTAAAAATTTTAGTCGTTGAGTATATAACCGGCGGTGGTTTTAATAAGGACGATCTTCCCGGTCACTTGGCAAACGAAGGGTTATTGATGTTGGAAGCCCTGGTTAACTGTCTGCAAAGTATAAACGGCATTGAATTGACGGGCATGCTTGATAGCAGGCTGGTTGATCGGTTAAGCATTAAATTACACAACTGCACAATAGTAAAACCACAACAGACATTCGAGCAAGAATTTACCAAACTGATACAAACGTGCGATGCGGTTTGGCCGATTGCACCCGAAAGCAACGGTGTTTTACAAACGCTGTGCGAGATTGTTGAATCCTCGGGTAAATTATTGCTGAACTCTTCTGCGTCCGCAGTTACCCTTTCCGGTAATAAATGGCTGACTTTTAAATGTCTACAGCAGCATTCAATCAACTGTGTTGAAACGAATTTACTCGATAATTTTGAATATTCATCCGGAGAGTGGATCATAAAGCCGATTGACGGCGTCGGTTGCGAGAATAGCTTTCTGATAGGAGACAGGCAGGCTTTTGATGAAGTTGCCGCCAATCTTCACAAATTGGACTTTATTATCCAACCTCATCTGAAAGGGGAAAAAACCAGTTTATCCTGTCTTTTTAAACAAGGACAAGGATGGCTAATCTGCGCTAATCGGCAGCATTTCAAAATTATCGACAGGCAATATCATTTGACGGGTATTACGGTTAATTATTCCGCCGACATTTCACATTATCTTGATTTAGTCGAGGAAGTCGCCAAGGCAATACCCGAGTTATGGGGCTATGCAGGTATCGATTTGATTGAAACCGAAGATAAGATTTTGGTCCTTGAAATTAATCCTCGGCTTACAACATCTTTTGTGGGTATAAAACAAGCTTGCGGGATTAATTGCGCTGAATCAGTGCTGTCTTTGGTACAAGGAAATCCATGTCTTCAGTCTCAGTCTCGCAACAATACACCGGTACAAATCAGTATCGAATAGTGGGGTAGACATGCAAAACAATATCATGGGATGGGATATCGGCGGCGCTCATCTTAAAGCATCGATAATTCAAGCGCCAGACGTGGTCAAGGCAATATATCAGCGGCCTTGCCCGTTATGGAAAGGGATAGACAAGCTCGAAGAGGCGGTTCGGGAAATTCTCTCTGATGCAGCATTACCCATAAATCTTCATGTATTGACGATGACAGGCGAACTCGTCGATTTGTTTGAAGGTAGGGATGACGGCGTAAAGCATATTTTAGCGGCAATGGATCAGTTTCTGGTTAACAGCAAAGTGATTGTTTATGCTGGGCTGGATGGTTTTATCGAGATTGCCGATGTTAAGGAAAGCCATTATCTAGCTATTGCATCTGCTAATTGGCTGGCCAGTGCAACCTGGGCGGCGCAAAAGATCGGTAACGGATTATTCGTCGATGTCGGCAGTACAACGACCGATATTTTATTACTGAATAAAGGAAAAGTTTTGGCGGAAGGGTACACCGATTATCAACGATTGATTTCTCAAGAGTTGGTCTATACCGGCATCGTAAGAACCGCCGTGATGTCGGTGGCACAATCGGCACAAGACGGCGATAAAGAAGTGGGTTTGATGGCGGAGTATTTTGCGACGATGGCCGATGTATACCGGCTTAACGGTGAACTAACCGAATGCCACGATCAATGCGATACCGCAGATGGCGCGGAAAAAACCGTTGCAGCCAGTGCTAAACGTTTAGCCAGGATGATAGGGTGCGATTATTCCGAAGCTGAATTACCACGCTGGCAAAACTTTGCGAGCCATCTTCGTAGGCAACAAGTAGCAAGAATCCGACAAGCCTGCACCAAGCAGTTGTCGAGGAAAGCAATAGACAGCGATAGTCCGCTAATCGGTGCAGGTATCGGCAGCTTTTTGGTTGAAGAGTTAGCGGCTAATTTAGGTCGTCCTTATATAGATTTTTCCGGTTTGTTTACCCAGCAAACTTCAACTTCGACTTATTCGATAAAAGATTGCGCCCCGGCTGTAGCGCTTGCATGTTTAGCATTGGATTAACCTATCTGGCATTTTAGGGTAATAGGGGTTAAGTGTTGAAAATGCAGTTTTTACTTGTACTGCTTTTTATTTAGAACGTTGAAACACTGGCACAAAAGTCTTCTGGATCATGACCACTTAATGTGAATAGCAGTTGCAGACAACTGAAACAGTTGTTTGATCGTCTAGTTAGCGATTAACATCATTAAAATCATTATTTGACTTAGCGGGAGTATTTGATCAGAAACTTACGTTTGGCTGTTTGCTTTAAGACTCTCGAATTCTTACCATTTCGATTAAGTCTTTCAAGGAAAAGCCCTGTCAATCAAGCCGCCACATGATGAGACTATCTTCAGGCCGGGCGTATTTT
>JADKAL010000017.1 GCA_016715325.1 Methylococcaceae bacterium
CTCGAAAGCGAACGACATGCCCCGGTATAACATTTAATGTTTGAGTGTGACCATTTTCTTCATTATCGGTCAATAATGCTTGCATGCCGAGGCAGATGCAAAAACAGCCCGGACTTAGCGACTACAAGAATCAACACGGATAGGCCGGATTCATTTAATGCCTGCATACAGTCGCGAATCGCCCCAACTTACGGAAAAACGATTCTATCGGCCCCGGATATGGCTTTGGGGAAGGATGTTACTTTGACTTCGCAGTCAGGGGTCGGCATGTTGCGAGGCTTTTGCAATGGAATGGAGATTGCCCATACCGTAATCGATGACGGCGACTGAAGACATAGTGAAGATATTATTAATGAATTAAACTCAAAGGCTGCCTTTGGTTGACGGCATAATGCCGGTCATTCTCGGATCTGGCGTAATAGCCATCCGTAAAGCGCGGCCCATCGCTTTAAAGACGGTCTCGGCGATATGATGCGAATTGACCCTTTTAAATTATCGATATGCAACGTGACACCGGCATGATTGACGAAGCCTTGAAAAAACTCTCGAAATAAATCGACGTCAAACTGCCTATCGTGGCGCGAGGAAATTTAACATCGTAGGTTAAACCTGGGCGCCTGATAAATCGATAACAACCCGAGATAAGGCTTCATCCAGCGGAATATAAGCATGTCCGTAGCGTACGATCCCTTTTTGTCACCGACGGCTTTAGCAAAAGCTTGCCATCGTAATCCCGATATCTTCAACCGTATGATGAGCGTCGATGTCCAAAATCGCCTTTGGCGTTTACTTCAATATCGATCAACCCGTGTCTGGCGATTTGATCGAGCATGTGGTCGAGAAACGGAACTACCAGTTACGAATGAGGATCTTCCGGTACCGTCAAGGTTAATATTGACTTTAATTTGTGTTTCGAGGCGTATTTTGGCTCGATTGTACTACGCTGATCCATTTTGATGGTCTAAATGAGGTGATTTTAAGCGGTACCGGACAAATCTTTAGATGGAGTTATTTAACTAGTACAAGAAGGTTCTAAATATGCCGGTTAAACAATAATATTTAAGGTATTGTACTAAAGATTAAATATATCGGACATTTCATCGCTCCAAAAGCCAGCAATTACTTACATTGAATTACGTATTGACCTGCTTTTTAGCATCCTTTTTGGGATAATGATGATCGTCGTCAAAGTAATATGGATCAAGTATTCTCAACGGGATGTTGCCTTGGATAGATCTCCTTTACTAACCTGGCAGACGATCACTCCAAGCCCCATGCGTGCAATGCGATGGGGTTTTTCCCCTGCCGAACGAAGGTTATGCAATTAAGACTTCGCCGCCCTTTTCCCGTTCATGCTCCAGCAGCGCAATTTCTTACGCAGACGTATGAATGGACTTTGGCGTCACTTCTAAAGTTCGTCTTCAGCGATAAATTCAAGCGCTTGTTCTAATGTATTTTTGAATAGGCACGAGAATAAGATTTTCATCGGTACCCGCTGCACGGATATTCGTCAATTGCTTTGCTTTCGTTGGATTAACCACAAAGATCGTTGGATCGTGAATGCCGGCCGACCAACATACCTTCATAAACTTCGTCGGCATGGACCAAAAACAATTCGCCGCGTTCTTGTAGCGCAAATAAGGCGTAAGCTAACGCTGCCTTGCACCATAGAAACTAAAACGCCTCATTTACGGATACCCAATTCGCCTTTTTCATCGATTGACCGTAATGGTGGGACGTGGTACAAAAAGGCCGGAACCGGTTTGTAGCGGTCATAAATTCGGTTTGAAAGCCGATCGGCCAATCCGCGGGACGGCGTCATATATTCAGGCGAATACGACCTTTGCCGTCGGGTAAAATACTGAGAAGATCGCCTTGCTACGTTCTCCAAGCTTCTCCATGGTAGAGCCTTGATGGTTTCTTCAACTTCAATAGTTACCATTTTCAAACGGTTCGCATTTTTCGCCGTCGATTTCTTTGATGATAACTTCCCGGGTCGATACGCCCAATTCGAAGGCGGCGCATATTCTCTATTAAAACGGACAAATGTAGTTCGCCTCGGCCTGATACTTTAAATTTATCAGGATCCCCGAGTATCTTCTACTTTTAATGCCACATTATGTTGTAATTCTTTTTCCAGACGATCTCGGGGTTTGCCAAGGGTGAGAACTTTCCGTCTTTGCTTAAACCCAAAAGGCGAGTTATTGACTTGAAAGGTCATGGTAACGGTCGGTTCATCGACCGTGAGCGGCGGCATGATTTCGACGGCGTCGGGATGGCACAACGTATCCGAAATCTCGAGCTTTTCGATACCGGTAAAAGCAATAATGTCGCCTGCACGAGCATCCGGTACTTCAACGCGCTCCAAGACCGTGAAAACCGAAAAGTTGCAGGATGCGACGCTTTACGTTCGACACCTTCGCGGCTGACAATCGTTAACGGCATATTCGGTTTCACCATTCCGCGTTGAATCCGTCCGATACCGATAACGCCGACATAAGTGTTTGTAATCTAGGCTTGAGACCTGCATTTTGAAAGGGCCGTCTACCGTTTACCGGCGGCGGACTGACCTTTTCGACGATAGTTTCGAATAACGGCGCGTCATATCGCCGCCGAGAGTCGCTTAATGGACTCCTAAGCTGGCATAGCCGTTGAGCGCAGAAGCATAGACGACGCTGGAAGAAATCCCTAATTGCTCATCGGTAGCGCCCAGACGGTCGAATAAATCAGAAGTTTGGTCCACCACCGAATCAGGCCCCCCGCCCGGACGATCTATTTTGTTGATAACAACGATCGGTTTCAGGCCGAGTGCGAACGCTTTTGGGTTACGAAACGGGTTTGCGGCATCGGCCCGTCAACGGCATCGACTAAAGTAAAACCAGATCGACCATCGATAATACACGTTCAACTCACCGAAATCAGCGTGACCCGGCGTATCGACGATATTAATATGATAATACCGTTCCAGTCCAAGAGCGTTATTTTTCGCCAAAATGCGTGAAAATGCCGCGTTCTTTTCGAGATCGTTGGAATCCATAATCCGTTCAGTCACTTTGCTATGAGCCGCAAAAGTTCACGATTGTTGTAACAACTTGTCCACAAGCGTGGTTTCGCCGTGGTCTACGTGCGCAATAATTGCTATATTTCTTAATTTTTCGATCACTTTAAATGTGGAGTTAAGGTAAATAATAGATGACCAGATCCATAATGAGAACTGGACTGATGGCTGAAAATTGGATGACTGATTAAATTTTGGCTTTATGGAAACCGATACTAGAATTGGAAAATAGTTTTAGTTTTAACACGAAAATCTGACTGAACTTTGTTGCCAAGGCAATTTGCAAAAGCGCCAACCGCCGATATTGCCGCGATGGTTGTTGTTGTCTAAAGGGCCTTCGAAACCGTCGGCGATGTTGTTAGATAGTAGTGGCCCGCTTCTTCTAATGCTCTGGCGGCAGCCAGAAAATTTTGCCAACTCTGGCATAAAAAAGCAAAATAGAATTTCTTTTGTCGGAACGATTTTATTAACATCGCTTAACGAAATTTGGGTTGGGTTCCCAGTTCGGCGCTTCTTTCCAAGGAATATGGATAGCGCCTAAGGATGACCGACATAAGCATGTTCCATTTGCGTACGGACATCCACCAGAACGGCAGTTTCGTTCTGCTGCATTAACTCCCAAGTTTCTTGCGGTGTTAGGTCTTTTATCATTGTTTAAGCGAATGAAGGTTACGGATTACTCTAGGAATAAAATAGTGCAGATTAAATTGTTTCTTATTATCTCATCCATTTATTACAGGTCAAGCTGCATAACTCTATTTTTCAAATAAAATCACAGGCTTAAGAACTTTAACTTCGTAATGGCGGATTAGGGCGCTAATGATGAAAGAATTGCGTATCGTCTAATCGTCTTTTGGATAAATGCGTGCAGCCAGTTAGGACCCCTTCTCCAGCCACCCGTCCGCTTGCAAAACGGAGAAGCTGTTAACAAATATGTACTCCGGTAGGCGCTTCCCAATCAGCATTTCACCGCACAAAAGATCCAGGCCGATCGCGCGAGCATCATGTTACATGTCGACAGCGCGTCCAAAAGCAACGCCCCCGGCGCTGCGCGATTGCTTCCGCCAGCGGTCTTTGTTAACCGCTGAATCGGCAAAGCTTTCACCGTCGAACAAGGTTTAGCAGTTGTCAAAATCAATCGGACTCAGTTTTTCACGTAATAAACCAGCTTTTACACCGTCGATACCAATGGTTTTCCTCAGATGGTTACTCATCGACTGCTTCCCGTGCGGCTTACCTTTTCAATTAAAGTATTTAACGAATAATCAGGTTTAAATCAAGGAAAACAGCTGAAGCCTGTTGGACGTTGCATCTCCCAAAGTTGATGATAAGCTGTAAATTAAGCCGCCTTCAATGCCGTAATCCGTTATCGTGCAATCGCATTTGATTGCTGATCGTCAACGCTGGCTGCAATCGATTTTGGTGGTTGACCGGCAAAACGTTGCCGAAAATAATCATCAGTTGACATTAAAGCCGCGGTTTGAGGAAAGGGCGAAATACCGGATGCCTTTTCGCTAAAATTTCAGGCCCATTCACCTGTTGAACCCAGTTGAGGCCAACTACCGCCGCCTAAAGCGAGTGAAGCAGCATCTTATTCGATTTCACGAATTCCTTGCGGGGTTTGAAACTGAAGTTTTTAGTATCCACTTCATGCCATCCCAACCAGTTGTGTCTTACGTGGAGTTTAACGCCTTGTTGCCTTAATTGGTGCAGTAATGTGTGCTGGTGCGACTTTCATTTCTTCGGAAAGATTCTTGCCCGATGAGCCGACATAAAAGTTTTAATGCCTAAATCATGAGCCCAATCCAACAATTGATTTGCGCTGAAACGTTCCAGCATAGGCTGTAGACGGCTTTTGCCAGAACCGTAGCAAGATAAAACAATTAGAAAGGTTCGGAATGCGTGATGTTCAACCCGCCTTTTCCACTTAACAAAAAACTTACGGCTGAACGGCATCGCGTCGTACACATTGACTTTTATACCTGCTTGAGCTTAAGACTTCCGCCACCATTAAACCCGAAGGACCGCCGCCTATGATCGCGACGGATTTATCGGAAATACTGGATACTCTGGGCATTCGGTTTATGATGCAATGGACTTTGATAGGCGCCCCAAGACATGAAAACGCAAACAAACAATATCTTCGAACATATTCCCGACATCATACCCGAAGAGCTATTCGAATGCTTGGCAAGCAAAATAACCTTAAAATGGAAGCTTTGGATAGTGTCCTTCGGTCATGCAACGCCGGTAGGTGAATGGTACGACCAGGCTTGGGACGAGTGGGTAATAGTGCTCGAAGGAGAGGCGATTCTTTGCTACGAAGACGTAAGAGTGGAAATCTGAAAGCAGGCGATTATCTTCATATTCCCACCCAGTCGTCGCCACAGGTTGAGTGGACCACGCCGGAATCGAAAACGCGTTGGCTAGCCGTCCGCTCGGAGCCTTGAACTTACAGTCGCTATTTCTTCTTTACTTCCGCTTTCGGTTTTTCGCTAGGTACCGGAACAGGAACCGATTCCGGTGTCGGGACCGGCACCGTCGCAACCGCATCTGCTGTTTTTGCTTTTGATGTTTCTCAAGGATTTGTTTTTGCCGGTGGCCTTCGGCAAGCATGGTCATAAAACATAAAACAAACCGTTGTTATCATGAGTAATCAGCCAGCGTGTCGGCTTTTTCGCGAAAACAAGGCCCACTTCGGATTATCATTCCGACAACAAAAACAACAATGTCAAAATACCTAAATTAATTGGCAGCAATACCATTTCAATTCGCCAATAACCATTGGTAAATTCCGGGCTGCATTATGCTGTAGCTCATGATTGATTTGCAACATAACACAAATTTTGCGGATGGAAACCTTGAAAAAAAGGGTAAATGAATAACAATGCCAGCCGTATCGACTTAGCGCTTCGATATAAAAGCATAATCTCGATTGACTGCTAAAATCTATCGTATAAACAGGCATTAATATCGAATAACGATGTCGTACCATAATAGGCAATGCTGTTAAGTTAAGTATTGCTTTGCGTAATTACATATTTGGCGAACTAACGAACTAATCGGAGAATATTATGAGTGTAGGAGTGTTTTCTTATTTTTACTGGCTTTCGTACTAGTGCTGGTGTTTTAAGCGTAAAAATCGTTCCGCAAGGGATGGAGTACACAGTGGAGCGTTTCGGTCGCTATGCTAATACTCTAACGCTTCCGGGCTTAAGCATTATCATGCCGGTGATCGACCGAATCGGAAAAAATGGTCATGATCGGAACAAGTCATGGATGTGCCGTCGCAAAGTCATTACCAAGGATAACGCAATGGTGACACGGTCGACGGCGTCGCGTGTTTATCAGGTGATGGATGCCTTCAAAGCGGCTTATGAAATCAGTCAATTGGATTTAGCCATCCTAAATTTGGTGATGACAAACATCCGAACCGTCATGGGTTCGATGGATTTGGATGAATTGTTATCTCGCCGCGACGACATCAACGCCCGGTTACTAACCGTTGTGGACGATGCAACTACACCGTGGGAATGAAAGCCACTCGCATCGGAAATCAAGGACATCGCGCCGCCCAAGGACTTGGTCGAAGCAATGGGGCGGCAAATGAAAGCTGAACGATTGAAACGCGCCTCCATACTGGAAGCTGAAGGCTTGGCGAATCCGAAGGCTCTTGCGGGCGGAAGGCGCCCAACGAGCTGCGATTCTCGATGCCGAAGGCCGCAAAGCCGCCTACCGCGATGCCATTTTACGAAAAAGACTGGCAAAAGAAGCCGAAGCTAATGCTACCCTCATGGTTTCCAGAAGCGATCGGTAAAGGGAATATCCGGGCAATTAATTGGTTTGTGGCGCAAAATGCATCGAATCGTTAAAAGACGTAACTTCGGCGAGTAATGGCAAAATCATCTTTATGCCGTTGGAAGCCGGAAACGTTATCAGGGCGTGGGCATCGCCGAAAGAATTAGCAAAAAGAAGCCATGACTAAAAAGGATAAAAAATGACGGAATTGGTATTCGAATTTTGGTATTGAGGTGGGGTTTAGCCTTCGTTTTGCTAATCCTGCGTCTGACACCCAGCCTTTTCTTTATGTATTTTAGCGGTCTCCGGCTTTATCACAGGACTATTGCTCTAGTTGATTCCGGCAATGAGCTTAAATGTACAGGTGCTGATTTTCGGTTTTTTCCGTGCTTGCCATCACGGCGTGGCGGTTTTACGGCAAAAACTGTCGCTGGAAACCGACCAGCCTTTGCTCAACAAACGCGGCGCACAATACATCGGACGGGTCTTTACCTTATACGCGCCCATCGAAAACGGGCAAACCAAAATTAAAATGGGCGAGCACCATCTGGAAAGTCCACGGCGAAGATTGCAATAATAATACCAAAGTCAGGGTGACGGGCATTCGGGGGACGGTGTTTGATGTGGAAAAGGTAAAAAAACGCATCGCTGGCCCGAGGGAAGGGTAATGGCATGGTTGTTAGCATCAGTATTTATAATCGGTTTGAGTTTGCGCCTAAATGCTGCACCCCCCACGGCATAATTCCCCAAATGTCACATAACAGCTATAGCTGTTATGTGACTATCACACTAACCCTTTGAGAGTTTAAAATAAAAAACTTTCTATCCAAGAGTAAATAATAATTGTTTTTCAATTAAACATACGTTCTGCCTTATCCTAAAACTAAAGCAGCCGTGCAATGGCCAGTAATCTTGGGCTTCATGGTTTCAAATAGCTTCGCATTTCGTTAACTTCATGCAAAATCGCTTAATTCAATATTGGACAATTCGAAGAAAAGTAACAGGCAAAAAAAAGCGCATTATCAACCAGGAGGGATAATGCGCTTTTATTAACTCCTCAAAAAAGCAATATTTACCACGAAGAGCTTATACGTGTTTGCGTATCGCATTTTTAAAGCATTTATTGTGCCAACTATGATATAAGCGCAACATTTATAATTATTACCCTAAAAACACCGTTTTAATATCTATAAAATAATTGAACTTGTTATAAGTAAACTGAGCGATGTGCTCAAAAATATCAGAAGTGACAAATTTCGTCATTAAATATCAGATGGTTATATATCATTATAAATGTTGAATCCGTATTACATCGGCGTCAACAATCTATTTAAGTTTGTTACCGAAATACTCTTGAAGACGATCGTGGAATTTATAAACGCAAACGATGGACAAAAAAAGCGCATTACAACCGAGGAGGGAAGTTAATGCGCTCGGCTTTTATATGAAAGCAGGTTTACTACGAGAGTTAAAGCATGAAAGTAATTCTGCATCTTTCATATAGTAAAAGCAATATGAATGCCAACTTTTAAATTTAGCTAGTAAAAATATATGTCAGTACCGATATCAATACGTTATAAGATTCAATTTTTAAAGTATAATTTGACATAGGTTTTAAATTCAGTCAAAACATCACCAAGTGACGATTTTGTCTATATCAACTGGAAAGTAAGATAAAGGTGGTAGGTAAACCTATCACTTGTCATACGATGGGGTGACTAACATGGGATTGTCACTCCAAAATAAACACGGATCACCCATATGAAATCGACCGGCAAGCTCACCAAAAATACAGGTTAAACCCCCTTTCCAATAAAATTTTAACCTTTTAAACAAGAACATAGTGTATTGTTTAAAGGTATCTTACGTTTTCTACTCCAATTACGGGTATCCAAATACATTCGATTCATACTTTTTTATGATGAAAGTTTGATTAATACAACAAAGCGGCTGCACGATCTTTAATCCAGCATTGTTCGTCTTGTATTGCCAAGTGTTCAAGATCCTCAGGAGTAGCTTGAGAATCGTCCACCACTCTCGAAGTAAAGGCGATCCGTTTATGACATCGATTGCTAAGCGGTCTGAATTCGTATTCGTAAGGAAAATCGCGCCACAAAGGATAATCAGTTAGTCGTCATTAATGGCTTTTAAAGCGTGCGCTTGTAAACGCCAAGGTTTAAACGCATGGAGATCATGTGCCGATCTTCGACATGAATCTGAACGCCCGAGCACAGTTTACCGACATGTTTGTGGAAAGTCGGCTCGACCAGCATTCGCGCAATCGACACCCTTCGAGCCATTGCGGGGCTAATTCGTACATTTTTTAATTACGGCCGTGCGTCCGATGGCCGGTGCGCCGAAAAGTTCCAGAGGTCGGGTAGTGCCTCGGACTACCGATAACATAGTTGCCTTCCAACATAACGGTACCGGCATCACCGCCTTCGAGTCATCCACAGATTTGGCGCGTTCAGGCCGGATTGATCCAGTTGCGTTCGCCGAGCGGCCAACCATAACCAGGTGCTGCATCCGGCTGCCAGTCTTGCAGGGTAACAACCTGGCAATCGACATCCATTTTAGGGTGATGACAAACCAACCCGCCAATTCACCCATAGTTAGTCCGTGCCGCATGGGCATCGGTCCGGCGCCGGCGAAACTTCCCCAACCCGCTTTCAAGGTTAGTCCTTCGACCAGACGGCCTGCCGGATTGGGGCGATCAGAATCAAACCGATTTGTTGTGTTTAACCGCCGCCTCCAGCTACATAACGCAACGTTGTAATAAAGGTATAAATTCGACGTCCGAGATCCTGTAAATCAACCAGCGGGACATCGAAAGTCGACATCATAGCGTCGGTTGGCTTACGAACGTCGCCGTATAAGCTGAATACTGGGTTACCGCGCCTGTTGGGGTCGGAAAATCCGGCGATTCCATCATATTATCTTGCTTATCGCCGCGCAGACCGTGTTGAGGCCCGAATGCCGCACTGAGTTCTATATCGGGTAATTCCATCAAGGCATCTATGAAGGCGTGTAAGTCCGCCGTCACAGACGCTGGATGCGCCAACTAATGCAACACGTTTTCCGTTAACAGTTTGCACATAAGTAAGCGTCGGCTATGAATCGGTCGATGCCAAATTTCATATTTATAAATACAAGGTTAAGATAGATTAAATGATAAGGTAAAACCGCTTCGTTGAAAATCGGAGAACCAGACGGATGGAAAAGCGACCAATACGAGAGATCGCCTGCTTTAGTTTCCAAAACTGTACTTAGCCCGAGACGGTAAGACTTGTTGAGCGGATTTTCAGGAAGATTTCGATGCGCGATAACGGCCCGGTTAATATCCAGTTGGTCTTCGGAAATCACGCAGTGAATCGCACTGGCGTCGTTGCGTGCCATGATTTTCGCTTGCGATAATCGTTGAAAGCGTAAGCCGCCCGTTCGCCCGAGGGTGAGAAATTATATTTCACGATAAGCCTCTTCCTCTTCAACCGCTATAAAAGCTTCAAAGCAGGTATGTTGCCATAAATTGTCGGTTTCCTTCGCTTTACTGGCCGGTATTGGCAGCATATCGATGTTACCCTGGACTTCGTATCGAAGCGTTAGATCGCCGTTATGGTGTGCCCTTTAACGCCGATGTAGAATTCCTTAATACCGTCGTCAACCGGTATCGGGGTGATAGATCGGGCAAGGTTGCAATCAATTGCGATTTCCCTATCGGACATAACGACAATTTCTATTTTCCGGCAAATACTCTTTCTCATTTGGTTTCGAATGATTCGTTATAAGAATTTGCCAACTATTTTACACAGATACCGTCATCGCTGAACAAGCTCGACATAACGGGTCAGTCAAATAACCGCTACCGAAATCGACGATCTGTTATTTATTAACGGTAGCATAGGAGCCTCAACCTGAGTTTCGAAGTGTCGCATCCCTTATTGGATACCGAATATGACATCGACATTCCACGGTCACTTCTTGTTCGTAAGCTTGCACCGGAGTTGAAACGCTATCGGCCATTCCGCTTTCAGTGTGCGCATTTCGGCGTGCGGCATTGGAACGGGTGAAAATGCGTTGCCTTCGCTAGTGTGCAGCGGCAACCTAGGGTAAACGCCAGCCGGTTTCGCATGTGCTCCGCTTTCATTTTGGCATTGCCGCAGCTTTTTCACGGGCTTGAGCCAAAGCGGAATCGGCGTTATCAATACCGAAATTAATGCCCTGTACACGCGTGGCGTTACCGCACGCTTTAACTGCGGAATCGATAACATCGCTGGCTTTGTCAATATCTCTGATACAAACTGAAACCTGATTGGTTAATTAATAACCGACAATTACATTAGCGGTATCGGGAGAGTAATTGGGGTAAAGCGATACCGAGCGAGTTTGAATATCTTTGTCTGCAACCCCCGCATTTTTAACGGCTTTGATTAATGCCTCCATAGCGCCGGCCGCTTGATTGCGAGCTGCTTCGGCAGTCTTTGCTTGACCCTCCACCGATAAGGATAAATCAGCCTTATCCAGCGCGGCAGAGGCTTTCCAGTGCCGCTGACATGGACGATCAGGTTTTGATGTTCCGTTGGGTTCGGCGTTTGCGTTGGTCATTATTGCAATATATAAAATAAGCGTGCCGAGAAAAGAAAAAGTAGTGCGTACGCGATAATAAATCATATTCAACCTTAAAATCATAGAAATTTTTTGATAATCAAAACAATTAACAACCGTTAAGATCGTTCATGTTTGATTTACCGAATATCCTTATTTACAAGCAAGATACTTACTGTAAACGCCCAATTTTCGCCAATAAGGATGAATCTCCGCTTAACCAATAACTATAAGTTGAAAACCATTGTTGGCAGTGGGTTAACCAACTACATCTTAGTTTCAGTAATCAAACAAGATTGCAGTTGGAATTGATAAAGTTCAACCCAATTTGTGCCTTTTTCGACCCTGTTAAGTGTTATTTAACATATTTCATCGAGACTTGGAACTGGGTGGGACTTGTTTTAAATTTCATACGTATCAATTAAAGCACAGAACACAATTTCAATCGATAAGCTTCAAGTCTTATACTGATTGAATCGGTCTAATGACGTGTTAACTTCCAATCGTTTTTTTTCCTCCGGGTAGTGGGCCTTTCGAAAAAGTTTATTACGTTTCGACAGACTCGGTATCCGCAGAATGTTAACGAATTGTTAAACGGACCAATCGCCGAATCAATCATTTAGCTGATTCTTAGAAGTAAGGCAAAGCCCTGCCCGGTTTGACAAATTTTGTCACTTATTGACGGAAACATTGCGAAATTGCACGTGTATTCTTCATTAACGTTGAAATGGGGTAATGTCCTCAAGATGAAGTGCTTAATCGCCTCTGTTTTAAAGCTAATAAGCACGGCTGATAAGCAAAAATGAGTGCAACTCGCCTCCCTGCCGATAGTTTGGCATGCAATATGCTTTATTCATCTTGAACGTTAACTGAGACCTTTTGCAATAACGTAATCGCGTAACTCTTTCCACAAATTTTTACATGAGGAACACATTTGATGGCATTAACTAAACCTACAAACGCTCAACTGATAATTACCAATGCTGAATTCGGCGGCACTGCGAGCGCAGATAACTTAATCGATACTTCGGTCAACGATATTATTTCCGGCGGCGCCACCGTGTTGATGCGGTAGCTACCGACGGCGTAGATACCCTGGAAGGCGGCTTGGAGATTTGATATTTATATCGTTAAAGATACCACAGACGTCATCGTGGAATTAGCAGGCGAAGGTATCGACACCGTATGGACAACCACGGGTATACATGGCGGCGGAAGTCGAAAATATTGCGGCATCCGGTGCGGCTACTATGACGTTGACCGGGAACGCGAAAGACACTGTTTTCGACAGCAGAACCGCCACGGGTGTTGTCACGCTGAACGGCGTCACCGGTAACGACAGTTACTATTTAGGCGCTGGCGATTTAATCATCGACACAGGCGGTATCGACACGATCTATCTTCCTAATGGCGCAAGCAGCTTGGACCTTACTAACGCAACGACAGCTGCCGTAATATTGGGGGCACTGCCGCCCGGCAAACCGTAACCGTTGTAAGCATAGAAAGCAATAGTTCTTCTAGGCGCCGTTCCGCGACCAACTTACGACGGGGAACGCGCTGAACAACCGGCGTCGGACGGCAGCGCTATTAACACCTTAACTGGCGCGGCTGGTAACGATATTCTGGATACCGGTGAAGGCGGGGCCGATATACTGCAAGGCAGCGTAAGCGACGATACCTATATCGTCAGAATAGGCGCGACTGTCCCTTTTCCCGACAGCGCAAACTACCAACGATTTGGTCCAAAGTTTTGAAAGATGTAAACTGAGCGACCTTAGTTGCCGGACAAGGTGTCGAGAAGGTAAATTTATTAGGCTCGGGCAATGCCAATATCACTGTTAATACACTTGCAAACACACTGAATGGCAATAGTGGAAACAATACCACTATAATCAATGCTGGTGCCGGTATAGATACTGTAAACAGCGGCGCCGGGAACGACATTAAACAGCAGCAGAAGCCGATAGCGACCTTTAAACAGCGGCGACGGCATTGATTACAGATCAGCGGCGGCGACGGTAACGACACCGTCACCCCCGGCGCAAACAACGATGGTATGTCTGGCGATGCGGGTAACGACAATCTGAACGGCGGCGACGGCGACAATTCAAACATCAGCCGGCGCGGGGATTGATATCTTAACTGGCGGCGCAAGTACTAACACTTTGAACGGCGGCCTTAAGCAGCTTTATTTTATATATCGTATCGAGCGCTACCGATACTGTGACCGGCGAATTAGCGACGGCGGGTGAGGTGGATACTTTCAATTTAACGGCGACCGTAAGCACATTAGTTGTCGGCGACAATATCGAAACCATTACTTTGCTGGTACGAAACAATATCGGGGCAAACGCGGGCGCTACTACCATTGCTCACACAATGACCGGTAACTCTGGAAATAACGTGTTAACCGGCGGTAGTCTTGCGGATACCATCACTGGCAACGCCGGTAACGATTTCATAACCGGTAACGGCGGTAGCGATAACATAACCGGCGGCGACGGCAACGATAGCATGAGCGGCGACGACAGTAACGACCCTGAACAGCGGCAATGGCGACGATACGATCAATGGCGGCGCCGGTAACAAATAACATGACCGGCAGCGACGGCGGCTTGCTGATATCATGAACGGTAACGACTGATAACGACATCCTGAACGGCAGCAATGGCGACGATACGATCAATGGCGGCGCCGGTAACGACACCATCACTGCAGGAGCAGCTTCAGCGGTTCCAGCGGACGATAACCTGAATGCCTTAAACGGCGGTGCAGGCTTAAACATCTACAATGTAACCAATTCTACCGACACAATTACCGACCCGCCCGTTAGCGCCTTGGCTGTCGAACGCGATACCGTGAACCTTGGCGGTACATCAGGCACACTCACCGTCGGTAATAACATAGAAATCATCAATTTGTTGGGCTTCGCTGCGGCTAATCTTGGCGTCACCTTGTCGCGGGAACAACCGTGGCCCCCACCCGTACGGGCGATGCTGGAACAATAGCATTACGGGCGGCAGCGGGATCGATACCATCAATGCAGGACTCGGTAACGACACGATTTCCCGTAGCGCAGGGCGGCAACATCATCAACGGCGGTACGAAGCCGCGCAGATGGCATGACCGGCGGCGATGGTTAGGATACCTTTACGATCGATAATGCTGCCGATACCGTGACCGACGCGGCTGCTGACGACGATCTGGATATCGCCGAATATCGGCACCTTTACTGCAGCTCCGGTTACCGCCGTTACCTTCACGATTTCAGCGGGGCAGGCGACGGCGTTGAAAATATCAATATCCTCAACGCGCATTTGATCAACGTGACCGCTCCGGGCATGGCCGTATTATAAACGGCAATGCGCTGGCGAATGTGGTATCGACGCAGGCGCAGGCATAGACACCATTAACGTAAGCGGCGGCCGCCCGCGACACGATTACCACGGCGGCGCAGGCAAAGATACGGTAATTACCGGTACCGGTAACGATAAGATGTATTTAATGCAGGTATAGCCGATACCGTTGCGGCAGCTGCTTCGATTGCCGGTGTCGATAAATATACCGATTTGGTCTTGAACGCCGCGACGGCCGATACGATCGACTTATCAGTGGCTATGCCGCCCCTGTGGGCACTACGGTAACGGGGGCATTGAACGAGACAAATTTTATAGATAATATGGATACGCAACTTACCACCACCGGGTGCCGGATTCGTCAACTGTAGCGGCATCGATGCAGCTATCGTCGTCGGCGATGCAACCGGCAGCTTGAGCGGTAAAAGCTTTTTGGCGGTCGACCTGGATCAAAGCGGCACGTTCACAGCCACCGATTTCGTTATCGAAATCACGGGTTCAACCGTAACGTCTTTAACAACTACAACTTTCGTTTAATAACGCATAAGTAACTTTATCCTCAAAAAGCCCCATTCCGATAATCGGGATGGGGCTTTTTATTGGCGTTATATTTGATATGGGGACAACTACGTCAAAACGGTTTACGTTTCATTGTCTTATAAAAATCAAATCCCAAACACCGTGACCGAAGCCGTAAACCACGCTGCTCGAATTTAGTTAACAGCCGGTATTCAGGCCGTTCGCAATAATTATTGGTTGGGCTGATATTTAAGCGTCGATCAATCGATGAAACTGCCTTGGCTTTTCGCATAAGGTTCCCAGTCAGTTTTGCGGCATGAAAATAACCACCGGGCTTTAGTTTTTGCCAATAGATTGAGAAAACTTGCTTGAACAATTCGTCTTTTGTGATGTTTTTTTTTCGGCCAGGGATCGGGGAAAAACAGATGAACAGCCGATAAGCTGTTATCCGCCAAATTATCGGTCAATATTTCGATGGCGTCATGACAATAAATTCTAACGTTGGTTATTCCGGCCTGTTCAAGTTGAATAATTAAATGACCGACGCCGGGCCGATGCGCTTCTATACCACGCAATCCTTATCAGGATTGGTTGCCGCCAACAGCAAGACATTCGCCGTTGCCGAAACCGATTTCCCTACGCACAAATCTGCATTTCGGCCGAAAACAAGCCTTTATCGAGCTTTTGAGCGACGTCGAGACAATATTTATTTTTTAAATTATCTAAAGCGAATTGCTGACCTGGGGTAATTCGGCCTTGGCGGCGGATAAAACTTGGATTTTTCTAAGAGGGGAAATTTCGGTATCTTAAGAATTAATTTGCATAAAGGATGTTTTGCACTGAATAATGTTCCTAAAATTTAGGGCATTATAATGGCTTGATCGAAGTTTGGCACGGATGTGCAAAGATAAGCTATGTCGCTATGAAATCGAATTTAGGAGTCGATTTCATTCGTAGTGAGCGAGGGACACTACGAACGAAATCAATTTATTACATAAAATTAATAGTAGCCAAACGGCAATTTTAAGGTTTCAATCGTGCCAAAGGTCCCCAGTTTTTAGCAAATTGGGCGGTGTTCAATACCTGAATTCCGGCGTGATGTTCGCCGTTAAACGGTGTTACTGCCGGGTTACAGCCTGCGTTAGCTGCATCGGTTGGCGAATTGAACCACAGACCGAGATGGAAGGTGAACGAGGGGCTGTTGCCGGATTCGTTGCGGCATCAGAGATATGTGCCGGTCTTGTGTACAGAAGGCGCAACGTCGCTGCCGAGGGCGACAATAAACGTTTCGATATTAAATCGCCCGACGAAATCGGCGACGCGCCTACGCCGTTGGCATCGGTTTCAATATCGCCTTGATACCAGGATAACCCGAAAGGAGCCTCAGGGTTTGGAATAACAAAAAATCCAGAGAATTTGTTTTGGGCGGCAGATTTCTTACGACAACATGCATATTTTCTACCGGTCCCCTTGAACTGACGGTTACTGTTCCGGATGCATAGGGCAAACGGGTCAGTGCTCCTTTTGAAGGCTGCATTTTGAAAAAATTTTCCGCCGCCGATACGGGGTCAGCAGTTGGTCACGCCAATGCGGTTGTGCAAGAAGCGCAGCGGTTAATAAGTTTTGTTTTGAAGTTTTCATGAAATTATTTCCTCATAGTTGTTAGTAGCAAAAATGGGAGCTTCTCAGCTCCTCATCTCGTTATTTCTGCTCAAGCGAGAAATGTTCAAATTATTTTCGCGTTTTAATGAGAAAATTGCAGATAAGCCCAAAATCTCGTTAAATCGGAGGATTGCCCGGTATTATCGTTGCGTATCAAATTAACGGTGTTTGAGTCGGCGTAATAACCGGCATACTTAATGTAAGCGAGAAAATGTGGACCGAAAGTCCGTTCGGCCAAAAATCCCATTCATGACCGTAATCGTAGTTATCGCGGTAGGACAGGAAGCAATGATAAACAGCGCTTAATTGAATGCCGGAGAGTTTACCGGAAAGTGTTACGAAATGATCCTGAATACCGTCGCCGGGAGTAACAAATGGCCTATTATCTCTTTTATGCTCCATTTATTTGCGCATATCGGTAACTCTCGCGATCTTCAGGAATTTCTGATAAAAAAAAGCCTGCATGGCAATAATTTGATCTTCGAGGGCTTTAATAGGATTATGGACTTTACCAAATCGATGTAGTTTTATAGTATGGAGCATGCTCCAATGATTTCAGGTCGTTTCATTCGCTGGGGTTAAATGTATTATGCAGTAATTTTTTTTAATTCCAAACTTACAAAATCTGCCAATTCGCGCACATAACTTTCTGAAAAATCAAATTTAATTCCTGCCTCAGCATATATTTCACCAATAGATTTGGTGTAACCTAATTTTAAAGCTGCTGTATATTGCTTCACAGCCTTTTCAGGAGATTTTTTGTAATTGCGCCCCGTGCGGTACTTTTTTAATTGCGCCATACCGTATTCGATATAATAAAAGGGTACTTCAAAAATATGCAATTGCTTTAACCACATATTGTTTTTTACTGATTCGAGTCCTCCAATCAATAATTTTGCTGCCAAACTGATTCAATATAGTATTCAGGGCTTCGGTTCTTTGAGCAAGGGCTATACGTGTGATTTTTAGTATATCCAATGTTGAAATTTATCAATAGTAGCTACCCAAACTAAGGTTGACAAAACTTGCTCTAATTGCTCAATTCTTGCTTTTTTTAACTCGGCCGGATTGCTAAAAAAAATATCCCAGTGTTCCATGCTTAACAATTCCACTCTCCTTGGAAATAGGATTCCGCTACTTCTGATGGGGTGCTTTTAAAATCGGCGAGTTCGGCGAGGTTGTGCGTTAAAGGTATGAATAGCGTGCCTGCTTCGTGCAACATATGATAACCCATATCCGCGGTGGGTTCCTACCGAATTCATAAAAATAAATGGAACACCAATTTCATAGAGAGGATAATTGTATCCAGCAGGCGCACTCCTTTGCGGGAATCTAAATCCAAATATCTGCAATTGGTGCATGGCTTCAATACAATCTCCCAAAATATGGATCCAATTGGTTGAAGCAATGTATGGTTTATCAATTAAATCAGATGCATCTTTGTAGGGCTTCAAAGCCGGCATACCGTCTGTATTCACGCGTCCATATCCCCAAGGTCGAAGATTATCCAAACCAAGATCGAATTTACGTTTTTGCATCAATCTTTCTTCAATTAGCAGTATAGAAGTGCACGAATTGATTCATGAAAATTAAAGCAGTCGTTTGCCGTATAGTCAAAGCGCTAAGGCATCAAACATATAATCTCTAAAATTGGCATATCACCATTTAGGGTTACCTGATGGAGCAGTTTCAACAATACATCAAATAAGGCGTTAAGTTCTTCTGCATCTTTTGTTCTTCGGTCTACAATAAGTTTATAGGCAGCTTCACGTTGTAAACGATCAGGCGATTTAAGCAACAAAGATGCTTGTTGCATAGTAATTTCATTGCCTTCCCATACAATGGTCATTGCTCCGGTTAGCGGCAGCATATTTTGCTGTTCGTTTGAATCTGGCTAAAGAGTGGAATATTTTCTTCTCTAAAAAGCTCCAAACTCTTTTTAACTGCACGCAAGTAAATGCGGTATTTGTCTGAATTTAATTGATTTAGAAATTCCGATTCCATCAACTTTTTATTTAGTTGATTAGAATAGGGTGCAATTTTAGGTTCTATCTCGGTTACAAAAAACTGATAGCTTTCAAGCAGCGAATTATCTTCGGTATTGCGGGTCATTACTATGCTTTCAGCAAGGTCTTCGCTTACAAAAGCTTCCAGTTCGCTACGGTTGTGCATCCAAGTTTCGAGTGCTACAACCGAAGTAATTTTACGTTCGAGTAATTCCTTAAAGTATGGCTCAATATCTTCCCAATGCCGGAGCTCGCAATTTTCGACTAAAAATTCGCGTTTATGCTTAGCAGGTAAGGCACCGGATGTATTCGTCATAAGCGGAGTAATTGTGGAATTATGCTCCCGTTTTACGAATGGTAGAAGTAGATTTAGCTTTTGAACCACTGCTTTTTACAGATGCTCCGGTACTCACATTTTTAGCACCCGGCAAAGCTGTTTTGTCCTTCGCGTTTAAGGCTTTTAAGGCTTTTTCTTCAACACTTTCTTCTCGACCTTTTCTTCCTCTTTTACTTTCTAACAAATCATTTTCTGCAATAAATTGTACCGGCTGATTACTTTTTAATATCCGAATCGTCGGGTCTTTGTCAAATTCAGGAACAACTCCTTTAAAATATTTTTCAACTCCTTACTATCCGATTTTGAATCTACTAGCTGGTCCGTAGTTCTCTTTGTCAATTATTTTTGCATTACTCTTTCCCAATGCAATGTCTTCACTTACACCAAAAATGCTAATTTCTTCCAAGGCACTTATACGATAATGTGAATAGGCTGGCATTCTTTTTTTATCGATCAACGATTCAACGATCACACCGTTTTTCGACTGGGCTACTACTTTGTATAATCCACTGTATCCGGCAATTGTAATTATTCCACTTAAATCCATAGTTTGTTTTTAATTTTTTTATAGTGCTGCAAATGTATAAATTTTGCTAATGTTTAAAGCCTTTTTACTAGGCTGTTAACAATTATTTTAGACAATCTTATACATCAAAAAATTAATCAGTATTGCTATTTTTCATCCACATCGAGATGAAAACGATAAAGGAAAATTATCAGAAAAATAGGTGAAAAGAAAACTGCGAAAATGGTCAAGAAAGGCAATACCACTGTACAATGGCATAAAAAGGAAGCAAAAATTTTTCCTACACTGGTACTGATGTCATTTACAGGACCCATTCCGGTTAATATCATCGAAGCATTTAACAAAGCATCAGTCCACGAAAAATTACAAAAATACTTGTATCCAACTATTCCAATACCTAAGCTAAACACAAGCAATAACAGTGAAATAATACTGCTTTTAATAATGCGTAATCGATAAATTTTAACCGGTAGCAGTGCTTTTGTTTTTATTCTTGTCTTTTCCATTACTTTTATCCTCGAAATTGATTTGATTCAAAAGTAGCTAATTCATTTATTTTTTGCTTCAACAAAACTCAGGCATTAACACGTTTGTATGCTTTATAACATCTACAACCAGTATTTATTTTAACTATGAAATTTATTTTTAAAATTATTGTTTCGGCATTGGCTGTAATTATTACTGCTTATTTACTACCCGGTGTAAAAATTGTGACTCCATTAACTGCAATTATCGTTGCGGCTGTACTTGCGTTTTTAGATGCCATTGTTAAGCCCTTAATGATTTTATTTACCATTCCCATTACTATTGTAACGTTAGGTTTGTTTTTAATTGTAATAAATGCACTCATGATTTTATTGGCCGATTATATGGTTGATGGATTTGAAGTTAAAGGATTTTGGTGGGCATTATTATTTAGCTTTATTTTAACCATAGTAACTTCCTTGCTCGAAAGTTTTGCCGGAAAAAAAAATAAACAGGAAGAATAATTTCACTACAACTTATAAATCAATATTACTTCTAAAACACCTTACCATGCTGGAACTTGGAAAATTTAATACGTTGAAAATTGCACGCAAAGTCGACTTTGGCGTATTTCTGAGCTCAGGCGCTGATGAAGTTTTGTTGCCTAAAAAATACCTTGAACCAGCTATGGAAATTGGTTCAGATGTAGCTGTTTTTATTTATAAGGATTCAGAAGACCGAACCATCGCAACCACCCAAAAGCCCTTTGCACAAGTGGGTGAGTTTGCCTATTTAAAAGTGAAAGAGGTAAATTCATTTGGCGCATTTATGGACTGGGGCCTCGAAAAGATTTACTGGTACCCTTTCGTGAACAAGATAAAAAGTTAGAAGCCGGTAAAAGTTATGTTGTATATGTGTATGTTGATAAACTTACCAAACGTATTGCTGCTTCTGCTAAAATAAACCGCTATGCTAAAAATGATGAAATGCTTCTTAGCGAAAATGAAGAAGTAGATTTATTACTTTTTAAACAAACCGACTTAGGATACGGTGCTATTATAAACAATCTTCATCAAGGTTTGATTTATAAAAATGAAGTGTTTACAAATCTTGCTGTTGGTGATAAGGTAAAAGGTTGGATTAAAACGTTGCGCGAAGATGGCCGAATTGATTTAAGGCTTCAAAAAGTTGGATTTGAATTGAGTGATGATGCACAGGAACTCATTTTAAAAAAATTATCTGAAAAAAATGGCTTTCTCGCGTTAAACGATGCAAGCGAACCACAGCTAATTAAAAATGAACTTGGCATGAGTAAAAAAACTTTTAAAAAAGCCATTGGTGGTTTATTTAAAAGTAAACGAATTAGTTTAGAAGAAAACGGAATTAAATTACTTTAAGGCATACATTTTATCCAACAAAGGATGCACTTTTTTAAACCACAAAGCAGGAATCAATACCTGGTAAAATACTCCAAAATATCCCGAAGGTAAAACCGGGCTCGATATATGGCTATCAAGGGTTTGATATTGTTTTGATGCTTTTAAATGATGGTCGCTGTGACGCGAAAGTTCGATGAGTGAAAATCGGCTTATCACGGTGTCGGATTGCCAAGCGTGTTCTGCTGAATACTTTTCTCCTTCCTTGCGAACCAAGCCATAATGCTCAATATAATTTACATATTCGAGTAAAAATATTGCCACTAAACTTTGTCCCCAATAAACCAACAATACGTTAACACCCAAGGTTGCCAGTATAAATCCTGCTAACAAAAGTTGGATAGATGTACTTCGTACTACAAAATTATTCCAACCAAAAGCTTTGATACCTAATTGCTCCAATCGTTTTTCTTCACTTTGAAAAGCACTTAGGTATTGCTCCGGAACTGTGCGCAAAAAAAATGCATAAATACTTTCTCCATACCTTGCAGTAGCTGCATCCTTATTGGTACCCACCCATTTGTGATGTACTTTAATATGCTCAATATAAAAATGGCTGTAATTCACAATAAGCAAATTCCATTTTCCTAATGCTTGCCACCAGGCTTGCTTTCGATGTATCATTTCATGCGCTGAAATTATGCCCGAAATCCCGGAATTTAATCCGGTTGAAACAGTGCAGGAAAAGAAAATATCCACTTATGTAATGAGAATATACTCCCATTAATAAAGTTAGTATTGCAAGCGTGTGTACTAGTAATGAAAATAGTAGCACAAGATTAGGAACAAGCTCATTATCCTTAGACTTTGATGGAGTTTTATCTTCAGGTAAAATACGATCCAGTAAAACCATGCCTAGCATATTGTAACCAATATTCATCCACAAATAATTACCGCCTACTATATTTCCAGCTATGGCTAGTATGCTCAAAATTAAAGCTTAAAATACTTAGTGTTTCGCATTGTGGTTGACAAAATTATAAAAACACACGCAATTTATTTCTTTCTATTTTTGAAAAAAAATTGAGCATCTAAATTTGTTGGTGGTTCAATACTATGAAAAATTAATCTTTGTAAGGCACATTCATAAACTGTTAACCCATGAAAATAATTTGTATCGGAAGAAATTACGGAGCACATGCTAAAGAACTAAAAAATGAAATACCCGAGGAGCCGGTATTTTTTTCTCAAACCCGATACTGACCTATTAAAAGACGGACAAGCATTTTATCTCCCAGATTTCAGTAAGGATATACACCATGAAATTGAACTGGTTTTGCAAATTTGTAAAAATGGGAAAAATATTTCTGAAAAATTTGCAGCAGGCTATTACGAAAAAATTGCTGTAGGAATTGATTTCACAGCGCGCGACATTCAACAACAATGCAAAGAAAAAGGATTGCCTTGGGAAAAAGCAAAAGCTTTTGATAATTCGGCTCCCATTGGTGAATTTATTTCTAAAAGTGAAATGCAAAACACCGGTAACATTAATTTTCATTTAACAATTAATGGTGAGGTTCGTCAAAATGGAAATTCAAAAGATATGTTATTTAGCTTCGAAAAAATCATAGCCTATGTGTCAAGATTCATCACTTTAAAACAAGGTGATTTAATTTACACCGGCACCGCGGCAGGTGTTGGAGCAGTTACAGGTGGCGATAAGAAGCTAGAAGGGTATATTGGCGATAAAAAATTATTGAGCTTTGAAGTTAAATAGCACTGTAAATATTTTTAATTACTGTTTTTAATTAAAGAAAAGGATGACAGCTAGTACTATTCGATTGGCAACGAAGCAGATGCCGAAAGAGTTAATGGAAGTTTGTAAAAAATCATTCTTTGACACTTTTACAGGAACCTGCACTGAATTAGATATGCAAACCTACTTGGCAAAAACCTTTCCTTTACAGCGTATTATTGATGAAATAAACGACCAAGCTTGCTGGTTGTATGTGTTAGTTAATGCAACAAAAATTGCTGGCTATGTTAAGATTGGACGCAATTTAATTACTGAAATGAAGTCGAGAAAAGCCCTTGAAATAGAACGTTTGTATTTATTGCACAAGTGTATTGGCAAAGGCAATATGGAGAATGCATTAATGCAAAAATGTTTCAAATTGCCAAGATGAAAATACAGAGTAATTTATTTGGGTGTGTGGGAACACAATTATAGAGACTCAAAAATTTTATTCGAAGTATGGATTTGAGCTATTTGGCCAACATCCCTTCCCTATTGAATCGACGCCACAAACCGATTTTTGGTTGAAGAAGGAATTGCAGCACTAATCATCAATCGATTCTTTTCCTTCACGACCACCTTCTAACTTCACAGCATGCGCACCTGATTCTTTCATAATTCGAATAGAGGAATGCAAAGCTTCCTTAGAATTGCCCTGATACGACCCAAAAGGTAAATCCACCACAACTAAAGCACGATCCACCGCACGAATAACAGAAGCAGCATGGTATATCATATCGTTGAGTGTAATTGGCAAAGTTGTTTCGTGTCCGGCCATTACATTACTCGCACTATCGCCTACTAAAATCACATCAATACCAGCCATGTCGATTATCTTGGCAAGCGAGTAATCATAGGCAGTAAGCATCGAAATTTTTTCTCCCTTTCGCTTCATTTCTAAAAGCGTATTGGTGGTAATCTTCTTTACTTCCTTATTAACTGACATAGCTATAGAATTGATGAGCAGGCAAAACTAAACATTAATTTTTTATCTGTTTTAAATTTCTATTTTTGCTAACCTTAAAAAATCCAACCCTGTCAAATGAAAAAGTTACTGGTACTGCTAAGTTTAATAAGTAGTGTATTTGTTGCCTGCAAAACCGATTTTGAATTGAATGCAGCGTATAAAGAAACCACCGTTATTTACGGTTTACTCGATCAGTCAAGAAATGTACAGATGATCAAGATAAACAAAGCATTTTTAGGATCGGGCGATGCGAATGCCTTTGTAAAATTAAATTCTATTAATTACAATCCTGCCGATTTATCGGTGTATGTTGAAAGAACTTAAAAACGGTACGGTTATGCATTGCAAACTACTTTTCACGATTCGGTAATAGCATCTAAAAAGCCTGGCGATTTTACCACTTCTAATAATATTATTTATGTGTCGAATGCTGCGCTAGATTCAGTAGACTTTTCAAAAATTTACAAACTATACGTAGTAAATAATAAAACCGGAAATATTGCAACCGCATCTACCGGATTGCTCGAAAAAACGAAGTATACCAAGCCGGCAACCACCAGCAATTTTATTTCGTTTGTAAACAGCCCTTCAAGCCCCAGCTCCAATGGCGTGTATTCTGATTTAGCAACAAGCTGGACTACCAAGCGCAACGCAAGAACTTATCAAACCAATATTCGTTTTTATTACAACGAAAAAGTTTAACTTCACCAATATTACTACCCTTAAATATGTAGACTGGTTTGCAATCGCCTAAAGAATCGGCAACATTGAGCGGTAGTGAAACGATTATACAAAATGTTAGCGGGCAAGGATTTTATCAATTGCTGGGAGATGTTATACCTGAAGATGCTAATGTGATAAGACATTGCAGCCATTTTGTTACCATGATTACGAGGCGCTGATGACCTTAACAATTATATCAATGTAACTGCGCCTTCTGGAGATTTGAATCAGGATAAACCTACCTTTACCAATATTGATAATGGTATTGAAAGTATTTGCGAGCCGAAATAGTTATTCGATGATTAAATATATTTGCAACGATACCATTGCAAGTCCACGCTTATGTAACTCTACAACTGTTTCGTTAAAAGAATTGGTGGAAGGTAGATACACATACAAGCTTAAATTCCAATACTAGTTTTGCTGTCGTTTTGACATAAACGATAACAGCTTTACTGCGTCTTTTTCAATTTACTGTCATATTTGCAACATTCACAACGAATGTTTGCTGTGGCATTACTATTGACTAGCGCCAAACAGTTTTAAAATTAACAATTAATAAACAAACAAAATGAGCAAAATAATAGGAATTGACTTAGGAACAACTAACTCCTGAACCGGTAATGGAAGGTAATGAGCCGGTTGTTGTGCCAACAGCGAAGGTAAAGAACAACCCCTTCGATTGTGGCATTCCTCGAAAACAGAGAACGTAAAGTGGGTGACCCTGCAAAACGTCAAGCCATTACTAATCTAAAAAACAATATATTCAATTAAGCGATTCATGGGTGAAACCTATGATAAAGTGACCTCTGAAATTTCACGTGTACCACGAAATGCTTAAAGGAGAAAACAATGCCCGTGTTAATATTGATGGACGTCAATACACTGCACAAAAATTTCGGCTATCGTTTTACAAAAATGAAAACTGCCGAGAAGGACTATTTGGGCATGGAAGTAAAGGACGCAGTAATTACAGTTCCTGCTTACTTTAACGATGCTCAACGTCAGGCAACCAAAGAAGCCGGCGAAATTGCAGGTCTTAATGTAAAGCGTATTATTAATGAACCTACTGCAGCTGCTTTAGCTTATGGTTTAGATAAGAAAAACAAAGACATGAAAATTGTGGTGTTCGACTGTGGTGGTGGAACGCATGACGTGTCGGTGTTGGAATTGGGAGATGGTGTATTTGAAGTAAAATCAA
>JADKAL010000018.1 GCA_016715325.1 Methylococcaceae bacterium
TTTCATTTTCCAGAAAAGCTCATTCCTTTGGTTACGCTTAACGCATTAGAGGGTAAACCTTTACCGGTTTACGGCGACGGCAAACAAGTTAGGGATTGGCTATATGTAGACGATCATGCCAGAGCGCTTTTAACGGTCGTGGAAACCGGTAAAATCGGGGAAACGTATAATATCGGCGGGCATAACGAAAAAGAAAATATTACGGTAGTCAGAACGATTTGCAGCATTCTTGACGAATTGCATCCGCAAAAACCGGCGGGACTTGCCAACTATGAAGATTTAATTACCTTCGTGAAAGATCGTCCCGGACACGATCTACGGTATGCGATTGACGCAGGAAAAATTGCTGAAGAACTCGGCTGGACGCCTAAAGAAACTTTCGAGACCGGCTTAAGAAAAACGGTGCAATGGTATCTCGATAATATGGATTGGTGTCGTCACGTACAGGACGGCAGTTACCGCCGCGAACGCTTAGGCTTGGGAGATTAAAAGATGAATTGGAAAGGTATCATTCTCGCCGGCGGCGCAGGCACCAGATTGCATCCAATAACGAAGGCGGTATCGAAACAATTACTGCCTGTTTACGATAAGCCCATGATTTACTATCCCTTATCCGTGTTGATGCTCGCGGGTATACGGGAAACCCTTATCATTACGACACCTGAAGACCAGAACAGTTTTAAAAACCTGTTAGGCGACGGCTCCGATTTCGGCATCAAAATCGAATATGCAGTGCAGCCCAAACCGGAAGGACTTGCGCAAGCTTTTTTGATCGGCGAGCAATTTATCGGAGACAACAATACGTGTTTGGTGCTCGGCGATAACATATTCTTTGGGCAACGTTTCTCCGATAACTTAAAACATGCAACAGCCCGAACTTCAGGCGCTACCGTTTTCGGTTATAAAGTCAAAGACGCCGAACGTTTCGGCGTCGTTGAGTTCGATGAAAATCTAAGAGCGATTTCCATTGAAGAGAAACCTGCCAAGCCAAAATCGAAATATGCTGTTACCGGACTTTATTTTTACGACAACCAAGTCGTTGATATTGCTAAAAACATAAAGCCGTCAGCCCGCGGTGAGCTTGAAATTACAGCCGTAAATCAAGTCTATCTCGAACGGCAGCAGCTAAATGTAGAAATTCTCGGACGCGGTTTTGCGTGGCTGGATACAGGAACGCACGATAGCTTGATTGAGGCCGGTCAATTCGTCCAAACAGTGGAACATCGTCAAGGTTTCAAAATTGCCTGTCTTGAGGAAATTGCCTACAACAACCAATGGCTGACTAACGACGAATTGATAGTAAGATCGAAAAATTTAGCAAAAACCGCCTATGGAGAATATTTGCTTGAAATTGCAACCGGCAAATAATTTGCGGTGTAAGCAAAAACTGTTTAAGGATAATCTAAATGAAAAATCAAGTCGTTGAAATATTTAACAAAAAGCAGGCCATTATCGGAGTTGTCGGTTTAGGTTATGTCGGTTTACCGCTTTCGATACGTTATAGCGAAGTCGGTTACAAAGTGATCGGTTTTGACATCGATCCATCCAAAGTCGACGTCTTAAAGCAAGGGAAAAGTTACATCGAGCATATTGGAAGCAAATCGATTGAAACGGCCGTTGCTCAAGGATTCGAGCCGACCAGCGATTTCTCGCGCGTTTCGGAAGCCGATGCGTTAATTTTGTGCGTACCTACGCCGCTTAACCTCTATCGCGAACCGGATCTGAGCTTTGTATTAAATACCACCGACGCCTTGTTGCCTTATTTGAGGCCGGGACAGGTTGTATCCTTGGAAAGTACGACCTATCCGGGTACAACTGACGAAGAGCTGCTGCCTAGAATTGAGTCGACCGGTCTTAAAGTCGGCGAGAATGCGTTTCTAGTCTATTCGCCTGAACGCGAAGATCCCGGCAATCCGAATTTCAGCACGCGCACGATTCCGAAAGTTTGCGGCGGCTATACGCCTGAATGCCTTGAAGTAGGATTGGCTTTATACGGTCAAGTGATCGATAAAGTCGTGCCGGTCAGCTCAACGCGCGCAGCGGAGCTGACCAAGCTGCTCGAAAATATTCACCGTGCGGTCAACATCGGCCTAGTTAATGAGATGAAAATCGTTGCCGACAAAATGGATATCGATATTCACGAAGTGATACGCGCTGCTGCAACGAAGCCTTTCGGTTTCGTACCTTATTATCCCGGTCCGGGCCTGGGCGGACATTGTATTCCTATCGACCCCTTTTATTTGACTTGGAAAGCGCGCGAGTACGGCGTACATACCCGATTCATCGAGCTTGCCGGCGAAGTTAACTCGTCAATGCCGGATTATGTTATTTCCAAAGTTACCGCCGGGCTTAACGGTTTGAAAAAGTCGATAAACGGAAGCCGTGTCTTAGTTCTCGGCATTTCCTATAAGAAAAATATCGACGATATGCGGGAATCGCCGTCGGTCGAATTAATGGAAAAACTGCGCGATCTCGGCGCAGACGTGTCTTACAGCGATCCGCATGTGCCGGTCTTCCCGAAAATGCGCAGGCATAAATTCGAATTAAAAAGCGTCGACCTCGATCATGCTGTCATTGCCGGTTACGATTGTGTCTTAGTAGCAACAGATCACGAAAAATTCGACTACGACCTCATCAAATCGGCTGCAAAATTAATCGTCGATACGCGCGGACGCTATCAACAATCCGCTAAGCATATAGTCAAAGCATAAATGAGATTCGTCGGATCAGCATTTTACCTCTGTATCATTAGTTGAAGCGTCTCATTTATTAATCGACTTTTCAGTCGTTTAAATTATGGATACAAAGTCGGTAATCAAAATAGTTATTTACTTGATTGCCGAATCCAAAACGATCAACAAATCACTACCCCTGTATCAATGAAAATAGATTTCGCAAACCTTCAGCATCAATATCAACTGTACAAAACGGAAATTGATGCGGCAATTCAGTCCGTTTTGAACAAATCGAATTACATACTGGGTGAAGAAGTCGATTTACTTGAACGAGAACTAGAAGCCTTTTCAGAGGCCAAACATGCTATCGCTTGCTCAAGCGGAACAGATGCCTTGTTGCTGGCGATGATGGCGTTAGATATTGAACCGGGCGATGAAATTATAACGACGCCATTCACATTTATCGCAACTGCCGAAACAATTGCCTTGATGAAAGCGAAGCCGGTCTTCGTAGACATACAAGAAGATAGTTTCAATATCGATCCGGCTAAGATAGAGGCCGCAATAACCCCAAAAACCAGAGCGATCATGCCGGTTTCACTTTACGGTCAAACGCCCGATTTGGATGAAATTAAAGCGATTGCCGATAAGCATCACCTTAAACTCATCATTGACGGTGCGCAGAGTTTCGGTGCAACCTACAAAGGAAAAGCAGACAGCGCTTTGGGCGACATCAGTTGCACCAGTTTTTTTCCTGCTAAACCGTTGGGATGTTACGGAGACGGCGGCGCAGTATTTACCAACGATTCAATCATCGCTGAAAAAATGCGGATGTTACGCGTACATGGACAAGGACAACGCTATCATCATAAGTATATCGGCATGGGAGGACGTTTAGATACTTTGCAAGCAGCGGTATTGCTGGCGAAATTACCGCATTATGCTAACGAAATTAAATACAGACAACAGGTTGCGGAGGCTTACAATAATAACCTTTCCGATCATTCGGAATTAATATCGCCGCAAATAAAACCCGATCGAACCAGCGTCTGGGCGCAATACACGATTAGAACGTCAACCAGAGAAGCGCTTCAAGAGAAGTTACAAAAAGCGGGTGTTCCGACGGCGGTGCATTACCCAAAACCGCTACACAGGCAGGAGTGTTTTGAGTATTTAGGCTATAAGGATGGGGATTTCCCAATAGCAGAAAAAGCAGCAAGAGAAGTTATCAGCCTGCCGATGAATGCGTTTTTGACCGCTGATGAAATAAGCTTAATTACCGAGAGATTACTTCACTAAATCTATAATGAAACCGTTAAACGCCAAAGTAACGATAGAACCCACAAGACAAGACAAGACAGGACAAAACTAAAAAAATTTAATTTGTTAACCAATTAACCGCACTATTGTATTAATAGTGTTAATCGTGGATTATCAAATTATTCGACAAAAAAACCTTATTGAAACAATGCTGACAAATAAATCTATTCTCATCACAGGCGGTACGGGGTCGTTCGGCAAGGCTTTTGTGAAAACCGTGCTGGAGCAATATCCTAACATTAAGCGGTTGGTAGTCTTTTCCAGAGACGAGTTGAAACAATATGAAATGGGACAAGAGTTTTCTGACCGAAAATACGCAGGGCTTAGGTATTTTATCGGCGATATTAGGGACGAACCCCGATTACGCCGTGCTTTGGAAGGTATCGATGTAGTGGTACATGCGGCGGCACTTAAACAGGTACCGGCTGCCGAATATAATCCTTTCGAATGTATCAAAACAAATGTGCTGGGTGCTCAAAATTTGATCGAAGCTTGTCTCGATAGTAACGTACAGCGAGTTGTTGCGCTTTCTACGGATAAGGCTGCTGCCCCTATCAACCTATACGGCGCCACCAAGTTATGTTCCGATAAACTGTTTGTAGCCGCCAATAACATCAAAGGCCATCGCGATATTCGTTTTAGTGTGGTTCGCTACGGTAACGTGATGGGTAGCCGTGGTTCGGTAATTCCGTTTTTTCTCGAAAAACGCGCCAGCGGTGTTTTACCTATCACGGATCCCGCCATGACCCGCTTTAATATCAGTTTGCAGGAAGGTGTGGATATGGTGCTCTGGTCGCTGGAAAATGCCTGGGGCGGCGAAATCCTAGTGCCTAAAATCCCATCATATAAAGTTACAGACTTGGCGGAAGCTATCGGCCCGGATTGCGAACATCCTGTCGTCGGGGTTCGTCCGGGCGAAAAAATCCACGAAGAAATGATTACGGCCAGCGACAGCTTCAATACTGTCGATATGGGCAAATACTATGCGATTCTGCCTGTCGGCGCGAAATACACAATGGCTGATTATTGCGAAAAAATGAGCGCCACAAAGGTTAGCCAAGGATTTTGTTATGAAAGCGGCAGCAATGTGGATTTTTTGACCGTTGACGAATTACGAAATTTAATTCAAGAACACGTAGGGTTGGTTTGAGTTTTATTGATGATTCCATATGGCCGACAAGATATTAACCAAGCCGATATTCAGGCTGTCATTGATGTCCTAAATTCCGATTTTCTTACCCAGGGTCCTGCGGTACCCGCATTTGAAAAATCTGTTACCGATTATTGCGGCGCAAGCTTTGGTGTCGCTGTTAATAGCGCTACCAGCGCCCTTCATATTGCTTGTCTTGCTGTAGGACTAGGAGAAGGCGATTATTTATGGACATCTCCAAATACCTTTGTCGCCTCGGCCAATTGCGGCCTTTATTGCGGGGCGCAAGTGGATTTTGTCGATATAGACGCTAAAACTTACAATCTTTGCGCTGACAAGCTTGAACAAAAGCTTATCCAGGCTGAAAGACAAGGCAAACTTCCCAAGGTTGTCATTCCTGTTCATTTTGCCGGACAGTCTTGCGACATGCGCCGCATCCACCAGCTTAGCCAGCACTACGGATTTAAGATAATAGAAGATGCTTCTCACGCCATTGGTGGAAAATATCGGGGGAACCCGATTGGCGGATGTCAATACTCCGATATTACTGTATTTAGCTTTCATCCGGTAAAGATCATCACCACAGCAGAAGGCGGACTGGCGACGACTAACCAGCCGGATCTTGCAGAGAAAATGCAGCTATTGCGCAGTCATGGTATTACCCGTGATCAAAGTCGAATGACCAAACCCTCCGAAGGCGGCTGGTACTATCAACAAATCGATCTCGGTTTTAATTACCGCATGACCGAACTTCAAGCCGCTCTTGGCGTTAGTCAAATGAAACGTTTAGCTGAGTTTGTCGCAAGGCGTCATCAATTGGCGCAACAATATGAAAACTTGCTTGAAGAATTGCCCATTGTCAGGCCTTATCAAGACCCTGACAATTACTCGGCTTTACACCTTTATCCCATTTTGCTTGAGTTAGATAAAATCGCCAAATCCCATGCCGAAACATTTCAAGCGCTTCGCGATAATGGTTTGGGCGTTAATCTGCACTATATTCCTGTGCATACTCAGCCATACTATCAACAACTTGGATTTAAGGCGGGCGACTTTCCTGAGGCTGAAAGCTATTACCGTCGTGCAATTAGTATTCCCTTGTATTATGGATTAGCGGATAGGCAGCATCAGGTGGTTTCAGTATTAAAACAGGTTTTGATGTGAACATATGCGTTATTCCCGCCCGGGGAGGTAGTAAACGGATTCCCGGCAAGAACATTAAAAACTTCTGCGGCAAACCCATCATCGCTTGGTCCATCGAAATAGCGAAAGCTTCCGGGCTTTTCGAGCATATTATGGTTTCAACCGATGATCCTGCAATTGCAAAAGTGGCTACTGACTGGGGGGCTGAAGTGCCTTTTGTGCGGCCTGCTGAAATTGCTAACGACTATGCAGGAACGACCGAAGTCATCGCCCATGCTAGCCAATGGGCGTTGGATCAAGGTTGGCCGGTCTCTGCGGTCTGCTGTATCTACGCCACGGCCCCATTTATTCAAATCGATGATCTTAAACAAGGGTTGGTAAGCCTGCAATCCGGCGATTGGTCTTATGCCTTTTCAGCTACGGATTTTGCGTCGCCCATTTTTAGGGCTTTCAAACGTTGCGAGGATGGTGGTATCGAAATGTTCTTTCCTGATCAATTTTCGACCCGTTCGCAAGATTTACCGGAAGCCTTGCATGATGCAGGGCAATTTTATTGGGGAAAACCTTCAGCCTGGATAGAAGGACAGCGGATATTTGACCGGTATTCCGTACCCGTATTCATACCTCGATGGCGTGTGCAAGATATTGACGATCAGGATGACTGGTTAAGGGCTGAAGTCATCCACAAGTTATTGAGGCAAAGCAACGTATGAGGAACTAACACTAAGCTATGGCGCCCCTCAAGCTTTTTGGACAGAGGGAAAATCGTCATCGATTATTTCCATCGTAGCGGTACCGAATTCAAAAAAGTGTTTAACTAAAAGGCATTTATACTTGAAAATCGTTTTCAGAACTGACGCATCTCTGCAAATAGGAACAGGCCATGTCATGCGTTGTTTATCATTGGCCGTTGCTTTGCGTGATGAAGGGGCGGAAGTCATTTTTATTAGCCGTGAACATTCTGGAAATATAAACCGATTAATTGAACAAAAGAATTTTGAGGTCTACAAGCTATCCTTTTCTGATGGAACAGAAAAGTTAGCAGGTGCAGTATCTGGCAATAAATTACTTCATTCCGAATGGTTAGGTGTATCGCAACATCAAGATGCGTTGCAATGTGAGCCGATATTGCAGCAGTTTAATCCTGATTGGCTGGTTGTTGATCATTATGCGATCGATTGTTATTGGCAACGGTTACTAAGGCCTCATTTTCAAAAACTGATGGTGATTGATGATTTGGCGGATCGTCACCATGATTGCAACCTGTTGCTGGACCAAACCTATCGACGGAAAGATACTGATTACAAGCCGCTCGTTCCTGCAAATGCAAATTTATTGTTGGGCGCAAGCTATGCACTGCTCCGGCCTGAGTTTGCCGAATGGCGCGATTTCAGCTTGAAACGGCGAGTGAACCCGATATTAAAAACACTGCTTATCACGATGGGCGGCGTTGATGCCGATAATGTTACCGGTCGTGTATTAGTGGCGTTAAAGGACTGTATTTTACCGAACGATCTTAAAATTACTGTCGTCATGGGCGGGGCTGCGCCTTGGCTGGAGCAAGTACGACAGCTTGCCGGACAAATGCCCTATCCGACGGAAGTTATGGTTAATGTGACTAATATGGCTGAAATAATGGCAAATAGCGATTTAGCGATTGGTGCGGCAGGATCGACTTCTTGGGAACGGTGCTGCCTAGGTTTGCCATCTTTAATGGTAGTATTGGCGGAGAACCAACAAACTATCGCGAAAGGTTTACAAGACCAGGGTGCTGCCAATCTCTTTAAAATAGACTGTATCAAAACGCTGCAATCAAGTGTTTTGGCAATGACCCAAAATAAATTACAGCATATGAGTGAAGCATCTCGACAAATTGTTGACGGCTTAGGTATTCAAAGAACGTTGGTAAATATGTTGTCGGTCAAATAGCAAATAAAATGAACGGACTTCTTAGAGAGATGGCAGTTGAAGATTTGGAAATAGTCAGGGAATGGAGAAATCATCCTAATATAAAAAAATTCATGTTTAGCCAAAAGGACGTGCTGCCGGAAGAGCATTTGTCCTGGTATCAAGGCGCTAAATCAAACAATTTAAAAAACCTGCTGGTTTATATTGAAGATGCATTGCCATTAGGCTTTGTTCAATTCTCAGCCGTAAGAAACCAGAAATCGATTGTCGTTTGGGGATTTTATATTGCGCCTTATGCCAACAAAGGCACTGGAACGAAGATGACTAAACTCGCATTAGAGGTGGCGTTTAATCAACTCAATGCACATAAGGTATTTGCTGAAATTCTGGCGTTCAACATTCCATCCATCAGGCTTCATCAAAAATTGGGCTTTAGTCAAGAAGGGATATTAAAGGATCATTATTTTGATGGAGAAAACTATCATGATGTACATTGTTTTGGATTAGTAAATAATTATTACCATAAGATTTTATGCTCAAACCTGAAATAACAATCGACAATAGATTAATTTCTTCAAATTGTCCGCCTTATATCATTGCCGAACTTTCCGCAAACCATAATGGGCGTATTGAAAATGCCTATAAGATCATCGAAGTTGCCAAGCAATCGGGCGCCGATGCCGTCAAGCTCCAAACTTATAGGCCTGACACCATAACCATTGATATGCAGACCTCTGAATTTATGATTGAAGGCGGATTATGGCATGGTCAAAGCCTGTATCAGCTGTATGAAAGCGCCTATATGCCTTGGGAATGGCATAAGCCGTTGTTCGATTATGCCAGAAAACTGGAAATAACCATTTTCAGTTCCCCATTTGATAATACTGCTATCGATTTATTGGAAGACTTGAATGCCCCCGCTTATAAAATTGCATCGTTTGAAGCCATCGATTTGCCATTAATTAAGTATGCCGCCAGTACCGGTAAGCCTATGATAATCTCCACGGGCATGGCGGATGAAGGGGAAATCCAGGAAGCTATCGATGCCGCCAAGTCGGCAGGGTGTAATCAGTTGGCGATTTTACATTGTGTGAGCGGATATCCAGCGCCTGCTGAAGACTACAATTTACGGACAATACCGGACATGATGTCTCGGTTCGGTGTTGTTACCGGCTTATCCGATCACACGATTGATAATTCCACAGCCATTGCCAGCGTCGCATTGGGTGCAGCCATTATTGAAAAGCACGTCACTTTGGATCGTTCAGGCGGGGGGCCGGACGATAGTTTTTCGCTAGAACCCAAAGAACTTGAAGCTTTGTGTAAAGATGCCAGGACGGCATGGTCTGCATTGGGCAAAGTGGATTATGGTAGAAAATCCAGTGAACAAGGAAACGTTAAATTCCGCCGGTCGTTATATGTAGTCGAAGATATTATGGCAGGAGAAACCATTACACAGGACAATGTTAAGAGCATCCGCCCTGGTTACGGCCTTGCCCCAAAATATTACGAACAAATTTTGGGGAAAAAAGCTAAGGAAAACCTTCAAAAAGGAATCCCTCTGAGGATTGAACTGCTGGAAATATAATCCGTGTCGCACTTGGAGTAAAAATCAATTGCTTAATAATACGGTATTATTTTTGGCAAAAATATAGATTATCTAGGCAAGTTAAGTTGAGTTGGGGCCATGTTAGGACTATAACCAAATGGGTATTTATGGCCTTTAGCTTATTAGTGTACGAATTAGAACTAGCAGCAATTATCTTGGATAAAGTCTATATGCCCACACGATTTCTTAACCCATAGATGTTAGTCAAGATATAAAATGTTAATTTAGCAAATTAGCTAAAGTATTTCCCACGACCGATAACTCCTAAACCTCGTGGCTTGTTGTACAGAAATTTAATAATTTGGCGTAAAAAACCGTCCTTCCATATTCGAAATTATCAATTAGATTGCGATACCTGAGTAAATGCTAAAATTACATCCGGGGAAAATTTCTGCATTTATACATGTTGTTGGTTTAGGTTTCCGTTTTTTGTTTTTGTCAACCCTAATGCGTATATCAACGCCGCAACTTATTGGGCTTTATAGCGTAGCGGCTTCTATTGAAGCTATTTCGGTTTATTTGGTAGGGTTTGAATTTCATACATTCACTTCGCGTCGTTACGCAAAGAGCCCCAGCTATTATAAGCTAAGGCTTATCGCTAACTGCCATGCGCGACTATTTTTCCTGACGATTCCATTATCATCTGTGACCACCTGTGTGTTTATGTTGACACTTAACATGACAACTGACATATGGATTGCGCTCTGTACGGTATTGATCGTTATCTGTGCTGTTGTTTCGCAGGAAACTGTACGACTACTCATATTAACTAGACAACCAATTCATTCGGTATGCCTTGCCTTCATTAGAACTGCGGTTTGGCAGCCGTTTGCAGTATTTATTTTAGGTTCTGAGCAATTTTTAGGAGTAAAGCATTTTTTCTGGATTGAACACCTTCTGGGGACTGAAACTTTAGGATCACGAGCAATATTCACTTTGTGGAGCGCATTTAGCTTTATCGCGATGTTATGGTCAATTTGGTTGCTAAGAGGGTTATGGAGCTACCGAATTAGGATTCGTATTCGTTATCTAACGAATGGAATAGCGCGAGCCAAATATTATTACGTTGGGGCAGTTGCAAATGTACTTTTGTCTAGTGTCGAACGGCTTGTTCTGCAAACTCTTTTAGGGCCAGAGGCTGTTGGCATATATTCTTTTTTCCAGACTCTCGCGAATACTTCATCAACATTAATTCAAACGGCTGTATTAAACATCGCGTTGCCCAACTTACTTGAAAAATTTAGCCGTAAGGCGAAATCACGTTTTGAATATTTATATTCGCAATTGCATCATACAGCAAGGATAGCGGTTGGGGTCGGGATATTGATCGTGCTGGTTGCTTTTCCTATTGTCTGGATTATTGATCGCTCAGCTTATATTGAGCAGCTATGGATTCTACCTCTGCTTTTGTTTGGGCAGGGTCTCATAAGTTGGACTCAACCTATTCATTTGGCTCTGTATGCAGCCCATCATGATCGGCTATTGATCACATTGATGGTTAGTGCTTTACTGTTAGCCTTATGTCTTAACTATTTATCCATAAGTAAATTTGGCTTACCGGGTGCAGTTATTGCGCCATTGGCTACGGCATTGGCCTTAACCAACTTTCGCTGGTTATTTTTCAAACGTTTGACAAAACAAGGTGCAATATAAATTGAGACGCTATTTTAATTTTTTACTACGTTTTATGGCGCAGTCCTGGTTAGGCAGTTTAATTTATCGGAGCTATAGCCTTCTACGGGAGATAACTATACGCTTCTTATCGTGGGCAAAGGCGGCTACAATCTTCCCCGATGCCCGAAACCTAGTGCTGGATGTCAGGGCAGACATTAAATATCCGCAGAATATCCGCATGGGTGCACATGTGATTATAGGCGCTGACTGTCAGATTGGTGCTATGGCATCAGTTGAAATCAGCGATCATGTTCGGATGTCGCGTGGTGTCACGATTGAAACGGCCTCACTAGAAATAAGTGGGACTTTGCCTTACAGTCACAAAGCGAAACCCATTATAATCGGAAAAGGTGTCTGGCTGGGCGCGCACGTCATTGTATTGGGCGGTGTGACGATTGGCGAGGGTGCTGTAATTGGGGCTGGAGCCATTGTGACTCGCGATGTTTCTCCTCATTCTATTGTTGTTGGTGCCAGTACCCGCCAATGGGCGAAAATCACTTCTGATGCAAGTCGATGAGCTGTCTTGAGATAATCCATACAAAAATTAAGCCAAGGATCATAACCAGAGTTTGGCATCGATTTCAAGAGCGTCTCCGGCACCCTCGTATTCGCAACTTAATTGCATCGTGGCTTGGACTGTTCCGTCCACACGTTGACATACCCAGTTGCCCTGATCGATTGGCGGAACTCTATAAGGATGGTGTAACCTTTTTTCCGCAATTTTTATCAAGAAACGAGATTGAAGAGATCAAACTTGAGCTCGAAAAATATAACTGTTTTGATCCATGGCATCGCGAAATTGGCGAGTTTACATATACCCAAAATCCAGTTGGCACCCATGTGGGGCAAATCCGGTTAGCAGCGACCATAGAAATTTTGCACAAACTGGCGCTTGATTCGAGAATTATTGATGTAGTCACAGCCTATTTTGGCTGCAAACCCTACTTAGACAGCATTCAAGCTTGGTGGTCATTTTCGGGTAACGACCAGCCTCAAGAAGCAGAGAATTTTCATCGCGATAATGATGCCATTCGTTTTTTGAAGTTTTTTTTATATGTGACCGAGGTCGATGACCTCAATGGTCCGCACATATTTGTTTTAGGTTCGCATCGTGAAGCCAAATTGCTTGAGCGTAGACGTTTAAATGACGAAGAAGTAGCCGATACATTCGGAAATCACCGAATCAGGTCATTCACCGGGAAGTCGGGGGATGCGTTCATAGAAGATACCTATGGCATCCACAAGGGGCAATTGCCAGTTATCGGCAAACGATTATTGGTTCAATTTCGCTACACAACCACAGAATCAGTATTCCGTTCTCCATTGATTGTTTCTACCTCCAGATATTATCAACCTAGCCGTATTACCTCACTACTCTATGAATGATAATACCCTTAAACCAACGCTGGTTTGTTTGATTAATGCAGCGGCCTATTCTCGTGCTTATTTCGAGCAACTTACGCCGTATTTGGAACTACATGGCTATGAAGTACATTACGCATTAGACTCACATTTGCCGGATGTGTTATACGCTGGAGGGAAAACACTTTCCAACGCGAGATACTTTACCGACTATATGCAGGAAAATACTGCGAAAGGGAGAAAAACGCGATCAACCAACAGATATACGTGGATGCCTTTGTTCTCTGATTTTGATCGATTCCTTACTATGGATATTCGCCCACCACTTATCGGTGGTGAGCCATTGCAATATGCTGATATACCAGATTTATTAGATGACTTTTTTACCGATATAACTTCCAAGTTACGCCCCGTGGCATTTTTATACGAACCAGTCAGTAATAGTTTTGCCAGTATTGCCTACGAAGTAAGCAAGCGCTTTGGAATTCCCTTTTGTAGCTTGAGCCCATCGCGATTACCAGGGCGAATTGAGTTAAGTTTGACTGGTGGCCAAGAGGTTCATCTGGAGCTAGCTTCGTTGCTAACTAAGGTGCAGAAAGGGATTGTTTCGGAGGAGTCGCTTGCAGTCGCTTCAGATTACATCGCTTCAATCGATTCAAAGACCCCAGATTATATGAGAACCAATGGGTTAGATCGTATTGGCCTAGCCCGAAAATATTTCAATGTGGGAAAGGTAACGCATTTTTTGCGGGGCATCAAATACCGTATCCAATACGCAAAAGATTGCTCCATCTCCTATCAGTACGGCAATCCAATAAAAATATCTCTAGCCCTTTTTAAGCGTTCGCTATGGCGGCGTTTACGTATTAGAAGAGTTCTCCCGTGTTATACACAGCCAGTTAAGGAGGAAAAATACCTGCTTTATCCATTACATTTCCACCCAGAAGCCTCGACATCAATTTTAGCCCCTGATTTTATTGAAGAGTTAGCCGTTATTAAGTCAATAGCTTTTCGGCTTCCTACGACGCATAAACTTTACGTAAAAGAACATCCTTCTGCTGTAGCATTGCAGTCAATAGGATTTTACAAACAAATAACGGCAATGCCTAATGTGCGTCTTATTGGTCCTAATTACCCAACGAAAACTTTAATTAGGCACAGTGAAGGTGTAATCTGTGTGACGAGTACCGTTGGATTTGAAGCGGCAGTTCTGAATAAACCTGTCATTATATTAGGCAATGTGTTCTACGCCTACTTTCCAAACGTAAAACGTATATCCGACTACTCCCAACTTGCATTGGCATTTCAATGGCTCGAAAATTATCGAATAGTTTCTGAGGCAGATATCTTAAACGCAACGGCGGCTTATGTTGAATTCGGCTTTCCAGGTAAATTTGATTTTAAAGTCTCGCTTAATGACCCAAAAGCATTGACGAGTGTTGCCGACCTTGTGGCACTCCGCTTAAAGCAGAACTTTAAAATATCTAACGTGTAATTTACTAACTGTATTTAAGCGTTATTATTTCTGCCGCCATAACGAAACAAAATAATTTAATTCTGAACCTTACTTAAAGTGAAAACTTTATGTTTTTCAATAAACTGCTAAAGAACATCTTATGTTAGTTTGCTTACTAACTATAATGGGGCTATCTCATTATATTATTCCGACTGCATACATCGGCTATCTTACTGGGTATGGTATTGTTTTTGCCGGCAGAGTTCTAATAATATATCAATTATTGATAGCACCTAAAGTTGGCAGGGATATCTTTCTATGGCTATCCATCACAATTGTGGCATTTATAACTGCTTCTTTATATGGCTGGCTTGTAGATGACATTTTACGCGATTGTGGAGCGGTGCTGTCTTTTGTAGTTGGCCGAGTATTGATTTTTCCTCGCAAAATAACTTTTCCTTATATCCGTACCTTGATAGCTTTGTCTAGGTTTGGAAATTTGTTAGTTCTTCTGGTTTTTACAGGTGCTTTTTTTGCTTATAAAAACGGTGCTTCAGCATATTTATGGAGAGGCAGTTATGTTCCATTTATAAACAATTGGCTACCATTTTTAATTGCAGTTAATGTTGGGTTGCAGCGGATTGGCTCTCCTCAAAGTTGGCGTTATATATTTCAGGCGGTGTTTTGTGTCCTTGGAACACTTATTTCGCTATCCCGTACCGATTTATTGTTGGAGATATTCTTCGGGTTAGCCTTGGTCTGCACACATTGGCGTCGCTTTTTCACCCCTCGCGGACTGGTCATGCTTTTTTTAGCGATTCTGCTAAGCGCACTCATCCTACCGGCTTATCTAAATTTGGACGTTGTGCAAGAACGATTGAATAGAGGCGTAAGTGCCGATCAAGACATGTCCATGGGATGGCGCTTTATGGAGAACGAGTCTTTGTATGTTTTCCTTGGAGATAGCGTCACTCGCTGGGCATTAGGTATGGGAATAGGTGCCCGTTTACCTTTGCCCTCTGGAACACTTGATTTTAATGGAAACAGCAGCATTCCTTTTCTCCATAACAGCTTCTTAACTATTATTCTCAAAACTGGAATATTGGGGCTTCTAGGGTTTATTTTTTATTTGACAATGATTTTCCGACGTTCATGTAAAATGCAGTCAGTTGAGGCAAAAGCACTCTACTTCATAGGTGCGTGGATTATTTTATTCGTTCTCGGTAAAGCAATATCTTTACAAGGCTTGACCGAATGGAGCCACGTATTTTTCTTTGGATTCGGCGCATGTCTTATTGCAAGATCAAAGTTTATTGAAAATTATTGCGCTATTTTAACTATGCAGACGAATATAACTATAAAAAATAATGATTATGCAATGGATAAGGTAATAGTTATCAATGGCTAATTTATTATCAAGAATCTTTTCGACAGTCAGAAAAGAGGGTTTTGTAATTGACCCTGCCATACCCTGTGACTATTTAATTTGGCTTTTTGTTGAGAAATCGATTGATTATCTTAGGGGATTGCTCGTATTTCGACGACCAGCAATACGCGTTTTTCTTGGCAAGAATGCGAAGATAAAGTGCGTTAAAAAAATTAGGTGTGGATATTTTGTCAAATTTTCCTCTGATACCTATGTAGACGCTCTTTCCAAAGACGGCATTGTTTTGGGCGACAATTTTTCGTTGGGGCGTGGGGCATCAATAGAATGCACAGGCTCACTTTCAACACTCGGACGCGGCTTTGTTGCTGGAAATAACGTTGGTATCGGGTCTTTTAGCTTTCTCGGGTGTGCCGGTGGCATTACCATTGGGGATGACACGATTATGGGCAACTATGTCAGCATGCACTCCGAAAACCACGCTTTTGATCGCCTGGACTTACCAATTCGCCTTCAGGGTGTCAATCATAAGGGTATCGTTATCGGAAAAAATTGTTGGGTTGGAGCCAAAGTTACTATTTTGGATGGGGTTCATATAGAAGACAATACCATTATCGCTGCCGGTGCTGTTGTAGTAGCCGGTCATTATGAGGGATTTTCGATCTATGGCGGCGTTCCAGCACGCAAAATAAAACCACTAACATAATTGCTAATTTTTCGGGTAAGGTGAAAATGACAAAAATAGTCTTTTGTCACTTATATAACGATGAGTCGGGTAGTCCGCGTGTTTTAAGGCAGGTTATAAAAGCAGCTGTAGAGGGAAAAGCAAACGTTGGAAAATTGTTTATCGGATCCGATGGGCGCGGAGTACTTGAGAGTTGCGGAATTCCAATTTCTCGCTACTGGTATTATCGGTCAGGTTTTAAAGTTGCCACTCTCTTCACTTTCTTGATAAGCCAAGTTTTTTTGTTTTTTGCATTAGTAAAGGATCGTTCGATAGAGAAAGATGCCCCCGTCTATATCAACACGTTGTTACCCTTTGGGGGCGCACTTTTTGGTAAGTTAACTGGGAGAAAAGTTATTTACCATGTGCATGAAATATCCATTGAGCCAAAACCTTTACGGCTCTTCCTCTGCTGGATTGCACGATTGACTTCTTCAAAGAATATTTATGTTTCAAAGGCGCATTTATTGGCGTTACCAATTGCGGGTGTGCCTGCCGTTCGTGTTTATAATGCACTGGATGAGAATTTTGTGAACATTGCTTTGCGTTCGGTGTATCAACACCGTCGGAATGGTTTTTTTAATGTTTTAATGCTTGCATCTTTGCGAGACTACAAAGGCATTCCTGAACTCCTCGTCCTCATTTCAACACTCGAATATCGCAAAGACATCAGGTTTGATCTAGTGGTCAATGACGGAAAGCAGGCAATTGATCGTTACTTTTCCGGGAAAATCATACCTACTTTGCTGACAGTGCATCCCTGCACCGATAATTCAGCTGGGTTTTACAAGAAGGCCTGTTTGGTTCTCAACCTCTCCCGGGTCGATGTGTGGATTGAAACATTCGGTCTGACAATTCTGGAAGCGATGGCATTTGGTGTGCCCGTGATAGGCCCGACAATGGGCGGGCCAGCAGAACTTATTTCTGATGAGGTGGAAGGTTTTGTCGTGGATTCTAGGGATACTAAATTATTACACAACAAAATTCTTGCCCTAGCCGATAATCCAGGGTTATGCAATGTAATGTCGAAAGCCGCGCGTAATCGTTCGCAAGATTTTTCTTTCCCGGTTTTTGCTGTTGCGATACGTCAAGTCCTAGTCGGTGAGAGTAACATCATCACTTATGATTAGCGTTAAGTGAATGCTATAAAAGTTACTTTAACAGGGGCGTTATTTCTTGAGAATGAGTTGTACGATTTAAATCAACACTTTCCGTTCCGTAGAGTATTTAAAAAGAACTATAAAACCCTTAGCGTTATAGACTCTAATATGCATGTTGATTTAAGGCCACTTTATATGTCTGGCTCCTAATATAATTATATTTGGGACTAGCAATGTGTAGTTATTTTTACGATAGCGGCAATAAATAACACAATTGTCTAAAGTAAAGCTGTCTTATTTAAGAAATTGAAAATTCAAATCGCTGGCAGAGATCAGTCGTGAATTGAAAATGTATATGAGTCTGCTTTATGACAATATTTAATTGAAAATGAAGAGCGTATGAAAGTTGCAATTATTGGTACAGTCGGTCTCCCTGCCACATACGGGGGTTGGGAAACATTGGTAGATCATTTAACAAAAAAACTAAATAACCAATTTGACATTACTGTATTTTGTAGCGGTAATCGTTACGAAAAAAAACTTGAATATTATAATGGCGTTAAGCTTGAGTATATTAGTTTAGATGCCAATGGCGTCCAAAGTATATTTTATGATGTTGTTTCAATTGTAAAAGCATTGAAGTTTGCAGATACCTTGCTTATTCTGGGGGTATCAGGGTGCGTTTTTTTACCTCTTGTTAAATTGTTTAGCGGTAAAAAAATTATAGTGAATATAGACGGAATGGAGTGGTGCCGAGACAAATGGGGCAAATTTGCTAAGTGGTTTTTAAAGCTTTCAGAATCGATGGCGATACGTTTCGCAGACATAATTGTCGCCGACAATAAGGCAATTCAAAATTATATTAGCACTGAGTACGGCAAACCCAGCCAATTCATCGCCTATGGCGCCGATCATGTATTCAAAGAAAATATCAATACTGAAATACTCGCACAATACCCTTTTTTAAAAGAGAAATATGCTTTTAAAGTGTGCCGTATTGAGCCGGAAAATAACATCCATATTATTCTTAATGCTTTTGAAGGTATCCAAAATATCGATCTTGTAATCATAGGAAATTGGTCAAACAGTGATTACGGTAAGAGTTTAAAGAAGAAATATGATAATTATAGTCATATTCACTTAATAGAACCCATTTATGATCAAAATGTTCTAAATCAAATCAGAAGCAATTGTTATATTTATATCCATGGACATAGTGCAGGAGGAACGAACCCTTCCTTAGTAGAAGCAATGTATTTAGCACTCCCCATTTTTGCTTTTGAAGTTATCTACAACATTGAAACAACTCAGAATAGGGCAAAGTATTTTAATAGCAGCCATGACTTGTTAAATCAATTAATATCAATAGAACCCAGTGAACTTGAAATGATGAGTAAAGCTATGAAAAGTATTGCGGACAGCAACTATGTTTGGGAAAAAATCGCAAATCAATATGCCGCTTTATTTTGATGTCATAAGCGTGGTTATTTAAATAGGTTTTTGTTAATTTTATGATTTTAGTGACTGGCTCTACAGGATTTATTGGGAACGCCCTTATTCGTCGCCTTGCCGAATTAGGTGAAAAAAATTTACGCGCCTGTTCCCGCAAATCAGACGCTATTTTTCCTGTAGGGATTAATTCTGTTCTTATTGAATCGGTATCTAACACAACAGACTGGCAAGACGCATTAAAACAAGTTGATGTTGTTATTCATACCGTCGCCCGAGTTCATAGGCTGAATGATAAGTCAAAAAACCCTTTGTCCGCTTTTCGGGAAACGAATGTCGATGCAACAATCAATTTAGCAAAGCAAGCGGTCAGTGCAGGTGTTAAGCGTTTTGTATTTATAAGTAGCGTTAAGGTGAATGGTGAATCGACTTCGGACAAGGCGTTTACCGCTTTTGATATACCTGCCCCCTTAGATCCTTACGGTATTTCAAAGCATGAAGCTGAACAAGGTTTATTAGCTTTTGCCAAAGACACTGGGTTGGAAGTAGTTATAATTCGCCCTCCCTTGGTGTATGGGCCTAACGTACGCGCAAATTTTTTAAGACTAATGAGGCTTATGAAATGGGGAGTCCCCCTTCCTTTTAGCGCTATCGACAATCGTAGGAGTATGGTTGCTATAGATAACCTTGTAGATTTACTTATAACTTGTACAGTTCATCCTTCCGCCGCTGGACAAATATTTATGGTGTCCGACGAGTGCGATGTTAGCACACCTGGATTACTCCATATGATTGCCGATTCTATGGGCAAGAAATCCATTTTATTTCCTGTCCCGGCTTCTATCCTTGCAGGTACGGCTGCTTTTGTAGGTAAATCAGGGGAAGCAAATCGGTTATTGAATTCATTACAAGTTGATATTGCCCATACTAAATCAACATTGGGCTGGCAACCGGTTGTTAATTTACAAGAATCGATCCGTACAACTGTTGAACACTTCTTGAAATTTCAATGATAAATCTATAAAAAAGCGCTTACCTGTATGGCAAAGCTTTATAATGGCTAGATTAAAATGGATTTTATTACCAACAGAATGGCTATTACATTGGCAATCGCCACAATTCAAATTTAATTACCAAATCGAAAGATAATCGTTAAAGATCTTCGTATCCATAAAGCGGAAATATTCGGAATCACTTTGAAAAGACTGTTTGATATATGCTTGGCTTTATTTGTCGGCTTAATCTTGATTGTTCCCATTTTGTTGGTGACGATACTGATAAAGTTGAGTTCGCAGGGTACCGTATTGTATTGGTCTAACCGCGTCGGGCAAAATAACAAAATTTTTAAAATGCCCAAGTTTAGGACCATGCGTGTCGATACGCCTGCTGTAGCCACTCATTTATTAATGGATCCCGAGCAATTTTTAACGCCTTTAGGTCCCTTTTTACGCAAAACGAGCTTGGATGAATTGCCGCAACTTTGGACTATTATCAAAGGCGATATGAGTTTTGTAGGCCCGAGGCCAGCTTTGTTCAATCAGGACGATTTAATTGCTTTGCGAACACAGGCCGGAGTTCATAAATTAATACCGGGATTAACAGGCTGGGCGCAAGTAAATGGAAGAGATGAATTACCTATTCCAAAAAAGGTCGAATTCGATGTAGAGTATCTAAAGCAAAAGTCGTTTACTTTCGATCTGTATATCATTTGGCTGACATTTGTGAAAGTTGCGCGTCGAGATGGTGTATCTCATTAATTCAAAGCATTCGTTTTTTGGACAATCACCCATCATGTTAAAAACCCGGTTAATTAGAAAATAATAATAAAGCTTAGTATGGGAATTCATTTAGCCCACTGGTTTATCGGTCTGTCCAGGCGCACTAAGGTAGCCATTCTGATCAGTGCGGATATTTTTTTTGCATGGGTGGCTTTTTGGGCGGCTTTTTCATTACGTTTCGGTGTGTTCTATGTGCCGCAAGGTCGTATTTGGTATCTTTTTGCAATAGCACCTATTATCACGTTACCCATTTTTTTAAAGCTTGGATTGTATCGGGCGATAATTCGTTATATAGAAATAAGAGCGTTGTGGACGATTGTTCAGGCCTGCACATTGTACGCGCTGGTTTTCGCTTTAATAATATATCAATCCGGCATCAAAGGCATACCGCGAACCGTTACCCCTCTAAATTGGCTGAATATGCTAGTGCTTGTATCCAGCAGCCGGTTTTTTGTCCGTTGGTGGTTGGGCGATATTTATCTAAGCCTAAGTGGAGCAAGGCAGTTTGAGCGTCAAAATAAAAAAAATGTGGTCATTTACGGCGCCGGCAAAGCCGGAATTCAATTAGCAGCGGCTTTAGATCATGGCAGCGAGTTTAAACCCGTCGCTTTTATCGACGATAATGTCGAATTACAACGCCAAAAAGTTAACGGTTTGCGTATTTATCCGCTGAGTTCATTAAGTTATTTAATTGATAGACATAACCTAGCGGATGTATTGCTGGCGATTCCGTCGGCCTCGCGGTCCAGAAAAAGCGAGATTATTCGTCTTTTGGAGCCTTATGCCGTGCATGTGATGACAATGCCGGGACTCTCCGACATCGCGGAAGGCAAAGTCAAGGTTGACTCCCTGCAGGAAATTGAAATTGCCGATCTTTTAGGAAGAGATTCGGTGCCGCCGGACAGCGCCCTGTTATCGGCTAATATTACCGGTAAAGTCATCATGGTAACCGGTGCCGGGGGTTCTATCGGATCTGAATTGTGTCGACAAATCATGCGATTACAACCAAAGTCGCTTATTCTTTTCGAACTTTGCGAATACGGCTTGTATGTCATAGAGAAAGAATTATTAAATCTCCGTACAAACCTTAATGCGCTGATTAACGTTCAGATTATTACAATACTCGGCTCTGTACAGGATGGCGAAAGAGTCGAACGCGTCTGCAATGCATTCGGTGTTCAAACTATTTATCATGCTGCAGCCTATAAGCATGTGCCTATGGTGGAGAAAAATCCCGGCGAAGCCATCTGGAATAATATATTCGGCACGTTGCACACGGCCAAGGCTGCAATTAATGCTAATGTCGAAACCTTTGTATTGATTTCGACAGATAAGGCCGTTAGACCCACGAATACAATGGGAGCAACAAAACGATTTGCCGAATTAGTGCTGCAAGCATTAAGTCAAGATAGCGTAAACCATCAAACTCGTTTTACGATGGTCAGATTCGGCAATGTCCTTGATTCGTCGGGTTCAGTGGTTCCGTTGTTTAGAGAGCAAATTGCCAAGGGCGGACCTGTAACGGTTACCGATGCGCGTGTCATTCGTTATTTTATGACCATTCCCGAAGCGGCACAGTTAGTGATACAGGCGGGTGCAATGGGTTTGGGTGGCGATGTATTTGTATTGGATATGGGGGAGCCTATCCGTATTGTCGACCTTGCCAAGCGAATGATTCATTTAAGCGGACTTGAAATTAAAGATGAAACGCACCCTCACGGTGAAATTGAAATCCGATTTATCGGGCTACGGCCAGGCGAGAAACTTTATGAAGAGCTACTTATCGGCGATAACGTATCCGAAACGGCCCATAAACGGATTATGCGTGCTGAAGAGCACATAATACCTTGGGCGGAGTTGAAAACGTTATTGTCTCGACTTGAGACAGCGGCTAGAAGCGAAGATTGCGAAGCGGTTAGATCAATATTCAAAAATGCAGTAACCGGTTATGCGCCGCAATGCGAAATTCAAGATTTATTGTGGAAAAATGTTAATAAAACAACGGTTGAATCGGCAAAAACATTTGTTTAAAAAAAAAGCCCTGTATGTAAACACACAGGGCCGAATAAACCAAGCAGAGGAATGAGGAGGATCTACTTGATGGTACAACACACAAATAAAACGAGAAATTAGTTGTTACTAGGGCGCATAACCATATTACTGTAAATGGCCGCGCCGGCGAATAAGACTGTTGAAAATATGAACTGACCTGAAATAAAACTCCACAGACCGGTTATAAACAGCAATCCAATCAAAATATCTTTATTAAAAGTATTCATTCTTTAAATTCCAAAAGTTAATAAGTCGGAGCAAACAGCGATAGCCGAGGGGGTGGGCTAGCTGACTGTACGGTGTGTACTATACAGGGATAATATTTCGGCACAATACATCTGATACTAAATGAATTGTTTCTTATATAAAAACAATAAAATAAGTCAAGATTTTTGTTACATTTGTCACAATTATTTTGTGAGCTATTCACTTTACGTTTAGTTTTTGCCAGTGCTGTCCTATCCAGTCTCAAGGAATAGCGACTTTTATTTAAAATTAGCGTGGCTCGTCTTGATTATTTTCAATCGCTTTAAAGTTTGAGTTTGTTTCGGATTTTATGTTTCGAACAAATAATCTGGAGAAGAGCAATCCAATTTCAAATAAAAGCCACATAGGAATAGCTAATAACGTTTGAGAAAACGCGTCAGGCGGTGTTAAAAACATCCCGATAATGAATGCTCCTACGATAACATAAGGCCTTTGTTCGGATAGCGTCGAAATAGACACCAACCCCGACCAAACTAAAATAATCGTAAAAATAGGTACTTCAAAGCAGATGCCGAAGGCAAATAACATGGTTAAAATAAAATCCAAATATTTGCTGATGTCGGTCATGACCGCAACTCCGACGGGAGCCGTGTTGGTTAAAAAGCCGAATACCAACGGAAATACAACGTAATAGGCGAAAGCGGCGCCTAAAAAAAACAAAAACGTACTGGCTATTAACAACGGTAAAATCAACCGCCGCTCATGTTTGTAGAGACCTGGTGCAACAAATGCCCAAAACTGGTAAAGAATTAACGGAATGGAAATAAAAACCGCGACAACCATCGTGAGTTTGAACGGGGTAAAAAACGGCGAAGCAACTTCTGTTGCAATCATCGAGCTATTAGCCGGTAATTGTTTGAGTAAGGGGCCGGCGAGGTAGCTGTAAATTTCGTTAGGGCTAGTAAAGTAAAACAAGGCGCCCAAGACGATGAATACGCTTAAAATGCTGTAGACGAGCCTGTTGCGAAGTTCGATTAAGTGGCTGATGAAGGACTGTACCGGTTCTTCATCGACCTCATCGAAGTTATTTTCGTTCATCTCGCTCAAGATTTTGTTGCTTCTTATGAAGTGGATCGACAGGCTTGCTTATTGAATCTTTAATGTTGCGAAGATCGTTCGATGTATCGTCGATTAACTTTTGCAACTCGTTCAATCCGCTTTTATTTTTTAACGATTGACGAAGTTCTTCCGCTTGAAACTCTTCATTGATTTCTTCTTTAACGGCAGCCACCATCCGTTTCGATTTAGCCACCCAAAAGCCGACCATTCTAGCGACTTTAGGCAGTTTTTCAGGTCCGATGACGAGAAGTGCGACTAATCCGACCATCAATATCTCGGAAAAACCGACTTCAAACATTAGCTGTTATCACTTTTTTTAGACGTTACTTCGCCATCGATAGGCTTGTCCTCGTTATTATCGGAAGCGTCATTTGCTTCCTCTTCGCGGATGGCGGAACGAAAGCTTTTGATAGCGGAGCCAAGGTCAGTACCTACATTTTTTAAGCGCTTGGTACCGAAGATGACGATAATAATAGCCAGTACGATCAATAATTTAGTAACACTGATACCCATTCTTGCTCCCGTAATGTCTTATGAATAAAACACACTATACTATTTAACTACGATTTACGCTGTGCTTTTTCGGCAAGTCCGGACAGGCCGAAACGGCGTTGTAATTCACCTAAAACATCTTCCGGCCCTAAGCCTTGGTCCGCTAGAAGAATCATGCAATGAAACCAAAGATCGGCGGTTTCGTAAACGATTTGCTGTTTGTCGCCGCCTTTTCCGGCAATAATGGTTTCCGTCGCTTCTTCGCCGATTTTTTTTAAGATGGCGTCAATGCCCTTTGCGTAAAGGCTCGCCACATAAGATTTTTCCGCCGGTTCCTGTTTGCGTTGTTCCAGCACCTGCGCTAATTGAAGTAGGACGTCGCTCATGTAGGTTGATATATTTTTTTAGGATCTTTTAAAACGGGGGCAATGGTTAGCCATTTTCCATCCAATAATTGCCGGTAAAAACAACTTTCTCTGCCCGTGTGACAAGCGATACCGCCGAATTGTTCTACCATCAATAAAATAACATCTTCATCGCAATCGAGATAAATGCCGTGAATTTTTTGCCGATGCCCCGACTCTTCGCCTTTATGCCAGAGCTTATTACGCGATCTGGACCAATACACGGCATAGCCCTCGGCGACCGTTAACGACAAAGATTCCCGATTCATCCAGGCGAACATCAGGATATTGCCGCTTTCGGCATCTTGCGCGATTGCAGGAACTAAGCCGTCTTCTGTCCAGCGGATGGCATCCAGCCATTCAGTGCTCATAAGCGTACCTCTATCCCACGTTCGGCCATACGTTCCTTAGCTTGGTGGATGGTGTACTCCGCAAAATGAAAAATACTGGCCGCTAACACGGCATCGGCTTTACCTTCTAGGATACCGTCGGCTAAATGATCCAGGTTGCCGACACCGCCGGATGCGATAACAGGTACGGAAACCGCTTCACTAATGGCGCGCGTTAGCGGTATATCAAAGCCGATGCGAGTGCCGTCTCGATCCATACTGGTTAATAGGATTTCGCCTGCGCCGTAATCGACCATCTTTTTAGCCCATTCGACAGCATCGATTCCCGTTCCCTTGCGACCGCCGTGCGTAAATATTTCCCATTTATCGGCTTCATTCGGCTGACTGACTTTTTTGGCATCGATAGCAACGACAATACATTGCGAGCCGAAGCGTTCTGCGGCTTCACGTACGAACTCCGGTCTGAAAACCGCGGCGCTATTGATGCCGACTTTGTCTGCACCGGCATTTAGCATCCGGCGTATATCCTCTAAGGTACGTATACCGCCGCCAACGGTTAACGGAATAAACACTTCGCTAGCGACCTGTTCCACAACATGCACCATCGTTTCTCTGTCATGATGCGTGGCGGTAATGTCGAGAAAAGTGAGTTCGTCGGCGCCTTCTTTATCGTAACGCCGAGCAATTTCGACCGGATCGCCTGCATCGCGAATATCCACGAATTTAACGCCTTTGACAACGCGGCCGTTATCGACATCCAGACACGGAATAATGCGTTTTGCGAGGCTCATACCGCAAACGATTCAGCCAGTTTGGCGCCTTCGGCAAAATCCAGCGTGCCTTCATAAATCGCTCGACCGGTAATCGCACCCATGATGCCGTCGCCCGCTGCTATGCCTAACGCTCTAATGTCAGAGAGATTGGTAATACCGCCGGATGCAATGACCGGAATACGGATCGCACGAGCAAGCTTGGCGGTCGCTTCAACATTGACGCCTTGCATCATGCCGTCCCGGCTGATGTCGGTATAAATAATAGCTTCAACACCGTCTTCTTCGAAGTGTTGCGCCATATCGATGACGTCATGCCGAGATAACTTAGACCAGCCGTCGATCGCTACTTTGCCGTCTTTAGCGTCTAAACCGACGATGATGCGGCGCGGATATTCGATTGCCATATCTTTGACAAAATGCGGTGCATTGACTGCTTTCGTACCGATGATGACATATTCGACCCCCGCATCGAGATAACCTTGTATGGTTTCTTCATCGCGGATGCCGCCGCCGATTTGGACGGGAACATTAGGGTAGGCTTGCACTATGGCATGGATGACATCAGCATTTCGCGGCTTGCCGGCAAATGCACCGTCCAGATCGACTAAATGAATCCGTTTGGCGCCTGCAGCCACCACTTTCCGGCAACTGCAACCGGATCGTCGGAAAATACGGTGTCGTCATCCATCCGGCCTTGCCGCAGACGAACGCATTTGCCTTCTTTAAGATCGATTGCAGGTATTAACAACATACGTAAGTGTCCTCGGCAACTAGTAGCAGGGTGAATTATCAGGTGTAATCATTGCTGTCCATCCCAATGCAGGAAGTTGCGGAGCAACTTTAAGCCGACATCTTGGCTTTTTTCGGGGTGGAATTGTACGGCAAAAATATTGTCCTGCGCGAGGGCGCAGGCAAATGCATTCGGATAATCGCTGGTGCCAGCCACAACTGAGCTGAAATCCGGTTTTGCATAATAACTGTGCACAAAATAAAAACGGCTATCCTGCGGAATATCTTTCCATAACGGATGTTTCATTTGATGGACTTGATTCCAGCCCATATGCGGAATTTTTAAAAGATTACCGTCGCGATCTTGCATAGATTCTCGAAAGCGAACGACATGCCCCGGTATAACATTTAATGTTTGAGTGTGACCATTTTCTTCATTATCGGTCAATAATGCTTGCATGCCGAGGCAGATACCCAAAAACGGCTTGGACTTAGCGACTTCAAGAATCAACGTAGATAGGCCGGATTCATTTAATGCCTGCATACAGTCGCGAATCGCCCCAACACCTGGAAAAACGATTCTATCGGCCCCGGATATGGCTTTGGGGAGGGATGTTACTTTGACTTCGCAGTCGGGGTCGGCATGTTGCAAGGCTTTTGCAATGGAATGGAGGTTGCCCATACCGTAATCGATGACAGCGACTGAAGACATAGTGAAGGTAATATTAGTACGGAATAAAACTCAAAGACTGCCTTTGGTAGACGGCATAATGCCGGTCATTCTCGGATCGGGCGTAATAGCCATCCGTAAAGCACGGCCCATCGCTTTAAAGACGGTTTCGGCGATATGATGCGCATTGACCCCTTTTAAATTATCGATATGCAACGTGACACCGGCATGATTGACGAAGCCTTGAAAAAACTCTCGAAATAAATCGACGTCGAAACTGCCTATCGTGGCGCGGGGAAATTTAACATCGTAGGTTAATCCCGGACGCCCCGATAAATCGACAACAACACGAGATAAGGCTTCATCCAGCGGAATATAGGCATGACCGTAGCGGACGATCCCTTTTTTGTCGCCGACGGCTTTAGCAAAAGCCTGCCCCAGCGTAATCCCGATATCTTCAACCGTATGATGAGCGTCAATTTCCAAATCGCCTTTGGCGTTTACTTCAATATCGATCAACCCGTGTCTGGCGATTTGATCGAGCATGTGGTCAAGAAACGGAACACCGGTTACGAATGAGGATCTTCCGGTACCGTCAAGGTTAATATTGACTTTAATTTGTGTTTCGAGCGTATTTCGCTCGATTTGTGCACTACGCTGATCCATTTTGATGGTCTAAATGAGGTGATTTTAAGCGGTACCGGACAAGTATTTAGATGGGGTTATTGTAGTACAAGAAGGTTCTAAATATGCCGGTTAAACAATAATATTTAAGGTATTGTACTAAAGAATAAATATACCGAACATTTCATTGCTCCAAAAGTCAGCAATTACTTACAATAAATTACGTATTGACCTGCTTCTTTTAGCATCCTTTTTTGGGAGAATGGCGTTCGTCGTCAAAGTAATATGGATCAAGTATTCTCAACGGGATGTTGCCTTGGATAGATCTCCTTTACTAACCTGGCAGACGATCACTCAAGCCCCATGCGTGCAATGCGATGGGGCTTTTTTATTACCGGTCCAAAGGTTACGTAATTAAGACTTCGCCGCCCTTTTCCGCTCATGCTCCAGCAACAATTTCTTACGCAGACGAATAGACTTCGGCGTCACTTCTACAAGTTCATCTTCAGCGATAAATTCAAGTGCTTGTTCTAAAGTCATTTTTTGAATAGGTACGAGAATAAGATTTTCATCGGTACCCGCTGCACGGATATTCGTTAATTGCTTTGCTTTCGTTGGATTAACCACAAGATCGTTGGACCGTGAATGAATGCCTACCAACATACCTTCATAAACTTCATCGGCATGAACCAAAAACAATTCGCCGCGTTCTTGAAGCGCAAATAAGGCGTAAGCCAACGCTTTGCCTTGCACCATGGAAACCAAAACCCCTCGTTTACGAATACCCAACTCGCCTTTTTTCATCGGCCCATAATGGTCGAAGACGTGGTACAAAAGTCCTGAACCGGAGGTCGCGGTCATGAATTCGGTTTGAAAACCAATCAATCCCCGGGACGGCATCATATATTCCAGGCGAATACGACCTTTGCCGTCGGGTAGCATACTGAGAAGATCGCCTTTACGTTCTCCAAGCTTCTCCATGATAGAGCCTTGATGGATTTCTTCAACTTCAATAGTTACCATTTCAAACGGTTCGCATTTTTCGCCGTCGATTTCCTTGATGATAACTTCGGGTCTCGATACGCCCAATTCGAAGCCTTCGCGGCGCATATTCTCGATTAAAACGGACAAATGCAATTCGCCTCGGCCTGATACTTTAAATTTATCAGGATCCCCGGTATCTTCTACTTTTAATGCCACATTATGTTGTAATTCTTTTTCCAGACGATCTCGGATTTGCCTTGAGGTGAGGAACTTTCCGTCTTTGCCGGCAAAAGGCGAGTTATTGACTTGAAAAGTCATGGTGACGGTGGGTTCGTCAACGGTTAGCGGCGGCATGATTTCGACCGCATCCGGGTGGCATAAGGTATCCGAGATTTCGAGCTTTTCGATACCGGTAAAAGCAATAATGTCGCCTGCACGTGCATCCGGCACTTCAACGCGCTCAAGACCGTGAAAACCGAAAAGTTGCAGGATGCGACCTTTACGTTCGACACCTTCGCGGCTGATAATCGTTAACGGCATATTCGGTTTAACCATCCCGCGCTGAATCCGCCCGATACCGATAACGCCGACATAGGTATTGTAATCTAGGCTTGAGACCTGCATTTGAAAGGGCCCGTCTACATTGACCGGCGGTGGGCTGACTTTTTCGACGATGGTTTCAAATAACGGCGTCATATCGCCTTCGGTCGCTGTGGACTCTAAGCTGGCATAGCCGTTGAGTGCCGAAGCATAGACGACGGGGAAATCCAATTGTTCGTCGGTAGCGCCCAGACGGTCGAATAAATCGAAAGTTTGGTCGACCACCCAATCGGGCCGTGCGCCCGGACGATCTATTTTGTTGATAACAACGATCGGTTTCAGGCCGAGTGCGAACGCTTTTTGGGTTACGAAACGGGTTTGCGGCATCGGCCCGTCAACGGCATCGACTAAAAGTAAAACCGAATCGACCATCGATAATACCCGTTCGACTTCACCCCCGAAGTCGGCGTGGCCCGGCGTATCCACGATATTAATGTGATAACCGTTCCAGTCCAAGGCGGTATTTTTCGCCAAAATGGTAATGCCGCGTTCTTTTTCGAGATCGTTGGAATCCATAATCCGTTCAGTCACTTTGCTATGAGCCGCAAAAGTTCCCGATTGTTGTAACAGCTTGTCCACAAGCGTGGTTTTGCCGTGGTCTACGTGCGCAATAATTGCAATATTTCTTAATTTTTCGATCACTTTAAATGTGTGAGTTAGGGTAAATAATAGATAACCAGATCCATAATGAAAACTGGACTGATGGCTGAAAATTGGATGCCTGATTAAATTATGGCTTTTGAAACCGATACTAATTTGGAAAATCGTTTAGTTTAACACGAAAATCTGACTTAACTTTGTTGCCAAGGCAATTTGCAAAAACGCCACCCGCCGATATTGCCGCGATGGTTGTTGTTGTCTAAAGGTCCTTCGAAACCGTCAACGATGTTGACCAAGTGCTGATAGCCGACTTCTTCCAATGCTCTCGCGGCAGCTAGAGAACGTTGCCCGCTCCGGCATAAGAGCAAAATAGGAGTTTCTTTTGTCGGAACGATTTTACTAACATCGCTAGCGAAATTTAGGTTAATTTCCCAACTCGGCGCTTCTTTCCAAGGAATATGGACAGCGCCTAAAGGATGCCCGACATAAGCATGTTCCATTTGCGTACGGACATCTACCAGAACGGCGGATTCGTTCTGCTGAATCAACTCCCAAGCTTCTTGCGGTGTTAGGTCTTTTATCATTGTTTAAGCGAATGAATGTGATGGATACCTGCAAGGAATAATACAGTGCAGCTTTAATCGTTGCTTATTATCTCATCCATTTATTACAGGTCAAGCTGCATAACTCTATTTTTCAAATAAAATCACAGGCTTAAGAACTTTAACTTCGTAATGGCGGATTAGGGCGCTAATGATGAAAGAATTGCGTATCGTCTAATGGTTTTTTTGGATGAATGATTGTAGCCAATTTAAAACCCCTTCTCCAGATGCACGTCCACTTGCAAAACAGGCTGTTAACAAATAGCCTCCAGTAGGCGCTTCCCAATCCAGCATTTCACCCGCACAAAAGACTCCGGGTAAATTAACGATCATCAAATTTTCATCGATAGCCTCAAAAGCAACGCCTCCGGCGCTGCTGATTGCTTCCGCCAGTGGTCTTGCCGATAACAACTGAATCGGCAAAGCTTTTACCGTCGAACAAAGTTTTATCGGATTATTAAAATCTTCCGACGTGAGCTTTTCGCGCAATAAACCGGCTTTTACACCGTCGATACCAATGGTTTTCCTCAGATGGTTACTCATTGACTGCTTGCCGTGCGGCTTGCTTACTTTATCGATTAAAGTGTCTAGCGAATAATCCGGCTTTAAATCGAGCAAAAGCGTAGCAAAGCCCGTTTGAATGATTTCATCTCGCAAAGTTGACGATAAGGTATAAATTATGCCGCCTTCAATGCCGTAATCCGTTATCGTGCAATCGCCTTTGAGTTGCTGATCGTCAACGCTGGCCGCAATCGATTTTAAGGGATGACCGGCAAAACGTAGGCGAAAATAATCGCTCCAGTTGACATTAAAGCCGCAGTTTGAGGCAAGGAGCGGAGAAATACGGATGCCTTTTTCAACTAAAATTTCGACCCATTCACCTGTTGAACCCAGTTGCGGCCAACTACCGCCGCCTAACGCGAGTATAACGGCATCGGCTTCGATTTCACGAATTCCTTCCGGGGTTTGAAACCGCAGTTTCTTATTATCCGCTTGATGCCATCCCAACCATTTGTGTCTTACATGAAATTTAACATCTTGCTGTCTTAATCGATGCAGCCAAGCTCGTAGTAACGGTGCGGCTTTCATTTCCTCTGGAAAGATTCGGCCCGATGAGCCGACAAAGGTTCTAATACCTAAATCATAAGCCCAATCCCTTAATTGATTTGCGCTGAAACGTTCCAGCATTGGTTGTAGACGACTTTTGCCAGCACCGTAGCGAGACAAAAAATCTTGAAAAGGTTCGGAATGCGTGATGTTCAACCCGCCTTTTCCCGCCAACAAAAACTTACGACCCACAGACGGCATCGCATCGTACACATTGACTTTGATACCTGCTTGACTTAAGACTTCCGCCGCCATTAAACCCGAAGGGCCGCCGCCGATAATCGCAACAGATTTATCGGAAATACTGGATACTTTAGGCATTCGGTTTATGATGCAATGGATTTTGATAGGCGTGTAAAGACATGAAAACGCAAACAAACAATATCTTCGAAGATATTCCCGACATCATACCCGAAGAGCTATTCGAATGCTTGCTTAAGCGAAAGAACCTAAAAATAGAACGGATAGTGTCCTTCGGTCAAGTAACGCCGGTAGGTGAATGGTACGACCAGACTTGGGACGAGTGGGTAATAGTGCTCGAAGGAGAGGCGATTCTTTGCTACGAAGACGGCTGCGAATTAAATCTGAAAGCAGGCGATTATCTTCATATTCCCGCACATCGTCGACACAGAATTGAGTGGACCCCGCCGGAATCGAAAACGATTTGGCTAGCCGTCCACTTCGAACCTTGAGCTGAAAGTCACTATTTCTTCTTTACTTCCGCTTTTGGTTTTTCGCTAGGTACCGGAACAGGAACCGATTCCGGTGTCGGGACCGGCACCGTCGCAACTGCATCTGCTGTTTTTTGCTTTTGATGTTTCTCAAGGATTTGTTTTTGCCGGTGGCCTTCAGCAAGCATGGTCATGAAAAACATAAAACAAACCGTTGTTATCATGGTAATCAGCCAGCGTGTCGGCTTTTTCATAAAAAACAAAGCCCACTTCGGATTTATCATTCCGACAACAAAAAACAACAATGTCAAAATACCTAAATTAATTGCTTGTAATACCATTTCTATTCCTTAATAACCGTTGGTAAATTCGGGCTGCATTATGCTGTAGCTCATGATTGATTTGCAACATAACACAAATTTTGCGGATGGAAACCTTGTGAAAAAAAGGGTAAATGATTAACAATGCCAGTCGTATCGAATTAGCGCTTCGATATAAAAGCATAATCTCGATTGACTGCTAAAATCTGTTGAATAAAAAGGCATTAATATTGAATAACGATGTCAGACCATATGCGGCAATGCTGTTAAGTAGCCCCCCTTTTCAAGGGGCTTACAACTAATAGCATTGCTTTATGTGATAGATATTTTGGCGAATTAACGAACTAATCGGAGAATATTATGAGTGTCGGAGTGTTTTTCTTATTTTTACTGGCTTTCGTACTAGTGCTGGTGTTTTTAAGCGTAAAATCCGTTCCGCAAGGGATGGAGTACACAGTGGAGCGTTTCGGTCGCTATACTAATACTCTAACGCCGGGCTTAAACATTATCATGCCGGTGATCGACCGAATCGGTCGCAGAATGGTCATGATGGAACAAGTCATGGATGTGCCGTCGCAGGAAGTCATTACCAAGGATAACGCAATGGTGACGGTCGACGGCGTGGTGTTTTATCAGGTGATGGATGCCGCCAAAGCGGCTTATGAAGTCAGTCAATTGGATTTAGCCATCCTAAATTTGGTGATGACAAACATCCGAACCGTCATGGGTTCGATGGATTTGGATGAATTGTTATCTCGCCGCGACGACATCAACGCCCGGTTATTAACCGTTGTGGATGACGCAACCACGCCGTGGGGAATAAAAGCCACTCGCATCGAAATCAAGGACATCGCGCCGCCCAAAGATCTTGTCGAAGCGATGGGACGGCAAATGAAAGCCGAACGCTTGAAACGCGCCTCCATCCTCGAAGCTGAAGGTTTACGGCAATCCGAAATTTTGCGGGCGGAAGGCGCCCAGCAAGCTGCGATTCTCGATGCAGAAGGCCGCAAAGAAGCCGCCTACCGCGATGCCGATGCAAGAGAACGACTGGCAAAAGCCGAAGCCAATGCCACCCTCATGGTTTCTGAAGCGATCGGTAAAGGGAATATCCAGGCAATTAATTATTTTGTGGCACAAAAATACATCGAATCGTTAAAAGATGTGGCATCGGCAGGCAATAGTAAAATCATTTTTATGCCGCTGGAAGCAGGAAACGTTATCGGGGCATTGGGCGGCATCGCCGAATTAGCAAAAGAAGCCATGACTAAAAAGGGTTAAACAATGACGGAACTGGTATTCGAATTTTGGTATTGGTGGGGTTTAGCCTTCGTTTTGCTAATTCTGGAGATGCTGACCCCCGGCTTTTTCTTTATGTGGCTGGCGGTCTCCGGCTTTATCACAGGACTATTGCTCTGGTTGATTCCGGCAATGAGCTTAAATGTACAGGTGCTGATCTTTTCGGTGTTTTCAGTGCTTGCGATTACGGCGTGGCGGTTTTACGGCAAAAAAATGTCGCTTGAAACCGACCAGCCTTTGCTCAACAAACGCGGCGCACAATACATCGGGCGGGTATTTACCTTATACGCGCCCATCGAAAACGGGCAAGGTAAAATCAAAGTAGACGACACCATCTGGAAAGTCCACGGCGAAGATTGCGATATTAATACCAAAGTCAGGGTGACGGGCATTCGGGGGACGGTGTTTGATGTGGAAAAGGTAAAAAACGCATCGTAAACCGAGGAAGGGTAATGGCATGGTTGCTAGCACAAAGATTTATAATCGGTAAGTCAGGTTGCACCTAAATGTTACCTGACACCAATTTCCCCAAATGTTACATAACCGCTATAACGGTAATGTGTGCTACACACTAACCCTTTGAGAGTTAGAATAAAAAACTTTCTATCCAAGAGTGAATAATTGTTTCTCAAATAAAGATACGTTCTAACGCTATCCTCAAACTAAAGCAGCCGTGCAATGGCCAGTAATCTTGGGCGTTATGGTTTCGATAACTTCGCATTTAGTTAACTTCATGCAAGTCGCTTGATTCAGCGTTGGAGCATTCGAAAAGTAGCAGGCAAAAAAAAGCGCATTATCAACCAGGAGGGATAATGCGCTGTGCTCATAAAAAGCAATATTTACCACGAGGAGCTTATACGTGTTTGCGTATGTATAATTTAAAGCATTTATTGTGCCAACTATATTTTAAGCGCAATATTTATATTTATTGCCCTAAAAAACAACCGTTTAATATCTTTAAAGCTAATTGATCTTGTTTTATGTTAACTGAACGATGTGCTCAAAAATATCAAGAAGTGACAAATTTCGTCATTAAATATCAGATGGTTATATATCATTATAAATGTTGAATCCGTATTACATCGGCACAACAATCTATTTAAGTTTGTTACGAAATACTCTTGAAGATGAATCGTGGAATTTATAAACGCAAAAACGATGGACAAAAAAAAGCGCATTACAACCGAGGAGGGAAGTTAATGCGCTTGGCTTTCGCTATGAAAGCAGGTTTACTACGAGGAGTTAAAGCATGAAAGTAATTCTGCATCTTTCATAATAGTAAAAGCAATATGAATGCCAACTTTTAAATTTAGCGGTCAAAATATTTTTTCATTAAATATCAATAATTTATAAAATTCAATTTTTAAAGATAATTTGAAATAGGTTTTAAATTCAGTCAAAAAACATCACCAAGTGACGATTTTTGTCTATGTCAACTGGAAAAGTAAGATAAAAGGTGGCAGGTAAACCTGTCACTTGTCATGCGATGGAGTGACTAACCGGGGATTGTCACTCCAAAATAAACACGAATCACCCATATGAAATCGACCGGCAAGCTCACCAAAAATACAGGCTTAACCACTTTCCAATAAAAGTTTAACCTTTTTAACAAGAACATAGTGTATTGTTTAAAGGTATCTTACGTTTCTACTCAATTACGGGTATCCAAATACATTCGATTCATGCTTTTTTTATGATGAAAGTTTGATTAATACAACAAAAACGGCTGCCGATCTTTAATCCAGCATTGTTCGTCTTGTAATGCCAAGTGATCAAGATCCTCAGGAGTAGCTTGGGAATCGTCCACCCACTCTCGCAGTAAAGGCGATCCGTTTATGACATCGATTGCTAAACGGTCTAATTCGTATTCGTAAGGAAAATCGCGCCACAAAGGATAATCCGATTGTTGTAATCTGATGGCTTTAAAAGCGAGCGCTTGTAAACGCCAAGGTTTAAACGCATGGTGATCGTATGCCGAATCTTCGACATGAATCTGAACGCCCGAGCACAGTTTACCGACATGTTTGTGGAAAGTCGGCTCAAACCAGCATTCGCGCAATCGACACCCTTCGAGCCATTGAGGGGCTAATTCGTACATTTTTTTAATTACAGCGCTGGCATCGATGTCCGATGCGCCGAAAAGTTCCAGCGGTCGGGTGGTGCCTCGGCCTTCCGATAACGTTGTGCCTTCCAACATAACGGTGCCGGCATAACAGCGAGTCATCCACAGATTTGGCGCGTTCGGGCTAGGATTGATCCAGTTGCGTTCGCCGAGCGGCCAGCCGTAACCGGGTGCTGCATCCGGCTGCCAGTCTTGCAGGGTAACAACCTGGCAATCGACATCCATTTTTAGGGTATTGACAAACCAACCCGCCAATTCACCCATCGTTAGTCCGTGCCGCATGGGTATCGGACCGGCGCCGACGAAACTTTCCCAACCCGCTTTCAAGGTTAGTCCTTCGACCGGACGGCCTGCCGGATTGGGGCGATCGAGAATCCAAACCGATTTGTTGTGTTTAGCCGCCGCCTCCAGCACATAACGCAACGTTGTAATAAAGGTATAAATTCGACATCCGAGATCCTGTAAATCAACCAGCAGGACATCGAAAGTCGACATCATAGCGTCGGTTGGCTTACGAACGTCGCCGTATAAGCTGAATACTGGGATACCATGATTGGGGTCGAGAAAATCCGGCGATTCCATCATATTATCTTGCTTATCGCCGCGCAGACCGTGTTGAGGCCCGAATGCCGCACTGAGTTCTATATCGGGCAATTCCATCAGCGCATCTAATGAATGCGTTAAGTCCGCCGTCACAGACGCTGGATGCGCCAATAATGCAACCCGTTTTCCCGATAACGGCTTACGTAGGCCGGCGTCGGCTATTAATCGGTCGATGCCAAATTTCATATTTATAAATACAAAGTTAAGATAGATTAAATGATAAGGTAAAACCGCTCCGATGGTGAAAATCGGGCGAACCGGACGGGTGGAAAAGCGACCAGTACGATAGATCGCCCGCTTTAGTTTCCAAAACTGTACTTAGCCCGAGACGGTAAGACTTGTTGAGCGGATTTTCAGGAAGATTTCGATGCGCGATAACGGCGGTTAATATCAGTTGGTCTTCGGAAATCACGCAGTGAATCGCATTGGCGTCTGTTGCGTGCCATGATTTTCGCTTGCGATAGTCGTTGAAAGCGTAAGCCGCCCATTCGCCCGAGGGTGAGAAATTATATTCACGATAAGCCTCTTCCTCTTCAACCGCTATAAAAGCTTCAAAACAGGTATGTTGCCATAAATTGTCGGTTTCCTTCGGGGCTTTACTGGCCGGTATTGCCAGCATATCGATGTTACCCTGGACTTCGTATCGAAGCGTTAGATCGCCGTTATGGTATTGCCCTTTAACGCCGATGTAGAATTCCTTAATACCGTCGTCAACGGTATCGGGGTGATAGATCAGGCAGGATTTAGCAATCAATTGCGATTTCCCTATCGGACATAACGACAATTTCTATTTTCCGGCAAATACTCTTTCTCATTTGGTTTCGAATGATTCGTTATAAGAATTTGCCGACTATTTTACAGATACGTCATCGCTGAACAAGCTCGACATAACGGGTCAGTCAAATAACCGCTACCGAAATCGACGATCTGTTATTTAATTAACGGTAGCATAGGAGCCTCAACCTGAGTTTCCAAGTGTCGCATCCCTTATTGAATGCCGAATATGACATCGACATTCACGGTCACTTCTTGTTCGCCGGCTTGCACCGGAGTTGAAACGCTATCGGCCATTCCCGCTTTCAGTGTGCGCATTTCGGCGTACGGCATTGGAACGGGTGAAAATGCGTTGCCTTCGCTAATGTGCAGCGGCAACCCCAAGTCAACGCCAGCCAGTTTCGCATATTGCTCCGCTTTCATTTTGGCATTGTCATAAGCTTTTTCACGGGCTTGAGCCAAAGCGGAATCGGCGTTCTCGATGCCGAAATTAATGCCTTGTACACGCGTGGCGTTACCGCCCGCTTTTACTGCGGAATCGATAACATCGCTGGCTTTGTCAATATCTCTGATACAAACTGAAACCTGATTGGTTAATTGATAACCGACAATTTTGTTAGCGGTATCGGGAGAATAATTGGGATAAAGCGATACCGAGCGAGTTTGAATATCTTTGTCAGCAACACCCGCATTTTTAACGGCTTTGATTAACGCCTCCATAGCACTAGCTGCTTGATTGCGGGCTGCTTCGGCAGTCTTTGCCTGAACTTCCACCGATAAGGATAAATCAGCCTTATCCGGCGCAGCAGAGGCTTTTCCAGCGCCGCTGACATGGATTGATCGAGGTTTTTGATGTTCCGTTGGTTCGGCGTTTGCGTTGGTCATTATTGCAATATATAAAATAAGCGTGCCGAGAAAAGAAAAAAGAGTGCGTGCGCGATAATAAATCATATTCAGCCTTAAAAATATTAGAAATTTTTTGATAATCAAAACAATTAACAACCGTTAAGATCATTCGTGTTTGATTTGCCCGAATAACCTTATTTACAAACAAGATACTTACTGTAAACGCCCAATTTTCGCCAATAAGGATGAATCTCCGCTTAACCAATAACTATAACTTGAAAACCATTGTTGGCAGTGGGTTAACCAACTACATCTTAGTTTCAAGTATCAAACAAGATTGCGGTTAATTGATAAAGTTCAACCCAATTTGTGCCTTTTTCGACGCTGTTAATTGTTATTTAACATATTTCATCTAGACTTGGAACTGGGTGGGTTTTTGTTTTATATTTCATACGTATCAATTAAAGCACAGAACAGCAATTTCAATCGATACGCTTAAATCTTAAGTACTGATTGAATCGGTCTAATGACGTGTTAACTTCCAATCGTTTTTTTTCCTCCGGGTAGTGGGCCTTTCGAAAAAGTTTATTACGTTTCGACAGACTCGGTATCCGCAGAATGTTAACGAATTGTTAAACGGACCAATCGCCGAATCAATCATTTAGCTGATTCTTATGAAGTAAGGCAAAGCCCTGCCCGGTTTGACAAATTTTGTCACTTAGTGACGGAAACGATTGCGAAATTGCAAGTGTATTCTTCAATTAACGTTGAAATGGGGTAATCGTCCTCAAGATGAAGTGCTTAATCGCCTCTGTTTTAAAGCTAATAAGCACGGCTGATAAGCAAAAATGAGTGCAACTCGCCTCCCTGCCGATAGTTTGGCATGCAATATGCTTTATTCATCTTGAACGTTAACTGAGACCTTTTGCAATAACGTAATCGCGTAACTCTTTCCACAAATTTTTACATGAGGAACACATAACATGGCATTAACTAAACCTTTAAACGAAGATCTGACAGCCTCCAACACCGAATTCGGCGGCACTTCGGGCGCAGACTCCTTAATCGGTACTTCGAGCGACGAAATTATTTCCGGCGGCGCCACCGATATTAATGAAGTAACTTCCGACGGTGTGGATACCCTGGAAGGCGGCTTGGGAGACGATATTTATATCGTAAAAGATACCGCAGACGTCATCGTGGAATTAGCAGGCGAAGGCATCGATACCGTATGGACAACCACGAATTATACCTTGGCGGCGGAAGTCGAAAATATTGCGGCATCCGGTGCGGCTACCACTTTGACCCTGACCGGGAACGCGAAAGACAATGTTTTCGACAGCACGACCGCCACGGGTGTTGTCACGCTGAACGGCGCCACCGGTAACGACAGTTACTATTTAGGCGCTGGCGATTTAATCATCGACACAGGCGGTATCGACACAATCTATCTTCCTAATGGCTCAAGCAGCTTGGACCTTACTAGCGCGACGACAGCAGCCGCAATATTGGGAGGCACCTCAGTCCAGCAAGCCGCAACTGTGGCCGGTATCGAAAACGTCGTTCTTCAGGGTTCATTTAACGCCAATCTGACTGGTAACGCTCTCAACAACCGCTTGGTAGGCAACAGCGGTAATAATACGTTGAATGGAGCGGCTGGCAACGATATTCTGGATACCGGCGCAGGCGGGGTCGATACATTGCAAAGGCGGCGCCGGCGACGATACCTGTCGTCAGAATAGGCGCGCTGCCACGATTACCGACAGCGCAGGCACCAACGATTTGGTGAAAAGTTTTGTAGATGTAAACGTAGCGGCTTTTAGTTGCCGGTCAAGGGTCGAGAAGGTAAATTTATTAGGCTCAGGCAATGCATTATACGCCAATACACTTGCTAACATTCTTAATGGCAATAGCGGAAACAATACAATCAATGCCGGCGCCGGTGCCGATACCGTAAACGGCGGCGCCGGGGACGACACATTGAACGGCGAAGCCGATAACGATATTTTAAACGGCGGCGACGGCCTTGATCAGATAAGCGGCGGCGACGGTAACGACACCATCACCGCCGGCGCAGGCAACGACGGTTTGTCCGGCGATGCGGGTAACGACAATCTGAATGGTGGTGACGGCGACGATGTCATCCTCGCCGGCGCGGGGATTGATATCTTAACTGGCGGCGCAGGTACTAACACTTTGAACGGCGGCGCCGGCAACGACACCTATATCGTATCGAGCGCTACCGATACTGTGACCGGCGAAGCAGCGACGGGGGGTGGAACTGGATATCGTTCAATTTAACGGCACGACCGCCGGCATACTGGTTGTCGGCGACAATATCGAAACCATTACTTTGCTGGGTACGAGTAATATCAGGGCAAACGCGGGCGCTACTACCGTTGCTCACACAATGACCGGTAACTCTGGAAATAACGTGTTAACCGGCGGTAGTCTTGCGGATACCATCACTGGCAACGCCGGTAACGACTCCTTAACCGGTAACGGCCGGTAACGATAACATAACCGGCGGCGACGGCAACGATAGCATGAGCGGCGACGCCGGTAACGACACCTGAACGGCGGCAATGGCGACGATACGATCAATGGCGGCGTCGGTAACGATAATGTGACCGGCAGCGACGGCAACGATATCGCGAACGGTAACGACGATAACGACATCCTGAACGGCGGCAATGGCGATGATACGATCAATGGCGGCGCCGGTAACGACACCATCACTGCAGGAGCGGCTTCAACGGTTCCAGCGGACGATAACCTGAATGCCTTAAACGGCGGTGCGGGCGCCGACATCTACAATGTAACCAATTCTTCCGACACAATTACCGACCTGACAGTTAGCACTTTGGCAGCCGAACGCGATACCGTGAACTTTAGCGGTACAACAGGCTACTCACCGTCGGTAATAACATAGAAATCATCAATTTGTTAGGCACCGCTGCGGCTAATCTTGGCGTCACCTTGTCGGGAACAACCGTAGCCCACACCATTACGGGCGATGCTGGGAACAATAGCATTACGGGCGGCAGCGGGATCGATACCATCAATGCAGGACTCGGTAACGACACGATCTCCGCCGGCGCAGGCAACGACATCATCAACGGCGGTACAGGCGCGGATGGCATGACCGGCGGCGATGGTTCGGATACCTTTACGATCGATAATGCTGCCGATACCGTGACCGACGCGGCTGCTGACGGCGATTTTGGATATCGTGAATATCGGCACCTTTACTACGGCTCCGGTTACCGCCGTTACCTTCGATTTCAGCGGGTAGGCGACGGCGTTGAAAATATCAATATCCTCAACGCGCATTTGATCAACGTGACCGCTAACGGTATGGCCAATATTATAAACGGCAATGCGCTAGCGAATGTAATCAACGCAGGCGCAGGCATAGACACCATTAACGCCGGCGGCGGTAACGACACGATTACCGGCGGCGCAGGCAAAGATACGGTAATTACCGGTACCGCAACGATAAGATCGTATTTAATGCAGGTGTAGCCGATACCGTTGCGGCAGCTGCTTCGATTGCCGGTGTCGATAAATATACCGATTTGGTCTTGAACGCCGGAACGGCCGATACGATCGACTTAACGGTGGCTGTCGCAAATGTGGGTGCCAAGGTAACCGGGGCATTGAATGAAACGACGTTTATAGCTGATATGGATACGCTGCTTACCACAACCGATGCCGGATTCGTCAACTTCGCTGGCGGCATCGATGCGGCTATCGTCGTCGGCGATGCAACCGGCAGCCTGAGCGGTAAAAGCTTTTGGTGGTCGACCTGGATCAAAGCGGCACGTTCACAGCCACCGATTTCGTTATCGAAATCACGGGTTCGACGGTCACTTCGTTAACTACTACAACTTTCGTTTAACAACGCAGCGAAGTAATTTCATCTTCAAAAGCCCCATTCCGATAATCGGGATGGGGCCTTTGCCTAGCTGTTTTAGATGGAGTCTTCGGCCAAAAGCGTTTAGGCGTCATCGTTTTATGAAAATCAAATCCCAAACGCGTGACCTCGGCGTAATCCACGCCGCTCGAATTTAGTTAACGGCCGGTATTCAGGCCGCGCGCAATAATTATTGGCAGGGCTGTTATTTAAAAAGCGAACATCGCCGTATAAAACGTCCAACATGGCTTTCGCATAAGGTTCCCAGTCGGTTGCGGCATGAAAATAACCGCCGGGCTTTAGTTTTTTTGCCAATAGATTGAGAAAACTTGCTTGAACGATGCGTCTTTTGCGATGTTTTTTCGGCCAGGATCCGGGAAAAACAGATGTACAGCCGATAAGCCGTTATCAGCCAAATTATCGATCAAAATTTCGATGGCGTCATGACAATAAATTCTAACGTTGGTTGTTCCGGCCTGTTCGGGTTGAATAATTAAATGGCCGACGCCGGGCCGATGCACTTCAATCCCTATGTAGTCCTGATCGGGATTGGCTGCCGCCAGCTTAGCAAGACATTCGCCGTTGCCGAAACCGATTTCTACGCACAAAATCTGCATTTCGGCCGAAAACAAGCGCTTTATCTAGCTTTTGAGCGACGTCGAGACAATATTTATTCCAGAAATTATCTAAAGCGAATTGCTGACCTGGGGTAATTCGGCCTTGGCGGCGGATAAAACTGCGGATTTTTCTAAGAGGGGAAATTTCGGTATCTTGAGAATTAATATGCATAAAGGATGTGCATTTTTTGCACTGAATAATGTTCCTAAAATTTAGGGCATTATAATGGCTTGATCGAAGTTTGGCACGGATGTGCAAAGATAAGCTATGTCGCTATGAAATCAATTTAGAAGTCGATTTCATTCGTAGTGATCGAGGGACACTAAGAACGAAATCAATTTATTACATAAAATTATAGTAGCCAAACGGCAATTTTAAGGTTTCAATCGCGCCAAAGGCCCCAGTTTTTGCAAATTGGGCGGTGTTCAATACCTGAATTCCGGCGTGATGTTCGCCGTTAAACGGTGTTACTGCCGTGGGTTACAGCCTGCTTAGCTGCATCGGTTGGCGAATTGAACCACAGACCGAGATGGAAGGTATGAACGGGGCTGTTGCCGGATTCGTTGCGGCATCAGGAATGCCGGTCTTGTGTACAGAAGGCGCAACGTCGCAGGCGAGGGCGACAACTAACGTTTCGATATTAAATCGTTCGATGAAATTGACGACGCCTACGCCGTTGGCATCGGTTTCAATATCGCCTCGATACCTGGATAACCCGAAAAGGAGCCTCAGGGGCTTGAATTAACAAAAATCGAAATTTGTTTTAGGCGGCAGATTTCTTACGACAACATGCATATTTTCTACCGGTCCCAGCGGAACTGACGGTTACTGTTCCGGATGCATAGGCAAGCAGGTCAGTGCTCCTTTTGAAGGCTGCATTTTGAAAAGGTTTTCCGCCGCCGATACGGGTCAGCGGTTAGTCCTGCCAATGCGGTTGTTGCAAGAAGCGCGGCGGTTATTATGTTTTGTTTAAAGATTTCATGGTATTTCCTCATAGTTGTTAGTAGTAAAAATGGGAAGCTTCTCAGCTCCTCATCTCGTTATTTCTGCCAGGCGAGGAAATGTTCAAATTATTTTCGTTTTAATAAGAAAATTGCAGATAAGCCCAAAATCTCGTTAACCCGGAGGATTGGCCGGTATTATCGTTGCGTATCAAATTAACTGTGTTTGAGTTTATAGTAATAACCGTATACTTAATGCCGACGAGAAAATGTGAACGAAAGTCCGTTCGGCCAAAATCCTATTTATGACCGTAACCGTAGTTATCGCGGTCGACAGGAAGCAATGATAAACGACGCTTTAATTGAATGCCGGAGAGCTTACCGGAAAGTGTTACGAAATGATCCTGAATACCGTCGCCGGGTGTGATTAAAACCGGTCGGCAAACTTGAAAGGCATGGTTAGTCCCCTAACCACGTTTGAAAGTGCTGAACGTCGCCATCGCCTTCCAGCCGTTCGTAAGTATATTTTAACCCTACATTTTCCAGAGTTTCCCCGACTGTGTAATTACGCGATTGTCCGCCTGCGCATATTTCTCCGAGGATGGCGTTCGGATTATTACTGTAATCCTGCTGGATGAGCGAATTCCTCCGGCATAATTCAGTCAAATCTTTGGATAACTTTATCGCCT